>NZ_AQXW01000004.1 GCF_000376825.1 Demetria terragena DSM 11295 | reverse complement strand
GAATGGTAGTCCGGCGGTGTCCTACTCTCCCACACTCTACCGAGTGCAGTACCATCGGCGCTGGAGGGCTTAGCTTCCGGGTTCGGAATGTGACCGGGCGTTTCCCGCTCCGCTATAACCGCCGTAACACTATGAAACTGTTTCACCAACATTCTTCTCAAACCCTTGTTCCCGCTTACGGGGGGTTTGGTGTTGTGGTGTGTTGTTTCAGATATTGTATAGTGGACGCGTATTCATGCTTTGTTTTGTTCTTATGGTTAATTATGGTCAAGTTATCGGCTTATTAGTACCGGTCAGCTACACACATTACTGTGCTTCCACGTCCGGCCTATCAACCCAGTAGTCTGCTGGGAGCCTCTCCACCCAAAGGGTGTTGGAAACCTCATCTTGAAGCGTGCTTCCCGCTTAGATGCTTTCAGCGGTTATCACTTCCGAACGTAGCCAATCAGCCGTGCCCTTGGCAGGACAACTGACACACCAGAGGTTCGTCCATCCCGGTCCTCTCGTACTAGGGACAGGTCTTCTCAAGTTTCCTCCGCGCGCAGCGGATAGGGACCGAACTGTCTCACGACGTTCTAAACCCAGCTCGCGTACCGCTTTAATGGGCGAACAGCCCAACCCTTGGGACCAACTCCAGCCCCAGGATGCGACGAGCCGACATCGAGGTGCCAAACCATGCCGTCGATATGAGCTCTTGGGCAAGATCAGCCTGTTATCCCCGGGGTACCTTTTATCCGTTGAGCGACGGCGCTTCCACAAGCCACCGTCGGGTCACTAGTCCCGACTTTCGTCCCTGCTCGACATGTCTGTCTCACAGTCAAGCTCCCTTGTGCACTTACACTCAAAACCTGATTGCCAACCAAGCTGAGGGAACCTTTGGGCGCCTCCGTTACCTTTTAGGAGGCAACCGCCCCAGTTAAACTACCCACCAGGCACTGTCCCTGAACCAGATCATGGTCCGAAGTTAGGAGCCCAAAACGACCAGAGTGGTATTTCAACAATGACTCCCGCCCCCGCTGGCGCGAGGGGATCAACGTCTCCCACCTATCCTACACAAGCCGTTCCGAACACCAATACCAAGCTATAGTGAAGGTCCCGGGGTCTTTCCGTCCTGCTGCGCGTAACGAGCATCTTTACTCGTAATGCAATTTCGCCGAGTTCGTGGTCGAGACAGTGGAGAAGTCGTTACGCCATTCGTGCAGGTCGGAACTTACCCGACAAGGAATTTCGCTACCTTAGGATGGTTATAGTTACCACCGCCGTTTACTGGCGCTTAAGATCTCAGCTTCACACCCGAAGGTGTTAACCGGTCCCCTTAACGTTCCAGCACCGGGCAGGCGTCAGTCCGTATACATCGAATTGCTTCTTCGCACGGACCTGTGTTTTTAGTAAACAGTCGCTTCTCCCTGCTCTCTGCGGCCCCCACCCCTAACCCGTAAAGGGTTTCAAGGTGGAAGGCCCCCCTTCTCCCGAAGTTACGGGGGCATTTTGCCGAATTCCTTAACCACGATTCACTCGATCGCCTTAGTATTCTCTACTTGACTACCTGAGTCGGTTTAGGGTACGGGCGGCTCAGACCTCGCTAGAAGCTTTTCTCGACAGCATAGGATCACCCTACTTCCCACATATGTGGTCACCATCAAGCCTGACCCAAAGACACCACGGATTTACCTATGGCATCGGGCTGCACTCTTGGACGTGGACAACCATCGCCACGCGGAGGCTACCTTCCTGCGTCACTCCATCGCTTACCTACTACAAGATCGGGTCCCACGCACCCCCACGCCCCGTCCCTCGAAAGGAACTAAGACACGGGTTAGGGTGGTTAGCATCACCTGGTTCAATATGAGCGGTCTTTCGCCGGTTCCGGAATATCAACCGGATATCCATCGACTACGCCTGTCGGCCTCGCCTTAGGTCCCGACTTACCCAGGGCAGATTAGCTTGACCCTGGAACCCTTAGTCAATCGGCGCACGGGTTTCTCACCCGTGATTCGCTACTCATGCCTGCATTCTCACTCGTGTAGCATCCACAACTAGCTCACGCTGCTGCTTCACCCGCTACACGACGCTCCCCTACCCAACCGCACCCCTGAACCACGAAGGCTAGGGTAAAATGCGGAAGCCACAGCTTCGGTGGTGTGCTTGAGCCCCGCTACATTGTCGGCGCGGAATCACTTGACCAGTGAGCTATTACGCACTCTTTCAAGGGTGGCTGCTTCTAAGCCAACCTCCTGGTTGTCACAGCAACTCCACATCCTTTTCCACTTAGCACACGCTTAGGGACCTTAGCTGATGATCTGGGCTGTTTCCCTCTCGACTACGAAGCTTATCCCCCGCAGTCTCACTGCCACGCTCTCACTTACCGGCATTCGGAGTTTGGCTGACGTCAGTAACCTGGTGAGGCCCATCAGCCATCCAGTAGCTCTACCTCCGGTAAGAAACACGTGACGCTGCACCTAAATGCATTTCGGGGAGAACCAGCTATCACGGAGTTTGATTGGCCTTTCACCCCTACCCACAGCTCATCCCCTCAGTTTTCAACCTAAGTGGGTTCGGTCCTCCACGCCGTCTTACCGGCGCTTCAACCTGGCCATGGGTAGATCACTCCGCTTCGGGTCTAGACCCGGCGACTCAAACGCCCTATTCGGACTCGCTTTCGCTACGGCTACCCCACACGGGTTAACCTCGCCACCGAGCACTAACTCGCAGGCTCATTCTTCAAAAGGCACGCCATCACCCACCACAAGGGCCGGCTCTGACGGATTGTAAGCACATGGTTTCAGGTACTATTTCACTCCCCTCCCGGGGTACTTTTCACCTTTCCCTCACGGTACTAGTCCGCTATCGGTCACCAGGGAATATTTAGGCTTAGCAGGTGGTCCTGCCAGATTCACACGGGATTCCACGAGCCCCGTACTACTTGGGAACACACAAACGAAGTCACACACATTTCGGTTACGGGGGTAACACCCTCTACGCCGCGCCCTTCAAAACGCTTCACCTATGCGCACGATTTATCACTCCGCGCCGGCATGTCAGTACCAGCAATGCACGTCCCACAACACCCACTCCGCAACCCCTGACAGGTATCACACGAAACAGGTTTAGCCTCATCCGCTTTCGCTCGCCACTACTCACAGAATCACTGTTGTTTTCTCTTCCTGTGGGTACTGAGATGTTTCACTTCCCCACGTTCCCTCTACACGCCCTATATATTCAGGCGCGAGTAACACCCCATGACGGGTGCTGGGTTTCCCCATTCGGAAATCCTCGAATCACAGTCCGGTTATCGACTCCTCGAGGCTTATCGCAGATTCCTACGTCCTTCATCGGTTCCTGGTGCCAAGGCATCCACCATGTGCTCTTAAAAACTTGAACACAAAAAACAAAGATGCTCGCGTCCACTATACAATTCTCAAACAACACACACCCCACACACACAACCCACAAACCATGAGCCACACATGCGAAACGCACAACAAAGAAAACACCACACCAACCCCCACACCCCCCACAAAACACAAGGGAAGCGCAAAGAATTGGTCCGCATGTTCTCTCAGGACCCAACAACGTGTCGACACCCAACCAGCGAACACCACCACACGCTTTCCAACCCAACCCCACAACAGCAGGACCAGGCGTACTCACCCACAGCAGCACCCACAACCAGGCACCATGATTGATGATCTATCCACGCCCGCGCTCACACCCGACAACCGGACATGACCACACGAGCAAAAACAACAAACCCCACACCCACCCCCACAACGGAGGCGAACATGAGGAGTGCTCCTTAGAAAGGAGGTGATCCAGCCGCACCTTCCGGTACGGCTACCTTGTTACGACTTAGTCCCAATCGCCAGTCCCACCTTCGACCACTCCCTCCAGAAAACTGGTTAGGCCATGAGCTTCGGGTGTTACCAACTTTCGTGACTTGACGGGCGGTGTGTACAAGGCCCGGGAACGTATTCACCGCAGCGTTGCTGATCTGCGATTACTAGCGACTCCAACTTCATGGGGTCGAGTTGCAGACCCCAATCCGAACTGAGACCAGCTTTAAGGGATTCGCTCCACCTCACGGTCTCGCATCCCTCTGTACCGGCCATTGTAGCATGCGTGAAGCCCAAGACATAAGGGGCATGATGATTTGACGTCATCCCCACCTTCCTCCGAGTTGACCCCGGCAGTCTCCCATGAGTCCCCACCATTACGTGCTGGCAACATGGAACGAGGGTTGCGCTCGTTGCGGGACTTAACCCAACATCTCACGACACGAGCTGACGACAACCATGCACCACCTGTGCACCAGCCCAAAAGGAAACCACATCTCTGCGATCGTCCGGTGCATGTCAAGCCTTGGTAAGGTTCTTCGCGTTGCATCGAATTAATCCGCATGCTCCGCCGCTTGTGCGGGCCCCCGTCAATTCCTTTGAGTTTTAGCCTTGCGGCCGTACTCCCCAGGCGGGGCGCTTAATGCGTTAGCTGCGGCACGGAACTCATAGACTGAATCCCACACCTAGCGCCCAACGTTTACGGCATGGACTACCAGGGTATCTAATCCTGTTCGCTCCCCATGCTTTCGCTTCTCAGCGTCAGTAATGGCCCAGAGACCTGCCTTCGCCATCGGTGTTCTTCCTGATATCTGCGCATTTCACCGCTACACCAGGAATTCCAGTCTCCCCTACCATACTCTAGTCTGCCCGTACCCACTGCAGACCCGGAGTTAAGCCCCGGGCTTTCACAGCAGACGCGACAAACCGCCTACAAGCTCTTTACGCCCAATAATTCCGGACAACGCTCGCACCCTACGTATTACCGCGGCTGCTGGCACGTAGTTAGCCGGTGCTTCTTCTCCACCTACCGTCACCCCGAAGGGCTTCGTCAATGGCGAAAGGAGTTTACAACCCGAAGGCCTTCATCCCCCACGCGGCGTCGCTGCATCAGGCTTTCGCCCATTGTGCAATATTCCCCACTGCTGCCTCCCGTAGGAGTCTGGGCCGTGTCTCAGTCCCAGTGTGGCCGGTCACCCTCTCAGGCCGGCTACCCGTCATCGCCTTGGTAGGCCACTACCCCACCAACAAGCTGATAGGCCGCGAGTCCACCCTTGACCAAAAAATCTTTCCACCACGCACCATGCGGCACGCAGACATATCCAGTATTAGACCCAGTTTCCCAGGCTTATCCCAGAGTCAAGGACAGGTTACTCACGTGTTACTCACCCGTTCGCCACTAATCCGCGATACAAGTACCGCATCATCGTTCGACTTGCATGTGTTAAGCACGCCGCCAGCGTTCGTCCTGAGCCAGGATCAAACTCTCCAAAAAAGAAAATCAAAAACCCGGCCGAATCAACGGAAACAAAAAAAGTTTCACAATGATCAACCAAACAAACATTTGGCATCAATCACTCGACACGCTGTTGAGTTCTCAAAAAACATGCACCCGCCGTGACTGACCGCATTAAACTGTCGGACTCGGTGGGCGACTTCGATGAAGTCTTCCTTACTCGACTCTTGGGCGTCAAATCGACGAAATCCGCCGATTGTCGCGCGCTTGGCTCCGAGAAGGTGCCAGTGCGAACCGCTCCGAAGACCGTCTCGCTTCTGGCTGTTGCCAACCCGTTGGGCTGACGTAGAGAACATTAGGCCACGGGTTGGGTCCATGACAAATCGGCATGGCCCCAACCGTTTGCGACCTGCGTCACATTCGCGAATTCGCCTGTGCTGCAGTGGATTTGCTGATCAGACCACGAGAGCTGCAAGAAGATCGGCGCGTGTGAGTACGCCAGCCGGCTTGCCGTCGTCGACCACCATGACGGCATCGTGCGAGGCCAACAGGTCTCGTGCAGCAGTGGCAGGTTCGGCCGCGCCGATCATGGGGAATGGTGCGGCCATGTGCTGCTCCACTGAGTCGGCGAGGTGCGCGGACCCGGTGTAGAGCGCCTCCAGTAGTTGCTTGTCGCTCACGGCGCCTGCGACCTCGCCAGCCATGATCGGCGGTTCCGCGTTGACCACAGGCATTTGAGACACTTGGTACTCCCGCATGATCTGGATAGCGTCGCGCACTGTCTCGGACGGGTGGGTGTGGACCAGGGACGGCAGGCTGCCGTCCTTGCCGCGCAGGAGTTGCTCGACGGTCTGCTCCGTCGTGCTGGCGCGAAATCCGTACGAGGCGAGCCAGTTGTCGTCGAACAACTTCGAGAGGTAGCCGCGCCCCGAGTCGGGAAGCAAGACGACGACGGTGGCATCAGCCGGCAGGGTGCGGGCGTACCGCAGAGCCGCGACAACGGCCATGCCACAGGACCCGCCGACTAGGAGGCCCTCTTCGCGCGCCAGGCGCCTGGTCATGGCGAAGGACTCCGCGTCTGAGACTGCAATGACCTCATCGACCACCGCCGGGTCATAGGCATCGGGCCACATGTCTTCGCCGACCCCTTCGACGAGGTACGGCCGTCCGGTGCCACCGGAGTAGACCGACCCTTCGGGGTCAGCACCGACGATCTGCACGCGCCCGCCGTCGCGCTCAGCAGAGACCTCTCGCAGGTACCGTCCGGTGCCCGTGATCGTTCCCCCAGTGCCTATTCCCGCGACAAAGGCCGTGAGCTCACCATTCGTGTCGCTCCAGACCTCAGGTCCGGTGGACTCGTAGTGACTAGCCGGTCCGTTGAGGTTGGAGTACTGGTCTGGCTTCCACCCACCCGGCGTCTCGGCAGCGAGTCGGTCGGAGACGGAGTAGTAACTGTCCGGATGGTCCGGCGGAACGGACGTCGGCGTCACGACCACCTCTGCGCCATAGGCGCGCAGCACGTTGCGCTTGTCCTCACTGACCTTGTCCGGGCACACGAAAATGCACTGATAGCCCTTGCGCTGGGCCACGAGGGCCAGCCCCACCCCGGTATTGCCGGAGGTCGGCTCCACGATGGTCCCGCCCGGTGTGAGCTGACCTGAGGCCTCGGCGGCCTCGATCATCTTCACGGCGATGCGGTCCTTCACCGAGCCTCCCGGGTTGAGGTACTCAACCTTGGCCAGGACGGTGCAAGCGATGCCCTCGGTGACGGAGTTCAGCCGGACCAACGGGGTGTTTCCCACCAGGTCCGAGATATGTGCGGCGTAGCGCATGGTGTCTGACATGTCGTCATCGTTTCATCGACGAGGATTACATGTGGTCAGGGCACGAATTCCGCCAGTGAGACGATCTACCTCAAAGGGCGGATCGCACAGCGGACCAGGAGGGCATGGTGGGACGAGCCAAGCGAGCGCGCAAGATCGCTGCGGCCGCGGCTTTCGGAGGCGGCGGTGCGGGAGCACTCGGCCTGGCCACCTGGGGACTGCTGGCCACCGAGGCAAGGATTGCGCGCAAGGTCGTGGGGCGTCCTTTCGAAGGGGCTCCGGATGACACGGGCACCTATGGCAGCGGCTTCGGCGACACCATCGAGCTCTTGATCCTGGGTGATTCGACAGCGCGCGGTATGGGTGCCGACGACCGCGCGCAGACCGTCGGAGCAATCGTCGCGTCTGCTGTTGCTGCCCTGACTAGTCGGCCTGTTCGCCTGACCAATGTCTCCGCCATTGGCGCCGAGTCGGCCGATCTGGACCGCCAAGTCGACGTCGCCCAGGACGAAGTCGCCGAACCGGACGTCGCCATCATCATGGTCGGCGCGAACGATGTGACTCACCGTATTGACCGCAGTGTCTCCATCCGGCACCTCGCGATGGCGGTCAACCGACTCCGGGAAAACGGCGCCGAAGTGGTGGTCGGTACCTGCCCCGACCTCGGTGCCGTACGACCGGTTCCTCAGCCATTGCGGGCTCTGATGCAGCGTTGGTCGCGCGACCTCGCAGCGGCGCAGACCGTGGCCGTCGTCGAGCAAGGCGGGCGCACGGTGTCCCTCGGAGACTTGCTGGGCGAAGAGTTCCACGAGCGCCCGGGCGTGATGTTCAGCAAGGACCAGTTCCATCCCTCGGCCGCGGGGTATGCCCGCGCGGCGTCGGCCATTCTTCCCAGTGTTCTGGATGCACTCGGCCACCACAGCATTGATACCGGTCGGGCGCCCGACGAGCGGCGTGGCGAGAGCGTCGGCCCGGTCGCGGTGGCCGCCGTACGCGCGGTGGCTGATCCCGGCACCGAGGTCAGCGGCACTGGCGACGTCGGTATGCGGGGGCGGTTCGCGGTGCTGCGACGTCGTCATCGCCACCCCGTTCCCGGCCCCACGGAAGCGGGCACCGAGCCCGACGATCGAGGCGAATCGACGACGAACTAAGCAAGCGCTTAGTTCGTCGCGTACACTCGCTGATGACGTACGCAGCAGCACCCAACCCCCGTTGGAGGGACCTCATGCCTGAAGCCGTCATCGTCTCTGTAGCCCGATCCCCTATCGGCCGCGCCTTCAAGGGCAGCCTCAAGGACATTCGGCCGGACGACCTCACCGTGCAGGTGCTCGAGGCCTGTCTGGCCAAGGTGCCGGACCTCGACCCCACCACGATCGAGGACCTCTACCTCGGCTGTGCCGAGCCGTGGGCCGAGCAGGGCAACAACATCGCCCGCGTGGTCGCGACGCTGGCAGGTTATGACCAATTGCCCGGCGCGACCGTCAACCGGTTCTGTTCCTCCTCGGTCCAGACGACCCGCATGGCCGCCCACGCCATCAAGGCTGGCGAGGCTGACGTTCTGCTCAGCGGCGGCGTGGAGTGTGTGTCCCGCTACGCCGACCTCACCGGCGCCGGACAGTCCCCGGCCGAGTGGAAGAACCCGGCCTTCGCGGAGGCCGGCGAGCGCACCAAGGCGACGGCCGCGTCCAACGAGACCTGGACCGACCCGCGCGAAGACGGCAACATGCCGGACATTTACATCGCGATGGGGCAGACCGCCGAAAACGTCGCCACCTCCCGTGGCATCTCCCGTGAGCGCCAGGACGAATGGGGTGTCTCCTCGCAGAACCGCGCTGAGCAGGCCATCGCCAGCGGCTTCTTCGAGCGCGAGATCACTCCCGTCACCATGCCCGACGGCACGGTCGTCAGCACTGACGATGGCCCCCGGCCGGGCGTGACGCTGGAGAAGGTGTCCACCTTGCAGCCGGTCTTCCGAGAGAACGGCACGGTGACCGCCGCCAACTGCTGCCCGCTCAACGACGGCGCTGCCATGCTCGTGGTCATGAGCGACACCAAGGCCAAGGAACTCGGCCTCAAGCCGCTTGCTCGGGTTGTCTCGACGGGCGTCTCCGCCCTGTCCCCCGAGGTCATGGGCCTCGGGCCGGTCGAGGCCTCCAAGCAGGCCCTGTCCCGCGCTGGACTGACCATCGCCGACATGGACCTCTACGAGATCAACGAGGCCTTCGCGGCGCAGGTGCTCGCTTCGGCTGACGAGCTCAGCCTCGACATGGACAAGCTCAACAAGCACGGTGGCGCGATTGCGCTGGGCCACCCGTTCGGGATGACCGGCGCGCGCATCACCGCGACGTTGCTCAACGGCCTTGAGTCCGTCGACGGCACCTTTGGTCTGGAGACCATGTGTGTCGGTGGCGGCCAGGGCATGGCGATCATCTACGAGCGCCTCAACTGAGCCGGTTCGCCGGTCACGGCAGCGCGCGGCGCACCGTGGCCAGGCGATCGGTGAGATGTAACGCGTCAGCCTGACCGGCGACGCAGGCGTCATAGACCAGAACGGCAAGTTGGTCGTACGCCGTCGCGGGGCCGAGATCGATGATCTCGGCCCCGTTTGCTATGCCGTCGGCAAGGTCCTGAGTCAGCGCGCGCAGCAGCGGGGCATGCAAAAGCGCGTGGTCCAGCGGCAGCTGCTGCCACCGCCGGGCCACGCGCTCCAGCTCCACGGCCACCGCATCAGGGATGGGTGAAACCGCGGGCACGATCAGTCGCTCTGCAGGCGAGCCAGCAGGCGCAGGATCTCCAGGTAGAGCCACACCACGGTGACGATCAGGCCGTGGGCCATCAGCCAGGACGTCTTCTCGGGCAGGCCAGCCTGCACGCCGCGGTCAATCGAGTCGAAGTCGATCGCCAGCGAGTAGGACGCCAGGCCGACGGCGAAGATTGAGATGGCAATGCCGAGCGGGCCGTTCCCGCCAAATCCGAACATCTCATCGCTGATGAACATCGCGAAGAGAAAGTTGACGATGGCGAAGAGGAAATAGCCCATCAGCATCATGCCGAAGATCCGGCGGCTCTTGGCGGTGACTTTGATGAAGCCGGTCTTCCAGCCGGTAAACATCGCGACAAACACGCAGAGCGTGGCGAGAATGGCTTGGCCGACGATGCCGGACATGCCACCAGAGCCGAACATGTCGTTGTAGACGTTGCTGATGGTGCCAACCAGCACGCCCTCAAGAACGGCGTACGTCACGATCAGAGGCACCGAGATCGTCTTCTTGAAGGCGATGAAGAGGCCCAGACCCAAGGTCCCGACGATGCCGCCAAGCAGCAGCGGCATCGCGAGGCCCGGCGATGCGTCCGTGAAGACCCAAGCGCCCGCGGCAACGATCACCAGGATCGCGAAAAGGCCAAGCGACTTCATCATGACGTCGTCGACGGTCATCCGACCGGTCTGCGCCGGGCCGGCGGTGCCGGCGCCGTACATCTGCTCCAGATCCTGGGGCGACGGCGTCTGTTGGCCGGGCATCGGCTGGCCATATCCCTGCTGGGGGAACCCTTGCTGCGGGTAGCCCTGCTGCTGCCCATAGCCAGGCTGGGCCTGACCTTGCTGGGGCTGGTTGCCGAACCCGGCGTACTGGCCCTGCTCCATCTGCTTTTCGATCCGGCCAAATACCGGGTTGCTTGCCATGGCTCCTCCAGGCGTCATGGTGGGTGCGCGCACGCGCGCGTGATGTCTCACAGTGTAGAAGCCTCGGGAGTGCCGAAAAGTTCCCCCTGTGGACCGTCACATGATTCCGACCTTTTCGTGCGCTTCTGCCACTCGACCCAAGGCGTAAGACCAGGTCCTTCCGTCGATGAGTTCGCGGACCACGTCCAGCTGGCCAGCATGGGTGGACAGCTCGGTGACGACATGGAGAACGACTTCTCGTTGGCTGTCCAAGCGCCAGCCGCCAAACACGTCGTCCGGCCACCACGCTGGGGGCGTATCAAGGTCGAGCGAACGAAGGACAGCGAGCGCGTTCTCTGCTTCCTGGTCGAACACCGCGAGCACTCGCGCCGATGACTGCGCCGGATCGAGGCCGAAGTCGGTGCCTTCCTCGGACGGGAGCGGCAGGTGCTCATCGCCCAGAACATCGCGGAACCAGAACTGGTGCATCGCCCCGAGATGGTGCATCAAGCCCAGGGGGCTCCAACCACTGGGCAGCTCACGCCGACGCAGCGCTGGCTCGTCCAGTCCGTCGAGGATGCCGCGTACGTGATGCTGCTGTGTGCCGAGGGCTGCCCCGAGTGCGCTGATCTCCGGTGCCTGAGTCTGGGGCGGGGTCGGGTTCGAGGTCATGATGTGCTCCTAGTGGTGGGTGGGGAATACCCAAAGGTCGGAGCGCAGAACGAGTTCTCGACATCATGGGGTTCGACGGTTTCTGCCGAAGTTCGCGGTCGATGTCGAGAATGGACGCTCGTCTCCGACGTACCTCCGACAGCACCACCAAAACCAAGGAGTACCCCATGAAGTACGTCATCCTCATCCACAGCAACCCCCAGCCGTGGGGCCATCCGACGGGTGAGTTCGTGGCCGAGACGAAGGCCATGGACCCCGCCCAGCGAGAGCGCAACAATGCCGAATGGGAGGGCCTACTCGAGCAGATCAGCGCCTCGGGCGAACTGCTGGGCGGCGAGGCCCTAGGTGACCCGGCCCATTCCACGCTCTTCCGATGGGAGGGCGAGGCGCCGCTGGTGAGCGAGGGGCCGTACGCCGAGACCAAGGAGCACCTCGCGGGCTTCTTCCTGCTCGAGGTGGAATCCGCCGAGCGCGCCATCGAAATCACCCGCGGATTCTCTGGCCCTGGCGAGACAGTCGAGCTGCGTCCGCTTTGGTGACCACAGGCAGCCGATGGGGGCGCCCTCGTACGCCTCCAGCGCCATCCCCCGACCACCAGTGACCGATGGGGGCACTGGTGTCGGGGGCCGGTGCCATAGTGAGTTCATGACGACTCAAGTGGTGTTAGTTCCTGGATTCTGGCTCGGCGCATGGGCCTGGGACGCCGTCGCGGAGCGCCTGCGCACGCGCGGGCTGGCGGCCGCAGCGCTCACGCTGCCCGGACTGGACGGCGAACCATCCGATGTGGGTCCGCAGGACCATGCCGACGCGATCATCGCGGCACTTGACCAGGAAGCTGATCGGCGCGTCCTGGTCGTGCACAGCGGGGCCGCGGTGCCCGGGACGATGGTGATTGACCAACACCCCGAGTTGGTTGACCACATCGTCTATGCCGACACCGCACCCGTCGCCGATGGGTTCGCGATGAACGCGAGTCTTTCCGAGCCGACGTTCCGGCTGGAGGAGGTGTGGGACGAGGAGCTTGCCGGCGGCAGCATGCGTGGCCTGACCGACGAGCAGCTCGCCACCTTCAAAGAGCGCGCTGTCCCTCAGCCGGGGCGCACCGTCAGCGAACCTGTCCGGCTGACCAATCCGGCGCGTGCGCAGGTTCCCGCCACCATGATCTGCACCGCAGCGACCGCGGCGGAATACCAAGAATTCGCGGCGAACGGTGCGAACTTCCTGGCAGGCCTGTCCGACTATCCAGACCTGGCTTATGTCGACCTGCCGACCGGTCACTGGCCGATGTGGTCGATGCCCGATGAGTTGTCGGACCTCATTGCTGGGGTCGCGCAGGCGTGATGGTGCCGGAGTGGCCGGAACCCGCGGTCGAGCGTCTTCTGCGTGAGCAGTCACCACACGTGGTCAGCGCGCTGGTGCGGCGGTACGGCGACTTCGAGACCTCCGAGGACGCAGCGCAGGAGGCCATGCTCGCTGCCCACGTCCAATGGCCGCGAGATGGACTCCCAGCGGACCCTCGCGGATGGTTGATTCGGGTGGCCTCACGCCGTCTCATTGACCAATGGCGCAGTGAGACGGCTCGACGTGACCGCGAGGCCCGCGATGACCGCCATCAAACTGAGTTCGGATCCACGTCCGTCACTCCGGACACGGACGATTCGCTGACACTGATGCTGATGTGCTGCCACCCGGCGCTGACTCGCACCGCGCAGATACCGCTCACTTTGCGCGCCGTCGGGGGCCTGACGACAGCCCAGATCGGTCAGGTCCTGCTGACCTCGGAATCGACTGTCGCCCAACGCATCAGCCGGGCGAAGTCACGCCTGCGGGAGGCTGGCGCCCGATTTGCCGCGCCAGTAGACCCCGGCTCACGGCTGGCTGCGGTTCAGCAAGTTCTCTACCTCATCTTCACCGAGGGCCACTCCCCCAGCACCACCAGCGCCGATCAGGTATCCGCTACCCGCGAGGCGATTCGCCTCGCCCGCATGCTGCGGGAGCACTGTCCACACGACCGCGAAACGGCCGGGCTCCTCGCCCTGATGCTTCTCACGGAGGCACGTCAAGAAGCGCGCTTCGACGCGAACGGCGCCCTCGTCGCGCTCACCGACCAGGACCGGACGCTCTGGGATCAAGACCAGATCCGCGAAGGCATCGCGATCCTGGAGGCCACCCTGCCGGGCGGCTCTGCTGGGCCGTACGCCCTTCAGGCTGCGATGGCCGCTGTCCATTCCGACGCCGCTACTGCAGCGAGCACCGACTGGCCGCAGATCCTGGTGTTGTACGACCTCCTGTCGGCGACAAGCCCTGGGCCAGTCGTGCGGCTCAATCGCGCGGTCGCGGTCGCCATGGTGCACGGCCCGCAGGCCGGGCTGCGCGAAGTGGAGGCGATTGCCGACGCCCGTGAACTGCGCGGCAGTCACCGAGTGCACGCCGTCCGGGCCCACTTGCTAGAGATGTCTGGGGCCTTCGAGGCAGCGCGCGAGGCGTACGCCCACGCCGCGGCCCGAGCGACAAACCCGGCCGAGCAGGCCTACCTGCGAGCCCGGATGTCTGGCGCCCAGGATCCCTCCGATTGACCACCCGGTCGGGGCTCTGAAACCCGCCGGTAGGGTGACCGTCTCATGAGCCGCTTGCTGCCCGAACTCGACCGGATCGACACCGTGGAGGACCCTGCGGCCGTCGTTCTCGTCCTGCACGGTGGAGCGAAACAGTCACTGCAACCCGTGACGCACCGCAGCCTGTCGTGGCAACGCGCTCGGTTCCTCGCGAAATCGCTCGCTGCCGGACTGCACGAGGACCGCGTGGCCGTGCATCTCATTCGCTATCGCGTGAAGGGCTGGAATGCCAGCCCGTCTAATGAACCAGATCCGGTCCGTGACGCGCGCTGGGCGCTGTCCACGCTGGCCCAGGATAGTTCGCTGCCCATCGTGATTGTCGGCCACTCCATGGGCGCTCGCACCGCGGTAGCCGTGGCCGATCACCCCCACGTCGTCGGAGTCGTCGGGCTCGCCGGCTGGCTTCCAGCCGATGAACCCGTCGAGGCGCTCGCAGGGAAGATGGTGATCGCCGCCCATGGTCGACGCGACCGGATCACCTCCTTCCGCGCGACTCGAACGTTCATCGACCGGGCGAGCGAGGTGGCCGAAGCGCAATTCATCGACATGGGACACCGCGGCCACTATCTACTCCAGGGCATTACTTCCTGGAACAGGTTGGCCCGCAAGTCAATTCGCGAGGTCCTCGACCTTCACTGATGGCGGCGTACGCCCTCAGCAACCTCCTCGAAGCGCTCCTTCGAGAGCACCGCACCTTCGCGACGAATCGCCGTGGCGTCAACGCGGAGTAGCCGGTTGACGCGTACCTCGCTCGGGCGCCCCTTCCGGTCCCAGTCACCGGTACCGATGTCGACCCAATGGCGACCTGCCCGGGCTTCTTGCCCAGCGTCGCGGTCGTGATCCTTGCTGGTGAGCTGCAGACCGATAAGCCACCGATCATCGCGCCCGATAAGGAGCACCGGGCGATCCTTGCCCTGAGTGTGGTCCTCCTCGTAGGGCACCCAGGTCCAGACGATCTCACCCGGATCCGGCCTGCCATCCGGTTGAGGTTCGTAGGTCATCGTCGGCACACCCTGGAAGTCTCCGGGATAGTCGGAGCTGGCCGCGGTCGGCACTTTTGACGATGTGGGCGCCCCCGATGGACGGCGACGCTCGCGCATCCACGTCCGCAGGCCACGGTTGGCGGCCTTGCCGACCGTACGCATGAGTTGCTGGGCGAGATCTTGACGAGCCATAGCCACCACGCTACCCATCGACATGTGAAGAATGTTGGGTCGTTGGGCGAGCCAACCGCACATTTTTCCCTAGTCGATGGGCCCGTGCGGAGTCGAGTAATGGGTCTTGGGTGCCCCCGACGGGACTCGAACCCGCACCTGTAGCGATTTTAAGTCGCCTGCCTCTGCCGATTGGGCCACGAGGGCGAGGCCAAGGGTACGCGGTGTGTGGTTTCGATACGCCGCTCGTCCCTCGCGGCTACTCAACCAACGTTTCGGGACCACTCCCCTCGCGGCTACTCAACCAACGTTTAATGGCGCTACTCAGGGCGGACAGGAGAGGGCAATCCCGTCGAGGATGTCGGTTTCGCTAGTGACCGTCGCAGTGACCCCGGCTGAGGCCGCAACCCGCTCGACGACGCGGCGCCAGACCAGCGCCCCGGCGCCGATGACATCGACACGTCCCGGGTGCATGAACGGCATGGCCGAGCGCTGCGCACGGGTGGCCGACAACAACGCGGTGCACGAGTCGATCACCTGGTCGACTTCGAGGCGTGCGCCGTGGATTGCTTCGGGGTCATAGGTCGACAGGTCCAGCGCGTGCGCCGTGATGGTGGTAACCGACCCGGCCAGCCCGACGAGGGTCGCAATCCCGGCAAGGTCAACGTCCTGCTCGGCCAGGTCCAATGCCGCGTCTACGTCTCGAGTAGCCGCCGAGATTTCTTCCGCTGTCGGCGGATCGGAGCGCAGATGCCGTTCGGTCATGCGCACGCACCCGATGTCGACCGAACGCTGCTGTTCCACTCCCGTGCTGCCGCGCACCAACTCCGTCGACCCGCCGCCGAGGTCGACCACCAGGTAAGGCGCTGGCGTACCGGCCGCGACCAGATCACCAGTGGCGCCGGCAAAACTCAACGACGCTTCTTCAGCGCCGCTGACCACCTCGGGGCTGACGTCAAGATCGCCGAAGGCGGCACGTACGCCAGCGACGAACTCTTCTGCGTTATCGGCATCCCTGGAGGCGGACGTGGCGACGAACCGCGCCGCCTCAACCTGGTGTTCCCGGCACAGGGCGGCGTACTCCCGCGCTCGAGCCAGCGTCCGCTCCATCGCCTCCGGGGAGATCCGGCCAGTCACGTCGACGCCTTGCCCGAGACGAACGACCTCCGTCCGCCGGATCACATCGACCAGGCCACCGGAGCCGTCCCGGTCGGCAATCAACAGGCGGATCGAGTTGGTGCCACAGTCGATGGCGGCCACACGGGTCATGATCTGTCCTTCTCGCGAAGCGTCTTGGGAAAGCAGGGGGTTCGGGCTTCGAGGACCCCGGTCGAGTCACGGTTGGCCGAAATGCGGTTGCCGTGACACGTGCCCGGCACCCAGGGTATGACGATGACCAGCAGCGACCTATGGACCCACGAGATGGCGGCGCGCTATGACGACGCCATGGCGAAAATATCCACCCCAGATGCGGTCAAACCCGCAGTGGACTTGTTGGCCGAGCTCGCCGACGGCGGACCGGTGTGTGAGTTCGCCATTGGAACGGGCCGTATCGGCATTCCGCTGTCCAGACGCGGTCTGTCGGTCACCGGGATCGAGTTGTCTGAGCCGATGGTCCAGGAGTTGCACCGCAAGGACCCCGACCTTCCCGTGACGATCGGCGACATGGCCACCACAGCCGTCGGTGACGACTTTGCCCTGGTCTATTTGGTGTTCAACACGATCGGCAATCTGCGCACCCAGCCGGAGCAAGTCGCCTGCTTCGCCAATGCTGCTGCCCACTTGCGACCGGGAGGCAGCTTCGTGGTCGAAGTCGGCGTGCCGCAACTGCAACGACTCCCGCCAGGGCAGACCGCGATTCCGTCCGATATCAGCGAGGAACATGTGGGCCTGGATACCTACGACCTCGTGACACAGCAGGCCACGTCACACCACTACAACCAGCAGCCAGATGGGTCGTATCGCTTTGCGCCGCACCACTATCGGTATGTCTGGCCCAGCGAACTTGACCTCATGGCTCAGCTTGCGGGAATGAACTTCGAGGCTCGGTATGCCGACTGGGGCCGGTCGCCATTCGTCGCCACCAGCGACTCGCACGTCTCGATCTGGCGTAAAGGCTCAGCGCTGACCTGAGCGCAAACCCGTGGTGCCGTCGCAGCAGCCGTCGGACCACCACTCGGGCAGCGCAGCGAGGGCTTCGTCGCCGAGCGGGTTCACGCCCGGACCAGCGGCAAGAGAGTGCGCGACCAGGACGTGCAAGCACTTCACCCGGGTGGGCATACCGCCTGCGCTAATCCCGTCGATCTCGGGCACGTTGCCGAGCTCGAGTCGGCGGGCCAGATAGTCCTCGTGCGCAGAT
This sequence comes from Demetria terragena DSM 11295, assembly GCF_000376825.1. Lineage (NCBI taxonomy): Bacteria > Bacillati > Actinomycetota > Actinomycetes > Micrococcales > Dermacoccaceae > Demetria > Demetria terragena. The sequence continues at coordinate 2,716,698 of NZ_AQXW01000004.1, read as the reverse complement.
CGGTAGGCGGCGGCGAGATCCTCGTCCTGCTCAAGACGCTCAGACATCTCCCGCATCATGCCCAGCGACTCCAGAGTGCTGATCGCACCGGTCAGCCGCGGGCAGGTGGCATAGAAGGACGTTGGAAACGGCACACCGTCGGGAAGGCGTGGGAGGGTACGCACCACCGTCGGGCAACCACAGGGACACCTGGCCGCGATCGAGACGATTCCGCGCGGCAGTCGGCCGAGTTGGTGTTCGACCCAGGCGATGTCGTTGGGGTCGGGGTGGGTCTCGACACGGCTCGCCCTAGCGGGCTCGCCGGCTCGACCGGCGTTGAGGGGCGTGTCGGCGGCTCGACCGGCGTTGAGGGGCGTGTCGGCGGCTCGACCGGCGTTGGGAGGCGTGTCGGCGGCTCGACCGGCGTTGGGGGGCGTGCCGGTGTTGGGGGGCGGGTTGGTCACTTGTCCTGCGCCTCGCCCGCCGAGATCACCGAGCCCCACAGATGGCCGTACCACGGTCGCTTGGCGCCGGAGGTGTCCTTCTGGACTCCTGAGTTCGTGTCTACCTCACGCTTGGCGCCCTGGTCATCAACGATGATGTACGCCTTCTCACCGGGTTTGGCGAAGCCGAGCCGTGACCGGGCCTGCTGGGCAACGTAATCGGGGTCATTCCACCGATCCCGTTGCTTCTGAAGGGTTTTCACCGTGGACTGCTGCTCGGTCACCTGGCGGTTGAGCGTGTCGATCTCCGAGCGTTGGTTGAGATATCCCCGCAACGTCGGGACGAGCAGCACGGCCAAGAACACGACCAGCAGGCCCATGATCACCATTCGGCGCATGGACTGCGGCCGACGGGCAGGTGGGGCCGACTGACCGCCCCCGGCTGAGGCTGGGCGAACCTGTGGACGCGACGAGCCACCGCGTCCACGCCCAGCCGCAGGAGTGCGCCGCCCCTGCGCGGGGCGACGCGGCGCTCCCGGGCGCGTGGTCCGTCGACGCTCAGCCAAGGGTCTTCGCCTCAGGCCTTAAACCGAGGGAACGCAGCTGCGCCGGCGTACTGTCCAGCGTCGTCGAGTTCATCCTCGATACGCAGCAACTGGTTGTACTTCGCGACGCGGTCCGAACGAGCGGGTGCACCGGTCTTGATCTGGCCGCAACTGGTCGCGACGGCGAGGTCAGCGATCGTGGTGTCCTCGGTCTCACCGGAGCGGTGCGACATCATCGAGGTGTAGCCCGAACGGGTAGCCAACGCCACTGCGTCGAGAGTCTCGCTCAGGGTGCCGATCTGGTTGACCTTGACGAGCAGCGAATTCGCGGTGTCGCTGTCAATGCCCTTCTGCAGGCGCTTGGGGTTGGTCACGAAAAGGTCGTCACCCACAATCTGCACCTGATCGCCCAGCCGATCGGTCATGGCCTTCCAGCCGTCCCAGTCCTCTTCGTCCAGCGGATCCTCGATCGAGACCAGCGGGTAGGAGGCGACGAGGTCGGCGTAGTAATCGACCATCTCCGCAGCAGACTTCTTGGCGCCCTCAAAGGTGTAGGTGCCATCTTTGGCGAACTCCGACGCCGCAACGTCCAGGGCCAGCGCAATATCCCGGCCCGGCTCGTAGCCCGCGTTCTTGATGGCCTCGAGGATCAGGTCGAGCGCTGCCCGGTTGGACTCCAAGTTCGGCGCGAAGCCGCCCTCGTCGCCGAGCCCGGTCGCCAAGCCCTTTTTGTTGAGGACCTTCTTGAGGGCGTGGTAAACCTCCGCGCCCCAGCGCAGTGCCTCCCGGAAACTCTCCGCACCAATCGGCGCGATCATGAACTCTTGGATGTCCACGTTGGAGTCCGCGTGCGAACCACCGTTGAGGATGTTCATCATCGGGACCGGCAGCAGGTAGGCGTTAGGCCCGCCGAGGTAGCGGAACAGCGGCAGGTCAGCGGAGTCGGCCGCGGCCTTGGCTACCGCAAGGGAGACGCCCAAAATCGCGTTGGCGCCGAGCGTGGCTTTGTTGTCGGTGCCGTCGAGGTTGATCATCTCGGCGTCAATCAGTCGCTGCTCGCTGGCCTCGAAGCCCAGCAACGCGGGGGCAATTTGCTCCATCACGGCGTCGACGGCGTCTTCGACACCCTTGCCGCCATAACGCTTGGCGTTGCCGTCGCGACGCTCCACAGCCTCGAACTGTCCGGTCGACGCACCACTGGGGACTGCGGCGCGGCTCACCGTGCCGTCATCCAGGGCGAGTTCCACCTCGACGGTGGGGTTGCCGCGAGAATCAAGGATTTCGCGTGCGCCGATTGCTTCGATCGCTGCCACAGGGGCTCCTTCAGCGGGACTGGTCTGCTATTTCCTCGCCCAGGCTACTCGCGGCAGGCGCCCGGCTTGCGGACCGACCCGCGCGCTGAGACTGACGCTAGGCGCGCCAGTCGTCGATCTCGCGGCGCAGGTCTGACCATGCCTGGTCAGAGTTCGCGATGGCGCGCTCGGCGTGCACCGCCAGTGCCTGATCGAGCGCCTCGTCACCGCCGCGCCTGGCGACTCGCGATCGAACCTTGGCGATGACGTACGGCAACGGAAGGCCACGCGGTATGCCCGCCAACAGATCCTCAGCGTCCCTGCCCGGCTTCTCCTGGCGCTTGATCTGTTCCCAGGCGCGCTCGACATCCTCCGGCGAGGAAGCCTCCCCGTCGCCGAAGACGTGCGGGTGCCGTCGGATGAGTTTGCTGACGAGCCCGTGGGCCACATCATCGATGTCGAAAGGTTCCTGCTCGTGTTCGGTCGCGATACGGGCGTGGAAGAAAACCTGCAGGAGTACGTCCCCGAGTTCTTCGACCAAGTGCTCACGGTCGCCGCTCTCGACGGCCTCGACCGCCTCTGCTGACTCCTCCACGAGGTACGGCGTCAGGGACTCATGAGTCTGCTCGGCATCCCACGGACACCCACCGGGAGAGCGCAAGGTGTCCATCACCGCGGCGACGTCAAGAAGTCGCGCACCGGGCGGGTCCCAGGACCCCACCAGCATCTCGACCTCAGGCGGCTCAGGAGAACTGGTGAGTTCCTCTGCGAGGGCGTCGGTCAGGCCCGGGTCGGCGTCGGGTGACCCAATCCAGACCACTGAACCCTCGGCGCACGCGCTAACCAGCCTCGCGGCGAGCGCGCCACGACTTTCCGAAACCTGTTGCACGGTAACGCCGTTGGTGACCAGGGCCGCAGGGGTTGGATCGTCCAGGTCCGCGGCCAGCACCTGCGCAGCCTCATCGAGTGCCGTCCAGGCATCGCGCGTGAGGATGCCCGCGGGAAGCCGCGGACTGGTGACCAGAAGAGTGAGCCGAGGCCTCACTGCTGTGGCGACGTGGGTGCTGTCGGCTTGATCCAGCTCGCGGCTGTCGGCCGCATATTGCCCTTGTCGAACTCCCCGTAACGCGGGTTGAGGTCGATGTCGGCGGTCGTGACCAGCTTCTGCGTTTGGGTGGCGACCGCTTGGCCTTTAGCGCCCAAGGCTCTCAACTGAACGGAGGCCAAGATGGTCCGAACGGCCGGATCGCTGAGCGTTGCGCCCTTGGGCATCTGAGTCGCATATTCCTCCCGGACCTGGGAAGGCGACACCGTGGCGTTGTTGCGGGCTGCGACCTTGGTGATCTCCGGCTCAAGCACCATCAGGACAGCTGCCTGCTGACCGGTGATTCCGCTGTTCTTGTCGTACTTGGTGATATCGCTGACGGCGTCCTGCACCTCGTCGGTGCTGACGGCATAACTGCCCATGGTCGCGGCGGTGCTTCCGTGGTTCATCACGCCGTCACTGCCGCAGGCGGTGAGCGCCAACGCTGCTCCAGCGGCAGCCGTCGCAAGCACCCCACGGTGGGTCATCAGGGTCTTGGGCATCAGCGACTCGTCCTCTCTGCGATGGGTCGCGGGCCATCTTGCCAGGTCATGCAGCCGCTCGCGCTATCGGCGTCGACTCTGCGCGCTGCGCTCAGCCCGCTGAGGCAGCGGCCGCAGCAGTGATGTCGTCCAGCAAGATGCCTTGGATCAGTTGGCCGGCCCACCTCAGCACGTCGGTATCGCGCAGAGGCTGACCGCCCACCGCGGCGGTACGCGGCGCCGGAACCAGGATTTGCTGCTGGGCCGCTCGAATCGTCGACCCTCGATAGAGCCGTTCGAGTCGTAGCTGCTGACTCTCGCGCAGTTCGACCGGAGAGAACCGGATATTCCTGGCCTGCACGGCGACATCGGTGATGCCCGCCTGCCGAGCAATCGTCCGCAACCGCGCCACCTCGATGAGGTGCTGCGCAGCCTCCGGCGGCTCGCCGTAGCGGTCACGCAGCTCCTCCACGATCGCGTCGAGGGCTTCCTCGTTCTCGACAGTCGCAAGTTTCTTGTATGCCTCTAGCCGCAACCTTTCGCCGGGCACATACTCGTGCGGCAGGTGCGCATCGACAGGCAACTCGATCTTGACCTCCGTCGGGGGCGCCACTCCCCCGCCATCTCCGCGGAACTCGGTGACGGCCTCGCCGACCATGCGCACGTAGAGGTCGAACCCGACGCCCGCGATGTGGCCGGACTGCTCACCACCGAGCAGGTTGCCTGCCCCGCGAATCTCCAAGTCCTTCATGGCGACCTGCATTCCCGCCCCGAGGTCGGTATGACTGGCGATGGTTTCGAGCCGGTCGTGCGCGGTCTCCGTCAGTGGCTTCTCGGGCGGGAAAAGGAAGTAGGCATAGGCCCGCTCGCGCCCTCGGCCCACGCGTCCGCGCAACTGGTGTAGTTGGGAAAGGCCCATGAGGTCGGACCGCTCCACGATGAGGGTGTTGGCGTTGGAAATGTCGAGACCAGTTTCGACGATCGTGGTGCACACCAGGACATCGGAGCGTCGCTCCCAGAAGTCGACGACCACGTCTTCGAGGCGTTGCTCGGGCATTTTCCCGTGCGCGGTGACGATGCGCGCCTCGGGCACCAACTCGCGCAGTCGGGACGCCGTCTTCTCGATGGATTGCACCCGGTTGTGCACGAAGAACACCTGTCCCTCACGCATGAGTTCGCGCCGGATGGCGGCCGTGATCTGCTTTTCCTCATATCCGCCCACGAAGGTCAGGACTGGATGGCGCTCCTCGGGCGGCGTCTGCAGTGTCGACATCTCCCGGATCCCCGTCACCGCCATCTCCAGGGTGCGTGGAATGGGAGTGGCCGACATCGCCAGGACATCCACGGCCGTACGCATCTGCTTCAGCTGCTCTTTGTGCTCGACACCGAAGCGCTGTTCCTCATCGACGACCACCAGTCCAAGGTCCTTGAACTTGATCTCGCTGGAGAGCAAGCGGTGCGTCCCGATGACCAGGTCGACCGTGCCGTCTGCCAGGCCAGCGATGACTTCGCGGGCCTCCTTGTCGGACTGGAACCGTGACAGTGAGCGCACCACGACGGGGAATCCGGCATACCGCTCGGCGAAGGTCTGTTGGTGTTGCTTCACCAGCAAGGTCGTCGGCACCAGCACTGCTGCCTGTTTGCCATCCTGAATCGCCTTGAACGCGGCGCGCACCGCGATCTCCGTCTTGCCGTAACCCACATCACCGCAGATCAGCCGATCCATCGGGATCGACTTCTCCATGTCTGCCTTGACCTCATCGATGCTCGACAACTGGTCGGGCGTCTCCACATAGGCGAACGCGTCTTCCAACTCCTGCTGCCATGGGCTGTCGGGCGGGAACGCGTGGCCCGGCGTGGCCATCCGCGCCGAGTAGAGCTGGATGAGTTGCCCGGCGATCTGGCGTACGTGCCGCCGCGCCTTGGATTTCGTTGCCTGCCAGTCGGATCCGCCCAGCTTGTTCAGGGTGGGGGCCTCGCCACCGACGTAGCGGGTCACCTGGTCAAGTTGGTCCGTCGGCACGAAGAGTCGGTCGCCCGGTTGCCCGCGCTTGCGACTCGCGTACTCGATTACCAGGTATTCGCGGGTGGCGCCCGCGACGGTGCGCTGCACCATCTCCACGAAGCGACCCACACCGTGTTGTTCGTGCACGACGTGGTCGCCGGGATTGAGCTGGAGCGGGTCGACCACCTTGCGGCGCCGGGAGGGCATCTTCCGCATGTCCTTGGTGGTGGCGGTTCCCGCAACGGCACCGGTGAGATCGCCCTCGGTGAGCACCACCAGATTGCTGGACGGCAGGATGAATCCGTGCCCAAGAGAGCCGGTCGCAACCTCGACCATCCCGGGAGCGAGAGTGTCGAGTTCCCTTGCTGGCACGTCGTTCTCGGCCAACATCTCGCGTACGCGCTGCGCTAAGCCATGGCCCTCAGTCACTACCAAGATGCGCTGCCCGGCTGCGACATGAGCGCTTAGGTCGGTCACCGCTACCTCGGTATTGCCGCGGTAGGCCGGCACCTCCTCAGTGGGAAGGGTGATTCGCGTGCCTGGCGTGGCGTCTTCGACAAAGTCAGTGAGTTCGTCGTCACTCGCAAAACTCGTCAACGACCACCAGGGCAGGTCGCGCGCCAGCGCGTGCTCCCGCAGATCGGCAAGGCCCCAGTAGGACGCAGTACCCAACGTGGCCTCCAGGTCGACTGGAACAGCGTTGCCAGCAGCCGCGTTGGCCCAGGACGCCTGCAAGAACTCCTCGCTCGTGGCGACCAGGTCGTGCGCACGAGTGCGCACCCGCTCTGGTTCGCTGAGGACCACATGGGTGTTGGCGGGAAGGACGTCCAGCAGGGTCTCCATCCCGTGCCCGTCTTCGGTCCCCAACAAGGCGGGCATCAAGGACTCCATGCCCTCAACGGCGATGCCCTCGGACACCTTGTGCAGCATGTCGGCGACCCCGGGCAGACGCTCGGCAAGATCCGTCGCGCGGAGGCGCACCTCGTCGGTGAGCAGGAGCTCCCGGCATGGTGGAGCCCACAGACCGTGCGCGAGATCGCCGTCCGGCAGGGTGCGCTGGTCGGCCACCTTGAAGGCACGCACTTCCTCCACCTCATCGCCGAAAAACTCGACGCGGATCGGGTGCTCCTCGGTGGGTGGAAAGACGTCGACGATCCCACCGCGTACGGCGAACTCGCCACGCCGCTCCACCATGTCCGTGCGGGTGTAGGCCGCCGCGGCCAACGCTGCGACCACGCGCTCCAGCGGGTGTTCCTCGCCGACCCTTAGGGCGACCGGCTCCAGATCCCCAAGACCTTTGGCAATCGGCTGCATCAGGGCACGTACCGACACGATCAAAACCTGGATCGGACCATGCTCAGGGTCATCGGTTGAAGGGTGGGCAAGGCGACGAAGAACCGCGAGTCGGCGCCCGACGGTGTCGCTCCTCGGGCTCAGGCGTTCGTGCGGGAGAGTCTCCCAACTAGGCAACTCGGCGACACCTTCTGCTGGCAAGAAGGCCTGCAGCGCAGCGGCAAGATCCTGCGACTCCCGCCCGGTAGCCGTCACCGCGAGGACCGGAGCCGGGCGCTCGCCACGGGTCGCGACCAGCGCTGTCAAAGGTGCGCGCAGCCCGGGTGCAGCAGCCACATCGAGCCTGCTTGTACGGCCGACGTGCGCGAGCACCTCCGACACCTTGGGGTCGGCGTGCAGCACATCCAGCATGGGGTCAAGGGCATCAGACGCCACCAGGTTCACTCCTTGCGAACTCGCGTGTGGTGCGGCGCGCAGCCGCAGCAGGACACGCACACAGACACCACAAGAACCCCGAATCCGGCAGGACACGGGGTGCGAGCACCAGTCTACGACTGCCGGCTCGGGCGCTCTGACACACTTCGGGCATGGGAGTTGGCCACGGACACGGCACGCCTGCTGAGGTTCACGTCCCCCGCCGAGCACGCGCCGTACTCATCGGCACGGTCGTGGTCCTCACCGTGGCCACGATCATCGGTTTGATCCTGCTGTGGCCAAGCGGCGAGGGCGCTGCACGCAGCAAGGCCCAGGCCCAATACGCCCAGCCCGGCGTCACCTTCCCCGAGGCCACCGTGGTCGAGATGCTGCCTGTATGCCCTGAGGGTGGCGAGCAGGGTGGCGCAGATCCCAGCGCCGACGCCGAGGGCAATCTGAGCGTTCCAGAACCGACCTGCGGCGCGATCCGGGCCAAGCTCGACAGCGGGCGAACTGTCGCGGTGAATGTGCCGCCCGAGGTGACGAAATCTGGCGTGGCCAAAGGCGACACCGTGCTCATCATGCGAGTCCCTCCCGGTGACGAGCCGGGCGGGATCGAGACGTTCAACTTCATTCATCCCGAACGGTCCACGCCGCTCGCGGTCCTCGCGGTCGCCTTCGTCCTGCTCGTCGCCGCCATCGCGCGCCTGCGCGGACTCCTGGCCCTCGTCGGCCTCGTTGTCGGCGGCTTCGTGATCATGTCGTTCATGCTCCCGGCGCTGCTGGATGGCTCCAGCGGGCTATGGGTCGCGGTGGTCGGGTCCAGCGCGATCATGATCGTGGTCCTTTATCTCGCGCACGGCATCTCGTTGCGTACGAGTGCGGCATTGGTCGGCACAGTGCTCGGCGTCGCCATCACCGCAGTGATCGGAATCGGTGGCATCTGCGCGTCGCATCTGACCGGCATTGCCGATGACGATGGCGCAGCCCTGGCCTCCGTGGTACGCACCCTTGACCCCCACCAATTGCTCACGGCGGCCATCATCGTGGCCGGTCTTGGCGTCCTCAACGATGTGACGATCACGCAGGCTTCGGCCGTCTGGGAGCTGCGCGCGGCATCACCTCTGCTGACCCGAACACAACTGTTCTCCTCAGGAATGCGGATCGGCCGCGACCACATTGCCTCCACGATCTACACGATCGTCTTTGCCTACGCCGGCGCCGCGCTCCCCGTGTTGTTGTTGATGAGCCTGTATGAACGCCCCGCCCTTGAACTCATCCAGCAGGAAGCGCTCTCGGAGGAGATCATCCGGACCATCTCGTCCGCTATCGGGCTTGTACTGGCGGTGCCCATCACCACGGCCATCGCGGCCGTCACGGTCGCCGCACCACGTGGCGCGCAGGCAATATCCGCATCGGATAGCGCCGAGCCGTTGAGCCCTGCCGACCCCGCTGAGCCCGCTGAGCCTCTTGAGCCACCACGCTCACGCGCCGAGGCTCGGGCGCGACGCGAAGGACGCTAAACCGCTCATCTGAGCGCAGTGCGACATACCTCACGCTGTCGTTCTACTGGCGCACCCCAGAACGTTGCCTGTTGTTCACCTGAAGCCTGGAACGTGTCTCTTGGCCGAACGGCAGCCTGCCGTTCCGTTCGGGAGGACCTCCTTTGACAACCGACCTCAAGCCGCCGACACCGACTCAAGTCGGGCGCACGCGGCCCCTGGGTGAAGACACCACATGGCACCTCGCGTTTGGTGGCCTCATGGCCGTCACCGTGGCCCTCTTCGGCTGGTGGTCCCTGGATTACGTCGGAACTGACGCAAGCAGGTTCATCCTGCTGCTCGGGATCGCGTTCGGCCTGTTCATGGCCTTCAACATCGGCGGCAACGACGTCGCCAACTCTTTTGGCACCAGCGTTGGTGCTGGGACGCTGACCATCAAGCAAGCCCTGCTGGTCGCCGCAGTCTTCGAAGTGAGCGGAGCGGTCATCGCCGGCGGCGATGTCACCGAGACCGTACGCAGCGGCATCGTGGACATGTCCGGCGTCGCGATCTCCTCCAGCGACTTCATGTTCATCATGATGGCCGCACTCTTGGCCGCCGCGAGCTGGCTGCTGATCGCGACCCGACTCGGCTTCCCGGTCTCCACCACCCACTCGATCATTGGTGGCATCGTCGGCGCGGCCATTGCCGTGGGTTGGGTCACCGTCGGAAGCGACCAGGCGCTGCAGATGGTGCAGTGGGACGGCATCGGACAGATCGCGATCTCCTGGGTCCTGTCTCCGGTCCTCGGCGGCGCGTGCGCCTACCTGCTCTACGGCTCCATCAAGCGCCGTCTCCTCGGCGGCTCGACCGGCGACAAGGACAAGCCCATCGCCGCGGACAGTCACCGAACGCTCGAAGGATGGGTCCCGCTCATCGCGGCCGTCGGCGGCATGCTGTTGACCGGAATGCTGCTCTTCAAGGGCCTCAAGAACCTGGACCTTGGTCTGACCACCACCGCGAGCATCGCGGTCATGGCCATGGTGGGCGCCTTGGTCTGGCTGGCCACCTACGTCTTTGCCCGGTCGCTGAAGGGCCAGGACCTACCGCGAGCCACCTTCGTGATCTTCAGCTGGATGCAGGTCTTCACGGCCTGCGCCTTCGCCTTCAGCCACGGCAGCAATGACATCGCCAACGCTGTCGGCCCGTTCGCCGCCATCTTGGACGTCCTGCACAACGGCGGAGTCAGCGACGAGGCCGCCGTACCGACGCCGGTCATGCTCGCCTTCGGTGTCGCGCTGATCGCCGGACTGTGGTTCATCGGACGCCGCGTCATCACGACCGTCGGTACCAACCTCACGACGATGCACCCGGCCTCGGGCTTCTCCGCCGAGTTGGCCGCCGCCGGTGTCGTCATGGGCGCCTCGCTCATGGGCCTGCCGGTCTCCAGCACTCACATCCTGATTGGTGCGGTGCTCGGCATCGGACTGGTCAACCGGGCGACCAACTGGAAGCTCATGCGCCCGATTGCGCTGGCCTGGGTCATCACCCTGCCGGTTGCCGCCTCGATCGCCGCGGTGGTCGTACTCATTCTGCGGTCGGTGTTCTGAGCCAGTCGGCTCGCCACACCGGTCCAACTCGGGGCCTGATCGCTAGCGCGCGTGCACCACGTTCTGCGCAGCGGTCAGGCCCTGATGTATGACCCGCTCCACCGCATCCGCGGTGTCCGGGAGCAAGAAGTCGAGTTCCTTGCGCTCCGTTGCATTGAAGTCTTTGAGCACATAGTCGGCGGCGTCCATCCGCCCCGGCGGGCGGCCGACACCGACGCGGATCCGCAGGTAGTCCTTGGTGCCTAGGGAGCGGGTGATGGACCGGAGTCCGTTGTGGCCGCCTTCGCCACCACCGTGCTTCAGGCGCAAGGTCGCGAAGTCCAGATCGAGTTCGTCGTGGATGACGATGACGTGGTCAGGGGCAATCTTGAAGAAGTTCGTGAGGCCGGCAACCGGGCCACCTGACTCGTTCATGTAGGTCATCGGCACCGCCACGATCGCTCGGGGGCCGGGAGCGCCGCCGGGCGACGTCCCGATCCGCACCTCGGCGGCATGCGCCCTGGCCTTGTGCTGACGAAAACTCGCCGAGGCATCCGCGGCAAGGTGCGCTGCAGCCATCGCACCGACGTTGTGTCTGTTGCCCGCGTAGCGCGGTCCAGGATTTCCAAGACCCACGACGAGCCAGGTGTCGCTCTCACTCACAAGAAGCCAGTATGCCTGGCGCGGCTGGCGCTCAGAGGTGTGCGTCCGGCTGCGCACCGGACCATTGCACGGCCTCGGCGCCGGCCCGGTTTGCCGCGGCGAGCGCGCTCTCCTGGTCTTCGCCGTCAACGAGCGCCGCCGCGAGGGCACCACAGAAGGCATCCCCTGCCCCGGCGGTGTCGACGACCTGCCCCGAGTCCAGCGGTATGCCCGTGACCTCTGCCCCATCCCACCGGGCACCAGCGCTGCCAAAGGTGACAACCAGCGAGGTCGGCATCAGACCCGACTCTGCGAGCAGTCTCATCTCCGACTCGTTGACGATGACGGCGTCCGCCATGGCGATGACATCGGGGGAAAGAGCGGCATACGGCGCCATGTTGATGAATGCTCGCGCACCGGCATCCTTGGCTCGCCGGACCGCATTTTCGACCACCTGAAGGGGCACCTCCAGGCTGGCCAACAGGACGTCCTCGGCCCTCAGGTCCACCGCGTCCAGGCCTGCATCTGACAACGCCGCGTTAGCACCCGGTGCCACCACAATGGTGTTCTCGCCGGCTTCATCAAGGGTGATGTAGGCCGTGCCCGTCGGTACGTCGTGCGCGGCAGGCAGCGGCACCTCGATCCCCGCGTCCTGAAGTCTCGCGAGGTAGGCCGCCCCGTCGCCGTCGTACCCCACCAAACCCAGCATGACGACGCTCGCCCCCGCCCGGCGGGCCGCCATCGCTTGGTTGCCGCCTTTGCCCCCAGCGAGCCGACCTTCCGGCTCACCGAGCAGCGTCTCCCCGGCGCGCGGAAGTCGCTCGACGCGCGTCACGACGTCGACATTGAGCGATCCCAGGATGATGACTCGCCCACTCATGTGTAGACCTCCAGAAACAGCGTTGTCCCCGTCAGTGCGACTTTGCGGTCGCGCTGACGGGGACAAGGGGAAAAATCAGCTCTCGTCTGAGCTGTCCTCGCTGGACTCGCCGTCGCTGGACTCGCCGTCGCCCTCTTCGGACTCGGCAGCTTCCTCGTCGGACTCGTCGTGCTCGATGCCGGCTTCTTCCTCGGCCTCGGCAAGTTCGGCGTCCAACTCGTCCTGCGAGATCTGCTGCACGACGTTGACGATGAGCAGTTCTTCGTCGGCCACCAGGGTGGTCCCCGAGGGCAGTTCGACGTCCTTGGCGAGGATCTGCGAGCCCGCCTCCAGGCCCTCCACCGACACGGTGAACGACTCGGGGATGTGGGTTGCCTCGGCCTCGACCTCAAGCACCGCGTTCTCCACGACGGCGTAGGTTTCGGCGGCGGTCTCGCCCTCGAGGTGAACGGGCACCTCAACGGTGACCTTCTCGCCGCGACGCACGATGACCAGGTCGACGTGCTCGATGATCGGCTTCAGCGGGTCACGCTGAACGTCCTTGGCCAGCGCGAGCTGGTCATCTCCGTCGATCACGATCGTCAGCAGCGCGTTGACGTTCTTCAGCGCGAGGAAGGTCTCGTGGAACGGGAGGCTCAGGTGGGTCGGGGCCTCGCCGTGACCGTAAAGGACAGCGGGGACCTTGTCGGCGCGACGGATGCGGCGGGCCGCACCCTTGCCAAACTCGGTACGGATCTCGGCGGGAATACGAAGTTCGTTCTGGGCCATGGGAATTCCTAGCTGCTTGAGCGGGGCGGTCCGAGACCAGGGCCGGTCTCGGTCAGCGGCCTCGACGCGGGACGCGTCACGCGCGCAGATCAGGCGCAGATAAGCAGAGGGCGACATCTCGCTTAACCGCGTCGATCACGGACACCCATGGGGCGTCCCTCGCCGAGGCAACGCGGTTGATCGTACGGGGTCCGCGGCGGCGCCTCAAATCGTCGAGGTCGTACCCGCCAGGCCGAGCGATACCAGCGGGTCGAGCCATGGCGGCACTCCCAAGGTGGGGTCGCGCCGCGCTGGATGGGCCCGCCGCACTAGTCGCCCATGGAATGACCGGCTTCACCCCGCAGTCCATTGACGTTTCAGTGGCCGCGGACTCCCGCCCGGGACGGCGATCGACCCCCGGTGTGGTGGTGCACCGCCCGTTGGAGCGTGGGTCGGTCGTGACGACCTCGAGCGGGCTGCCCGCGGTTGCTCCCGAGGTGGCTGCGCTGCGAGCCGCTCAGTGGGCAGTCAGCGACAAACAGGCGGCATTGCTTTTATGCCTCTCGACCCAGCAGCGAATCGCGGACGCTCAGCGGATCAGGGCGCTGTGGGCGGACGTACAACGGAGCCCTCGTCGTGGCCTGTTGGGTGCGGTGATCACCGCGATCAGCGACGGCGTCCAGTCGCTGAACGAGCTCGATTTCGCGCAGGAGTGTCGGCGACGCCGACTTCCCGAGCCGACCAGACAGAGCATCCGGCGCAGGCTGCGGACGACATGCTCCGGCAGAACGATGTCGTGATCGAGGGAACAGACGTGCTGCGCATTCCGGTGCTCGGCTTCCACCTGAGACGACAGGAGTTCATGGCCCAGGTCGAGCGCATGCTCCGGTCACGCGGGTGGCGGCCGTGACAGCCCTTCGCTCAGGCGCGGCCCTCGAACATCGAGGTCACGGAGCCGTCCTCGAAGACTTCCCGGATCGCAGCGGACAGCAGCGGCGCGATGGGCAGCACCGTCAGCTTCTCGAAGTGGGTTTCCGGCGCAATCGGGAGGGTGTCCATGACGATGACCTCCCGAGCAACCGAATCGCGCAGGCGCTGCCGTGCGGGCTCGGAGAAGATGGGGTGGGTCGCCGCAATGACGACACTGGCGGCGCCATCGTTCATCAGCGCCTCGGCGGCGTGGCAGATCGTGCCACCGGAGTCGATCATGTCGTCGACGAGCACGCACGTACGTCCCTCAACCTGACCGACAACACGGTTGGCGCGGCTGACGTTGGGCTGATCGATGTCGCGGGTCTTGTGGATGAACGCCAGCGGCGCCCCTCCGAGGCGGGCCGACCAGTGCTCGGCCACCTTGATCCGGCCGGCGTCCGGCGAGACGACTGCGAGGTCTTCGGTGCCGTACTTCTCGCGTACGTAGTCGGCCAGGATCGGCAGGGCCATCAAGTGGTCGACGGGGCCGTCGAAGAAGCCCTGGATCTGGTCGGTGTGCAGGTCGACGGCCATCAGTCGATCGGCACCAGCGGTCTTGAACAGGTCGGCCATGAGCCGGGCGGAGATCGGCTCGCGGCCGCGATGCTTCTTGTCCTGGCGCGCGTAGCCGTAGAAGGGCAAGACGACCGTGATGCGCTTAGCCGAGGCGCGCTTGAGCGCGTCGACCATGATCAGGTGCTCCATGATCCATTCGTTGACCGGAGCCGTGTGGCTCTGGATGACGAAGGCGTCGCAACCGCGGACCGACTCTGCGTAGCGCACGTAGATCTCCGAGTTGGCAAAGGTGCGCGCCTCCGTCGGGACCAGTTGCGTACCCAACTCCTCGGCGACGGACTCTGCGAGCGCGGTGTGTGCCCGGCCCGAGAAGACCATCAGGTTCTTTTCGGTCGTGCGCGTCATCGCGATGTTCATGCGGGGTCGGCTCCGTTCGTCTCGACAGGCTCGACCGGCGTTGGCGGCTCGACCGGCGCTGGCGTTGCGGTCTCAGCGGCCTGAGCCTGGTCGGTTCCTGGGCGTTTGCGCTGCGCCCAGCCCTCAATGATCCGCAGCGGACCCGAGCTCACCCCAAGCGCGCCTGGGGGCACCTCCCCGCGGACCACCGTTCCCCCGCCAGTTCCGGCTCCGTCGCCGATGACCACCGGCGCGACGAAGGTGTTGTTGGAGCCGGTCTTGGCGTGCTTGCCGATGACGGTCTTGTGCTTATTGACCCCGTCATAGTTCGCGAAGATCGTGCCCGCGCCGATGTTGGTGCCTTCGCCGATCTCGGCGTCACCGACATAGGACAGGTGCGGCACCTTCGCGCCATCACCAATAGTGGCGTTCTTGGTTTCGACGAAGCCGCCAATCTTGCCGCGAGCGCCGAGTGTGGTCCCCGGCCGCAGATAGGAGTAGGGGCCCACTGTGGCGTTGGGGCCGACCTGGGCCAGGACCGCGTGCGTACGCACCACGCTGGCGCCATCGGCGACCTCAGTGTCGATCAAAGTCGTGTCGGGTCCGACCTCGCAGCCGCTCCCGACCGAGGTCGCGCCGCGCAGTTGACATCCCGGATGAACGACGGTGTCTCGACCGATGCTCACCTCGACATCGACCCACGTCGTGGCCGGGTCAAGAATGATCGCGCCGTCTTCGCGCATGAGGCGGTCGAGCGTCCGGGCGTTGAGCTCACGACCCAGGCGGGCGAGCTGCGTCTTGTCGTTGATGCCCTCGATCTCCATCGGGTCCTCAACCGAAAAACTGTCGACCCGGCCGCCAGCGCCGCGCGCGATGGCCAGGACATCGGTGAGGTACTTCTCGCCCTGGGCGTTGTCGGTCGTCACCTGCGCCAGGGACGTACGCAGCACCGCAAGGTCGAAGGCATAGATGCCCGAGTTGATCTCGTCGATATGGACGGCGTCGGCGTGCTCGCCGCCTTCGGCTTGCGCCTTCAGCGCGTCCTTGTGCTCGATGATGCCCGCGACGGCCCCGTCCGCGTCGCGCAGGATGCGGCCATACCCCGTCGGATCGGGCACCCGGGCCGTGAGCACGGTGACCGCGTTGCCGGCGCCTTCGTGCGCCGTGGTGAGCGCCACCAGCGTGGTGGTGGTCAGCAGCGGGGTGTCGCCGTAGGTCACCAGAACCGTGCCAGTCAGATCCGTGGGGAGCTGCTCGAGCGCGCATTCGGCCGCGCGACCGGTGCCCTTGATGTCGTCCTGGTCGGCGATGATCGCCTCGGGCCAGGTGCTCCGCACCATCGGAACGACCTGCTCGCGCGCTGCCCGGACGGTCACGGCGACGTGCGGCGCCTGAGTACGGGCCGCAGCCAACAGTGCGTGGCTCACTAGAGACCGCCCACCAATGGTGTGCAGCACCTTGTTGAGATCGGATTTCATCCGGGTGCCATCACCTGCAGCAAGGACGATGACGGCAGATGGGCGCGTAGTGCTCACGACGAGTGTGCTCCCCGGGTTCACGGCTGGGACGGGCGCCAGGCTACCGCCCTGAATGTTGGGGACGGCGCCGTGCGCTCCCCGGGTAGGAATCGAACCTACGTCGCTAATCCTGATTCAAAGTCAGGCGGCCCCTACCAGCAGAGCAACCGGGGAACGGCCAACCGAAGCTGGGCCAGGGGCAAGCCTAGGACAGTTCGCCGAGCAGACCGAACTGGCGGGTTCGGCGACTCGTGACATGCCTACGCCGCACAGACGCCACAATGGCGAGGTGAGCCAAACGCAGAAACCACGGATGACAGGGACCCAGCGCCGCGAACAGTTGATTCTGGTCGGGCGTCACGTCTTCGCCGAGCGCGGTGTCGGCAATGCCACCGTCGAGCAGATCGCCTCCGAAGCGGGGGTCACCAAACCGGTGGTCTACGAGCATTTCGGCGGCAAGGAGGGCCTCTACCAGGTCGTCGTCGACCGCGAAATCCAAACGCTGGTCGACACTGTTGCCTCAACGCTGACGTCGGGCGTTCAAGGGCGGCCACTGCTGACTCGCGCCGCGCTCGCGATGCTCACCTATGTCGAGGAACGACCAGATGGCTTCCGCGTGTTGTCCCACGACTCCCCCGCCTGGCACGGCACTGGCCGCATCGGGAGTCTGCTATCCGACATTGGCGAGCGCGTTGAGTTGATCCTGGCCGACGACTTTACGAAGTCGGGACTCGACCCGCGTTTCGCCTCGATCTACTCCCAGATGCTGGTCGGCATGGTGGCCTACACCGCGGATTGGTGGTTGGAGCACGAGCCCGACCTCACCAAGGAAGAGTTGGCGGCGCACCTATCCAACTTTGCGTGGAATGGGTTGGAGCGCCTGCATGGACGGCCAGAGTTGCGGCTGGATGCCGAGGACACCGACGAGGTGGCGGGCTCGCCGAGCTAAGCCGTTCGCATGGCTCTAAGCCTGCTGCAACTCGATGCGGTTTCCCACCGCATCGTCGGTGTGGAATCGCGTGACACCAGCGATATTGGTGTCCCAGCGCACGTCGCCACCTGAGGCCTCGATGAGTTTTGCGAGGGCGTTCACGTCCTCAACGAGCAAGCAGGGGTGCGCCTTGCGTGCTGGGCGGAAGTTCTCCTCGACGCCGCAGTGGATCTCCGCGGCGCCAGCACGAAACCAGCATCCCCCACGCACTGCAAGGGCAGGGGGCTTGGGCAATTCGGTCATGCCGAGTACGCCCACGTAAAAGGCCCGTAGGTCGTCCTCGCTGCCTGCGGGGCAGGAGACCTGCACGTGGTGAATCCCGTTGATAGTCATGAGTTTTCCTTTTTGTGAGCTACGGCGAAAATGCGCCGGAAAGGAAAGGGCACACCGTAACTCGCACGCGGGTATGCCGCCGCAAGCGCTGGGCGCAACCGCGCGAGTAGTTCCTCCTGGCCAGCCGAATCGAGTTGGTCGAGGAGCGGACGAAGCGCGGTGCCCTTGACCCACTCCACTACCGGATCCGCCTGCGCCCCTTCAGGATCGAGGATCTGCACATAGGTCGTCTCCCAAACGTCGACATCGGCGCCGAGGGCAGCCAGCAGGCGGGTGTAATCGACGGGTTCGTCGACCGGCGAAGACGTTCGATAGTTCGCCAGGAGGCGTTCGGCCTCCGGGTGGGCGGCGACGACCTCGCGGATGATCCGATGGGATGGCGCATCGAAGTTGCCGGGAACTTGCATGGCGAACCAGCCGCCGGGCGCCAGTGCGCTCATCCAACGCGGGATGGCCTCCTGGTGCCCTGGCACCCATTGCAGGGCGGCATTGGTGATGATGACGTCAGGTGCGCCGTGGAGGTCGACCGGCCACTCGGAAAGGTCGGCCTCGACCCAGCGCACCCGGTCACCGCCTGCCACATCGCGCGCCCGCCGCAACATATCGGGCGAACTGTCAACGCCCACCACAGTCGCCTCCGGCCACCGATCGGCGAGCATGAGCGTCGTCGGCCCATTTCCGCAGCCAAGGTCGACCACGACCTGTGGATCGGTGGCGCCAACCCGCGACAGGAGGTCGGCCAAGGGCCGCGTCCGAAGATCGCCGAAACGTTCGTATTGGTGTGGATCCCAGCTCGGCATCGGACTCCTCAAGTCAGTCTATTTATCTTGATGTCAAGATAAATAGTGCTCCTGAACTATCTCGATGTCAAGAAACTTGACGCGCCGTCGTAACCTGGCAGGTATGGCCATCCAACGGCACGACGAGGTCGACACCATCGTCCAGGCATGGGAGCGCGAGCGCCCCGACCTCGACGCGACGCCGCTGCAGGTTCTCTCCCGCATCTCCCGCCTGGCCCGCCGCCTTGAGCAGGCCCGGGCCGACACCTTCACCGCACACGACCTGGACGGCTGGGAGTTCGACGTCCTTGCCGCGCTGCGCCGGACCGCCGCCCCCCACGAGCTGTCCCCCGGCGCACTCATCCAGGAGACCCTGGTCACCAGCGGCACTATGACGAATCGGGTCGACCGGTTGGAGCAACGCGGCTTCGTCGAGCGACGGCGGGACACCGCCGACCGGCGAGGGGTCTTAGTACGACTGACCGCGACGGGAGGCCGAGTGGTCGACGCTGCCTTTGCCGACCTGCTCGCGCGCGAACAACTCCTGCTGAACGCCCTGCCCGCGCGGGAACGCGACCGGCTCGCAAGCAGCCTCCGACGGTTGTTGAGCGCCGTCGAGGAACCCTGACACAACGGCCGGGGTTCACTACCCGCTAATCGAGCGCCTCAGACAACTCCAACCAGCGCTCTTCAAGGTCGCTGGCCTCGGTCTCCAACTGCCGCAACTCGGCGCCAATCACCTGAAGGCCCTCATAGTCAGTCTGGTCATGCGCGGCCATTCGTTCGTGCTTCGTCCGCACCTGTGCGTCGAGCTTTGCCAGCCGTCGCTCGATAGCGGAGATCTCTTTCTGTGTGGCGCGATGGTCAGCGCTGGAGGTCGGCGCGCGGGTCGCCTCAGCGGCCTTGGCCACTGGCCTCTTGGCCTGCTCTTGGCGAAGCCGAAGATATTCATCGACACCACCGGGTACGTGGCGCAGTCGGCCGTCAAGGATGGCGTACTGCTGGTCAGTGATGCGTTCCAGCAGGTAGCGGTCGTGCGAAATCACCAGCAACGTGCCGGGCCAGGAGTCCAGCAAGTCTTCTAGCGCCGCAAGCATGTCCGAGTCGACATCATTGGTCGGCTCATCGAGGGCGATAACGTTGGGCTCACTCAACAGCAACAGCAAGAGTTGGAGCCTGCGCTTCTGCCCACCAGACAGATCGTTGACGCGCGCCGACAAGTGCTCGCGAGCAAAACCCAAGCGCTCCAGAAGTTGGGCAGGGGTCATGTCCTTTCCGTCCACCAGGAAGGTGGTCTTGGTACGCGCCAGCACCTCCCGCACCCGATCCTGACCGATATCAGCGAGCTGGGAGAACTGCTGGTCCAGGAAGCCGAGCTTGACCGTCTTGCCCCGCTTGACTCGTCCCGAGGTCGGTTCGAGCTCACCGGAAATGAGGTTGAGCAGTGTCGACTTGCCGACCCCATTGGCGCCGAGGATTCCCGTGCGTTCACCTGGCGCGATTCGCCAGGTGACATCGCGCAGAATCTCCCGGTCGCCGAACGACAGGCCCGCTTCTTCAAGGTCGATGACGTCCTTGCCTAGACGCGCAACAGCCATGCGCTGCAACTCAATTGGGTTGCGGACTGGAGGAACGTCGGCGATCAGTTCGTTGGCAGCATCGATCCGGAACTTCGGCTTTGAGGTACGCGCTGGCGGTCCGCGGCGCAACCACGCCAGCTCCTTGCGCAGCAAGTTTTGGCGCTTCTGCTCAGTCGCGGCGTTGATGCGGTCTCGCTCGACTCGCTGCAGCACGTAGGCGGCATACCCACCGTCGAATGGCTCGACGATGCCGTCGTGTACCTCCCAGGTTTCGGTGCAGACCTCATCGAGGAACCACCGGTCGTGGGTGATGACCAACAATCCCCCAGAGCTCTTTGACCAGCGGTTCTTCAAATGCGCGGCGAGCCACGAAATGCCTTCAACATCAAGGTGGTTCGTCGGCTCATCCAAGGCGATGAGGTCCCAATCGCCGATCAGCAGTGCCGCCAGGGCGACACGTCGACGCTGGCCGCCTGAGAGTTCACCGATTTGCGCGGACCAGGGAACATCCGCCGCCAAGCCCTGAATGATGTCCCGGATCCGGGCATCGCCGGCCCACTCGTGCTCGGCCATGTCACCGACGATGCACTCGCTGACTGTCGCATCGTCCGCGAGATCGTCACGCTGCGTGAGGAATCCGAAGCGCACCCCGCCACGGCGCGTGACCCGCCCGGACTGGTAGTCGACTGTTCCGGCGAGCATCCCCAGCAGACTGGATTTGCCGTCGCCGTTGCGTCCGACGATGCCAATCCGATCGCCCTCTTCGATACCAACGCTCACCGAATCGAACACGATCCGCGTCGGGTACTCCAGATGGAGAGATTCTGCGCCTAGCAAGGGTGTTGCGACCAACGTGTATCTCCTACGTGAGCGACGAGCGCTCGGTCGACCTGAGATGGGGCATCACGAGGTGCGCAATCCCTGCTCTCGGATGATCTGTGCTCCCACGACCGGGCCGCGGGCATGCACGACCTCGTCGCCCAATCCGTCGGCGGACAACGCGACCATGAGGTCGATAGCGGCCGTACGATCCCGGGCCAGGAATGCCACGGTCGGCCCGGATCCGCTCACAATCGTTGCCAGCGCACCGTGCTCAAGGCCCGCCATCATGGTGGTACGCAGCCTGGACACCAACGAGCACGCGGCTTCTTCCATGTCGTTGGACAGCGCGGCGGCCAGACCATCGACATCACCGGCACGCAATGCCGTCATGAGCGCTTCGGATGTCGAGGGCTCCGGAACGTTCAACCCTTCGCGAAGTTGATCAACCCGCGCATAGACCGTCGCGGTCGACAAACCTTCGTGGTGCAGGGCAAACACCCAGTCGAAAGTGCCTTGAGTCAGAACGGGCACGACGTGCTCGCCGCGCCCCGATCCCAACGCAGTGCCGCCCGTGAGCAGGAACGGCACATCGCTCCCGACCTTGGCTGCCACCGTCTCCAGGTCTGGTCGGGACAGATCCAGGCCCCATACCGCGTCGCACCCGAGGAGCGCTGCCGCGGCATCGGCCGAGCCACCGGCCATTCCACCCGCGACAGGGATCGACTTTTCGATGGTCAGATGGACGGGCTGGTCAATCTGGTGCCTTTGGGCGAGCAGCCGCGCTGCCCGCATCGCCGAGTTGGTCTCATCGACCGGCACCTTGTCGGCATGGTCACCGTGGACTTCGACTCCCCAGTCGTCCGCGAGCTCAACGGTGACCTCATCGAAGATGTCCACCGCGTGGTAGACCGTCGCGAGGCCATGAAAGCCATCTTCACGAGGCGCCCCTACCCGGAGTTCCAGGTTGACCTTTGCGGGCACACGAACGACCGCTGCAGGCGCGTCGCGTCGAGTCATGGGCTAACCCTAGATGCGGCCGAGCTCGTCGGCGATTCGGGCGTACTCACTGATGCCGAGTCGCTCGCCGCGCAACTGCGGATCGACCCCAGCCGCGACCAGCGCCTCCTCAGCACGCGCGGCGCTTCCAGCAAGGCCGGCAAGGGAGGCACGGAGCGTCTTGCGGCGCGTGGCGAAAGCAGCGTCGATGCAGCGGAATACGGCTTCCCGGCTGGCGGTGCTGCTCGGCGGCTCGCGACGCGTCATCGCCACCAGGCCAGAGTCAACGTTGGGCGCAGGCCAGAAGACGCTACGCCCCACCCGATCGGCCAGCCGGACGTCGGCGTACCACGCGGCCTTGGCGCTCGGTACGCCGTACACCTTCGTACCTGGGCCCGCGGCAAGGCGCTGCGCGACTTCCAACTGCACCATCACCAGCACCCGTTCGAGCGTGGGAAAGCGCTCGAGGAAGGACAGCACCACCGGAACCGACACGTTGTAGGGCAGGTTGGCCACGAGCGCGGTGGGTTGCGGATCTGGCATCGCGGTCACCTCGAGCGCGTTGCCTTCGATGACGCGTAGGCGGTTCGCTCGGTGCGGGGCGAACTGCGCCACCGTTGCGGGCAGTCGCGCGGCGAGCACGGGGTCCACTTCGACCGCCGTGACGTGAGCGGCCGCCGCGACCAGCGGCAGGGTGAGGGAGCCCAGGCCAGGCCCGACCTCCACCACACTGTCGTCCGGACCGATCTGCGCCAGCCGCACGATTTTGCGCACCGTGTTGGCGTCGACCACGAAATTCTGACCCCACTTTTTGGTGGGTCGTATGCCCAGCTCATCAGCCAGCGCACGGATCTGTGCAGGGCCGAGCAGGGTGGCCTCAGAGTCGTTCATAGGGTGCAGCCTCGCATCCCCCGCGGGATGTGAGTTCAGGCGGCGTGGCGGCAGCCCCAAGGCTGCGGGCCGCGCTGGGCATAGACCCGGTTGGCCACGGTGATCTGTTCGGCCCGGCTGGCGAGGTCAGCACGCGGGGCGAAATCGCCACCGCCCGCGCCCAGCCAGGTGCGGATGTCGAACTGGAGGCCGCCGTAGTAGCCATTCCCGTTGTTGATCGACCAGTTGCCGGTGCTTTCGCACTGTGCGATCCGGTCCCACATCGCCGCGCGGGCGGTGTTGAGTCCCGCGCCGGACTCGGCCTTTTCGGTGGCCTTCGGGCTCGGCGCCGCGGACGTCTTGGGCGCGGCCGCTGGCGTGGGCGTGGCCTTCTTAGTGCCGATGGAGATCACCCGGTTGACGGCAGGCTTGGTGACCTTGCTGGCCACCACGTCGGCGGCGATGACTCGGGTGCCAGTGAGTTTCTGTCGGATGGTCACCGTCGCCGCGCCGTTCGCGCCTTCGCTTACCACGGTGACCTTGCCCTGCGGGGCGTTGGCGTCATAGCGACGCTCGGTCCGGAAGGACACCGTGCGCTCGTCGGTCACGGTGCGGACGACAACCGTGGGACGCGTGGCGGCCCGTGCGGCCCGAGTCGACGTCGGCGCGGGCTTCGAGGCCGTCAACGTAGACGTCGACGTGGAGCCGGTCGCCTTCGCGCTGCTCGAGGTCGTCGAGGGCGCCGGAGTCTTTGACGGCGTCGCGCTGCTGCTCGGCGAGGACGTCGACATCGTGGGCAACTCCGCACTCTGCTGAGGCCCTTGCTGACCGCACGCAGTCAGGGCGAGCGCGGACAGTCCGGTCAGGGAAAGGACACGACGGGTCTGTGCGGAAGAAATCACGGTGCTCCGGATAGGTGGGTGTTGATCCATCCCGACGGGACGCGCCTACCGTGCCGGAGGTTCAGGCAAAGGTCAAATTTTGGTAACGATGTGTGACAGGTGTGGCGTATGTGACTTATGAGTGCTCAGGACCACGGCCCGTACGTTCGCTCGCTTGTCTCGGCGAGCGCTGCGCACAGGATGGGGACCGCGACACCCAACACCTCTGCCATGGCTCGCACGGTGAGTGGCACGAGATAGGAGGCGTTGTTGGCGCCTCGGTGCGGAACCGGCGTCAAATAGGGGGCGTCGGTCTCCACCAGCAGGTTCTCGAGCGGGACCACCGCCAGCGCGTTGCGCAGACTGCGGGCGTTCTTGAAGGTCACCGTGCCGGCAAACGACAAGAGATAGCCGCGGCGTACGCACTCCCGCGCCATCTCGATATCCCCAGAGAAACAGTGCAGCACCGTGCGCTCGGGGGCACCCTCCTCCTGGAGGATTCGCAGAACATCGTCGTGGCTGTCGCGGTCATGGATCTGCAGTGCCTTGCCGAGCCGCTTTGCCAGATCGATATGCCACCGGAACGAATCCTGTTGCGCTGCAACACCCTCGGGACCGGTACGGAAGTAGTCGAGTCCCGTCTCACCAATCACTCGGATTCGTGGATGCTCCGCAATGCGGGCGATCTCGGCCCGCGCGGCATCGGTCTGGCCCGCGTCCTCCAGCCGGGGCGCCTCATTGGGGTGAATCGCCACTCCGCCGAGTAGCGCGGGATAGGCATCGATCACCCGCTCGGTGAATCGCGCACCCTCCAGGTCGCACCCAATCTGGACCATCCGGTCGACCCCAACGGCCGTTGCGTCGGCGATTGCTGCCCCGATATCAACCGGTGGGCCACCATCACGAGTGATATCGAGATGAGTGTGGTTGTCGACGACAGGAAGCGGAAGCGGTTGGGGCGCAGCAGGTTTCGACGAGGCGCGATCCACGTCAGGTGTCATCGTCCTCGCCGAGCAGACGTCGGCGTTCTTCCTCGATGACTGACGGGTCGAGCTTCACGAACACCGGCGAGGGTTTGGCGATCGGGGTGCCGGGCACGACCGCGACGCGCTCCCAGCGAGGTGTCGCCGAGTAGTCCCCGGTGATGATCGGGTAGCTGCGACTGGGGTCGTCCAGGTCGGTGACCTGCTCCAAGCGCGGCATCGGTATGAGTTCGCCCCCACCACCGAGCACGAGGTGCACCCGGTTCGAGGCATGCGGCAAGAAGGGCGCCAGGATCGTGTTGAGATCGCTGACGCACTGGACCAGCGTGTGCAGGACAGTCGATAGCCGTTCGCGCTGATCGTCAGCCTTGAGTTTGAAGGGCTCGGTATCGGAGACATACCGATTGACCTCGCCCACCGCCCGCATGGCGTCGACGAGCGCGGCCTTCTGTCGGTGTCGGCTCAGGTTGTCTCCGACCGACGCGAAGGTGTTCGCGACCGTGTCGAGCACCTGCTGGTCGACCTCCTCGAGAGCGCTCGGCGTCGGGATCTCGCCGAACTGCTTCGCGATCATCGACGCCGTGCGATTGACCAGGTTGCCCCACCCGGCTACCAGTTCGGAGTTGTTGCGCTGAACGAACTCATCCCACGTGAAATTGGAGTCCTGGTTCTCTGGCCCAGCGGCAATGATGAAGTAGCGCAACGGATCTGCGCCGTAGCGTTCGATCATGTCTTGGACATAGATGACGTGTTTGCGCGAGGTGGAGAACTGCTTGCCCTCCATCGTGAGGAATTCGCTTGAGACGACCTCTGTCGGCAGATTGAGTTCGCCGTACGGCCCCGGCTCGCCTCCGCGGTCGCCCTTGCCGCCATAGGCAAGGAGTTCGGCCGGCCAGATCTGGGAGTGGAAGACGATGTTGTCCTTGCCCATGAAGTAGCAACTGCGGGCGTCGGCAGCGTTCCACCAATCACGCCAACGATCCGGCTCTCCGCGCCGACGCGCCCATTCAATCGAGGCCGACAGGTAGCCGATCACGGCGTCGAACCACACGTAGAAACGCTTGGTCTCCCAGCCCTCGACGGGCACCTCGATTCCCCAGTCGATGTCCCGGGTCATGGCACGAGGGCGAATCTCGTTCAGGATGTTCTTGCTGAACTTGATGACATTGGGGCGCCACTCACCGCTGGCTTCGCGCTCATCTAGCCACTCGCCGAGGGCGTCTGCAAGTGCGGGTAGATCAAGGAAGAAATGCTGGGTCTCAATGAACTCCGGCGCCTCCCCGTTGATCTTGCTTCGCGGATTGATGAGATCGGTGGGATCGAGTTGGTTGCCGCAGTTGTCGCACTGGTCGCCTCGAGCCGAGTCATAGCCGCAGATTGGGCAGGTGCCCTCGATAAATCGGTCGGGCAGCGTCCGTCTGGTCGAGGGACTGATCGCTCCGTTGGTGGTCTGCTCAACCATGTAGCCGTTACGGCGGCAGGTCTCAAACATCTCCTGCACCACGGCGTGATGGTTGCGCGTGGAGGTCCGGGTGAACAGGTCGTAGGACAAACCCAAGTCGGTGAGATCGGTGGCAATGATCTCGTTGTATTTGTCGGCGACCTGCTGGGGCGTCATGCCCTCTTGTTCGGCGAGCACCAGGATCGGCGTGCCGTGCTCGTCGGTGCCGCTGACCATGAGGACGTCGTGTCCGGCCATCCGCATGTACCGGCTGAAGACGTCAGAGGGCACACCAAAACCGGCGACGTGGCCGATGTGGCGCGGACCGTTGGTGTACGGCCAAGCGACAGCAGATAGAACGTGGCTCATGATCAGTCATCCTAGGAGGCATGGCTGAAGATGTTCGATTCCCCGGTAGTTCTGGAACGACGCTCGGCGGCGTCATCGACCTGCCCGAGGGCGAGGTCCGTGGCTGGGGGGTCTTCGCGCACGGATTCACCCTGGGCAAAGACTTCGTCGCTTCTTCGCGTATCTGCAAACAACTCGCGTCCGAAGGCATCGGCATGCTGAGGTTCGACAGTCTGGGACTCGGCGACTCCGACGGAGACTGGGGCGATGGCTCCTTCTCCCACAAGGTGGCCGATGTGAAAGCCGCGGTGGCCTTCATGAACTCCACCGACCGCCACGTCGACGTGTTGGTCGGTCACTCCTGGGGAGGCGCCGCCGTCATCGCCGCAGGCCATCAACTTCCCAGCATCAGGGCCGTCGCGGCTGTCGCTGCCCCCTCCGATCCCAGCCATGTCGAGCATCAATACGACGATGTCGTGAACCACGTGCTCCGAAACGGCGAGGCGAGATGGCTCGCCGGCGGCAAAGCCCTCACCCTGAAGCGCGCCTTCATCGAAGACGTCCGCCGCGCCGATCTCACCGCCTCAGTGAAGGACCTCGGGCATCCATTGCTCATCCTGCACTCCCCGACCGACAAGACCGTCGGGATAGACAACGCAGCCGAGATCTTCAACATTGCCCGCCACCCGCGTAGTTTTGTCTCGCTGGAGGGCTCGGATCACCTGCTCACCAGGCGAGGCCAAGCTGAGCGCGCGGCCCGCGTCATCAGCGCCTGGGCGGACCCCTACCTCTCGGGGTAACCGTCGGGAGGGAAGCCGTTCATGTTCGCCGCACTCACTGGAGCCGGGCTCTCTGCTGCCGCGGGCCTCAACGCCTACATCCCGTTCCTCATGGTTGCCCTCGTGGCGCGCTTCAGCGACATCATCGTCTTACCGACCTCGCTGGAATGGATCGAGTCGCCTTGGGCCATTGGCGCGGCCGCGCTCCTGCTCGTCACGGATGTCGTCCTCGACAAGATCCCCGCGATTGACTCGATGAACGACATGATCGGTACGGCCATCCGTCCAACGGTCGGCGGCATCGTGTTCGCCGCGACCTCCGCCGTCGACGAGCAGATCGATCAGAGTTCGTTGCTTACTGCGCACCCGTGGGTCGGGGCCATCGGCGGCGTGATCATCGCCGGGTTCGTCCATACCACCAAGGCGGCATCCCGGCCCGCAGTGAACGTCGGAACAGCCGGTGTCGGGGGTCCCGTCCTGTCGGTGGCCGAGGACGCGACCGCGATCGCCATGAGCGTGATTGCGGTGTTTATCCCACTGCTGGTGATTGTCGTCCTGATCGTCATGCTGGTCGCGTCGGTCTGGCTCTGGCAGCGCATTGCACGCTTGCGCCGACGGCGCCGCACCGGGGCGTACGCCTGACTACCGCATGTCATTGCCCCGCCCCCGCGCCGGTAGACTGCGGGGGAATCCCGTCCCCTTACGTACCATTCGGCGCCGCCCCGATGCGCGCCACATAGGAACGCCCGACCGACCCCGATAGGAGCCGGCCCCGCGTGATCGCACTGCTTGCCCTGCACGGCGTCTTGGCCTGCGCGGCGCCCTGGCTCACGGCACGCCTCGGTCCGCGTGTGTTTTGGGTGCTCGCGACCGCTCCAGTGGCAACGGTCGGATGGGCACTGCTGCAGTCCAACGCTATTCGCGAGGGCCGGGCCCCCACCGAACAGTGGGACTGGGTTCCCTCGCTCGGCATGGAGTTGTCCTTCCGGATAGACACGCTGAGTTGGCTGCTGACCCTCATCAGCGGCGGCGTGGGCGCTCTCGTGCTCATCTACTGTCGGCACTATTTCGGTCCCGACTCCACGGGCCTCGGTCGGTTCGCCGGATATCTCACCGGGTTCGCCGGATCCATGCTCGGCTTGATCCTCACCGACGACGCGCTCGTGCTCTATTTGTTCTGGGAACTCACAACGGTCCTGTCGTTCCTCTTGATCGGGCACCGCACGACCAGCAGGACGAGTCGAGCAGCGGCGATGCAGGCGCTGGTCGTCACCACCGCCGGCGGACTGACCATGCTGATCGGGCTGATCCTGCTCGGTGAGTCGGCGGGAACCTACTCGATCTCAGCGCTGGTCGCCCAGCCGCCGACCGGAACCACAGCGCAGGTCGCAATCGCCCTGGTGCTGATCGGCGCGGTCTCCAAGTCGGCGCTCGTGCCATTCCACTTCTGGTTGCCGGGTGCCATGGCCGCACCGACCCCGGTGAGCGCCTACCTCCACGCCGCCGCCATGGTCAAGGCGGGGATCTATCTCGTCGCACGCCTGGCCCCCGGATTCGCCGACGACTCCATCTGGCGAACCGCCCTGCTGGCTCTAGGCGGTTGGACGATGATCCACGGCGCGATCCGCGCGCTGCGCCAGACCGACCTCAAACTCGTGCTCGCCTACGGCACGGTGTCCCAGCTGGGCTTCATGACGATGCTCGTCGGCACCGGCAGCCAAGCGGCCGCGCTCGCCGGCCTGGCCCTCGTGCTCTCCCACGCGCTCTTCAAGTCGGCCCTGTTCCTCACCGTTGGCACCATTGACCACCTCACCGGATCGCGCGACCTGCGCACCCTCAACGGCATCGGCGCTCAGATGCCCTGGTTGCGCGCCGGGGCCGTGCTAGCGGGTATGAGCATGGCGGGCCTGCCCCTGCTCCTCGGGTTCTTCGCCAAGGAAGCCGTGTTTGGCTCCTACCTACAGGGTCTCGAAGGCAGCACCGGCCCACTCGGCAGCGTCCCGGCTGAAATCGCCGTCCTGGCCGTCATCCTGATCGGCTCGGCGCTCACCTTCGCCTATACCGGCTGGTTCCTGGTCGGGGCATTCGGCCACTCAGCAGACCGGCCGATCACCCCGGTCGAGCCCGGCGGTCAACTGCTTCACTCGGTGCCGTTTGCCCTCGGTGTGGCCGGGCTGATCGGCGGTGTGGCCGCCACCTGGCTCGAGCCATACTTCCTGCCCTACGCCAAACAGTGGCCACAGCTGGAGCCGACGGTCTATGTCGGTGGCTGGCACGGATTCAACCTCGCCCTCCTGTTGTCGGTCACCTCCTGGGCGCTCGGCTACGCCATCTACGCGCGTCGCCGCGTCGGTGCGGTCGAAGTCCACCCCCGCTGGCGTCCGTCCGCCGAGGCCTTGTACCGCTACGCCATGGGTCAGATCGACCGCGCCTCAGTCGAACTCACCGGTGCCGTGCAGCGAGGATCGCTCCCGGTGACCCTGGGTTTGATCCTCACGATCCTGGTCGTTTTTCCCGGCGGGATCTTGGTCTTCGGCGATGCGACCTGGCCCACCGAGTTGCGCTTCATGGACTCACCAGCGCAGGCAGCCGTCGCCGTCGTCATGATCGTCGCGAGCCTGGCCGCTACCCGCGCGCGACGACGGATGCGTGCCGTCTTGTTGCTCGGCGTGGTGGGCCAAGGCACCGCTTTGTTGTTCCTCTTCCACGGCGCACCCGACCTGGCGCTCACTCAGGTCTTAGTCGAGACCGTGTCGATCGTGGTGTTCATTCTGGTCCTGCGCCGGTTCACCGGTCGATTCCCCGACAGTGCGCCCCTCCGCATCCGCCGCTGGCGAGCTCTGTTGGGCGTCCTGGCCGGCGTCACGATGTCGGGCCTGGCTCTTACCGCTGCCACGGTGCGCACGGAAGAACCGGCCGCCACCGGACTGTGGGAGAGCGCTAAGGAATTCGGCGGCGGCAAGAACATCGTCAACGTCATCCTGGTCGATACGCGCGCCTGGGACACGATGGGCGAGTTGTCGGTCGTGCTCGTCGCCGCGACCGGAGTGGCGTCGCTGGTCTTTTTGAAGAGCGACGCAGTCGACGCAACCCGCGCTCTCATACGTGGCTCCCGCGAGAAGCGCTATGTCGCGACCGCGCCATTGACCAGGGAAGGCGGTCGTCGTTGGCTGTCCGCGCGCGAGCTCCCCGCCGCTGGCCGGTCGACGCTATTTGAAGTAGTCACCCGCCTGATCTTCCACGTCATCATTCTGTGGTCGCTCTACCTCCTCTTCTCCGGGCACAACAACCCCGGAGGCGGATTTGCTGCCGGCTTGGTCGCCGGACTAGCGCTCGCGGTGCGGTATCTCGCCGGGTCCCGTCGAGAACTCCTGGCCGCTGCGCCGGTTATGCCCGGTCTCCTGATGGGGGCAGGACTCTTCCTATCCGCTGGATTTGGTTTCGTCTCAATGCTCTTCGGGGGCGCTCCGTTGCAGAGTTGGTCCTTCGACCTGTCGGCGCCACTTCTCGGCGAGATCCACATCGTGAGCTCTCTGGTGTTCGACATCGGGGTGTATCTCGTCGTGATCGGGCTCATGCTCGACCTACTGCGCGCACTCGGCGCTCGCCTCGATGCAGTGATCGAGGAGGACGAGGCCGAGCGTGACCGGCCCGCCACCTCAGCGGGGGTTGGTCCATGACCCCGACGTTCTTACTCATCATTGTCTGCGGCGTGCTGTTCGGTTGTGGGGTCTATCTCCTGCTCGCCCGTTCGGTCGTCCGCGCCCTGGTCGGGTTGCTCCTCATCGGCAACGGCGTCAACCTGCTGTTCATGGTCGCCAGCGGCCCCGCGGGTCGTGCCCCCATCATCGGAACGTCCGACCCGGCCGATCAGGCTGACCCGGTGCCGCAGGCCATGGTGCTGACGGCCATCGTGATCTCGCTGTGTATGACCGCCTTCATGCTCGCGCTGGCCCACCGGTCCTGGCAACTCTCTGACACCGACGTCCTCGCCGACGACACCGAAGACGTACGCATCGTGCAGCGGGCGGTCGAGAACGACATGTCCGACAGCGACTTCCACGAGAGCGGTCAGACCACCGCACTGGACGATGATTCACTCGCCCGTACCACAGACAGCAACGACGAGCAGACCTCCGACGACGACGCTCCGGCAGGCCACCAGCCTCCCCCGGCCGACGAGAAGGAGGCGGACCGATGACAGCGGAGATGCTCGTACCGCTGCCCGTGCTACTGCCCCTGATCGGCGCCGGCATCGCCTTGGCAACCGCGCGCAGCACCTTCGTCCAGCGCATCGTCAGCATCGCCGTCCTGATCAGCAACCTGACCATTGCCGGGCTCCTGCTCGCCGCCGCCGACAGTTCCGGCCCCCAAGTAGTCCAAGCCGGCAACTGGGGTCCGACCGAGGGCATCACACTCGTGGTCGACCGACTCTCTGCGCTCATGCTGATCGTCTCGTCGGTGACGATCCTCGCGGTCTTGCTCTATTCGATCGGGCAAGGACGTTCGTCCTTCGACACCCAGGACGACGGCGAATCCCCGCTGCCGATCTTCCACCCGAGCATGCTCGTCCTCACGGCAGGCGTGAGCACGACCTTCATCTCCGGCGATCTGTTCCACATCTATGTCGGCTTCGAGATCCTGCTCGCAGCGAGTTTCGTGTTGCTCACCCTCGGCGGGACGGCCGAACGGGTGCGTGCCGGGATCAGTTATGCGTACGTATCGCTGCTGTCTTCCACCTTGTTCCTGGCGACGATCGCGCTCATCTACGCCGCAACCGGCACCGTCAATCTCGCCCTGCTCAGCGAGCGCATCCCCGATCTGCCGGATGGCACCAAGCTCGCCCTGCACGCGATGCTGCTACTCGCCTTCTCGGTGAAGGCCGCCGTCTTCCCGTTGTCGAGTTGGCTTCCGGACTCCTACCCCACGGCACCGGCGCCGGTGACCGCCGTCTTCGCCGGACTGCTGACCAAGGTCGGCGTCTACGCCATCATTCGCACCCAGACCCTGCTGTTCACCGACGGCAGGCTCGACACCTTGCTGCTCTGGGCGGCGCTACTCACCATGATCGTCGGCATCCTGGGTGCCGTCGCTCAGAACGACATCAAGCGCATGTTGTCTTTCACCCTCGTCAGCCACATCGGCTACATGATCTTCGGGATCGGCGTCGCCAGCGTCGCAGGGTACTCCGCCGCGATCTTCTACATCGTCCATCACATCGCCATCCAGACCGCTCTGTTCCTGGTCACCGGATTGATCGAGCGCTACGGCGGCTCGACGTCTCTGAGCAAGCTCGGCGGGCTGGCCGGCGCCGTACCTTTCCTCGCGGTGCTCTACTTCATCCCGGCCCTGAACCTGGCTGGGGTTCCACCCTTCTCGGGCTTCTTGGGCAAGGTCGGACTGATGCAAGCCGGTGCCGAACTCGGCACCCCGCTGGCCTATCTGTTGCTGGCCGGATCGGCGATCACCTCGCTGCTGACGCTCTACCCCCTTGGACGAGTGTGGACGCGAGCGTTCTGGCAGTCCCAACCCGAGGACGTCGAAGAGCACCTGGAAGGGGCCAGCCGCCACGGAAACGACCAGCCCCTCGGGCCAGGCGTTGTCTGGCCGACCGCCGGGCTGGTGGTCGCGACCTGCGCACTGACCGTCGCAGCCGGCCCATTGTTCGGCATCACCGATCGCGCCGCGGTCGACCTGCTGGACCGGACGCCGTACGTCTCCACCGTGCTGGGTGGTGAGACCGGTGATCCGTGATCGCCTTCAGCCAGTCCCGCTGGTCCTGCTCACCGTCGTGTGGATTCTCCTGTGGGGAAACATCTCGTGGGCCAATGCCCTGGGCGGCATGGCACTCAGCACGCTGGTCTTGCTGATCTTCCCGCTGCCGCGCCTGGTCACCGGGATTCGAGTCCGCGCTTGGCCGCTGGTCGTGCTGATCAGCGTGTTCCATCGCGATCTGTTTGTCGCGAGCGCTCAGGTGGCGCTCGCCGCGTTCTTCCATGGGCCAGGCACCCATGGGCGCCTGGTGTCAGTACGACTGCGCTCGCCTGACGAGCAGCTTCAGACGATCACCGCCGAGATGGTGGCGCTTGTTCCTGGCACTGTGGTGATCGACCTCAACAGCGCCAGCCGGATGCTACTCGTCCACGCCCTCGGCGTTGAAGATGAGCCCGGCGCCGAGGTGGTACGCCGCTCGATCCTGGCGCAGGAGGACCGGGTGCTTCGCGCCCTGGCCGTAGATCCCTCGTGCGGTGCGAACTCGATTGTCCCGCAGGAGGACTCATGAACTCCATCGAGTTAACGGTTGCCTGGATCATCGGCGTCGTGCTGCTGTTAGCCGCGCTACTCACGTTGGCGCGCATCATTCGCGGACCAAGTGTCTTGGACCGGGTGGTCGCCTCCGACGTGATGGTGTCGATCATCGTGTCCGTCCTGGCTGTTGAGGCCGCCTTTACCGACCACAGCACCACGCTGCCCATCCTGATCTCGTTGTCTTTGATCGGCTTCATCGGATCGGTCGCGGTGGCCCGCTTCGTCGCCCGAGACCGCGATGCGCCGTCACCCGATCAGACGACCAGAAGGTGGCGGCGATGAGCACGTGGGCGACGGTGTCCGACGCGATCGGGCTGGTTCTGCTGCTACTCGGGTCGCTCCTGTGCCTCGCCGCGGCCGTCGGCTTGGTGCGCTTTCCCGATCTGTTGACCCGGATGCACTCCGGCACCAAGCCTCAGGTCCTCGGCACCCTTCTGGTCCTGCTTGGCCTGGCACTGCGACTGCGCGAACCGCTCGACATCGGGATGATCTTCCTGATCAGCCTGTTCCAGCTCCTGACCGTGCCGGTCGGCTCGCACATGATCGGCCGGGCGGCATACCGCACTGGTCAGACCGACGATGTCGAAGGCGACCGGCCCGACTTATAGCTGGTTTCGCGGCGCCTTGACCGACAGCACCGGGCAATGCGCCTCTAACAGGATCTGCTGGGCGACCGACCCGAACAGCAACTTGCCTGTGGGCGAACGGTGTTTAACCCCGATCACGATGACGGACGGCTCGAGTTGTGCGGCGACATCGAGCAGCGCACCAACGGGATCCCGGTCGCGCTCATCGGCGACCTGGTGAGTCACCTTCACGTCCTCGGGACTTTCTGCGGTCAAACCCGATCCATCTGCGAGGGCGACGACGACAACATCCTCCGACCGGCGCCTCGCCTCATCGAGTCCCGCAGCAAATGCTGCCGCGCTCTCCGGAGTGGCCTGGTCAACAACAAGCACGGGCATGGTTAGACGTCCTTCCCAACACGAGCCGCCAGCACCTGGCGGGCTTTGAACACGAGTACGAGAGCCAACAGGCCGTAGAGCACCTTGGTGATAGGTCCCTCAAAGAGCGAGGCATAACTGCCGTTGGAGGCGATGAGCGCGTCGCGCAGGCTGCGCTCCGCTAGGGGGCCAAGCACCATGCCGATCAGCAGCGGAGCGACCGGGATGTCGAATCGACGCATCCACCAGCCAAGCAAGCCGACTGCCAGCAACAAGAGAAGGAAGAACGGCCCAGGCGAGGTGGCATAGATGCCGAGTCCGCAGAACATCGCGATCCCGCCGTAGAGGTACGGCGCGGGGATCAGCAACAGCTTCGACCACAACTGCGCGAACGGCAGGTTGATTACCAGCAGCATGACCATGGCAATGAAAAAGCTGGCCAAGAGCGGCCACACCAGGTCGCCGGACTTTTCGAACAGCAACGGTCCCGGGGTCAGGCCGTACTGACGGAACGCGGCGAGCATGATCGCAGCCGTTGCCGACACGGGAAGGCCAAGAGCCAGCAACGCGCCCATCGACATTCCCGTGGTCGAGTTGCCAGCGGCCTCGGGTGCCGCCAGGCCGCGAATAGCGCCAGAGCCGAACTGCGGGTCATCACGGCGGCGGTCGAGACGACGCTCGGCATCGAACGCCAAAAAGGTCGGAACCTCTGCGCCGCCGACGGGGACCACACCAAATGGCAGACCGATCGCGGTGCCGCGCGCCCACGCAGGAGCTGCTTCCTTCATCTCGGCAGAGGAAAGGAAACCCCGCTCAGCTTTGGCCCCCAACTGCTTGGGCTTGGGGTCGCGGTGGAAGCGGGAAATGACCTTGAACAGTTCCCCCACCGCGAGCAGGCCCACGGCAACGACAACGATGGAGACGCCATCGAAGAGTTGGGTTGAGCCGAAGGTCATGCGCTCGGCGCCGGTGAAGGCGTCCGTACCGACCACAGCGATCATGAGGCCGAGGACCAGCGAGGCCAGGCCCTTGACCGGCGACTCGGACACCACCGAGGAAATAGCACCGAAGGCCAAAATTGTGAGCGCGACAAACTCCGGCGCACCAAAGTTGGCCGACCACTCGGCGAGCTGTGGCGCCAAGAACACCACGATGACAGAGGAAATCATCCCACCGACGAACGCGCCGATGGCGGCCGTCGCGAGGGCTTGCGGCGCACGCCCGTTCTGGGCCATCTTGTGGCCCTCGAACGTGGAGGCAATCGAGGACGACTGCCCGGGCGTATTCATCAAGATCGCCATCGTGGAGTCACCGAACAAACCACCGAAGTAGACCGCCGAAAACAGGATAAACGCGGCTGTCGGGTCCAGCGCAAAGGTCATCGGCAGCAGGAGCGCGACGGCCATCGAGGAGCCCAGGCCAGGAAGTACGCCCACGGCGGTGCCGATGAGGCAGCCGACGATGACCCAGAGCAGGTTGGCGGGAGTGAGGGCTTGGCCGAAGCCCTCCATGAGTAGTCCGAACTGGTCCATGTCAGAGCCCTCCCAGAATTCCGGCCGGTAGCGGCACGTCGAGGACGACTCCGAAGATCAGGTAGATCCCACTGCTGGCGAGCAGCGCGACGGAGACGTCGAAGAGTGGCCGCTTGCTCGCGAAGGCATGCGCCACGGTCCAGAAGAGCAGGGCTGCGGCGATGATCCAGCCGAGAATGTCGAGAAGGGCACCGAAGGCCAGGAACCCGCCGACCGCCCAACTCACCGCTTTCCAATCGGTATAGGTCGGGTAGGTATTTCCCTTGGCGACCACATCTCCGTGGCGCACCGCGGCCACGGCGAGCAGCACGGTCAAAAGGGCACCGGCCGCGACCAAGATCCACGGGACGAAGGTGGGGCCGGGAAAGTCGGTCTCCTCTGGCACCTCCATGCGGGCCGTCCCGATCGCCGTGATGATGGTGAATGCGGCCATCACCGCCGGCACCGCGAGGGCCACCGTTCCAGATCTCGTCGCCTCTGGTGTGCGCGTTGCGAGGTTATTCATTTGCCCAGATCCTCATACAGTCCACCGATGACTTTGTATTCATTGCGGAGGAATTTTTCAAAGGCTGGCCCCTCGAGCCAGACCGGATTCCACTTGTAGTTCTTGACCGCGTCGGACCATTCTGGAGTCTTGGTCACACTCTTAAAGACATCGCGGATTTCGCCTGCCTCGTCGGCAGAGATTCCCGGCGGCGCGAACACGGCGCGCCAGTTTGCCAGTGTCACGTCGTACCCCATCGAACGCAGGGTCGGGATCTTGACGCCTTGCAGCGGCTCCTTGGCCGCGATGCCCAGCGCCCGGAGCCGACCGCTGGCGATCTGATCAACGACATCGGGGTAGCCAGACAAGGCCGCGGCCGCGGTCTTAGTCACCAACGCTTGGGCAACCTCTCCACCACCGGATTTGGGGATGTAAGCAACCTTTTTGGGGTCGATCCCGGCCGCCTTGGCCAACTGCGCCATGACCAATTCATCGAAACTGCCACCGCCGGTGAACGGCACCGCCTTGGGGTTCTTCTTCCACGCGGCGATCAAGTCCTTCAAGGTCTTGTATGGCGAACTCGCCGGTACGAGAACGACGTCATACTCCTCCACGACCCGGGCAATGGGCGTCATGTCCGTGAGGTGGATCGAGGTGTTGCCCTCGATCTCACCCGCGACGATCCCCGAACCGCCGACCATGGCGACATCGGGGCGACCCTTGAGCGAGTTGAGCTGACGGAGGCCGATCGTGCCGTTGGCGCCGGGCACATTGCGCACCTGGATGGTGCTGGCCAGCCCATGATCACGAGCGGCTGCCTGCGCTTCGCGCATGAAGGTGTCCCACCCGCCACCGGCACCCGCCGGGGCGATGAAGGTCGCCTTGTCACGGATCGTGGTGCTCGCGCCGGCGCGGATGAAAGACTGGGACACCGCCAGACCGACGACAATCACGACAACAACGGCGTAGACCGCCATACCGACAGACCACTTCCGCCGTGGCCCGGCATCATGTCTCGTGGAACTCATCCACATTCCTTCCACGCATTGTGAAACGTTTAGTTCTTTGTGGTCATAGCGTTCTTTTTGATATAACTCAAGCGACCGCTTCAGACGTTTCCGAACATTAGCGCATGAAATGTAGGAAGGGAAGAAGCTGGCATGAGAAAGCCGCTCGAGCAACTGGCTCGAGCGGCTTCCACGGAAGGATCAGGCGCTCCCCGGCGTGCACTCCAGGAACGTCTCAAAGGTGATCCAGATGTCGTCGTTGGCTGTCTTCCATTCGGTAGTGTTCGGCACCCGGCGTCGGATCATGGCAGCCCCACCCATCTCGAAGGTTGTCTGTGCCTTCGACGCAACAAAGGTCAGCGTCCAACTGCGCTCGCTTGAGTCTCCAGGCGTGGTGCCGAGACCATCGGACGCCACGGCCTGGTCGGTCAGGCGATCAAAGATCAAGGCGCCATCGACCAGCACCTGGGCGCGCATCTGATCCGACCTGTCGGGTTGATTGATGCCCCCGGCGTTCTGCCACATGGTCTTGACTTGAAAGGTGTAGGTCACCCCAGGGACCGTCTGCAGCACGGTGCGCGCCCGGCGGATGGTGAGTTCCTTATTGGCGTCCGACGCGTCGTAGAAGTTGTCATCAAACACCCGCCAGGTCAGGGTGTTTTTGCCGAACCCGAAGTCATCAATCTCGTTAGCGCGAGCCCGACCACTCCGCACTGTCTGCCATTCGCTTCCCGGGGCCACTGACGGACACTCGGGTTCCGAAGCCGCCGCCGCCGGGGCCGTGCTGGCGACAGCCAGGACGGGCACCGCCCAGGCGGCGCCCTTGGCGATCGTTCGGCGACTCGGCTCGGGCAGGGCTGATCGTTCTCGCATCAATTGCTCCCATGTCACATGAAACGGCGTGTACGACCGCCATGCTAGAGAACAGTGTTCATTTTTAAAAACGTCAGTCTCGTTCTAGCGTTTGCTCAACGCCGCCTCGTAGAGCTGCTTGGTCGGAATTCCAGTCTCAGCACGCACGATTCGGCAAGCGTCCTTCAGCCGGGTACCGCCCTCCGTCAGATCCAGCACTCGGGCCACGGCCTGCTCCGGATCGACATTGCGCGGCGCCCCAGCCACGACGATGGTGATCTCGCCGCGCACACCCGGAGCCGCCCAGTCCGCAAGGTGCGCGAGTCCACCGCGCTTGACCTGCTCGTACGTTTTCGTGAGCTCGCGGCAGACCGCCGCTCTCCGATCCTCGCCCAAGACCTCAGCCATCGTGGCGAGGGTGTCGGCGATCCGATGCGGCGACTCAAAAAACACCATCGTGCGCGGCTCGTCCACGACGTCGGTCAACACCCTGCGTCGCTCCCCTGGCTTCCTCGGCAGGAAGCCTTCGAAGCAGAACCGATCCACCGGAAGACCGGACACGGCCAGCGCGGTGAGTACGGCGCTCGGCCCAGGAATGCACGTGACAGTCAGGTCAGCCTCGGCACACGCGGTCACTACACGAAATCCGGGATCACTAATCGAGGGCATCCCCGCGTCGGTGACGATCAAAACGGTGTCGCCCTGCGCAACTCGCTGGGTGAGTTCCTCGGTTCGCGCCACCTCGTTGTGCTCGTGATAGCTCAGGATTTGCCCGGCCGGTTCGACGTCCAATGCCTGGCAAAGGCGTCGCAACCGCCGGGTGTCTTCGGCGGCGACGACCTGCGCGGTGGCGAGCTCGCGTACGAGCCTCGGTGGCGCGTCGCTGGGGTCACCGATAGGGGTTGCAGCGAGGACGAGGCGACCAGACATAGGGCAAGCCTAGGAGCCGCTGCTACCCACGTGCCGCCACCACTTCGGCTCCACATCTTTCCCAGAGGTGGCTCGACTACCCTCCACGGAGACGGAGGACGGAAACACGGCACGGCACGACACGGCACGGCACGCGAGATAGAAGGGTAAAGCGCATGACGACGACGGCGGAGCGACCGGCGCCAGCCGACGCACCCCTGCCGCCCGAGGCGCCAAGCACCCGAATCGCCCTGCTGCGCAGGCTTCTCGGCCGACCCCGGACGGCTCGAGAACGCTTGTGGGCTTGGCTCGGCCCAGCCATCGTCACGATCGTGGGTGGGGTCCTTCGACTGTGGGACCTCGGCCGACCGCACCAATTGATCTTTGACGAGACCTACTACGTCAAGCAGGGTTGGTCGACCGTCCTCAATGGGTATGAGGTCAAGCGACCGGAGTCGGTCCCTGAGAAGAGTGTCGATGGACTCTTCACCAATGATGGCGCGGCGACGGTCTACGGCACCGAGCCCGATCTGGTGGTCCACCCGCCGGTCGGCAAGTGGGTGATCGGTTGGGGCGAACAACTCTTCGGCATCGACGACTCGTTCGGCTGGCGCTTCGGCGTGGCTATCGCCGGGACTCTGCTGATCTATCTGGTCGGGCGCGCGGCGTGGCACTTGTTCCGTTCGGCCTTTCTGGCGACCATCGCCTCGGTCTTGATTGCCGTCGAAGGCATGGCGTTCGTTCATTCCCGTGTCAGCATCCTCGACGGCATTCTGACGTTCTGGGTTGTCGCGGGGTTTGTGGCGCTTCTGGCTGACCGTGACGCGGCTCGGCGCCGACTCGCCACCCTGGTCGCGGCGCAGCGGGACGCTGGCGAGTTCACCGGCAAGGCGCGACTCGGCGGGCCGTGGCTCGGGATCCGCCCGTGGCGGTTTGTCGCGGGCGTGTGCCTTGGCCTGGCGTGCGGCACCAAATGGTCCGGCGGCTTCTTCTTGGCGGCCTTCGGATTACTCAGCGTGTTCTGGGACCTCGGCGCTCGCCGAGCGGTCGGCGTGACCCGCTATGTGTCGGCCACTTTCATCAAGGACGCCATACCTGGGGCGGTCATCATCGTGGGCAGCGCGGCGGCGACCTATCTCGCGAGCTGGTGGGGGTGGCTGCGCTCGAGTGGTGGCTACGGCCGCGACTGGGCCGACAAGCACCCCGCCGTGAAGGACACCGGGATTGCGCCGGACAGTTCGTTGTTCGGGTGGGTTCCGGACTCCTTGCGTTCGCTATGGAACTACCACCTCGAGATGTTCGACTCCGCGTCGAGCATCACTTCGCCGCACGCGTACGAATCGAATCCTTGGTCGTGGATGATCCAGGCGAGACCCGTGCTCTACTTCGCCGAATATCCCAAGGAGGGTGAGCCGGGCTGCACGTCCACCGAGTGCGCCAAGATCATCACCTCGCTGGGCAATGTGTCGATCTGGTGGGTGGCGACGGCGGCGTTGGCGGTGCTGCTCTTCATGTGGGCGCTGCGCCGCGACTGGCGCGCCGGTGCCATCTTGGCTGGCCTACTCGCGGGGTGGTTGCCCTGGTTCATGTATCAGGAACGCACCATCTTCACCTTCTACGCGGTGGTGATGGCGCCGTTCGCGGTGCTTGCGGTGACCTACGTCTGTGGGCTCGTTCTCGGCTCGCCGGCGGCCAGCGCGGCTCGCCTGCGAGTTGGTCGCACGGTGGTGGTGTCGTACGTCGTCCTTGCGGTGGCGTTCTTCGTCTTCTGGTGGCCGATCTATACCGCCCAGATCGTGCCGCGCGGGTTCTGGCAACTGCACAACTGGTTCCCCAGCTGGATCTGACCACTACACACTGCGCTGGGGCCCTACTTCAGCAGCGGCGACATGTGCCCTGGGAGCAGTTCGGTCGCGAGTGCGACGCCATCCGAGGAAGGGACATCCTGGACGTCGTACGATTCGGATCCGGCAGCGGTCGTCATCGTGACCGTCATGAGTCCCGCTCGGCGCTGGAAGAAAGACTCGCTCATCGTGACGCCGATGACCCCGCTTCGTTCGACTGCCACGGTGTCCCGCATGACCGAACCATCGCGAGCGACGAGATACCTCGGCGTCAAGGCGTGACCCAGGCTGCGGGCCCGGTCTTTCGCGAGCCAGGGAGCGGGAAGGATCGGAATCAGGGCGATCAGTCCGAGCTCAGGCGCCCACCCGAAGGCGAACGTGCCGCCGACGATGATGGCCGCGGGGATCAGTCCTGCGACAAAGGCCCGACTCCACCGCCGCCGTGCTGCCGCGGGTCCGTGGGACTGCAGTGCCGTGTCGAGCGTGTGCGGGACGGCCAGGACCTCATCAGCCACCTCCCGGACGATGGCTACCGGAGCGGGCGGCACCAGTAGGCCGCTTTCGCCTGACTCGGACCCGAGACCGGTCGTGATGACCTCCAGGGAGGCGCCGCGCGCGGGGCGCATGGGCAGCGTCTCAGTCATTTTCACGCCGCGCAGGCGCCGTTCCTCGATGGTCACCGTGCGGGTGGTGAGCAGACCGCGGGACACCTGCAACGTTCCGCCACGTTCGTTGCGCGTCAATCGGTAACCCCAATAACTGAGGATGTACCCCGCGAGGCTGAGGAGCAGGATCACCATCAGAGCGATCGCGACTCCGATGACCACCACCGCGACGACACCCAGGTCGCGCACCGTGTCTTCGCCCCGCTGCGCGACACCGGAGTCGGTGAGGTCGACTCCGGAGCGGTCGATGATCTGCCAGCCAATGCCAAAGATCGCCGCCGCGCTGGCTATCCCAGTGGCGCTGAACAGCGCAAATTTGATCCAGGCCGGGTTGAAGCGCGCGATATCGGTCTCGTCGTCGATGGCGCCCTGCGGCTGGATGCTCTCGCTGCCTTCGATGCCCTCGATGCCCTCGCTGCCCTCGCTGCCCTCGCTGCCCTCACCGTCATGCAATACCTGCCCGGCATGGCGTTGGTGAATGAGCTCCGCGCGCAGGGCGGCGGCACGCGTGGCGGTCAGTCCGTCCAACTCCAACTTGCTCTCATCGGCGCCGGTGCCGATCTTGACTTCCGCGAGTCCAAGGACACGGTGAAGTGCCGACGCGGTGACGTCCACGGTGCGTACCCGATCGACGGGGGTTGTCACCGTGTTGGTGTTGAACAACCCCTTACGCAGTTGCAACTGCTCACCCGTGATGCGGTAACGCGTGGTGAACCAGGTCAGAACACCGAGACCGACCACACCAGCTGCTGCCAAGAGACCGGCCCACCATGGCGGACCACCGTCTCGAGCTGCCCCAAAGATCACCAGACCGATCACAGCGGGCAGATAACGAAGGATTTGTTGGACGGGCAGGATCAGCAGCATCCGGGGATGCTGGCGCTGCCAGCCGTCGTTGTCTGGCGCCTGCTCCTTCATGTCGCGTCGTCCTCGCTGGACTCGGCCACCGCCGTGAGGTGCTCGACGAGGTCGGCCGCAACCCGGGAGTCCAGGAGTTCGATTGTCATCTCACCCGCCGCCGATGCAGTCGTCACGGTGACCGTCGAGAGGCCAAGCATGCGCATGATGGCCCCGCGCGTGGTGTCCACGGTCTGCACCCGGCTGATCGGCGCGACCCGGCGTTCAATCGACAGCCAACCCGACTGGGTATAGACGGCGGTAGGAGTGACTTCCCAGCGGTGCACCCGATAGCGGATCGGCGGCGAGATCACCGCGTCGATGATCAAGATCACGACAGTGAGGGCAGCCAATACCCATCGCCACCAGGCGATGTCCTGCCAGATCACCATGGTGACGACCTGTGCGATGGCGAGCCCACCCCACCACGCGGCCGCACTCCACCGCCAGTATGCCTTTGCTGCTGGTGCGGCAAAGTTCGCAGGCTCGCGCAATTCC
The DNA here is from genome assembly GCF_000376825.1 of Demetria terragena DSM 11295. Lineage (NCBI taxonomy): Bacteria > Bacillati > Actinomycetota > Actinomycetes > Micrococcales > Dermacoccaceae > Demetria > Demetria terragena. The sequence goes on along the minus strand of NZ_AQXW01000004.1, from coordinate 2,673,677 downwards.
ATGACACGACCTTCTCACGGTCGTCGCCTTCGGCGGCACGCGTGCTGTCGACGTGGAAAGATCCGCCAGGTGACCCAGAACACGAACGCTGTCGGTTGGTCGCGGCTTCGCACGACGGCCCGAGATGCTCGTGATGCAGCGGTGGGATTGATCTCGCTTGCCGTCGCGCTGCAGGTCGCAGGGACTCTGCTGGCGGGGTTCACCCTCAACTCGTTCTGGACCGCGGTGCTGATCGCCGCCCTCGCTGCGGTGGGGGATGCGCTGGTACGGCCCATCCTGCGAATCTTGGCCGGGCGGATCGGCGGCCTCGCCGCTCTCGGGCTCGGCACTGTCGTTCAGGTCATGCTGGTCCATCTGGCGATCCTGGTGGTGCCCGGTGCCGACATCACTGGTCCCGGCTCCCTCCTCGCCACCCTGCTCTGCGTGGCGCTCGTCGCGTCCGTTGCGGGCTGGCTCATCGATGTCAACGACAGCGCGTACGTCGTCGGTGATCTGGTGCGACGAGGCGAGCGGGCACGGCGCGCTCGAGGCCACGGCATCGCCGACGCCGTGCGGGAGCCAGGCGTACTGATCGTGCAAATCGATGGGATGCCCCATGAGTTGCTCAACTTCAGCCTTGCCTCGGGCACCCTGCCCACCCTGAGCCGGTGGGTGCGCAGCGGCACTCACGAGCCCGCGCGCTGGTGGGCGCGGCTGCCTTCGACCACACCGGCGAGCCAAGCGGGATTGCTTCACGGCAATAACGAGGGGATCGCCGCCTTCCGTTGGTACGAAAAGGAGTTGGGGCGGCTGGTGGTCACCAACCGGCCAGCTGATGCTGCGCTGGTCGAGGAGCGGCTAAGCAACGGACGCGGGCTGCTCGCCGATGGCGGCGTGAGCATCTCGAACATGTTCAGCGGCGACGCTCCCACGTGCCAGATGGTGTTTAGCCGGGTCCAAAGTGGCGGCGTGGGACCAGGGAAGGCATACATGCGGCTGCTCGCGAGCCCATTTACGCTGCCGCGCACGCTTGTGCTGACGGTGGGCGAAATGGTCAAGGAGCTCTATCAGGGACACCAGCAACGAGTTCGCGGCATCGAACCTCGAGTCTCCCGACGCGGGTCGTATGTGGCGCTGCGCGGACTGACCAATGCCATCCTGCGCGATCTCAATGTCGCGCTGGTTTCCGATCACCTGATGGCCGGTGCGCCAGTCATTTTCGTGGACTTCGTCGACTACGACGAAATCGCCCACCATGCGGGGGCGGCCCGGCCCGAAGCGCTCGACGCGCTCGCGGGCATCGACCGAGTGCTGGGCACCTTGGAGCGCGTGGCCGAGGCCGCGCCGCGGGACTACCGGATCGTGGTCTTGTCTGACCATGGTCAAAGCCAAGGGGCCACTTTTCGCCAGTTGCACGACCAAACGCTGGAGGAGATGGCGCTGGAGCTCATGGGCTCGGATGCCAGCGCCGACGCCAGGTCAGATCCTGAGTCAGTGGAGGCTTGGGGGCCGGTCAACGCCATGCTCACTGAACTACTCGGAGCGACGAATCCGACTGCGCGGTGGGCAAAACGGCGCGAGACGGATAGTTCAGTCGAGCTGCCTGGAGGGGTGGTGGGACCGCGTACATTTGATGGGGCCAAGGACGCTGCGACCTCCAAGGATGTCGTAGCAGTGGGTTCGGGAAACATTGGGCTGCTGTGGTTCCCGGCGATCACTGGCCGCGCTCAGCTCAACGATATGGACAACCAATTCCCAGCGCTGATTCCGGGCCTGTTGGCAGCGCGAGGCGTCGGCTTTGTCGTGGCCGATAGTGAGCGCGGACCTGTGGCGATCGGCTCTGGGGGAGTTCACCTCCTGGAGGACGGCACGGTCGACGGGGTCGACCCGCTGGCGCCGTTCGGACCGCGCGCTCGACGCGACCTTCTGCGGGTTACCACGATGGCGAATGCCCCTGACCTGTATGTGCATTCGACGGTTGACGCGCGCACGGGTGAGGTGCACGCCTTCGAAGAGTTAGTGGGCTGCCATGGCGGACTGGGTGGTTGGCAGAACGACGCGGTGCTGGTCTACCCACGCGAATGGTCGGTGGATGAGGATCTGATGGATTGGAGCGTTCCTGACGACCCGGTGCTAGCTGGAGCAGATTCCGTGCACCGGCAGTTGGTGCGCTGGCTGGAACAGTGCGGGTTGCGCACGAATGCCTCCCCGTCGCGAGACTCATGAACGTGACGTGGTTGTTCCATTCCAGCGTGCTGGTGGAGGTGTCTTGATCCCGCCGATACCGCCGCTAACTTGAGGGTTGCAGTTCGAACATTTGTTCGATATCATGGAGTATGTTCGAGTCGCTGATCGGCCACCGCCGCGAGATCCTCGCGCGCGCCGAAGCAAGCGTCACGGTGAGGCGACAAGCCGATGTTGATGACCTGAACCTCCTCCTGATCTGGGCGGATTCACACAGCGGCGACCCGCAAGATGAGCCCGGCGCACGCTCGGTCCGCAACGGCGGCCCGCGACTCGTCAACATCGGCGGCCAGGGCACCCCGCAGGTCATCGACCTGTGCTTCGCTGAAATGGCGATCGCCCGCCAAGCCAGCGAGGTCGCGACCCGCAATGCCACGGCCGACGCCCTCGACCTACGCCACCGCCTGCCCCTGATCTGGGCACACACCCAAAACCTGCGCTGCGAAACATGGGTCGCCCGCAAAATCGCGCGGATGGCACGGCAACTCGACCGGACCGCCGCGCGACTCGTGGACCAGGCGATCGCGGACGCGATCGACCAATCCCCCTCCCGCCTGCTGACGATCGCCGAAGCCAAAATCATCGAGGCCGACCAGGCCGCACACCAGGCACGCATCCAAGAAAACCTGCATCAACGCGGGGTGTGGTTCCCGACCCCACCGCCCGGCTCAGACATCAACGACACCGACAGCACCGCCGGGGTACGCACCGTCTTCGGGCGACTTGACCACGCCGACGCGCTCGAGCTCGAGCAGACCATCGAAGACCTCGCGCAACTACTCGCCGAGCGCGGCGACTTCCCCGACAGCGAGCAACCCACCTGGGACCAACTCCGCGCCGAAAGCCTCGGCCTGCTCGCCCGCCCCGCCGACGCCCTCGCACTCATCACCGACAATCACGACCACGGCAGGCACCCACGGCCAGCACGTCGCAAGGCCACCGTGGTGGTGCATCTCAGCGACACCACCCTGGGTAACAAGGAGTCCGGTATCGCTCGGCTAGAACACCTCGGCCCCATGCTGACCGACCAACTCACCCGGCTTCTCGGCCACCGCGAGATATCCATTCTCCCCGTGATCGACCTGTCCCAAACACGATCGGTTAACGGATACGAACACCCCACCGACATGAAAAACCGCACCGCGCTACGCACCCTGGGCGATGTGTTTCCCCACTCGGCGGCACGACCAGAAGCCCGAGTCGACCACGACCACCCCACGCCATATCAAGACACCGGGCCACCCGGACAAACCAGCGACCACAACGACGCCCCGCTCACCCGAAGACACCACCGCGCCAAAACACACCTCGGCTACCACGTCGAGCAACTCGGCCCCGGCACATACCGCTGGACCACACCGCACGGCCTGATCCGCGTCGTCACGCCGCGCGGCACTCGACGCGTCGAACTCATCCGAAGCGATCACGGCGAGATCTACGGCGACGTGTACCGCAGCAACAGCCCCGGTTTCCGCCTGGAACTCTGAGTCGTCATACCCACACGCCGATTCGGCGCATCCGGTCGCCCGATGTTAATGTTGCTCCGCTCCACGGGGCTGTGGCGCAGTTGGTAGCGCGTCTCGTTCGCAATGAGAAGGTCAGGGGTTCGATTCCCCTCAGCTCCACCCATGTGATGAGTCGCGACATAGGTCTCACCTGAGTCGCGACATGTGTCACGAGCGAGAGCTCGGCCATCGGCCGGGCTCTCGCTGTTTGTTTCGCCAGTATCCGCTGGGCTGGGTCGGTGAGGCGCTCGCTGTCGTGCTGGTGGAACGCGGCGGGGTGGGCAGCCGCATCGTGCCTAACGACTTAAGCGCTGGGGTGCGCCGAGCCTTATTTTTCGTATCAACATTAATGGCATGGCTGAGCGCGAGACGATAGACGAGACTCCCGTCACTGAGGAACAGATCGCAGCGTGGGCGGCCGAGGCTGAGGCCGGGTACGACGTTGCGGGCTTGAAGAAGCGCGGCCGTGGACGACCTGGCCGTGGTGCTGAGCCGTCGCAGGTAGTTGCGCCTCGTCTCACCACGGACGAGATCGGCGCCCTCGACGCCCGCGCGGAACGCGAGGGCAAGTCTCGCTCCTAGGTGATCCGCGAGGCTTTGGCCTCGGCGTGAGAGTCCATCCGTCTGCTCGCAAGCAGGGTATCGACCCCGAAGATGCGATCCAGGCTGCGACGTGGGCGACCTGGATCGAAGACCTCGATGACACCAGTCCCGCAAGACAACTGCGTCTCGGCTTCGATACTCACGGCCGCATGCTGGAGACGGTCGTGTTGGTCTTCGATAGCGGCAACGAACTCGTGATCCACGCGATGAAGGCGCGGCCTCAGATGCTCGACCTACTCCCGTAGTCGAACCCTCATCGTACGACCGTCACATCGCGTTGGTTTTCTCCCACACCATCATCCGGCTGATTCCGAACTGCTTGGCGATTGACAGGACACACTCGCGGCCGGCTCGCGCGGTTCAGATAGCGTCCGCTTCCTTCGAAACTCGTAGCGGGCCGAACCTCGATCTTCAGACCCGTTGCCTCGGAGACGTTCTCGATGACCTACTGAAGTTCCTTGGGGTCAAGGGCGCGGCCAGTGGGGGTGACGTTGCTCAACATGTACTGGATGCATGTTCACCCTCTATACGTTCGAGACCGGCAGTACTCGACGTCCTTCCAGAGGAGTTTTAAAGGCGTCCTCAACACGACGCCCGCGGAACGGTCGCCAGACGCAGCGCCGCCGCACGTCGCGCGGCAGTGCGCATCTCGCTAACGTGCAGGTATGAGCGAACCCACGAGTGTCACGATCACCCGCACTATCGATGCACCGAGCAAGGACATCTTCGACGTGCTGTCGCTGCCCGACAACCACGTCGCCATGGACGGTTCTGGCTTCGTGCTCTCGGTCGACCATGGCGACCGAATCACCGCATCCGGTCAGGTGTTCACGATGAATATGACCGGCGACCACATGGGCGGTGACTACAAGACCGACAACCACGTCACCGGTTATGACGAGGGCAAGTTGCTCGCGTGGCAGACCGCGCCCGCGGGGACCCAGCCTCCCGGCTGGCAGTGGGTATGGGAGCTGACCCCTCTCGGTCCAGACAGCACCGAGGTGCGGCACACCTACGACTGGAGCAACGTCACCGATAAGGACCTGCTGTCGAAGATTTCCTTCCCGTTGGTCTCCGAGGAGCAGTTGGAGACGGCGCTGACGAACTTGGCTGAGGCGGTTTCTTCCTGACCTAGCACGTGCGACGCGGCCCCGGTCACCCGTGTGACCGGGGGCTCCGCTACCTACACCGCAACATCAAGAACGTGCGAGAGCATCCTGCCCGCGCCCGGTGACAGGCAAGCAATCGAGCACTCGCTCCATTGCCTCCGGCGACCCGCTCTGCTGCGCCGTGCCGGAAGCGAGTTCGGCCGTGAGAGTGGTCTCTCCGGCGGCGCACCGAGCCCAGGTCTCAAAGGAGAGCGACAAGGCGCACGTCTCCTCGGTGGGGTCCGCGAGGTTGTCCTCAAGCACCTCGATGATGCTGTGGCGCAGGTGAAGGCGTACGACGGTGTCACGGTCAGTGAACCGGAAGGCCACCACCTCCTCGACGCCGCCTGCCGCGACAGGGTCGACCTCGTAGCGCAACGCGTTGAGGTAGGTCGTCGGTGGCGCCTGTAAGACCTGGTTGACGTTGACCATCTTCACCGGTGGTCGCATGGTGTCCACCTCCCCCTCCAACTCCCGCGCCTGCGTGAGGTACCACGACCTCGTGTTCGCGGCGGTGCTCGACTGGCCCAGTGCACGAAGCGTCTCGGCCTTCTGCGCCCGACTGGTCGCATCCTCTGGGTCGGCGTGCAGCGCGTACGTCGCCAACTGCGCAGCCCACTCCAGTTCGCCTGCCTCAAACGCCAGGCGTGCCTCTTCTTTCACGCGGTCGGCTCCCCCCATGAGGTCGACCAGTCTGCGTCCCTGCTCCTGCTCCGGAAGCGGGTGCAACTCGACCGTGTCCTTGCCGAACCAGCCCACCAGCCCCGAGTAGATCTGGCGGATCGCGTACGGCACCTCGCCATACAACTCGCGCAGTAGCGGGTTGGCCGCCACGAGGTGCTCCGGCAGCCGGATCCGCTGAGCCATCTCGTCCGGGCTCTGGCCCGCATTGATGGCCCGCACCGTCTGGTCGTAGAGGTACTGGATCGCGTCGCGATAACTGGTGGCCAGCTCATAGATCCGGTCTTGGCCATGGATGGGGGCACCATGCACACCGACCAGGTGTTCTGGTCGCAACTCGCGAATGAGGTCAAGGCCCCGTAGCAACGCCAACGGGTTCCGAAACTCCGAGCCGCGCAAGGTGTAGATGTTGAACAGGGCCGGCCACACAATGTTGTTGACGACAGTCTGCTTCTCGGGAATCCACATCAACAGGGTGTCGTCGGTGTCCGATGGTGCGTCGTAGAAGACGAGCCGTACCCCGTCGACCTCGAGTTCCGCACCGTCCTCGACGGTCTCAGTCGGCGCGACATAACCCACCGTCGGGCGATAGCTGTCCAGGTCATAGAGGAAAGGCCCGATCCCATGGTTGGGCATCGCGTCCGGCCCGGAAGTCGGCAGGAACAGTCCAAACTGAATGCACGCGCGACGGATCAGGAACGGCCCGATGTCGGAGAGGCTGGCCGCGAGGTTGGCGTGCAGCCTTGGGTGGGCCAGGATCCGCACGTCCTCGTTCTGGGCCACATAGTGCTGAGCGCCCAGCGCGTAGTGGTTGTGGGAGTAGACCAGCGCGGCCAGCGGGCCTGTCGCGTGAGCAGACAGATCCGCGTCCTGCAGTGCCGCCTGCTCGATGCAGTCGCCGGTGTCGATCACGATCCGGCCGGCGGCGCCCTGAATGACCGTGGCGTTGGCCAAGCTGTGGCCAATCGAAGTCCACACGCCGTCGGCGACCTGCTCGACACGCGGCTCGAACGTCGCCGAGTGCTCAACCAAAGTGGGGTTGGCCACCTCCCCCCTCGGTCCGGCAATCGGGGTCGTCCTCGGCGCTCGCTCGCTCACAATGCTCATACCTCTCATCGAACCCGGTACCCGGCGTGGGCGTCCAAGACCGATCTGGTCTCCGCCCGATAGTTGGGGGCTATGCCGCTGCACTAGATAGGTGCGGATCCCGGAAATCAGGTGGCGCTCGTACGCAATCCCAGGCGTCGAGCGTCTCGTGACGGGTTGGTCACCACGGCACCAATCAGTCCACCGACGATGGCGATCACACCGAAGAGCAGGAAAGCCTGGCGATAGCCGTCCGCCTCGGTGGCGGCCCGGTCGACCAACAGACCGGCCACCAAAGGTGCGGCCGCCCCGCCAGTCGTCATCACCGAGTTGTAGATCGCCATGATGGCGCTGCGCTGCTTGACTGGCGAGATCTCCGAGATCGACAAGAACGAGATCGGGTTGGTGGAGTTGCACAGCGCGACCCCGAGCACCAGCAAGCCGGCACCGACCGGCGAGAAACCGAGCAGCATGCCGACGGTGAGGCACAGACCACCGGCCAGGACGGCGGCGCCAGCCAGGCCCCCGCGCGCCCAGCGAGTGTCGACCCCGTCGCGCACCAACCGCGCCGAGAGCACGCCGGTTCCGAGCTGGAAGATGATCGCGCACACTGCGGTCGCCCCAACCGCGGCGCCGACCAGTGTGCTGGAGAATCCGTATCCCTGCGAGAAGTAGCTCGGGGCCCAGACGCTGAACAACGCGAACGCGCAGAATCCCGGTCCGATCGAAAGCAACGATCCCCACCAGGCTGAGGACGCCAGGATTCGGCGGTAGGGAATGTGCAGCTCCTCCGCTGCGACAGCCTCAGTGTCGTGGTCGTCATGGTCGTGGTCGTCATTGTCGAGGTCGTCGGCCGCGCCGTACGTATCGAACGGGCCTTCCTTGCCGACGAAAGTCCACACCGCTGCCCACACCACACTGAGTCCCACCAGGATCCAGATCGCGGCCCGCCATCCGTGTGCGGAGATCACGTACCCCAGGACCGGCGCCGAGATCCCAACACCCAGACTCGCCCCGACCAGGACCATCGAGGTCGGCACCGGGCGGCGACTCTCGGGGAACCATTTGTGCACCGTGTGGATGCCGAGCGGCAGCGCGGGCCCCTCGGCCGCGCCCAGGATAATCCGGCTGAACAGCAAGGTGGCGAAACTCGGCAACAACACCAGCGGCAGCAGCGCCGCGCCCCAGGCAACGGCCATGACCATCAGGATTCGGGTCGGCCGCACCCGATTTCCGATGAATCCACCGATGATCCCAAAGACTCCAAAGAGCAAAAAGAAGACGCTGCCAGCCAGCCCAAACTGGCTAGCCGTGAGGTCGAGTTCCTCGCGCAGCGGATCTGCCGCAAGCCCGATCACGGACTTATCCGCGAAGTTGATGGCCATGAAGGCGGTGACGGCGATCGTCACCCCCCAGGCTCGGTTCGTGGACCTGCCACCCGCCGGTTGATCCGTCCCGGCGGCGGGTGAAGCCGACATTTCGGCGCTCGATGATGGGCGAGTGGTCACGGGGTTCTCCTCGGTTGAGTGCGGCCTTCCGGGGGATCTCCCACCGTGGGCCGTCGTCCGATGAAAGCGGCCCGACGCGCTCGGCGTCCAACATCGATTACGTCTGCGCTTCATAGTCCCCGGCTATGGGACGGCCAACTCACCTATCGTGAGCCGTATGGACCTGCGCCAGATTCGATACTTCTTGGCCGTCGTCGACGAGGGCGGGTTCACCGCTGCCGGGTTGGCACTGCAGATCGCCCAGCCGTCACTGTCCAACGCCATCGCGACCCTGGAACGGCGACTCGGAACACCGCTGTTCGTACGCCACCCCAAGGGGGTCCGGCTCACTCCCGCAGGCGAAGCACTCGTTCCGCCCGCTCGGCAGATTATCCGCGACTTCCAGCTCGCGGATGAAGCGGTCAGCAGTGTCCTCGGCCTCGAAGGCGGTGCGATCGCTCTCACCGCCTCGCGGGCCATCGCGGTAGACCCGCTCGCTGGGTGGGTGGGCGCCTTCCGCCGCCAGTATCCGAAGGTGTCGGTGCGCGTCTCCGAACCGCACAACAACCAAGAGCTGATCACGCTTGTCGCCGAAGGGCAGTGTGAACTCGGCTTCCTCTACCCCGACCCGACGACCGACGATGAGGTCGAACGCTCCGGGCTCACGCTGCGCGAGATCGGTTCGCACGAGTACCTGCTGGTCTGCCCTCCTGGGACCGACCTACCAGAGGAGGCGACCCGGTGGGCCTCGCTTCGCGACATCGCGTGGGTCGCACCCCCGAGCGGCGCACCGACGCGCGACTTCGTCGTCAACCGGCTCGGTGAGGCTGGGGTGGCCGCCAAGTTGATGGTGGTCGCCGAAACCCGCGAGATGCTGCTCCCCCTAATCCTGTCCGGCGCAGGGGTCAGCATGCTTCCCGCCGGCGAAGCCCGCAGCGCGGCCGCGCTCGGCTGCGTGATTCGCCCCATGGATCCGCCTTTGGTGCGCCGCCTCGGTCTGATCCACCGGCGGGGCGTGCTCTCCCCCGGCACCAAGGCGCTGTTACGGGTCATCAGGAAGGACCGTGAGCGGCCCGCATAGCCCAGCGCTACTACGTCGATATCAAGCCGGTCTTGGACTTCCCTCCAGAGACGCTCTTTCAATGGACCCACTGCGCTTCAGCGCGGTCGTCCCGTCGATGAAGGAGCTCTCGTGAGCATTGCCCACGACCATCCGCTGCACTCTTGGTTCTGGCCCGCCGTACACGGTGGCGACCCGTTCTGGAACATCTGGTACTCCGAGCCAAACTGCCGCTACTGGCTCAGTCAGGTGCAAATTCCCCAGGGCGCGACGCTCCGGTTGACCGCCCGTTTCCCGCACGCTCGATACGCGAGTTACCAGACCTACACCCCGCAGCAGCGCAGCATCGACATGCTGACTGATCACGAGTGGACGCCCGCGCCGGGTGCCGATAATCCCTACCGGGCCGGCGCCGACCGGGCCGCCGACGAGCGCAACTACACCATCGACGTCGTCGCCGAACCGGTGCCAACGGAGCCGAGTGACCGCCGTCCGGACACCTTGTATGCCGGCTCGGCGGCCGACCTGGACTACCAGACGATCTGTTATCGGGTCTACCTTCCCGATGACGGGCGCGACGTCACCGGTGGCGTCGGAATCCCCGAGCCGGAGTTGCACCTGGCCGACGGCCGCGTCCTGGTCGGCGACGAGGCGCGCGAGGTCCTCGCACTCGGTCCGGGTCACAAGTACCGCCTGCGCACCCCGTTCCCGAGCCTGACCGACTACCTCGCGGTCCGCGACCAAGAGGCAGCTCCGCTCGGCTTTCCCGCGACGAATCCGCTGCACTGGCAACTCTTCATCGGTTATCCGCAACCTGCGAGCGACTACACCGGGGAGTCGGTGCCGGAGCCGAAAGACGCCGGTGGCTTCAACGACAATCGGGACACCCGCTACGTCTATGCGCACGTGAGCCGAATGCACGGCGAGGTGCTTGTCCTTCGCGGCAAGATGCCCACCACGGCCTCAGCACCAAACGGCGAGACACGGATGCCAGGCGATGTACAGACCCGCTACTGGTCCATCACGCAGAACGAGTCGTTCTACACCCAGCGCGGCACGGGAGTGCTCTGCGATCAGGATGTCCCGGTCGATGAGAACGGCTGGTTCACGATCGTCACCAGCACGACCACCGACCGCCCCCGCAACGCCACCGCCGAGAACGGCGTCGCGTTCCTGCCGTGGCCACAAAACGGTGACGGTGCCGGCGACTTCGACTACGGCCTGCTCGTGCTGCGCAACCTCGTCCCGAACCCGGACTTCGCTGAAGCAGTCGGCCAGATTCCCTGGGTCGGCGACGAAAAAGCGACGATGGGTGACTACCTCCCGACAGCGACCTACATGTCACGACAAGAGTTCGAGGCACTCGACCAGGATGTGACGCCATGATCGAGCCGACAATCGACTCAGTCGAAGCCGAGACCCTGGGAACGTGGGCGTACGTCTACGGGTACCCAGTGGTCAAGAACCTCATCGTGCGCAGCGAAGCAACCGACCCCACGTTCGAGCGGTACGCGCCACCCAACGCCTTCCACCACCATCGGGAAGGCGCACGGCCAGCGTTCACGGACATGACGCCCAACGTGGACACGCCGTACTCCTTGGCGTGGGTCGATGTCTCCACAGAACCGGTCGTGCTCAGTCTCCCCGCACTGCCCGAGCGCTACCACGTCTTCCAATTCACCGACTTCTACATCGAGACGTTTGCTAACCCGGGCACCCGCGAAACCGCAGGAGTCGGTGGTGACTACGTCATCTGCCCTCCGGGATGGGACGGCAAACTCCCGGCCGGTACGACGCGGATCGACGCACCGACGGTCTCGTGCTGGCTGCAGGGGCGAACCCTCTTCGATGGAGACGATGACCTGGCCGAGTTGCATCGAGCGCAGGACCAGTACCGACTCACCCCGCTGTCGATCTTCGTCGGTGAACGGCCTGCCACGGACGACTCGACGCCCACTCCCGAGCCGCGAGTCCCCGCAGAGGTCGTGGACTCTCTGGCGTTTTTCGCTGCGCTGAATCGCGGTATGACCCAGAATCCGCCACCGGCCCGGGACGACGGGCTCTTCGCGCTCTTCGCACGCATCAACGTCGGTCCCGGCCGAGACTTCGCACCGGACTCGCTCGCCTCCGATGTGGCCGACGGCCTGCGCCGGGGCATCGAAACCGGCAAAGACCTCATCGCGCGTCAGGCCCGAGAGGTCCGGTTGGTCAACAACTGGGAGGTCCCGACCAGCGGCGTCGGAACCTACGGCACGGACTTTCTCCAGCGTGCCCGGGTGGCCAAATACGGCTACGCCGGAAACGTCCCGCAGGAGACGGTTTATGCGAACACGCTCGTCGACACCGGCGGGGTGCCGTTGGACGGCACGGGCAGCTACCGCATGCAGTTTGAGGCCGGGCAGCTCCCGCCGGTGCAGGCGTTCTGGTCGCTGACGATGTATGCCTGGCCACAGGCGCGGCTCGTGGACAACCCGATCAACCGGTACGCGATCGGCGATCGCACCAGGAGCCTGCAGTACGGCCAGGACGGCTCGTTGGAGATCGTTCTATCCCACGAGCAACCCGCAACGGGGGCTTCAAACTGGCTTCCGGCACCGGCCGGACCCTTCTGGCTCATCATGCGCCTGTACCTCCCGGATGCTCGGGTGCACGACGGCGACTACCAACTGCCGGGAGTGGAGCGCGTCGCGAGCCCAACCTGAGGACAAACAAGGCGATTGCGCCGCGGTGACACATCGCCATAGCCTCAGGTCGTGGCCGCGATCAAACTTGTCGGAGTTCGCCTCGACGCCTGTGACGTCACTCGGATAGCGAACTTCTGGGCAACGTTGCTGGGCTGGGAATGCGAGGAGCGACCGCATGGCGTCGTCGCGGTCGTTCCCCATACTGCCCCGGCCTACGCCCTGACGGTGTGCCCCGTGAAGTCTCCGAAAACCAGCCCGAACCGGATCCACTTTGACGTCACCACCGAGTCGGCCACGGACATGCGACAGATGATTTCGCGTTCCCTCGCTCTTGGTGGCGCCGAGATCGATATCGGCCAGGCGCCTGATGAGCCACACACGGTGCTTGCCGACCCCGAAGGCAACGAGTTCTGCGTCATCCCTCCCGAGAACAGGTTCCTTGCCGATACCGGTGTCGTCGGAGCGATCAATTGCGACGGCTCACAAGCGCTCGGGTACTTCTGGAGCGCTGCACTGGGGTGGCCCTTGGTCTGGGACCAAGACGAGGAGACGGCCATTCAGTCGCCTGCCGGCGGTTCCAAAATCACCTGGAGCGGACCACCACTCATGCCTCGCAAGGGCCGCGACCGACTGCGACTCGAGCTCACGACGTCTGATCCCATGTCCGTGGCGTGCGGCCATCTGGTGTCACTCGGTGCTCGCGAAGGCGGTCCCCAGACCGCCACCGAGGCCAGTCTCTACGACCCGGACGGCAACGAGTTTCACCTCACGGTCGACTCGGCCGATCGGTAGTTGTCCCCTGACTTTCAGCGGCGCGACGCCGACGAAATCCACTCCACATCAGCGTGACCGCAATGGCCACAGCCAACCCGCAAGCCCAGCGGACGTACCACGGCCAGTCGGTCAATCCGTCAATCGCGAAGTTGACCACAAGCGCAGCGAACACCGCCACGAGCGTGGTCATCGTCCCGCCCGAATCCTTGGTCCCGGTCTTTTGATCCACCATGCCGCCAACGTACCTCTCGCAACCGCTGCATGCGGCGCGCGCGGTGCGAGCCGCCACCACGCACCAGGCTCCGACCAGCCCGGCGTAGAACACCACGGCGGCGCCCGTGAACAGGTGAGCACCAGTAGCCGCCGCAAGACCCGATGTCCCGGTCACCACCGTTCCCACCGGGAAGGTGAAGGACCACCAGGTCAGGGTGAAGGGCAAACCGGTGCGGGCCGTACGCACCGTGAGCGCCGCGGCAATCGCAGCCCACACCATCGCAAACCCCCACATCGGAATGCCATAGACGACACCCGCGACCGTCACGATCGTTCCGGACGGCTCCGCGAGAATCTCCGGCGCAGCCACGCCGATGGTGTGGGCTGCAGTGATCGACTGACCGAGCGGTCCGAGCACGATCCAGAGAGTCGGGACCGTCGCGGCAGGGCCAACTCCATGCCGGACTAGGCGGCCCCAGATCAGCGCGATCACAACCAGGCTGGCCACCAAGGTGAGACCGAACATCGCCGCGCACGCCACGAGCATCGTCAGTTGCCACTGCCCCGCGGGTAGGTGCGGGATTAGCAGTGGCCCCGTCGCAGCGCTGACCATCGGCGGGACCACCGGCATCAACCACCCACCGAAGGGCGAGTCGCCGCGGACCTCATGGGAGGTCATGGTTTTGTACGGCACCACCACCGCAGTCCACAGACCCAGCACCGTGCCGCACGTCCACAAGGCGGCATTGAGCCCCACCGCCGCGGCCGGGCCGATCAACGGTTGCCCCACGAGCATCGCGCCCGCACCCACTGTCATCAGTGCCATGGCGGGCGCGCCATAGAAGTGGGACATCACCGGATCCTCGAGGTGCCCCCGCGCCACGGTCGGGTTGTACCGCCACTGCAGCGCGGTCGCGACCACCACGAAGATGAGCAGTACGACAGCCAGCAACCACATCATCCGAGCCGCGACGAGGAGCCCCGGAATGTCCACCGGAAGGGTGGCGGCGGCGTTGGCGACGATCCCGGTACCCATCACCGAGGCGAACCAGTTCGGCCCGACGGAACCAAACACTGGCTGACCAGCACTCTCGGAGAGGAGCCCGCCACGGTCTCGCGCGTCGACGGTCAACTCTGCTAACGGGCCCATACCCCCACGATCGTCCACCCGTGGACTTTTCAGTAGGGGCGCCAACCCTGTGCACCCACAATGTCGGCTTGTGAGTTGCGTAGGCTGGCACCCATGGACTCACCCCACGTCCCCGACCTCGCGGGACTTCGACTGCTCGTCGCCATCGGGCGCACCGGCAGCATCGGTAGCGCGGCTCGCGCGACGGGCGTCTCGCAGCAAGCGGCCTCGGAGCGGTTGCGCAGTGTCGAAGCACAGACCGGACTGACTCTCGTGCAGCGCGGACCGCGCGGCTCGGCACTGACGCCGTCCGGGGTGGCCGTCACCGAGTGGGCCGCCCAACTGATCAATCTGACTGACGAAGTCGAGACCGCAATTTCCGGCCTGCGTGGCGAGCGCAACCGCGATCTGTCGGTGTGGGCGAGCATGACGATTGCTGACGCGCTGATGCCGCGCTGGCTGGTCCAGCTCCGCAATCGCCAGCGGCAGGAGAGCAGTCGCCTCACCTCAGTCAGTCTCACGGCGGCCAACAGCCACCAGGTCGAAGATGCCGTACGCACTGGTCACGCCGACCTTGGCTTCGTCGAGGGTGTCGCCCGGCCCCGGCATGTCCGGTCTGTCGTGGTCGCCCACGATGAGTTGGTCCTCGTCGTCGCCGCCGATGACGTCCTCGCCCGACGGAAGAGCCCGTTGACCGCCGCTGAGGTGGCCCGCCTACCCCTCACCAGCCGGGAGCGTGGCTCGGGGACTCGCGACGTCGTGGAGCACGCGCTGAGTCAGCAGGGCGAGTCGATGCATGAGTCTGTGGTCGAACTCACCACGACCACTGCCGTACGCGAATCGGTCATGGCCGGAAGCGCACCCGCGTTTTTGAGTCGACGCGTCGCCGAGCGTGAAGTCGCGGCCGGATATCTCGCGGTAGTCGACACGACCCTAGAGGTGAGTCGGCAATTTCGCGCGCTGTGGTCCGGGCGCTCGCAACCACCGGCCGGCCCAGCCCGCGACCTCGTGGCCATCGCCTGCCGGAATACTGGAAGATGACGGACAAGGTCCGGTAAGGCTCGGCACCACCCAGCGATCGGACCCGAAAGGAACAAGATGGCTCAGCACCCAGGAGTGGGCCCGGCCAGCAGCGCCTGGTCCCACCGCTTCGCCGAGGAATTGCCCGAGTTGGTGACTCCTTGGCAGGCCGATGTCCCCACGGAGCCGCGCCCCGTCACGCTCAACCACGAACTCGCCAGCGAGGTCGGCATCGCCCCCTCGACACTGCAGGATCCAGAAGGGCTTCGTGACCTGCTCCGCGGCGACGGCAGCGCAGTCGCCATGGCCTATGCCGGCCACCAGTTCGGCAACTACTCCCCTCTCCTCGGCGACGGGCGAGCCCTGTTGCTCGGCGAAGCAACTGACAAACGCCTCGACATTCACCTCAAAGGCTCCGGCGCGACGCCGTTCGCCCGGGCCGGCGATGGCAAGGCCGCGTTGGGTCCGATGCTGCGGGAGTACGTCGTTGCCGAGGCTATGCACGCTCTCGGGCTACCCACGACACGATCCCTCGCGGTCATCAGCACGGGCGACACCGTGCGCCGGGAAGGCGCCAAGCCCGGCGCGATTCTCGTGCGGGTCGCAGCCAGCCACCTCCGCGTCGGGACCTTCGAACTCGCCGCTCGCGCAAGCGATCCCGACGTTCTTCAGCGGCTCGCCGATCATGCGATTTCCCGCCACTACCCCGAGGTCGCAGACTCCGACAATCCCTACCTCGGCCTGCTGGACGCTGTCGTCGCCGCCCAGGCCGACCTCATCGCCCAATGGATGAGTGTCGGCTTCATCCACGGAGTGATGAATACCGACAACATGACGATCTCCGGACAGACCATCGACTACGGACCGTGCGCATTCCTCGACGAATTCACTCCTGGCGCCGTGTTCTCCTCCATCGATCATGGCGGCCGATACGCCTATGCCAATCAGCCAGGGGTCGGCCTGTGGAACCTCAGCCGGTTCGCCGAGACCGTTCTCCGCCTGCTCAGCTCAGATCCGGACGAAGGAGTCGCTCTGGCGACCGCGTCGGTGACAAAGTACGAGGCGATCTACCAGGCCGCGTGGCGCGCACGCATGCTCGCCAAACTTGGATTGCCCGACACCACAGCAGATTCCACGCTGGTGGAACAACTGCTCGAACTCCTTGACAGGCACGGCGCCGACTACACCAGCACCTTCGGTGAACTCGCGACTTGGCTCGAACGTCCTTCTGCGCACACGGAATCCGCCCTCTGGACCGCGCCGGAGTGGACGGCCTGGCTCGACCGGTGGCGCGACGCGATGAATGTGGCTGGCCTTGAAGGGCCCACGGTGGCGAGCCGAATGCGCCAGGTCAACCCCACGCGCATCCCGCGTAATCATCTTCTCGAAGAGGCACTTGACGCAGCCGAAACGGGCGACCTCGAACCCGTTCACGAACTGATCGATGCGGTCACCGATCCCTATGGCATGCGGCCGCATCCAGAGCGCTACGCCGCTGCCCCACCGCCTGGTTTTACCGCGAGCCACCAGACGTTCTGCGGCACCTAAGGAGTTCGTTAGCCGGCGCGATGCACAGCGGGCAGTTCTTCGAGGTCCTCATCAAGGGCCATGCCATCGAAGGGCAGGTCCTCGACCGGCGTGTCGGCGTATTTCGCTGCTGGAGTGGCGGGTTCGACCGTTGCAGCGGGCTCTGGCTCAGGGCGATCGGCGCGAGCCTTCAAGGTGTACGTAGGAGGCGGCACCGCGACTGGAGCCCAGGTGCCAGGCCCTGGCGCCTCGACGGGAGCTTCCTGCGCCGCCAGGGCTGCCGGCGCTTCCACCACAGGAGCGTCAGCGTCGTACAGCGGAGTGTCTTGTGCCGGTGTGGAACGCGCCGCCGGTGCATCCGCGCGGGGCTGGCTAGCGCGCGCCTTGGGACGAGCGGCACCTGTGCGAGCAGCGCGCTGATCGCGGGCCCCACGGATTACTCGGCTACGCAGCCACCCCACGACCCCAGCGAGCAGGACCAAACCCAAAAGCGGCGACCACCAGGGCACGACGCTGAGGGGCGTCAGCACCACGGTCGCGACGAAAATCACCGCGGCAGTGATGAGCGCGCCGGCTCGAATCCTGGCTGGTGTCATCGCCGCCACAACCTTGAAGAACCTATTACTCACCGACACCGGAGGCGTGGTTTCGCCGACGGCACGAGCCGGTCGGCGTGAGCGGGCAGCCGGGTCAGAACTTCGGCCAAACCCAGCGAAGCGCTTGGACGACGGGTTGGACTGGTTCATGGCAACTCCTGCATGCAGGGACGGGCGCACCGGCTTCACACTGACGGTCGGCGCAGTCGGGCGCTCAGCGGGCCCGTTGGACAACACCCGCACCGGCGCCGGGTCGGCAACGTGCGGGGTGTGACGGCGACGCTCAAGCACGCGCATCGCCTCAGAGAACCGGTCAACCGAGCGAGCAGTCGCGAGGTTCTCGCGCCGACGCACCCAGTGCTGCAACAGATAAACAGCCCAGATCGCCACGATCACAAGGAAAATCAGGCCATTCGTCTGCACGAACCCGACGGTAGGCCGAACGCGTCGAGGCATCCGGGAAGTTCGCCGCGTGTCGCCTAAAGAGGTTGGTGTGGTTCCTGGGACGATCGCGCGAGCCGCCGCACGACCCGCTCGCCCGCGAGGTCCTCGACCGTCAACGCAAAGCTCCGGTGGTCGTGCCACGCTCCGGCGATGTGCAGGTACGCATGACGCACTCCCTCATCGCGCATACGCAACTTCTGGACCACCCGCAGACTGGCCTCGTTGTCCGGCCGGATATTGACCTCCACCCGGTGCAAACCGAGTTCGGTGAACGCATAGTCCATGAGCATCGCGAGCGCGAACGGCATGAAGCCCCGCCCCGCGCAGCGCCGGTCGATCCAGTAACCGGCCATGCCACCCTGCATCGCCCCCCGTGTGATCCCGAACAGGTGGACCTGGCCTGCGAGCCGCCCGTCAATCTCCAGCGCAAAGGGCAACAATCGCCCGGCGCGTGCCTCGCGGTCCTGGTCGCGCACCATCTGCCTGAACGTCATCCGTCGCGACGGATGTGGCGAGGTCGAGTCCCACGGTCCGGTCCAATCGGCGTTGCCTCGTCGGAGCCGAGACCACTCATCGCGGTCCGCGCGCGGGCGCAGCCGACGGAGGCGTACCGACGCACCGTGGTAGGTCGCCCCCAACTGAGTTGGCCATTCAGATACCAGCGCCATATGAGCCACTCCTGCTCAGTGATCGCCGCCCGCAACCTGGTCGAGCGCGTGGCGCACCACCGGTTCCAGCACCTCGAGTGCGTCGCGGACTCCTCCTGTCGATCCTGGCAGATTGACCACCAGCGTGTGCCTGATGAGGCCTGCCAATCCGCGCGAAAGCATGGCTGACGGCACGCCCTTGGCCACACCGGCAGCCCGAATCTGGTCGGCAATGCCGGGAATCTCACGGTCGAGCAGCGGCTTGGTCATCTCGGGGGTTTGGTCCGTTGGAGTCAGTCCCGTGCCTCCCGAGGTCAACACCACATCGGCACCATCGGCGACGGCCGCGAGCAGCGCCTCCCGCACCGGCTCTCCGTCGGGTACCACCACGGGTGCTTCGCAGCGGAGCCCCCACTCGCGCAGCGCCTCGACGAGGATTGGCCCGGACCGGTCGGCGTAGACACCTTCAGACGCCCGGTTGGAGGCGACGATCACGACAGCCCTATTCATGCCAGTCCCCTGATCTGCCACCAGATTTGGCCGTGACGCGAACATCGGTGATGCGCCCGTGCTTGTCGACGGCCTTGACCATGTCGATGAGTGCGAGCGCGGCGACGCTGACGCAGGTCAGCGCTTCCATCTCGATTCCGGTGCGGTCGGCCGTGCGGACAGTCGCCACGATGCCGACTCCGTCGTCCAGTACTTCAAGGTCGACCGACACCGCATGCACGGCGACTGGGTGCGCGAGCGGGATCAGCTCGGGGGTGCGTTTGGCGGCCTGCAAGCCAGCGATTCGGGCTACCGCCAGCGCGTCGCCCTTAGGGACATTTCCATCGCGCAGGGCAGCAATGGCGTTCGCATTCAACAGAACCCGCCCAGCAGCCGATGCTTCGCGCGCCGTGATGTCCTTGGCGCTCACATCGACCATGTGCGCGGAGCCGTCGGCTCGGACATGTGTGAGTTTGGAAGTGCCGGAATGAGACTCGCTCATGGGATGGACTCCCCGGGAAGAAGTTCCAGGTCCAGCACATCGCCCGGTCGGACTTCGAGCACATCGATCGGCACATATGCAATCGCGTGGGCGGTGGCCAGGCCTCCCAGGACGTGGCTTCCGGACGCCCCGCTCGCGGTCATGGTCAGGCCATCGTCATCGCGGCCTAGACGCACCCGCGCGAGTTGCATCCGGCCAGGAGCGGACTTCCAGCCGTCGACGACCCGCGCCGTCAACCGCGGCTGTTGCGGCGAGCGGCCAGCCAGAACCCGCAGCGCTGGGCGCACGAAAGACAGATAACTCACCAGACTCGAAACCGGATTCCCCGGTAGCGCCAGCAGCGGCACTCCGTCGCCCACCAGCCCAAAGCCCTGCGGCTTCCCGGGCTGCATCGCGACCTTGACGAAACTGACGGCCCCACCGTCGGCGTAGGCGTTCTTGACCGGCTCGTACGCCCCAGCACTAACCCCGCCGGACGTCATCACCAAGTCGGCTTCTTGCGCCAGTCGCTCGACTGTCGCCGCGAGGTCGGCGTCATCCCGCAGGTGTTCGACCGCCACAACCGTCGCGTCATCGGCCGTGGCCAGTGCCGCCAACATAGGCCCATTACTTTCGTGAATCTGCCCGTGCTGCAACGGCTCTCCCGTTGGCACGAGTTCATCACCGGTCGTGATCACTGCCACTCTCGGGCGGGGAACGACCGCCACGGTCGCCACGCCCGCACCCACGATCGCGGCCAGTTGGTGCGGTTGTACCCGGATCCCGGCCTCCACGACCTGATCGCCTGCGCGCAGGTCCTCACCCTGTACCCGAACGTGGACGCCCGCGACGGCACTGCGTTCGATCTCTACCGTTTCGGTGCCGCCGTCGGTGTGTTCCACCTGGACCACGGCGTCCGCGCCCGCGGGCATGGGCGCACCGGTCATGATGCGCCGCGTTTCACCAGGAAGCACTTCGTACGTCGTGGTGTCACCCGCCCTGATGTCGCCCCGTACCGGCAGGCTCGTGGGTGTCGTCGCCACATCCGCGGAGTGCACGGCATAGCCGTCCATCGAAGAGTTGGTGAAAACCGGAAGATCGACGGCACTGCACACCGGCTCGGCCAGGACTAAGCCGAGCGCATCGGCCGAGGCGCATGGGCGCGAAGGCAGCGCCCGCACCGCATCCAGAATGGTTTGTCGGTGTTGCTCCAGCGGGATCATGTCCATCAGTGTGGCGCAGACCCTTCGGTTCCTTGGCCTTCTGGAGTATTGACCCACTCGAGCAACCATTCCCGGAACTCATCGCCGACCTCACGATGGCGTACCGCCAGCCTGGTCATGGCCTTGAGATAGTCGAGGCGATCGCCCGTGTCATAGCGGTGTCCCTTGAAGATCACCCCGACCACGCCCACTTCGCCCGAGCGCGTCGACTCGGCCAAGGCGTCAGTCAATTGGATTTCGCCGCCCCTGCCAGGCTGCGTGCGCGAGAGAAGGTCGAAAATGGACGGGTCCAGGACATACCGGCCGATGATCGCCAGATTGCTCGGCGCTTCGCCGGGCGCTGGCTTTTCGACCAGGCCGGTCACCCGGACGACGTCGCCGTCGTTGTCGACCGGCTCAACGGCGGCGCAGCCATAAAGATGGATCTGCTCCGGCGGAACCTCCATCAGCGCAATGACGTTGCCGCCGTGCCGCTGCTGGGCATCAAGCATCGGTTCCAGCAGCGGGTCGCCCTCGTCGATGAGATCATCGCCGAGGAGCACCGCGAACGGTTCTTGGCCGACGTGCGCCTGGGCGCACAGGACCGCATGGCCCAGGCCGCGGGGTTCGCCCTGCCGCACGAAGTGCACCTCGCCGAGCATCTGTGACTTCTGCACCCGCCGAAGACGATTGACGTCGCCCTTCTGCTCCAGCGCCTGCTCTAGTTCCCAGTGCCGGTCGAAGTGATTCTCCAGGGCCACCTTGTTGCGTCCGGTAATCGTCAACAGGTTGGTGAGTCCGGCACGGACGGCCTCCTCCACCACGTATTGGATGGCGGGCTTATCTACGACCGGCAGCATTTCCTTGGGAATGGCCTTAGTCGCGGGCAAGAAGCGGGTGCCCAGCCCGGCCGCCGGGATGACGGCCTTCTGGGCACGGGGGCGTCCTGATGTGATCACGCCAACAGGCTAACCGGGCGATCCGCCGCGTCGAGCAACGCGGGCACACTAGGTCCATGCCAGAGCGCATCCACCTTCCCCCGGACAAGTCTGCTGCCCGGCGCCTCATTCGCGAGCGCCGGCGACACCGAGCTGAGGCAACCTCGCTCGACGCACGAGTTCGTCATGCCGAGGACGTGCGCGATCACCTGGCTCCCGTCTTGGACAGGCTCCCGACGGGTGCCGTCGTCACCTCGTTCGTCTCCCGGCCGTCCGAAGTGCCGACGGAGGTGCTCAATGCGACGGTCCGCTCCCGTGGGCTCGATCTCATCCTTCCGGTGGTCCTTGCCGACCTCGATCTCGATTGGTCGCGCCACGAGGACGGCAGTGAGCCGCTTGGCATCGAGGCCGTACGCACCGCCTCCCTGCTCATCCTGCCCGCGCTCGCCGTCGCCGAGAACGGGCTGCGCCTGGGTCAAGGCGGCGGGTGTTACGACCGGGTGATGCCCCGCGTCCCGGCGTCAGTACCGAGAATCGCGCTGGTTCACGACGATGAGTTCACCGCAACGGTCCCGGTCGAAAACCACGACCTTCCCGTCGATGCGGTCGTCACCGCCAGCGTCGGTCTGTGTACCTTCGCGACATGGCCGTGGCCGCCCTGAGAAACTAGGCGCACCATCCGCAGCCTGAGAGGAGACTTCCCATGCTGAGTCTCCCTACCGTGACCGTCGGGCTGACCGAAGAACTCACCAATCTGCTCCTTGTCGGGGCGCTGGTCCTCTTGGTTTCGGTCGCGGCTGTTCGGCTTGCCACCCGCTCCGGCCTCCCAACCCTGTTGCTGTACCTCGCGATTGGCATGGCGCTGGGTGAGGCTGGGTTCGGCATTAGCTTTGAAAACTCGGCGTTGGCCCACTCGATCGGCCTCGGCGCTTTGGTGTTGATCCTCAGCGAAGGCGGGCTTACCACCGAGTGGGATGACATCAAGAGCGCGATCCTGCCGGCTGCCCTGTTGTCCACGATCGGTGTCGTGGTCTCCGTGGCGGTCGTCGCAGGCGCCGCCTACTACCTGCTCGACTTGCCCTGGTCCATCGCCCTTCTCCTGGGCGCCATCCTCGCCTCGACCGATGCCGCTGCGGTGTTCTCGGTGCTCCGCCGAGTGCCCCTGCCACGACGACTGTCCGGCGTGCTCGAGGCCGAGTCGGGCTTCAACGACGCGCCAGTCGTGCTGCTCGTGGTCGCCCTCGCCTCACAGGCGACACCCGGTGTTGAGCATCAGGGTTGGTGGGTGGTCGGCGTCGAGGCGGCGCTGGAGCTCGCGGGCGGCGCCATCATTGGCTTGGTTCTCGGCCAGGTCCTAGGCCGGCTCCTGCGGTGGGTCGCTCCGGGCTCATCGGGCCTGTTCTCCCTGGCCGTCGTGGCCGTGACCGTGCTCGCCTACGCCGTGGGTGACCTTCTGCATTCCAGCGGTTTCCTGGCGACTTATGTTTGCGCGCTGGTCCTCGGCAATCTCAAACTGCCGCACCGCCAAGCGTTTCGTGGCATCTCGCAGGCGTTCGGGTGGCTAGCGCAGATCGGCCTCTTCGTGATGCTGGGCTTGCTGGCCTCCCCCGGCCGCTTGGTCGATCAAATTATCCCCGCCCTAGTGATCGGCACGGTGCTCCTGCTCGTGGCCCGACCGCTGTCCGTCCTGGCGAGCCTGGCCGGGTCCGACTACACCCTCCGCGAGCAGGCGTTTCTGTCGTGGTCCGGGTTGCGCGGTGCGGTACCCGTCGTCCTGGCCACAGTGCCACTCACGCTCGACACCCCCGGTACGTCCTGGATGTTTGACCTGGTGTTCGTCCTGGTCATCATCTTTACCTTGGTGCAGGCGCCGACCCTGCCCTGGATCACCCGCGTGCTGGGCCTAGAACAAGGCACCCCAACGTATGACGTCGATGTCGAGTCGACCGCCCTGGATGACTTGGACGCCCACCTCCTGCAGGCCTCGATCGGCCCGGCGTCAAAACTGCATGGGGTTGAGGTTTTCGAGTTGCGCCTCCCGCCTGGTGCCGACGTGACGTTGATCGTCCGTGACGGGGATTCCTTTGTCCCAGAGCGGCGTACCGTCCTGCGGCACGGCGACCAGATGTTGGTGGTCACGACAGCCCAGTCCCGCAGTGCGGCGCTCAAACGCATTCAGGCGATAAGTCGAGATGGGCGCCTCGCGGGCTGGCACTCCTCCGGCGAGGGGTAATCTGTAGCGGCGCCTCATCCGGCGCCGCACTTAAGAACTACCTCTGCGAAGGTTGAGCATGCCCACCTACCCCTATGCCTGCACTCAGTGCGGCCATCAGTTCGAGATCCGACAGTCATTCAGCGACGACCCGCTGACCGAATGCCCGGAGTGCTCGGGGCGACTGCGCAAGGTATGGGGCTCGGTCGGTGTGGTGTTCAAGGGATCGGGCTTCTACCGCAACGACAGCCGAGACAAGAGCACCAAGACCGAGACCAGTTCCTCGAAGGATTCCGGGTCTTCGAAAGATGCTGGGTCCTCGAAGGATTCCGGGTCTTCGAAAGACGCTGGGTCCTCGAAGGACTCAGGGTCCTCGAAAGACGCCGGGTCCTCGACAAGTTCTTCATCCTCGTCGTCCTCATCGTCGTCCTCCGCGAGTAGTGCATCGACGTCTGCGAGCTAGCGGTCTCCGCCCGATAAGGCTTCGTCCACAGGCGTGGATGGCGGTGCCCGATCATCCACAGGATGTCCAGCACTGTTCTGACTGACCGGGTGACTCGGTAGCGTCACCGCCATGACTGACGCACCCGGGCCCGTGGCCGACATCGCCGTGATTGGCGGCTCCGGCTTCTACTCCTTCCTCACCGACGTTGAGCGCTATCCCGTCGAGACGCCGTACGGCCCGCCCAGTGACGACATCGCGGTTGGCGAGATCGACGGTCGTCGGGTGGCCTTCCTGGCCCGACATGGCCAAGGGCATCGGTTCAGCGCCCATGAGGTGCCCTATCGCGCCAACCTCTGGGCGCTGCGCTCCCTCGGTGTTCGCCAAGTGCTGGCGCCGTGCGCGGTGGGCTCGCTCGTTCCGGAGCACGGACCCGGCACGCTGGTTGTGCCCGATCAGGTGATCGACCGCACATGGGGACGCGCTCACACGGTCTACGCCGATGCCGGCGCCGCGGTCCACGTGGGTTTCGCCGACCCCTACTGCCCGACCTCGCGCGCGGCAATGGTCGATGGCGCCAGCCGCGTTGGGCTGTCCGCGGTTGCCCAGGGGACCTTGGTCGTGATCAATGGGCCCCGCTTCTCCACTCGGGCTGAGTCGCGCTGGCACCGGTCAATCGGCGGCACCGTGGTGGGTATGACCGGAATGCCGGAAGCATCCATCGCCCGCGAGCTTGCCCTCTGTTACTCCACGGCGTGCCTGGTCACTGACCACGATGCCGGTGTCGAAGGCCAAGAGCCGGTCAGCCACGAGGCGGTCCTTGCCGAGTTCGCCCGGTCGATCGACGCACTGAAGGCTGCCGTACGCACCACGATCTGTGCCCTGCCTGCTCCGGAGCCTGACGACACCGCCACCTGCTCGTGCCGTCGCGCCCTCGACGGGGTCACTGTTCCGTTCCCGCTGCCATGAGCCAGGGCCGAAACGTCCGCAAAGCCGAGTGGCATCGGCTTCGGCTCCGCCGCCTCCTGGCGGCTGTTCTGGTCGGCGCGGCGGTCGTCGTCGGGTTGTCCGCGATGCGTCCGGCTGCGCCGGCCACGGTTCAGGTGCTGGTCGCCGCACGTGACCTTCCGGCTGGCGCTGAGATCACGTCTGATGACCTGACCAGGGTCCAGTGGCCGACGTTGGCTGTTCCGACGGACCGGCTATCTACCCGTCAGGTGGTCGGGCGTCGCGCGCTCGGACCGATTCGGTCGGGCGCGCCGGTGACGGCGACACGGCTGATCGAGCGACGCACCCTTCCCGCGACCGATGGGGATGTGGTGGTGTCCATGCCGCTCAGCGACCCGTCTCTGACCCAGGTTCTTCGCGTCGGGGACCAAGTCGACGTCCTGGCCCCCACGGGCGCCGCGCCCGCTCGAAGCGCCCAAATCGTGGGCATGACCACACCTTCGTCCGATTCGGCGTGGAAGGGCCCTTCCGGCGGGAGCATCCTGCTTGCCGTCAACGGACGCGAAGCGGCTGCAATCGCGCAGGCACAGGCCTCTGGAGTGGGTGGCGCAGGCTCACTGATGGTGGCGTTGGCCGTTCGTCGCTGAACCGGAACCCGACCTATAGCACGAACGATGCAGGCGACGCGCCGTGTTTCAAATTTACGTGGCGGGATTCATGTGGTTACCTTCTCGACGGTCTAGTTCGTCACTCACACCAGGAGAAACCATGCTGAAGGGCTTCAAAGAGTTCCTTATGCGCGGCAACATCGTCGACCTCGCGGTCGCCGTCGTTATCGGTACCGCGTTCACCGCTGTCGTCAACACCTTCGTCAGCGCCGTCATCACCCCGCTACTGAACAGCTTCGGTGGCGCTAACTCCAAGGGACTCGGATTCGAGATCCGGTCCGGCAATGCCAAGACTTTCGTCGACTTCTCGATGATCATTAACTCCGTCATCGTCTTCGTCATGACCGCGGCAGTGGTCTACTTCCTCGTCGTGGTTCCCATGAACAAGATCAACGAGCGCCGCAAGGCCGGTGTCGAGGAAGTCATCGAGCCGACCGAGCTCGAGCTCCTCACCGAGATCCGCGACGAACTGCGCACCCGCCGCAACTGAACCCTGTGAGCCCGTCCTTGTGAACGGGTGACACCGCAAAGGCCCAGATGACCGTCGCCGGTCATCTGGGCCTTTCGCACGTGCAGATCACTCCCAGTGGGGCGGGCGCTGCTCTTGCAGCCACCGCGCATGGTCCTCATCCTGCTGATCTGTGGCCGTCGCTTCGGCGTCGAGGTCATCCGATGTTTGCTCAGGTGCACCACCCCGCTGCGTGGTGCCGCCGGTCGCGGGACGCACCGCGCGGCGCGGACGATCCGTCGCCGGGCTCATGCTGGGTCCTCTGGCGCAGGGTCGCATCGCTCCGGATGCTCACGTTGACCGCGTTCGCGGGACAGCCTCTCGACTAGCGACTGGATTCGCGCCACGTCCCGGGCGGGGTCGCGGAAGACATCAACCGTCCACACCCGCTCGTACGCCCAGCCCAGTTCGCGCAGACGCGCGGGGCGCAGACGGTCGCGCACCCGGACCCCTCGTACTGATCCGAGCCCAGGCCCGTCGGTCTCGACGGCCACCAGTGGTTCGTGCGGGCGGGCGGCATCGGCGACCACCAGATCGACGGGGAGCACTGAGCGGCCGTAGTTCTCGTGGACCACCAGACCTTTGCTGCGCAGTCGGGTCGCGAGGTCGGCGACGACCGGCGACACCGGCGCCCCTGCTGCTGGATGCAAGGGGCGGTCGAGCACCGAGCCCGTTGACGCGGTCCGTCGACGTCGGCCACCCACACGCGAGACGCCCGCCTTGGGATCGGCTGCCACCCGCTCGCCTTGCTCACCAGCCGCGTAGACGAGCAGGTCTCGCAGCATCTGCCCGCCCCGCGAGCGCAGTTTGTTGGGCTCAAGGTCGCTCGCGGCGACCGACGAAATGACGGTGAGCCGCTTCCTGGCCCTGGTGATCGCGACGGTCAACCGCCGCTCGCCGCATTCCTCCCCCAGCGGCCCGAACCGGTGCGTCACGGCACCGCGTTCGTCTCGGCCAGCGCCGACGGACACCAGGACCGCGTCGCGTTCCTGACCCTGAGCGGCCTCGGACGTCCAGACCTCCAGCGGCTCATCTGCCGTGAATGCAGCGGCGAGCGCCTCATCGTCTCGGCAAGCCTTTCGCAGCGCCGCCTCGATCGCTTCAGCGTGCTGCGTGGTGAAGGCGACCACCGCGACGGACTGATCGGGGGCGTGTGCCAGGTGGTTGCGTACGAGCGCCACGACCCGCCCCACCTCCTGCGGACTCGTCTGCCCGTTCCCCTGCGCCTCCGGAACAACCTCAAGCCGGACCGGCGACTCCAGCACCGGTTGCGGGACAGTGATCAGCTCGCCCTGGTAGGCCTGCGCATTAGCGAACGCGATGAGCCGCTCATCGGCGGAGCGGTAGTGCCAGGTCAGCGTGTGGTTCGGCACCAACGGCAGGAGCGAGTCCAGCAGGGAGGTCCCGCCCGGCCCGGAAGTGGCTTCGTCTCCAGAAACCTGGAATGGCGCTGGTGGCTGTTGCTTGGTGTCTCCCAGCACGACCACTTGGTCGGCTCGAGAGATCGCCGAAATCGCTGATGCGGTCAGCAATTGGGAACCTTCGTCGAAGATCACGACGTCGAACCACAACCCGGGCGGCACCAGGCTTGCGACTTCGTATGGGCTCATGACCCAGCAGGGACGCGCAATCGTCAGGACCTCGGGAGCGGCACCCAAAAGCGACCTCCAGGCAGCACCTGGGCCTGACTGCAGCGAGGAAAGAACTTTCACCTGCTCGGGAAAATCGTTGACTGCCTGATGGATTCGCGCCTGAGTTTCTTCGGCGACACGTTGTGCCGTCGCGGCGAGGTGCGCCCGGTCAGCCTCCTCGAAGGTTGCGCGAGCGCGGTGCAAACCCGCAGCGTCGTGCGCACCATAGGAAGGGTCGCGGCTCTTGATCTCGTCCAGAACCGAGCACCACCAGACGAAGTCCAACTCGTGCGGGACCCGCTCGACGGGGAGGCGGTGGTCGGCAAAATCGTCGAGGAGCGGCCCCAGGTGCTCGCGACGAAGCGCATCACACTCGTTCACCGTGCGGGCGGCCGCCGTGAGCCGGTCCCCCGCGGCCGCGAGTCCTTCGAGACGCTTCTGCAGGTCATCAAAGTCGGTATGAATGAGGTCGCCACCCTCAGGCGTGGACTCCAACCGCGCGGTGAGCCATTCGATTTCCTCGCGGAACTCTTCGTGTTCGCGCTCCACGTCGAGCACGTCGGCCGGGGCGCTCGGCACCGAACCGGGGCCACTGCGCTCACGCCATTGCTGCTTCTGGTCGGCCGCGCGGACCAGCACTCCGTGCAGGTCACGTGGTGGCGGCCCAGGGCGGAGGAGTTCTTTGGCCTGCGCGCGGAGTCGGCGACGCTCCATCAGGCTCATCCGAATGTCACGCTCGGAGCCCCGGCGGGCGGTCGCGCCCACCAGCTGGTCCAGTGGCGTCTCGTAGACCCCCGGTCGAAAGACCTCCAACGTCCTAAAGACTCGGCCCATCAAATCCAGCTGATGGTCGGCATCCAAGACGGTGCGTGGGCGTTTGAGACCAACTTGTGCCGCGAGGTCACCCACCCGCTGGCGGTATGCCTCCAACCCGCCACCGGCGAGGTGCTCCACCAGTACGCGTACTCGTCGGGTCTGGTCCTCGCCCACGACCCGCGCACGGTACCAAGGATCATCGCCCGGTTCTGTGGACCAGGCGCCTTGCTCGGCTAAGGCCACCAGGCGCGAACGCACCTCCTCCAGCCGCTCGGCCGGGATGGCGTGCAGGTGGGTGCCTACGAGCCGGACCCGTGAATGCGGCGGGCTCGGGAGCGCCGCGAGTTCGCTGATCCGCGTCTGTGCTTCGTCCACGGACACCCCCCAAGGCTCCCGAGGAGCGTGCATCGCATGCTGATGCTGGACGAGTTGTTCTCGTGCGGATACGAGTGCTGGCGGTACGAATTCTGTTTCGTCGCAGGTCGCTTCCAAGGTCGACGCGTTTTGCAGGGTGCGCTGAAGACGATCCAGCGAGTCCGGCTCCCATGGGTCCAGCACCAGGTCTCGCAACCCGACGTCATCGAGCCGCCGGATGACGGTTTCGATCGCGGAGCGGCGCTCGGACACCAGCAGTACTCGTCGCCCTTGGGCCGCAAGAGTCGACACGAGGTTGACTGCGGTCTGGCTCTTTCCCGTTCCGGGCGGCCCATGAATAACGAGGTGGGATCCGGCAGCCACAGCATCGACGGCGGCCTGCTGGGTGGCGTCCGCGTCGACGACGATGCGCTCGGCGTGGAGGTCTGGGTCGTCGTCGGGCGGCGGTGCCTGCGCACCGACCGCGGTGAGGGCCTCGGGGTCTCCCGCGAGCGCCGCAATGACCGAATGCGCGGCAAAATCCTGTGCCTCAGCAAGGTCGTTAATGGCCGCGGACTTCACCGTTGAGAAGGTCGAGACGACCAGGCTCGGACGGACCTGGAATCCCTCGATGCCTTCGCAGGCCCTGCGCAGGAGGTTGTATGCCCCTTCCGGCGACCCGTTCCTGGCCGCCGCAGTCAGGTCATCGGGGTTGAGGTCGACCCCTCGGGTTGATCTCAGGTAGTTCAAGAGCACCGGGTTTGCCACATAGCCGGGCTCGAAATCGATCAGGAAGTCGGTCTCACTCACGTCAACTGGAAGCAGGTTTGCACGGCGGAGCAGTACGGGTGCCGCGGGCGGACCAGGGTAGGTGGCGGGGACCTCCCAGGTGGCCATACCGATCGCGAGATAGCAGGCCCGAAGGCCGCGCTCTCGCTCCAGCCTGTGCGCGGAGCGGCGGATTGCACGCGCCCGACGGCAGGCATCTGCGTACGCCTCCGGTGAACGCACCACGTCGGACAGGCGCACGGATCGTCCGGCCAGGATCTTGGCGACACCGGCAGGGTGCGCACTCGTGAATGACAGCGTGCCCAGCGCGAGTTCGCGGTACCACAACAGCGCGTTGGGGCCACCCACCTCAGTGAGCTGGGCCCGCCAGATCGCCATAGCCTCGGCTACTCGGGTTCCGCGATCCGAGTCGGCTGCGTCATGGGTCGGACTGGTCACCCCGCCGAGGCTAGTGGTCACACCTGTAGGTGCCGAAGAGCCTCGCCGACGCAGGGCAAGCGGGCCATCTTCCACAGGTCCCGCGCTGCGAATGGGGATTCCGGATCGGGTGGGGGAAGATGTCTCTGATCACGTCCTGCGGGGACAGCACACTAAGTAGGAGACGAAGCGATGGCCGACGAGCGCGACGCGCCCACACCGAAAGACCCTGAAGGGGCTGTCGACGTTCCGGACGCAAAGCAGACTCAGGACCAGGGCCAACCAGACCCGGCCGCTGGGCGCCTGGCTGGGCCTGACCCTGATCTTGTGGCAGGCGCGACGGGGACCAGACCAAACCGCGCTGCCGTGATTGGCGAGGGCGTGCGATGGACGTCCATCTGGGCACTGCGCATCGCCATCATTCTGGTGACGCTGTGGATCGTGAAGCAACTCCTCGGCCCACTGTGGATCGCCATCCTCCCGATCCTGCTGGGCTTGGTCCTTGCGACTGTTCTCTGGCCGCCGACGCGCTGGTTGCGCAGCAAGGGCTTGGGTCCGGCTCCGGCTGCTGCCATATCGGTCATCAGCGGTCTGGTGATCTTCTTGGGCGCGATGACGGCGATCGGCTCCTCCGTCGCCTCGCAGGCTCCGGATTTGGCCAAGCAGGCCAGCGCGGGCGTAGCGGAGGTTCAGGACTGGGCCCAAGGAGCCCCGCTCAACCTCAAGGAAGACGACATCAGCCAGGGTTTCAAGGCCCTGACCGACAAGATCTCCGAGAGCGCCGCGCAGATCGCTGGTGGCGTGGTCGGAGGAATCACCTCGACCTTGCAGGTCTTCGTCACTTTGCTGCTGGCGTTGCTGCTGGCCTTCTTCTTCATCAAGGACGGGCCGCGCTTCGCGCCCTGGGTCCGCCGCGCTGCCGGGGATCAGGTTGGTGGCCACCTCACCGAAGTCTTTGCCCGCATGTGGGGCACACTCGGCGGCTACATTCGCGGGCAGGCCCTGGTGTCGGCGATCGACGCCGTGTTCATCGGCGCCGGGCTCGCCATTCTCGGGGTCCCGCTGTGGCTTCCCCTGGCGACTGTCACCTTCTTTGCTGGCTTCATCCCGATCGTCGGCGCCACCGTCGCCGGCGCCCTCGCCGTTCTGGTCGCCCTGGTGTCCACGTCATTCACCAAGGCGCTCATCGTGTTGGCAATCGTGATCATCGTGCAGCAGATCGAGGGCAACCTCCTGCAGCCCTTGATCCAGTCGCGCTCGATGAACCTGCACGCGGGCCTGGTCATCCTGAGCGTCACCGTCGGCAGCCACATGTACGGCATCATCGGCGCATTCCTCGCCGTTCCGGCGACGGCTCTCCTGTTGGTCTTCCTGCGCTATCTGCAAGAACAGATCGATCTGCGCAGCGGCACCTTCGGTCCAGGTGAGTTGGAATTCGTGACCGAAGAAGGACGACTTGCCGCCGAACTGACCGTTGCGCAACACACGCCCAAGTCGTAGCGACACCCCACCTACACTTGGTCACCGCTGGTCGGTGTGGTGTCCCAACAGCCATCACACCGACCAGTCCCCGCCCTCGTAGCTCAGGGGATAGAGCACCGCTCTCCTAAAGCGGGTGTCGCTGGTTCGAATCCAGCCGAGGGCACCACACGTTTTCTCCGCTCCAGCGCACCGCGACAGAAACACCGCGCTTGGCTCAGTCGCCAGCCACATTCACCTCAAGTGGCCGGTCTTTCGATGTATGTCACGTCGGCTCGCGAACCTTTCGGCTGAAATAGCCGAGGCCGACTCCAACGATCAGCACGAATAGCATCCATCGCACGGCGTCCTCGCCCACTGGGTAGTTGTAGGCAAAGCCGCCGGCCGCCAAATAAACGAATGTCCTGAAACTCGAGTCGCTGAACTCTGACCGTCCTATCGCCGCCAGGCGCGACGCAAAAAACACCACTGATATGCAGGCCACTGCAACCAGGGCCCCGACCACATCGGCCACCATAATCTTGGTCTACCCCTTAACCACCCGGACGGCTCGCGCGAGTTCGCGATCCTACGCTGGCACGTCGGTGATGTCGTTGTACTCGGGGTGGCGCGTGATCCAGCTCGCGACGTAAGGGCAGTGCGGGATGATCCGCTTGCCCGACTTGCGCACATCCGCGAGCGCAAAACTCACCAGGCCAGAAGCCAGGCCGCGTCCGTTGTACGCCTCGTCGACCTCGGTATGCACGAAGTCGACGTGCTGGTCGTCGGGCAGGCGGTACTGCGTGAACCCAGCAACCGTCTCGCCGTCGCGGATCTCGTAACGGCGGCGATCCGGGGCGTGGGCGAAGTAAATGTCCTGAATTTCGGTCATGCGTTCCCCTCCTTCGCGCGGTGTCCGAACCCGAGGCGCTCGCGCTCGGGAAAGTACCAACCCATCACGGTGCGCAAATTGTCTGAGTCCTCGCGAGCCCAGTTGCGCATCAACTCGCTGCCGAAAGAGATTGCGGTAATGGGACGAGCTCCCGCGGCAATGACCCGCTCGAACGCGCGCTCATGCGAGGCCGGGCTGATCCCGCCGACAGCATCGGCGACCGGGTAGACCTCGTACCCCTCGGCCAGCATGTCCAGAGTCGGGAAGGTCATGCACACCTCGGTCCACAGACCTGCGATCACGACCTTCTTCCGCCCACTCGCCTCGACGGCTGCGCGGAACTCGTCATCCTCCCAGGCATTGACCCCAGTCCGATCGATCTCCGGAATCCCGGGCAACTCATCGAGGATTGATTGTTTCGTTCCTTCGTTGACGCCCAGGTCAACACCGACGGTCGAGATGATCGTCGGCACGCCATACATGCGGGCAAACTTGGCGAGCGCCAGCACGTTCAGGTCAATCTCCTCGACCGTGCTGGAGGTGATCGTTGAGTATTGCTCGGGCTGATAGTCGATCAGGACGACCACGCAATTCTCTGGCGTGAGCAGGTGGTCGGCTTTCGGATCACGGATTGGCTCTGCTGCGGTTTTGGTCATGGAGGCGTCTCCTTCGATCGCTTCTACGGTCAGTTCGGTTCGGCTACCTGGGGCGGGCGAAGCGCTCGCTCCACGATGTCCGACGTGTGGCGGTAGTGGGAGCTGAGTCGTTCCGCTGCGGTGTCGGCATCACGGTCAAGAACTGCTTCCAGGATCGCGCGGTGTTCAGCGGTTACGTCGCGGTCCGGCTCATGCAGTTGAGACCACCTGCGATAGAACTCCGACGCGTCGCGCAGCATGCAGGTGATCCCAAGCAGCCATGAGTTGTTGCAGCCGTCGAGCAGCGCGGCGTGGAAGCGGCCATGGGCCGCTTCCCAGTCGTCGGACACTCGAGGCGGTTCGTCCTGGGTGAGCAGCGGCGCGCGTTCCAACCGGTGATGAGCGGCGATCAATTCGGACTCCCAGTCCACTCCGCCGCCTTCGATAGCGCGTCGCAACGCCAGCGTTTCGATCTCGATGCGGGCGGCGGTGAGTTCGCGCAGATCCTCAACGCTGACTGCGCGGACTCGGAACCCCACCCGAGGCTCTGCTTCGACGAGGCCTTGCTCAGCCAGCCGGGATAGCGCCTCCCGGATCACACTCACGCTGGCGCCGTATTTCTCACATAGCGCCGCAAACTTCAGCTTGGACTCGGGCGCGTGCACACCGCCCAGGAGGTCCGCGCGCAGCGCCGCGTGCACGGTCTCGATGTTCGCTCGTGTGCGTCTGGCGGCCACGAAACAACCATACCAGGTTTACGAAGATCAACTAAATATTCGAATATATCTTGTTTTTCGAAACTCTTCGTCGCACACTGTGAGGGCGGTCACCTGCACGACCGCTGACCTGGCACCTCAGGAGGCCAAGATGACCATGACGTCCGCGGTTCACACCGATGTCCTGATCGTGGGCGCTGGCCCCGCGGGCCTCACGATGGCGGCGCTGCTGGCGACGTACGGCGTCGATGCCGTCACTGTCACTAAGTACGCCAGCACGGCCCATTCACCCCGCGCGCACATCACCAACCAGCGCACGATGGAGGTGTTCCGCGACCTCGACCTCGAGGACGACGTACGGGCCGCGGCCACCCCCAACGAACTGATGGGCAATAACGTCTGGGCGACCAGTTTTGCCGACGAAGAGATCGCCCGGCTGCTCACGTGGGGCAGCGGCCCGGAGCGACGGATGGACTACGAACTAGCCAGCCCAACCAGCATGTGCAATATCCCCCAGCACATCCTCGAACCGGTGCTGCGCGAGGGCGCCGAGGCCCGCGGTGCCGACCTGCGTTTCTCAACCGAACTCATCTCCGTGTCTCAGGACACCGACGGGGTCACAGCAGTCGTGCGACAGCGCGATTCAGGCACCGAGCAGACCAAGCAGACCATTCGGGCCCGGTACGTCGTCGGCGCGGACGGTGGCCGCTCCACGGTTGCGGAGCAGTTGGACTTCGCCTTCGACGGAGAATCGGGCCTCGGCGCCGCGGCCAACGTGTGGTTAGAGGCCGACCTCACGAAGTACGCCGCCTATCGCCCCGGCACTCTGTACTGGATGTGCCAGCCGGGCAACGACTATTGGGTCGGTTCGGGCACATGGATCTGCGTCAAACCGTGGACCGAATGGGTGCTGCTGTTCATGTACGACCCGGCCGAGGGCGAGCCCGACCTCTCAGAGGAGGCCGTCATCGCCCGTGCCCGCGCCACCATCGGCGACCCCGACATCGACCTCAAGATCAAGGCGACGAGCCTGTGGCAGATCAACCACCTGATCGCCCAGAAGTACCAGATCGGGCGCGTATTCCTGGCAGGCGACGCGGCCCATCGGCACCCACCGGCCAACGGGCTGGGCACCAACACCTCGATCCAGGACTCCTTCAACCTGGCCTGGAAGCTTGCTCTCGTGCTCCAGGGCAAGGCAGGTGAGGAACTCCTGGCGACCTACACCGACGAGCGACAGCCAGTCGGCCGCGGCGTCGTCGACCGAGCCATGCAGAGCGTCGGTGACATGCGGCCGATCTCCAAGGCGCTCGGTTTCGAGCCCGGCCAGACCGCCGAGGAAGGCCAGTCCGCGCTTGACGGATTACGCGCCCCTGGCCCCGTGGGTGAGCGACGACGACGCGAGCTCGCCGAAGCGGTTGCCCTGCAGAACTACCAATTCAATGCGCTCGGAGTCGAACTCGGCCAACGCTATGAGTCATCGGCCGTCATCGACGACGGCTCGCCCTGGCCAAAGCCGACCCGCGATCCGGAGCTGTACGACCACCCCACCACCCATCCGGGTGCCCGCCTTCCGCATGCCTGGGTGGAGCACGAACGCGTCGCGACATCCACGCTCGACCTGGGCGGCCGCGGGGAGTTCACCGTGCTGACCGGGATTGGTGGAGAACCCTGGGCTGATGCCGCACAGAAGGCGGCTGCGGCCCTCGGCATCCCTGTCACAAGCCACGTGATCGGCGCCGGCGGAGACCACGCCGATGTGCTCGGCCGATGGGCTGCGCTGCGCGAGATAGGCGACTCCGGGGCACTGCTCGTACGTCCCGACCACCACGTGGCATGGCGCGCCCATCACCTGACTAACGATCCCTCGGGCGATCTAGAGCTCGCGCTTCGCCGCGTACTCGCCCGCACTGACTGACCAACCTCACCCACCTGGAGACTCGATGAAGCTCGCAAACCTCGACGGCCGCGCCGTCCTGATCACACCAGACGACCTCGCGGTCGATGTGCACCAGGCCAGTGACGGGCGTTTTGGACCCGAACCGGCGCCTCTCTTCTCCGAGTGGGGTGCCTTCCGCGACTGGGCGCAGGCGGCGCCGCTCACCGAAGCCGCGGCATACGACCCCGCGGCCTTGGGACCTCCATCGCCGGACCCGCGCCAGATCCTCGGCATCGGACTCAACTACACCGAACATGCCATGGAGTCAGGGTTCGAGGCCCCGAAGGGATTGCCGCCGGTGTTCCCGAAGTTTCTCAGCAGCCTGAGCGGACCGGTTACCAAAGTAGTGCTGCCCGAAGGTGGCAATACCGACTGGGAGGTCGAACTCGTGGCCGTGATCGGAAGCACGACATACAACATCGACGAGGCCGATGCCTGGGAGCATGTCGCTGGGATCACCGCCGGTCAGGACCTCTCCGAACGGGTCACGCAACTTGCTGGGCCCGCACCGCAATTCGGGCTCGGGAAGTCCTTTTCCGGCTTCAGCCCCACCGGTCCATTCCTCGTGACAACCGACGAGGTGCCGGATCCGGACGACCTCGCCCTGCACTGCGAACTCGACGGCGAAACGCTGCAAGACGGGCGGACGAGCAATCTCATTGTGTCGGTACCGCGCCTCATCGCCGAGCTCTCCAAGATCATCACGCTCTACCCCGGTGACCTGCTTTTCACCGGCACCCCGGCGGGGGTCGGCCTTGGACGCGACCCACAAAAATACATCGCTGCCGGGCAAACCCTGGTCAGTACGGTCGAAGGAGTCGGCGAGCTGCGACAACATTTCGTAGCAGCCGACGGGAAGTGAGAATGCCATGAGCCTGCACCGACTCAGTCACGTCACGATGGGTGTCCCCGACGTCGAGGCCACGCACGCCTACTACACCGACTTCGGCCTAGCGCCCGGAGTGGACGGCAAGCTCAGCACTCGCGACGGTGGCGAGCAGCTCAAGATCGTTTCGGCACCCCGCCGCCAACTCATCGAGCTCGGTGTCGCGGCCGACGACACCGATGACCTGGCCCGAATCGCCGCGAACGTGCAGCGCCTTGGTCTGCGGGCGGAGCTCGATGGCGAGGCACTCCTCGCACAGGAGCCGGTTTCGGGATTCACCGTGCGAATTCGGGTCCTGCCCAGGCTCGTTCAAGACGCATCGGTCGCGACGCCGTACAACGGCCCCGGTCGGATCGACCGCAGCGGGCGTGCGCCTGGAGTGGTCCGTACTGACCGGGTCAGACCGCGCCGACTCGGCCACGCGGTCGCCGGGACAACTGACCTTAAGCGCACGATGCACTTCTTCACCGAAGGCCTCGGCTTCAAGGTCTCGGACTACATCGGCGACAAGGGCGCGTTCATGCGCTGCTCTACCGACCACCACAACTTTCTCGCGTTGCAGTCGCCGGTGAACTACCTGCACCACACCAGTTGGCAGGTCGACGACATCGACGACGTGGG
Source organism: Demetria terragena DSM 11295 (assembly GCF_000376825.1). Classification (NCBI taxonomy): domain Bacteria; kingdom Bacillati; phylum Actinomycetota; class Actinomycetes; order Micrococcales; family Dermacoccaceae; genus Demetria; species Demetria terragena. The sequence continues at coordinate 2,635,808 of NZ_AQXW01000004.1, read as the reverse complement.
TCGCGGCGCGTTCGCGATGCTCGAGGGCAGTCCCGAGCGCCACGTCTGGGGCCTCGGCCGCCACCACGCAGGCTCGAACTTCTTTTGGTACCTGAAGGATCCAGCCGGCAACTTCTCGGAGTACTTCTCCGACATGGACGTCATCCCCGAAGATGAGATCTGGGAACCGGAGGTGCTCGAAGGAGCGGCCGGGCTGTTCAACTGGGGACCACCTCCACCACCGTCGTTCCTGCATCCCGAGGACCTCGCCGGCCTGATGACGGGAGCGCACAGCACGGCCTAACGAACGGCCTCGATGACGGGCTGGGACAAGAGCGCCTGGTGCGCCTACCTCATCGCCCGGTGCAACCCGAGCGGGACTTGCCCGATAGCGTGAGAGCCCCGGGATCGTGAGGAGCAGCCATGGATCTGCAGCACCAGGTGGTGTGGGTCGTCGGTGCCTCCACCGGCATCGGCGCCGCCATCGCGCGCGAGATGCAAGCGCGTGGCGCACGGGTCGCGATCACCGCCCGACGCCGAGAAACCCTCGACGAGGTCTCTGGCGGGGCGATGCTCGCCGCTCCTGCTGACGTCACGGACCCGGAGTCGCTTGACGCGGCCGCGCGGACCGTTCATCACGAACTTGGCCCCGTGGATATCTTGGTTTTCACCGCGGCGGAGACTCGACAGATCGATATCGCTGACTGGGATCGGCAGGCATTCGCCGATGTTGTCAACGTTTCCCTGGTGGGCGCGAGCAACGCGATCGGCGCCGTCCTTCCGTCCATGATCGAACGCCGATCAGGCACCATCGTCGGGTTCATCGCGCCTGCTGCCTTCCGCGGGTATCCATCAGAAGAAGCATTTGGCGCGGCCAAGGCGGGACTGCGAAACTTGTTGGAGTCACTCGCTATTGACGCTCGCCGCTACAACATCAAAGTGGCCACTGCGACACCGGCCGGGGTTCGCTCGTCGGCAGGCCAGTCACTTCCGGGTCTGCCGGCGGCGATCGACCCCGACACCGCGGCTCGAGCAGTCTGCGATGGACTCGAGCGCGAGCGCCACCACATCGCCTTCCCAGGGCGGCTGGCTCGGCCAATGCGGCTCGTACGGCTAGCGCCGAGGGCAGTGTGGCCGGCCGTCGCAGAGCGACTCTCGCGCCGTCGCTAGAAGGTGCGGGTCAGCCGACCCGGCCGTAGCTGAAGTTGCCGCCCCACATCTTGTGGATGCTCACGGTGGTGCCGGGACGGTTCGAATCGATCATCATGCCCGGGCCGACGTAAATACCGACGTGGGTCGCGGGGAAGTTGCGAAACACCAGGTCGCCCGGCTTGGGGTCGCTGACGCGGGTTGCCATCGCCTGCTGCGCGCGGGCGGTACGCGGCAGCGTGACGCCGAGCTCCCGGAACACTTGGCTGGTGAAGCCCGAGCAGTCGAAGCCCGCAGAGGTCGTGCCACCGAAGACATAGGGAGTTCCGATGTACTTCTTCGCGACGTCGATCGCGCTCGCAGTATTCCCCGACGGCTGATCCGCGGGGGCGGAGTCAGTGGACGACGCGGAGGCCGGTGCGGGAGTGCTGCTTGAGCCCTCCGCTGCCTCCGGCGGTGCGGGCTCAGGCGCCGGGCGCTTGAAGCCGCGGGCGACTTCAGCCTTTGGCATGGGCGGCACGCCCGCCTGCATGTCAGCGGGAGCGGCGGCCAGCGCGGCCGAGGGCTCGACGCCCATGGGGTATTTGAGTTCGTCGGGAACAACCACGGTGGCGACGGCCTTGGTGGGGCCAGCGTTGGCGGGCACGCTCACGGCAGCAATCAGGCTGCCCGACACCGCCATCGCCGCTGAAACACGAGCCGTGGTGGTGACTGATGTCGACAGCCGACTCGGTGCGCGATGGCGCCCGCGGGTGCGCTGGGACACGTGGCAAACCCTTTCGATGATGAACATTCCCCGACGTACAGAGCTAGATCGATACCGTACACAGACCTTCGGCGAATGTCACGATCAGGTCACGCCGCCTTCGCCCGTCAGGGCGCTAGATCTACTCCGGCGCAGTGACGAAGACGTGGACCGCGGCGTCCGGTGGCAGCGAGGCCCCGTCGGCATCGGGGCGCCCTTCAGCGACCACAATGACCCGGCCCGCGTCGGTGCGTACGTTGACAGCCGCACCCGGTCGGACTCCAGCGCCCGTCAACACTGCCAAGGTGTCGGTGTCTGCCTGTGCGGGCTCCCCGATCCGGCGCACCACTGCGCGAGTCGACTCGGGCCCAGCGACATCGGTCAGCGGAACGACGCCCTCCCGGAAGTCCTCGACCTCAAGGTCGTCGCCCAGTTCGTCCAGGCCGGGAATGGGGTTGCCGTACGGCGAAAGGCCGTGTTCCTTGAGCATCGCCAGAATCTTGCGCTCAACGCGCTCACTCATGACGTGCTCCCACCGGCACGCCTCGTCGTGTACGTATTCGATCTCCAGACCAATTACGTCAACCAGCAGGCGTTCAGCCAACCGGTGCTTGCGCATGACCCGAGTCGCTTTGACGCGGCCTTCGTCGCTGAGCTCGATGTGCCGGTCACCCGCAAGGGTGAGCAACCCATCGCGTTCCATGCGCGCAACAGTCTGGCTCACGGTCGGCCCCGAGTGCCCGAGGCGTTCGGCAATGCGCGCACGCAGGGGAACGATGCCCTCCTCCTCAAGGTCATAGATGGTGCGGAGGTACATCTCAGTGGTGTCGATCAGGTCGCTCACAGTGCACAGCCTGCCACCTCCACCTGACAACCGAGACACGAGGACACAGATTGGCCAGCCATAATGCGATCTGACGTCCATACCCAAGGCAAGGAAGTCCATGAGCGACCACGACGACACGGCACCAGAGGACGGCGTATCTGCCCGCGCCAGCGCGCGCGACAAGCTCGCGCCTGTCCAGCGCAAACAGCGCCGAGATGGCCGCAGGGGTGCAGTCATTGCCTCGGTGGTCGCCGTCGCATTGCTGCTCGGGATCGGCGGTGGCCTCGTTGCGTACGTGCGCGGCCAGGAGAAGCCCGACCTCGGAGCGGTGAAGTCCTATGAGGACTTGGACCGGGACCACATCACCTCGGGCTTTACCTATAAGCAGGAGCCGCCGGTCGGTGGCAAGCATCACCCCGCCTGGGCCAACTGCGGGATCTACACCAAGGCAGTCAAACCCCAGCACGCGGTGCACTCCCTCGAACATGGGGCGGTCTGGATCACCTACAACTCCTCGTTGCCCAAGAAGCAAATTCAGTCCCTCGAGGCCACTGCGCGCAAGCAGGGCGACTACATGCTCGTGTCGGTCGACGACAAGCAGAAGTCGCCGATTGCGCTGACGGCCTGGGGCAAGCAGCTCATGGTCGATTCGGCGAGCGATCCCACCATCGATGCGTTCATCAAGAAGTACTGGAAGGGCCCGCAAACGCCAGAGCCGGGCGCCGCGTGCAGCGGAGCGTACGACCCCAACACTGACCAGGTCGCCGGAGGCATGTGAGCCAGCAAGAGGCGCCCGAGGGCTCCGGCCAGTCGGCGGGCGTGAGCGACGAGTACCTCCGGGAGACCGCGTCGCCGCTTGCCACTCGCAAGGTCCTGATGTGGGTCGGCGCGCTACTCGCCGCGGTCGCGGTCTTCTTCGCCGGGTGGTTCATCGGTCGCCCGACGTGGCCAGGCGATCTCAGTACTGACGCAGGTTTTGCTCGCGACATGCAGTTGCACCACGGCCAGGCCGTGGACATGTCGCTCATCGTGCGCAGCGCTGGGACGGCGAATGACGTTCAGACGTTGGCGTACGACATCGCTACCACCCAGGAAAACCAGCGGGGCGAGATGCGCGGCTGGTTAGAGACCTGGGGATTGTCCCAGGCTCGGGCCGAAGACCCCATGGAGTGGATGAAGCGGTCGGGTCACCAGCACTCGGGCGGCAAACCGATGCTTCAACCTGACGGCCGGATGCAAGGGATGGCATCGGCCGGTCAACTGGACCAACTGCGGTCTGCGCGGGGCAAGGACGCGGAAGTCATCTATCTGCAACTGATGATTCCCCACCACCGCGCTGGCGTCGATATGGCCAGCGCCTGCGTGAGCTCCTGCACTGAGCCCAATGTCGTGGACTTGGCGAAGAAGATGGTTGCCGGACAGAAATCCGAGATCAACCTGATGATCTCGATGCTGCGCAAGCGGGACGCCGTCCCACCCGCGCCTTAGCGCATGAAACAGCCCGTGGGCTCCGCCTAGTCAGGCGGACGCACGATGGACGATTCGTGCTCCCACGGGCTGCGGTGGCCGGCCGAAATTGCCAGCGCTTCCGCCCAGTCGATCACCCGGAGGCGGTCGACGACTTGAGCCGCGCTAGCGCGCGACCACCTCACGCGTCCTTGAAGAATTCACTCCTGGACCACCTCCTCTCTCGTGTCCTTGAACGGTAGGTCTTAAGGCCAGTTCAGATCAAGAGAATTTCGGGCGTAGGCATGGAAAGACCGGTTGGCGCGGACAGGGGGGAATCGCGCCAACCGGTCGACGTCTCAACGACGTCCAGGATTCCTGTTCGGAACCCACGCCGGGTCAGGGAGGATCCGGTGATACGACTAACGGTAGACCCGCTCGCCGAGTTCCGCACGCCAGTCGTCGCAGAAGTCCTAGAAAATTAAACTCAGGGTTGGAGCCGCTGACAGGTCCAGGCACCAGCACGGTCCAGGTCGCCCTCGCCTACTCGCTCGTAGAGCAAACGGTCATGCAGCCGACTCCGCCGCCCACCCCAGAACTCCACTTCGTCGCAGACGATGCGGTAGCCACCCCAGAAGTCGGGCAGCGGAACATCGTCGGCGTGGCCACAGTCTGGCCAGCGCTCGGCGACCGTCGCGTAGGCCGCCTCAAGCTCGGCCCGTGACGCGACCGGTTGCGACTGACGCGAGGCCCACGCCCCGATGCGCGAGCCCCATGGACGGCTCTGGAAGTACGCCATCGTCGTCTCGTGCGGGAGTCGCTCAATGCGCCCAGCGAATCTGATCGCGCGGTAGAGCGTCGGCCACGTGAGCGACGCTGCCACCGCAGCGTTCTCGGCGAGATCCCGGCCCTTGCGAGACTCGAGGTTGGTATAGAACCCGACGCCGTCGGCAGCGAGATAGCGCAACAGGACGGTGCGTACGTGTGGCCTGCCGCTCGCATCAGCCGTCGCCACCGACAAGGCATCAGGTTCTGGCACGTCCGGCCGCTCATCATGGGCCGCTCTGGCGTGGTTGACCCAGTCCTGGATGGCCGGCCATGGGGCGCTCGGCATCGCACCCTCGTCCAACCCATGGCCGTCGTACTCGCTGCGGATGACTTCATTCACAGCCCTAGCCTAACCGGTACTAGATTGCTAGCATCCTGTCATGCCTGAGCCGCCAACCAGTCCCAAAGTCCAGTTCAACGTCTATCTCCCCCGCCCCCTCATCACCCGCATCAAGCACCTCGCGGTCGATGAAGGTCAAAGCCTCTCAGCCTTGGTAGAGCGGGCGCTCACCGAATACGCCGATCGCCAGGAGGCTGCCCGATGACCTCAACACTCACCCTCGCCGCCATCAGGTTCACCGACGACATCCCCGCGATGCGTCGGTTCTTGGAAACCGTAGGCCTCACCGCCACCACGTCCTGGGGCGACGGCATGGACGTACTCCGCGCAGGCGCTGGCGAAGTCTGGCTCCACAGCGCGGCCACGAGCGACCTAGGCGCCCCCGTGGGGTGCACGCAACTCACCGGCCTGACTTCTGACCCGGACGACCTGCACCGTGCGCTCGGCGCCGCAGGTTTCCAACCGACCATCGTGGACGAGACCTACGGGCGCGTGGTCGAAGTCGTCGACCCCCTGGGCGACCGGCTGTTGTTCAACGGTCCAGGCGATGGATACGGCTCCAGCACCCAGCCGGGCACGCCAGATCACCGGATCCAGGTATCGCTGTGCCGCTTCACCGACCCGCAAGGCCCGTATGTCGCATTCGCCGCAGCACTCGGCCTGCGCCCGGACGGCGAGCCCAACGAGTGGTACGTCCCGTACTCGGCTGGCGCCGGCGTCCTTGGCCTCCACCATGGCGACGACTCCATGGCCATGCCCGGGCGTGAACTTGGAGGGTCGATCGCGCTTGGCCTCACGACCAGTGGCTCGCTCGAGGAACTGCAGAGACAACTCACCGACAGCGGGTACGCCCCCGGCGAGATCGTCATGGAGGACCACGACACCCGCCTGGAGACCGTCGACCCCGATGGCCAACGCTTAGAGATCCGCAGCGCGCCCGTCTGAGTTCTGCAGTGCTGAGTTCTGCAGTGCGGTACACCCCGGCGGTGGGGCGTACCGCACTGGCACACTCGGTGACCGTGAGCGCACCGGACATTCGCATCCCCGCCGACCTGCTACCCCGCGACGGGCGATTTGGTAGCGGCCCCTCCAAGATCAGGCCCGAGCAGCTTGCCCACCTCGCCGAGCGTGGCAGCAGTGTTCTTGGAACCTCACACCGCCAGGCGCCCGTCAAGGGACTCGTCGGCGAGATCCGCTCCGGCCTGAGCGCGTTGTTTGGCCTCCCCGACGGTTACGAGATCATCCTGGGACTAGGCGGCGCCTCGGCCTTTTGGGATATCGCCGCGTTCGGACTCGTGGAGCAGCGCGCTCAGCACCTCGTGATGGGAGAGTTCTCCCGCAAGTTCGCGACGGCGACTGCATCCGCTCCGTTCCTCACCGACCCCGACGTCATCGAGTCGGATCCCGGTTCTACTTCCGCACCGGTCGAGCGGGCGGGCATCGACACCTACGCCTGGCCGCACAACGAAACATCAACCGGAACAATGTTGCCGATCCAGCGGGTCGGCGGCGCGGACGCGCTGGTCCTGGTCGATGCAACCTCCGGCGCGGGTGGCCTTCCAGTCGAGATCGCCGAGACCGATGTCTACTACTTCGCCCCGCAGAAGGGCTTCGCGAGCGATGGCGGGCTCTGGTTAGCGGCCTTCTCCCCCGCCGCCATCGAACGGGCCCATCGAATCGCCGAAAACCGTTATGTCCCAGCATTTTTTGACTTGCCATCCGCCATTGACAACTCACGCAAGAATCAGACCGTCAACACTCCAGCGGTGGCCACGCTCGCACTGATGGCCGACCAGGTGCGCTGGATGAATGACCACGGCGGCCTGGACTGGACTGTCGCTCGCACGACCGACAGCAGCACTCGGCTGTACGACTGGGCCAACGCCGCGCCGTATGCCGCGCCATTCGTCCCTGAGCCTGCGGATCGCTCACTCGTCGTCGGCACGATCGACCTCGATGACGCCCTCGACTCCTCGGCCGTCACCGCTGCGCTTCGAGCCAACGGCGTCGTCGACCTGGACCCCTACCGGAAACTCGGCCGCAACCAATTGCGCATCGGGATGTATCCAGCGGTCGACCCCGACGACATCACGGCACTGACGCAGTGCATCGATTACGTAGTGGAGCACCTTTAGTATCTGATTTCGGCAGAATGCATATAGGCGGTTCCGGGATCCGCCGCCCATGACAGACTTGTTTCCCGTGACCTCCACCGCGAATCTCAGCCAGGACGAGTGCGCGGCGCGCGCTGCGATCGTCACGCCCGAGTCCTACCTCATCGAGGTGGATCTGCGGGACGCGTCCCAGCCCGACACCACGACCTTCCCCAGCAGGACCACCCTCTACTTCGATGCCACGCCGGGCGCCGACACCTGGGTCGACCTCATCGCCGACACCGTTGACCGCGCGACGCTCAACGGTGAAGACCTCGACCTGACCGGTTACGACGGCGCCCGCTTGCCCGTTCCCGGACTCGCCGACCGCAACGAGCTGGTCGTCGTAGCCCAGTGTGCATACAGCCGCACTGGGGAGGGGATGCATCGGTTTACCGACCCCGAGGATGGGGAGACCTACCTCTACACCCACTTCGAACCCACCGATGCACGCCGGGTCTTCGCCAACTTCGAACAGCCCGACCTCAAGGCTCACTTCACCATGCAGGTCACAGCGCCGGTGGGCTGGGTCGTGCGCTCTGGTCAGCCCGAGATTGAGCGTGACGAGATCGTCAATGCCCGTGGAAACCGCTGCGTGACAGTGAAATTCGCACCGACTCCAACGCTCTCGACCTACATCACCGCGATTGTGGCTGGCCCGTACCACCAGGTTCAGGATCAGTGGGAGGTCGAACGTGCGGACGGGAGTTCCCACACCATCCCGCTCATGTTGCTCTGTCGGCAGAGCATGGCCGCCCACCTCGACACGGCGGACATCTTTGAGGTCACCAAGCAGGGGCTTTCGTACTACGACGAGAAGTTCAAATTTCCCTACCCCTGGGGCAAGTACGACCAGATCTTCGTTCCGGAGTACAACCTCGGAGCGATGGAGAATCCCGGGCTGGTCACGTTCACCGAGACGTACCTGCACCGTGGATACAGCACCGTCCACCAGCGCGCGCAGCGAACCAACACGATCATGCACGAGATGGCCCATATGTGGTTTGGCGATCTTGCGACCATGCGCTGGTGGGACGGCCTCTGGCTCAAGGAATCGTTCGCGGACCTGATGGGCTACCACGTCTGCTCAGCTGCCACGAAGTACGACATCGCCTGGTCCTCGTTCGCCCTAGGCAGCAAGGCCAAGGCCTACCGCGCAGATCAACTTCCCAGCACCCACCCCGTCGTGGCGACCATTCGCGACCTCGAAGCAGCCCGACAGAACTTCGATGGCATCACCTACGCCAAGGGCGCCTCGGTCATTAAGCAACTCATGGCCTATGTCGGCGAGGACGCCTTCTTCGCCGGGGCCGCGACGTACTTCGAACGTCACGCATACGGAAGTACCGAATTGTCCGATCTGCTCACGTGTCTTGAAGAGTCATCCGGCCGTGAGTTGCGTTCGTGGTCTAGGGCGTGGCTGGAGACTTCCGGCGTCACCACGCTCAGCCCGCTGGTGGAGCGCGATGGTGAGGGGCGGATCACCCGGCTCGCGCTGCAGCAGAAGGGAATTGACGCGAGCACCGGTTCTCCCGTACTGCGTCCACATCATCTCAACGTCGGGCTGTACACAGTCGTCGACGACCGGCTCGAGCGAACTCGACTGCTCACCCTCGACGCCAAGGATGAACTCACCGAGGTATCAGAGGCGCACGGCGAGAGGGCCGACCTCATCCTCGTCAATGACGAGGACCTCACCTACGCAAAAGCCACCCTTGACACTGCGTCACAGAGCGCGCTCGATCAGCACCTCTCGACACTCACCTCGCCACTCGCCCGCGGGATTGCCTGGGCAAATCTGTGGAACTCGACCCGCGACGCCCAATTCACGGCGTCGCAGTTCCTTGACGTGGTCGAGCGCCAGCTCCCCAGCGAGCCGGAGGCATTCATCGTCAGCACCGTGGAGAGGCTGGCGCGGTACGCCGCGTGTCACTACGTGCCGGAGCCCGAGCGAGAAGAGGCCAACGACAGGCACCTCGCGACGGCATACGAGAGCCTGCTCGCAAGCGAGCCAAGCAGCGACACTCAGCAGAGTTGGGCGCGGGCCCTGGCCGCGATGGTGGGTCACTCGCCGAACGGCGTGCCGCGTGGCCGCGACTTGCTCTCGGGCCATCAGGTCGTCGAGGGCCTCGACATTGATCGCGAGTTGCGTTGGATGCTCTTAACCGGCCTCACCGCACAGGACGCCACCACGCCGGAAGAACTCGCTGACGAACTGCGTCGCGACGCATCCATGAGCGGACACACGGCCTGCGTCACAGCCCGGGCTGCTCGTCCCAGCGTCGAAGCAAAGGAGCAGACCTGGCAGCGCATCACCGACGGCGCGGATGTCACCAATGACGAACTCCGAGCGCTCATTGCGGGATTCACCGAACCATCCGGCGCTGAACTTATCGAGGACTACGCGCCGCGGTACTACGCATCGTTGACCACGTGGTGGTCACAACACAGCCAGACGATGGCCACGATCATGGCCCGAGGACTGTTCCCGCAGGGATCGCTTCGGCCCGGAGAACGGCCGGAGGAAGCCTCGGCTGCGGCCGCCGCCGCATCCTGGCTACGCGATCACCAGGATGCTCCTGCAGCTCTTCGCCGCGTCGTCAGCGAACGGTATGACGATCTATTGCGGGACCTGCGTGCGCAGGAATTCGCTATGGCACCAACGGGATCAGCGCACCCAGCACGCTGACACCGAGCAGGGCAACCAGGGCGACGATGACAACGATTCGCCGAAAGCGTGGCGACATCATGCGACCCGCTCGGGCGTGACGGACTCGTCATTGCGGCGCACCTGTAGGTGTGGCCGCTCGTGGAAGCGGTAGCGAATACGGAGGTCGTCGGAGCGCATGATGTACATGGTTGCAGCCACCACCGCGATCCCGGTCGCCACACTCCCGATACCGATCGTCCAGCGCGCTCCCCACTCGTCACCGATCCAGCCGATGAGCGGTGCACCAATCGGCGTACCGCCCATGAAAACGGCCATGTAGAGCGCCATCACGCGTCCCCGCATGTGTGGCGCCACACTCAACTGCACCATGGTGTTGGCCGTGGGGAGCACGGTGAGTGCCATCAGCCCGACCGGAATGAGCCACAGCGCAAACAGCGTGTACGTCGGGGCCGTGGCGGCACCCGCAGAGGCCACCACGAAACCCGCAAGAGCCATGAGCAGGACGCGCAGCCGCGGCTCGGAGCGTCGCGCGGACATTAACGCGGCAGAGAGCGAACCGATCGCCATAATCGACCCCAGTAGGCCGAACTCTGTCGCACCTTTGCCGAAGACGGTCGTGGCCATGAGCGCCGTCGTAATTTGGAAGTTCATGCCAAAGGTCCCCAGCACGAATACCAGGACCATGATCAGTTGCAGATCCGGCCGATGCTTGACATAGGCAAGACCTTCACGAATTCCGCCTTTGCCCTTGCCGCGGGGTGCTGGTCGAAGTTCAGAGCCCTGCATCAACCACAGGGCACCGAGCACCGCGACGAACGAGAAAGTGTTGACCACCAAGGTCCATCCGGTGCCGACCATGGCGATCAACAGTCCAGCAACACCCGGGCCGATCAACCGAGCGGCGTTGAAACTCGCGCTACCCAGCCCGACCGCATTTCCTAGCCGCTCCGGCGGGACCATCTCCGACACGAACGCCTGGCGCGTGGGATTGTCGGCCGCCGTGAACATCCCTTGCAGGAGAGCCAAGACATAGACCTGCCACAGCGTGACGGCGCCGGTGAGGGTGAGCACCGCCAAGATGGCCGACGTCACGGCGAGTCCGCTCTGCGTCACGGCCAACACTCGCCGCTTCTTGAACCGGTCAGCGAGCGCACCCGCAATGGGCGCGAGCAGCACAACGGGCAGGAACTGGAGGGCCGTCACGATGCCGAGAGCGGTCGCATCATGGTTGGTGAGTTCGACCAGGACAAGCCAGTCCTGGGCCACTCGCCCCATCCACGTGCCGGTGTTGGACAGCAGCCCACCGAAGAAGTAGATGCGGTAGTTACGAATGGAAAGGGAGGCGAACGTCGGGCTCATGCGCGCGCCACCCGGGACAAGATGTCCTGAGCCTCCCGCAGGGTCTGGCACTCCTGGTCGGTCAGATCCTCGATGCGGGAGATGATCCACGCGTCACGCGACCGGCGGACGTCCGTGAGGGCTTGCTTCCCGGCGTTGGTGAGGGTGATCACCCGAGCGCGCCCATCGTCCGGGTCAGCATTGCTCTCGACGAGGCCCCGCTCCACCAGCCCGTTGACGGTCCGGGTCAGAGATGGGGCGCTGATTCTCTCTTCACGGGCGAGCGCACCTGGCCGGTCGAGCCCCTTCTCCACGTGCGCCATCACTGAGAACTGATGCGGCGCAATGGCATCCGCACTTTCAAAGCGCGCGCGCCGACTGATCTTCATGCAGACCTGTCGTAGATCGACCGCGAGTTTCCGTCGGACCGCGGGCGTGACCCGCGACGACGATTCCGGCATTGTTCGCCTCCAAGTAGTTACTTAACGTAACTATCATATCAGATAGCGGCGAGCCATCTCCCACAGTCAATTCACAGCAGGCGTTCAGAATGGTCAGGCAACATGCAGGGATGACCACGACCACCCCCGAAGCGCGTCTGCTCATCGTCGAGGACGAGACCAATATTCGCGAGCTCCTCGCCACGAGCCTGAAGTTCGCCGGATTCGAGGTGCACACGGCCGCCGACGGCAAGGAAGCCCTGGCCAACGCCGAGGACCACCCGCTTGACCTGGCCGTCCTTGACGTGATGCTCCCCGACATGGACGGCTTCACCGTCACCCGCAAGTTGCGTGCGAACGGTCACGACATGCCCATCGTCTTCCTCACCGCGCGGGATTCAGTCGATGACAAGGTCAAGGGGCTGACGGTGGGCGGCGACGACTACGTCACCAAGCCGTTCAGCCTCGAAGAAGTCGTGGCGCGCATTCGCGCGGTACTGCGTCGCACTCAAGCCCAAGAAGACGCCGAAAGCGCTGCACTGGTCGTCGCCGACCTCGAACTCGATGAAGACTCGCACGAGGTACGCCGCGCCGGGCGCGTCATCGAGTGCTCCCCCACCGAGTTCAAACTGCTGCGCTACCTGATGCTCAACTCGGGCCGAGTGCTCTCGAAGGCACAGATCCTCGACCACGTCTGGGACTACGACTTCCGCGGCGAGGCCGGCATCGTGGAGTCCTACATCTCCTACCTACGCCGCAAGGTCGACACCGAAGGGCCTGCCTTGATTCACACCAAGCGCGGAGTGGGTTACGTCTTGCGTGAGCCGCGGGACTAACCCACATCGTGAGCGATGCTCATCCGCTCCGCGGGCCCGTCAGCGAAGCGCTGCACGGAGTCCCGCTCCGCCTGCGCTTGGTCGTCGTCACCGTGGGCCTCCTGGTGACGGCCTTGGCCATCGCGGGCCTCGCGGCCTCCTTCCGGGTCGAGGACTTTGTGATTCGACAGAAGGCAGCCGAACTCCAAAATTCTGCTGGTCAGATCGAATCACAAGTGAAGTACGGCCTCGAAGAGATCCCGAGCGCCTCCACCAGCCAGCGCTACGGCGTCTACTCGGTGGCGATCCAGGTCAACGGTGAGGCGCCCAGCGGCGCCGGCCCCGATGAGCCAAACATCCCGGCTATCAGCCCCACCCACGAGTTCGTCGTGCACCACCGTTCCTTCATCGTCCCGTCCCGTGACGGCGACGACCGCTGGATCGTGGTGGCCTACCCGGGACCATCCACGAATTCGACCATGACGGTCGCGGCGCCCCTGGCGACGACCGACGCCACGATCACCCAGTTGCGGTGGTCGACCATCTTCATCAGCCTGCTCGCCGCCGCGATCACCGCCATGCTCGGGTGGTTCCTTATTCGGCGCGCCTTCCGACCGCTACGCCAAATCGAGGACACCGCGCAGGCCATCGCTGCTGGCGACCTCACTCGACGGATCCCACCCACCTCGACGCAGGACGAAATCTCCAGCCTGTCGCAGTCGCTCAACATGATGCTGAGTCGCATTGAGCAGTCTTTCGCCGTGCGTTCGGCCTCTGAAGATCAGATGCGCCGTTTTGTCGCAGACGCCTCACACGAATTGCGCACGCCGCTGGCAACGGTCCGCGGTTACGCCGAGCTCTACCGCCAGGGCGCCGTGACTGACCCGGACGATGTGAGTTCCGCCATGCGCCGAATTGAGGACGAAGCCGTTCGGATGAGCGCGCTGGTGGAGGATCTCCTGCTCCTCACTCGCATCGACCGCCGCGACCTCGCCGCCGATAGGCCGTTGATCCCTGAGCTCGTTGACCTCACCGTTCTGGCCGCTGAGGCCGTTCAAGACGCCGGCGCCCGCGACCCCGACCGAGAGATACGGCTTCAGGGTTGGAATGGGCCAGTCACGCCCACGTCGGTGATCGGTGATGAGGCACAACTACGACAGGTTCTGGGCAATTTCCTGACCAACGCCATGCGCTATACCCCACCAGGCACACCGGTCGAGGTCTTGGTCGGACAGACCGATAGCGGACCCGTGCTCGCCGTACGCGACCACGGTCCTGGTATTCCGCCCGACCAGCGACACCGAGTCTTCGAACGTTTCTATCGTGGCGAGTCTTCGCGAAATACCGCTCTTGGCGGAAGCGGGCTCGGACTGGCGATCGTCCACGCCATCGTGTCCTCGCACCGGGGCGATGTCACCGTGGAGGACACTGCCGGAGGGGGCGCAACCTTCGTGGTGAGATTTACACAGGAACCACACAGCCCAGCACAAGATGACGGCTAGGCGCATGCAGCACAGTCGAGATCAACACGGTGAACTGCGACAGAGGAGCACACGATGAACGAGCAACGCCCCGACGAGACTGGGCCGCAAAACGTTGAATCGACGCAGCCATTTGCCGCGCCACTACCACGCCATCAGGCCCCGCAGAACCAGTCTGGAGGCGACGGCCAGGCGCCCCCGCAGCACCACTCTCAGCAGCCGCACTATGGCGCCCAGCCACAGAGCGGACAACAGCCGGGCGGACCACAGCAGAGCGGACAGCCCGGTACGAACCCGTGGGCGCCGCAGCATCAGCAGGCTCCCCAGGCGTTTGGTGCCGCGCCGCCGCAAGGCCCGTACGCCCCAGCTCCGGTCGCGACTGAGCCGAAGCCGCGCCGCAACCGCGCCGCGGTACCACTCGCTGCGCTACTCGCTGCCGTACTCGCCAGCGGTGGCACCTATGCGCTGACCCAAGGCAGCACCAGCGACTCCTCACCGACTGCGGCGGGCAATACGACGGTGATTCAAGGCGATCCGGCTGACTACGCCGATGCGGGTTCGGTCAACTGGTCTTCGACGGCCGGCAAGGTCACGCCCAGTGTGGTCGCGATCGCGACCGCCAACGCCACGGGAGGCGGCAGCGGATCAGGGGTGATCCTGGATGACAAGGGCAACATCGTCACCAACAACCACGTCGTCGCCGGCAGCCAGAAGTTGCAGGTCACGCTGGCCGACAAGAGAGAGTACGAAGCCTCCGTCGTCGGCACCGACCCCTCCACGGATCTTGCGGTCATCCGCATCAAGAACCCGCCAGCCAACCTCAAGCCGGTCACCCTCGGCAACGACGACAAAATCACCGTTGGGCAGCCCGTCATGGCCGTTGGCAACCCACTCGGGCTCGCCGGCACGGTGACCACCGGGATTGTCAGTGCACTCAACCGGCCGGTGAGCACCCAGCAGGAAGGTGGGGGCGAGGAGGAAAACGCTCCGGGCGCTCCGGGTCAAAGCCAAGGCGGTGAGCAGGTGGTGACCAACGCCATCCAGACCAGCGCGGCAATCAATCCGGGCAACAGCGGAGGTGCGCTAGTGAGCGGGGGTGGCGACCTCATCGGAATCAACTCCTCGATCGCGTCGCTCAGCGGATCTTCAGGCAGTTCGCAGAGCGGAAACATCGGGATCGGTTTTGCTATCCCTGTGACTGTCGTCAAGAACATCACCAAGCAGCTGATCGCCGACGGTAAGGCGCAGCACCCCCAGCTTGGCGTGTCCGCCACCAACGGTTCGGCCAAGTTCGAGGGCGCGACCGTGAGCGGCGCGAAGGTCGCCACCGTCGTCAACAACAGCGGCGCCGACAAGGCGGGCATCAAGAAGGACGATGTGATTCTGACGATCGACGGTGAGTCCGTCGATTCCTCGACCTCGCTGGTCGGGCAGGTGCGCGAGCGCACCCCGGGCCAGCGTGTGGAGCTTTCCGTCGTGCGGGACGGGAAGCGCCAGAACGTCACGGTGACGTTGGGGACTGCCCCTAGCTCGTGACGTAGCCCGGGCCAGTGCTGGTCTTTCTCCCTTCCTCCCTCAGCACTGGTTCGGACGGATAGGCCCGGAGCGCGTGACGGAGTTCCGGAGCCCGCGGGGGCCGCGCCATCGGCGCGGCCCCCGCTGTCATGTCTCGACAAGCTCGACCGGCGTTACGCAGCTCGACCGGCGTTACGCAGCTCGACCGGCGTTACTCCAGCCATATTCAGGTATGAGCGCGGACGATGGCCTATCGTGGATCTCCCCCTCACATCCCCTCCGACGAGATCGGTGACGCCCTCATGCCTTCCCGCTCAACGTCCATGCCAGATCATCCGCCAGATACCAGCGGGCCGAGTGAGTTGGCCCGCGAACAGCACTACCTCGACCACGCCCGCGCCCAACTGGCCCGCATGCGCGCGGCCGTCGAACGTCTCGATGCCAGCAAGGCCAGCGATGCAGACTCAGGCATCGCTCTCGGTGAGGCTCTGGCGCGCCGGGTCGCCGCGCTCCAGGACGACCCCCGAACGACGTTGTTCTTCGGCCGGGTCGACACCGTCGACGACGAAGCCTGGTACATCGGACGGCGGCACGTCTCCGACGCACACGGCGAACCCGTGGTCATCGATTGGCGAGCGCCAGTCTCGACGGCCTTCTACCGAGCATCCCGTACGGCACCCATGGGTGTCGTACGACGCCGCCGGTTCGGTGTCGACCGCGGCGCTCTCACCGCGATCGAGGATGAGAACCTCGTCGAGAACGTTGCGCCACAAAAGAATTCGCACATTCTCGCTGCAGAGATTGAGCGTCCGCGCAGTGGCCCGATGCGCGACATTGTCGCGACCATCCAACCCGAGCAGGACATCATTGTGCGCGCTGATGTCGGAACCACCATCTGCGTGCAGGGCGCACCGGGGACCGGGAAGACCGCCGTGGGACTACACCGCGCTGCATGGCTCCTCTACTCCTTCCGTGACCGCCTCGACCGTTCTGGTGTGCTCGTCGTTGGACCCAACGCGGCCTTTCTCGATCACGTGAGCGCCGTCCTGCCCGCACTCGGCGAGGCGCGGGTCGGCCATGACACCCTCGAGACCCTTCTCCAGCACGGCCGCGTACGTGCCGTGGACTCTGCTGAAGTCGCTGTCCTTAAAGGTGATTCGCGCCTTGCAGAGGTAGTCCGCCGCGCGGTGTGGGCCCACGTACGCGCCGCCACCGAGCCCTTGGTCGTCCCTCGCGGCGTCCGCAAATGGCGGATTCCCGCCTACGACGTGCAGGAAATCCTGGATGAGTTGATGAGCCGCGGCGTGCGCTACGAGGCAGCGCGCGCGATGCTCCCGCAGCGCCTCGCGCACGCCGTCTTGCTCAAACTCGAGCGCTCCGGCGAGTCTCCTGACGACCGGGTGCAAGACACCGTCGCGCGGTCAGCGCCGATGAAGGCATACGTGTCCTCGATCTGGCCTGCCATCGACGCACAGGCCGTGCTCTTCGGGTTGTGGTCCAACGAGGAAGCACTGGCCCAGGCCGCCGACGGGATCCTGAGCCCTGAGAAGCAGGCTCTCCTGCGCTGGGACAAGGCGCCGCGCACCAAGGGCGCTGCACGCTGGACTGATGCCGACATGGCACTCCTTGACGAGATCACCGACCAGGTGCAGCGCACCCCGAGCCTCGGCCACGTCGTTCTGGATGAGGCGCAGGATCTCTCGCCTATGCAACTGCGCGCTGTCGGCCGACGCAGTTCGACAGGCTCACTCACCGTCCTCGGCGACATTGCGCAGGGCACCACCCCGTGGTCCACCACCTCGTGGGAGGAGTCCATGGCGCACCTGGGCAAATCGGATTACCACCTTGAGGTCCTCGACCGCGGTTTCCGAGTGCCCGCCGCGGTGATCGAGTACGCCGCGCAACTGTTGCCACACATGGCCCCAGGGCTGGGGATGCCAGTATCCGTGCGAGACAACCCTGGTCGGCTCGACATCGTGCCGACGTCAACCGCCGACCTACACCAGGAACTGGTTCGGCGGGTGCTCGACGCTCAGCGCGAGCCTGGTTCGATTGGCATCATCGCCCCAGATGCGCAGATTGAGCAGCCCTGCGCGTCGTTGACCGCCGCGAAGGTTCCCTTTGGACGGCTCGACCAGGACCATGGTGATGGGGAAGACCATGACGTGCAGGTCGTCCCCGCCTCGGTGGCGAAAGGTCTGGAGTTCGACACGGTGCTCGTCCTTGAGCCGCGAGCCATCGCCGAGGCTGAACCAGACGCCCGAACTGGGCTGCGACGCCTCTATGTGGTGCTGACTCGTGCGGTCTCGACGTTGGTCGTACTACACAGCGAGCCTCTGCCGGAGGCACTCAGTCGCACCTAGTCGGAACCGATGGCTCGCAGCACGTCGAGTCGGGCGGCCCTGCGCGCCGGGAACCACGCGGCAAGAACTCCGACAAGAGCCGCGAGGATAACGAAGACCAGCAACTGGCCCCACGGAATCGCCAGCACCGCAACGCCATCCGCACGTTGCGAACGTTGAAGTACGATGCCGAATCCCGTGCCGATGAGCACGCCGAGCGCGGCACCTACCACCGCAATAATGATCGACTCGAGTCGGATCATTCGGCGTAGCTGTCGGCGGCTGAGGCCCACTGCTCGCAACAATCCAATCTCACGGGTTCGCTCGATGACTGAGAGTGCGAGGGTGTTCACGATGCCCAGGATTGCGATGACCACCGCAAGTCCCAACAGGGCATAGATCAGGAGCAGCATCTGATCGATAGGCTCCCGTTGCTCGGTCTTGAACTGGTCTTGATCCTTGAGCGTGATCGTGGGGGATTGCTCGATGATGGCTTCCAGCTGAGTTCGCACGGCGCTCGCATCAGCACTGGGCGTTCGGGTGAGGTAAACGTAGTTGTCCTGTGGTGAGCCCTTCAGTGCGGCGTGAGTCGCCAGCGTGGTGACAACGGGTGGGAGGACCGCGTTCTCCTTCATGACTGCGGCCACGGTGAGCGGCGTCGACTTGCCACTGCGGGAGATCGTGATTCGCGAACCAGGTTTCACACCAAGGGTTTTGGCTTGATCTTCATTGATAAGGGCCGACCGCCCGTCGAAGTCGGTCAGGGATCCCTGCGCGATCTCGATATCGGTGACCTTGACGATCGACTTGGGCTCGACGGCACCGAGGAGTTGGCCCTTCTTCCCGTCGATAGTCGCGCTGGAAAACCGAACCGGCGCGACGGTCTCGACACCGTCGACCCTCTCCATCTCTTGCGCGATTGACGAGGAGAAGGGGGATCCAAAATTGCCGGACAGGACATAGTCACCGTCGAAGTTTTCGTCGATCACCTTGTCGACACTTCGGGATGCCGACGCGCCGAAGACCGACATCATGGACACCAGAGCCAACCCGATCATCAGGGCGGAGGCGGTCGCGGCCGTCCGCCGTGGCTGGCGAAGTGCGTTCTGCTCGGCCAGATTGCCGACAGTGCCGAACACCGCTCGGAAGGCCGCACCCAGGCCACGAATGATCGGCCGGGCAAGCACCGGGCAGGCGAGCACTGCGCCCACGATCACCAGGAGAAGCCCAGCGCCCAAAAATGTTGTCTCCCCGGCACGGTCACCGGTGAGCACCCACGCCTCAAGTCCGGCCCCGACGAGCATCAGGAACACACCGGCAAGCGCCCGACGGATCAGCAGCCGTTCCGGTAGCGCGACCTCGTCGCGAAGTGCGGCGACCGGAGCAACCTGGGCGGCCCGGCGGGCCGGTAGGTAGGCGGCCACCCCGGTGACAATCATGCCGACGGCATAGGCCGCCACCACGGCAGTTGTGGTGAACTGCAACGGAGTCCCCGACAGGTCGAGGCCAAACTGCCCGAATAGGGACTTGATGCCCAGCGCCAGCAACATTCCGAGAAACAGCCCCGCGGTGGAACCAACCACTCCCACGACTACGGCTTCCAGCAGCACCGACCGGGTGATCTGCCGACGCGAGGCGCCCAGCGCCCGCAGCAGCGCCAACTCGCGGCTGCGCTGGGCGACCAGAATCGAGAAGGTGTTGACGATGAGGAACGACCCGACGACTAGCGCCACGCCCGCGAAGATCAGCAGGAAAGTCGTGATGAAGGACAGCGCCTCCTTGATCGCGTCGCCGCTCTCGTCAGCCAACTGATCCCCAGTCACCGCTTCGACACCGCGTGGCAGCACCTTGGCCACCGCGTCGCGTACCTCGTCCTGGGTTTTGCTTTGGTCGATCACCACCCAGATCTGGCTATACCCGCGGCCGCTGAGGTAAAGGCGCTGCGCGGTCTGCAGGTCCCACGCCACCAGGCTTGCTCCGGCCAGCCCGCTGCCATTGGAGTAGGAGACCAATCCCACGAGTTTTGCTCGTACGCGGGGCAATTCGCCCGCCGTGACCACGGTGACGGTGTCCCCCACTCGGTAGTCTGCGCGCTCGGCAGTACGCGGGTCCATCACCACTTCATCTGCTGTGGTCGGCGCCTTTCCTTCGGAGATCCGCAGTCCAGGTATGCCGTGTGCGGCCGGCGCATCGTGATAGGCCAGACCGATGCCCGGCGCGCCCCCGCCGCCTACCACCTTGTTGTCCCGATCGACCACGAAACTTGAGAAGGAGGCAACCCCCGGCTCAGCGCGTACGACTCCGGGGACGCTACGCACGTCATCCAGGATCCCCTCGGGAACCTTCCGACTCTCGCCCGAGAAACCATCTGCCGCCGCGCCCTTGGTCTGGACCGTCACGTCGCTCACCGAGCCGGTCATGATGCTCTGGAAGGCGCGGTCCAGCGTCGCGGTGAACACGAGAGAACCAGCGACGAAGGCCACGCCGAGCACGATCGCAAATGTGCTGAGAAACAGCCGAATCTTTCGCGACCACAACGATTTCCACGTGGCACGCAGCATCGTCTAGTCCCCCAGAGACGGTCGGCGAGGGCCCATCGACTTCATCCGGTCAAGGACGCGCTGCGCCGAGGGCTCACGCATCTCGTCAACCACGCGACCATCGGCGAGGAAGACCACCCGATCGGTACCTCCGGCCGCCACCGGTTCGTGGGTCACCATGACCACCGTTTGACCAAGGGCATCCACGCTGTGCCGCAGGAACGCGAGGACCTCAGCGCTTGATGCGGAATCGAGGTTTCCCGTCGGCTCATCCGCAAACACCACCGCCGGTCGACTGACCAGCGCGCGTGCGCACGCGACACGCTGCTGTTGCCCACCGGATAGCTCAGATGGCTTGTGCTTAAGGCGATTCCGAAGCCCGATGGTGTCGATGACTTCATCGAACCACGCGCGATCCGGCGTACGCCCCGCGATGGCCAGCGGCAGGACGATGTTCTCTTCGGCGGTCAGGGTCGGCACGAGATTGAACGCCTGGAAGACGAAGCCGATCCGGTCTCTGCGCACCTCAGTCAACTTCTTGTCATTCATAGCCGATATCTCGTCATCACCGAGGAATACCTGCCCGCTGGTGGGGTGGTCCAGCGCCGCCAGACAATGCATGAGCGTGCTCTTGCCCGACCCGGATGGGCCCATGATCGCGGTGAACTCGCCCTCGCCGAGCTCGACATCAACCTGATCGAGTGCGGTCACTTCGGCCGCGCCCGACCCATAGGACTTCGTCAACCCCACGGCCCGCGCCGCCCCGTTCCTAGTCATGTACTGACTTTAGGCACTCGGTGGCGGCGTCACACCGGGGTGATCCCCTGAGTCTCCCCTGAACGGCCCTGTGGATAACTTCGGAGGCGGCCTGCCACATCTGCGTACCGTTCAAGCACACCTGCTTCCCACTCATGGGAAGCGCGACATGAGGAGACTGACATGGTCAACGCAACACCCAGCGGTGGTGGCGGCAGCCGGTTCACCGTCGATGCCGACGCGATCAGCAACCACGGCGGATCGGTAGGCAATATTGCTCGGGAGATCGAGACCAAGATGGGCCTGATGCAACGCCAGCTTCAGGGCTTGCAGGGTCAGTGGCACGGAAGCGCGTCAAACCAGTTCGCGGCCCTCTACCAAGACTGGGAACGCCAGCAGCGCAACGTGAAGGACTCACTTGCCCGGATCAGCCGAGCCCTGGGCAAGACCGCCGACGACTACCGTCTGGTCGAGCAGACAGCGCGCAGCACCTTCACACCAGTCTGAGCTGAGCTCACACGCGGGCCGCCGCTTCGGTGGCCTGACGGATGGCCCGCTTGGCATCGAGTTCAGCGGCCAGGTCAGCTCCTCCGACGACCATCCGGGAGTCGTCGGCGAGGTCGCGTACCGACTCCTGACCTGTGCACAACACGATGGTGTCGACCGCGAGCACCCGTGCGACCGGCTCGGACTTCTCGTCCTTGCGCACTGTGATGTGCAGCCCATCGTCGTCGATGCGCTCATAGGTCACGCCACCGATGAACTCCACGTGAGCATCCTTGAGGGTCTGGCGGTGCACCCAACCCGTCGTCTTCCCGAGGCCCTTTCCGAGTCCACTGGTCTTGCGTTGCAGCAGGAACACCTGACGGCGTGGCTCGTGCCGGACCTTGGGCTTCAATCCGCTGCGCGCCTCGGGGTCATCGGTGACACCCCAGCGGTCTTGCCAGTCGGCGAGCTTTTCGTGGGAGTTGTGCAGCAAGAACTCCGAGACGTCGAAGCCGATACCGCCCGCTCCGATCACCGCCACCCGGTGGCCGGCCTCGACCTCGCCGCGTAGCAGTGCGTCGTAGGCCACCACGCTGGGGTGCTCGATTCCGGGGATCGTGGGGATCCGCGGCTGAACACCGGAGGCAATCACCACCTCGTCATAGTCGGCGAGGTCGGCGTCCCTGACTCGAACGCCGAGGCGTACGTCAACCTCCAGCACGTCAAGCCGTCGCGTGTAGTAGCGCAAGGTCTCGGCAAACTCTTCCTTGCCCGGAATCTGCATCGCCAGACGGAACTGTCCTCCCAGTTCCGAGCGTGTCTCAAACAGGGTCACCTGATGGCCACGCTCGGCAAGGGACGTTGCAGCAGCCAACCCGGCGGGTCCAGCACCCACCACGGCCACCTGCTTGCGACGGGCCTTGGGGACCGGCAACAACACCAAGTCGGCTTCTCGAGCAGCACGTGGGTTGACCAGGCAGGTCGCGCGCTTATTGGCAAAAGTGTGGTCAAGGCACGCCTGGTTGCAGGCGATGCAGGTATTGATCTCGTCGGCGCGGCCGGCCGCAGTCTTGGCCAGGAAGTCTGGATCCGCCAGGAGGGGCCTGGCCATAGACACCAGGTCGGCCGCGCCATCAGCCAGGAGTCCTTCAGCGATCTCGGGGGTGTTGATGCGATTGGACACCATGACCGGCACATCGACCTCGGCGCGCAGGCGTCGTGTCCAGTCTGCAAAGGCGGCCCGTGGCACCGAGGTGACGATGGTGGGCACCCGCGCCTCGTGCCAGCCGATGCCGGTGTTGAGCATCGAGACACCCGTCTCTTCCAGCAGGTGTGCAAGCTCAACGACCTCATCCCACGCCTGACCTTCGTCGACCAGGTCAACCAGCGAGATCCGGTAGTCAAGGATGAATTCGCCGCCCACAGCCTCCCTAATGCGCCGGATGATCTCGACGGGGAAGCGCATGCGCTTCTGTGCAGTGCCTCCCCAGGCATCGGTTCGATCATTGGTACGCGCGGCAAGGAACTGGTTAATGAGATAGCCCTCAGAGCCCATCACCTCGATGCCGTCATAGCCAGCGCGTTGGGCCAGTCGGGCGGCGCGTACGAAGTGATCGATGGTTCGATCCACACCGCGGGTCGACAGCGCGCGCGGCTTAAACGGTGAGATTGGTGACTTGCGACTGCTCGCTGATCGCACGAAGGGGTGATAGCCGTAGCGCCCAGAATGCAGCACCTGCAACAGGATTCGGCTGTCATGCTCATGGACGGAATCGGTGACAAGGCGGTGTTTGTCGGCCATCCGGGTGCTCTGCATCAAAGATCCAGCGGGAAGCAACCAGCCTTCGACGTTGGGGGCATATCCCCCCGTGATCATCATCGCGGTCCCACCCTTGGCCCGTTCGGCGAAGTACGCCGCGAGCTCAGGCAAGTGCTTCGTACGATCCTCCAAGCCGGTATGCATCGACCCCATGACCAGGCGATTGCGCAACTCCACCCCGCCGATCGTGATGGGCGAGAGCAGGTGGTCGTATGTCATGAGTTCTCCTGGGCAGTCAGGGTTTCGAGCATTTCGTCGCACCAGTCGCGCTGAGCACGCTCGGTGCGGATGCCGCCGCGCAGCACGAGGTACAGCGGCACCTCATCAGGGTCGAGTGCGCCGGGATCGGGGTAGTTCTTCTCCGCATTGCGCTCGTAGTAGGCCAACTGCTCGGCATGCGCCGCGCGCTGGCGTCGAATGTCGTCGATGACCGCGTCGCGGTCACCGTGGTGCATCCCCCGGACCTTGATCGCAAACGCACTTCGGGGCCGTTGAACAACCGAGGGACTTTGCGTCCACGCCTTCAACTCACTGCGGCCGTCCGTAGTGAGTGAGAACACCTTGCGATCAGGTGCGCCCTCCCCCGGCTGAACCTGTGCAGAGACCAGGCCCGAAGACTCCATCCGGGCAAGAGTTCGATAGATCTGTTGGTGGCTGGCCGACCAGAAGAACCCCAGCGAACGATCAAATCGGCGCGCGAGCTCGTAGCCACTCGCCGGCTGTTCGGCAAGAGAAACCGCGATCGCGTGCTCCAAGGACATAGCCGCCATCCTCTATGCACTTTGTTGCATAGTCAAGAGGTGCGCGCACGTCGCGCGGGTTCGCCAGGTTCATCGACTCGGGAAAATCTGCTGATCCGGCCACCTCAGCACCCACAGAACTTCACAAGTCGACGCGTGATCTCGTGCCAGACTCATGCCATGAGCGCTCTCACCCGGCAGCAGATCTCCGACCGCGCACCCGACGGCTGGCGTCTGCTCCTCAAGCAGATTCAGACCACCGCCAAGTTTGAAACCTTCACCGCCGCAGGCGAGTTCGTCGCCCGCATCGGGGCACTGGCGGACGAGCGTGACCATCACCCCGACCTGGCGATCCGGTGGCCGGGCCACGTCGAGATCGTGCTGACGTCCCACGACGTTGGCGCGGTGACCGACCGCGACCTGACGATGGCGGAGGTGGTCACTGACCTCGCGGCTGAGAGGGGCGCAGTCCTGGACCCGAGCGGGTGCTCGATCGTCGAGGTCGCACTGGACGTGATGGACATCGACCAGGTACGCCCGTTCTGGGCCGCACTACTCGGGTACGTCAAGGAGCAGCCGGGCGTCGCCGATGACACCGTGCGGGCCATCCGCGACCCGCACGGACTCAACGCCAACATGTGGTTCCAGCAGATGGACGAGCCACGCACCGAGCGCAATCGGTTCCACCTCGACGTCGTGGTCCCACACGACGAAGCGCAGCAGCGTCTGGACGCAGCTCTCGCCGCTGGTGGGCGACTGCTCAGCGATGAGCGAGCGCGCGCGTTCTGGGTGCTCGCCGACCCAGAAGGCAACGAGGCGTGCATCTGCACCTGGCAAGACCGCGACTGAGGCGCCGACGACCCGTTACACGCAGCGCCTTAACTCAAGTGGTGCACCTCTTGAAGCCCGTAGACCGGCGTGGCCAGCCCTTCGTGACGGGCCTTGAGCTGAAGTGCGAGATACAGCGAATAGTGCCGTGACTGATGCAGATTTCCGCCGTGGAACCAGAGATTTTCCTGTTGGGTGGGCTTCCACATATTGCGCTGCTCGCCTTCCCACGGTCCCGGATCTTTCAGGGTGTCGCTTCCAAGGCCCCACACCTTGCCGACCTTGTCGGCGACGTCCTGGCCGATGAGGTCGGCCGCCCAGCCGTTCATTGATCCATAACCTGTTGCGTAGACCACGACGTCGGCAGGCAGTTCGGTGCCATCGGATAACACCACCGAATCCTCGGTGAGGTGATCAACCTGGCCATGCGCCAGTTTGATGGAGCCGTTCGCCACGAGCTCACAGGCACCGACATCGATGTAGTAACCCGAGCCGCGGCGCAGATACTTCATGAACAACCCGGAGTCGTCATCGCCGAAGTCGAGTTTGAAACCTGCGTCTTCAAGGCGCTGGTAATAGTCCTTGTCTCGCTCCCGAATCGCGTCATAGATCGGGATCTGGAACTCGTGCATGATGCGGTACGGCAGCGACGCGAACGTCAGGTCGGCCTTCTCGGTCGTCATCCCTGCAGCGACGGCACGCTCCGAATAGAGATCTCCAAGCCCCAGATCCATCAATGAATCCGACTTCACAATGTGCGTCGAGGAACGTTGAATCATCGTGGTGTCGACGCCCGTCTCGACAAGCGCCTTGCAGATGTCGTGCGCGGAGTTGTTCGAACCGATGACGACAGCCCGCTTCCCGACGTACTGATCCGGACCCGGGTGGGCGCTGGAGTGGTGTTGCTCGCCTCGGAAGACATCCTGTCCAGGCACGGTAGGAATGCTCGGCTTACCCGACATACCGGTTGCCAGCACCAAGTGCGTCGGGCGTAGCGTCACCCGCTCCCCGTCGCGGTCAACCTCGACGGTCCAGGTCTTCTCCGCCTCATCGAACGACGCGGACAAGCACGTGGTCTTCGACCAGTACGGCACCTCCATGACGCGGGTGTAAAACTCCAGCCAGTCGCCGATCTTGTCCTTAGGCGCGAAGACCGGCCAGTTCTGCGGGAAGGGCATGTAGGGCAGGTGGTCGTACCAAACCGGGTCGTGCAGGCATAGCGACTTGTACCGATGACGCCACTGATCGCCCGGGCGTTCGTGCTTGTCGACCACGATGGCGGGCACCCCGAGTTGGCGCAGCCGCGCGCCGAGGGCGATGCCACCTTGGCCGCCGCCGACCACCAAGGTGTAAGGCTGTTCGGTGTACCCCAAGGACGCTTCCTCGTCCTGCCGTTTCTGGGCCCACGACCTGGTGTCCGAGTCGGACCCGTGGACGGCGCCGAGCACCCGAGTGGATCCCAGCGGTTCCTCATGGCCCGTGATTTCTTGCAGAGTTGTCAGCAAGGTCCAGCACTGATCGCCTTTAAGGCGCAGCAGTCCGTTGCCTCGCCCCACCGCCGTTTCGAACTCGATGAACGCCGTCGTGACCTCACCATCGGCGGTGGGCTCCTCGCGCGTGCGGAAACCCGATGGGTTGGTGTCTTTCAACCGCGCCGTCAGCAGTTCTGCGATGGCATCGCGCCCTTCGACGGTCTTGAGGTTCCAGGTGAAGGCCACGAGGTCTCGCCAGAAACTGTCGACAGCAAACAGGGCTACCGCGCCGTCGATGTCTTCCCGGGCTAGTGCCTCCTCGAAGTCCGCGAGCCAGGCATCAACACGGGCTTGGGGGCTGTGTGCGGTCGCCGTCGGCTGCTCAATGGTGTCAGTCATGTGGCCCATCCCACACTCAGCAGTCGCGTCCGACAAGGGTTGCGCAACGTTGCAACCTCCCCGCGCCCATGGCGTTCGGATGTGACGGGGAGCACAATGACGAGTGATGCAGGACCTTTTCGCACCCGAACCGGCCGTCGCGGTCGGCGACGACCCGCGCCATTACGCACGGCTAATGTCGGCTGTCTACGACGCCACCATGGCTGGCGCCCGCGCACCGGCCAGGCCCCGAGCAGTGATCGAAGATTCGTGGCGACGGATGATGGCGCGCGGTCTCGACCCGGAGCGGCTCGCCGAGCCATTGGTGCGGTCCAGCGACCTCGAATCGGCCCGACAGTCATCAGGGCTGGTGAATGTCCTCGAGGACGTTTCTCGGAGTCTGGAGTCCCTGATCGCCGACGGCGACAACATTTTGGTCATCGCCGACGCGCAGGGCCGGGTGCTGTGGCGCAGTGGTTCAACGGCCGTCCTGGACCACGCAGATCGGCTTGGGTTTATCGAAGGCGCGCAATGGGGTGAGTCAGCCGTTGGAACTAACGCTATTGGCACCGCGCTGGCTTCTCAGCGCTCCGTTCAGGTCTTCTCGGCCGAGCATTACCAGCGCAGCCACCATCCGTGGACCTGCGCCGGGGCCCCGGTCAAAGATCCCAGAACAGGCGAAGTCATCGGCGTCCTCGATGTATCTGGGCCGGCTGCGACCGTCCACCCGACCACCGTCGCTTTGGTCGATGTTGTGGCGCGACTAGCGGAGTCTCGCCTACGGGAGCAGCACGAGCAGACCTTGAATCGGTTGCGCGCCGTCGCGGCACCCATCCTCGCTCGGGTAGGTGCCCCCGCACTGGCCGTCGATCAAGACGGATGGGTCGCCGCGGTCGACTCCCTGCCCGCGCAACGCCGGGTCGCGCTGCCCACTGAGATCACCGCAGGACGGTTGTGGATGCCGCAATTAGGCACCTGCGACATCGAGGTCTTGCCAGGCGGCTGGCTGATACGCCCAGTCGTGGGCGACGCCGCCCACGGTGCGTCCGCCGTGACACTTGATATTCACGATCCCAACGCTCCCTGCCTAGAGATCGCCGGTCATTACGGTCGCTGGCGACACGACCTGTCGCCCCGGCACGCAGAGATCCTGCTCATCCTCGCTGCGCACCGCGCCGGCCGGTCCGCCGCCGACCTTGCCGAGGATCTTTACGGCGACCGGACGCGAGTCGTCACGGTGCGCGCCGAAATGTCCCGCCTGCGCAAACAACTCTCCGGAGTTGTGCTCGGACGCCCATACCGCTTCGCGCCATCAGCCACGGTCGACATCCGAGGCCCTCAACGCGATGCACCAAAGGGCGGCATGGCCCCGATCGACTAGGGGAAAAATGCGGGTACGGCCGCAAGGACACCGGTCATTTTCCCCGAGTCGATGTGTGCGTCGAGGTGAGATCGCAGCGCATCGCGGGCCAGGTGTGCACCACGAAGCCCGCACGCTCGTACATCGGCTGTCCCTCGCCCGTTGCGAAGAGTTCGGCGCGCTCGGCACCGGACTTCTCCCGCACCCAGCGCATCAACTCGGTGAACGCCGCCGCCCCGTGGCCGCGACAACCTCGCTATCGACCTCGACCACCACGATGTGTACGTCCTCGCTGCGTCGGTCGAACCATGTCGCGGCGGACTCCTGCCAAACCGGGTCATCGACCTCGTCGACGCCCATCGCGCGAAACATGCTGGCACGCAAGGAAACCCACGCGCTACGGTCGGCACCGTTCGCATCGCGGACGATTCGGTCACTCATCCGCAGTGGGCGGGGTAGACATCAGCGACGACGTTCCGCAACGAGCGCTCGAACCACCGACATGTCATACGCAGCATCCTAAAGCCGACCCCGATGACGCTTGTTCGATCACGCGAAAGGGCGGCTTCCCCTCGAGGAAACCGCCCTTTCGGCGTGTACGAAGCGGGCTAGGTCAGAAACCCATACCGCCCATGTCGCCCATGCCACCGCTTGGGTCGCCGCCACCAGCCGGAGCCTTCTCCGGCTTGTCGGCGATGACTGCCTCGGTGGTCAGGAACAGCGCAGCGATCGAGCCTGCGTTGTGCAGCGCCGACCGGGTCACCTTGGTCGGGTCCGGGATGCCCATGGCGAGCATGTCGCCGTATTCACCCGTGGCCGCGTTAAGGCCTTCGCCAACCGGCATACCGAGGACCTTGTCGGCGATGACGCCCGGCTCAAGACCTGCGTTAGCGGCAATCTGCTTCAACGGAGCGGAGGTCGCGAAGCGCACGATGTCCGCACCGGTCTGCTCGTCGCCCGTGAGGTCGGAGGTGTCCAGAGCCTTGCCACCAACCTGCAGCAGCGCGACGCCACCACCGGCGAGCACACCTTCTTCGACGGAGGCCTTGGCCGCGCGTACCGCGTCTTCGATGCGGTGCTTGCGCTCCTTGAGTTCAACCTCGGTCGCTGCGCCGACGCGGATCACCGCGACGCCACCGGCCAACTTGGCGAGACGCTCCTGGAGCTTCTCGCGGTCGTAGTCGGAGTCGCTGTTCTCGATCTCGGCACGGATCTGGTTGACCCGACCAGCGATCTGGTCAGCGTCGCCAGCACCCTCAACGATGGTGGTCTCGTCCTTGGTGACCACGACACGACGAGCGGTTCCGAGCATGTCGAGCTCGGCCGTTTCCAGCTTGAGGCCAACCTCCTCGGAGATGACCTGACCGCCGGTGAGGACAGCCATGTCGGCCAGCATCGCCTTGCGGCGGTCGCCGAAGCCTGGAGCCTTCACGGCAACAGACTTGAAGGTGCCACGGATCTTGTTGACGACCAGGGTCGAAAGAGCCTCGCCCTCCACGTCCTCAGCAATGATCACCAGCGGCTTGCTCGACTGCATGACCTTCTCCAGCAACGGGAGCAGGTCCTTGATGTTCGAGATCTTGGAGTTGAGCACCAGGATGTACGGGTCATCCAGAACCGTTTCCATGCGCTCGGTGTCGGTGACGAAGTAGGCGGAGATGTAGCCCTTGTCGAAGCGCATACCCTCGGTGAGCTCAAGCTCCAGACCGAAGGTGTTGCTCTCCTCGACGGTGATGACACCTTCCTTGCCGACCTTGTCCATCGACTCGGCGATCAGGTTGCCGACGTTTTCGTCGCCACCAGCGGAGATAGCCGCCACATTGGCGATCTGCTCCTTGGTGTCGACCTCCTTGGAGGCCGCCAACAGCGCGTCCGAAATCTGGTTGACCGCGTGCTCGATGCCGCGCTTCAGCGCCATCGGGTTCGCGCCAGCAACCACGTTGCGCAGGCCCTCGCGGACCATGGCCTGGGCCAGAACGGTCGCGGTGGTCGTACCGTCACCGGCGACGTCGTCGGTCTTCTTCGCGACCTCCTTGACCAGCTCGGCGCCGATCTTCTCGTAGGGGTCCTCGAGCTCGATCTCCTTGGCGATGCTGACACCGTCGTTGGTGATCGTGGGTGCACCCCACTTCTTCTCGAGCACGACATTGCGGCCCTTGGGGCCAAGCGTCACCTTGACGGCGTCGGCCAGGGTGTTCATACCCCGTTCGAGACCGCGGCGCGCCTCTTCGTCGAATGCAATGGTCTTTGCCATTTGCGGTGGTTCCCTCCACACGTCAAGCGAAGCGGCCGCGTGTCGCCCGCGACGGACGAGACATCCAGTACGGGCTCACGTCACCCGCCCGAAAGTCCCTCGACTCACGGCCTTGTCTAGCAATCTTTCTATCACTCTCACCTAGAGAGTGCTAACCCCATCATGGAGATTCGGGCGCCCGAGCGCAACACGGGAGGCCCAGGTGGCGCGGCCGTTGCCCGGCGGTTCAGGCGAGGAGGGACTTCAGCTCTTCCACCTGGGCCACTCGGGTTGCGGCGTCGGGCGCGACGGGGTTGACCGCAAGCGTCGAGACTCCGGCTTCGGCATAGGCGCGCAGTCGGTCGCGAATGAAGCTCTCGTCACCGATGAGGTTGGTGTGGCGAACCAACTCTTCGGGGACAGCAGCCGCAGCCTCGTCCTTGCGGCCGGCCAGGTAAAGATCCTGAATGGTCGCAGCCTCGTCGCCGAAGCCGTAGCGCTCGGCGAGGGTGAAGTAGAAGTTCTTTCCGCGAGCACCCATGCCACCGATATAGAGCGCCAAGGTGGCCCGCGGCCCGGCGAGCGCGTGCTCGACATCGTCGCCGATCGCCAACGTCGCTCCGACACAGACATCGAGTGACCCGAGGCTTGGGTCACGCTTCGCCAAGCCTGCGGCCAGAGCATCACCCCAGACCCGCTCGGCCTTCTCGGGGTAATAAAAGATCGGCTCCCACGCCTCGGCGATCTCAGCGGTCATCTCAACGTTCTTCGGGCCCAGCGCCGCGATCAGCACCGGGATCCGGTCCCGCACCGGATGGTTGATCAGCTTCAGCGGTTTGCCCAGGCCAGTGCCTTGGTCCGGTGGCAGCGGAATCTGGTACTTCTTCCCTTGGTGCTCGACCTTCTCGCGGCGCCACACTTGGCGGCAGATGTCGACGATCTCGCGGGTCCGGGCCAGGGGCGCGTCGTACGGCACACCGTGAAATCCCTCGATGACCTGCGGGCCCGAGGCCCCCAAGCCCAACAGGAATCGACCACCCGAGACGTAGTCCAGGCCGGCGGCCGTCATTGCCGTCAGGGTCGGCGTCCTGGTGTAGATCTGCAGGATGCCGGAGGCGATCTGGATGCTCTCCGTGCGGGCCGCAAGAAAGCCGAGTTGGCTGACGGCGTCGAAGGAGTACGCCTCCGGGACGAAGATGACATCGAGGCCGGCGCGCTCCAGCGCACCCACCTCCTCAACGGCCTCACTGAAGCCGCCTGAGTAGTTCAAGGGCATTCCTAGTCGCACCTGGTGCCTCCGCTTCGCATATGGGCTGTCCAGGACATTCTGCGCGATCGGTCGGCGCGTGTGCGCGAATGACCCCAGTCCGCCGATCTGGCCATCACTATCCACACATACCTGCGTTGCCAAACTTCCACTTTGTACACAGTTAAAGGTCGACAATTCGTTCAAATCGCGAGATCTTGCACGACCAGCCACACCTAGCCCTCTGAATTGTGTACGTTCCTGCCAACCTGGTGAGGTCCGTACGGGCCTCACCAGGACCACCCACCACGGAGGAGGCGCGATGCCCTCAAGGCCCTCACCCATCTTGCGTGAGCCCATCCGCAACCCACGCCTGTGGATCGTGCTCGGACTCGCGATCGTCGTCGGCATCCCGGGCTATTGGCCGACCGACGGTATTGAACCGGTCGTCCTCGGACTTCCCTTGTGGTTCTGGATAGCCGTTCTGGCATCGATCGCCTTCGCGGCCACCCTCAGTTACGCCTGCTTGCGGCTGTGGAATCTCGCCGAGCCTGCGGAGGAGTCCGCTCAGGCAGCCGAGCCGGAAGGGCACCCCTAATGGACAACCTCGTCTTCGCTGGCGGCAGCGGCGTGGCCGTCCTGGTGCTGTACGCCGTTCTCATGCTCGTCATCGGCTGGCTCGCCGGGCGCAAGCACGTGGAGCGAACCAACCAGAGTTACTACCTCGCAGGCAACGGCCTCGGCCTGGTCACGCTGTTCTTCACGCTCTACGCGACGCAGTACAGCGGGAACACCATCATCGGCTATGCCCCGAACGCCTACCGGATGGGATTTGCCTGGTGGCAGTCGGTGCCGTTCATGATGGCGGTGATCGGGGCGTACTTGATCTACGCGCCGCGGCTGTATGTCGTGGCTCGCAAAGAGCAGTTCGTCACCCCGGCCGACTGGCTGCGCCACCGGTTCCACTCCAATGCTGTCGTCCTGGTGGCGGTGGGATTGATGTTGTGGGGGCTGGCGAACTATCTCCTGGAGCAGTTCGTCGCGATGGGCCACGCCATCTCCGGGCTGACTGGTAACACCGTGCCCTACGAGGTCGGTGTTTTGGTCTTCGTCATCGTGATGCTGATCTACTCCTGGTCCGGTGGCATGCGAGCGGTCGCGGTGACCGACGCGGTGCAAGGTGTGATGCTCCTGCTGGGCATCGCCGCGATGCTCGTCGGCGTGCTCTACCTGACCGGCAGCAACCTCAGCGATGTGACGTCGCACCTGCAGGAGACCGACCCGGCGAAGATCGGCGCGCCCGACCTGGAGACCTCCCTCAACTGGTTCTCACTCGTGGTTGTTGTCGGGTTTGGCGCCGCGATGTACCCGCACGCCATCCAACGGATCTACGCCGCGAAGAGCGAACGCACCCTCAAGCGCAGCCTCGCGGCCATGTCGTGGATGCCGCTGGTGACCACCGGGGTCATCTTCGTGGTCGGCATCCTCGGCCTGCAGTTGGTGCCCGGGCTCTCGGAGAAGAAGTCAGAACAGTTGGTCGGGATCCTGGCCAACAGAGTCGCCGACATCAACACGTTCTTCTTCGTGCTCATGGTCCTGTTCTTTGGAGGCATCGTCGCGGCGATCGTGTCCACGGCAGACTCCGCGCTGCTCAGCTTGTCGTCGGTGATCTCACGTGATGTCTATGGGCGCTTCATCAACCCAGACTCCCCCGAGTCCCGTCAGGTCCTCGTGGGCAAGGTGGTCGGCGTCATCGCCGTATTCGCCCTGCTCATGCTGGCGTGGAACCCGCCCGGCACCCTCTACAGCATTTTCGTGCTCAAGATGGAGCTCATCTCCCAGATCGCGCCGGCGTTCATGCTCGGCCTCTACTGGCGACGACTATCCGCATGGCCCGTCGTGGTGGGAATGATCGCGGGAGCTGGCCTCTCGGGATGGATGACCATCGCCAGTGTCGATGGCGTGGGCGGGCTGTCCGGA
Organism: Demetria terragena DSM 11295; assembly: GCF_000376825.1. NCBI lineage: Bacteria > Bacillati > Actinomycetota > Actinomycetes > Micrococcales > Dermacoccaceae > Demetria > Demetria terragena. The sequence continues at coordinate 2,601,902 of NZ_AQXW01000004.1, read as the reverse complement.
GGACTGCTCGGCCTAGCGCTCAACACGACCATCTGTGTGGTGGGCTCTCTGATCGTGCCGCACCGCGACGAGCAGAAAGATCCCGAGAGCGACACCAGCCGTTACGTCACGGCTGAAGCGCTCGCGGCGCCCAATCACCGTGGCGGACGGTCATGAACGTCTCGGTGGACGACATCTACCAGCACCTGCGGGGGGAAATACTCGCCGGCGCCCTCTTCGCAGATGCCCCGCTGCGCGAGGCCGCAATCGCCGAGCAGCATGGTGTCTCCCGTACCCCGGTGCGTGATGCGCTGCGGCGGCTCTCTGGCGACGGACTCGTGACGCTCACGCCCCACCGCGGTGCACGCGTCAGCGAGTTGGCCACGACCGACACTGCCGCGGTGTTCGAGTTGCGTGCGCTGCTGGAGGGATTCGCGGCCCGTCACGCGGCGGAGCGAGGCTCCCCCGACCTGGACCGCCTGAGCGACCTGTGCGATGCAATGGAGACTTGCGCGGTAGGTGGCGGTGACCCCGACGAGATCACCCGCCTCAACCTGGAGTTCCATCGGCTCGTTCACGCCGCGAGTGACAACCCACTCCTGCCAGGCGTACTTCAGGACGTCATCGCGATCTCGCTCGTGCGGCGAACGTTCAGCGCGTACGACGACGTCGAGACGGCACGCAGTTTTTCCCAGCACCGAGACCTGGTCCGCGCCCTCCGCGCCCGGGACGGCGCCTGGGCCGAGGCAGTCATGGTGGCGCATATCCGCGGAGCGCGCCGAGCATACGAAGAAGGCACCAGCACACCGAAGGAGACGTCGTGACGAACGACCACGGCCCACTGAGCGGATACCGCGTGATCGAGGCCGGGACACTGATTGCCGGACCGTTCTGTGGTCAGTTGCTCGGCGATTTCGGTGCCGAGGTGATCAAGATCGAAGACCCCACGCATGGCGATCCGATGCGCGGCTGGGGGGCAGAGGTCGGCGGCGACCACCTGCAGTGGCAGATCCTCGGGCGCAACAAGAAGTCCGTGACGTGCAACCTACGGACCGCCGAGGGCCAAGATCTGATGCGCCAACTCGTGGGGAGTGCCGACGTCCTGCTTGAGAACTTCCGTCCGGGAACGCTCGAGCGGTGGGGCCTGGGATATGAGGAGTTAGCGAAGGACAACCCGGGTTTGGTGCTCACCCGAATCACCGGCTACGGCCAGACTGGGCCGTACGCGGGCCGTGCCGGGTTCGGTTCCGTCGGCGAGGCGATGGGCGGTGTCCGCTACATCACCGGCGACCCCGATCGTCGGCCATCGCGAGCCGGCGTCTCCCTGGGTGACTCACTCGCGGGCATGTTCTCGGCCTACGGCACGGTGCTCGCCCTGCTCGGCCGAGAGCGCACGGGCCGGGGTCAGGTCGTGGACACCGCGATCTACGAAGCGGTGCTCGCTCTCATGGAGTCACTTGTCCCGGAGTGGCAGTTGGCCGGGCAGCGACGGGAACGCACCGGATCGATCTTGCCCGGAGTAGCACCGAGCAATACCTATCCCACGGCCGATGACTCTCAGATCCTCATCGGTGCCAACCGGGACACCGTCTTTACCCGGCTGTGCACAGCGATGGACCGGCCCGAATTGGCCAAGGACGCGCGGTACGCCTCCCACGCCGCGCGTGGGGTCAACCAGCACGAACTGGACGACCTGATCTCCACCTGGACGCGCAGCCTCAGCGCTGCGGACGCACTCGAGCGGCTACACGCCGATGGTGTTCCGGCCGGGTTGATCTACACCGCGGAGGACATGTTGCAGGACCCGCATTTCGCTGCACGCGAAGCGATTACGACACTGATGCACCGCAGCCTCGGGGAGGTGCCCATGCAGAACGTCACCCCGCGGCTCTCCTCCACGCCAGGCGAACTGCAGTGGATCGCACCAGATTTGGGGCAGCACAACGACGAGGTTTACGGCGGTGTCCTCGGCCTGAACGAGAGCGAGCGCACTCGCCTCGCACGAGAAGGAGTGATCTGAGTGCAGGTCAGCATCTGTGAGGTCGGCCCGAGAGACGGGCTGCAGAATGAGCCCGAGACGTTGACAGCGGCCGCGCGCGCCGAACTCATCACCCGGCTGGCCGCCACCGGGCTGAACCGCATCGAGATCGGCAGTTTCGTCAACCCCCGCCGGGTGCCGCAGATGTCCGATCCGGAGCTCGTCGATGTGCTGGCGCAGACGCCGTCTGATCTCATCCGGTCGGCACTGGTCCTCAACGAGCGCGGCTATGACCGACTCCTGACCACGTCGGTCACCGAGGTGCACGCTGCGTTCTGTGTGACCGAGACGTTCAACCAACGAAACCAGGGGTGCTCGGTCGCCGAGTCCATCCAGGCGACGCAGCGCATGATCGAGCGCGCCCACGCCGATGGCAGGCAGATCAGCGTGACGCTCGCGGCGTCGTTCGGCTGTCCCTTTGAGGGCGAAGTCGACCCAGGCAAGGTGCTCGACTACGCGCGCCAGGTCAGTGCCGCGGACGAGATCTGCTTTGCCGACACGATCGGCGTGGGTGTGCCGCGCCAGGTTCGGTCATTACTCCAGGGCGCCGCCGGCCTCGACCGGCCCCTCGGCCTGCACCTGCACAACACCCGCAACACCGGGTATGCCAACGCCGCCACCGCCCTCGAGCACGGCGTCACGACCTTGGACTCGTCTGTCGCCGGCCTCGGCGGATGCCCTTTCGCGCCCAACGCGACCGGCAATATCGCCACCGAGGACTTGGTCTATCTCCTTGACCGAGAAGGGGTTTCGCACGGGGTCGACCTGGACGCCATGATCAACGTGGCGCACTGGCTGCGGTCGGAAATCCTCGGTCGGGAACTCGCGGGGCTAGTCCACCGCGCTGGTGGCTTCCCGGCCGTCACGCCCGCATAAACCATCTTTGTGCACAGCCCCTTCGTCGTCGACCCCGCCGACCTACCAGGGCGCCGTGACGTGCTCGGCGTGGGCAGGTACCGCGAAAGAACACTTCCCAATCGAGCAGGCAGGCTTAAGACCTTGTTTGCCGGGCCCTCCGACGGGGCCCGGAAGGTCGACTCCGGTCGAGGTCAAGACAACTCCTCCCTGGTGAGAGGAAGTCGGTAGGTCTCCTTGGCCGTGCGCCACCACACCCAGTCCTGCTCGGCAGCCGACAACTCGCCAATCAACTGAGCGCTGACATCGGTCACCTCGGCGTACCCCGGTCCATCGACAATCATCGGCCAGTCACTGCCGAACATCAGCCGAGACGGTCCAAAGACTTCGAGAGCCAACTCCCACACTTGGCGCAGCGGAACGGCGCCAAACGGCGCCTCCGCGCACTGCAGCCCCGAAACCTTCGCGACGACTTGCGGGTGACTCGCCAGCTCGCGCACCTGCGCGGCCCAAGATTCCATGCCGCCACGACCACGTGGCGGCTTGCCGAGATGGTCGAGCACGAGGGTCAGGTCGGGCGATGCCTGAGCCATCTCGATGGCGCCGCGGATCTGGTTAGGAAAGGCGTCCGGAACATCGAGAGCGAGGTCGTGTTCGACAAGTAGCTGGGCTGTGCGACGCACCATCGGAAGACTCAACATGTCGGGCCGAACATCGTCGTGGACGAGTTGCCTGACACCACAGAGCACGTCGCGTGCGTCGTAGGCCGCGAGCGACTCCTCAAGCACGTCGGGCCGCTCAAGATCGACCCATCCGATCACTCCGGCTACCCACGGGTTAGCTGCCGCCGCATCGAGCAGATACCGGGTGTCAGCAATAGCGTCGGCCGCCTGCACAAGAACGGCGCCTGTCATGTCGGCCGCCTCCAGCAACCGCTGCGCTTGCACCGGCGTGAAGTCGTCGTCGAGGCTACCTAGGTGCGGGCCGATCCAGTGGTAGACGCCGAGAGACCGCTCCCACACGTGAAGGTGCGCGTCGAGCCGCATCAGACCGCAGCCTGGAGAAGCCCCTCGGCTGCGAGCGCACGCCACAGCGCCGAATCCGGCGGCGACTGCACTCGCTCGATGTTCTGCCGAACCTGATCAGGCGTACGCATACCCACAACCACCGAGGTGACCGCGTTATCGCGCGTCGGATAGTGCAAAGCTGCGGTCGGCAGATCGGTGCCGTGCGCCCGGCAGACGTCGGCAATCCGCCGCGCCAGCGCCACGAGCGCTGCCGAAGCCTGGCCATAGTCGAAAAGGTCGCCGGGTTCAGGCTGCGCCAGCAAGCCCGAGTTGAATACCGCCGTGGCGGCCACCCGCACACCCCGCTTCCTCGCCATCGGCAGCACCGACTTCGACGCCGAATCGTCGACCAGCGTATGCCGCCCGGCGACCATCAACTCGGTGACATCGCAATTTTGGGCTGCCTCGGCCAGCATCGCCACGTCCATGGAACCGACGCCGACGTGCTGGGTCATCCCGTCACTGCGCAATTCAGAGAGCGCCGCCATTCCTTCGCTCACTGCAGCCTCGGGGTCAGGCGACTGCTCGGGGTCGTGCAGATAGAGAGTTTCCACTCGGTCAATTCGCAAGCGACGCAAGGAATCCGCAAGGCTGCGGCGGATTCCATCGGCAGTGAAATCCCACTGGCGCAGCCGGGTGGCGCGCACTCGGAACAGGTCACCGTCCCACTGCTTCGCACCATCCGGATTGTCGACCAGTAGCCGCCCGACCTTGGTCGACACCCGGGCAGCACCTGCGGGCATGCTGCCCAGGAAGTCGCCGAGCCTACGCTCGGAGAGGCCGAGTCCGTAGTGCGGCGCGGTGTCGAACGATCGAATGCCTGCATCCCAGGCGCTCTCTAGCAGTGCCTGCGCCTGACGATCGGACATCTCCTCGAACAGGTTGCCCAGACATGCCACCCCCAGAGTCAGTCGATCGGGTGTCAAGTCCATCGGGTCACCCCTGTGCCGTCGCTGGCGGTGAGTATGCGTACGCAAGCAGACTCTCGGCGCGCATCTCTGTGCCAGCGCCTGGTGCGGTCGGCGCGAGGTATTGACCTCCAACGACACGCACGGGAGTGACGAAGTGCTCGTGCAAGTGGTCAACGAATTCGATACACCGCCCCTCGTCAGTGCCACTGACCGCGATGTAGTCAAACATCGAGATGTGCTGCACCGCCTCGCACAACCCGACTCCCCCGGCGTGCGGACAGACCGGCACGCCAAACCTAGCCGCGAGCAACAACATGGCGAGGTTCTCATTGACACCGCCGACCCGGGTGGCATCAATCTGCAGGACCTGCAGCGCGTTGGCTCGCAGGAACTGCTTCGCCAACACTCTGTTCATGAGGTGCTCGCCGGTTGCGACCGGCGTGGGCGCAATGGCGCGAGCGATCGTCGCGTGGCCGAGAACATCGTCGGGGCTGGTTGGCTCCTCAACCCAGGCCAGATCGAACTCGGCGAGCTGAGCGATCCAAGACGTGGCATCCCCTACCTCCCACCGCTGGTTGGCATCCACAGCGATCCGAATGTCGGGCCCAACAGCCGACCGCGCGAGCGCCAGCCGACGGCGGTCATCGTCAACGTTGGCGCCGACCTTGAGCTTAATTTGCTGGAAGCCGTCCTGTACTGCATCACGCGCGAGGCGAACGAGCTTGTCGTCGTCGTAGCCCAACCAGCCAGGACTAGTGGTGTATGCCGGATACCCCTGTTCCAGAAGCAGATTCGTGCGTGTCTGACGCCCCGGTTCCGCCTCGCGGAGAATGTCCAATGCGTCATTTTTCGTCAGAGCATCGGTGAGATAGCGGAAGTCGACACAGTCAACCAGTTCGTCGGGCGTCATCCTGGAGAGAAGTTGCCAGAGCGGGAGTCCGGCGCGTTTTGCTCGTAGGTCCCAGAGCGCGTTGAGTGCCGCCCCGGTCGCCATGTGCATGACACCTTTCTCGGGGCCCAGCCAGCGCAACTGGCTGTCGTGGACCAGACGTCGCCACGTCTCCCCCATGTCGTCGAGCAGCGCCTCAACCTCCACTCCGACGAGATACGGGCGGAGCGCCTCGATCGCCGCGACCTGGACATCAGTGCCCCGCCCGATGGTGAACACGAACCCATGGCCCTCGTGTCCATCCGAGCCGTCCATCCTCAGCCGCACATAGGCGGCCGAATAGTCAGGGTCAAGGTTCATTGCATCGGACCCATCCAGCTGGGTCGAGGTCGGGAACCTCACGTCGTGCGTCGACATTTCGACGATCGTGGACATGCGCATCCTCACTGGTCAGATTGAGCGAGCTCCATTAAACATCGGATGTTCCGTCGCCGTCAACCGAGCGGGGCTCGACATCCACGCCGCTCAGATCGCCAGCTTTCGCACTCAATACTGGGTTCATTCGACCCGCGCGCCCGTGCTGAGCATGGGCAGGCCAGGCGTCGCAACGCTCCACACATCCCATGTTTCGTCAGCAAAACCTTGACGCGGTGTGATGCGGCTCATATTGTCGGGAACGTTCCCGACGATCCTCGAACCCTAGAGAGACCTCCTTGACTACACGCAGGCAGTTTCTCGGCGCCGCGTCTGCTGGCGTCGCGGCGATGGCTACAGCGAGATGCGCATCGCCCGTTGGCGCTGACTCGTCACCCCTCACGGTCTACGCCCCCATGAGCGAGGTGCGCATCGACTACGTGAGCAAAAGGGCACGGCAAGATCTCGGCATGTCGGTGAAGATTCTCTCCGGTGGCGCCGACTCGCTGACCGCACGCGTCACAGCTGAACGACACAATCCACAGGCGGATGTCGTGCTTGGCCTCGGCGAACCGCTGCTCAATCGACTCGCGACCGATGGAGCATTCGAGCCATTTCGCCCCAACTGGTACGGCGAACTGCCAGCAGCCGCCCAAGCTGGGACCAACCACGTGCTATTCACTCAGACCCCGGTCGTTCTCACCTTCAATGCGGGGAGGCTCGACGGCGCCGGCCCGACCGACTGGGTGGACCTCGCGAACCCGCGATGGGCCAACAAGTTCTTCTACCCACGGGGCCAGACCGCGCAGACCGCATCGGTTGGAATTCTCTGGCGGTATACCGACCCGGCAACGGGCCAGGTATCCCCCGAGGGCTGGGACGTCCTCGGTCGGATCCTGCGGAACTCTCTCGCGATCCCTGACGGCCAACGTTTCGACTGGCGTCGAGTGGCGAGCGGTGAGGTTCCTGTCGTCGCCGACTGGCTGGGCGGGATCCAGGTCGGCGAGCAGGACGCAGATGTCGACGTCGAACTGGTCCGCCCGAGCGACGGTACGCCGTACGTGCAGACCGGGATCGGAATCACGACTGGCACGCCCCTGGGAGATCAAGCACGTACGTTCGTCGATTGGTTCGGGAGCGCCGATTTTCAGGCGGAGTACGTCAAGGAAACCAAAAGCGATACCCCCTTGAACACACGTGCGCTAGCCAAACTTCCCGACGAGGCTAAGGCCGTTCGTGACATCCCCCGCCAAACTATCGACTGGACCACTATCACGCCACATCTGACGCGGTGGCTACAGCGAATCGAACTCGAACTGTCCTGAGGGGGGCGGCGGCGTTGTGTCGAGGTCCGAACGCGGATGTCGACACGGCGGGCGCGCCACTACGTTTGCTCAACTATCACCAATGAGGAACCATGATCCATATCAAGAACCTTCGCGTCGCCTATGGCGGAACACTGGCTGTAGAAGACCTCTCACTATCCGTCAGTCAAGGAGAATTCCTAACTCTTCTCGGGCCGTCTGGGTGCGGGAAGTCAACATTACTCAGGACAATCGGTGGCTTCGTAAAACCGGAGTCCGGATCGCTAGAAGTCAGCGGTCGAGACGTCTTAAATTTGGATCCCGAGAGTCGCCAGGTTGGCTTTGTCTTTCAGAACTACGCCTTGTTTCCACACCTCACCGTCGCGGATAATGTGGCGTTCGGTCTTAAGGCCCAGCGCGTCCCGCGCAGCGAACGTGAGACGCGAGTGCGTGACGCACTTGAGATGACTGACCTGACGCGACTAGCGAAATCGCGGCCGGCCGAACTTTCCGGCGGCCAGCAGCAGCGCGTCGCTATCGCACGGGTGCTTGTAACCCGACCTACCGCTCTCTTGATGGACGAGCCGCTAAGCAACCTCGACGCAAGACTACGAATCCGGCTGCGTGCACAAGTTCGCGAGTTGCATGACGAGCTCGGAATCACGACGATCTACGTCACCCACGACCAAGACGAGGCCCTGGCCATCTCGGACCGAATTGCTGTAATGCAAGATGGTCGGATTGAGCAGATCGGCACCCCCCTCGAGATATACCACCAGCCCAAATCCTCATATGTTTGCCAGTTTGTCGGTGACGCAAACGAGTTGACGACGCAGTTAGCGACGCAGTTCGGTCTGAAGGAGTCCAATACTCGGCGGTTTGTCCGTCCCGAGCGCGTCATCCTCAACGATCACGGCGAGGGATCCAAGGCGCAGATCGTCCGGTCATCCTTCGGCGGAAACGCAACCGAGTACGTCCTCGATATCGAGGGCACCCCTATTCGCGCCACGGAACAGTCCTCGATCGTCACTCCACTGCGCAAGGCAGGCGCCACGACCTACTGCACGATCCGTGCACACGACGTCATGGAGGTTGTGTCGTGAAGTTCGGTCTCGCGCCATCCCGACTGGTAACCGGCGTCGGAATCGTGCTCGCATTGTGGTTCCTGCTCACGTTCCTTTACTTGCCGAACGGTGCGGTTGTCCACTCTGTCCTCAACTCTGAATTCGGCGGCCCACTCGAGGTGGTCGGCGAAGTGTGGGGGTCCGCCCGGGTCCAGCGCGCCATCCTCACCACACTCGTCGTCACGGCGATATCACTCGTCTCCGTTACGTTGGTCGGAGTCACGCAGGCATTCATTCTGGAAGCATTCGAATTGCGTGGAAAATGGCTACTTACTCTTGCCTACGCAACTCCACTGGTGTTTAGTTCGGTATCCGCCGTCACTGGATACGTCATGATCTATGGAAACGAAGGAATCGCTACAAAAGGTCTACAGGCGATATTCCCGTCAATACCTTCGAACTGGTTTTCTGGCATCCCTGCAATTATAATCGTTCACACGTTCACAATGACCTCTTACCACTTCCTCTTCCTTCGACCCGCCATTCGCAATCTGGATTTTTCGGTCGTAGAGGCAGCACGCTCCTTAGGTCAGCCGGTCATACGAGCCTTGATCCAAGTTGTCATACCCCTCATGCGACCGATGATCTTCGCCTCGCTCTTTATGGTCCTCATCGGATCGCTAAGTTCGTTTGCCGCACCGAACATTCTCGGCGGTCGAGACACGCCAATGGTCGGCCCATTGGTTCTAGAACTCAACCAATTGGGCCGTCCCGATATGGCGGCGGTGCTGGGCGGGTCCCTCGCTATTGTGACAGCCGGCGGCCTGGTCTGGGCGCTTCGCGTAGAGCGTCGAGCCAACATCTTTGCGGTAAATAAATCAGCCCGCCCGTTCAAGCCAATCCGGGTTAGGCGACCGGCCATGCGGGTTGGAGTATATTTGGTGGCTTACGGACTGGCATTCATCAACCTCGCACCGTTAGCACTCATCAGCCTCCTCGCCTTCTCGCCGTCGGAGGACATCCGGGCAGGGAAGGTAACAGGGGGTTTTACAGCTGAACATTTTCGAACGGCATTCAGCGACCCAAACGCCAGTCAACCGATCGTCAACTCACTGATTCTGACTTTGATTGCGATATCAATCACGCTTGTTCTGGGTACTTTTATATCCCACCTTGCCCACCAGCGTCGAAACCGCCTCACAGATGTTCTTCAGCTTAGCGTGTTCCTTCCATATTTTCTCCCTGGAGTACTTATCGCATTGGGTTTCCTTATTATTTTCGGAGACTCGAACGCGCTCCTAGGTGGCAGCGTCCTCGTCGGATCTTTCTGGATTCTCCCACTCGCGTACGTCGTCGTTCTTCTCCCCACGTTCGTGCGATTCGTGAGAGCGACCTACTCAAGCATCGATCCAGGCCTGGAGGATGCTGCTAAATCGCTCGGCGCCACGCCCATGAGACGGTTTACCACAGTTGCCTTTCCAGCGCTGCTTCCGGTCCTAATTCAGGTGTCAGCCTTGGGCTTTAATCAGAGTTTCGATGAATACACGGTGTCGGTCATGCTCTACAACGTCAGCAACCAACCTCTCGGCGTCGTCATGGGTGGGCTCGCCGCGGCGCCGGATCCTGGGCTAGTCGGGATCGCCACTGCGTACGTTGTGCTTAACACGGCAATTGCCCTCGTGGTGATTCTCGGGGCCGATAGATGTAGCGTTCTTGCGTCCCGCAGACTCACAGGCGCGGCACGACGGGTCAAGACTCGATGAGGGCGCTCTGCAACGGGACTGACCCGGACGCAATGCTGATCTCGGGGCATGTGCCCGGCAACCTCCGGGAGGTTTTCGCTCAGGCAAAGTCGCCGGACCGCCAATCCGAAGACATCATCGTCGTCTCGGAGGATTACCTCGCAGTCATCGACGGCATGTCGAGTCCTCTGAGGGAGGCCCAAGAGGTCGCAAGTGGTCGTTCTTATGCGGCGGCGCTCGCATGCGCCATCACCGACCTGCCTGGCCACCTCGATGCCACTAATGCGCTCAATGAGCTGAGCGCGGCAGTCGCGCATTTGTCGCCGGGGCACCGTGGCCCTGCTGGGGCTGTGATCGCGATGTACTCACGATCGCGTCAAGAAGTTTGGCGAGTTGGAGATGTCCACGTGCGCATCGGCAACGAGGTCTACCAGGGGCGCAAGGCTGTTGACGAAGCGCTGGCGGCGTGCCGCGCCGTTATCAATCAGGCCTACCTAGCCAGCGGCGTCGACCTCGACACCATTATTCGTGAAGACCCCGGCTTGGCCGGGTGCGCCTCGCTGCTGGAGGCTCAGCCCGCGCTGGCGAATACCACCGGGCGGTTCGGGTACGGGGTGGTAAACGGTGGCCCTATTCCCGTCGAACATATCGAACGGTGGGCCGTCCCCGCCGGCTCAACCGTCGTCCTTGCGAGCGACGGCTACCTCACCCCGGCGAGGTCCTGGGATCACGCAGAAGCCGCATTGGCCGAGGCGATCGCTTGTGATCCCGCCGCGCTCGCGGAGCTTACCGAGATGGCCAAACCACTGCTGCCGGGCGCTTCCGCCCCAGATGACCGCAGTTACCTCCGCTTCGAGTCCCCAACTCACGTCACCGACACTCAATGTAAGGACAATGAATGACACTCCGTGTACTCACCTGGAACGTGCTTCGTCGTGACCTCGACTCGCGCGTTGACCTGATAGCTAGCCGCCTCGAAGAAGTCGATGCCGACATTGTGATGCTTCAGGAGACTGGCCCGAAGAACGCGGCCGAATTGGCCGCCCGCGCGGGCTATCAACTCTCAGCGCTCTCATCGCCCCCCATCGAGCCTGAAGGAGGGTCCGTGGCGATCCTGACACGCCACCGGGCAACGGATGTCCAGGCTCACGCATTACCAGTGACCGGACGCTGGGCGGCCGTCGACGTCACCGTCGGAGCATCGACGGTGCGGATAGCATCGGCTCACCTCCGCCACACCCCGGACGCAGGAACTATGGGGGTAGACGCCGATTACCGTGGCGTTGCTCAGGGGCGCGAAGACCTCGAGAACGTCGATAACGAGCACGTGCGAGAGAGCGTCGCAATCCGGCTTGCCCAACTGGACCACCTCGGCGCAGTCTTCGACGGATGCCCAACGCCACTGATTTTCGGTGGAGACCTCAACTTCGTGCCAAACGGACCTGAGTACGGCGAGATAATCGGATGGGGTCTGCTCGACACCTGGCGGGCCGCGCCACGTCTCGGCTCAAGGGCCACCGTGTTGAATTCAAACCCGCTCGTGTCGGGTGGACCACACGTGTATGACCTGATTCGAGACACCACAATGCCGGGAGCACGCGGCGGCCTGGACTACGTCCTTGACTACCAGTTCGCTAGTACCGACCTCGGAATCGAGGCGGCCTGGACAGTTGGTCAACCCGACGACGACGGTGGTCCTTGGCCCAGCGACCATCTCGGTGTCGTAGTCGACTATCGCCTGGCCACGTGAATGAATCCTGCGCACAGATAGGAGAGGGCCGATGAAAAAGGAACGGGTCTCGATCCACGAGGTGGCCTCGGCGGCAGCTGTGTCACGGTCCACTGCGAGTCGCGCACTCCTTGGGCAAGAGGGAGTTTCACAAACGACCCGTGACACAGTTCAACGGGTCGCTCGCGAACTGGGGTACGTCCGTGACCTGCGGGCTCATGCCCTCAAAGCGGGCTCCGGCAGGACCGTCGTCATCTATGTTCGCGCGGTCCAGTTGTCCTACTACGGTCAGATGGCCAGCCTGGTGCAGAGAGAACTCGATGCACGCGGGTACGAGCTGGTTGTCGTCGCGGGCAGCGCATCGCAGGCGCGCCCCGTCGACGCGGTGATGGGACTGCGACCCGCCGGCGTGATCGTGGCGTCGGGTCGGGTGGATCTCGAGGAATTCGCCTCCCTCGACGCTCCTGTCGTCGTCGCGGGGTCTGACGCCGATCATCCTGGGCTTACCTCGGTCGCGGACGATAACCAGGGCATAAAGCAGTTGGCCTCGCTCACCGCTGAGCTCGGGCACCGGGTCGTGGCTGTGATCGACTTTCCGCCTGGCGCCTCAGCCACCTTGTCCCGTCGGGCGAGCGAAACCGCCAAGGCACACCGGCGAGCAGGTTCCGAAGTTCGCCTCGTGCCGTGCATGCCCGAGGGTGAAGTCCCGGACCCCTCTGCGCTCCGTCGGTCTATCGAGGATGGAGCGACAGTCATCGTGTGTCCAAACGACCCTCTGCTGGTCTCGGTGTGGGAGCAGCTAACTCATCTCGGTCTGACTGTGCCGGAGGACGTCAGTCTCATCGGTTACGACGGCCGTGGCGAACTCGCTAGCCCAGTCTTTGGACTCACCACGTGGGCTCAGCCGATTGAGGCCATGGCTGCCGCCGCGGCTTCCGAAGTCGTGGCCAGGATCGTTGACGATGGGCACCCATGTCGCCACCTTCGATTCCGCGGCGAACTGGTCCGAGGACGCACCCTGGCGCCCGCTGACCGGCGGTCATCTGAATCTAGTTCTCGGAGCACGACAGCGACAACGGTGCACGGGACAGCATGACCAGGGTGGGACTGACTGGACTCGACTGGTTCCCTGTGGGCTTGAGTGCACAGGGCGTGCTGCTTGGCATCGCTGTGGTGCTGTCCGCGATCATCGGTCTCGAGCGACACACCAAACTGCAGACCGCCGGCCTCCGGACCCATGCCCTGGTAGGCCTCGGGTCAGCTGCATTCACTTTGGTCTCAGCTCACGGATTCGCCAGCAGCGCGAGCGCAACCGCGATCGTGGACCCGTCACGTATCGCCGCACAGGTGGTGTCCGGAATCGGCTTCATCGGTGCGGGAGTGATCTTCGTGCGTCGCGGGTCCGTGCGGGGCTTAACGACCGCCGCCTCAATATGGGTCGCGGCCGCAGTCGGAATGCTCGCCGCCGCCGAGATGCCCCTTATCGCGGTGCTCGCGACCATCTTGCACCTTCTTACGACTCGTGTCCTTCCCCTTCTCGGCGGACGCGTGGGTCGCCGATATCAAATCAGTCAGCAGACGATCGTTGTTAACTATATGGAGGGATACGGAGCACTTCGCGAGGTTATGAACACGTTGCTCGACCACGATTGTGAATCACAGTTGATCGAGTCCAAGCGCCTCGATACCACAGACGATCAATCCAACATCGAGGTCAGTCTCCGAATCCGCTATCAAGGAGCGCTCCGCAGCGATTTCCTCGACCACCTCATTCAACTGCCAGGTGTGAATCGAGCTGCTACGGGCTCTAAGGATTCAGTTAGATATCGCCCGCCCAGGCAATCGAAAGCCCTCCCACAAGGAAAGAATGATGCATAAACACAGTGCCGTAATGCTCGTCGTCGGGCTTGGCGCATCGGCCCTCGCCATCGGAGCCAGTGCGCGACCGTCCGACTCTGACTCCGCAAAACAGCACAGCGTCTCGGTCCGCGCCGTCACGTGGAACGTCCGCTACGGATCTATGGCGAGTGTGGAACAGGTCGGAGAGGTCCTGCGCACCAGTCGAGCCGACGTCGCATTCCTCAGTGAGGTCCCGCACGGCGACTGGGCACTGCGCGTCGCGAAGTCTGCCGGCATGGTCCACGTTCTGAATGGGACCATCTCCTCAGCAAACCACCCCGACAAGTTCAAGGTAATTCTTAGCCGCACACCGATATCGTCGGGATGCGAGGTGCACTTTGATTCCGAGGGTGCATGGAACCCCGCCTCGGCGGTCCGAGGGCGAACTAGGGTCCGCGGCGTTCCGATCGCGCTGTGGTCGACCCACATTGCCAACCGCGAAGGCAAAGGTCACGCCTGGACCCTTGCTAATGCATTGTCGCGAGACAGAACACCCAACGTTCTTGTTGGAGGCGATCTCAACCTGTACGTCGACTCTCCTGGACTTCAGGCAATCCGGCATAAAGGCTTTGTCTCCGCTTGGGACCTTCCTCACGCCAATCCGCAGCAGCAGAGCACGATCGTGGGTAGACCGGACCATGGTGTCATCGACCATGTCTTGTTGAAATCTCGTCGTGGCTCATTCCAGGACGTCAACGTCGTCAACCAAGACCCAGCGCTCTCGGATCACTACCCAGTGAACTCCACCGTGCGCCTACGACCGACTCCGAAAACTGCAAACACGGGATTTACCTGCCCGCCACTGCGCCTTCCGTCCGCGATGGCGACGACACCGTGAGTGGCCCGCAATCTCACAGACATAGAACTGTAGATGCCCGAATCGTCTGTCCCTAGTCGGCAGCAAACTCACTCCAGTGGGTCGATGACGCTGTCTGCGCCGTCCCGCAAGTTGGAGAGCAGCCACCCCTCGACGCCCGCGATATGCACCGTGGCCCAGGCTCGTGCCGCTTCCGGCCGACGATCGGCAATCGCATCCAAGATCGCTCTATGCTCAGCGATCGTGCGGGCCACCGCTCCCGTCTCGGTCAGCCCCCGCCAGACCCTCGCCCGCTGCATCGGGCCGGTGAGGCCCTCCAGCATCGAATGCAACACAACATTTTCGGCTCCCTCGGCGATGCGCCGGTGGAAGACCAAATCGGCCGACACCAACTGCTCGACACCCGGATTCGCTGGGATCGAGTCAAGAACATCGCGCAACTCAGATATCGCTTCATCGCTCATCCGCTCCGCGGCGAGCGCCGTCGCCGATGGTTCGAGCAGACTCCTCACCTCGAAGAACTGCAGCACGGTGTCATCCTGGTGGAGGTCGACGACGAACTGCATCCCACTCATCAGAAGTGATGGCTCAAGGCTCGTCACATATGTCCCGTCGCCTTGGCGCACGTCGAGCACGTGGATCAGGGAGAGCGCGCGCACTGCTTCGCGCAGGCTGTTGCGTGACAGACCTAATCGCTCGGCGAGATCCGCCTCGCGTGGCAACTTGCCGCCAGGGCGCAACTGCCCGCTTGCGATCATGTCCTTGATCCCACTGATGGCCTCGTCCGTGACCGCCACGTTCACCACTCCTCCGTTATGGCGCGCAGGCGCTCGCCAGGCATTCATTCGCGTCTGTCATCACGCTATCCAGCAAACCTGGCGTTGGCGGCTCAGGGTCGGCCGCAGGTGCGTAGTCGTCCCGGGTTGAGCCCAGCCGCAACGCGCTTGGTTGCACCTTAAACATCGGATGTTTAGGATGTGCGCAGGAACTATCAGAGGAGGAAATCGTGAGACTCGCACGCTTTGGGCCTGCTGGGGGCGAGGTGCCCGCCGTTGAACACGAGGGGGTCTGGCGCGACGCCCGCTCGGTCACCGAGGACTTCGACTCAGCCTTCTTTGCCGGGGACGGCAGGTCCCGCTTAGAGCGGGCAGTTGCTGGCCTTCCGGAACTAGCCGACATCGCCAACCTCCGGGTGGGCGCGCCGTTCGCGCGGCCAAGCGCTGTGATCTGCATCGGCATGAACTACGCCGCACATGCTGCCGAATCTAACTCAGCCCCACCAGAGCTCCCGCCCATATTTCTAAAATTGCCAAACACAGTCGTAGGTCCTAACGACGATGTCGAGATCCCGCGCGGCAGCACAAAAACCGACTGGGAAGTCGAGTTGGGCGTAGTGATCGGTCGGCGAGCCGCCTACCTCGACTCACCAGAGCAAGCGATGCAGCACGTGGCCGGGTATGTCACGGCGAACGACCTTTCTGAGCGCGACTTCCAACTTAAGGACTCTGGTGGACAGTGGAGTAAGGGCAAGTGCTGCGCTGGCTTCAGCCCGGTCGGCCCATGGTTGGCGACCGCCGATGAGATCGAATCATCCGATCTTAGATTGCGGAGTTGGATCAATGGCGAACCGCGGCAGGACTCCTCCACCGCCGACATGATCTTCGATGTTGGCACTATCATCCACCACCTGAGCCAATATCTCGTCCTGGAACCTGGCGACCTGGTCCTGACCGGCACACCCGAGGGAGTCGCACTCTCAGGACGGTTCCCCTACCTCACAGCTGGCGATGTCTGCGAGGTCGAGATCGAGGGGCTGGGCCGAGCCAGGCACCGCCTCACCTCCGGCACCACAACCCGCGACGGACTGTAGGAGCAACCGTGAATCCCCCATTCAATGGGCTTACCGCACTCGTGACCGGCGGCGCTTCTGGCCTCGGCGCCGCCATCGCCGACCGACTACATGATCAGGGTGCCGCGGTCGCTATTCTCGACATTAACCCCGTGCCGGTGACTGAGGGCGCACGTCTGGCAGGCACTCGTTGCAATGTTGCCGACGACGACTCGGTGGTCGCTGCGGTCGCGCACACGGCGGAGCGATTCGGCGGCATCGATGTCGTGATCAACAGTGCTGGCATAGGGGCGCAGGGATCCATCGCCGATAACAGCACAGACGAGTGGTTGCGCGTTTACGACGTCAACGTCCTTGGGGTCGTCCGAGTGACCAGGGCCGCTCTTCCGCACCTTCGCCGCTCCGAGCACGCCGCCGTCGTCAACATTGGTTCGATCGCCGCCACCCAAGGACTCCCGCAGCGCGCGGCGTATTCCGCCGCTAAGGGTGCCGTGCACGCACTCACCCGCGCCATGGCCTGCGACCATCTGGCCGATGGAATCCGAGTCAACGCCGTAGCGCCCGGGACCGCAGACACACCCTGGGTCGGGCGACTCCTAGACCGTGCCGACGACCCCGCGGCTGAACGCGCCGCCCTCGATGCTCGTCAGCCTCACGGACGTCTTGTCACCGCCGACGAGGTGGCCGCCGCCGCCACGTACCTCGCTTCGCCCGAGGCGGGGTCAACCAACGGAGTGTGTCTCGCAGTCGATGGCGGCATGGACAACGTTGTGGCACGCCGGTAGGCGCAGTTTGCGGCGCACGATCTTGACGACAACGCGACCGGCAACATCGCTACCGAGCGATCTGGTCTATCTTCTCGCCGGGCTAGTCCACCGCGCTGGCCGCTTCCCGGCCGACCAACGCGCATAAACCTTCGACCGCGATACGCGCGACTGATTCGCGCCTATGCGCGCCACTGACGCTCGAAGGGCAGCCGCCACGCGTTAGGCGCGATCAGTTGGTGGATGGAGTTCGGTCCCCACGTACCCGGCGGGTAGGACTTCACCGGCGGCGGGTCGTTCAGCAGCGGCTCCGAGCGCTCCCAGAGCGATTCGATGCCTTCGGCCGTCGTGAACAACGTGTGGTCGCCGTGCATGGCGTCCAGGATGAGGCGCTCGTATGCCTCCAGCACGTCGCCCTTCTGCGCCATCTCCTCCGTGGAGAACTGCATCGAGAGCTTTTCCAGACGCATACCGGGGCCGGGCCGCTTGCCGTAGTAGGACAGCGAGACCTTTGACTCATCGGCAAGATCGAAGGTGAGGTGGTCGGGCCCGTGCGCCCCGATCCCTGAACCGGCCGGGAACATCGACTTCGGCGCTTCCTTGAAGGCGATCGAGATGATCCGCTGGCCCTCGGCCATCTTCTTGCCGGTCCGCAGGTAGAACGGCACCCCTGCCCACCGCCAGTTGTCGATGGAAGCCCGCAGCGCGATGAAGGTCTCGGTGTCGGATTCGGGGTGTACGCCTTCCTCAGCGCGGTAGCCGACGTACTGGCCGCGCACGACGTCAGCGGGGCGTACCGGCTCCAGCGATCGGAAGACCTTGTTCTTCTCTTCCGAGATCGCCCGCGGTTCGAGTGCGGTTGGGGGTTCCATCGCGACGAACGCCATCACCTGGAACAGGTGCGTGACGACCATGTCTTTGTAGGCACCCGTCGGCTCGTAGAACGCCGCCCGTGCATCGAGTCCGAGCGACTCGGGGATGTCGATCTGAATATGGTCAATGAAGTTGCGGTTCC
This sequence comes from Demetria terragena DSM 11295, assembly GCF_000376825.1. Lineage (NCBI taxonomy): Bacteria > Bacillati > Actinomycetota > Actinomycetes > Micrococcales > Dermacoccaceae > Demetria > Demetria terragena. Next base: position 2,583,566 of record NZ_AQXW01000004.1, on the reverse strand, counting down.
AGATCGGCTCGAATAGACCGTTGGCGAAGCGGAAGGCCAAGATGTTCTGGGCCGCTTCCTTGCCCAGGAAGTGGTCGATCCGGAAGATCTGGTCCTCGCGGTAGGTCTCGTGCACTTCGGCATTCAGCGCGAGCGCCGACTCAAGATCTTCACCGAACGGCTTCTCCATCACGACCCGCGAGTCTTCGACGAGTTCGGCTTCGCGCAGGGTCTCGATCACCTTGGTCGCGGCCTTGGGCGGCACACTCAGGTAGTGCAGGATGCGGGAACCCTCGCCGAGTTCGGCACGCTCTTCCGCGACTTTGTCAGCCAGGGCTTTAGGACCAGCCGACGTCGGAACGAAAGACAGCAGCGGCTCGAACTTCTCCCACTCCTTCGCGCTCAACTTGCGCACGCCGACTTCTTCGATGGACTTTCGCGCGAACGCGCGGAACTCCTCGTCGGTCATCTCATCCAGACTCGACCCCACGATCCGGATGTCGGGCGTCAGTCCGGACAAGGCCAAATGCGCCATGCCGGAGAGCAACTTGCGCCGTGCCAGGTCGCCGGTCGCGCCGAAGAGGACGATCACATGCGGCGCATCATCCGCGGTGAGGCGTCGAGCGCGCGGCTGCCCATGCGCGCTGGGATAGGCAATGGTCTGTGGGTCAGTACGCGAAGAGTCCGCGTTGGGTGTGCCAGTCACGCCCCCGATACTTCCATGCGCGCGCCGAGACGGAAGACCTTCGGCCAGGAATCGCCTCAGGTGTCGAAACCGAGGCGACGCGCTGAGCGCTGCTTCATACGCGAGGCACGGAGCCGACGCAGGCGCTTGACCAGCATGGGGTCGTGCTCCAGCGCTACTTGGGTGTCGATGAGCGCATTGAGAACCTGGTAGTAGCGCGTCGATCCCATGTCGAAGCGCTCACGGATCATTTGCTCCTTGGATCCAGCAAACTTCCACCACTGACGTTCAAACGCCAAGATGTCCCGATCGCGGTCACTCAACGACGTGACCTGCTGTTGGGCCTGCTCGGCGGCGCTCATGCGGTGGTTCCCTCCGGGACGTGAGGTGCTGGCGTACAGGCCCAATCCTATGCCGGAACTACACCAGTGTCATTCCGAACGGCGTGGCGAGTTGACGCGTGTGACACCTGTGACGAACGGGGTTGATGTGACGCGCCTCGGGGCCGCGCCCCGCGCCCTAACTGCGTTAGGTGCCCTTGACTGGGAAATTTCCCAGTCAAGGGCACCTAACGCAGTTAGTTCCGACGGGTTAGGCCATCGAATCGAGCAGGATCCGGATGTCGTCCTCGGTGGTCAGCGGGTTGACGATCGCAAACCGCGCGAGGGTCTCCCCGTCGTGGGAGGTCGGCACGACGAACCCGGTTTGGTCAGCGAGCAACTGGTCGGACCACGCGTGGTAGTCCTCGGACTTCCACCCGAGGCGACGAAACACCAACACGCTCAGGTCAGCGTCGCGTACGACCTCGACGTAGTCACGGCGCTCGACCTCTGCCTGCGCGAACCGCGTCACATCGAGGGTGTGCTCGATGGCCTGGGTATACGCGTCAGTTCCGTTGGCTACCAAGGAGAACCAGAACGGCAATCCGCGCGCGCGCCGCGTCAGGCCCACCGAATAGTCGGTGGGATTCCACTCCGGGGAGTCATTGAGCACGTCGAGATAGGTGGCGTGCTGGGTATGCGCGACCCGCGCCAGGTTGGGGTCGCGATAGAGCAGCGCGCAACAGTCAAACGGCGCAAACAGCCACTTGTGCGGGTCGACGATGAAGGAATCAGCTCGCTCCACGCCCACATATTTCTCCCGGACGCTGGGTGCGGCCAGGCCCGCGCCGCCGTACGCCCCGTCGACGTGGAACCAGATCCCAAACTCTTCACACACGTCGGCTATCGACTCCAGATCGTCGATGATGCCGAAGTTGGTGCTGCCTGCGGTCGCCACCACCGCGAAGAAGGTCTCGGGGCCGTTTTCGAGGAGGACCTCCCGTAGCCGCTCCCCCGTCAACTGCATTCGGTCGTTGACCGGCACCTGCACCTCGTCAGCGTCCATCACCCGGCAGGCGGTTGCGATCGAGGAGTGCGAGCCGACCGTGGCGGCAATGCGGTATGGCCGAGCCCCGGTCCCCGCGCGCTCGGCGACTTCGCGCGCGGTGGTGCGCGCAGCCACGAGCGCGGAGAGATTGCCGATGGTGCCGCCCTGGACAAACGAGCCGCCCGCCTCTGCTGGAAGCCCAGCGAGGTCAGCAATCCAGCGCAGTGCCTGGTTTTCGGCGTAGACCGCGCCGGAGCCCTCCAGCCACGATCCGGCATAGATCGAGGACGCCCCGACCACCAGGTCGAACATGGCCGCCTCCCGCGTGGGCGCGCACGGAATGAACGAGAGATAGCGCGGGTGGTCGATCGACAGGCACGCAGGGGCCAACTTCTGCGCGAAAAGGTCAAGCGCGGCGAGCCCGCCACGGCCCTCAGACTGAATCGCTGCGCCCGCCACGTCATCCAGCTCAGCGCGGGTCAGGGGGCTGTCCAACGGCACCGGGTCCATCCGCAGGCGCTCCTCGGAGTAGCGCAGGATCTCAGCGGCCAGGGCTTGGGTTTCATCGGTGAACTGGTGCACAGTCATTGAGTCTAGATCCGGCTCGATAGGTTGGCGGTATGCCCGCGCGACCGCTTGAAGAGCTCGTCCATGCCAGTTGGGTGCCGGTGCTGGACCCCGCCCGAGAACACCTGACCGAGGCCGGAGATTTTCTGCGGACCGAACTCGCCGAGGGGCGTGGCTATCTCCCCGCGGCCGACCACGTATTACGGGCCTTCCAGATGCCGCTACCGGACGTACGAGTCCTCATCGTCGGCCAGGATCCCTACCCGACACCGGGTCACGCCGTCGGATTGTGCTTCTCGGTCGCTCCCGAGGTCCGTCCGGTGCCACGCAGCCTGCAGAACATCTACGCCGAGCTGGAGTCCGACCTCGGTCTGATGAAACCCGACTCAGGCGACCTGAGCCCGTGGGTCGATCAGGGCGTGCTTCTGCTGAACCGAGTCCTCACCGTTCGCGCTGGCTCTCCTGGGAGCCACCGCCAGCACGGATGGGAGCACGTTACGGCCGCGGCAATTCAGGGACTGGTCGCCCGCGGAGGCCCCTTGGTCGCGATCCTGTGGGGCCGAGACGCGCGCAGCCTTGCGCCGCACTTGGGCGCGGTTCCCTATGTCGAAAGCTCGCACCCCTCGCCACTCTCTGCACGAGCGGGGTTCTTCGGGTCGCGCCCATTTAGCCGGGTCAACGCGCTTCTCGAAGAACAAGGTTCGGCACCAATCGATTGGAGCCTGACATGAGCGAACAACGACACTGGCGGCGGTACGTCGCGCTCGGCGATTCCTTCACCGAGGGCATGAGCGACCCTTCCCCTGGCGACCCGAATTCCTTTGTCGGCTGGGCGGATCGGCTCGCAGCGAGCCTCGCGGCGCGCAATGCCGCCGACGGCGTGGAGTTCGGGTACGCCAACCTGGCCATCCGCGGCAGACTCGTGGCCGACATCACCAGTCGTCAGGTCGACGAGGCGCTCGTACTGACACCTGACCTCGTCAGCATCGTCGGTGGCGCCAACGATTGTCTTCGGCCGAAAGTCGACCTGGACCACGTCGCGCAGCAACTCGAGGATGCCGTAGCCCGCATTCGTGCCACTGGCGCCGACGTGCTCATGGCAACAACCGCACACCCCGGTTGGGCTCCCTTGTTCCGGCGACTTCAGTCCCGGTTCGCGGCGCATACCGCCAACGTGTGGGGCATTGCGCAGCGTCATGACTGTTTCGTCATCGACCAATGGTCTTTGCGCGCCTTACGCCACCCGGCGATGTGGGCCACTGACCGCATTCACCTGTCGACGATCGGCCATCAGCGGGTCGCCGCTCAGGCCGCCTGGACACTCGGCCTCACACCAGATGAGGACTGGCAGACGCCCCTGCCACCTGCACCCCAACTCGGCCGCTGGACCAGCACGCAAAAACACGCGGCCTGGGCACGTACTCACCTGGCTCCGTGGGTCCAGCGACGCATCCAAGGACGCAGCTCCGGCGACACGGTGACCGCAAAGCGCCCGACCGTTACGCCGGTTCAGTAGGCGGGGTCTCGACCGGCGTTGGCCGACCACCAACGCTGGTCGAGTAGGCAGGAACGCAGTGATCTGCCGTATCGAGACCACCCGATGCGAGAGGATCGACCCATGAGCCACCCCACACCCAGGCACCCCGAGCAGGTCTACACCTATGGCACGCCGCAGTTGAAGTTCGGACCCGGTGCCAGCGCGGAGATCGGGTACGACCTCAGCCGCACGGGTGCCCGCCGCGCCCTGATCGTCACCGACGCAGGCATCGCGGCCTCGGGTGGACCGGCTCAGGTTGCCGACCAGATGCGCGAGTTCGACATTGAGACAGTCATTTTCGACGGCAGCCGGGTCGAGCCAACTGACGCCTCTCTGGACGATGCGATCGCGTTCGCCCGCGAACACGGACCGTTCGACGCCTATGTGGCGGTGGGCGGCGGGTCGAGCATCGACACCGCAAAGGCCATCAATCTGCTGATGACCAACGACGGAGCGCTCCTGGACTACGTCAATGCCCCCGTCGGTGGCGGCAAGGCTCCCTCTGTGCCACTCAAGCCACTCATCGCCGTCCCGACGACAACGGGCACCGGTTCAGAAAGCACCACCATCTGTGTCCTGGACGTGCTTGACCAGCACGTCAAAAGCGGGATCAGCCACGCGTGGCTACGCCCGACGATGGCTGTCATCGACCCAGACCTGACGATGTCCCAACCAGCGATGGTGACCGCCTGCGCCGGGATGGACATCCTGTGCCATGCGCTGGAGAGCTACACCGCTCGGCCCTACACGTCCTACGAGCACAAACAAGCACACGAACGAGTGCCCTACTGCGGCTCAAACCCGATCGCCGACATGTGGAGCGAAAAAGCTCTCCAGCTCATGGCGGGCAGTTTCCGCAGGGCGGTCGCCGACGGCTCGGACCGCAGCGCACGCGGTGACATGGCCATGGCCGCAACCTTTGCAGGCATGGGCTTCGGCAATGCCGGAGTCCACCTTCCGCACGCCAACGCGTACCCGATTGCGGGTCAGGTCAAGGGTTTTCACCCCGAAGGTTACCCTGGCGACGAGGCTATGGTTCCCCACGGAATGGCCGTATCCCTTACGGCCCCAGCGGCTTTCCGCCTCACGTATGCTGCCGCACCTGAACGCCACCTTCGTGCGGCACAACTCCTAGACGCGCAGGCACCTCGCACGAGCGACCCCGCAAATCAGTTGCCGTCTATCCTCGTCCGACTTTTCCAGGACATTGGAATCCCCAACGGCCTCAGTGGAGTGGGGTTTACTGACACCGACCTTGACGCACTCACCGAGGGCACCCTGAAACAGGAACGGCTCCTGACGACAGCACCTCTTCCCATCGACAGGGCGGCCGTACGTCGTGTGCTTGCCGATTCGATGAGCCTTTGGTGATGCAGTGCTACTGAAACTGTCGAGTGACTGCGCATACCCGACTCATCCTCTAGACCGGACGAGCATGCCGGCGCAGATAGCCCTCCAGCGAGTTCTGCACATGCCGACCCATCAGGTCGGCGGCCAGGTCAGGATCGCCTGACCGGACAGCTCGAGCAATCTGCGCATGCTCACCCCACGAGTGCTCGCCTCGCGCGCGGACGTCCATCCGGTAAAGCCACTCGACTTTTCCTGAGATCTGTCGCAAGAGCCGGTGCAGGGAGACACTCTCGCTGAACTCCGCTATGCCCAAATGAAACTGGGTGTTGAGCGGCGGTAGGTCAGCACGACTTGGCTCGTCCAAGAGACCTTGGCCTGTGCGCACCAGCCGGTCTAACTGCTCACCAAAGGCCATCACGGTCGGATCGTCAGGGTTCCTCTGAAAGCGCTCTGCGCTTCGTCGCGTCGTCAGTTCCTCCATCGTCCGTCGAACGGCGAAAAGGTCTGCCGCCTCCGTCCGGTCCAGCGACGCAACCCGCATCCCCGCGTACGCCACGCTGGTCACGAAACCCTCAACTTCCAGTTGCTTGAGCGCTTCACGAATCGGCACCCGCGATACCTCATAGGTCTCGCACAGCGCAGATTCGGTGATGCGCGTTCCCGGCGGGTGGACGCCGCTCATGATGTCGCCGCGCAGGGCCATAAGGACCTGATCCGCGCGTCTCACCATGCAGCGCTCGCCGCCGTACCGGGGATGGCGCTCAGCAATTCTCGGGTGTACTCGGCATCCGGTTGAGCGAATACCTCATCAACTGAACCGGTTTCGACGACTTTTCCGTTCTGCATGACCACGACATCGTGGGCAATCAAACGCACGACAGCGAGGTCGTGCGTAATGAACAGCAGGGACAGCCCAAGGTCGCGCTGCAGGTTGCCAAGCAACTGAAGGATCTGGTCCTGAACCAGGACATCCAGGGCCGACACCGCCTCGTCACAAATCACCAGTCGCGGATCCAGCGCCAAAGCGCGCGCGATGGCGACCCGCTGGCGCTGCCCGCCCGACAGCTGGCTCGGATAGCGGTCGGCGACTTCTTGCGGTAGCGCCACCTGATCGAGCAGCTCCGCAACCCTCGCCTTGCGGCTCTGACGATCGCCAACCTTGAAGACACGCAGCGGTTCATCGATGATCCGCTCGATGCTGAACATGGGATTCAACGACGCGTACGGATCCTGGAACACCGGCTGCATCGCGCGCCGGATCGCCCGGCGCTGAGTGCCTTTGGCCTGTGCAACCGCGTCCCCACACACCCGCACGGAGCCTTCAGTCGGGACCTCGAGACCGAGCGCCATCCTGGCCACGGTGGTCTTGCCCGAGCCCGACTCACCCACGACCGCCGTCGTCCTGCCGCGATGGACCTCGAACGACACATCATCAACCGCAGTGACCGGGCCCTTCCGCCCGCGTCCAGAAAAGACCTTGGTGAGGTGGTTGGCGACCAGGATCGGTTCGTCGTCGGCCCCGGTTTCGGGCTCGGCTGCGTCGTCACGTTCGCGGTCGGCCATTTCCAGGCCGGTGGATCGCGCCACGGTGACCGCCACCGACGGCGCTGCAGCCACGAGCCGTTGCGTGTATTCGTGCTGGGGATCGCGCAGCACCTCTCGAGCTGGCCCGTCCTCGACAATGCGTCCCTTCCACATGACCACCACCCGATCGGCGCGGTCTGCCGCAAGTCCAAGGTCGTGAGTGACCAGCAGCATGGCCATTCCCTTGCGGCTCCGCAGGGTCTCCAGTAGATCCAGAACGCGGCGCTGCATGGTGACGTCGAGCGCCGAGGTCGGCTCATCCGCGATCAGGAGCTGCGGTTCGCAGGCGAGCGCCATCGCGATGAGGACTCGTTGACGCATGCCGCCCGAGAACTCGTGGGGATACTGCCTGCTGCGTCGCGGCGCATCCGGGATGCCGGTCTCCGCAAGCAACTCGATGGCCCGTTCCTTGGCCCGCCGCCCGGAAGCCAGCCCGTGGGCCTCCAACGTTTCGGCGACTTGACGACCCACCCGCGCCGACGGATTCAGGTTGGACATCGGGTCCTGAGGGACAAGGCCAACCTGGCGTCCGCGAAGGTGCAGCAGCCTGCGCTTGGTCGGGTGTGTGATGTCTTCGCCGTCGTACTCGATCACCCCGCTCGTCACTGCACCGCCGGCAGGCAGCACATTCATGATTGAGGCGGCCATCGTCGACTTGCCTGAACCGGACTCGCCCACGACGGCAACGCGCTCACCCGGCGCTATGGTCAGGCTGACGCCGTGGACCACCCGCTTCTGGTGATAACTCACCTCAAGATCGGTGAGGCGCAGCAATGGCGCGGCAACCGGTTCAGCGTCCGACGGCATACCCTTGCGCCCCTCTGGGGTTGGCGGCGGCCGCCATGAGCCCGGTCTCGGCGTCGCGGGTCACGATCGACACGCGCCCCAGCGCCCAGTCCCCCGCACGGGTCACCACGTGACCACGCCTTTCCAAGTCAGCGATGACGTCCTCGCCTATCCGGTCCTCCACCACCGCGCCTCCGGGGGTCCAGGTCCTCGGCCAGAACGATCCGGGCATTGACGTCGTATGCAGAGACGGCGCGTCGATCGCTTGCTGCGGGGTATAACCCCCTACGAGCAGACGCAACATGGTGCTGAGTTGCCACTGATCCTGCTGGTCTCCGCCGGGTGTCCCCATCGCGCACCACGGGACCCCGTCCTTGAGGAGCAGTGTGGGCGACAGGGTGGTCCGCGGACGCTGCCCGGGTCGCAGTGCGGACGGTGACCGTTCATCGAGCCACGTCATCTGTAGCCGCGTGCCCAGACAGAAGCCAAGCTCGGGAATCACCGGGTTGGACTGCAGCCAGCCGCCTGATGGCGTGGCCGCGATCATGTTGCCCCACCGATCCACAACGTCGAGGTGGCAGGTGTCGCCCCGCGTGCGTCCCGATACCGACACCGTCGGCTCACCGGCGCCTGCACCCTCAACCTGATCCGCGTCCTCCAACTCCAGCGGGGGGAGGTGCCGCTCCGCGCCGTCGATCTGCCCGGGGCGGAACTCATGCGAGGCGGTCTCACCAATCATGGCGCACCGGGACGCGGCGTAGTCCTGGGACAACAGCGTCGAGATGGGCACCGCCGAGGCTTCGCCCCCAGGATCTCCGTAGTAGGTATCCCGGTCGGCGAGCGCGAGCTTGAGCGCCTCCAGGATACGGTGGGCGCCGTCAGCCGTGGCGGGGTCGATCTCATGTGGCTCGAATTCAGCAAGGATCGACAGTGCTTGCAACAGCACCGGCCCCTGGCCCCAAGCGCCGGTCTTGCACACAGTGACACCGAAGAGGTCTACCGTGACCGGATCCTCATATCCTGCGCGCCAATTCGCCATGTCGGACACGGTGATCACGCCGGCATGGTCGGCGCCAGTGGAGTGCCGGTGTGGGGTGCGTACGAACTTCTCTATAGCCGAAGCAACGAAGCCGCTGGCCCACTCATCGCGTGCCGCGTCGATCCGCCCCACCCGGTCGGAGGCGCTGTCACCAGCGTCCAGCAGGCGACGCAACGTTTTGGCGTAGGCGGGCAAACGCAGGACCTCACCCTCGGCAGGGGCCTTCCCGTCCGGCATCCAGACAGCGGCTGAAGAAGGCCAGTGCTCTCGGAACGTGTCCGCCATCTGCGCGATCGTCGCTGCCGCCCGCCCAATGATCTGGTGACCACGCTCGGCGTAGTCGATAGCGAAGCTCAACACGTCGGCGAGTTCCCACGTGCCGTGGTCGCGCAGCAACAACATCCACGCGTCAAACGACCCTGGTACGGCGGCGGCCAACGCTCCTGAGCCTGGTACCTGGTCGAGGCCTTCTGACACGTAGTGCTCGATCGTCGCGCCGACGGGCGCCGGCCCTTGTCCCACCAGGACACGTGGTGTGGGGTCCTCAGCCGTTGCGAACAGGCCCGTCATATCTCCGCCGATGCCGTTCAGATGTGGCTCGACGACGTGCAAGACGAACGCACCAGCGACGGCGGCATCAAAGGCATTGCCGTCCCGCTCGAGCACCGCTTGCATGGTCGCGCTGGCGATCCAGTGCGTTGAGGCCGACATTCCAAAGTGCCCTCGCAGCGTGGGGCGCGTGGTGGTCTCGGTAGGTGGAACAAAGGTGGACATCAGAGAGTCAGCGCTTCCTGCTCGTGGGGTCGAGGGCATCCCGGAGGGCGTCTCCGAAAAGGTTGAAGGCCAAACAGATCGCCGCAATCGCAAGACCGGGAATGACGGCAGCGCTCGGCGCTCGGAAGATGTACTGCTGGGCATCGGACAGCATGATGCCCAGGCTTGGAGTTGGGGGCTGGATCCCTAGACCAAGGAAAGAGAGGAGTGCCTCGCCGATGACGGCAACAGGCATGATCACGGTCGCCTGAACAATCAACGCAGACAACGTGTTCGGCAAGATGTGGTGGGTCAGGATCCGCAAGGTTCCAGCATCCAGGCTGCGCGCCGCGAGGACGAAGTCCAGGCTCTTGAGCCGCAGCGTTTCGGCACGGATGACACGAATAACGTTGGGTGTCTGGGCAATTCCCAGAGCGACAGCGGCATTGGTGACGCTCGGGCCGTTGATGGCCGCGAGACCAACCGCGATGATCAAGAACGGGAACGCCAGGGTGACGTCGGTCAGCCGGGACACAATCACGTCGACCCACCGGATGTACCCCGCCACCAGACCCAACGGGGTCCCCACCACGATGGCGAACAGTACCGACATCGCGCCGACCAGAAGCGATACCCGGATCCCAAACACGATGCGGGACAGCACATCCCGGCCGAGGTCGTCAGTGCCGAGGGGGAATCCCTCAGTGAATGGTCGTTGGAATGGCGTATCGAAGTGAACTGTCTCGGGCGCGTACGGCGCAATCAGAGGTGCGAAGATCGCCACCGTCACGAGGACAAGAAGCAGCCCACCACCCACAGCACCCATCGGATTGCGCATCAGCTGCCTCAGCGCGCTGCGTCCTGAACGCTTGACCTCTGGGAGGTTGTGCTCAGCCGGACTTGAGGTCGTCATTGGCTACTCCCCGAAACGCGGATTCGGGGATCGATGAGCGAGTAGAGCAAGTCGATCGCCAAGTTGATAAAGATGTATCCAAAGGTGGTGATGATGACAACCGCCTGGATCACCGGGTAGTCACGAGTAAAGACACTGTCGAGCGTGAGTTTGCCGAAGCCCGGCAGTCCGAAGATCCGCTCGGTCACGACGGCGCCCGAAATCAGCCCACCTAGTTGCAACCCGATGATGGTGACCACCACGATCAACGAGTTGCGCAAAGCGAACCGACCGATGACCTGCCGATTGGGCAACCCCTTGGCCCGCGCGGTCCGTACGTAATCCGCCGACAACGTATCGAGCATCGATGATCGGGTCTGCCGCATGATGACCGCCGCTAATCCAGTGCCGAGAACGACTGCGGGAAGCGTGAGGTAGTAGAGAGCGCGCAGCGGTTCTTCGGTGACAGGCACGTACCCAGAGGCGGGGAACCAGTTCAGCCCGATCGCCAGATAGACGATGGCAAGCAGTCCCAACCAGAAGCTCGGGACTGATAGCGCGACCAACGTAAATCCGTTGGCGATCCACTCCGGCCAACGACCGCGGTAGACCGCTGCGACCACACCCGCACCGATGCCAATGATGACCGCCACCAAGAGGGCGTACAGGCTGAGCCAGAGGGTCACCGGAAGAGTGGTCGTAATGAGGTCGGATACCGGAAGCCCGGTAGCGATCGAGGTTCCTAGATCGCCTTGAGCCAGGCTTTTGACGAAGGCCCAATACTGCACTGGCACAGGTTGATCGAGGCCAAGGTCGGCCCGCACCGCGGCCAGGGTTTCGGGGTCGGCCTGCTCGCCCGCAAGCGCTAGCGCGGGATCGCCAGGCAACGCCCGTACGCCGAGGAAGACGATGATCGAGGCGAGGACCAGGGTGACCAGGGCTTGGCCCAGCCGACTGAGCACATACCGGCCCATTAGTCCGCCGCTCCTGCCCGGTATCCGGCTCGATCCAGCCGGATAACTCCATCGGCATAGGCGCGGATTCCGACCACCTTGGTCGAGTAGGTCGTCAGGCTCCGCTGTCGGTAGAGGTAGATCAGCGGATCGTCTTTCTGAACCTGCTGCACGATCCGTCCATAGATTTTCGACCTCTTGCTCGTGGTGGTGGCCTGCGCAGCCTTCACCATCAGCGCATCGACGTCCTTATTGCTATAACTGCCATAGTTATTCGGCGCTTTCGTCGTCAAGAATGCGGCCATGTTGCCGTGTGGATCGACGCGCCCGGACCACCCAAGTTGAGCGATCTCGAAGTTTCCGGTGGAGGTGTCATCCAACAGGGTCGTGAACTCGACCGGCTCAATCGTGAGCTCGAAGCCTCCCTTGGAGACGCTGCCCTGAATCGCCTGGGCCAGGCGTAGGACATCTGGACTATTGGTGACCTTCATGGACACCTTGACAGGGGTCTTGAATCCAGCGTCTTTCAAGAGCGCTCGCGACTTCTTCGGGTCGGGGGTGGAACAAGCGTTGCTCGCAGGGGTGGCGTACGGAGAATCTGGGGATATCGGCGAGCAGGCCGGCTCGTACCAGTTGTCAAAGACCGAGTTGACCAAGGCCTTTCGGTCCAAGCTCAGCTCCAACGCTTGGCGCACTCTGGAGTCGCGTAAGGGAGATTTGGCGTACGCCGGCTTCTTACTGGCGGAGTTGAGGATCACCGACTGATATCCGAGCGATCCCACCTGCAGGAGTCCGGTCCCGGGTCGCTTGCGGAGCCAGTCCACGGAGGCCGTCGAGGTGGTGTCGACCACCTGCACGTCGCCCGATTGCAGGTTCGCCGCGCGGATGTTGGCGTCCACCATCACGCGATAGGTAATGGAGTCGAGGTGGATCTGGTCGGCCGCGTAATAGTTCGGGTCCTTGGTGACGACCACCGAGGTCGCCGGGACGCGCTTCTTGAATTTGAACGCGCCGACGCACACCGGAGCGTCTCCAAAGTTGTCGCCAAGGCGGGCCAGTGCTTTGGGGCTCATGATCATTCCGGCCCGGTCCGCGAGCGCCGCGACCGTCGGCGCAAACGGCTTCTCGAAGCGCATCTCGATGGTGTGGGTATTCACGACCTTTACGGACGTCACCGGCCCGATCTCGCCGGCACGCGCCGAGTCCTTCTTGGTGAGATGCCGGTTCAGCGACGTGCGTACGGCCTGCGCGTTGAACGTTGTGCCATCCGCGAACTTCACGCCCTTGCGTAGCGATATCCGCAGGACGCGCCCCTGCTCAGACATCGCGGGGAGTGCGGTCGCGAGCTGAGGAACAATCCGGCCCTTGGCATCGATGTCGTAGAGCTTTTCGCAGAACGAACTCATGATGTTTCGGGTATTAAGCGAGCTCGAGGTTGTCGGGTCGAGGACGTCCGCATCACCGGCGAGAGCAATCGCTAGATCGCCGCCCTTGCGAACCGAGACGCCGTCGGCGGAAACCTCCGTGAGGTCGGCTCGATCAGGCGGCTCGGAACGCTGTTGCACCGGCGAGCACGCGACCAACAGCATGGCGACCGTCACGGCGGTGGTTCCAGCGCGTAGTGCTACGAGCCTGCGCACGCAGTTCGCCACGAAGCCACACCTTCAGTTTGTATACAATTTCCCGAATGGCGATAGGTTGACATGCGCCGACCCACTCGTCAAGAGGTTCTCGGCACTTTCCTTCGGCGAGAAAGTCGTTCCAGGGGAAGAAAGGCCAGCAGGCACACTGCAGTCGGGACGAAATGGATCGACAGCAGCAGGTAGGTCACCGCATGGAAGCCGATCCAGAAGGCAACGGACAGATAGAGCACTCGCCCGCGCAGCCACAGCATGACGGGTGAAAGAAGCTCGGCGATGAACACCACCCACTGCATGACGTACGTCAACCAGGGCACCCCGACAAGCCAGTCAGAGAGGAAGGTTCCGCGGCGCGACATCGCCCAGACCAAGACAGCGGACGAGGCCCAACCCCACCCTGCGTCGAGAACCTTCGCGACCGCTGCGAGGAAGTACGTCGAGATGACCGCGACCTGGATCACCCGTAGCGCCCAACCCGCCTCTTCGCTCTTGCTCTTGTCGCCGAACAGCGCGTGACCCACCAGCGGCAAAACACACAGCGCGACGATCAACGCGAAGTGGTCATGGTTGATCTTGGAGTAGGAGAACGCGTTACTGAGCCAGTCGAGCATCCCTGCGGCGCAGACGAATCCGGCTAGCCGAGGTGCGCGTCCACTCATCGCAACCAGCGCTGAGGCAATGATGACGATCCGCAGCACCTGCACATAGGTTGGAGATGGCTGCGGGAGATACAAAATCTCGCGGAACGGCAGCGGTTGATAAAGGTCGTGTGGAACTCCGCCGTGGCCAATGGGGAAGGCAGTGAACACGAGGACGTCCAGGATGACGACGGCGTACACGAAGACCCGCAGCCACGCGACCCGGGCCATCGCAATCCGCGGAAAAAACCACACCATTAGCGCTCCCCGGGATTCGCCGGGTCAGGCACAGACCACGTCGCAACAGTCACTCGCTGCCTGCCCGCAACCCGCGAATCCCGCAAGGTACTCACGGTGTCGACCATGTCGACTCGGGCGAGGCGTGGCCGGTCGGGAGCGTACGCAGCCCACATCACCGCGACCGCCTGTAATCGATTCGGCTCGCGGACGATCCGCTCACGCTGACCTTCGATCTCGGCACGCTCCAGACCAATCCCGCCGTAACCCAACGGGATGTCCACTCGCCGACCCTGCGTGTCGACTCCTTCGAGGCCGAGCGAATGGATCTCGCCGTTGATGTCGACCTTGAAAGCGAACTGCACCATCGGGGCGAAGGGCCAGGTCCGATCGTCCTCCCCGAGTGTTCCCGCCGTGATTCCCGCAGCAACCAGCAGCACGACGCACACCCGCCAGGCCCGACCGAACCGCGTCACGTCAGCAGTCGATCTCCTGGCGGACGGCCGCGACGAAGGCATCCACGTCGGCCTCGGTGGTGTCGAAGGCACACATCCACCGAACCTCGCCAGCGGTCTCGTCCCAGAAATAGAACAGGAAGGATTCCATCAAGCGCCGCGAAACCTCGTGCGGCAGAACGGGAAACACTGAGTTCGACTGGACCGGGCGGGCGATCGAGACTCCCGGCAGGTCGCGTACGCCCTCGGCCAGCCGCTGAGCCATCGCATTCGCATGGGATGCGTTGCGCAGGTAAAGATCGTCGCTGAGGAGCGCCATGAGTTGCGCCGAGATGAACCGCATCTTGGAGGCGAGTTGCATCGTCTGCTTGCGCAGGAACTTCATCCCGCGCACCGCATCGGGGTTGAGCACGATGACGGCCTCGCCGACCATCAGCCCGTTCTTGGTACCCCCGAAGGAGAGAAGGTCGACCCCGGTATCGGTCACCATCTCGCGGAAGCCGACCCCGAGCGAGGCCGCGGCATTGGACAGGCGGGACCCGTCGACGTGGACCACCATCCCGAGGTCATGCGCGCGCCGGGACACGGCGGCGATCTCCTCGACGGAATAGCAGGTGCCCAGTTCGGTCGTCTGGGTGATGGAGACCACGCGGGCCTGCGCCGCGTGCTCGTCGTCGTGCTTGAGCGCGAAGGCGTCGAGCTGGTCAGGCCGGAGCTTGCCATCGCTGGTCTCGACCTGGAGCAACTTGAGCCCGCCCATTCGCTCCGGGGCGGCACATTCGTCGACATTGATGTGCGCTGCGGTCGTGCAGACCACGCCATCCCAGCGATCCGTAACCGCCTGCAGCGCCACCACATTCGCACCGGTGCCGTTGAAGACCGGGAACGCTTGGGCGGCCTCGCCAAAGTGCGAACGGATCACGTCCTGCAGTGCGGCGGTGTAGTCATCGCCGCCATAGGCGACCTGGTGGCCACCGTTGGCGCGCTCAATAGCAGTCAGGATCTCGGGGTGGATTCCGGCGTAGTTATCGCTCGCGAAGCCGCGGCTCTCGGTGTCGTGCACAGTCACCAGGCCATCGTGCCCTACGCCAGCCCGCTCATCACTGCCCGGTGCGGCCGTCGATGCACTCCCGTAGGAGGTCCGCGTGCCCGGCATGACGCGCATACTCCTCCACAAGGTGGACATAGACGTCCCGAATCTCGATCTCATCGCTGCCCGAACGCACCAAGACCGACCAATCAGTCAGGCGTGAGGCAACGTCCTCGGCGTGGGCGACCTCCCGCTTCCAGGACTCCCAAGCGTCCTGAATCTGGGCAGAGTCAGCCTGGACACCGTCAAAGTCGAGGTCTGGCTGTTCGTCGGTTCGATACAGCCGCGGCAATTCAGCGTGACCTTCGAGAACCCTTCGCGCCCAATGGTGCTCGACCCTGGCTAGGTGCCGAATCATGCCCAGGAGTGACATCGTCGAGGGCGGTACGGACCGCGCAGCCATCTGCTCGACCGTCAGGTCCTGGCACTTGAGCTCGATTGTGAGGCGATAGGCCTGCAGGTAGTCCAGGACGCACGCCTGCTCACCGCGGGTCGTTTCGCCACTGTCTCGTGGGTCGTCCTCGGGGTCGACCCACATGTCGGGGTGCGCACGTGTCATGCGCCTACCTCAGCCCGTCTCGTCTCTGCGCGCAAGCGAATTCACCTGCGGCAGTTTCGGCGGCGGCCCGCATCGAGTGGGGAAAATCTGCGGGTGTGGACGTCGACTCACCCACACTTTGTCCCAAGTCGATCCTGGGTTGGGGGACGTGAAGTCTTTTCGCAGGCCCGTATGAAGCGCCACGTGCTCCAGATCAGGAACCCGACCCACATGGGCATGCCGATGACTACTGGTGCGTACGGAGCATCCGGCACGTCGTACGCACCGATCAGCCCGAGCATGAAGTACACCATGGGGGTGGCCGACCAGAGCGCGACCAGGAGCAACGCACCAAGGACTTGACCGATCAGACGCCCTATGGCGGAGCCCGGCTGATCGGCGATCGTCGAGGTGAGCTTGGTCGGGGCTGAGTTGGTGTTGGTGTTGGTTTCCATGGCACCACCCTCGCCAAGTCGGGGCCCCCGCGAATCCGTAGAACACCCGCAGCACCATGAGTAGTTGCCCCTAAATTTCCCCTATACCCCAGGTCTCGATACGGCGGATCACCGCGTTCCGACCTACTCGACCATCGTTGGGAAGGCCCTCCCTACGACGGGGCAGGGAGCACGTCCAGGATCTCGCGGTTGATCTCTTGCACCGGCTGGTCGAAGAGGCTCACGACCTCCTCGGCAATCAGGTCGACCGGGGTAAAGCCGGCGAACTTCGCCTCAGGCTTATCGGCGCGCATCTGGGGCGTCAGGAGCGCCTTGATCCGCAGAATCACCGAAGCCGCATCGGCGTCGGCCGCCTCGAAAGAATGGCCCAGTGCGCGCATCCAAGTCTCGGCCGCTGCCTTAGAGGTCAGGTACGCCGCGTTCTTGGCAGTGGGACGCTCCAACATCGTCGTCGACACGATCGCAACTCGTCCTACCGGTGACGCCACGATCGCGTCGTGCAGGGCGCGGGTCGTGTGCTGGAGGGTGCGGACCAGGTTGTCGTGCAACCAGGCGTAGTCGGCCAGGTCGGCCTCGACGATTCCCTGCCCACCCCGCCAGCCGCCGACAAGGTGGATCAGGCCATCGACGCGGCCGTACGTCTCCACCAGCCCGGCGCCCCAGGTTCTGGTCGCGTCCTCATCGAGAAGGTCGACGACAGTGGTCTCGATACGGCTCGCGCTGGGGCGCTCGCCTACTCGACCATCGTTGTCTAGTTCTCGACCATCGTTGTCTAGTTCTCGAGCGGCGTTGTCGCCTATTCGACCGGCGTTGTCGGCGAGATGATCTAGCCGCGCTTGGTCGCGACCGGCGACGACCACCGTCGCGCCCGCCTTCGCCAGCGCCTCAACGGTTGCCGGACCAGCCGCGCCGGTCGCGCCGGTCACCACCACGACAGCTCCGTGCAGTGGGTCACTCATGCAGCCTCCAGATGATCACCTGATGTCGCGGTAATTCCCGACGTCGAGGCAATCACATCCGCAAGCTTTTTGCGCAGCGCCTCATAGAACACGTTGAGCGGGAACTCGTCCGGTTGTACCAGATTGGTGAGGTCCTTGACAGGACCATCCAGCGGCAGAGCCTCAGCGCCCTTGGCCCACGTCGAGGCGGGGTGCGGGTTCACATACCGGGTCACGAACTCATAGGACGCCAGCCAGTGACCCACTCGGGAGCGGTCAATTCCGGAGCGGTACAGCACTTCGACGTCATCGCAGAGCGCCACCACCACGTCCGGCACGCGCCGCCAATCGAAGGAGAGCTTGTTGTCCGTCCAGCGCAGCGCGTCGTGCTTGTGCAGGTAGGCGAAGAGCAACTGGCCCCCGAGCCCGTCGTAGTTGCGCACCCGATCACCAGTGATCGGGAAACGGAACAGTCGGTCGAACAGGATCGCGTATTGAACGAACTTCGCATAGGGCTGGCCAGCCTTCTCCAACTCAACCGCCTGGCGGAAGGTGTTGAGATCGCACCGCAACTCTTCGAGGGCATACATCCAGAACGGCATCCGCTGTTTGATCATGAAGGGATCGAACGGCAGGTCGCCGTGGCTGTGTGTGCGGTCGTGAATGAGGTCCCACATCGCGAAGGTCGACTGAGCAAGCCCCTGGGAGCCCACGAGCCGTTCGGCGTCCGGCGGCAACTGCAGACGCAACAACTCAGCCGCGGAGGACACGACGCGACGGAAGCGTGCGCCCTCGCGGTCACAGAAGATCGCACCCCAGCTGAACTTCGGAACCTCCCGCACCGCAACGGTTTCCGGGAAGAGCACCGCCGAGTTGGTGTCGTAGCCGTCAGTGAAGTCGATGAAATTGACGGCGAGGAACATCGGGTTGTCGTAGGTCGCCTCCACCTCGGCGAGCCAGTCCGGCCACTGCACCGAGATCAGAAGCGCTTCAAAAACCCGGTTGGGGTTTCCGTTCTGGGTGTACATCGGGAACACCACCAGATGCTCGATGCCATCCTCGCGGCACTCATCTGGTCGAAATGCCATGAGCGAGTCGAGGAAATCCGGTGTGCCGAAACCCGATTCAACCCACGCGTTCAAGTCCAGCGGCAGTGCCTGCAGGTATGCCTCGTCGTGCGGAAAATGTGGTGCGAGCGCCGCAATCTCGGTCGACATCGTGGCGACGAGTTCGCGGGCACGCTGATGGTCGTGCTCGGCGCCATCGATCGAGCCGTCCTTGGCTTGCATCACGCGCAGTTCGCTGACAGCGGCCTTCAGTCGGAGCCACTCAGGAAGATTGGCTAGCGCCGATGATTCGGCGACGACGGTCGCGGCATTCTTACCGCCGCTGGCCCAGGTCACCAGGTTCGACCAGAATCGCGCGTTGTCGAGTTCCTCGATCGAGTCGTCCCCGACCAGGTCTGAGTCGGCAAGGACAACGACTCGACCTGCGCCGTATGGCAAGGCCACGGCCAGCGGCTCTCCTGCCGGGTCTGCCGAACGACTGGTGCTCTGCAGCACCAGCGCGTCGGGGGCCCTGGACACATCGACAGTCCCCGCGCGATAGAAGGCGACGTCGTCAACGCCCGCGAGGAGGCCCTGACCCGCGCCGCTGATCCCTTCGCCGCGCACCCACGTGGCGTTGCCTTGATGGCGACGTCCGCCGTCGGCTGACTCGTGAACCAGAGTGCTGCGTACCGCAAGGCCAAAGCGCAAGAGAAGTTCGTTGACGCTGTTGCCGTATGTCTCCTGGTCACACTCCCCCAGGACAACAAGCCCGCCACCGGACCGGACGAATCCCTCCAGCGCATCGATCTCTGATCCGGTGAGGACCGGCGGCAGGTCGCCCACCACTCGCTCGGACCTGGCTTCGGCCGGATGCGCCAACACGAAGACGTCGGCAACTTCCAATGCCGCAGGGGTCAACGGACCATCGGCATGCCCGAGGACGGCGAAGCCGGCCGCCCGCAGAATCTCTGCTGAGCGGGCCAGGCTGGCATCCGCAGGGTTGGCCGGGTTCATCCTGGCCGCAACCTCACGGTGGAGCGACCACGCGCTGCTGTGCGCCTGATCGACCAGCACGTTCGGGAAGACACCCATGAAAAACCCCTTTCGACTGCAAATTTTGCGTTGATGTCGAGCGTACGCGACAGATTCTCACGTCGTCCACTCATGGCGCCCCACCTCTTTGGACCCACCACCCAGACGCCCTCTCGCGACAGAGCCGTTAGCCTCAGGGCTATGCCCGTCGATCGCCTGATGCCCACGCCAGAGTCGGAAGATCTCATCGACCTGACACGTGAGGTGTGCCGAGGCACGCTCGCTCCGGCCGTTGACGCGGCCGAGTCCGCGGCCGAGATGCCTCGCGAGGTCTACCGCACCCTGGGCCGCGCGGGTTTGCTGTCCCTGCCCTATGACGAGGACTACGGCGGCGCGGGCCAGCCCTACGAGGTCTACCTCCAGGTCGTCGAGGAAATTGCCTCGACCTGGATGAGTGTCGCCGTCGGGACGTCGGTCCACAGCCTGAGTTGTTATGCGCTCAGCACGGCGGGTTCGTCCGAACAGCGGGCTCAGTTCTTGCCGGACATGTTGGGCGGCGACCTTCTGGGTGCGTACTGCCTGTCGGAGCAGGGTGCTGGCTCAGATGTCTCGGCGATTTCTACGCGCGCGATGCAGACCGATGGCGGCTACCGCATCCGTGGACGCAAGGCGTGGATTTCCAACGCCGGTCACGCCGATTTCTACACAACCTTCGTGCGGACCGGCGACCACCCCACCAAAGGTCTTTCGTGCTTCCTCATTCCTGCCGAGACGGACGGGCTGTCATTCGCCGCTCCGGAGAACAAGATGGGCCTGGCCAGCGACCCCGTGCGAGAGGTCATCTTCGATGATGCCCTCGTCGACGCTGGTCGACTCATCGGCGAGGAAGGGCAAGGGATGTCCCTTGCGCTCGCCGCGTTGGACTCCGGACGCCTCGGCATCGCCGCTGCCGCCACCGGCCTCGCGCAGGCAGCGCTCGACCTAGCCGTCTCTTATGCCCAGGAGCGGCGGCAGTTCGGGCGAGCTATTGCCGACAACCAGGGCTTGGCCTTCATCCTGGCCGACCTCGAAGCCGCAACATCCTCAGCGCGCAGTGCCTACCTCTACGCCGCCAGGCTGCGCGACGCGGGCCGACCGTTTAGCAAGGAAGCCGCAACAGCCAAGCTCGTCGCAACCGACGCGGCCATGAAGGTGACGACAGACGCCGTGCAAGTGCTCGGTGGCGCTGGATATACCAAGGACTTCCCGGCCGAGCGCTATTTCCGTGACGCGAAAGTCACCCAGATCTTCGAAGGCACCAACCAGATTCAGCGGCTGGTGATCTCACGCCAGCTGCTTCGCTCCCCTTCCTGAGAGGTTCAACTCGTGCAGATATCTGACAAGACTGTCGCCGTCGTGACCGGCGGTGGCTCCGGTCTCGGTGAGGCCACCGCCCGCCGCCTTCACGCCGCCGGCGCCGCCATCGTCATCCTCGATTTGGAGGGTTCACGGGGTGCTGCCGTGGCCGAGGACCTCGGGGACCGCGCGCGCTTTGTCGCGGCCGACGTACGCGATGAGACTCAGGTCCAGGCTGCTGTTGACGCCGCGGGCGAGCTGGGCGAGCTCCGAATCGCGGTGTGCTGCGCCGGAATCGGGACACCTGGGCGCATTATCGGCAAGCGCGGCGTCCTCGAACTTGAGACCTTCCGCCAGGTGGTCGAGATCAATCTGATCGGGACGTTCAACGTGATGCGGCTTGCGGCCCTGGCCATGACCGGCCTCGAGCCCGTTGAAGGCGAGCGCGGCGTGGTCATCCTGACCGCCTCGGTCGCGGCCTTCGATGGCCAGATCGGCCAAGCGGCCTACGCATCCTCCAAGAGCGGCGTTGTCGGTTTGACCCTTTCCTCGGCAAGGGACTTGGCAGACAAGAAGATTCGCGTGATGACCATCGCACCGGGAACCTTTGAGACCCCGATGCTGGCAGGCCTCCCCGAAGAGGCGCGCACCGTGCTGGAAGCGCAGACACCGCACCCTGCTCGGCTGGGCCGCCCGGCGGAGTTCGCCGACCTCGCCGCGCACATCGTGGATAACCCGATGTTGAACGGCGAGGCCATCCGCCTCGACGGCTCACTTCGGATGCCGCCCCGCTAGGCAACAGCCAGGCCGGTCTAGGAAGGCGATACGAACCAGGCGGGTTGAGGAAGCGCGGAACCGAAACGGGCGCGGCTGACGTCTGAGGTCACGAGGACAACGGAAGGACGTCTCGTGACCACTATTCAGTCGATACCGCCCGCGGAGATTCAGCTCCGCCGTCATGGCCACGCCATGCGCTCCCGCCTGTTTGCTATGGCGCTCGACAGTTCCGACCACCGACTGCGTCCCGTCGCAGCCGGTCGAGCGGCCATGCGTCATCAGGCAGGACTCATCGAGACCATGGCTCGTGCCAGCGTCTCCCAGTTGCAGACAGGATGGCGTCTCCCGCCGCCGCGACCCGACCGTCCGGTTGCCATACAACGGCACGTGGTGGTCCCGGAGAACGCTGTACGCCGCTGCCCACTACTCGCTGCCCCTGAGTTGGGAATTCGGTTGGCACCAGTACCTTTTGACGTGACGTTGGTCGATGACCATGTCGCGATGATCGAGGGCCCGGCCAATCAGGACGGCGTCCCAGTGCTGTTTGCTTCGACGTCGGATGACGTCGTGCGACCGCTGCGCGACCTCCGCGACGACTTGCTCGCCATGAGCGATGACATCGACGCGCTGTTCGCGGCGCCAACCACTCGGCAACTTGAGGTTGCTCGAGGCCTCGCCCGCCGCGACAAGGATGTCGCCACCGCCCGCAGGCTCGGCGCCTCAGTGCGCACCGTCGAACGTGAAGTCGCTGCCATCGTCGAGCTGGTCGGCGCACAGAACCGCCAGGAGGCGGCGATGATCCTTAACGGCGAGTCGGTGTAGCCTTAACCGGCGCTCGCTGAGACCGATCTCGGCGGGCGCGACGCCGGTGTAGCTCAGTTGGTAGAGCGCTTCACTTGTAATGAAGATGTCGCGGGTTCGACTCCTGTCACCGGCTCCTTGGAGCCGCTCAACCGTCACGGCGAGGTAGGCGTGGCGCGCTCCGCGTGCTCGATCCAGGGCGTTACCGAGCCTGCGAAGCGCACCACGACCTCGATCCGATCATCAGGGGGAAAGGAGTCAAAACCTGACGCCCGGATCAGTGGTGCGAAGGCCGTTCACCTGCCCGTCAACGACGCTTCTCGAAAAGATTAAAACACCCACCGTTGAGGTTCTCGGACATAACGGCAGGATGATTGTCCGATTTCGGCTCCCCCATTTGCGTACAGTTCCTATCCGAAATTAGCCGAATACGACAGGATCGCTTGACAAGCCGCCCGACTGTTTCCGCGCTTTCCGTTGAACGGCGAGATCCGCGCGCTAGTGTGGGATCACAGGTCGGTGCGCCTTGACGTCACCCATCTGAGGAGAGGGGTCAAGGTCGGTCGGATGTGGAGCAGCGGCGGCACCAACTCGGCTCGCGCTGCCACCGCCGCGCCACAAATCACTCCCGATTGCGTAGACCCCACGGTGGTCATTGGCACCGGCGACAAAATCTCCCACCGAACCAGCGTCCTCAGTAACGGCGATCTGTCCTTCGACGATCACCAAGAACCGTGCAGTACCAACCCTGGTGACGTGGGAATTTGGACCAGATCCCTCCCCCGCGAGCCCCTTGAGGATCGGGTCGGCCCAGTCATGGACCTCGAGGGCGTGGTGTTGCCACGCCACCTGATTGGCACCCAAGTGGCGGTGTGTTACCTGACGGGGCTCGATCAGCCGGCGGAAGGCACCCTGGAGACGGACCTCGTCCGAATCGCCATTGACCTCCTGGTGCAAGCGCTCAACGAAGCCATGGTTCAGGTGTCGCTGCCCATCCCACCAAAAACTGCCGCGCTCCTTCGTATCGAGCAGGCGATCGACCGACACCTACGCGATGGCGACACCACCGCCGGGCTGATCGCCGCCGACGCTGGACTCAGCGTCCGACGGGCCAACACCATCCTGGCCGAACGCGACACCTCACTCATCCGCGAGCTGACCAAGCGGCGCATCGACCGCGTCGCTCATGACTTCTCCCAGCCCATCAACGAAGTGCGCTCGATCTCAGACATCGCGCAGTCCTGGGGATTCCGGCACATGGGCCGGTTCTCCTCGACATTCAAAGCGCAGTACGGCAAGACCCCCCTGCAGCACCGCACCACCATCTGCCACCGCCAGGAGACAAGGTAAATCCGATGAAAACGACGTTCAGCACCGCGGGGTTATCCCCGGCTGATGCGGTTGCCCGCTTCTTAGACAAGGGGGCGGACGCGTACTGCCCCCACATCACCAACCTCCTCACCCGAGGGCATGTGCTGGACCGCTCGGCGTTCTTCGTAGAAGGCACCTTCGCGCCCGTCGGCGAGAGCGGGCTCACCACGCTCGAAATGAACGCTGGCCGACTTGAGCGCTCACGCAAGGACATCCTCCGCGGCGACAGCGACATCATCTACATCGTGACACCGCTGCGGGGAACATTCTCCTTCGTCCAGCACGGCAACACGGTGACGGTCGGGCCGGGGGATCTCTACGTCGAAGACACGCGATATCCCTTCGATCTGTACTTCTCCACTCACGCCAAGGCCATGGGTTTTGCCGTGCCGGTGGAGTTACTGACCCAGCGAGTGGGCTCCCTGGGTCGATTAAGCGGCGCGGTCATCCGTCAGGATGACCGCATCGGCACCATGCTCGTCAGGCACCTTCGCGCCCTGGCCGCTGCCGACACCGATCAGCTTGCCCAGAACCAAAGTTGGCGCATGCAGGACGTTGCGCTCGACTTAGCGGCGATGGCATTTAGCCAGGTCACCGCTACCACTCCCACTCTGCAGGCCCATGCCGACACCGCGCATACCCGGCTCGTCCAAGCCATGTTGAATCAACTTCACCGTACCGATGCCAGCGTCGCCTCCGTCGCCCACGAGGCGGCGATGAGCCCCCGATATGCCAGTGCGCTCATGGCCGAAACAGGAACGACCGTGGCCCAACGCATGCGAGACCTGAGGTTGGAGCGCGCGAGGAGTCGCCTCCAAGACCCGGCCTACGACGTCAACAAGATCATTGATATCGCCACCTCGTGCGGCTTTGCCGACGCATCAACATTCGCGCGACGCTTCCGCGAGTCCGAGGGACTGACCCCCACCGACTACCGCCGCAGGGCCCAGTCCGAGCGACAGGCTGCCGCTCCTCAAGTCGGCGTGATGACCAACGCGGCGAAGGCGCCCAACATCATCCACGGGCCGTAAGCAAACCTCGTCGCCCGGGTCGCCCGCCTGCTCACCATGAGCACCGCGGCCCAGAGGCCGCCGAGAACGAAGCCGAGCATGATGCCGAGGAATGCAGGGCCGATTCCGAACCATCCCAGGGCCATTGACAGCAGGACCCCGAGTTTTACGTCGCCGAGGCCGAGTCCGCCGAGCCCCAAGATCAGCAGGACCGGCGCACCGACGCCGACCGCCCAGGCTGCGGTCAACCACCCGCTCCAGTCGCCCTCCACTGCGGACGCCATCACCAGCAAAAGACCGACCGCGGGCAACGAACCCAGGGTCAATGGGTCAGGCAGCCGGTGCACGACCACATCAATATCGGTGAGCGCCACAGCGACCACCGCGAGCACCGCCACTGCCGGCCACGCGGCGCGATGATCGACAGCGTCCAGCCGCGCCAAGAGCAATGGCCACATGCCCGCAACAGCGATGGGCGCCCACCAGGGTGGCAACACCATAGGTTTCTGCTCACCGGGGAGGCGCCACGTGCCGCGCTCAACCCAGCGGCGTACAGCCCACCCGGCTAGCGCGCCAGCGACCGCCGCCATGATGAGCATGAGCCCATTGTGCTGTCCACAGAGCCGTCGCGTGAGCGGCCCTGTGGACAACCACGGCGGCTAGAGGACGTTGGCGTTCAGATAGGTCTGCAGTCCGCGCACGGTGCGCGAGTTCAGAGACGCGGCGCCATCCCGGCTAATCCCCACCTTGGTCTGCAGTGCGGCGACCGTGGCCGGACCGATGTCGCCGTCCTGTGCAACGCCAACCTTGCGTTGCAGTGCCTTCTTGGTGCCCGGTCCGAACGAACCGTCCTGGGTCGTCCCGACCCACTTCTGCACACCCTTGACGGTGAGCGGGCCGAATGAACCATCCACCGCCAACTTGCCAGCGCTCGGTGTGGAGTTACCTGTGTCGGAATCTGAACCAGTGTGCGCGTGCGCAGCCGCGCCATTTTCGCGAGTCAAGCCCGCGCGCTTGGAGCAGGTCGGCCACGCGCCCGGGCCCTGCTTCTCGAGGACCTTCTTGGCGATGATGATCTGCTCGGAGCGAGTGGCCTTATTCGCCGTGGTGCCGTACGTCTTGCCGCCAAAGCCACTCCATGTGCTGGCGGAGAACTGCAGGCCGCCGTAGTAGCCGTTGCCTGTGTTGATGGACCAGTTTTCGCCAGACTCACAATCGGCGACGTCATCCCAGACGCCGCGAACGTCGTGAGCTTCAGCGCTGCCGGAGGTGGCCAAGCCAGCACCGATCGTGGCAGCAGACAGCACGACGACCCCAGCCGCGCGGCGCTTCACAGGGGACGCGACACGAGGTGCCGCGTGTTTGGGAGTTGAACGCAAGGTCATTTCCTTCCTGACCAACGCCTACGAAGTTAGCTGTCGGGTTCGAGCTGTCAGGTGCTCGGCCAGGTGGGACCTGGCTTCACCCCGGCGATGCGTATCTGTCGCACCGCGGTGGGTTCCCCGCCCTCGTCTGCGCCCTGGACGGTCCAGGTTGTAGCGCCCTTTATGACGAGGTTCGGCGTTCGGGCGCGCGCATCAGAACTATTCAATTGTCACTTCCGCCCCAGTGGGCCGCCAGGAACACTACGGCATCTCGAGCCACTACGAAAGGTCCGAACGCAAGGGGACACGCCGAACACTCCCGATTTTGATGACATTGGGCCGGTTAGCGCCTCCGCGCCCGACGACGGGCGCTCCGCCGGCTCGCCGACCGGTCGAGTGGTGTTGAGAGCAAGTCGCCCAACACCAATCCAGTGCTGATCGCTAGCGCGACGCCGGCCGCGCCCAGCAAGGTCGCAACGCCTGCATCGGACAGGGTAGTGGCCTCACCGACCACTGTTCCGGCGATGGTTTCGTACATTCCCCGGAAGATCCGCAGACCTGGAAGCATCGGTGTCACGGCAGGCATCACCAGGACCATGCCTGGCGCGCCAAGCCGCAACCCGACGACCCGACCCAGCAGGCCCACCGTGATCGCCGAGACCGCTACGGCAGAGGTTTCACCGATACCGAAGTAGCGAATCAGCACCTGCCACACCAGCACGCCGAGGAGGCCGAGCGCGCCGGTAGCAAAGAGGAACCGCGGCCGACTACGCATCGTGATCGCCGACCCCACTGCACCGATACCGCCGCACAGCAGAACAAGCCATAGCAGCGTCGGGTTGTCGCTAAACCTCAGCGCACCTGGCGAGGTCAGGTCGAGATCGAGTGCAGCACCCACGCGCAGCGTCAAAGAAAGCCCCGCGGCGACCCCGATGATGATGCCGACGCCGTCCAAGGCCGCGGTCAACATTCGGGCGGCGCCCGTCACGGGATACCCCGTGATGGCGTCTTCGACCGCCGAGGTCATCGCGCGACCTGGCAACTGGACGACGATCCCACCCGCGACGGCGTACGCGAAGTCTGCTGTCGTCATCGCCCAACTCGTATCGCCGACTCGACTGAGGTTGAGCGCACCCCAGGTGAGCACGGTGGAGATGCCGCCTCCGATCGCCGCGAGATAGAAATGCGGGATGCCGATCCGGGCTAGTCGTCGCCCGACCCGATCAATGAGAATCGCCGAGAAAACGCTGACCACGACAGCGACCAGGCCCGCGCCGAGCAGCGCGGCCACCGAACCGGCGAGCGCGCCATGGCCAGCGGTGACCAACCACCGCGGATAGAGACGGGGCCTGCGCTGCAGTTCTTTGAGGTCGTGGGAGAACTCATCGATGTTGGTCTCTCCCGACACCACCCGCTCAATCGCCTCGTGCACCGATGCCAATCGGGCGAAATCTCGGGTGGAGGAGCGTACGACCCGCAGCACCGTCAGGGGTTCGCCGTTCGGCGCGGGGCTCTGCAACAACAACGACTGAGCTGTGACATCGACTTCGAGACGGCGCAGACCGACCGTCGCAGCCACCGCGACAATGGCGTGTTCGACGTCCCGGGTGCTCGCACCGCACCGCATCAACAATTCGCCGGCACGGACAGACAACTCCAGGCGGCGGCGTCGTTCAGCGGCCTCGCTCGGCTCGTCCCGCACCGTGTGGTGACGGTAGGGCGAATGGCGTAACGAATCCCGGACCGGCATCGGATCGGTGACCGGTTCGCCCTGCAGGATGTTCTGTGCCGTCAGTTTGCGCGGAGCCTTGACGGGCAGCACGCGCCGCCATGAGGTCGGACTGGCCGGCCGCTTGGGCACCTCGGAGTCGGTCACTCAGGGCTACTAGGACAGCGAGGGGATCCAGTCCCCACGCAACCAACTGGAATCAGCGTTCATTGGCCACCAGTCCACGGTGAAGCCGTTTTGCAGGGAAATGAGGAGGCCCCCGAGGCCAACCATCGCGCACACCGCCAACCCGATCACGGTGACCGGCTGCGTCCGCAAGGCACCGCGCACCATGCTCCGCGAACCTCGGCGCATGGACGTCCCGCCGGGCCCCCACCACATGACCAACGCCGCCACCACAGTGCCTGCCATCCATGGCGGCGCCACGTCGAGTTGTGGCGACGAGCCATTCACCAACGACCCCAACAAGGCGACCGTGACCGCAGTGATGGCGCCGAGGAAAGCGGGCAGGAGCGCCGTGAACACCGCTGCCACTAACGCTCGGATGCCGTGCCATGGCGAAGACAGCACTGCCACCACACCATCGGAGCGGCGAACGCCCTGGTTGTAGCGCCGGAAAACCATCGCCGTCATCGCCCGATCGACCCATCGCGCGGTCAGCGACCACACCATCAGCACCATCAGCGCCACAGCCGGCGCCAGCGCAGTCAGCCCCAGCAGCGCCACGAGCAACATGGCCAGCGACCAGGTACGCGCCGGTCGCCCGATGCGCGGATCGGGCTGTCCTGACTGCCATTGCTGCGGCGGCTGGTTGCGCGGCGGGGGTGGCTGGAGTTGCGGGCCCCGAGCGTAGGGGTCTGGCTCAGGCGCGACCGGCTGAGGGGAAACGGGCTGAACTGACGTCGCATGCGCGGCCGGGAGATGTGCCGTCGGATCTGCTTGCTGCACCGGTTGCGCTCGGGTCTGCGGGGTCGCCTCGACGCCCGATGTCGGCTGAGCCACCCATGATTGCGTCGACGGGGTCGCGCCGCTAGGACTTCGAAGCGGCACACTCGTCGTATGCCGACCGGCGGCGTACTGCTCCATCTCACTCAGGACCGTCGTCGCCGAGGGGCGCTGGCCCGGGACCGGCGAGAGCGCGCTTTCGAGCAACGGTCGCAACCGCTCGTCGACGCCCGAAAGGTCAGACTGGCCACGGCCCACCCGGTCGAGGACAACGGGCATCGGACCACGACCAAAGGGAGCCTGGCCGGACGCGGCGTACGCCAGTGTCGCCGCCCATCCCCACCAGTCGGTCGCCTCGGTCACTGAGCCGCCATCGACCACCTCGGGCGAGAGATAGCCGGGAGTTCCCATGACCATTCCGGTCATGGTGAGCCTGATGTCGTCGGCGACGTGCGCGATGCCAAAGTCGATGAGAACCGGCTCGTCGCCGACCATCAAGACGTTGCCCGGCTTGAGATCGCGATGGACGACACCCGCCGCGTGGATTGCACCCAGGGCCTCCGCGAGGCCACGGCCTAGTCGTACGAGTTGATCGGGCGACAACGCGCCCCGCTCAGCAACCACGTCGTCCAGTGGTGAACCCGGGACAAATCGGGTCACCAGGTAGGGAGTCGGCCCATCGATGTCAGCATCGAGAACCGGCGCCACCCGGTCATCGCGCACGCGCGACAAGGTGCTCACCTCACGCCGGAGCCGGTCGCGGGCGCCGTCATCGTGGGCGATATGCGGGCGCAGCACCTTGACGGCAACCTCGGCGCCGTCGCGGTCGACTGCCCGGTAGACGACGCCCATACCCCCCTGACCGACCTGCTCCATCAGGAGATACGGCCCGAGCATCTCGGCGCCGGGCGTGAGATCTTCGGTCGGGTCTTCACGGGTCGGGTCCGCGCGGACTGCACCCGCGGAGCCCGAGCGCCCGCCGAGCACCGCGCCGGATGCGGGGAGCCGGTGCCCTCGAGTAACCGAAGTCTCCGTGGCAGGCTCGGGTAGCGGTCCCGTCGAGCGCGCATCAGAGGCCATGCTCCTACCGTAGGCCGAGAATCTGACAGTTCCTGGGAGGCGTCCCGGTGGAGGCTGTGAGGAACACGACCCCGAGGTTCAGCTCTGCAGGTAGTTCGTCAGGTGATCCCGCTCGACCCGCAGTTCGTCCATTCGCTGCTTGACCACGTCGCCGATGCTGACGATGCCAACGAGCGCACCATCAACCACGACCGGAAGGTGCCGAATCCGTTGCTCGGTCAACGACTCGGCGACCGACTCAATCTCATCTTCGGGATCGCAGGTATAGACCTCAGCGGTCATAATCCCGCTCACCGGTGAACTCAGATAGTCAGCGCCAGCATCGTGCAGATGGCGCACGATGTCTCGCTCACTCACGATTCCGGCCGGAGCCGACGCCTCGCCAAGCACCACAACAGCACCAATGCGGTGCTGCGCCAGCAACCGAACGAGCTCGCCAACTGTCGCGTCTGGGCGGATCGTGACGACGTCACTTCCCTTGTGGCGGAGCACCTCTTTGATACGCATATTTCAGGCTATCGCCACACCGGGGGTCGCGTCATCGTTCACACATCACGGTCTGGCACACAGTTAATGTGCC
The DNA here is from genome assembly GCF_000376825.1 of Demetria terragena DSM 11295. Classification (NCBI taxonomy): domain Bacteria; kingdom Bacillati; phylum Actinomycetota; class Actinomycetes; order Micrococcales; family Dermacoccaceae; genus Demetria; species Demetria terragena. The sequence continues at coordinate 2,553,009 of NZ_AQXW01000004.1, read as the reverse complement.
GCGGTTGCTATCCGTCAGCCAATCGGCGGTGGACATGCCATTGCGGGTGCGAGCCACACGGGTTAGATTCAGCCCGCCCGCACTCTGCGGGTGAGGTTTCTCACAACGGATCGTCCGGCACGTGCCTGCCGGTGGGAAGGCAACACAGTCATGGCAACAGTCACATACGACAGCGCAACTCGCGTTTACCCCGGAGCTGACAAGCCCTCGGTGGACTCCCTGAACATCGAAATCCAGGACGGCGAGTTCCTCGTCTTGGTCGGTCCCTCTGGATGCGGAAAATCCACCTCGCTGCGCATGCTCGCGGGCCTAGAAGAGGTCAATGGCGGCCGGATCTTGATCGGCGACAAGGACGTCACCAACCTGTCGCCCAAGGACCGCGACGTGGCGATGGTGTTCCAGAACTACGCGCTCTACCCGCACATGTCCGTCGCCGACAACATGGGCTTCGCACTCAAGATCGCCGGGGTCGACAAGTCCGAAATCCGTTCTCGCGTCGAGGAAGCCGCCAAAATCCTCGACCTCTCGGAGTTCCTCGACCGCAAGCCCAAGGCGCTCTCTGGTGGTCAGCGTCAGCGCGTGGCGATGGGTCGTGCGATTGTGCGCTCCCCGCAGGTCTTCCTCATGGACGAGCCGCTGTCCAACCTTGACGCCAAGCTTCGCGTGCAGACCCGCGCGCAGATTGCGTCGCTGCAGCGCCGACTCGGCGTGACCACGGTGTATGTCACCCACGACCAGACCGAGGCGATGACGATGGGCGATCGAGTCGCGGTCCTGAAGGACGGTCTGCTCCAGCAGTGCGACACGCCTCGTCGCATGTACGACCACCCCGACAACGTGTTCGTGGCCGGATTCATTGGCTCACCGGCGATGAACCTCCTCAACCTTCCGGTGGCCGACAACGGCGTAAAGATCGGCGACTACGTCCACCCGGTCGAGCGCTCGGCGATCCAACAGGCTGACGACAGCAAGGTCACACTTGGCGTACGCCCTGAGGACCTCGCCCTGAACGACGAGGGGAAGGGCATCCCGGTCGAGGTCGACGTCGTGGAGGAACTTGGCGCGGACGCCTACGTACACGGGCGCACCAACATCGAGGGCAACGACCAGACCGTCGTCGCCCGCGTCGATGGCCGTACGCCACCGGAAAAGGGCGCGCACGTGTGGTTCACGCCGAAGCAGGGCCACGTGCACCTGTTCAGTGCCGGGTCCGGCGAACGCATCGGCGACTGAGCAGCGCCCGCGCACATACCCCGGCCTTAACTGCGTTAGGTGCCCTTGACTGGGAAATTTCCCGGTCAAGGGCACCTAACTCGGTTAGTTCCCAGGGCAGGGGGCGGGGCTCAGAGTGCACTCGGTGTGCGGTGCGCCATCTCAAGGGCCCGGCGTACCCGGCCGATGATGTCCTGAGGGTGGGCTAGGTCGGACCACACCACCCGTACGAATACCCAGCCCTGACTGCGTAATTCGTCTTCTCGCGCCTTTTCTTGCGCGAGCGCCTCTGCACCCTCATCGCCGCGATACTTGGTGAGCCCATCGAACTCGATCAGCACGCGGGTTCCGTTGATCCGGAAGTCGGCGAACGCGCGCCGACCGGACCAGAATCTGTGCAGCGCGAACTGCGACTCCACCTCGAAGCCAGCCTGTTGAAGGATGATTCCGAGCCGCGACTCCCCAGCGGACTCTCGTGCACTGTCGGCCAGGTCGATCATCCGACGTGCTCGATTAAGGCGATGGCTACCTCGAAGTTGATCGAGTGATTCCTCCACGGCAGCGCACGTCACCATGCCTGCATGGAGGGCTGCATCCATGGCGACGACTCCCGGGACGATTCCCGCATCGCGAGCAAGGTCGATGAGCGCCCACTCGGGCCGGGCAACCGGCCAGCCATCGACATCGTCGACACCCATGGGGACGAGTGGCCGACGAATGATGAGCGAGGAGTTCGACCTGGTCGCGTTGTCGTTGAGCCACACACCCTGCGCGCGCTTGAAGTTCACTCCAAACAAGGGCCATTCATACATCGCTGCAGCGCTCCGTCCAGTTGCCGCTGCGTTGTCGTTGCTCAGCATCATCGCCATCGTCAGTTCGCGAAGGCGTTCCTCCCGACGGCCTGGCTCAGGCATGGTGCTGTAAATCCCTCGAAGGACCTGCCGGCACTGACCAGCGCGATGGGCACGGTGAAGCATCTTCGGTGAGGTACCCGTTGCGTACGCTTCCCTGGCCGTGAACAGGTCGCTGCGGCGCGTGACGACGGCCAGTAGTTCCATGTCGAAGGTCATAGGCGGAGCGTGACGGCAGCGGCAGCACGGCAACACCCGCGGCCGAGGTCCTGTGGGTAGCGCTCCCTGCCCGGCCGCGCTTGTGGATAACGCCCAAACCCACCTAGCACTTACTGCGTTACGTGCCTCGTGACCGGGAAATTTCCCAGTCAAGGGCACCTAACGCAGTTAGGGCGGGGTGGGTCGGTGAGATAGTTGGAACGTGGCTCTAGAACTCACGGCGGCGCGGCCGTACCCGGCGTTGTTGGACCTGCCTTGGCATAGTCCGCTGGAGGAATGGCCGGAGGAGATCCTCGCCGCGCTCCCCCGCGGGATATCCCGGCACGTCGTGCGGTTCGTACGCGTCGACGGCCAAGTCATCGCCGTCAAAGAGATCAAGGCCGACATCGCCCGCCGGGAGTACTCCCTCCTGCGTGACCTGGTACGCCTCGGGGAACCGACCGTCGAGCCGGTCGGCGTGGTCAGCGGACGGACGACAGAGGATGGCACTCCGCTGGACGCCTGCCTCCTCACGCGTCACCTGCAGTTTTCTCTTCCCTACCGCGCCATGCTCAGCCAGACGCTCCAGCCCGACACCGCCAGTCGGTTGATTGATGCCTTGGCGGTGCTACTCGTACGCCTACATCTCACCGGTTTCTGGTGGGGTGACGTTTCCTTGTCGAACACGCTATTCAAACGAAATGCAGGGGAATTCGCGGCCTATCTCGTCGATGCCGAGACCGGTGAACTTCGGAACAAGCTCAGCAACGGTCAGCGCGAACATGACCTCGAAATCGCGCGGGTCAACATTGCGGGTGAGCTCATGGATCTGCAGGCTGGCGGATTCTTTGACCCCGAGGCAGACCCACTTGAGACCAGCGAGTCGATCATGACCCGCTACCGGACACTGTGGTCGGAGTTGACCGACGGAGAGTCCTTCGACACCGGCGAGCGGTGGCGAGTAGACGCCCGCATCCGCCGGCTCAACGAGTTGGGCTTCGATGTCGGCGAGCTGGACATCACCACAGACGTCGGCGGCCGTGAGATCCACATCCAGCCCAAGGTGGTCGACCCGGGGCACTACTGCCGGCGCCTCATGCATCTCACCGGCCTGGACGTTGAGGACAACCAAGCCCGGCGGCTACTCAATGACCTGGATTCCTTTCGGGCCGCGACCGATCGTCAGAACGACGATGAATCGATGGTGGCCCACGACTGGCTGTCGCAGCACTACGAGCCCACCACCCGAGCGATCCCGCTCGAGTTGCGCGGCAAGCTGGAGCCAGCCGAACTCTTCCACGAGGTCCTTGAACACCGGTGGTACCTGTCCGAGCGCGCGGGTCGCGACGTCCAGACGCCAGAGGCGCTACGGGACTTTCTCGCCAACGTCTTGCCGAACCGTCCGGACGAAGATGCCGTCGTCGGCGTCGACACCGACGAGGTGCCGGTACGCGCTCGACGGGACTAAATCGTCATCACAACACCCTGCTGAAGGCCGTCACCTGGCGCCGTCATGTTCTAAACTTGCCGACGTCAGGGAATGACTAGGTGGGGACTTGAACCCAGCCGCACCACTTCCGTCACCGACTTCAGAGGACGACAGTTGAGCGACAATCCGTACGGACCTCCCCCGCCCGGCAACCAGCCGCCCCACCAGGGCGGCCAAGGCCAGCCTCCACACCAGCAGGGACCGCCTCCCCAGGGACCGCCCGGTGGTGGCCCACCGCAGGGATCTTCCCCCGGCGGCCCACCCGGGTACGGCCCACCTCAGGGCCCGCCTGGATATTCGCAGGCGCCCATGCCTGGCGGTGGCGGCTATCAGCAGCCCTACAGCGTCGGCGACGCGTTCAGTTACGGCTGGAAGAAGTTCGTTGCCAACCTGGGGCCTATCGTGCTCGCGACGTTGGTCGCAATCTTGGGCTCGGTCATCATCAACGGAATCGGCTTCGCGCTGTTTGGCAGCGGTTCTTCGACGACCACCAAAGCCGACGGTTCCGTCAGCACGAGTTTCAACGTCACGGGGTCACTAGGCTCATTGGTCTTCAGCCTGCTCGCCGTGTTGTTCAGCCTGGTGATCACGGCCGGAATCATTCGAGCCACTCTTGAGATCACCCGTGGGCGTCCCGTTGAAATGTCAACGGTGTTCAACCTGAAAAACATCGGCGCGGTCCTGATCACGTCCATTCTGACGACAGTCATGATCACCATCGGTCTGGTCCTGTGCGTTATTCCGGGTCTGATCGCGGCGGTCTTGACGATGTTCTCCTTGCACTTCGTCATCGACAAGGGCATGAGTCCCATCGACGCCATCAAGGCGAGCGTTTCGCTGGTCAAGAACAACCTCGGATCAGTCGTCATCTTTGCCCTTCTCAGCCTGGTGGCCTTTATCGTCGGCGCACTGCTGTGCGGGATCGGCCTTCTCGTGGCCTACCCGGTTGTCTACATCGGCATGGCCTACACATACCGTCACCTCCAGGGCGAGCCGGTCGCACCCTGAACTAGGTCGACTGCACGCAGATGAATGCCCCCGGACCAGCGCGGTCCGGGGGCATTCTCGTCGTCAAAACTCCCGAAGTCAGAGAAGCACCGCAAGTCGGACTAGACCTACACCGAGCGTCAAGAGCGCCGTCATGAGCGAGAGCCGCCGCAGCCACGTGGGGTAAGCCCCTCGCATCTTCGTCGCAACCAGCCAGCCAAAGGTGAGGACCGCAAGCGCCAACACCAACGGCCCAACCGGGTGAGCGGTGAAAGCACTACCCACATCACCGTGCGCGGTGTATACCCAGGCGCGCGTCAATCCGCAGGCGGGACAGGGAAGTCCGGTCATCAAGCGGAACGGGCACAGCACCGGCCCTGATTCGATTCGCCCCGTGGGGAGCAGCAATGCGAGCAGAAGTGCGCTGGCCAGTCCAACCCCTAGGGCAGCATGCGGCCGGGATCTCCCATCGTGACGAGGGCGGACTGGTTCAAGGACACTCACGTGTCCATCATGCCGCCTCGGTCGCGCAGCCTCTATGGGAAGTAGGTGGAGGATCCGTCACGCCGGTCTCCGTTGAGTGCGCAGAAGGAGCCCAGCCATTAGAGTCCCCGCAGGAATTACACACAGACCATTTGAGGGGCACACATTGAGCAACAATCCGTACGGCCCGCCACCGCCCGGTGGCCAACCGCCGCAGTATGGCGTTGGCGGTCAGCCGCCGCAGTATGGCCAGCCGCCGCAGTATGGCGTTGGCGGCCAACCGCCGTCCTATGGCCAGATGCCAGGGCACCCCGGTCCGTACGGCGCCGGAATGCCACCGCTGGCGAACTGGGGGCAGCGCGTGGGCGCCTACCTCATTGATCAGTTGGTCCTGGTGCCCGCATGGATCGCGCTCTTGGTCGGATATGCCCTGGTCGCCAACGAAGCGTTCGAGGGCTCGACGTACAACGCCACGACTGGCGAGTACGACCCCGGCGCCGAAGCGGGCGTCAGCGCGATAGGCCTTATCCTGCTCCTCGTCGGATTTGCCCTCACCGTTGCTATCCAAATATGGAACCGCTGCTACAAAGGCGGGCAAGGCCAGACCATCGGGAAGAAGGCCCTGGGTATCACGCTGCTTGGCGAGGCCACCCGTCAACCCATCGGCGGCATGAGCGCCTTTATCCGCGACATTGCACACTTCCTGGATAGTTTTCCCTGCTACATCGGCTTCCTCTGGCCGTTGTGGGACGACAAGCGTCAGACGTTCTCCGACAAGGTCATGAGCACCATCGTCGTGCAGGGCACTCCACCTACCGGGCCACGTTGAGGTTGATGACGTCCGCCATCTGAAGGCGCCCCCGACCTCCTGGTCCGGGGCGCCTTGTGGTGTAGCCGATCAGCCGGGATAGCCGTGCCGCCTGTTGTACGCCACTGCACCTTGGTAGGCGTCGACCATCCCCCAGATCCAGAAGCCAAAGACGCCGACGATCCCGATCAGGACGATGATGAGGATCCAGCTCACGAAGTAGCCGATCAGGATGCCGATTCCTTTACCGACTTCACCGTTAATCATCGTGCCGACGCCTGGGATGAAGAACGAAAGGATCAGGCTGAGCGCAGGCTCCTTGCGTGGAACGGCAGGCGGGCCGTAGCCGTACGAAATCTGCGGGCCGTACCCAGGCGGCGGGCCATACCCAGGCGGTGGACCGCACCCAGGCTGCGGGCCATACCCAGGCGGCGGGCCGTATCCAGGCTGCCCTGACGGCGGCGGTTGGTACGGACCTGGGGCATAGCCACTCGCGTCCGGTCCCGGAGGCGGCAGCGGCTGGGTAGGTTCTTTACCTTCTGGCTGATCGTTCGACATGGATTCCCCTCGGCGTGATGTACCCGCAGCCTAGTTGTCGGGGTGGATCGGGTCAGGACAATCCGAGGCCCCGCTGGCGCGCGATCTCATAGAGCGTCACCGACGTCGCGATCCCGGCGTTGAGGGACTCGACCGCCGAGCTCATGGGAACAGACACGATCTGATCGCAGGTCTCCCCCACGAGGCGCGAGAGGCCCTTGCCCTCCGAGCCCACCACGATGACCAACGGTTCTGCGGCGAGAGTGAGCTGTGGCAAGAGCACATCGCCGTCCATGTCGAGGCCGAGCACGAAGAACCCGGCCTTGCGGTAGTCCTGGAGCGCTCGAGTGAGGTTAGTGGCCTGCGCGACAGGTACCCGAGCCGCCGCACCAGCCGACGTCTTCCAGGCCGCTGCGGTCATCCCGGCTGAACGCCGCTCGGTCACGACTACCCCGTGTCCGCCGAAGGCCGCGACTGAGCGCACGATGGCACCCAGGTTGCGTGGATCGGTGATGCCGTCGAGCGCCACGATCAGCGGCGCGCCAGGCGCCTCCGGGTCCATGAGGTCGCCCGGGTGTGCGTATTCGTACGGCGGCACCTGCAGTGCGACACCCTGGTGGGCGGTGCCATCCGCGAGAGTCTCCAAGTCGGTCCGGGTTGCCTCCAAGATCGGGATGCCCTCATCGGCGGCGATCTTGAGGGTCTCGCGAACCCGGTCGTCGCTGTCGAGACGCCCCACGACATAGAGGTGCGTGGCTGGAACGCCAGCGCGCAGCGCCTCCAGAACGGCATTGCGCCCGGCAATCACCTCGAAGGTCGCCTTGCCGCCACCACGGCGTGGCGACGGCTTGGACGGGGCCGCCCCACCGGCCTTCTCTCCAGCCTTGGCGGACTTGTAGGCCTTGTGATTGGGCCGACTGGCGGCCTTGGGCGTCGGGCCTTTGCCTTCGAGTCCGCGCCGGCGCTGCCCACCGCTGCCGACGACGGCACCCTTCTTAGAGCCGGGCTTGCGTACGCCCGGTCGCCGTGCCTTAGCCATGTCAGTTACCGTCCGTCGAGGTTGAAGTCGTCAGGCTCCAGCGGGCACCGTCAGCGGTGTCCTCCACGTGGATGCCCGCGGCCACGAGTTGATCGCGAAGCCGGTCGGCCGTCGCGAAGTCCTTGTCTGCACGAGCCTGTTTGCGCTGCTCAATGAGAGTTGCCACCAATGCGCCGACCGCGCCCATCGCTCGGCCACCCTCACTCGAATCCCATTGCGGGTCAAGCGGGTTCACACCCAGGACAGACGTCATCAGGACCACCTGTTCGCCCAGGTGGCGCGCCCGCTCCGCCGAGCCGTCATCCAGCGCGGTGTTGCCTTCGCGAATCGTGTCGAAGACCACAGCAAGCGCGCCGGACACATTGATGTCGTCATCCATTGCGGCGCAGAATGCCTCGGGGAAGGGCACATCCCCCTCGCCGGTCGCACCCGCGCGCTGCACAAAGCTCTCGATGCGCTCGACCGCTGCCGCGGCTTCATCCAGCGAGCCTTCGTGATAGTCCATCCGTGACCGGTAGTGCACGGATCCGAGGTAGTAGCGCAGGACGAGTGGCCGAACGGTCTTGGTCAGGTCACCGACGGTCAGCACGTTGCCGAGCGACTTGCTCATTTTGTCGCCGTCATACGTGAGCAGGCCGTTATGCATCCAATACTCGGCGAAGCCCAATCCCGCTGCGCGCGACTGCGCCTGCTCGTTCTCGTGGTGCGGGAACCGCAGGTCAAGCCCGCCGCCATGGATATCGAAGCTGTCGCCCAACCAGCGCCGAGCCATCGCCGAGCACTCCAGGTGCCATCCGGGGCGACCCGCACCGTACGGCGTCGTCCAACTCGCCGACTCAGGCTCGTGGTCTTTACGGCCCTTCCAGAGCGCAAAGTCGCGCGGATCACGCTTACCGCGCGGGTCTGCGTCGGCGGCAGGCTCCATGTCCTCCAGGCCCTGCCGCGTGAGGCGCCCGTAGTCCGGGAAGGACCTCACGTCGAAGTAGACATCGCCACTGCCGTCCGGGGCCGGATAGGCATGTCCGCGTTCGATCAGCACGTTCATCAACTCGACCATGTCTGGCACGTGGCCGGTGGCGCGCGGTTCGTACGTCGGTCGCAGCACCCCAAGAATGTCCAGCGCATCTGAAGTCTCGCGCTCATGCCGGTAGGACCATGCGGCCCAATCCGCTTGTGCTTCAGCGGATTTGGCAAGAATCTTGTCGTCGATATCGGTGACGTTACGCACGAGACGTACGTCATAACCGTGGCCTTCAGTGAACCACCGCCGCAAGATGTCGAAGGCGACCGCGAAGCGCAGGTGCCCAATGTGGGGCGAGCCCTGCGTCGTCAGCCCACAGATGTAGATCCCGACGCGCCCCTCCTGCTGGGGGACGAACTCACGCAACTCGCGGGTGGCGGTGTCATAGATCTGCAGACTCACTCGCCCGAGTTTACCGGCGATAAGGGTCGCGCCCCACCATGCACACCGGCTTGCGCACTAGCCGCGTCGGTCGACGACGACCTCTGTTCCAGCAGCCACGAGTCAGTAGACCGTCGTTGACCGTCCGCTGACTCGGCGTGGCGGCTAATCCGGGGCGCTCCATCCGGCACGACCGGCAGCCTCGGCGCCAATGCTGGTGGCATCGCCGTGGCCGGTGAAAACCACGGTCTCCTCCGGGAGTGCCAACAACTTCGCGTCAATGGAGTCGACGATCGTCGGGTAGTCGCTAAAGGACCGCCCGGTCGCACCTGGCCCGCCCTGGAACAGGGTGTCGCCGGTGAAGACCGCGCCGAGGTCGGGCGCATACAGGCAGCAGGCGCCCGGAGCGTGTCCGGGTGTGTGCAACACGCGCAGGCGGGTGCCCGCGACCTCGATCTCCTGCCCGTCGGACAGATCCTGGTCGGGTGCCGCCTCGGCATAGAACTGGTCCCACAGCACCCGGTCTTCGGGGTGGAGGTACGTCGGCGCTCCTGCGGCTTCCTTCAGCGCTCCCACCTGGTTGATGTGGTCGTCGTGGGCATGGGTGCACACCACCGCGACCAACGATCGGTCTCCGACAGCGGCCATGATCGCCTCGGCGTCGTGCGCCGCATCGATCACCAGGCACTCGGTGTCGTTGCCGATCACCCAGACGTTGTTGTCGACCTCCCAGGTCCCACCATCGAGGCTGAACGTCCCCGAGGTCACGACACGGTCGACCCGAACGCCATCCTGCTCACGCACCGTCTCCGCCATCAGAGGACCACCACTGAACGCAGCACGTCGCCACCGTGCATCGCATCGAAGGCAGCCTCGACGTCGCCGATACCGATCTTCTCGGTGACGAAGGCATCGAGGTCGAACCGGCCCTGACGGTAGAGGTCGACCAGCATCGGGAAGTCGCGGCTAGGCAAGCAATCGCCGTACCAACTCGACTTGAGTGCGCCGCCGCGACCGAAGACCTCAATCAACGGCAACTCGGGCACCTTCAAGTCGGGAGTTGGCACTCCGACCAGCACGACCGTACCGGCGAGATCCCTTGCGTAGAAAGCCTGTTCGTAGGTCTCTGGGCGACCGACGGCCTCGACGACGACGTCCGCGCCGTTGCCACCGGTGAGCTCACGGATCGCCTCGATCGGGTCAACGTTCTTGCTGTTGACCGTATGCGTCGCGCCGAACTTCTTCGCACCTTCGAGTTTGCGGTCGTCAACATCCACCGCAATGACTGTCGTGGCGCCTGCGATCGCGGCTCCGGCGATCGCAGCGTTACCGACACCGCCACACCCGATCACGGCGACCGAGTCACCCCGACCGACGCCGCCGGTGTTGACCGAGGCTCCGAAGCCTGCCATCACCCCGCATCCGAGGAGACCCACCGCCGCGGCCTCAGCGTCCGGGTCGACCTTCGTGCATTGGCCTGCGGCGACCAGCGTCTTCTCGGCGAAGGCGCCGATGCCCAGCGCCGGGGACAGCTCAGTGCCATCCGTGAGCGTCATTTTCTGTGTGGCGTTGTGCGTGGCGAAGCAGTACCACGGCTTGCCTTTTGCGCACGCGCGGCACTGGCCGCACACGGCCCGCCAGTTGAGGATGACGAAGTCACCGGGTGCGACGTCGGTGACGCCGTCACCCACCGCCTCAACCGTTCCGGCGGCCTCGTGGCCCAAGAGGAACGGGAACTCGTCGTTGATTCCACCCTCGCGGTAATGCAAGTCGGTGTGACACACCCCGCAGGCGTCGATCTTGACGACCGCCTCGCCGGGCCCGGGGTCGGGAATGACGATGTCGGTGAGCTCGACGGGCTCGCCTTTGGCGCGAGCGATAACGCCCTTGACGGTTTGTGGCATGGGTTCTCCTTGATGGTGCGGTACGACCCCCAAAGCCAACCCGTCACAGCGGCTTTCGGCAAGTGGTTTGGGCCCATACCTCAGCCAAACACGGCAAGGGCGCGTGTGGCCCGGTTTCCGCAGCGGCAAGCCAGTCGTACCCTGAGCAGGTGAGCCCCCGACCACAGTTCGACCCGCTGGTGCATGAGCCGACCCGGCTGAAAATCTGCACCATCCTGACGCCCATGCCCGAGATGGACTACGGCCGGCTTCAAGAAGTTCTGGCGCTGACCGCTCCCACCCTGAGCAAGCACCTCCGCGCCTTGGCCGAGGCCGACTACGTCCGGCTCACCAAACAGACCAAGGACGGGCACGTCCACACCCGGGTCGCACTGACCCCTGCTGGGCGCGAAGCCTTGTGCGGACACGTGAGTGAGATCCAACGCATGGCAAGGGTCGTACGCGGGTCCGAGCGGCGCTTTCCGCACATCACCACCTGACAGGCCATCGACCGGCGGCATATGAGGGGTCCGGTCACCCCGACACTAGGTATTCGCCGCCGATCGACGCGGGTTACACCATCAACGGGCCACGACGAGGGCCGTCGCAAGTGCCGCGACACCCTCACCCCGGCCTGTCAGCCCCAATCCCTCCGTCGTCGTCGCACTGACCGAGACGGGTACTCCACCGAGAGCTTCGCTCAACGCTGCTTGAGCCTCCTCGCGCCGAGGGCCGAGTTTGGGCCGATTGCCCACGACTTGTACGGCCACGTTTCCGATCGTGAAACCGGCACCGTCGAGGATCTCGCGTGCCTCCTTCAGCAGCCGTGCGCCGCTGGCTCGCGCGAGCTCGGGCCGATCGGTACCGAAGTGTTGACCCAGGTCTCCTAAGCCGGCGGCGGAGAACAACGCATCGCACATCGCGTGCGCGACGACATCCCCATCTGAATGGCCCTCGATGCCCCGCTCGCCCGGCCACTCCAGACCGGCGAGGTGCAACATGCGGTCGTCGCTGGCATAGCCATGGACATCAACGCCAATTCCGGTGCGCGGCAGAGTCATACGTTCATGATGTCATCCGGAAGCGAGCAGCCTCACGACCTGAGCCAGGTCGGACGGTGTGGTCACCTTCAACGCCATCGGGTCACCTTCCACAACGCGCACTCGGCCACCCAAACGCTCGACCAAGGCCGCGTCGTCGGTCGCTTGCACGCCGAGCGCATGGGCACGCACCAAGGCCTCGCGCGCGAAACCTTGCGGTGTCTGCACCGCACGCAGCGCGGCTCGGTCGAGAGTTGCGACGACCTCGCCATCGGGGCCGACCTGTTTGATCGTGTCGGTTACCGCGACCCCGGGCACCACGGCGTCGAATCCTTCGGCGACGGCGGCCGCGACCCGCTCAAACAACTCGGGTGGCGCCAAGGCGCGGGCGGCGTCATGCACGAGAACAATCTCGACTTCGGGTCGAAGGCGCCGCAGTCCCGCGGCAACGGAGTCGGTACGCTCCGCGCCGCCAGCAACGACCTCTGCGGAGTCACTGAGGAGACGCGCAAACTCATCGAGCTGGGTCCGTGGGGCCACGACCACGATCTGCTGCACGCCTCGGACCGCTTGAGCCCGACGTACGGCATGCACCACCAACGCTTCGCCGCCGGCCTCAACGAGCGCCTTAGGTCGGTCGGCGCCTAGGCGAGTGCCCATTCCCCCCGCAACGACGACGACGCCCGTGACATGGCTGTCACGGGCGTCGGTCATAAAGATGTCTAACTGCGGTCAGGCGTCAAGACGCGAGAACCTCGTCGAGGGTGGCTTCGGCCTTGTCCTCATTGGTGTGCTCGGCTAGTGCCAGTTCAGAGACGAGGATCTGGCGCGCCTTGGCGAGCATGCGCTTCTCGCCCGCGGACAGGCCCCGGTCCTGGTCCCGACGCCACAGGTCGCGGACGACCTCGGCGACCTTGATCACGTCGCCCGAAGCGAGCTTCTCGAGGTTGGCCTTGTAGCGGCGCGACCAGTTGGTCGGCTCCTCAACATATTCAGCCCGAAGGACAGCGAAGACCTTGTCGAGGCCTTCCTTGCCCACGACGTCGCGTACCCCTACCAGGTCGCAGTTCTCTGCAGGAACTTCAATCGTCAGATCACCCTGAGCAACCTTGAGCTTGAGGTATTGCTTGTCCTCCCCCTTGACCTTTCGGACGTTGATCTCTTCGATGAGTGCCGCGCCGTGGTGCGGATAGACCACGGTTTCGCCGACCTTGAATGCCATATGTGTAAAGCCCCTTTCGCGACCCCAAGAATACCACGGCGTGGCCCAGGCCACAGTCATGTCTGCGCAGGTCAGAGCCATGAACGCGCATGCCTCGAGAGGTTGACAATGACCACCATCGCGTGCATCGACACGAGCGCTCGCCTTGGTGGCTAAGCGAATTCGGAGACACGACACAACCGCCCGCACTGTCCGCGATACTCTGACGCTCGTGATCCGCCGACCAGCCATCTCGACCTCTGCCACCCGGACGGGTGCTGCCATCGCCGCGACCGCCGTCGCCATCGGCCTCAGTGGCTGCGCCGAATTGTCGGAGCAGACCACCGACCTGGCCTACGAACCCGCCGACGGAGTCTCTGCGAAGGTCGGCGGTGTGCTGCTCCAAGACGTCCTGCTCATCGCGTCCGAGGATGGCAAGGAGCCCGCGAAACTCGCGGGCCTGGCCGCAAACCCCACCGGCAAGCCGGTCAAGATCACGGTCGGCACCAGCGCCGAAGGTGGAACAGCATTCACCGTTCCGGCCCGCAGCACGGTGCGACTCGACGGCAAGGCCGGCGGTCCATCAAGCGACCGGATCAAGGCCATCACGTTCCCCAAGATCAGCGGCGAGCCGGGCGAATCCGCCGGCCTAGCCTTCACCACCCCGTCCGCTGGACAGATAGTGGTGAACACCCCGGTGCTCCTGAACCAATTCCCCTACGGCACGCATACGGCCAAGCACGACCATGCCGAGGGCGAGGAGGGGGCCGGCGGCCACTAGGCCACAGCCCGCGGCCTAGGCCGCCTCAAACTTGTAGCCCAGTCCACGCACCGTGACGATGTACTTCGGTGCGCCCGGATCGGGTTCGATCTTTGCGCGCAGGCGCTTGACGTGGACGTCCAAGGTCTTGGTGTCACCGACGTAGTCGCTTCCCCAAACGCGGTCGATCAGCTGCATCCGCGTCATGACGATTCCTGAGTTGCGTAGCAGGGTCTCGAGCAGCTCAAACTCCTTGAGCGGCATCGAAACTGGCTCTCCTGCAACCGACACGGTGTGCCGCTCGACGTCCATGCGTACGGGCCCACTCTCCAGAGTCACGGGCATCAACTCGTCGGCCTCCTGGCCGCGCCGCAGGACAGCCTTGACCCGCGCCAAAAGCTCCCGCGTGGAGTACGGCTTGGTGATGTAGTCATCGGCTCCCAACTCCAGGCCCACGACCTTGTCGACCTCGCTATCCTTCGCCGTCAGCATGATCACCGGGACGTTGGAGCGTTGGCGGAGATTGCGGCACACCTCGACGCCGGGCATACCGGGGAGCATGAGATCGAGAAGCACGAGATCGGCTCCATTTTGATCGAACGCCGTCAAGGCGTCCGGCCCCGTCTCGGCGACGATGACGTCGTAGCCCTCCTTTTGGAGGAGATAGGACAACGGGTCGCTGTAGGACTCCTCGTCCTCGACGACCAAGATGCGGGTCATGACATGTCCTTCCGGGGGGTGTTGCTCAGCGGGGGGTCGATGGACGCCAGATCAGCGTCGTCTGGGACGGCGAGCGGCAGGCGCATGGTGAAGGTCGAACCGAGGCCCTCCTCGCTCCACACACTCACTTCGCCGCCATGGTTGAGGCACACATGCTTGACGATAGCCAGGCCAAGGCCGGTGCCGCCGGTTGCGCGGGAGCGGGCTGCGTCGACACGGTAGAACCGTTCGAAGATCCGCTCTTGCTCAGCCGCCGGAATTCCCAGGCCCTGGTCGGAGACTTTAATCTCCACGACCTCATCGCTGTGGTGCGCCGTCACCGAGACTCGGGTACGCGGCTCGGAGTAGTTGACGGCATTGGACACCAGATTGCGTACCGCAGTGGTGAGCAGTTCGGCGTCGCCGTAGACCTGAGGAGATCCTTCAGCCAGTGCCGGGACCACGTCGATGCCCCGGTCAGAGGCCACCACGCCGACATAGTCAATGGCGTCGGTGATGCAGGCGTTCACGTCCACCAGGGACGGCGCGTGGAGTGTGTCGGCGACCTGAAGGCGGGACAGTTCAACGATCTCCTGCACAAGCCGTCCGAGTCGGTCAGCCTCGATGTGCATCCGACTCGCGAAACGCCGGACGGCTTCTGGGTCGTCACGGGCGCCCTCGACTGCCTCAGCCAAGAGCGCGAGGCCACCCACCGGCGTCTTGAGTTCGTGACTCACGTTGACCACGAAGTCACGCCTGGTCTCCTCGACGCGGCGCGCATGAGTACGGTCCTCGATGAGCATCAGCACCATGTCGCCCGGCAGCGCCGCCACGCGAACGGCCAGGGTCAGCCGGCCCTGTCCCATCGGCCCACGGCGAAGTTCGAGTTCGACCTCGCGTACGACCCGATCGCGACGCACCTCGCGCACGAGATAGCGCAGTTCCTCATGCGCCACGTGCTGGCCACGCACCAGACCAAGAGCCTGCACCGAGGTTGAAGCGACAAGGACCAGGTCGGACGGGTTGAGCACGATCGTCATGGACTTCAAGGCGTGGATGACGTCTTCGGCGCCGGGGCGCAAGCCACCGCGGTCAAATTCGTCGGATGCAGCCGCCTGACGGGTTCGCAGCACCCCCCAGGTGATGCCGACACCGACGGCCAGGCCCAACAGCACGCACAGGAAGGCGAGAACGAGGTCTGACACGGCGTCCAATGTACGGCCGTCACCTCAATGCTCCGAGCCAGGAGGCGCCTCTGCGGCCCCTAATGCTGAGTGTTCACCTGGAGTCTGGCGCGCGTTTACGGCATGCTGCGAACCTCCGACCGTTGGGCGTAGCCTCGCCCGACTCACGTGCGCCCGCCCAGGGTGCAAACTTTGAGGGAAGACACCCGACATGCGCGATGCGTTCCACGAGGATCTCGACCGGATCTCCGACGAACTGGTCCACATGACCGCTCTGGTGCAACAGGCCATGGCCCGCGCCACGTCCGCACTGCTCCACGCCGATCTGAGCCTGGCCGAGAGCGTGATTGCCGGGGATGACGACATCGATGAAATCCGCCGCTCTGTTGACGACAGGGCCGTTGATCTCCTCGCCCTGCAGCAACCGGTGGCAACAGACTTGCGGATGGTCGTCACCGCGATGCACATGGCATCGGACATCGAGCGGATGGGTGACTTGGCTCGGCACATCGCCAAGGCCGCCAGACGGCGGTACCCGGACAATGCCGTACCGGAGCAGCTTCGGCCCATCGTGCAGGAGATGGAGCTCGTCGCCGAAGAACTCGCCATCAAAACCGGAAAAGCCATTGCCAACAAGGACATTCGGGCGGCTGCGGATATCGAGACGACCGATGACCGGATGGATGAGTTGCACCGTCAAGTCTTCGCGACACTCCTCGATCCCAGTTGGGCTGACTCCACGGCCGCAGCGGTTGACGCCACCTTGCTGTCGCGCTACTTCGAGCGCTTCGGCGACCATGCCGTAGCCATCGCGAACCGAGTCGTCTACCTCGTCACTGGGCGCTACGGCACCGAGGACGAGGGCGTCGTCAGCAACCCCAAACGAGTCTGACCTCCGACGCCCAACGGGGCGATATAGATATCCAAACCTACCGAAAAGAAACGTTTTTACTTGGTTCGGGTTTGGTAAATAGAGATCTCAACTCTTCCTCCTGAGCGCTTCACTCAGCCCACAGGTTCCGTTATCGCGATGGAACCCAAAGGGAGGAAGTTGCCATGAAGAGATCCCGCGTCGTTCGCGGTGCCCTCGTGGGCGCCAGTTCGGCCAGTCTCGTCGCGACGTTGGGCCTGCCACAGCTCACCGCCGACGCTGCCCCGCCGGAGTCCAAGCCAGCTAAGGCCAGCCATGAGCACGACCATGGGCTGCCCAACTTCGACAAGCGCCCCACGGTCAAACCGTCCGCTGCCCGCACAGCGCAGGCGCGGTCAGTCACCGCCAAATCAGCCCTGGACGCCCGGTGG
The DNA here is from genome assembly GCF_000376825.1 of Demetria terragena DSM 11295. Lineage (NCBI taxonomy): Bacteria > Bacillati > Actinomycetota > Actinomycetes > Micrococcales > Dermacoccaceae > Demetria > Demetria terragena. The sequence continues at coordinate 2,535,934 of NZ_AQXW01000004.1, read as the reverse complement.
AGCCGATTCGGAACTCCCGCCGCCGTGGTCGCCCCCAGCGGAAAGTCTCTCGCCAGTGGTCTGAGCGCCAACCCGGAGAAAGCCGCCCGGGCCTACCTGACCAAGGCAGCAGACACGTACGGCCTGCGCGCGTCCGACGTCGAGACCATGGAACTGGTCAATATCAACCCGGTCGGCGACACCAAGGTCGTCCTCCTTCGACAGACCTTTGACGGGGTTCCTGCCGGACGCGATGGAATGGTCACGGTCGGCGTTCGCGACGGCAGCGTGGTGTATGTCGGCTCGACTCTTGCTCCTACGGACTCTACGAAGGCCAAGCGCGCCCCCGCCGCCGCAAGTCTGTCGCATGCTGATGCGCTGGCCGCGGCAGCCAAGAATGTCGGTCACGCTGCCGGCAAGGTCACTGAGCGCTCTGTGGGCGCAGCCGCCACACGAGCACAGGCCAAACCTGGAGTCACCACCTGGAAGCACTTCAGCGCTAAGAAACTCTCAGCACGCGACCAGCGCGTCGCCAAGGTCGCCATCCCGGTGCCCGGCCAGGCCCCCCGGATGGCGTATCACGTTGAGACAAGCCTTCCCGGCGACGAAGGCGGGTACGCCGTCTACATCGACGCTGTCACCGGTGAGGCGATCGCACGGGACAATCTCGTCAGCTCTGACTCCGATAACCCGACGTGGAAGGTGTTCACCGGAACTCCGAACACGGGCGATGACGCTGGCGAACGCAAACTCTGGTGTTGGACCGAAAAGGAAGGGTGTGACGAGACTCAGTCGGGCATCTCACCCGAGGCCTGGGACGTTGACCCCGCGACCGGAAAGTCGACCAGCACCACCATGGGGAACAACGCCGAAACGGAAGTCGACTGGGGCGGCGACTCGGAGGTAGGGCCAGCCGAGAAGCGGTCCGACCGGAACTACACCTATGAGTTCACCAACCAGTGGACCAAGAGCAAATGCGACCCAGCGGGTTATGACAGTCCCACCAAGCACGACAAGGACGCCGCCGCAGGCAACCTCTTCGCCATGCACAACCGGATGCACGACTGGTCCTACAAGTTGGGCTTTACCGAGACCGCGTGGAACATGCAAAAGGACAACGGCGACAAGGGCGGCCTTGGCGGCGACCCGGAGGGCGGAGTCGCGCAAGCTGGCGCCAAGTCTGGCTTGCGGAATAACGCAAACCAGGGCACCGGCGCTGACGGCGGATCGCCAGGGTCGAACATGTACATGTGGCAGCCGATTGCCGGAGTGTCCTACTCCAAGTGCTCGGACGGTTCCTATGACATGTCGGTCATCGGCCACGAATATGGACACGCCATCAGCAACCGCATGATTGGCGGACCAAACGAGGGGCTGTCCTCGCTGCACGGGAGCATGATGGGCGAGAGTTGGTCTGACCTGATGGCCACCGAATACCTCCAGGAATTCGGCTACTCGAAGTTGGGATCGGCCTCCACCCCGATGGGGTCGTTCGTGACCAACAACGCTCAGCGCGGCATCCGCAACTACAACTTCAGCAAGTCTCCGCTGAACTTCTCCAATATCGGCTATGACCTCGCGGGTGTGAGTACCCACTCCGACGGCGAGATCTGGTCGGCGACGATGTGGGATATCCGCACCGCGATGATGAAGGCTCACGGCACGGGGAACGCGACGACGCAGCGCTCCTGCGCGACGGGCGCAACCAAGGTCGAGGAATGCCCGGGAAACCGCCAGTGGATGCAACTCATCTTCGACGCCTGGCTGCTCAAGCCAACCGGCGACGTGTCCATGCTGGACATGAGGGACGCCATGCTGGCAGCTGACATGCTCCGCTTCGGTGGAGCAAACCAGAAGTTGCTCTGGACCGCCTTCGCGGCGAGAGGTTTTGGGGAGTCCGCATCGGTGGCCAACACGGATGATGACCAGCCACGTCCCGGCTTCGACTCACCGCACGCCAAGAACGCGACCCTGCGCTTCAGTCCGCTGGACTCTGATGGTCGCCTGATCGAAGGCGCGCAACTCTTTGTCGGCGACTACACCGCGCGCACCACGCCGGTTGCTGACACCGACCCGAAGACAGCACTCGGTGACACCTATACCGCTGCTCCGGGTGAGGTGACGTATCAGGTGGTCGCCCCCGGGTACGGCCAGCACGAGTCCAGTTCGACCATCAAGGCGGGCCAGACCCGAGACCTCAACGTTCGCCTCCCACGCAACCTGTCTAGCGCCGCTGCGGGGGCTGCGATAGATGGTCCGGGTGACAAGCCTGAGGCACTGATCGACGATAGCGAGGCCACGTGGAGCATGGTGACGACCGACGGAGCATCCAGGCCGTCCTTCGTCATCGACCTCGCAGGCGGCCGCCAAGCGGTGAGCCGTGCTCAACTGAGCGGCCTCGCAGACAGGCCGGGAGCTCCAGTCCACCGCTACGAAGCCCCTCGGCAGTTCGCCATCTCGACGTGCGACGCCAGAGGCAAGATCACGTGCTCTGAACCGGCGGACTTCCGGAAGGTGTACACGTCCCCGAAAAACGCCTTCCCGGGAGGCGCTTTCCGTCCGGTCGCTCCCGAACTGAACCTGCGGTCGTTCTCCTTCTCGAAGGTCAACGCAACGCACGTGAAGGTCGACGTCTTGGAGAGCCAGTGCACAGGCAACCCGCTCTACGCCGGTGAGCAGGACAACGACCCAGAGAACGACACCGACTGTGAGACGGCATCCCCCAGCGCGGGGAACCACTTGCTCACGGAGGTGCAACTCTTCACTAAGTAAGCCCACGCACGAACTCCACACGTCGTCCCCGTCAGCACATGCGCTGACGGGGACGACCTGCGTTCAGACCTGACCCCTTGAGCCCCGGAGTTCCCCATACCCCGCGATGTGACATAGGTAACAAAACTTACCGAATAGAAACGTTTGTGTTTGGTTCGGCTTTGGTAAAGACGCTACTTATTCCTGCCTCCTAAGCGCTTCACTCAGGCATTGACTCCGTCAACGCGACGAAGCCACAAAGGAGGAACCTGCCATGAAAAGATCCCGCGTCGTTCGCGGCGCCCTCGTAGGCGTCAGTTCGGCCAGCCTCGCAGCGACCCTGGGCCTGCCCCAGCTCACCGCCGACGCTGCGCCCCAGGAATCCAAACCGTCCGCGGCCAGCCACAAACACGACCATGGGCTGCCCAACTTCGACAGCCGCCCCACAGCGAAGCCCTCGTCAGCGCGCGCCTCAAAGGCACGATCGGTCACCGCTAAATCAGCCCTAGCAGCCCGGACCAGCCGGTTCGGAACTCCCGCCGCCGTCGTTGCCGCCAACGGAAAAACCCTCGCGAGTGGCCTCAGCACAAACCCGGAGAAAGCAGCTCGCGCCTACCTCACCCAGGAAGCAGACACCTACGGGCTCAACGCCGCCGCCGTGAAGACCATGGAACTGGTCAGCATCAACAAGGTCGGAAAAGTCAGCGTCGTCCTGCTGCGTCAAACCTTCAACGGAATCCCAGCGGGCCTGGACGGTATGGCCACCATCGGGATCCATAACGGAAAGGTTCTCTACGCCGGATCTTCCCTGGCTCCCACCGACTCCGCGGCTGCGCGGCGCACGCCCGCCGGCGCCACCCTCGACGCCGCCGATGCGCTGACGGCCGCCGCCAAAAACGTGGGCCACAAGGCCGGCAAAGTCACCGAACGCTCGATCGGCGCGACCGCCAAACGGGCACAGGCCGTTGAAGGCGTCACCGCGTGGAAACGGTTCTCTGCGACCGGCCTGTCCAAGCGGGACCAACGCGTGACCAAAGTCGTCATTCCGATTCCGGGCAAAGCCCCCCAAGTCGCCTACCACGTCGAGACCATCCTGCCCGGCGACGAAGGCGGCTACGCCGTCTATATCGACGCAACGACCGGCGAAGCCATCGCACGGACCAACCTGATGCACGCCGATTCGGACAACCCGACCTGGAAGGTCTACCCCTCGACGCCCAAAGCCGGAGACGACCCAGGAGAACGCAGCCTGTGGTGCTGGACCGAGAGGGCCGGCTGCGATGAAACCCAATCCGGAATCTCACCTAATGCCTGGGACATTGACCCTGCCACCAAGAAGCCCACCGGCACCACCGATGGCAACAACGCCACGACGGTCTATTCCTGGGGCGAAGGGGACCCAGAGGTCCCCGCTGAGAAGCGCTCCGACCGCAACTACACATACGAGTTCACCAACCAATGGGCCAAGAGCAAGTGCGACCCGGCTGGATTCGACTCACCGACCAAACACGACGCCGACGCCGCCACGGGCAACCTGTTCGCGATGCACAACCGGATGCACGACTGGTCCTACCAACTCGGATTCACCGAGACCGCCTGGAACATGCAAAAAGACAACGGCGACAAAGGCGGCCTAGGCAACGATGCCGAAGCCGGCTACGCACAAGACAAAGCCAAGAGCGGCTGGCGCAACAACGCGGGTCAGTTCGCCAGCGCCGACGGCGGCGACGTCTACACCAACATGTATCTCTGGCAGCCGCTCGCGGGAGCCGGCTATCCCCAGTGCGCCGACGGCTCCTTCGACATGTCGGTCATCGGCCACGAATACGGCCACGCCATCAGCAACCGCATGATCGGCGGACCCGACAACAGTCTGGACTCCTTCCATGGAGGCGCGATGGGCGAGAGTTGGTCAGACCTCATGGCCACCGAATACGCCCAGGAGTGGGGCTACGCACCTGTGGGCAGCGAATCGACCCCCATGGGAGCTTTCGTGAGTGGCGACCCCGTGCGTGGCATTCGCAACTACAACTTCAACGACTCGCCGCTGAACTTCTCCAACGTGGGATACGACATCTTCGGGACAGGCGTGCACTCCGACGGTGAGATCTGGTCGGCCACCATGTGGGACATCCGCACGGCGATGATGAAGACTCATGGGAAGGGGAACGCGGCAACGCAGCGCTCCTGCGCGACCGGCGCAACCAAGGTCGAGGAATGCCCGGGCAACCGCCAATGGATGCAACTCATCTTCGACTCCTGGCTGCTCAAGCCAACCGGCGACGTGTCCATGCTGGACATGCGGGACGCCATGCTCGCCGCCGACCTGCTCCGCTTCGGCGGCGCCAACCAGAAGATCCTCTGGGACGCGTTTGCCGCCCGCGGATTCGGAGAATCGGCATCGGTCACCTCAACGGACGATGAGAAGCCGACTCCTGGCTTCGACTCGCCGCGCGCCAAGAACGCGACGGTGCGGTTCAGCCCCCTTGATGCCGACGGTCGGTTGATCGAGGGCGCCCGACTTTATGTCGGCGACTACACCGCTCGCACCCGGCCCGTTGCCGACACCGATCCCACGACTCCGTTGGGCGACACATACACGACGGTGCCGGGCCAGTTCACCTATCAGGTGACCGCGCCCGGTTATGGCCAGAAGGAAATGGCGGGCACCCTGGTCGAGGGCAAGTCAAAGGACCTGCGGGTCAAGCCGACTCCCAACCTGGCCAGCGCCACGGCAGGGGCTTCGATCGATGGTCCGGGCAGCAGAGCCGGATCGGTCATCGACGAGGATGAAGGAACCGCGAACCGGGCATCCGCCGACGACGAAGGCGTCAAGCCGTCGTATGTCATCGACCTTGCTGGCGGTCGCCAGTCGATCGGGAGGGCCCAAGTCAGTGCGCTCGACTCCGGCCTCTATGAGTCGTTGCGCCAGTTTGCGATCTGGACCTGTGACGCGCGCGGCAAGGTCACCTGCACCGAGGACCGCGACTTCCGGAAGGTTTACACCTCGCCGCAAGATGCCTTCCCCGGCGGCACCCTCTGGCCCATCGCACCGAACATGACCATGCGGTCGTTCTCCTTCCCCAAGGTGAACGCCACGCACGTGAAGGTTCAGACCGTGGAAAGTCACTGCACGGGCAATCCGCGCTACGCCGGAGAGCAAGACAACGACCCAGAGAACGACACCGACTGCACCACGGCGTATTTCAACGCCAAGTCGCACGGCATCGCCGAAGTACAGGTCTTCACGAAGTAGCGAAGATTCCACGGAGGCATCGTCCCCGTCCGCGGTCAGCGGGCGGGGACGATCGTGTCAGCGGCCCTGGTTGGCGACAGCGGCTGCAGCCTCGGCCGCGGCCTCCGGGTCGAGGTAAGTGCCCCCGGCCACGGTCGGCTTGAAGTCGTCGTCCAATTCGTAGACCAACGGCATGCCGGTGGGAATGTTCAAGCCCACGATGTCTTCATCAGAGATGCCGTCCAGATGTTTCACCATGGCTCGCAGTGAGTTGCCGTGTGCCGCGACCAGCACCGTCTTTCCCGCCGTAAGGTCGGGCACGATCTCGTCCTCCCAATACGGCAGGAATCGTTCGATGACGTCTTTGAGGCACTCGGTGCGCGGCATGTCGCCGCCCAAGTCGGCGTAGCGCGGGTCGCCATCCTGGCTCCATTCGGTGCCGAGCTCGATCTCCGGCGGCGGGGTGTCGTACGAACGCCGCCACGTCATGAACTGCTCCTCGCCGTATTGGTCGAGGGTCTCCTTCTTGTTCTTCCCCTGAAGGGCGCCGTAGTGGCGTTCGTTGAGGCGCCAGTGGCGCTTCACCGGGATCCAGTGTCGGTCGGCAGCATCGAGGGCGAGGTTGGCCGTGCTGATGGCTCGGCGTAGCAAACTGGTATGCAACACATCGGGCTCAAGACCGGCGTCGCGGATCAGTTCACCTCCGCGGGCGGCTTCGGCCCGCCCCTTGTCGGTGAGGTCGACATCGACCCATCCGGTGAAGAGGTTTTTGGCGTTCCAGTCGGACTCGCCGTGACGCAGCAGGACAAGCGTGTAGGTCATACCGCCAGTGTAAAGAGACGCCTACTCGGCTGGCGGTGCCTTCTCGCCGTCTGAACGCTGAAGTACCGAACGAAAGGCCTCCAGATTGCGCAGCGATTCGCCACGATCGACCCGCCAGTCCCATTCCTTCTGCATCGAGGTCCGAAACCCCAAGAGCAACAGATCGTTGAACGGTTGGTCGCACGCCTCCAGGAGGACTCCGAAGAGTTGGTCGAGATAGTGCTCCGTCACCGCTTCGGCAGGCACCTCGCCCATGACATAGACGTCGCCCAGGTGATCGATCGCGTAGGCCATTCCAGGAAGGCGCAGGTTGCGTCGGAGGAGATGTCGATAGAACTGGTCGTGGTTTTCGTCGGGCGCCCGAATCACGAATGCGGATACCGACATTCCGCGCTCGCGCAGAAGCAGCGACGCGACCGTTCGGAGTTTCTTGTCACCCGGAAGCGTCACGACGTATTCACGTTTTTTGGCCCCCGCCTCCCAGTCCAGTTCGGCATCCTCAAGGGTCGCCTCCAGGACGCGAACGGCTTCGTCTAACGGCATCGCGGAACCTCCGGTTTCAGCGCAGTCCGACGGCTGCTTCACGGCAAGCCGTGCGGTATAGCTCGAGCAATCGTGCTGCGGTCTTTTTCCAGGCAAAGCACTGTGCATGTCGAATGCCGTTCTCCCCCAACGTCTTACGGCGAAGCGGATCATCGATCAACTCGATCAGAGTGGCTGCCCACACCGTGGGGTCGTGCCCTTCGACCAGGACACCACCATCGCCCACGGCGTCCGGAAGCCCACCGACCCGAGCGGCCACCACCGGGGTGCCACACGCTTCGCCCTCCAACGCGACCAGACCGAATGACTCGCTGTACGACGGCACCGTCAGCAGGTCGGCTGTACGCATCCAGTCCGCGAGCACCTTCCGCTCCACGGGAGGCACGATGCGCACCACATCGGCCAGGCCTAGATCCCGAATGAGATCGGTGAGCCACCGGGGCCGGTGAACACCCGAGCCGCTCGGGGCTCCGAGGATGGCGATGACGAGGTGGTCGCGCCGGGAGGGTTGTTCATCGAGCATCCGGGCCGCTGCGCGCAGCAGCACATCTGGCGCCTTCAGGGCCTGGATCCGACCGACGAAGAGCATGACCTGATCGTCCGGATCTAGACCTACCCTCGAACGAGCCTTGGCGCGGTCACCCGGCGTGAAGGTCTCAAGGTCGACGCCTGGGGTGACAACGTGCACACGATCGCTGTCTGCGGCGTAGAGATCCAGCAGCTCCTGGCGCTCCTGTTCGGTATTCGCGACGAGGAAGGAAGCGGCTCGGACGACTTGTTCTTCACCGATGATTCGTCCCTGCGGCTCCGGCGAATCCCCTTGCGCGAGATACTGATTCTTCACCTTTGCCATCGTGTGCATAGAGTGCACGACCGGGATCTGCCAGCGGTTTGCGATGAGCCAGGCCACCTGTCCAGATAGCCAATAGTGAGAATGCACCAGATCGAAGTAGCCCTCTGGAAGACCGGCGATGAGCTGCATGACCCCAGCAGTGAAGGCACACAACTGCCCGGGCAAGTCGTCCTTGCCCAGACCCTCATAGGGTCCAGCGTCGATGTGGCGTACGAGCACCCCCGGCGCAGCCTGGACGACGTCCGGCTGGGCGGAGGACGTGCGTCGGGTGAAGATCTCAATCTCGACGCCCTGGCGGGCGAGCTCGCGCGCCGTTTCCAGCACGTAGACGTTCATCCCTCCGGCGTCACCCTGTCCGGGCTGATCCAGAGGTGAGGTGTGCACGCTGACCATCGCGACCCGGCGCACGATGCACTCAGCAGCGTCATTGACGTTCACTCCGGCAGTCTGACACGCGCCCGTTGGGACGTGGTCAGCCGAACTCCATCAGCACGTTGTTCACTCTCCGGTGACGCCGTCGAGAGACTCCCGGATGATGTCGGCATGGCCGTTGTGCCGGGCGTACTCCTCAATGAGGTGAACCAGGATCCACCGGAGGTTAAATGGATCGCCGGTCTCCCGATCCGGACGAGCCGAGCGACCTTCAAGGCCGGTCACGGCATAGGACTGCTCAATGATGGCGTCGGAATCGGCAGCACAGGCATCGAATATGGCGCGCAGTTCTTCCGGCGAATCGTGCCGAGCAGAGTGGAGTTCCCAGTCTTCGTCGTCATCCCACGGCGCAGTATCAAAGGGCGGATGCAGCGGGCGCTCCGCCCATACCCAACGCAGCCAGTGCGACTCCACGAGCGCGAGGTGCTTGAGCAGGCCGCCGAGCGTCAGTGCCGACGGCGGGTGCGTCGTCGCGAGCTGCGTGGCGTTAAGACCCTCGCACTTCAGCCGAAGGGTGTCCCGATGAAAGTCCAAGAAGCCCCGGAGGGTCGTGATCTCATCGGCGGTAGGTGTGGGGTCAGTGCGCACAGGCCCGACACTACTCGCGAACACCAGATGGCTCGGGGCTAACGTTTCTGGTCGTGGTGGACAAGCCAGTCGGGAACATCACCCGAGGAACGACGGCACCGAACCGGCTTCGTCGATGCGACCGGTGGATCGCCGGCACCCAAGGCTGGCGTCTGCGCGCGTGTCCCCGCCCCATCGCCGTCGACCTCGGATATGGCGCATCGCCCATCACCGCGCTCGAACTTCACGACCGCCTCCACCGGGTGCGCAGCGACGTGCAGGTCGTCGGTATCGAGATCTCACCCGAGCGCGTTGCGGCCGGCAAACCCTTTGAACGAGAAGGAGTTCGGTTCAAGCGCGGAGGATTCGAGGTGCCGCTTGGAGGCGACGACGCCACCATCATCCGGGCATTCAACGTCTTGCGGCAGTACGACGAAGGTCAGGTCGCTGACGCGTGGGCCCGACTCACCAGCCGAATCAGCCCGCAAGGTCTGGTTGTGGACGGCACCTGCGATGAGATTGGCCGACTCGCCTCCTGGGTCGCTCTCGACCGGTCCGGTCCACGATCCCTGACCATGGCGTTTCATCTGGGGTCCCTGGAAGACCCCGCCACGGTGGCCGAGCGTCTTCCCAAAGCCCTGATCCATCGCAACATTCCTGGCGAACCCATCCACCAATACCTACAGGCGTGGCAGGTCGCCTGGCGGCGTGCCAACCCGCTGGCCTCGTATGGCGCCCGCCAGCGCTTTATCGCGTCGGCGCAGGCACTACGCGCGGATGGTTGGCCGCTCCTGGACGACGCCCGCCGCTGGCGCCTTGGCGAAGCCACTGTCGACTGGAGTGCTGTGGCTCCAGCGCGCTAAGCCTGCGCGTCAATCGAGCCAGGTGAAGCAAGAAACACCGTCGCGTCACCACGCACCGTGATTGCGGTGTCGCGGGCGGACAGGAAGCAGGATTCCCCCGGCTGCAGGCGCACCGAATCGCTGCTGTCTGAGACCTCGATGCTGCCGTGCACCGCCAGCAGGATCCGTGGGAGCCCGTCGCCCGGGACGGTCAACGCGCCGGACACCGACGCGCATCTCAGCTCGAAATATGGCGACTCTGCCGGGAACTCAGTCCACCCGTCGAGCACGGAACCGTGCTGCGGGGTCACGGCCGGCTCAAGGTCCACGATCCGCATCAGTTCATCGACGTCGATGGTCTTCGCGGTCAAGCCCGCGCGGACGACGTTGTCCGAGTTCGCCATGATCTCGATCGCGACACCCTCGACGTAGGCGTGCAGAACCCCGGCGGGCAGAAAGGCATACCCACCCGGCGGGACGACCTGGTAGCGCATTGCGAGGAGGACGACCAGCCCGATGTCGCGCGGGTGGTGCTGGGCTACCCGGACGATGGCTGCCAAGGACGGATCCGAACTGTTCGAGCAGGCCGCCACCACCTGGTCCGCTAGCGCTGCCTGCGCGCTGCTTTCGAGATGTAACAGCGACTCAAGGAGCGCACGGGTTGGGTGCTCCTCCGCCGCGGCATCGTCAAGGAGCTCATCGAGCTCCGGAAGGCCCAACTCGGCGCAGACCTGGGCCGTCTCCACAAACGGACGCGCACCGGCAAAGACCTGGAAGTCAGTGAGCGCATAGAAGGCTTCAGGTTTGGGCCAGTCGTCCGCATAGGTCCCTGGCGCTGCGTCCCTCACCTGCGCCAGGCTGGGATGCACCTGGATCGAAAGCGCCTGCACTGGTGCGAGCACCTTGAGCAGGAAAGGCAGTCGCCCCTCGAACTCACGTGCCACCACGGAGCCCAGAGTGTCGATGGGGTCGTCGGCGAAGAATTCGCTCAGCGCTCGTTCGCCTGCGGCTGTCGGGACCGCGCTTGGCGCGGCCGGGTGCGCGCCCATCCAGAGCTCAGCTTCGGGTTGGTCGGTAGGAAACGGTCTGCCGGTGATCTGGGCGATGGCCTCGCGCGATCCCCACGCATAGTGCTGAATCCGAGGTGTCAGGCGCCACATATCAATCCTTGTCTACGCCCGTGTCAGCTGGATCCAGGAACTCGCCGATGAGACGACGTACCCGGTCGCGGTGCTCCCAGAGAACTCCGCCCGGCGGCAGAATCTCGACGCGGGCGTGCGGGGCCTGTGCTCCGATCTCGTGGGCCACCGACACCGGATGCCCCGGGTCAGCTTCCTGGGCAATCACGAGAATGGGTGCCGAGACCCGTTGCAAGGCAGTGCGGTCCGACATTGACGTCGCGCGCGGAATGGTTCGCAGCGCGCGGCGTACGTCGGTCGCGACCACCACTTGCGCCTGCCGCTGGCACCACGCCACCACGTCGGGCCGCGTGCGCACCCCGCTCGGCTGGTCACGCAGGAGTGCCTCCTGGACCGCGTCGACATCACGTTCCTCGGCGAGCTGGGCTAGGTGCCTCATGCGCTGCATCGCGGCGTCCTTCCGCGGTGAGTCAAGCACCGCCGGAATCACCAGAACGATGCGCTCAAAACGATCGGGGTCATCCTCGAGCAAACGACAAATCGCCCCGGCGCCCATACTGACCCCGAGCGCCCGAGTCGCCCCCACATGCCGTGCCACGGCGTCGAGTTCGCCCGCGAGCGCCGTGTAGGTCCAATCCGTTTCGGGAGAGGCTGATGCGCCGTGTCCGCGGAAATGGAAAAAAGCCTTGGTCCCGGGCACGCCGCCACCGAATGGGCGCGTCGTGTCAATCGAACCGGCCAGACCGTGGGCGAAAACGGTGGCCGGCGAGCCGGATCCCGTGAGGAGGTATTCAATCCCACCCTGACGGGTCGCGAGGAGCGAGGTACGGGACGTAGGGCGTGCGGTCACCACGGGCCGTACGGGCCATTCGACCGACCGCCACCAACGACCCGCTGCAGCGCTGGACGCACGTCTGCGAGGTAGACCGCGGAGGCCACAACGACCAGCAAGGTGAAGATGTTGAGCGGATTCCCGAAGGTCAACAGCGAGAGCAACACTCCAACACCGAGGATGCCGCACCAGATGGGCTTGGTGAGTTTGCCCGCGGCGGGAAAGGCATCCACCCGGTGGCGCAGGGAGTCGAGAAAGGCCACGAGCACAACCGCGATAACCCCGATACTCAGGATGAGCGCGATGCCGCCCTGGACCTTGAAGAAGGCGTCCATGATGCCCAGCGTAATGCGGTGCTAGACGTCCACGATCACGGTGAAGGGTCCGTCGTTCACCAACTCGACCGACATCATCGCCCCGAACCGACCGGTGGCGACCTCTATTCCCATGGCGCGCAACGCTTCCACCACGGCATCCACCAGTGGTTCGGCTATTGCGCCAGGCGCCGCGGCGGACCAGGACGGACGTCGACCTTTGCGGGTGTCGCCGTACAAGGTGAACTGCGAGATCACCAACACCGGGGCAGCCTCATCGAGGACAGATCGTTCATCGCGAAGGATGCGCTGCTCGCTGATCTTTCGTGCCATCCGCGCCACCTGATCGGGACCATCGTCGTGGGTCGCCGCCACGAGCGCTACGAGCCCTGGCCGGTCAATACGGCCGACGACCTCGCCTTCGACCGTCACACTGGCCCGGGTTGCGCGCTGAAGGACCGCTCGCATCGATCAGCGCTCTGGCGCAGCGTCAGGCAAGTGAGCGACAACCTGCCCGACGACCTTGCCGTGCCCAAGAATCGGCACGTCCGCGAGTTCCTCGAGTACCGGAGCCTCGACACCACCCCGGCGAAGCAACGCGGCCATGATGGGCGTACGCGCTCGCTGCGCACCATCGGCCACCTTGAGGGCAAACCCTCGACCATCGGACAAACCGACCGCATAAACCGCTTCCGCGCCATCTTTGGCAATCAACCCATCCACTCCGCGGATGAGCGCCGTGACATCGCGCCGCGACCCGCCGAGCATCTCAGGGTGGGACCGAATGGCGCCTCGTACCAAGCCTTCTGGCGTTGCAGGGGCTGCGGAGGCGATCCGTCCGAACGCGCGCGCGAGCCCAGCCAGACTGATCGCCATGACCGGGGCGCCGCATCCGTCGACACCGGTCGCTGAGATCGGTTCGCCCGCCAGATCCGCAAGGCTGTCGGCAATGGCGCGCTGCAGGGGATGCGCCTGGTCCAGGTACGTGCTGCGGTCCCAGTCATTCGCCACGCAGGTCGCCAGCATGGCGGCGTGCTTGCCGGAACAGTTCTGTGCGATGGAGCTCTCGGCAGATCCAGCGCGGAGCCACGCCCGCCGTTCGACGTCGTCATACGGAAGGTCAGGGGTGTTCTGCAGGTCGGACTCGCTCAGACCAACGCCGGCCAGGATGCGGCGCACACCGTCAAGATGAATGTCCTCACCTGAGTGGCTGGCGCACCCGAGCGCGAGCAGGTCGGGTGGTAGGTCGAGTCCGGCACGGACCATACCGAGGGCTTGCATGGGTTTATTGGACGAGCGCGGAAAGTGCGGAGCGTCGACGGCGCCGTAGGCCTGAGTCACCGCACCGTCTTGGTCCACCTCGACCGCTACGGCGCGATGAACGGATTCGACGAAACCGGAGCGCTCCACGCAGGCAAGAACGGGAGCATCGGACAGGGCAGCACGTGAGGTAGTCACAGTGTCCGAGGGTAGGTCAGACCCTAGGCGAGGCCGTAGTGGACATACAGACGCTGTTCGTGATCGGCATCGAGATGGTCTTCGGCATCGACGGAGGGTGAGTTCTTGACCAGGTTTTGACCGAACGGGACCACGAGGTCACCATCGGCCAAGTCGGCATCCTTGACGGGCACGAACGAATGCGACGTGCCAAAGAGCCCGGTCGACACCGTCACCCAGGTCACCTGGTCGGAGTCGTCATCGACGAAAACCTCGACCACGCGCCCGAATCGGTGGCCGTCCTGGTCTCGCGCGGTGGCGCGCCGCAGATCGGGGATCTGGTCGGGGGTGAGCACTCTGATGTCCTTCGTCGTGGTGGGCCCGGTCGGCCCCAGCGTAGGTAGGCACACCCATGACTGCGGCGCGCCCCCCAATGGGAGACGCGCCGCATGATCATGGTCGAACGATCAGGCCTTGGGGCTCGTGGTCTTCGCCTCGGTGGTCTTCGCCTCGGTCGCCTTCGGCGCGGTGGACTTCACCTCGGTGGTCTTCGGAGCGGTGGTCTTCGGCGCGGACGACTTGGCCGCTGCCGTCTTGGGCGCGGTCTTCTTAGCGGCCGGCTTGGCGGCTGGGCGCTTGGCCGGGGCCTTCTTCGCAGCGGGCTTCTTGACGGCCGGCTTCTTCGCGGCGGGCTTTGCCTTCGGCGTGGCCTTGTCGACCGAGCCGACCCGAGCGGCGGTGGAGCGAACCTCGGTACGCGCCTCGTCACCGAGCTTGTCGGCGGCGGTCTCGACGGTGCCGGCGACGGCCTCCACCTGCTTGGCGGCTTCCTTACGACCCGTCAGCACGGCCTTGGCGGCGAGCGCCTGAGCGTCTTCGGCGACCTTACGAGCCGAGGCAGCTGATGCCTTGCCCTGGTTGATGACCTGCTGGGCCTGGGCGTCCTGCTGCTTGCGCAGCTCGGCGATTACGGCCGCGCCGCGCTTGCTGAGGCCGGCGTAGGACTGCTCTGCCTGGGCGAAAGCGGCCTTGCTCGACTCCTCAACGCGCTTCGGAAGCTGCTGAACGCGCTCTACACGCTCGGTCGCAACCTCTTGGGTGCGGCCGACGATGGACTCGGCGCTGAGCTGCTCGCGCAGTTCGCCAACCTTCTTGCTGGCCTCATCGGTGGCGACGCGAACCTGGTCAACAGCCTTGTCGACCAAGCCAACCCATGCGTAGAACGGGGTGGGGTAGATGACGTTCTTGCGGATGTCCTGAAGCGTGCTCATGGCAATGCCTTTCATGTAGTCGTACGAGGTCTGGTTGATCGGGTGATCAGTCGTTGTCACCGACGAGTGAGGCGTAGACGTCCAGCAGCACCTTGCGCTGCTTCGGCGTCAGTCTCGAGTCGGCGTTGATTGCGACTCGCACATCCGGGGTGACCGGCTGTGTGTCGGCATCGAGGAAGCCAGCGTGGACGTAGAGCTGTTCCGCTGAGATCTGCAGACCCTTCGCAAGAGACTGCAGAATCTCTGCGCTCGGCTTCTTGAGTCCACGCTCGATCTGGGAGAGATAGGGGTTGCTGATGCCCGTACGGTCGGCCAGTTGGCGCAAGGACAACTGAGCGGACTGGCGCTGCTCGCGAAGGTATGCGCCCAGGTCGGGCAGCTCCGGTACGGGTAGTCGCGAACTCATGCCCCCATCATGCTTGCTGTAGTTAGCAAATTGCAAGCCGAGGGCAGCGTGAGCCTGATCACACGCTCCTGGGAGGAGCTCTACGGCTCGACGACGACCGTCTGTGCAGCGGAGATTCCGCCCACCGAAAGATCAATGTCGGTAGGGGTATTGCGCTTGATCACAGCCAAACCGATCGGCCCATCGACGTAGTGACGTGCGACCGAGGTGAGCTGCCCGACCGGGCGTGGCTGTCCCGGAACTTCAATCGAGGCACCCGGCTCTGGAAGCGCGTGCCCCGAGCCGTCGAGATGCAGGAACACCAGTCGCCGCGGCGGTCGACCCAGGTTGTGCACGCGCGCAATGGTCTCCTGCCCGCGATAGCAACCCTTGTGCAAGTGAACGGCCGTACGCAGCCAATCGAGTTCGTGCGCAATGCTCTTGTGGTCGGTGTCAACGCCAAGTCGGGGACGCCAGGCGGCCACTCGCTCCGCCTCGGCAGCCCAGGTACCCGAGAGGGCCCGCTCACCAACGTAGGCGAGAAGTTCTTCGCGCGGCACGATGACTTCGCGCCAGGCTCGACCTTCAGCGGGGTGGGCGCCCGTACCGCTGTAGGACACGGAGTCTTCGCCGAGTCGTGGCCACTGATCGACCCAGGCCATGACGGCCGGCGCGTCTTCGGTCGTCCATTCATGAACCACAGGTTCACCGACCACGGCATAGGTCTCGCTCACGTCAACGATCTCGACGCGCAGCATGAACTTCATCGAGTTCAACCACGCCGTCAGCGCCGGAGCAGTCCCCGGCTCGACCGTGACCCAGAGATGCTCGCCATCGTCGACCAGGTGGAGGTCGTGCTCGATACGCCCCTTAGGGCTGAGAATCAGCGTCTCCGTTGAGGTGAGTGGCGGCAGGTTTGTCAACTGTGCGGTTGAGATGGAGTGCAGCCAGGACAACCGATCTGGGCCGCTGAGGCGCACGACTCCGCGATGGCTCAGGTCCACCACGGCTTCCCCCGCCACCAATCGACGCTGTTCGCGCATCGGGTCTCCGTAGTGGGCTGCGACGCCAGCATCGATGCCATCGCCCGCCACCGCGCCAGCGCGTTCCAGCAAGGGCGATCGCTGCACAGGAGCCGAAATCTCAGTCACGCTACGAGCGTACGTCGCAACCACCCGGACCCCGCACTCCAGGTCTACGGTGACCAGATGAGCATCGATGTGGCCCTCGACGACCTCGCCCGCACGGTGGCGACCTATGGCAGCGGATATCTCCTCACGACGACCGACGGCGCCGTCAAGGTCATTGCGGTCTCCCCGGTCGCCACGGAGGGGAGCCTGCGCGTCCACCAACCTGGTCCGGGCACGCTGGCCAACGTCGGCGCCAACGCCACTGTGACGGTGATCTTTCCCCCCACCGAATCCCCCGGCCTCACCCTTCTCGTCGATGGCACGGCGGAGGTCGACGGCGACGATGTGCACATCGTCGCCACCCACGCCATCCTGCATCGCCCGGCACCCGCGCCGCCGTCCACCGAAGCAAACTAGGCTGGTTTCGTGCCCTTCGAACTTGATCCGAATCTGCCCCCCGAACTCGCACCCCTCGCCTGGCTCGTTGGCACGTGGGAAGGTGCCGGAGTCGTCGGCTACCCGACCATGGAGTCCGCCAACTTCGGCCAGGAGGTCGAGTGCTGGCATGACGGTCGGCCATATCTCAACTGGCAGAGCCGCACCTGGGTCCTCAACGACGACGGGGAAAAGACCGAGCCTCTCGCCACGGAGTCTGGCTTCTGGCGCCCCGCCGCGGAGAACACCGTCGAACTCCTCCTCGCCCACCCCACGGGACTGTTGGAGATGTACGTCGGCTCCACCGAACCCGCCAAGATCGAGCTCCACACCGACGCCGTGGTCCGCAGCCCGGACGCCTCGGACTACAGCGCCGCGCAGCGTATGTATGGCCTGGTCGGCGGCAATCTGATGTGGGTTCTCGACATGGCCGCCGAGGGCCACGAGATGCAAAGCCACATGTCCGCCGAGCTCAAGCGCACGGGCTGAGGTTCACCGCGCGGTGAACCACTCCACCAGCCAGGCACCGACATACGGCACGGCGCCGACACTGAGGACGGTTACCGCACCGATCGCGGCCTGAGCCACCGCACGCGACGCGGTCGGCGACACGGTCAGGAGGCGACGGCATGCGTGGGCGACCACGCATGCCGCGAAGGACACGGCGAACGCGCCCAGGACTGGGCCGTCGGCAAGCACCATGGCTCCCGCCGAGATGGCCGAGGACACTCCCGCGGCGAGCGGAAGCACCCATTCCACGCCACGGCGCGGCGCTAGAAGGCCGTCGACGAGAGTCAAGACGACCACGCCTACCAAGGCCGCGGTGGCCAGCAGTGCTCCGTCGTCTTGGTTTCTCGCCCCGATAAAACAGGCTCCGCTCGCGATGAGACCGGCGCCTAGCACCGTGCCACCCAGGGTGGAGACCAGCCGTGCACGCCCGTCCTTGCGCAGGAGTTGGTGCATGAACGACCCCACCAGGGTGGCGGCGAGAGCAACGGCCAGCCACCGCAAGTCGCGTCCATCCCCAATCAGCGCGGCCCCCGCACCGGCCACCGCGGCGAAGGCCAGGACCGCCTGAACTCCCCGAGGGCTGGGGAGGTCTAGAATCCTGGGCCAGCCATAAGCCGCCACCAAGCCCGTGAGCGCCAGAACCATGGCCGTCGCAACCTCACCGGCGAAGGTGGCCCCGGCCAGTGCCGCGCCAGCAAGTGCGGTCGCCAGCAGACACCACGGGCTGAGGGCTCGCTGTTGGACGTCAGGCACCCCGCGATCCTTCCACGTCCGGCAGGTTCCCTGCTCGTCGACGAGCCGACACCTGCTGTCCGACTATCCGCCAGCGAAGGGCGGCAAGATCTCGACGGTCTCGGCATCTGCCAGTGGTGCATCACCCTGCACGGCGCGGCCATCAATAAGCACCGATGCCACGTCGAGCACCGAAGTCATGGCAGGGTGCTCCCGCATGATGGCCTCGCGGAGAGCCACCACGGAATCGGCCTCGACCCGCTCGTGATCAATCCCCGCGGCAGCGCGGGCACCAGCCCAGTAGCGCACGGTCACGGTCGTCATGGGAACCTCCCGAATCGATGTGGCGCGGCCCACAGTAAGGCCCTTAGCGGTGAACAACGCACGCGAGGTTCCCCTTTGCCTTCTATCCTCGGGTGAATGGCCCGGCTGCTCCTGCTCACTGACTCGCCCGGCGCGAGTGTCGAGTTGCTGCCTGCGCTGGGTCTGCTGTCCCACCGAGTCAAGGTGCTCCCACCTGAGCCGAGCGCTCTCGTACACCCGCCCGAGGTCGACGTCGTGCTCGTGGACGCGACGCGCGATCTGGTGGGCGCTAAGAGCCTGTCGCGGATGCTGCGATCCACTGGGATCTCAATGCCACTGCTCGCAATCTTCACCGAGGGTGGGCTGGTCGCCTTGACCGGGGAGTGGCAGGTTGACGACGTCGTTCTCAATACGGCCGGACCTGCCGAAGTCCAGGCGCGCATCCAGTTGGCCACCCAGCGCGCTGGAGCCGAGCAGGACGACGGGCCGAGCACGATCAACGCGGGCGGGCTGGAGATTGACGAGGAGGCGTACTCGGTCAAACTTCACCGGGAGCAACTCGACCTGACCTACAAGGAGTTCGAGCTCCTGAAGTACCTCGCGCAGCATCCCGGACGCGTTTTCTCCCGCGCGCAACTGCTGCAGGAAGTGTGGGGCTACGACTACTTCGGCGGTACGCGAACCGTGGACGTTCACGTGCGTCGGTTGCGTGCCAAGCTCGGTCCCGAGCACGAAACCATGATCGGCACCGTCCGCAATGTCGGCTACCGATTTGTCAGCGGGCCCCGCGAAACCGCCGAGAGCCCCGAACCCTCCGAGGCAGGATGATGACCCATGTCTGACACGCTCCCCCAGCAGGTCGAAGCACTGGCCGCCGCGGTCCACGCCGTCGACGGAGTCGCCGCCTTCGGAGAACAACCACTGTTGGCGTTGCGCCGCAACCTCGACCACCCCGAAGCGGTCATGCGTACGCGGTCGACCGATGCAGTGCTCGTGGCCGCCGCGATCTGGCCAGACGACGACCCGGACAGTGTGGAGGTCGCCGTCCATCCGGATCACCGCCGGCAGGGTTTCGGTGGCTCGCTGGTCCGCGAGATTCTGCAAGAGCGACCAGCCGCGCGATTCTGGGCACACGGCAAACTCCCCGCCGCACAGTCATTAGCCGAGGGTGCCGGACTGGAGGTCGTACGCGAGCTCTGGCGGATGGAGCGGCCACTCGCGGCCGGATTCAACGCAGAGCCAGCCCTACCCACCGGATTCGTGGCGCGCGCGTTTCAGGCCGGACAGGACGAAGACGCGTGGTTGCGGGTCAACGCGCGGGCCTTCGTGAACCACCCCGAACAAGGCCGGATGAACCGGGCCGACCTGGAGGCGCGTATGGGCGAGGACTGGTTCGACCCGGACGGGCTCATCCTGATCGAGGATGCCGCCACCGGGTCCCTCGCGGCATCGCACTGGACCAAGATTCCGGCCGATTCACCCGCGACTGGCGAGGTGTATGTCGTGGCCGTCGACCCGGACTTTCAAGGCCGGGGCTTGGCGAGACCACTCACGGCATTGGGCCTGGCTCACCTCGCCGGTCGCGGAGTCAGCACCGTCGAGCTCTATGTCGAAGCGGACAACGACCCTGCGGTCGCGACATACCGAAAAATCGGGTTTGAGCCGGCCGCCGTGGACGCGATGTTTGCCCCGACGAGCGCCTAGATCTCTATCTTTTCGATCTTTTCGCCCGCACCTCGTCGTCCGATTTCAGAACGCAGCAGTGGTCCGTTCACCCAAAAGTGGAACGATATGTCCATGAGCGTCATCGACACCCGCCCCGACGTCCCGACTCAGTCTGAGGATGAGGTCGAAGCGGCGATCCAGAAGGTTGCCGATGGTGAGTCCGTCGTCCGGCTGAAACAACGTCAGCCGCGACCGCGCGCAGCCAACGGACGGTTCATCCGAGTGGCCGAGGAGGAAGCCGACCCGGCCCCCGGCGAGCTGCCCTCCGGTCGATTCCTCGACCGCGAAATGTCATGGCTGCAGTTCAACGAGCGGGTGCTGCAGCTCGCCAGCGACGACTCGGTCCCCCTGCTGGAGCAAGCCCGCTTCCTGGCGATCTTTGCCAGCAACCTCGACGAGTTCTTCATGGTCCGGGTCGCTGGCCTCAAGCGCCGCATCGCCACCGGCATCGCAGTACGCGCAGCCTCCGGGCTCGAGCCGCGCGAGGTGCTCGATGAGATCTCGCAGAGTGCGCACGAACTGATGAACGTGCATGCCCGTGTCTTCCAGAACCACATCCGGCCGGCGTTGGAAGAAGAAGGCATTCGCATCGTTCGTGCGGACCAACTCACGGGCGAAGACCGAGCTTTCCTCGACACCTTCTTCCGAGAGTCGGTCTATCCGGTGCTCACGCCACTGGCGGTCGACCCTGCGCACCCGTTCCCGTATATCTCTGGGCTCTCCCTCAACCTGGCGGTGCTGCTGGTCAACCCCAAGACAGGGCGGGAGCATTTCGCGCGAGTCAAGGTGCCGCCATCGCTGCCGCGCTTGGTGACGCTGCCCGCACCACCGGACGCCGACGAGCTCTATGACCACCGGTTCGTCCCGCTCGAAGACATCATCGCCGAGCATCTGCAGCACCTGTTCCCGGGCATGGACGTGCGCGAGCACTTCTCCTTCCGGGTCACCCGCAACGAAGACCTCGAGGTGGAGGAAGACGACGCCGAGAACATCCTCACGGCGTTGGAAAAAGAACTCACCCGTCGCCGATTCGGACCACCCGTCCGGCTAGAAGTCGCCGACACCATTGACCCGCACGTCTTGGACATGCTCCGGCAGGAGTTGCGCGTTCGGCCGGATGAGGTCTATGCGCTTCCCGAGCCGCTCGACCTTACGGGCCTGAATATCGTTGCAGATCTTGACCGTTCGGAGATGCGCTGGCCGGCCTATGCCTCGCGCACCCATCCTGATCTGGCCCCTGTCGAACGCGCCGGGCGGGCCAACATCCTCGAAGCGATGCGCGAGCGCGACATCCTCTTGCATCACCCGTACGACTCGTTCTCGACCTCGTTCGTGTCGTTCATCGAGCAGGCCGCCGAGGACCCCAACGTTCTCGCCATCAAGCAAACGCTCTACCGCACTAGCGGTGACAGCCCGATCATTGATGCCCTCATCGACGCCGCCGAGGCGGGTAAGCAAGTGCTGGCCGTCGTCGAAATTAAGGCCCGCTTCGATGAGGAAAACAACATCACCTGGGCGCGAAAGTTGGAGCGCGCCGGGGTGCACGTTGTCTATGGCATGGTCGGCCTGAAAACCCACGCCAAACTGTGCCTTGTCGTCCGCGAGGAAGACGGCAAAATGCGTCGCTACGGCCATGTGGGAACCGGGAACTACAACCCCAAGACCGCCCGCCTCTACGAGGATTTCGGTCTCCTTACCACCGACCCAGAGGTGGGCGAGGATCTCACTCGACTGTTCAACCAACTGTCGGGGATGGCCCCGCGCTCGAAGTTCAAGAGATTGCTGGTGGCGCCGCGTACGGTCCGGACCGGTTTGCTAGAACAGGTGGAACGCGCGGCCAACGCGGCCCGGAACGGCAAAGAGGTGCGCATCGCGGTCAAGGCCAACTCGTTGGTTGATGAGCAGACCATCGATGCGCTGTACCGCGCTTCTCAGGCCGGAGCAAAGGTCGATGTTTGGGTCCGCGGTATCTGCAGCCTCAAGCCAGGGGTGCCGGATCTCTCGGAGAACATCCGGGTCCGCTCGGTGCTGGGACGCTATCTGGAACACTCCCGGCTGTTCTTGTTCGAGGTCGAAGGCAAGGACACGGTGTGCTACATGGGCAGTGCCGACCTTATGCACCGCAACTTGGATCGTCGGGTGGAGGCGCTAGTTCGTCTCACCGACCCGCGCCATGTTCGGTCGATGACCGAGTTGATGGATCTTGGCATGAGCGACGAAACCTCTTCGTGGCACTTGGAATCCGACGGATCGTGGGCTCGACATCATCTGGGTAAGGATGGTGAACCTCTGAAGGATGCTCAAGCCGAGTTGATTGCAGTGCATAGCAAGCGCGGACGGAAGGCGCGGCGCCCATGAGCGGGACAAAGCCCGCACCGAGCAATGTCCTGATGCCCACCGATCGGCCGCTCCTGACCGCGGGAGCATTGGTGTGGCGCCTGCGTGGACGCAAGATCGAAGTCGCGCTCATCCACCGTCCGCGTTACGACGACTGGTCCTGGCCCAAAGGCAAGATCGACCCGGGCGAGCAGGCACCGGCAACCGCGGTGCGAGAGGTCGCCGAAGAGACCGGGCTGGAGGTGCGCCTGGGTCCACCGTTGCCGCGCTCGCTGTATGCGATGCCGCGCGGCGACCTCAAGGAGGTCCGCTATTGGGCAGCCTCCGTGACCGGTGGCGACGGCGCCCTTTTGCACGAGGTCGACGAGGTCGCCTGGCTTACACCAGGGGCGGCACGTCGCCGACTCACGCACCCTCGCGACGTGCTCCAAGTGCAGGCTCTCACCGACGCGCACGAACGCAAGGCCCTGGCCACGTGGCCCTTGCTGGTCGTGCGTCATGGCCACAGCGTCGCGCGCTCACAATGGCAGCTCGATGACTGGTTGCGTCCGCTTGACGACGATGGCTCACGCCAGGCCGAATGGCTGGTGCCGCTGCTCGGCTCATACGGCGTCGAGCGGATTATCAGTTCGCCCTCGACGCGATGCCTGGAGACCATGGAGCCGTACGTCCGGCACCGCCGGGTGCGCATTGACTCCAAAAAAGGTCTTTCTGAGGAGCGCTACGCCGAGGAGCCAGACAAGGTCATCAAGCACACCGACCGCGCACTGCAGCGCGGCATACCGACTGCTCTGTGCACGCACCGCCCGTTGGTGCCGGCCATGCTTCAGCACCTGGAGAAACGCGCCGACTCCGTCGCGGTCAAGGCGCTCGAGAAGGTCGGGGCCTCACCCCTGGACAAGGGCGAAGTGCTGGTCTGCCACATGTCTGGCGTGGGCGAGGACGCACGCGTGGTGGCGGTCGAACGCCACCAGCCAGGCGTGGGCTAACTCTTCTTGACGTCTGTCGTCGCGATACGCGGCTTGTGCTTGCCCGAGCAGAGTTCGGTGTGCTCTAGGGCGTCCCGCCGGGCCTTATCTCGAGCGCGCCTTCCGGTGCCCTCCCAGTCACACTTTTTGCAGTACCCGTAGGCAAAACTGCCCTTCTCGCGGGTGTCGCCAGTATCGGGCTCCTCCCGCGGCACCTGCGCCTTGAGTTCCTTGTGGCTGAGCTTCTTCAGCCGCTCCCGCACTTTGCGCCGCTCGCCCATCGCACCATTGTGCGCCTTGCGCGGCCAGCCGCGCCAGTGGCGCCCGACGACGCCAGGACGGCGCACTCGGGTACCACACCGCACGGCTCGCACGTGTCACATGCGGGTCACCAATCTGCAGTGACCGGCCTCCCAGGCACCGGTGACCCAGCGCACTGGGTGAGGGGTACTCCGCTCGGAGAGAGTTAACTTATCGGAAACCGTTCAGGAGTCACACAGCCGAGCCAATAGGCAGGTTCAAGCATCATGAGTCACGAATTTAAACGTCAAGCGTGGTACGCGCTTCTCATTCCCACGATGCTCGTGGCGCTTCCGGTGTTAGGAAGCGTATTCCCGGCGATCTCCGACGCACCTCTTGTTCTGCGCCTCCTGATGCTGGTGCCGATCGCCTTGGCCGCGATGGTCGCTCTGCGGTTCACGAACCCGTGGGAGTCAAGCGGCTCCGAAGATTCGAGCCGTGAGGACGCGCGGTCGTAACGCCGGCTGCCCGAGATCAGCCGAAGCGACCAGAGATGTAGTCCTCCGTGGCCTTCTCGACGGGGTTACTGAACATCTTCTGGGTGTTATCCATCTCGATCAGCCGCCCCGGCTTGCCGGTGGCTGCGAGATTGAAGAAGGCCGTGCGATCCGAGACGCGGGCCGCCTGCTGCATGTTGTGCGTCACGATCACGATCGTGAACTGCTGTTTGAGCTCGGAAATCAGGTCTTCAATCGCCAGGGTCGAGATGGGGTCCAAGGCCGAGCACGGCTCATCCATCAGGAGAACCTGTGGTTCGACGGCGATCGCCCGCGCGATGCACAGCCGCTGCTGCTGACCGCCGGACAGACCCGCGCCGGGCTTATCCAGCCGGTCCTTGACCTCATTCCAGAGGTTGGCGCCGCGCAACGACTCCTCGGCGACTTCATCGAGTTTGCTCTTGCTCTTGACGCCGTTGAGCCTGAGTCCGGCGATGACGTTGTCACGCACCGTCATGGTCGGGAACGGGTTAGGTCGCTGAAAGACCATGCCCACCGTGCGGCGTACGCCCACCGGGTCGACGCCCGAGGCGTACAGGTCCTGATCGTCGAGCAACACCTTGCCCTCGACGCGCCCTCCAGGAATCACCTCGTGCATGCGGTTCAACGTCCGCAGGAAGGTGGACTTTCCACATCCGGACGGGCCGATGAACGCCGTCACGGAGCGCGGCTCCACCGTCATCGACACGTCTTCAACGGCCTTGAAGTCGCTGTAGTAGACGTTCAGGTCCTGAACGTCGATCCGCTTGGCCATGTCAGGGGTTCCTTGATTCTCAGAGTATGTCGAGGGTGAAGTCAGCGATTATTTCGAGACCTTGTTGAGGCGTCCGATGAGGCGACCCAACAGGTTGAGGAGCAAGATTAGGGCGATCAAGGTGCACGCAGCACCCCACACGCGGGCCGCGTTCGGCCCGACAGCCATGGTGTCCCGCCCCGAGTTCATCATGGTCGGCAGGGTGCCCATCAGGCCGGTGAAAAGGTCACCGGACATGGACTTGAAGTACGGGCCGAGAATGATCAGCGGAGCCGTCTCGCCCATGACCCGCGCCAAACCGAGCAGCACACCGGTGACGATCCCGGAGAACGCGGTGGGCAGCACCACCTTCAGCACGGTCTTCCACTTGGGCACCCCCAGCGCCAACGATGCCTCACGCAACTCGTTCGGCACCAACTTGAGCATCTCCTCGGTCGAGCGCACGATCACCGGGATCATGAGCAGCACGAGAGCCAGGCACACCGCGAACGGCACTTTCTGCCAACCGAACGTCGTCACCCAGATCGCAAAGACAAACAACGCGGCCACGATCGAGGGCACGCCGGTCAGGATGTCGACCATGAAACTGACGACGCGGGCAAGTTTCCCGCGACCGTATTCGACCAGGTAGATCGCGGTCAGGACGCCGATCGGCACCGCGATGAGCGAGGTCACCAAACCTTGGATCAACGTTCCTTGGATGGCGTGCGCGGCGCCGCCACCATCCTCGCGGGGATTCACCCCGCTTTGGCTGTGCGTCCACCACTGCGAATCCAGCATGGCCTGACCGCCCTTGCTGATGACGGTGAAGAGGATCCAGACCAGCGGGATCATCGCGATGAAGAACGCCATCCACACCAAGACGGTAGCGAGCGAGTTCTTGAACGCGCGGGATCCCGACTTGCCCTCGGGCAGTCCGATCGCCGGGCGTGAGTTGTGCGGCGCCTGCGGAGGCGCGTTCGTGGTGCTGGCGCTCATTCGGTGAAGGCCTTCCGCCGCTCGATGATGATGCGGGCAATCGCGTTGACGATGAACGTCAGCAAGAACAACACCAGACCGGCGGCGATGTACGCCCCCGTCTTGGTCGCCGTGTCCATCTCACCGGCGTTGTTTGCGATCTTGGAGGCGAAGGTCTCGCCGCCGTACAGGACCGACCAGGACCACGGCGCGCCTTCGAAGAGCGCCGACACGATGATCATGACCGCGACCGTTTCGCCGAGTGCGCGGCCCAAGCCGAGCATCGCCGCTGAGATCACACCCGGCTTACCGAAGGGCAGGACGGCGGTGCGGATCATCTCCCACTTGGTCGCGCCCAGGGCCAGGGCGCCTTCCATGTGCGTCGTCGGCGTCTGTGCAAACACCTCACGCGACAGCGCCGTGATGATCGGCAGGATCATGATCGCCAAGATGATCGATACGAACAGGATCGTGCTCCCCGGACTGGACCCCTCGTCCTTGAAGAGCGGGAACCACCCCAGCGTGGCGGTGATCGCGTCGTTGACCGGCTCGAAGTGCTGCCCGACGATATATCCGCCCCACAGGCCGTAGACGATGGAGGGCACTGCGGCCAACAAATCCACCAACGCTGCCGCTGGCTTAGCCACCGGCCGGGGCGCGTAATGCGTCAAGAACAGCGCGATGGCCACGGCCAGTGGAACGGCGATGCCCAAGGCCAGCAGCGAGGAGATGACGGTCACCCAGAGCAGCCGAGCAATACCGAAGGAGAGCGTGTCTCCGGAGACCTGCCACTCGGTGGAGGTGAAGAAGTTCGCGTCATTTTGGGTCAGCGCCGGGAGCGCGGTGATGACCAGGAAGACGCCAATCAGCGTCACCAGGGCGATCACCACGATCCCGGCCCCCATGGCCGCTCCCCCGAACAGGCGATCGCCGAGCTGACCCTTCGGCTCTGACCCACCGATCGGGTCGTCAGATGGGGGTGTCTCGTCGCTCGTCGAGACTCCGCTGATGGACGCCATGAGTTACCTGTTCCTGCGTGCTAACGGGGTGAAGGGGTGGTGGAACCCAGTCCTACCAAAGGTTCCACCACCCCAGTGGATCACTTGATCGCGCTGATAGCAGTCTCTACGTTGCTCTGAACCTCGCTGGGAAGCGGGGCGTACCCAATCTCCTCAAGGTTCTTCTGCTGCTCCTTCGACCCGAAGTACTTCAGGAACGACTTCACGCTCTTGCCGACCGCGGGGTCGGAGTATTCCGAGCACACCACTTCGTAGGTCACCAGAATGATCGGGTAGGCGCCCTTGGTCTTGGTCGCGTAGTCGAGCTCAAGCTTGAGGTTGTTGCCCTTGCCGACGGACTTCGCTGCCGACACGGCCTTACCGGCGCTTTCGCCGGTCAACTCGACCGGACCAGCGCCGTTGTCAACCTTGGCGATACCGAGTTTGTTGTCCTTGGCTCCCGACCACTCGGCGTAGGTGATTCCGCCGTCCGTCTGCTGTACGGCCGCCGCGACACCCGCGGTCTTGGCCTTGCCCTGGCCCTTGCCCGGCCACTTCTTGGAGGGCTCAGCCGTCCAGTCCTTGGGTGCAGACTGCTTGAGGTAACTGGTGAAGTTCTCGGTCGTTCCCGACTCGTCAGAGCGGAAGAACGGCTTGATCTGCGTGGCGGGAAGGTCGACACCATCGTTGATCTTGGCGATCTTGGGGTCGTTCCACTTGGCGATCTTGCCCTGGAAGATCCCGGCGATGACGCTCGGCGTCAGCACCAGGTCATCGACACCCTTCAGGTTGTAGGACACTGCGATGGGGCCGGTCACCATCGGCAGGTTCCAGGCGGGTGACCCGCACTTCTTGTCGGCGTCGGCCTGCTCGGTCTCGCCGTCCTCTGTCTTCAGCGCCGAGTCGGAGCCGGCGAAGTTGACCTGACCAGCGATGAAATTCTTGATTCCTGAGCCTGACCCGGTCGCGTTGTACGTGACGGTCTGCTCTGGGCACTGTTCCTTGAAGTTGGCAATCGCGTCCTGAATCGCGTTGTCCTGTGCCGACGAGCCTTCGGCTTTGAGTGCCGTCGATCCGCAGTCGGCGTCGCTGGCGGCGGTGTCCCCTCCGGTGCCGCCGGCATTGTTATCGGAGCCGCAGGCGGACAACGCGAGCGCTCCAACCAGGGCGATGCTGGACACACGGCCCTTACGCGTGAAATTCACGTCAGATACCTCTCGGGAATGAGTTCACTGATCCGGCGGCGGGTGCCACCGTCGAGGACGGTAGGGAACGTGGGTGACTTACCGTCTCTCCGCGGGTGAACTGCGCGTGAACGCCTGGCGAGAAAGTGTCTACAGGTCGGTAGCCGGGAAGGAAGCGGCTGGTGAACACGACGAGCAGTCGTGACAGATGGGGTGCGCCGGACCGGGAAGCGCCTCACGGCGCACGGCCGCTCGTGGCGGCGAATATTGGGACCCGGGGCTACCGCGGCCCGACGCACGCTACAGCGTAACGACAGACCGTCGATCGTTCATTCCCCACCGACTAGGTGAGTTTGCCCTGGCGCCACAGACCGGCGGCCCGCCGGAGGTCTCCGGCAGTAGTTACTAGCGACCCTGCGGTGCGGGTGGCGTACGCAGCACCCAGGTCGTCGTGTCCGTCCCGGTCGTCTGCGCGGTGGGCCCGACCAACCGAGACCACCTGACAGAACGCGGCCGCGCGTTCGAGAGCGACAGCGAGGTCGCCCCCATAGACGCCGCGCACAATGGCATCGCCCAACTCACGGATCTCCTCCGGCCCCGGCGGTTCAGCGGCACCGGCGACCGCGTGCGCGACATCGGCATGGCGAACGCCTTCTGTGTAGTCGGCCGAGACCCCTGCTGGATCGCGTTGCACCCACTCCCGAATCAGGTAGATCCTCCAGAGCGCGCCAGGCAGAGAGTTGGCGGGTTGCTCGGACCACAGTTCGGCCACGGTCGCGACGCCCACCTCATCGACGAGACGAACCAACCGTTCTCGGACCTGCGGGTCCTGGCTAGCCCGGCCGCGGCCGACGAGCACCGCTGCCGTCTCGTGAGCAGCCTCGCTGGTTTCGGCCGGCCCTGCAATGGAACCCGCCGACGCTTCCATCTCGGCAGGAGAACGGAACTGCGGGCGCCGTGGCCGGTGGTCAGCCACGGCGTGACCCCTGGTCAGCGATCGGCAACCTCAACAATGCGGTGCCGTCGGGTCCGAGGCGAAGAATGTCGTCATCTTCGTCGATCTCGGCGTCCCAACCTGCCTCCATGGTGGCGCCCGCGGCGGACTCCTCATAGCTCTCGGTTCCAAGGTTCACGACCAGCCGGAACCCTCCCCGTCGCACCCAGATGACATCGCTCTCCCGGTGGACGGACGCCTGCCCAAGAGAGCCCTCTCTGAGGTCCGGTTCCAGGTATCGCAGTTTGAGAAGCAGGCGGTACCACTCCAGCATGCGTCGATGGCCTGGCTCACCGACCTCGTCCCACCGCAACGTCGAAGCCTGGGCCGTCGACGGATCCTGTGGGTCGGGGACCTTGTCGCCCCAGCCGTGTTCGGCGAACTCGTGTTGCCTGCCCTGCGAGACCGCCACCGCGAGGTCAGCGTCTTGGTGATCGGTGAAGTACTGCCATGGCGTGCTCGCGGCCCACTCCTCGCCCATAAACAGCATGGGGATGTAGGGCGCGGTGAGCAAGAGCGCCGCACCGGCCGCGAGACGTCCGGGACTGACCAACTGCGAGAGACGTTCTCCCACAGCACGATTGCCGACCTGATCGTGAGTTTGCAGGGACGCAACGAAGCGGTGTCCTGGAGTCTGCGCCGGGTCGATGGGGCGACCGTGGACACGACCGCGGAAAGTCGACTGGGTGCCGTCGTGGAAGAACGGCGTCACTCCCAAGGCCTTGCTCACTGCCGCAGGGTCAGCGAAGTCGGCGTAGTAGCCCTGCGTCTCGCCCGTGAGCAGCACATGAAGCGTGTGGTGGACATCGTCGACCCACTGTGCGTGCAGGCCAAGCCCACCGCCGCCAGCCACGTCTCGGCGCGTCACCGTCGCCGGGTCGTTGCGATCAGACTCCGCGATGAGGTGTAGTGGGCGCCCGAGTTCGCCTGCCAGCGAATCGGTTTCGGCCGCCAGCTCCTCTAGGAAGTGCACCGCTCGATCGTCGATCAGGGCATGAACCGCATCGAGCCGCAGGGCATCAAGATGGACGTCCCGGAACCACATCGCGGCGTTGTCGAGCAGATAGCGGCGAACCTCATCGCTTCCTGGGCCGTCGAGATTGACGGCCCACCCCCAGGGGGTGTGGTGCCTGTCGGTGAAGTACGGCGCGAACTCAGCCAGGTAGTTTCCGTCTGGCCCGAGGTGGTTGTAGACCACGTCGAGGCATACCGCCAGGCCGCGCTGATGACAGGCATCGACAAACGCCTGGAAGCCGCTTAGGCCTCCGTAAGACCCATGCGTGGCAAAGAGATTCACTCCGTCATAGCCCCACCCTCGTTCGCCTGGAAAGGCGGCAACGGGCATGACCTCGACCATGGTGATGCCTAGGTCGACCAGGTGATCGAGGTGTTGAGCAGCGGCCTCGAAGGTCCCCTCCGGGGTGAAGGTGCCTATGTGGAGTTCGTAGATGACCGTCCGCTCGAGATCCACTCCTGGCCAACCCGCGTCGCCCCAGACATGCGCCGCGCGGTCGACAACCGCGCTGGCGGCGTGCGGCCCATCTGGTTGGGCGAGGGACCGTGGGTCAGGTCGGGGCTCGCCCCCATCTACGGAGAAGGCGTATCGGGCTCCGGGTTGAGCCTTCTGATCACTCACCCACCACCCGCCAGGTGTCGACGTCATGGGGTGGCGGCCGCCGTCAAGAATGAGGTCGACACCCTCCTCCGCGATAGGTGCCCACACGTGAAAATTCTCTGTCACGACTGCTGCTCCAAAACGACGACTGGGCCATGCTCGAACAAGGTTTCGCACGCGACCGTTCCCTCAACGTGGAGGGTTCGTGCGCTCAACACATCACGCCATTCGCCAGCAGGAAGTGGCACTGATGAGCCACCCCAGCCGCCAGCTCGTCGGAGGCGTCCGGGTGCGCGGATAGCGGCCACGGCGATGTCAGTCGACGCACCTCGGCCGAGCGCCCCGGCCACCCTCCCAGCTGGCCTGCCACGGAAGAAGCCCGCTACGTGGTCGGAGCCGGTATCCCAGGGGGTGTAGGCGCCGCCCTCGCCAAAAACATCAGGCCGGTTCTGCCGCAACTGCAGGATGGTGGTCGTCAACCGCAGTTTTTCATCGGCGAGAGTGTCGCCGCCCGCGTCGAGCGACTCCCGCAGCCGCCCATAGTCAACGGGTCGTCGGTTGTCGGGATCGACCAGCGCCAGCACCTCTGACTCGGTGCCTTGATAGTTGTCCGGCACCCCGGGCAGGGTGAGTTGCAGCGCTTTGGCTGCCAATGTGAACGCTCGAATCTCGCTGTGATTATTAAGTATTGCCTCGTCGATCACATCTCGAAGCGGGCCGCTACCCGAGTGCTGCACCGCAAAATCAATGACGCTGCGCTCATAGTCCGAGTCACCATCGACCCACGCGGTGTGCTGCTTCGCTTCGCGCAAGGCCTTCTCAAGATAGGTACGCAGTCGCTCCTCGTCGATCGGTCCGACACCGGCGAGGGTCTGCCAGATCAGATGCGCGGTGGGTAGGTCGACACCCGCCTCCATTGCCTGCTCTCGCGCAACCTGTGAAACTCGTTGCCACGCCTGCGGATCGCCGGCAAGGGCAAGGATGCGGGCGCGCACATCCTCACTGCGTTTGGTGTCGTGGGTTGACAGTGTGGTCATCGTGCGCGGCCAGGACTCGGCATTGGCACGGGCCCAGTCATGCATGAGATTCGGTGAGGCGTCAGCCACCACGGTCGGGTCGCTTCCGACTTCGTTGAGCGCGGTCAGTCGATGCCAGCGATAGAACGAGGTGTCCTCAATTCCCTTGGCCATGACCGGTCCCCACGTCTGCTGCATACGAATGCCGAAGTCGGTGGCCGCAGCCTCACCCCCATCGACTTGGTCCGCGTCCTCGGCCATGATCGCCAGCGGGAGGAGCGCGTCGATCTCCGCGATGAGGTCCGGACGGGAGTCAAAAGCCGCGCCAAACGCTTCTGCCAGACGTTTGCGCGCGGTCGCTCCGACATGGTGCTCCGGGCGTACGTACGCCCGATAGACCTCGCCTCCGAGGAGCACCTCGACCACCGCGTCGTGCAACCGCTCCGGGTCGAGGTCAGGAAGTGCTTCGCGTGCACGACGGGTCAACCGTTCGACTTCTGGCGCCAGTGACTGTTCGACGACCTGCCGTTTGGCCTCGGCCACCACCACCGAGAAGTCGGGCTCGCCACCGGTAGCAGCCCAGGTCTCATCCAAGACGTCTGCGCTCTCTGGATCGGTGAGGGCCGCTTGAACGACTCGGAGAGCGTCGTATCCGGTCGTCCCGCTGGTCTGCCAGCGACGGGGTAGTCGCTCCTGACCTTCCAGAATCTTCTCAACCCAGATCGGCGTCTCTGGCTCGCACGCGGCCGTGAGTTGCTCCAAGTAGCCCGTCGGGTCAGCCAAACCGTCGGGGTGATCGATGCGGAAACCATCGATCAGACCTTCGCGGTGGAGCGCGAGCAGGAGGGCGTGCGTCTGCTCGAAGACCTCGGGACGCTCTACGCGGACGGCGATCAGACCATCGACCTCGAAGAAGCGCCGGTAGTTGAGAACGTCATCCTTCTCACGCCACGAGGTCAGCCGATAGTGCTGCCGGTTGAGAATCTCAGAGATCTCCGTCGTGGACTCGCTTCCGAGCGCCAGGGGAAAGACGTGATCGAAATACCGCACGACGGGCTCACCATCAAGCTCGCCTCGGGTGATCTGCCCTTGAGCCAAAACGTCAGCCAGTGGTTCTCCCAGCACGGGCAGGCCAATTCGTCCGCCACCGGCCTTCCAGTCAATGTCGAACCAGGTCGCGGTCGAGGCGTCTCGTCCGTCGCGCAGCACCTCCCATACCTGCCGATTGCCTGACTCGGGGGCAACGAACGCCATGTGGTTGGGTACGACGTCCACCACAACGCCCAGATCGTGCTGCCGAGCCGCCGCGACCAGTGCCCGGAATCCGACCTCGCCGCCGAGCTCCTCATTGATGCGCGTGTGGTCGAGCACGTCATAGCAATGCTGCGATCCAGGCACGGCCTGCAAAATGGGCGAGAGGTAGAGATGGCTCGCTCCGAGGTCGGCGAGGTAGGGCACCTGTGCTTGGGCGTCCGCGAAGGTAAAGCCACCATGCAGTTGCAGGCGGTAGGTGCTCGCGAAGTTCATTCGTCTACCTCATCACGTCAGGCGTCGAGTCGGTTGAGGCCCAGCACCACCACGATGGCGGTGCCGACCTCGTCGCTAGCGGCCAGGGGAACTTGAGCATCGATGCCCCAGTCGCCATCGCCTTCGGGGTCCTCGATGACTTGTCGGATCTCCCACACGTCGGGTTTCTTGTCGATGCGCAACAGCGCTGGGCCACGGGCCGAGGATCCCGTACCCATCTCGTCGTGCTCGGCTTCGTAAGCGGAAATGTCTTCATGCCAGGCAGACTCGTCCATGACGATCTCGGTGGGCGGATCCGTCGCTGTCGCGGCCGATCGATCGAGCGCTGCGAGTTCGTGGATGTCGTGGCGTGCCGCCAACTGGACCCGGCGAAACATGGCGTTGCGCACCTGAACTCGGAATCCGGCGGTCGAGCTGTACGCGGGTCCCTTCTTCGGCTCGATCCGCGTCTGGTCGTCAGCTTCGCCAGGGTGGGACAGCGCCTCCCACTCATCGAGCAAGCTGGAGTCAGTCTGTCGAACGGTTTCCCCTAGCCATTCGATGAGGTCGTCGAGTTCTTCGGTGCGGTGGCGATCTGGCACGGTCTGCCGCAGCGTGCGGTACGCATCCGTGAGATAGCGCAGAACAATGCCCTCAGAGCGGGCCAACTCGTACTGTTTGATGAGATCGCCGAAGGTCCAAGCGTTTTCATACATCTCGCGGACGACGGTCTTGGGCGAAAGATCGTTGTCAGCCACCCACGGCTGCCCGCTGCGGTAGGTCTCGAAGGTCGCCTCGAGCAACTCAGCCAAAGGCTGCGGCCAGGTGATTTCTTCGAGGGCCTCCATCCGGTCCTCGTACTCCATCCCGTCGGTCTTCATCTCACCGATGGCGATACCACGGGCCTTGTGTCGCTGCGCCATGAGAACAGGGCGCGGGTCATCGAGGATTGCTTCGATCACCGAGACCACGTCCCTAGCAAAAGTCTCCGACTCCGGGTCAAGGACATCGAGAACGGCCAAGGCAAAGGGGGCGAGTGGCTGGTTTAGCGCGAAGTTGTCCTGCAGGTCGACCGTCAGGCGGATCTGTCGTCCGTTGGCTTCGGGCACCGGCAATTTCTCCACCACGCCCGCAGCCAGCAGTTCGCGGAACAGGGTGATCGCCTTGCGCGCGAGTCGCGCCTGACGGCGGGCGTCCTCATGGTTGTCGCGGAGGAGACTGCGCATCGCAGCGAATGGATCGCCTTCGCGGGCAATGACATTGAGCAAAATGGAGTGCGTTACTCGCATGCGTGACTGCAGCGCCTCAGGCTGAGCGGAGACCAACCTCTCGAAGGTGTCCTCGGACCAGTTCACGAAGCCTTCGGGTGCCTTCTTGCGTTGCACCTTGCGCTGCTTCTTCGGGTCGTCGCCCGCCTTGGCCAACGCGCGGGCGTTTTCGATGGCGTATTCGGGCGCCTGCACCACGACCGAACCGCTGGTGTCGTAGCCAGCTCGCCCCGCCCGACCCGCAATCTGGTGAAACTCGCGCGCCTTGAGTAGACGCTGGCGTGATCCGTCGAACTTCGTGAGCCCGGTGAACACCACCGTGCGGATCGGCACGTTGATGCCGACGCCCAGGGTGTCCGTACCGCACACCACCTTGAGCAGCCCGGCTTGCGCGAGGGTCTCGACCAGGCGTCTGTATTTGGGCAGCATTCCCGCGTGATGGACGCCAATCCCGTGTCGTACCAAGCGATTGAGGGTCTTGCCAAAGCCGGCAGAGAATCGGAACTCGGAGATCAGCTCAGCGATCTTCGCCTTTTCGTCCTTCGAGGTCACGTTGAGGCTCATCAGTGCTTGGGCGCGTTCCAGCGCGGCGGCCTGGGTGAAGTGGACGACGTAGACTGGCGCCTGGTGGGTGGTGAGCAACTCTTCCAGCGTCTCGTGCAGCGGTGTCATCGCGTAGGTGAAAGACAGCGGGACCGGACGTTCGGCGGTTGCCACCGTCGCAGTGGGGCGGCCGGTGCGCCGGGTGAGGTCTTCCTCGAACCTCTTGACGTCGCCGAGTGTCGCTGACATCAGCAAGAACTGCGCCTGCGGTAGTTCCAGCAGCGGCACCTGCCAGGCCCACCCACGGTCGGGCTCGGAGTAGAAGTGGAACTCGTCCATGACGACCAGCCCAATATCGGCCGACCGTCCCTCGCGGAGGGCAATATTGGCCAGGACCTCGGCCGTACAACAGATGATCGGTGCATCGGCGTTGACGGCAGCGTCGCCGGTGAGCATTCCGACGTTGTCGGCACCGAACTGTTCGCACAGGGCGAAGAATTTCTCACTGACCAACGCCTTGATAGGCGCGGTGTAGAACGACACGGTGTCGTGGGCGAGCGCCGCGAAGTGTGCGGCCGTCGCCACCAGCGACTTCCCGCTGCCCGTCGGTGTGGCCAGAATGACGTTCGCGCCGCCGACCAGTTCGATGATCGCGTCGTCCTGATGCGGGTACAACGTCAGGCCCGTGTCAGCGGCCCATTCTCCGAAAGCCTCATAGAGGGAATCGGCATCGGGCGGGCTGGGGATCCGGGCAGCAAGTGAGGTCATGGCCCGCCCATTGTCTCGCACCTGTCCCGTGATGGACTGATCGTCCAGACATGGTGCATTTCACCTGAGGAGTTGCTGTGGCCGACCTGACCATCCCTGAGCCGGTGTTGTCGTTCATTGAGACGGTCAACCGCCATGACGAACAAGGCTTCCTTGACGCCTTCACCGACCGCGGCGCCGTGGACGACTGGGGGCGGGTCTTTTCGGGGCGTGAGGCCATTAAGGGCTGGAGCGACGGCGAGTTCATCGGCGCGACCGGAACTCTCACCCCCGAGGAAGTCACCGACAACGGTGTCGAGGTCACGGTGATCGGTGACTGGCGCAGCACACACGCCAACGGGCGATCGGCGTTCACCTTCCGCATCGACGAGGGCAAGATCGCCCGCATGACGATTCGGGAGGGCTAATGGGCACAGGTGAGGACCTGAATGGGGCGCAGGCCTTGATGCGCACCTTGGTCGACTCCGGAGTCACGACCTGCTTCAGCAACCCGGGGACCTCGGAGATGCACTTCGTCGCCGCCCTCGACTCCGCGCCCGAGATGCGTGCGGTGTTGGCCCTCTTTGAAGGCGTGGCCACCGGCGCCGCCGATGGGTATGCCCGGATGGCCGGGAAGCCCGCCGCCACCCTGTTGCACCTCGGGCCTGGCCTCGGGAACGGCCTGGCCAACCTGCACAACGCGCGCAAGGGACAGTCCCCCGTCGTCAACATCGTCGGCGACCACGCGACCTACCACCGGCAGTACAACGCCCCGCTGCAGTCCGACATCGAGACGGTCGCGGCGAATGTGTCGCCCTGGGTGCGTACAAGCGCTTCGACCGCCGAACTGTGCACGGACGCCGCTGAGGCCGTCGCTGCTGCGTCGGGCCCGCCCGGTCAGGTGGCGACCCTGATCCTGCCCGCCGATGTGTCCTGGACCGAGGGCGGCACGCCTGCCCCGCCGAAGGAGCCCACGAACGCTGCCGCGCCCGACTCGAGAGTGGTTGACGCGGTTGCCGCGGCGCTGCGCTCAGGCGAGCCGACAATGTTCTTGCTAGGTGGCACCGCGACGCTCGAGGCGCCACTCATCCTCGCCGGTCGCCTCCGCGAGGCGACCGGTGCGCGCCTGTTGGCCCAGACGTTCCCCACCCGGATCGCCCGGGGCGCGGGGTTGCCTGCGGTCGGGCGGTTGCCGTACCTCGCTGAGGCGGCTGCCGGTGCGCTCGCCGAGGTGCGCCACCTCGTGCTCGTGGATGCCCCGCACCCGGCGTCGTTCTTTGCCTACCCAGACCTGCCCAGCGACCTAGTGTCTGAGGGCTGCACCGTTCATCACCTCGCGCCGCCGGACGCCGACGCGGTCGCCGCGCTCACCTCAGTGGTGGACGCCATCGAGGCGCCGGAGACCTACACCGCTCAGGAGGCGTCTCGTCCCGAGCGCCCAAGCGGCGATCTGACGGCCGAATCGGTGTCCCAGGCGATCGGGGCGTTGCTCCCGAAAAACGCGATCGTGTCGGACGAAGCAAATACGGCGGGCTTCGGACTGCCCCAGATGACCGTCGGCGCCCCGCGGCACGACTGGCTCACCCTGACCGGCGGCGCCATCGGACAGGGTCTGCCTGTTGCGGTGGGCGCGGCCGTGGCCTGTCCTGATCGAAAGGTGTTGGCGTTGCAGGCCGACGGATCGGCCCTTTACACGATTCAAGCGCTATGGACCATGGCCCGCGAAGAGCTCGACGTCGTCACGGTGATCTTCAACAACCGGTCCTACGCCATCCTCAACATGGAGCTGCAGCGCGTCGGTGCTGATGGGTCTGGCCCGAAGGCACTCTCCCAACTCGATCTGAGTCGGCCTGACCTCGACTTCGTCTCGATCGCACAGGGGTTTGGCGTGCCCGCCGTACGCCCTACGACCGCAGAGGAATTCACCACTGAGCTCGAACGCGCACTAGCGGAGCCGGGCCCGCACCTCATTGAGGCGGTCCTCTGATCCGGCGCTCAACCCGGACCGGTTGGGTCGGCAGCCGCTCGCGCGGATACAGTGGGCGCCGCACCAATCTGGGCCCCTAGCTCAATTGGCAGAGCTGCGGACTTTTAATCCGTAGGTTGTGGGTTCGAGTCCCACGGGGCCCACTTTGTGAAAGTGGTGGTGTGAGCGAGCTCCATACAACGCGCTCACACCACCACCTCTGTCTTCAGTGCTGGTGATCGTGATCGTGATCCTTCTGCATCTCACGCCAGTCGTGCACCGTCAGTTCCTCTGGGGGCGTTGCGGTCCTCGTCCGGTTTCGTTCGGCTGCCGATGACTGACCAACGGCGCCGCCGCCAAACACCACGTTCTCCCAGTTGTCCTGCGATGTCAGAACGGACCGCCTGCGGTCCGCATTCGTGTCCACTGAGCTGGTGTCAGCGACGTCGCCATCACAGTTCCAGTCGATCGGACCGCTTGCGGCACCTGCGGTGGTCCGCACTGTGCCGTTGGGGCAGGCCCATTGCGTCTTGAAGTCCGCCGCCTCGGCTCCCATGCCAGCTCGCTCGTTCAGTTGCGACTCGTTCAGTGGTGCTGGGGCCACGGTCGAATAGCCCCAGTGCGCGTTGCCATCAGCCCTGGGAACCCCAGTGAATTGGAATCGGTAGTTCATGACGCTGAGGTAGTTCGGCTTGTAGTTCTCATTAGACGTGCCGCCGTGAGTCAGGCCGAGGTTGTGCCCCAACTCATGGACGAAGGTCCCCGCATTAATGTTGTCGTTGGCCTTCCAGCCGCACTTCGGCCCGACGGTCACCAGGAAGGTGTCAGCGGGAATGCCGAAAGAAACACCACTCGAGCAGTCGCTCACGAACTGGTAGGAATCCGCCCAGATCATGTAGTGGAAGATCGGCTTACGCTTCGGGTCAAAGTGCTTGGCCTTGATAGCCGCAGTCTCCGTCGCGTACGGGCTCAACACACTGTCGTAGGGCACTTCGTTGCCGCCACCAAGGTCATATGCCTCGCCCCGCGCGCTGCCTGCGTCGAGGTGGATGCGTACGCCCGTGGTGCCGTCGGGGTTAGCGACCGGTGCCTCAGCGAACGAGGTCACGATGCGGTCCAGCGCGTTAGTGCTGGCGAGGAGACCGGACATGTAGTCCATTTCGACGAAGAGGTCCTTCTTATCTGGAGTCGCGCCCATCGCGGGCAGATCGACGTCGATGTCGCCGTCACCGTCCGCGTCGTAGCCGTTGGTCTCCCAACTGTCTGGAAGGCTGTCTCCGTCGGTGTCGACTTCGACGGCGCTGGATGAGACTGGCGTGATCGCTGCCCGCTCACCCGCGCTCGCCGTCAAATTCGTGGTGCTCAACGCCGCTGCGGCCAGCAAACTCACGGCCGCCGCACTATAGATCCGGGTCTTCATGGTGATCTCCTCACCGATTAAAGGACGGGGCCTGCCCCTGCGTGGGGCCGGCACCGAGACGCCGGAAGCCATGGACGTTCCCGGACGTCGTGGACTCTTGAAAATTAGGGCCATCCGTCGCGGTCACGCGCGGATCGAACGCGGCGGAAATATGACATGGCGGATATACGCCAGCACTGTCGCCGCATTGATTCGGGGGCTCGATTATCCACAACCCCTGTCATTCGCATTCGAACAGGTGTACGATGTGAGTATCCGGTGGAGGTCCTGAGAGGGCGAGAATAGGGGGTGGTTGGGAATGGTCCATGACGCGCACGCGGTCGCTGCTGATCTTGCTCGGGTGTTGCCCGATGTCGCGGCCCTTCCCGAGCATGTTCATCAACTCCACGGCCCAGAGTTAACCTCGCTGGTCCGTGACCTGTTAGCGACGATGCAACTGTGCGAGGCCGCGGTCATTGCTGCGGTCGCTGACGCACTCACCCGCGGTCTGATCAATGAATCCACCGCTGGCAACCCCACTCAATGGGTTTCGCGTCTGGCCGCCGGTGAACCCGTCGGAGCTCTCTTAGGCCAGGCTCGGCAGCGATCCGGCCCGCTGACGCCATTCGATGAACCCGACGTGGACACCACGGGCACTGAGATGGCCGTGGCCACCAGTGGTGAGCAGGGTCCTCGCCCTGCCGTGCCGGGTCTGGAACCCACACACGCCAGCCGGATCGCTACCGTTGCGACCGCCTGCACCCAACCACGCAACACCGTCCTGGCCGAAGCATTGATGACCGGCAGAGTCGGCGTTCCCGCCGCGCGGACCGCACTCCGGGAAATCGACAAAATCATGCCGGTGCTGCCCGCCGGCACCCGCGATGAGGTGTTCGAACACTTCCTGGCCCTGGACCCTGGTGCCGGGGCCCGCCACATCCGCGAACTCACCACCCGTGTCATCGCGACCTACGCCGATGAAACGTTCCTA
This sequence comes from Demetria terragena DSM 11295, assembly GCF_000376825.1. Lineage (NCBI taxonomy): Bacteria > Bacillati > Actinomycetota > Actinomycetes > Micrococcales > Dermacoccaceae > Demetria > Demetria terragena. Next base: position 2,495,657 of record NZ_AQXW01000004.1, on the reverse strand, counting down.
CGCGAGGCGGACGAACGGCTGGAATCAGTCGAAACCGTGACCTGGAGTCACCTGCCCCACGGCATGACCCGCCTGACCGCTGACCTCACCCCGCTGCACGCCGCACAAGTCCGGCACGCGATCGACGCGCTGTCCGCACCAGCCCCGGGGAACACCTGCTGCGACAACGTGCACCACCGCCACACCAGCGAAACAACCAGGACCCCCGATCACCGGACCCCAGCCAAACGCCGCGCGGACGCCCTCATGCTGCTCATCACCCGCGCAACAGAACTCATCGACACCGACCCGACCGTGCCCACCAGCGGCACCACCCGCCTGACCATCACCATCGGATATGACGAACTCGCCGGAACACTCCAAGGATTCGGCACCACCCACACCGGTCAGGCCCTGGAAGCGCACACCATCCGACAAATCGCGTGCGACGCGACCATCCTGCCCATGATCCTGGGATCCGAAAGCCAACCCCTGGACCTCGGCCGAGAACGCCGACTAGTCACCCCCGGCCAACGCGCCGCCGTCATCCAACGCGACCAACATTGCACCTTCCCCGGATGTGATCGGCCACCCACCTGGTGCCAAGTCCACCACCTCACACCCTGGCACGCCGGCGGAAAAACATCACTCCACAACTCGGCCCTGCTCTGTCCCCGACACCACACCATCGTCCACCGCAACGGCTACACCGCGACCAACAACAACACCCACATCACCTGGAACCTCACCCCCAGCCAAATGACCAAAACCACCCGCGACACCCACGCCGCCTAGCCAAGAACCGGTCTCGTCACGTGCTATCCGACTGGCGCAGCACGCGACCGTTTTCTACGCCATCACGATCGCCGCCTCATCTGGCCAGCCAAGACCGAGCATCATCCAGCCGACCAACGGCGTCAGCCACTGGCGTTCGGCGTCGGTGAGTGGGCGTACCGACTCATAGGCCTGCAGATACGCAACTCGCACGTCCTGAGGAACCGGCGCCCAGTCGTGAAACCACGTCCCGATGGTGCACATCGACTGGGCGAGGTCGACCGCTGCGGCATCGAGTCGGGCGTCCTCGAAGTCGAGAATCCCACTGATCTGGCCGCCCTCGACCAAGAGGTTCGCGGCACGGAAGTCGCCGTGTACCAGCTGCTTCGGAAGGTCGGGCACGTCGGCGCTCAGGTCACGTACCCGTGCGACCAGGTCGGGTTTAGCCTGCGCCACCTGGTCCGGAACCGCGAACGTTATCGGCCGCTGCGCACCAGCGGTCCGGAAAGCCTCCGTGTCGGTCCATTGCGCAAGCATCAGGTGGAGTGAGGCGAGCGCCTTCCCTGCAGCCCGCACCTGCGCCGGATCGCTCGCGTCGAGCAATCGACCGGGCAACACCGGATGCACGCCAACCGAGAAGCCGTCGCGCTCAACCTGATGCTCGCCGTGGGCGAGCACGGGTGCGGCCACGGGCTGTCCGCGGTCGGCAAGCCAACGCACGAGGCCGCCGCTGGCATACAGACTGGCGTGTTGGGAGAGCTCGCCACAGATCTTGACGATCAGCCGCGCGCCGCCGCTCGTCGTCACCCACACCATGAGGTTGTGCTGACTGATCACCAGCCGCTCCGCGGACCGAAGCTCCAGCCCATAGCCCATCGCGAGCAGCCCCTGCGCCCAACGCGTCGCGTCCCTTGCGGACGCAAAGCCAAAGCGCTCCGTCAACGCGCTCTTCGGCTCGGCGTCCTCCCACAACATCTCCGGTTCCATCTCGCAATCCAACCCCAATCAGGTCCGGAGCACCGGCTTGGCAGAATGCCGGGGTGAGTGAAACCCCCATGCGTACCGACATCCTGGTCATCGGCGCAGGCCCCGCCGGATCAGCGGCGGCAGCCTGGGCGGCACGCTTGGGCCTTGAGGTCATCCTCGCCGACGCTGCGGTCTTTCCCCGCGACAAGACCTGCGGCGATGGATTGACTCCTCGCGCGATCGGCGAACTGCAGGCGCTCGGCCTGGAGGACTGGCTGCGCGCCCACACCACCAGTCAAGGCCTGCGGGCGCACGGTTTTGGCCAAACGCTCCAGCTGCCGTGGCCCGGCGGAACCCTTCCCGACTGGGGCAGCGCCGTTCCGCGTACCGAGCTGGACGACCACCTGCGCACCACCGCAATCAAGGCGGGCGCTACCGCGATCGACGGCGCACGCGCCACCGACGTACGCATGGACGGCGACCGGGTGAGCGCCGTCATCTTCAAGGACGGACGCGAAATCGAGTGCCGCACTCTCATCGTCGCCGATGGGGTGCGCTCTACCTTGGGCAAGAAGCTCGGCCGTGAGTGGCACCGTGACACCGTGTATGCCGTCGCAGGCCGCTCGTACCTCACGTCGACCAAAGCCGACGACCCGTGGATCAGTTCCCACCTGGAGTTGCGCGACGAGGACGACAAGATTCTGTCCGGCTACGGCTGGATTTTCCCGCTCGGAGCTGGCTCCGGTGAGATCAATCTCGGCGTCGGAACCCTCGCCACCTCTAAGCGTCCGGCCGACATTGCGGTGAAGCCGCTGATGGCGCACTACGCCAAGCAGCGACGCGCGGAGTTTGGGCTCGGCGACGAATTGCGCCTCCCCACCTCGGCGCTCTTGCCGATGGGCGGCGCGGTTTCCAACGTGGCCGGCCGGAATTGGGCCCTCATCGGTGACGCTGCGGCCTGCGTCAATCCACTCAACGGTGAAGGCATCGACTACGGCCTGGAATCCGGTCGGTTCATTGCGGAGCTGCTGCACAGCGACCCTGAGGTCGACCTCTCCACCCGGTGGCAAGCCATCCTGTCCGAGCATTACGGCGAGGCGTTCTCGATCGCGCGCCGTCTCGCTGGTGTTGCGGTGGTTCCCAAGGTGCTGTCAGCGCTCGGGCCGGTGGGGATGCGTACCGACTGGTTGATGACCCTTGCGCTGCGCTGGATGGGCAACTTGGTCACCGACGAAGACCGCGACCGCGCCGCGAGAGTCTGGCGCTGGGCAGGCCAACGATCCATCAAGGTCGACGCGCGCCCGCCATTCACCTAAGGAGACACTCTGTGACACGACTGGACGAGCAACTGCACGAGACGTACGACGAAGTGCTGGCCCGCAATCCCGGTGAGACCGAGTTTCATCAGGCGGTGTTGGAGGTACTCGACAGTCTCGGGCCGGTGGTGGCCAAACACCCGGAATACACCGACCGCGCGATCATCCGCCGCATGTGCGAGCCGGAGCGGCAGATCATCTTCCGGGTTCCTTGGGTCGACGACGATGGCAATGTCGAGATCAACCGAGGGTTCCGCGTCGAGTTCAACTCCGCGCTCGGACCGTTCAAGGGCGGGCTGCGCTTTCACCCCTCGGTCTATCTGGGGATCGTGAAGTTCCTCGGCTTCGAGCAGATCTTCAAGAACTCCCTCACCGGCCTGCCGATCGGTGGCGGCAAGGGCGGGTCCGACTTCGACCCCAAGGGCCGCTCGGACGCGGAAATCATGCGTTTCTGTCAGGCGTTCATGACCGAGTTGTACCGGCACATCGGCGAATACACCGACGTCCCAGCCGGCGACATCGGTGTCGGCGGACGCGAGTTGGGCTATCTCTTCGGCCAATACAAGCGCATCACCAACCGCTACGAGTCCGGCGTTCTCACCGGCAAGGGTCTGTCGTGGGGCGGCTCTCAGGTACGCACCGAGGCGACCGGCTACGGCACCGTCTTCTTCACCGAGGAGATCTTGCGCGCCCGCGGCGAATCCCTCGATGGGCGCACGGTCGTGGTCTCCGGGTCGGGCAATGTCGCGATCTACGCCATCGAGAAGGTCCACGAGCTTGGCGGCAAAGTGATCGCCTGCTCCGACTCCAGCGGGTACATCGTCGACGAGAAAGGCATCGACCTCGAGCTGCTGAAGCAGGTCAAACTCGAACGTCGGGGCCGCATCACCGACTACGTCGAAACCCGGGGCGCCTCTGCTCAGATGGGCACCCGGGGGTCGGTCTGGGACGTGAAATGCGACATCGCTCTCCCCTGCGCGACTCAGAACGAACTCAACGGAAGCGACGCGAAAACGCTTGCCAGCAATGGTTGTTCGGTGGTCTCCGAAGGCGCCAACATGCCCTGCACCCCGGACGCTATTCGCACGCTCGCTGACGCGGGCATCACTTTCGCCCCCGGCAAGGCCGCCAACGCCGGTGGAGTCGCGACCAGTGCCTTGGAGATGCAGCAAAATGCCTCGCGCGACTCCTGGACCTTCCAGCACACCGAAGAACGCCTCGCCGAGATCATGAGCCACATTCACCAGCGCTGCTTGGAAACCGCCGACGAATACGGCTCGCCCGGCAACTACGTCGCCGGCGCCAATATCTCCGGGTTCATCCAGGTCGCCGACGCGATGCTCGCCCAGGGTGTGATCTGACCGCGTGTGATCTGACCTGGCGTCAGCGGTACCCCGCGGCCTGCAAGGCATACAACTCGGCATACCGACCGCCAGCGGCGGAGAGTTCGGTGTGGGTTCCGACCTCGACAACCTTGCCTTCAGCGAGCACCACGACCAGATCGGCTGCGGCAACCGTCGAGAACCGGTGGGTGACCAGGAGTGTCACTCCGCCGCGTCGGCCTGTTGAGTGCGCGGCGGCGGCATAGCGTTCAAACAGCGCGTGCTCGGTAGCGGGGTCAAGCGCGGAGGTCGGCTCATCAAGCACGAGGAGCAACGGGTTCTCACGCACCATCCCGCGCGCGACGGCCAGCCGCTGCCATTGCCCACCTGACAGATCGACACCACCGGGCCAACTTGGGCCGAGCATCGTGTCGAGCCCGTCGGGCAAAGAAGTCATCAGGTCGCTCGCCGACGCGCTTTCGAGCGCTGTGTGCACCCGTTGATCGACTGTCGTAGCCTCGCGCAGAATGTCAGGCTCACCCAGCGCGACAGCTTCCCTGGCGGTGACCTCAAGCCGGGCATGATCTTGGAACGCGCCGGAACATCGAGAACGCCATTGCGCTAGATCGAGCTCGCGCAGATCTTGGCCGTCGACCAGCACCCGGCCTTCGTCGAGGTCGTACATCCCGGTGAGAGCTTTGATCAACGTGGACTTTCCAGCGCCGTTCTCCCCCACTACCGCGACGACGGCACCCGCCGGCAACTCCACGTCGACCGGACCGAGTGCATCTCGCTCTGCACCGGGATAGCGAAAACGCACACCTTCCAGTCGAATTCCCTGGCTCAGACGTTTCGGCGCGCTTTCTGTTCCGGTGTGCGACGCCGCGACCTCGTTGGTGTATTGCTCTAACCAGCGATACCGCCCGACGGCACGCAGCGCCTCGGCCAGGCCACGCAGCGCATACTGAAGTTGTAGTACCGCTTCTTGGATCTGGGTGATGACCAGGACGCTGGTGACGAGTTTGCCGGGGTCGAGACGACCGGCAAAAGTGTCCCGAACCATCGAGACCAGCAGGCCTGCCGCGCAGCCGAGGTAGACCACCGACACCACACTTGACCAGATGGTGGTGCGCACTTCGCTACCGATATGCGGCTGCCGCCACTTAACCACCTGCGCCACTAGCTGATTCGTGGCCCACGCGCGCGCACCAAGCACGCGGAGCTCGGACGCAGGAACTGGCGATATGGCGATCTTCATGAGGTGGGCGCTACGTCGTCCCGCGGCGGCTCCGACCTGCTCCGCCTGGCCCTCCCATCGGATCGATGCGCGGGTGACAAAGATGGTCGGGAGCGCGATCAGCATCAGGAGCAAAAGCCGCCAGTCGACGTACACCGCGATGATCAGCGTGACAATCGGACCCGCGAGATTGTTCAGGACATTGACCAGCATGTTGTACGCGTTGCCAAGGACGCCAAGTCGCTCTCCGAGCGCCTGCATCTGGTCCTGGTGGCCAGGATGCTCGAGGTGATCAAGTGTTGGCGACTCGCCCGAGAGTGTTCCGGTGCGCTGGTCAAAGTGATGTCCGACTCGCTCCTGTAACTCCAGCCGAGACTCGACACCGACGAGCGTGAGAACAAATGTGAAGCCCTGTGAGAGGGATAGGCCGACACCTCCTATGACTGCTAGCGACAGATTGCGATCTGTCACCCCGCTGACGATGAGCCCGGCAAACAGCGGCAGCAGATACTCCAGGACCCGGCCAGTCATCTCCATCAAGGCAAGGGCGCCGTGCCCGCTCCCTTGCGCCCAGACAGCGCGCGCGATCAGGGCCGCAGAGGCGAATCCCTCACGGGTGGTGCTCATCCCCCAGCCGCCTCAAAGCGCGACGCCTGGAGCCTGAACATTTCGGAATATTCGCCACCCGCGCTCAAAAGTTCTGCGTGAGTGCCGTCCTCGACCACTCCTTCAGGCCCCAGCACGACAATGCGCTCCGCGTGCCGCACGCTCGACAGGCGATGGCTCACCAGGATCGTGGTCACCCCTTGCGTCACGTCGAGAAAACGGTCGAAAATCTCGGCTTCGGCTCGGACGTCGAGTGCAGCGGTTGGTTCGTCCAGCACCAGGACGCCAGCGCCGCGGCGCACTGCTGCCAGCGCCCGGGCCAGCGCAACTCGCTGCCACTGACCGCCGGATAGGTCTGTGCCACCGACATATCCGGGATCGAGCATCACCGACAGGTCGCCCTCCACGCGCGTGAGGACATCGGTCCCGGCCGCGTCGACAAGTGCGTTCGTCACCTCTTCGTCCGAGTGTTTCCCCGCCATCGCAATGTTGTCTCGTAGCGAGAGTTGATAGCGGACGAAATCCTGGAAGATCACCGCAACACGGCGACGCACGCCATCATCGACCGCCGGGTCGCCTCCGTCCACCCGAACCTCGCCGGAATCGGGGGGATACAGACCGCACAGCAACTTGATGAGAGTCGACTTTCCCACCCCGTTGACCCCGACAACCGCAACGGACTGGCCCGCTTGAACGTGCAGGTTCAGCTCGCGCAACGTGGGCTTAGACCGCGACGGATAGGTGAAAGAGACATCTCGAAATTCAATCTCCGCAGCGCCCCGCGTCGACACCCTGCGTGGCTGTGCATCGGATCCGTCAACGTCGGAAAAGCGTTCGGCCCTGGCGGAAATCAAGTCATCCAGCCGCATTTCCGTGGCGCGAGCACGTGCAGCATCCACACTCTTGTCTCCCAGTGGGCCGAGTGCAGCCATGCTCTTGATCCCCTGGGCCACCGTCACTATGAGCCCGGCGCCCACCGCACCCACCCACACGTCGCGGACCAGTAGTCCCATGACCACACTCAAACCCACGGCGAACAGCGCAGCAGCAGCCAGGCTAGGCCGCAGGTGGGCCCGTCGACGCGCTGCGGTCGTGGTCATTGCTCGTTGCATGACCTGGGCGAAGGAGTCCACGAGGCGTGGAGTCAGACCAAACAGACGTACTTCTTTGGCCGGCTGCCGCGTGACCAGCAACCCGAGGAGATAACGCGCGCGGCGCCGTTCGATTGACTGTCCAGAAAACAGCTCGGACAGTACGGTCCTGAGGTAGTGCGAGAAGGCAACACCAGTTAGCCCATTGAGAAACACAAGAAGTAGGGCAGCCCACCACGACCACGACCAGACCACGCTGAGTGCGGCAAGCCCCAACGCCCGGGTCGAGATCACCTTCCACACTGCCGGAATCTCGTTCAGTCCCAGCGCAGTTCGTGCATGCTCGGACACCGCGGCATAGGCGCCAGCCGTCTTTGGATCCTCGAGATGCCCAACTCCATGAGGCGCCAGCGCGGCTTCGGCCAGCATCCGGTGGCGTTGAGCGGTCATCCTGGCCTGGTGCATGGCACTCACGGCATCCACGGCAGCGAGCGCCAGCGGTTGACCAACGAGGCCGACGAACGCAAGCACCAACCAGCGCCAGACAGCATCATCACGATCAATCGCCCCAGTGACCACTCGGCCAGTCGCATTCATCGTGAGCCACGATGCCCCCGCCGAAAGCACGATGAGCAACGGCGCGCTCACGGTTGCCGCCCTGCTGGCCCGCCACATATGACGCCAGAAGGTCCTCTCGCGCCGAAGCGCGTTCCCCCTGATGATCTGCACGCCGCGACGATAGGAAGGCCCCTACTCTCACAACAAGCCAGATTTCTGAGTAGGTGCGCCAACGCTCCTACCGCCCTAGGCTGAAGGAATGGCCAGGGAGCTCGTCGTGTCGGATCCGGCGATGGCGAGCCTGCTCACTCATCGCGATGCCCCCCACTACCTTGGCCCTTTCCTAGAGCGGGAGCGGTCCATTCGCGAGGTTGCCGGCCAGATGCGCAAGCCCATCGGCCGGGTGCACTACTGGGTGCGCCGACTCTACGATGCCGGGCTGCTTGAGATCACCACCGAAGTGCCGCGCGCGGGGCGACCCATCAAGCACTATCGAGCCATTGCGAGTCACTTTCGCGTTCCCGCACACCTGGTCCCGGTGAATCACTTTGAGCGGACAATGAGCCAGATCAGCGCCGAGGTGACCAGCGCGCTGGCGGCGGCGGGTGAGATTCAGCAGCATGACCTGACCGTGTCGCCCAGCATCAACGGCAATGCCACGGTCGACCGCATCTCCGACTTACAGGTAGCCAAGAAGATCCTCGCAGTGCAGTGGGGGCTCGGTGATGTACACCTCACGAGAGCCCAGGCAGAAGCGTTCCAGGAGGAGCTGTTCGAGTTGCGTGATCGGCTCCTTGACGCCAGTGACCCGGCAACTGTGGGCACCCGGCCCTTCATAGTCAATCTCGCCATGGTTCCGCGCCAAGAGTGAGCATGCGCGACACCGATATAGCAAGGACATAGCACCGATGTAGCGGCTGCCGTCACGGTGAGGTCATTCCATCCCGTGACCTACGGAGCACTCATGACGCACCCCAGCCGGCGCACCGTCCTCGCCACCGGCCTAGCCGCTACCGCCACCGCCACCGCGATTCCGCGGGCCTCCGGTGCCGACTCGGTCAACATGGAATTGCTCGTCCTGGCTGCCCAACTGGACCCCGTCAAAACCGGCACCGGCATCACTGCGGGCGCCAAGGCCAGCGTCCTGCTCGTGGAGCGAGCCCTCGCCGCCAAGGCACTCCTCGCCGAGCGGCATGTCGATGGCCACTTCGGCACTGCCACCAAGGATGCGTACGCCGCCTGGCAACGTTCGCTGGGGCATTCTGGACTCGCAGCCAACGGCCTCCCCGGCAAGTCCTCACTGACAGCGCTTGGCAAGGGGCAGTTCACTCTCACGCGCCCCGTGTCCGTCGGCGACCGCACAAAACTCCAAGGCTTCCCCTTCAACTCACGCACCGTGATGATGCTGAAGGCTGCCTTCACCCTCGCGGACGTGTCGCCTGCCGTCGAGCAGGGTTCCTACTCCGCTGGCGTCGACCCGACGTCCGCCGGTACGCATGACGGCGGTGGCGCGGTCGACCTGGACGCCGAAGAGCTCTCGGGCGAGGAGGCCACCCGGCTCGTCCGCGCCATGCGGCAAGTCGGTTTTGCAGCGTGGCTGCGCACTCCTGACCAAGCGGATTGGCCGCTGCACATCCACGGCATCGCGATCAACGACCTCGATCTGCACGTCACCGCACAGAACCAGGTCGGCGACTACTACCTCGGCCGAAATGGCCTCGCCAACAAGGCCCCTGACGACGGACCTCAGGTCACGAAAGGCACCTGGGAAGAACACCTACGCAGCACTTCCTGACTCACTACCTTCAAGGAATCACCATGCCTCGCATCAACCGACGTGCCCTTTACGCCGTGGCGTCCGCCGCGACCCTCAGTGCCGGAATTGTCGTCACCACCATCCCCGCCGCCCAGGCCGCAGACCGCAACGGTGTCTGCGACACCGGCGAGTTCTGCTACTACTTCAACTCCGACCAAAAGGGCTCGGTCTCCGACTTCACCAAGTCCGTCGGCAACTATGAAACCAAGCAACCCGACTGCTATGAGTTCAAGGGCCCGGGCAACGGGAAGGGCCAGTGCATCAAGAACAACGCCGCGTCTGCCTGGAACCGGTCAAGCAAAGCGGTCTTCGTCTATTTCAACAGCAACTACGGTGGCGCCTTTCAGAAGATCGAACCCGGCCAGAAGGCCCAACTCAACAGCGCGGTCTACAACAACAACGCCTCCCACTCCATCGGCGGTGGTAACCAGGGCAGCAACAACCAGAAGGCAGCGTTCACCTTCTTCGTTAACGCCGGCTATACCAAGCAGCAGGCGGCCGGCATCGTGGGCAACCTCATGCAGGAGTCCGGTATTAGCGTCAACCCCAACGCAGTTCAGAGCCCAGGCCTCGGTCGCGGGATCGCACAGTGGAGTGTCGGCGGTCGCTGGGACAAGGACTCTAAAGACAACGTCGTCTGGTATGCCGGCCAGCAGGGCCAGGACCGCTGGTCACTCAACCTGCAACTCAAGTTCGTCACCTATGAACTGAACACGTTCAGCTACTACGGCAAGTCTTCGCTGAAGGCGGCCACGACCGTCCGAGCGGCCACCATCGCCTTCCAGGACAAGTACGAAGGCTGCGGCACCTGCCACACCGAGACTCGGGTTTCCTACGCCAACCAGGTCTTCAACCAATACGGCTGATCCGCGCCACGGACTGCCTGCCTGACGGGGCCTGGCTTAGGCGGGCAGTCCGAGGAGCACGGACTCCAACGCGTCGGCTTTGTCGTCGTGTCCAACGGCCTTCCACAAGGTCTTCGCGCGGTGCAGGTACTCACCGGCGTCGGCCGGATGGCCCCGCTGCACCTCCAACTCGGCCAGGGCGCGATAACACATGGCTTCATCGGCCAGTGTGCCGTTGTTTCGGAAGGTGGCCGCTGCCTTGGACCACGCCGTCCGAGCGGCATCAAAGTCACCGGCGTCCCGGTGCAGCTCTGCCCGCCGGGTCAGCGTGAAGGCGATGCACCGTTCGTCCTGAAGAGTGGCCAGAATCTCCTCAGCCCGACGGAGTCCGACGAGCGCTGCTTGCGGGTCACCCACCTGAAGCTGAAGCTGGCTGAGCTCGCGCAGCACGACAGCCTCGCGGTGCGCGTCGCCGCTTTCCCGGGCGAGGCGCAGCGACTGGCGGAACCAGACGTGCGCCTCCTGCGGCCGTCGCTGCGCGACCAGAATGATGCCAGCGGAGCATCTCAGCTGCGCCTCGAACGTTCTGTTCTCCAGCGCCGTCACCAGTTTGAGTGCGTGGTGGACCTTTTCGAGGGCCAATTCCCATCGTTCCGACAACCTGTCGCAGGTCACCAGCGCTGACAGCGCCGTCACTTCCCCGTGCTGGTGACCCACCAGGCGAAACAGGCTCAGCGAGCGCTTGGCCAGTTCCTCGGCTCCCTCAAGGTCGCTGCCATAGACATGAACCTGGGCCAAGCCACGCAGGAGCACCGCCTGTCCCAGATCACCCACGGGCAGAGTGAGCGCAAGTTCGTGCGTACGTCGCCAATCATCGAATCTCGCACGATCGTCGAAGTAGGGGCCGAGTGCGGCGGCAAGTTCCCAGCACAACGCCGGGAGTTCCCACTCGGCGGCAAGACGCACAGCGCCGACCAGCGCGGTCCGCTGCGCGTCGAACCAGGCGAATGGTTCAGAGAGTGCAGGCCGCGTCTGGTAGTCAGGCAACGGGCGACGTGGCGCCTCGCCGCGCGGTGGCTGCAACGGGTTGGGCGGCAGTCGCCGTGTGACGTTTTCGACGACATCAAGCCACGATGCCAGGACCCGGGCGACGGCGGCGCGCTGCTCTTCGACAGGTATGGATTGACAGCTTTCGACGGCCTGCACCCGGAGCAAGTCATGGATGCGATAACGCGGTTGTCCATCTGTGCCGGAACCCGACAACGCCACCAGACTGGCGTCGACCAGGCTGTCCAGCACGCCGTCAGCATCCCGTCGATCCAGGAGCGGTCCGACCACCCACCCCGGTAGGTCCTGGGCGCCAAGTAGACCCATCAGCCCGAACGCCCGCCGCGTCTCCGGCTCAAGGGAGCCCAGCGAAAGGTCAACGCTCGAACGCACATCCAGATCACCGAGGCGCAGCTCGCTCAGCCGACGACCCTCGTCCTCCAACCTGGACAGCAGCACCTGCAGCGACCAACTGGGGCGGCCGAGCAACTTTCCCCCAGCGATTCGAATCGAGAGGGGCAGCATCCCGCAGGCACGCGTGATCTGGTGTGCCACAGCCGATTCCGCACTTACACGGGCCGTTCCGACGATCCTGGCGAGCAGGTCGTATGCCTCCTGCGGACCGAGCGGCCCAAGTTCGACATGGACGCTTCCCGAAAGGTCGGTGAGTAGCCGTCTGCTGCTGACGATGATCGCGCTGCGGGCATTGGGTGGAAGCAGCGCGCGGACTTGGTCAGAGGACCCAGCGTCGTCGACCAGGATCAAGATTCGGCGAGCGGCGAGCACCGAACGAAGCAGCGCAGCACGCGCAGCAAGCTCCTCGGGCAGGTCCCGACTACTGATACCGAGAGCCATCAGGGCCTCCGCTACCAGGTCCCTCGGTTCTCTCGCTGACTCCGAGGTGCCCGCGGCATCGAGGTACAACTGGCCGTCGGGAAATCGCTCCCCCAGTTGCCGTGCCGCGTGTAGGGCGACACTGGATTTCCCCGCACCCGGCGGACCGTGGACCACCACCAAGCTCGGTGGCTGGTCTTCCCCCGCAGCGGTGACCGCCGCGAGGATCCGCTCGATCTCAGCATCCCGCCCGGTGAAATCCGAAATATCCGCCGGCAACTGAGCCACAGGCCCCGGGACAGCGACCGCAGACTCGTCGTCGGCAGATTCCGGGACAGGCGCACGCAGTGCTTCGGCTACTGGAGGCGGCTCGCCGGCCAGAATCCGCGCATGCAGGTCCCGGGCCTCTACGCAGGGATCCACCCCGAGGTCATCTGCTAACTGCTCCCGCAATTGGCGATACGCCGCCAACGCTTCGGCCTGGCGACCAGACGACCACAGCGCGATCATCAACTGCTGCCAAACGTTCTCGCGCAGCGGATGTCGCGCGAGGTGCTCGCGGGCGTGGCTGATCGCCGAGTCGAAATGTGCCCGCGCCAGGTCGGCCGTGATCAACTCCTCCCTGGCCGTCAGTCGCAACTCACGGAGCCGTTCGGCACGCGGACCGATCAACGTCGTGAGTTCGACGTCGGCGAAGGCCTCGCCCCGCCAGCATCGAATCGCATCCTCGGCGGCCGTCGCGGCCTGGTCGGGATGCCCAGCTCGCTGCGCTTCGCTGGCCTGCGCAAGCCGTCGTTCGGCTTCGTCAGAATCGAGATCCCCCGGCTCTAGGGCCAGTCGATACCCCGGCGGGCTGGTGACGAGGAAGTCGCCAGCTTCATCGTGGAGTAGCCGCCGCAGCCGCATCACATATCCGTGGATCTGGGTCTGCGCCGATTTCGGGGGTCGTTCGCCCCAGACCTCGTCGATCAGGGCGTCGACTGACACGGTTCCTGGCGCCTGGGCGATCAACACCGCCAGCAGCGCACGCGGCTTTCCCGCACTGACTGTGGCCCAGCCCGCTCCGTCAAAGACCTCTAGCGTTCCGAGAACTCGGATCCGCAGCACCGTGCCCTCCCGCACCATCCACCGAACATGCCGTTGAATCACGACGCTAGTTGGTCTGGTGCCACTCGACGGGGTTACGCGACGGCGAACTTCAGCCCCGGATTAAGCCAGGCGGAAAACCTGCGCCGTGTAGGGCGCAATCGTGATCGCACCGCGGGCGTCCGGGCCGGCATACAGGTCGCCGGAACTGACATCACCAAAGTCATCCGAGTACGCACGCGCGTCGCCGTTGAAGACCAGTTCCCACCGCCCCGGAACGGATGTCCCGAGGTAATAGTCCCGATACTCCTGATGGGAAGCGTTGACGACGACCAGCGCATCACCCGGCGCAGCGCTCGGCGCGCTGCTGCGCACATAGGCGAGCACCTTGGCCTGGTCATCAACGTGAGTGACGCCGACGTGCTGTCCGCGCAAACCTGGGATCCCGCCAGACACGTTGCGGCGCAACTGGATCAGGTCGGCGTACGCCCGCACCACACCATGGAACTCCTCAGACAGGTGCCATTCCAACGGCACATCGTCACGGAACCACTCGTCCTCCAAGAACTCCTGGCCCTGGAAGAGCATGGGGATCCCGGGACTGGTGAGGGTGATCGCGGCGCCCAGCATCGAACGCTTCCGGGCGTGCCACGCTCGCGGATTCTCGCCATCGATCTCCTCGGGGAGGCGAGCGCGACCATTGGCCACCTCGTCGTGCGATTCGGTGTAGACCACCCGCTGGAAGGCATCGTCGTTGTAGCGCGTGGCGACCGCCTGCGCGAGCGCTGGCATCGAGCGCGAACCGTCATCCATCGCGATCATCGCCGCACGAACCGGGTGCACGAACGCACCATCCCACTGCGCATGGAACTTCGCCACCGAGGTGATCTCTGGCTTGCCCTGCATGTCCTCGGCGAGGAGCACCACATCGGGCCAGTCGGCGCTCAGGTGTTCGTTGACCTCCTGCATCAGGGACCAGCCGTCGGGGAGGTTCTGCCCGCCGCCATCGACACTGCGGACGTACGGCGTCATATCCCAGCGCAACCCGTCGGCATGAAAGTCGCGCAGCCACGACACCGCGTTGTCATAGATGTATTGCCGCACCTCGGGCCGACCGTAATCGGGGCGGGTGTCACCCCATGGGGTCTGCGACCGGTCGTCGTTGTAGAAGTAGATTCCGCCCTTGCCGTTTTCGCTCCAGCCGTCGAACTGCCACAGATCGAGGTCGCTGGGCCCAAAGTGGTTGTAGACGACGTCGACAATCACGGCCAGGCCACGCCGGTGCGCTTCCCGCACCAGCGTCTTCAGCGCGTCCGGACCGCCATAGACCGACTCCACGGCAAACGGGTGCGCTGGGTTATACCCCCATGAGCGGTCTCCCGCGAACTCCATCACCGGCATAATCTCGATCGCGTTGATGCCGAGCGCCACCAGGTGGTCGAGGCGGCTGTACGCCATCTCGAAGGTGCCAGGACGGCTGGGATCCTCGGCGTAGAAGGACCCGATGTGCAGTTCGTAGATCACCAGGTCATCTCGGGGCGGGCACCCATAGTCATCGCCCTGCCAGTCGAAATCACCGTGGTCGTAGATGACGCCGTTCCCGACCGAGTTGGTGACCTGGCGGGCGTACGGGTCAATCCGCGACAGCTCGCTGCCGTCTGAGGCGACGAGATGGAAGCGGTATTCCTGCCCGACGCCGGCGCCCGGCACCTCGCCTGACCATCGCCCGTTGCGCGTCCGTTGCAGTGGATGCGCGCTGGCATCCCAGTCATTGAAGTCACCGACGACCGCAACCTGCTGCGCGAAGGGCGCCCACACCCGAAATGACACTCCACCGTCATGGACGGTCGCGCCCATCTGATACCTGTCCGACATGACCCGACCCTAGGCGAGGTACCTCGCCCAGCCCTTCTGCGGCGCGCTGCCCAAGCGCTGAAGTCGTCCCAAGACCTCTGGATCCTGGGCGTCCAACCAATCGCATAACTGCCGAAAGGAGACCATGTGAGTATCGGGCTCTCCCGACAGGTTGCGCATCACCTCTTCGACCGCCTTCATATAGATCCCGCCGTTCCAGTGCTCGAAGTGATTGCCGATGACGAACGGCGCCCGGTTGCCGTCGCGTGCTTGCCGGAAGCCCGCCATCAACGAGTCGACGGTTTGCCGCAGCCATTGAGTGCGCTGACCCGGGTCGCCGTTGACCTTGCCCGCGGATTGTTGGTAGAGGAAGTTGTAGTCCATCGCGACGATCCCCGATCGTGAGCCGGGGTAGGGCACGGACTGCATCGACAGATCCCACAGGCCCTCGACTTTGTGCGGCCAGGTGGCGTAGCGGGCGCCGCTGGAGTCATACCGCCAGCCGAGATCGGCAGCCGCCTTGCGCAGGTTGTCGGTGCCCTCCAGGCACGGGGTGCGCCCGCCGACCAGTTCCTTCCGATAGTCGAAGGGTAGGGCGGGAAGGTCGGTGAACCCGGTCGTGGTCTTCCAGGACGCCACAAACGTGTGGGCTTGGGAAATTTCGTCCTTCCACTGCTCCGGCGTCCAGGTCGAGACACCTTTGGGCCCGCAGAAGTGACCGTTGAAGTGCGTACCGATCTCGTGGCCTCCCCACCACGCCTTTCCCGTCTGTTCGATCGTGTCCCGCACGAATCGCTCCGGATAAAAACCGAGATCGGACTCTCCCGGCTCCCGACCAGGGGGGTGATAAATCGTGCGCTTGCTTTCCGGTACGAAATAGATCCCCGTGAGGAAGATCGTCATCGACGCACCGCATTCACGGGCTACCCGCTGGAAATGGCTGTTGAGCTTCAGGCTCGACTCGCCGCCCCCGTCCCACGAGATCACCACGAACTGCGGCGGCTCCTGACCGGGCTTCAGTCGGCGCCAGCGACGCTGCTTCGGTTGCGGGCCGGAATCGGACATCGACCCGTCGCCGATGGGCCGTGCATGCCGGGTTTTCGACGACTTCGCCGACGTACTCGAGGACGATGACTTCTCATCAGACCCGTCAAACGCACAACCCGACGCGGCACCCATCGCCCCCGCTAGTGCGCCACCAACTGCCGTCCGTCGACTTATCTGTGCCACACCACCCACCGCTTCAACACATCCGTCGTCTTTCAGGATGCCGCACGGCGGGCCTGAGGAAAACCCCACACACGTGAAGTGGCCCGTAGGGATCCCCTACGGGCCACTTCGGTGAACTCGCGTGCTTACCGGTTCTGAATGAACGGCTGAGACTGCGGGTTGAACTCGCCCATCTTCACCTTCGCGGCGCTCTTGAAATCCTTGCCGGTGATCTTCAAGACATCGAGGCCCATGCCCAGGTCAGAAGAGTAGATGTGCCCGTTGTAGTAGTAGGACGACCAGGTTCCGCCGCCGTCACCCTTGACCTTCTCCGGGCCACGCTCGAAGTAGCCGATTTCCCGAGGCTTGGTCGGGTTGGTGAAGTCCCACACATTGGTGCCGCCCATGTACCAGGACTGAACCATGATGTTCTTGCCCTTGACCGGAATCAGCGACCCGTTGTGCGACACACAGTTCTCTGATGGGTGCTGGTGGCGGTCAATCTTGAAGTACGACTGGAACTTCAACTTGTTTCGGCCGTTGAGGTTATAGATGGCGTTGGCGCCACGGAACGGCGCGGTCGTCTCATCGCAGGTCGCGGTGTTACCGCCACCCAACTCGTCGGTGAACAGCACCTTGCTTCCGTCATTGGTGAACGTGGCCGAGTGCCAGAAATCGAAGTTGCGGTCAGAGACCCGCTCAATCACCTTCGGGTTCTTCGGGTCGGCGATGCTCATGATGATGCCGTCGCCCATGCATGCCCCGGCCGCCAGGTTTTTCGCCGGGTAGACCGTGATGTCGTGGCAGCCGCTGGTGCCACCCGCGAGCAGGTCAGGACTCTCTGTCCCGCCATCGGGGAACAGGTTGGGCTCGGCGACGACCTTCGCTGCCGCAGGCCGCTTCTTGGGCACCTCAATGATCGAGATGGAGTCGTGCGGCGGCTGGCAGTCGGGCAACGACTTAGACGGGCTATAACTCGAGACGTAGAGGTACTCCTTCGACTTGCCGCCAGGAACGAGGGTGTGGGTGTGGGAACCACACGCCGTCTCAACAGCCTGAACGTAGCGCGGCTTCTTCAGGTCGCTGATATCGAAGATTTTGATTCCCTCCCAACTCGCCTTATCGGTGCCGGAACCGCCCGTGGATGCACACGAGTCGTCGCTACGCGCCACGTCCGTGGAGAGGTAAAGGCGGTCGCCTGACACTGAGATGTCATTTTGCGATCCGGGGCAGGAGACCTGCGCAATCTTGCGGGGCTTACTCGGGGTTTTGATGTCCCAGATCGAGAAGCCTGAGTAGTTGCCAACGAAGGCCTTGTCGTCCTGGAACGCAATGTCAGTTCCAGTGTCGGTGGCCAGCGGACCGTCTGGTCGCACGTTGGCCAAGTGCTTCATGTTTTTGCTTCGGCCGATCTCGCCGGGGCCCAGGTCCGTACCAGAGCGACCGATCTCCGACTTGTTACTGCTCGGCGTCTTGGCCAGACCTCGATTGACTACTTTGTCGTTTCCTACAGCACCCGAGCCATCACCGGGATCGGCGAGTGCACTGCCCACGCCCACGCCCATCGTGGTGGTCAGTAACCCCGTGGTGAGCAGCGCTACCTTCGAGCGCGACCGCCTCGAACCCATCGTCGGACCTCCATTGCAGTGCCCGGTGTTTCCGGGGCTTTCTCCCTTAGCCTGCTCAGTGTGGCGCAGACTGATCAGTAACGTGGGCGTTTGCACCCATCAGGTTTTGGGCAATGTCATGATGCGTCCTATGCCCGCGTCTTCCCGATTCCGTATGCCAGCCCTCTGCACGATCCTGGCCCTCAGCGGCGCACTCCTGACCGGCTGCTCTGACGACTCCAGCGCCGACCGCAGCGGGGCGACTGGAACACCGGCACCGACCGACTCTGTTCCGGTCTTGCAGCCCGGCCGCCCCGGCGAGCCCAACAAGACGCTGACGGGACCGGCGTTGTCGCCGAGTTCCACGCCGGCGACTCAGGCCGACGTGACCTTCATGAGCGACATGATTCATCACCATGCCCAGGCTGTCGTGATGGTCAACATGGTGGACGGAAAACTCACCGACCCCGAGGTGAAGCGAATGGCCTCGCGGATCAAGGCAGAGCAAACACCCGAGATCACCTATATGAAAAAGTGGCTCAAAGACAACGCAGGCTCGAAATCTTCCGGCCACGACCACGGCGGCACGCACTCCGCCACCGGAAAGACCGACCATTCCGACATGCCCGGCATGGCATCCGCCGCCGAGTTGAAAAAGCTCAGCAAGGCCAAGGGCAAACAAAAGGACATCACCTTCCTCGGTCTGATGATCACCCATCACGGTGGCGCGCTGACCATGATCGACGACCGATACAAGGCGGGCGGCACAGACATCGAGACCGGCAGGCTCGCCAACGACATTGGGGCTGGACAGACAGCACAGATCAAGAGCATGGCGGCCATGCGCAAGCGGCTCGGTGGCGCGCCGGTCAGCACGCCGTAGACTGGAGCACGCAAAGGGCTTCGGCGTCTCCTGGAGGTGGGTGGACACGCCACCGCTGTTTCCTGCCCGGAGTGTGCATGTCCCCCCTGCGTCGTTACCGCGCTTTGTTCGGCCTCACGGGCCCTGCGTACATTTTCGTGGCCTTCCTGGCCCGAATCCCGCTCGCGATGAGCCAATTGGGCGTGCTGTTGCTCGTCGCTGAGGACACCGGCAGTTACGGAGCAGGTGGTGCCACTGCTGGCGCGCTCGCCATTGCGAACGCCATCGGTGCGATGTTCTGGGGGAATCTGGCCGACCGCCTCGGGCAACGCACCGTCGTGCTCGTTCAGTCACTGATTGCCGGGTCCGGACTGCTCGCTGTCGTTTTCATCGTCCATACCGACCTCGCGTGGGGATGGGCTGCCGCAGTCGCCGCGGGCGCCGGACTCTTCATCCCCCAGGTCGGGCCGCTGGCTCGCGCGCGCTGGCGGCCCGTGACCTCCGGAGTGGGCGAGTCGGACACCTTGATGGATGTCGCGTTCTCCTATGAAGGGGCCGCCGACGAGGCCAGCTTCGTCCTCGGCCCAGCAATCGTCGGCGTCATCGCCGCTACGGCCAACTCGACCGTCAGCGTATGCGCCGCCGGCGTGCTGCTGGCCGTGTTCGGCAGTTGGTTCGCGCTACACCCGACCGCGCGTACGGCCTTCGCGGCGCGGGAACGCAGCACCGCCAGCACCGCGTCGCTGTGGACCCCCGCGATCATCACGCTAAGCTTTGCGCAGTTCGCGATTGGCTCGGTTTTCGGATCAATTCAGAACGGGACGAACGTGCTGGCGACCGCCGTCGGGCAACCGGGCCTGACCGGTTTGTTTCACGCACTCCTCGGGGTCGGCAGTGTCATCGCTGGTCTCTCGCTGGCCTACCTGCCGACGCGCTGGTCGCTCGCCTCCCGACTCCGATGGTTCGCGCTGGCCTTCCTTTTACTCTCGCTGCCCTTGCTGGCGGTCGGGTCGCTCGCCGCCCTCGCGCCGGTCCTTTTCATCCTTGGACTGACCGTTGCGCCATACATGATCACGACCTTCACGCTGGCAGAGAAACTGACGCCGATGGGGCGTACCGGCGCGGCAATGACCTTGCTCGCGGGGGCTACCGGGTTGGGCTACGCCGTCGGCGCCGCGCTGGCCGGGCGGCTCGCGGACTGGGGCGGGCATACCCCTGCCTTTGCTGTCACGGTGGGCGCCGGAGTTCTCATGCTCGGCACCGTTCTGATCTGGCGGCACGCACTACGCGAGCCGCCCGCGACGGCGAGCGCAGCACCGGACAGCGCGCTCGTAGAGTGATCACATGACGAGCCGCAATCTGTTGAGTTCCCCGATCGTTCAACACCTGTCGTCCGCCGCCATCGCGGGCGCGGTCGTCTATCTCAAGCCGGCCAGGGTGCCCCGTACGCTGCGCCGGGTGCTGCTCGCCACCAACACCGGCGGCTCCGCCGCCGCCATGTTGGTGGGCTCCAGCCGGACGCCCGCGAGCGGCAAGCAACCAGCCCCGCTGGCGCACCGCGCGGGGGCCAAGTCCGATTCGTTGGGTGACACCGCACTCCTGCTGGCCTCGGTGGCCAGCAGCGCGACTCTCCTCACCTCAAAGCCGGCCCTC
Organism: Demetria terragena DSM 11295; assembly: GCF_000376825.1. Classification (NCBI taxonomy): domain Bacteria; kingdom Bacillati; phylum Actinomycetota; class Actinomycetes; order Micrococcales; family Dermacoccaceae; genus Demetria; species Demetria terragena. The sequence continues at coordinate 2,474,995 of NZ_AQXW01000004.1, read as the reverse complement.
AAACTCGACCGCCGGGTCGAGAAGTCCTTGACCCGCCGCGGAGTCGGTCGGCCGCGGCTTGTCATGGCCCTTGGCGCCGCCGGTGTCGTGGTGGTCATCGGAGCAGTCACCGACCGCATCACCAAGGCCGCCGAGCGCAAGGTCGCCGAGCTTCAGGAAGCCGAACAGAAGCCGGCCAAGCGCTCAGTCGTGCCAGACCAGCACCACTGAGGCGACCATGCCCATGACAAAACTGACGTAGGCAAACGGCCGACTCGCGTGCACCACGGCGAGCGCGACCTCGCGACTCGCTCCAACCTCGGCTAGACGCTCTTGGGCACTGCGGCGTACGCGCACCTTGCGCTGTCGCCCCTGTGAGTCGTCGCGCCCAGCGACGATGCTCCCCAACGGAACTACGACCGCAATCACGAACAGCGCCAGCACAATTCGCAATACGGGCATTTCCCAAACCCACTCAGCAAGCCCGGCCAAGACGATGAGGACCGCACCCACTCCGGCGACCGAAAGTTGCCAAAGGGTGGTGATTCGTCGCGCCCGCCCCTCGCGTCCACGGGCTGCGGCCACGAGCCGACCGAGGTAGGCAGTGCGCAACTGCCGGCGCATCCACCACACCCACAGCAGCACGAGCACCATCACGAGAGGTGCCAACCAGGTTCGCATGCTGCCCGACTCTAGCCGCGTCGAGTGTCGCCCTCTCCCCGCTGGTCGAGACCAACCCCCGCCGGTCGAGCCGCGTCGAGACCAACCCAACGCTGGTCGAGCAGGCGAGCGCCCTAGCGCGAGCCGTGTCGAGACCCCCAACGCCGGTCGAGCAGGCGAGCGCCAACTCACGCCGGTCGAGCCGTGTCGAGACCCACCCAACGCCGGTCGAGCAGGCGAGCGCCCTAGCGCGAGCCGTGTCGAGACCCACCCAACGCCGGTCGAGCAGGCGAGCGCCCTAGCGCGAGCCGTGTCGAGACCCACCCAACGCCGGTCGAGCAGGCGAGCGCCCTAGCGCGAGCCGTGTCGAGACCCCCGGTGAGTGGTCTCGACACGGTGGATCACTGCGTTCCCACCTGCTCGACCGGCGTTGGGGGCGCACGAGCGCGGAGGCGGGAGGACGAGCGCGGCGCTGGCTGGGTCTGGCGGGAGCCCGCCGAGGCGCTAGCCGAGGAGGGCGGATGGTTGCGTCGCGCTCGTATTCCCGGCGGAGCGCGGGGGTATGGGGTCTCGACAAGCTCGACCGGCGTTTCAACGCTCGACCGGCGTTTCAACGCTCGACCGACGTTTCAACGCTCGACCGACGTTTCAACGCTCGACCGACGTGGGAGGCTCGACGGCATGGAACCTCTGGATGCGCTTCGTCGGATCGCTTTTCTGCTGGAGCGATCTCGCGCCGGGTCCTATCGGGTCAAAGCCTTCCGGTCTGCGGCGGACACGGTCGTACGTACGCCCCGGCCCGACTTGGAGGCCCGCGCGGCGAACAACACTCTGTCCGAACTGCCCGGCATCGGGAAGTCGACCGAGTCCGTCGTTCGGCAGGCGCTTGCCGGAGACATCCCGAGTTATCTGTCCGACCTGGAGGCAAAGAACCTCGGTCGTCTTGTCGAGGGCGGCGAGGCGTACCACGAGGCGCTGCGCGGGGACTGCCATTCGCACTCCGACTGGAGCGATGGTGGATCTCCGATCGAGGAAATGGTTGCTACCGCAATGGAGTTGGGGCACGACTATCTCGTGCTCACCGACCACTCGCCTCGACTTCGGGTCGCCAATGGGCTCTCGAAGGAGCGGTTAACTCGCCAACTCGGCGTGATCGACCGGATCAACGAGCACCTGGGCGACAACTTCACTCTCCTCAAGGGGATTGAGGTCGACATCCTCGACGAAGGTGACCTGGACCAGAGCGACGCCATGTTGGACCGGCTGGACGTGCGGGTCGCCTCTGTGCATTCCAAACTCAAGATGGGCCCCGCTGCCATGACTCAGCGAATGGTCGCAGCGGCATCAAACCCGCGCGTCAACATCCTTGGCCACTGCACCGGTCGCCTCGTCACCGGAGAACGCGGGACCCGTCCGCAGTCGCAATTTGATGCCAGTGCGGTGTTTGCGGCGTGCGCTGAGCACCACACGGCCGTCGAGATCAACAGCCGCCCGGAACGCTGCGACCCGCCCGATGACCTGCTGTCATTGGCCATCGAGAGCGGTTGCCTTTTCAGCATCGACAGCGACGCCCACGCCCCCGGACAACTGGACTTCCTGCAGTACGGCTGCGAGCGGGCTGAGCGGCTCGGCGTACCCATCGACCGCATCATCAACACGTGGGAGAGGGACCAACTTCTCGCGTGGGCAAAGGCGTCATAACAGGGCCGTAGGAGCCGTTTTGGCGGTTGGGCAAACTACCCCGTATGCTTTCGCAAGTCCTCGACGGAACCAGGCCCGGCTTGGCGGATTGGGACCGAAGTTGGACAAGGTCCCCATCGTCTAGCGGCCTAGGACCCCGCCCTTTCACGGCGGTAGCACGGGTTCGAATCCCGTTGGGGATACGCAAGAACGGCCTTGCACGCAAGGCCCCGTAGCGCAGTTGGTTAGCGCGCCGCCCTGTCACGGCGGAGGTCGCGGGTTCGAGTCCCGTCGGGGTCGCCAGCGCCGTCCTGAGCAAGCCTTAAGCTTGCGAAGGGCGCGCCGAAGGGCACCACCTGGCCAGGTAGCTCAGTTGGTAGAGCGAACGACTGAAAATCGTTAGGTCGGCGGTTCGACCCCGTCCCTGGCCACCACCCACACGAGCGGCTCGCAGCCCACAGGTTGCGAGCCGCTCGTCTTTGCCCGGACGGTCCGCATGGGCCCAAGAGTCTCCTCCCAGGTCAACCAGCCACAATGACGTCGTGCTGAAACATATCCGCGCCCTCATCGTCCTGGTTCTGGCCACCTGCGGCCTCTCGTTCGCGATGGCGGGCACCGCCGCCGCGCATGACCGACTCCTCTCCTCCGACCCGGCGGACGGCGCCACCGTGTCGGCGCCGAAGAACCTCACGCTGACCTACAGCGCAGAGATCTTGCCTACTGGGTCGAGGGTCGAGGTCAAGGGGCCCGATGGTTCCCCCGCTTCCTCGGGTGAGCCCAAGGCCGATGGCGCCAAGGTCGTCCAGGCGCTGGATGCCTCAAGCCCGGGAAAGTACGCCGTCACCTGGCGGGTCACCTCCAGCGACGGACACCCCATCTCAGGCACCTTGTCCTTTACGGTGCGCGGGAAAAGCACCACGAGTTCCGCCACGAGCAGCGCCGCACCGTCCACGGCCAGTTCAGCAGCGGAGAAGTCCTCCGGTGGCGTCGGAGGCGGCGCAGAGACTCCTAGCGCTTCGGACAATGCGGCCTCAGAAGGCACCTCCGAGCCGACGATGGCACCCACCACCACCGTCGATACCGACGCGACCAGCAACCGCCCTGTCATCGTCATTGGTCTCGCTGTAGTCGCCGCGTTGGGCCTAGTGGGCGCTGGGATGTTCGCGCGGCGGCGCCTCCGCGACGACGAGTAGTTTCGGGCGGCGGCCGGTCGGTGAGTCCGATGTCAGGTCACGGCACGGACTGATGTACGGTTTGTGCTACGACAGGAACTCAGGATCCCCAGGAGCCGTGAGTGATGCTGGCACTGCGTAGTGCCGGTATTGCAACCGCTCTGGGCAACACACAGAGGGGGTCTCGCCATGGGGCGCGGCCGGGCCAAGGCAAAACAGACCAAGGTTGCTCGGGAGTTGAAGTATTTCTCCCCCGATACCGACCTGAACGCTCTCGAGCGCGAGCTTCGCGCTTCGTCACCTAGGGCTGAAGAGCCCCGTGACACCCAGAGCGATGAGGGTGACGACTATGAAAAATGGACCGCAGGCGACCGCTAACGGTCGCCACTCCTGATGTGAGCTTTCACCGCATCGAGCCTTCGGGCTCGATGCGCTGATGCTTGTCTCACGAATGAGAGCCCACGAGTTGGCAGGCGCCGCCAGCAGCACCCTTAGCGCCGGCGACGATCTCGCCGCGGTCCTGTGCGCCGTCACCAGCTGAGCGATCCAGGACTTCTCCCATCACCCATGCCTCAAGTCCGCGCTGCCGTGCGATGTCGGCGGCGCGGTCGGCCTGGTCGGACGGGAGCACGACACAGAACCCGACGCCCTGGTTGAGCGTGCGCTCGATATCGGACTGTGGCACGTTGCCTAGTCGCTGCACGAGGTCAAAGATCGGCGCAGGCGCCCAAGTGCTGCGATCAACTCGGGCGAGAACACCCTCCGGCAGGACGCGCGCCAGGTTGGCAGCCAACCCTCCGCCTGTGACGTGTGACAGTGCGTGAATGTCGACCCCATCGGTACGGATGAGGTTGAGCAGGTCGCTGGTGTAGACCGTGGTGGGTGTCATGAGCGCGTCGCCCAAGGTGCCGCCCAGTTCGGGTACGTCCCGATCCAGCGCCCATCCGGCGGCGGCGAATACCCGCCGTACGAGGCTGTAACCGTTGGAATGCAGGCCGGATGAGCCCAGCGCCAAGACAGCGTCCCCGACCTGGACGCGGTCGGCCGTGAGCAGGTCTGCCCGCTCTACAACGCCCGTGGCGGCGCCTGCGACGTCGTATTCTTCCGGCTCCAGGAGCCCGGGGTGCTCGGCCGTCTCTCCGCCGATCAAGGCGACCCCTGCCTGTTCACAGGCGGCAGCGATGCCGGACACGATGGCGGCGATGCGCTCGGGGACGACCTTGCCGGTGGCGATGTAGTCGGTCATGAACAGCGGTTCGGCGCCGCAACACACGATGTCGTCAACGACCATGCCTACGAGGTCGTACCCGATGGTGTCGTGCCGGTCCATCGCTTGAGCGATGGCCACCTTGGTGCCCACCCCGTCGGTCGAGGTCGCGAGCACCGGCTGGGACATCTTGGCGAGCGCGGAGGCGTCGAATAGGCCCGCGAAACCGCCAAGCCCGCCGAGCACCTCGGGGCGCTGGGCGCGGCGTACCGCGTCTTTCATGAGCTCCACAGCCTTGTCGCCCGCCTCGACGTCGACTCCGGCGGATGCGTACGTGATCGGCGTCTGGCTCATGGGATGTGCGGGCTCCTATGTGTCGTGCTGGGGGCTTTGTCGCGCTTGGTTTCAGGGGTGAAGAAGGGCGTTTGACGCGCCGGCGCCCACTCCCGTGGAGACACCTTCGGCGTCCGCGCGCGAGACGGAATCCTCCGGTCGGTGCTGGATTGACCGGTCGTGCCCGGTCTGAACGTCCATCGGCAGGGTCTCGAGCACGTGCTTGCCGATGGCGCTCTCCTCGGGCAGACCAATGGGGTAGGTCCCGTTAAAGCACGCGGCGCAGAGGGTTTCCGCGGGCTGGTCGGTCGCCTCGATCATGCCCTCCTCGGAGATGTATCCCAGGGAGTCAGCACCGATCGAGGCGCAGATCGCGTCGGTGTCGAGACCGTTGGCAACGAGCTCGGCACGGGTCGCGAAGTCGATGCCGTAGAAGCAGGGCCACTTCACCGGCGGTGAGGAGATGCGTACGTGCACCTCGGCCGCACCTGCCTCGCGAAGCATCCGGATCTGGGCGCGCTGGGTGTTGCCTCGGACAATTGAGTCATCAATCACGACAAGCCGTTTGCCCTTGATGGCGTGCTCAAGCGGGTTGAGCTTCAACCGGATGCCGAGTTGTCGAAGTGTCTGGCTGGGCTGAATGAAGGTACGACCGACGTAGGCGTTCTTCACGAAGCCCTGACCAAACGGGAGGCCGCTTTCTTGGGCATACCCGGTCGCGGCGGGGACACCAGACTCTGGGACACCGATGACCATGTCGGCTTCGACGGGGTGCTCGCGGGCGAGTTGGCGCCCCATGTCGACGCGGGCCTCGTGCACGACTCGACCGCGGATGACGGCATCGGGTCGGGCGAGGTAGACGTATTCGAAGACGCAACCCTTTGGCTGCGGTTCGGCGAATTTGTAGCTCCGCAGCCCGTCCTCATCGATGCAGATGAGTTCGCCGGGTTCGACCTCACGAACGACACTGGCGCCGATGGTCTGCAGTGCCGCGGTCTCTGAGGCGACAGCCCAGCCTCGTTCGAGCCGGCCAAGCGCGAGCGGACGGACGCCTTGCGGGTCGCGCGCGGCATACAGCGTGCTTTCGTCCATGAACGCCAAGCAGTACGCGCCGCGCACCTTGGGAAGGATTTCCATGGCCGCGTCGGTGACCGTTTGGTCCGGGTTGGCGGTCAGGAGCGCCGTAATCAGCGCGGTGTCGCTGGTGTTCCCACGGCCCAGCTCCCCGCGACGCCTGGGGTCGGTGCGTTCGTTGACCAACTCGCGCAGTTCGACGGTGTTGACGAGGTTGCCGTTGTGGGTCAGCGCGACGGTGCCGCCTTCGTGCCCGCCGAGAGTGGGCTGGGCGTTCTCCCAGGTGCTGCCACCGGTGGTCGAGTAGCGCGTGTGGCCCACGGCGAGGTGACCGCGGAGGGAGTTGAGGCTGGATTCATCGAAGACCTGGCTGACCAGGCCCATGTCCTTGTAGACCAGGATGCTGCGTCCGTCGCTGGTCGCGATTCCGGCTGATTCCTGGCCGCGGTGTTGCAGCGCATAGAGGCCGAAGTAGGTCAGTTTGGCGACGTCTTCTCCGGGAGCCCAGACACCGAAGACGCCGCAGGCGTCTTGGGGTGCCTTCTCCCCGGGTAAGAGGTCGTGCGAGAGCCGTCCATCACCAGACACAGTCCCAGTCTGACACGTGCGGCGCGTACGCCGAATTCAGCGCAACGATCGACGGTCGAAGAACAGCGCGACCGCGGTGCCGATGAGGACTCCTACACAGGTAAACGTCAGGGCGAAGAGGCCCAGGGTTGCCGCGTCTGAGTAGCCGCCAGACTCGCCTCGCAGCGCCATCACAATGCCGAAGATGAGCCCGATCACTCCGCCGCCCACCATAAAAACGGGGAACTTTGGCGCGCGACGGACCCGGCGTCCTACGCGTGGGCTTGGGTCGGATGACGGATCTGGCACAACGACACGGTAAGTGGTGGAGATGAGCAGGAGGTCATCGGCGTACTCCTGCCCATGTGGCTCCTGCGTGCGCGGATCACTAGGGTCATGGCCATGAAGTGGCTTGTTCTCATCCTCGTTCTGCTCGTGCTCGCGCTGGTCGCGTGGTGGTATGTCCGCGACCCGAAGAAGGGCGTCGGCGGCACCGTCGGCACTCAGGGCGTCGATCGAAGCGGCCGGGTTGCCCCCGCCGAGAGTCCTGAAGAGAGCCCCGCTGAGGCTGAGGTCGAAGCCGAGCCAGCGGACGCGAGCGAGCCCGAAAAGCCAGCAAGTGACAAGCCCGCGGCCGGTGAACCCGAGCACCAGGACGAGCCTTCTGGCGTGGCCAAGGGTGCGGCGGCCGGCGCTGCTGGTGCAGCCGTAGCGGGCGGCGCGGCAGTCGCTGCGAGCACGAGTGATGACGACGAGCCCGCGGATACCGCCGCGGCGACAGATACAGGGGACGACTGGGACGCCGCACCTGCGGCGGTTGACGAAGCCTCAGCAGAAGACGACTGGGACGCCGCACCCCCAGCAGTTGAGGACAGCTCAGCACCCGACGAATCAGCGACGCCTAGCGGCGACGACGACTGGGACGCCGCGCCGCCCGCACTCGATGGCGACGACACCGCCACCCCAGAAAGCAGCACTGAGGCCAATCCAGCCGACGAAGCGCCCGCGGCGGCAGCATCGAGCGGGGACGACTGGGACGCCGCGCCACCCCCACTGGACGAAGCAGCTGCCGAACCCAAGGCAACCGAAGAAGCCCCAGCACCAGCCACATCCAGCGGCGACGACTGGGACGCGCCCCCACCGGCACTGGACGAAGCGCCTGCCGCAGCTCCAGAAGCCGACGACTCGGCGCCCGAAGAATCCACCGACGAGTCCACCGGTGAGGCCTCCGCCGCGCCTGCTGAACCAGAAGCCGCCGCGCCGGCTGCCTCCAGCGGCGATGACTGGGGCACACCCCCACCACCCCTCGACACCGCACCCGCCGCAACGCCCGCAGCCGGCGACGCGATCACCGATGAAGCGGCCACCGAGACAGCCGCTGACGAAGCACCCACGGCCGCGTCCGAACCCAAGGCGGCACCCGCGGACACACCGGAACCCGCCGCCTCCAGCGACGATGACTGGGGCACACCCCCACCACCCCTCGACGCTGCGCCCGCCGCAACGCCCGCAGCCGACGACGCGATCACCGATGAAGCGGCCACCGAGACACCCGCTGACGAAGCACCCCAAGGAGAGACAGAACCCACCAATGCCGCGTCAGAGCCCAAGGCGGCACCCGCGGACACACCGGAACCCGCCGCCTCCAGCGGCGACGACTGGGCCACTCCCCCGCTACCGATCGATGATCTTGATGGCCCGCAGAGCCCAACGCCTGAGGTCACTGAGGCAGCCGAGCCCGATAGTGCACCCGAGGATGCCACCGCAGCACCGGCCCCGTCAGGTGAGTCCGGTTCAGCCGACGGATTCGACGACGGCCCGTTCGCGGGATCAGTCCTGCCCGCTTCCGATGGCTCCGGGCCAGCAGGTTGGGTCAAGGGCAATGCGGACACGATGCTGTTCCATGCGCCGAACGCCGCGGGCTATGCCAGCGTCGAAGCAGAGGTGTACTTCAGTACCGCTGAAGAAGCAGCGAGCGCTGGCTTCCAGCCCTCCGAGTAGATCCCAAGGCGCACCGTGGTGACGACGTCTCAGAAAATGCGCGGTGATGGGCTCCTTGCCCCTGGCTGCAGTGCCATACATCCTCCTCATTGACGACATGACTCGTCAGGCGCGCGACCCGTCGGCTGCCATGCTGGTCGGCGGCCTGGGCGCAGCGGTGATCGGTGCGCTCGGGTGGGCTGTCACGGTGGCGCTTCCCTTACGTTCCGTGCGCCCCTGAGCCACGGTCCCCGTCTGAGGCGCTTTGGATTGACCCCCGCAGATTTCCCACCGAGCGAAGGCGTGGTGCTTGACTAAAATCGCAGGTCAACCAGACCTGAAATTGACGAATCGGAAGGATGTCACCGTGACACCTGCAGTTCTTGAGCTTGACGTCGAGACCATTCCGGCAACGGACTCCACGCTGACGGAGTTCGCCTCCCCAGAAGAGGCCCGTCGCGCCGACGAGAAGCAGGCTCTGACGCCGGGAACCGTCAACACCTATGCAGTAGGCATCGGCGCCTGCATCCCCTGCTGCTGACGGAGCGCGCATGGACCCAGCCCATTTTTCGGGTGTCGGGTCCACTCCTTCTGAGGCTCGCGGCTGCACCAGCCGCGGGCCTCAGAACTGTCCCCCAAGTAGATCCGGACCAGGACGAGGCGACGGCCCTTTCGCACGCAATAGAGCGACTTACCGCTGATCCTCAACTACGCGAGGCCATCGCGATTTCCTCTCCCTCCTTAAGTGCACAGATCGATGCGATCTGTGCTGGCAAGGAGCCGGTTGACCACGCCAAAGTGCGCCGCGCCCTTCTGGCGACGCTGCGTTACGCCCTTCGCCTCCACCTTCGGCCCACTCCTTTTGGCACCTTCGCCGGAGTCAGCACCGCACGTCTCGGATCTCATGTCGAGGCCGCCGTGGGTACTGACCACCGCCGTCATGTGCGGCTAGACCGCGGCGTCGTCGACCGACTTCGGCGAGAATCTCCGAGCACGTTGTTGGTCGCTCAGCCGCTCCTGACGACCCGCGGCAACCGCCTGGTCAATCTCGCGGTCGCCCACCAAGAGAAATCCGTGGCGATGTCGCCCATTCTCCAGGCCGTGATCGACCGCGCTGCGCACCCAGTCTCCGTCGACGACCTCGCCGCGCTGGTCTGCACGCTGCTCCCACAGGCGACACTTTCCAACGCTCACACCTACCTCGACGCACTCCGCGTCGAAGAATTTCTGCTCGACGGCGAGCGCCCGTCGACCTCGGTGACCACCGTCGGCGGGCTTCCGGAGGCCATCACGGAGTATCTGGACGCCCCACCCACAGATCGACGCGAGCGGTGGGACGCTGCCTGCGATCGCGTCGCGGACACGAACCGCACCCCGCTCCTGGTGAACCTCGTGATGGACGCACGGCTGACACTGCCCACCACCGTCGCCCGTGAGGTAGCGACCGCCGCCGAGGTGCTGTGGAAACTCGCTCCAGATGAGCCCGCCTCGAAGCCCCTCGACGCCTACCACCAGCGGTTCTTGCACCGCTATGGCAGCGCCCAACTCGTCCCGGTTCTCGATCTGCTGGATAGCCATCGCGGGCTTGGCCTGCCAGATGGCTACCAGGATGCCCACCCAACTCGCACTGGCGGCGCGGCGCCTTCGCCCAGTCACCCCATCGAGCGAGACAACCTCCTTGCCGACCTAGTCGCCGCCGGCGCACCCGAGCTCAACCTCGACCAGGAGGCCGTCGAGTCACTCACGATCGGGAGCGAGCGCCGACCGCCACGGACATTCGACCTGGGAGTGTCGCTCCACGCAGACAACGCTGACGCCCTGGCCCGTGGTGACTATCTCCTGGCCTGCACGAACGGATCGGTCAGCGCAGGAGCCACCATTGGTCGGTTCGCGGACCTTCTTGGAGTCCACTCAGACCTGCGCGCGCTCGTCGACCGCGGACAGGCTGACGTCACGGCGGAGCTTCGCTCTCCCACGACGACGCCCCGACAGGGCAATGTCGTGTCGCAGGTAGCAGCACTCGACGCGGTAGTCGAGTTGGGCCTGTCGTCCGAAGTCGAACCCGTGGATCGAATTGCCTTACGTGACATCGCTATTGGCTCCGATGGCCATGCTCTCTACGCCGTGGACATGCACCAGCGGCGGGTTATCGACCTGGCGCGTCTCAACATGGTCAACCCGTCAACCGCGTTGCCCCACGTCACCCGGTTCCTCAGCGCGCTGTCCCTAGGCGGTCGCAAAATGTGGAGTCCATGGGATTGGGGGCGGCTGGCCGTGCTGCCTTCTCGGCCGCGGGTACGCGTCGGGAAAGTCATCCTCGCGGGTCGGCAGTGGCGCCCGCCAACCTCACTCCTCGACCACGCGAATAGCCGAACCTTCGACCAGGCCGTTGAACGCTGGTGCGGCACGTACGAGGTGCCGCCAAACGTCCGAGTTGCTACGGGCGATCAACGCCTCGACCTCGACCTGGACCATCCGCTGCATCGAGCGCTTCTTCGAGAACATCTACGACGCCATCCAGAATCCGTTCTCGAAGAGGCGCCTGACGGCTGGTGCGCGGCGCACGGCGTGACGGAACCGCACGGGCTTATGGACGGTCACGCGGCTGAGGTCGTGTTCCCCATTCTGACGCCGGGCCACGCCGATAGGCTCGGCCCCGTAGCCGTCCCTTGGTCATCACTTTCGACGACCACTGTGCGGCACCTGCCCGGCGGGTCGTGGCTATCCGCAAAGGTTTACGCCGATGCCAACGCTCATGACCGACTCATCTCAACCGGCCTCGACGGACTGCTGGAGCAGATCTCCGATGCCACGTATGTCCTGCGCTACGCCGACCCCGACCCGCACATCCGAGTGCGCATACCCGTCGCCGATGACTCGCATGCCACGGTTCTGAAGACTGTGAACACGTGGTCCAACGCGGCCACCGCCTCTCATCTCATCCGTACCGTCGCCATCGACGAATACGCACCAGAAATCGACCGCTACGGCGGTGCTGACGCAATGCCTGCCGCTGAGACGGTGTTCGCAAAGGACACCGCGCTTGCGCGCCACCTACTGGCAACAACGCCCGAGACGAAACTCGGCAGCGAGCGCGCGGTTATCGCCGCTGCTAGCTGTCTCGACTTGCTCCAATCATTCGCTGAGACCGACGTAACCGACTGGATCCTTGCCGTCCTACCGGTTGGCCTGTCGCACGCGGTGCCCACCCAAACTCGCCGGGCAGCGCATCGCCATGTCCTGGCCGACTTCGCCGAACTCGTCGGCAAGGACGGAGCCGACTTGGTCCAGGCCCGACGGCATGCAGCGACCGCGCACGGGAGGTTAGCCGGACCGATTACTGGCACTGGCCACAGCGCCGCCATCAGTCTGATGCATCTGCACTGCAACCGTTATCTCGGACTTTCGCAGGCACAGGAGCACCTGGCCTACGGCCTTCTGCGGAGCGCCGTGAGCGCGCGAAGTAGCCGACGACAAGCAACATCGTGAGCGAAGAACTTCGCCGCCGTGCGCGCGAAGCGGCCGCGCTCATGGCAGACCGGCTCAGCGACCCCCTCGAAGTCGGTCGACGTACGGCATCCATCCCGTCAAATGGACCCGCAGCCTGGGACCCCAGTTCGCTGACGCGCGGACCCGCGGCCCTCGCCCTCCTCGCGGCCGAAGACGGCCGCGAACGAAGTGCCGCCACGCTGTCGACCGCCTGGCGGCTCACTGCGTCGGCAACCTCTCACTCGGCGGTCAACGGCCCCTTCGGTGGTCTCGGAGCACTCGCCTCTCTCGCGCGCTGTGTCAATGCCTCCGACGAAGTCCAGGCACGCCTCGACGCCCGCATCGCCGAGCATGCCCGCTGGCTGGGCACGGCCCTGGACGCTCAACTCGGCCGCGGCGAGCCTGCCTATGTCGGAACGATTGACACCCTTGGCGGCCTGGCGGGAGAGGGCAGGCACCTGCTGGCACGTGGTCATCCGGGCGCTGCTGACGTGGCCACAGCCCTAGCGACTCTCGCCCGTCCGCTCAGCGTCCGCGGTGTGGTTGTTCCTGGCTGGTGGTCGGCTCCAACTGAACGCACAGTCGTGGCGCCCGAATTCCAGGATGGGCGCCTGTGCTTCGGGCTCGCACATGGCATCGCCGGACCGCTGATGTTCCTGGCCCTCGCGCACGAACAGGGAATTCAGTCCGCTGAGACTGACGCGGCGACGTTGTCTCTCGCCGACGAACTGTGGTCGTGGCGCCAGCACGATCAGCACGGACCGTTCTGGACGCCCTACCTGCCTCTCACGCGAATCGCCCATCCCGATGCCACCCCGTCGCCTGACCCCGCCCGGGCCTCCTGGTGTTATGGCTCGCTAGGAATCGCTCAGGTCCTCGACCAGGTGGGTCGCGCACACGCGCAACCGACGTGGAGAGCACGAGCCCGCGACGTCGCGTTAGCTCAACTGGCCCGGCCTGCTCCGGAGTGGGGAATCCAAGATGTCGGCTTATGTCACGGCTGGGCGAGCCACCTCGTGCTCCTCACAACCCTGGCCCATCGGGGTGTGCTCGACCCCCACGAGGCGGACGTTGAGGCAGCCCTGAGGCACGCGGCCCAGAACACTCTTCGCCAGGTCGATCCGTCAACCCAATTCGGTGTGCAGATGCCACATCCGGAGTCAGGGGCAACTCTCGACCTACCCGGGCTGCTTGAGGGAGCAGCCGGAGTAGCCCTCGCGCTTCTGATGTACGGACGGGACTGCCCGCCCGCCACCGACTGGGACACCCTGCTCTTGCTGCGCTAACGCATCACGACCACTCGCGTCAGCGCCAGCGCGGGAGAACCTCGGACGCGACTCGCTCCACGGTCGCACGATCCCCGGCGTATGGGTCGCTCGGGCGCGGCCAGTGGGTCACCACGTCCGTGAAGCCGAGTTCGGCCGCGCGGCCCACCCGGTCCTCGAAGAAGTCCACGCTGCGCAAGGCATAGCCAGATGCATCGATGCTGAGGTAGCGCGGGAAGGTGTCCGGGTCGCGCCCGGCGGCCTGAAGAGCCACCTCAAGTTGTTCGACAAGCGCCGGCAGACTCGCCCACCGCTCCTCCTCAGCGCTGCCCTGCCCCATGGTGACCCAGCCATCGCCGAGCCTGGCCGCGAGGCGCATACCTCGGCGTCCGTTGGCCGCGACAAGGTACGGAACGCGGTCACGGATCGGGCCGGGGAGCGTCCGTGCATCACGAGCCTCGAAATACGTCCCGGAGGCGGTGACGTGGTCCTCCCGCAGCAGGCGATCGAGCAGCTCGCTCCACTCCACGAAACGGTCCATGCGCTGCTTCATCGACAGCTCTTCGCCGCCCAGCAGATTCGAATCCAGGTTGCCCCCGGACCCAGCCGCACACAGAAAGCGCCCGCCGGACACATCGTCCAGGCTCAGCACCTCGCGCATGAATGTCACCGGGTGGCGGAAGTTCGGCGACGTCACGAAGGTCCCCAGCCCAATCTTCGAGGTCACCATCGCCGCCGCGATCAGGGTCGGAGTGGTGCCGAACCACGGCGCATCGGGCAGGCCCGCCCACACCAGGTGGTCGTACGTCCACGCGTGGTCGAAACCCATTTCCTCGGCCCCACGCCACAACGGCGCTGCCTCTGACCAGCCGAACTCGGGAAGAATCGTGATGCCGAAGCGCATGCCGCGATCCTAGGGTCGCGCTACGACAACGGCACTAACGGCAGATAACCGGCAAGGTCGGCACGTTGCCCTGATGCGCGTACCGCACCGCTCTCCTCGGCAGCCGCCCACGCCATCGACCCAGTCGCCAGTAGCAGCCAGGTCGCCGGCTCCATTTCCACCACATTCGTGGGTGTTCCGCGCGTATGCCGGGGACCCTCAATGACCTGCACGGCCCCAAACGGCGGCACCCGAACCTCCACCGAACGCCCCGGAGCCAACTGACCGAGTTCCTCCAGGGTGTAGCGAACCGCCGTCGCGATCGTTGCGCGGTCAACCACAGCCGGATCGGTATGCCACGCCACGACCGCCGCTCGCCCTTGGGCGGGATCAATGCGTCGACGCGCTGGCATAGGCACATCATCGCGCGGTGGCGTCCCCGCGTGCGCGCCGGTACCTCTCGAAAGAAACCAGGTCTAACGTTCGGATCAGACCGTCCGGCCACGCTCAAGGAGGCTTGGTGACCCGCCTGACCATCGAAGATCTCATCCACCAGTCGTGGGAGGCGATCACTCCCGATCTCGACCCGGAAGCGATCCAGCGCATGGACGACTCCAGGGACGCCGTCAACGCCATCGCAGAGCAGCGCGCCGTCTATGGCCGCACCACAGGCGTCGGCGCCAACAGGTCGGTGACGATCTATCCCGAGCGGCGCCGCGACCAGGACATGCGGCTGTTGCGCAGTCACGCGTCCGCTTCCGGTCTCGAACTCCCCGCGCACATCGTGCGCGCCATGTTGCTCGTCCGTCGCCAACAGATGACAGGCGGCGGCTCCGGGCTCGGCGCGGCCGCCGCACGCGCCATCACCGAATGCCTCCATCAAGGCGACCTGCCGCGGGTACACGCGTACGGCTCCATCGGGACCGGCGACCTCAGCGCGCTCGCCGAAGCCGGCCTCGCGCTCACCGGCGAAAGCCCCCGACAGAGCGGCCGGACACAGCAGCAATGGCATCCCTTGGGCGGAGACGCACTCCCATTCATCTCCAGCAACGCACTCACGCTGGCCCAGGCAGCGTTCGCCGTAGTCGCCCTCGACCGCTGGCTCGATCACTATGCCTTCGTCACCGCCGCCTCGCTTGTCGCCCTGAACGGCAACCGCGAGGCCTACGCACCGCAAGTCCAGGATGCCCGCCCACACGCGGGCCAGCACGACGTCGCCTCGGCGGTACGCGCCGCCCTGGAGGGTGTCAATGTCACCTCTGCTCGCGTCCAGGACTCCTTCGGTTTGCGGACCATGCCGCAGGTCGTCGCGCCACTGCGGTCTACGGTCGATCACCTGCGGACGGTCGTGGAGACCGAGATCAATTCCACTCCGGAGAACCCGCTCTATGACGCGGCGACCGGAGAGATATTCCACCATGGCAACTTCCACGCGCACGTACTCTCGCTTGCCGCTGACCAGGTCGCGATAGCGCTGGCCGGGGCAGCTCAACTGTCGCTGTTGCGGCTGAGCAGCATGTGCGATCCGACGATGTCGGGAGCCGAGCCTTTCCTCTCCGACAGCGAACCGGGAAGCAGCGGTGTGATGGTCTTGGAGTACGTCGCCGCTGCTGCGCTCTCCCGCTTGCGCGGGCAGGCATCCCCCGCCAGTTTGGGACTCACGGTGGTTTCCCGCGGCGCTGAGGAACATGCGAGTTTCGCCTCGACGGCAGTAGAGCAGGCCGTGGCAGCCACCAACGAAGCGCGGACCGTCCTGGCCTGCGAGCTGCTCGCCGCGCACCGTGCGGTCACCACGGGTCCGGACAAGATCCCCGCTGACACCCCACTCGCCGGTTACCTGCGAGGCACGCCCCTCCTGGCATCGCTTGCCGACCGGCCATTGACCAACGAGGTACGCGCCGCCGAGCGACTCCTGAACCTCGCACCGCTTGATGTGCAGGAGCCAGCACCGCCTGCACCGCGGGCGCCCGAGTAACCTCGAAGCGATGCCGAGCGACCAGATCGAGATACGCGTGGACGAGCGTGGCGGCGCGACGGTGCTCCGCGACGGTCACCCACAGTCGTACGTCGATCTCGAGGACCCCGAGTTGTTGGTGTTCGAGTACGTCCAACATCTCGCGATCGGCTTAGACCTGTTGCCGCCAGGACGAATTGGCGTCACTCACATCGGCGGCGCGGGGCTCACTCTTGCCCGATACGTCCATCACACCCGCCCCGGCTCACCACAGATCGTGCTCGAACCAGATGCCGCGTTGACCGAGCGAATCCGCCGCGAACTGCCGCTGCCTAGGGGCCATCGCATCAGGGTTCGCGCCATCGATGGCGCGGGCGGGATCAGCGGGCTTAAAGACGATAGTGCTGAAGCCATCGTGGTGGACGCCTATGACGGCGGTCAGGTCCCAGGAGACCTCGTGGGATCACGGGCATGTGCTGACTATGCCCGCGTTCTGGGCAGCGGCTTGCTCCTGCTGAACCTTGCCGATGAGCCCGGGCTCCACCACCTTGCGCGCGTTGCGGCTACCGTGCGCCAGTCGCTGCCGCACACCGCGCTGATCTCAACGCATGAAGTGCTGAAGGGCAAGCGCTACGGCAACCTGGTGCTGCTCGCCAGCAGGCAGCCCTTGGACGAGCGCGAGCTCCGTCGCCGGGCGGCCAGTGCGGCGATACCCACCGGCGTGCGAGGCGCTGACGCGCTTGCCGCGTTGACTCGCACGGCCCGACCCTTCGACGAGATCGGCGACCCCAGCCCGGTTCCGCCAGACCCCGGGCGCTGGCGGCTGCGCTGAGCGCAGGCCCGCCCAGCCTCGGTATCCTGGACACGCCCTACTCACCGCCTCCCTCGGAGTCCACTGCATGCCATCGCACGCTCTCGTGCTGACCGCTCATTTGGGCGGCTCCGCGTTGTCCGCGTTCCGCGTCCGAGCACTTCTGGCGCGGATTCAGACCGTCGCACCGCAGATCACTGACGTCACCGCACGCTATGTCCACTGGGTGGCGACGGAAACCTCGCTGGATGGCGCTGCGGACGAGCGCATTCGGCGGTTGTTGACCTACGGCCCGCCAGCAGCGCGCATGCCGCAAGGCACCTCCGTCGTGGTGGGACCACGGTTGGGCACGATCTCGCCTTGGGCTTCCAAGGCGACCGACATCCTGCGCAACTGCGGGGTGGACCTACATCGTGTCGAGCGAGTGACGGAGTACACCGTCGCGCATCCTGACGACGCACCGCTGACGACCGAAGAGACCGCTGCCGTCGCGGGCCTATTGCACGACCGGATGACCGAATCTGTGCTGCCCTCGCCGGATGATGCTCGTCACCTCTTTGACACGCGCGAACCTGAGCCCATGGCGTACGTCGACCTCTTGGGCGAAGGTCGCGGTGCTTTGGTGTCGGCCAACGCTGAGTTTGGACTCGCTCTCTCAGACGATGAAATCGACTATCTCGCCGCGAATTTCTCGTCGCTGCAACGCAATCCGACAGACGTCGAACTCATGATGTTTGCTCAGGCCAACTCTGAGCATTGCCGGCACAAGATCTTCAATGCGGACTTCGTCATCGACGGAGAGGCCCAGACTTCCAGCCTGTTCGGGATGATCCGGCATACGGAAAAGGTCGCGGGCGAAGGCACCATCGTGGCCTACAAGGACAACGCCTCGATCATGGCAGGTGGTCCGATCACCCGCTTCCTGCCCGAGTCGCCCGACGGCCCAAACCGCTACGTGCCTCGCCGCACTGATGCGCACGTGCTGATGAAGGTCGAGACTCACAACCACCCGACGGCGATCAGCCCATTCCCCGGCGCTGCCACCGGTGCCGGTGGCGAGATTCGTGACGAGGGGGCGACCGGGCGAGGCTCTCAGCCAAAGGCTGGCCTGACGGGGTTCGTGGTCTCGAACCTGAATCTGCCTGATACTCAAGAACCTTGGGAGCAGGAACAGTACGGCCGCCCCGATCACATCGCCTCCCCGTTGGAGATCATGGTTGATGGGCCGATCGGCGCGGCGGCCTTCAACAACGAGTTCGGACGCCCCGGTCTCGGTGGGTTCTTCCGCGTCTATGAGCAAACCGTCGACGGCGTGCGCCGGGGTTACCACAAGCCAATCATGAGCGCGGGCGGCGTTGGCAGCATCGACGCCAGCCAGACGGAGAAGGTGCTCTTTCCCGACGGGACACTGCTGGTGCAGATCGGTGGCCCGGGCATGCGCATCGGTATGGGCGGCAGCGCCGCCTCGTCCATGGCGTCGGGTGCTAACGCCGCTGAACTCGACTTCGACTCGGTCCAGCGTGGCAACCCCGAAATGGAACGCCGCGCGCAGGAGTTGATCAACCACTGCTGGAGTCTTGGCGCCGCTAACCCAGTCTTGGCGATCCATGACGTTGGTGCGGGTGGTCTTTCCAACGCCTTTCCCGAGTTGGTTGATGATGCCGGTCTCGGTGCCGCCTTCGACCTTTCGCGAGTGCCGTTGGAGGAGTCGGGGCTGGCACCCAAGGAGATCTGGTGCAACGAGAGCCAGGAACGCTACGTGTTGGCTATCGCACCGCATTCGCTGGATTCCTTTGCTGCACTAGCGGACCGGGAGCGGTGCCCCTTCAACGTCGTCGGCGTCGCCAAGGCCGACGGCCACCTTTCCCTTGGCGAAGAGCTTTCGGATGAGACGCAGGCCGTCGATATGCCGATGGAGGTGTTGCTTGGCAAGCCTCCTCGGATGACGCGCGACGTCACCCGCGTTGAGCGCTCCGCGGAGCTGTTCGACACCGACCAGGTCGACATCCGCGAGGCGGCCTACGCAGTGCTACGTCACCCCACGGTGGCCAGCAAACGGTTCTTGGTGACGATCGCCGATCGTACGGTCGGCGGACTCACCCACCGCGACCAGATGGTCGGCCCATGGCAGGTCCCGGTGGCGGATGTCGCCGTCACCCTTTCGGACCTGGATGGCCTTGCCGGGCAGGCCATGTCCTCAGGTGAACGGATGCCGATTGCCGCGATCGATGCACCCGCATCGGGACGCATGGCCGTAGGCGAAGCGATCACCAACCTGCTCGCGGCGCCGATTACGCTGTCCGGAGTCAAGCTGTCCTGTAACTGGATGGCGGCATGTGGTGAGGAAGGCGAGGACGCAGCGCTGTTCGACACCGTGCAAGCCGTCGCAATGGAACTCTGTCCAGCCCTCGGCGTGAGTGTCCCTGTCGGCAAGGACTCACTGTCGATGCGCACCCGGTGGACGTCGGATCGTGAGGAACGCGAAGTCATTTCGCCAGTCTCGTTGGTGGTCACGGCGTTCGCCTCGCTACCTGATGTGCGCCGCACGAGCACCCCACAGCTTCACCCGCATGACGACACCGCTCTGGTGCTGATCGACCTGGGCGCGGGAGCCAACCGGCTGGGCGGGTCGATATTCGCTCAGACCCTCGATAGCTTCGGTGGCTCGGTCCCCGATCTGGATGATCCGACGCGCCTGGTCGCGATGGTGTCAGCAGTGAACCGGCTGCGCGACCGCGGGATCTTGAGAGCTTTTCACGATCGTTCCGACGGTGGCCTGTGGGCTGCGGTGTGCGAGATGGCCTTTGCCGGCGGCTGTGGTGCGGCGATCGAATGTGCCTCAGTTGCAGACCTCTTCAGCGAAGAGTTAGGCGTTGTGCTCGAGATCCCGGCCAGCCGGGTCGAGGGCGTCCTGTCGGTTCTGTCGTCTGCCGGCCTCGGTGAGGTCTCGCGTGTCGTAGGCCGCCCAAGCGTTGAGCGGCGCGTCACGGTCGACATCGCGGGCCAGCAGACTATCGACGAATCTGTCGTTGACCTCGCGCAGGCATGGGACGACGTCTCCTGGCGCATTAGCCGTCTGCGCGACAATCCGGAAACGGCAGATGAGGAGCATGCTGCCGTAGGGGCCGAACGGCCCGTGTTGACGGTACGTCCGACATTTGACCCGACCGACGACATTGCTGCGCCATATCTGAGCGGGATGGTCCGCCCTCGCGTCGCCATCCTGCGCGAGCAGGGCGTCAACTCCCACATTGAGACGGCCTGGGCCTTCCACCAGGCAGGCTTCGACTCCTACGACGTGCACATGACCGACCTGCAATCAGGGCGAACGTCCTTGGCCGATTTCGCGGGATTGGTTGCAGCAGGAGGGTTTTCGTATGGCGATACCTTGGGCGCCGGCGAAGGCTGGGCGCGGTCGGTGCAGTTCGACTCACGCCTGACCGACCAATTCGCCGAGTTCTTCGGCAGGCCAAGCACGTTCGGCCTTGGCATCTGCAACGGGTGCCAGATGTTTGGTGCCCTGGCGACGATGATTCCGGGCGCCGAGGCCTGGCCACGGTTCACGCGCAACCAGTCCGAGCAGTACGAAGCGCGTCTGTCCCTCGTCGAGGTGCTTCGTAGCCCATCCGTCTTCTTCTCGGACATGGCCGGAAGTCTTCTCCCCATTGCGGTCGCGCACGGCGAGGGTTACGCCGATTTTTCGGAGCAGGGCGACCTGGCCACGGTCCATCGCTCAATGCGCTTCGTCGATACGGCCGGCAAGGCCGCATCGACATATCCAGCCAATCCCAACGGTTCACCGGACGGACTCACCGCAGTGACCACCGCAGACGGTCGGTTCACCGCGATGATGCCGCACCCGGAGCGTGTGCAGCGCAATGCGCAACTGTCCTGGACCGACGGCCCGGTGGAGCAAGAGAGCCCGTGGCTGCGCATGTTCCGCAACACTCGGGTTTGGTTGGGCTGACCCACCAGCCTAGCCACCGGGTCTCGGTCACACGCTCCCGAGTTCGGCTATGGTCAGCGCGAATTACGTTGCCAGGTCTGCGCGCAGGCGCGCAGTCAGCACGCGGCGGGACGCGATCAATCTGGCCTGTGCGACGACTGCAACAGACTGAGCAAGCTGCAACCCCAGCAACACCAGGACCTGTGCGGTCGCCGCTTGGACCGGACTACCTCCACCCAACATCACTCCGATGAAAGCACCCGGAAGGGTGACAACCCCGGCCGTGCGAATCTGATCGAGCCCGGCAACCAGTCCTTCCGGCAGGTATCTGTGGATCACCTCAGTCACCGCGGCGTCGGGCGGCATACCCAACGCCAGCATGGCCTCATAGGCACCGCGTTCTTCGGTCAGTGCCGCGAACGCACGGCGGCCGAACAGTGTGTGCGCAGTCATCGTGTTGCCGAGCAAGATGCCAGTGACCGGGATCAACGCGATCCCCTTGAGTGGGACGGCTCCGGAGATCAGAAGCACCGCCAACACCGGCAAGAGACCACAGCCGAGCGCGAATGCCGACCATCCAGCCGAGCCAAGCGGCACGCCAATGCGCCGTGTGGTCGTCACCGCCGCCATCGCGAACATCACGGCAATGACCAGCAGCGAACTCCACAAATACTCCAGCGCCACGGCGATGACCAGCGCGGCGAAACTCAGCTGCGCGATCGCCCGCAGAGAGGCGACCAGGGCATCTCGGGCCAGCCCGGTATGAGCCCTACGGTGAACCAGCAATCCGAGGCAGAGCAGAATCGCCAGCGCGAGACCCACCCGCCAGGAGGGCTCGATCGTCACCGGGTCGCCACCTCACCTCGCTCAGCCGAACGAGCGACCGGTGAGCCTTTCGTACGCTTCGACATACTTCGCGCGCGTCTTCTCGACCACGTGCTCGGGCAGCGCCGGAGGCTCCTGCCCGGAAGCCTTGTCCCAACCGCTTTCCGAGGACGTCAACCACTCACGGACGAACTCCTTGTCGAAGGAGGGCTGCGTCCGGCCGGGCTGCCATTGATCGGCAGGCCAGAAACGTGAGGAATCAGGCGTCAGGACTTCGTCGGCGAGGACTACATGACCGTCAGCTCGCATCCCGAACTCGACCTTAGTATCGGCGATGATGACGCCGCGATCTACCGCAATGTCGTTGCCGCGCTGCAGAATTCGACGAGTGAGGTCGGCGACATCCGCCGCTCGGTCGGCGCCAATCTCCGCGACCACCTGTTCGTAGGACATCGGCTGGTCGTGTTCTCCGCCGGGCGCCTTGGTGGACGGGGTGAACACTGGCTCAGGAAGGCGGGAACCGTCCACCAACCCGTCCGGCAGTCGTACGCCAGAGACCAATCCGTCGGTTTGGTATTCGCGCAGGCCCCCGCCGGTGAGATAGGCCCGGGCCACGCATTCGACCGGCAGCATGTCGAGTCGTTCAACCAGCACCGCGCGGCCAGCCACAGCGTCCGGAACCTCAGTGGACACCACGTGGTGCGGAATCAGATCCTCGAGACGCTCGAACCACCACAGCGACAGTTGGGTAAGCACGGCGCCTTTGTCCGGGATTGGCGTCTGCAACACGAAGTCAAAGGCGGACAAGCGATCTGAGGCGACCAGCAGCACCTGGTCCTGACGAGGTTGACCATCGCTCCCCAGCGGGGAGTAGAGGTCTCGGACCTTCCCCGAATAGAGGTGGGCGAACCCGGGCAACTCCAGCGGGCGTTCGGTCATGGACACCGGATCCTGTCTGTCAATCAGTCGGAATGGACACCTCGCCGCGGTGAGCCGCGAGCGCGATGTCAGTGCGGAAGTGCGCGTCGGGCACATCAATCCTGCCAAGAGCATCGTACGCGCGCCCGCGCGCCGAGCCCAGGTCGTCGCCAAGCGCAACGACGGAGAGCACCCGGCCGCCAGAGGTGACTAGTGCACCGTCCTGATCGCGGGCCGTGCCAGCGTGCAGGACGTAACTGTGATCGGACTCCGCGTCCTGCACACCGCTGATGGGATCACCCTTTCGGGGCGTACCCGGGTATCCCTGGGCGGCAAGCACAACAGAGACCGCGGCCTCTGACCGCCACGCCAGCGACTCGACCTCGTCGAGCTCGCCCTTGGCTGCGGCGAGGAGAAGCGACCCGAGCGGCGTCATGAGCCGCGCAAGAACCGGCTGGATGTCTGGGTCCCCGAAACGAGCATTGAACTCGACGACACGCGGGCCTTGGCTCGTGAGCGCAAGACCGACGTAGAGGACGCCAACGAACGGCGTTCCACGCCTGAGCATCACGTCGATCGTCGGCTGCGCGATGCGATCGACCACCGCGTCAAGAATGTCGTCGGACGCCCACGGTAGTGGCGAATATGCCCCCATGCCACCGGTATTCGGCCCTTCACCCCCGTCATGTGCCCGCTTGAAGTCCTGGGCCGGAGTCAACGGCACGACGGTCACACCGTCGGTCAGGCAGAACACGGAAAACTCTGGGCCGTTGAGATATTCCTCAACCACAACGGATGCGCCGGCCCCGAAACACCCCACGCCGTGCGCGATGGCTTCATCCAGATCCTCGGTGACCACGACGCCCTTGCCCGCCGCGAGTCCATCGTCCTTGACGACATAGGGCGCGCTCGTGGCGTCGAGGGCTTCGCGCAACTGTTCTTCGTGGTCGCAGACATAGGCTCGCGCGGTGGGAACATCGGCCTGCGCCATGACTTCTTTGGCGAAGGCCTTGGAGCCCTCGAGTTGCGCAGCCTGTTGCGAGGGCCCGAAGCAGGCGATGCCGCGCTCACGGACGACGTCGGCAACCCCCGCAACCAGCGGCGCTTCGGGTCCGACGACGACCAAGTCGGCGCTGACCTCTTCCGCGAGGTCGGCGATGCCGACCCCATCGAGGATTCCGCCAGGCAGCGCTCGACAGTCTGCGACGAGGTCGATTCCCGGGTTTCCCGGGGCCGCGATGACCGTGTCGACGTCAGGATCGGCCAGCAGGGCTCGGACGATAGCGTGCTCGCGCCCGCCGGTTCCGATGACGAGAATTTTCACCCGCTCAGCGTAGTGCGGCGCTCCCCCAGGGCCGAGCCCCGTTCACGGGCTGTCGGTGCCGGCTCGTACGTTGGTGGTCCCGCAAGTAGCCCTAGGAGAGTCCGATGTCGTGCGTCAGCTTCCTCAGTGACAACCAGCGCGCCGCGCTCCGCAGTTCGGCGGGCGAGCGGATCACCCCGGAGGAGTCTCAGGCGCTGCACCCGCCGCCGCCGGTGACTGAGGGCAAGTTGCGTCGCATCCGCGCGCTGGCGCGCAGCGACGACCCGCGCATTCGCGAGAGTGCCGCGCTCAATGCGCACTGCCCACCGGACGTCTTAGCCGAGTTAGCCCAGGATGCCCAGATTGGCGTCCGTGGTTGCGTCGCTCGCACACCCGGCGCTCCTGGCGAGGTGTTGGCTGAGCTGGCCAACGACCCGATCCCCCAGGTGCGAGCCTGGGTGGCCAGCAACCCCAATGTCAGCGTCGACCTGCTCTCAAGGCTGGCAGAGGATTCGGATCCGACGGTGCGCCAGGTCGTGAGTTGGGCCCGCGACTGGCCGCGGACATAAGTGAGCGGGGCCTCCGGGAGTCAGGGGGGAGGGTCACCCGGAGGACCCGCTCTCGAACACCGAGGTCAATCAAGGGGGGTCGACGACTCTTCGAGGTGCTCGGCCAACCCGCAAGGGCTGACAAGTTCAATACTGCAATACATTGCGTGCTCTTGGCGACTTCAATATGTCGGAATAGAGTCAACGTCGGAAGTCCGCCATTTTTCGCGGAGGCCACGCGGGAGGGATCGTCATGCCATCGACAGAGTCAGCCGGCGCCGCGGACCAGGATGGCGCCTTCACTCCTGAGTACTCCGAGCGCGCGATGCAGGCGCTGTTTCGGCAGCATCTGGTCACTTCTGTCTATCTGCAGTGCGCCCGGTTCACCCGCTTCACAATCGAGGATTTGGACACCATCGCCGCGTCCGAGGAGAAGATTCGGAATGCGCTAGAGGTGCTCACCGCACGGGGATTGGTAGCGCGCCTCGATGAGGACACTTGGCTTACCCACCCGCCGGACCAGGCACTGTCGGATCAGGCGACCCGACTGGAGGAGCAGGCCGCAACCATCCGCGCTGCAACACCGGGCTTGGCCCGGTCGTTCTATGAGGCGCGCGCCTCAGAGCACAACGGCGACCGCGATGTGGGTGTCGAGTTGCTCGACAGCCTGGAAGAGGTCAACGTCGCCATGGCAGAGATGTTTGCCAGCGCCCGCAAGGCTGTGGTGTCGATGCGCACCGATTCGCCCAGGGTGCGCTGGATGATGCAAGGCTCCGACCCGTCCCCCGAGCCTGTGCGGAATAGCGTCGGAGATCCGTTGAACCTGCGCGTGACGTTCGACACCAGTCTGCTTGAAGATGGCGCGCTACCGCCGGCCATCATGCATCGGGCTCGTGTCGACGAACTTCGATTCAGCAACAACATCCCGTTCACCGCGACAACCTCTGACACCGGCATCACGGTGATGGACCTCCAAAATGAGCGAACTAAAGCGGTCGGCGTTCGGATAACTCACCCCGACGTCAGCGCCGCGATCCGTACCGTCATCGAGTCGGCCTGGGTCCACGGTTGGACGTGGGCTGGCTCCCGATCGACCAGCCAAGGCGACTCGGGCGTGCTCGATACCCGCGACGAGAAGATCCTCACCCTGCTGGTCAGCGGCGCCACCGATGCAGCCATTGCCCGGCAGGTCGGCATCTCGCAACGCACCGTCGAACGACGCGTACGCAGACTTCTAGAACGGCTTCATGCCACCACCCGATTCCAAGCCGGCGTGCTCGCCGGTCGGCGCGGTTGGATCTGAGCGCAACATCACACGGAGCGCCCGGCGGAACACGGCAACGCGACGCCGCCGGGCTCGGTAGACTTTTGCTCCTCTGTCTCACCGAATCTCGGGAGAAAACACTCACGTGACTGGTTCACCCACCGCTGCCGCATCTCCCCCACCGGATGTCGCGGCCGAGGTCGCTCAGGAGCAGGCGCATGTCGACCTCGTACATGCCGAATTAGCCAAGGCAAGCGCGCGCACTCACGCCGTCGAAGCCGAGGGCCAGCAGCACGGTCGCCACGAACGGACCGGCGATATCCAGCAGGATGAAGCAGCAGCCGGGCTGTTTATGCGGGATGCCTTGTTGTACAGCGCGGGACGCCGCCGCGCCACCCTGGACCAGCAATACGAAGGCCTCGTCTTCGGGCGCCTCGATCTCGATCATTCCGGGTCCGGCGGCCATGGACCCAAAGACCAGCACGAAGTGCGCTATGTCGGACGGCTCGGAGTGCGGGACGACGACTACGAACCGCTCGTCATCGATTGGCGCGCCCCTGCTGCGTCTGCTTTTTATCAGGCCACTCCGGTCGAGCCGATGGATGTCGTACGCCGCCGCGTGCTGCGCTCGCGCGACACCACCGTCCTTGGGGTCGAAGACGACCTCATGGTCGCTGAACCTCCCGACGGCATGGTGGTGGTCGGCGACGGCGCCCTCATGGCGGCGTTGACGCGCAGTCGCGGGGGTCAGATGCGCGACATCGTTGCCACGATTCAGCGCCATCAGGACGAGGCCATCCGCGCCGATTCGCGTGGCGTCACCGAGATCACCGGTGGACCAGGAACCGGCAAGACGGTGGTGGCACTGCACCGCGCGGCGTACCTGCTCTACAGCGACCGCCGGCGCTATGAATCTGGCGGCATCCTGGTGGTCGGCCCGTCGGCGGCCTATACCGCCTACATCGAACGGGTGCTGCCCAGCCTCGGCGAAGACAGCGTGACCCTGCGCTCGCTGGGCGACGTGGTGGAAGGCATCACGGCGATGCGGCTCGACCCACCGCCCGCGGCGCGGATCAAGGGCAGCGTGAAGATTCGCCGGGTCCTGGCAGCTGCGGCGCGCGACGTGCCGCCGGAGGCGCCGACCGTTCTGCGCACCATGGTGGCTGGCCATCCGGTGCACCTCACGGGCGACACCTTGGGCACGATCCGCCGCCAAGTCCTTCGGCACCAGCAACACAACCGCGCCGCGGCCAAGGCAGCAGACCTGCTCGCCGAGGCGGCGTGGAAGCAGGTCCGACCGCACATCGGCACGATGGAAAAATCGGACTTCCTGGATCGCTTCCACGATCACCTGGAGGTCGACTCCTTCGTGCGCGCGTGGTGGCGGCCGCTAGACCCGCGCGAGGTGCTGTTGTGGTGTGCGGATGCCGATCGATGCGCCGCCTACACCGCGGGCGTGCTGACCCCTGAACAGGCCGACGTCCTGCGCGACTCCATGGCCGAGGCGCTGCGTACGGGCACCTGGAGTGCCGCAGATGCCGCGCTGATCGATGACTTGTCCGCGCGGCTGGGGCTGGTGCCGGAGCAGGTCCGGGAAGCCTCGTTCTACCAGGTCGAAGAGCTCGACAGCCTTGCGGAGTATGGCGTGACCGACGTTCAGGTCGCGCGCGAGCGCAGCAGCGCGGTCAGCCCGTCCTACGAGCGCAATCCCGCGGACGCTCGAGCGCGTCTCCTTGCCGGGCGGATCGACCGACGATCCGAATACGCGCACGTCCTGGTCGACGAAGCTCAAGACCTCTCCCCGATGCAATGGCGGATGATCGGCCGACGTGGGCGCTACGGCTCCTGGACCGTGGTCGGCGACGCCGCCCAGGCATCCTGGCCGGATCCCGAGGAGGCCAACGCCGCCCGAGAGGAGGCGTTCGGAAGCAAGAAACGCCAGCACTTCCACATGGACACCAACTATCGGAATGCCCGCGAGATCTTCGACTACGCCGCAGAGGTGGTCCGACGCGAGGTGCCCGACGCCGATATCCCCGCAGCGGTCCGCGAAACCGGCCACGAGCCAGAGGTTATCGAGACGCCCGCGGCGGACGTGGTGCAGGCAGCCAGGACAACCAGCAAGGCGCTGCTCGACGAGGTCAACGGCGCGCTGGCCGTGGTCGCACCCGAGAAGTGGCGGGCGGCCCTTGAGTCTCTGACTGAACTCGCCCCCGGGCGGCTTCTCGTCATTGATCCCATGTCGACCAAGGGTCTTGAATATGACGCGACCGTGATTGTCGACCCCGCTGAGATCACCCGTGAATCGCCCGGTGGCATCCGCGTTCTGTACGTCGCGCTCACCCGAGCCGCACACCGCATGTCTGTGATTGAGGTTGCCCACCATGAGTGAACCATCCAACGCCCACGCCAGTCCCGAGCCGACCTCAGGCGAAGTCGACGCTCAACTCCTCGCGTTCCGGCAGTCGATCGACAACATCGACGCGGCGTTGATTCACCTGTTGGCCGAGCGCTTCAAGGTCACCCAAGCCGTTGGACGCTACAAGGCCGAGCACGACCTCCCGCCCGCCGATCCGGCGCGGGAGGACCGGCAGATCGAGCGGCTGCGGCAGTTGGCGACGGCATCTCAGCTCGACCCGGAGTTCAGCGAGAAGTTCCTGCGCTTCGTGATTGACGAAGTGATCCACCACCACGAGCAGATCCGCGACGAGGCCTAGTGGGCGCGGATCTGCCTCCCGGCTACACGCTGCATGCTGGGCCGCCGACCGTCGACGACTTCATCCGATTGCGTCGTGATGCTGGGCTCACTCCACCCAGCAGGGAGCAAGCCGAGCTCGGCATCAACGGAGCCTGGTATGCCGTCCACGTGCTGCACACCGAGTCCACCACGACGGTGGCGATGGGCCGAGTCCTCGGTGATGGCGGCACCGCGTTTCATGTGACCGACATGGCGGTCGACCCCGCGCACCAGCGCCGGGGCCTAGGCGATGCGATCCTGACGGCGCTGATGGGCGAACTACGCGCCAAGGCACCGAGCGGGGCCTACATCAGCCTGATGGCCGATCCCCCTGGTCAAGGCTTATACCTGCGCCACGGCTTCGTACGCTCCACACCAACCGAGGGCATGAGCCTACGTTTGGGTCACACTTGACCCATGACCCTCTCAGCCAAGGCCACCACCCTCCTCGACCTGCACCACCGCGACGCGCCGGTGGTCCTCCCCAATGTCTGGGACGCCTGGTCAGCCACCGTTGTCGCCGCCGCCGGCTTTCCCGCTCTCTCCATCGGTAGCCACCCGCTTGCGGACTCCCGTGGCCAGGGCGACGGCGAAGCGATGACGCTGGACGACGCGATGGATGGCGTCCGCCGGATCTGCGGTGCGGTGGATGTGCCAGTGACCGCCGATCTCGAAAGCGGTTATGGCGCAACACCTTCCGAGCTCATTGATCGGCTGCTGGAGGCTGGCGGCGTCGGGCTTAATGTCGAGGACACGGTCCACTCTGAGGGCGGACGACTGCGCTCGGTGGCGGAACACGCCGACTATATTGGCGGGCTGCGCGCGGCGGCTGACAAAGCCGGGGTCGACGTGGTCGTCAATGCCCGCACCGACGTCTTCCTCAAGCACGACGTGGCTGACCCACTCGCTGAGGGAATCGAGCGGATGCGGGCGTGCCAAGACGCGGGCGCCCGGTGTCTCTACCCGGTCGGCATCCCCGATGCGAACAGCCTGCAATCGCTGCTGGCCGAGGTCACGCTGCCGGTCAACGTCATTGCCGACCCGGTCGACGGTTCCGCGGCCGGCTCCCTCCAGGACCTCGGCGCGATGGGTGTGCGCCGGGTGACCTTTGGACCGCTCCTGATGAAGCAACTGGCTCCCCGGCTCACCGACCTGGTTAGGCCCTGGCGCTGATTCGTTCAAGACGGCCATCCGATCGATGGTTCAGGCTGAACCCATGAGTCAACGCGCTGACACCAACATCTGGCCCCTACTCACCTCGTCCGATGCCCTGGCGCTACGAGCGTGGCTAGCCGGCCTGGGGTTCGAAGAGGGCGTCTGCGTCCCCGGCGACCAGGAAGACTCGGTGATGCACTCGGAGATGCTCTGGCCCGATGGTGGTCGGCTCATGGTGTGCACTGCCGCCGACACGAATGGCCACCTCAAGCCCCCAGGGCAGGCCGGGTGTTATGTCGTGCTCCGAGACGTCGAGGCGGTGCACGCGCGCGCCCTGGCGATCGGCGCCGAAATCACCCGTCCGCTCGAGAACGCCTCGTCCTATGAATCGCGTGGTTTCAGCCTGCGCACCCCAGAAGGCCACAGCATCTCGTTCGGCACGTACGCGGGCTAATCCGGGCGTACCGTGAGGATGTGATCCGTCCGCTGCCGCAGGCGCTCGCGTCTTATGTCACTGAGTGCTTCGGTTACCGAGCCGAGGGCGTACCGAAGTATGACCACATTGGCCTGCCGGGACCGACTGTGGTGGTCGTGATTGACCTCGCCGACTGTGTGCGAGTGAGTGGGTTGGGCAACGCGGCCCGACGCGATTCGGGGTGAGCGTCGCCGGGTTGCACACGGAGTGATGCTGTATCTCTCACCGCTGGGTGCCCGCGTCCTCCTCGGGCTCCCCGAGGCCGGACTCGCCGGCCAAGTCGTCGAGTTCGACGGTCTGGGTGGCACTGAGGCGCTCCGCCTCCGTGAACAAATGGTGGAAGCGGGCGATGAAGATCGTCGGGCGCTTCTCCACGCTTGGCTGCTCCGACGACTTCCCAACATCGCCCTGATTCGGTGGGGCTCACGGCCTGGGACAACGTCATGGCCGGCGCGGCCTCCCGCGTGACCGACCTCGAAGTCGGCACTGGGTGGTCGCAGCGTCGCCTGCACGGCGAATTGCACAAAGAACTCGGGCACTCCCCTCGAATGCTCTTGTCTCTCAAGCGATTTTCATCCACCGTCGAAGAGGTGCGTGCCGCACGTCCACTGGCCGCCGTGGCCGCCGCACACGGCTATAGCGACCAAGCTCACCTCACCCGTGAATGGCGACGATTCGCTGGCCTGTCGCCGACCTCCTGGCGCCGCCACGAGCGGCGCGCGTAGCCGTTCTAGGCCGGTGGCAAGCAGCCGAGTCGGTGGCCGAACGCCGAGCGGGCCCGCGGAAGGTTCCCTCCACAAGCCCGCTCGGTGTCAGAACTACTTATCAGGTCGTGCGCGGGGTGTCGCCGTCTCGGCGGCCCTCAGCGTCTGAGGGCTGCTGGTCGACGTCAACCTCCTCGTGGCGTACGTCGGCCTCGACGGCCTGCTCGCCAGTGACGGTCGTGGTCCGCAGACCGACACGCTCCCGGTCGACGACCTCCTTCTCCACCACGGCCCGCTCCTCGCTGAGGGTGACGGACACTTCTTCCTCGCCGAGCTCACCGTCGGTGACGTGGTGACCTTCGATCGGCTCACGAATCACCTCGACCTCTTCCCGCTCCACCGGAACAGTGATCGTCTGGTGCTCGGTCACGACGTACTTGCGCAGGCGTGCCTGACCGGTTTGAACGCGCTCCTTGCCTACCTTCAATTCCTCGCCACGAAGCGTCACGGAGGCATCATCGCCAGCGCCTTCGCGGGTGGCCTGGCCAGCAACGCCGCTGCGGTCATCGGCCGCACCAGGCGCAGCGGTTCCGGCGGTCTGGCCCCGACCAGCAGCGTCGTCACCGACGGCGCCCTCACGTGCGCGGTCGTCCGCACCAAGGGCAGCGGAGTCACCAGGGGTGCCGACGGCACCAGGGGTACCAGCGGCATCTGCGGTGCCATCGGTCCCGACAGTCGCGTTCCGGTCAGCGTCGCCGTCACGGCGGTCCCCCGCGGCTAGGCCGGCCTCGTCGGAGTGACCGGGCGCTCCGCCCGCGCCCTGGCCCGTGGCGGAGCCATCCAACTGGTAGTAGCGATAGATCTCGTCCTGCTGGTTCTCTTCCAGGTGACCCTCGGCGTCAATGCTCGGGGCATCCTTGACGTAGTCCTTGGTGTAGGGAACCTGAACTCCGTCAGCTCCTGAACGCGCTGCGCCCAGTGGCACAAAAGTCTCTTTGGTCCCGAACAGTCCCGTCTTGACCGTTGCAAAAGTGGGCTCATTGGTGCGGTCGTCCAAGTAAACCTGGCCAATCGAACCGATCTTGCTGCCGTCCTGGTCAATCAGGTCAGCGCCGTGCAACGAGGCAACATCAAGCGTCATGGTGTCCGTTCCCTTCTCATCTGTACAGCACGGTCCGAAGATCGCACGCGGCCACAGTCTGCGGCCATGACTAAACGCTATTACGGGTCGATGGCGACGATCTGGGGCATATCTCGCCTGTCAAGCGTCGAAAGCCCGCACCTCACGGCTGCGCGTAGGTCGCAGATCCCCCTATTTGCAAGGAATTTTGACCAGCCTCGCCTTCAGCGAGCAATGGCAAGGCTCCGCGGTCGAAGACTTCCTGGCGACGAGTGTGCGCGACTTTCGCGCACACTCTTGCCTTTTCCCCTCGGCGCGTGTTTTGGTGAAAGTTTGCCTATATGGGGCATCATCGTCTCCTGAGCATTCACCGAGCCCATCACCATTCGCCGACCGCCAGGGGACGCCTCGATGCTGACAAACCTCCAGACGCTCCGCAGTTTCGTCACGCTCGTACGGGCTGGATCGATCCACCGAGCGGCCCGGCGGTTGCACTACTCCCCCTCGACGGTGCGCGCGCATGTACGCGACTTGGAGCATCAACTACGAGTCACACTGGTCGACCGGAAGCGGCCGGACCAACTGCTCACGCCCGAGGCCGAGGAACTCGCACCCAAGATGTTTCGTGCGGTCGAGAGCATCGCTGCCCTCGAGGAGCATGCGGCGAGCACGGCCGAGCAGAGCCCTGCCACCCCGGCCGCACGTCGACCGGACCACTCGTCACCGTAGCGAGAGCAGCCCTCGAAGGCGCTCTGGCCCAATGGCAAGAAGCAGGGTCGGCAACCGCGGCCCGGTCTCCTTGTCGATGAGCAACGTGTACAGCAGCTTAAAGAACTCGCGCTGCCGTGCTCCGAGAGCGGCAGCCGTCTCTGGGTCGGCCTTGCGGTCGGGCCGAAAGTCGGCGGCCTTACCTTGCAGCACCTTCGGTACGCCATAGACCTGATGGCTCAGACCATCGATCGACCACGCGTCCTCGATCCGCGTCAGATCATCGCTGTTGCCGTCGAGAAGCAGGGTTAACGCATGCGACGATTCGTCCGAAAGTCCTTGCAGCGCTGCACGATTCGGCTCCGCACGAACGACCGTACGATCATCTTCGGGCATCTGCTCGGCCACCCAGGCCTGAGCCCGATCTAGCCGTGGACGCAGCACCTCCAGGCCGCTCACGGGGGTTCTCGGGTCGACCTCAGTCAGGATTCGCTGCGCCTGAGCATCGTCACCCGTGGTGATGTCGAGAACCGAGGCAATCGTGCGGTAGGGCAATGTCACAGGTGTCTGCGGCAGTTCCCCGGCGGCGGTTGAGGTGGCCCGGGCCAGCGCGGCGATGTCGCCCGGTTGACCCTTTTCGCCAGAAACCTTGCGCAGCAAGCCATCCCACTCGTCGTACATCCGCTGAATCTCGGAGTCGAGGGCGACGTCGAACGCCTGGTTGGGCTTCTTGCGGGCATACAACCAGCGCAGCAGCGGCGGTTCCATGTAGCGCAACGCCATGCTTGGGGTCGGCACGCCACCCTTAGATGAGGACATCTTGGCCATGCCCCGAATGCCCACGAAGGCGTACATCGGACCGAGCGGCCGTTCCCATCCAAACAGCGGGACGATCTCCTTGCCGACCACGAATGAGCTGCCCGGGCTTTGGTGATCGACGCCGGACGGCTCGAACACCACCTGCTCGTAGGCCCAGCGCATCGGCCAGTCGACCTTCCACACCAACTTGCCGTGGTGGAAGTCGCGCAACAGCACCGTTTCGGTATGCCCGCAACGGCAGGTATAGGTCAGCTCCGTCGAATCGTCGTCGTAACCAGTGACCGTCGTGAAGTCGGTGCCGCATTGGCTGCAGTAGGGCTTGTACGGGTAGTAGTTACCGTCTCCTGAACCGTCGTCTTCCCCAGCCGCGCCCGAACCTTCGGCTGCGGCTTCAGCGGCCGCCTGCTGGTCGGCGTCGAGCTTCTGATCTTTCTTGGGCTGCGCCTTGGCGAGGGTGCGGTACTGGTCCAGCACCTTGTCGATCTGACCGCGGTGGCCCATTGCAAACAGCACCTGGTCGACATAGTCGCCGGCGGTGTACTTCTCGGTCTGGCTAATGCCGCGGTACTCCACCCCAAGGTCGTCGAGCGCGACTTCGAGCTCGCTGCGGAAATGCTCGGCCCAGGACGTCGCGGCCGAACCGCTGGGCGGCGGAACCGACGTCAACGGCTTGCCGATGTGCTGCTCCCAGGACTCGTCGACCCCCTCAATTCCCTTGGGAACTTTGCGAAAACGGTCGAAGTCGTCCCAGGAGATGAGGTGCTCGGCGTCGTGTCCGCGGCGCCGGATCTCGTCGCACACCAGGTGCGGGACCATCACCTCCCGCAGGTTGCCAAGGTGGATCGGCCCCGACGGGCTGATGCCGGAGGCGCACACCGGTTTTGTCCCACGCCGTTTCGCTTCTGCGATCACGTCATCGGCAAGGCGCGCTACCCAGTCATCCAGCTGCACTTCAGTCACGGGAGTCGATTCTACGGTCCGGCCGGGTGAACTCCTGCCGCAGACCATCGAGCGCGATGCGGTCGTCCGCGGTACCGGCATGTGAGTCTCGAAACCGGTCGGTGTATTGCCCGATCTCATCGAGTCGCCAGGCAAGATCGAACAGTTCCTGATTGATGGGGTCCAGCGCATGGGGATAGAAACGTTGCCGCCGCTGATCTGTTCTCGAGGCAAGGTCCATCAGATCACGCTCACGAGGCGCAGTCCGCGCCGACTCCCAATCGACCCAGCGGCGCCCCTTCGACGTGAGCAGTTGGTTGTGCGGGCCTGGCTCACCATGGGTGAGCACCCACTCGTTTCGATGGGCCATCGCGTGATCCGCGCACTTCGCGTAGCGCTGTCGCCAGTTCGTCAGGTCATCCAGATGCGTCCGGACGAGGGCGCGTACTTCCTCTCCGTATGGCCCGCCGTCCCAGCGGCTCGCGACCAAGTCCGGGAGATCGTCCAGCACGCGATGGGACGGATAGTTGGGATCCCATACCGGCAAGCCCGGCGGAATGGGCACGGCGTGCAGGTCGGCGAGGAAGCGAGCAGTCGACACGGCAGTGTCGCTGTCGAGACTGTCACCGCCCGGCCTACTACCGTCCGTCCACGAAGTCACTGAGAGCGCGAATTCTCCTGTCCGCCAACACATGTGCCCAGATCGATTCGGGAGGCAAGCCACGACGGGGTGCGTCTCACTCAAACCACGGGCGATGGCATACACCCGCTCCAGCTCGGCGAGCCGGTCCGCAGACTCCAACCGATCCGCCGTAATGAACCACCGCCGGATGCCCCCGGAGTCCTCAGCGCCCCAGTGCCACGCGCCAAATCCCCACGGCAGGTGCTCGACCCGGTGAATGTCGAACCCCCACGCCGCACGGACTTGCCGGAAGACGAGGTCTTCCGGCAAGTCAGCGGGCGCGATACGCATGGTTCAGACGCTAGATGTCGGCCCGCCCGAACTCCATCGAGATTCGCGCGTTCTCGTCACGCAGGCATGTCCGTCTCGGTCGAGTCCACTCCTGGGCGAGCCTTCTTCCACTCGCCACGAGTGAAGTCCGGCACCTTGACGGCCTTCTGCTTCTTCAGCGACTGCACCGACAACGGCACCGGTGAGCACCACGCCGCGGAGTCATACACATCCCAGTCAGGCACCTGCCCCGTACGCATCTGCTGCACGATGCGCCAGCACATGATGTAGTCCATGCCGCCATGGCCACCGTTCGCTGCGGCGTCGTCGCCCACCTTGCGCCACAACCAGTGCTCCCACTTTTCGCCGAACGGCTTGAAGTCCTTCCACGCGTGCCCGGAGTGCTCCGGCTCGAGGTAAACCCGGCTCGGATAGTCCTCGATGATCCCGAGGCTGCCCTCCAGCGTGTTGATCCGGCTGTACGGCATCGGGGAGGACACCGCGTGCTCGGCCCGGATCATCTTGCCCTGCTGCGTGTTGATCATGCAGGTGATGCGATCGCCATTGATGTAGTTCTCATTCCAACTCTTGTGCCCCTTCGGCACGTGGCGTTCACGATATTCGGCCAGGCCTTTGGCCGGGCTCGCCGTGGCCTCGAGCGTGAGGTAACGGTCGCCGCGGTTGATGTCCATACAGTTGGAGATCGGCGCCAGGCCGTGCATCGCGTAGAACGATGCCGTGGACCGGGTGTGCCAGAGGCGGCGCCACGAATCGGTGTAGTACGTGTCGCTGAAAAGCAGTTCGCGCAGGTCGTGGAGGTAGCCGCCCGCGCCACTGGTGATATCGCCGAGCAAACCGGCGTGCGCCATCCGGATCATCGCGGTCTCGTTGCGGTCGTAGTTGCAGTTCTCCATCAGGAGCAGGTGTTTCTTCGTCCGCTCGGAGATATCGACCAATGACCACAGTTCATGCAACTCGGTGGCGATCGGCAATTCGACACCAACGTGCTTGCCGTGCTCAAGGCCCGCACGCGCCTGCTCGAAGTGGAACTCCCAAGGGCTGGCGATGTAGACGAAGTCGACGTCGTCCCGCTTGACCAGGTTGAGATAGGAAGCCTGGCTTCCGCCCAGCACCGCCGGACGCTTGTGCCCCTCCTTCTCCAGCGCTGCGGCGACCTTGCGGCTGCGATCTTTACGGATGTCGCACACCGCGGTCACGGTGCAGCCCGGGACTGCGGCCCAGAGCGGCGCCATCGAGGCACCGCGGTTTCCCAGTCCGATGACGCCGACGCGTACCGCGTCGTGGCGCTCATACGGCACCCCAATCATCGAGCGTTGACCCTTTCGCCGCGAGGGCCCTTCACTCTCGTCGGCCTCGGCGCGCCGGGCAAAGGTGAACGCGGCTCCTGCGGCTGCCGCTCCTCCCAGCAGGGTCCGTCGTGAGGCGGTCCCGACGTGCTGTTGCGTGCTGTCCATGTGCTGACTCCTTCGCCACGAGGCGATTCAGGGATGATCGAACCTGCTCAGTATCACTAACAATTGATCATGTTTGGGCGTGACGAGGTGAAGAATTTCTGATCAGCCCGGAACAGCAGAGCGCGCCCGCACGGCGTGAGCCGTGCGGGCGCGCTTGAGCGTCGCTGTTGTCCCCTCAGCCGTTCAGCAGGTCATGCCTCACGATCACTTCGGCCCGGCCGGGGCCGACTCCGATCACCGAGATCCGCGCACCGATCTGCTGCTCGACGAACTCGACGTAGCGACGGGCGTTTTCGGGCAGGTCGTCGTAGGTCCGGCATTCTGAAATGTCCTCCCACCAGCCATCGAGCTCTTCATAGATCGGGCTGGCGTGGTGGTAATCAGATTGATTGACGGGCATTTCGTCGTACCGAACGCCGTCGATGTCGTACGCCACACACACCGGCACCTTGTCGAGTCCACCCAGGATGTCCAGTTTGGTGAGCACGTAGTCGGTCGTGCCGTTGATGCGGGTCGCGTACCGCCCGACGACGGTGTCCAACCAGCCGCATCGACGCGGACGGCCGGTCGTGACACCGAACTCGGCGCCGGTCTTGCGCAGGAACTCACCCTTGTCGTCATTGAGCTCGGTCGGGAACGGCCCCTCACCCACGCGGGTGGAATACGCCTTCAGGATCGTGATGACCCGATCGATCCGGGTCGGTGGGACCCCAGAACCAGTGCAGGCCCCGCCTGCGGTGGCGTTCGAGGAGGTGACATAGGGATAGGTGCCGTGATCGACGTCGAGCAAGGTTGCCTGGCCGGCCTCGAACAGCACGACCTTGTCGTCATCGAGTGCCTTGCCCAGTTCAAGGGACGTGTCGGCCACCATCGGGCGCAGCCGCTCGGCATAGCCCAGCAACTCCTGCACGATGTCGTCGGCATCAATCGCGCGACGGTTATACATCTTGAGCAGCATCTGGTTTTTCACGTCGAGCGCGGCCTCGACCTTCTGCCGCAGGATGGACTCGTCGTAGAGGTCCTGAATACGGATGCCAACCCGATTCATCTTGTCCGAGTACGCAGGCCCGATCCCGCGACCCGTCGTACCGATCTTGCGATTGCCCAGGAACCGCTCGGTCACCTTGTCCATGGTGGTGTGATAGCTCGTGATGACGTGAGCGCTGGCGCTCAACCGCAACTTCGAGGTATCGACGCCGCGAGCTTCTAGCCCGTCCAGCTCCTCGAAGAGCACCCCGATATCGACGACGACGCCATTGCCGATGACCGGGATGACGTCGGGACTCAGGATTCCGCTCGGCAGCAGGTGCAGCGCATACTTCTCAGCGTTGTCACCGCTGCCGATGACGACCGTGTGACCAGCGTTGTTACCGCCGTTGAACTTGACGACATAGTCGACGCGGTCGCCGAGCAGATCGGTCGCCTTACCCTTGCCCTCATCGCCCCATTGGGCCCCCACGAGCACGATCGCTGGCATCCGTCGTTCCTTTGTCTTGGCGGTGAAGAACCGGCGACAGTCTCGCAGACCACTCCGGTCCCTTACTGCGTTAGGTGCCCTTGACTGGGAAATTTCCCAGTCAAGGGCACCTAACGCAGTTCGTTCCGCTCGGGCTCGCGCACGGCGGGAAGGCAAACCAGCGCCAGGAGAACGGCCGCGCCCACCACGAGCAGGGCCCGCAGAATGCCGTAGTGGTCGCCCAGGAAGCCCAGGAGCGGCGGCCCTGCGAGGAACGCCGTGTAGCCAATCGTGGAGACCACCGCCACTCGCGCTGGCGCGCGCTCCGGATCGTCGGCGGCGGCACTCATCCCGACCGGGAATCCCAACGAAACACCGACTCCCCACACCGCAACTCCGGCGTACGCAATCGCCGTCGTCCCAAATACCACCATCAGCGAGCCCACGACCGCACCGCCAAAGGCGATGCGCAGCACCGGAACCCGCCCGTACCTGTCCAGCAACGAGGTGCCGATCAGTCGCCCAGCGGTCATGAAACTCAGGAACATCGCAAAGGCGAGGGTGCCCGCCCAGACCGGAACGTCATGCCCGGAGACAAACGCTTCGGCAATCCAGTCGTTCGCCGTGCCTTCGGTGAACGCCGCGACCATCGTGACCACGCCGATGAGCAGCGTGCGGCGTTCGCCCCACGCCGAGCGTGCAGTTTTCTTGGGTTGCGGCGCTTCCGACGTCGGTGCGGAATGTTGCGTGACGGACCCAATGGGGCGGACGGTCACCAGGACGGCGAGAGCCATGAGCGCTGACATCACCGTGAGGTGCAGCGCGATAGAAACCCCGGCCGCCGATGCGCCGGCACCGATGAGCGCAGACACGACGGTGCCGCCACTAAATGCCGCGTGGAAATGCGGCATGACAGTGGTGCCCAGTTGCTGCTCCACTTCGGCACCCGCGAGATTCATCGCCGCATCCCATGTCCCGACGCCGAGACCGCCCACCATCAAACCCAGGCCGACGACCCACTGCTCGGCCAATACGCTGACGCCGATTCCGGCCAGGATGATGCCCGCGGCGCCGACCACGGCCGCGCCGGCGATCGCGCGGACGACACCCACCTGGGCGACGATCCATCCCAGCAACGGCATCGCGGCGAGCGCACCGATCGACATGAACAACAACAGCACGCCGAAGCGCGACGTACTGACGTCGAGTTCTCTGATGGATTCAGGGATGCGGGAGGCCCACGTCGCGAACAGTCCGCCGCTTGAGACGAATGCCGCGAAGACGGCGTACTTGGCGCGGCGTACCGCGTCGGGGGTCGCGGTATTCGCGAGTGCAGACATGAAAAGGAGCGCCTATGAACGGGGAGGGTCGGCTCGACGTGTCCAGTCTGCCACCCAACTATCGGCCCCTTGAAGTCACCGGCTCCAGCGGTCCAGTTGCTCAGAGATGGCGCTCGCGGTGGCCGAGTCAGTCACGAGCACGTCGAGCAACCCCGCCTTGGCAGCTCCGATGATGCTGACCGCCTTTGCGGCGCCAACTGCCGCAGCGATCGTGGTCGGGACCGCCCGCAACTGATCGGCACTGATCCGCACCATGCGGTCACTGCCCTCGAACTCGATGGCCTGCCCGTCAACGTCGAAGAAGTTGAGGCACACGTCGCCAACCGATCGCCGCAACTCATCAGCGTGCGTCGGGACATACGTCGAAATCGACGACCGCGCCCCTGGAGGCGCGCCCACTCCGACCAGGGCTACCGTCGCTGCGTCCCAGAGCGCTGTGATCGAGCGGAAGCCAGGGTCCTCACGAAGCGTGCGAATCATGGCCTCGGTCGGCATCGCCGTCGCAAAAATCGGGCGGGCCCGGCCGTAGGCCAACTCGGCGAACGACCGCACCGTTTCGTTTGCCTGATGCCAGGCCTCTGGTTCCGCGACGCCCCCGACTGTCGGAACGATGTCCAGGCCAGGCGGGACGCCAAGCCCACTACGCGTGAGTTTGTAGGTCGTCTCCCCCGAAGCCACAAGCAAGGCATCCCCGGGACGCAGACTGGCGTCCGCCAATGCCTGCTCAACCGAATACCGCAAGCCTTCAATCTCGGCGCCACCCTGGGTTCTGGGTGCGATGTAGACCTGTCGCAGTCCAAGCCGCTCCTGCAACTCGCCCTGCACCCCTGTCTCCGCTGCACGCACCTCGTCCGGATGGCGAATGTCTATGCTCACCAAGCCAATTCGCCGCGCCTCGGCCAGCAGGCGACTCACCGTCGGACGCGACACGGAGAGCGCTTTGGCGATGTCAGCCTGGGTCGCATTGTCGCCGTAATAAAGGCGAGCGGCGCGGTATGCCGTCAGCGGGTCGAAACGACCCGGACCAGTTGGTTCTGGCGTTGACACGGCCACCTCACCTCCTCTATTAGCAGCATCGGCCTGCGGCGAATCTATCCCAACCAACGCGCAGAACATAAGTTCTCATGCTGAACATTCGTTCTTGACAGATGTTCCTTGCTGCGGCACATTGATGTTCTGTGACCGACAACACATCAAGGAGAAGTGCGATGACGACGCTGCCGACGCAGATGCAGGCCGTGGTGG
The DNA here is from genome assembly GCF_000376825.1 of Demetria terragena DSM 11295. NCBI lineage: Bacteria > Bacillati > Actinomycetota > Actinomycetes > Micrococcales > Dermacoccaceae > Demetria > Demetria terragena. The sequence goes on along the minus strand of NZ_AQXW01000004.1, from coordinate 2,434,012 downwards.
TCCACGGCCCTGAGGACTACCGCCTCGAGACCATCGAGGTTCCCACCCCGGGCCCAGGCGACATGCTGATGCGCGTGGAGGCCGTCGGCGTCTGCGCCAGCGATCTGAAGTGCTACCACGGCGCCGCCAAATTCTGGGGCGACGAGAACCGACCGTCCTGGGCCCAGACCGGCGTCTCCCCTGGTCACGAGATCGTGGGCGAGATTGTCGCCACCGACGAAGAGGCGTCCACCCGCCACGGCCTCGCGCTCGGAGACCGGATTGCCGTCGAACAGATCGTTCCGTGCTGGGAGTGCCGCTACTGCAAGATGGGCGCGTACTGGATGTGTGGACCGCACGACATGTTTGGCTTCCGCAACTTCAGCGGTGCCATGGCCGAATACATGATCGTCCCGGCCCGCGCGTTGCCCCACAAGGTCAGCAAGGACTTGCCGCCGCAGCACGCGGCCTTCGCCGAGCCGCTGTCGTGCTCGTTCCATGCCGTCGAGCGCGCACAGATCACCTTCAACGATGTGGTCGTCATCGCCGGAGCCGGACCGATCGGACTGGGCGCCATCGCCGGCGCCCGCCAAAAGAACCCGCTGAAGATCGTTGCCCTGGACGCAGTGGATTCCAAACTTGAGCTCGCCAAGAAATGCGGTGCCGACGAGGTCATCAACATCACTGCGGGTGATGCCGTCCAGCAGATCAAGGACATGACCGACGGATACGGCGCCGACGTCTATATCGAAGCCACCGGGCACCCGTCCGCGGTCTCGCAGGGCATCAACCTGCTACGCAAGCTCGGCCGATTCGTGGAGTACTCAGTCTTCAAGGACAACGTCACCGTCGACTGGTCGATCATTTCCGACGACAAGGAGCTCGACGTCCTGGGAGCCCATCTCGGACCGCACTGCTGGCCGGCCGCTATCAAGTTGCTGGAGAGCGGCGCCCTTCCGATGGACGAGATCTGCACCCATCAATTCGAACTCGCTGACTTCCAGGCCGCCCTCGACCTGGTCGGCGACTCGGCCGGCGGTTCGGTGAAGGTGTCCATCCTTCCGGGCGGCAACAAGTGAGCGCCGCAGCGGTGGACGCCACCGAGACAAAACTCGACCGGCTCGGCATCCCTTATGTCCTGCGGTGGGGATTCCTCGGAGTCTTGTTGTTCATGACCGGGACAGGCGTGGAGTCCAACTTCCTTGCCCCGCACTTGGAAAGCGTGCTCGATAGCACGGCATCCACCGTGTCGGTCATCGTCGCTTTCTACAGTGGCGCAGTCCTCGTCGCGAGCTATCTGTCGGGAGCCCTCGCAGATCTGTGGGGCCCCCGTCGCGTGATGCTGATGGGGTTCGTGATCTGGATGGTCTTCGAGGTCCTGTTCCTTCTAGCGCTGGGAATGGGCAGCGTGCCGCTGGCCGCCGTGGCTTACTTCCTGCGCGGGTTCGGATTCCCGTTCTTTGCCTTCTCCTTCTTGGTATGGATCAACATCACCGCGCCGGTCGAACGGCGCGCGACCGCCGTTGGATGGTTCTACGTCATGTTCACCGGCGGCCTGCCGACACTCGGCTCGCTGTGGGCGATCGGCGCCATCCCGGCCTTCGGCGGCGGAACCGGCGGCGAGACCGGTGCCATGTGGACCTCGCTGATCCTGGTCACCGCCGGATTCGCCTGTGCCTGGTGGGGAGTTCGCGCCCGCAATGGCTACGGACGCATCGCCCCAGCGGGTGAGACCGACGTCGAAGTCATCACCGCCGGTCTGCGACTGACGGCACGCAATCCCAAGGTGCTCATGGGTTTCCTGGTCCGTCTGATCAATACGGCGCCCGAGTTCGGAATGTTCATCATCCTTCCGACGGTCATCGCGACCGAGCTCGAGTGGGGCCAGTCGCGCTGGCTGACGATGACCGTATGCGTGTACGCCGGCAACATCCTGTTCAACGCCTTCTTCGGCGGAGTCGGAGATCGATTCGGGTGGCGCCAGACCGTCCGCTGGATGGGTGTCGCCGGCTCTGCGGTTGGCCTCCTGCTGTGGTGGTACGTACCGCACCTGGTTCCGGCGGGCTCGACATGGGGATTCGTGGTCTCGGTCATGGCCGGCGTCACCTTCGGCATCATGCTTGCCGGATTCGTTCCGATGGGCGCGATCATGCCGGCGCTCGCCCCGGACCACAAAGGCGCTGCCATGGCGATGTACACCACCGCCGCTGGCGGTGCGACCTTCCTCGGGTCGGCCGTGGTCGCCATCGTGCTCAACATTGCTGACCTCTTCGACGCGTCAAGCTTCGCCGCCAATAGCGCCGTCGTGTGGACCTTTGTCGCGCTCTACAGCGTCGCGTTCGTCATGGTCGGCCAACTGCGCGTACCTGAAGACGAGAAGAAGACCGCCGACCGCCGCGCCCGTGCCGCAGCGGCCCGCTGACTCACCACGACCACAGAGGACATCTCATGACCAAGATCTTCAACGATCCAGCAAGCTTCGCCGAGGACCAACTCGAGGGCTTCGTCTCGCTGTATTCCGATCGTCTGCGCGCGGTCCCCGGCGGAGTGGTGAGCCACCGCACCGACACCGACCAAGTCGGCGTGGTGATCGGGGGAGGCTCCGGGCACTACCCCGCGTTCTGCGGCACCGTCGGACCCGGTTTTGCCACCGGTGCAGTCGTCGGCAACATCTTCACTTCGCCATCGACCGCACAGGCCTACTCGGTGGCCAAAGCCGCCAACCAAGGCAAGGGTGTCGTGTTCTCGTTTGGCAACTATGCCGGCGACAACATGAATTTCGGGCTCGCCGCGCAGCGCCTTCGCGATGAAGGCATCGATACTCGCATCGTCGTGGTGACCGACGACGTGGCATCGGCCGACGAGGTCAGCAAACGTCGAGGAATCGCAGGCGATTTCACGGTCTTCAAGGTGATGGGCGCAGCGTCCGCGGAGGGCCAGGATCTCGACGCTGTCGAGCGTGCGGGAAACCTGGCCAACGACGCGACGCGCAGCCTTGGTGTCGCGTTCTCCGGATGCACCATGCCAGGTTCGACGGACCCGTTGTTCAGCGTTCCCGAGGGCCACCTCGGTCTCGGCTTGGGCATCCACGGAGAGCCTGGCATCAAGGACGTACCGCTCTTGCCAGCAGACGAGCTTGCGGAACTCCTGGTCGATCGGTTGCTGGATAGCGCGCCCACGGTGCTGGGCGGCAAGCCGGTGGGGAAACGTGTCGCACCCATTCTCAACGGTCTCGGAACCACGAAATATGAAGAGCTCTTCTTGCTGTGGGCGCACGTCTCGCGTCGGCTGTTGGACGCCGGCTTCGAGCTTATCGAGCCGGAGGTCGGCGAACTCGTCACCAGCCTGGACATGGGTGGATGTTCCTTGACGCTGATGTGGTTGGACGAGGAACTTGAGCGCTACTGGCGGGCGGATGCCTATACCCCCGCCTATCGCAAGGTCTCCGCTGCGACGGCAGGCCTGCGCGCGGCAAGCAAAGACAACGCTCAGGTCGCGACCGCAGATGACGCCGAGTACCTCGCCACAGACGCCGCCATCGCGCTCGGAGCTCGAGTACGAACCGGCCTCCAGCGCATGCAGAGCACGCTCGTCGAGCATGAGGACGAACTGGCCAGGATTGATGCCATCGCGGGAGACGGCGACCACGGCCGCGGCATGGTCAAGGGAATTCGCGCAGCTGTCGAGGCGGCCTGCGCGCTTCCCGATGGCAGCGGCGCGGCCAGGGTGCTATCGAGCGCCGGTAGGGCGTGGGCCGAGCGCGCCGGGGGCACCTCCGGTGTGCTCTGGGGCAGCGCACTTGAGGCAATGGGACGGTCACTCACAGACGACCGAGAGTCGCACTCCGACAACGATATTGCCGACTCCATCGCAGCCTTCACCGACGCGATCAGCGAGCTCGGACGGGCGGAGGTCGGTGACAAAACGATGCTCGACTCCATGACGCCATTCGTGTCGACCCTGAAGAAGCGAGTTGGCGAAGTCGGATTGGCCCCGGCCTGGGTCGAGGCGGCCGCCGAATCAACCCAAGCGGCCACAGCGACCGCGGATCTTCGACCCAAAGTCGGACGCGCTCGTCCGCTTGCCGAGAAGAGTCTTGGGCACCCCGATGCGGGTGCCACGTCCTTCGCCCTGCTGGTCACCGAGCTCGGCGACTGGCTCACCACCACCGAGGAGACATCGTGAGCAGCCCGTTGCATCTTGTCGTCGGCAGCGACGACGCCGGATTCGACTACAAGGAGATCATCAAGAAGGACCTCGAGGAAGACAACCGAGTCGCCAAGGTGACTGACGTCGGCGTCCGGTCTGATGGGCACGAGGCTTATCCCCACGTAGCCGTACGCGCCGCTCAGTTGGTCGCCGCCGGCAGCGCCGATCGCGCCATCCTGATCTGCGGCACCGGCCTCGGTGTAGCCATCAGCGCAAACAAGGTCAACGGCATCCGGGCGGTGACGGCACACGACTCCTTCTCAGTCGAGCGGTCCGTGCTCTCCAACGACGCCCAGATTCTGTGCATGGGGCAACGGGTCATCGGGGTCGAGCTGGCGCGACGGCTCGCCAGCGAGTGGCTCAGCTACACCTTCGACAGCGAAGGTCGCTCGGCTGACAAGGTGGAGGCGATCAAGAGCTATGGCTGAGCACATCCGAACCGAAGAGAGTCGGGTCGCGTTGGTGACCGGCGGCGCCAACGGCATCGGCGCCGCCGTGGCCGAGGCGCTCTGCGCCGCAGGCATTCACGTGGTCGTCGCCGACCGAGACAACGAGGCCGCCCAGGCCCAGGCTGCCCGCCTCCCCGACGCTCGAGCCCTCAGCCTCGACGTCGTCGACGCCGCGCAGGTGCATTCAGCCGTTGGTGGGCTGGAGCGTCTAGACATCGTCGTGAACAGCGCCGGAATCGCCCTCCTGGACGAGGCAAAATCGTTGTCCGCCGAGACATTTCGCGCCACGCTAGAAGTCAACCTGACGGGAGCGTTCCTCGTAGCCCAGGCGGCATATCCGCTGCTGGCGCAGCGCGGTGGACGCATCGTCACGCTCGCTTCGCAGGCGGCACACGTCGGACTCGATCAGCACGCCGCATACTGCGCTTCCAAGGCGGGCGTCCTCGGACTGACTCGCGCTCTGGCTCTGGAGTGGGGACGTGACGGAATCACGGTCAACACCGTCTCGCCGACGGTCGTGCTCACCGAGCTAGGCCGCGCCGCGTGGGACAACCCCGCTGGGGAGGCACACCGCGAGCAGATCCCGACCGGCCGCTTCGCCGAACCGCACGAGATCGCCGCCTCCGTGCTCTACCTGTGCTCACCGGAGGCAGCAATGGTCAACGGCGCCGACCTCCGCGTCGACGGAGGTTTCACAGCCGTCTGAACTGGTCTGCACCAACACCTACCCTGGGTGTGTGATCAACCGGCTGCACGTCCTTGGGATCGGACCAGAAGGAGAGACCCTCTACCGCCAGGTGCTGCGCTCCCCGGGTCTTCTCCTCACGACGTACGCCAATCGCTTGGGGTGGTCTGACGCTGAGGCCGACCGCGCTCTCGAACAACTCCGCCGGCGGCGGCTGGTGCGCGCAAACGACCTAGGCGAGGTCCGAGTCGATCACCCTCGCGCGGCGCTGGAGCGCGTCGTCAGCGCCGAGGAAGCTCAGCTCGCCACCCGCCGCCAGGACCTCGCCCGGCTCCGGGACGCCATCGACGGATATGCCGCAGACCATCGTGTCGGACAGCAGGGAGCCGCCGCGGATGAGCCAGCACGTGAGCGTATTGACCCCGCGTCCTTGGCCACCGTCCACGAGCAACTCGCGGTGAGCACCGACGGTCCGATCCTGGTCGCGCATCACGCCGACGGCTTGCTGCCGGAGGACCTGCCTGTTGTCCGCCGACTGCTTGAGGAAGGTCGCGAACAGCGCGGTGTCTTCCTCGGCGACGTTGCTCAGGATGCGTCTGATTACGTCCAGGCGTGGGCTGATTCCGGTGAGTCACAACGACTTTCACCCCCATTCCCGTCGCCGTTTGTGTGCTTTGGAACCCAGGCGGCGCTCGCCAGCACCGGCTGGGGCAAGACGACTGACGAGCACGTCATCCTGCGCGACCCCGTCGCCGTGCGCGCCTTCGTTGAACTGTTTGAACGACTTTGGGCTGCGGGCTCTCCCGTCGACCGGTCCGATCATGGCGATGATCAACTCGTGGAGCTCATGCGCCAAGGCCTCAAGGATGAGGCCATCGCCAGGCTGCTCGGCATCTCCCTACGCACGGTCCGGCGCCGCGTGGCGCGTTTGATGGACGACTACAGCGTCGGCACGCGTTTCCAACTCGCGCTCCGCATCGCCGATCGACGATCGCCTGGCGACACGTGAGGTCGTGACGCGACCGGACTCACAGTCCGAGTTCGCGCGCTCCGGTGGCAGAGGAGTCCCTCAAAAAGTCGGCGCAGCGACGCTGTTCAGCGGTCTCGCCGATGTCGCCTGCCGCCTTCGAGAGCACCGCAAGCGCGCGAAGGAATCCGCGGTTGGGCTCATGCTCCCAAGGCACTGGCCCCTGCCCACGCCACCCAGATTTACGCAGCGCGTCCAAGCCGCGGTGGTAGCCGGTGCGAGCGAAGGCGTACGCCTCAATCGTCAGGCCGTCCTCGTGGGCGTCTTCAGCGAGGGTTGCCCACGCGAGCGAGGACTCGGGCAGGCCGGCCGCGACCTGCCTCGGGTCGTGCCCCTCCGCAAGGCGTGCGGCGGCGGGATCGATCGGAAGTTCGGTAGGCGGGATGCCCAAAAGGTTGTCCATGATGCCCATTGTCCAGGACGCCCACGGTCGACTTGTTGACAGGTGACCCAGTTCACGCTTCACTTACCTAATTCGATTTAGCCTTTGGGTTTGGGCTCTCCCCACGGAGCAGGTCAGCGGCCAGTTTGTGAGCGTGATGCCCCCAAGATCAGCGGAGCAGCAGATGTCCGATTTTCCCCGGCGTGCCGTCCTCGGCGGTAGCGGCCTTGCCGTAGCGACCGCTCTCACGGCAGGTTGGCCTCGGCTGACGGGTCGCGACATCCCCGGTCGCGGCAAGGATGAACTCAAGGTCGCACTTCTCGGCTCGGCACAGGATGCTGCCGCGCGGCAGAAACTCGTGGCGGCGTTCAGTCGACTTCACCCAGACATCCCCGTCCGAGTTCAGGCCATTCAGGGTGCTGACTGGAGCGACTTCTTCGCCAAGATTCTTACTCTCGTCGCAGCCGGGACGCCGCCCGACGTCGTCATGGTCGCGACCGAGGGAACCCAGTTGTTCGCCAGCCGCCTCGCGGAGCCCCTCGACCGGTTCGTGAAGCGCGACGACGTCGAGATGAAGGACTTCTTCGACGACGTCCATCCCGCGCTGATCGAGTCATTCATGTACGAAGGCAGCCTGTATCAACTGCCGGTCGACTTCAACGCAGCGAACATGTACATGAATCTCAACACCCTGCGCAGTGCAGGGCTCGAACGACCTGCAGAGGACTGGACCAACGAAGATTTCGTGCGAATGCTGCGCGGCCTGAGGAAGTCCGGGAAAGGCGGTCAGGTTCCGTTCTATTGGAACAACCGCCTCTGGGGCGGGGTTGTGCCGTGGCTCTATGCCAACGACACCTCCTTCCTCACGGAGGAGAAAGCTCCTGGCGGCGACTGGCTGTGGTCGCGTTACTACGCCGACGCTAAGTCCGGTCAGGAGCGCGGCGGCGGCTACCGCTGGCGAGGTTCTAATGCCACCGACCCAAAGGTGACCGAGGTCTATGAGTTCCTCCGGCGGATCGTCGCCGAGGGTCTCGGGTCCAGCCCTTCGCAAGGTGGCGGCAATCAGTTGGTGGGCCAATTCGCCTCGGGCAAAATCGGATTCACTCCTGCCGGCGGCTACTGGGTTCAAGGACTTCACGAGGCAAAGATGCCTGGGTCCGCCTTCGACGTGCAGTTCTTCCCTCGGTGGCGCACTCAGCGCCATCAATTTGGCGCGGCGGGTTACGCCATGATGAAAACCTCGCAGCGCAAGGACCAGGCGTGGGAGTGGATCAAGTTCTGCGCCTCCCGTGAAGGACTGCGCCTGTCGATCCCGACGCCGAACACCACGCCGGTGCGCCGGTCGATGGTCAACGAGGCCCTTTACCGCGGCACCGGACCGGCCCATTGGAAGGTCTTCTACGACACTCTCGACAAGTTCCCCACTACAGGCCCGATCCCCGCCCCACCTCAGCAGGCAGCCGTCGAGACCGCCCTCATCAAGAACACGTTGGGCGCCGTGACTGGTCCCGCCAAAGGCGTCGAGCCGGCGTTACGACGCCTAGATGCCGACCTTGACCGCGCCCTCAGGAGCACGACGTGACCACGACAACTCCTCCGGCCCAACACGATTCGCTCCCCACGGTCCGCCAGGGGACAGAAGACTCCCGCAGTCACCGCCAGAAGCGTTGGCTGCAAATACTCTTTCTAGCTCCAACCGTTATCGGTCTCGCCCTATTCACCGTCGTACCCATCGTGGCTTCACTGCTCCTCGCGTTCTTCCGATGGGACGTCATCGGTGATCCCGAGTTCGTCGGCCTCGACAACTTCGCCTCACTGGGCTCCGACCCCACCCTGCGCGTGGCGTTCACCAACACGGTGCTGTTCGTCGTCATCGCCGTCGTCCTCCAGCTCGCCGTCGCTCTCGCCCTCGCAGTCATGGTGATGAGCAAGATGCCCAACTGGTTGCGGTCGTTCCTGCGGTCGGCACTCTTCTTCCCACTCGTGCTGTCCGCGTCCTCGGTGTCGATTGTCATGGCCTACCTGTTCAACCAGGACTTCGGCCTGGTCAACAAGGTGCTCAACGGCATCGGCGTTGAATCGGTCCCGTGGCTGACCTCCGACTGGGCTGCCCCGATTGTCGTCGTCCTGGTCTATGTCTGGCAGAACTTCGGCTTCTCGTTTCTACTCTTCCTCGGCGGACTGGCGGCCATCCCCCGCGATGTCTATGAGGCTGCAGCCATTGACGGTGCGACGGGCTGGCGTCGGTTCCGGCAAATCACGCTCCCGCTGCTGTCACCCACCACTCTGGTGGCCTCTGTCATGGCGATCATTGCGGCACTGCAGATCTTTGACCAGCCGTACGTTCTGACCCGCGGTGGGCCCGGCGACTCGACGCGCACGGTGGTCATGGTCATCTACGAAAACGCCTTCCAACAACTGAACTTCGGCCGCGCATCGGCGCTGGGAATCGTCCTGACCCTGGTCATCATGGCGGTGACCGCAGTGCAGTTCCGACTCTCCCGTCGCTTCGTCTTCTACTCCTGAGCGGAACCATCATGACCACAGTCACCATGACGACTCTTCGTCCCCGCCTGCGATCAGTGCCCAAGGCCGCCTTCTTGTTGGCCGCCCTTGGACTCACGCTCGGCCCCGTACTCTGGACGGTCCTGACGTCACTGCGGCCACCGGACCAGGCGCTCAGCGGCAATGATTTCAGCCTCAGCAATCTGTCCTTTGACTCATATCGCGCGGTCTTCGAGCAGGTCGATATGTGGCTGCTCATCATCAATAGCGCCCTGGTCACCGGCCTCATCGCCGTCGGGCAGATGATCTCAGCCGGGCTCGCTGGCTATGTCTTCGCGCGCGTGCCCTTCCGTGGCAGCAACGCCCTCTTCGGCGTGCTCCTTGCGACGATGATGGTCCCTATGCAGGTGACGATCGTGCCCGTCTTCATGCTGATCCGCGGGATGAACCTGTCAGATACGCTCCTGGCACTCATCCTTCCTGCATTGCCCACTGCGTTCGGAACCTTCCTCATGCGTCAGCACTTCATGACGTTGCCGGATGAACTGGGAGAGGCCGCGTCGATCGACGGCGCCTCGCCGCTTCGCACCTTCTTCTCGATCTACGCACCGCTTGCCGCGCCAGGATTGGCAATCGTCGGCATCCTCGCGTTCAACTTTCACTGGAACGAGTTCTTCAGGCCGCTGATCATGACGATCAGCGAGGAGAACTTCACCCTCCCGCTCGGGCTCGTCTCGTTGCAGGGAAACAAGGGCACCGGTTCGGTCGCGACGGTGCTTGCCGGAGTCGTGCTCTCGATGATCCCCGCCCTGCTGGTGTTCGCCTTCGGCCAACGCACGCTCCGCGAGGGCCTCACGACGGGCAGCAGTCGATGAACGAGAGCAACTCATACCCAACGCTAGGAGAACCACCGGTGTCGCGAAACGCCCTGCCGCAGATACATATTCGCCCCGAGCAGGGCTGGCTGAACGACCCGAACGGCATGGTCCGCCATGGCGGCCGGTGGCACGTGTTCTTTCAGCACAACCCGGCGAGGCCGGTGCACGAACACATTGCCTGGGGCCACACCAGTTCTCCCGACCTGGTCAGGTGGGACAACCATCCAGTGGCCTTCTTTCCCACGCCGGTGGGCCCCGACCGCGCCGGCTGCTGGAGCGGGGTCTATCTGCCCTGGTTAGACCGGCCAGCGATGGCCTACAGCGGAGTCGTCGACGACACTCTGACCAGCACGGTCTGCATCCGAGAGGCCCTCGATGACTCCCTCGATGTCTGGTCCGATCCGTACGTCGCCGCCGAGACACCGCCCGAGGTCACCCAGATGCGTGACCCGTTCTGTTTCGAGTGGCGTGGGCGTCAATTCGCGCTCCTTGGCGCCCGCATCGGTGAGGCGACACCGGCCGTGCTGCTCTACTCCTGTGACGACCCTCGCAGATGGACGTACGAAGGCGTGTGGCTCAATGGGGATGCCCCGGTTGCAAGGGAACTCACGCCTGCCGACATCTGGGAGTGCCCGCAACTCGTCGAGGTTGACGGCCAGTGGACGCTGCTGCTTTCGCTCCAGCAGGATGGTCGATTGTCATCGGTGGAGTATCTGATCGGCACCATCCTCGACCGTGATGGTCTACCCCAGTTGGCGCCCACAGCTCACGGCCCTGTGGACGCCGGACCGGACTGCTACGCACCGCAACTCGCGCTCGACGATGACGGTCCCTGGCTGCTCGGGTGGATCCTTCAGGACAGTCAGCCCAACGCACCCGTCACCTCGGTCAGCGGATGCATGACCCTTCCGCGCCGGCTTGCCCTGGTCGGTGATCGCCTGGTGAGCGTCACCGACCCGAGGATTGCCGACTATGCGGACACCTTCCCCGCAGTACGCCGTTCGGCCACGGGCGGACTGCCTCTGCCAAACTGCGGCCGAACCAGCGGCCAAGCCACTTCAATCACTCTCACCGGCCAGGGTGTCATCCATGAAATTCCGTGCCCCACAGGAGAATTCGAGGTTTGGAGCGATGGTGAAGTGGTCGAGGTCTATCGTCGCGACGACTCGCCATACACCCTCCGGCAACCGGGCACCGAACTGTGGACCCTGACCGCGTCCGCCGAGGTCACCGTCGTTGCGGTGGAGCCACCGAGTCACGTACGACCAGGGGCACCTCGAGCAGTCGCCGTCGGGGGCCACTGAACTCCACGCCCTCGATCTCGTCGAGCAGGAGGTCGACTGCCGTCTGGCCCATCTCCTGATGCGGCAAGGCCATCGTTGTCAGCGCCGGGACCAGGTTGGCCGCAAGTTGCTCCTGGTCGTCAAAACCCATGATGGACAGGTCCTCCGGAACCGACAGCCCCTGATGCGCGGCGGCGAGCAGGGATCCGGTTGCGATGCGGTCGGTCACGCAGAAGATCGCGGTGATCTGAGGGTGCTGGTCAATGATTCGACGGGTCGCGGCGTAGCCCACGTCAATAGTCCAGTCGGCCTTGACTCTTTGGACCACGGGCTTCACTCCGGCCTTCGCTAACGCCGCACGAAAACCCTTGAGCCGCAACGGACCTGCCAGATTGGCCGAACCTACGATCATCGCGATGTCCCGGTGGCCGAGGGAGACCAAGTGTTCGGCTGCCGCCCGTCCGGCACGAACCTCGTCTGGGATTGCAGCCGGCGACCGGTCGTCGGGTCGATAGCAATTGGCAAGGGCAATCGGGAGGCCGACGTCCGGCACCGACTCGACTTCCTCCAAGCCCATGGAGGCGTAGAGCAGACCATCAACTCGCCGCCGGTGGAGTTCTTCGGCACCCTGCTGCTCCAACTCCGGGCGATTCTGAGAATCGAAAACTGTCAGGAGATAACCCCGCGCGTGCGCCCGGTCAGTTGCGCCGCTGAGGATGCGGCCCGCGAACGGGCTGGAGGCAACGGCATTGGTGACCACCCCGAGCACCTGAGTGCGTCGGGTCCGTAGGCTCCGCGCCACTGGGTGCGGCGTGTAGCCCAATTCTGTTGCCACGGCGAGGATTCGGTCGCGGGTCGCAGGAGCGATGTTGCCCGACGCCTTGCCGTTGAGCACAAAGGACACGGCGGTACGCGAGACCCCCGCGCGGGCAGCGACGTCCGCTGCTGTGGCCTCCGCCCGCGCCATCGTCAGATCTTGGTTCCCGTGGAGCCTAGGTGCTGACACGCCTCGACCACGCGAGCTGTCAGGCCGGCCTCGGCGGCCTTACCCCAGGCTCGGGGGTCGTACTGCTTCTTATTGCCGACCTCACCGTCGACCTTGAGGACCCCGGCGTAGTTGGCCAGCATCCAGTCGGCGACCGGCCGGGTGTAGGCATACTGCGTGTCGGTGTCGACGTTCATCTTGATCACGCCGTAGGACACGGCTTCGGCGATCTCTTCTGCGGTCGAGCCTGAGCCACCGTGGAAGACCAGGTCGAAGGGACGCGCGCTGGCTTCCCCGCCCAATTCACTGGCCGCGGCGTCCTGTGCGGCCTTGAGGATCTCTGGGCGGAGCTTGACGTTGCCCGGCTTGTAGACACCGTGCACGTTGCCGAAGGTGAGGGCCGTCAAATAACGCCCGTTCTCGCCCGCGCCGAGGGCCTTCACGGTCGCGATGGCGTCTTCAGGAGTGGTGTAGAGCTGGTCGTTGATCTCGTTGGCGACACCGTCTTCTTCGCCGCCCACGACACCCACTTCGATCTCAAGAATGATCTTTGCGGCAGCCGCCTTGGCAAGCAGTTCCTCAGCGATCTGCAGGTTCTCGTCCAGCGGCACGGCCGACCCGTCCCACATGTGCGACTGGAAATACGGCAAGCCACCGTTTTTGACCCGCTCGGCCGAGGCGTCCAACAGCGGACGGACGAATCCGTCCAACTTGTCCTTGGGGCAGTGATCGGTGTGCAGCGCGATATTGACGTCGTAGGACTTGGCCACCTGCTCGGCGAAAGCCGCCATCGCGAGCGAGCCGGTCACCATGTTTTTGACCGTCGGGCCTGACCAATATTCCGCGCCACCTGTCGACACCTGGATGATGCCGTCGCTCTGCGCCTCGGCGAACCCGCGGATGGCTGCATTCAGCGTCTGGCTGCTCGTGACGTTGATGGCCGGGTAGGCGAATCCGTCCTTCTTGGCGCGGTCGAGCATCTCGGCGTAGGCATCGGGTGTGGCGATCGGCATGGTCAGACTTCCTCATGGCTCGGGTGCGACGTCGGGTCAAGTCTTCCATGACGCGCGCAGCCACCGGGCGAGGTCCGCACGTCGGACGGCTGTCAGGACATATCGGGTGGCAGTTCGCCGTTCGACACGATGCAAGTATCCGCAATTCCGCACCTCGTGCACCCGGCAATCAGCCAACTGCCACCCGATCGGGCGACGACCTGCTCGCGAACCATCCGATCTAGTTGTTCTCGATGGGGCGTGCGATGTGCCGGGTGATCCGTAACTGTGCCAGACCGGTAGCGGTCATGGCGCCGGCGCAGGTGAACCACATTGCGCTCGGTCCCATGTGGAGTAGGAAGCCCATCAGTGGCGGGCCAAGTGTGAGTGCGACTCCCCAGGTAATGCCGTACACCGCGAAGTACTGGGCTTTCGCGCCCGTCGGTGCGATGCGTGCGACCAGGGCGTATGAGTAGCCGAGGAGTAGTACGTCCCCTAGCGCCATGACAACTACAGCGATGACGTACCCGGTCGGATTTGGCATCGACCCGGCCATTGCGAGACCGATGGCGAGGAGTCCATATCCGGCGCTCGACCGGACCCTGAGGTTGCCCGTCTTGCGTAGAACGGGTTGGGCAGCGATGACAACAAGGGCTGACAGCGCGTTGAGGAGCCCGGCGTCAGAGGCTTGCCAACCAGCTAGCCCCAGGGCAAGTGGCATAACCATCGGAACGACCAGGTAGATCATTGCGAAACCGGTGCCAGTGACCATGAGCAACCAGAGCTTGTGGTCTCGCCACGGTGACGGGGCAGGCCCGTGGTTCTCTTCGAGGTTGGCCCGCTGGCGGGCTGGATGTAGCAACAATGCGACCACGACCATGCCGGCGATCGCAGTGGCCGCATCGAAGACGAAGAGCCAGGACAGCCCAAGTCGGCCGATGGTCGCCGCGAACAGTCCAGCCGCGAGTCCTGCCGCGGACAGAGCAGCCCCCAACAGGCCGTAGGCGCGTGGAAGCAGGTTCTCAGGAGTCACGTCAGCTACGAGACCCTGGCTTGCAGGCTCGTAGATCTCGAAACAGAGACCGAGCAGGGCCGCGCCAATCACAGCTACAGCGAGAGATGGCGCCCACGCAATGATCAGTTGCGATCCAGCCGTCCCCGCGAGTCCCAGGATCACTGCGTTTTTAGTGCCTACCCGCGTTGCGAGCCGACCGCCGATCAGCCGAGACGGGATGGTTGCGATCCCGAATATCCCCATCACAGCGCCCGCGAGGGTGACGCTGGCCCCCCGCTCGTGCACGAGCAGGGCGGCTAGGAACGGCATCGAGAATGCCCCCAGGCGATTGACGAATCGGGCCAACAGTAGGACCTTCACGGGCTGCGGCAACCGCGCCTCAGACCCTCGCCTAGTTCCACCGTCTATCTTGTGTTTGATAGTCACGCGGCGAGCGTAGGCCGGGGCGCATACACTGTTCAAATGCGTTTTGACAGTCATGTCATTGACCTCTTGCGCGTCTCGACGGACGTAGTGAATCTGTTGACCTGTGAGGAGGCTGGAGGTCGTGCGTCGACCCCGCCAACCGGAAACGACCTGTGCAAGGCGCTGAGTCGGATTCTGGTGCGCGACGGCCAGTTGCCGACCGTTGCGGACGAGGACGCTGAGCTACTGCGCCGGTTCGCACACGCAGCCCGAGCGATATTCGAGGCAGTAGCCGACGAGAACTTCGACCTGGCTGCCGCGAGCACTAACGAGGTGCTGCGTTGGACTCGCCCCCAACCGCAACTCGACCAGTTTGAGGGAACCTGGCACATGCACTTCCACGGGCCGACCGACCGCCTCGGGCAAGGTTGGGTCGCCGGCTGCGCCGCAGCGTTGACGATAGCCATTGGGAGCGCAGACGCCGGGCGACTTGGCGTCTGCGAAGCCCCTAAGTGCGACCGGGTATACGTCGACCGCTCCAAGAACGGAACCCGGCGATTCTGTGGGGCCTCGTGTCAGAACCGTGTCAAGAACGCCCATCACCGCCGAACCCGAAGTGCGGATCGCCTTCGTCAATAGACCCTCACCAAAGGGGGACGGCCAAACCCGACAACTCTGCATAGCCGAGAGAAGCATCAGCGCCCCCGAGGTCGCCCACGACGGGAACCCTCCGTATTGCGGTGACGAACCCCGATTGAGCACCCTGGTACATACGACTCCTCCGGATAAGCCCGGGTCAGCACCGAAACCGAGATACCGCACGGCCGCGCGCTGGCGCTCACGAGTGCCGCAGCGGGACGTTCTGATCGCGACCGTGCTCGATCGACTTTGCCGCCTTGGCTGGTCGCTGCTGGAACCGGTCGACGGCCTTGCCCTACGCGACGTCAGAATCGCAAGCGTGCCGAGTCGAGGGCCGCACGGCGCTGCAGCAGCGTATGACGCTCGGCGTCGTTGTCGCAGCGCTCGATCGCGAGGTCGTACGCGATCCGCGCCGCCTCATACTCGCCTGCCTGGGTGAGCAGCACCGCACGCACCGTCGGCACCCGATGACTGTGCGGCAGGTCGGCGTCCAGACCAGCGAGGGCGTCCAGCCCGGCAGGAGGGCCGAACGCCTCCCCCACCGCGACGGCGCGCGCCAGGCGCGCACTGGGACCCGATTGCAACGCGAGGAGTCTGTCGTAGTGCTCAACCACTTGGCGCCAATTCGTCTCGGAAGCCGTTGCGGCACAGGCGTGCTCGGCAGCGATCTGCGCCTGGACGACATAGATGGCGGCTTGGCGCGGGATTGGTCCAACCAACGACGGCGAGCGCAACAACTCCAATGCCTCGGCAATCTCATCGTGATGCCATCGCTCTCGAGCCTGGTCTGGGAGCAGCACGATACTTCCGGCCGCGTCGACCCGCGCGTCACGTCTGGAGTGCTGCAGGAGCATCAACGACAGGAGCGCGACCAGCACGGGTTCGGTCGGTCGCAGTGCCAACACCACCCGTACCAGCCGGATCGCCTCACCCGCCAGTTCGACACGTAGCGCGTCCGGTCCGCTACCGGGTGCATACCCCGCGGTGAAAGCGAGATAGGCGGTCTGCGCCACCACCGCCAATCGGTCCGGTATCTCGTCGGATATCGGGATCGAGAACGGGATACCGGCCGAGATGATCTTCTTCTTCGCGCGGGTAAGCCGCGCCGCCATGGTCGATTCCGTCACGAGAAACAACCGCGCGACATCGGCCGTACGCACACCGAGGACCAGACGCAAGGTGAGGGCGCTTGCAGCCGCCGGATCGAGCGCCGGGTGGGAACACATCAGCACCAGTCGGAGCAGATCGTCTTCGATCAGGTCACCGGGGTCTGCCCGGACAGCCGGCTCAGTCTGGTGGCGTTCGACCACCAAAAGCGGCATCTTGCGCTGCTGCATGGCCTCCGCACGCACGCGATCCAGCACCCGGCGTCTGGCGACGGTGTGTACCCATGCCGACGGGTTGTCCGGCACCCCGTCACGCGGCCAGCGCTGCGCCGCGCGCTCCACCGCATCTGCGAGCGCGTCCTCGACCAGGTCAAGCCTGCGGAAGCGGGCGAGGAGCAGGGACGTCAGCCGCCCCCACTCCTCGCGCACGATTGCCGCGAGGGCGGCCTCCACCGCGTCGGTCACGTGATCGACACGCCTCCGGCTTCGACTCGCTCCACTGGGCGAATCTCGATCGCGAAGGCCGCCGGCAACAACTGCGCTGCCTCGATCGCGGTGTCGAGGTCCGGTAACTCCACGTCGTAATACCCAGCGAGTTGCTCGACCAACTCGACGTACGGGCCGTCGGTCACCACCACGTTCCCGTCGCGGTGCCGGACGGTCGTGGCGGTGTCGGCACCCGAGAGCGGTGCGGTGGCGATGCATCGACCGTGCTCGGCGACGTAGGCCTCGAACCGCCCGTGATCGTCCATCCAAGAACTCTGCTGCTGCGGGGCTGCCTCGTCCCAGGTCTGCGGATCGAACGCGATCAGGATGACGTACCTCATGACGGGCGTTCCTCGGCGGTGACGACCGGAACCACGGTCACGGTGTCGCCGACCTGCGCGAGCGCCCATCGGTCACCGGCCCACCGCCGCCGGGGATGCGTTTGGCCCTCCGCGGGTGGTGCAATTCGGCGCCACCAACGATCTGGGTCACCAGTCAGCAGAATGACGTACTCGGTCACGATGTTCTCCTCTGTCTCAGGGCGACCGCGTATCCGGTCCCACCCCCATGACGATCGAGCCGGTTCCGCATCGACAGACGCGCGCTATCTTTTCGGCAACCGCCCGCTCGCGATTGCCTTCACCAACGTCTCGTGGTCGGCCTCCGTCTGGTCGGCGTACTTCACGGCGTAAGCGCAGATCGCATTATCGAGCTCGCTGTCATCATCGAGGTAGCCCTCAAGCAGGCGGGGGCGCAACGACCGGCAATGCGCCCGCGCCAACAGCCCGCCGCACAATCTGCCGTAGTCATCCAAGGCCTTGCCAGGCATATCGGTCGGGTCCAGGCTGCCTTTCCTGTTGCGGAACTGCCGCACGATGTAGGGCCGACCGTCGATCGTGGTCCAGCCGAGCAGGATGTCGGTCGACACCTGCACCAGGCGCGCCCCTTGCACGATGCGCTGCCCTTGATGCGCCGCCTCCGGCAGATCCGGAAGGTAGGGCGCCAACGAACTCGGCCCCGCCTGCTTCACGTGCAGCACGAGGTTTTCGTCTGCGTTGCCGTCGAGCAAGACGACATAACTACGCATTCCGACGCTCCCGGTGCCAACGACCCGGAAGGCCGCGTCGACCATTGCGTAGCGCTCAAGCAGCCGCGCCCGAGACTCCCGCAGAGTGGAGACGTAGTCCTGAACGCCGGCCATCACCGCCTGCTCATGGTCATCGGGCAGGTGCCACAGCACGGGTGGTTCTTCGACAAACTGCTGGCGGCGTATGCCGGTCTCGTGGTCGTCAATGTGCTGAACGGCTTTGGACACCACCCGGTCACTGGTGTTGCGTCGCGCTTTGTCGACGGCCGTGGACAAATGCTCGCTGAGGTGCTCCACCTGGTGCTCGCCCAGCGTGCTCTCATCGGCGAGCGCGGTCCAGGTCCGCAGATGCGGCGCTCCAGCGAGCCGCCGCACGGTCCGCCGATACGCCTTCACCGCATCTTGGGCCGCATTCTGGCTCTTCTTTTCTGAGACACCGCCGACCCGACCGGCTAAGACAAGGCTGGTGGCCAGGCGCTTGAGGTCCCATTCCCACGGCCCGGGCACGGTCTCGTCGAAGTCGTTGATGTCCATCACGACATCGCCATCGGACGTTCCGTAGAGCCCGAAGTTCGCCGCGTGTGCGTCACCGCATAGCTGGGCCGACAGACCGGACGACGGGCTACCGACCAAGTCGGCCGCCTGCATCCCCGCAGCGCCACGGAAGAAGGAGTACGGCGTTTGCGCCATCCGCTCCATCCGCAACGGGAGCAGTTCGGGGAGGCGGTCGGCGTGGGTCTCCTCGACGAAGTCGACGACGCCGGGACGGTCGTCGGCCACGACCGGATGGTCGGCGTGCGCGCTCGGTGGGGTCTGCTGCGCGAGTGCCCGGCCCCGCTCGAAGAGTTCAGCGGGCGGGGCATACCCGGACGGAATGACAGGTACATGCTCGGCCGGGTTCATGGGGTCACGCTAATCGTCGCGTGGTCGGCGCGCGGCGGTTTCTGGACCGACCACGTCCTCGCGGGAGGCCCAGGTCTCCACGTGCCCAGGAACCTCCACCGTTCCGCGGATAAAGACCGGATCCTCGCCACGAGCGCTCTGCTCTCGGTAGTCCTTCAACAGCCGGAATGCGATCCCGGACAGTACGGCTATCGAGATCAGGTTGATGAGGGCCATCACGCCCATAATCCCGTCGGCGAATGTCCACACCACATCCGCCGACAGCACCGCACCGACGAGCACGGCTGCGCACGCCAATGCTCGGAACCCGGTGAGGACCATCGGATTGTCGCTGATGAACTCTACGTTGGCTTGGCCGTAGTAGTAGTTGCCGATGATCGAACTGAACGCCAACAAGAAGATGATGACGGCAAGCAGCCAGCCGGCCCACTCCCCAAGCCCGCCAGTGACCGCGCCATAGGTCAGGTCGATGCCTTTAGCGGCATCGGTGTAATCCTGTTGTGAAGCCAGAATGATGAACGCTGTGATCGAGCACACGATGAGCGTGTCGAAGTAGACCCCCAAGGTCTGCACCAATCCCTGCTTCACCGGGTGGGTGACCGCTGCCGAGGCACCTGCGTTCGGGGCCGAACCCAGCCCGGCCTCGTTGGAGAACATGCCGCGCTTGACACCGGCCAAGATGACCGATCCCACGGCAGCCCCCGTGGCTGAGTTAGCAGTGAAGGCGTCACTCACGATGGTCTGAATCATGCCCGGGACCTCCCCGATGTTCTGCGCCACGATCACCACGCCGACCACGAGATAGAGCAACGCCATCAGGGGCACCACGGACTCGGTGACCTGCGCAATGCGGCGAATGCCACCAAAGATCACCAGGGCGGTCAGACCTGCCACGGCAAGGCCCAAGCCCCAGGCCATCGCGTTGCCACCGTGCCCGGATGTCGACTCCAAAGTCGCCACGATCGTGTTCGCCTGCAGCGAGGAGAAGGCCAGGGGAAAGCAGACAATGAGTACGACCGCAAACAGCACGCCCACCCAGCGTCGACCTAGCCCATGCTGCATGTAGTAGGCCGGACCGCCCCGAAAGCCGTCCTTGTCCCGAACCTTGTACAACTGCCCGAGCGTAGATTCCACAAAGCTCGAGGCGCCCCCGACGATGGCCATCAACCACATCCAGAAAACAGCGCCGGGGCCGCCCAACACGATGGCTGTCCCGACACCGGCAATATTGCCCACGCCGACTCGCGAGGCTGCCGAGACCGTGAAGGCTTGGAAGGCTGAAATCGACTGTGCTTCTCCATCGGCATTGCGGGGGGTCGGATCCCGCAGAACACGTACCATCGACGGCAGTAGCCGAATCTGCACCACGCCCGTACGCACCGTGAAATAGAGCCCGAGCACGACGACCACGGGCAGCACGGCCCAGGTCCAGAAAAGGTCGCCTTTATCGGCCAGGAAATCGTTGACTGCGTTCACTGGCGGGACGCTACTCGCTCACCGCGGTCCGGTGAGCGGAGACTGGCCGAAATGGTGCTGCCGGATCCACGCATGCATCGCGATGGCCCCCGCGGCTCCGGCGTTGATCGACCGAGTCGACCCGAACTGCTCGATGTGCAGGATGTCGCGGCACTGTGCCCGCATTTCTTCTGACAGGCCTGGGCCTTCCTGCCCGAAGACCAGTACGCACCCACGGGGTAGGTCATAGGTCTCCAGCGACACCGAGCCGGGCACGTTATCTATGCCGATGAGAACAAGCCCCTCAGCGCTCGCCCACTGCGCCAAATCATGGACGGTGGGGTGGTGGCGTTCGTGTTGGTAGCGGTCGGTCACCATCGCACCGCGTCGGTTCCATCGCCGCTTGCCGACAATGTGAAACGCCTTGACGTTGAAGGCATTTGCGGTACGGATGATCGAGCCGATATTGAAATCGTGCTGCCAGTTCTCCACCGCGATGTGCAGCGGGTGGCGAGTCCTGTCCAAGTCGGCCACGATCGCCTCGTGGGTCCAGTAGCGATAGTGGTCGGCCACATTGCGCCGGTCGCCCTCGCTCAACAGCTCCGGGTCGTAGGTCGGGTCAGGCGTGCCGTCCGGCAACGTCGGCCGCGGCCCTTCCCAGGGCGGGACCCCGATCTGTTCAGTCACGCGCCCACTGTCCCACCGCGCGCCGCGTGAGCAGCGCGCTCCCCCAATGTGGCAAACGCCGCGCGCAATTCTGTAGGCCTCTCCACCTCCAGATCGAAGGGCAGGCGAAGCAGCCACCAGGCGATGTCCTGGAGATGGTGACTTCGAGCGAGCACCCTCGTCACCGAAGCCTCGACCTCTTCGGCCTCGACATACGAGCCGACCTGGGTGCGTACCTCCTCTAGCGGGGCATGAATCAGCACGCTCGCGCTGATCGGCCAGGACGCACCCATCGACTGCCGGATGTATTCCTCTGGGTCGGGCGACTCCCGGGGTCTGAAGGTGAAGGTGCTCGCACGCGCGTCGCTCATCCGGTCGAGCCGGAAGGTGCGCCAGTCGTCCCGATCCAGGTCGTATGCCATGAGGTACCAGCGCCGCCCGGTGGCGACAAGGCGATAGGGCTCGATGCGCCGGTCGGTGGATACGCCATCGCGGGCGGTGTAGGCAAACCTCGCCTGCACAGAGTCGCGGACGGCCCGAGCCAGCACGAGCAGGATGTCCGGGTCGACCTCGATCGGGCGGAAGTCGAGGGTGACCGTCGCCTCCTGAACCGCGGCGACCTGGGCCCGCAATGTTGCTGGGAGAACCTGATCGAGTTTGGTCATGGTGCGCAGCGCGGCCTCACCGACGCCCGCCACCGTGCCACCTGCTGCCAACCGCAGGCATACGGCGACCGCGACGGCCTCTTCACTGTCCAATAGCAGCGGCGGCAGGGCTTTGCCCGCCCCCAACTGATAGCCGCCATGGGTTCCGTGCGTGGCCAGCACCGGGTACCCGAGTTCGCGCAGCCGGTCGACATCGCGCCGGATGCTGCGGGTGGTCACCCCTAAGCGATCGGCGAGTTCCGGCCCGGTCCACACCGGACGAGATTGCAGCAGGCCAAGAAGTTGAAGGACGCGCGCTGTCGTGTCGGACATAACGCCATTGTGGGCGCGACCCGGACAGTTTTAGTCCGGTTTTGAGGAGGACTTCGCGGATGGCTTGGGCGCGGACGTCGACTTCGGGGATGGCTTCGCGGACGTGCTCGGACTGCCTTGCGGCAGTTCTTCAATCTTGCCGCGCCGCGGGAGCCATTCCTTTTTCAGGTCCGAGATCGTGCCGTCAGAGGACAGCGTGGCCAACGCTCGGTTGAGACACGGCGTGAGTTTGGAGCCCTTCGGCAGGACAGCACCAAGTTGTTCGTCAGTGCCGGGGAGCGTGCCGATCAGTCGGCCATCTTTGAGTTGAGTTCCCGCGAGGTACTCAGCGGTGGGGACATCGACAACAACGCCGTCGACCTTCTTGTTGTTCAACGCCTGGGTGGCTGCGGCGATGGTCGGGAATGAGGTCGCCTTCGTCGCTGGCTTGAGGACCTTGCCGATCGCCGCGAGCGAGGTGGTTTGCACCGACGCGCCCAACGTGGCGGTTCGCATATCGCTGACCGTCCGCGCCTTCGCCAACGGGCCGTCCCCCGTCGACAGGACCGCCTGGCGAGTGCTGGCGTACGGCGTGGAGAAGTCGACCTGTTTGGCTCGCTCGCGGGTGATGGACACCTCGGCGAGCGCCAGGTCGAACGTCTTGCCGCTGGGTTTGGCGATGTCTTCGAAGGGCAACCGGATCCACTTGACCCGGTGTGGGTCGAAGCCCATCTTTTTCGCCGCCTGGAACCCCAGCGCCGACTCGAAGCCCTGACCGTTCCCCGGGTCATTGCTGACAAACCAAGGCGCAAACACCGGGTCATAGGTCGCGATGGTCAGGCGGTCGTCCTTCACCAGGTCGATCGCCTGGCCCTTGCAGGGGGCCGCAGACGAGGAACTCTCTTGCGATGTGCCCGTACTGCTACTCGAGGTCGTACAACCCGTCGCGGTCACGAGGAGGGCGCTGCACACCAGTGCGAGTCGTCGAGCCGAGGTCATGGAGGCGACGATAGCCCGCGTACCCTTACGCATTGTGATGCACACGCTCGGTCCCCAATGGATGGACCCGAATTATCTGCTGACCGAGTTCGGCGGCGCCTTCTTCTGGCTGTCCATCGCCATCGTGTTCATCGAGTGCGGTCTGCTGTTCCCGATCCTTCCGGGCGACTCGCTGCTCTTTGCGATCGGCCTGTTCACCGCGACTGCAGAGACCAGCGGTTTCAGTGTTCCGCTGTGGACCTCGCTGCCCTTGCTGACCCTGGCCGCGTTCGGTGGCAATGTCGCGGGCTATGAGATCGGCCGGGCTGTCGGGACACCGCTCTACGAACGAGACGGCAAGATCCTCAAGAAGAAGTACTTCGATCAGACGACGGCGTTCTTCGACAAGCATGGCAACAAGGCCCTCGTCATTGGTCGTTTTGTCCCCATCGTGCGCACCTTCATCACGGTGGTGGCCGGCGCCAGCCGGATGGAGCGGGCTCGGTTCTTCACCTGGTCGGCCGTCGGCGCGGTGCTGTGGGTGTTTTCGGTAACGTTGGCCGGGTACTTCCTCGGCAAGTCCTTCCCCGGGCTCGGGGAGAACATCGACAAGTTGATCATCCTTATCGTGCTCCTGTCGGTGCTGCCGATGGTCTACGAATACCTCAAGCACCGGCGGCAGTCGAAGGCGATCCTCGAAGAGGTCGGCGACGCTGCCCATGATGTTGTCGACCCCGACCCGCACGACTGACCACTCTCCCAAACCTCATCGATGAGATGTGATGCGCAGCCTCGGGCCTGGACCCCCTCCAGAAACGCCCAGACCCGCGGCGCTGCATTCAACGGATAGACGCGCGAAGCGCGCCCCCGGTTGCACCGGGAGCGCGCTTTTTTTACCTGCTATAGAACTTGCGGTCAGTCGAGCCCCAGGTCGCCGAGTCCGTACGCCGACACATAGGTCGGGACGTCCTGCTCGACCCGCTCCCGCGCACCTGTGTCGCGGTCGACGATGACGGCGACGCCGACCACCTCAGCCCCGGCTTCGCGGCAGGCCGCAACAGCCTCCAGCGCGGACGCGCCCGTGGTTGAGGTGTCCTCCACCACAAGCACCCGCCGACCCTTGATCGAGGGGCCTTCGATTCGCTGCTGCAAGCCGTGAGCCTTTCCTGCTTTGCGGACCACGAAGGCGTCGAGTGCGTGACCGTCGGCGGCCGAGGCGTGCAGGATGGCCGTTGCGACCGGATCGGCACCCATCGTGAGGCCACCGACCGCGTCGAATTCCAGGCCGTCCGTGACCTCCCGCATGACGCGACCCACCAATGGGGCCGCGGCTCCGGAGAGCGTCACTCGGCGCAGATCGACGTAGTAGTCGCCCTCCGCGCCGGAGGACAGCGTCACCTTGCCATGCACCACGGCCTGGTCACGGATGATCTGTTGCAGGGCCTCGCGGTCGTGTGGGCTAGTGCTGGTAGTCACAGTCAGCGAGTGTACGAGAGTCGAACTGCCGCCGCCCGACTACTTGTTGGGTCGATGCTTCGCGACGATCTTGCCGTTGCGCAGCAACCGACGCGGAGCGATCCGTAGCAGCGGCACGATCGCCTTGTACTGCGCGCCAGGCACCGAGATGGTCTTGCGTCTTGCCACATCACGCAGGCAGTCACGGACCAGGGCGTCCGCCTGCAGCCACATGAATTTCGGGATGGCCTCGCCCTTGATCTCAGCACGCTCATGGAACTCGGTACGAGTGAAGCCTGGGCACAGCACCGTGACGAGTACACCGCTGCTCTCGACTTCTGAGGCCAGCCCCTGGGAGAAGGCGATGAGATAGGACTTGGCGGCCGCATACGTCCCGCTGGTGAGGTGACCAGCGACCGAGGCGACATTGATGATCGTGCCGTGGCCCCGTTCACGCATCGCGCCGGCGGCCGCGTGGCTGAGCACGACCGGCGCCTGAACCAGCACCGCGAGCATGCGCTCTTCGTCCTCCACCGGATTGCGCAGGAACGCCTTCCGCAACCCGAATCCCGCGTTGTTCACGAGCAGGTCTACGGGACGAGATGCCTCAGCAAGGCGGTCCGCGACTCGCTGCACCTGGGCACGGTCGGCGAGATCAGCTGGAATGACCTCGACGGAGATTCCATACGAGTCCTCCAGCGTTGTCTTGAGCGCGCCCAGTCGAGCCTCATCCCGCGCGACCAAGATCAGATCGTCACCGCGCTGGGCGAGCTGCTCGCTGAAGGTCTTGCCGATTCCGGCGGTCGCGCCGGTCACCAGTGCCGTCGTCATGGTGCCGAGTCTGACATGGGCGGGCGGCGCGACGCCGGTCGCGTCTAGGCTCGGCGGGTGCGCATCGCAACCTGGAACGTCAACAGCATCCGCAGCCGAATCGACCGCGTCGTCGGTGTCCTAGAACGCCACGACCTCGACGTCCTGATGATTCAGGAGACCAAGTGCCGAGACGACCAATTCCCTGCGCTGCCCCTCGAATCGGCGGGCTATGAGTACGCACATTTTGGGCTGAACCAGTGGAACGGCGTGGCCATCATCTCCCGCGTCGGCCTGGCGGCTGTCCACCAAGGGTTTGCCGATATGCCGACGTACGGCGACCCGCCCATCGCTGAGGCGCGCGCACTCGGAGCGACCTGTGGTGGCGTGCGATTCTGGTCGCTCTACGTCCCCAACGGTCGCGAATTGGAGCACGAGCACTATCACTACAAGCTCGACTGGCTAGGCAGGTTGCGTGATGAGGCAGCCGGTTGGCTGGCCGACGACTCAGCAGCGGAGGTCGTGCTCGCCGGCGACTGGAATATCGCCCCGACCGACGAGGACGTGTGGAGCGTCGACTACTACGCCGACAAGACCCATACGAGCGACCCGGAGCGGGCGGCCTTCCGCGCCTTCCTCGACAGCGGGTACGCCGACCTTGCCCGTCCCCACACGCCCGGCCCGGGCACGTACACCTATTGGGACTACACCCAACTCAGCTTCCAGAAGCGGCGCGGAATGCGGATCGACTTCCTCCTCGGTTCCCCCGCGCTGGCGGCACGAGTCACTGGCGCCGAGATCGACCGCGAAGAGCGCAAGGGCAAAGGCGCCTCCGACCACGCACCGGTCATCGTCGACCTGGGCTGAGCCGACGCAGCGGGTCGCTCCTGAGCGCAATTCGATCGGACCGATGGTGCGCTCCAGCGCACCATCGGTCCGATCGAACGTGGCGGGTGGCAGGCAAGACAACCAACGTTCCTCAACATCCGGGACTCACCAGCGCTTGAACATCTCAAAGGGCCGCTGGAAGAGCGCGCTAACCCCGACGATGTAGACCGCCAGCACCACCAGGATGTGCATCGGGACCTCGTGACTTCCGCCACGCAGCGACATCCAGCCCAGATAGCCGATTGGCCCGGCGACCAGCACTGCGCACCAGGCCGCGTGCCGTCCGATTTCCTCATTGGCACGACGAGCAAGTCCTGGGTCGGATCGCACCCGCTCCGGGATTTTTTCACCGATGTCACGGTGGCAGACATTTCCCCGCACCGAGTGGTAAAGGACATGCAGCGTTGCGAGCAACCCCACGACTAAACCGATGAGAATGAGGTTCAGCGCAACCGAGTTCACGGGCTACCGCACATAGTTAAGAATAACTGCTGCCATCAACTTCCTCCTTCTTCTCCACACAGCGTCCGCCTGGAGCTTCGGTCAGACCATCCGTGAGCACCAGCGCACGGATGGTCTGACCGAACGCGCGCTCGCCATCGTTGCCCTCTCCTGACCGCCGGACTCCATTCCCTCCTTAGGCTGGGGTCATGGCCTGGGACAGCGAGCATCACGAAGCCGTCATCGTCGGCACCGGTTTCTCCGGGATCGCGATGGGCATCGCGCTTCGGGCCGCGGGCCGGGAGTTCGTCATGCTGGAGAAGGCGGCCGAGGTCGGCGGGGTATGGCGCGACAACCGCTACCCCGGGTGTGCGAGCGATGTTCCAGCGCATCTCTACTCCTACTCCTTTGAGCCCAATCCCTATTGGTCCCAGACCTATGCACCGTCCGACGAGATCCAGGACTACCTGTTGTTCTGCGTCGAGAAGTACCACCTGCGGCAGCACATCCACACCGGGTCGACCGTGCAGCAGGCGATCTACAACGAGGCCACCGGCCGCTGGACCCTGACCGTGGCATCCGCCTGGGGTAGCACCCGCCAGGTCACCACCGACGCCCTCATCCTCGGAATCGGCGCGCTACACGAGCCGGTCATTCCCGAGATTCCCGGGCTGCCGGATTTCGCCGGCGAAGTTCGACACACCGCCGCCTGGGACCCGGGCATGTCGGTGCTCAGCCGGAGGGTCGGCGTCATCGGTACGGGTTCCAGTGGGGTGCAAGTGATTCCACCACTGGCGGAGGATGCCGAACAGCTCTCAGTGTTCCAGCGCTCACCAGCCTGGGTACTTCCGCGGGGGAACGAGGAATACACCGAGGAGCAGGTAGACCGATTCGAGCGACACCCCAGCAGCGCCCAAGCCCTGCGCGCCATTCAACGCACTCAACTTGAGGCACGCAGCCTGGCATTGACGACCCAGCCAGCCCTCCGCAAAGTGCTCACCGCGCAGGCCAAGCGTCACCTACAGAAGTCGGTCGCCGACAAAGCGTTGCGCGCCAAACTCACGCCCTCAGATGCGCTGGGCTGCAAGCGATTCCTCATGTCCGATGCCTACTACCCGGCGCTCATGCGGGACACCGTCGAGGTCGTCACGGACGCCATCGATCACATCGAACCGGATGCCATCGTCACCGCCTCCGGACAACGACACCACGTGGACGTGCTCGTACTCGCTACCGGTTTCGATCCCGTCGGGTCCTATCGGGACCTGAGCATCGCCGGCCTCAGGGGACGAGTTCTCGGGCGAGAGTTCGCCCGCGATGCCGAAACCTACCTGGGAGTGAGCGCCCCACACTTTCCCAACCTGTTCATGCTGCTCGGCCCCAACACCTTGCTCGGGCACAGCTCCGAGGTGCTCATGGTCGAGGCCCAAGTCGCGCTCGTCACAAGCCTGCTCGCGGAACGCGAGCGCCGCGGCGCAACCTCAGTGGCCGTACGCCCCGAGATCGTCCCGGGATTCCTGGCCGACATCGATCGCCGTAGCGCGCGCTCCGCATGGCGGTCCGGCTGCACCAGTTGGTATCTCAACGCGCAGGGCCACAATCGAACCCTCTGGCCGGGCTCCGTCCGCGAATACGAGAAGCGCGCGACCAAGCCGGAGTTCGTGGACTACGTGTTCGCCTGACTCACGCGGGCTGAAGCCTCTTCCCTGTCAAGGCGATTCACGCCTAGGGCAAGCGCTACCACCGCCGCCAACGCGCAGGCCACTGCCGCGCCCAAGAACACCGTCTGGACCTGCACCACACCGGCGTCCTTCACCTGCTGCACCGTCGGATTCTCCAGCGCCTGCACGGTCGCATAGAAGCGGTTCAAACCAATCGCCGTGAGCACGCCGAGCCCGACCACCATGCCAATCATGCGGGCCACCACCACCAGTGCCGCCGCGACCCCGTGATCACTCTCCGGCGCATCGGCGAGCGCCGCGTCGTTGATCGGCGCAATGGACAAACCCACGCCAAGGCCGACCAGCGCCAGCACCACGGTCGAAGACACCGCATCAAGCGAGCCGGGTCCCCAACCCGACATCACCAGCATGCCAACCGCAGCGAGCGCGAGCCCCGGCGCCGCGACCAAGCCGGGCCCAAAGCGGCGCAGCGCCCACCCACCGAGCAAGGCTCCGACAGGGACCGCGAGCAGGAAGCGCACCAGGATGAGGGCAGCCGCCGTTTGATCTTCGGTGACAGTCAGGCGCGCCAAGATGGGTACGTCCACCACGACAGCAACCAGGGCCGTCCCCACCATCCCGGAGGCAACCAAGGCGGGCGCCACGCGCTTGCGTATGACACCGCGGTTGATGAGCGGACGCTCCGCCATCCGATGGCGAATGAGGTAAAGGATGGCAGCGACCGCGGCAATGGGCAGAAGCACCGCGCCCTGCGGACCGATCACTTCCTTCTCGGGGTTCGCCGAGGCGAAGGCGAGGACGAGCGCGCCAAGAGCCACCGTGATCAGCAGGGCACCAACCAGGTCGACCTTTCGCAGCGCCGACCACATCAGGGGCGCCAGCAGCACCAGGGTGATGGCCAGCGCGATAGCACCCCACAACCCGATCTGAGTCATCAGGCGTGATTCGTGGCCAGCATAGGGAACGAACGGTTCACCCCAGGTGATGTCCTGAGTCAGCCGTTCTGGCGCCCACAGCGCGAGCCCCAACAAACCCAGTGTCGCGACCGACGCGACCGCGGTCGCCGAGCGCCACACGCGTGGGTATGGCACCCGCACAGGATCAGCGCGCTCGCCCGAGCCGCCAAACATCCGGACCATCAGCGCAAGCACCACTCCGGCAATCGCGTTGATCCAGAAGATCATTCGCCAGTCCCACACCGCGAGAATCGCGGCGCCGAACAGGGGTCCGAGCACGCTGCCGATCTCTTGGACGGCACCAACCACACCTAAGGGTGTGCCCCGCTCCCCTGCGGGCCACAGTTGCGCGACCAGCGCCAACGTCGCCGGGACCAGGCCACCGCCGCCGACCCCTTGCAGGACTCGACCGCCGACCAAAATCGGCAATTCGACCGCGAGCGCCGTGATGACCGAGCCCAGGACGAACAGCCCCAGGCACACCAGGAGCACTCGCTGGCGCGACACCAGGTCAGCGAGCCGCCCGATCAGTGGGAGGGTGGCGATGTACCCGAGAAGGAAGCCGGAAACGATCGGCGTCGCCTTCTGAAGCGCGTTGAGTCCGAGGCCGACGCCGGACATCATGTCTTCCAGCGCCAACACCACGACGTAGGTGTCTGCGGCCGCGAGCGCGACCGCAATGGATGCCGTGGCCAGGAGCGCCTTAGGCCGGGGGTTGGACGTCAATCTTCTTGCCGTACTCATCCAGACGCAGCGTGTACGTCGTGGTGGCGTCGTTGAAGAACACTCCTCGAAGGGCCGCCGAGCGCAACTCGTTCTTGCTGGTCACCAAATAGGTGACGTCGTACTTCAGGCCCGGGTTTCCCAAGGAGAAGGTGGCCACGACATCGGTGCCGATCAGTTCACCGGTGATCACCCGCACCACGTCGTTGCCGTCGCGCCGCTCAGCACCGAACTTGGGGTTCTTGGTCTTCGGGAGAAGCGACGAGATGCCCTTCTCCCTGGAGAACAACAAGGCCGGGTCTGGTGCTCCGTAGTCTTTCGGCTGCACCGTGCGCATGTCGGGCCAGATCGGGAGTTTTGCCCAGACCTTTCCGTCCACCGCGACCACCGGAACATCGGCCTGTGTCCCGGCAATTGCTGCGGTCAACGTGCCCTTGAACGCCGGCGCAGGACCGCCATCTCCCTCACCCTTGATGACACCCGTCGCAGAATCCGGGACGCCCTTTGACGTCAAGGTCAGATGCATCCCGCTGGAGGCGTCCATTACCTTCTTCGTGGCTTGGAGTCGCTGCTTGGGGGTTGGCGCCTTCGAGCCGGAGGGCTTGGCCTCGTCCTTACGGGAATCCGCACCAGAACTGCATGCGCCGAGGCTGACGACGCCCAGGAATGGAAGTGCCGCCAGCGCTGCGCGGCGAGAGATCGGCGGTGTGGAGTCAGGACTGTGGACCATACGCAGAACCTATCTGGACAACGGGACGTGGATAGGTCCGACGCACCCGCCACCTGATGCGTTCCATCCGAATCGCCCCCATCGAGCAGAATCGAGCGGGCCACCCAGAGGGCGACCCGCTCGATGATCTGCGTCAGCGCGTGACGTAGTTCCAACCCTTGATGCCGTAGTTCTCCAGCACCCAGGCCTCGAATCCACCCTCGATCTGCGACTGCTCCACGATCTCAGCGCCCCTGACCGGTACGGGGACAATGGTCGGCGTACCGGCCGGCTGCCACGGGTCGCTCACCAACTCGCCGTAGTGCTTGGCCTTCTTGTTGAGTGGCTTCCAGTATTCGTACGTCTGGGTCTCACCATCCAACGGCCGGCCCTGGGCAACCGTGATATCCGCCTTGGGCAACTTCCCTTGAAGGAAGAAGTTGATGACCGGTCGGTCGACTTCCTCGGTGCCATAAGGGAAGAGGCCGTGCTCAGCCTCGTTGTCAACGGCGATGAAAGACGTGTTGGGCAGACCAAGACCGCTAGCCCGTCCATGCTCCCACACCGTCTGCGCGTCGAGCTCGGACTGGATGACGATGGTCTTCGGGTACGTCTTCGGGTCGGCCACCGGCATCTGGTTTTGCGTCTTCCAGGTCAGGCATTGCACGGCCTGCTCCCGGTACATTCCCGCCGTGATCTTGCCGTCGTTCAACTCGCGGGCCAGCTTGTCAATCCACGCCTGCCAGAAGCCCTCACCTTGGGTGTATTGCCCGTCACCACAACGGATCATCGTGCCCATATCGGTCAGAGTCTGCCCATCCGCTGTCGCGGTTCGGCCGGGGCTCCTCTTCAGAGATGAGCGCGTCAGTTTGTCCAGTTGATTGATCTTGGCTGACGCAGTCTTGCGGACCAGCGCAGACCGGGAGTTGGTTGCCTTATTCAAGAAGTCGCGTTGAGCCTGCGTCGTCGCTGTCGGCGCTGGAACTGAGCCCTGGTCAATCTGTTGGCCCGAGCGCGACGGGCTGGGCTCGGCCTTGCGTTTGTTGACCGACTTCCAGAAGAGGTCCTGCTGCCGCGCCCCCGCCCACGGCTGGAACTCCTTGTCATGCTGGTAGGCCGCCTCCGTCACATCGAGAGCGGAGTCAAGCACCATGAGGTCTGCCTTGGACCAGAAGACCTTGGAGTACCACGAGCCGAGCCAACTGCCATAGGAGTAGCCGAAGTAGTTGAGTTTGGGCAGTCCTAGAAGGTGCCGGATGAAGTCCATGTCATAGGTCGTCTGCTCGGTCGTGATGACTTTTGCATCCGGGTCATCGGCGCATTGCTCGCCCATCGCCTTGTTCTTCGCGAACGCGCTCTTGTCCTGCGGGTCAACGGTGTAGTCGCACGAAACGTGCTCGCTGGCTCCTGTTCCGCGCGGGTCGAAGCCGATGAAGTTGTAGTAGGGCTTCAGATCCGGGAAGGCTCTCTCGGCCAGAGTTTCGGCCATCTTCAGGCCGGACCCGCCCGGACCACCGGGATTTCCCATGATGGCGCCCTTGAAGCGATCCTCGTCGTGCTCATTGATCTTGTTATAGGAGATCTCGACCTTGAGGGTCTTACCGTTCTGAGAATCGTGCCAGTCGCGTGGGACCGAGATGGTCGCGCATTGCACCGTGGCGACAGGCGCAGGATCTTCCCACGTGCAATCGCTCCACTTGATCTTCTGCTTGGCGAGCTTGCCGGCCAACTTGGCCACATTAGGGACGTCGTCGGCCGCCGTTGCTGGACCAACGGGGCCTAATGCGCCAGCACCAAGAGCCGCCCCTGCACTGACCGCAACGACTGCGGTGACCTTACGAGGTTTCTTCATCGCGCTTCCTTTCGTGGGGCCCGCCTGGTGCGAGGCCATCACCGATCTGCGTTGACACCAGGCGCCGAGAGCGACCAGTCGGTCGGTCTCGGCGCCTGTGAACAATCAACAACCTGGTCGCATCCTCAGCGCTTCACCAGGTTCCACCCTTCGATGCCGTAGTTCTGCAGCACCCAACTGTGGAAGCCAGCCTGGATCTCGCCTTCGCGGACAATCTCAGCTCCGGTCACCGGGGTCGGCACAATCGTCGGCGTCCCTGCTTTCTGCCACGGGTCGGTGACAAGCTCGCCGTAGTGCTTGCCCTTCTTGTTGATCGGCTTCCAGTACTCGTAGGTCTCCGTCTCGCCGAAGCGTGGGAGGCCCTGAGACACGGACACATTGGGCTTGGGAAGCTTGCCCTCGAGGAAGAAGTTCAGAACTG
Source organism: Demetria terragena DSM 11295 (assembly GCF_000376825.1). Lineage (NCBI taxonomy): Bacteria > Bacillati > Actinomycetota > Actinomycetes > Micrococcales > Dermacoccaceae > Demetria > Demetria terragena. The sequence goes on along the minus strand of NZ_AQXW01000004.1, from coordinate 2,401,005 downwards.
GACGGTCAACTTCTTCGGTGCCGTAGGGGAACACTCCGTGCTGCGATTCGTTGTCCACCGCAATGAACTTCGTGTTGGGCAATCCCAAACCACTCGCGCTGCCGTGCTCCCAGACGGTGTTTGCGTCCAATTCCGAGTGGACCACGATCGTCTTGGGATACGTCTTCGGGTCGGCTACGGGCATCTTGTTCTGGGTCCGCCAGGCCAAGCACTCGAAGCCCACCAGGGTTCCGTTGTCTGCCTGCGGTCCGATTTCCCGGACCACCTTGTCGTACCAGGCTTTCCAGTACGCCTCGCCTTGGGTGTATTGCCCGTCGCCACACCGGATCATCGACGACATGTCGACGAAGGTCGAGGCCTCCGCCGTCGACTTGCCCGCTCTGGCGCGAGCGCTCGGGGTCTTGGTCATGGTGCTGGTCAACTTTGACAGGTCCTTGAGGCGACGCTCCGCGCCCTTGCGCACGATCGGGGAGGACGACTTTGCCTGCGCCTTGAGGAAGGTGCGCTGCTTCTCGGTCGAGGCGCTCGCCGCCGGAGCCGGTTGCGTACTGACACCTGGCTCGGCCGCGTCCTGACGGACCTCATATGGCTTCGACCACAGCTTAGTCCGGCGAGGGAACGCCCACGGTTCGAACTCCTTGTCGTGCTGGTAGGTCGGCTCCGTCACATCAAGAGCGGAGTCGAGCACCATGAGGTCCGCCTTGGACCAGAAGACCTTGGAGTACCAGGAGCCGAGCCAGGTCCCGTAGGAGTAGCCGAGGTAGTTGAGCTTGGGCAGGCCCAGCAGGTGACGAATGAAATCCATGTCGTACGTCGTCTGCTCGGTCGTGATTGTCTTCGCCTGAGGGTCACCCGCGCACGCCTTGCCGATCGCCTTCCACTCGGCGAACTTACTGGTGTCATTGGGGTCCACGGTGTATTCGCAACTGGCGTGACTGCTCTTGCCGGTGCCACGCGGGTCAAATCCAATGTAGTTATAGTAAGGATTCAAATCTGGCATGGACTGAGCAAAACCGGCCGCCATCGATAGGCCAGACCCACCAGGACCGCCCGGGTTTCCCATGATGGCGCCTTTGAAATGATCATCTTTGTGATCATTCAACTTGTTGTAGGAAATCGCGACGTCCCAGGTCTTGCCATTCTGGGCGTCATGCCAATCCTGCGGCACCTTGATGGTCGCGCACTGGACCGACGCGGGCTGTAACTCAGAGCATCTGCTCCACGTGATCTTCTGCTTGGCCAGCGCATTCCCGGCCAGTTTGGCGACGTTGGGCACCGCCTTGGACTCTGCCGACGCGGAGCCGATCGGGCCTACTGTTGCCGCACCCAGGAGTGTCGCGGTGGTAACCGCTAATGCCCCAGTGATCGATCGAGTTCTGTCCATCTCAAAACCTCTCATTTCAGCCATGAGTGATTGCCGCGCAGACCTCCCAGCCTCGATGGGTCACGAAGTTTCTTGGGTCGACGCGTTAATGATGCGTGGTGATGGATGAACGGTACTTGCACTAATGCTCCGCGTGGGAGATTCGCGCATGGTTATTTTTTTAGACCTCGCCGAAGCCGAAATAACCTGGGCTCAGCGCAAAGTCAGGTGGTCCCCGGAGTCGGATAGGTCGATCTGCGCCCGACCGCCGTCGCGCACATCGCCCGAAAGCAACGCTGTTGCGAGTCGGTCACCGATCTGCTTCTGAACCAAACGCCGCAGCGGACGAGCACCGTAGGCCGGGTCGAAACCCGCCTCCGCCAACCATGCCCGCGCGGCGTCGGTGACCTCGAGCGTGATGCGTCGGTCAACCAGTCGCCGGTCAAGTTCGGCCACCTGCAACTGCACGATGTGCGCAAGCTCTGCCTTGGTCAACGGCTCGAAGATCACCAGCTCATCAAGCCGGTTGAGGAATTCCGGCTTGAAGGCCTGGCGCACGGCCGTCATCACCGAGTCGCGCCGTTGTTCGGCGGACAGCAGCGGATCCACCAAGAAGGCCGATCCCAGGTTGGAGGTCATCACCAGCAGGACATTACGGAAGTCGACCGTTCGCCCCTGACCGTCGGTAAGCCGACCATCATCGAGCACCTGCAACAGAATGTCGAAGGTTTCCGGGTGCGCCTTCTCCACCTCATCAAGCAGGACCACGCAGTACGGCCGACGGCGTACGGCCTCGGTGAGTTGACCGCCTTCTTCGTACCCGACGTAGCCCGGGGGCGAGCCGATCAGGCGCGCCACTGCATGGCGCTCGGCGTATTCCGACATGTCGATGCGCACCATGGCGCGCTCGTCATCGAACAAGAAATCGGCAAGTGACTTCGCCAGCTCGGTTTTTCCGACACCCGTCGGCCCGAGAAACAGGAAGGAACCCGTAGGACGGTCAGGGTCAGCGATCCCGGCCCGCGAGCGGCGTACGGCATCGGACACCGCACGCACCGCGTCGACCTGACCGATCAGGCGTTCGCCCAACACCTCCTCCATCCGCAACAACTTCTCGGTCTCGCCTTCGAGCAGGCGTCCCGCGGGGATCCCCGTCCACGACGAAATGACATCGGCGATGTCATCGGCTCCCACTTCGTCCTTGACCATCGGCGCCACGCCGCCGGCCGTTGACGCTGTTGCTTCGGCATCCTGAGCGCTTTGCAGTTGCTGCTCCAGCTCGGGCAGGTCCCCGTAGAGCAACTTGGACGCACCTGCGTAATCCCCTTCTCGCTGAAGGCGATCGGCCTGCGTCCGCAACTCGTCGATTTGTGCCTTCAGGTCTCCAACTCGGTTAAGTCCCGCCTTTTCAGAATCCCACCGGGCCGTGAGTGCAGACAACTCCTCCTGCTTGTCAGCCAGGTCAGCACGCAGACGCTCCAGACGTTCCCGGGAGGCATCATCGGTCTCACCGGCCAGATGCAGCTCCTCCATCTTGAGCCGGTCCACCGCGCGTCGCAGCGCATCGATTTCCACCGGTGAGGAGTCGATCTCCATGCGCAACCGCGAGGCTGACTCATCGACCAGGTCAATCGCCTTGTCCGGCAACTGTCGGCTGGTGATGTAGCGATCAGATAGCGCAGCCGCCGCGACCAGCGCGGAATCGGAGATCGCGACCTTGTGGTGAGCCTCGTAGCGCTCTTTGAGGCCACGCAGGATGGCAATGGTGTCCTCGACCGAGGGCTCACCGACGAACACCTGCTGGAAGCGGCGCTCAAGGGCTGGGTCCTTCTCGAGATGCTCGCGGTATTCGTCGAGCGTCGTCGCCCCGACCATCCGAAGTTCGCCGCGCGCGAGCATCGGCTTCAGCATGTTGCCTGCATCCATCGCGCCTTCGCCTGAAGCGCCAGCGCCGACCACGGTGTGGAGTTCGTCGATGAAGGTCACCACCTCACCGTCACTGCTCTTGATCTCTTCGAGGACAGCCTTGAGGCGCTCTTCGAACTCACCTCGATACTTCGCGCCCGCAACCATGGCACCCAGATCAAGTGAGACAAGTCGCTTGTCGCGCAACGATTCTGGGACGTCACCCTCAACAATGCGTTGCGCCAGCCCCTCCACGACGGCGGTCTTCCCGACGCCTGGATCACCGATGAGCACCGGGTTGTTCTTGGTACGCCGCGAGAGCACCTGAACCACCCGGCGAATCTCACTATCCCGCCCGATAACCGGGTCAAGTTTTCCTTCACGAGCAACGGCGGTCAGGTCGGTTCCATATTTTTCCAGCGCGTCATACGTGCCCTCGGGCGCTGCGCTGGTCACTTTGCCGCCACCCCGGGTTGCCGGGACCGCCGCTTCAAGCGCTGCGGCGTCCAGACCGAAGTCTCCGGTGCGGGCGAGTGCCACGAGTAGATGATCGGTCGACACGAACGAATCGCCCATGGACGTCATCAACTGGCGAGCCTGCTCCAACACGTGCGCCAGCCCCCGCGACAAAGACGGCTGCGCGGTGGTACTTCCGGTCGCCGACGGCACACTACGCAGTGCTTGCTCAGCGGTGCTGCGCACGGCAGCGGGAGTCGCGCCGACGGCCTCCAGCAAGGGTGCCGTGGTCGTATCGGTTTGGTCTGTGAGTGCGAGCAGCAGGTGCGCGGGCTCCACATGCGGATTGCCGGCGGTAGCCGCGCCTGCAGCGGCCGCGGCTAGCGCTTCCTGCGATTTGGTGGTCAACGAAAGGTCCAATGCAGCCTCCAGTGTCGAAAAATTCTGTTCCTACTGGGACCAACATCCACCAAGTTGAGCGTATTCCACTCAACTCTGACATGACGCAGCGCTGGCCGGGAAGCCCCGACCAGCGCTGCGGTGGATCTGACTAGGACGAAGCCTTGGTGGTGTCGATTGACACCACCGTCTTCTTGTCCAGGTCAGGCGTTCCGTTGTCGTAGCGGATCACTCCGAGATAACGCTTACCGGCCTCAAGGCCAGACCACTTCGCCGTCATCGTGAACGGCTTCGCGAGTTTTGCCTGCAGTGCAGCGGGATCAACCGTGAGGTTGCCCGCCGCCTTTGGCATCACCAAGAAACTGTTCAGCCGGACCGGCATGCTCGCCGCACCGGAGAAGATCACGACCTCCGCCGTGTACGTACCGGCTTCAAGACCTTCGAACGTCATGGACTCATCCGCCGTGGCTCCGGCGCTTTCGGCCACAACCGCACCATCCTTCTTGAGCACGACGTCCAGGTCCGTGCCCTCCGCGTAATCCTCGTCGTAGGTGGCGAAACGCACGACCGAGGTGCCCTTCGGAACCTTGACCGTGAAGACAGCCGGCTTCGCGGTGGTCGCCTCCTTAGAGGTCACCGTGCTGGGAGTGAGGCCATGCACTGTGGTGTTGAGCGGGCCAGCGTATCCAGTCGTGACTTCCATCGCCCGCGAACCGGAGGTCGTCGTGCCGTTAATCGACAACGGCGCACGCACCGATAGCGGCTGAACCGCGATCGGGCTCTGGACGCTCTGGCCACGGTTGCCGTTCCACGTCAACTGGCCGAAGGCGTACTCGTCCAACGTCGCCGTGGTGCGACGCATCGTGACCTCGAACGAGCGAGACTGACCGGCCGGCACCTTCAGCGTGCGCGGGGTGACCGTCACGCTGACTCCAGCGGGAGCATCGACCTTGGCGGTGTAGGTGGCCGCCTTCTTCTCGACGTTGGTCACCGTGCGCTTGACCGTCTGACTATCCACGAGGTCGCCTACGGCGATGCTCGGGTAGTTGAGGTCACTCGAGTCGGTACTGCCGACGACGTCGCAGGTCTCTTCGCTGGTGACCAGCTGCAGCTGACCCAGCCCACAGGCGTACTTCAGCCAGTCGCTGTAGCCCGCGTCATAGACCAGACCCGGCTTGAAGGCTTTGCTGACCTGAACATGTCCGGCGCCATAGTCCAGCGGCGTGGCGTCTTTGTCACCGCGCTGGATCTGCTTGCCTTCGTTGTCCTTAGTGGTCGCCGTGGTCATCATGGCCGACTTCACCGCGGCGGGTGACCAGGTCGGGTTCTTCTGCATGACCATCGCCGCGATGCCCGCAATGTGCGGAGCCGACATTGAGGTGCCCGAGTAGGAACCGAACAGGTTGTCCGAGTTGCCCGGAGGAGCCACGCCGGCAATCACATTGGAGCCGGGCGCCGTGATGTCGGGCTTGAGCAGATCGCCGCCGCCAGCCAATGCCGGTCCATAAGAAGAGAAACCAGACATCGCCGGGGCGCGCACTGTGGACTCATCGGCCGCTGAGATCGCGGCAGTGGACTTCTTCTTGGACGCATACGCCTTGATGGGCTTGCCGTTGGCTGGCGTGACTTGAATCGTCGGGATGACGTGGTAATCGGCATCGAGCGATTCCGCGGGGTCGGTGTTGACGAGCACCATTCCGACGCCGCCTGCTGCGTTCACGGCGTCACTCTTGACGACGCGATCGTTGCCGCCTCGGGTGCACACCACGATCTTTCCCTTGACCTTGGCCGGGTCTAGGGCGGGCTGCGCGCCAGCCTTGTCGGGGTCCACGTCCGTCTGGCACTGGCTCGCCAAGAGCTCGGGCGCGCCTTTCACGGAAACGTCCTCGGCGTTCACGATGGGCGAGGACGGGACGGCCTTCCGGACGCCAACGCCTTCGTACTTCTTGCCGTTGCCAAGAGTGATCGTCTTCGCGGCACCTCGGTCGTGCGTCGAGGACGCCACGGTCGTGGTCCAGGGCGAGTTGTGCGCCACGCTCGACGGGCCGATATCGGTTCCGTCATTTCCGGCCGACGTCGCGACAAACACGCCGGCGTCAGCCGCACCGAGGAAGGCAAGTTCATCGGGGCTCACGACTGCGGTACGTGAACCCGAAACGGAATAGTTGATGACGTCAACGCCATCGCCGACCGCGGCGTCGATCGCGGACACCAGGTCAGCAGTCGCACCCGTACCCGCTTCGCCCCACAACGCCTTGTACGCGGCAATCCGCGCGTGCGGTGCGATGCCGGAGACCTTGCCGACTGTGTCGCCGTAAATCTCAGCCTTGACGTTCGCGTTTCCGCCAGAGGTGCTCGCGGTATGCGTGCCATGGCCACCGAAGTCACGCGGCGACGCGAAGTCTTCCGTCGGCACAGACCCGCTGGCCCTGAAGTAGCGCGCACCGATCAACTTGTTGTTGCACGTCACCTTGGGCGCCTCAACACCCGCGTCGCACGTGCCCTTCCACTTGCTGGCGATGGTCTCTGCTTCGGCTTTGGTCTGTCCCGTCGGCGCGAATGAAGGGTGGTCGGACCAGATTCCGGAGTCGACCACGCCGATGATCATGCCGCGCCCAGCGTTCTTAATGCCGCCGAATTCCTTGGCCCAGGTGCCCTTCTTCCCGGACAGGCCGAGGAAGTCTGGCGTAGTGGTGGTGTCTTGGTGCCGGACCTCGTCTTTCCAGACGCGTACGACGCTGGAGGACTTGCGCAGCGCCGCGACCTGCTCTTGGGTCAACTTGGCAGCAAATCCGTTGAACGTCACCTTGTAGTCATGTGTGACGGCATCGGTAGAGACGCCGACCGATGACAACACCTTGTTCTTCTTGACCTTCAGGGCCGCGCCGTATTCCTTCGCCGCCGCTGAACTGCGGTTGACCTTCTTGCCCTTTGCGGGCTTGGTGCGCTTGATGCTGGAGCTACCGTTGTAACTCGCGATCGGCGCGCCCGTGACCTGGACGATGTAGCGGCCCTTAGGGCCAGAGGACGATGGATCAGCTGAGGCTAGTGGCGGAGCCGTGGCCAGTGGGGCTACCACCAGCGCGCTCGTTGCCACCCCAACCCACAGGGCGGTACCGCGCCTGACGCGAACGGTCATAAGTGAAAATCTCCTCGCAGACAACCGGCCGCCGGGCGACGGCCTCCGCAAAGATATTCGGTGACGCACCTCACATATGTGAATGAGCGCTAATTTTCTCGCAACTTGCCGGTTCCCGGCCGGGCTTGCCTATCGCGGTTTACGAGGTGGGAGAGACGTCCTCGTCCAGCCAGCCGCCGTGCTCCTGCGCCAGCGCGGTGAACCGATCCGTCAAGGCGCGAGCCGGCGCGCTCGTCGGGTCATCGAGGGTCTCGATCCGGACATAGACCGCCCAGTCGTGGTCCTCGGAGTCGTCCTCGCCAGCGAGCGCTTCGCGAATGACCCGGACCTCAGCGAAGTCGGTTTCTTCGCGCAAGTCGTGTGCCACCGTCTCGGCGTCAGCACGGTCGGGAAACACCAACAGGTAATGAACCACGGTGCCATAATTCCACCCGATCGCCGGGCGGCGTCATCTGACGCGCGGGCGCCACACCACCAATGAACTTCCCACCCGGCGCTCCGGACGTTCGCCAGGTCGAAGCGCGACGATCTGACCATCGGGCGAGGCCGCGAAAACCCTGGCACCTGACTGTTGCTCCAGACGGCTAACCTGCTCGGTCAGCTCGGCGATACGTGACCGCAGAGCGGCGACCTGATTCTCCAACTCGAGCACCCGCTGGATTCCCTCCAGGCTCACGCCGTCCTGGGACATCTCTTGGACGCGGCGCAACATCGCAACATCAGACGCGGAATAACGCCGGCCACCCCCACCCGTGCGGGAGGGGGTGACCAGGCCGAGGCGGTCGTACTGACGCAGGGTTTGCGCGTGCATCCCCGCCAGTTCGGCCGCGACAGAGATGACATAGACCGGAGTCTTGTCATCAGTGAGGCGGTTCATGTCGAAGCCTTTGCCACGACGTCGGCGCGCGGGTCGGTGTCGCCTTCCTGATCGCGCAACGCCTCGACGGCGGCCTTAGCCTCGTCGGTAAGCCGCTGCGGAACGATGACCTGCACCCTGGCGAGAAGGTCGCCAGTTGCCTTGGTGCTTTTGACTCCTCGGCCTTTGATGCGCAATGTCCGCCCGCTGGGGGTGCCAGCAGCCACGCGTACCTTGACCGGGTTTCCGTCCAAGGTGGGCACCTCGACCGTCGCGCCCAACGCGGCCTCGGCGAAGGTGATGGGCAGATCAATCGTGAGGTTGTTGCCGTCCCGGCCAAACACCGGGTGCGGCTCGACCGCGACCTGCAACATGAGGTCGCCTGCGGATGCGCCAGGCTCCCCCGGCTCACCTTTGCCGCGCAATCGAATCTTCTGACCGTCCTTGACCCCAGCAGGGATTCGGGCGGTCACGGTCTCTCCGCCCGCAGCGCGCAGCGTGATGGTGTCGCCGGTGACCGCCTGACGGAACGTCAACGACGTTCGTGCCTCAACATCGCGACCACGCCGAGGTCCGGCTGGTGCGCCATAGTCGGCATACGAACGGCCGAAGGGGCTGCCGCCACCTTGCATTCCGCCCAGGATGTCTTCCAGATTGATCCCTTGGCCGCCGCCCTGAGAGAACCTCATCTGAGGTCCGCCCTGACCACCTTGGCCGCCAGCGAAAGCGCTGAAGATGTCGTCGAAGCCCCCGGCGCCGCCGCCGGGACCACCCGCCGTGAAGCGGGCGCCCCCGTGCGCCATCTGTCGGACTGCGTCGTATTCCTGACGCTGTTCGGCATCGGACAACACGGCGTTGGCCTCGCCGATCTCCTTGAACCGCTTCTCGGCAGCCTCATCACCGGGGTTCTGGTCGGGGTGCCATTGGCGCGCCAACTTGCGGTAGGCCTTCTTGATGTCGCCCTCCGAGGCGTCCTTGGAGACGCCAAGGATTGCGTAGAAGTCCTTCTCGAACCAGTCCTGACTTGCCATCACACCTCCTTAGTGAACTCGTTGCTAGTCAAGCGATCACACCGGGTCAGCGACGCTGACGCGGGCCGCGCGGACAACCCGGTCACCGATCTTGAACCCTGGCTGGATGACCTGTACCACCGTGGTGCCTTCGGAGCCCTCGGGCACCTCGGCTTCCACGTGCATGAGCGCTTCGTGCAGCGAGGGGTCGAACGGATCGCCTACGGCACCAATCGTTTCGACGCCGTAGCGGCCAAGGATCGCCTCTAGTTTGTCGGCGATCTTCTCGAAAGGGGTGCCCGCCAACTCGCCGTGCTCACGTGCGTAGTGCACGTCGTCCAGGACAGGGAGCAACGACTCAACGACCGACCCGATGCTCGCCTCACGGTCCTTGGACCGTTCACGTTTGAAACGCTCGCGCTCGTTGTGCCGCGCGGCCTTCTCGCGCAAAAGCTCATCTTGCAACTCAGCGGCGAGCGGGCCCTCCGCTTCGGTTTCACCTTCGGGCAAGCCCGGGTCAGCGGCGACGTCGTCCGTCTCGGTCTCGAGCTTGGGTTCGGAGGTCGCCTCGGTCGCTTCGCTACTTGCCGACGGCGTACGCACCTCCCCGGTCTCCGGGTCGATCCGACGTCGGTCACGGATGATCGTGGGCTCCTCCCCTGCCGGCTCCTGCGAGCCGGCAGGGGTGGGGTTGACGTCTGTCACTTGGTCCCCTTGGAGTCCTCGTCGCTCTCGTCGACCACTTCGGCGTCGACGACATCGTCATCGGTCGACTCCGAGCCAGTCTCGCCCGCCTGATCGGCGCCTGGCGTAGCATCGGCGTTCTCGGCCTGGGCATAGACCGCAGCACCCATCTTCTGCGAAGCATCAGACAGGGTCTTGGACTTGGTCTCGATGTCCGCGGCCGGAGTGGCCTCGTCCTTGAGCGCGTCCTTGAGGTCGGTCAGTGCGGCCTCAACCTCGGTCTTGTTCTCGCCCGGCACCTTGTCGCCACTGTCGCCAAGGAACTTCTCGGTCGAGTAGACCAGCTGCTCCGCGGTGTTGCGGCCCTCGGTCTCCTCACGGCGCTTCTTGTCCTCAGCCGCGTGCTCCTCGGCCTCCTTCACCATGCGCTCGATGTCTTCCTTGGGCAGAGCCGAGCCGCCAGTGATCTGGATCGAGGCTTCCTTGTTGGTGCCGCGGTCCTTGGCCGAAACGTGCACGATGCCGTTGGCGTCGATGTCGAAGGTGACTTCAATCTGCGGTACGCCGCGGGGTGCCGGGGCGATGCCGGAGAGTTCGAAGTCGCCGAGCAACTTGTTCATCTTGGCGATGTCGCGCTCACCCTGGAAGACCTGGATGTCGACCGACGGCTGGTTGTCCTCAGCCGTGGAGAAGACCTCCGAGCGCTTGGTCGGGATCGCGGTGTTGCGCTCGATGAGCTTGGTGAAGATGCCGCCCTTGGTCTCGATACCCAGCGACAGCGGGGTGACATCGATGAGCAGGACGTCCTTCTTTTCGCCCTTGAGCACGCCAGCCTGCAGCGCCGCGCCGACCGCGACGACCTCGTCGGGGTTAACGCCCTTGTTGGGCTCCTTGCCACCGGTCAGTTCCTTGACGACCGCCGTCACGGCGGGCATCCGGGTCGAGCCACCAACCAGCACGATGTGGTCGATGTCGCCGACCTTGACCCCGGCGTCCTTGATGACGTTCTCAAAGGGCTTCTTGGTGCGCTCGAGCAGGCTCGCGGTGAGCTTCTCGAACTGTGCGCGGGTGATGGTCTCGTCCAGGTGGATCGGGCCGTTCTCGCCCATCGACAGGTACTGCATCGACACATTCGCCGAGGTCGAGGAGGAGAGTTCCTTCTTGGCCTGCTCCGCCGCGTCCTGCAGACGCTGCATCGCGATCTTGTCCTTGGACAAGTCCACACCGGAGGTGTTCTTCACGGTTGTGAGCAGGTGCTCCACGATCGCGTGGTCCCAGTCGTCACCGCCGAGCTTGTTGTCACCGCTGGTGGCGCGAACCTGAATGGTCGCGAAGCCGTCGTCGGCGTCCTTGCCAACCTCGAGCAGGGAGACGTCAAACGTGCCGCCACCGAGGTCGAAGACCAGGATGAGCTCGTCTTCCTTGCCCTTGTCGAGGCCGTATGCGAGCGCCGCCGCCGTCGGCTCGTTGATGATGCGCAGCACGTTGAGGCCCGCGATTTCTCCGGCCTCCTTGGTGGCCTGGCGCTCGGCGTCGTCGAAGTAGGCCGGCACCGTGATGACGGCGTCGGTGACGTCCTCGCCCAGGAAGGACTCGGCGTCGCGCTTGAGCTTCTGAAGGGTGCGCGCGCTGATCTCCTGCGCGGTGTATTTGCGATCGTCGATCTCTTGGCTCCAGTCGGTGCCGATGTGGCGCTTGACTGAGCGGATCGTCCGGTCGACGTTGGTGACGGCCTGGCGCTTAGCCAACTCGCCGACCAGCACATCGCCCGTCTTGGAGAACGCGACGACCGAAGGCGTCGTACGCCCGCCCTCGGCGTTCGCGATGATTTCCGAGTCGTCGCCGTCGAGGAAAGCGACAGCTGAGTTCGTGGTGCCGAGATCGATGCCTACCGCACGTCCCATGAATGGATCTCCTTGTTGCTCTGGGTCAGATTGACTGCATCAGACTCAACTCTGTCTCGGCGGTACTTGTCAAACCAAGACTCGGTTAAGTTGCGCTTACCAGACTCAACTACACGGAGTGCGGAATTGTTCCCAACCCGCCGCGCTCACCGAGCCTGGTCCGATGTAGGTGGCCAAATAACTTGTCGGTTGGCCAATAACTTGTCGGTTGCGTGTCGGTTGGCCACTAAGTTGTCGTCTGAGGGCATGCTCAGGGTGTGAGCGCGGCGGACTTGCTCGACGTGGGGTTGCGGTTCGCTGACGCGTCGGGCGAGTGGGTGTCGACCACGCTGGGCGAGGTCGGCGTTGAGCCTCTGCTGACCGCCGCGCCGGCGCGGGGCCTTCGGTCGCGGGTGGGGCAGCGAAACTACTGCGGTTGGCATTGGTCCTCGACGACTGGCTCGCATGTTGGGTACGAGAGCCTGTTGGAGCGTGACCGGCTGTGGATGGCCGACTTCGATCCGTGGGTGCACGGGATTGTGAGTCAGCCGTTCTGGTTGACCGGGCGCGATGGCCGTGAGATCCGACGGCACGCCCCTGATTTCTTTTTTGCCGGGGCCGAGCAGGAGGTCGTGGTCGTCGATGTGAAGCCGGCGGACCTCCTGGACAAGCCCGAGGTCGCCGAGGTGTTCGCGTGGACGGGTCGACTGTGCGCGGCGCGGGGCTGGCGTTACGAGGTGTGGTCTGGTGTCGACCCCACGGTGCTGCGGAATGTCCGGTACGTGGGTGCTGGTCGGCGGCGCGAGTTCGTGCCAGAGGCAACGCTCGCCGCGGCCATGACGGTGCGAGCGGCCGGGCGCGTATTGGGCGAGGTCGAGGCTGAGGTGCTCGCCTTGGGCCACGATGCCAAGGCGGTACGGCTGGCCGCGCTGGCGATGATCTGGCATAGGGACTGGGTGATCGACATGACTGTGCCGCTGTCCAGCGGCTCGGTGGTGCGGGACGCCGCGCGCTGTGAGGTGTCGGGTGTCTGAGAAGGTCCGGCTGCGCGTTGGCGACGCGGTGTGGTGGGACGGCGCGAGCTGGGACCTCGAAGCGTTGACGGGTCCGTCGGCGCGGCTGCGGCGGGGCGACCAGGTGTGTGTGGTGTCGATCGACTCGTTGCACACAGCAGCCAGTCCGGATGCGCAGCAGAGCGCCTCGGACGAGACGGGCGACGTACTGACGAGTGTGCGGTTGGCCTCGTTGACCCCTCGTGCGCGGGCACGGCTGGAGCAGGACGTCGCGGTGATGGTCGAGCTGATGGAGCCCGATCCTGATGTCGCGCTGAGCGACCGCCTGAGGGTCAAGGCATCTGAGCTCGGCGTCTCTGTCCGCACCCTGGAGCGACGCCTTTCACGCTATGAGCGTGAGGGGCCGGCTGGGTTGATCGACTCCCGGATGTTGCAGCCCGGGAGACGTGCTGTCGATCCTCGCTGGGACGAGGTGTGCCGGCAGGTGCTTACGGAGTACACGGACGCGTCGAACCCGACGCGAGGTGCGGTGATCGCCAGGACCAACCAGGTGTTCCTGGAGGAGGTCCCCGATGGTGTGCTGCCCTCGGAGCGGACCGCGCGTCGGCGCGTCAATGAGCTGGACAAGGGGCGGTACACCTTTGGCGCCGCCAAGCAGCGTCGGTCGGTCGCGCAGCGGCCGCAGGGAGTGTTTGGGCGGCTGCAGGCGGATCGGCCGGGCGAGTTCTTGGTCATGGACAGCACTCGGCTGGATGTTTTCGCGATGGAGCCGATCACGTTGCGGTGGGTCAATCTCGATCTGACGGTGGCGATGGACCTGCAGAACCGGCGCATCACCGGGCTGTCGCTGCGGCCTGTGGCGGCGAGGTCGAGCGACGTCGCGGGCGTGCTGTACCAGACCATGACACCGCAACGTTGGGGCTCGGGCGCCAGTGCGGATGACCAGCCGCCGATGGTCCCTGACTCGATCGTCGTCGACCACGGCAAGGTGTATCTGTCCGAGCATGTCGCGTCGATCTGCCGCCGGTTCGGGATCAGCATCCAGCCGGCGATCCCGGGCAAGCCGACGGACAAGCCCACGGTGGAGAGGTTCTTCAAGACGCTTCGGCAGCAGCTGCTCGCCCGGCTTCCTGCGTACAAGGGCCCGGACGTGTTCTCCCGCGGCAAGGACGTCGAGGGCCAGGCGTTCTTGTACGTGTCCGAGCTGGAGCAGATCCTGCGGGAGTGGGTCGGGATCTACCACCACACTCCGCACGCGGGCCTGGTCGACGCGCGACTCCCTCAGGTGCCGTTGAGCCCGGCGGAGATGTTTGCTCGTGGCGTGGCGCAGGCGGGGTGTCACCAGCTGCCTGTGGGTGAGGACCTGGTGCGTGAGCTGCTGCAGGTGGAGTGGCGCACCATCCAGCACTACGGGATCGAGATCCGCGGGAAGCGGTACAACGGGGCTGGGCTGAATCGGTACCGCGGACGCCGCTCGTCGTTCGGTGGGGCGCATGGTGGCAAGTGGCCGTTCATGGTCGATGCCGACGACGTCCGCTGGGTGTACTTCAAGGATCCGGATGAGGGGGTCTGGCACCGATTGGAGTGGGAGCACGCGACCGGCCTGGATGCGCCCTTCTCCGAGGACGCGGCCGCGTACACGCGCCGGTTGAGTGTTGAGGAGAAGCGGTTCGTCGACCCCTCAGATGCGGTGGCGCAGCTGTTGAGCGACTGGTCCAAGCAGCAGGTCACCAACCGGCGCGACCGGAATCTGGCGGTGCGGTTGAGCGCGCAGCGAGCACATCGCGACCTTGAGGAAGGCGAGGAACCGCGCGACGCCGCGTCCGATGTCGGTGTGATCGACCTGCTGCAGCACCGGGCTCGGCGCGCGGGCCCGGCGTTGACGGGCGACCCGGACGATGTGTTCGACGCGTACTACGCCGAACACCCCGACGGCGGGTTGGAGGTGTTCGACGATTAGCAATCCCTGGGCTACCTGGCTGGGCGCACACGCGCCCAAGGCGTACAGCCTGTCCCGCAAGCAGGGCTGGGCCCGGTTTGTGCAGACCGCGCCCCGGCCTCGCTTCGAGGTGCTGTCGCGGACGGCGATGGACGCCCTGTCCCAGGAAGAGCTGGAGGACTACAACGAGGCGCGGATGGTGTGGAACGCGAACCTTCCGACGGTGCGCACCCAGCAGCTGGAGGCGACGTACCGGGTCATCGATCAAGTCATGGCGTCTGGGCGTCGTGACGCCTCCAGCCTGCGTGGCATGGTCGTGGTGGACGCCCACCCGGGCTTGGGCAAGACGACCGCAGCGCCCCGGTACGGGCGCGACTTCCAGCGGCGCGAGTTGCGCCGGTACGGGCTGGAGACCGACGAAGGCCATCAGCGCCTCCCAGTGGCATTCGTGCCACTGTCCGCGGGCATGACGCTGAAGAGCCTGAACAAGAAGTTGCTGGAGTTCTACGGGCACCCCGCCGCATCCAAGTCCACGCGGGCCGAGCTCGGCTCGCTGGCGGTGGATTGCGTCCTCAGCTGCGAGACCCGACTGATCATCGTGGACGACCTGCACTTCGTGAACTTTCGCCATCGTGACGGCACCGAGGTCAGCAATCACCTGAAGTGGCTTGCCAACGAGATGCCGGTCACGTTCGTCTACGTCGGTGTCGGGTTGCTTGAGCGGAGCTTCTTCGACGAGGGCATGGATGGCACGGACGCCGCGCTGGCGCAGACGGGTCGCCGCGCGACGCGCTGCCCGGTGGTCCCGTTCACGATCAAGTCCACGAACGGCTTCCGTGCCTGGGCCGAGCTGTTGGAGGCATTCGAGAAGCACCTCATGCTGGCCCGGGCCCACCCGGGCATGCTCAGTGAGCACGCGAAGCTGCTGCACCGCCGCACCCAGGGGCGGATCGGGTCGCTGACCGGTCTGCTGGACCGGGCCTGTTACGTGGCGATCACCTCGGGCACCGAGCGATTGACCGAGCAGATCCTGACCGACGTCCCGATCGACAATGCCGCCGACGCCGGCGAACGCACCGCGTAGCAGCGCCGGTGCGTCGAGGTCGGCGCAGCGCCGTCGTCTGTCCGCGATCCCCGGCGGGGACATCAGCCGGTTGCCGGTTGCGGTCCGTCCCCTTGAGGACGAGCCGGCCACGAGCTGGGCGGTCCGGCTCGCGCACCGCTACGGGTTGTCGGTGCGGGCGATGTTCGACTCGATGCAGGTGCCGGTCAGCTCCTGGACTCCGGCGAACTTCGCCGCGGCGCTGGCGCCGCACCATCAGCGGCTCCTTGACGCGCTCGGCATGCCCGACGGGCCGTTGCTGCGCCCGGCCCAGGAGGCGATCGCGGTCTCGGCGCTGGTCGAGGACTGGTTCGAAAGGTACCGCCCGCGCCAGACGCGCGAGCCGCTCGGGACGCGGTACTGCCCGCGCTGCCTCGCCGACCGGGGCGGCGGCTGGAAGCAGCTGTGGCAGCAGCCGTTGTCGATGATCTGCATCGAGCACGGCATCCCGCTCAACAGCCTGTGCCCCAAGTGCGCCTGGCAGCCCTGGACCAGCGGCGCGTGGTTGGCCAGCGACCGGCCCGCGTGGGAGTGCACGAGGCCGTTGCGCGGCGTCCAAGCTGGCCACCGGCGCAGGATCCCCCGGTGCGGGCAGGACCTGCGCGAGGCGGAGGTCGTCGAGCCCTCACGCGTGGACCGGTTGGTCCGAGTCCAAAGCCTTCTCTACGACATCGCGGTGATCGGCCACACCCGGCCGGCCGAGCGCCACCGGTTCCTCGGGCAAGAATTCACCTACCGGGACGCGTTCTTCGCGGTCCTGGAGTTGTTGGACGCCAGCAGCACCGATGGTGCCAAGCCGTTCTCGTTGAAGCCCGACCCCATCGAGCAGCTGCGGTTGGTCCTTCCACGGCTGACGCTCCTGCTCGAGGGTGATGTCTCGGTCGCGGCGCCCAAGCTCGCCGAGCTGATCACTCCCGGCGGGCGGCATGCCCCGCAGTACGTGGTCCGCAACCTGCGGCACCACGAGCACAACCCGCTGCTGGCGTACGTCGTGCTCTCGACCACAGGCCCCACGATGTCGCCCACCCTGCAGCTGACCTTCCGTACCGCGAACGCCCGTCCTCGGTACCCGCACACCGCGCAGCGCGACCCCGCGCACCCGCTGACCGCCCGTGACGGGGAGCTGCCGTTGTCCGCGATTCCGCAACGGCTGTGGGCCGGCGCGGTCCCGGATCACCTCAGCGAGGGTCGCGACGCGGCCGCGGTCAACGCGATGCTGCTGGCCCGGATCGGGACCGTGCGGACCTGGCAGCACATCGCCGTCGCTCTCGGACTGCCGTTCACGTTTCGCAGCCGACCTCCAGCACGTCTCACGCGGCTTCGACGCACCAACCAGTGGCCGCAGCTGCTCACGGCACTGGACGACCTCGCCACCCGGCTCGAAGCCGACCCGCCCCCGATCGACTACCAGCAGCGACGCCTGGTCTGCGCCGACCCTGACCTCCTGCTGCGACTGATACCGCGCGCCCTCACCGGACCGGCCGACCAGGAGCCGACGCGGACGCTGCGCCAATGGGCACAGCTGTTCTGGCGCGTGTACACCAACGGAGACCTGCAGCTAGCCCCGAAGCCGCTGCGCACAGGCGTGAAAACCCGAGCGCTGACGATGGGCGACACGGACATCGACACCCTCCAGCACATCCGCTGGCTGATCGAGCACACCCTCGCCGTCGACGACGACGGCCCCCTCACCTGGATCCCGCCTTGAAGCACCCACGACCCGGTCCGCAGGCACACCACTCACCCGCGGTGGGGCACCCCACCGGCTATCGATGTCGCCGCGAGCCAGCGGCTGGACGCGCTGACGGCCGTGCTGCTGGCGTGCGAGGACGACCTCACCGACGAGGAAGCCGCGGTGTGGTTCCGCACCTATTACGACCGCCGCCTCGGTCTGGCATTCCATCGCCATGAGGACGTCTGGCTGCGCCAGCTCACCCAGGCGCGCGACAGCGTCCTGCGCCCGCGCCTCGACCCCGTCCCCTACGACGCGCCGCACTTCGTCGCCGCGGCGTTGCGACACACGGCCCGGGGTTGTGTGACCGCGCGTTCGAGCTGGCGGATCACCCCGGTGACGTGGCAGTCGGTCGGCGCCCCCGCAACCGCCACACGCGGCACGTTTCGTGACCCGCTACTCGCCCAGCGCCTCGCGATGATGGCCGCACAAGTCCGGCCATGACGCATCACACGCACGCGCCGACCCTTGCCTGAGACGAATCAGATGTCGGGTCTGGGGCAAGGTACTGAGCCCGTGCCTGCCGCGCTGGTCGCCAAGAGCTCTCGGCCTAGTTCCCCGTCGGCTCGCAGCGCGACCTGCGGCCGTGCAGCGCGTGGGCTGACGGCGGTTCAGGTGTCGTCCGCGCGCACTCTCATGGTCGGCCAGACGGTGACGACCAGGCTCGCGACGGCGGCCCAGACGAGCATGCAGTAGGGGCACAGTGCTCCGATCACGGCGATGCTCTGGTAGGCCAACCACAGCACGAGCAGCAACGCCATCGCGATCCCGGCGCTCAACCCCCGCCAGAACCAGGGTGCGAAGCGGGCACCGGCCAGGGCCGCGGCCCCGATGGTGACGACGACGGTGAATCCCACCAGGCCCAGGTAGGGGTTGGGGAACCCGAACAGCGCGGCCTGGTCGGACTGCATGATCTGGGTGCAGTTGAGGGTCTCGTTCACGCTGCAGCTGGGGACGTAGAACGGGTTCTTCAGCAGCTGGTACTTCTCGACCGCCAGGACCGCGGAGGCGGTGAGCCCGACCAGGCCGGCCAGGGTGAGCACCCACGACCGCCGCCGGGTGAGCCCGGTCCCGGGCGGGGTACTCACCCCGCGGCCTTGCGGACGGCGCGCCGGATGTCGTCGGGGCTCTTGGGCTTGAACGGTTTGCCGTTGAGGAAGAAGCTGGGCGTGCCTTGCAGCTTCAGCGCGGCAGCGTCCGCGGCGTCCAGCGCGACCCGGCGGGCGACGCCGGTGGAGGCGCGGTCTCGTTCCCAACGCTTCATGTCCACCCCGGCGGCCGTGGCCAGCTTCCGTAGGACCGCATCGACCGGTCCCTGCTGCTCGGCCCATTCCTGCTGGTTTCGGAACAGCTGCTGGTACATAGGCTCCAGACGTCCTTGCCGCGCGGCGGCCTCGGCGGCCCGCGCGGCGGGCTGGGAGTTGCGGTGCCCGGCGAGCGGGAAGTAGCGGATGGCGTACGTCAGGTCGCCGCGCAGCTCGCGCCGCAGCTGTTCCATCACGGGGAAGATCCCGCCGCAGGCCTCGCACTCGAAGTCGAGGAACTCCACCAGGACGGCCTTGGTCCCGGCCGCGTCCAGCAGGTGGCTGCTGGGCCGCAGCCACCGCCCGTAGGTAAGCCCGCTCGGGTGGGTCAGTGGTGTCCGCTCCCGCTCGGCACGCGCGGTCGAACCCGACGGGCCGGGCTTGTCGGCGGAACCGCATCCCGCGACCAATGGTGCACCGACCGCGACGGCCGCGGTCACCAGGCCGCGCCGCGTCAGCCCCGCAGGGGGTGACCCGGTGTCGCCGGTCGGATCTGTCGGTGAGTTGGGGCTGGTCGGGTCGGTGGGCAGGACGTGTAGTCGGGTTCGCACGGTGGCCTCCTCGTGAGGGCGGGTGTTCACAGGGCTGGGGTGAAGGTGGAGACCAGGTTCGCCTGGATCCAGAGCATGGCGTGCTGCCAGAGCCCGGTCACCATGAGCAGTCCGATGGTCAGCATCACGGTCGCGCCGAAGATCTGGATCGGGCGGTGGTGCTGTCGTAGCCATCGGGATGCGCGTTCGGCTCGGGCCCATCCGGCGGCGATGAGCAGGAACGGTAGTCCCATGCCGAGGCTGTACCCGATGGCCAGGAGCACTCCGCGCGCGAGCGGGGTGCCGTCCCCGTTGAGTGGTGATGCCGCGACCTGGATCGCTGCGTAGACCGGCCCGACGCATGGGCTCATGCTGATCCCGAAGATGACACCGAGCACGGGTGCGCCGAGCAGGCCGGTGGCTGGCCGCCAGCGGACGTTGAGGCCTCGCTGGCGGAGGAACCCGAGGTAGACGGCCGCCAGCAGGATGAGGATGACCCCGCCGGTACGCATGAGTGTGGTGCGGTGCCCGTTGACGAGCTGTACGACGGTGTTGAGTGCGACGGAGAGGCTGACGAAGACCAGCGAGAAGCCGAGCACGAACAGTAGTGCTCCCCAGACGATCCGCGCGCGCTGTGCCTGCCCGGCCAGCCCGGACACGTAGCCGAGGAACCCCGGTACCAGCGGCAGCACGCATGGGGACGCGCACGAGACCACTCCGGCGGTGAACGCGAGAAGGACGGCCAGGGGCAACGCGCCGGTGGCGACCAGGTCAGCGGGATCAGCGAGCACGTGGCGGCCTTTCGGCGAGGATCTGGTCGACGAGGCCGCGGAAGGTGGCGGCGGTGGAGCCGCCGGACACCCGGGCTGCGATCCTGCCGTCGCGGTCGAACACGAGGGTGGTCGGCACGGTCACGACCTTTCCTTGGAGGTTCAGCAGGGACCTGCCGCCGTCGTCGCGCAGCGAGGGGTAGGTGATCTTGAACTTGGCGAGGGTTGAGCGGGCCGAGGCGACCGAGTCCTTTTGCAGGAGTCCGATGAACCGCACGGGCTTTCCGGCGGCCTGGTACTTGGCCCACGCGTCCTGCAGGTGGGGCAGCTCGGTCTGGCACGGCGGGCACCATGAGCCCCACACGTTCAGCAGAACGACTCGGCCCCGCTGGGAGGACAACGCCCACGGGGTCCCGTTCAGGGTGGTGCCGGTCAGGGTGACCGGGCCAGCGCGCCGGGCTGGGGCAAGGATCTCGATCTGTCCGTCGCCGGCGATGTAGCCCTTCTCCTCACCCTCGCGTGCCTGCTTCCGGATCGCCGAGGACTCGTTGCCGCACCCTGCGGTACCGCCGGCCAGTGCGGCGGCGGCCAGGCCCAGGACGGTGCGCCGGGCCGGTCCGCCGGCCATCACGCCCCGGCTCACGGCGTCTGCTGCACGGGCTGGTCCCTGGCCGCGGCGATCGCCACGGCGGCCGCGCCGCAGCAGATCAGCACGTCGGGAAGGTTGAACGTCGGGAACCAACCGGTGTGCAGGTAGTCCGTCACCACACCGTCGGCGGCCCGGTCGATCAGGTTGGCGAGGGCACCGCCCAGGAGCGCGACCAGACCGATCCGGGTGACTGGCGAGGGAGCTGACGCAGCCCTCCACGCCACCCCGGCCAGCCCCGCGATGAGTGCTGCGGTGATGGCCAGCACCACCCCGCCGGGCAGGGCGCCGCCGAGGCCGAACGCCACCCCGGGGTTGAACCCCAGGCGCAGCTCGATCACGCCAAGGTCGACCGCGGAGCCCGACAGCTCGCGCTTGGCCAGCTCCCCCAGGGCCAGGGCGGCCGCGACCAGGAA
Source organism: Demetria terragena DSM 11295 (assembly GCF_000376825.1). Lineage (NCBI taxonomy): Bacteria > Bacillati > Actinomycetota > Actinomycetes > Micrococcales > Dermacoccaceae > Demetria > Demetria terragena. The sequence continues at coordinate 2,379,858 of NZ_AQXW01000004.1, read as the reverse complement.
CAGCACCGTGACAGCCATCACCGACCGGGTGCGCGTCACGGGCGGCCGGCTCTGGTGCGCTGCCGTCACGAGGGCGCCGCGCCCGAGGCGGTCAAAGCGGCGGAGGTCGCCCGGTCACCAGATGGCGCGGCCGTCAGGGCTCGTACGCGCCCGGCGCGAACACCATTGGCGATGACGACGACTTCGGCCAGCTCGTGGACCAGGACGACCGCGGCCAGCCCGAGCACACCCAGCAGTGCCAGCGGGATCAGAACCGCGATCAGCGCGAGTGACAGGCCCACGTTCTGCAGCATGATCCGGCGGGCACGGCGCGCGTGCTTGAACGCCTGTGGCAGGTGCCGCAGGTCCTCACCCATCAGCGCGACGTCGGCGGTCTCGATCGCGACATCGGTGCCCATCGCGCCCATCGCGATGCCCAGGTCGGCAGTCGCCAACGCGGGCGCGTCGTTCACGCCGTCACCCACCATGGCCGCGCACCGGTGCTCCCGAAGCTGCCGGATCAGCCCAGCCTTGTCCTCGGGACGCAGCTCTGCGTGTACGTCGGTGATGCCGACCTCTGCCGCGAGAGCCGCCGCCGTCGTGTGGTTGTCACCGGTCAGCATCGCCACCTGGTAGCCGCTGCCGCGCAGGTCTTCGACGACCTCGCGCGCCTCCGGGCGCAGCTCATCACGCACGGCGACTGCGCCCACGGTTTGCCCATCGACCTCGACCAGTACCGCCGTCGCCCCGGCCTGCTGCATGCGTTCCACATCGCTGGCCAGTGGCCCGGCCTCCACCCACCCCGGGCGGCCCAGGCGCAGCACCTGCCCGTCATAGTGGCCGGTCAGGCCAGCCCCGGTCACCGCCTCGACATCGGCGGCCGGCTCGGCGTGGTCGACGGCCGCGAGAATCGCCTGGGCGAGTGGGTGCTCGCTGCGCGCCTCCAGCGCTGCGGCCAGCTGCAGCACCCGCTGAGGGGTCACGCCCTCAACCGCGGCCACATCGATCACCCGCGGGCGGTTGGCGGTCAACGTCCCGGTCTTGTCCAGCGCTACCGCGTTGACCTTCCCGAGGACCTCAAGCGCCGCGCCACCTTTCACCAGGACACCCAACCGGCTCGCGGCACCGACCGCGGCCACGACCGTCACCGGAACAGAGATCGCCAGGGCGCACGGCGACGCAGCCACCAGCACCACCAGCGCCCGCTCGATCCAGGTCGCCGGGTCGCCAAGCAGGCTTCCCACCACGGCGATCACCGCCGCGGCAACCATCACCGCCGGAACCAGCGGTTTCGCGATCCGGTCGGCCAGCCGCTGGCTCGCGCCCTTGCGGGACTGCTCGGCCTCGACAATCCTGACGATCCGCGCCAGCGAGTTGTCCGCGGCCGTGGTCGTGACCTGCACCTGCAGCACACCGGTACCGTTGATCGCACCGGCGAACACCACATCGCCCGCACCCGCTTCGACCGGGACCGACTCACCAGTGATGGCGGACACGTCCAGCGCGGTGCGACCTTGCTGAATGACTCCATCGGTCGCGACCCGCTCGCCCGGCTTGACCACGATAAGATCGCCCACTTGAAGGTCAGCCGGTGCCACGACCGACTCCACCCCATCCCGCACGACCGTCGCCGTGTCAGGCACCAACGCCAACAGCGCACGAAGCCCTCTGCGAGTCCGGGCCAATGAGTACTCCTCCAACCCCTCACTCACCGAGAACAGGAAGGCAAGCATCGCGGCCTCCCCGACCTCGCCGAGGATCACCGCGCCGACCGCGGCGACCGTCATCAGCGTGCCGACCCCGATCTTGCCCCTGACCAGCTGGCGGAGAGTCGACGGCACGAAGGTGTACGCGCCGACCAGCAACGCCACGACCTCAAGACCCACCGTCACCTGGCGTGACAGGCCGACCCACCCACCGATCACGGCAGCCAGCAGCAGCACCCCAGACACCAACGCAAACTGAAGCTCGCGGACCTGCCACAAGCGCTCCGGCGCCTCCTCACCGTCAACCGGCGGTGCACTACACCCACACGCGTCACTCATCGCGCTACCCCCACTCCGAAAACCTCGCGCCCAACCGGGACCGCCGGCCAGGCACCGCGCGCTACCGCACGCCGCGCCTCGGGCGCCCGGCGCATCACGCGTGCTCACCCCCGCCGAAGGTCGGGCACAGCCGCACCGCTTCACCGGTCGCCGCGAGCAGCGCCTCGGCCTCGGCCAGCAACCCCAGTAGCTCGGGATGCTTGAGGGAGTACACCGACGAGCGACCCACCGGCCGGGACTCGACCAGATCGCAGTCACGCAGACACGCCAGATGGCGCGAGACCGTCGACTGTGCCAACCCCAGATGCGCGGTCAGCTCATGCACCTGATGTTCACCCAGCGCCAGATGCTGCACGATCGCCAACCGGGTCGGGTCCCCCAGGCTCTTGAACATGCACGCCGCCGGCACCAGCGCCGACACCTCAACCCCCACCAACTGATCCACATCACGCGCTTTCATCGTCATATTGCGATGATAGCAGCATGCTGACATGCGAGGCTCGCGGGCGAGGGAAGCCGACCGCGCCGACACCGTTGCCGTGCCGGTCACCCGGCGCGGGGTGCGTACATGATCAGCACGACACCGACCAGGCACACCAGCGCGCCGGCAATGCCCCACCGGTCAGGGCGGTAACCATCGGCAACCATGCCCCAGGCCAGAGACCCGGCGACGAAGACATCGCCATACGCGGCGAGGATCCGCCCGAAGTTCGCGTCGGGCTGCAAGGTGGCGACCAGACCGTACGCGCCCAGCGCGGCGACCCCGGCCCCGATCCAGATCCAGCCGCGGTGCTCGCGCACACCTTGCCAGACCAGCCAGGCACCGCCGAGGATTTCGACAAGATCGTGGCAAAGCGACGTCGACACCAGCCTGTCAACCTACTGGTCACAGCGCTGCCCGACCGTCAGTTCCGCTGACTTCCTACAGCTCAGCCCCGCATGTGGGTTGCCATCTAACGTGTCCTCTCGCCACTTTCGTGGCCACGGCGTGTCCTTCCGCCGCCTTGTTGTCCGACGGGTGCACTGTTCGGCGGTTGACCGTGCATGCGGGCCTCTCATTCCGCCGTCGGGATGAGCGCACCTGCCGTGTCCACGCTCCGGCTGCGACGGATCAGTGTCTCGCTGGCGTAGACGATCTCGATGCGATCGCCGGTCATGGTGCCGCTGATCGCGTCGACCTGCCCGACGGGGGTGGTGCCGGTGGTCCAGGTGCGGCCGGCATCGCGGCTGAGCATGAGCCTGCCGGTGGTGCTGGCGGCCACGATGACTCGCGGGCTCGCCCACGCGGCGACAAGCGGTAAGAGCGGGGTGGTGATCCTGGCCCAGGTCCGGGCGTCGTTGCTCGTGGCGAGCAGCCCTAGCGATGTGGTGGCCAGCACGGTTCCAGTGGTCGAGGCGCTCAGGGTGCGTGGCGGGGCCGGGATGGCGCGCTGCGTCCAGCTGGTCAGGTCGGTCGAGACCCGCAGCGTGCCGTCATATGCGATGACCGCGGTCTTGGTCGCGGCGAGGGCGTGGAAGTCGGACTCGCCTGCGCGGGAACGAGGTTGCCAGGTGCGCCCCCTGTCGCGGCTGGTGAGCAGCCCGACCGGGTTCGGCAGGTCTGTCCCGAGTCCGGGGTGTCCGGAGGCGAGGTAGGTGCCGTCGGCGCGGATGGTGAAGCCCATGAGGTCGACGACGGGGCCGATTCGCCGCGGGCGCTGGTCGAGCCGAATGAGCCCCTCGTGCGTGGCGGCCAACAGGACACCGGTCCCTGGATCGGTGGCGACAGCGTGCACGTGAGTGATCACGAGGTCACGCAACCTCTCCGCACTCCTGGTCGCTGCCGGACTGGGCGGGGTGCTGTCAACCTGGCACGCGGCGCTGACGCTGCCGAGCACACCCGCGCCGGTGGCAGTAACTAGCTGTCGACGTGTCACCCTCACCAGGACCGCCGATCAGGAGGCGTTGTCGAGCAGGCGGCGCATGGTGGTGATCTCGGCGGTCTGGCCCTTGATGATCGCGTTCGCCAGGGTCCGCACGTCCGGGTTGCGGGTGGTCTTCTTGACGTCGGTGGCCATCTTCACCGCGCCCTGGTGGTGCTTGATCATCAGCGTCATCCACTGCCGGTCGAACCCTCGCCCGTTCGCCTTCTTCAAGGACGCCATTTCTGCGGGAGTCATCATGCCGCCCATGTCGTGGCCGGCGTGGCCACCGCTGGAGGGCATCGCGGTCGGTGCGCCCCAGGAGGTGAGCCAGCGCGTCATCGTCTTGATCTCCGGGTCTTGGGCTCGGCGGATCGCGGTCGCGAGCTTGCGGACGTCGGCCGAGGCTGATGGCTTCTTCAGCGCGATGTCAGCCATCTCGACCGCCTGCTTGTGGTGGGGGATCATGCCCTGCGCGAACGCGATGTCGCCCTGCCGCGCAGCACCGGCTGATCGCGTCCCTGAAGGGCTGCTGCTCGCGGTCGAGGTCGGGGTGTGGCCGCCGTGGCCACCCGATCCGCTGTCGCTATCGGCTCCGCACCCAGCGAGCGATATGCCCGATACAAGGGCTGAGGCTGCGACGAAAGCGGCGCGACGACGGTTCATGGGCAGGCTCCGATCAGGGCGGGCATCGTGGGGGGTGAGGCTCCGATCCTGCCGAGCCAACGCGACGTCATGGATGGGCATTCGGTGGAGTTTCGATGGAGTTAGCTCGGGTCAGCGCCGTGCACTACGCGCTGCACGCTGCCGCGGCCGAGTTCGCTCCGGCCGACTGCCGGCCAAGCGAGCCGCCGTCTCGGTGGTACGAACGCTCAAAGGGATGCTTGCCCGCCCACAGCATGATCGACGCGCCTCAGGACGCCTTGGGCAGAGTAACGGTGAACGTGGCGCCCTGCCCCGGTCCCGCACTGGACGCGGTGACCGTGCCGTCGTGCGCGTGCACCACAGCGCGGCAGATCGCCAGACCCAGACCGGAACCGCCATGGTCGCGGTCGCGCGCGGTGTCGGCGCGGTAGAACCGTTCGAAAAGGTGGGGTAGGGCCTCGGCCGGTACGCCGTCGCCGGTGTCGGCCACCCGGATCTCGACGGACCGCTCCTGGACGACGGCGACCACCGACACGCGACCCGAAGGAGTGTGTCGGCACGCGTTGTCGAGCAGGTTGGTGAGGACCTGCTGGAGCCGCGCGCGGTCTCCGCGCACAGCGGCCGCGTCTGGGATGTCGACCTCGAGAACCAGGCTCCCGGGCAGACGCGGACGCAGCGGGGCCACGACCGACGCGACCAGGTCCTGCACGCTGACCGGTTCTGCGCGCAGCGCCACTGCCGCCTCCTCGGCGCGCGACACTGCTCCCATGTCCTGGGCGAGCCGGGTGAGGCGGTCGACCTGCTCCCGTAGCACCGACAGAGTCTGGGGTGAGGGCTCAGCGACGCCGTCATCGAGGGCATCAAGGTAAGTCGTCAGCGTGGTCAGCGGAGTGCGCACCTCATGGGTCAGGTCGGACAACAGCCTCGCGCGAACCTGCTCGGTCTGGTCCAGATCGCGCGCCATCTGGTTGAACGCGTCGGTGACGGTCGCCAGCTCGACCGGCGCCCTCACGGGGCGCACCTGGACATCGTGCCGACCAGCGGCGACCTGATCTGCCGCCCGCGCAAGCGCATCCAGCGGCCGGGTGAGTCGCCGCCCCAGCACAAAGGTCACAGCCGCTGCGATGAGCAGCGCGACCCCGAACGCGGCGGCCAGAGTGATCAACCCCGCGGAGCGGAACGCTTCCTCGACATGAGCGAGAGTGTCCGAGCTGGAGTCCGCCCCCGCACGGATCATGTGCTCGTGGAAGAGCGGCGGGCCGACCGCGGCAGCCACGACCACCGCCACGAGGACCGCGACAGCCAGGACGGCTCCCTGAGCGAGCATCAGGCCGGTTACCAGCCGGGCCCGGCGCCTGGACGTCACGACCCATCACCGGCGCGGTAGCCGATTCCGCGCACCGTCGACACATAGCGCGGCCGAGCGGGATCGTCACTCAGCTTCCGACGGAGGTGCTTGATGTGGGTGTCCACCAAGTGCTCATCCCCCACCCAGTCCACTCCCCACACGTTGTCGATGAGCGCCCGCCGCGCGAACGCGCGCCTTGGCTGACCTAGCAGGGTCGCCAACAGGTCGAACTCGATACGCGTGAGGTGCACCGGTCGCGCCGCAACCGTCACAGTCCGCGCTTGGGGGTCGAGCTCCAGGTCACCCAGGCGCCGAACGGGCGCCGACAGCTCGCCCAAAGCCGTACGAGGACGACGCAGCAGCACCCCGACCCGCGCCACCAGTTCACGGATCCGAAACGGCTTGGTCAGATAGTCGTCCGCGCCGACAGACAGCCCGATCAAGGTATCTGTCTCCTCATCCCGCGCCGTCACCATCAGCACCAGACAGTCAGAGAACGTACGAACCTGTCGACACACCTCCACCCCGTCGAGACCCGGCAATCCGAGATCGAGCACCAGCACGTCCGGAGCCCACTCCCGGGCCGTCGCGACCGCCTCCAGGCCGTCATGAAGCACTCGGACCGCATACCCGGCACGATCGAGGTAGTTGCCGACCATCCCGGCCAGCGCCCGTTCGTCCTCGATCACCAGGACTCTGGCAGCCGCGCTACCTGTGTCATCCATGTCGACCAGTCTCATCCACCGGTGCGCGCGCACCGGCCAAGGAGTGCGCCACTCTCGCCAACCGGTGACGAACCTCCATCGAATCTCCATCAGCGCATGGAACAAGGAGACAGTTCGCACGGTTCACTGGTCGTAGCCGTATACCCCAGAGGGGTATCGAAGTCGGAGGATCCCATGAGCACAGAACACGACCACCAGCACCAGAACGCCCATCACCACGGACAGCACGACACGTCCTCCTGGCGGACCGCGGCCTCGGCGACACTCCACTGCCTCACCGGCTGCGCCATCGGCGAGATCCTCGGGATGGTCATCGGCACCGCGCTCGGCTGGTCCAACCTGGCAACAATCGCCCTCGCCGTGGTCCTGGCGTTCTTCTTCGGCTACGCCCTGACCATGCGCGGCGTCCTCCGCGCGGGCGTGCCGTTCCGCCAAGCCGTCAAGATCGCCCTCATCGCCGACACAGTCTCGATCGCGGTCATGGAGATCGTCGACAACGGCGTGATGCTTGCCGTGCCCGGCGCGATGGAAGCCGGGCTGGCCAGCCCGACCTTCTGGGGCGCGCTGGCCTTCGCCCTCGCCGTCGCCTTCATCGTCACCGTCCCCGTCAACAAGTGGATGATCAGCCGCGGAACCGGCCACGCCGTAGTCCACGACTACCACTGACCCAAACCTCAACGACCAAACCCGGGCCGGCCTGAGGATCTCGACAAGATAGTGGCAACGATCCACCGACACCCAACGGTCAAAACGCAGGTCAGGGGCACGCGTCACGGGCACATTCGCCGCGAACCTACATCCGACTCCGAGACACCAAGCGACTCCAGCAGCGCGACGACGCGACCACGGATCTCATCGCGGATCGGTCGCACGGACTCCACCCCTTTGCCCGCGGGGTCTTCCAGGACCCAGTCCTCGTATCGCTTGCCTGAGTAGAACGGGCAGGTGTCGCCGCACCCCATGGTGATGACGACATTGCTGACCTGCACCGCTTCGGGGGTGAGGATCTTGGGCGTCTCGGACGTGATGTCGATGCCGACCTCGGCCATGGCCCCGACGGCGGCCGGATTGACCTGGTCGGCCGGCTCCGATCCGGCGGAGCGGACCTCGACGGCGCCGCCAGACAAGTGCTGCAGGAAACCGGCAGCCATCTGTGAGCGGCCAGCGTTGTGGACGCATACGAACAAGACGGAGGGCTTATCAACCATGCGGGTTTCTCCTGCGGCTCAGGCGGTTCAGCGGTTTGGCAACCTGGGGGGCGGTTCATGAGGGAAGCGGTTGCGCAGGGCGAGCGAGACATACACCAGCCCGACCAAGACGGGGACCTCGATGAGCGGGCCGACCACTCCGGCGAGAGCCTGGCCTGAGGTGGCTCCGAAGGTGGCGATGGCGACCGCGATAGCGAGCTCGAAGTTGTTGCCGGCAGCCGTGAACGCCAGCGTCGTGGTGCGTTCGTACGACATACCGCTCGCCTTGCCGAGGGCATACCCACCACCCCACATGAGCGCGAAGTAGGCCAACAGCGGCAGCGCGATCCGGGCGACGTCGCCGGGCTGGCTGGTGATCTGTTCGCCCTGCAGCGCGAACAGGATGACGATGGTGAACAGCAGCCCGTAGAGCGCCCACGGTCCGATGCGGGGCAGGAAGACCGACTCGTACCAATCTCGCCCCTTGGCTCGCTCCCCGAGGCGTCGGGACAGGTAGCCGGCGAGCAGCGGGACGCCGAGGAAGACCAGAACCGATCCGGCAATCTTCCAAGCCGAGACGTTGAGGTCGGTCTGCTCCAGTCCGAGCCAGCCCGGCAGGACCGACAGGTAGAACCAGCCCAGCACGGCGAACATGAGGACCTGGAACACCGAGTTGACCGCCACCAGCACCGCGGCGGCCTCCCTGTCACCGCACGCGAGGTCGTTCCAGATGATCACCATCGCTATACACCGGGCCAGGCCGACGATGATCAGACCCGTGCGATATTCGGGCAGGTCGGGCAGGAAGATCCATGCCAGGGCGAACATCAGCGCAGGCCCCAGGACCCAATTCAGCACGAGTGAGGTCACCAACAGGCGCCGGTCGCCCATGACGGTGTCGAGGCGGTCATACCGAACCTTGGCCAGCACCGGGTACATCATGATGAGCAGTCCAATGGCGATCGGCAGCGATACACCCTCGACCTCGACCGCACTCAGCGCGCCACCCAGGCCCGGCACCAGCCGTCCGAGAAGCACCCCCGCAAGCATCGCCACGCCGATCCATACCGGCAAGAACCGGTCCAGCGTCGACAGTTTGTGCGGGATGGCCTCGGTGTCGCTGGGCGCGGCCGCCACCATGAACCTCCTGAATTGATGAACGTCGATGCAGCCCAATACTTGCGCCTTGAATCGACAGTTGTCAATATTGCTGGATGGTGGCGACAACAGATGAGCGGGCTGTGCTGGAGTTGGTCGACGAGACCTGTGTACGGACTCCAGGCCGCGATCTGGCGGCAGCCGAGGCGGAGGACCTGGCCCGACTCCTGAAGGCGCTGGCCGACCCGGTGCGCTTGCGGTTTTTTGTGCGCCTGGCGACCTCACCCGACGAAGTCTGCGTCTGCGACTTCCCGGACGTCGGGGTGTCGCAACCGACCGTGTCGCACCACCTGAAAAAGCTGCGCGAGGCTGGGCTGGTGGAGAGCGAACGACGCGGGACCTGGGTCTATTACCGACCCGTCAAGGGCGCACTGGAGAAGGTCGGTTCGTTCATCCCTGGCCTCTCAACAGACCCGCCACCGCCAATCCGCTGAGCAGCACGAGGGCAGTCGCGTTGGTCATGAGCCGCAACAGCCGCCACCGCCCTGGGGTGCCTTGTCCTCCTCGTCGAACAGGCCGGAACCGCCACACACCCCGGAATCCGGCAGGTTCAAGTCGACCCGCTCGGCCGCCGCGCTGTCGCCGTCGATCGCCGCGACGACGCTACGGACCTGCTCATACCCGGTCAGGGCGAGGAATGAAGATGCTCGCCCGTAGGACTTCATGCCCGCGAGGTAGAACCCGACCTCGGGCTGGGCGAGTTCCTTGGCACCGTGCGGATAGACAGTGCCGCAGGAATGCACGTTCGGGTCAATCAGCGGTGCGAGTGCAGTCGGCACCTGCAGGACTGGGTCGAGATCGAGGCGCACCTCGGACAACATGCTCAGGTCGGGTCGGAACCCGGTCACCGCGATGACTTCGTCGACACCGGCGACCTCCCGTCCGTCGAACGCGACCAGGGTCACGGTCTTGTCGCCCGCGGTCGTCACGTCTGACGTGCGGAACCCGGTGACTGCAGTGATCGCTCCCGACTCGACCGCCTCGCGTGCTCTGGCGCCTAGTGCGCCGCGCGCGACGAGCTGGTCGTTGTCGCCACCGCCGAACGCGCCACTCGCAGAGGAGCGTCGCACCAACCAACTCACCCGCGTGCCAGGCTGCTCCTTGGCGAGGTCCGCGAGCTCAACGAGAGCATTCTGTGACGAGGCGCCGGTGCCGGCCACGACCACGTGCCGCCCGGCGTACCGGGCGCGGATCTGCGCATCGCGCAGGTTCGGGACCCGGTAGGTGATCCGGTCCGCGGCAGCAGGTTCGCCGATCGTCGGAAGGCCGTCACCACCAAGGGGATTCGGCCCGCCCCAGGTGCCGGATGCGTCAATCACGAACCGCGCGGTGACTCGCTCGATGCCCGTAGCCGTCTGGACCTGAACCATGAACGGCTCGGCGTCTCGACCGGAGTCGACGGTCAGGTCTCGGCCTCGACGAGTGACACCGACGACGCGTGCATCATACCGCACGGTGACCTCATCGGTGGCGTCAAGCGCGTCGGCTAGCGGCTGTAGGTATTTGTCCGCCCAGTCCTGACCCGTGGGGTAGGACGACGACTCGGGGGCCGTCCAACCGGCCTCGGCGAGGACCTTCCCCGCGGCAGCGGCGACCAGCTCAGACCACGGCGAAAACAGTCGGATGTGACCCCACTCCCGCACCCAGGTGCTCGCTTGGTGACCTGCCTCCAACAGAACTGTCGGCAGACCACGCTGCTGCGCATTGGCGGCCGCGGCAAGACCGGACGGACCGGCTCCGATCACTACCAGAGGCAAGGCCTCCATGACTGACTCCTTTAATCGAGACGGCTCGATGAAGCGGAACATATCGACAACTGTCGATGGAGTCAATCGATCGACGTCGATGTATTGTCACGTCCCGTGACTACCACCGAGCCCACCAGAACCGCCCTTGATGTGGAGTCTGCCGAGAAGTACGCCGAGTGGTTCGGCACCCTGGCCGACGCCACGCGCGTGCGACTGCTGCACACCGTGGCAACCAGTCCGGCTGGTGCGCTGCGAGTCGGAGACCTCGCTGTTCAGGTCGGGATCAGCCAGTCCACCTGCTCCCACCACGTCCGCAAACTGGCCGAGGTCGGCTTCGTCATGGTCGACAAAGTCGGCACCTCCAGCGTGGTGTCGGTGAACCCATCCTGCTGCACCGGCCTGCCGCACGCGGCCGACGTCGTCATGGGAACGATGGCGGAATTGCCTTGCTGCCCAACTGACCTGCCAGCCGATGTGACCACGCGAGCGATGCTCAAGAAGGACCTCAGGAAGGTACGCGACATCTACGCCGAGGGCATCACCACCCGCAACGCCACGTTCGAGACCGAAGTCCCTGCGGTCTCCGACCTCGAAGACAAATGGCTGAACGATCATCGGTGGGTCGCCGAGTTCGATGGCACCGTGGTCGGCTGGGCTGCTATCGCGTCGGTTTCGAGCCGCGCCTGCTACGCCGGGGTCGGTGAGACATCGGTCTACGTAGCCGAGTCCGCACGTGGGCGTGGAGTCGGCAAGTCCTTGCTGCACCGCCAGGTCACCGAGGCCGACGCCCGAGGACTGTGGACGCTTCAGGCCTCGACCTTTCCAGAAAACCGGGCCAGCATCGCCCTGCACCACGCGGCCGGTTTTCAGACGATCGCCGTGCGCAGCCGCATCGCCCAACTCGACGGAGTATGGCGCGACACCGTTCTGCTCGAGCGACGCCGCGCTCTCGATCCCTGACCGGGGTCACACGAGGGCTCCGGCGAGACCTGGTCCTCACCGGAAGAACCCACAGGTCAGTTCTTCGTTGCGGTCCCCACATGAGAGACGGAGCGCGCCAAACTACAGTGACCCGATGCAGACTCCCATGATCGATTACCTGCACCAGTTGGTTGAATCGGTTGGTGAGGACGGGGGCGAAGTCGCTTCGTACATCCCCGAGCTCGCCCAAGCCGACCCGGACCGGCTCGCCATCGCGATCGCCACGCTCGACGGCGAGGTCTATGTGGCCGGCAACGCCGACGATGAGTTCACGATCCAGTCCATCTCCAAGCCGTTCACCTACGCGCTCGCGATCGCCGACCGGGGTCTGGAGTCCGTTCTCGAGCACATCGACGTCGAGCCCTCCGGCGATGCCTTCAACGAGATCTCACTCGACCCAGAAACCGGCCGGCCCCTCAATCCGATGATCAACGCCGGCGCGATCGCCTCCCATGCACTGGTGAAGGGCGACGGTGCCGAGGGGCGCACGGAACGCATCCTGGATCTGTACAGCCGCCTAGCGGGGCGTGAGTTGTCCATCGCCGAGGACGTCTTCGAGTCCGAGCTTTCCTCCGCCGACCGCAACATGGCCCTGGCCTACATGCTGCGCACAGTCGGCACGCTCGAAGGCGAACCAGCCGACGTGGTGCGCGGCTACACCCGGCAGTGCTCGGCGTCGGTCACGGTTCGCGACCTGGCCCGCATGGCATCGGTGCTCGCTGCCGGTGGTCGGACTCCCCAGGGCGATCAGGTGCTCGACCCCGCGGTTAACCGGCAGGTGCTGAGCGTGATGGCAACGTGCGGCATGTACGACTCGGCGGGCGATTGGCTGACTTCAGTCGGCATCCCCGCCAAGAGCGGTGTTGCTGGCGGGCTCATGGGCGTACTGCCAGGGCAGGTCGGCCTGGCCGCGTTCTCGCCACGCCTCGACCCGCACGGCAACAGCACGCGCGGGGTGCGCCTCTTCGAGCGCATGAACCGTGACATGGGCTTGCACCTCATGAATGCGACCGAGTCGGGCCGCTCGGTATGGCGGCGCACCGTGCGCGAAGGCGTCCCGACGCACGAGATCGTGGGCGACTTGCAACTCATCGAGTCCGAGCGGGTGGTGCGAGGATTCGCCGAGGAACCCGTGGGTGAGTCGCCTGTCATCATCGATCTGGACCGGGTGCACACGGCAAACGACATCGCTCGACGCGTCGTGCTCGAAGGCATTCGACGCCTCCACGTCGACGGCCATGATGTGCGGCTTGTGGACCCATCGGGCGTCCTCGGTACCGCCGAGACAGGCTCCGGAGAACTCGTTCGCGGTGAGCAGGCACGCGGCGGCTATGTGCCCACCTCGTTCCCGGATGTGGCGAGCGCCATAGCTGGTTAGGCACCCACGAGGAACCCTCAACGGGCCGTGAGCGTTGTGGCTGACGAATCCGGAACTTTCATGGGGGACCCGTACGTGCTCGACGCCATCAACGACTCGATTCTCGAGCTGGCAGGCCAGCCTTGGGTTTATGCCGCAGTCGGCGGACTCGCGATCTTTGACGCGTTCATCCCCCCGCTCCCCAGCGACTCGGTCATCGTTGCCCTCGCCGCGCTGGGCAACGGCATCAACCTCTGGTGGCTGGGCATCGTCGGCTGGATCGGCGGCATCCTCGGAGATTCGATGCTGTTCACGATCGGGCGGCGCGTCGGGACGGATCGCTTTCGATGGCAACGCACTCCGCGCACCGCCCGCGGCATCGCCTGGGCCACCCGCGAGGTACGCAAGCGAGGCGGAGTCGTCATCCTCACCTCTCGCTACGTCCCCATCGGACGAGTCGCGGTCATGCTGACCTGCGGAACGTCTGGCATGTCTTGGCGACGATTCCTTGCCTTCGACACCGTCGCCTGCGCGGCCTGGTCAGGGTGGGCCGTACTCATCGGTACCGTCGCCGGCGAACTCCTCGGCGGGCGGCCGCTGTTGGCTGCGTTCGTTGGCGTGATCGTCGCCCTCTCCCTCGGGTTTGTGATCGACCGGCTCGTCTCCCGGCTGCACACCAGTCCCGCGCCGGAGGAGAAGGACACCACGGCTGACGTCTATAGCTGACTCGCGCCTGCATACTCCTCGGGAAGGTCCCGCTGCCCAAGGGAGTACACCCGCTGGCCTTGACCGGCATCGGCTGTCGACGATGATCGCGACAGCGCTTGAGTACCTCGCCATGGTCACATGTGTGACCTCGGATCGTTCAGCACGCGTCAGAGGCTGGGTAGGTGACCAGACAGCCGTTCATGCCGACTCGTGCTCGAGTCGTTCATGCCGACGACCTCGACCCGCTTACCTTTGCTCGCATATTTCTGCGTGATCGCATCAAGCGCAGCGACCGCTGAAGCATCCCAGATATGAGAATCGGTCAGGTCGATGATGACCAACTCGGGGTCACCGACGTAGTCGAACTGGCTCACCAGATCATTGCTGGACGCGAAGAACAGTTCACCCCGTACGTGATACGTCCGGCTAGCGCCATCGGCCTGAGCGACCGGGCTGACCTCGGTGAAGTGCGCGACTCGGCGAGCGAAGACCACCATTGCGGCGAGCACCCCCACGATGACGCCGATCGCAAGGTTGCTGGTCAGGACCACCACCCCGACGGTGCTGCCCATCACGATGAGCTCGCTCCACGGCATCCGCTTCAGCGTTGACGGGCGGATGCTGTGCCAGTCGAAGGTGCCGACTGACACCATAATCATCACCGCGACCAGCGCGGCCATCGGAATTTGGCCCACGAGGTCACCGAGACCGACCACGAGGACGAGCAGGAAGACTCCGGCCAAGAACGTGGAGATCCGGGTACGCGCCCCGGACGACTTCACGTTGATCATCGTCTGGCCGATCATGGCGCAGCCGCCCATGCCACCGAAGAAGCCCGTGATGATGTTGGCGCCGCCCTGGCCCCACGCCTCGCGGGTTTTATCCGAGTGAGTGTCCGTGATGTCATCGACCAGCTTCGCCGTCAACAGCGACTCAAGAAGTCCGACGAAGGCGACGCCCAGCGCGTAGGGCGCAATGATCTTGAGCGTGTCCAGCGTGAACGGAACATCCGGGATGAGCAACGCCGGCAGACTTTCGGGCAACTCGCCCTCGTCGCCAACCGTGGGGATGTCCAGGCCAGTGGCCATCGTGTAGGCCGCGAGCGTCACCACCACCACCAGCGGTGCGGGAACCGCCGTCGTGACCCGCGGCAACGCCACCAGCACCACCAGGCCGATGGCAACCAGCACGTAGACCGCTACGGGAACATCGATGAGATGCGGGATCTGTGCCATGAAGATCAGGATCGCCAACGAGTTAACAAAGCCGACCATGACCGAGCGCGGGATAAACCGCATCAATCTGGCCACACCGAGCAACGCGAGAACAACCTGCACCACGCCGGCGAGGATGACGGTCGCGATCAGGTAGTCGAGACCGTGGTCCTTGACGATCGGTGCCACGACAAGCGCGACAGCACCGGTTGCGGCCGAGATCATCGCTGGACGCCCACCGAGGAAGGCGATCGAGACCGCCATGGTGAACGAGGCAAACAGCCCCACTCGGGGGTCGACCCCGGCAAGGATCGAGAACGAGATCGCCTCGGGGATCAGCGCGAGCGCCACCACCAAGCCGCCGAGGATTTCGATCCTTAGTCGCTTCGGCGAGCGGAGCGCCGCACGTACGGAGGTGGTTTCAGCTTCGTGGGCGAATCGCACCTGGTCTGGTGCGGCATTCGTGGGGTAGGTCACTCAAGCTCCGTGGGATTGCCTGGAAAATAGCCACGGGCAATCTACGCCCACTGACCGACATCAGCCGCGAGTGTCCAGGCGCCTCACGCGTTGCGCGATTCTTTGATGGCGGCGCGTCTGGCGAGGCGGTGCGTACGCCGAATCTCGGCCTCCCGCAGGCGTCGCCGATCCTCGTCGCTGACGGGGTTCAGCGACGGCACTGTCCGGGGAACCCCCTCCTGATCCACCGCGACCATGACCAGATAAGCCGTGGCCACATGGATCGGCTCGCTCAACTGGTCCCACCGGGTGGTTTCCACCCGGGCGCCCACTTCGACCGAGGTCCGCCCAGCCCAGTTCACCTGCGCGTTCACTGTCAGGACGTCACCGACCCGGACTGGCGCCAAGAACAACATCTCGTCCATCGACGCCGTGACGGCGGGGCCACCGGAGTACCGCGCCGCGACCGTCCCTGCCGCATCGTCGACCAGTTTCATCACGTTGCCGCCGTGCACCGTCCCCATCAGGTTGGTGTCACTGGCACTCATGATGTAGGCGAGCGTGAGCCGAGTTCCGCTCGGAGTAGCAGTCGATTCATCAACCACGTCCGGTCACCACCAATCCGACAAGCACCAAGTCGATCACGACGACGATGGCGACGATGGCGACAGCAACTGCCGTGAGCGCCCGATGATTACGCCAGGGTCCCATGAGCTTCGCGTCGCACGTCGCCCGCAGCAACGGGATCAGCGCGAACGGTAGACCGAGCGCGAGCGCGACCTGTGAGAGCACCAGGACGGTGACGGGTTCCAGGCCCGAGGCCAAAAGGACGAGCGCGGGGACGAGGGTGACCGCGCGACGCACCAGCGGCGACACTTGCCGGTGCAAAAGCCCCGCCATGATGGCGGCGCCGGCGTGCGTACCCACCGCTGTCGACGACACGCCCGACACCAGAAGCGCGACCAAGAACGCCGTGCCAGCGCCGTCGCCCACCCGCTCGGTGAGTGCGGCCGCGGCGGCGCCGAAGGAGTCGTCGGGGACGCCACGCAATGCCGTGGCACCAAGCACCAGCATCGAGACGTTGATACCTCCGGCGAGAATCATCGCGGTGCCGACATCCATCCGCGTCCACCGGAGGCGCTGCATCAGGTGACCCCGATCAACGGGCCGCTCAGCCGTCAAAGACGAGTGCAGGTAGACCGCGTGCGGCATCACCGTCGCGCCCACAATGCCCGCTGCAAGGAGGACGGTTTCGGCGCCGCCCAGCGCGGGGACCAGGCCGCCCGCCAGGTCATCCAGCCCGGGTGGGCTGGTGAGCACACCGACCACAAATCCCGCTCCGATGACGAAGAGCGACACCAGACACATCGACTCCAGGAACCGGCGACCAAGCCGGTCCCGGGCCGCCAGAAGCAGCATGCCGATCGCGCCCGCGATCAGGCCCGCGGGAACGAGCGGCATCCCAAAGAGCAGGTGCATCGCGAGCGCCGCGCCTATGATCTCGGCGATGTCAGTCGCGATGGCGACCGCTTCGGCCTGCATCCAATAGGCAATCCGGGCTCGCCGAGACACTCGCCCGGCGACATACGCCGGGAGCGACTTCCCTGTCACCAGACCGAGTTTTGCGGAGAGGTATTGCACCGGGCCCGCCATCAAGGTCGCCAAGACCACGACCCACAGCAAGAGAAAGCCGTACGTCGCCCCAGCCGCGGTGTTCGTCGCGATGTTTCCCGGGTCGACGTAGGCAACCGCCGCCACAAAAGCTGGGCCGATAGCAAGCAGCCCTCGAGAACGACGCGCCTCGGGTTCACCTCGGCCGGGCGGGGCAATCGTCGCCCGCCCGGCCGGGGTGGATGAACTCATGACTATGAGCCGGCCTTGGCATCCACCTCGTAGGAGGTGTTGATGGCCTCGAAGAAGTTCACCAACTGCAAGGTGTCATTGGCCGTGGCCATCCACTTCGCGGGGTTGCTGACGTTGAACTCCGGCTCGAATCCCAGTTCCTCAAGCCGACGGTCGGCGAGGTACTTCACATAGGTGTTGATGTAGTCCGCGTTCAACCCCAGGATGCCGTTGGGCAGCAGGTCGTGGTTGTAACGCTCTTCCATCACCACCCCGTCCAAGATCATCTGGCGAATCTCGGCCGCAAACTCCTCGGTCTGCAGGTCCGGGTTCTCTTCGAGCACCGTCAGGATGAGGTTCATCCCAAACTTCAGGTGCAGAGACTCATCGCGCACGATCCAGTCAATCAACGAACCGAAGTTACGAAGGAGGTTCCGCTGGCGGAACGACAACGCGACCATGAACCCGCTGTAGAACCAGATCCCTTCCAGAATCACGTTGTACGCCACCAGGTTTCGGACAAAGTCCTGCTTGCCTTCGGTGGTGTTGATGTCGAGGGTCTGCTCCGACATCCGCTGGATGAAGCGGACCTCGAACTCTTCCTTGGCCGCCATCGACGGCACGGTGACGTGCGCGTCATACGCCTCGGCGCGGTTGATCGGGAAGGTCTCCAGGACATATTCGAACGCGACGCAGTGGTTGGCTTCCTCCCACATCTGCTTCGCGAGGTACAGGTGTGCCTCGGGTGCGTTGATGTAGGGGTAGACCCCGAACGCAAGCGCCTTGTTGACGAGCAACTCATTGGGGTTGAAGTAGCTCATCAGGAAGGTGACGGCATGGCGCTCCTCGTCGGTCATACGCTCGAAGTCGGCCAGGTCCTCACCCAACTGAACCTCGTGCGGGAACCATGTGTTGGCGACCGCCTGGTTGTAGAGCTCGTAGGCCCAGTCGTACCGAATCGGCTTGAGCAGCAAGCCTTCGCTAATCCCGGTTCCCAGAATCTGGGTGTTGTGCGTGGCAGATACGGCGGTCACTGGCAGGCCTCGCAATTCAAGAGTTCTTGTGGATCAGTGGGGCAGACCAGGACGTCGTCGTCCTGGACGACCTCGACCTCCTGGCGGACGGGCTGGGTCTCGGCAACGGGCGTTGGTGCCGGAGCCGTTGGCTGCTGCACCACAGGCGCAGGTGCAACGGGCTGCTCGATCACCGGGGCCGCTGGTGCGACCGGCTCGGCCACCACTGGCGCCGACGGTGCCTCCACGACCGGTGCCTCCACGGGCGGAGCCGGAACAGCAGCAACTGCTGGCGCGGCGACGGCGGGAACCTCGGCCCGCTTGCGCGCGAATCCGAAGCCACCCCCGGAGCGGCCAGAGCTCTTGGACTTGTTGACCGCCACCGTCGACTGCTCGGCGGTGTGCCGCGGCTTCATGTGCAGGTAGTAGGTCGTCTTCACACCCTTGCGCCACGCCTCGCTGTAGATCCGGGTCATCTCACCGATGTCGCGGGTCTCCAGGTAGAGGTTGCGGCTAATGGCCTGGTCGATCCACTTCTGCGCCCGCGCCGCGACCTCAAGGTAGGCATCCGCTGGCTGCTGGAAGGAGGTCCGGTAGACCTCGAGCAGGTCCGCGGGGATGTCGGGCACGTTGGAGAGGTCACCCTGCGACTGCAGCAGCTCCCCGCGTACGGACTCCCACAGGCCACGCTCCTGCAGCGCCTTCACCAGGTTGCGGTTGACCTCAAGGAACTTGCCCGACGAGGTCGCACGGCTGAAGAGCTGGGAGAACTGCGGGTCCAGACCCGGGGTCGTACCAGCCACCAGACCGATGGAGGCGGTCGGCGCGATTGCCATGAGCGTGGCGTTGCGAACACCGTGAGAAACCTTCTCCCGCAACACATCCCAGTCCATCCGGGTCGTGCGGTCGACATTGACCGGAACGCCGCGGCGCTGCTCCTGGATGGCGATCGTGTCGAACGGCACCATGCCGCGGGACCAGCCAGAACCCTCGAAGTTCGGGTACGCACCGCGCACCTGAGCCAGGTCTGCGGACTCATCGATCGCGTGCCAGCTGACGAACTCGACCAGTTGGTCGATGAGTTCGTACGCCTGCTCGCTGGCGTAGGGCAGGCCCAACCGCTCGCAGACATCGGTGAAGCCCATGACTCCCAGGCCGATGGCACGGTTCTGCTCGTTGGAGTGCTCCGACTGCGGCACCGACGAGCGGGTGATGTCGATGAGGTTGTCGAGCTGGCGCACTGCAAGGCGGGCACTCTCAGCCAGCCGGTCCCAATCCCATTCGCCGTCCACAAGGTGGCGCGACAGGTTGATCGAGGCCAGGTTGCAGACGGCCGTATTGTCGCGGTCCTGCGGCAGCGTGATCTCGGTGCACAGGTTGGACAGGTGGATCGTGCCGGTGTTGTTGTTGAGCGCGCGGAGGTTGATCGAGTCCTTCCACGTCAGCCAGGGGTGCGAGGTGGTCTGCAGCGACACCAGGATGGCCGTCATCTGCTCGCGAGCGCGGATCTTCTTGAACTTGCGCATCTTGCCGGCCTCGGCGAGTGCCACATACTCGGCGTAACGCGCAGAGAACTCATCGCCGACGAGCTCGACCAGGTCGGGAGTTTCCAGCGGGTCGAAGAGATACCAGGCGTCGTCGCTGTCGACGCGCTTCATGAACTCGTCAGAGATCCAGACCGCGGTGTTGGCGGTACGCGTCCGCCGGTAGGGATCGCCGGCGTTCTGCCGCAGGTCGAGGAACTGCGGGAAGTCCAGGTGCCAGTTCTCCATGTAGAAACACAAGGCGCCGAACTTCTTGCCCCCGCGGGAGACCGCACGCAGGATCGAGTCGATTGTGTGCATGAACGGGATTGGACCCGTAGAGCTGGTGTTGTTGCTCCGGATCGGCGAACCCTCAGAGCGCAGCTTGGTGACCGAAAGACCAATGCCGCCAGTGCCTTTTGTCAGCCACATGACATCGCGCATCGACGTCGCGATGTGCTCGATGTCGTCGTCCATCTGCATGACAAAGCAGTTCGAGAGCTGGGGCGAGATGGTGCCCGCGTTGACGAGGGTTGAACCGGCAGCAAGGTAGTCGAGGCTGGACATCTTGCGGTAGAAGCGGACGGCGGCCTGCGTGGGCTCTTTCTCGTTGACCGAGAGGCCCATCGCGACGCGCATCCAGAAGTAGGCGGGCACCTCAAGCGGTCGTCCGGCTGGGCCGGTAGCCATGTAGCGGTTCCGCAGGGTGATGATGCCGATGTAGCGCAGCGCCTCGTCGTGGTGATGGTTGAGCTCAGCGGCCAACTCTTCGAGGTTGAATGCCGACGCGAGGCGCGGATCAAACAGTCCGTCTTCCACGGCTTCGCGGATGTATCCCGGGAAGCGGGCCTGGTGCAGCAGGGCTAGTTCGGTGTGAGTCTCGAAGTCGCCGAGCACCTTCTTGTAAATCGTCTTGAGGAGCAGCCGGGAGGCGATGACGTCGAAGTCCGGGTCGTCCTTGACGTTCTGGACGGCAACCTGGATCGCGGCCTCGTCCAACTGTTCGGTGGTGATGCCGTCGAAGAGCGTGATCTCCAACTCTGAGGCGACCTGCATCGTCATCGACATCTGGTCCGGAAGACCGACGGCAGCCTTCTCGATAGCGCGGTTAATACGGTCGGCGTTATACGGCTCGCGCGAGCCATCGCGCTTGGTGACGTGGATTGAGGCCATCCGGGTCGTCCTTCCCTCGAGGTACTTCGGGCCCACGGGCCAGGCAAGGACGGCAGACGGAGAAGCCACGGCAGCAACTGCTCCGCCCATCGACCGTCCCGCGCGGCCCACAGACACACCACCCCGGCGGGGCGGTGCTTGCTGGCAGGTCTTCGGACTCGTGGGCGCGAGCGTTGCGCTCACCTACTAGCCGCCTCTTCCCGGGCATCAAACCCAGTGATCACATGACGACGGTCGTTCCCACTTACCGCTGCGGGGCAGTCCTGGACTTACACCAGGTTCCCTCTTACGACAACCCCAGATCGGAAGATATGGGGTTGAACCAGCAACTCGGACACCATATGTCGTGATCGCATCGGCGCGCAACCTCGGCGCTCCGGTAACTCGTGGGCAGCGATCATCTCGCGGCGGACAGCCAAACGTGGGGTGCGCAGATCAGTCTGCGCACCCCACGTTTGGGTCGTGATTTACGGGGTGATGAGGCCCGAGGTGGCTTCCCGCGCACGGGTAAACCGCTCGATGACATCGGCCCAGTTGACGATGTTCCACCACGCCTTGACGTAGTCCGGCTTGACGTTGCGGTACTGCAGGTAGAACGCGTGCTCCCACATGTCGAGCATCAACAGCGGGGTCAGTCCGACCGGCAGGTTCCCCTGGTGGTCATAGAGCTGACAGATCAGCAACTTCTGACCAATAGAGTCCCAAGCCAGAATCGACCAGCCGGAGCCCTGGATACCCAGCGCGCTTGCCGTGAAGTGAGCGCGGAAAGCATCGAACGACCCAAACTGGTCGTCGATCGCCTGCTGCAATTCACCGTCGGGCTTGTCGCCGCCGTCCGGAGACATGTTCGGCCAGAAGACCGAGTGGTTCACGTGACCGGCCAGGTTGAACGCAAGGTTCTTTTCCAGCAGGTTGACCTTCGTCAACTCGTCCTTGTCACGCATCTCCGCCATCTGCTCAAGGGCGGTGTTGGCGCCCTTGACGTAGGTGTCGTGATGCTTGGAGTGGTGCAACTCCATGATCTCGCCGCTGATGTGCGGCGCGAGCGCACCGTAGTCGTAGGGAAGTTCGGGCAGTGTGTAGTCAGCCATTCGTCACCTCTCGTCGTAATGCGAGCATGTCGCTCTTCAACCCTATGTGCCCGCACGCGGCCACGGCCATGGGGCCGCACGAGCAGTTCAAGACGACGGGCGTACCTGCCGGGTCGCCTCGACCAGGTGGCGCAGCGACTCGGCGACTTCCGCGTTGCCCCGCGTCTTGAGACCGCAGTCCGGATTGACCCACAACCGCTCGGCAGGTACGGCCGCCAAGGCCGCGCGCAGCGACGTCGCGATCTCCTCGACGCTAGGCACCCGCGGTGAGTGGATGTCATAGACGCCCGGGCCCACGCCGAGGTCGTAGCCGATCGCATTGAGGTCATCGAGCACCTCCATGCGGGAGCGCGCCGCTTCCAGGGATGTGACATCGGCATCGAGGGCCGCGATCGACTCGATGACCTCACCGAACTCGGAATAGCACAGGTGAGTGTGCACCTGCACCGCGTCCGAGACGCCGCTCGTGGCTAGCCGGAAGGCGTTCACCGCCCACTCCAGGTAGGCAGGTTGGTCGGCTTTGCGCAGCGGCATGAGCTCGCGCAGGGCCGGCTCGTCGACCTGGACGATGGCCGCCCCACCGGATTCCAGGTCGATCGTTTCCGCACGGATCGCGAGAGCGACCTGGTCTGCGCTGGTCGCGAGAGGCTGATCATCGCGCACAAAGGACCACGCCAGGATCGTTACCGGCCCGGTGAGCATTCCCTTGACCGGCTTGGCAGTTCGCGACTGGGCGTAGCCGATCCAATCGACGGTCATGGGCTTGGGGCGGGCCACGTCGCCGAACAGGATCGGGGGGCGTACGCACCGGGTGCCGTAGGACTGCACCCACCCATTGGTGGTGGCGGCGAACCCGTCGAGCAGCTCGGCGAAGTACTGCACCATGTCGTTGCGCTCCGGCTCACCGTGCACCAAGACGTCCAGGCCGAGTTGCTCCTGGAGGTCGATCACTGCGTCGATCTCCGCCCTCATGCGGCGCGCATACTCGGCCTCGTCAATGCGCCCCTTCCGCAAATCACCCCGCGCCAAGCGGATCTCCGCGGTCTGCGGGTAGGACCCGATCGTGGTTGTCGGCAACGGCGGAAGGTTCAGTCGCTCGGCCTGCAACTCTCGGCGTTCCTGGGCTGGTCGCCGCGTACGCGCCGACGTATCCACGTCGGCCAGTTGTGCGCGGACGTCTTCCCGCTGGAGCCGCGGGTCCTCTCGACGCCCCTGAATCGCGTCGCGAGACGCTTGGAACTGCGCACTCACTGATGCCGAATCCTGCAGTGCTGCAGCCAAAGTCGTGACCTCTGCCGTCTTCTCAGCGCCAAAGGCAAGCCAGGAACGCAGCGCGTCGTCGAGGCCGTCTTCTCCTTCGAGGGAGTACGGCACGTGCAGGAGCGAGCACGAGGTCGACACCGCGACCGTGTCTGCCGCCTCGACGATCGACGACAGGGTCGCGAGGGACGCATCCAGATCGTTCCTCCAGATGTTTCGACCATCCACGACTCCGGCCACAATCTGCTTGCCCCGCAGCGCTTCCCGCGCGGGCGCTTCGCCGGCGACCAAGTCCACTGCCAGTCCGTCGACCGCCGCGACTGCCGAGGCGGCACCGCCCAGCGAGCCGAAGTAGGTCGCGAGCAGAATCGCCGGACGACTCGTCGACCTGGCAAGCGCGTCATAGGTCGCTCGCACTACCTGCAGTTCATCGTCGTCAAGGTCGGTGACCAAACTCGGCTCGTCGATTTGCACCCAGTCGACGCCAACGTCTGCAAGTTGCTGCAGTAGGTCGATATAAAGCGGCACGAGCTCCGAAGTCCTTGCAAGCAAAGCGGATTCACCGCCGACCGGCTTCGCCAACTTCAGGAAGGTGACCGGGCCGATCAGTACGGGCCTCGCCGCCGCACCGATCTCACGCGCCTCGGCCACCTCGGCGAGCACCTTCTCCGGGTGCAAAGAGAATGCCGTGTCAGGCCCGATCTCAGGAACGATGTAGTGATAGTTGGTGTCGAACCACTTGGTCATCTCCAGCGGCGCGAGTGCATCATTGCCACGGGCCGCCGCGAAGTACTGATCAAGTGGTTGGCCGGACTCCGTGTAGCGCGACGGAAGCGCGCCGAGCATGACGGCCGTGTCGAGCATTTGGTCGTAATAACTGAAGGTGTTGACCGGGATTGAATCGAGTCCCGCGTCGATCAGTGTGCGTACCTGCGCGGTACGCAATCGTCGTGCCTCCGAGTCCAGGTCTGCGGCGCTCATGCGCCCAGCCCAGTACGACTCGATGGCCTTCTTCAGTTCGCGACGGGGGCCGATGCGCGGCAAACCAAGAACGGTCGCGGTAATGGGGGTTGTCACGAGAGTGTTCTCCCTTGTGCAGTCGAGACGGCTACCGCCCGAGGAGCACAACACCCAATCCACCGACACGACCACAGCGGTCGACACAGTCGAAGAGGTCCGCACGCCCAATCCACGAGGCGGAAACCGCCGGGTACGGCGTACCCGGCACATCTGGCAGGTCTTCGGACTCGCGGGCACACGACCGAAGCCGCTCCTACTCGCCGTCGCTTCCCAGGAAAACCCAGTGCATTACACGGCATTCGTTCCCACTCACCGCTGCGGGACAGTCCCGGATTCTCACCGGGTTCCCTCTCATCACCCACGTGGATGACTCGACACCACTGACGCCTCAGCGTCAGCCATGAACCAGCTGCACTCGTGAGTCTAGAGCCGCGCGGTCAGTCGGTCAGGACGAGTCCAAGATCGGGATGGGCTCGGGTGATCGCCTGCGCACGCCATTTGTCAGAGAAGAGCGCCAACAAGGTGCCGTCGGACCGGTGCAACACCTCGGCGTTGCGTTCCCGGTTCACCACAGGGGCTTGTTCAGTGGTCACTTCGCGGGCTAGCGAGTAGGGCAGGGTCTCCAGGTCGATGACGGTCCGGAACTCGTGCTCCATCCGTGCCTTGACCACGTCGAACTGCATCGGTCCGACGGCGGCAAGAACCGGCGCCTGGTTTCCTCGCAGATCTGAGCGCAACACCTGGATCGCGCCCTCGTGGTCGAGTTGCTCGATACCGCTGCGGAACTGCTTGAATCGGCCGGTATCGCGCGCCCGGGCCACGGCGAAATGTTCCGGGTTGAACCGCACGATGCGCGGGTACTCCACGACGGGCGTCGCGCTGATGGTGTCGCCTACAGCCAACTCCGATGAGTTCACGAGTCCAATGATGTCGCCCGGAACCGCCTGCTCGACGGTCGAGCGCTCGCGTCCGAAGACGACGGTCGCGTGCTTGGTCGTCAGCGGCCGTCCGGTCGGGACGTGGGTGACGGTCATCCCGCGCTCGAACATCCCGGATTGCACGCGCGCGAAGGCCAGGCGGTCGCGGTGAGCCGGGTCCATACCGGCCTGCACCTTGAAGACCATCGCGCTGAACGGTTCGTCGAGGCCGCGCAGATCGCCAGACACCGTGACGGCTGGAGCCGGGCCGGGCGCAAGCTCGACCAAGGTGTCGAGCAAGTGGGAGACGCCAAAGTTGAGAAGGGCCGAGGCAAAGAGCACCGGGGTGGATTCGCCGGCGAGGAAGCGCTGTTGGTCGTGGGTGGCCTCGACTGCTTCGAGGAGACCGGCCTCGTCGTGGGCGGTTGTCCACTCGTCAGGGACGAGGTCCTGCGCCTCAGCGGCGGTACGCCGTTGCTGCTGTGCCTTGGTCGCGCCGCCCGGTGTCTTTTCGTACTGCACGAAGTCGCCGGACGAGCGCTCCAACACCCCTCGGAACTCACCCGCGATACCGACCGGCCAGGTGAGCGGGGTGGGCTGGACGTTGATGTCCCGCTCGATCTCGTCCATCAGTTCCAGGGGCTCCATGCCCGGGCGGTCCCACTTATTGATCACGGTGATGATGGGGATGCCGCGCTGCGCACAAACGCGGAAGAGTTTGAGGGTCTGCTCCTCTAGGCCCTTGGCGGCGTCGACCAGCATGATCGCGCAGTCGACCGCAGAGAGCACCCGGTAGGTGTCTTCGGAGAAATCTGCGTGGCCCGGGGTATCGACCAGGTTGAGCACGTGATCGCGGTAGGTGAACTGCAGCGCAGTGGAACTGACGGAGATTCCGCGCGCCTTCTCCATATCCATCCAGTCCGACACGGTGGCTCGGCGGCCACGCTTTCCGTGGACGGCTCCTGCCTCATCCAAGGCATCGGCGTGCAACGCAAGCGCCTCGGTGAGGGTCGATTTACCGGCGTCCGGGTGACTAATGACGGCGAACGTGCGGCGAGGTAGGGAGATAGAGGTATTCATCACGAAAGGCCCATGTTACGGGCTACTGATCGTGGTCAGGATGCGCCCATCGCCCACGGGTCTGGCGGATGTGGTCGCGCATCAACGATTCGACTCGCTCGGCGTCGCGCGCCTCGACCGCGTCCAGGATGGCGTGGTGCTCCTGTGCCGAGTCGACCAGCTCGCCGCGTTCCAGCAATGAAGCCAGCCCGAACAGTCGAGTTTGCCCGCGGAGTTCGGCGATGAGCGCGGTCACTCGTGGGTTGCCCGTGTAGGCAAGGAGTTTCAGATGGAACTGTCGGTCGCTCTCGGTGTAGGCGACAAGGTCCCCCGCTTCGGCACCATCAACGATCAACTGTGCCGCGGCGCGTAGCACGGGGAAGTCAGACTCTGGGACGTGCGCGGTCACTTGGCCCGCCAGCGGCGGTTCAATGAGCATGCGCAGTTCGGTCACGTGATCGAGATCCTCATCCTTGATCTCGGTCACGCGGTAGCCCTTGTTGGGGACCGTCTCTACGAGGTTCTCGCGAACCAGGTCAAGCATCGCCTCGCGGACCGGCGTTGCCGACACCCCAAACCGCGATCCCAGCGCTGGCGCCGAATAGATCTCACCGGGCTCAAGTTCGCCCGACACAATGGCAGCACGCAGCGCGCGCGACACCTGGTCGCGCAGGCTCACTTTTTCGAACCGCTGGGGGCTGCTGAGCTGACTCACCACGGACCATTCGTTGTCGGCCTGGACGCCACGATCCTAGGACGCTGGCGGAGGCTCACCATGCTCCGACGCCAAGTGGGTCAAGGACACTGGCGCTGCGAGGGTGCGTTTTGCCGTTGCGGCCAGGTCGGCGTGCGCCAGCGGACGGCCCTTTCCCGTAGCCAGTTTCGCGGTTGCGAAGCCACAGATTCGGCCCTGGCACCAGCCCATTCCGGGCCGAGCGAGCAACTTCACCGTCCGCGCGTCGCTCGCCCCGAGCAGGTCGCGGACGTGCTCAACATCGCCAATCTGCACCTCTTCACACCGACACAGCACCGTGTCCTCGCGCAGCCAACTCCGCCAGCCTTCGGGGATCGGGTGCGCCCGGTGCATAGCGGCAGCAAATGCGCGATGGCGACTGATCGCCGACTGCGTCCGGACGGCGTCCCGGATGTCGATGTCGTGACCGGTGTCTCTGGCGACCGCCAAACCAGCGAGCCGACCCTCAGCTTGTGCGAGCACCGAGCCTCCGACGCCGGTTGCCTCGCCCGCGGCGTAGACGCCGGCCACATCAGTTCGCTGCCAGGCATCCACGGCGACGACCAAGGACTCATCAATATCGACCCGGGTGGACGCTCCGACTGCGGTGATCAGTTCGAGCGACGGCGTAAATCCCCAACCAAAAGCCACCACGTCAGCCGCAATCTCCCGAGTCGGAGCATCTGCGCGCAGCTCGCCATGTCGGTCAAGGCGCGACAGGCGTACACCCGCAACCTCAGAGTCCCCAAACACTTCGGACACGACCGTACGTGTCTGATATCGGATGCGCTGTCTCGCCAGTTGAAGGGCGTAGCCCAGGGCTTCAATTCCTTTGGAGGGCACCGATAGTGCGCCACGAGGGTTCCTCGCCCAACGCGCTGGGCTCCCGGCCTCACAGAGCGCGACGACCTCGGCGCCCGCCGCAGCGAGCCCAGTGGCAACAGGGAGCAGGAATGGTCCCGTCCCAGCAATCACCGCGCGCTTCCCGGCCAGGGTGCGATGGCCCTTCAGCAGTGCCTGAACCCCTCCTGCGCTCATGACACCAGGAAGATCCCAACCAGGCACCGGGAGTTGGCGGTCGTAGCCACCCGGGCACAGCACCAGGTGGGGCGCCGCCACCGATCCGGGCCCGGCCGCTGTGCCGGTGGGAGCGCTCAGGTGCAGGCGGTAGCCGGATTCACACGGCTCCACGAACCACACGTCGTGGCCGGGCAGGTACGCGAGCCGACCATCGGCCTCAACGCGCAGCAGTCGGGCGCGCAGGCGGGTAAATCGCGACCAGCCGTGTTGTCCGGCCGCGGCGTCGTCTCCAGCGTTGCGCCAAAACTGCCCACCTGGATAGCGGGCGGCATCGATGAGAGCAACGGCGAGGCCGTGTTCGGCAGCGGTCACTGCCGCTTCGAGACCTGCTGGCCCGGCGCCCACCACCAGCACGTCAAAGGTCAACGTCGGCCTAGCCACGAGGGAGCCCTTCGGTGCTCAGCACCATGCCATCTTCAGCAGTCACCAGACAGGCGCGTTGGTTGGGCCGGCCGTCCACGGTGATCAGGCAGTCGAAACAGACACCAATGCCACAGAACAATCCGCGGGGCCGACCCCCGTTGCGCGTGGTCCGCCACGAGCGAACGCCCTGTTCGGTCAAAACCGATCCGATGCTTTGCCCCGCGCGCCCCGTGAGCTCACTTCCGTTGAGGGTCAAGGTGATCCGATCATTCACGATGCGGTCTTCCAAGAGAACCGTTCCGGAGCAAAAGGCGCCAAGGGCATCTCCACCGACGACCCCACGATGGACTGCACCAGCAACGCAGCGGTGCCGACCGACAGCCCAATGCCCGCGCCCTCGTGCCCCGCCGCATGCCAAAGACCCGGCGCACGCGGATCGGGTCCGATCACGGGGAGATGGTCTGGGCAGTACGGCCGGAAACCCAGATAACTACGCATCACGGCGACCTCTGCCAGGCCTGGGAACAACGCCAGCGCATTACCTGCGATCTCCCGAAGCGCTGGGAGTGAGGGGGCTCGGTCAAAGCCGACCCGCTCCCGTGACGAGCCGATGAGGATCGTCCCCGACTTAGTGCCTTCAACGACGGTTGAGGTCTGCAGGCCCTCGTCCGAACTCTGCGTGCTCGCAACGTATTCGCCGGAATAGACCTTGTGAAAGACAGTCGGCGGAAGGGGCTCAGTCACGAGGATAAAACCGCGCCGAGGCAGAACCGGCACCCGGACCTGTGCCATGGCGGCGATCTCGCCTGCCCAGGTGCCTGCGGCGTTCACCACTAGACCCGCAGCAATGTCACCGCGCTCAGTCTGAACGCCCACGACCCGCTCCCCCGCACGGATAATCCCGGTGACCTCAGTCTGGGTGCGTACGCGCGCACCGCCTTCGCGCGCCAGCCGCAACAGGTGCGCAGCGAGCAGCATGGGCTGCACCTGACAGTCCTGGGGATAGAACGCGGCACCGGCCATCCCCTCCACGAGATGCGGCTCGTAGTCGTGGATTTCGTCGGCCGCCACGTCCTGCACCATCACTCCAGCGCGCCGCTGCCGGTTGGCCAACTGGGCCAAGCCCGCCGCACCTGCTGCGCTTGAACTCACCACGAGACCACCCTTGGCCTCGAACTCCCAAAGGTGGGCGTACTCGGCCAGATCGGTATTCCAGACATGATGGCTGTAGAGCGCGAGGTCGAGTTCGGGCCCTGCCTCTTTGTCAGAGACCAACAGATTGCCTTCGCAAGCACTCGAGGTTCCGCTGACGATCGAGCCCCGCTCAAGCACCTCCACGCTCAAACCCGCGCGCGTGGCGTACCAGGCGACGGCTGCTCCCACAGCCCCAGCGCCAATTACCACCACGTCCGCCGCGCCGTTCATCCTGATTCGCTCACAGGTCAAAACCGTGGGGAAATGGATCAGTGGGGTCGAGCATGTATTGGGCAGTCCCGGTCACCCAGGCCCGCCCCGTAATCAGGGGAATGACGGCGGGACGTCCACCGACCGTGGTTTCCTCGACCAACCGCCCGACGAATTGGCTTCCGATGAACGATTCGTTGATGAAGTCGGCCCCGAGGCCAAGCTCGCCGCGAGCATGGAGTTGCGCCATCCGCGCGCTCGTGCCCGTCCCGCAGGGCGACCGGTCAAACCATCCAGGGTGGATCGCCATGGCATGGCGCGAGTGCTGCGCTGTTGATCCGGGTGCCTTGAGGTAGACGTGACGACATCCAGCAATGTCGGACTGGACCGGGTGCTGTGGCCGATCGTGCTCGTTGATGGCGCCCATGATCGCCAATCCGGCGTCCAACAGGCGCTGCTTTGCTGATCGCTCGAACGGTAGTCCAAGGTCCGCCAGGTCGACCACGGCATAGAAGTTGCCGCCGAACGCCATGTCGTAACGCACGTCGCCAAGGCCAGGCACCATGACCACCCGATCCAGTCCCACGACAAACGAGGCCACGTTGCGAAGGGTCACTGACTCGGCGTGGCCGTCTTTGACAGTGACCGCGGCTTCGACCAGACCGGCGGGGGTATCCAACCGGATCGTCGTCACCGGTTCGACGACCGGAACCATGCCGGTTTCGACGAGCACAGTGGCCGTGCCAATGGTGCCGTGTCCACACATCGGCAGGAGGCCACTGACTTCAATGAAGAGCACTCCGAAGTCCGCATCCGGCCGAGTTGGCGGCTGCAGGATGGACCCGCTCATCGACGCGTGGCCGCGCGGCTCACGCATGAGAAACAGTCGCAAGTCATCCCGATTTTCGATGAACCACGCACGACGCTCGGCCATCGTGTCCCCCGGAAAGGTCTCGACCCCTCCGGTGACAACGCGCATCGGCATTCCTTCGGTGTGGGAATCGACCGCGTGGATGACCCGGGTGGTCCTCACTGGGGGTCACCTCCAAGCCGCCCGTCGACAGTCCGCGGGGTTGCGGCCGTGGAATGATCGCGCAGTTCCTCAGGCAGCAGATGCTCAGGAAAGCCCTGCCACGCAACCGGCCGGGTAAACCGGGTGATGGCGGCGGTACCCACCGAACTCGTGCCCGCTGCGGTGCTAGCCGGGTATGGTCCGCCGTGCTGCTGCGCGTAGGTCACCGAGACGCCGGTCGGCCATTGGTTCCACAACACGCGACCAGCCTTGCGTGCCAACGTAGTTGCGAGTTCAGGCACAAGGTCGTCGTCGTCTTCACCCATGATGGTGGCGGTGAGTTGACCCTCCAATGCATCCGCGATGGCCAAGGCTTCCTGGTCGTCGCGGTAGGTCACCACAAGGGCAGTCGGCCCAAAGCACTCGACCGCAACCTCATCAACCTTGTTGATGAAGTTCTCACCGGTCGTCTGCAAGAGCAACGGCGCGGTCGAATCGCTCGCGGCCTCCGCGTGCTCCGCCACGACGTCGACACCATCAATGTCCTTCAGCTGCGTGCGTACTCGTTCGTGACCACTCGCAATACGCTCATTGAGCATCGGCGCGGCGTCCGGGAAGCTTGCGGCGCGAATAAGTTCGACCATTTTGGACTCGGCAGGGACCGCGAAAATGCCTGGCTTCGTGCAGAATTGGCCGGCACCCATCGTGAATGACCCCACGAAACCCTCGACGATTTCGTCCGCGCGCTTCGCGGCTGCGCCACGTGTCACGACGACAGGGTTAGTGCTGCCGAGTTCACCAAAGAACGGGATCGGCTCTGGGCGGGACTGTGCAATATCGAACAAGGCTCGACCCGCCGGAATCGAGCCCGTGAACGCACCGGCCTTGACGTCAGGGTGCGTCAGCAACGCGCGTCCGTCTTCTTCGGAGTGCACCATGCCGAACAGTCCGTCCGGCGCGCCTGCCTGCTGCAGTGCCGCGGTCACGATCTCGGCCGTGGCGTCCGAGAGTTCGGGGTGTCCACCATGTGCCTTGACCAGCACCGGGCATCCGGCTGCCAGCGCGGCGGCTGTGTCGCCGCCCGCAACGCTGAACGCAAAGGGAAAGTTGGAGGCCGCAAAGACGACCACCGGCCCGAGCGGAATCGCGGTACGCCGCAAGTCAGGTCGCGGGGCGCCCATCGGCCAGTCCGGGTCGGGGCGATCGACTCGAACGTCGAGATAGCCGCCATCAGCTACCGCGCTTCCCAACAGACGGATCTGGAAGGTCGTCCGCTTGAGTTCCCCTTGGAGCCGAGCAAGCGGAAGATGGCTTTCCTTCTCAGCGAGCGGGATCAGTTGATCCGCGGCCGCGTCGAGAGCATCCGCGACCGAGTCGAGCACGCGCGCCCGGTCGGCGCGCGACGCACCGGCCCAGGCGTTTGCGGCGGTCGCAGCCGTCGCAACCAGCTGATCGACGGAAGCCTGCTGTCCGTTATTCATCCCTGACTCCTGTTCCAAAGGTCGGTGGCGATGACGAGGTCTTCCCAGGCCATCCCGACACCAGAAAAAACCGCTGGCTTTCCAGCGTGGCGGGTGAAGGACCCGTTCACCAAGTCCGCCAGCGTTCCGATGGTGTGGTCTTCCCATTCTTGAGCCGGACGCGCCTGCAGCAGGTCGCCCGACTCCCGCATGGCCGACGCCCGCGCTTCCACGGCGACATCGGCGCGTCGCACTAGGTCGGCGGGAAGCTCGGCTTTGTCTGCACCGTGCGACCCAACAGCCGCCACGATCGTGTTGTCAGAGATCAATGCGCCGTCCAATACCGGTGTTGCTGAAGAGGTTACGCAGATCACCACCGCAGCGTGACGTACGTCTTCTGCCGTGCCTGCTCGCGTCTGCACTCCGTCCGCGGAGAAAGATTCAACGAATGCTTCAGCAGACCCGTCGCGCCGTCCGACCACCACTGCATCGACTGGCCCGACCACATCCGCCAGCATGCTCAAGTGACGCGCGGCCTGGGGTCCCGTGCCGAAAATGACGACAGGAAGTGGTCCCTCGGAGCGCTGTGGTCCTGCCGCCAGCAACTGGCGTACCGCCAAAACGGTCACTGCAGGGGTTCGCATAAGGGTGAGCTCGATGCCATCGAGCATCGCGACCGGCTCCAGGTCGGCGCTGCGGATCAGTGTGTAGTGACCCTGAATCTTCGGCTTGCCGTTCGCGGGATTTCCGGGCGCGATGGTG
The DNA here is from genome assembly GCF_000376825.1 of Demetria terragena DSM 11295. Classification (NCBI taxonomy): domain Bacteria; kingdom Bacillati; phylum Actinomycetota; class Actinomycetes; order Micrococcales; family Dermacoccaceae; genus Demetria; species Demetria terragena. The sequence goes on along the minus strand of NZ_AQXW01000004.1, from coordinate 2,346,694 downwards.
ATCAGTTTGACGCCGGACCACTCCTGCCCGCCCGTTGGCATGAAGAGGAACTCGCCGCCAGGCGCCGGAGAGAACAGCCGCGCGCTGTCCTGCTCCGGATCGACCCGACCGTCCTCTAACGCGTGGTGCAGGAAGTCGACGGCATCGGCATCGGTCGCGAGAGCAGCAATGTCGTCACGGGTGAGAAAGGGAAGCTGCGCCATGGACTAGTTGTAGCCCTTGGACAGTGCAATCTTGGTGTCGACGGTCACTCGCTCGGCGATGTCGCTCGGGAGCGCCCGGCGCGGCGGTCGGCACGCCCCACCTGGACGACCAGCGATGTCCATTGAGAGCTTGATCGCCTGGACGAACTCGGTCTTGGAGTCCCATCGCAACAGGGAGTGCAGGTCGCGGTACAGCTCGAGGGCACGGTCGAGATTTGCCGAATCCCCTGACGTCGCAAGGTCATAGAGCTCCTTGGTCGAGTTCGGCAGGGCGTTCGGGTAGCCAGCGATCCATCCGACTGCGCCCGCTAGACCAAGCTCCAACAGCACGTCATCGCTCCCCACGAGCAGATCAAGGTCAGGCGCCAGTTCACGGATCTCGTACGCGCGCCGTACGTCTCCAGTGAACTCCTTGATGGCCACGATGAGACCCTCGCCGTGCAACTCCGCGAGTAGGTCAGGAGTCAGATCAACCTTGGTGTCGATCGGGTTGTTGTAGGCCACGATGGGCAGTCCGACAGCAGCCGCCGCGCGATAGTGCTCCAGAACCGTCTCGCGGTCGGCTCGGAAAGTGTTCGGCGGCAGCAGGAGCACGGAGTGCGCTCCGGCACTGGCCGCTTGCTCGATCCAGCGGCAGGTCTCTTGTGACCCGTACGCAGCCACGCCCGGCATGAGGCCGAAGCCTTCGAGAGACGCCTGAGCCGCGACCTCGACAACCTTCGCACGCTCCGCATCGGTCAAAGTCTGGTACTCACCGAGTGACCCGTTGGGGGTCACACCGTCCATGCCGTTTTCAGCGAGCCAACGCACATGCTCACCCCAGGCGTCGTAGTCAACGGAGAGGTCGTCGTGGAAGGGCAGGGCAGTGGCGACGTGGATGCCGCGCCACGGAGTGGGCTGGGTCATGGCTTTATGTTATGTGACATTGCACTGATGTCAAGGGCGATGCCCCGACGTTTCGGTCAGACCATCCGTGAGCACATGCGCACTGATGGTCTGACCGAAGTCGGTTGCGGGCGCTTAAGCGTCGATCAGGTCGGACTCGTCGTCGAACCGACCGACGACGCGCTCCAACACATCCTCCAGGGACGCGAGACCAATCATCATCGATCCGGACGTCACCAGCGCCAGGTGCGCGCGCCGTGCCCGCATGGTCTCCAATGCGTCAATCAACGGCTCCGCCGCTGGAATCGACACGATCTCGTGCATCTGTTCGCGCACGCTCGAGGTCGCAGGAGCGATCAACAGTTGACGTACGTGCACCAGACCCACAGCGTCCTCACCGTCGAGCACGACGAGTCGCGAACGACCCGTAGACCGGCTCATCTCGCACGCTTCATCCATGGTCGCATCGACCTGGACGCCGACGATTTCCCGCCAGGGACGCGTGACATCCGCGAGCGTCTCCTGCTCTAGTCGAAGCGCCCCGCTGAGCATGCGGTGCTCATGGTCCGGCAGAACGCCGTGTTCATGGGACTGAGCCAGCAGCATCTGAAGTTCCTGTGGCCCATGCGCGTCAGCCACCGTGTCCACCGGGTCGACCTTGGCCAACCGCACTAACGCATTTGCCACCGCGTTCAGGCCGGTGAGCGCCCAGCGGACCGACCGCGTAAAAGCCCGGAACGGCAACGCGAGCAAGGTGGCGCTGCGCTCAGGGTGAGAGATCGCCCAGGACTTCGGCGCCATTTCGCCCACCACCATGTGCAGAAAGACCACGACGGCCACAGACAAGGCAAACGCGATGCCCGTGGCGAAGGCATCGGGCAGGCCGGTCAACTTGAGGACCGGCGACAGCAGTTCTTTGACTGCCGGCTTCGCCAGTGCACCGAGGCCGAGCGTGCACAAGGTGATCCCGAGTTGGGCACCGGCCAGCATGAGCGTGAGTTCGCGTGAGGCATCGAGCGCCGCACGCGCCGCGCGCCCACCCGACTCGGCGGCATCCTGCAGGCGGTGCTTCTTGCTCGCGATCACCGCGAACTCCGCGGCCACAAAGAACGCATTGAGAATGAGCAGGACCAGCGAAAGGCTCAGTGCGACACCAATACTCATCGCGAAACCTCCTCTTCGCTCGGCGCGACAGCTCCGGTGTCAACCAAGCGCACCGTCTCTGGCACGTGGCGGCTCACCGCCTCGACGATCAAGCGAGCGCCCCGGCTCTGCGTCTCCTCGCCGTCATGGTGGGTCCAACTGACCTCGACGACGTCACCGACCTCGGCCGTACGGCCCAGCTCGGACAGGACCAGTCCGCTGAGGGTGTCGTAGTCATCGGATTCAGTCAGGGAAATTCCGGTCTGGTCTTCGATCTCATCCAGGCGCTTACGGGCGGGCACGCTCCAACCGTCATCACTGGGGACTTCGTTGACCTCCGGCGCGTCGCCCTCGTCTTCAATCTCGCCCACGACCTCTTCCAAGATGTCTTCCAGACTGAGCACGCCCGCGAGGCCACCGTATTCATCCACGACGACCGCGAGCTGGCGATGCGCTGCCCGCAATTGCTCAAGTGCGCCCGGGAGCGGGACGGTGTCGGGCAGTCGCAGCGGCTCGTCCATCACGTCGGACACCCGACGGCTGCTGCGCTCCGCTGGCGGAACGTCAAGGACCTCGTGCGTGCCGACCAAACCGACGACGTCATCCACCGATTCGCCGACAACGGGGAACCGGGAGTGGCCGGTGCCCAGGCGCTCGACGACCTCAGCGACCGTCGCAGTCTCCGGAATGGTCTCGACGTCGACGCGGGGGGTCATCGCCTCGCCCGCGGTTAATTCCGAGAAGGCCAAGCCCCGGTCAAGCAACTGGCTCAGGTCGGCGTCCAGGAGTCCGCCAGCCTCGGACTCATCAATGATGTGCTGCAGGTCCTCGGCGGAGGCGCCGTGCGCAAGTTCTTCGACGGGCTCGATGCCGACTGAGCGCAACAATTTGGTGCTCGCACCATCGAAGAGCTTGATCAGCGGGCCGGCAATCGCAAGGTAGGCCAGCGTGGACCGCGAGAGCCAACGGGCCAGTGCGACCGGCCGGGCGATTGCGTAATTCTTGGGGGCGAGTTCGCCCACGACCATTTGAATCGCGGTACTGAATACCAGCGCAAAGATCACCGAGATTGAAAGGGAGGCCGCCGACGATAGCGGGGTAACTCCCACCAAAAGCTCGGCGAGGCCCTGACCGAGGTAGGGCTCGGAGACATATCCGACGAGCAAGGCGGTGACGGTGATCCCGAGTTGGGCGCCGGATAGAGCGAAGGACAAACGCGAGGTGACGCGGAGCGCGCGCTCGGCGGGTTTGTCTCCCTCTTCGGCCAGACGCTTCAGTTTGCCGCGGTCAACGGCGACGTACGCGAACTCCTGTGCCACGAAGTATGCGGTGGCAAGTGTCAGGAGGACGATGCTGGCCAGACCGATCGTGATGTTCATCGGCTGACCCAGCTGGTGAGCCGGGCGCTACCCGGCAGGGGACTACATTCGTCGTCAGGGTCATTCGAAAGCATGCCCCTAGAGTACGAGATTCCCGGCCCACCAACGTTCACGGACTAGACCGCTGGCTTCATTCCGCGCTCAGCGAAGGTCCGCGCATAACGGGTGCCGGCGGCCAGCAACAGCAGACCAACGACCAAGAACGCAGCCGCACGGCCGAGTCCGCCCGTTGATGCCAGGTCGAAAAGAAACAGCTTGGCCAGCGCTGCCGCAACCAATCCGAGTCCGGCGGTCAACGCGACCCGAGCGTGGTCTGGGCGGCGCAGTCCGAAGGCAAGCAGCGCCACCGCAACCACCATGGCGGTAGCCGTGGACAGGAACTGGCCGAGCGGGAAGCCCGCACTGACTCCGAGGGCTTGCACACTCGCAGCAACGAATCCGGCGGTCATGAAGTACAGGCCAACCATGAGGTCGCCGACCAGGAACCCGGGCCGCGCATCGCGCACCACAGCACTCGACCGGGCCGCCGAGACACCCGCCACCGCGGCTGCAAGCACACCGACCCAGGCGGAGACTGCCGCGCCAGCCGACAGTCCGGCCGCGAGGTCCGCCCTGACGAACTCACCCAGCGGAACATCATTCATCAGATAGAGGCCACCGACCAACAGCATCGCCTGACCCGCGATCTGAGTCGCGGCCGAGGGACGAACCAGATCGATCGCACACAACACGATCGACAGGCCCAAGAGCGGTAGCGCCGTCTGGTAGCTGACCGTCAGAAGGGCTACACAGATCAGCATGCTGAACGCGCTCAGGACGCCGAGCGTGACGACATGGACGCGATCAAGGTCACGAACCAAGAGCACTGGAGCGATCAGGATCGCTGCGATGAGTGCATACCAACTGACGGCGGGCCAGGTCTCCAGCATCGCGCCGACCCCGAACGCTGGCAACGACGTGATCGCCATCGCGATGAGGGGCAATGGGTTCGCGTGCTGGCGCATGCTCACGAGTCCAGAGACGAGTCCGACCATGAGGATGCTGAGGCAGGTCAGGAAATCAATGACTGACGGTGTGGTGCTGGTCATCGTCGGTTCGAGACCGAAGGCGGCGACCGCAGCCACGACGACGGGGGTGGTACGCACCAGCGCCAACGCTTCCCAGCCACGCAGGATCTCCGGAATCGCGCCGACCACGGCGAACACGAGCAAGAACGCCACCAACGTGGAGTTCAACTCGCGGGTGAGGAACGGCGCCAAGAGCGCGCCGGACCCGATCACCAGGACGGCCAGGCTTTGCGCATTCCAGCGCATCGCGCACAAGGCGCCGCCGACAGTGGCACCAAAAGCGAGCACCAGGCCGACGAGCGGCGGCACCCACTCGTAGAACGTCGTGATCGCAAGGATCTCCAGGAAGATTCCCGCGAAGCCGGTGGCTTGCAGGGCGACTCCCCCGATACGTCCACCCGGACGGTCCATGACGCGCCACCCGGCGCCGATCAGCGCGGCGGACAACACCCCGCCGCCGGCGACCCGAACGTGCGGGCCGAGCAGGCCGTGCTGAGCGGCGACGACGAGCAGCATGACGACGCCGATGAGGGTCACGCCGACGCCAGCAAGGACCAAGAGTCGGCTGATCACCCCATCGCGCTGCCACCAGGGCTGTTGGGGCGCCTCCGGTGGCGCCGGTGAGTCGGTCTCCCACCCAGGGGGCGCGAACGGATCGGTGACTTGAGTATTCATGGAATGAGCCTCGCCGCCCGGACGGCTCACGACATGAGTAGTTCCACGCGTCCTGCGTGGGGACTTCCGCGCGGGTACTGACGGGTGCTTAGTCGAGGCCCTTTTCGATCGCGTACCGCGCCAGTTCGACCCGGTTAGCCAACTGCAACTTGCGCAAGGTCGACTGCACGTGGTTCTCCACGGTGCGATGGGACACCGACAGCCTGGTGCCGATCTGGCGGGAGGTCAGCCCTTTGGCAACCAACCGCAGGACCTCCGTTTCACGATCGGTGATCGTGGGGACCGGCGCGCCATCGGTAGCGGGCTCAGCAGACATCCGGCGATATTCGCCCAGCACCAGCCCGGCCAGCCCCGGCGTGAAGACGGGCTGGCCCTGGGCGGTGGCTTGGACGGCATCGACGAGCTCAGCCGCCGAGGCGGACTTCACGAGATAGCCGCTCGCTCCTGCCTTCACCGCCTCGAGCACATCTTCCCGCTCGGACGACGCCGACAGCACCAGCACGTGGCTGTGCGCCGAGACGCCGAGCACCGCGGCTGTCGCCTGAGCACCATTGCCGTCCAGCAACGTCATATCCATCAGCACCACGATCGGCTGTGTGGCCGCCGCCCGGTCGCCGGCCGTACGCACACCATCGGCAGTCGCCACGACGTCGAAGCCGGCCGCGGTCAGGTCGCGGCTGACCCCATCACGCCACATGGGGTGATCGTCGACAACCATGACGGTGATCGGGTGGTCAGTCACGACTTCTCCTCCGGTTGGTCGCGTCGCACGGCCAGTTCCCATTCGACACCTTCGCCCGGGGACGTGGTGAGCCGGGCTTCGCCACCGATATCGGTCATCCTGCCTCTGATCGACTGCGCGATGCCCATCCGTCCTTCGGTTTCGGCCGCGCGCACCCGCCCGGCTTCGATTCCCCGTCCGTCGTCACGCACGGTCACGACCACCTCATCGGGCAGATCCTCGACCAGCACGAAGACGTCCGCCTCATCGCCTGCGTGCTGGAGTGCATTGGTCACCGCGGCGCGAGCAGCACCCACCAACGGCTCGCCCGTAGGTGCGGGCAGTAGAACCGGGTCCGCCGGTGCCGACACTCGCACGCCCAACGCTTCCAGATCGTGCAATCCGGCGACCACTTCAACGTGCTCACCGGGTGCCGCGGTCGGTCGTCGCCCGGCAAGAAGGGTCCGCAGAGCGCGTTCCTGCTCCCCCGCCAGCAGCGCGAGGTCACGCAACTCGCCTTCTGCGCTCGCCCCACGACGTCGCATCAGCGCGAGGACTTGGAGTACCCCGTCATGCACCTCGCGTCCGAGGCGTTCCCGCTCGGCGGTAGCGGCGCGCAGGCGTACGGCCTCGGCAAGTTGATTCTGAGCCCTCCGGGCCGAGGATGCGGCGATTCCGAGGGCTCCACCGACCGCCAGGAGCACTGGCAATGCCGCGTCCAGCCACAGGTTGCTGAGTTCGCCAGAGACGATCATGGCCGTCGTGCTCACCAACGCCCCGCTGGCCATCCCCCACCACGGCCCGCCCCAAAGCCCCGCTGATACCACCGCATTGGCTGCCCAGAGCGTTGTCGGCAACGTTTGGTGATGGTTCCACCAGGACGGGTCAGCGACCGCGTACGAGGAGAGCATCAGGGCGGTGACCATAATCTGGTCGAGCACCACCAGGCGGCCGCGAGCGATCTTGAGCGTGAAACCGACGATGGCCACACCGGACCACAGCAACAACAGCCCGGTGAGGGACCAGGCGAGACCAGGCCGCTCGTAATCCTGGTCGGAGGACACCTGAATCGCGATGACGTAGATCAACGATGCGGCGCGGAACGCCTGCGCGGCCCGCCATAGCGGGCTCGTGGCCTCACGCTCGCTTTGCATGCGAGGCATCATCGCCTATCGGTCGCCGCCAGCAATCCACGACTGGCGCACGTCGGCGGGCGTTCCCAACGCAAAGATGCGGGCTAACGCATCGGCGTCACTCACCGCATATTCAAGGTTGGTGGCAAGGACCGAGCCGCGGTCGGGCTGAATCCAGATGGCATCGAACTGCTTGCCGACCGACAAATCGCCCACCTCATCGCCCAGTCCAAGCGCGAGCGCACCAGCCCGTGTCGCAAGCCAGAGCAGATGGGCCGAGGTCAGCGGGAATCCCTCCTCGCCTTGTAGTTGCTGCAAGAAGTAGGCCTGCAAGCCTTCCTTGAGAAGGGAGAATCCGGTGCCCGCGCAGACATCTGAGCCGAGCGCCATTCGTACCCCAGCATCGTGGTGCCGACGCATCGGAAAATGTCCCGAGCCGAGGGAGGCATTGCTGGTGGGACAGTGCGCGACCACGGTCGCGGTCTCCGCGAGGCGGGCCAGTTCGCGGTCACTGGGATGCACGTTATGTGCCAGGACGGCGCGCTCACCAAGCAAGCCGTGTCGGTCGTAGGTGTCGAGGTAGTCGCGGTAGGTCGAACCAAAGAGCTCGCGAACCGTGTCGACTTCACGCACGTTCTCGTTGAGATGGGAGGTGAAGTACGCACCGTCGACCTCGTCGAGAATGCTGCGGCAGGCCTCGAGCATCGCGGGTGTGGTGGACAGCGCGAAGCGTGGTGTCACGGCGTAGCGCAATCGCCGGTGACCGTGCCACGCATCCGCCAGGTCGCGCGATTCGCGGATGGCCCGTTCCGGATCGGTGTGGAGTTCGTCGCCCAACATCCGGTCCGACACCACCAGGCCGCTGGTGATGCGTAGGCCGGATGCGTCAGCCTGTCGGAAGAACTCATCCATCGCAGGCGCAAAATGTGCACCGAACACCAGCGCGGTGGTGGTTCCGCTGGCTCGCAACCCAGCGAGGAAGTCACGCGCCACCCCGCAGGCGTATTCGGTATCGCCAAGACGTGCTTCTTCAGGGAGCGCCCGTTGGTCGAGCCAATCGAGCAGCGGCATACCGAGCCCGCCGATGGCGCGTACCTGCGGCAGATGGACATGCGTGTCGACGAGGCCGGGCAGGAGTACGCCGTCAGCGAGGGTGACGACCTCCTCGTCGGGGTGACGCGCCAGGACCGCACTCGCATCGTCCCGCTCGATGATGAATCCGTCGCGAACCAAGAGCGCAGTGTCTGCGCCAGCGCGCAGCGTTCCACCGGTGAAGGGATCTTCAGGGGTATCGATCACGCGGCCCCTGAAAACGGTCACGTGCGAGCACTTTCGACCGGCGGGCGGTTCGCAGCGATTCGCTGGAGGGTGGCCGCTGCCACCGAAACTGCAATGACCGCAGGCTCTTTGCCGTCGAGGTTGGGAAGACCGATGGGTGTGATCACGCGTGCTAGATCGTCGTCGGTATGACCCTCGTCTGCGAGGCGACCTCGAAATCGGCTCCACTTCGCCGAGGAGCCAATCAACCCAATGGATCCGAGGTGGCTATGGCGAAGCGCGCTGTCAATGAGCGCGATGTCCTCGCTGTGGTCATGGGTCATCACGAGTACGTGAGTGCCGCTCGGAATCTGCCCGAGCACGAGTTCGGGCACCGGCGAGTGGTGAGCCGTCACGTGCGCAGGGCCGTCCAGCCGGCTCACGTGCGCGTCACTGATCTGGTCGGCGCGCGAATCGACCACGTGCAAGTCGAGGTGCTGGCGATCGAGGATCCGCGCGAGTTCCCAGCCAACGTGACCCATCCCAAAGATCGCGACGGCCGGAACTACCGCGATGGGGTCGAGCATGACCGAAACCTCACCCCCGCAACACTGCTGGCCATAGCTCGTCGGCGACTTGTCGTTGAGCCGGAACGACAGTGACCGTGGTGCGGTCACGCCATCGCGCAACATCTCCCGCGCTTGAGCGATCACCGTCTCCTCGAGATTGCCACCGCCGACACTGTCCCAACTCCGCTGCGCCGCAACGACCATCTTCGCGCCAGCCGCTCGAGGGGTATGCCCACGCGCCTCGGTCAGCGTCACGAGGACGCCGGCCTCACGCGTGGACCGCAGGAACCCGATCGCTTGGTGCCAGTCCATCCGCCACCTCCCCACTGTCCCGCGCCTCAGTCAGCGCCCAGTAGACCGCCTCGGGTGTGGCCGGTGATGCCAACTCGACGCACGTCCCGGCTGGCCCGAACGCGGCCGCCGCTTGCCGCAGCGCTTCGCGCACGCAGAACGCCAGCATCAAGGGCGGCTCCCCCACCGCCTTCGACCCATAGATCGCGCCCTCTTCGTGTGCTTGCTCCAGCAGCGTGACGTTGAATTCCTGTGGCATCTCGGAAAAGCTGGGCAACTTATAGGTCGAGGCCGCCTGAGTGAGGAGGCGACCACGATTGTCGCCGTCGGCGTCCTCCCAACGAAGGTCTTCGAGCGTCAACCACCCTGCGCCCTGGACGAATCCGCCTTCGACCTGGCCGATATCAACCAGCGGTGACAGGCTGTCTCCAGCATCGTGGACGATGTCCACACGGCGAGTGGTGTAAGCGCCGGTATATCCCTCGACCTCGACCTCCGCTGCTGCGCAGCCATAGGCGAAGTACTTGAACGGCGAGCCCTGCATCACGCTGGTATCCCAGTGCAGGCCCTCGGTCCGATAGAACCCAGCGGCCCACAGTTGAACGCGCTGCATGTAGGCATCGGCCACGACGCTCTTCCACTCCATGCCGTCGCGCTCGCGTCCAACGGCGCACACTTGTCCGCTGGCAAAGCGAACGTCCGCTGGACTTGCGCCCAGGCGCTGCGCCGCAACCTGCGCCAGCCGCTCGCGGATCTGGTCGCACGCGTTCTTGACTGCGCCACCATTGAGGTCGGCGCCTGAACTTGCAGCTGTAGCAGACGTATTCGGCACTTTGTCTGTGCGCGTCGGCGCGAGGCGTACAGCACTCATCGGCAAACCAAGTGCCGTCGCCGCGACTTGCAACATCTTGGTGTGCAGCCCCTGACCCATCTCCGTGCCGCCATGGTTAATCAGGACCGAGCCGTCCTTATAGACGTGCACAAGCGCGCCAGCCTGATTGAAAGCGGTGAAGTTAAAGGAGATTCCAAACTTCACTGGCGTGATGGCTAGGCCACGCTTGCGGTCTGCATGACTGGCATTGAAGGCAGCGATCTCCGCTACCCGCCGGTTCCAGTCACCTGTGCTCTTCACCTGAGCCCAACTTCGATGCAGACGCTCAGCCTGACGAACCGGCTGGCCGTACGGCGTGGGCTGGCCTTCGACGTAGAGATTGCGGCGACGAAGCTCTTCGGCATCGATGCCAAGCGCTGGCGCACACCGACCGAGAATGTCCTCAATGACGATCATGCCCTGAGGCCCGCCGAATCCGCGGAAAGCTGTCTGGGAGGTCTTATTGGTCTTCGCCAACCGGCCGTGCACCCGTACATCGGGAATCCAGTAGGAGTTCTCGATGTGACACAACGCGCGAGCCTGCACGGGCTCGGACAGGTCGAGACTCCATCCAGCGTCAGCAGTCAGGGTGACATCGAGCGCCTGGAGGAGCCCGTCGTCGTCAAAACCGACGCGCCATTTTGCGTGAAACCCATGGCGCTTGCCGGTCATCGTCATATCAAGAGTTCGGTTGAGCCGCAGGCGAACTGGCCGCCCGGTCAGGGTCGCACCAAGGGCCGCGATCGCGGCGAAGCCGTGCGGCTGCATCTCCTTGCCGCCGAAGCCGCCGCCCATACGAAGGCATTGCACCGTAACTTCGTGGCTCGCACGACCGAGGACGTGCGCGACGATCTCCTGGGTTTCAGTGGGGTGTTGGGTGCTGGCCTGGACGAAGATCTGATCGTTCTCGTCGACGATCGCCAGCGAGGCGTGGGTTTCGAGGTAGAAGTGCTCCTGGCCGGAGAACTCGAACTCGCCATCGAACACGCGTCGTGCGCGCGCCATGCCCGCCTCGCAGTCGCCACGCTGCATGGTCGGCGACGCCCCTTGGAAACTCTCGGCCGCGATGGCCTCGCGCACGGTAATCACCGACGGCAACGGCTCATAGTCGACCTCGACGATGGCTGCCGCCTGGCGTGCGGCCTCGAGAGTTTCGGCCAGCACCCACGCGACGGCGTGACCGACAAACATGACCTCTGAGGGGAACAAGGGCTCGTCGTGCTTGGTGCCCGCGTCGTTGATGCCGGGCACATCCTGGGCGGTCAGGATGCGCACCACACCATCGAGCGCGAGCGCCGCGTCCAGCCGCACGTCGAGGACTCGGGCGTGGGCGTGCGGTGATTGAACGGGCCACGCGTGCAACGCATGGGGGGTGCGATCGACCAGGTCATCGGTGTAAAGCGCACGGCCGGTGACGTGCGCCGCTGCGGCCTCATGCGGCAGGACTGCACCGACCTGTGCATGCTCGGGACGCTCAGACAGGGCGCTCATCGCGGCACCTCCGCATGGTCGGCGTGCAACTTGCGTAAGGCCATCCCCAACATCGCCGAACGGTAGGCGGCTGAAGCGCGATGATCATCCATGGGCGTTCCCTCTGCGGCCATGACTCGCGCTGCACTCACGACGGTTGAGCGATCCCATGGCTGTCCTTCCAGTGCCGACTCCGTGGCATAGGCCCGCAGCGGAGTTGCCGCGACCCCGCCCAGACCAATCCGCGCCTTGCGCACCATTCCACCCTCGATCTGCAGCGCGAATCCGACTGCGACAGAAGAGATGTCGTCGAACCGGCGCTTCGCGATCTTGTGGAAGGCGCTAGTCGTTGACAGTGGCAGGGGTATGCGTACAGCCTTGATGAGTTCGCCTGCCGCCCTGACGTGTTGGCGGTACCCGGTGAAGTAATCGGCCAAGGGAATCTCGCGCTCACCGTCGCGGGAGGCGAGCACGAGGGATGCTTCCAGTGCCAGCAACGCTGGCGGCGCGTCACCAATCGGCGAGCCCGTGCCGAGGTTTCCGCCGAGGGTGGCGTTATTGCGAATCAGTCGAGACGCAAATTGCGGAAACATCTGGTTGAGCAACGGGATTCGGTCATCGAGTCGCCGCTCGATCTCCGACAGTGTCAGGGCCGCACCCATCGTGATGTGCGCGTCTTCGATCTCCAGGGAACGCAACTCATCGAGGTGGTCGATCGCCACGAGCAGCGGAACTCTTCTCGCCTTGAGGTTGGCATCGACCCCCCAGTCGGTCGAGCCCGCGACGAGGACCGTGTCGTGGTGAGTGGCGATCAGATCGAGGCACTCCCGGAGATCGCGAGGCCGAACGAACGTCCCGTCGGGACCCTCGAGAGTGCTGGCGGTGGGACGTGGTGGCGCCTGGTGCGTACGCGCCAGCAGCGGGTCCCCACTGTTCGGCTCGCCCAACGCGTAGGCGGCCTCTTGAATAGGTCGATAGCCCGTGCATCGGCACAGGTTTCCCGAGAGTGCGTGCAGGTCGAATCCGTTGGGCCCATGTTCATGGGCGGATTCGCCAGACGCATCGGGCGCCGCTTCGGCACGCCCCGGTCGGTAGTACTCGGCAGCCATGCTGCACACGAAACCCGGTGTGCAATAACCGCATTGGGATCCCCCGCGGTTGGCCATCTCCGTTTGTACCGGGTGGAGGTCATCGGGTGACCCGAGCCCCTCGGAGGTCACAACTTCCTGACCATGGAGGGTCGCCGCGGGGATGAGGCAGGAATTGATCGGGGTCCAGGTGGTGCCGCCGTCCTCGCCCGCCCTGGCGACGAGTACCGCGCACGCGCCGCACTCGCCTTCAGCGCAACCCTCCTTGGCGCCGGTCAGACCTTGGCCCCGAAGCCAGTCCAGGGCATTCGTGTGGGACGTAACCTCAAGCGTCCTGGCGCTTCCGTTGACCGTGGCGTGCATAGATCCCATCATGCGCGCAGGAGGTTGTCCTGGCTGGGCGATTCTCGACATGCCTGAATCTCCCTCCCCATAAATTCCATATTGTGGAATGTGAATTACGTAGAATGGAACGCTAGACCGGTCATCGCACCTCGGTCAAGAGCGCCGGCGACCAAAGAACGCGGTCAGCTCGGCAGCGCACTCCTGCTCGCGGATGCCACCGACAACTTCGATCCAGGTCGGGGTCCGCCGGTCCCGCACCAGGTCCCACACGCTGCCACACGCACCGGCCTTGGGATCCCACGCGCCAAAAACGATGCGTCCCACCCTGGCTTGGGCGAGCGCACCCGCACACATCGCGCACGGTTCGAGCGTCACGACAACGGTGAGGCCATCCAATCGCCAGCCACTCCGCGAACGCGCAGCATCACGGACCGCGAGCAACTCAGCATGCGCCAATGGGTCGCCGTCCGCCTCCCGACGGTTCACTCCTTGGCCCCACGTCACCCCACTCTCGTCCACCAGGACGGCACCGACCGGGACATCCCCCGTATCGGGGGCCATCCGGGCCAACTCGAGCGCGCGATCCATCCACCCGGCGTAGCGCTCGGCGAGCGAGGGGGGAAGCAGGTCATCCACGAACTAGAGTCTGACGTATGCGCGTCATCGTGGCCGACCACCCGCTCATTGCTCACAAGCTGACCTATCTGCGGGACCAGCGGACCGACTCACCAACCTTCCGACGACTGGCCGAAGAGCTCATGACCCTTCTGGCCTATGAGGCGACCCGGGAGGTGCGCGTCGAACCGTTCGAGATCGAGACGCCGGTAGCGCCCACCACTGGAATCAAGTTGTCGACTCCAAAACCGCTCATCGTCCCGATCCTGCGTGCCGGGCTCGGCATGCTGGAGGGCATGGTGCGGCTGCTGCCGAGCGCCGAAGTCGGCTTCCTCGGGATGGTGCGCAACGAGACAACCTTGGAGGCCGTCACCTACGCCAACCGACTCCCAGACGACCTCTCCGGCCGCCAGTGCTACGTCCTAGATCCGATGCTGGCCACCGGGGGGACGCTCGCGATGTCGATTCGCTATCTCGCCGAGCGCGGAGCCGATGACATCACCGCGGTCACGCTGCTGTGCGCACCCGAAGGCATTGAGGCCGTACGCCAAGAACTGGCCGACCTCGACGTCCCCATCACGCTGGTCACCGGCGCCGTCGACGAACGACTCAATGACAAGGGCTACATCGTGCCTGGCCTCGGCGATGCCGGCGACCGCCTTTACGGCGTCGCCGCCGACTAACCCGGAACTAACTGCGATACGTGCCCCCTGACCGGGAAATTTCCCAGTCAAGGGCACCTAACGCAGTTAGTTCGCGACGCGGGACAGGTTGCGGACGCTCGGGACAGCCAGCGTGGCCAGGCACAGCGCGGCGTACGCCACGCCAGCGCAGACGACGAGTGGGCCCGGGTCGACTGCCTCGGCCAACCAGCCAAAAACCACCGTCCCGATGGGGATGGCGACAAACGAGCCCAACATGTCGTAGGACCACACGCGCGACTGCGCCTCGGCTGGGACGTTCTCCATCACGGCAATCGACCACCCCGTGCCAAACACGTTGCCGCCCGCCCCCGCAAAAATAGCGATGGGGATCAAGACCCACAATGTCGGCGCCAGTCCGAGCGCCATGATGAGCGGTACGAGGCACGCGATACCGATCATGCCGGCCCGCAACGGGTGCTTCATGTCTCCCCGGATCAGGATGAAGGTCATCACCAAGGCGCCGACGGCCTCGGCGGATAGCACCAGACCCCAGCCTCGCTCGCCCAGAGTCACCGGATGCTCTTTCGCGAAGTACGGCCCCAGCACGGAGATCACTCCGACGTGAATCGCGTTGAGGAAACCGAAGGCCACCACGACCGCCCAGAGCCAGGTCCGCGAAGCGAACTCGCCCCACCCTTCACGCAGGTCGGCGACCATGCTCGACTCGCGCTTGATGACTGGCGGCAACGCGACCATGGCTAGGGCGATGACGGCCACGGCATAGGTGCCCGCATCGACCGCGAGCGCCCACCCCGCACCCGGACCGGCAACAATGGCCCCGGCGATCGCCGGGCCGAGCAACAAGCTGCCATGCCGAGTGAACGACATTAACGAATTCGCCTGCTGCAAAAGCCGATACGGGACTAACTGCGGGATGATGCCTTGCATAGCGGGCATCGTGAACGCCGACACCGCCCCGTTCAGGCACTCAATCACCAGCACCGACATGACCGTCGCGTGCCCGCTGATGATGAGGCACGCCACCAGCCCCTGAGTCAATCCCGTCAGGATGTGCGAGACCTGGAGCACCACTCGTCGGGAAACCCGGTCGGACACCACCCCTCCGATGAGGAGGAAGACCACGAGCGCGACCATCCGTCCAGCGACGACCAACCCGACCGCCGACGGCGAGTTGTCGATCTCTAGAACCGCGAACGCGAGAGCGACCGGCGCCATCGACGACCCCAGGGAGGAGACCAACCGCGCGAGGAAGAACCAGCGAAAGTCCTTAATTGCCAGCACTTCTGAGGCGCGGGATCGGCTCACGACTCGCCACCCTCGGCCATACGCATCCGGAACAGGCTGGCGACGAAGCTCACCGGAATCGCCCCCTCGGTGCGCGGCGGGCGGGCGTTTCGGTGGGCGAGGCTGCTCGCGCGCTGGACGAGTTCGACGACCTCAGCCCAGACCTCCGGCTCGATCCAGGTCTCCAGGTCGGTGAAATCGTTCGGGATGTCGTTGGCGGCGGATGGCCGATAGTGATGGGACCGCCGTTGCAGCTCGCTCGAGATGGCGGCCACGATCATCGGAAACTCCTCGGTGGCCTGCGCCGCCGTGGGCCGCGCCGCACGCCCCTCCCGCGGCGCGTTGCAGTCGAGGACGTAGCGATAGCGCTTGGCCACCCCGCCACGCACCTTCTCGGTGCCTGCAACCTCGATGAGACCGCAATCGGCAAGCTGGCGCAGGTGGTAACTCGCGTTGGCCTGGGTGAGGTCGAGCTCGCGGGCGACCTCGGCCGCGCTGAGCTCGGCGCCGGTGAGGAGCGACATGATCCGCAGCCGGGCGGGGTGGGCGCTGGCCCGCAGTCGGCGCACTGCGTCATCTCCCAAAGACATGTTGGAGAGTGTCTATGCGGCGTCGGCCAGTGTCAAACACTCCTTTGGGAGTCGTCGACATTCAGCCCCTGCCTCGGCGCGTCACATCCGTCACAGGGGTCACTCCTGTGGCACCATCGAATGGTTCTGTGCCACCCGGGTGCGGGGCATACATTTCTCGAAGAGGGCGTCATGGCCAAAGTCCGGCAGTTCGTGCCGTGGGTGATCGCGGCCTTCTTCGTGTATGCCGTCATCACCTCGCCCGACAAGTCGGCCGACACCGTCCGCAACCTCTGGGACATCCTGAAGCAGGGCTTCGAAAACATCGGGCAGTTCTTCGCCAACCTGCTCGGCGGCTAACCGCGATGGGCGAGTTCGACCGGCGTGCCATCGCCCGCCTCGCCCCTTACCGCCTGCCCGAGGAGCGCCTCCGGGTGGCGATGCAAGAACACTGGGCCGCCAAGATCGAACCGGTCCTCACGACACTGGTCTCTCTGGTGATGGTCCTCATGATCGGCAGTCTGATGCCGGCTCGGCTGGGGATGCTCGCCGACCTGGCCTGGTGGCTGTGGTTCGCCCTTCTCGCCCGACTGGCCTGGACGTTCATCAATTGGCACGTGAGTTGGTTCGTCGCCACCAACAAGCGCCTCCTGCTGATCTACGGCGTCGTCACCCGCAAGGTGGCGATGATGCCGCTGAGCAAGGTGACCGACATGTCGTACTCGCGCAGTCCACTCGGGCAACTCCTCGGGTACGGCACCTTTACGCTCGAAAGCGCGGGCCAGGAACAGGCGCTCCAGCGCATCACCTTTGTCCGGAATCCCGACACGACCTATCGCACCATCTGCCAAGAGATCTTCGGCGATGAATCTCTCGCGACCGACGACGACAACGGTTGGGACGACCCACCGAACGATGACGGCGGCGACGGCTGGTCTGGTCCCGACACCGGACCCCGACCGCCAGACACCTTGCACGACACCGACCTTCCCGTTCAATCGATCGGCGCCTACCTGCTGCCGGAAGATCGTTCGTCCTTTGGGCGGCGCTGGATTCGGCGTCGCCGCCGGACCGTGCCCGATGCTCCGACCGGGTTGGTTGACGATGCGCCTGCCGTCGAGGTGAGCCGCGAGCACGCCTCCGACTACGAACGAGTCCCCAAGAGCACAGACGGCTGGTGGGACTAGCCGAAGCCCGACGTTCTAGGCTTACGCGGCGTACGACGTCATCGACCCGGAGCAACCACCATGGCCGTCCGTCCCATCACCGTCATCGGCCACAAGGCCCTGCACCAACCGACCAAGAAGGTCCGCGAGGTGACCGACGAAATCCGCACTCTGGTTGCGGACATGTTCGACACCAACGAAGCCGCGAATGGTGCTGGGCTCGCAGCGAATCAGGTCGGTGCGCGCTGGCGCATCTTCATCTATGACTGCGAAGACGGCGACGATGTGCAGCAGCGAGGGCACGTCATCAATCCGGTCCTGGAGCGCGGGCCGGTTCCGCCGGGCGACCCCGAGCCGTCCGAGGGCTCCGAGGGGTGCCTGTCGGTTCCCGGTGAGTGGTTCCCGACGTCGCGAGCGACCTGGGCGCGGGTCACCGGCACTGACCTCGATGGCAACCCCGTGGTGGTGGAGTCTGACGGGGGCACCCTCGCCCGCTGCTTGCAGCATGAGACCGACCATCTCGACGGCAAGCTCTATGTCGAGCGCCTGAGCCCGACGCTGCGTCAGCAGGCCCGGGATGCGGTCAAGAAGCGTGGATGGACCGATGCGCACATCACCAAATGGGATCCCCTGACACAAGACGCCGAAGACGTCTGATCTCTAGGCTGACGGTATGCGCGCTGAACCCCTGTCCTCCCCGCACGCCTACCACGCCGAGGGCCCGATCTGGTGGGAACCGTGGGGCGGCCTTCGCTATGTCGACATGCTCGCCGGCGACATCCTGTTGCTCGGCGATGACGGGACCGTCACCCGCACCCACGTCGGCTCCGTTGCCGCAGCGATGCGTCCCCGGTCCGGTGGTGGCGCCGTCGTCGCGGGCGAACGCGGCTTCCTCCTGGGTCACGCCAACGATTTGTCTGACCTGACGCCTGCGCGAGAGTTGTGGACTGGCAACGAAATTCGCTTCAACGAAGGCGGCTGCGACCCGTCAGGAGCGTTCTACTGCGGCACGATGGCATACGCCGTCACGCCGGGCGCAGCGTCGATGTGGCGGCTCGACCCCGATGGCTCGACGAGCGAAATCTTGACGGACCTCACCATCTCCAATGGCTTGGGGTGGTCGCCAGACGGCACGCTCGCGTATTACATCGACACCCCGACCCGCACGATCAGCGCCTTCGACTGGTCCCCCGAAGCGGGACTGACAAACCGACGGCCGTTCGTCGAGTTGGACGCCTCGGTGACGGGCGGACCGGACGGGTTGACCGTGGACGCCGAGGGCGGCGTGTGGGTGGCGTTGTTCGGCGGCGCGGGCGTTCGACGCTATTCGCCCGAGGGGAGCCTCGAGGCCATCATCACGGTCGAGCCATCCCAGGTCACCGCGTGCACCTTCGGCGGACCGGATCTCGACACGCTCTACATCACGACGTCCCGCGAGAACCTCGGCGATGACGAGGAACCTCTCGCCGGAGCGGTATTCGCCTGCCAGCCAGGGGTTCGTGGGCTGCCTGCGCTGCCGTATTCGGGCTAACTGCCCGAATCACCCGATCGGGCTGGTCGACCCCTGCCTGATCGGGTAGGTCTGCAGCGCGAAGGTGTTCGGACCGGGTAGGTGCGACCTACCATGATCGGACCTGGACACCGCCACGGGCGACAGCCGACGGAGGACGACGTGACCGACTTGGTGCGAGCACGGCCCGACGGAGACGACAGCGCGGCCCTCATCAAGTTCCACGCACCGGAGATCGTCTTCGGAGACGGTGCCCTCGCTGAGATCGGCTTCGCCGCGCGACGACTCGGCGCACGACGTCCGCTCATCGTGACTGACAGGGGCATCGTTGAAGCGGGTTGGGTGACGATCGCCCAACGCCACCTGAGCGACGTCGGGCTGCATTCGATCATCTTCGACGAAATCACGCCGAACCCCCGCGAGCACGAAGTCGAGTCAGCGCGCGAACTCTACGAGGCGGAGGGGTGCGACGTCGTCATCGGCATCGGCGGCGGTTCCGCTATGGATGCCGCGAAGGGAGTCGCGATCCTCGCTGGCCAGACCGGCTCGATCCTCGACTACCGCGGGGTCGACCACGTCCGCCACCAGATCCCTCCCCTCCTCATGGTTCCCACCACTTCCGGCACCGGCGCCGACGTGAGCCAGTTCTGCATCGTCACCGACACCACCCGGCACGTGAAGGTCACGATCATGGGTCGAGCGCTGGTCCCAGAGATCTCGATCACCGATCCGCGCCTGCTGGTCACCATGCCGGAGTGGCTCAACGCCGCCACCGGGTTGGACGCGCTCACGCACGGGATCGAGGCGTTCGTGTCTCGCGCGCATAACCCGCTTGCCGATGTGCACGCCCTGCACGCGGTCGGTCTGGTCGACCAGCACCTTCTCCGCACGATGACCGCACCGACCGACAGCACGGCCCGCTCGGGGATGGCGCAAGCCAGCCTCAACGCGGGACTGGCGTTCACCAATGCGATTCTCGGCGCGACCCACGCCATGAGCCACCAGGTCGGCGGTCTGCTCGATGCCCCGCACGGCGTGATCAACGGGGTCCTGCTCCCCCACGTCATCCGCTACAACGCAGAGAGCGCACCCGAACGCTTCATCGACATCGCTCGACACCTGGGCATCGGGGAAGTGGGCGCGCCGGGTGAGGAGGTGGCCGAGGCCCTTGTCGAGCGCATCCGGATGCTCGCTGATGAGGTTGGCGTACCGCGGACGCTGCGGGAACTTGGCCTCGACGAGAGCCATATCGAGGCGCTCTCTCGCAACTCGTTGGACGATGCCTGCCTGACCACCAACCCCAGGTCATCCGATGCCGCCGATATCGAACGCATCTTCCGGGCCGCGCTGTGAGCTCCGACGCCTCCGATCTGTCCCGGCTCACGGGGGTCCGCTCGGGCAAGAACTCCTACTACCCGGCCTTCGTGCGATCGAACGAACGGATGCAACGCACCGTCCGGGCCATGGATCGCATCTCGCGCGCCGTCGTACGCACCGCCGATGCTCCACTGGCCGTCCTGGAGGCCGTCGCCTCAGCCGCAGCCGTACACCTTGACGCGGCGTGGGTCGTTCTTGGGCTCTCCGACGGCCATGTCCACGGTGCTCGGCCGCGCTACGTCGCGGTCGGACCGGACGGCCGGATGCGCGCTGCCGATGAGGATCTTCCCGACGTCGCGCGACGCGAACTCGGTGCCATCAGAGCGGGTCACGCCGTCCCGACGGCGCGCACCGACAGTTGGACGCGCATCCCGATGTACCTCGAAAGCCGACGCGTGGGCGGGCTGTCGATCTTTCATCCCAGCATCCCGCACCCCGAATCGGAGGATTTGGCCGCGCTGCGCGTACTCGCCGGGTTCGCGGCCATGGCCTTGCACACCTCGGAGCAACACCGGAATGGCGCCAACCTGCACCGCGAGGCGCAACGGCTGAAGCGTGAAGCACAGGCACAAGCACAAGATCTCGCGCAACGCACCGCAGAGCTACACGCCACCGAACAACGACTGGCTGTCGCGATCCGGCGCCAGTTGATCGACGACGAACGCCACCGGATCGCCCGCGAATTGCACGACAGCGTCACGCAGTACGTCCTCTCTGCGGGAATGGCGGTCGAGCTGGCGCGGGGAGAGGCGGAGGCCGCTGGCCAGACCGATCTCGCCTCCCAGCTTGGCACCGCGAAGTCCTTGACGCAGACCGCAGTCGAGCAGATGAGGTCCGCGATTTATGCGCTGACGGCGGGTCAGCACGATGACGTCGGGTCACTCCAGGAACTCATCAAGGAACTGGTCGCCCACCACACCTCACTGCTCAACATCACCCTCGTGACCGAGGGCGAAGACACCCACCTTGGCGACGCCATCCACCACGAGATCGCCCGAGTAGTCGGCGAGGCCCTCTTCAACGTGCTGGTCCACACCGATGCCCGGCACGTCTCGATCCGGTTGCGATACCGCCAGAACGATCTCTTCGTCTCGATCTCCGATGACGGCGACGGCGACCCCACGGCGCTCCGGCGCGTTCTGCGCCTGGAGCAGGCAGCAGTCGGTGATGGCCGACACCGCGGCCTGGCCAACATGGACAAACGCATCCGCTCCATCGGCGGCAATCTCGCCTTCCGGCGGGCGACGATGGGCGGCGTTCGGGTCGTGTCGCGCATTCCCATAGAACGCGACGAGGAGGCAGCGTCATGAACCTAGAGTCCGAACGCACCCAGCCAAGCATCGAGCTCGGTGTCGTGGATGAGGTACGGATCATGCTGGTCGATGATCACGCGATCGTCCGCCAAGGACTGCGCTCGGTGCTGGAACGCGAACACGATCTGCGGATCGTCGGCGAAGCGTCGAGTCCCGCCGAGGCCCTGCCACTCGTCGCGCATGCGCAACCGCAGGTGGTCCTCCTCGACCTGAAGCTGTCGACCTCCTCGGACAGCGAGGGCATCGACCTGTGCGCGGAACTCACCGCGAGGCATCCCGGTCTGGCGGTCCTGGTCCTGACGACCTTCCTCAACCAAGACCTTGTGCTTCGTGCGATTCGGGCCGGTGCACGCGGCTATGTGGTCAAGGACGTCGACACCTCCGGACTCGTGCGTGCCATCCGTGACGTCAGCGGAGGCGGCAGCGCCTTCGACCCCCGCTCTGCCGCCGCGATGGTCAGCGGGCTGAACGCCCCAGAGGCCCTACCCGAGCTCACCTCGCGCGAACGCGAAGTCTTGCAGCTCCTGGCGCACGGCCTCTCGAACCGGTTGATCGGCAAGCGGCTGTTCATTTCCGAGACGACAGCGAAGTTCCATGTCGGCAACATCCTGCGCAAGCTCGGCGCCGCGAGTCGGGCCGAAGCGGTCTACGAGGCGTCCAAGCTCGACCTGCTCTGACCGGGGTTCACGCTTCGACGACGAGCCAGCCGCCGTGGTGCTCGCGCACCCCAAACGGTCGGCCGCTTTGCTGGCCCCAGTTGGTGAGGTCATCGAGCGTGATGCAACGGACGTGGCCGAAGGTCGGGTCCGGGGTTTCTTCCAATGGCACGGCGATGATCGTTCGACGCCGTGCGACACGAAGGGCTTCCCTCAGAATGCGTTCCCCGGTGTCGTCATCGACGTGCTCGAGCAGGTGGAGCGCCAGCACGGTGTCGACTGAACGATCAGCCAAGGGCACGTCCGCGGCGTCGATGATGGCGGTCTGGAGTGGAGCCCCTAAGGCGTGGGCTACCTGCCCTAGCAGGTGCATCGTCCCCGGGTTCAGGTCAGACGCGGTGGCTTGGTGCCCGTTGAGCGCGAGGTGCAGCGACAGGAACCCGAAGCAACTTCCCAGTTCGAGAACTGAGCCCGCAGGTACGAGCTCCGCGGCAAAGGTGCGGACCGCCGCCAGCTCGGACATGGGCGCGGCAACGCTCTGCTCCAACCCCGCTCGATAGAAGCTGGTCCATGCGTCGATCGCCTCACTCTCCTTGGCGTCGAACGTCCGCACGATGCCGACGAAAACCCTTTCAAACAGGTCGATTTCATCGATCACACCCGCGCCACCAAGCTCATCGACCAGAAGCGTCGTCAGGCCCTCGCCTCGGTGTTCTGGCGGCACGCTATGCCATACGCGCAGTTGGGCACCTGTGGTGTCGACGACGAAGTAGCGACTGCGCAGAGCCGTGGCACCGCCCACCCTTTCCAGGCGGTTGACCCTGCGGACCTCGACTAGGTCATCGAGATAGGCACCGTCGACGAGTGGGCCAACGGGGTCGATCGCTGAGAGGGCCGCGGCGCTCACAGTGGGCCTCCCGAACGGGAGGTCCGCTCCAAACCTGCAAGATCGCGGACGACCTCCACTCGGTCGCACAGCGGCGCGTACTGCGGCATGGCGCAGGTGCCGAGCCGCCATGACCGGGAGGGCTCAGGACTGAGCCAGACGACTGACTTGGCGCGGCGGGCGATCTGCGCAAAGCTGTCCAGCCCTGGGTCTTTGCCGTTGCTGCGGCCGTCGCCAAGCACCACCACGGACGTGCGGTGGTTGATCGCGTCCGGATAGTTGTGCAGGAACTGGTCGAAAACCGTCCCGTAGTCAGAGCTGGCGTCGGGGTCGAGGATCTCTCCCCCGAAAATCAGACCGAGGGCATGCTCGACGGGATGAGTCCGGAATAGCTCGGTCACTTCGACCAACTCGTCGACGAAGCCAAACGAGCGCACGTGCCGGAACTGAGACTGCATCCCGTGCATGACGTGCAGCGTGAAGCGTGCGGTCACCCGGACCGACAGGGAGACGTCGGCGAGGACCACCACACGCGGTCGCTCCCGAACCTGGCGAACCCGGACCGGCGTGAACGGCACACCGTCGTAGCGCATGCTCGACCGAGTCGTACGAATGGGCTCGATCCGGCCCCGCGGATGAGGCTTCTTGCGCTGACTCAGGCCGCCATGCAGATCATGGGCGAGCCTGCGCAAGGATTCCTCCAAGCGCTCTCGCTCAGCCGGAGACACTCGATCAAGGACGACCGGGCTGATATCGCCGGCGACCTGGGTCGTCCGCCGCAGCCCGGCCAATCTCCGCAGGTGGTCGGCGAGGTGCGCGGGGAGACGCTCCAGCAGACCGGTGATCTGCGCGTCGTCGAGAGACGGATCCGAACTGCTCGATCCGGCGGCTCCAAGCCAAGTCAGCAGCCGATCTTCCTCGTCGTCGGATAGCGTCACATCCAGTGCCTGACCCGTCGCTGGGCTGAGCGAACCGGGGTTCTCGACCCCCCGCGAACGGGACACCTCTAATTGGACCTTCATCCCCGTTCCACGGGAGGTCGCGCCTGAGGGACTGAACGACACTTCGTCCGACATCGCCGCAAGATCCGCGATATCAGCGTCGTCATCAAGGTTCGAGCCGGAGCGCAGCACATCGGGATCGAAGAACTCCCGCATGTCGGCCTCGCCCGCCGACCCACTCTGGATCTCGGCAGCGCCCTGTGTCCCATCGACCAGAGCCATCTCGTCCAGCGAGTCCGAGGACTGGCCATCGCCGCCGTCAGACATCTCCGCCGACGACCCACCGGCTTCTACGACGTCCCGCGCCTGTCCGCCGCCGAAGAAGAGGTCGAACACCTCATCGAAGGTCGTGAGATCGCTCGGCCGGGTCACAAAACACGCGCGCAGTGCCGCCCGGAAACGTGCTCGATCGGCGAGTACGCCTGGGAGCGCGGCGCATCCGGCGGCGTCGATCACCTCTGCGGTACTCACCCGGACCCCATGGAGGCGGAGCATCTGCGCAAAACGCTGCAGCGATGCGTCCATGCGCGCGGCCTTAGACCGGACGGCGTCGCGAGCCGGATGCGCCCGATCCACGCCCGCCAAAGAAGGCCGCCGCGCCATGCCGACCCGGGCGCTCGCGTTCGTCACGAGTGTCTCGCGCATCGTCCGGCTCGTGGATGACCGCTGGACCGTCCGTCACGCCCTGCGGGCGGGACCGGTCTGAAGCATCCGACGGCACCGGCTGCGCCTCTGGGCCGGCAGGCTTGTCCGCCCAGTCTCCGTCTCCGTCTCCGTAGCGCGTCGCGATGTGCTGCAACGCCCGCTCAAGATCGCGCTCGTATTTGAGGACGACATTGGCCGTGTTGTCGAGCGTGCCGCGCTCGAGCTCGGTGACTCCGAGCACCGCGAGGGTACGCGCCCAGTCGACGGTCTCGGCGGTACTCGGAGCCTTGCGAAGGTCGAGGCCACGCAACTCCTGTACGAGCGAAACGAGTTCCTCGGCGACGGCCTCATTCAGCCCAGTCTTCTTCGACTTCAGGATCTCCAGCTCGCGGTCATGTTCTGGGTAGTCAAGGAAGAGGTGCAGGCAGCGACGCTTCAACGCCGCGGAGAGGTCGCGCGTGTTGTTGGACGTGAGGATCACCAGCGGCGGGTAGACCGCCTCGATGGTGCCAATCTCCGGGATGGAGATCTGGTTCTCGGCGAGAGTCTCCAGCAGTACGGCCTCAAGAGCTTCGTCCGAGCGATCGACTTCATCGATGAGCAGGACGACGGGTTCGGGATTCCGCATCGCCTTCAGGAGGGGGCGTTCGGACAGGAATCGTTCGGAGAAGAACACCTCCTCACGGGCCGCGATGCGCCCGACCGCCTCGTCGAGATCGGCTGCGTCGCCGACGATTTCGGCGATCTTCTCGCGCAAGATCTGCGTATAGAGCAGCTGCTTGCCGTAGTCCCACTCATACAGGGCGCGAGACTCGTCCTGACTCTCATAGCACTGCAACCGGACCAACTCGCGGCCAAGAACTCGAGCCAGGCTGCGAGCCATGTCGGTCTTGCCCACGCCAGCCGGTCCCTCCAGCAGGAGCGGGCGCCCGAGCCTGCTCGCGATGAAGACCGTGGTGGCGATCTGTTCATCACACAGATAGCCGACCGACCCCAGCCGATGGGCGACCTCGTCCACATCGGCGAACAACTCATCCTCAACCTGGACGCTCTCGGGCTGGCTCATCTCACTCCTCGGGGTCGGAAAGCTCAACTGCTGGTGGCCGCGAGCCGGCCCTTGGGATAACCAGTGACCGACTCGCGGGGCCAAGTGGTGCAGGTCAGGTCAGCAGGTCGTCCAAGTCGCCGTTGTAGGCGTGGTCGACCACCGGCCGCACCGAGTCGAAGGTGCACTCGCGTGGGTTCGCCTCCGTGCACGCATCGCCCAGAACGTGGTTGGTGATGTTGTCGATCGTCTCCGCGTCGCCCGTCACCGTCGGGCGATCCTTGTAGAACTCGGTCGGGCCTTCACCCAGGCGGTTCTTCTCGTGCGTGCCCTTGGTGATGTCAGTGAACTTCTCTGGGATACCGCAGTCACGCAGCAGCCGGATCGATGCCGCGACGGCCGCGTCGGCTGCCTGCACGGTGGTCATACCGCCGATGTCGACGCCCATGGCCTGCGCGATCAGCGCATAGCGCTTGTACCGCGCGGGCAAGTTGAACGCCCAGACGCGCGGCAAGGCGATCGCGTTGTTGAGTCCGTGGTGGGTGTCGAAGAACGCACTCGTCGCGTGGCTCACCGAGTGGATGATGCCCAGGCCGCCGGAGTTGAAGGCCTGCGCGGCGATGTACTGCGCGTTCATCAAGTCGGTACGCGCGGCCAGGTCATAGCCGTTCCAGGTCGCCCGCACCAGGCTCTGGCTCACCAGCTCGATGGACCGCAGCGCGTTGCCATACGAGGGCTCGAAGTCCAGTCGGGACACGAATGGCTCGGAGCCGTGCGCGAGAACGTCGAAGCCACACTGCGCAGTGAAGTGTCGTGGGCAGTCGTAGTACAGCACCGGGTCGTCGATCGCGAGGGTCGGCACGGCGGCGTCATCGAAGGCGACGTACTTATGCGGCTTCGACGGGTCGGTCGTGGTGTCGGTGATGACGTACGCCCAGGATGTTTCCGAGCCGGTGCCAGCCGTCGTAGAAATGGCGATGTGCGGTGGATTCTTCGGATTCTCAGACTTGTTGAAGCCTTCGAACTCATTGACATTGCGGCCATCGTGCGCGACCGAGATCCGGGCGCCCTTGCAGGCGTCGTGCGAGGAACCACCACCGATGGAGACGAACGAGTCGCAGTCGTTCTCCATGTAGGCCTTCGCGCCGTCCATGGCGTTGTAGTCCTTGGGGTTGGACTCAACCTTGTCGTAGAGCACTACGTCGAGCCCGTGGTACTTCAACGACCCGACGATCTTCTCGACTACGTCGGTGCCCCGCAGTCCGGACGTCATGACCAGCACCTTGCGGAAACCGAGCTTGAGCGCCTCTGGGCCCACGATCTCGTGCGCTCCCGGGCCGAGCAGAGCGCGCGGGAAGGGGTGGAACTCTTTGATAGGGAACGGCTTGATCAGCTCGTCAACTTGCATCGGACTCTCCTCTAGATCGGGTGCCGGATGCCAGCGACGCTATGTGACCAAAGTCATATCTAGTAGGCCCCCAAGCGGATCCCAACCGTAAGGATTGGTCGCGACCTGCCAGACCGGATAGGTCGCGCCCGCGCCGCGTCGAACCTTGTCCGGGGCATGCCGAATCACCATGTGTCCCAACGTGATAGCCAGCCGCGACTAACGCGATGCCGGCCGTCGTGGGAGAAGGCAAGCCATCGACCTGGACCGCAAGGCGCCTACCCAGAGGCCGGATCCATAGGCGAGGTCATCGAGGCGTCGAGAGAGCGGCGCACAGCGCGCCCTCGGGTGGTCGATCCGGGCTACGACGATGTCGACCAGCAGGGCCGAAAGGTAGGCGCGGCGCACATTTCTGCTGCAGATCGCGGCAAGAGCAAGCGCCGGCCACCAGTGCCGCAGCAGGAGCGCTGCCTCTTGCCGGATGGCCCATCCCAGACCTTGCAAACCAAGGCGAAGGACCAACCGGCGGCGGTGCTCCGAGGGTGGGAGCCGGAGGTGCAGATTGCGGGTGGCCACCGCCAACCCCAGCGCCACGACTGGGACGGACCATGCCCGCCGGACGAGTACGGCGGCGGCCGCGATCGCCATCGTGGCCGACATGATGGCGGGGGCACCATTGCGACCGTGGCGCTGTGCGAGTGCAGCACCACCCGTGCCGTAGAGGAACTTTCGGCCGAGCCAATCCCGGACGGTCGTGCGGGTGTCGTGCCACGCGGTCTCATCGGGGTCGTAGCGCACCCGGTCACCGAGGTTGACCAGTCGCCAAACCAGGTCGACGTCCTCCCCTACCCGCATGTCCTCAGCGAAACCGCCCACCTCGCGCAGCCGATGAGTTCGAGCGACCAAGCACGCGCTCGGGAGCCAGGCGACTGCGGCGCCCGGCCTCACGGAGCAGGATCGGGTGCCGAGCGCCAAGGACGACACCTGCTCGTCGAATCGCTCAAACCATCGCGGCGCGGCTGAGCGGGACGCGCTGCGTACGAGCGGACCGGCCATCGTGACCGACTGGTCGGAGAAGTGCCGACACAACCGACAGAGGGTGACCGGACTGACGGTGACATCTGAGTCGACAAAGGCGACATAGGGAGTCATCACCTCTGCCAGACCGGCATTGCGCGCTCCGGCCGGTCCGAGATTGACGGGCAGGCGCAACACTCGGGCGCCATGCCGGTTCGCGACCTTCGCGAGGGCTTCTGGGTCAAGGGATTCGTCGTCGACGACGATGACCGATGCGCCCTGGAGCACCGCGAGCATCCGATCGAGTTGCCCGACCCGGTCGCGTACGGGGACCACCACCGTCAGCTCGGCTGGGTCGACTCCATCGCCGGTCAGCACCGGATCGGCAACATTGCCGTCGACCAACTGCGCCGCCAGCGCCGCCGAAACCGAATCACATACGTGGATATCGCCGTCCGCGATCGCGATCAACTCCTGCGCCGCCGACGTCAGGCGCACCGCCCGCAACGGCGAGCCACCCACCAGAAGGTCATCGCTCACCCGCCGCACATCGCTTCGGACCCGCACGGACATTCCGCGCGAAAATCGTTCGACCGGAAGGACATTCAAGCGAGAAGTCATGGTGAGAAGCCGCCGTCCGCGTGCACGACCCCACCATTGAGCGCGGCACCGTCGACTGAACAACAGTGCACGATCGTCGCTGCGACCTCAGGTGCTGTTAAGGGTCGGCGCAACAGTTGTCGCGTCACGAGGTCATCGACACTGGTGCCGTAAAGGGCTGCGGTCTGCGCCAGCATCTGGGTGTGAGTCGACCCGGGCGATACCGCGACGGCGGAGATGCCCGTGCCGACCAGGTCTGCTGCGAGCCCCCGCACCAGACCGACCACCGCATGCTTTGCCATCGTGTAACCCGCGAGCCGGTACAGCCCGTGCGAACCGGCGGCCGAGGCGATGGCGATGAACCGGCAGCCCTGGGGTGCAGGTCCGCTCAACATCGCGGGGATCACGGCCGCCGCCGTGTTCCACACGCCCCGCACGTCGATGTCCCACAGCAGATCAAGCTCGCCCTGATCGGTCTCCCATAGGGGTGAACCCCCACTGACGACAGCCGCTCCAGCGACCGCAACATCGAGTCGGCCCCACCTCGAAAGAGCATCATCGACCACCGAGTTGAGGGCCGCGGGGTCACGGACATCGGCAACGCGAGTCAGCACATTCGGTCGCCCGTGGGCCACCTGCTCGAGGTCGTCGATGGTCGGCATCGCGTAGGGAGTTGCCGCAGGCCCCGCACACCAATCGAGGGCCACGACGTCGACTCCGTCGTCGGCGAGGCGGCTGACCACGGCAGCCCCGATCCCCCGGGCCGCGCCGGTGACCAAAGCGACCCGTTCACTCATGCAGACCCACGCCGTTCCAGGACACCATCGAGGACCTCCTCAACCATGGCTGCGAGGAAAGCTGTTCCCTCCCGCGCCGAGGCGCCGCTGGGATCCCCCAGCACGCCATTAGCCGAAACGGCGCTGACCCCACCGGCGAACATGTCGGGCAGAATTTTGTGAAGCGGCAACGTATTTCCAGGCTCTGAGGAGTCCAGGCGCACCTCGTCGGGGGCCAGGGCCAACATCAAGGACGTCTCTGTCCGTCCTGCATGCAGGTCCGCGCCTTCGATGCGGCACGCCACCCACCGAACGTCATGACCTTCGTGCACGAGTTGGTCGACTGCGTCGCGGACTGCTTGGACATTGCCTCCGTGCCCATTGACCAGAAGAACACGGTCGGCCCAGGTGCGTACCGAGCGCACGATCTCGACGAGGACCTGGCGTAGTACCGCAGTCCCGATCGAGACGGTCCCAGGAAACGACTGATGCTCGCCGCTGGACCCCATCGCGACCGGCGGAGTCACCACGGTCTTCTGTGCCGCTGCGCAGAGCCGCTCCGCGACGCCATGAGCGACGGCGACGGCAATTGTGGTGTCAGTATGCAGCGGCAGGTGCGGACCGTGTTGCTCCAGGGATCCGACGGGCACGATCACGAGGTCCGGCATACCCACCTGTGGCCAAGTCGTCGACTCCAGCGACGTCATCGTGGTGCCTTCGACGGCGATCACGACGCCGCGTGCTCGCTCGCTGGTTGTCCAAGCGCGCGGTAGAAGCCATCAGGGACGAGCAGGTGATCGGGCGTCAGCTCAGAGACTGAGGAGAGGCCCAAGCCCCGCAGCGCCGAATCGACGCCACCGTTCAGGACATCGAGAACGTTCTCGACGCCTGCTTGCCCGTTGGCCGCCAAGCCCCACAGGTAGGCCCGACCGATGAGGACCGCTTTAGCGCCAAGTGCGACCGCCTTCACCACGTCCGAGCCGCGCCGGACACCGCCATCCATCACGACGTCGATCTGGTCACCCACCCGGTCGGCGATGGGCTTCACCATGCGGATCGCAGCAGGTGTGCCGTCCAGGTTGTTGCCACCGTGGTTGGACACCGAGATCCCCGCGACCCCGACATCGACCGCGCGGAGCGCATCGTCGATCCGGCCGACTCCTTTGAGGATGAACGGTGTTCCGCTGATCTCGGTCCAGGTGTCGCGCATCCATTTCACGTCATCCCACGTGGGAGGCGGCGTAGTCATCCACTCGAAGTACGCGCCAAAGAAGGTCGGTGCAGAACCGCCGGGGGGCGCGAGGTTGGGCGCGGTCAGGTCGGGAATCTGCCCAGTGCGGCCGAACTCCCAGAGCCAGCCCGGCCGCAAGGCGACCTGGGGCGCCATGCGGACCATCGTTCGCAGGTCGACCTTCTCCGGAATCTCTGGACTGCCCCAGTCACGGCCCATCGAGAAGGACCAGTCGAGGGTCGCGATCAGGCCCTGCGCGCCAGCGTCGTGTGCCCGCTGCATTCTCTGCACCATGACGTCACGCGCTCCAGTCCAGTACATCTGGAAGAAGGTGATCGCTCCGGTCTCGGCAACCTCTTCGACCGATTTGGACGCAAAGTTTGAGAGCCCCATGATCGTGCCGCGGGCCGCCGCCGCGCGAGCCACCGCGACCTCGCCGTCAGGGTGCACAGCCTGAACCCCCGTCGGGCTGATGAGGACCGGCGAGCCCACCTGATGGCCAAACACCGTGGTGCTCTGGTCGCGCTCGGTCTGCTGGCCGACGACATGTGGCGCAAAACCAAGTTCGGCGAATGCCGCCTGGTTGTCAGTCACACTCTGGCCCCGCTCGGAGCCAGCGATGAGCGCGCCATACACCGGCTTCGGAAGCCTCTTTCGGGCACGCTCCTGCGCCACCGCAACTGACTCGAACCAGGGGTTGCGCTTCCACGGATTCTGTAGCCATTCCGCCTTGGGCATCGAGGTCTCCTGGGTAGTTCGGTCAGGGGGTGAAGCCAGCTAGCGGGCTCTCGGCACACGCCGAGACTGGTCGGCTTTGCGGCGCGAAGACTGAGTCGTCGTTGTCCGGGCGTCGTCCCAGCGTGAGCATGACCGGCTGATTCCTCGTCGGGTTGGCCTTCGAATGGTCCTGACTCGCTGCGGGGATCACCCGGTCGCTGGCGAGGGCCGACTCGCCGTAGCCCTGAACGCACTCGGGGTCTGGGCCATCCAACGGCAGGCCGGTAAAGAACTTCGCAGCCATGCAGCCCCCACGACAGGAGTCGAAGAACTGGCACTTGCTGCACGCACCGCCTGTCTGCGGTGAGCGCAGGTCGGCGAACAACGGTGACGTCTGCCATACCTGCCCAAAACCCCCGTCGCGCAACAGATTTCCCGCAAGGAACTCCTCGTGGATCGCAAACGGGCACGCGTAGACATCACCAATGGGGTCGATGAGGCAAACCACCCGGCCGGCACCGCAGAGATTGAGCCCTGGCAGGGACTCGCCGAAGGCCGCTAGGTGGAAGAACGAGTCGCCAGTGAGGATGTCGTCGCCCTGCGCCATAAGCCAGTCATAGAGCTCTCGCTGCTGCTCAGGGAGCGGGTGCAATTCGTCCCAGACGTCAGCGCCACGTCCCGACGGACGCAGCCGAGTGAGTCTCAGGGTGGCGCCGTATTGGTCAGCGATGGCCTTGAAGTCGTCGAGTTGGCCGATGTTCTCTCGGGTGCAGACCACCGAGATCTTTGCGTCCTCGAAGCCAGCCTCTTGCAAGTTGGCTAGCGCCCGAATCGCGGTGTCGTACGACCCGGGCCCCCGAACGTAGTCGTTAACCTCAGCAGTCGCGCCGTCGAGCGAGATCTGCACGTCGACGTAGTCGGTGCTCGCGAGGAAGCGGGCGCGATCGGAATTAATACGAACTCCGTTGGTGGAGAACTTAACTCCCACGTCGTGAGCGACGGCATACTCAAGCAGCTCCCAGAAATCTGGGCGGATGGTCGGCTCCCCGCCGCCGATGTTGACGTAGAAGACCTGCATGCGATGCAGCTCGTCGATCACCGCCTTGCACTGCTCGGTGGTGAGCTCGCGCGGGTCACGCCGCCCCGAACTTGAGAGACAGTGCGCGCACTCCAGATTGCAGGCGTACGTCAACTCCCAGGTGAGGCAGATCGGTGCATCCAATCCAAGCTCAAACTGGTCGATCAAGCGCCCACCCATGGGGCGTTCGGGCGATTTCGGTCGTACCGGTGCGAGAGTCATGCCGCATCCTCCTGACGTTTGCGGATCATGTCGGTGTCAGCCAGCCCGCGCAGTGCCGCGACATAGGCCGTGTGCTGCTCGGTCGGTACGCCGCCGGCCTCTAAGGCGTGCCGTACGTCCGCGTGATGCTCGAGCTCCCGGACGAGTGCGACCAACTCCGGCCGCTTCAAGAAGGTGAGCTTGCGATTGCCGAAGTGGTAGGCCAGCGCACCGAACGGCTCCGGCCGTAGCGCCACGGACGGTGACAGCGCCCAGGGTTCCTCGAGCATCACGTCGGTCATGGGATCTCCTCCTGCCGAGGGTGGACTAGTAGACGCCACACATGCCGTCGATCGAGACCTCTTCGATCAGGCTCTCGGCGGTCACAGCACCCTCGGGTGCGCTGGTGTCTGCGTGCTCCACAGCGTCGGTCGACACCGTGCTCTCGGTGGTCTCGGTCTGGTCGGTGCGCTCCATCAGAGCCTCCTGCGTCGGCGGATGTGACGCTCGACACATTAGTTTCACCGGTGGATGCAGCGGAACTGACCGATCGGAGGGTTAGCGACCTATCCGTCTCGCTCGCCCTAGCGGATTCGCTTGCAATTACTACAGATTCAGCACCATCTCTGTCAGACCATCCGGGAGCACGAGCGCACGGATGGTCTGACCGAAGCCCGCCACGAGGGCTCGATTCGCCTATCCCCGGCGCGCTTGGTTAGTATGGCTCGTCGCTGTCCATCACGGCAGCGCACGCACCCGTAGCTCAACGGATAGAGCATCTGACTACGGATCAGAAGGTTTGGGGTTCGAATCCCTACGGGTGCACACTGTGTCGAGACAGTCACAAAGCCCCGACTCGCATCTGCGAGTCGGGGCTTTGTCGTGGGCGCGGTACGTCAATTCACGTGCGTGGAGCGCATCTCGATCGCGATCTGCGAGGCGTCGAGGTCATCCAACGTGTTCTCCAAGAGTTCAGCGGCGAACGTCCCGTCATCGCGGGCGTCGAGGATTGCGGTGCGTTGGGCCTCCAGCACCGCGAGTCGATAGCCCGTCGCGGCGTTGAACTGTTCGGTACGCGGGGCTTGATCGTCCCGCTCCACCTCAGGGATGGTGGCCCCGGCGTCACGGAGCAATTCAATGATCCGGACTTGCTCGGCTTCCCGCTCCGCGCG
Organism: Demetria terragena DSM 11295; assembly: GCF_000376825.1. Lineage (NCBI taxonomy): Bacteria > Bacillati > Actinomycetota > Actinomycetes > Micrococcales > Dermacoccaceae > Demetria > Demetria terragena. Next base: position 2,312,686 of record NZ_AQXW01000004.1, on the reverse strand, counting down.
GTCCTCCTCCGACGGCCCGGCATCGCGCGTCAACGCCGACACCAACGCCCCCATCGTCCCTCCTTGAATGAGCAAGGACGCCAGGGCAACGATGAAGGCGACCAGGATGAGCAGCGGTCGCTGCGGGGCGTCCTCGGGGAGGGTCTGTGCCGCCGCGACAGTAATCGCGCCGCGCATTCCGGCCCACACCACCACAGCGCCATCACGCCACCCAAGCGGCTGCTTCAGGAAGAAGTCCATGTCGGCGAGCGCGCGGGTGACCCGCGTTCTAAACCGAGCGACATCCCGCTCGGTTGGAGCACGCCGACTACGGGCACTGATCATGTCGCGGGTGGTCTGCATGCCGTCCTCGGACTGCATGTTCTCCTGCAACGACTGCAGCCAGTCCTGGCGCTTGGACCCCCGACGAGCTCGTTGACTGAGCAGGTACAAAAGGGGCGCGACGAACGCGGCGCGAATGAGGACCGTCAAGGCCAGCGCACCGCCCGCGGCCACGAGCGCGATCCCGACGCTGTCGTGATCGCGGATGACATCCCTGACGATCGACTCAATCTGGAGACCCATCGTCAGGAACACGATTCCCTCGAGAACGAGCTCCACCGTGCGCCAATTCTGCGCATCCGAAAGGCGACTCTGCGGTGACAGTTCGCGCGGCGCGCGCACCCCAGTGACCAGGCCGGCGACGACGGCAGCGACCAGACCCGATCCGTTCAACAGCTCTGCCGGAATCGAGGCGAGGAACGGAACGGTGAACGACAGCACCGTATTCACCGTCGGATCCGAAACCCGCTGGCGCCCAGCGAGATTAAGTGCCCCGACCAGCCCACCCACCACGACGGCCACGATGACGGAGTAGGCAAACGTCCCAAGCGCACCCCAGAACGAGAACGCCGACGCGGTGGCAAGGATCGCCGTACGCAGCAGCACCAGAGCAGTCGCGTCGTTCAGCAGGCTCTCCCCGTCCAGGAGGGCCACCACACGCGTCGATACCGGCGACCGTTTCACGATGGACGTGGCGACGGCATCCGTCGGGCTGATGATCGCCCCCAGCGCCACGCCCCAGGCGAACCCGAGGTCTGGCAGCACGAGCATGAAGAACAGCCCCAAAAGCAGCGAGGTGCCCACCACCAGGACGACGGAAAGGCCGCTGATCGCACCAAACTCACGACGGAAATTCATCGGCGGCATCGAGACCGCCGCGGAATACAGGAGAGGCGGAAGCAGCCCTTCCAGAATCCACTCCGGCTCGATCAGCACACCATCAAAGACCGGGAGCAGGCTCGCACCGACCCCGATCACCACCAACAACAACGGGGCCGCAACGCCGAGCCGCGGGCCAAGCAGCGTCGACAACGCGATCACCACCAGACCGACAACAGCGATCACCAAAAACTCCATCACCCGCACACCCTTGCACTGTCTGCGCCGGTCGAGACCCCCATACCGCCGGTCGAGCTTGCCCAACGCTGGTCGCGAGCTTGTCGAGACCCCCCAACGCTGGTCGAGTAGGCCGAGGCGCTAGCCGAGGCCGTATCGAGACCACCCCCGACCTCACAGGCCTCGACACGGCTCGCGCCAAGGCGCTCCCCTGCTCGACCAGCGTTGGGGGTTCTCACGCCGGTCGAGTAGGCCGAGGCGCAAGCCGAGGCCGTATCGAGACCACCCCCGACCCCAGAGGCCTCGACACGGCTCGCGCCAAGGCGCTCCCCGGCTCGACCGGCGTTAAGAAAGGGCTGCGCTCCCCGGCTCGACCAGCGTTTGGGGGTTCTAACGCCGGTCGAGTAGGCCGAGGCGCTAGCCGAGGCCGTATCGAGACCACTCTCGCCGCCACAGGCCTCGACACGGCTCGCGCCAGGGCGCTCGCCTGCTCGACCGGCGTTGGGGAAAGTCGGCGCTCGCCTGCTCGACCGGCGTTGGGGAAGTCGGCTCGACCGGTATTGGGAAGGTCGGCGCTCGCATGTCCGTCAATATAACTTGACAACCCGAGCACCGTCATGTTTTATTGACACATGGACGACGTCAAGGAACCTACCGAGAGCACTTCGTTAGACCCACAGCAAGGGTTCGATGCCGTACGCGCCCTCCGCCAGCTCGCCGACCGCCTGGAAGACATCCAGGTCGAGAAAGCGCGCGAGCAGGAATGGAGTTGGCAGGCGATCGCTGACGCACTCGAGGTGAGCCGGCAAGCCGTCCATCAAAAGCACTCGCGATAAGCGCGCCGTGCGACCACAGACACGTTCCACAAGGAGAACCACATGTTTCCCACACGAAACCCAGAGTTGAAGATCACCCTCACCCAGGCAGGCGATGAAGCCCGCGAACACGGACACCGTGAGATCGGCCCCGACCACTTGCTGGTTGCCATGCTGACCAACGTCCGCGGCCGCACCTTCCGCATCCTGAGTGACCACGGACTGGAATACGCCTCAGCCAGCGAGCGCCTCGTCGCGTTCCACGAGGCGCAGCCCGAGCAACCAGGCGAAGACGGCCTGGACCGCGACCGCGACGCGCTGAACTCGATCGGCATCGACCTCGACGCCGTCCGGGACGCCATGCAGAAACACTTCGGCATTGACGTGACCCAGGAATGGGGCGGCCGGGACACCGGTCGCGACCGCCGTCGTGGCGGCCACCGGGGTCACCGCGGCCACCGAGGCGGCGACGGCATGGGCGGCGGACGACGCGGCCCGCGTGGCCGCGGACGTCGGCCCGCCTTCAGCGCCTCGCTGAAGACCATTGCCGAAGACATGCGCGAGGGGATGCGCGACCACTTTGAGTCCGCCGGTCGCGCTGGCGCCCACGACGTGATGCAGGACCTACCCGTCCGCACGCTCATTGCCATCCTGCGCAGCGACGACCCGGCACTGGACGCTGTCCTCGGCGACGTTGACCGTCAGGCACTGCTCAGCGCAGCCGAAGCATCGGTCGCGGTCACCGCATAACGGCGAGAGCGTAGGGTCACGGGCGTGCGCCTCACCCGGATCGACCGCCGCAACGCGACTTTTCAACAGTGGCAAACACTGCTGACCAATCGCACCAAGCGGAGCCGTGCCGGAGCGTTCATCGTGCAGGGCGTACGCCCGATCTCCCTTGCCGTACAACACGATTGGGAGATCCAGTCCTGGCTAGCCCAGACTGGCCGCCGCTCCGAATGGGCCGCATCAATGATGCGCGAGCGACCCGCTCAGACCTACGAACTCTCCCCCGACCTCATGGCCGAACTCTCCGAGAAGGAGGACGGCGCAGAGCTCCTCGCAGTGGTCACCATGCCACCCGACCGCCTCGACCGGATCGCCCCACATATGGGTGGTCCGGTCTTGGTGTTCGACCGGCCAAGTACGCCCGGCAACATCGGCACACTGATCCGGTCCATCGACGCCCTCGGCGGAAGCGGGCTGATCATCACCGGTCACGCGGCAGACCCCTACGACCCCAAGGCTGTACGCGCCAGCACCGGCTCGTTCTTCACCGTGCCGGTGGTGCGCTGCGATGCCACGGCAACCGTGCTCGACTGGGCTCGACAACTCGACCTGAGCGTGCTTGGAACCGATGAATCAGGCGATACCCCGCTCCCCGAGACTGACCTCACGGGACGGACGTTGATCGTGATTGGCAACGAAACCCGAGGCATGGCACGGGCCTGGCATGAGGCCTGCGATCAGGTCCTGACCATCCCGATGGTCGGGTCCGCATCCTCGCTCAATGCCGCCTCCGCCGGCACCGTGGCGCTCTACGAAGCCTCTCGCCAACGCTAAATCGGTCCGCATCTGGTGGGATGGGGTCGTGCCCTCCGCCGTAACCTTCTCCGTCGCGCCCGACTTCTATCGCCATGCGGTCTCTGAGATTCGCCTCGCACTCCCCGTTTCCGTCGTCCGCCGCCTGGGCGAGGACGCCGGTGTGGTCGAACTACGGACCGGTCCTGAGGACGCCAGCGCCCAGCATCGCCTCGCGAATGCCGTCCGAGCCAACGAGGTGCAGTTCGTGCGCCACCTCGCTGCGGCCGACGCGCAAACCAAGACCAGCGCCCTGCGCGGTGGGCCCGAGGTCGCCGTCGATTGGGTTCTCGATGCCGTACTCGATCAGATCGAACCGGGCGACGAGATCAGCCTGCATGTCTGGGACAGCGGCCAATCGCCGTACGCGCCGGGCAAGGTCCGCCGGCCCCTACTCGAAGCGTTGATGGATGCCGGTGCGCGCATCGTCACTTCTGGCGCGCCGTCCACGGTCAGTGTGTGCCTCGGTGAAGAACGCAGTACTGCCGGCGTGGGACCGAGCCAGGACGGTCTCATCGACTGGGCCGGTGGTCGGATTCGGCTGGCCAGCCGGCCAGACCAGATTTCGCGCGCTGGTTTTAAACTCGAAGAACTCTTCAGCTTGATCGGCACGCCGACCGGCACCACGGCCATCGATCTGGGTGCGAGCCCTGGCGGGTGGACCCGAGTCCTGCGCGACATCGGATTCTCCGACGTCATCACTGTGGACCCAGCGGACCTCGATCCGCGCCTCGCCGACGATCCCGGCGTACGCCACCACCGCACGACGGCCGGCGAGTTCCTCCACGCATCGGCAGGATCACAGACTCCCGTGGATCTCATCGTGAACGACATGCGGATGGTCCCGCACCTGTCCGCGGCAACGATGGTCGAGGCAGCCGATCTGCTCACCGTCGGCGGCCTGGGCGTCGTGACCTTCAAGATCGGCACCTCGAATCCGATCAAACAGGCCGACGAGAGTTTGGAGACACTGAGCGAGGCCTACGACATCGAGTTCGTGCGGCAACTTCAGCACAATCGCAGCGAACTCACGGTGGTCGCCCGCCGCTCCTAGAAATCCGGTCTCCGCTCGCTGCAACCTTTGGCGCACTGATGCGTCGTCATGGGTAAGACCAGCAACATTCGGCGAATCCCCGAGACGAAGGAGGCCGCACATGACAACCTTGGCCTTACCGATCTCGCCCACGAGCATCCCGGCCGAGAGGATGATTCAGGGGGTAACCTGCGTGCCGCAAGAAGTGGACCTTGCTGCGCTGTACTCCGCCCATCGGCTCACGATGGTGCGGCTCGCCCGGTTTCTCGTCGATGACATCGCGACCGCCGAGGATGTCGTCCAGGACGCCTTTCTTGGACTGCATCGCAACCAACACTCCCTTCGCGATCCCGGAGCCGCGGTGGGCTACATCCGCAGAGCCGTGGTCAACCAAGCCCGCTCCACCCTGCGGCGGCGGCGCACCGTCCGCGCTCACCTCAAGGTCGCCGAGCCAGAGGTCGGTCCTCCTGCCGATGCCGACCTGGAGATCGCCGAGGAGCACCGCGAAGTGCTGCAGGCGTTGAAACACCTACCTGACCGCCAGCGCGAGGTCCTCGTCCTGCGCTACTGGTCAGAGCTCTCCGAGGCCGAAATCGCCGACGCCATGGGCGTGAGCAAGGGCACCGTGAAATCCCAAGCCAGCCGCGCCATGAAGGCCCTACAGCAGCAGTTGGAAGCAGCACCGTCATGACCGACCCATTCGAACAACGACTCCGAGACGCCTTCGCCGCGTCCGCTGATTCGGTCACGCCCAAGGATCTTGACCCAGCACGCGAAGCCGAGTTCGCCGCCGCCATGCAGGCCGAGCCGGTCACGGAGTCTGCTCCCGCGGGCTCGCCCTGGCCGTTCCGGCTCGCCATCGCCGGACTCGCCGCGGCGACCATCGCGATCGGCAGTATGGCCGTCGGCCACTTCATCAACGACGGTTCCCGGCCCACCCAGGCCGAAGAACTCCTGAGCCCGGCCGCGACGCCATCCACCTCACCGGGCGGGGGTCTTGGGACGGGCACCGAAACCTCAGCACCCTCGACGCAGCCGTCTTCGCCGGCGACTCAACGCACTGACCGCCCGTCGACGACGCCGCCACCTGCGCGATCGACACCGGCTCCGCAGGGATCGGCCGCCACAGGCACTCAACAGGCCGCGCCGCCCTCGTCCTCATCGACCTCGGCGCCGCCGACCGAGGAGCAGCCCACCGTGACGTCCCCGCCGACACATTCCGTGGGATCGCGGGCCCGCGGGTCAGTTCCAGCGACCAAGGGTCTTGCGGTCTCCATGACCACACGACCATCAGGTAGCACCTCGGCCACGTGGAAGGCCGATGCTCGAGGCACCTCTGGTGGCGTCCTGAAATACACCGTTCGTTTTGGCGACGGCGCGAGCGCCGTGCAGGAAGTTCAAGGAGCCTGCGGACCAGACTCCGGCCAGCAGACGGCCTTTTCCACTGGTCCACAGCACCATCAGTACGCCGCGCCGGGCACCTACCGCGTGATGGTGATCGTGACGTATTGCACCGCAGACGGGACCGCCACCGACACCGCCTCGAACTCGGTCATCGTGCCGGGCGCCCCCTAAAACGCACTGGGCGGACCACCGTAGACCGGTGGCCGGATCACCTCGGGGGAGATCCGGCCACTGGTAGGTGGTCCGCCCAGTGACCAACATCGACTGACCACCTGACCAACATCGCGGTCGGTCAGGTGGTCACGTCATGCGAGTGAGCTATTCCTCGCCCTTGACCCAATCCAGCGTGCGCTTGACGGCCTTGCTCCACTTCGTCGTACGCGCCTTCACCGTCTCCGCGTCCATCTGCGGTTCCCAGCGCTTGTCCTCGGCCCACTGCTTGCGCAGCTCGTCCTCGGACTCCCAGAAGCCCACCGCCAAACCGGCCGCATAGGCCGCGCCGAGACAGGTCGTCTCGGTGATCTGCGGCCGGATGACCGGCACGCCCAACAGATCGGCCTGGAACTGCATCAAGGTGTCGTTGCCGACCATGCCGCCATCGACCTTGAGTTCGGTCAGGTCGACACCGGAGTCGGCGTTCATCGCGTCGACGACTTCCTTGCTTTGGAAGGCCACTGCCTCCAGGGCCGCCCGGGCGATGTGGTTCTTGTTGGCGTAGCGGGTCAGACCCACGATCACGCCGCGCGCATCACTGCGCCAGTGCGGGGCAAACAGGCCCGAGAACGCAGGCACGACATAGACATCGCCATTGTCCTCAACCTTCTTGGCCAAGGTCTCAACCTCTGGAGCATCCTTGATGATCTGGAGGTTGTCGCGCAGCCACTGGATCAGCGAGCCCGTGACGGCGATCGAGCCCTCAAGGGCGTACACCGGCTTGTTGTCGCCGATCTTGTAGCAGACCGTGGTGAGCAAGCCGTTCTTGGACGCGACCTTCTCTTCACCGGTGTTGAGCAGGAGGAAGTTGCCGGTGCCATAGGTGTTCTTGGCGTTGCCGACCTCGAAACACGCCTGCCCGAAGGTCGCAGCCTGCTGATCACCGAGGATTCCGGCGATGGGTACGCCGGCCAACACGCCCTTCGGCCGCACCTCGCCGTAGACCTCCGCTGAGGACTTGATCTCCGGGAGCATCGACGTCGGGACCTTCATGTCCGCGGCGATCGACTCATCCCAGGCGAGGGAGTCCAGGTCCATGAGCAGCGTGCGGGAGGCGTTGGTCACGTCGGTGATGTGGATTCCACCGTCGACACCGCCGGTCATGTTCCAAATCAGCCAGGTGTCCATGTTGCCGAACAACAGGTCACCGGCCTCGGCCTTGTCGCGAGCGCCGTCGACGTTGTCCAGGATCCAGGTCACCTTGGGCCCAGAGAAATAGGTTGCCAGCGGCAGACCGACCTTGGCCTTGTACTTGTCCGGGCCTTCGGAGCCGCCGAGCTCCTCCACGATGTCGTCAGTACGCGTGTCCTGCCAGACGATCGCGTTGTAAACCGGATCACCGGTCGTCTTGTCCCAGACCACCGCGGTCTCACGCTGGTTGGTGATCCCGACCGCCGCGATGTCATCGGCCTTGAGGTCCTTCTTGGCGAGCGCCTCGGCGCAGACCTTGCGGGTGTTCTCCCAGATCTCCTTCGCGTCGTGCTCGACCCACCCGGCCTTCGGGAAGATCTGCTCGTGCTCCATCTGCGCGACCGCGGCAACCTTGCCGTCATGGTCGAAGATCATGCATCGAGTGCTGGTCGTGCCCTGGTCGATGGCAGCGATGTATTTGCTCATGTAGTGCTCCTTCTAGACGACAGCGTTCAGATATAGAGGTTGGCGACCAGTGCCGCCAGAACGCCACCGATCAGCGGGCCAACGACCGGCACCCAGGCGTAGGACCAGTTGCTGTCGTCCTTGTTGGGGATCGGCAGGAGCGCGTGGGCAATACGCGGACCAAGGTCACGAGCAGGGTTGATGGCGTATCCCGTCGGGCCACCAAGGCTGGCACCGATACCGACCACCAGCATCGCCACCGCGAGCGGGCCAAGTTCCGAAGGGGTTTTGCCGAGAGCGAGGATGACGAACACCAGGACGAAGGTCCCAATGACCTCGGTTACGACGTTCCAGACGTTGCTCTTGATCTGTGGGCCGGTGGAGAAGACGCCCAAGGAGCCGGCGTCTTCGCGCTCGTCGAACTGCTTCTTATATGCAGCCCAGCAGAGCACGGCACCGATGATGGCACCGAGCATTTCGGCAGCAAAGTAGACGAGCGTCGACGCCGCGGTGATCTCGACGCCCTTGGCGTACTCATCGCCGTTGATCAGCAATCCAACAGTGACCGCCGGGTTCAGGTGCGCACCGGACTTGAAGGCGGCGAAGACACCCGCGAAGACCGCGAGCCCCCAGCCGAAGTTGACCATCAGGAACCCGCCCCCGAAGCCGTTGTTCTTCGGGAGCACGTTGTTCGCGACTACACCGCAACCGAGCAACGTTAGAAGCATGGTCCCGAGGACCTCGCTCACGAACACTTGGCCCAAACTCATGAAGACCTACTCTCCCCGTCGACCCACGTCTACGGATCCGCACTGACAAAAAATGACATACCAACCCTGTTCCTACCCCACCCAACCACCTCTGGCCTAGCGTTTCTTCTGGTCTGGGCCTGAATGTGACCTGCGGACTACGTTCGGGTCAGATCTTCCGGGTGCCGCCTGCGCCTGCTGTGCCAGCGCCTAAGGTGGTCTTTGTCGCTGGGACGCTCGTGGCTCCGGGCGCGAATCGCATCGAGAGGACCCCAATCCATGGTCATGCAGCCGTTCAGTTCTACCCTCGGCCCTGCCCAACGGGAACAGGCCTGGCGCGAGCTCACCGAGCGTGAGTTCGACGTTTTGGTGATCGGTGGGGGCGTCACCGGTTCTGGTGTCGCACTCGATGCCGCAACGCGCGGATTGCGTACGGCCTTGGTCGAGGCACGCGACTTCGCCAGTGGCACCTCATCGCGCTCCAGCAAGCTCTTCCACGGCGGCCTGCGCTATCTCGAGCAGCTCAACTTCTCGCTGGTGGCCGAGGCACTCAAGGAGCGGGAGATGATGCTGACGCATATCGCCCCGCACCTTGTGCACCCCGTCCCCTTCCTCTACCCGCTGTCTCACCGTGGCTGGGAGCGCCCATACGTCGCGACCGGTTTGGCGATGTATGACCAGATGGCTGGCTCGTCCCGAACCGTCCCCCGCCAGAAGCACCTCACCAAGGGCGGCGCACTCAACCTCTTCCCCGGGCTGAAATCCGATGCCCTGGTCGGCGCCGTCCGCTATTACGACGGCCAGGCCGACGACGCCCGCCACACCATGACCGTCGCCCGCACTGCCGCCCACTACGGCGCCGTGGTGCTCGCTTCTGCCGAGGTGGTCGAGGTCCTCAAGGAAGCCAACCGTGTGGTGGGCGCCATCGTGCGTGACGTCGAGACCGACCAGCGCTACACCGTGTCGGCCAAGGTTGTGGTCAATGCGACGGGCGTGTGGACCGACGACATCCAAAAGATGGTCGGTGGCCGCGGACAGTTCAAGGTGCGCGCGTCCAAGGGGGTGCACATCCTGGTCGACCGCGACCGGATCGCCGGCGAGGTCGGCCTGATCCTGCGCACCGAGAAGTCCGTGCTCTTCGTCATCCCCTGGGACCAGCACTGGCTGATCGGCACCACGGACACCGACTGGCACTTGGACCTCCAGCACCCGGCGGCGACCAAGTCCGACATCACGTACATCCTCGACCACCTCAATGAGGTCGTCGCTGTGCCGCTCACCGAGGACGACATCGTCGGGGTCTTCGCCGGCCTGCGTCCACTGCTCGCCGGGGAGAGCGAGGACACCAGCCAGTTGTCCCGCGAGCATGCCGTCGCGCGTTCGGTACCCGGCCTGGTCTCGATCGCCGGTGGCAAATACACGACCTACCGGATCATGGCCAAGGACGCAGTCGACGCCGCCGCCGAGGACATCGGTGACTTGAAGGAGTCGATCACCGAGCAGGTCCCGTTGGTCGGCGCCGACGGATACGCCGCCATGATGAACCTCAAGAGCGAACTCGCGCGCGAGACCGGTCTGCCGGAGTGGCGAGTGGAGCACTTGCTGGGACGTTACGGCTCTAAGTTGCACGAGGTCCTCGCCCTCGCCGACGAAGACAAGACGCTTTTGCAGCCAGTCAAGAACGCCGAAAAGTACCTGCGGGCCGAGTTGAAGTACGCCGTGACCCACGAAGGCGCGCTGCACCTCACCGACATCCTGGCCCGCCGGACCCGGATGTCGATCGACACCAAGCACCGTGGCGTCGACGCTGTCGAGGAGACCGCCGACATCGTGGGGCCAGTCCTGGGTTGGGATGAGGCCACGAAGGCTCGTGAAGTGGCGGCCTACCGCGAGCGCGTTGCGGCCGAGCGGGCCTCCCAGCAATTGGTCACCGACAAGGAAAGCGACGCCGAGCGCACCAAGGCCCCGGAGACCCGCCAGGACCTGCGCACGGTCACTGCGACGACCTGAGTTCCACCCGGTTCATCGGGTACGCACAGAATCCACACAGGAAAGTCCTGGTCGAGACACAGGGCCTGCCGGTTGACTGGGACCATGAGCACACAAGATGCGCCCCTGGTTCGGGTCGACGGCGGCCCTGTTCGCGTCCTGGTGGTCGACGACGAGGACAACCTGACCGAGTTGTTGTCGATGGCCCTTCGCCTGGAAAAGTGGGACGTCCGCAGCGCGGGCAGCGGGTCTGAGGCGGTCCGCATGGCCAAGGAGTTCGCCCCGGACGCCGTGGTGCTCGACATGATGCTCCCGGACTTCGATGGCAGGGAAGTGCTTCGCCGCCTCCGAGCGAGTTCCCCCGCTGTCCCCGTGCTGTTCCTGACCGCACGCGATTCAGTTGAGGACCGCATCGCTGGCCTGACGGCCGGAGGCGATGACTATGTCACCAAGCCGTTCTCCCTGGAGGAAGTGGTGGCCCGAGTGCGCGCGCTGCTTCGTCGCTCAGTCATGCTTGCTCCGGACTCCTCGTCCGTGCTGACCGTGGGCGATCTTTCACTCGACGAGGACAGCCACGAGGTTATCCGCGGCGGCGATGAAATCTCTTTGACAGCAACAGAGTTCGAGCTGCTTCGCTTCCTGATGCGCAACCCGAAGAGAGTCTTGTCAAAGGCACAAATCCTCGACCGCGTGTGGAACTACGACTTCGGCGGCCAGGCCAATGTGGTTGAGCTGTACGTCTCCTACCTTCGCAAGAAGATCGACGCCGGTCGTGACCCGATGATTCACACGATGCGCGGCGCAGGCTATGTCCTGAAGCCCGCACCATGAGCGGACGAGGTCCGCGCGGGTGGACGTTGCGGACCAAGCTGGTGGTCTCGATCGTCGCGCTTTACCTGCTCGTCACGGTGGTGACTGGCACCGCGACGGTGCTGACCTCGCGTAACGCCCAACTCGATCAAGTCGACCGCTCCCTGGTCGGCGTGGTGTCGGCGATGACCGGCGATGAAAAAGGCCGACCAGGATCGGGCCCTCCACCGGATGTCGGGCTGGGGCAGTTGAGTTGCACCACCGACGTCCGCGGGACGGTGCTGTCTGACTATGACCGGCGTACCCGCAGCACGGTGAGTTCGTGCGCGGTCGTTGGCCGAGACGGCCGACAGGCCGTGATCGCCCAAGGGGAGGTCGACGACCTGCGCGAGAAGGGGATGGGGACGACGCCCACCACCGTGACGGTGTTGGGCGAGAAATACCGTGTCGTGAGCGCCAAGCACTACGACCAGGTGATCGACACCGACACCAGCGCCGTCACCACCCAAGAGGTCATCAGCATCCGCGGACTGCCGCTTTCTGCTGTCGAGGACTCGGTGCTGCGGCTGACCAAGACGGTGGTTGCCGTCAGCCTGTTCGGTCTGGTGCTGATCGGCTTGGCCGCATGGTGGCTCGTACGACGCAACCTGCGCCCACTGCGCCGGGTCGCCACCACCGCGCAGCGGGTCGCCCACCTTCCGCTCGCGGCGGGCGAAGGTCGGACCCACGAGCGCGTACCGCCCGATGACACTGATCCGGGCACCGAAGTCGGCCAGGTTGGATCGGCCCTCAATGACCTTCTCGACCACGTCGACGACGCGCTTGAGGCCCGGCATCGTTCGGAACTGCAGGTGCGAAAGTTCGTCGCCGATGCCAGCCACGAGTTGCGTACGCCGCTGGCTTCGATTCGCGGCTACGCCGAACTGTCGCGGCGCCAGACCGAGCCGGTACCCACCTCAGTCACGCACGCACTCAGTCGAATTGAGTCTGAGTCTGACCGGATGACCGCACTTGTGGAGGACCTTCTGCTGCTCGCCCGGCTCGATGCTGGCCGACCTCTTGAACGAGCCAGTATCGACCTCACGATGATGGTCATCGAGAGCGTCAGTGATGCCAGCGCCGCAGGACAGGACCATCAGTGGTCGCTCGACCTTCCGGATGAGCCGTGTGAGGTCATCGGGGATGAGGCACGGCTGCGCCAAGTGCTCATCAACCTGCTGGGCAATGCCCGCAAGCACACTCCCGCCGGCACGGTGATTACGACGGGCGTGCGGCAGGGTCCTGCTGGAGTCGAGCTCACGGTGAGCGACAACGGGCCGGGCATCCCCACTCCCCTGCAGCCGCACATCTTTGAGCGCTTCGCACGCGGCGACGAGGCGCGTACCCGCCGCGAGGGCAGCACCGGCCTTGGCCTATCCATCGTGCAGGCCGTCGTCAGCGCGCATGGCGGCCACGTCGGGGTACACAGCGAGCCAGGACAGACCACCTTCACCGTCACGTTGCCGACACCTACACCCGAGGACACCTCGACCGACTGATCTCAGTCGCTGCAGATGCCATGCAGGACAAAGCCGGTCCGGCGGTCGTAGTCGGCGCGCTCTGGCCTGGCCCCATGCTTCAACGCGAGCGCGTTGTCCACGACGAGCGCGTGCAGATCTGCCTCGCCGACCTGCGGGTGCAGCGCTCCGGCGGCCCGCCCATCGGCAATGAGCTCGGCATTCATCTCTCCCGCGGCTCGACAAATGTCCATCAGCTGAGCTGAGTGCGGATAGGCCTGCAGCAGCACGTCATTGGCCGCTGGGCGGTCATATTGCAGGTCGCGCATTGCGGTGACGTAGTGCACGATGCGCTCGCGCGGTTCGGGAAGGGACCGCGTGTGCGCAACGATACGGTCCATCTCGACTGCCACGATCTGGTCGACCACCGTCTCGATAAGTCCGACTCGACCACCGAACCGGTTGAAGATCGTCGCCTTGCTCACGCCCGCGGCAGCAGCGACCTCCTCCAGCGGCACCGAGAGCCCACGGTCACGAAAAACACTGAGCGCGGCCTCCCGAATCTGTGCGGTGTTGCGGCGGGCGTCGGCGCGCAGCACGGGCGCAGGCTCCTGCCTCATGTGACCTCCTTCGCGACTCGAGCCTAAGTTGACTCGAGCAGTCAGTTTACCTACCGTGGCCAGATCTCCTAACTTGACTCATCAGGTCAAGTTAGGTCAGCCCCCTCATCGGTCGACTCGTCGAGCCGACTCGTCCCTTCGAAAGGAACCCTCATGATCGTGGTCACCGGCGCCACCGGCGCGCTCAACGGCGTCACTGTCGAGCACCTTCTCCGTCGCCTCCCAGCGAATGAGGTCGGGGTCAGCGTGCGGGACGCCACCCGCGCGCAGCACCTCGCCGACCAGGGCGTACGCGTCCGCACCGGAAGTTATGACGATCCCGATGCCCTGCGCGCGTCCTTCGAGGGCGCCACTCAGGTGCTTTTGGTCTCGTCCAATGACATGGACGCGAATGTCGCGGACCAGCACCGGCGAGCCATCGATGCCGCCGTCGCGGCGGGCGCGCAGCGAATCCTGTTCACCAGCCAGCACGGCGCAGGCTTTGACTCGCCCTATCCCGGGTCGGCCCTGGCCGCCGATGCCGAGGCCCACCTGGCCACCTCGGGCGTCGCGTGGACGGCACTGCGCAACGGCTTCTTCGGCGACCTAAGCCAGTTGCTCGGGCCGTGGCAGAAGACCGGCGTCATCGCCAAACCCGCCGACGGTCCGTTTTCATGGACGTCTCGGGTTGACGCGGGCGAGGCTGCCGCCGCCATCCTGACCAGCGAGGATGCCTTCGAGGGGCCCATTGACCTCACCGCACCAATCGCCGTAACCCTGGCCGACTTCGCCGCCATCGGCTCCGAACTCACGGGGCGCACGATCGAACGAGTCGTCCTCGGCGACGAGGAGTGGGTGGCCAGCGAGATCGCTGCGGGCATCCCCGAGGCTGCGGCCCGCTTCAGCCTCGCGATGTTCCAGGCAAGCCGCAGCGGTCATTTCGCGGCCATGAGCCCGGCGCTGAGCGAGCTCCTCGGTCGAGCCCCTCGGTCTGCTGCAGAACTCATGGCCGAGCAGGCCGGCGGTGCGCCTGGGCCCCACGGGCTCGTACGCTCCGAAGATCGACCGCCCCCTTCCCGGGAAGACCATGCCCAGATCTCACGACCCTGATCGACGCGCCGTCCTGCGCGGCCAGTTGGTGCGCTTTGCCATCGTCGGGGTCGGGAGCACGGTCCTGGCCACGGCACTGTTCTGGCTATTTGCGCACCTCTTGGATCATCACCAGGTCGCCAGCGCCCTCTCGCTGGTGCTGAGCACCATCGCAAACACCGCCGTGAATCGTCGCTTCAGTTTTGGGGTGACCGGACGCGAGGGTCACTGGCAGGTTCAGCTCAAAGCGCTCGTTCTGCTGGCGATGACGCTGGGCGTGACGGCATTGGCCCTGGCCGTGCTGGAGTGGATGGCCCCGCAGGCCGACACTGTCGCGGCCGTGGTGGCTTTCACCGTGGGCAACCTCATCGCCACCGTGGTGCGCTTCGTTCTTTTGCGGCGCTGGCTGAGCACCTCACCTGCCGCGTCGCAAACAAGCGTGCCCCCGACCGAGAACGGCCGGGGGCACGAAGTGCATGGCGGAGGCGGAGGGATTTGAACCCTCGATGGGGTTGTAGCCCCAAACCCGCTTAGCAGGCGGGCGCCATAGACCAGACTAGGCGACGCCTCCATACGCAAGCGTGCGCCAGGCTACCTGCGCACCGGAGCACCCACCAAACTGAGGCACGTACGGCAACCTCCCAGGGTCGTGTGGCGTCCTAGAGGTGAGGAATAAGCCTCGATTGACCACTCCGCACTTTGGTTAGAAGCACAACATCCCGGTATCATTTAGGTCACGATCGGGTTGCGGGCACATCCATCGCGCGATCTGGTTCCGAACGGCGGGTCAAGACCGACCCGACCGTCAACAAAGAAAGCATGGTCCATGCCGCAGCATCCTGCGACACCTCCGCAGCGGGGGCAGAACCGACCGCGGTCAGAGACTCCGGAGTCGCGTGCGGACCGTCGGTCCCGCGAGATCCAGAACGCACACGACGTACGCAACGCCTACCGGTTCACCGGTATTAGCGCCCTGCTTCCTGGGCTCGGCTTGGTGTTTACCCGGCGTCGCACCCTCGGCCTGATCATGAGTTTGGCCGCGGTGGTGGTTCTGCTCCTCGCGGCCTACTCCCTGCTCAGTGGCGGCGTGATCTCCGGAGCGGCGCGCTTCCTCACCGCACGCGGCCTGTTCATCCTGCTCACGCTCTTCGTCGTCGGCGGTTTGCTGTGGGTCCTGGGGATCATGCTCACCGCGCAGGAGACCCGCAAAGACGGATGGTCCATGCGCACGGTGTGGTGGCATCGCGGCTTCGCGGCCCTGTTGTGCCTTGTCGTGGCCACGCCGGCCGCCATCGGCGCGAACTATGTCCTCATCACCCGGGACGCCTTCAGTCGCATGTCACAGGACCGCTTCGAGGGGCGCGGCGGCACGTCAAACCTCCCGGCCCAGGGCGGTGAAGATCCGTGGCGGAACGTACCGCGCGTCAACATGCTGCTGATCGGCTCCGACGCTGGCGCGGGACGCTTCAAGATCCGGGCCGACACGGTGATGTTCGTCAGCATCGACACTCGGTCGGGTGACACCACGCTCGTGAGCCTTCCGCGCAACCTTCAGAACGTGCCCTTCCCCAAGGACAACCCCCTCCATAAGAAATACCCCGACGGCTATAACTGCGGCAACGAATGCATCCTGGATGCGGTCTGGACCGAGGCTGGCGTCAACGAGCGCGAGTTGTTCCCCAAGAACGAGAAGAACCCGGGTCTCAACACCACCCGCGAGGTCGTCGAGGAAGTCGTCGGGCAGCCGATCGACTACACCACCGTGGTCAACCTGCAGGGCTTTGAGCAACTCGTCAACGCCATCGGCGGGGTCCGGGTCAACGTGCCTGAAAAACTCCCCATCGGCGGCAAGGTCGAAAACGGGGTTGTCATTCCAGGCAGCATCAAGGGCTACCTCAAGCCGGGAGATCGCAAGCTCAATGGCTACGACGCGCTGTGGTACGCCCGCTCCCGCGCCTTGTCCAGTGATTACGACCGAACCCGCCGTCAGCGCTGCATGGTCAATGCCCTGGTCAGTCAGGCCAGTCCGACCACCTTGCTTCAGAAATTCCCCGGAATCATGAGCGCGGCCGGTGACAACATCACCTTCGACATCCCGCAGGACTATCTGCCTGCGTTCGCGACCCTCGCGCAGACGATGAAAAAGGGCAATATGCGCAGCGTCAACCTTTCGCCGCCGACGATCAACACCGGCAACCCGGACTACGACAAGATCCGTACGCTCGTGAAGAAGGGCATCGAAACCCCGCACGACAGCAAGGCGCCAAAGTCGAAGGGCTCAGCGAAACCCAAGCCAAAGCCCAAGGCCAAAGCCACGACCGATGCGGCAGAGCCGTCAACGTCAACCAGCGAGAAGCCGATCGACGACACTAGGGCATCCTGCTAGTACCTTTCGCCGACAGGAGCGCACATGGCTGGTAGGACCGTCCTCACCGCGATATCGGCCGGCGTGATCCTGGCCGGCGGCATCGGTGGCTACATGGTGGTGTCCGACCACCGCGCCGACTCCGCCTCCGACGACGCGGCCCGCTCCGCGGCGCAACAACTGGCCACCGCCTGGAGCAAGGGCAAGGTGCAGGATGCGCGCTTCCTCGGATCCTCTGGGACGGCCGCCGCGGAGAACTTCAAGACCGCCACCGGCGCACTCGGCGACGGCCCGGTGGCTGTGAAAGTCGGCACCGTGAACCGCGATGGCAAGACGGCGGTCGCAGATCTGCAGGTTCGGTGGACCCTGCGCGACGGCAAGACCTTCGCATGGACCGACCCGGTGTCTCTTCAAGAAGCCGAGGGCGGATGGGGCGTCAAAGTTCGTGAAAACGTCTCGCTCTGGCATCCCAAGCTTCCCGCGAACGGCAGTTTCGCCGTGCAGTCAGCGTCCGCCGAGCGTGGGGAAATCCTGGGCAAGGACAACGCCAAGATCATGGCGAACCGTCCCGTGTACGACATCGCGCTGGACCCGGCCAAGGCCACCGCCGCCAGTGCTACGTCATTGCAGGGCATCGTGGGCCAATCCGACCTCGCCGCTCAACTCAAAGCCGCTCAGGGCAAAAAGAGCACAGCTCTCATCTCGGTCATCACCTACCGCGAGGCGGATTACCAAGCCAAGGAAAATCAGATCTCGGCGCTGACCGGTGTGGTGGTCAATAAGCGGCAACAGCCTTTGGCCGCGACGCGTACCTTCGGCCAACCACTGCTCGGCACCGTCGGCCCCGTCACCGCCGAAATGGTTGAGAAGGACCGAAAACTCCGGCCAGACACAGTCGTGGGACGCTCGGGTCTGCAGGCCCAGTTCAACAGCCTGCTGGCGCCAACGGGCGGGCTCACGGTCACCGTCGCGGGCAACAGCGACGAGGTACTTCACGGAACGAAGTCCACCGCCGGCAAAGACCTACGGACAACGCTGGATCCCAGCGTTCAGACCGCCGCTGAGAAGGCGCTGGCCGCAGCCGGTGACAGTTCCCCTGCGGCGATCGTCGCCCTCGACGTGAAGTCCGGGAATGTGCTCGCGGTCGCAAACTCGCCATCCTCAGGCATCAACCGGGCCTTGACCGGGCGGTATCAGCCGGGCTCGACCCTGAAGGTCTCCACGACGTACGCACTCCTCACCGACGGGTTCGCGTCCAGCGAGAAGGTGCCTTGCCCGCCCAGCATCGTGGTCGACGGTCGCCGGATCGGAAACTTCGAGCAGGAAACCCTGCCCGATGACTCGACCTTCGTGGACTCCTTCGCCCACTCGTGCAACACCGCCTTTGTCCAGGCCGGCACCCAACTGAGCCCGAACGCGATGACCAAGGCCGCCGCGGACCTTGGCATCGGAGTCGACTGGACCAAGCAACTCGGCGTGAGCGCCTTTACCGGCTCCGTCCCGCCGACCGAGGGCGAGGTCGATCACGCGGCCACTACGTTCGGCCAGGCCCGCACCCTCGCCTCACCGATGTCGATCGCGGTGATGACTGGCTCGGTAGCCAGAGGCAGCATGATCCCGCCCCAGCTCATCGTGGGGGCTGGCGGTGAACGCACGCCAAAACCGTTGAACACGACAGCCACCGCAGACATCAAAACCATGATGCGCAAGGTCGTGACCGAGGGCACGGGGAAGGTGCTCAACGGCACCCCCGGGGGCGATGTCTACGCCAAGACCGGCACCGCCGAGTTCACCGGCGAAGGCGGCAAACCGGTCTCCCGTGCCTGGTTGACTGGTTGGCAGGGCGATGTGGCGTTCGCCGTCTTGGTCGAAGATGTCCCCCGCGGCAGCGGTGGCGGAGACAAGGCGGCGCCTGTGGCTAAGGACTTCCTCAGCGAACTCGCGAAGCGCTGACCTCTCTCGCGGAAACCCGACATACGAAAAGGCCCCGCACCGTGAGGTGCGGGGCCTTGACGTTGAGTTTCTGGTCGAGACTCAGATCGGTGCGACGTCGGAGGCCTGCGGCCCCTTGTCACCCTGGGTGATCTCGAACTCGACGCGCTGCTGCTCGTCGAGGCTGCGGTATCCCTGAGTCTGGATAGCGGAGTAGTGGACGAAAACGTCCGGGCCGCCGCCGTCCTGGGCAATGAATCCAAAGCCCTTCTCAGCGTTGAACCACTTAACGGTTCCCTGTGCCATTGGGTGTAACTCTCAATCTGTCTACATGATGGTCAAGGCCCCAGAATTGGGACCGGTTGCTAGATGAGGCACC
Source organism: Demetria terragena DSM 11295 (assembly GCF_000376825.1). Lineage (NCBI taxonomy): Bacteria > Bacillati > Actinomycetota > Actinomycetes > Micrococcales > Dermacoccaceae > Demetria > Demetria terragena. The sequence continues at coordinate 2,293,259 of NZ_AQXW01000004.1, read as the reverse complement.
CTGGGCCGTTTCCGACCCTGAACGTACTCGTGCCCGCCTTCGCGAGCCATTCGACACTCAAGGAACTGCAACTGCAACCAGCAAGACGGTAGCACGGTCTGGGTGAACAGTCGGGAGACGGACGGCGATTGATTGGTGCAACCTGCTCAATCAGCCGTTCACTTCGATCTGGTTGCCCTCGCGGGCAGAGCGTTCGATGGCGTCGATGACCTGCGACATCTGTAGCGCTCGGTCGACATCAACGGTGACGGATGAGCCGGTGCGTACGGTCGCAGCGAACTCGTCTCGGATCCGGTTCCACGTGTGCTGGTGCTCGATCTCCGCCGCGTTGAAGTGCAGGTGCCCGCCGTCGGAGTAGACCTCGACATCGGTCAGTGGGCGGTCAATTCGGATCGCCCCGGACATCGCGACCTGCCCGACCACTCCGGACTCATGCCGGGTCGTCACCGCGCAGTAGGCGCCGTCGGCGGGTTCGAAGCGGACCGCGGTGATTGGTCCGGCCGCCAACTCGACCAGGTCCAGCAGGTGGGGCCCGAGATCACGCAGTGCGCCGTGCTCGGCCAGTCGCCAGGTGTCAGCACCGATGCTCCCGCCCGGGAGGAACCCAGAATGGAAGAACCGCGCCGTGAGCCCCAACACCCGACTGGAGGCCCGCAATTCGGCCGCCGCAGCGATGAACTCCTCGGTCCGGGGGTGGAATCGCTTGGCCATCGCGACGATGGCGGGGACACCAGCCGTACGCACCGCACCGGCCACCCGCTCCGCCTCGGCTAGCGTCAGACCAAGCGGCTTTTCTAACATCAACGCCTTGCCTGCCTCCGCAGCCTGGACCGCCACCTGCGCCTGCACGTCGGGCGGGACCGCGAAGTCGACCGCCTCGCACCGCTCGAACAACTCGTCGAGACTGGCGCACGCAGGGACCCCGAAGTCGGCGGCGATCGCCGCCGTCTTGTGCGGATCTCGCCCCCAGATCCCGGCCAGCCGGGTCGGACCGTCGCCGGAATGCAGCGGAGCGTGGACGCGCCGGGCGTGGTAGCCGGTGCCCACCAGGCCGATGCGGACGGGTGTGGTCATGGAAGTCTCCTGTTGACGGCGTCGGCGGACAACTCGGCGTGCAAAACCTGTTGGGCCATGCCGACCAGCCCGGCATCGTGCCCTAGCGCGGCCAGGTCGATCGTCAGATGCCGGGTCGCTCGCGGCAAGGCGGCGGGGTACAGCGACTCGCGGATGCCGCTCAGCAGAGCGGCCGAGGCAAGGTCTCCGCCAATCAGCATCGTGCCCGGGTTGATCATGGTCACGACCGTGGCCAGCACCCGACCGATGATCCGCCCGGCCTCTCGCGTCATCCGGGTCGCCGCCGGATCACCGTGGGCGAGTAACTCACGTACGTCCCGCCCGGAGTCAACCTCTCGCCCCTCGTCGCGTAAGCGGCTGGCGAGCGCCCGCCCGGACGCCACGGCTGCCAGGCAGCCGGTGGCCCCACAACGGCACACCCGGTCCTCAGCCTCCGGGACCCGAATGTGCCCGATATCGCCAGCGGCTCCGTCGTGGCCGCGGAAGATCTCTCCGTTTATCATCATGCCCGCGCCGATTCCGGTCGAGACCTTGACCAACAGGAGCGCGGCCGACGGCGCGTCCATGGCGGTGTATTCACCGGCCGCCATCGCGTCGGCGTCGTTGCGCACCACGACCGGCACCTGCCGATCAACGTGGTGCGTCATCGTCTCCGCGATGGGGAAGGCGTCCCAGCCCGGGAGGATCGGCGGGTCGCTCAGCCGTTCGGTGACCGGGTCCACCGGGCCGGGCACGCTGACGCCGACCCCCAGGAGTGGTCGGTCTGGCCCGCCCTCAAGCAGCCTCATCAACGGCTCGGTGACGCGGCTGAGGGTGCCTGCGGCACCGTCCCGTACGTCAATCTCGACCCGGGCGCGGGTCAGGATGGCGCCGCCTAGGTCGGTCAGTGCGAGGTCAGCGTGGGTGGTCTCGAGCGCCGCGACGGCGCACACGCCCGCGTCGGCGTTGAACGACAGTTGGGTGGCGCGGCGACCGCCGGTCGACCGAGCCTCGCCCGCCCCTGAGATCAGGCCGGCGTCGATGAGGGCGTCGACCCGCTGGGCCACCGTGACCCTGGAGAGCCCAGTGACTTCGGCGATCTGCGCACGCGTGTATGCCTGTCGCCGACGGATGAGGTCGAGCACCTCACCCGGTCCGAAACCCACCCGGCTTCACCCCTTATCGGCTCCGGCCGTCAGGCCTTCGGTCAACGCTCGCTCGGCCAGACCGTACAGCAGCACCACAGGCACGGTGAGCAGCACCGACCCGGCCATCAGGACGGTCTTGGAGACCTCGATGCCGTTAGACAGTTGGGTCAGCCCGAGCGAGACGGTCCAGGTATCCCGGTCGGTCACCAGGAACAGCAGTGCGAAGAGCAACTCGTTCCAGGCAATCATGAAGATGAACAACGCCGTCGACATGATCGTCGGCATCGCCAGGGGCACCGTGATGCGAGTCAGAGTGGTCCAACGGCTGGCGCCGTCCAGTGTGGCCGCCTCGTCGATCGACACCGGGATCGTCTCGAAGTAGGACCGCAGCATGTGGATCGACACCGGCACGGTCAGGGCGATGTAGACCAGCACCAGGCCAACCAACGACGTCCCGAGCCCGACCCTGGAGAATCCGACGAAGAGTGGGATGGCGATGACGATCGCGGGGAACAGGTAGACGGCTAGGAACAGTCCACCCATGAAGCGGCGACCGCGGAAACGCAGCCGCGCAACGGCGTACGCGCCCGGGATGACCACGAGCAAGGTCAGGACAGTGCAACCCACCGCGACGAGTGCCGAGTTGCGCATGAACTGCGCAAAGCCTTGGCCGCCATCGTCTTCACTGCGCAGCACCTCGGCGTAGGTCTCGGTCGTGAGTTGATCGAACGGAACCCACAGCCGCTCCGGATGCTGAAGCAACTGCTCGATCGGGACAAAGCTGAGCAGCACCATGTAGAAAAACGGGAACACGGTGATGAGTACGAGCCCGACGATAAGAACCCATCGCAGGACCGGCCACAGCCGCATCTCTAGGGCGTGCCGATTCACGACTGCTCCTTTCGTCCGAGGAAGCGCATGTAGGCCACCAGGAACAGGGCCAGGATTACTGCCAGCACCAGGGCGTTGGCGGCGGCGCCACCGATGTCGAGGTTCCCGGTGAGTTGGTCGTAGACCCGGACCGGCGCGATCTCGGTCCCGGCCGTACCACCGGTCAGCAGATAGACGTCGTCGAATTTGTTAAACGCCATGATGAGGCGCAGCAGTGCCAGCAGCGCGATAGTCGGCATGAGCTGCGGCAGCACCACGTGTCGGAAGGACTGGGACGGCGAAGCGCCATCGACCTTGGCAGCCTCCTCCACGTCGGCGGGCAGCGCCACCAACCGTGCGGTGAGGAACATGAAGGCAAACGGGAAGTAGCGCCAGACCTCGAACCCGATCACCGTCAACAGCGCGAACGGTTCTTGGCCGAGGAAGTCGATCGGCTCGTCCCACCCGAAGTACGTCGTGCCCCAGGAGTTGATCAGGCCGTACTGCGGGTTGAGCAGGACCTTCCAGACGAACGCAACTGCCACGACGGGCGCGACGTACGGCAGCAGCATCGCCGCTCGCATCAGTCCACGCCCGGGGAAGGGCCGCCGGAAGGCCAGCGCGGCGGCGAGCCCGAGCGCGATCGATCCGACGGTGGCACCGACCGAGTAAATGACCGTCGTCAGGAGTGAAGACCAGAACCCGCGGGAGGTGAGCACGCCGATCACGTTGTCGAGCGTGGGCGAGCCGGTCAGCCCCTCCTCGGCGATAGTCCGCAGCGAGCTGTCCTGGAAGGCGAGCACGACATTCCACAGGATCGGGACGATGATGATGATCCCGATGATGATCGTTGTGGGGGCGATCATCAGCAGCCCGTCGCGATTCTCCTGACGGGCGTTGGAGGACGGCGCTCGGCGCCGGAGAGACATCGTCGACATCAGTCGTTCGCCTCCTGGATCGTCACGACGTCCTGCTGCGCCGTTCGGGCGGCTCCCGTCGGGTTTAGCGCTCCCGACCCGAGTTCGCTGACCGTCTTGGAGATCGGCAGCTGCGAGCTCACCGGGCCGAGCAGGCCGCCCTGGCCCTCAGCGATGGCCCAGCGGTCGATGCGCTGCGCGACCGAGCCCAGCTGACTGATGGTCTGCGGGTCGTAGACCTCTGAAAGCGGCTTCTTGGTGTCGACACCCGCTTTGAGGTCAGCCCAGGCGTTGGTGAAGCGCTTGGGGTTGTCGGCGTCACCGGTGCGGACCGGGAACTTGCCCTCCGGGGCCATGCCCAGCCAGTCGGTGTAGCCCTCGGAGAGCATGTACCGCACCAGTTTGCTCGAGTCCGCGGCCTTCGCGCCTTCCATGATCGACCAGGACGTGACCTCGCCATAGGTCGTGCCTTGCGGTTTGTCCGGTCCGCCGATGGCGGTTACCACCCCGGAGTTCTTCGCGAGCCACTCCGGGTCGTCCTCGCACTGATCACAGGCGGGCGCGGCGTCGTTGCGTAGCCCGGCCAGCTCATCGAGGATGAAGGTCGACCAGATCGTCATGGCGGCGTCGCCGTTGAAATAGCTCGCGCGGGTGGAGTCCACGGACTGGGTTCCCTTAGGCGATCGCTTCGTGGCGAGCTCCCCGTAGAAATTCCAGGTCTCTTGGCAGGGCGGGGAGTTCAAGGCAACCTCGCCCTTGCCCGTGACGAGTTGACAGCCGTTGCTCAGGGCCATCGACTCGAACGTCTGCGTGGTGAACACATCGGCGGGATCGGTCGCCAAGGTGATTCCGAACCGGCCTTTGGTGTTCAGTTTTTGCGCGGCAGTGCGGATTGCGTCGTATGTCGTCGGCGGCTTCAGGCCCGCCTTGCGGAAGAGGTCCTTGCGGTAGATGAGGATTTGGGTCCACGCGTCGGAGGGCACCGCCAACTGCTGACTGCCGTCCCGAGTCAACTCCAGCGCGGACTTCTCGAAGGTTGTGGAGCCCAGGTCGGCTACGACCGACCCGCTGGTCTTGGTGTCGAGGAGACCCAGACCGTGCAGTTGCCGGACGTATGACAACGACAGCGAGCCGATGATGTCCGGCAGCGTGTCCGAGAGCACCGCAGACTGGATCAGGGAGGGCACTTGCGCTTCGTCGACGGCGACCAGTTCGACCTTGATCCCCGTTTTCTTGGTGAACTTTTTGAGATTGGCCTTGGTCGCGGCGACCCGGTCAGGCAGGTTCTCCAGGGACCAGACCACCAACGTGTCGGACTCTGTCTCGGACGCCGGGGCGCACGCGCCGGCCCCTGCCGCCACGCCCACCGCGAGTGCCACCGCCGCGGCTCGCCGTCGGCCAGCTCCGCTCCCATGGTCTCTTCTCATGTGCCGCCTCCTGTGTCGCGGATAGGTCGCACTTCGTCATGTCGCGGACCGCACGTTAGCACTTTTGCATATCAAGTATGCTGAAGTTGCACATCCTCCGATCATCAAATGGCCGTCCGCGGCCGGGAACGGACCAACGTCGTGACCAACGTCGTGCGCTTTTCCGCACCTCACCGCGTCGAGATCCTCGACGCTGAACCCGCTGCTTTCCAGGTGGTGCTGGCGGCGTGAGCGAGTTCACCAACCCGATCCTCGTCCAGGAGCAGCACGTCCCGGGGCGGGACGTCGAGGAGAAGTTCGCCGTCGCCCGATCATGGGGATTCGACGGTCTCGAACTGCGCGCGCAGGGCGACTTCTCTTTCGAGGCGCGCCTGCCGGAGTTGACGCGCGCTCGCGCCAACGGGGCCGTCATACCGACGGCCTGTGTCGAGATGTCGCACTTCGTCGGGGCCTTCGACCAGGGCCTAGCACGGGATGCCATCCGACAACTGACCTCCCAACTGTCGGTCATGGCGCAGATCGGCGGGGTCGGCGCGGTGACGCCCGCGTCCCATGGCATGTTCTCCCGACTGCTTCCGCCGTTCGAGCCGCCACGCTCCCCCGCAGGCGACCGCGCCCAGTTGATTGATGCCTTCGGTCAACTCGCTGAGCACGCCGCCGCCGTCGGCACGCTGATCCTGCTGAAGCCGCTGAATCGCTACGAGGATCACATGGTCAACACCCTTGCGCAGGGTGCAGACCTGTGCCGCGCGGTGGACAACCCGGCCTTCCGGCTGGTGGCCGATACCTTCCACCTGAACATCGAAGAAGCCGATCCTGCAGCGGCGCTCGGCGACACACTGGACCTCGTCGCGCACGTGCAGGCCTCCGATTCCAACGGGCTCGAGCCCGGCGCGGGACACGTGGACTGGGCGTTGGAGATGGCGACCCTGCGGGCAGGCGGCTACACCGGGCCAATCGCGGTCGAGTCACGACTGTCTGGCCCGGCGAAGGACGTGTTGCCGACGGCGCCTCCGATGCTGCGGCGGTACCTGCGATGACGGTCATGCCACCGAGCGCAATGCCGGAAGTCCGGGCGTCAATCGTCTTGCGCCGCAACTGGACTGGCGCATACACCGTGCCAGCGACCGGACTCTATCCCCACCAATGGAGCTGGGACTCAGCGTTCATCTCGATTGGGCTGCGGCACCTGTCGCCGCGTCGCGCGCAACGGGAACTCGACAGCCTGCTGTCGGGCCAGTGGGCCGACGGGCGGATCCCGCAGATCGTCTACGACACCCGCCGCGACGACGACTACGCGCCGAGCGCGGAGTTCTGGCGCTCGGCGGACCAGGCCGGAAGTCCGCCCGTGCCTACGACGGGGCTGATCCAGCCCCCGATCCACGCATGGGCGGTGTGGCTGGTCCACACCCAGGACCCGCAGGAGTCCGAGCGTCGCCGCTTCTTGGAGCGGGCATACCCCCGTTTGGTGGCGTGGCATCGCTATCTGCGGACACGGCGGGCGGCGGACACCGGCCTGGCGACGATCGTGCACCCCTGGGAGTCGGGGACGGACAACTCACCGTTGTGGGACGAGGCCCTCGCCGAGGTGCCCGCGACACCGCAGAGCCCATTGGAGCGGCCTGATCTGCGCCATGCGGCGGCAAGCGAGCGGCCGAGCGGACGGGAGTACGGCAAGTACTTCTGGCTCGCGGAGCGATATCGCGACCACGCGTGCGACGACGCCGACGTGGACCACCCATTTGTCGTCGAGGATCCGACGACCAATGCCCTCTGGGCGCGCTCGGAGATCGCGCTGGCCGACATCGCCGAGACCCTCGGCAAAGACGGCGCCCCGCACCGCGCCGAAGCGGGGCGCATCACGACCGCGATGGACATGCTGTGGTGCCCGGACTTCGGTGCGTACGGTGCACGCGACCGCCGCACTGGTGATGTCATCGAGAAGGCCACCGTCGGAGGTCTCCTGCCATTGCTCCTCCCGGCAGACGTCCTCGGTGAGTCGCGAGCAGCGACCTTGGTGGCCACACTGCAAGGCGAGCGGTTCCTCAGCATCGCGGGGATACGTCCGCCTGTGATGGCGCCCAGTTATGACGCCACGGCACCCGATCTGGACCCGGGCCTTTACTGGCGCGGGCCGGCGTGGTTCAACATGACGTGGCTGCTGCACGCCGGGCTGCGCGAGCACGGAGCACCCGACGTGATGCAGAGCGGCCTCGACGAGGCAGTCGACATCGCCTTGGCCGAGGACTTCCCCGAGTACGTCAACCCCTGGACGGGCGCGGGCCACGGCACGCGACAGTTCAGTTGGACCGCCGCGCTGATTCTCGATCTGCTACGACAGCGCGCGTCATGAAAGCCGACTGACGCGCGGTCTTCATCATTGGTGGGGGCCAGCACTAGGATCTCTGGTCGCGCCGTCCCGTATGGTGAGACAAGTTCCTCCTGGTTCATGGGTGCCCGCCACGAGGAGCCCGGGGCGAAAAGTCAGTGATTCACGGGCTGACCCGAAGGTGGAACCTTCATGATGTCCGAACCGCAAGGCGTCACTCGCCGCGTGGTGACACGCACAACGTGGACCATCCCAGCGATGGTCGTGTTGCCGAAAGCACGCGCAGACGCCGCCTCGTGTCCACCCCTTCCATCGGTCGCGTTCCGCGGCGAGTGGTCTGACCCGAATCCCTCGGGCTTCGACACCTCTACCGGCTTCGTCGGCTTTGTCGGCGACACCTTTGGCGCATCGGCAGACGCTGACCCTGACGAGCTCTTCGCTTTCGCGCGAACCGAACTGGAGATCGCGCTCGAACCGGGCCGCAGCTATCAGATCAGTTTCCCGGTCTTGACCTGGACGACTGACTCGCCGCGGACCCTCACTGTCCAGCTGACAGACGGGTTCGGATCGGGTGCTCAGTCCACGACCTTCACCACGGAGCAGCCCAACCCTGGCACGCTCGTGCACGTCTTCGAGCCGGATGAGTTTGCCACCGCGACATTGGCCGTGACCGTCTCGCTGTCTTTTCTCGGGCCGCCAGCCGGTGATGACGTCCTGCTTGGATCTCCCACCCTCACCTGCGTGTAACGAAACGCCCTGAGGCGCGACACCATGACAACGATGTCGCGCCTCAGAGCAACAGCGGAGGGCGTGGGATTCGAACCCACGAAGCCGGGGCTACCGACTTAGCGGTTTTCAAGACCGCCGCACTAGGCCACTATGCGAGCCCTCCCGATCCCGCAGGACGGGACGGCGGACAGTCTACGACCCCATCGCATCCCCCCATGACTGACATCAGCACCACTCGCCTCATGCGTATCGGATCGGCACGACACACGGACACTCCGGGCCTGCAGAACGCGAGATTCCGCGTGATCTAGCGTAGTTTCGGCATAACGGGCCCGATTGTGGCTCGACATCTAGACCACGTACCCAAGGACAGGACACAAATCCATGAACCGCAGTGACCTCGCCAGCACCATCGCGCAGAAGACCGGTGTGAGCGTCAAGGACGCCAACACCGTCATCGGTGGACTCAACGACGTCATCCTCGAGGCCGTCGGCCGCGGTGAGAAGATCCAGCTGCCCGGACTGCTGACCATCGAGGTCGTGGACCGCGCTGCTCGTACTGGTCGTAACCCGCAGACCGGCGAAGAGATCAAGATTGCTGCATCCAAGGCCGCCAAGGTGACCGCAGGCAGCAAGCTCAAGGCCGCCGCCAAGGGCTGAGTACGCCATCTCGACAGCGGGAGCCCGCGCCACCATTGGGTGACGCGGGCTCCCGCATGTCGTGGCCAGGTTCAGCTCAGATGTAGATCGCCGGGTCGACGTAGCTGGGTGGCGCGTTCGTGCGCACGGTGGCCGGAATGCCAACGGCGCTGGAATTGGCTGGCACATCCTTCACCACCACGGCGTTGGCGCCGATCTGCGAGCCAGCACCGATGAGCACCGGCCCGAGGATGCGAGCGCCTGCACCGACGGTCACGCCGTTGGCGAGGGTGGGGTGCCGCTTGATCTTGGCCAGGGATCGACCGCCCAGCGTGACCCCGTGATAGAGCATGACGTCGTCGCCCACTTCGGCGGTCGCGCCGATGACGACCCCCATACCGTGGTCGATGAAAAAACGGTCACCGATCTGTGCAGCCGGGTGAATTTCGACGCCGGTCGCCGCTCGAGTTACGTGTGCGACGAGCCGCGCTGGAAGGCGCCACTTGTCTCCGCGTTCCCACATGGTGTGCGCCACCCGGTAGGACCAGATCGCGTGCAACCCCGGTGAGGTCAGGACCGTCTCCAGCCGGGACTCCGCGGCCGGGTCACGCTCCATTGCCGCGTCGACGTCCTCGCGTACTCGCGCGCGCGCTCGACTGACGCCCGACGCGAGACGCGAGCCACGCCCCGGCGCCGAGCGCAGCGCCCCGGCCATGACCATTAGTCGACCAGACCCTCAAACAATGGCGTCGAGAGGTACCGCTCGCCAAAGCTGGGGATGATGACCACGATGGTCTTGCCAGCGTTCTCGGGACGCGCCGCGACCTGAGCCGCCGCGGACAGCGCCGCGCCAGAGGAGATACCGACCAGCAAGCCCTCCTGGGTGGCAGCTTTGCGCGCCCACTCGATCGCGGTGTCGAAGTTGACGTCGATGACCTCGTCGTAGACCTCGCGGTTGAGGATCTCGGGGACGAAGTTGGCGCCAATACCCTGGATCTTGTGCGGGCCAGGCTGTCCGCCATTGAGGATCGGGGACTCTTCTGGCTCGACCGCGACAATCTGCACACCCGGCTTGCGCTCCTTGAGCACCTCGCCGACGCCGGTGATGGTGCCACCGGTGCCGATGCCAGCGACGACGATGTCGACCTTGCCGTCGGTGTCATTCCAGATCTCTTCGGCGGTCGTCTTGCGGTGCACCGCCGGGTTGGCCTCGTTCGCGAACTGGCGCGCCAGCACCGCCCCGTCCGCGGCGAGCTCCTCGGCCTTGGCGACCGCGCCCTTCATGCCTTCGGAACCGGGCGTCAGGACCAGCTCTGCGCCGTATGCCCGCAGCAGCGCGCGACGCTCCTTGCTCATCGTCTCCGGCATCGCGAGGACCACCTTGTAGCCCTTCGCCGCACCGACCATCGCCAGGGCGATTCCGGTGTTGCCGGAGGTCGCCTCGACGATCGTGCCGCCGGGCTTCAACTGGCCGGATTCCTCCGCGGCCTCAATGATGGCCTTGCCGATACGGTCCTTGACCGAGGCGGCGGGGTTGTTGAACTCCAGCTTGGCGGCGACTGTCGCCTCGCTGTCAATGATGCGGTTGATCCGCACCAAGGGAGTTCCACCGATGGCCTGGGTGACGTCGTCGAGGATGGGCACGTCTTCTCCTTTACGTTGAGTCCGGGCCCACGACGAGCCCTGTTGATAGTTTATACAAATCCCAACATAACGTTATTCCCCGTCCGCATCCCAAGCGGCGGCCTCTCCTCCGTACGCCGGTCGAGCCGGGGAAGCGAGCGCCGGCCTTCCCCACGCCGGTCGAGCCGGCGAGCGCCCAGCGCGAGCCGCCCTTTCCACACGCCGGTCGAGCCGGCGAGCGCCCAGCGCGAGCCGCGTCGAGACCCGGTCAGTGGTCTCGACAAGCTCGACCGGCGTTAAGTGGGTGCTCGATCGGCGTTAAGTGGGCGCTCGACCGGCGTTAAGTGGGTGCTCGACCGGCGTTAAGTGGGTGCTCGACCGGCGCGAGCGGCGCCGGGTCAGGCGGCGTCGTCCAGGCGAGCACGCTGTTCGGGCGTCAATTCCAGTCGTACGCCGGCGACAGCTTCTTCGAGCTGCTCGACCTTGCTGCCCCCCAGGATGGGGACCATGCGGGTGGCGCCACCGGCGAGCCATGCCAGCACCACCTGACCCTGCTTGACGCCATGGGCGCGAGCGACCTCGCCGAGCGCCGCGAGCCGACTGGTGTTGCCCTCGTGGCGGTAGGCGGGGGTGAAGTCGCGGTCATTGCGGTCGTACGCACCCAGGAGCAGCGCGGTGTATACCCACAGATCGAGGTCCCCGGCACGCTCGACGTAGTCCAGGGTCTCTGGCGTGACCATGCCAAAGCGCCAGTCCTGGCCTTCAATCACGGCGCCTGGGCGCGGCTGCAGGTAGGAGTGGCGCAGTTGGAGGCCCACAAACGGCGGCAGATCAGCCTGCAGTGCGGCGTTGCGGGCCCGTTCGACCGCCCAGGTCGGGTTGTTGCAGATGGCGACTTCGCCGACGAGCCCGTCGCGAACCAGTTCGCCGAAGGTCACCCCAACTTCCTCGATTGGCACCGTCAGGTCCTCGGAGTGCGCCCAGAACCGATCGATCCGTGCTCCGCCCAGGCGCTCGACGCTCTTCTCCAAACCCGCGCGTACGGCATCACGGCTGAGCCCTTCGACAGCACCGCCAGCTTCAAGTGGCTGGACACCCACCTTGGTGCTGATCTTCACGTCAGCCCCCGGGTTGGCTTTGAGCCACCGCCCGATGACTTCCTCGCTCTGGCCGCCAATGCCCGAAGGGTCAGTCCAGAACGAATAGCAGTTAGCGGTGTCAATCCACTGGCCGCCTTCCTCGACGAACCGGTCGAGGAGAGCAAACGAGGCGCGGTCGTCCAACCGAGTGCCGAAGTACATCGCGCCGAGCGCGAGTGGAGTGGAAGTCATGCGCGCCAGCCTTGGCCCCCTCGACCAGAGTGTCAATTCGCCTTTGCGGACGGGTGATAGGACGTCATCGCGTGCTGGCACGGAGTTTTTCGGCGAGGGCCGGGCCAAGGGTGGCGGCGAACGTCTTCGAGACATGGCCGGGGTTAAAGAACACCGGCACCGAGCCGATCACCGACGGGCACCGATCCTGAAGGCAGTACAGGTCCTCGACTGACAGGTACTTGACGCCCTTTTGCCCTTGAGCGGCCCCACGGAGCGTCGCATCGTCGGGAAAAGCCGCCCGGCGAGTCATGCTGCACTTCTGCGCCGCGTCCACGCCCTCGTTGGACACGCAGTCCAAGACGCCCTGATCGGCTGGTGGCACGTCCTGAACCACGACCACCTTCTTGCCAGCAGCAGTGAACTTCGACCACGCGCCACGAAGCCCCCGCTCGGTTGTTGCCCGCGACGAAGCGTCAGTCGACGCCACCGGTGCGTCCCTGCGGGTCACGATGACGGTATCGATCGAGGGATCGGCAGCGACCTGCGCCATGGCCTTCTTCCGCCACGTCTCGCAGGCCCTGACATCACGGTCGACGACGGCGATGCGCGTGGTGCTGGGATAGCAGCCCGCCTTTCCCGCGACCTCAAACTTCCAGTTCAGCGTCCTCGCCGCCTTCTCGTAGGCCGGGATCAGCGAGTTGTTGTGCGAGTCGCCTATCGCGATCACGCGCTGAACTGGCTTGGGCGGGTTGCTCACAATGCAGCGTTTGAAGGTCGCGTCCCCTTGGCTGGCCCAGCATGCCGCGCGGTTGCCGTCGTCCTTGCGCAGCAGCGAAAGACTCGGAGTCAGCGCGGTCGGCTTGGGGCAATCTTCGCGACCGAGCGCTGGCGCTCCGAAACACGACTCCGCTGACGAATCGGATGGGATTCGATCCATTGCCTGCCGCAGTTCCTCCTCCGATGAGGCCGAGCGTTGCTGCACGAGCGCGAGACTGGAGCACGAAACCACCAGAACTGCGGTCATGCCCACTGCGACCGCTGCACCGCTTGGGGTCTTCCAACGAGCCGTTCCACGAGCTCGGAACGGTGCCTCGACGAAACGCAGACTGAGGTAACCCAGCACTAGCGAGGCGGCGAGAATCACGACCCGCGGGAAGAGGCCAAGGTCGCGCCCAAGGGCGTACGGCGCGATGACGAAGATCGGCCAGTGCCACAAGTAGATCGAGTACGACGCGTCGCCAATGACTTGCACTGGCCGCCATTCGGCAATGCTGGTGAAAAGCCGCTCGTGCCTGGTGACGGCCAAGGCGAGAGCGGCTCCCGCGGTGGGCAGGACCGCGGCGTACCCGGGGAATGCGGTGTCAGCGCTGTACGTGAGGGCCGAGACCGTGATGGCAGCAACGCCGACCCAGGCCAAGGCGGGGTGCATCCGGCCGAGGTGATGTGGTCGGGCAAAGGCAACCAGCGCACCGAGACCGAACTCCCAGGCGCGGGTGGTGGTGACGAAGTAGGCGGCGTCGGCGTTGGTGGCGGTCAGGTAAATCGACCAGCAGAGGGACGCTGCGGTAATGCCGGACAGCGCGACCAAAAACCAGGTACGCCACTTCGCTGCGGCGACCGCGAGGACGGCAACCAGAACAACCGGAAGAACCAGGTAGAACTGCTCTTCGATCGACAGCGACCAGAAGTGTTGGAAGGCGGTCGGTGGCTCACTCGAGGACAGGTAATCCGTCGAGGTGGCGGACAGAACCCAGTTCTGCACATAGAAACCGGAACCGAGCGCCTGTTGGGCATAGCGGTTCCATTGGTCCTCACCGACCCAGATCAACGCGGCGATCATCGTCAGAGCGATCACCAGCAGCGACGCCGGCAACAGCCGGAAGGCGCGCCGAGTCCAGAATTGAACCAGCGAGATCGTGCCCTTGCGCTCGGCATCGCGCAGCAGGTGGCCGGTGATCAGGAATCCGCTGATCACAAAGAACACGTCCACACCGACGAACCCGCCGCGCAACGCTCCGGGCCATAGGTGGTAGAGCACCACCAGCATGACCGCGAGCGCTCGAAGCGCCTGAATATCCGTCCGCAGGCCCGAAGGTACCGGCTTCGACGCGGCGCTTACGGCGCGCGCGGGTGCTTGTGGGTCACGTGAGGAAGAATTCGCCATGTCGCAGCAGAGCCTAAATGCTGCGACGGTGCAGGTGCCGATCCATGATCAATTCCCCTGCTGTTGTTACCAATTAGTAGCGGCTGGCTAGACTGCGCCCATGTCGGCACTCCAGATCGTCTGCGCGATCATCGCTCTCGGCATCACCGCAGTGGGCACTGCCCTCCTGGTCCGCGCGGTACGCCGAATCCTCGCCACCTTGCACGTCGGCGCCCCCGAAGCCCGCGGCGACCGCAAGGTCCAGCGAACCCTCACCTTGCTCCGGGAATTTCTTGGGCATACCCGCATGTCGCGGATTCGTATCGTGTCGGCCGCGCACTGGGTCACCATGGTCGGGTTCGGGTTCCTGTTCCTTACCCTGGTCACCGCGTTCGGGCAGATCTTTAACCCGCACTTCGCGATCCCGCTGATCGGGCATTTCCCGGTCTATGAGTGGGCCACCGACATCCTGGTCATCACCGGTCTCGTCGGGATCGTGACCCTCATGGTCGTGCGCCGCAAGAAGCACCCCGCTAAAGAGGGGCGTACGTCCCGCTTCTACGGCTCCACCTTCTGGCAGGCCTACTACGTCGAGTTGACGATCCTCGGGGTCATGTTGTGCATCCTCGCGCTCAGGGGGTTGGAGTACGCCCTTCAGTCCACGGAGGGCGAGGTCAACGCGATCGCCCATTACCCGCTGACTTTCCCTGTCGGCGAGGCGTTCGGTGGGATGTCGGCTCAGTCACTCGAACAATTCATCGTGGTGGTCGCCACGCTCAAGATCGTCATCTCCTTCGCGTGGATGATCACGATCTCGTTGAACACCACGATGGGTGTCGCCTGGCACCGCTTTTTGGCGTTCTTCAATATCTTCTTCAAGCGCTACGCCGACGGCGCCACCTCGCTCGGCCCACTGCAGCCGATGCGCGGCCCGGACGGCAAGAACATCGACTTCGAGAACCTCGATGAGTTGATGGAGGACGAAGACTCCGAGCTAGCGCTGGGGGTCGGGTCCGTGGAACAGTTCACCTGGAAGGGTCTGCTCGACTTCTCCACCTGCACCGAGTGCGGTCGATGCCAGAGCCAATGCCCGGCCTGGAACACCGAGAAGCCGCTCTCCCCCAAACTGCTCATGATGAGCCTGCGCGATCATGCGCATGCCAAGGCGCCATACCTGCAGGCCTCGACCGGCGAGAGTCCGACCGGCGTTTCGTTGCTCGAGGCCCCACTCGTGGGCACCACCGGCTACGACCTCGACAACCCGCTGACGGCGTACGACCCCATCGGCCTGGCGCAGGCCGGGGCCATCGTCGACGAAGACGTGCTGTGGTCCTGCACCACGTGTGGCGCGTGCGTCGAGCAATGCCCCGTCGACATCGAACACGTCGACCACATCGTCGACATGCGCCGTCACCAGGTGCTGCTGGAATCAGCCTTCCCGAGCGAGCTCGGCGGCCTGTTCAAGAACCTTGAGAACAAACAAAACCCCTGGGGCATGTCAGCCCGGGCCCGCATGGACTGGGCCAAGGGACTTCCGTTCGAAATCAAGGTGATTGGGTCCGATGTCGAGTCCGCAACCGACGTCGAATGGCTGTTCTGGGTCGGGTGCGCAGGGGCCTATGAGGACCGCGCCAAGAAGACGACCCGTGCCGTGGCCGAGCTGCTGCACATGGCCGGCGTGGAGTTCGCGGTGCTGGGCGATGGGGAGTCCTGCACCGGTGCCTCCGCTCGACGCGCCGGCAACGAGATGCTCTTCCAGATGCTCGCCCAGCAGAACATCGAAACACTCAGTGAGGCGTCGGCTTCCAAGATCGTCGTGACCTGCGCCCACTGCTTCAACACCATCAAGAACGAATACCCCCAGCTCGGCGGCAACTATGAGGTGGTGCACCACACGCAGTTGCTGAACCGTCTCGTCCGGGAGAAGAAGCTGACACCGGTGGCCCGCCCGGATGAAGCCGACACCTCCGGCGCCGCGTCCACCGGCGCGAGCGTGACGTACCACGACCCGTGTTATCTCGGACGCCACAACGGCGTGTATGCCCCGCCCCGCGAGCTCATCGGCGCTCTGCCCGGTGTGGAATACAAAGAGATGAAGCGCTCCGGAGAGACCTCGTTCTGCTGTGGCGCTGGCGGCGCGCGCATGTGGATGGAAGAAAAGCTCGGATCGCGCATCAACCTCAACCGCACCACCGAGGCCGTCGAGACTGGCGCCGACCGCATTGCGATTGGCTGCCCGTTCTGCCGGGTCATGATGACCGACGGTCTGACCGCCAAGCAGTCTGACGGCGAGGCACGCGAAGACGTCGAGGTCGTCGACGTCGCCAACATGTTGCTGGCGGCGGTTAAGCGCACCTGAGGTGCGGACTATGTGAGTTTCTACCGCCCGTGATGCAACCAGATTGACCCGGTCGGCGTCCTCATACCAAGACCAAAGGCGGGGGCCTTTGGCTTGGGTGCCCGAAAGGGCGGAATGGGGAATCACGATGGAAGACTTTTCACGTCGCGCTATTTTGGGCGGCTCGATCGCCAGCGTTGCCGTGCTCGGGTTGGGAGTTGGTCGAAGCGCGGCGGCAAGTTCTGGCAAATGGACCGTTCCTGCACTGCGCTATGGAATGACCAACGGGACTAAGCGTCCGGTGACCACGGCGCAGTACCTCCTTCGGAAATGGACGCCTAGCCTCGCAGTGGACGGGTCCTTCGGTCCGGGCACCAGGGCAGCTGTCAAAACCTTCCAGGTGCGTGAAGGTCTGCCCGCCACGGGTGCATTGGACACGATGCGGAGCTGGGATCGGATCCTGCTCCGAAGCACCGCCACCATCGGCGGAAAGGGAAACACTGTCATTGCCCTGCAGCGAGAACTCAACGCGTCGGGCCAGGCCAGCAAGGTCGAGGTCGACGGAATGTTTGGTCCACGCACCCAGGATTCGGTGCTGTCGTACCAGCGGCACGTCAATCATCTCGCCGGGGCAGAGGTCGTGCCTGAAGACGGGTTCTGTGGCCCGGCAACATGGACTGAGTTGATTCGGCTCGACACCAAGCCCTGACTCCTCCAGGAACAGCGCGACCATCTGTCGCGCTGTTCCTGTGGGGCGCGGTCTATCCACAGGGCGATCTGGCACGGCTGCGGCCCTCCCCTTCTGTGGGTCACCATCCGGTCATGACAGATGACCCCGAACAGATTCGGACCGCCGGTCGGCGCGCCCGGCGCCTCGCTTACGAAACCCGGGCCGAAGCGTCCGCCCTCACCGCCGCCCATGGCGTGCAGTGGCGCAGCGCCTCGGCTGAATTGTTTCGGCAACGCTTACGCGACCGCGGCCAAGAACTGACCAGGTGCGCGGAGGACCTTGACGAACTTGATCGGCTGCTACAACACCACGCTCGCGCCGTGGAGTCGCGTGAGCGAGCGCTGAAGAAGGCCGTGGAAATCACCCGCGAGGTCGCGCTGCCATGGTGACGAGCGTCGTGCACCGCGCCATCGATCCAGCTTCCAATGATCCGACCGTTCTCGAGCTTTGCAACTCCCCCGGCCCGCGCATCCTCCTGACGTCGTGGCAAGGACCTGATCGGGTCGCGGCGGTGGCGAGTGTCAGCCCAAGCGGGGAGTACGCACTCCTGGCCACCTTCATCCACAACGACGTCGTGCGCGCACACGGATTGTCCACCGGCCCAGTCGAATTCATGATCGACGAACTTCTTCGCATGGTTCCCGGCGCTGGCGCCAAACCTCGCGACAGTCAGGTCGACCCGACCGCTCCACTCGCCCAGGCAACGGGCGGCATGACGATGACGGTCCGGCACGGGTCTGGGGATCCCGCAGCACCCCGCGGAGCGATCGCCACTCCCACAGGCTGGCACGTGGTGGCCATTGACAGCCAGGAACGCGTCATATCTGTTCCGTTACCTACCAACGGAATTCGTGAACTCTTCATAGATGCCGCCACGGCGCTAGCGGACTGGATCGCCTGATGGATGCACCACTTGACGGCCCTGTAGTCACCGGCGGGACCACGTCCGTCGACGCCTCTTTGCAGGACATGCGCTCCCATGCCGGCCGCATCGATCGCAGTGGAGATGAGGTGCGGCGCATCGTTCGCGCGGTGACCGACTTGGGCGTAGCTCTGCCACCGACCAGCCTGGCGATGTCACCCGCGACAGGCGCTGCGGTCACCTCGCACCTCGCGATGCTCGTACTGGGTCGACACGGCCTAACCGGCCTTGCCGTTCGACTGGAGGTGCTGGCGCGCGGACTCCGTCTGACTGCGGGCGCGTACGAGCACGCTGATCAGGTGGCGCGAGCGACCCTGGAGAGGGTTCAGATTCCCGTCGGTGTCGCCATCACGGTCGCGGTCGTGGCGCGTGAAGCGGGCCAGGCCGCGGCTGGCACCGCACTGGCTCAGCCAACGTCCGTGGACACCGCCATGGGGGAGTTGAAGGATCGCTTCGTCGATGGCCTGGGCACATCCGTCTACGCCAATCCTGACCTCACGAATCTCGCCGTGTCGGGCGCGCGACGATACGTACCCGGCGAGGAGTTCGAGCAGGAGATCGCCTTCCTGCTCATGACCGGTCGAGCGCTCGGCGCCTTCGACCACCACCGCACGCTCACCGTACGAAGCCTTCCTCCGCGCGCCGACACCCCAGTTCGCGACCTCAGCGGATTAATGAAGGCCCAAAAGGAAGTCCTGTCCACACCGGCGGAAACTGACCGCGGGACCCGCGTCCGCGCGCAGCGCGTGCTCGGGCCTGACGGGGTCCATCGCTGGATCGTGAGCGTCCCTGGCACCCAAGACTGGAGCCCCCTATCGCCGGCCAACCCCAGTGACCTCGGCTCCAACCTGGCCGCGTTGGCTGGAAAATCCAACCCGCTCTACCCCGCGATTGCAGAGTCCCTGGAGCTCGCCATGCGCCAGGCAGGCGTACGCCCTGGGTCCGAGCCGGTCATGCTCGCCGGCCACAGTCAGGGTGGGCTCGTCGCCACCAGGCTTGCCGCGGACTCGGCCTTCCGCCGCCGCTTCAACGTCACCAGTGTGGTCACGGCTGGGGCGCCTACCGGCCGAATCGCCGTACCCCGCGACATTTCCGTGCTATCACTCGAACACCGCCAAGACGTCGTACCGCGCCTCGATGCTCGCAACGCCGTCGATCGCAGCAACGTGGTACGTGTGGTGCTGGATGACTCGCCCGCACCTGGGCGCCAAGGCTCGGTGGCGAGCGCGCATCACCCATTGACGTATGCCCGCAGCGCCCAAGCACATCTTGACCCCGACGCGCCGCTCGATCCGCAATTGCGCCAGTGGTATTCGAACCACGACGACTTTCTCAACGGAACCGCGGCCACGTCCTATGAGTCGCTGATTAGACGCCCACCGTGAGTTAGTTGAGGACTAATGCGCGGCGGTTTCCTCATCCAGTTCAACCGCCGCGCCGAGGAACTGTGCCTGATAGAGCCGGTAGTACGCTCCTTCGGCACGGATGAGCTCATCATGGGTGCCCTGTTCGACAATCCCGCCGTCTTCCATCACCAGGATCAGATTGGCGTCCCGAATGGTCGAGAGTCGGTGCGCGATGACGAAACTCGTCCGATCCGATCGGAGTGCGGCCATAGCCTCCTGCAGGAGCAACTCGGTCCGGGTGTCGACCGACGAGGTGGCCTCGTCCAAAACCAACATCGCCGGGTCGGCCACGAAGGCCCGCGCGATCGTCACCAGTTGACGTTCGCCCGAACTGAGGTTGCTCGCCTCCTCGTCAACCACCGTGTCATAGCCCTCAGGAAGGCTGTGGACGAATCGGTCGACAAAGGTCGCCTCGGCGGCCTGCTGAATCTGCTCCGGGGTCGCGTCCGGGTTGCCGTACGCGATGTTCTCGCGGATCGTGCCCTCGAACAGCCACGCATCCTGAAGCACCATGCCGATACGCGAGCGCAGTTCGTGACGCGGAACAGCCGCAATATCGACTCCATCCAACGTGATTCGACCGCGGTCGAGTTCATAGAAGCGCATCAAGAGGTTGACCAGGGTGGTCTTTCCAGCACCGGTAGGCCCCACGATCGCAACCGTCTGGCCTGGCTCGGCGACGAGGTCGAGGCCATTGATGAGCGGCGTCTCGCCGTACCCGAAGGCGACGTCCTCGAAGGCCACCCGGCCGCGTGTCGGTGAGGACAAGGAATCCTGCTTCTCCGGCTCCTGCTCGGGCGCATCCAGAACCTCGAAAACCCTTTCAGCAGAGGCAACTCCGGACTGCAAGAGGTTGGTCATCGACGCGACCTGGGACAACGGCTGAGTGAACTGGCGGGAGTACTGCACGAAGGCAGTCACCCCACCCAAGGTCATCTGACCGTTGACCACTCGAACAGCGCCTACGACGGCCACGACGACGTAGAGCAAGTTCCCGACGAACATCATGATCGGCATCATCAAGCCAGAGATGAACTGCGCCTTGTAACTCACCTGCATGAGCTCAGCGTTGGTCTCGTCGAAGCGTTCGCGAACCTCCTTGCCACGTCCGAACACGGTCACTAACTCATGCCCGGTAAAGGACTCCTCGATCTGCGCGTTGAGGGCACCGGTACTCGTCCATTGCTGCACAAAGAGCTTCTGGCTGCGCTTCATGACCTGCTGGGTAATCAACAGGGCGACCGGGATCGAGACCAGGACCACGACGGTGAGCATCGGTGAGATGGTCAGCATCATCACCAGCACACCGATGACCGTCAGCAAGGACACCAACAGTTGGCTCAACGTCTGGGTCAGGGACTGCGCAATGTTGTCGACGTCGTTCGTGACGCGCGAGAGCAACTCACCACGAGGCCGACCATCGAGGTATGACAACGGAACTCGATGAATCTTGGCTTCGATATCGGATCGCAGTTTGCGGATGGTGGCCTGGACTGCGGCGTTCAAGATCCACGCCTGGATGAACTGTGCGAGCGCAGCGATGAGGTATAGCCCCAGCACCATCAGGAGTAGACGCCCGACAACCCCAAAGTCGACGCCTTCCCCGGGGACGAGGTCCATCTGCGACACCATGTCGGCAAGCTTTATGTCCCCACTCGCCCGGAGACCGTCGATGGCGGAATCCTTGGTTTGACCCGCGGGAAGCGCCTGGGAGACCGACCCGGAGAACACCGCGTCGATCGCGTCGCCAAGGATCTTTGGCGCGAGCACGTTGAGCACGACCGACATCACGCTCAAGATCAAAACCAGAATCAGTCGAGCTCGCTGCGGTCGCATCAAGGACAGCAACCGCTTCGCTGACGGCAGGAACTGCGCGGACTTCTCTACGGGAGGAGCACTCATGCCGACACCCCCGTTCCACTCTGTGAGGCGACAATCTCTTGGTAGGTCTGGCAGGTCTCCAGCAACTCCTGGTGGGTCCCGGAGCCCACGACCAAGCCGTCGTCGAGCACCAAGATTTGGTCGGCGTCCCTGATACTCGACGCTCGCTGACCGACAACCACCACCGTGGCGTCCCGCGTGATGGGCTTCAGCGCCGCGCGAAGGCGGACATCGGTCGCCATGTCGAGCGCCGAGAAGGAGTCATCCAGCAGATAAATCTTCGGGCGCGCGACAATCGCCCGGGCAATGCAGAGACGCTGACGCTGACCACCACTCACATTCGTCCCGCCCTGACTGATCGGCGCCTCCAGGCCGCCGTCCATAGCCGAGACGAATTCACGCGCCTGGGCAACCTCCAGCGCCTCCCACAGTTCCTCGTCCGTGGCGTCCGGGCGGCCGTACCGCAGATTGCTGGCCACCGTTCCCGAGAAGAGGTAGGGCTTCTGGGGGACGATCCCGATGTGTCCCCACAGCACGTCGGGTCGCACCTCGCGCACGTCGACACCGTCCACCAGGACCTGCCCTTCGGTCGCATCAAAAAGACGCGCCACCAGCGACAGCAAGGTCGTCTTGCCCGCTCCGGTCGACCCGATCACGGCCACCATCTGGCCGGGCTCGGCGTGCAGATTGACGTTCCGCAGCACGGGAGATTCGGCTCCGGGATATCTCATTCCCGCATCCACCAGATCGAGGACCCCGGTGATCGTCTCCAACCCTGCGGGTTCATCCGCAGGACGTACGGACGGCTCTGTATCAAGAACCTCTCTAATGCGTTCAGCAGCCACCGAGGCACGCGGCACCATCATGAACATGAAGGTCGCCATCATGACCGCCATCAGAATTTGGATGAGGTAGGTCATGTAGGCGGTGAGCGCCCCAATCTCCATGTCGCCCGCGGCCACCCGGTGTCCACCGAACCAGACCACGGCAACCGTGGAGACGTTCATCACGATCATCACGATGGGGAACATGGCACCCATCAGTCGCCCCATCCGGATTGCTGCCTCGGTGAGGTCGTCGTTAGCGCCCGCAAACCGTTGCTGCTCTTGAGGTTCCCTTACAAAGGCGCGTACGACCCGCAGGCCCATCAACTGCTCGCGCAGCACGCGGTTCACCGCGTCGAGACGAGTCTGCTGGCGACGCGACCACGGCACCATCTTGCGGATGACCAAACCGATGGAGACGGCAAGCAGTGGCACGGCAACAACCATGAGCCAGGACAACCCCACGTCCTCACGCAGCGCCATGATCACTCCACCGATCATCATGATCGGAGCCATGATCATGAGCGTGCAGCTCATGAGCACGAGCATCTGGACCTGCTGCACGTCATTGGTGCCGCGGGTGATGAGCGACGGGGTTCCAATCTGGTTGAACTCCCGTGAGGAGAATCGCCCGACGCGAGCGAAGATCGCGCCTCGGACATCCCGACCAAAGCCCATCGCCGTACGCGCGCCGGTAAAGGCAGCGGCCGACGCCGCCACGATCTGCACCAAGCTGACCAGCAGCATCACGCCGCCGACCTTCCAGATGTGGTCGACGTCGGCCTTTGCCAGTCCGTTGTCGATCAGGTCAGCGTTGAGGCTGGGCAGGTAGAGGTTGGTGATCACGCTGATCAATTGGAGCCCCACGAGCAACCACAACCACGAGGAGTATGCCCGAAGGAACTCGCGGATCAATCTGATCAGCATCCGGTGACTCCTGGTTCAATCAATAGGCCATCGAGCAGCACACTCGTGATTTCTGCTGGCGTCAAAGGGTTTTCGTCCGTCAACTCTGGGTGACTCCCGGAGAACGTGAGGAGCCGGGCATACTTCAGAACTTCCTCGGGCGTGACTCGCAGCGCCTCAGCGTCGGGCCGGATCACGTCCGTGAGACGTTGCGTGATGTCACGAACCTGCGTCTGGGAGGCGTTCGGATGTTCATCTGGCGGTGAGGTCAACCCCAGCGCAGCCATGACGTCAAAGACCTCGCGAAACCGGTCCTGGACCGCCGCCACCAATGCTTCGAGTCTTGGTCGAAGCGTGAGGTCCGGGTCGATCGCGGCTACTTGCTCCGCGAACGGCTCGGGGTCGAAGGCCTGCGCGATCGCCGCGTCGATCAACTCTTCCTTGGTGTCGAACACTCGGAAGATCGTGCCCTCCGCGACCCCAGCTGCGGCGGCGATCTGACGGGTAGACGGCGAGGTTCGTAATTCCAAGATCGCGCGCAACGTCGCCTCGATCAGAGCCTGACGCCGCTCTCCCGGGGCAAGCGCAGGGGCACGTGAAGGTGTCGACGCTGGAGGCATCCCTCCAGCCTAAGTGAGTGAGCGCTCACTCATCAAATTAACTCAACGCATTCTTCGAAAGCCACGCCTCGGCAACCTTCGCCGGACTCTTCTTGTCGACCACCACTTCCTTGAGCATGCGTGCGAGCTCAGGAGTCGTCAGCTTGGCCGAGACCGCGTTGAGGGTGGTCTGTACCTGGGGCGTGGCCGACGAGCGGGCGACGAGGGGCACGACGTTGTCGGACCCAAACAGTTGCTTATCGTCCTTGAGGACCACGAATTTGTTGGTGGTGATCGACGGGTCGGTGGAGTAGATGTTGGCTGCCGTCACCTGGCCATTCTTGAGCGAGGCGGCGAGCGTGGCGGCGTTGCCGATGGCTCGGAAACTCTTGGGCTCCAGGTTGTAGACGGATTTCAACCCGACCAGACCCTGCTGGCGAGTGCGGAACTCCGGCGAGGCCGCGATGCTCACCTCATTGGCGCGCTTGGCCAGGTCGGAGACGGTCTTGAGGTTCCACTTTTTCGCGGTCGGTTGGCTCACGACCAGCGCGTTGGAGTCCTCGGCGGCGGACTTCTGCAGGACGAGTTGGCTACATGGCACGGTCGTCTGCAGCGCCGCATGGATCTCCTCGGCTCCCTTGACCTTGGCCTTCGGGTCGAGATAGTTGAGCAGCGAGTTGGTGTATTCCGGGACGACCTGCACCGAGCCGTCCTGCAACGCCTGGAGGTATGCCTCCCGCGCGCCGATGGGATCCGTGGTGGTCGCATCGATGCCCTTAGCCTTCAGCGCGCCGGCATAGATCTCAGCGATCAACCCGGACTCGGGGAAGTCGGCCGAGCCAACTTTGATCGGCCCACTCTGAGGCGCCTCGGTCGAACACGCCTGCGCCCCACCTCCCCCGGAGTCGAGGGATTCTCCAGAAAGGCCACACCCGGTCAGGAGGGTGATCAGTCCAGCTGCCGTCAGAGCGACACGTCGGCTAGGTCGGGAGGTCATACGGAGGCCTGTTCTCTCGTCGCGGCGGCTGGCGGAGTCGGGTGAGAGGAGTCCACATCGGCGGCGTCCGACGTGCGCGGCCCGCGTCGGGCGCGCCCGCCAAGCCCCGGCGAGACCACGAACCGTTGGATGGTCGCCAAGATGAGTTCGAGGCTGAGCGCGAGCAGTGCCACAAGAATGGCGCCGCCGATCATCATGTCGGGCTGACTGGTCTGACGGCCGTCGATGACGTATCGCCCCAGGCCACCGAGACCGGTGAAAGCCGCGATCGTGGCGGTCGCGACGACCTGAAGGGTGGCGCTTCGGATCCCCGAGGAGATCAGCGGAAGCGCGCAGGGAAGTTCGACCTTGAAGAACACTTCTCGACCGGTCATGCCCATGCCGGTGGCAGCGTCCCGGGCGGCTGGATTGACCTCACTGACTCCGGAATATGCGCCTGCCAGGAGCGGCGGCAGGGCTAGAACAACCAGCGCCACCACCGAGGGCAGCAAGAAGCCCAGGTTGGTCTCGCCCTGGAACTTCGGCTGCAACCACATCACCAGGACCAGCAACAGCCCCAGGCTCGGAATCGCGCGGGCGGAGTTAGCGACCGTGATCATCCAGGCACCGCGGCCGGAATGCGCGATCCAGGTTCCGAGCGGGATCGCGATGGCGACCGCGAAAACCATCGTCAGCCCGGTGTAGGTGAGGTGCTCAAGGAGTCGGTTGGCGATACCGCCTTCGCCCTCCCAGTTCTCGCCATTGGTGAGCCAGGTCCACACATCTGTCAGGATCACGTCGCCGCCCCCACTCGTTGCCACCGTGTCAGGGAGCGGCTGACCGCCTGGATGACGAGGTCGAAGACCAGCGCGAGCAGCAGGATGGCCACGATGCCCACCCAGATCTCAGTCCAGTAGGTGCGGTTGTAGCCGTTGGTGAGATAGATCCCGAGTTGCGGGATGCCCAGCAGCGCAGCGACGCTGACGATGCTGACATTGCTGACCGCCGCGACCCGCAGTCCCGCCGCAATCACCGGCACGGCCAGCGGGAGTTCGACGGAGACAAACCGCTTGAGCGGCGGGTATCCCATGGCGACGGCAGCCTGGCGTACGTCATCTGGGACAGCATCAAGGCCGTCCACGACGGTGCGGACTAGCAACGCCAGGGTGTAGAGCGTCATGGCCGCGACGACATTCCACCCGGCGAGAATCGGCGTGCCCAAGATCAGCGGCATGACCACGAAGAGCGCAAGGGAGGGAATCGTATAGAGCAACCCGGACCCGGTGAGCAAGACCAATCGGGTGACCCGGTTGCGACGCGCCAGCCACCCGAGCGGCAAGGCGATGGCCAAGCCGAGAATGAGTGGGATGCCGGCCATTTCTGCGTGGAGGAACATGCGGTAGGCGATATCCCCCGCGTTGTCCGCCACGTAGCCGGTGTCCAGGGTGGTCACACCGCGTCACCTGTCGGGGCGATGTCATCTGGGTCGACTTCCGGGCGATCGGTGTTTTCGATCTCCGCCAGCACTTCGTGCGCCCGGACGGTGCCCAGGAGCGCGCCGTCTTGATCGACGACTACGCCACGGCGACTTGGCGAGGACAGCGCTGCGTCGAGCATGGCTCGAAGTGGTCCGCGGGCCCGCGCGACGGTGCCTCCACGGTGCAGCATCGCTGGCTCTATCGGCGCCTCGACGCGAGCGGGCTCCACCCAGCCCTGCGGGCGACCGTTATCGACCACGAGCGCCCAGGCATCACCGGAGGCGGCCGTGCGTACTTCATCGGGTGTCGCGCCCAACGGCACCGTCGGCTCAGCGTGCAGGGGCAAGTCGGGCGCGTCCTGGAAGGACAGCGAGCGATAACCGCGGTCTCGGCCGACGAAGTCCGCCACGAAATCATCGATCGGATGCGCCAGCAAGTAGTCCGGAGAGGCCATCTGGGCCAGCACTCCCCCGACGCGCAACACGGCGATCTGGTCACCGAGCTTCATCGCCTCGTCGATGTCGTGGGTGACAAAGATGATCGTCTTGTCGAGTTCGTCCTGCAGCCGCAGGAACTCGTCCTGGAGTTGTTCGCGCACGACAGGGTCGATTGCGCTGAACGGTTCGTCCATCAGCATCACGGGTGGGTCTGCCGCCAGCGCCCGGGCAACGCCGACTCGCTGCTGTTGGCCACCGGACAACTGCGCCGGATAGCGCTCTGCGAAGCCACCGGGCAGTCCCACGAGTTCCAGCACTTCACGGGCGCGGTCGCGCGCCTTCTTCTTGTCCCAGCCCAGGAGCAGCGGCACCGTGGCGACGTTGTCAACCACCGTGCGGTGGGGGAACAAGCCCGCGTGCTGAATGACGTAGCCGATCTGGCGACGCAGTTCGGGCGCGCTGGGCTTCATGATGTCTTCACCGTCGATGGAGATCGAGCCGGAGGTGGGCTCGATCATCCGATTGACCATGCGCAGGGAGGTTGTCTTGCCACAACCAGATGGGCCCACCAACACGGTGATCTTTCCCGTGGGAGCTTGCAGACTCAAGTGGTCGACAGCAATCGTTGGGGTCGCGTCCTTACCTGCTGGATAGGACTTGGTGACCTCCTCGAACGTGATCATGCCGCAAACCTAACCGTCGGATCTGACACCACGAGAGATTTCCTTATTCGGTGGGGCGGAGGTCGCTGCGCTGAAAGCGTTCGTACGACCGGCTCGCGGTAGGGCCCCGCTGGCCCTGATAGTGCGAGCCGGTGGCGTCGCTGCCGTAGGGGTGCATGGCTGGCGAGGTGAGCTGGAAGAAACACAACTGCCCAATCTTCATTCCGGGCCACAGTTTGATGGGCAGGGTCGCCACGTTGGAGAGCTCGAGCGTGACGTGGCCGGAGAACCCAGGGTCAACAAAGCCGGCCGTGGCGTGCGTCAGCAACCCGAGTCGACCGAGGCTCGACTTTCCTTCGACGCGCGCGGCGATGTCGTCGGGGAGAGTGACCGCTTCATAGGTCGACCCCAGCACGAACTCGCCAGGATGCAGCACGAACGGTTCATCTCCCGAGACCTCCAGGGCGCGGGTGAGCTCCGGCTGCTCTTCGGCCGGATCGATGTAGGGATATTTGTGGTTGTCGAAAAGTCGAAAGTGCCGGTCGAGGCGAATGTCGATGCTCGATGGCTGCACCATCTCGGCGTCGTAGGGGTCCAGGCGCACCCGGCCAGCCTTGACCTGGGCAAGAATGTGGCGGTCTGAAAGCAGCACGACGCCAAACCTAGCCCAGCACGTAGGCGATTCCCACGATCACGGGTACCGCGAGGGTTGTCGTGAGGAGAATCGTGTCCCGCGCAAGCGTCGTGGCCCGGTCAAATCGGGCAGCATGCACGTAGATGTTCTGTGCCGTGGGGAGTGCCGAACACACCACGACTGCCAGGAGCGCGTGCCCGTCCAGACCTAGCGCGAATTTCGCCACGACAAAGGCGGTCAACGGTTGCACCACCGTCTTCAGCATCGTGGTGAGCACGAGTTCACCCTTGGGAATCCCGCCGCCCAGGCCGGGACCGAGGCGAAGAGCAATGCCGTACGCGATCAACATGGCCGGAACCGCCATAGAGCCCACCAGTTCGACGGGGTGCAGGAGCACGAACGGGAGTTTCCAACCGGTAATAGCCAAAGCCAGACCCGCAAGGCTTCCTAGTGTCAGCGGGTTCGTGAAGGGCCGCACGATCAGGTCCTTCGCTGAGATCCGTCGATCGCCGCGATCAGCATCGAGCACCGCAAGCGCGAGGGGCTGCAGGACTAAGAGTTGGAGCAAGAGCGTGGGAGCAACATAGGACGCGTTGCCCAGGGCGTACGCCGCCACCGGGATTCCAAGATTGCCCGCGTTGACATACGAACTGGCGAGCGCGCCGATCACGGTGTCGCCAACCTCCCGCCGCCACACCAGGCGCGCGACCAGGGCGTAGATCGCTGCGGGAACGAGGACGCCGGCCGCCGTGGCTACGAGGTTGCCGGACAACACATCGCTCACGTCGGATGCACCGATCGTGGTCACCATCAGCGCAGGGGAAGCGACGAAGAAGGCCAGTCGCGCCAACACCACGCGAGCTTGATCGTCAACAAGGCGAATATGCGCAAGGAATGCGCCCAGAGCGATGACCAACCCAACTGTGGCGAATCCCTCGAGAACCTCTGTCACCCGACCATGGTGCCGCACTGCGAGTCACCGATATCCCCATGTGAGACGAGCCACCAGGTCGGTTAGACTCGCTGACGCTGGCCGCAGCAGGCCACGCGCGGGCGTAGTTCAATGGTAGAACATCAGCTTCCCAAGCTGAATACGCGAGTTCGATTCTCGTCGCCCGCTCCACAGACGAAAAGCCCTCGGCACCAACAGTATTGGTGCCGAGGGCTTTCGCGTGCAGCCTAGTTGCAGCCGTACGAATTAACGTTCCTTTGGTAGAACGCCCGGTCGGTCAGCTCAGCGGTAAAGCCGATGCACTGCTTTCCTACTCCAGTGAGACTCACCGCGGACGTCTTCTCCTTGACCGGGCCTGCCTTCTTGGCTCCGTCGTGAAACTGCTCTGCGGGACGGATCATCGCCGCCATGGTGTGGCTACCGGTCGTTCCGTCCCATACCTGAAGGCACCTCGTACCTCCCTTGGCCGCAGACGAATAGAGCCGCCAACGCGCGGTGGCGTGCGCGGTGCCCTTAGCGTCGTAGAGCCTTCCGGTAGCTATCTGCTTGCCCGAACATGCCGCGGAGATGGACCCGTTCGGGCCGACATACTCATCGGCCATCGCGGGCGCCGAAAGGACGGTTCCGGATATGGCCAGCACACCTAGCGCGCCAGCGACTTTGATCGTGCGTTGTGACTTGATCGTGCGTTGTGACATGTGAACCCCCGAGTGTCATGGCGGCCGGGTTGGCCGCACGGTCCAGCGCAGCTGGTTCAGGCTGCGCCTTCCTCCAGTTTTGGCCATCGGGGTGCCTTGTGTCGAGGGACCCTCCCTGAATTCGATCGCTAGCGGACGACTTCGCGATGCCCAGCGTCGAGACGGCGGGTCCACCCACGTCGGTCTAGGTGCTCCAGCAGCGGGATGGCGACGCGACGCGAAGTGTTGAGCGTCTGCCGTGCCTGGCTGGTGGTGAACGGCTGCTCCAGCGCCGCCAATTCGCGCATCGCCTGGGCCGGCGCCGAGGGCAACAGCACGACCTCCCCCAGCCGGAGCACCCGACCGGCCCGCTCGGCCGCGGCCAAATCTGAGACTCCCAGGCCAAGCTCGATCAGGTCATCGGCCAAGGGCGCGTCGAACGGATCACTTGAGAGCCGGACCTCCAGGGTGGCAATGCCCGGCTCTGCGGGACCGAGGTCGTCGGGTCGGCCAGGGAGTCGTACCCGCCCGGCGTCCTGATCCAGACCCGCTTCCCGCGCGACGGCGCTCAGCAGATCTGGCGAAGGGAGACCGATTCGGTCAACGAGAGACCCGCGAGAAATCCCATGGCTCAACGGGTTTCGTTCATGGTCGGCGCGTACGGCGGCCAGGGCCTCCCGCGCCCAGCCCGCGAAGGTCGACTCCTGCACCCACCACTCACCGACCGTGCGCACCCCGGCCGGCACTTCCTCAGCCCCATCCACGAGTCCGAGTCGGCGCAGATGCGCGAGGCTTACCGCTCCGCGTCGCGCGACCTCGTCGTGCACGGTGCCGGACAGGGTCGCAGCGGCAAGTGCGACTGACCGTCGCGAGGCGTCGCCACGGCGAGTCAGTTCGGGCGGATCGGCGTCGAGGACCTGGACGCCAGCCAAGATGCCCTGACGCCCCGGATCGCGCAGTACCAGGCGGTCGCCCCGCACCAGGGGCAATGCTCGCGGCAGTCGCAGGCGCAGGTGGTCAGCGTCGAACTGCCTGGCGTGCAACGGAATTGAGGCGCTCCCGACGTGGCCGAGCACTTGCTCCGGGACGTTCTCTGCTGCGCCTGCGACCTTCCGAACGTCGACCGTGTCGGTCAAATTCCACGCACCGGGGGTGAGGAGCAGGTCGCCGCGGTGCGCCTCTTCGGCGGAGATGCCGCGCAGGTTGAGCCCCGTGCGCACCACCGGGCCGATCTGCTCCAGGCGCGCGCCTTCGCTCTCGATGCTCCGCACCGTGACTGACCGGAGTCCGTCGGCGGTGGCGAGGTGGAGTTCGTCGCCCCGCGCGATCGACCCGGCCAGCAGAGTGCCGGTGACGACCGTGCCGGCGCCGGTGATCGTGAACGACCGGTCCACCCAGAAGCGCACGCGCGCCGCCGGGTCTGGCTCGGGCTCGGTCGCGAGCATGTCGTCCAGTGCCGCGCGCAGCGACTCCAATCCCGCGCCATTGACGCCCGAGACCGCGACGACGGGTGCCTCCGCCAGACCAGTGTCCGCGAGCTCGGCGCGCGCACGAGCACTGGTTGCTTCGACCTCTTCGGGCGCTCGGTCGCACCGGGTGACGGCGATAACCCCGCGCTCTACACCTAAGGCGCGCAACGCATCTCGATGATCGTCGGACTGAGCGCTCCACCCTTCGTCGGCGGCGACGACGAAGAGCACCGAGGTCGCTCCACCGAGCCCGGCAAGCATGTTTGCGACGAAGCGTTCGTGCCCCGGCACATCGATGAAGGCGACGTGTCGTCCGGAAGGGAGCGCGGTCCAGGCGAACCCGAGATCGATGGTCAGCCCACGGCGGCGTTCTTCGGCCCACCGGTCAGTCTCGATGCCGGTCAGAGCCCGGATCAGGGTGCTTTTCCCGTGATCGACGTGCCCGGCCGTGGCGACGACGTGGCGGGTCATCGCTGGTTGGTCGAGTCCGTCGAAGCAGCGGAATCAATCGATGACAGGGCGGCCCGGACGGCGGCAGTCAGGCGTTCATCGTCGTCCTCCGGCACGCACCGCAGATCGACGAGGCAAGCACCCTCGCGGACCCTCGGCAGGACAGCCGGCTCACCGCGACGCAAGGCCTCTGCCGCGGCCTCGGGAAGTCGAACAGCAAAGCCAGGCAACGGAACTCCCGGCGCCCCGCCACCACCGACCCGGCCCCCGTGCTCGACCACTGGAACGTCCAGCGCCGCACCAAGGCGTTCAGTCCGTGCTCGCAGGCGCTCCCGGTCGGCGTGAATCGACTCGGTGACCGGCACCCGCTCGGTGGTGAGAGTCGCTTCTAGCGCGGCGAGGGTCAACTTGTCGGCGCGTACGGCCCGCGCCAGGGGGTGCTTCGCGAGCCGTTGGATCACCTCGGCCTTACCGAGAAGCACACCGGCTTGCGGACCTCCGAGGAGCTTGTCGCCACTCATGATCACCAGGTCGGCGCCGTCGGTCAGGGCAGACGTGGCATCCGGCTCATCGGGCAGAACATCCTCGGGATACAGCAGCCCGCTCCCGAGGTCGGCGACCAGGACGGTCCCCTGCTCTGCGGCGAGCGATGCGAGGTCGGCGACGGACACCCCTGAGGTGAAGCCTTCGACACGGAAGTTGCTGGGATGAACCTTGAGCACGCAGCCGGTGTCGGCGCCGATCGCGTCGGCGTAGTCATGGCGGTGGGTGCGGTTGGTCGCGCCAACTTCACGCAGTCGACTGCCCGTTGAGGCAATCAGATCGGGAAGTCGGAAGCCCGCGCCGATCTCGATGAGTTCTCCCCGACTGATGACCACCTCACGGTCATGGGCCAGTGCGGTGGTGGCCAGGACGAGCGCTCCGGCCCCGTTGTTGACGATCAGCGCGTCTTCTGCCGCCGGGCAGGCGGCAAGGAGCGCGGCGCGCGCCGCGGCGCCTCGAGAGGAGCGCGCCCCGGTGGCTAGGTCGAGTTCGACGTCGACATATCCACTGGCCGCGACGAGCGCTCGGACTGCGGAGGGTGAAAGGGGCGCCCGACCCAGATTGGTATGGACCACGACGCCTGTCGCGTTGAGCACGGGCCGCAACGAGGTGGCGGTCTGGGCGCGCACGGCGGCCAGCACCGTCGGCTCGACCTGCTCGGGAGGCAGGTCGCCGCGACGCGCGCGATCCTGCGCGGTGCGTACGATCTCGCGCACGACGTGGCCACTCAACCCAGACTCCGCGACCCCAGGCAGGGCCAACAGAACGTCCGTGCGGGGAATCAGCCGACGCGGATCGACCTGCGACATAAGCGAACCTCTCGACACGCAAACGGCCGGGTGGCGGAGGCGGACGGGAATCGAACCCGCCAGACCGAGATGCTCGGTCTCACCGGCTTTGAAGGCCGGGGAGCCCACCAGGAACTCAGACACCTCCCCGGCAGGGGCACAATGCTACGCATGACCGACGCAACTGTGCGCTTAACCGGCTATGCCCACGGTGGTGGGTGCGCGTGCAAGATCCCACCGGGCGAGTTGGAAGAGGCGGTACGCGGGCTCACCGGCCAGTCCGGGGACCACGTCCTGGTGGGTCTGGACGATGGCGACGATGCGGCTGCGGTGCTTGTCCGCGACGATCTCGCCATACTCTCGACTGCCGACTTTTTCACCCCCGTAGTGGACGATGCCTACGACTGGGGGCGCATCGCCGCGGCCAACGCGCTGTCCGACATCTACGCCATGGGCGGTCGGCCAGTCGTCGCGATCAACCTGATGGGCTGGCCGCGCGAAAAGCTCCCGCTGGAACTCATGACCGAGGTGTTGCGCGGCGGGCTCGCGGTGGGCCAAGAGGCGGGTTGCCCGGTGATCGGCGGGCACACCGTCGACGACCCGGAGCCAAAATACGGCATGGCGGTCACCGGTGTGGCCGACCCGAATCGCTTGCTACGCAACGATGCTGCCGTCTCCGGACTGCCTCTGACATTGACCAAACCGATAGGTGTGGGACTGCTCAACAACCGGCACAAGACCACCGGCGAGGTGTTCCCGCACGCCATCGAATCGATGGTCGCGCTCAACCGCGCGGCCTCCGAAGCTGCGCTAGCGGCCGACGCGCAGGCCGCGACGGACGTGACCGGATTCGGGTTGCTCGGCCATCTCCACAAGCTTTGTCGCGCCTCCGGAGTTGGCGCGCGCATCGTCAGGTCGGACGTACCGCTGCTAGATGGAGCGCTCGAGGCGCTCGCCGAGGGGTACGTCTCCGGCGGCACCCGCCGCAACCTCGACTGGGTACGTCCGCACCTGCAGTCGGCGGCGGACGTGCGTGAGGACGACCTGCTCCTACTCGCCGACGCCCAGACCTCCGGTGGGCTCCTCGTCGTGGGCGAGGTGCCCGGATATCCGGTCATTGGTGAGACGGTCGCGGGCTTCGGCATCGAGGTGATCTGAGGCCCCCTGTGTGAACCGGTCCGTCGGGCCGGGACGCGGCGAGCACCCCAACACGCCAAGGCGGAATACCCCGGCCTGTCGAGTGTTGGACTCCCTGTGCCGTCCACGTCCCCAAACCCCGCCGACTCTCTCGCAGCATCCAACCTCCCCTCCACCGAC
This sequence comes from Demetria terragena DSM 11295, assembly GCF_000376825.1. Lineage (NCBI taxonomy): Bacteria > Bacillati > Actinomycetota > Actinomycetes > Micrococcales > Dermacoccaceae > Demetria > Demetria terragena. Next base: position 2,259,079 of record NZ_AQXW01000004.1, on the reverse strand, counting down.
GAGACGATGAGCGGCAAGACCCCGCCGGTCGTCCGGCTGCTCGTGCTGGCGACCTTCGTGGTCATCCTCAACGAGACGATCATGGTCAACGCGATCCCGCGGCTCATGGCCGATCTCGGGGTGACCGAGGTCGCCGCGCAGTGGGTGTCGACGATCTTCATGCTCACGATGGCGGCGGTGATCCCGACGACCGGCTGGTTCCTGCAGCGGTTCAGCACACGGCAGGCTTACGCCACCGCTATGAGCACCTTCATCGTCGGGACCGCGTTGTCGGCGATCGCGCCCAACCTGCCGGTGCTGCTCGGCGGTCGCGCGATCCAGGCGGCCGGGACCGCCGTCATGCTGCCGCTGCTCATGACGACCTTGATGACCGTCGTCCCGCAGAGCGACCGGGGCCGGGTCATGGGCAATGTGACGCTAGCGATGTCAGTCGCGCCGGCGATGGGTCCGGTCGTGTCCGGTGGGTTGCTCGCGCTCGGCTCGTGGCGACTGATGTTCGTGTCCATGCTGCCGCTGGCCGCCGTGGTGACATGGTTTGGCCTGAAGCGCCTGGACAACATCGGTGAGACGCGGACCGGGTCGATCGACGTGCTCAGCGTCGGACTGGCAGCGCTCGGGTTCGGAAGCCTGGTTTACGGCCTGAGCCACTTCGAGTCAGGTATCCGCGCCACCCCGGTCGGCTTCACCGTCGCCGGACTGGTCGTGGTGGCCACCTTCGTCATCCGTCAGCTTCACCTACAGCGCAGCGGCACCCCGCTGCTGGATCTACGCGTCTTCCGGTCCGGCACGTATGCCATCTCCGTCGCCCTCATGTCCGTCGGCTTCATGGCGATGCTCGGCTCGATGATCCTGCTGCCGCTCTATCTGCAGTCCGTGCGGGGCCTGACCCCGCTCGAGGCCGGCCTGCTCGTCATGCCCGGTGGCATCCTTATGGGTCTGGCCGGGCCGAGGGTCGGTCGCACCTTCGACCGCGTCGGAGCCCGACCGCTGGTCATCCCTGGGACGGTCGGCGTCACGCTGGCGCTGGCCGGCTTCAGCCAGGTGTCCCAGACGATGCCGTTCTGGCAGTTGCTCGGCCTGCACATCCTGCTGATGCTCGCGCTGGCGTGCACCTTCACCCCGGTGTTCACGATTGGGCTGAGCACCCAGCCGCCGCACCTCTACTCCCATGGCAGCTCGATCCTCAGCACGCTGCAGCAGGTCGCCGCGGCGTTCGGCACCGCGCTGGTCATCACCGTCATGTCCGCCCGCTCGGCGGCGCTGGCTGAAGGCGGTGCGAGTGCGATCGCCGCTCAGCTCGGAGGAATGAAGCTCGCCTTCGGTATTTCAGCCGCGATCTCGCTCGTGGTCATCGCATTGGCCCTGGCGCTGCCCAACCGGGCAGCGAAGAACGTCGAGGAACTCCAGGGCGAGGCCGAGGAGTACGCCCCCGCTTAGACGGTCGTGATCGAGTCGTCGGTGACCCCGGCGGCGCGGCGGGCAGCGAGACGACGCTTCTGTGGCTCGATCGTGTAGCGCGGATCCTTCGCCGAGTGCATGCCGGCTTCGAAGACGCCGAACCGGGTCAGGGCTGAGGCCGTCATGAGCGCCACGCCGGAGGCGGCCGCGATCGCGCGGTGCCGCCCGCCGAGAACCGCTCCGACGCCGCCGGCGATCGCGAGCCCCTCACTCCACCGCAACATCGTGCCAACCGTCCCGTGGTGCAGCGGCTCGGCGGCGACCGGGTCCATACGGCGCTCCATGAGCTTCATCGCAGCCAGGTCGCCGACGACGCCCAGCGCCGCCATCCACCGGGCCGGTCCGGTCTCCCGCGTCGGGGTGGTCACCATTGCTAGCCCGGCAGCCGCAAGGCTGGCCGAGCTGACGAACACAAATGGCAGGTCACGGTGAGCGGCGTTCCAGGTTGGGACGGCCGTGTCGGCGAGCAGTACGGCGGTGTACGCCGCCAACGGCGGAGCGAGTACCGCCGCCCCCACTCCGGCCGGGCCTTCCACAGCACGCAGCACCGGTCGAATCGGCCCAAGTGGCAAGCGATTCGCCGCAATCCGGTCGATCTCATTGACCGCGGTCACCCCGACCCCACCGCTGAAGGCCGCGAGAATCCAGGAGCCGACGCTCATCGGTGAAGTGACTTTGAAGGTGCGCAACATGTTGTAAAAACGATCCGGCCGCCCCAGGTCCATGACCAGCGCGACGCCCCCGAGACTCACGGCGGCTAGCGCTCCGAGTCGGGCGTTGCGGCGCAGCAGTGCGCGACCGGATGCCTGGGCTCCCACCGCAAGCAGACCGGACCCGCCGGCCACGCCCCCGAGGAATAGGTAGGCCGCGACCTCGTGTCCCCATGGTGGCGCCTTGACGACGGGTTTGCCGTAGTACGAGGTGAATTCGGCTTCCGGGACCATCACCATCTCGCGGGCACCGTCGCCTCCCGCACCGCGACGACGGCGCGGGCCGTTGACCCGACGCTTGCGGCGGGGCGGCTCCGGCGGGCGGTACTCGTCGTACGGCGAGGGGCTCACAGTCGACCTCCGAGAAAGGCGACGGCTGCGCCGGCTGCCATACCGAGGGCGGCCACGCCCGCCCGCTTGTACATCGTCATCAGGTCGGCCGTGCACACGCGTGGATCGGGCGGCAGGCCGTAGACCTCCGGCTCATCCAGCAGCAGGAAGACCGAGCCTGTGCCGCCCACGCCGTCGTTCTCGTTGGCACCGTAGAGCCGCGCTTCGGTCATACCCTGCGCGTGCAATTGCGCGACACGATCCTGCGCCTGCGACACCAGGTCTTCGTGGTCGCCGTAGGTGATCGACGTCGTCGGGCAGGTCTTGGCGCACGCTGGCTGGTCACCGTCGACGAGCCGGTCATAGCAGAGCGTGCACTTCTGGGCGACACCCCGCTTAGGGATCTCCGGCTGCTCGCCCTTGCGCTCGCCCTGCCGAGTGGTCGGAGCAGCGGTGCCGTCGTTGCGGCGTTCGACGACGCCGAACGGGCACCCGGCGACACAGGTTCCGCAGCCGTTGCACACGTCGTCCTGCACCACGACCGATCCGAACTCGGTGCGGAACAGCGCCCCGGTCGGGCAGACGTCCAAGCATCCGGCGTGGGTGCAGTGCTTGCAGACGTCGGAGGCCATCAGCCAACGGAATTCGGGAGTGTCGGGGATGGCGCCATTGGTCTCGATACGGCTCGCCCTGGGGGGCTCGCCTACTCGACCAGCGGCGGAAGACTCCCCTACTCGACCAGCGGCGGGAGGCTCGCCTACTCGACCTGTGGTGTCTGGGCGAACGGTCGGCATGCCGAGGTCGACCAAAGCCCGACCCGAGGCGCGTGCCTGCTCGATCTCCTTCGCGCCCTGCTCGACGAACGCGACGTGCCGCCAGGTGCTCGCGCCGAGAGCGCCGGTGTTGTCGTACGACGTGCCGCTGAGCTCAAGGTCGCCGTCGCGCGGGTTGCGATTCCACTCCTTGCAGGCCACCTCGCACGCCTTGCAGCCGATACAGATCGAGGTGTCAGTGAAGAATCCCTTGCGGGCCGGCCCCGCCGGCCAGTGCGCGTCGGCGACCGGGTCGGTCGGGCCGCTGAGCTGGGCCATCAGGTCCTCCTGTCCGGTGCCGTCAGATGGGCGCGTTCGAGGTACGTCTGCAGCAGTTCAGCAGCGGCCGCACCCTGTGGGCGCCGCCCCGGCTGGATATCGCACGAGCCGACCTTGGAACCCTGGATCTGCGTGTTGGGGTCGAGTGCAATCGACACCAGGTCATTCGCCGCGTCACCCTGCACGAGCGCATCCTCCCCGACGCCCCAGTGATAGGGCAGACCGATCTGCTGCACCTCGCGCCCGTTGATCGTCAACGTGCGCACCCGGTCGGTCACGAGCACTCGTGCCTCGATGACTCCGCGCGGCGAGACAATCGTCGCCCACCCGTCGTTCTCCAAGCCACGCTCGGCGGCCAGTTGCGGCGATACCTCGCAGAACATCTCCGGCTGCAGCTCGGCGAGATAGGGCAACCACCTACTCATGCCCCCAGCCGTGTGCTGCTCAGTGAGGCGATACGTAGTGAAGACATACGGGAACACCTCGACCCCAGGGTGGCCTGCGCTCGGCGCGCCGAGATTGCCTGGCCGGTCGTACGTCACCCGCGCCGGACTCTTCTCCTGTTGCGGATAAAGGGAGTTGGCGACCGGCGACTCGTCCGCCTCGTAGTGGGTCGGCAGTGGACCGTCGACCAGACCGGTGGGTGCGAACAGCCATCCCTTGCCGTCGGACTGCAGCACGAACGGGTCGTCACCGGCGATCGCCTCGGCGCCGGTCGCCTCTGGGCCAGGGCGCGCACGTGGGTCACGATCGATCGGGAAATCGGGTATGTCGTAGCCCGTCCAGCGACCCGCTTCCGCGTCCCACCAGACGTACTTCTTGCGCTCGCTCCACGGGTTGCCGTCCGGGTCCGCGGAGGCGCGGTTGTAGATCATTCGCCGGTTGTAGGGCCACGCCCAGCCCCACTCCGCGGCCACCGGGCCGTCCCCGCCGTGCGGCACCCGGTTCGCGGCGCGGTTCACGCCACCTGAGTAGATGCCCGAGTAGATCCAGCACCCGCAACTGGTGGAGCCATCGGCCTCAAGGTCGAAATACCCGGGCACCTGCTCGCCTGCCTTGTCGCCGGTGAGGTAACGCCCGCTGATCTCGGCAAGTACCGCCTCAGGGGCGGGGTCGTCGTGCTCATCGAGCGGGTAATCCCAGGTCAGGTCCAACAGCGGTCGGTCGCGCGGGTCGGCGGAGTCGGCCAATTTTGCGCGGATGCACCGCCCGAGGCGGTGGAAGAAGTCCAGCTCGCTCTGTGCCTCACCGGGCGGGCGTACCGCCTGGTGACGCCACTGGACCAGGCGTTGGGTCTGGGTGAAAGTGCCGGCCTTCTCCACGTGCGTCGCGGCGGGCAGGAAGAACACCTCGGTCTCGATGTCCTCGGTGCGCAGCTCACCGGAGGCGATCTCGGGGCCGTCCTTCCACCACGTCGCCGACTCGATCATGTTGAGGTCACGCACGACCAACCACTTCAGGTGGGACATGCCCATCCGCTGCAGATGACCGTTGGCCGAACCGACGGCGGGATTCTGACCGAGGATGAAGTAGCCCTCGACCTGGTCGGCGAGCATCGCCAGGACGGTCTGGTAGGTCCCGTGCGGACCGTCCAGCCTCGGCAGGTAGTCGAAGGCGAAGTCATTGTCCGCGGTCGCCGCGTCACCCCACCACGCCTTGAGCAGGCTCACGAAATAGGACTCCGCCTCGGCCCAGTAGCCCTTCTCCTTCTTGGAGTGAACCTTCTCGACGTAGTCCGCGAAGGTGTCGTGCACCCCGGCCTTGGGCATCGGCAGGTATCCCGGCAGCAGGTTGAACAGCGTCGGGATGTCCGTCGAGCCCTGGATGCTGGCGTGACCGCGCAGCGCCATGATGCCGCCGCCGGGCCGACCCATGTTGCCCAGCAACAGTTGCAGGATCGCGGCACTGCGAATGAACTGCGCGCCGAAGGTGTGCTGGGTCCAGCCGGTGGCATAGGCGAAGCAGGTGGTGCGCTCTCGCCCGGAGTTCTCGGTGACCGACCGGGCGAGGTAGTCGAAGTCCTCCCGGCTGATCCCGCACATCTCGTGCACCATCTCCGGCGTGTAGCGGGCGAAGTGCCTCTTGAGAATCTGGAAAACGGTGCGCGGATCCTGAAGCGTTTCGTCGCGCACCACCGCGGGATCCTCCAGGGACGGACCGCCGGCGCCGTGTTCGTCGCCGACCGCACGCTCCTTCTTGCTGCCCCCGCTTTCGGGACTTCCGGCCGGGCGGACCGTGCCGCCGTCGCGGTGGGCGTACGCCCACGTCGCCGAGTCGTACTGCCCGGTGTCGGGATCGAAACCGGAAAACAAGCCGTCGAGGTCCTCGGTGTCGCGGAACTCCTCGGACACGAGGGTGGCCGCGTTGGTGTAGTGGACGACGTAGTCCTCAAACCACAGGTCGTGGGTGAGGACATGGTTGATGAGCGCGCCGAGCAGCACCACGTCGGAGCCGACCCTGATCGGGATGTGTTTGTCAGCGACCGCGCTGGTACGAGTGAAGCGAGGGTCGACATGGATGACCCGGGCGCCGCGCGCCTTGGCCTCGGTCACCCACTGGAATCCGACCGGGTGCGCCTCGGCCATGTTGCCGCCCTGGAGGACGATGCAGTCGGCGTTGGCCATGTCCTGTAGCGGCTGTGAGGCTCCACCGCGTCCGAAGCTGGCTCCCAGACCGGGAACCGTGGCGGAGTGTCATATGCGCGCCTGGTTCTCGATCTGCACCGCGCCGGCGGCGGTGAAGAGTTTCTTGATGAGGTAGTTCTCCTCGTTGTCGAGGGTGGCCCCTCCGAGCGAGGCGAGGCCCATGGTGCGACGCAGCGGTCGCCCCTGGTCGTCGTGGTCCTGCCAGCCACGCCGACGGGCGTCGATGAATCGGTCGGCGATCATGTCGATCGCGGTGTCACGGTCGAGACGCTGCCAGTCCTTGGCCCGCGGCGCACGGTAGAGAACCTCGGTCTGTCGGCCGGGTGAGTTGACCAGTTGCTCGCTCGCGGACCCCTTGGGGCACAAGCGACCCCGCGAGATCGGAGAGTCTGGGTCACCCTCGATCTGGACGACCTTCTCGTCCTTGACATAGACCCGCTGCCCGCACCCCACTGCGCAGTAGGGGCACACGCTCTGGACAACTCGATCGGCCGTGGTGGTGCGGGCGCTGACTTCTCGGGTGGCGGCCGAGGTGACGGCCGGGCCGCGACCGAACCGGTCGCCGCTCCGCAACTGGCGAAGCACCGGCCATTCCAAGGGCGTCCAACGAGTCATCAGCGCGACCCTACGACGTCGACCCGCACTCGCGACAGACCCCCAGGAGGTCTGCGTGGCGGGAATCGACCTGGAAGCCGATGCGTGCGCGTGATGACTAGAGTCGGGTGACATGACCCAACCCGTTCTGCGCACTGAACGGCTCACCTTGCAGCCGTTGCGGGCAGACCACCTCGAGCACCTGGTCGAACTGGACAGCGACCCGGAAGTGCTGCGTTATCTGTACGGTCGCGCGCTCAGTCGCGCCGAGGTTGAGGCACGCATGCCATCGCGCCTGGACCCAGAGCGGGCCGCGGACGGGCGCGGCTTCTGGTGTGGCTTCGTGGGAGAGGAGTTCGTCGGATGGTGGTTGTTGGTTGAGCCGGACCGCCCGGAGAAGGGCGACCCGGGCGATGGCGTCCTCGGCTATCGGCTACGCCGAAAGTGGTGGCGACAGGGGTTGGCAAGCGAGGGCTCTCGCGAACTGCTGCGGTATGCCTTCGTCGGCCTCGACCTGCCACGGGTCACTGCCGAGACGATGGCGGTGAACGAGGGTTCCCGTGCCGTAATGCGGTCTATCGGGATGACCTACTGGCATACCTTCCACGAGGACTTCGAGGACCCGCTGCCGGGAATCGAACACGGCGAGGTCGTCTACGCGATCTCGCGTGACGAATGGAATCAGTCCGGGGGCGTGTAACGCCCATCGATCGCGGTCCAGCCGCCATCGACGAACAGTTGTGAGCCGGTGACGAAAGACGCCGCCTCGCTCGCCAGATAGACGGCAGCTCCCGCAAACTCCTCCGGCCGCGCCCAACGTCCAAGGGCGCTCTTGCTCGCATAGGCCTGTCCCCACTCGGGATTCGCGCGGATCTGCTCGGTCAGGGGTGTCTCCACCACGCCTGGAGCGATCGCGTTGACGCGCACACCGTCGGGCCCCAGCTCGGCCGCGGCGGTGCGTACCAGTTGCATGACGCCGGCCTTGGTGGCGGCGTACGCGCCCTGCCCTGGCTCAACGGTCACTGCGCGGATCGAGGTGAACGCAATGATGCTTCCGCTGCCACGCTTCGCCATCCGTGCGCCGAAGAGTCGGATGAGGTCGAAAGAACTACGCAGGTTGAGGTCGATGACCTTGCTGAACTCCTCAGAGGTGTAGTCGAGCATCCGCTTTCGCACATTCGTCGCGGCCGTCAATACGAGCACATCGACTGGGTCGAGATCGTGCGCCGCCTGCGAAATGGCTTCTTCATCAAGGACATTCAGAATGTAGTCGGCGCTATCGACAATGTCGGCGATGACGACCTCCGCGCCGTGCGCCCGCAGTCCTGCAACGACCTCGCTCCCAATGCCTCCGGCACCGCCGACAACGACAGCGCGCTTGCCGGTGAGATCAAACATCGTGGGGTAGTCCATAGCGCTCAGCGTAGGCAATCCCCCGCCCGGCAGCGGACAGGTGGTGGTCGTCAGGTTGTGGAACTACGGATGATCGCCATCCGCGTGACCGTGAGTTCCTCGATCGCAAAACGCGGACCCTCCCGGCCGATACCGGAGTCCTTAACCCCGCCATACGGCATGACATCCGATCGGAATCCGGGGACCTCGTTGATGACGACGCCGCCCACTTCGAGTTCGTCGATTGCCCGGTGGGCCGCTGCTAGCGACGAGGTGAACACACTGGCCTGCAGGCCGTAGCGCGAGTCATTGACCAGGTCGAAGGCTTCATCGAGGTCCGCAACGGTGCGTACGCACACCACCGGCCCGAAGACTTCTTCCTCCCAGATCTGTTGCCCAGCACGCACATTGAGCAGGATGGTCGGCTGGATGGAGCGTTCTGTCCTTGCCCCTCCAGCCGCGAGTTCGGCGCCAGCCTCGACGGCCTCTTCGACCCAGTCGAGCACCCGCTGAGTGGAACGCTCATCGATAAGCGAACTCACCCGAGTCGCTTCATCGCGCGGATCGCCGACGACCACATCACCGATACGCGAGCGCAGCCGGTCGATGAAGGCCTCCCGCGCCGAGTCGACCACGATTACCCGCTGAACCGAGATGCACGCTTGGCCAGAGGCGTAGTAACCGCCTCGCACAACCGCCGCCGCGGCCGCATCCACGTCGGCATCCTCGGCTACCACGAGCGCCGAGTTGGACCCCAACTCCAACAACACCTTGGTCGGCGCAGCCGCCTTCGCAATGGCGTGACCAACTCCAGCCGACCCCGTGAACGACACAGCCGACACCCGCGAGTCGGTGGTGAGCGCCTGCCCAACAGCCGCGTCGCCGGTCACCAACTGCACTGCCGCCAACGGAAGTTCGTGCTGGATGAGCGCCTCGCGCATAAGGTGCACCAACCACAATGTCGCCAGGGGCGTCGGCTCCGCGGGTTTCACCACGACCGGGCACCCGGCAGCAAACGCCGGGGCAACCTTATGGGCAGCCAGCAGTAGCGGGTAGTTATAGCCAGCGATCCCGACCACCACACCGATCGGCTTGCGCTGCCAGAAGCCCATCAAGCCGTCACCGCTAGGCAGCAGGTCCAGCGGCACCGTCTCTCCGTGCAGTCGGGCGACTTCCTCAGCGGATGTCTCCAAGGTCAGCAAGGTTCGGTCCACCTCGACCCGGCAGTCGAGGAGTGGCTTGCCCGTCTCCAGCACGAGCAGGTTCTCGAACTCGCTTCGCTTATCTGCGAGTTCAGCATGAACCTGACGAAGGACCGCCCGGCGAGCGTATGACGAGATCCTGGCTACGCGTCGCTTCACGGCATCGGCGGCGTCGATTGCCCGCCGCGCCAGTTCGGCATCGCCTTCGGGCGCTTGGGCCACAACCGATCCGTCAAAAGGAAAATGGATGTCGCGGGTGTCGGTCGTTGCCGTCCACACCTCGCCAATGGGAAGACCGTCTGGCCACTCGAATGTCATCAATTTCCTTTGCTCACAACGCCTGTCGAGGTCTCGACAGCAAATGCGGACGGGAGCGCGTCACGATAGGAACGCCACTCCTGGGTGCCTGTCACCGTCTCCGCCGCCAGCATTGCGTGCCCGACGGCGCGAGTGAAGCAGTCACCCGCTGCTTCCAGAAGATCGTGAAAACCATAGAGATCCAACGGGTCTCGTCGAGCGGTCGACAATCCAAAGATCGTGTCACCGTCAAACATGGTGTGCACCGGGTTCACCGCGCGAGCGAGGCCGTCATGACCGACTCCTGCCATCTTTTGGCACTGCGCCTTGGTCAACGTCGCGTCGGTCGCGACCACGCCAATCGTTGTCGCCATGGCGTACGGCGTCGGGGAGCTCTCCTGTTCGGAGCGATCGCGAGCGAGCTGCCGAGCTGCCGCCAATTCCTCCGGGTCGGCGGGCCCCATCGCAGGAAACTCGCCTGGCATGCCGAAGCGGGTCGCATACAACTCACCGGTGCGCGGATCTACCGCGGAGCCAAGAGCATTAACTGCAACGAGCGCCGCCACGGTGGTGCCGTCGGGCAGCACCGTGCTGGCTGACCCGATCCCCCCTTTGAGTCCGCCTGCCTTGGCGCCCGTTCCGGCGCCGATGACACCGATCGCGCACGCCGAGTCTGATGAGGCAGCCGCTGCTGCGTCGTACGCCTCCGCGCCCATTCTGGCGTCGGGACGAGCCGCGAAATCACCTCCCCGACCTAGGTCGAAGAGCACCGCGGTCGGCACGATCGGCACCACGCCACCGCCGATGGGCAGCCCTATCCCGGTACCCTCCAATCGCTGCATCACGCCGCCCGCTGCGTCGAGCCCATATGCGCTTCCGCCGGTCAGCACGACCGCGTGCACGCGTTCCACCAGGTTGCGCGGGTCCAACGCGTCGGTCTCGCGCGTTCCCGGCCCGCCGCCACGGACGTCAACACCCGCGATGGCGCCATCGTCCCCGGCCAGCACACAGGTTGTCCCGCTGAGCCACCCTTCACCCATCCGCTGCGCGTGACCAACACGCAGGCCTGCCACATCGTGCAGCGAATTCGTGGATCCCGTTAGCGCAGAGCTCATCTCAGACATCCTGTCGCACCCCTGCCGCCAGGTCGGCAGCAGACCGGCCAGCGAGCGCGTCGTTCAAGCTGGGGATGGCCGCAACCAGGGAACGGGTGTAGTCATGCTGTGGGTGGTCATACAGTTGTGCCGTCGGCCCTGCCTCAACCACCTCGCCCGACTTCATGACCGCGACCTGATCACAGACATAGCGCACCACGGACAGGTCGTGCGAGACGAAGATCAGCGTCAGGTCGAGCCGATCAACGAGGTCCAGCATGAGTTCCAGGACAGTGGCGCGCACCGACACATCGAGCGCGCTCACCGGTTCGTCCGCCAGCAGGATGCTCGGCTCGGGTGCCAAGGCACGTGCGATTGAGATGCGTTGTCGCTGGCCGCCGGAGAACTGGTGCGGGTATCGACGCGCTGAATCCGACGGCAGGCCAACCGATTCCAGCAGCTCTGCGATCCGTTTCGCGTCATGTGGCTTGCCCTGGGCGACCAGCGGCTCGGCAACAATGTCCCGGACCCGCATGCGTGGATTGAGCGAACCCATCGGGTCCTGGAGCACCAACTGCATCTGGTCCCGAAGGAACCCGAGCTTCTTCTCGCTCACACCCGCAATGTCGCGCCCATCGATCTCGACCGTGCCCGAGGTCGGACGGTCCAGCCCGGCGAGGATGCGCAGCAGAGTCGATTTCCCGGACCCGGACTCCCCGACGATCCCGAACCGGCTACCGGCCGGGATATCCAACGAAATACCACGCAACGCCGAAACCACTGGCGCAGGACGGAACAGCGAGGTCCGCTGCCGGCGGTAGTCGCGGCGTACGTCGTGGAGACGCACGAGGGGCCGTTCGGCGGTCATGACGCCCCCTTCGATAGGTCGGAGGCGGCAAGCAATTTCTGGGTGTACTCATGCTGCGGCCTGGCCAGCACCTCACTGGTCGGTCCGCGTTCCACGACTTTCCCGTCCGTCATGACCAACACCTGATCGCAGACTGTCGCCACCACCGCCAGGTCGTGGGAAATAAACAGCATCGCGGCATCGCGTTGCGCGATGCCCCGCGTGATGAGGTCGAGCACCAACGCCTGCACGGTGACATCCAGCGCGGTCGTCGGTTCATCACAGATGAGCAAGTCCGGGTCGTTCGCGAGCGCGATGGCGGCGACCACGCGTTGGCGCTGGCCGCCGGACAACTGGTGTGGGTATGCCTTCGCCGCCTCGGCCGGTGAGGGCAGACCGACGTCGTCGAGCAAGGCGATGGCCGCCTGGCGCGCGGCTTTTCGTCCCTGCCTGGTGCCGTGGATCAGCATGACCTCGGCGACCTGATTCCCTACTCGCATGGTGGGATTCAGCGCGGTCATCGGCTCTTGGAAGATCATCGACATCCGATGTCCGCGCAGGCTCGCCAAGGTTGTTTCCGATGCCTCCAGCAGGTTGCCCTCAACACCGTCGACGACGACCTCGCCTGTGGCGGTCAGCCCTTCAGGCAGCAGCCCCAGCAACGCCAGGGACGTCAGGGACTTGCCCGACCCGGACTCTCCAATGAGTCCCACGCGTTCGCCTGCACCAACGGTCAGATCAACGCCACGGACCAGGGATCGCTGCCCGGCGCGTACGACCAGGTTGCGGGCCTCGAGCACCGGGGTGGTCATCGTGCCTCCTCGGAAGTCTTGGCCAGTCGCGGATCGAGCAGGTCGCGCAATCCGTCGCCGAGCAGGTTGAACCCGAGCACGGCGACCGCGATCGCGGCACCGGGAATGAGCGCAAGCCGCGGCGCCTGGGACAGCATCGACTGGCTCTCCTGCAGCATCCGCCCCCAGGATGGAACATCAGGTGGCGCGCCAAGACCAAGGAACGACAGCGCCGCCTCGGCGAGGATGGCGATGGCGAAAGCAACGGAAGCTTGGACGATGATCAGGCTGGTGACGTTGGGCAGGACGTGGCGCAGTGCGATAGCCAACTTGCCGCGTCCAGCGACTCGCGCGGCCAACACATAATCCTGCGTGAGCACGGTCAGCGCGCCACTACGCACGACTCGGGCGAACGCCGGAACCGTGGCGATGCCAATGGCGACCATCGCGGTGACGACGCTGCCGCCGTAAACCGCTGCCAGCATGATGGCCAGCAGCAGCGCCGGGAACGCCAGCACCAGGTCGCTTGCCCGCATGATGAGGTTGCCCAACCATGGCCAGGTCATGGCGGCCAGCAGCCCAAGTGGTACGCCCACCACAGCCGCCACACCGACCGCGACGATGCCGACCAGCAAAGTCGTGCGGGCTCCCACCAGGATTTGGGAGAGCGTGTCTCGACCGAGCTTGTCGGTCCCGAGCAGGTGCCCGTCGGAGAACATCCCCGCGAGACGATCTTCTGGCACCACCAGATCCGGCGGATAGGGCACCCAGACAAACGACAACAGCGCCGCGCCGACGACCAGGCTGACCAGCAGGACGCCCACCAGCAGCGACGGGTTGAGTCGAGCGCGCAGGTTACGCATCACCCATCACCGCCACCTCTGATCGAGACCAACGCCCAAGGCCTCGACACGACCCGCGAGCCCAACGGCGGTCGAGTAGGCGGGAACGCAGTGACCCGCCGCATCGAGGCCACTCGACACGACTCGCGAGACCAACGCCGGTCGAGTAGGCGGGAACGCAGTGACCCGCCGCATCGAGACCACTCGACACGACTCGCGAGACCAACGCCGGTCGAGTAGGCGGGAACGCAGTGACCCGCCGTATCGAGACCACCCACCAAGGCCTCGACACGACTCGCGCTAGCCCGCTCACCGGCCTCGACCAGCGTTAGTGGCGCGTTATGGCTCATGCTGCACCTCGCAGTCGTGGGTCAATCAGGGCATAGAGCAGGTCAACAACGAAGTTGATCACCAGGACGGCCGCGACCAGCAGCATGACGATGTCTTGCACGAGGATCAGGTCGCGCTGTGCGACGGCATCGAGCAGGCCGCTGCCCAGACCCGGGATTGCGAAGACGCGCTCCACGACAACGGCCCCGATCAGCAGGGTGGCCAACTGCAGTCCAAGAACAGTCACCACCGGGATGGCCGCGTTGCGCAAACCATGCCTCGTGAGCGCCCGCATCGGCGTGAGGCCCTTGGCGCGCGCGGTGCGGATGTAGTCCTCGCGCATCACGTCCAGCACCGCCGAGCGGACGTAGCGCGCGAGCACAGCGGCCTGCACCAGGGCCAGTGAAATCACCGGGAGCACAAGCTGTTTCAAGAACAAGACAGGGTCGTACGCGGGTGGCGTCCATCCACCGCTAGGCAACCAGTTCAGCCCGACCGCGAAGACTGCCACTAGCAGCAGCGCGGCGAGGAAAGCCGGGATCGCGACCCCGAGCTGGGAAAAGGCCGACAACAGCATTCCGCTGAGGTTGCGGTGGCGTACGGCCATGAGCGTGCCGAGCGGAACAGCCACCACCAGCGCGAGAACGATCGCGCACACCACCAGCCAGAGCGTTACCTGGAAGCGGTCCCACACTTGCGGTCCGATGGCCGCTCCGGAGATGTAGGACTCCCCTAGGTCAAAGCGCACCAATCCGCTGACCCAGTCAAGGTATTGGGCAGGAAGAGACTGATCGAGCCCGTAGGTTTTCTCCATCGCGGCGACCGCTTCGTCGGTGGCTCCGACACCCAGCGCGACGCGGGCGGGACTGCCCGGCAGGACCGCCATGAAACCGAAAACCACCACGCTGCTCACCGCCAGACTGATCAACAGGACACCGAGGCGTGTCAGGAATCGCAGCACCATCAGGACCTCTTCAACGCCGCGAGATCGAAGCCCTCGGTGATCGAGTTCTCCGGCAGTCCCGTGATGTCTTTGTCGGACACTATGAGGTTGGGCAGCACGAACAAAAAGTCGGCCGCGCCTTCCTGCGCGATGAGCCGGCCGGCGCTCTTCATCGCCTCAATCTGCTGGTTCGGGGTTCCGGTGTCGGCGCGCTTCAGCAACGTGGCCATCTGTGGGTTCTGGAAGTGCGTGTAGTAGTCGGGGTTGCCGAAAACGGCTGCCATGTCACGGGGTTCGGCGTGCGCAATCATCGACAGCTCATAGTCGCTGCCCGTCAGAACCGACGTCAGCCACGCGGCCGGGAACTCCAGGACATCAACCTTGACGGTGAACCCGACCTGCTCAAGCGCGCTCTTGACGACGGGCCCGCACGAGGCGGCATACGGCAGGCTCGGCAATCGCAGACGCACGGGCTTGTCCGCCTTGCCAGACTGCTTCAGGAGGCGCTTGGCCTTCGCCGGGTCATACGGCGTGACGCCGGTGAGATCTTCGTACCAAGGGTCGGTGGGCGGCACCATCGACCCAATCTGCTTGCCGTAACCCGCCCAGCAGGTGTCGATCAGGCTCTTCTTGTTGATCGCGTGCCGTGCTGCGAGCCGCACCCGTTTGTCATTGAAGGGCGCGGTCGAGGCGTTCATCGACAGCACCACTTCTGAGTTCGTCGTGCCCTCAACGATAGTGAAGTCATCGCTCGGAAACTCGCTCATCGTTTCTGGCGCCTGCACCGTGCCTAAGACGTCGATCGTCCGCGACTTCATGGCGTTGTTCGCGGAGATGCTGTCCTTGAAGTACAGCAGCGCGACGCTCTTGAAGTACGGCTGCTTGCCCCAGTAATTTTCGTTGCGACGCAACACAATTGAGTCGCCGCGCTTCCAGTGGGAGAAGACAAACGGCCCGGTGCCGACTGGCTTAGTCGCCAGATCCTTCGCGCCTTCGGGGAACATCGCGCCGATGCGCGTCGTCATCGCATAAAGCCAGGAGTTGCTGGGCTGCTTCAACGTGACTTTCAACCGGGTGGGACTGACCGCTTCGGCCTTCTTGACCGGGTCCATGCCGGCCTTGAGCGAGATCGTCCAAGCGTCCGACTTCACTTGGTTGATTGACCAGACTGCGTCCGCTGCCGTGAACGCGCTGCCGTCGCTGAACTTCACACCGGGCCACAGGGTGAAGACATAGGTTTTGCGATCCTTCGAGACGGTCCACCCCTTCGCGAGGCCTGGCACCAGATCGCCATTCTGACTCTGTTTCACGAGCGTCTCGTAGATGTTGCCGAGCTCGACCTGCGGGATCGCGACGCCGTCGTTCTTGGTGAAGTCCAGGCTCGTCGGTTCGGCCGCCAACCCGATGCGTACGTTCCGCTGACCCTCCCCGACACCAGCGCCGTCGGGAACGTTGCCCGCCCCAGCGCTGCAGGAAGCAGTGCCCATTGTCGTGATGGCGACGAGGGCGAGGAGGCGTCTGCGAACTGGCACGGACGCCATCTTGGCGCACGCCGGGTTTGTCACGCGAGCGAACGCTCAAGGTTCGATACCGCCACGACGGGGTCATGACAAGGACGCTTGACATCGTCCATGCCCAAGTGTCAAGGTTGCTTAACGTCAATGACGCTTTACTTAGCGTCCAGTCGCGACCACGAGAGGCAACACCATGAAACCGTTCGCAAAGATCACCCTCGCGACGGTGCTCGGCATCAGCACCGGCGCACTCATCGGCCTCGGAATGTCCAACGCTCATCCTGACAAGCCGCTGTGGGTCTCGGTGTTCGCCTATGCGGCGGCTTGCGGGCCGATCCTGGCCGCTGGGGTCTATTACCTACTCCTGAACCGCCGCGTGATGAATGAAGCACAGGAGGCAGCGCGGCACAACGTCGAGGCGCACTGGGCCGAACAAGCCGGCCTGCCAGCCTGGACTGCCACCATCGTCATCCTGATCGCGATCAGCCTCTTCGGCCAAGCTATCGGCGTCTCGTGGCTGGAACACCTGGGCACCGCTCATGTCGCCGTCGTCGGCTTGGGCAGCTATGCCGTGAGCTACTTCCTCATCAAGCGCCGGGAATCCTGATGCGCAACACCATCAGCGCACTTCGCGCCGCAAGCGGCCAGTCGCAGCAGGCTCTTGCCGAAGCGCTGGGTGTCTCCCGCCAGACCGTCATCTCCTTGGAGAAGGGGCGCTACGACCCCTCCCTCCCACTGGCGTTCCGCCTCGCCCGGCATTTTGGATGCGCCATTGAAGACATCTTTGAGCCACCGGGCCCAGACGAGTGAGCGACTTAGGGAAAGGGCACGGCAGCCAGGACGTCCGCAGACCTCGCGACCCACATTTCCACTTACGATCCGACTGCGACCCGCAAGCACCGACGAACGCATCGCCTAGCGGAGGTACCTCCATGAGCACCGTGCAATATCAGTGCGCCATGTCTTTGGACGGCTTCATCGCCGGAGCCGGAGGAGACATGTCCTGGCTCAGCGGCGCGTCCACCCCACCCGAAGACGAACCCCACAGCGAGACCGGGACCAACCCGTTAGTCCACAGGGTGGGCGCGGTCCTGTGCGGACGTCGCACCTATGACGGCGACGATCCCCATGCCGCCACGGACAAGGAAGGCGCCTACGACGGGCAGTACGGCGGACCCATGTTCGTTCTCACTCACCGCCTCCCGGACATCCCCACGCCAGACGTGACGTTCATCGACGACGTGGAGACTGCGATCTCTTTGGCCAAAGCCGCAGCGGGCGACAAAGTCGTGAGTGTGCTTGGCGCGAACGTCGCGCGACAGTGCTTAGAACTCGGGCTACTCGACGAAGTCCTCGTCTACCTCACGCCCGTGCTCCTCGGCGATGGTGTTCGACTCTTTGATCGACCTGGCGGGGCGCCGGTCTACCTCGATCTGGTGGAGTCGAGTTCGATGTACGTACGAGCGTCAGTCCGGGTCGTCGAAGACCCGGACTGACGCCTCGCACTCAGAACCTCGTCACACGCCACCGAGGAGCTCTCGCCGGTGGTCAACGGCTTGGACCCCCACGACTAAACCAGCGCCGGTTGATTTGCGCACCAACTTGATCGCGTCGTGGTATTGGTCCTGCACGAGCAGGGCATCTACCTCAGCAGCCAGCGGTTCGGGCAGGAGGAGCGGAACGCTTTCGCGTTCCTGCTCCCGACGGAACGGCCACATATCGACGACCTCCTGGACGTTCGGGTCATGAGTTCAGCACTCATGACGGTAACAAATCGACTGCCCGAATCAATGGGTTCCTGTACGAGGATGAACCCTGACCTCACATGAGTCGGCCTACAGACTGGCAGAGAATATATCTAAAGGCCGTTTACCGATACAGATCGTGCGCTAGGAATTCAGGCCACGACTCCCATGAAGACCACGGCGAACCAAATCCCTAATGCGAATCCTAGGAGCAACTGAGTCGTCAAGGTTAACAACTGTGTGCGGCGAGACGCCCCACCTTTCTGGCTAGCCCACATGGTGCCGACCGAGGCGAGGACAAAACCTACGCCTACCAGAACAAGCACACTTTCTGCGTCAGACACAAGTCCTCCAATTTGTGGTCACAGGCTGAACTAAAAGTCAACAGATCGAATGAGCAACGATCCCCTCCAGGGCTGACCCAGCAGCCAGCGCGCTAGCCAATGCGTTTCCGGTCGCCTGACTCACGAAAAAGCCTGCAACCGTAAAGCCACCCGTCGCAGCCAGACCCGCAACCACGGCCGTCCCAAGGGCGAGGAGGCCAGCGGTCACGAGTGGAACACAAAAACCGTCGTCGAACCAACCTCCCTTAACAACACGCCCATCCTTGCCCTGAAATTCAACCTGCCGGTCCGCATCAACGCGCACGGAACGAATGCTCGAAAGCTGGACGGCCGTGCTGTCGACTCCAACACTCGCCTTCACTCGTTCAATGTCTTCTGAAGTTAAGCCCACCGACAGTGGCCCACTGGAGGGAGTCGGCTACTTTAATTGCGGTAAATCCGGGCTCCATGCCAGCATTTGTTGGCGCAGCTACTGCGTGTGCTCCCACCCCACACCCAAAAGCAGTCATTCGACCGGCCTTCCAATCACGGACGTTTCACAGCGGCACTGGCCGATCAAGGGTCGTTACGGGGCTTCTTGCATATTGAGATTCCTCGGGCAGAGTTGCGTTTTACGCAACGCCAGTCACTACCAACTGCCCCACCCGGCGGGCGTGCCCGCCGGTTAACCTACTTCCGGCCGGGCCTCCCGAGTCGTTAACTGATGAGTTCGCCGCGACCAAAAAGAAGTGCCGTCTCCCGCGCTGACGGCGAGCCAAGATCAAGGTCTGCGCCCGCATCCATGAGTAGCCACACCACGGTGTCCTCACCCTTGAATACCGCACCGGCGATCGGTGACTGGCCGCGATCGTTGAGGCGGTTCACGTCGGCGCCGCGCTCCAGCAGAACGCTCACTACACCCGCCTGGCCGTGATAGGCCGCGAGCATCAGCAGGGTATTGCCGGACGGATCGGTCAGGTCGACGGGCACCCCGCGGTCGAGCATCGCGCCGAGACGCTCCGCGTCGCCTTCGCGCGCAAGATCGAAACAGGCATGCGCACACTCCACCAACCGTGGGTCGAGTCCTGCGTCTGTTGCCATACGCCGATGGTAAGGCAGGTTTGCCTTACTTCCTACCCCGAAGGGCTGACCAGTCCGGCCCGGGCCCGCGAATCTCCTCGAAGGCGAGTGAGGTTCGCGTCGCCGTCACCCCAGGGATCGCCTGAATGCGATCCAGCACGAGCGTGCGCAACGTGACGTTGTCGGGCGCATGTACCAGCACCAGGACGTCGAACTCCGAGGCCAGCAGTGCGATGGAGTCGACAAAGGGCAACTGGGCCATCTCCGCCGAGACCCGGCGCCACGTGTTCTGCTCGATGTTGACCGAGACATACGCCGTCGTCGTCAGCCCGACCCGGTGCGGGTCGATGCGGGCGGCGAAGCCCTGGATCGCCCCGGAGCTGGTGAGGCGGTCGAGTCGTGCGTACGCGTTCGCGCGGCTGATGTGCAAACGCTCAGCGATAGCGCGAATTGATAGTCGGGCGTCGGCGAGGAGTTCCGCCACGAGGGCACGGTCAGTGTCATCAAGCTCGGCAGTGCGTCCAGAAGCAGCGGCATTCGGAGCGCCAGTCTTGGACGAATTGGTCGCTGACGGTGACATGAAAGTCATTATGTCTTGTTGTGGGAGCCCAATGCACGCCAATCGACAAGCGGGAGCGACGATGGTGTGATGGACACCACAGCGCGTGCGGATGGTTTGGGTGCGGGTCTCGATACGCCCTCGCCTAGCGGCTCGGTCTACTCGACCAACGTTGAGGGCACCGGCTCGGGCTACTCGACCAACGGTGGTGGTGGGTCGAGCGTGGAGGGTCAGGTCGCGGACGTGGCGCGCCTGCTGCCCAGTCCGGTGCCGGTGCAGTTGCTCACGGCGGATGGGCGCCGCGCCGACGAGCAGAGCCCGTACTCGATGCCAAGCGGCGAACGCCTGGTCGAGGTGTGGCGGCAAATGGTCATCGGCCGCCGTCTGGATATGCAATGCACGGCCCTCACCAAGCAGGGACGGCTCGCGGTCTATCCCAGCTCGCGCGGACAGGATGCCTGCCAGGTCGGTGCCGCGATGGCCATTCGACCGACCGACTGGATGTTCCCGACCTATCGGGAGTCGGTCGCCCTCTTCACGCGTGGAATCGACCACTTGGAGGTCCTCAGCCTGCTGCGCGGCTCATCGCACTGCGGCTATGACCCGGTCGCGCACAAGACCGCCCCGCAGTGCACTCCCCTGGCGACCCAACTCATCCACGCGGCAGGCGCGGCCTATGGCGAACGCCGCCGCGGCCGGGACGCTGTCGCGCTGGCCTTCATTGGCGACGGCGCCACCAGTGAGGGTGACTTCCACGAGGCACTTAACTTCGCGGCGGTCTTCAAGGCGCCGGTCATCTTCTTCGTCCAGAACAACAAGTACGCGATCTCCGTCCCGTTGGCGAAGCAGAGCAAGGCGCCATCGTTGGCATACAAGGGAATTGGCTACGGCGTCCGCAGCGAGCAGATCGACGGCAACGACCCGGCAGCGGTTCTCGCCGTCCTCGACACCGCAGTCGAGCACGCCCGCACTGGCCAAGGCCCCTTCCTCGTAGAGGCGCACACCTACCGCATCGACGCACACACCAACGCTGACGATGCGAGTCGATACCGGCAGCCCGATGAAGTGACCGGGTGGCTGGCCAAGGACCCCATCGACCGCATAGCGGCCTACTTGCGTGCCGAGGGGCTGCTTGATCAAGCGCTTCAGGACGAGGTCGAGGCCGAAAGTGAGCGCCTCGCAAGCGATCTGCGCGACGGCATGAACGCTGAGCCCGTGGTTGACCCGGCCGCGATGTTCGACCACACCTTCGCCGAGCCCACCCCGCAATTGCTGCAACAGCGCGACATGCTCATGGGCGAACTACACGCCGAAGGAGTCACTCGATGAGCACCTTCACGATGGGCCAGGCGCTCAATCACGGACTGCGGGATGCCATGGCGGCCGATGACAACGTGGTGATGTTTGGTGAGGACGTCGGCACCCTTGGCGGCGTCTTCCGGGTCACGGACGGGCTCGCAAAGGACCTCGGTGAAGACCGCTGCTTCGACACGCCACTCGCTGAGGCCGGGATTGTCGGCTTCGCAATTGGCATGTGCCTCACCGGTTTTCGGCCCGTTGTTGAGATGCAGTTTGACGCCTTTGCGTATCCCGCATTCGAGCAGATCACCTCACACGTGGCCAAGACCCGCAATCGCACCTCCGGCCGGGTCGGACTTCCGATGGTCATTCGCGTGCCGTACGCCGGCGGAATCGGGGGCGTCGAGCATCACTGTGACTCCAGCGAGGGCTACTACGCGCACACCCCCGGCCTCAAGGTCGTGACACCGTCAACACCGGCCGACGCCTATGCGTTGCTGCGGGCCGCGATTGAGGATCCAGACCCGGTCATCTTCATGGAGCCTAAGAGCCTCTACTGGTCTAAGGAAGAGCTCTCCCTGCCGGTTGAGGCACCACCTTTCGGACGAGCATCAGTGCGCCGTAAAGGAACTGACGTCACGATCGTGACCTACGGGCCGTCCGTCCCCACCGCGCTGAAGGCTGCCGAGGCGGCCTCTGCCGAAGGATGGGACGTCGAGGTCGTCGACCTTCGCACCATCGTTCCGTTCGACGACGAGACCGTCGTGGAGTCCGTACGCCGCACCGGCCGATGCGTCGTCGTCGCCGAAGCCCAGGGATTTGCTGGCGTTGCCGGCGAGGTCGCGGCACGCGTTACCGAGCGCTGTTTCCACTCGCTCGCCGCACCAGTGCTACGTGTCAGCGGGCTGGACATCCCTTATCCCGCACCAAAATTGGAGGAGCATTACCTGCCCAGCGTCGATCGCATCCTGGACGCCATTGCTCGCCTGCAATGGGACGATCAGCCCGATCTGGTTCACGTTGGAGCATCGTCATGAGTCAGGTTTTCATGCTCCCCGACCTCGGCGAGGGCCTCACCGAAGCCGAAATCGTCGAATGGCTCGTCGATGAGGGCGCGGAGGTCAGCGTCGACCAGCCCGTGGTGGTGGTCGAGACCGCCAAGGCAACAATCGACGTGCCCTGCCCCTACGCCGGCCAGGTCGAGCGACAGCACGGTGCCGTCGGCGAGTTCATCGCCGTGGGCACGCCCCTCGTGACGGTAGCTCCGGCTGGAGACCCCAGCCAGGAGCAATACCGCGAAGAGGAGCGGGCTGGTGCTAAGCCCCCCGCCACGGACGAAGGCTCGGGTGCCGTACTCATCGGCTATGGCACCAGCGACTCGGGCGGTGTGTCCACGACCGCCCGCGCCAACCGTCGAGCGCAATTGCGCCGCGGGGACGCGCATTCGATCGGACCGATCGAGCGCTCTAGCGCACCAACGGTCCGATCGAATGCGGCCGTACGCGTCATCTCACCGATCGTGCGCCGCCTGGCCAGCGAGCACGGCGTTGACCTGGCTGCGCTGTCTGCGCGGCACGGAGGTGCGGTGCTGCGGCGAAGCGATATCGAAGCAGAGATCGCAGCAGCCGTCGAGGCAGGCTCGACCGCCGTCGAGCAATCCGCTGGCGAACGGATCCCGCTCACCGGAATTCGCCGCGCGATCGCGGACAAACTCACCACGAGCCGTCGCGAGATTCCCGACGCCACCACCTGGGTCGACGCGGACGCGACGGGATTGGTGGAGGCGAAGGATGCGCTGCGGGCCGCGCACCCGGACGCGGGAATTGGTGTGCTCCCGCTACTAGCCCGCATCTGCGTCGCCGCGCTCACGCGATACCCCGAGCTCAACGCCAGCGTGGACACCGAACGCCACGAGATCGTGCGTCATCCACGCGTCAACCTCGGATTCGCTGCACAATCACCGCGCGGGCTGGTGGTCCCGGTCGTCCACGGCGCCGACCAACTCACCACCCGCAGCCTGGCCGAGGCACTGCGCGATCTCACCGTGCGAGCCCGCGAGGGCAACCTCGCTCCGTCCGACCTCACCGGTGGCACCTTCACGCTCAACAACTACGGAGTTTTCGGGGTCGATGGCTCCACGCCCATCATCAATCACCCCGAAGCGGCGATGATCGGCGTCGGTCGCATCATCGAGCGTCCCTGGGTCCTCAACCATGAGTTGGCGATTCGCCACGTCACGCAGGTTGGATTGACGTTTGATCATCGGGTCTGCGACGGCGGCTCAGCAGGAGGATTCCTGCGGGCCGTGGCCGACGGCATCGAGCGCCCCATCGAACTGCTGGCCGACCTCTAGCGCGAGCCCACTAGCATGGCGCGAAACCGTACGTTTTCCTGGAGGAACCCATGCCCCGCACTCGTCGCACCATGACCGTCGCAGCCGCGGCGCTCGCTATTGCCCTCGGCGCCTCAGGGTGCGGCACGCAGGAGGCGGACAGCGACCAGGTCGCCGACGAGCTCACGAAGGCGCTGGAGAAGTTGCCCGCACTGAAGGGCAAAGACGTCACAGACAGCACCTGTGATGGCAGCCTGAAGGCGGAGGTCGGCCAGACGACTCAGTGCGAGGTCAAGGTGGACGGCAAGGCGCAGAAATTCACCGCGAAGGTGTCCGCGGTGAACGACGAGACCGTTCGCTTCAACTTCACCCCGACGAAGAAGTAAGCCGAAGGCGCCCGCGTCGGCTATCGCTCGTCGAGCATCAGATCGATGGTGTAATCGGCGGCGCGGTAGCAGTGGTCGCCATATTCCACGGCCTGCCCGGCGCTGTCGAACGCGAGCCGCGTCATCGTCAGCAGCGGCTGGGTTCCCCTGAGTTGTAGGTGCCGACGCTCCGGCGCCGTGGGCATCCGGGCACCAATGCTCTGGCGCGCGACGACCGGGCGCACTCCACGATTATGGAGGGCTTGATACATCCCGCCCGTGCGCAACTCGTCCTCCGACAAGTCGTGGTACGCCGGCGGCAGCCAGTTCTGCAACAACGCCAGCGGGGAATCGCCAGCGAAGCGCAGCCGCTTCACATAGAGCAGCGGCGTGTCAGGTGGCAGGTCGAGTCCCACCGCGGCGGGCTCATTCTCAACGAGTTCCAGCTCCAGCAACTCCGTGCGCGGCGTCTGGCCCGCACCCTGCAGGTCGTCATAAAGGCTGGTCAGACCGACTTTGCGGTGCACTTTGCGGTTGGACACGGTCGTCCCGAGGCCACGACGACGGATAACCAAACCTTGGTCGACAAGTTCTTGGATCGCCCGACGCACCGTGGGTCGCGAAAGACGCAGGCGCTGAGCTATCGCCACCTCGTTCTCGAACGGGTCCCCAGGCTGGAGCCGACCGTCGGTAACGGCCTGCTGAAACTGTTGGGCCAGTTGGTGATACAGGGGGACTGGCGAACTCCGGTCAATGACGATCGGCACCTGCATGGCACTCATGGCCGCATCGTATCCCTAGTCAACCGTACGGCGTGAGGTTAATATGTCCTAACATATAGTTGCCCTTCACGAGCAGACCCGGCAGAGTAAGTGAAGCCCAAACCACCAACGTCAGGAATGAGTGCCACATGCGGATCGGAGTCGCCGGCGCAGGGCGCATTGGGGCGTTCCACGCCGCCACCCTCGCCGGACTCGACCATGTCGAGGAGATCGTCGTCACCGACGCGCTCCCCGGCGCAGCCGCCATGCTCGGATCCGAGCATGGGTACGTCGTTGCTGCGGATTACGACGAACTTCTCGGCCGCGTCGATGGCGTGGTGATCACCTCATCCACGTCGAGCCATGCTGATCTGCTGACCCGGGCCGTAGGCGCCGGACTCCCCACCTTCTGCGAAAAACCCGTGGCCTTAACCCTCGATGAGACGATGGCCGTCGCCACACTCGTCGAGACCAGCGAGGTGCCTGTGCAGATCGGCTTCCAACGCCGGTTTGATGCGGGTTATCGCCGAGCGCACGAGGCCGTTCACTCAGGAGAGTTGGGCTTCTTACACACCATCCGAGCGAACACCCACGACCAGTCCCCTCCACCCGCTGAATACATCCCGACCAGCGGCGGGCTATTCCGGGACTGCAACGTCCACGACTTCGACATCCTGCGGTTCGTGACCGGACGCGAGGTCAGAAATGCGTTCGGCACCGGGGCAAACAAAGGTGCCGACTTCTTCGCCGAAGGTGGCGACGTCGACACGGCCGCAGCCGTCCTCACCCTGGACGACGACACCCTGGTCACGGTCAGCGCCACGCGCTACAACGGTGGCGGCCATGACGTCCGGATGGAGGTCATGGGCGAGAAGGGAACGATCGGCGTCGGCTTCGACGACTCGCTTGCCGTCCGCTCGGCCGAAGCAATGGTCGACTATCCCCGCGGTCCACAGAAATGGTCCTTCATGGAGCGATTCCTCCCGGCGTATCAGCTCGAGTTGGCGGCCTTCTGTGATGTGGTCGCCGGAACCCAGGCGAGTCCGTGCACCGTGCAGGACGCGCTCCAGGCCTTTCGCATCGCGGAGGCGTGCGACATCTCCCGGCTCGAGGGTCGGTTGGTCGACCTCAACGAGATCAAGGGAGCCGCATGAGCGCCGCGTACGACCTCATCGCTATGGGACGCACCGGCGTCGACATTTACCCACTCGACCACGGTGTCGGTCTCGAGGAGGTCAAGACCTTCGAGAAGTTCTTGGGCGGATCGGCCACCAATGTCGCGGTCGCTGCCGCCCAGTATGGCCGCCGCAGCGCACTCGTCACCCGGACCGGCGCGGACCCGTTCGGACGTTATGTTGCCCAAGAGTCCCAGCGCCTGGGCGTCGACCCGACCTACATCAGCGCCCACGAGGGTCCGCCCACCCCCGTGACTTTCTGCGAGGTCTACCCGCCAGACGACTTCCCGCTCTACTTCTACCGCTACCCCACCGCGCCAGACCTGCAGCTGGAGCCCGCCGATCTGCCCAGCGAGGATGCCATTCGGCAGGCTCATATCTTCTGGGTGACCGTGACTGGGCTATCCCAAGAACCCTCTCGTGCAACGCATTTCGCGGCGCTCCAAACACGCGGAAGGCGCGCTCACACGGTCTTGGACCTTGACTATCGGCCCATGTTCTGGGCGGATCCTGGCGATGCGAGGACGCATGTCGAGGCCGCCCTCGAATGCGCGAGCGTCGCGGTCGGCAACAAGGAAGAGTGCGAAGTCGCCGTCGGCGAGACTGACCCGCAACGAGCCGCCGACGCGCTACTCGACCGCGGGCTCGACCTCGCCATCGTCAAGCAAGGGCCCAAGGGGGTCCTCGCCGCGACAGCCGACGAACGGGTCGAGGTGCCACCCTTCCCCGTCGAGGTCGTCAACGGCCTCGGCGCCGGAGATGCCTTCGGTGGGGCGCTCGTCCATGGCCTGTTGTCCGGGTGGGACCTGCGCCGCACCCTGGAGTTCGCAAACGTCGCTGGGGCGATCGTCGCGAGCAAACTGGAGTGCTCCACCGCCATGCCGGACGAGACCGAAGTGGCCGCCGCCCTGGCCACCCGTTCCGAGGAGACACCATGATGTCGCGCCAAGACCTCACGATGATCCGCGCCACCGAGCCCGAGCGAATCGATCACGCCTGGGCCTCGCGCAGCCGCCGGCCGTTGCTGCACGACGACGGGCGCATGCTGCTGGTAGCAGCCGACCACCCCGCCCGAGCCGCGCTCGGCGTCAGAGACAACCCGATGGCGATGGCCGACCGCGGTGACACTCTCGATCGACTTGCGGCGGCGCTAGACCGGCCAGGTGTCGACGGCGTGCTCGGAACAGCCGACATCCTGGAGGACCTTCTCCTCATGGGGGCGCTCGAGGGCAAGATCGTCATTGGGTCGATGAATCGCGGTGGCCTGCAGGGCGCTTCGTTCGAAATGGACGACCGCTTCACCGGATACACCCCCTCGGGCATATCGCAGCGTGGACTCGACGGAGGCAAGATGCTGACCCGCATCTGCCTGGACGACCCGGGCACCGTCGCCACGCTGCAGGCCTCGGCGCACGCCGTGGACGAACTCGCCGAGCGGCGCCTCATGGCCATGGTCGAGCCCTTCCTGTCCACGCGCGATGAGCGAGGTCGGGTCACGAATCTGCTCGATCCAGACAGCACCATCCGATCGATTCACGTTGCCTCAGGACTCGGGACCACCAGCGCGCACACCTGGCTCAAACTCCCGGTCGTTGACGACCTTGCTCGGGTCATGGACGCTACGACGCTGCCAACCTTGCTCCTTGGTGGCGATCCGCAGGGAGACCCGACGGAGACGTACGGTTCCTGGGAGAAGGCCCTGGCGCTCCCGTCGGTGCGTGGCCTCGTCGTCGGACGCGCGCTCCTCTACCCACCCGACAACGATGTCGCCGCAGCCGTCGATATTGCGGCCCAACTCGTCCACAACGTAGGAGCTCACTCATGAGCGGACTCGGACAGGACAACGCCCGCTGGGTCATTCCACGTGGAACTGCCGCCCACGATGGATTCGATGTCGTGGTTGATGATCGCCGTGAGGGGTGGAAACACACTGGACTTCGCGTGTGGACAGCCGTCGAAGGCGAAACGGTCACCATCTCCGACGACGGATTCGAGCACATCGTCGTGCCCCTGACCGGCCCGGTACGCGTGACCGCGACGGACGTCACTGGCGAGACGTCGTCGGTCGACCTGGTTGGCCGAACCTCGGTATTTGCTGGGCCGACGGACGTGGCGTACGTCCCCGCGGGCTCCGCACTCACGCTCACCGGTATTGCCGACGGAGCGCGAATCGCGGTGTGCGCAGCCGCTGTCGAGCACCCGAGCGGACAGGAATTCCGACACCTTCCGGCATCCCAGGTGCCCGTCGAACTGCGTGGTGCGGGCGTCGCCTCGCGGGAGGTGCGCAACTTTGGTCAGCCGAACGTTCTCGACGCAGATCAGATCATCGCCTGTGAGGTGATCACTCCGGCGGGCAACTGGAGCTCTTACCCACCGCATAAGCACGACGAGGCCCGGCCCGGCGAGGAGACCGAACTCGAGGAGATCTACTACTTCGAGGTCCAGACTCAAGATGGTTCCGATCATGGCGATCCCGTGGGATACCAACGGGTTTACGGCACTGAAAGTCGACCGATCGACGTCCTGGCCGAGGTGCATACCGGTGATGTTGTGCTGGTTCCTCACGGCTGGCATGGACCTGCGACGGCGCCCCCGGGGTACGACCTTTACTACCTCAACGTCATGGCTGGGCCAGGCGACGAGCGCGCCTGGTTGATCTGTGATGACCCGAATCACGGGTGGGTACGCGACGCCTGGGGTGACCAGGAGATTGACCCTCGCCTTCCCTTGGGAGGAAAGTCATGAACGAATTCTGTTCAGGCACAGTGCGACTGACTGTCGCTCAGGCGATCGTAGAGTTCCTAGGAAAGCAGTGGACTGAACGCGATGGAAATCGCCAGAAGCTGTTCGCCGGGTGCTTTGGCATCTTCGGCCATGGCAACGTCGCCGGCGTCGGCCAGGCGCTGCTGCAGCAGGAGGATGCGGCGATCGCGGCGGGCGAGACGCCACGGCTTCCTTATGTGTTGGCCCGCAATGAACAAGCGATGGTGCACACTTCGGTCGCTTACGCCCGGCAGCGCGACCGACTCCAGACGTGGGCATGCACGGCGTCCGTTGGCCCAGGCTCGACCAACATGCTCACCGGTGCTGCGCTCGCGACCATCAACCGCATTCCCGTGCTGCTTTTGCCCTCAGGGACATTCGCCACCCGGCGTTCGTCGCCGGTGCTGCAGGAGTTAGAGGTGCCGTATGCCGGTGACATCACCGTCAACGACGCCTTCCGGCCAGTCTCGCGCTACTTCGACGAGGTCACCCGGGCCGAGCAACTTCCGTCGGCGTTGCTCGCGGCCATGCGAGTACTTACCGACCCGGTGGAAACCGGCGCGGTGACCCTTTCCCTTCCCCAGGATGTTCAGGCGGAGGCCCACGACTGGCCAGTCGAACTGTTTGAGGATCGAACCTGGAATGTTGCCCGACCACCTGCTGAGAGCGGCCGAATTACCGCTGCTGCCAACCTGATCCGCGCTTCCAGGCGTCCGATGATCGTTGCCGGCGGCGGGGTGCACTACGCGCAGGCCGAGGATGCGCTCGCGGAGTTCTGCGCGGCCACCGGCGTTCCAGTCGGGGAGTCTCAGGCCGGCAAGGGGTCGCTCCCCCACGGTCACCCACAACTGCTCGGCGCCGTAGGCTCGACAGGCACAACCGCCGCGAACACGGTCGCCGAGCACGCAGACCTCGTCATCGGCATCGGCACCCGCTATAGCGACTTCACCACTGCCTCGCGCACCGCATTCGGGCACCCTGACGTGCGCTTCGTCAACCTCAACATCGCGAACTTTGATGCTGGAAAGCAATCGGCGCTCACTGTCGTCGCCGACGCACGAGAAGCGTTGACTGCATTGACGAGTGAACTCGACGGCTGGAGTGTCGAGGACACCTACCGCACGGAGCAGGCTTCGCTCTGGCAAGAGTGGGACGCGCAGGTGACGGAGGCGTACGACCCGCCAGCAGAGGTGACGGACGCACTCACCGATGGCCTGCTCACTCAGGGCAGCGTGCTCGGCGCCGTGAACGAACTAAGTGACCCCCGGGATGTGGTGCTATGCGCCGCTGGTTCCATGCCCGGCGACCTACACAAGCTCTGGCGGGTGCGCGACCGCAAGGGATACCACGTCGAATACGGCTACTCATGCATGGGATACGAGGTCCCGGCGTCCATCGGCATTCGCCTCGCCGACCCCGACCGGGACGTCTTCGCGATGGTGGGTGACGGCGGATACCTCATGATGCCAACCGAACTCGTGACCGCGGTTCAGGAACGAATCAAGGTCATTGTTGTGTTGGTCCAGAATCATGGATTTCACTCGATTGGCTCCTTGTCGGAGTCCCTCGGCTCGCAGCGGTTCGGCACGAGTTATCGCTATCGCGATCCCGAGGGACGACTGGGTGGCGACGTTCTGCCCGTTGACCTGGCTGCGAACGCTCGCAGTCTCGGAGCGACGGTGATCGAGGTGCACAGCCGAGCTGAGTTGGAGCAGGCCATCGCTGAGGCCAAAGCGGCCCCAGACAACGGCGGTCCCGTCGTCATACACGTCGAAACCGATCCCCTTGTGCATGCGCCCGATTCGCGCTCATGGTGGGACGTGCCCGTGAGCCAGACAGCACAACTCGACAGCACCCGCGAAGCCTACGAGGAATACCTCAAGCACCAGTCCGGCCAGCGGGCGTACTTGACTCCGCCCAACACACCGACCCCACCCGACCTGGTCTCGACAAGCTCGACCGACGTACGGCCAGGCTCGACCGACGTACGGCCAACCACGCCGGTTGAGCTTGTCGAAACCCCAAAGGAGAACCCATGACCAACCCCGCCCTCATTGGAAGCGCCCCGGACAGTTGGGGCGTCTGGAATGCCGAGGACCCCGTGCAGGTGCCCTGGCAGCGCTTCCTGGACGAGGTCGCACAGGCCGGATACACACGCATCGAACTCGGTCCCTACGGCTACCTCCCGACCGACCCCAAGCGGCTTCAGGACGAGATCGACCAGCGCGGACTGACCGTGACTGCAGGCACGATCTTCGAGCACCTGCATCGCGAAAGCGGTTGGGACTCAACGTGGAACGACGTTTCTGCTGCCGCCAAGCTCACCGCTGCCATGGGTGCAAAGCACCTGGTGGTCATCCCAGAGTTTTGGCGCGACCCTGTCAGTGGGGAGGTACTCGAGGACCAGGCCATGCCCGATGCGCAGTGGGCGACGTATGCCGAGCGCATGAACGAACTCGGCCGACGGATCCGCGAGGAGTTTGGCCTTCAGATCCAGTTCCACCCACATGCCGACACACACGTCGACACTCATGCCAATGTCGAGCGATTCCTCGCCGAGACCGACCCCGAGCACGTGTCGATCTGCCTCGACACCGGGCACATCTCTTACTGCGAGGGTGACAACCTCAAACTGATCCAGGACTACCCCGAGCGCATCGGGTATGCCCACCTCAAGCAGGTGGACCCCAAGATCATGGAGAAGGTACGCGCCGAGGGCCTCGGCTTCGGCGAGGCGGTCAAGCTTGGCGCGATGTGCGAGCCACCCCAGGGCATACCGCCCATGCCGCCCGTGCTGGAAGCGCTGGCAGCACTAGATCACGTCGAGCTCTTCGCGATCGTCGAGCAGGATCTGTACCCCTGCGAGCCGGACGTCCCCCTGCCCATCGCAACCCGCACCTTGTCGTATCTGCAGTCCTGCGGACCACTCCGCTAACCCGACCATCCAGGAGCACCCCATGACCAACCCTCTGCGCGTCGGTGTCATCGGCGTCGGCAAGATGGGCGCCGACCACGCTGACCGCGTCACCTCCTCTCTCGGTGGCGCAGTGCTTGCGGCAGTGGCCGATCCAGACACCACCACGGCGGAGCAGCTGGCGACGGCATACGGAGTCCGCGCCTTTGCCGACCCACTGGCACTGATCGCCGATGAAGACGTCGACGCCGTGATCATCGCCTCTCCCGGTTTTGTGCACGAGGAACAACTGCTGGCCTGTATCGACGCGGGCAAGTACGCACTCTGCGAGAAGCCGCTGACGATGGACGCGGAGTCCTCACGCCGCGTGGTCGAGGCCGAGCGAGCGGGCGGGACACCGCTGATTCAAGTCGGGTTCATGCGCCGCTTCGATCCGGAGTATCTCGAGATGAAGCGCCACATCGACGACGACGATTTCGGTCGGCTTCTCCTCGTGCACAACGTGCATCGCAATAAGGCGGTCCCCACGGACTTCCTGTCCGAGATGGCGGTCCGCGACTCACTCGTGCACGAGGTCGACACGGTGCGGTGGCTCTTTGGTCAAGAGATCACCGAGATCACCGTGCATTCGCCCGCGCCGTCATCGCTCGCCCACGACGGCATGGTCGACCCGCAGATCGCGATCTTCAAAATGGCTGGCGGCGGCATGGTGACCAACGAGGTGTTCGTGAACTGCCAGGTCGGTTATGAAGTGCGCTGTGAGGCCACGCTTGAGCATGGCAGCCTCACGGTCGGCTTGGGCGGTGGCACGTTGATCCGTTCACAGAACCGTTGGGGCGGAAGCATTCCCGACGATTTCAGGGTGCGTTTCGCCGATGCCTACGACCGCGAGGTGCAATCGTGGGTCGGGGCCACCAGACGCGGTGAAGTGGTCGGCCCTACCGCGTGGGACGGCCTTGCCTCGACCGTCGTGTGCACGGCCGGGATGGAGTCACTCGCCTCCGGACGCCCTGTTTCGGTTTCGCTGCCCGAAGTCGAGTGATCGATAGTGCTCAAGGCTGACTCGTGACCTCTACCGCGCCGATGCCCTTCACGCTTGCCGCATGCGCGGAGATGATCTTCCTAGACCTGCCGATGGCCGAACGCATCCGCCGCATCACTGATCTTGGCTTCCAGTGCGAGATCTGGAACTGGACCAAACACAACCTCGAGGACCTGGAGGCATTACGCTGTCACACCGGTCAACTCCGTCACCGGGCCGATGCGGCCAGCTGCCGTGAAAATCCTTCAGCGACTTGCGGATCTCGCGCGGGAGCACGATGTGGTGTTCGTCCTGGAGAATCTCAACACGGCCGTCGACCACCCAGGCACGCCGTTTGCCCTTGCGTCGGACTGCCCTGAGTTGGTCAAGGCGGTCGACATCCCCCACCTGCGTTTGATGCTCGACTTGTATCACGCTCAGATCGGCGAGGGGAATCTCATCGAACTGTGCCGGAGCGCTCTGCCATGATCGGCGAGATTCAGGTCGCCGACGTACCAGGTCGATGCGAACCGGGCACTGGCGAGATCAACTACTCATCGGTGGCGCGCGCCTTGGCCGACGCGGGATATCGCGGCACCATTGGACTTGAGTCCTGGGCGAGCGGTGAGCCGGAGGTCGCGCTCGAACGCTTTCGCTACGCGTTCACGCTGTGAGAGCGTATGTGCAGCCTGCGGATTACCCGACGTCCAACGTCGACGCGATGGGCACACCCGCGCGGTACGGAATGTGCAGGTACGACGGCGCGTCGAGCACCGCGAGGTCGGCGCGCGCTCCGACACTCACGCGCCCGACGTCGTCTCGGCGCAACGAGGCCGCAGCGCCGAGGGTCGCAGCTATGAGTGCCTCGGCAGGCGTCATGCCCATCTCGCGCACGGCGAGGGCGATCGCCGTGGGGATCGAACTGGAATAGCAGGTTCCCGGATTGCAGTCGCTC
This sequence comes from Demetria terragena DSM 11295, assembly GCF_000376825.1. Lineage (NCBI taxonomy): Bacteria > Bacillati > Actinomycetota > Actinomycetes > Micrococcales > Dermacoccaceae > Demetria > Demetria terragena. Next base: position 2,225,707 of record NZ_AQXW01000004.1, on the reverse strand, counting down.
GCAATCGCGACCTGGACACCGGCGTCAATCAACCGGCGGGCATCGGGGTAGGGCGATCTGGTCGAGAACTCCACGCCAGGTAGAAGGGTGGCTACCGTGTCGCTCGCCGCAAGCGCATCAATGTCAGAGTCGGCCAAATACGTGCAGTGGTCAACGGACGCGGCGCCAACCTCCACCGCAAGGCGCACCCCCGGTCCCTCGCCCAGCTGATTGCCGTGGACCCGGGCCAGTAGACCTGCTTCCTGCCCGGCGCGTAGCACCCTTCGGGACTCATCCTCGGTGAAGGCATGCGGGCTGTGCGGCTCACAGAAAACATCGATCCAGCGGGCGTGCGGTGCGCACGCGGTGAGCATGTCGCCGACGACCAGGTCGACGTAGGCATCCCGGCCGGCACGCATCTCGGGCGGGACAACATGCGCGCCAAGAAACGTCGTCTCGGAGGTGAACTCGGCAGCGATTCGTAGTGCTCGTGCCTCGTCTTCGACGGTCAGTCCATATCCGCTCTTGATCTCGACCGTCGTCGTTCCTTGTGAACGCATCTCGGCAACTCGACGGGTGACGAGCGCCCGCAACTGATCATCCGAGGCGTCCCGAGTCGCGGCGACTGAGACCGCAATGCCACCGCCGTCGTACGCCTCGCCGGTCATACGCGCGGCGAACTCGGCGGAGCGGTCGCCGGCGAAGACGAGATGCGCATGGCTATCGACGAAGCCCGGGATGACTGCACGCCCCTCGACATCGACGCGCTGGTCTGCCGCCGGAGCCTCAGCCGCGAGGCCGACCCACACGATCTCATCGGCGTCGATGACGACAGCGGCCTGGTTGACCAGACCGAGCTCGCCCTCGCCGGCTTCGGGGTCGTTGGTGAGGAGCTCGCCGATGTTGGTGACGACGGTGCTGGTCATCAGTTCTCCGTCCAGAGGGGTGTGATCGCGTCGTTCAGCATTCGCCCCACGTCACCAAGGCGATGCTCGCCGCCCGAGACGACGACCTCACCATCCCGGATGACGGTGTCAATGTCACCGGCACTCGCCGCGAGCACGATCTGAGCCGGATCCACTCCGGCCGTTCGAACGGTATCGAGTCGGACGGCGACGAGATCGGCGCGCTGGGCAACCGCGAGGCGCCCCACCTCCGGCCAGCCAATCGTGCCGTGTGCGGTAGCCGCAGACAACAGTTCATCAGGCTGAATCCGCCCTCGTTGCAGCGTGTTCAGTCGCTCATGCATTTCAAGGGCGCGCGCCTCTTCGAGGATGTCGATGACGGCATGCTGATCCGAACCGAGGCTGAGCTGCGCCCCGGCGTCGAGCAGGCCACGTGCCGGCCCGATGCCATCGGCAAGGTCACGTTCGGTCGTCGGGCAAAAGCACGCGGTGGCGCGCACAGATCCGAGCGCACGGACGTCAGCGTCGCTCAGATGAGTCGCATGAACAGCGCTGAACTGGTCGTCGACCATGCCGGCCTCGTGAAATAGCGCAGTCGGACTGAGTCCATAGAAAGCGTGGCAGGCATCGTTCTCGCCTGGTTGTTCAGACACGTGCGCATGCAGCGGCCGCCCCGCGGCAGCCTCGCGAATCGTCGCCAGGTGTTCCCGGGGAACGGCGCGCACCGAGTGCACCGCTGCGCCCACACGAAATTGGTCATCTTCGCGCAACCGAGACACCCGCGTCGACCAGGCGTGTGCGTCGCGGTCGCCAAACCGCTCCTGAACGCCCACGAGCGGAAGGTGTCCATCGGCGTTCAATCCCCCTGCGAGATAGCAGGTGTCGAGCAACGTCAGTCTGACCCCGGCGTCCCGAGCCGCTTGCCGCAGCGCCTCACCCATGTCGTTGGGGTCGGCATACTGTCCGCCGCCCGGTGCGTGGTGCAGGTAGTGGAACTCCCCCACGCTGGTGATCCCGGCCAACGCCATTTCGGCATAGACGGCTCGCGCGAGGGTGAGGTAGGTGTCCGGGTCGAGCCGACCAGCGATCGCATACATCTGCTCGCGCCAGGTCCAAAACGTTCCACCGCCATGGTGCGTACGTCCGCGCAGCGCGCGATGGAAGGCATGGCTGTGGCAGTTGGCGAGCCCGGGAAGAACCACGCCAGGAAGTTTGTATGCCTCATCCTGCGGAACGTCGGGAGTGATCGTGACGAAGCGACTCTTGTCGATTTCGAAGCGCACGTTGTGTGCGAGCCCCGCTGGCAGGAAAGCGTTTTCGGCCCAGTAGACGCTCACGATGCGAGGTCCTCCAGCACGGTGATCAGTGCTTCGACACCAGCATGGCAATCCACCGGCTCAGCAAACTCACTCGGTGCATGCGAGACGCCCGTCGGGTTGCGCACGAACAGCATGGCCGTACGCACTCCCGCGTTAGCCAGGATGCCTGCATCGTGTCCAGCTCCCGTTCCGAGCGCCGGAGTCGACTCGCCGAGCGTGCGCCGCACTCGCGCGGACAACTCGTCGTCGAACGGTGTGCTCGGTGTCCAGGAATCTTCGTGCCACTCACCGCCGAGATCACGCACGAGCGCGGCGAGATCCGCAATCGTCCGCTGGACAGCATCAGCATCAGGTCCCCGCGCATCGAGGTATGCCGTCACGTGCGCTGGCACGGCGTTGATCCCGTTGGGCTGCAGGGACATTCGCCCGACCGTTGCGACGCACCCGTACTGAGCCGCTCGCAACCTCGCCGCCGTGATCACCTCAGTCGCTTTGAGCAACGCATCGTCGCGGTCCTCTAGACGAGTGGTTCCGGCATGATTGGCGACTCCAGGAAGCTCCGCTCTCCATCTGCCATGCGGCCAAATGTCGGTGGCGACAGCGACGGCGGAGGTGCTCTGGTCGTACTGCTGCGGATCGGCCATGGCCCGACCTTGCTCAACGTGCAACTCAACAAACGCGTCGATACGCGCCAGCGTCTGTGGGTCGGGGCCGATCGAGGTGGACCGTCCTGCTGCGCTCAGTGCTTCGGCCATGGTCACACCATCAGCGTCGGACAAACCGAGCGCGCGCTCAGCGGAGAGCGCGCCGGTGATCACGCGAGAGCCAGCGCACGCCACGCCGAAACGCGCACCCTCCTCGTCTCCGAAATTGACGACGCCGATCGGACGGGTGGACTGAAAACCCTTTTGTTGCAACGCATCTACTGCCGCCAGCGCGCTCACGACACCCAAGGGCCCGTCGTAGGCACCGCCGTCTGGCACGGAGTCCAGATGTGACCCGGTCACGATGCCAGGGGCTGCGTCAGGGTCACCCCACCATGCCCACTGGTTGCCCATCCGGTCCTGGGTGAGGTCGAGCCCCAACCGAGCACACTCACCCGCGAACCACTCGCGCAGGGTGTGGTCCTCCCGGGTCCAGGCGAAGCGGTGGTAGCCACCGGTGCGCGCGTCTCGACCAATGGGTTCGAGTTCGGCCCACATGCGGTCAAACTCACGCAGCGCGTCGGTCACGACCTCATCCTTCCAGCATCGGGACGCGTACGCCCCGCTCGCGCGCGACCTCCTCTGCGCGGTCGTATCCCGCGTCGACGTGGCGGATGACGCCCATTCCGGGGTCGTTGGTGAGCACCCGGGCCAACTTCTCGGCGGCCAGTGCCGTGCCATCGGCCAGCGAAACCTGCCCGGCATGGATGGACCGACCGATCCCCACTCCGCCACCGTGGTGAATCGACACCCAGTCGGCGCCCGAGGAGGTCGCGACCATCGCGTTCAGCAGCGGCCAGTCGGCGATCGCGTCGGAGCCGTCGGCCATCGACTCGGTCTCGCGGTAGGGCGATGCCACGGAACCGCAGTCAAGGTGGTCGCGGCCAATGACGATCGGGGCGCTGACTGCACCAGAGGCGACCAGGTCGTTGAACGCTAACCCTGCCTTGTCACGCTCGCCGTAGCCGAGCCAGCAAATGCGAGCAGGCAATCCCTGGAAGGCAATTCGCTCCTGCGCGCCGCGGATCCACTTGTGCAGCCGGTCGTTGTCGGGGAACAGGTCGAGCACGGCTTTGTCGGTCGCGGCGATGTCTTTCGGGTCGCCCGAAAGTGCCGCCCAACGGAACGGGCCCTTGCCCTCGCAGAACAGCGGTCGAATGTATGCCGGCACGAACCCGGGAAACTCGAACGCGCGGTCGTACCCGCCTTGACGCGCCTCGTCGCGGATGGAATTGCCGTAGTCGAACACCTCGGCACCGGCGTCTTGGAACTCGACCATCGCTTGCACGTGCTTGGCCATGGAGGCTTGCGCGCGCTCGGTGAACTCCTCGGGCTTCTTCTCGGCGTATTCCTGCCAGTCGGCAAGGTCGATGTCTTCGGGAAGGTAGGACAGCGGATCGTGAGCGCTGGTCTGATCAGTGACGATGTCGACGGGTACGCCGCGGCGCAGCAGTTCAGGGAACACGTCGGCGGCATTGCCCACCACACCGATCGACCAGGCGCGCCCCTCATTCTTGGCGGCAACGGACTTCTTGATCGCATCGTCGAGGTCGTCGGCGACCTCGTCGAGATAGCGGTGCTCAACGCGGCGCTTCAGCCGAGCCGGGTCGACGTCGACCACGAGGCACGCGCCGTCGTTGAGGGTGACCGACAACGGCTGCGCACCGCCCATGCCTCCGCAGCCAGCGGTGAGCGTGAGGGTGTTCTTGAGGGTGCCGTTGAAGCGTTTCTCCGCGACCGCGGCGAAGGTTTCGTAGGTCCCTTGCACGATGCCCTGGGTGCCGATGTAGATCCACGACCCGGCCGTCATCTGGCCGTACATCGTCAGTCCGAGGTGCTCCAGGCGGCGGAACTCGGGCCACGTCGCCCAGTCCCCCACAAGGTTCGAGTTCGCAAGCAAGACTCGCGGCGCCCACTCGTGGGTTTGCATCACGCCAACCGGTTTGCCGGATTGCACGAGCATCGTCTCGTCGGGGCGAAGCGTGGTGAGGGTACGCACCATCGCATCGAAGCTCTTCCAGTCGCGCGCGGCACGACCGGTTCCGCCATAGACGACCAAATCGTCTGGGCGCTCAGCATTCTCGGGGTCGAGGTTGTTCATCAGCATCCGCAGCGGGGCCTCGGTCGACCACGACTGAGCGGTCAGTTGCGTGCCACGCGGGGATCGTACGGGGCGGGCGCCTTCCATCATGTGTCGTCCTTTCAGACGTCGGTCGAATGCGTGCGGAAGCCCTCAGCGAACGGTTCTCCAAAGTCAAGTCCGCCACCGGGCAGGTGCAAGGAGTTCTGCGCGGGCGTTGGGCCCTCGCCGGTCGCCGCACTTGGTCTCGATACGGCCTCCGCAAGCTCCGGCCTACTCGACCGGCGCTCATCCGGCCTACTCGACCCAGTGCTCATCGGGACTGCTCAACCAGTAATGAAGCAAGCCGCTCATGACAGCGTGCCTGTCACAGACTCTGCGGCCGTGACTGCGGCTCCGGTCGCGACGAGTTGAACCGCATGCTCGATCTCGGGTGCGAGGTACCGGTCGGTGCCAGGGCCATCGACGTCTTCCCGTAGCGCCGCGATCACGGCGGCGATCGCAGGGGACGGCGCGTGCGGGGCCCGCAGGTCGAGTCCTCTTGCCGCGGTAAGGAGTTCGATGCCGAGCACGCGGGTGAGGCCGTCGACGGACCGGCGCAGCTTCCGCGCGGCAGACCAGCCCATGGAAACGTGGTCTTCCTGCATGGCACTGGAAGGAATCGAGTCGACGCTTGCCGGGTTGGCGAGACGTTTGAGCTCACTGACGATCGCAGCCTGGGTGTATTGCGCGATCATGTGGCCGCTGTCGACCCCCGGATCATCAGCGAGGAATGGGTTGAGGCCATGGTTGCGTGCGGCGTCGAGGAATCGGTCGGTGCGGCGCTCGCTGATGCTGGCCAAGTCGGCGGTGGCGATCGCGAGGAAATCGAGCACATATGCCACCGGCGCCCCGTGGAAATTGCCATTGCTCTCGACTCGCCCATCTCGTGTGACGACGGGATTGTCGATGGCGGAGGCGAGTTCGCGCTCAGCGACCGACGCGGCATGGTCGACCGTGTCGCGTACGGCACCAGCCACCTGGGGCGCACAACGCAAGGAGTAGGCGTCTTGCACACGAGTGCACTCATGCGGATCACGATGACTCTCGCGAATTGCGCTGTCGGCCATGAGCTTTCGCAAGTTGGCGGCGCTCGCTGCCTGGCCCGGGTGCGGCCGGATCTCCTGCAGATCGGCGGCAAAGACGTCGTCGCTGCCCATCAGACCCTCAACGCTCATCGCCGCGGTGATGTCGGCGGTCACCAGGAGGCGGCGTAGATCGCTGATCGCCATGACCAGCATGCCGAGCATCCCATCGGTGCCATTGATCAACGCGAGCCCCTCCTTCTCGCGCAGTTCAACAGGAACGATGCCGTGCTGCTGGAGCGCCTCGCCAGCATCGAGCAGTTCACCATCGCGGTCTCGCACCTGCCCCTCTCCCATGACAGCAAGCGCGCAGTGCGCGAGCGGCGCGAGATCACCAGAACAGCCAAGCGAGCCGTACTCGTGAACGACCGGGGTCAGCCCCGAATTGAGCAGATCGGCATAGGCCTGGGCAGTCTCGCGGCGCACCCCGGTGTGGCCGGTCGCGAGCGTCGAAAGCCGCAAGAGCATCGTCGCGCGGACGACCTCGCGCTCCACCTCGGGTCCGGACCCGGCAGCGTGTGATCGTACGAGACTGCGCTGCAGTTGCGCCCTCATGTCGTGCGGGATATGGCGGTTCGCGAGGGCCCCAAACCCCGTGGAGACGCCGTAATGCGGGACGGTGTCGCTCGCGAGTTGCTCGATGACAGTGCGAGCGCGCTCGATCGCCGCGACCGCCTCGTCGGACAGCGCGACGGGCACCTCATGGCGAGCCACCGCGACGACGCCGTCGAAGGAGGGCTTGCCGGTGCCGATGGTGACGAGGACGCTTCCCGGCGCTGTGGTGCTGGTCATGGATTCATTTCACCGGCTTCTGAGCCAGAAAAGTCCACAAGGGACCATCTTCTATCTCGGATTTGAGACAGCGCGTCACGCGGCACGCCGGAGGTGGCGCATCGAGCCAGGCCGCAGATCCCAGGTGACACCGACCGCGTCTGCCTTCGCGGTGTATTCCTCGCGGTGCACGACGGTGTGGTGTCGCTGGCAGAGCAGGGCAGAGTTGTCCAGTGAGGTCGGGCCCCCCTCAGACCAGGGCACGATGTGGTGGACCTGGCACCAACTTGGCGGCCGGTCGCATCCTGGGTAGGTGCAACATCGATCGCGTTCGGCGACGGCCACCCGAAGACCTCGGGTGACCAGGCGTTTGGATCGCCCGACATCGAGGGGTTCACCCCGGGACCCCAGGACCATGGGCAGAATGTCGGCGTCGCACGCGAGTCGGCGAACCTGGTGTGCGTTCAGGGAGGTGCCAGTCTCGGTGCGACCGTGGCCGCGAAGCCGACCGGCGAGCACGTCGTGGTCAATGGTGACGACGATCCGGGCGGATCCGCTCGTCGCGGTCGCGCCGTCGTCATCAATGGCCGCGCTGCCACGAGTGACCAGCAGCACCAACCCATCAGCGCGACGCTTGCCAGCAGTACGCGTGTCGATCTCACCGGTCTTCTCACCACCCGCGTGACGATGGAAAACGTCGTCACAACACGTGCTGCCGATCGCGGGCGCGGACAGCGCGTCGATCGCGTGCTTCACCTGCGCCGCGTGCAGCGGCCCGAGTTCGGCGGTTAGACGGTGCATACCGTTGGGCAGTTCAGACCACGTCACGGACTCTGCGGCATCCAGTTTGTCGTCAAGGTCTTCAAGGAAGCTCTCGTCGGCATAGGTTGCGATCACCCGCCCCGAAAGCTCACGGATCGCCCTAGCCCCCGAGCCAGCAGGGAGCGACAGAAAATGCCCGAGGACCGCGTCTCGCGTACCCCCGGGCAGGACGGGCATGACCTTGTCGACCTCGATCAAGGCCGTACGCGCGGCGGCCACCCCAACGTGGTTAGTGGCAAGCGCTGTCGCCAACAACTCGTTGCGGGGCTCGGTGCAAGCGGACGCGACTTTAGCGATCCGTGTCGCCACCGCGGGCTCTACCCCCGGGAGAGCAGGCGCCCCACCTTCCGAGGGGTCCGCATCTTCTGCCACGGGGCTTTCCAGGGCGCCATCAAGACGCACCAGCGGCCCAGCGGTCCCGGGGCTGGTCGAAGGCAACAAACCTTCGATTGCCTCGCCCGTGCTCAGTCGCGAAACCCACTGCGCAGCACCCGCCGCAGTGGATTCGACCACGACGCCACGCTGAATCGCCTCAGCAACCAACGCCACCGCCGCAGTCTCAGCAATTTGCAGCACCGCCAACACATTTCGCGTGAAGACAGCGAGATCGCGAGTACCTAATTGGTGCCGAACGGTACCCACCGTCGCGAGCCCAGCAAGACCATCGAGCACGAGCCGCGCGCACTCAGCGGCGCTCATCGCCAACTCGGCCCCCACACCAGCAGGCGGCGAACTGTGAGCATTCACTGGCGACACCTCCAACGATGATTGATGGGTTCGACGTACCTTCATTATCGAACACGTGTTCGATAATAGTCAAGGGTTAGATCCCCAAATTCTTGGTCGAATTGCACCTGCACACGGGAGCCAGTCAGGAGCGCGGCATACCGTCGTCTCATGACCCTCGGGAGACGACGTCGATGACAAATGCGCCCGCTGCCGCGCATGCGCTTAAGGTGCTGCGCCTACTCGCCAAGCATGCCGAGCCTGCCGCCGCGGCCACGATCGCGCGCGAGCTTGGGCTGCCCCGCTCCTCGACCTATCACCTCCTCGCGGTGCTGCGCGATGCCGGCTTCGTGCACCACCTGCCAGACGAAAGGCGTTGGGGGCTAGGCGTGGCCGCGTTCGAACTCGGATCGGCATACAGCCGGCAAGCGCCGCTGCAGCGGATGGCGCGCCCCATCCTGGGGCGACTCGTCGACGCCACGACCCACAACGCTCACCTTGTCGTTCTGCACGGGCGTGACGTGCTCTACGTCGTCGAGGAACGCGCGCCAGGGCGGCCGTCGCTCGTCACGGATGTGGGCGTACGCCTCCCGGCATCTCTGACCGCTTCCGGCCTGGCCATTCTCGCCGCCTTACCCACGCAGCAGGTACGCGCGCTGTTCCCCTCGCGGGAGGCATTCGTACAGCGGGACGGTCACGGAGTGTCATCGCTCACGGCGCTGCGTTCGGAGCTGGCTCAGGTGCGTCAGCGGGGGTACGCGCTCGAAGACGGTTCCGTCACGCCCGGATTGACGTCCGTTGCCGGAGCAGTGTTGGACCACAACGGTTTTCCCGCAGCCGGGATTGCGATCACCTACCCGCATGACGACGTGGACGCCGGCGAGCGCAAGCTTCTCGTCGACGAAGTGCATCGCGCGACGGGTGAGTTGTCGCGGCGGTTGGGTCATCGCGCGTAAGACCATCGATTGAGGATCGAGACCTGTCCCCTGGGCACGACCCTCGGTACCCTGCCGCACGGGAGGAAATGAGACATGAGGAAAGTACGCACAACGGCAGCCGAAACCAGGGGACCCACCGCCCGCGACCGTGCCATCGTCAAGGTCGGCGGAACGGTCGCCTTCCTGCTGTTTGCAGGTTTCTTCGTCGCGCTCGCCATCAACAGTTTCGGCGAGGGCTCATACTTCTTCGGTGGTATCGACCTGCTGATCGTGGCGTACGCGCTGGCGCGGGCTTACGGCTTTGCGCGCGGCACCGTTGGCACGCCCCTGGTCGCGTGGCTCGCCTCTCGTCGCTGACGTACGTGAGTGTTGTCAGGAGACGGCGTATCCCTTCACCAGGTCGTAGGCTTCCTTGGCGGCCTGACCGAAGTGCGGGCCGAACATGCGCCCCGGGTAGATGTTGACAAGGTGGGAGTTGACCGAGATCGCGGTGCCGGCACCGGTGGCGACGTTGAGTCCGACCATCCAGCCACCACCTGAGGCGCCCTGGTTCAAACGGCAATTTAGACCCTTGGTTCCCACGTAAGCGCCCGCGAAGGATTTACCCGAGCAGTAGTACGAGTCCGACCCATCGAACGGCTTTGCGGCCGGGTAGCCGAACGCGTACGTCTGCGACCCCTGGTGCGTCGCACCGAAGCCCACTCCAGCCGAACCAACGGTGTCTCCCAGAGTCTTGCCACCGTTCTTGGCCACAGCGAAGAACGCCACGTCACCGGCAAGGGTTGAGGAGTTGGCCCAGGCGATAGTCGTGCCTCCCCAGACGCCGTTCCACTGCCCATACGGTGCCGCGCCGTCCTTGTAGGCCGGAATGAACACGACATTCTTGAAGAATCCGCCCTTGATACCACCGGATCCTTGATGCATGCAGTGGCCCGCGGTCAGAACGGTTGACTTGTTGCCGGCCGTCACCGCAGTCGCCGAGCACTGGTAGCGGTTTGCATTCGCCGGCTTGCGTGGGTCGATGTAGAACATCTTGCCCTGTTGCTTGTAGTGGGCATACTGCTCGCATCCCTGATACAGGCCGCTCGCGTTCGTTGCCGGGAGAGAGCATGCCTGCTCCGCGGCCGACCGCTTGACGCTCGACGACGCGGACGTGCTCGGGACGGTGAGCCCTGCGCCAAGGTCGAGCTTCGTCGCCTGCACCTTCTTGTGCTGTGCCGCCGATACCGTGCGCTTGACCGGAATCGCGGACCGCAACTGCGCCGCTGTCCACTTGGCACCGCTGCCGGAGCGACCCTGCTGCGCAGACTCCAGTGGAGCGCCGATTACCCCTTCCTGCATCTTCGAGGCTTCGCCAGCAGCTGACGCCGACACGCCTCCGAGAGATGCTGCAGCGACCACCGCAGTTGCGGCTGCCCCGAAACTAACCGCCATGCGATTTCTCATGATAGTTCTCCCTGTGGAATCGGCCCGATTGCCGTGAGTTAAACGCTAGGCCGAGAATCCTCTGGAAAGGGTCATGAGATTTCCTGCATTCGTCCGCAATACTGCCGGTCTCCCTCCGCCTGCTGCCGGTCCCCGCCGGCTAGGCAGCACGACCTACGGGCGGACGAGACGGTTCTTAGCCGTGACGACCTGCAACTCAAGTGCTGGGCCCGCGATGTCGACGGAACCATCGACATTCATCCACTCGCCCCCCTCGAGCGAAACCTGCGCGCCATACCTGGTCGATACGTTCGCGCGGTACGAACCCTTCTTGTCGTACGGGTGCTTGATATCACCATCGGGGTACGCTCCGCCCAACGACTTAGTCGCCCCAGACGACGATCCGTCACCATATTTGAACGTGTTTGACATGAACGTTGGCTTGATTCGCAACGCATAGCCCAACAACGTGACGCTGTGCACCTCGTCCGGCTCGAACCCAGCCGACGGCCAATTGAGCTTGAAGTACGCAGGGAGCGTCACCAGCGTCTTATTTCCCACCGGCTGCATCGACAGTTGGGGTTTCGCAAACGGTGTCCTGAAGGCGGCCTCGCGAATCATGGCCAGCGTCAATTGCGGATTGCTGCCGGAGCCGGGCACTTGGTCCGTGAAACACGTGATACCTACTTGCTCCCAATTCCCGGCGCTGCCGTTTGCTGAGACGATGCGGCGCTCGACCATGGACGCCGGCGCCCGGCCTTCGGTCTCGTTGCAATCGGTGTCGTATGCCGACTGTCGCGGGCAGTCCTCGCCGCCACCACCGCACAAGTCGACGGCCCGGTATTCGTAGAGCACTAGCGGGCCTCCGGACTGGCCACCTCCGCCGCCGCCGCTGGGGCGCGCAGGAAGGTCGCGAGTTTCCCCCTCACTCATGCTCGTTGTCGACCCATTGCTACCGATCTCAACTTTCGGGTCGCCCTCGGCTGAGACGGCATTGGGCGAAAGTGAGATCGCTACAAACGCGACCCCCATGAAAATTAAGGACCCCCTTTTAACGGTCACCCCACAACCGCCTTTACTGCATGCACTTTGCGGTCCATTGGCGCATCATTTACAAAGAACGCGACTTCGTCCGCCGGGGTGTCTTTCGTGCGACTTGTAACTTTACCCTTAGGATCGACCATTGACACGCTACGCTGGTCCAACATTCCGAAAACTCTGATCATTCCAGATTGGTCTGCAGTTTTGACCTCTGTCACCGTGAATTCCACCGGCGTCCCTTGCAGCCGCCGATCTGCATTCTTTAGTGACACAACCGTGGCGCGGTGGTCTTTACACGCCGCGCAACCTTCGCCAATTAACGAATCGAGGTCCTTAAGTTTATCCGGGTCACGAAGGCTGGCGTTCAGAGTACTTACGTACTTGTTCACGAACTTAATCGCAGGCTCAGTCACTTTCTTATCCTTGATCACCCCCGGCAGGTCATCCGTGACCGTCGATTTCGACGCGCTACTCGACCCGGACCCACTCCCCGAACTCGTCGAGCCCGACCCAGAAGCCGTCGCCGAGGCCGTCCCCGACGGCGGCGCCGACGACGTCCCACTGGGCGTACCGCTTGCTTCGGAGGCCTTCGCAGCCTGAGTGCTCGCGTACTCATCGACCGACTGCGTCGTCGGGCCGTCCTCCCCAGAGCCACCACACGAACCCAGCACAGAGGCAGCAACGAATGCCCCCACAACAGTGGCCACACGTACACGGTTCAGCGACATCGAATCCTCCTGAGTGAATGGCGCCGGTCCGCGCGCCAACCCCTCAGAGCCGGACCCACCAACCGCACCGAACGCGTAAGTGAGTATGCCCCAACTCGCCCAGGCGATGGTGAGAGTTGTCCACAACCCGATTTCAAGCCCCCTAGGCGGATGCACCTTTCACGGGCAGTTGCAGGTAGGAAGCGCCAGCGCCGCCGGTATGAATGACGTGCGCCCCCGCGTTCGCTCCGACATATTCGAGAATTCCCGGCATGAGGGGGCCGAGCAGATTGCGAGAACTCACCATGAACCGCAACTGCTCTCCTGGATAGAAGACCAGCCCAAGTGGCAGGAGGTCGATCTCGACATCGACGATGGCACCTTCGGTGAGCTTCTCGACACGGTCGAAGGTATGGGCCGGTACGTCATCGGTCGCCGCGCTCAGATCAAGGTTGCGGGCCGAGACGCGCAGGCGTCCATCACTGCCTTTGTATCGCAGAATCGTCGCACCGCGATCGGTGAGATCGTGGGCCATCGGTGACTGGTTCGGCACGGTGAACGCCTGCAGCGGGGTGCCGTACGCGTCCAGTTTTTGCACGAGCACGAACAGGTCCATGTCATCAGAGCCCTTCGCCTCGACCTGCAGGTGGGCCTTCGCGTACCCGACCAGAACGCATCCCTCATCGAAGCGGGTGATGAACGAGGCCGCGTCCGGGTTTCCGCCGACCTGGTAGGTCACGGGCACTTCGTCGGTCGGAGCCTCCGTCGTCAGTGCGCGGGTTGTTCCGTCGAGGTAGTACTTGGTCGGCACGACATCAGCGGGCGGGAACGTGTCGGCGGGCAGATCGACCTGGTCGCCGCCTTCCAAGTCCAACAGTGAATAACGCACGCGTGGCGTTTGATCCCAGCCGTTGTCGATGCCTTTGAGGTAGTGGTCGAAGAATCGGCGCAGGTCCTCGACGTTGGCCTCGTCGTAATAGTCGGGCCACTCCTGGCTGTTGTGAATGCGCAGCCACTTATCCGGCGAAGCCATCCGCCGCCACGCGCGGAAGGTACCAGCGGTGTGCAGGGTGTTGGAATAACTGGCGACGACGTACGCAGGAACAGTGATGGCCCCAAACTCCGGGATCTTGTTCTCCCACAGCTCACACATCAGGGGGTATTTCTCGACCTCAGCGAGGATGTCTTCCTTCTGATTGTTGCCAAAGAAACTGCCCTCTTGGAGCTGCCGCGCGAAACCCGTGTCAGGCATACCGCCGCGGACGGCGAGGTCCCGGTACACGTCGCTCACGCCTTCCCACGGGTTGATCGCGGCAAGGTGCGGCGGTTGATCGGCAGCGGTAAACCATTGCGAGACAGCGAGATACGAGGTTCCGCTCATCCCAACTTTCCCGGTGCACCACTGTTGTTCCGCGAGCCATTCGACCAGGTCGCAGCAGTCGCGCCCTTCCTGCCGATCCCACAAGACGCTGCTGCCCTCGGAGTCGACGATGCCGCGAATGTCGGGGTTGCAGATGGCGTAGCCCTGCGCGCACCAATACGCAGGGTCCGGGCCTTCGAATTTCGCTAGACCCGAGACGATTCCGTTGTCTAAGCCGACGAGTCCAAAGACGCCCATCACGCTGGCCGAACTGCCCTGCCCTTTGCCGTACGGGCTCCACGCCACGATCGCCGGCACCGGTTCAGCTCCAACGGGGCGGAAAACGTCGACATGAATCGTGACGCCATCGCGCAGGCGAACCGGGATGTCCTTCTCAAGCACCACATCGACCGGCAGTGGCTTGAACTGGGGCGCGACCTGGAAGCCAGCTTTGAGTGTTCGGGTGCCCGGTTCATACGGAGTTAGGACGCCCGCACGGGGAGCGGGAAGCGGCGAGGAATCGGTGTAGAGCTTCTGATCGGCCATGAGTGCTCCTGAGGTTCACAAAGTCCTCGACGTATCCGAGAACGTGGTGAGCGTACGACCAAAAACAGACAAACTCAACACGTGTTGAGAACCGATCGAGATGCGGCTACCGTTGGCACATGGCAGCCCCACAGCAGAGTCCCCAACCGGCCCGCGTCGGACGCCGACCCGGACCTGCGAGCACTCGACTCGCCGTCCTGGCGGCGGCGCGCGCTCGGTTCGCCGCCGACGGATACGCGGGCACCACCATTCGCCGCGTCGCCACCGACGCGGGCGTCGACCCCTCGCAGGTGATGCAGTTCTTCGGCTCGAAAGACGGACTCTTTGCGGCCGCGATGGAGATTCCCGCCTCGGCCACTGAGCGCTTCGACACCGCTTTCCAGGGGCCCAGCGAACGGCTGGGTGAGCGGGTCGTCCGCGCCTATCTCGAAGCCTGGGAAGGCCCAGCGGCAGAGTCCGAGCCGCTGATGGCGATGTTGCGCGGCGCGGTCGTCAACGAACAAGCCGGCACCCAACTACGCGAGTTCATCGAGTCCCGCCTCGCCCACGGCATGGCCGGTCGTGGCCGCGACGCCACTCTGCGGGCGGGGCTCGCCGCGACCATGATGGTCGGCGTGGTCGTGGGACGACGGATGGTCGGCGTCCCCACGCTTGTTGATGCCGACATCGATGAACTCGTGGGGGTTATGGGCCCGGCGATTCAGGAGCTGTTGGAGGGTCGCTACAACTAGCCACGCGGGTGCATACCTCGCCACATGGTCGCTGCGGCCCCCTATTCGACAGTCCTAGGTATATCGCCAAGGTAAATGCGGTCACGAGAGCAACGCTTAGCCCGCCTGGCATGGGCGTGTTCCGCACCAGCTCGTCGGCGAGCTGCTGGGCCGTGTAGCCGGCCGTTTCGCCCGGAAGCCATTGGGGGAGAACGTGCCTCATAACGGACTGCGCGAGGCCCGGCATCATCGCCGTGAACGTCGTTGGCGCCCCTACTGCAATGGCGAGCCTCGACAGTCGCGGAATCGTGGCGAGCAGGGCCCAAACCGCGAGACAAGTCCAGAGGACAAGTGCTGCCGACAGCACCACCACCGCAAGACCCAGGCCGATTGCACCCACGACTTTTGGCTGGGCCATCGTGATGCGACTAGTTGACGACTCAGCGAGGGCCATGCTGGCCGGCGCGGTGAGCACGACCGCGACGCTCACTCGACCGACCAGTGTCGACGACCTTTGGACGATACGGCCGAGCTCATGCGCTGTGAGTCGCACACCCGAGAAGAACTCGATACCGATCAACCCGTGCAGGACCTGCACCAAAGCAAAGGAAGCAACAAGCACCGTAGTCGCGCACGTCAGAAGTGCAGCAGCACTCGCGACCATCCAGGGGATGATCGCTTTGGCAGCAGGGTCCATAGCCAACGCCCAGGGGACGCTTGCGAGCGCGAGGCCCAAGACCGCAACGACAAGGACTGGCCAAAGTCGGAACGGGAGCGTTGTGTACCGCCAGAAGAACGTGGGTGCTCGCCCACGCCACCAGGCAACTTCGCTCTCGATCTCCGAGCTAGCGGACCTAGCACGCTCCCAAATGCGTAACCCATCCATGCACGAAGGCTCCTAGGGACCACTGACATGACGCTCGAAGGAGACATAAGGAGTGCGTGACGACGGAGGGCCATTACGCGCTAGCCAGCCCCGTCGGCTGACCAACCGACACCCAGAGCAAATTGGGGCACCTCGCCCATCGCACTAGGCCCTATGAGGCAGGATCTCCCCATGGGGACAGCAACGGTGTATGACGTGTTGGACGAGTTGCGCGCGCAGTCGACGTCGGAGGCGGACAAGGGGTCTAAGTTTGAGCGCCTGATTGAGGAGTTCTTGCGGACGGACCCGGTGTATGCGAACCAGTTCAGTCAGGTGTGGCACTGGAATGATTGGCCTGGCCGGGAGGGCAAGCACGACACAGGTATTGACCTTGTGGCCACAAACAAGGTCAGCGGCGGCACAGTCGCGATCCAGTGCAAGTTCTATGCGCCGGAGTCCACGATCAGCAAGGCCGACATTGACACGTTCCTCTCAGCGTCGGGCAAGGCTGGTTTCACCGAGCGGATGATCGTCTCGACCACGGACAAGTGGAACCAGCATGCTGAGGACACGATCCAGGGGCAGCAGGTCCCAGTTACCCGGGTGGGGATGGCGGACTTGGAGCACTCGGTCGTCAACTGGGATGACTTCGACTGGAAACTGCCACAGGTGTTGTCGAAGTTGGCGAAGAAGAAGTTGCGCCCGCACCAGACCGAAGCGGTGGAGAAGGTCACTGCCGGGTTCGTTGCGCATGACCGGGGCAAGTTGATCATGGCCTGCGGCACCGGCAAGACGTTCACCTCGTTGCGTCTGGCCGAGCAGTACGCCGGCCCGGGCAAGAGCGTGCTGTTCCTGGTCCCCTCAATCAGTTTGATGTCTCAGACGCTGACGGAGTGGGCGGCCGAGGCGCATGCGCCGATGACAGCGTTGGCGGTGTGCTCGGACCGTAAGGTCACGACCCGGTCGAAGGCGGTGAACGAGGACATCTCCGCGGTTGACCTGCCGTTACCGGCAACCACGGATGTGGAACGGCTGGTCCCGCAGTTGAAGAACGCCTTCGCCGAGGACGACTCGATGACCGTGGTGTTCTCGACGTATCAGTCGATCGATGTGGTTTCCAACGCCCAGAAGGCGGCCGGAGTGGGCGCGTTCGACCTGATCATCTGCGATGAAGCGCACCGCACTACCGGTGTCACGATCGCCGGAGCGGATGAGTCGTCGTTCGTGAAAGTCCACGACAACGACTTCCTTCCAGGCACCAAGCGGTTGTACATGACCGCGACGCCTCGCCTGTTTGGCGAAGACACCAAGAAGAAGGCGGCCGAAGGCGCTGCGCAGATCGCGTCGATGGATGACGAGGAAAAGTTCGGGCCGGAGCTTTACCGACTCGGGTTCGGTGAAGCGGTCGAAAAGAACCTGCTGACCGACTACCGGGTGCTGATCCTGACCGTTGACGAAAAGTACGTCACCAGCCAGTTCCAACAAGAGCTCGCCGAACTCGGTGAAATTCCCCTCGGGGATGCGGCGCGGATGGTCGGCTGCTGGAACGGGTTGGCGAAGCACTTCGACACCCTCGAAGGTGAGTCCAGGGCTCCGATGAAACGGGCCGTAGCGTTCGCGAAAGACATCAAGACCAGCAAGTCCGTTGCTGAAGCGTTCCCCACGATCGTGGATCGGCACGTCGACACCGTCGACCTGACTGAACCCGAAGCCGACGACCGCGGCCATCGATCGTCGGACTTGCGGGTGGAGTGCGAGCACGTCGATGGCACCTACAACGCGTTGGAGCGCAACAAGAAGCTGAGCTGGCTCAAAGAAGAACCCGCCGAGGGCACCTGCCGGGTGTTGTCTAACGCGCGATGCCTGTCCGAAGGTGTCGACGTCCCGTCTCTGGACACGGTCATGTTTTTGACCGCCCGCTCTTCCGAGGTTGATGTCGTCCAGTCCGTCGGGCGAGTGATGCGCAAATCACCGGGCAAGGACTACGGCTACATCATCCTGCCGATCGCAGTGCCCAGCGGCACCCCGCCCGAGGAAGCGTTGGCGGACAACAAGAAATACCAAGTCGTGTGGCAGGTCCTGCGCGCACTACGGGCCCACGATGACCGGTTCAACTCGATCATCAACACCATCGACCTGAACAAATCGAAGAAGAACCCCCGCTTGGGCATCGGCTCCGTCGACAGCACCGGCCAGGTCCACAGTGGCGATGAACAATCCAAGGCAACACAAGGCCCCCTGGAGTTGGACTTCAGTCAGTGGCAGGACGCGATCTACGCCAAGATCGTGCAAAAGGTCGGTGAGCGGCGCTACTGGGAGACCTGGGCCAACGACGTCGCGACCATCGCTGGGCAGCACATCGCCCGCATCAACGGCATCCTCGATGACCCGAATTCGCCCGCGGCACAGGCTTTCGACACGTTCCTGCACGGGCTGCGCGGAAACCTCAACGACGGCATCACCCAAACTGATGCGGTCGAGATGCTCGCCCAACACCTCATCACCCGCCCCATCTTCGACGCCCTGTTCGGTGGGTACGACTTCGCCAAACACAACCCCGTCGCCCAAGCCATGGAGACAATGCTCGCCACCCTGGACGAGCACTCCCTGGATGCCGAGAACTCCGACCTGCGCGGCTTCTATGACTCGGTCCGCTCCCGCGTCGAAGGGATCGACAACGCCGAAGGCCGGCAGCGCATCATCGTCGAGCTCTACGACAAGTTCTTCGCCACCGCGTTCAGCAAGACCGTCGACAAGCTCGGCATCGTCTACACCCCGGTCGAGGTCGTCGACTTCATCCTCCGCTCGGCCGACCACGTCCTGCGCGAACACTTCGGGCACGGCATCACCGACAAGGGCGTGCACGTCCTGGACGGGTTCACCGGCACCGGCACCTTCATCGTCCGGCTGCTTCAACTTGGCCTCATTTCACCCGAGGACCTGGCCCGCAAATACGCCCGCGAACTGCACGCCAACGAGATGCTGCTGCTGGCGTACTACATCGCCGCCGCCAACATCGAAACCACCTACCAAGACCTGCGCGGCGACCTCGCCGAGACGGGCGACTACGAGCCGTTTCCCGGGCTGATCCTCACCGACACCTTCCAGTCCTGGGAGAAAGGTGACCGCCTCGACACCATCGTCTTCCAGCAGAACAACCAGCGCCTCGAAGAGCTCAAGAAGCTCGACATCCAAGTCATCGTCGGCAACCCGCCCTACTCCTCCGGGCAGGACTCCGCCAACGACAACAACGCCAACGAGTCCTACCCCGACCTCGACGAAGCGATCGAGCAGACGTACGCGACACGCTCGGCCGCCAAGCTAAAGATCAGCCTGTACGACTCCTACATCCGTGCGATCAAATGGGCATCGCTGCGCCTGCACGACCGAGGTGTTATCGCCTACGTCACCAACGGCGGTTGGCTCGACTCCAACAGCGCAGACGGCATGCGCAAGAGCCTCGCCGAAGAGTTCAGCGACATCTACGTATACAACCTCCGCGGCAACCAGCGCACCGCAGGCGAGCAATCGCGCAAGGAAGGCGGCAAGATCTTCGGCGCCGGGTCCCGCGCCACCGTCGCCATCACCCTCCTGATCAAAGACCCCACCCACACCGGACCCGCCCGCATCCACTACACCGACATCGGCGACTACCTCACCCGCGAACAAAAACTCGAGCGCATCTCGCACGCCGGGTCCATCGAGCACCTTGACGCCACGGCCATTACCCCTAACACCGACGGTGACTGGCTCAACCAGAGAAGCATCGACTTCCCGACCTTCATGGCGGTCGGCGATAAGGACAACCCAGACCGTGCGGTCTTCGGTCTCTACTCGGGTGGGGTCAAGACTAACCGCGACGCATGGGTCTACAACTTCCATGCGCGGGCTGTCGCGAAGAACATGCGCAGGACGATCGACTTCTGCAACCAGCTGACCAATGACTACGCCGGGAGCCCTAGCCCGGACTTCTTCTCTCTCGGCGAACACTCCGACCCCAGCAAGATCAGTTGGGACGAGAAGAACCGTAAGGACGTCCAACGTGGTCGCCGTACCAGCTTCGACTCCAACGTGATCCGCAGTTCGACTTATCGGCCCTTCACCAAGACGAGCCTCTACTTCGACCGGGCCTGGAACAACAGTGTCTACCGGCTCAACGAGCTCTTCCCCACCCCTGGCCACCCCAACCACGGCTTCGTCGCCATCGCACCCCGCGTCGAGGCGACGCCAGCAGTGCTTATGGTCGACCAGATCCCAGACCTGTCCTTCTACTCATACACGGGCCAGTTCTTCGCTCGATGGCGTTACGAGAAGGTCGACGACGCCGACGGCACGCTCAGCATCGACACCAGCAGCTCCAGCAGCTCCAGCAGCGAGGTGATCGACGGGTATCTGCGCATCGACAACATCACCGACCATGCACTCAGCCAGTTCCAGGGCGCCTACGGCGAGCGGATCACCAAGGACGACATCTTCAACTACGTCTACGGACTCCTGCACGCCCCGGACTACCGCACCCGTTACGCCGCCGACCTGAAGAAATCCCTCCCGCGCATCCCGCTCGTCGCGGACGCGCAACCGTTCATCGACGCCGGCCGTCGACTGTCCGAAATCCACCTCGCGTACGAGACTGTCGAGCCTTACCCGCTGGAAGGACTCGACGCCGAGCCGCCGCAGGGAAGCGACCCGTACGAGTACTACGCCGTCGGCAACAAGGAGATGCGCTTCGGCAAACTCCCCAAGGAGCCGGCCGAACGTCAGGCAGCAGACGACCGTTCGACGATTACGTACAACACCAACATCACCCTGACCGGCATCCCCGAAGACGCCTACCGATACATGCTCGGCTCCAAGTCCGCGATCGAGTGGATCATCGCCCGCTACTACATCAAGACCGACAAGCCATCGGGCATCGTCAACGACCCCAACGACTGGTCCCGCGAGGTCGGCGACCCGCGCTACATCCTCGACCTCCTCGCCCGCGTCGTGACCGTCAGCGTCGAGACCAACACGATCGTCGATGCCCTTCCTTCGCTCGACATCCGTATGCCCTCGCCAGGAGCGAAATGATCAACTCCGCAGAGCAGTACCCCGTCCACGCTCTTCTCAGCCCGGACACGGACGTGTCCTACCGCGTCCCGCCGTACCAGCGAGAATATTCGTGGCGGAGATCCGAATGGGAGGCGTTGTTCGACGACCTCGTTAACGCTGACGGTGCACACTTCCTCGGCACCATCATCATCCTGGACCGAACCCGAGATTCCCTCCAGCGGACGGTCGAAGTTATCGATGGGCAGCAACGGCTCACGACACTCTCCATACTCCTTGCGGCGACCCACTCCGTGCTTGACGAACACCGCGAGGGTCTCGACGCCGAGAACGCTTTCAACCTTCTCAATCTCTCCCGCCAGTTGGTCCGCGGAACAACTCGCCAGCCTAGAGTCACTCCCCAACGCCAAGGCCAGAACCTTGACGACTTCTGCACGGTGCTCGCCGACGCGGGACTTGAGGTGGACGCGCACCGGCAGCGGCACCATGGCAACCGTCGCATCGCCAAGTGCTATCGGTACTTCAGCTCCGCGATCGAACAGTTCGCGGCGGACCAGGAACTCACTCCGGCCTCAGCCGCCGAACGGATTCGCTTCGCGGCGACCCGCGCCATCCTGGTAAAGATCGAGGTGCCGAGCAGCGCAGACGCATTCGTCCTATTCGAATCGCTCAACAACCGGGGCGTCCCGCTGTCCCCGGTCGATCTCATCAAGAACCACCTACTGGCCGAATCTGAGCGCCGAGCGGTCATGAACGTCGAAGAGGCGTTTGAACGCTGGAACACCATGCTCACCAATCTTGGCGACGCCTACGCCACACACGAGCGATTCCTGCGGCACTATTACAACGCATTCAAGACCGACCTTCCCGAAGTCCGCAATGCCAGCGTAGCCACCCGATCCAACCTGATACGCATCTACGAAGGCGTCCTAAGCGATGCCCTCGAGGTCAGGCTTGAGTCCCTCGCAAGCGCAAGCGCCGATTATGGCCGGATCAGTTGCATCACCGAGCGCGACGATCCTGCTCCCTTGGATCAGGCTTTTCAGCGCCTGATTCGCGCCCAGGGAACTCCGTCGTATGTCTTGGTCCTGTGGCTGATGTCGCGCAGAGAAACGCTTGAACTCACTGAATCCCACCTCAGCGAGGTGGTCGATGTATTGACCAGCTTCTTCGTCCGTCGCAATCTGACCGGGTATCCGCAGACATACGGTCTTGCAAAACTCTTCATGACGACGATCGAAAAGATGGGCGATGCGCGCAGCGATGGAGTCGTCAGACAGATCAAGTCCAACCTACTGGCAGTTTCCTCCAGCGACGAACTGTTCCGTGAGCGCCTGCAGGGGCGCATTTATGAGGAGAACGTCGACGTCACGCGCTTCATCCTGACTACGCTCGCCGAGGACGGCATGACCCGGGAGACGTCGGTGGACCTGTGGGCTCAGGACTCGAACGGCTATGTCTGGACGATCGAGCACATCCTCCCCCAGGGGTCGAACTTGCCTCGGTCGTGGCAAGACATGCTGGGCGGTGAGGCCACCGCAGCAATCGTCCAGGAGGAACACAAGCACCGACTTGGGAACCTGACCATCACCGCGTATAACAGCAACCTCGGAAACAAATCCTTTCAACAGAAACGAGATCGGCAAGACTCCAACGGCCGGAACATCGGCTATCGGAACGGTCTCAGTCTGAACTCAGAGTTGATCGTCCTGGACTGCTGGGGCGCCGAGGACATCGACTCCAGGACACTGAGGCTCGCCGAACAGGTCCTTCGCCGATTCCCGCTGCCCGCATGAACCTCGCGCTTACAGTGCGGCCGCAACGAGGTTAAGCACACGCCGCAATTGACCTCTTCAGCCGGCCCGACTGTCAGCGGTTCAGGCAACCTGACCCAAGAGTCTCACCGGGCAACCGGCAGCCACCCCAGCACATGCCAGAGCCGGGCTCCCGTGGAAAGCCCGGCTCTGGTGGTCTTCAACCGTCCGACCGCCTCAGGACGGCCCTAGCTCAACTGGCGAGAGCTAACGTCAGGGGACGGCGATCCCCTGAATCAGGTTGTACGTGTCCTGCGCCGCCTGGCCGAAGTGCGGTCCGTACATCCGGCTCACGTCGAACTTGTTCTTGTAGGAGTTCACTGAGATCGCGCTGCCAGCACCGGTGGACACATTGAGCCCAACCTCCCAGCCGCCACCGGAGGCGCCGCCCGTCATGCGACAGTTCAAACCCTTCGTCCCGGCGGACAGACCAGCGAACGACTTGCCCGAGCAGAAGTAGGGGTCGGAACCGTCAAACGGTGCGTCGGCCGGGTAGCCGAACGCGTAGGTCTGGCTGCCCTGATGGGTTGCCCCAAAGGCGATGCCGGTCGTGCCGACCGTGTCGGCCAGGGTCTTGCCGCCGACCTTCCCGACAGTGAAGTACGCCACGTCTCCGGCGTAGTTTGCAGATGTGGCCCAGGCATTGGTCGTGCTGGCGTTGACGCCTTTCCATTGGCCGTACGGCGCGGCGCCATCCTTGTAGGCAGGGACGAACACGACCTCCTTCATGAACCCGGCCTGGGTGCCGCCGGAGCCCTTGTGCAGGCAGTGACCGGCGGTCAGCACGGTCGACTTGTTGCCCGCGGTGATCGAGGTCGCTGAACAGACGAACCGGTTCTTCGGGGCGGGCTTGCTCGGGTCGAGGAAGAACATCTTCCCCTGCTGCTTGTAGTGGCCAAACTGCTCACAGCCCTGATACAAGCTGCCGGTGTTGGTCGGCGGAAGGGAGCACGCCTGCTCCGCGGCGGTCTTAGCTGAGCCCTTCGATGCGGTCGCAACGGTTTTCCCCTGAATGGTCACCGACCGCCCGAGGTCCACCTTCGCACCCTGAACCTTCGCGTGCTGAGTGGCCGACAAAGTGCGCTCGACGGGGATCGCGGCCCGCATCTGCTTCGCGGTCCACCCGGTGCTGCCGCCGGCGCGAGCCTGCTGACCAGACTCCAGTGGTGCGCTAATGGCCCCGCCCTGCATCTCTGCACTGTCGCCTGCCGCGGAGGCCGGTACGCCCCCGATCGATGCCGCGGCGACCGCAGCCGTTGCGGTCGCGCCCAAGGTCAGAGCGATACGTCGTTTCATCTTGGATCTCCTTTAGATCTGCCCGAGTGGCATATCCAAAACATAGCCCGGAGAATCTTTTGAAAGGGTAAGGAAAAGTTAATGCTTTAGACGGATGGTTGCCGGTCAGATATAAAAGCTTGCCGATAGTCGGAATTATTGCCGGAACTATTGCCGGTCCACTGACAATGCGGGCGGAATTCCTATTGTTTAACCAACTCGCGGCATCCCATGCGGGGAACACGCTGGTCGAGCCGGCGAGCGTCCTAGCGCACGAGATCGGGGGCGCGGAGGGCCTCATCCTCAGCGCCCGCAACCACCGCCTCGGCCTCCCCCAACGCCTCACGCGCCAACCGTCGCCGTCGCAGCCACAACCACACTTGCAGGATCACGACCGCCAACAGCGTGCCCATGATGACGTCAATGACGTAGTGCTCACCGGTGTAGACCAGCGTGAAGGCCATCAGCACCGGGTAGAGAATCCACAGTGCTTTCACCCATCGCCGCGCACCGACCATCAAGAAGCCGGCCACCAGCACGGCAGTCGCCATGTGCAACGACGGCATTGCCGCGACCGGGTTCGATCGATTCTGCCCGTCTTGCAACACCTGACTCGCAAGATGGAACCCGAGCTGGGTCCACCCCTCACCGGTCTGCCGGACGATCGCGGTGCCTTCGATGTAGCCCTGATCTGACGCCAGCCACGGCGGCGCCATCGGATAGAGGAAATAGGTGGTGATGCCCGCACCTGCCATCGCAAACATCATCCGCACCCACACGTGGAAGCGGTCGCGTGAACGAACCCACAACACGACCGCGAGAACTGGCGCCGCGAAAAAGTGACTGCAATAGGTCAGCGTCACGATCCACGCCCACCATGGAACTCCGGCACCCAATTGTTCTTGGAGCCATTGATTTGGCAGCACCCCGCCAAACAAGAACTCGTCTGCCTTGATCGGCCAGGTCACGTGCAACGGAATCCCGAGCACGTTCGGGTCCCCCTCGCTCGGAAGCGCCCCGCCCGTGCGGTAGCGGCCAGCGAGGCCGTAGCCGTAGTCGTACAGCAGCAGCAGGCCCTGGAAAATCCCCCAGTCCCGCAGCAGCCGCAGCCAGGTCGACCACCCACGTCCGATGGACCACAGGCTCAGCCCGGTCAGGATCCATAGGGTGACGCCCACGCGGTCAATCGACACGCCAGCGGTGAGTGAAACCGTGAGGAGAACGGTGGCAAAGAGGCCAAGGGCGACCCACCGTACGCGCGTCCAACGGACGTCCATGCCGTCCTCAACGCGATCCACCACCTGCCCAGCCATAGGTGAACTCTAGGCAACGCATGCGTGAGGCACGCACGACGTCCAGTCAACTGGCGGGTGCGGACGCCCGCGCTACAGCAAGAACCGGAACAGCGGGCTGTCCGGCGGTACCGGTGTCACCTTCAAGGGAGAGCCATCGCAGCGCGCCATCAAGTCGTCGTACGACGTGGGGTCGCCCAACTCGATCCCGACCAGTGCGGGACCGTATTCGCGATTGCTGCGCTTGACGTATTCGAAGAAGGTGATGTCATCATCGGGCCCGAGCACGTCGTGCAGAAAGCGCCGCAGCGCGCCCGGTTCCTGCGGGAACTCCACCAAGAAATAACGCTTGCGCCCTTCGTGCACGAGCGCTCGCTCGATCACTTCGGCATACCGGCTGACGTCGTTATTGCCGCCGGACAGCACCGCGACCACCAACTCGCCAGGCTTGATTCCGCGCGCGGCGATGTCAGCGGTCGCCATCGCCCCTGACG
This sequence comes from Demetria terragena DSM 11295, assembly GCF_000376825.1. Taxonomy (NCBI): domain Bacteria; kingdom Bacillati; phylum Actinomycetota; class Actinomycetes; order Micrococcales; family Dermacoccaceae; genus Demetria; species Demetria terragena. The sequence continues at coordinate 2,199,761 of NZ_AQXW01000004.1, read as the reverse complement.
GCTCCGCAACAATGCCTTCGACTTGGTAGAGGTCCAGCATCTCCACACAGATCGCGCCTTCGGGCACGCTCACGACCTCGACGTTTCCCCGCTCAATGATCGGGTATGTGTGCTCCCCAATCCGGCGCACCGCCGTGCCGTCGGCGAAGGTCTCCACGCTGTCGAGCGTGACCGGGTGCCCGGCCTCGAGCGCGGCAGCCAGGCTGGCCGCGCCCGCGGGCTCAAGGGCGATGACCCGCGTGTTGGTCGCGCCATCTTCCGCGAGCGCGGTGAGCGCGCCCGCGAGCAGCCCGCCCCCGCCCACGGGGATGAGGAGTACGTCCGGGGCGCGGCCCAGTTCATCCAAGATCTCGCGTACGACCGTCGCCTGGCCCTCAATCACCTTCGGGTGATCGAACGCGGGTGCAAGGGTGGCCCCTGTTGCGGCCGCGTCGTCGGCAGCCGCAGCCGCCGCGTCGTCGTACGTGTCGCCGGTGATGATGAGCGAGACTGCATCACCGCCAAGCGCCGCTACCCGCTCTCGCTTCTGCCGAGGAGTGGTGCGCGGCAGATAGATTCGCGCCTCGACCCCAAGCTGGGCGCACGCGCGGGCCACGCCCTGTGCATGGTTGCCCGCGCTCGCACAGACCACTCCGCGTTGCTGTTCCTGCTGCGACAGGGACGCGATGAGGTTGCCCGCGCCCCGAATCTTGTACGACCGCACCGGCTGCAGGTCTTCGCGCTTCAGCAAGACATCAGCGCCAGTGCGCTCGCTCAGTCGGGCGTCTCGCTGCAATGGCGTCGGCGCCGCGAGCCCGGCAATACGCCGCGCGGCGGCTCGAGAGTCAAGGTGAAAGTGTGAATCCACGAGACCCCACGTTAGAGCGGACCGCACTCGCGAAGCCCGGCGCGTTCAACGGGTGGTCAGCGCCGACACTTCAGAAGGCGTGCGCCATCAGTTCGCCGAAGACCTCCTGCTCGTCCACCTCCAACCCCTTGGAGCGAAACCATCCACAGATGTTCGCGCAGTCGCGCAGCAAGAAGTCCATTCCTTGCGCGTTGCCGACCAGGTCGACGACCTGCGGGAGGTCGATGATGACGAGGCGGTTGCCCGCGGCCAGGATGTTGTACGCCGACAGGTCACCGTGCACCAGCCCGTTCTGGACCATGAGCACCAACGCCTCGCGTAACTGCTCGAAGTAGTGCTCCAACAGATCTGCGTCCGGTCGGGTCTGCGCCAACCGGGGCGCAGTCTCGCCGCCGACCGTGATCCATTCCATGAGGATCTCGGTGCCGTCGACTTGCACGGGATAGGGCACAGGCAGCCCAGCTGACCAGAAACGGTTCAGCATCTGCCATTCCGAGATCGCCCACTCCCCCGCGGCCACGACGCGACCCCAGGTGCTTTTGCGCTTGAGAGCACGCTCGTCACGGGAGCGCTTCATCGAGCGCCCCTCGGTATAACTTGCCGCACGGTGGAAGTTGCGGTGCTCGGCGTCGCGGTATCGCTTGGCGGCCATCACCACCCCGTTGTCCGGGTCTTGCGGGTCTGCCCGCTCTAAGAGAAAGACTTCAGCTTCCTTGCCAGTCTTGAGAACTCCCAGCTCGGTATCGATCGCGCCTTGGGAGGTCACTACCCAGTCGGGACGTGGCTCGGGGCCACGCGAAAGTGGCTCGATGTCCAGCCAGGTCGACCAGCGCTGACCTGGTTCGAGGTCGTCGCTGTAGGCGCTGAAATTGAAAACGAAAGACGGGTCAATCCCGTCGTACTGCTCCGGTGAAGTCACGGATGCTCCAGAAGTGAGAAGTAGGGGCTGCGGTCACGGGCAGGCCCAGGACAGTCATTGACATGTCAGAGCTCCTCTCAACGGGTTGGCGCATGCGGGCGCCCACATGCAGGGACCAGTGTGGGTGCCACCGCGCGGACGCCACAACCGAATTTCCGGTCAGTCACGGCCAGGTCGGCCCGTGAGATGCCCCGGAGTAGGTTCGGGGTCATGAAGGCAATCACGATTCCGGAGTATGGCGACGAGAACGTATTGACCCTGGCCGACGTGCCAGCCCCTGAGCCCGGTGCCGACGAGGTGCTGGTCGAGGTGACGGCTGCAGGGGTCAATCGTGCGGATCTGATGCAGCGGCAAGGGATGTACAACCCGCCACCCGGCGAGTCTGAGCTTCCCGGACTTGAAGTTAGCGGCACCATCGCGCAGCTCGGTGATGGCGTCACGGGCTGGAGCGTGGGCGAGCAGGTATGCGCGCTGCTCGCTGGTGGTGGGTATGCCGAGAAGGTGGTGGTCCCGACCGGCCAACTGCTTCCCGTACCTCAGGGCATGGACCTTGTCGACGCCGCCGCGCTGCCCGAAGTGACCTGCACGGTGTGGTCCAACGTCTTCCAGGTCGCGGCGCTTCAGCCGGGCGAAACCCTTTTGGTTCATGGCGGTTCGAGCGGCATTGGCACGATGGCGATTCAGTTGGCGAAAGCCAAGGGAGCCCGCGTTGCTGTCACGGCCGGGTCGTCCGCAAAGCTCGATGCCTGTCGCGATTTGGGTGCCGACATCCTCATCAACTACCGCGAGCAGAACTTCGTCGACGAGATCAAGAACGCCACCGACGGGCGAGGTGCGGACGTCATCCTCGACGTCGTCGGGGCGAAGTATCTGGCGAGCAACGTCGATGCGTTGGCGACTGGCGGCCGCCTGGTAGTGATCGGCCTGCAGGGCGGGGTCCAAGGCGAGGTCAATCTCGCCACTCTGCTGGCCAAGCGTGCCTCGGTGACGGCAACATCCCTGCGCGCGCGACCGCGCGACAACAAGGCGGAAATTGTTCGGGCCGTACGCGAAAACGTTTGGCCCCTCATCGAATCCGGCCAGGTTCGCCCCATCATCCAGGACCGGTTGCCCCTTGCCGATGCGGCTGATGCGCACCGTGCTCTCCAAGCGAGTCAGCACATCGGCAAGGTGCTCCTGACGACCTAAGCTCAGTTGTCGCGCTCGGTGCCGACGACGCCGAAGTTCGAGTCGAGGTGGACATTCCACTCGACGCCACCCTTGGCGCGAACCTCGACCTCGTAGGCGGCTGTCTTTGAGCCGATCCGAGCGTTGCTGGAGTCGACGTCAAGGACGTTGCCCGGCACCGACTTCAGCGCCGCCGCGGATGCCTTGGCCTGGTCTGCCTTGCTCACCGGCCGGTCGTCACCATCACGGTCACTCTTCTCGCCGCGGTGGTCGTTGCCGTCGTCGCTGTCATCCCGGTCATCGGCGGTCGCCGAGATGGCGCGGAAGCTCTTGTCAAGCTTGACGTCGACCTCGCTCCCGTTGGGTCGGGTGACCTCAACTTCGTACGCCTCGATGTCGTCACCGTCGCCACGCTCAACGTCGGTGACCTTGCCGCCACCAACCTTGGCAAGCGCTGCCTTGGAGGCCCGGTCGAGGTCTGGGCCAGACACCTTCGAGTTGCCGTCGCTGGCGACCGCGTGGGCGGCGAAGCCCCCGCCGACTCCCAGGACGGCGACCGTGGCGATCGCCGGGACCAGGATCTTCTTGGACTTCAACTTGGTGCGCTTGGAGGTGGTGGGCTTCGGGTTGTCGGAGGACTCAATCTGATTCATGACACTCATGCTGCCGGGGACTGCCTGAAGCCAGGCTGAACGTTCCTGAAGAAGCGTTCAGGAAACACCGGCGTCAGGCTCGAACGGCAACTCGACCTCGAACTGCGCGCCTCCGCCTGAGGCTTCGACCACCCGCGCCCGGCCGCCGTGAGATTCCGCGATCTCAGCCACGATCGCCAGGCCCAACCCACTCCCGCCGTCGTCGCGAGCGCGTGCCTCATCGAGCCGTACGAAGCGTTCGAACACTCGCTCCCGGCTTTCCGCTGGGACCCCGACACCGTCATCACTGACCGTGCAGGTCACTGAGGTGCCCGTCGCGGCCACTGTGAAGCGAATCTCGTGGCGCGCGTGGCGCATCGCGTTGTCAGTCAGATTGCGCAACACCTGGCTCAGCGCCGAGTAGTCGCCGCGAACCCGGGCCGCGCTCACACCGGAGGTATCGACTCGGAGATTGGGCAGGGCGGCCCGTATCCGTGCTGCTTCGGCGAACACCACGTCGTCCAGGTCGACTTCCTCCGTCGACTGTCGGCCGCGCTCATCGGTACGTGTCAGCAGCAGAAGCTGATCGACCAACCGCTGCAGGCGCAGCGATTCGGACGTCATCACCTCGACCAACTCGCCTGGCGGTATCGCTTCAGGGTGGGCGCCGGCGACCTCACCCGTCTGCCGCAATACGGTGATAGGAGAACGCAATTCGTGCGATGCATCCGACACGAAACGCCGCTGACGGTCTCGTGACTCCTGCAACCGCTGCAGCATCTCGTTCATCGTGACCCCGAGGCGTTGCACCTCGTCCCGCGACCCTGGCAGCGGGACGCGTTGCTCCAACCGTTGGTCTGAGATCGTCGCAACCTCGGCCCGCATGCGCTCAATCGGTCGCAAAGCCCGTCCGACCACCAACCACACCACGCCGCCCACGACGATCAGCAACAGCGGAATCCCCATGACAAGCAACGGGATCAAGGCGCCGGTCGACTCCTCGGCGTCTTCGAGCGAGACCGCCACCACTGCCTCGAAGTTCTGCCCCTGCCAGGTCGCGTCGGAGGTGGCGATGACGTATGGATCTTCGCCGCCGGTCAGCGTGGTGGAACCGCTCTCGGCGGGGAGTGAAATGTCCCGTTGAGAGGACACGACGACCTTCCCCGCGCGCTGCACCTGGATGACGACCGACTCCGGCTCTCGATCATCATCCCGTTCATTCGGGTCAGCGACTTCGTCCGGATCGCCTTCTCCAGCAAGCGTTTTGGGTGGCCCAGAGGCTGCTACCTGGGAGGCCACCTGAGCCGCGCGCGCCTCAGCAATGTCTTGCGCGTTCTGCTCCAGGCTGGAGCGCTGCAGAAACACCAGGGCCACCGCGGCGACCAGCAGAGCGGCTGCCACCACCGCTGTCGCTCCGAGTGTGGCGCGGACGCGTACGGACGCCCCGAGGCGTCGCAGCCTGCTGCGCGAGGATTCAGCCTCCATGGCTGGCCAATCGGTAGCCAGCGCCACGAACGGTCTCGATCGCGTTGCGGCTAAAGGGTCGGTCGACCTTGTTGCGCAGGTGCCGGATGTAGACCTCCACGATGTTCGGGTCGCCGTCGAACGCCATGTCCCACACACCTTCCAGAATCTGCTGCTTGGAGACGAGGTCGCCTTTGTGCCGCATGAGGTAGCTCAGCATGGCCGCCTCTCTGGCCGTGAGCGAGATCTCCACCTCACCGCGCCATGCCCGCCCCGCAGTCGGATCGAAGGTCAGGTCACCGGCCTCCAAGACCGTCGGACGCGCCTGTGCTCCACGCCGACTGATGGCCCGCAACCTCGCGATGAGCACCGGAAAGGAGAACGGCTTCGTCAGGAAGTCGTCCGCGCCCGAGTCCAGGCTTTCCACTTGGTCCCATTCGCCATCCTTGGCCGTCAGCATCAACACCGGAGTCCAGATTTTCTCCGTACGCAATTGCGCGACAACCCGATATCCATTGATGCCCGGAAGCATGAGGTCGAGCACGATCGCGTCGTAATCGTGCTCGCGCGCCAGCCACAACCCGTCAGTTCCGTCGTGAGCCACATCGACCGCAAAGCCCTGCGCCTCCAGCCCGACCCGAATCGATTGGGCGAGGCGCTTTTCATCGTCCACCACGAGCACTCGCATGGCGCCATCATGCTTGATGCGCAGGCAGGCACGCCCCTCCCACCGGCGGAACTAACTGCGTTACGTGCCCCGTGACGCGGAAATTTCCCAGTCAAGGGCACCTAACGCAGTTAGTTCCACGGGGGCCTGCGACATGGTCTCGATACGCCCTCCGCAAGCTCCGGGCTACTCGACCAGCGTTGGGGAGGGGTACCAGCGTGGGGGGGCTACTCGACCAGCGTTGGGGAGGGGTACCAGCGTGGGGGGGCTACTCGACCAGCGTGGGGGCCTACTCCAGCTCGAGTTTCAAGCGGTCGAGCGTGCGCCGGATGTTGCCCTGCTGAAACTGCGCGAAGGAGGTTCCGGTGGCGAGCCGATCGAAGGCCGCTGCGACTGGGTCCGGCCAGCGGCGGTCGTCGGTCCAGGTCTCAGTAACACGTGTCCCGCCTTCGACCGGCTCGAAGTCATAGGCCCAGGTCGCGATCCGTACCGGAACCCTCGGGGTCCTGAGTCCGTACCGCCGCACCTGGAAGGCGAAGCGTTCGCCCGGCGCAGCCGTAGTCACCGTGCAGCCGGTCGCCCAGCGCACCGGTCCGCGCCGATTGCGACCCACGAAGGTGGTTCCCACCGAGACCTCGCCCTCGGTGTCAACGCTCGCGCCCGTGTTCTCCGGGCTCCAGCGGCCCATCTGTGTCACATCGCTGACCGCTTCCCAAGCCACGAGTGGCGAGACGGCGATGGTGACGTGATCGGAAACAGTCAGTTCTCTTCCCATAACTCTCACCGTAGGGGCCAACGGCGGTTGCGCCGCGCAATGCTGCCGCACAGCGCTGCCGCGAAGGTCGTCCAGGCGGCATAGGGCGCCAACGCAATACCCTTCTCTTTCGACACCGCGTGCGAACGGCGCACCAGGTCAGCCGAACTCGCGGCGAGCGCCACTGCCTCGACCGTTGCGAGCACCGGGCGACGCTGCGCGAAGAACAACACGCACCAGCCCGCGTTGAGCGCCAGGTTGGCGCCAAGGGCTATGGCATACGAGCGCTGCTGCGCCGCCTGTTCCTTCTCGCCAAGGTCCGCGAGACTGAGCGCGCTGACGACAGCGATGTCGGCATACAGCGCGGTCCACGCGACGGGGAACGCCCAGCCCGGCGGCTCCCACGCTGGCTTGCGCAGGGAGCGGTACCACCAGGTCGTGGGATCCGTGGCCATACCGCCGACCACGGCAGTCACCGTCACGGCCGCGACGGTGCTGGCAAGTGTCCGCCGCCAACGTCGAGTGTCTTTGCCCTCGACGGCGCTGCGAATCGCCGCGCGCAAGGGTGTATGGCCGCCAGGGGGTGGCCCGACCAGATCGTCGATGTCACGCTCATGCACCACCGTGTCGTGCAGCAGGCTCCCGATCAGCGGGGTAGCCAGCGTGGATTCGACCGGCGTGACGAGCCCGACCCAGTGCGCACCAAGTTGCGGAGTCGTCACCGGCGCAGTGAGTACGACACGGCCCGGCAGCCCGGTTGCCTGCGCGTATTCCTTCAGCAGAGAAGCGTATTCGTAGGCCTTCGGCCCGCCGATATCGAACGCTCGGTTCACCTCGGAACCCAGATCAGCGGACGCCACGAGATAGTGCACCGCGTCGGCGATGGCGATCGGCTGGATGCGGTTGCGTACCCAACGCGGCGCCACCGCCCCCGGCAGCCGCTCCGACAGGTGCCGCATCATCGCGAAGGACGACGACCCGTCGCCGACCACCAGTCCGGCTTGCAGCGCAGCCGTCGGGACGGACGAGTCGAGCAGCACGCGGCCGACTTCGACACGGGAGGCGAGGTGCTCGGACAGTTCGCCATCGGGGTGCAGACCGCCGAGGTAGACGAAACGCGAAATGCCCGCCTTCTCACCTTCACGCGCGAACACCTGGGCCATCTCCCGCTCCTCCTGCGCGAAGTCGGATGACGCTCCCATCGAGTGCAGGAGATACCAGGCGACGTCGACGGATTCGAGCGCACGCGCGACGTCCTGTGCGGCATCGGCGTTGCCTTCGACCACCTCGACCTGCCCCGGGCCGGCGCTCTCTCCTTCGGCGACCACATGGTTGCCCCAGTCCAGACCTCTGACCTTGGCGGCACTGCGGCTCAGGACGCGTACGCGCCATCCTCGTTCGATAAGTTCGGCGACCACCCGGCCGCCCACGTGCCCCGTGGCGCCGGTCACCAAGCCCAGACGAGATCGGGATTCGGACATATCAACTCCAGAGTTCGAGGACAGGTGAGAGCAGGAAGAACATCGAGACCGACCAGATGAGGTGGCTCACAATCGCTGCGGTTGTGGCGCCCGTTCGCACCCGCAACCAGGCGGACGTCGCACCGACGGCGACCCCCGCTAGGCCAAGCAACCAAATGCCAGTGCCGAGAACCACGACGGTATAGATCACGGTCGTGGTGACCACCGGCCACCAGTCGGCGAGTGCGTCAAATAGTGCACCGCGGAAGAACAACTCCTCGGCATAGCCGTTTACGACGGTGATGGTCAGCACGAGCACGGTCGCCCCCTCGGTGGCGTGCGCGAGCAGGTCCTCGACCGGCGCGCGCAAGTCCGGAAGCAGGGTTACCAGCCCGGCCCCGAGGAGAAAAACCACGGTCATCCCGAGACCGACCGCGGCGCCGAGCAAGACGTCGCCTCGTGCCGACCGCCCAGTCGGGACCACTCGCCGCAGCGGCCGACCGCTCGACCGTCGCGCAAGCAACGCCCCGCCGAGCCAGACCAGGGCGAGGGCACCGGTCGCGAGGTAGAAGCGCGAGTCTCCCGCAGGGAGTGACAACCCCCATGCCGTCGCGGCCGCGCCGAGCACGAGCGCCACGGCACAGATCGCGCGGCTCCGCGCGGCGGGGGTCATGCCCTCACGGTGTCACATCCGAACGAGCACAACGACGGCAGTTTGCAGGTCGACGACCACGGGATCGGCGAACTGATATCACCAGGCAAACGAACTGCAGTAGTTCTGTCGCGACTCCACGGCTCGCTGAATCGTGCCGCGCACCCAAGCCGCCCGATGACGCAACTGCACCCAGGTGAAGCGCAGCACCAGCCAGCCAGCGAGGGTGAGTTCGTTGTAGCGCCAGCAGTCATGGTCGAGTTGTACGCGGCTGGTGTGAAACTCGAAGCTGTCCGCCTCGACCGCAATCTTGAGGTCTTCGCAAACCAGATCTGGGTGCAGCTCGACGCCGTCAACCTCGACCGCGACCTGTGGGGTGAACATCGGACCGACGCATTCGATGGCGAGCGCGCGCAGTGCAGATTCAAACGGATTGGCTGCCAACCCACTCGCCGCGCTGAGCACGCGTTCGGCCTTCGCCCGCCCGTACGTTGCAGGGGCATCGCATCGAGCTCATCCTGCGTCACCGCGCCGCAACGCAGGGCGGAATCCACGACGGCCAATGCCTCGATGAACGGCAGATCCCGGGCGCAGTCCACCGCGGTGCGCGCCGGGCCCGTCGCATTGTCGATGACGTCGCCCGGCGTCAGATCGCGGAAATGGAGCGCCATTCGCGCTGCGGTGGCTCTCGACGCCGCGAACCCGTGCTGCCGCGCTGCTCGCGGCGTCCAGTCCCGGCAAGGCGTAGCAGTCACGTCGCACCCGCTGGAGCGCACCGGCGGCGACGGCTGCACGAATCGCGTGCGCTGAGTATCGCGACCGGAGTTCCAGCCAGGACATTCGTCCGCCGTGCAGAGCAAGCACTGACGCGATCGAATCCTCCACGAAGATCAGCCTGGAGGACTCCGGGCCGCCGAAACGTTGTCCACAGGCACGAGTGAGGCTCGCCTGGGTCCGGATGGTGGACCCACCGGAAGAGGCCACCCAAATGGCACGTTATGGTTTTCATCATGTCTGCTAATCACTGGGGAGTCATCCGATGACCGTCGAGAGTGCTCCACGCGTCCGCCCCTCACGCGGCAATCGCTCCAATGGTCAGTGGAAGGTCGACGGCACCACACCGCTGAACCACAACGAGGAGTTCAAGGCCGAGGACAACGGTCTCAACGTCCGCGAGCGCATTGAGCAAATCTACGCGGTCGAGGGATTCGACTCCATTGCCGATGACGACCTGCATGGTCGGTTCCGCTGGTGGGGCCTCTATACCCAGCGGAAACCTGGCATCGACGGCGGCCGCACCGCGCAGTTGGAGCCGCATGAACTCGAAGACAAGTACTTCATGCTGCGGGTACGCAGCGACGGCCAGATCCTCGACCCCGCGGCCCTTCGCGTACTCGGTGGCATCTGCACCGACTTCGCCCGTGGCACCGCCGACATCACCGACCGCCAGAACATCCAATACCACTGGATTTCGGTCGAGGACGTCCCCGAAATCTGGCGCCGCCTGGAGACCGTGAACCTCGAGACCACCGAGGCCTGCGGCGATACCCCGCGCGCCTTCCTAGGCTCTCCCGTCGCAGGCATCGCTGCTGACGAAATCATCGACCCCACGCCGGTGATTCACGAGATCAAGCGTCGCTACATCGGCGACCCGGAACTGGCGAATCTTCCCCGCAAATTCAAGACCGCCATTACCGGTCACCCCAGCCTTGATGTTGTCCACGAGATCAACGATGTGTCGCTCGTCGGCGTCGTCCACCCTGAACTCGGCCCCGGCTACGACCTCTGGGTCGGCGGCGCACTGTCCACGGCGCCACGCCTTGGCGAACGACTTGGCACCTTCGTCACCGAGGAGCAGGCGCCCGATGTTTGGCACGGTGTCGTTCAGATCTTCCGCGACTACGGCTTCCGCCGGTTGCGCAACAAGGCCCGCCTGAAGTTCCTGTTGGCCGACTGGGGCCCGGAGCGTTTTCGCGAGGTCCTGGAAACCGAATACCTCGGCTATCAGCTCGCCGACGGCCCGCCGCCTGCGAAGTCCACCGTCCCCGGTGACCACATTGGTGTTCACGAGCAGAAGGACGGCAACTGGTACGTCGGCGCCGCACCCGTCGTCGGCCGAGTCGGCGGCTCAACCCTCACGGACATCGCCGAACTGATCGAACGGGTCGGTGCTAGCGGCATCCGGTTGACCGCGCACCAGAAGCTGGTCGTCCTCGGCGTCCCGAGCGAAACCCTGGACGAGCTCGTCTCCGGGCTTGAGACCATCGGCCTGTCCACCAAGCCCAGCCCGTTCCGACGCTCAACCGTGGCGTGCACTGGCATCGAATTCTGCAAGCTCGCGATCGTCGACACCAAAGACACCGCGGCTTCGGTGATCGCCGAACTGGAGCAGCGCCTCGCCGACGTTGACGGACTGTCCGCCGACGAGCCAATTTCGTTGCACGTCAACGGATGCCCCAACTCCTGCGCCCGCATTCAGACGGCTGATATCGGCCTCAAGGGTCAGATCATCACGGTCGAGGGCGAACAGGTTCCGGGCTTCCAGGTCCACCTTGGCGGAGGGCTTGCCGACACGACCCGCGAGGACGGCGGCTTAGGCCGCACCGTGCGCGGACTCAAAGTTCCCGCAACCGAACTCGCCGATTACACCGAGCGCGTCGTACGCCGCTTTCTGGACGAACGCGACGGCAAGGAGTCCTTCGCGACCTGGGCGCACCGCGCTGATGAGGAGGCACTGCAATGAGTAGCGACACCACAACCCGACGCACCGACGCCGAACTTAAGGCTCTGGCTGAGCAGGGAGCGGCCGACCTCGCCGGACTCGATCATGATGCCGATGCGATCGCCGCGTGGGCAGCCGAGAACTTCCCGGGCAAACTCACCGTGGCGTGCTCCATGGCTGACGCGGTGCTGCCCTACGTCATCTCCCAGCAGGCGCCCGGCGTCGACGTGCTCTTCCTCGACACCGGCTATCACTTCTCCGACACCTACGTGGAACGCCAACTCGTGGCCGAGACGTTGGACGTCAACATCGTCGACGTGAAGCCCACCCTGACGGTGGCCGAGCAAGATGAGAAGTACGGCAAAGATCTCTTTGCGAGCGACCCCGCTTCGTGCTGCCGGATGCGCAAGGTCGAGCCGTTGCGCAAGGCGCTCGGTGAGTACGAAGCCTGGGTGACCGGTGTACGCCGCGATGAGGGGCCGACGCGAGCCAACGCTCCCGTGGTGTCCTGGGACGAGGCCTTTGGCCTGGTCAAGATCAATCCGCTCGTGACGTGGAGCCTGGAAGACCTTTTGACCTTCTCTAACGAGCACCGTCTGCCCGTGAATCTGCTTGTGACCAATGGCTATCCATCCATCGGTTGCGAGCCGTGCACACAGGCGGTTGTCGAGGGTGGAGACGCGCGAGCCGGACGCTGGTCTGGCTTCGCCAAGACAGAATGTGGGTTGCACGCATGAGCATCGCCGAAGGGTCTCGACAAGCTCGACCGGCGGACGGGGCTCGACCGGCGGACGGGGCTCGACCGGCGGACGTGGCTCGACCGGCGGAGGTATCGGGGCCGACGTTCGCCCTCTCTCAACTCGACACACTCGAGGCCGAGGGCATTCTGATCATCCGCGAGATCGCTGCGGAGTTAGAGCGTCCGGTGCTGCTGTTCAGTGGTGGCAAGGATTCCGTGGTCATGCTGCACCTGGCGCGAAAGGCGTTCTGGCCGGCTCCGATTCCGTTCCCGGTCATGCACGTCGATACCGGGCACAATTTTCCTGAGGTGCTCGAGTTCCGCGACGAGACCGTACGCCGCCTGGGCTTGCGCCTCGTCGTTGCCTCAGTACAGGACTACATCGATGACGGTCGCCTCCAGGAGCGCGCTGACGGGACCCGCAACCCGCTGCAGACCCAGCCGCTGCTCGACGCAATCAGCGATCACCAGTTCGATGGCGTTTTCGGCGGCGGCCGCCGCGACGAGGAAAAGGCTCGCGCCAAGGAGCGAGTGGTGTCCTTGCGTGATGAGTTCGGGCAGTGGGACCCCAAGAACCAGCGTCCCGAACTATGGTCGCTCTTCAACCCGCGTCACCGCCCCGGCGAGCACGTCCGCGCCTTCCCACTCTCCAACTGGACCGAGTTGGACGTGTGGCAATACATCGAGCGCGAGCAGATCGAGCTTCCGCCGCTCTATTACGCGCACGAGCGAGATGTCTTCTCCCGCAACGGAATGTGGCTCGCGGTTGGCCCATGGAGCCAGCCAAAGGATGACGAGCAGGTCGAGCAGCGACTGGTGCGCTATCGCACCGTCGGCGACATGTCCTGCACGGGCGCCGTTGACTCCCCCGCCCGCTCCGTCCACGACGTCGTCGTCGAAGTCGCCGCCTCCACCTTGACCGAGCGCGGGGCGACCCGGGCCGATGACCGCATTTCCGAGGCGGCCATGGAAGACCGCAAGAAGGAGGGCTACTTCTAATGCCGCCCACCCTGGAAGCCGCGACCACACTCGCGACCAAGAACACCTTGCTGCGTCTAGCAACAGCCGGTTCGGTTGACGACGGCAAGTCCACTCTCGTTGGACGCCTGCTGCACGACACCAAGTCCGTGTTGTCTGACCAATTGGCTGCCGTAGAGAAAGTCTCTCGAGACCGCGGGCTCACCACTGCTGACCTCGCGCTCCTGACTGACGGCCTTCGCGCCGAACGCGAACAGGGCATCACGATCGATGTCGCTTATCGCTATTTCGCCACCGCCAACCGGTCATTCATTCTGGCCGATTGCCCCGGACACGTGCAGTACACCCGCAACACGGTGACCGGCTCGAGCACCGCAGATGTGGTGGTGCTGCTGGTGGATGCTCGTCATGGGGTGCTGGAGCAGACTCGTCGCCACCTGGCCGTCGTGGCGCTCCTACGCGTCCCGCATGTGATCGTCGCCGTCAACAAGATCGACCTTGTGGACTACTCCGCGGAGGTCTACTCGCAGGTTGACTCCGACGTGCAGAAGGTCGCGCGCGAACTCGGCATTCCCGACGCGGTCACCATCCCGGTGAGCGCTCTTGAAGGTGACAACATTGTCGAGCGCTCGGAGCGCACGCCGTGGTACGACGGCCCGGCTCTCCTCCAGCTCCTTGAGGAGCTGCCGGGCGCCGACGACCCAAGTGACGAAGACTTCCGGATGCCCGTGCAGTACGTCCTCCGCCCACAATCTGCTGCTCCCACAAGCGAACTCGTGGACTACCGCGGCTATGCAGGTCAGGTCAACGCAGGCGTTGTCACGGTCGGCGACGAGGTGGTCATCCTCCCCTCGGGGAAACGCACTCACGTCGAGGCCATTCACATCGGGGAAGACGACGTCGTGCAGGCCTACGCGCCGCAGTCCGTTGCCGTACGCCTCGCCGATGACCTCGATGTCTCCCGTGGCGACGTCATCGCAGCGGTGGGTAACGCGCCCGAGCCAGTCAAAGACTTCTCGGCTCTCGTAGCCTGGTTGCACGAAAAGCCGCTTCGCCCAGGCGCGAAGGTCTTCGTCAAGCACGGCGCCCGAACCGTCAAGGCGATCGTGGACAAGGTTCACCGGCGGCTTGACCTTGAGAACCTCAACCTCGTCGACGCAGATCAGTTGGAACTCAATGACATTGGTCGTGTCACCCTCCGTGTGGCGAGCCCGCTGCCGGTCGAGCCCTATGTCACCTCACGACGTAGTGGTTCCTTCCTGGTGATCGACCCGCCCAGCGGTTCCACTTTGGCCGCCGGGATGGTCGGCGTATCGACCACATGGGCCGACCTGGGCACCGACGAAGACGTCGACTCCGAATCAGACGCCTGGGTCATATGAGCCTGCCCCTCGTCTTCGACCTCACCGACCGCCTCGTCGTGGCCGTCGGTGGCGGTCCGGTGTCCGCGCGCCGGGTGCGGGCCTTCCTTGACGAGGGCGCCCGGGTTCAGGTCATCGCACCGTGGCTGTGCGAAGACCTCATCGACTTCGTCCATGCCGAGCAGATCGACTGGGTGGCAAGGGATTACGCCGGCCCCCTCGACCTGACCGACGCCTGGCTGGTGCATACCGCCACCGGGGACTCGGCGACTGACCACGCCGTGTCGCAGGACGCTCACGCGGCCCGAATCTGGTGCATCGACGCTACCTCCGCCAAGCACACCGCTGCGGCCGTCCCAGCGCGATCGACGGTGAACACTCCCGATGGGAAGGTCACCGTGGCCACCCACGTCGGAGGGGACCCGCGTACAGCGGTGACCGCAGCGACTGCAGTTGCCCAGGTCGTCGAAGACGCCCTCAGTGACGGTCGCATACCGTTGCAGCGCAATCGAGCCCGTAGTTCGGGTTGGGTTGCGCTCGTGGGTGGCGGCCCCGGCAACGATGAGCTGCTGACCCGACGCGCACATGAACTGATCGCGTCCGCTGACGTCGTGGTGATCGACCGGCTCGCCCCGTGGGGCGTCGTGTCCCGACTTCCCGAAACCGTGCGCGTCATCAACGTCGGCAAAACCCCGGGCCACCACCCGATCCCGCAAAATCAGATCAACGAGATCCTGGTTGACGAGGCACAGCGCGGGCATGGTGTGGTCCGACTCAAAGGCGGCGATCCCTACGTCCTTGGCCGTGGAAGCGAAGAGCGCCAGTTCTGCGAAAACAACCACGTATCAGTCGAAGTGGTGCCAGGCGTGACGTCAGCGATCGCGGTTCCGGCCGCCGCCGGGATCCCGCTCACCCACCGGGGCTTAGCCCGTGGTTTTACGGTGGTCACCGGCCACGACGAACTCCCCGCCCTTCCCGTCGGCCGCGACCACACCCTGGTCCTGCTGATGGGGGTGGCCGGCCTTCGCCGGTCAGCTGAAGTTCTGATGTCTCACGGACGGGACCCGGAGTGTCCGGTCGCCATTGTCGAGCGCGGATTCCAGCCCACGCAGCGCACCACGATCGGGACATTGACCACGATCGCTGATCTTGCTGCTGCGCGAGACGTGCAGGCGCCTGCAGTAGTCGTCATCGGCGACGTTGTACGCCTCGCCAACGAGCCCACGCCCGGCCTCGACTGATCGGCCCAACTCCTTTCTCTCGTAAGGCTTTGTCATGGAAAAACTCATCGTTTTTGCGTTCGTTGGACTTCTCGCTCAGACCATTGATGGGTCACTCGGTATGGCGTACGGCGTCACCGCCAGCACCCTGCTTGTCGCCACCAATGTGGCCCCCGCGGTTGCCTCCGCGTCGGTACACCTCGCAGAAGTCGGCACCACGTTGGCCTCCGGGCTCTCCCACTGGCGTCTCGGCAATGTCGATTGGCGGACCGTGGGAAAGATCGCTGGCCCAGGCGCCATCGGTGCGTTCCTTGGCGCGACGGTGCTGTCCAATCTGTCCACGGAGAGCGCGAAGCCGTGGATGGCCGGCCTGCTGCTTCTCATCGGGATCTACCTCATCGCTCGATTCGTCTTTGGCAAGCCGCCCGTCGTCCTCCCCGGCCAACGCCCGACCGTGAAGCTACTCGCCCCGCTCGGCCTGTTCGGTGGCTTTGTCGACGCCACCGGCGGTGGTGGTTGGGGGCCGGTCACCACTCCGACCCTGATCGCCAGCGGGACGCTCGACCCGCGGAAGGTCATCGGCTCCATGTCGGCTTCTGAATTCGTGGTCACCGTCTCGGCAAGCGTTGGATTCTTGATCGGTCTGGGCAATGAAGCGCTCGATTGGCGAGTGATCGGCGGTCTGCTGGTCGGTGGCGTCATCGCAGCGCCGTTCGCGGCCTACCTGGTCAAGCATCTTTCCCTCCCAATCCTGGGCGCCCTGGTGGGTAGCGTCATCATCATCACCAACAGCCGAACGCTGCTCCAGGCTTCGGATGCCGAGTCGCTTCCGGTCTATGTCGGGCTGTTTGCGCTCGCCGCGGTGTTCATTGCGATTGCCATCGCCAAGGTACGTGCCGGCTCAGCCGACAAGGCTTCGGCGGAGAACCCCAAAGAGGCCACCACCGGATCATGAGTTCAGCTGCACCAGAACGCCGCCCGCTCGTGGTCCTTGCCCATGGCACAGATAACGCAGCGGGCCGCACCGTGCTCGAACAGGTCACCGTCGCTGCGGCGAATACGCTCGGGCTCACCCCGCGGTTGGGCTATGTCGATGTATGCCACCCCACCGCGGCCGAGACCATGGGCGGGCTCTCTGCACCGGTCGTCGTCCCGCTGTTTCTCGCCTCGGGCTACCACGTGCGTACCGATATTCCCGAGGCGGTCGCTGCCGTGCTCGGCGCCATCTCGACTGCGCCAGTGGGTTCAGGCGCGGCCATCGCCGACGCACTGCGCGACCGAGTTCTCGCGGCGGACCCAGAACCAGACGCAGTCATCCTGACCGGAGCCGGTTCCTCCCATGACGCGGCGCGGGCCGAGGTCGCCTCGGCGGCCGAGCTGCTGTCTGAGCGGTTGGGTGTTCCCGTCCGGCACGCGTTTCTTTCCGCGTCACCACCCACGATGGCGGAGGCGTATACCGGTCTGAGTGGTCGCGTGGTGGTCGCCTCGCACCTGCTCGCGCCGGGCTACTTCCAGTCCAAGCTGGAGTCGACCGCCGCCGCGCTGGGACTGCGGGCGACCGGGCCACTTGGAAGCCACCCGGCCGTCGCTGCCGTCGTCGTGGAGCGCTATCGCACCGCGGTCGCTGCCGGAGCAGGCAGGATGGACACATGAGTGATGACGCAAACCAAGATTCCGCCTCTCCCGAACAGCGCATCGTCGTGCTGACACCGGACGGCATGGGTGTCGCGCCGACCGATCCAGATGAAGACCAGCGCACCCCGGCCGACCAGGTCGAGCAGCCAGCCAAGGTGATGCGTATCGGTTCAATGATCAAGCAGTTGCTCGAAGAAGTACGCGACGCACCCCTGGATGAGGCTGGGCGCAAACGTCTCGCGGAGATTCACCAGCGCTCCATCGCCGAACTCAAGGACGGCATTTCCGAGGACCTCATCGAAGAGCTTGACCGGCTTGCGCTGCCGTTTACTGATGGCACTCCGAGTGACGCCGAATTGCGCATTGCTCAAGCCCAACTAGTGGGGTGGCTCGAAGGGCTCTTCCACGGCATTCAGGCCGCCATGGTGGCGCAGCAGATGGCGGCCCAGACACAACTTCAAGCGATGCAACGCGGGCTACCGCGCGGCCAGTCCGACACTCAGGCTCCGGGATCTGCCACCACCGGACCTCAGGAGAGCGGGCCTACGGGCCAGTACCTCTAGCCGAGACGTGGCGAGCGCCCAGACATGCGTTCGGCGTACCCCGAGAGATCTCGGAGTACGCCGAACGCGTCTCTGCGTCAGTCAGATTCGATCAGAGGTGCGGCTTAATGTCGGCAGCCAACTCCGCGACCTCAGAGTAGACACCGGGCTCGCCAGCCACGGCGCAACCAGCACCCCAGGAGACGATGCCGAGTAGTCGACCGTTGGCGATCAGCGGACCGCCACTGTCACC
This sequence comes from Demetria terragena DSM 11295, assembly GCF_000376825.1. NCBI lineage: Bacteria > Bacillati > Actinomycetota > Actinomycetes > Micrococcales > Dermacoccaceae > Demetria > Demetria terragena. The sequence continues at coordinate 2,181,749 of NZ_AQXW01000004.1, read as the reverse complement.
CTGGCAGGCGTCCTTGCCGCCCTCCGGGAAGCCAGCGCAGACCTCGGTTGCCGGGTCATAGTCCAAGTGCGGGCGGCCGTTGTAGTAGGCCTTCTCGCACGGAGCGTCTCCGCGGACCGGGACGCTGACCTTCTGGAAGGTATCCGCGGGGCCGGTGCCCTTAGTGTTTCCCCAACCGTAGGTTGTGGCCGTGACGGACGTGTTCTCGCTGAGGCTCTTGTCCTCGTTCAGCGCCATGGTCGACACACCCGTAAACGGCTTGCTCAGCGTCACAACAGCAACGTCATAGCCACTGTTATCTCCGAGCTTGCCGTCGTACTTCGGGTGGACCCACAGGTCCTTCAACCCCGATGTCTTACCGGTGCTCTTGTCAGTGAGCTTGTCACGGCCCTGGATGAAGGTCCACCCGTCGCGCCCAACCACATCGAAGCAGTGCGCCGCCGTCACGAGCTTGTCGGCCGCGACCAGCGTGGCGCCGCAGTACTCGTCGTTGGGTGCCGGTGAGTTGCTGTTGGACATCTGAATGGCCCATGGGGTGTCAGCCGTCTTAGCGATGTCACCACCCACGATGCGGTCGGGGTCGTCGACGGCCTGGGCAGCGCCCTGCGCGGTGGTAACGGTCAGGAGGGCGGCTCCTACGAGTGCCAAGCCGCAACGATTGAACTTCATGACTAATCCATTCCTCAGACGTGATGTGGACCACACGACGTTAACCGCGAGTAGGTCACCGGAACGTCAAGTAACTTTCAAGTCTTGGTATGGATTGACCCAAAAGTCATCGAGGCCGATTTAGAGGTGGGTTTTGATGTCGTCGGCGTAGGTCGCGACCTCGGAGTAGACGCCCGGTTCACCGGCTTCGGCGCACCCGTTACCCCAGGACACCACGCCCAACAGGCGGCCGTTCGCGACCAGCGGGCCACCGCTGTCGCCCTGGCACGCGTCTTTGCCGCCGTCTGGGTAGCCCGCGCACACCTCGCCACTGGGGTCATAGTCCACCGTGAAGTCGCCGTACGGTGAGGTTTGAATCCGGCCGTCGTAGTACGCCTCATCACAGGCGTCATCACCCATGACCGGGACGTTCACCTTGCGCAAGATGTCCTGCGCGCCGGTTCCCAACGTCTCGCCCCACCCGTAGACCGTCGCGGTCACTGAGGTGTCATTGCCAAGGTCCGCGTCCGTGTTGAGCGGCAAGGTCTTCACACCGGTGAATGAGCGGCTCAGCGTCACGACCGCAATGTCACCTGCCGTGCCGTCGCCCACTCCGTCGTAGTCCGGGTGGATCCACAGGCTCTTCAACTTTGCAGTCTTGCCGACGCTGGTCTTGTTCAGATTGTCGCGCCCCTGGATGAAGGTCCAACCCTTCTTGCCGAACTCGTCAAAACAGTGCGCTGCGGTCACCAACTTGTTCGCGGCGACCAGCGTCGCGCCGCAGTACTCGCCGCTTGCCGCCGACGAACCACTGTTGGACATCTGAATCGCCCACGGCGCGGCTGAGGTCTTGGCCGTGACGCCACCGACAATGCGATCGGGGCCATCTGACGCCGCCGACGCGGGGCCGTGGGCTGCGACCAAACTGAGGACGGCTGCGCCGACAAGTGCTGTGGACCGACGGGTGTGGGTCATGAGAATTTCCAGTCTCTAGAACAAGTGCGGACGGTGCACGCTATCGAGCCTGGGGGTATCGCCAACCCAAGAAAGTTTCAAGGGACATTAAAGATTTAGTCAAGTACGGCAACCTTGGGCGCTCTTAGCCCTCTGGGGAGCCGACGATCGAGCCCGCTTCGGGTGCCCGCTCAGCGTGGCGGACGGCCGCGATGATCCGCCGGGTAGGCCCATCGGGGTCTGGCAATTCCTCCAGGAGAAACCACTCGGCTGCGGTGGCCTCGCTGGCGACGTGTACGGATGGTCGAGTGGCGCACCGAATTCGGTAGATCACGTCGACATGCCGCAGGTCAGGATCCACGACGGTGGCGAACACGTCACCTGAGGTGACCACCAGACCGGTCTCTTCGCGTACTTCACGCACGACGCTCTCGTGCGGGAGCTCGCCCCGGTCGACAAGCCCGCCGGGCAAACTCCAACCCGACCGGTGCTCTTGGCGCAATGCCAGGAGGTGTCCCTCGTGCTCAATGATTGCCGCCGCGCCCATGCTGTAGGTCGGGCTCAGCGCACGAACGATCGCGTGGCTCGGCCGCGGCGGGATATAGCGAAAAGCGCGCAGCGCGATGCGCCGGAGAACTCCTGGATGGTCAGCGCTCATGTCGAGATCGCTTCCGCCGCTTCGTCACCGTCATCGAACTCAAGGACCTCGCCGCGGTGATGGTCGCGTACGGCCAGCGAGGCGTTCTTGATCACCGCGACGAGTGGAACCGCGATGAAGGCGCCAAACACTCCGCCCAGAATGGTTCCGGCAGTGACGCCCACCAGGATGGCCAGCGGATGGATGTCGACGGCCTTGCCGAGCAACACCGGATTGAGCAGATTGCCGAACAACTGCACGACCAGGATCAACGCAACGATCACCAGGACTGCGGTCGCCAGGCCCTGGCTCACCAGAGCAATGAGCGCGACGATGGCACCTGCGACCAAGATTCCGATGAGAGGGACTAGCGAGCCCAGGAAGAGCAAAATCGTGAGGGGGACGATCATCGGCAGGTCGGCCACGATCATTACCGGGACCATCGCCAGCGCATTGATCGCGGCCAGCACCACCAGAGCGCGCATATAACGCGTCAGGGTGCGCCAGGCGGCACGCCCGGCCTCGTAGGTGTGCGGCTGGGCGTGCGGGGGCACCAGGCCGACGAACCCACGCCAGATCTGCCCGCTGTCGAAGAGCAAAAACAACAGCGCGAACAACGTGAAGACCACTCCCGACAGCACGCCAATCGCGCCCGTGGCCGTCTCCATCAGGCCGGTGGTCAGGTTGCCGTCACTCAGGGTTTCCCCGAGTCCCGTGGTGTATTGCTCAGCGTCTTCGGCTTTCAGGCTCAACGGACCATGGACGAGCCAATCCCGAATCGAGACGGCTGCTTCGTTGAGTTGTCCGGTCATGTCGGGAGCGGATTCGGCGACTCTGGTCGCGACGAACCATCCAAGCGCGGTGACCCCACCAACCCCCAGGAAGAACACCAAAACTGCCGCGAGCGCCCGAGGCACTTTGTGGCTGACCAACCACGCCACGGCCGGCTGCAACAGCGCCGCCATCATGACCGCGGTCGACACCGTGATGGTGACCAGACTGACCTTGCTGAGGATCGTCACCAGCAAGAAGATCGCGGCGGCGATGGCGATGAAGCATGCCGACCACCACGCCGCGACGCGGACGCCAAAGGTCACTTCCAGTCGCGGATCTCGGGTGGTGGGGCTGGGCTCGGTCACACGATGAGCCTGCCAGGTCAGCCGATCGTGCGGGACAGAGCCCGGCCAGCCGTCCGACCAGTGAACAAACAGCCTCCCAGAAAGGTGCCTTCGAGCGCGTTGTAGCCATGCACCCCACCGCCGCCAAAACCTGCGGCTTCACCGGCGGCGTACAGGCCTGGGAGGGGCGATCCGTCAGCACGCAGTACGCGACCATCCAGATCGGTCTGCAGCCCGCCCAACGTCTTGCGGGTCAGGACGTGGAGCTTGATCGCGGTGAGCGGCCCGGCCTTCGGGTCAAGCACCTGGTGGGGGGCGGCGACTCGGCTGAGCTTGTCGCCGCGGTACCGCCTCGCATTGTGAATGCCCATCGTCTGGGCGTCCTTGGTGAAGGGGTTGAGCATCTCCCGGTCGCGTGCCTCAATCTGCTGCCGCACCGTGTCGAAATCCAGCAGCGCCTCATCCGTCAGCGCATTCATCTTGGCCACCAATGCGGCGAGCGTTGCTGCGGTGACGAAGTCGGGTCCGTGTTGGCGGAAGTCCTCAACCGGCCCGGGTGCGCCGGAGCCCAGCCGGGTCTTCACCAAGAGTCGGTAGTCACGGTCAGTCAGGTCCGGGTTTTGCTCCGAACCCGACAGCGCGAGCTCCTTCTCCAGCATCTTCTGGCTGACGATGAACCACGAGTGATCGTGTTCAGCCAGGCCCGGCGCGGTCCGCAGGTAGCGCAATGTGCCGAGGGTGTCGTACCCCGGGAGGTAAGGCGCCGGCAACAACCGTCCGAGTGCGTCGAACCACAACGGCGAGGGGCCCGGCAGGATGCGGATGGCGTGGTCTGGCCACACGGGACTCCAGTTGCGGATTCCCTCGGTGTAGTGCCACATCCGGTCCCGGTTGACCAACCGGGCGCCCGACTCCTCGGCAATGCCGAGCATCCGGCCGTCGACGTATGCCGGCACCCCGGTGATCATTGACCTCGGCGGGACACCCATCCGCGCCGGCCACAGTTCGCGGACGAGGTCATGATTACCACCAATTCCCCCGCTGCTCACCAGGACTGCCTGGCCGGTTAACTCGAAGTCGCCCACCGCGTCATCGCGATTTAACTCCCCCCGCGCGCCAGCATCGGGCGCGAGGATCGCTCCTCGAACACCGGTGACCGCACCGTCAGTCGTGACGAGTTCGTCTACGCGATGGCGGTGATAGAAGGTGATCGCACCGGTCTCGGCCGCTTCCCGCGCACTGTCGATGAACGGACCGACCACGCCGGTACCCGTGCCCCAGGCGACGTGAAACCGTGGCACGGAGTTGCCGTGTCCCATGGCGCGCCCATCGCCCCGCTCGGCCCAGCCGACCATGGGCGTGAATCGAATGCCTTTGCCGCGCAACCAATCCCGCTTCTCACCGGCGGCCCATTCGACGTAGGCCTTGGCCCATTTCGCGCCCCAGATGTCCTCGTCCTCAAGGCGGTCCCACCCGGCCGAGCCTTGCCAGTCCTGCCAGGCGAGGTCAAAGGAGTCGCGCACGCCGAGCCGGCGCTGCTCGGGAGTATCCACGAGGAAAAGGCCGCCGAAGGACCACCAGGCCTGCCCACCCAAGTTGACCGGAGAGGCCTGGTCGACCAAGGCCACGCGCCGACCTGCATCGACGAGTTCGCGCGCCGCCACGAGACCCGCGAGACCCGCGCCCACCACGATGACATCTGCATCCATGAGGCCAACCTACGTAACCTCCCGTCGCGTCGGGCGGCTCTAGCGCACAATCGGGGGGTGGGAGACGACCTGGCCGACATCACGCGTGAGTTGTATGCCGAGCTCCCTGGCGACTTCATTCGGGCGCGCGATGCTCGCGTCAAGGCACTGCGCTCGAAGGGGGCGCGCGACCTGGCGGGTCAGGTTAAGGCGCTGCGTCGCCCGACGGTAGCCGCCTGGCTGGTCAACCTGTTGGCTCACGAGCCCGGCGCTCTCGACCCGCTCACCGAGTTGGGCGAACAACTACGCGAGGCGCAATCACGACTAGCCGCCTCGGAGATGAAATCCCTTTCGGCACAACGACCTTCTCTGGTCGAGAACCTCGTCGCCGAGGCGGTTCGTCTGGCGGTTACGAGCGACGGCGCCTTCGAGGTCACTGCACCGATTCGCGAACAAGTCACCGCTACTCTGACCGCCGCGCTGGCAGACCCCCGCGCTGAACTCGCTGTCACGAGTGGGCAATTGGTGACGGCGCTGTCGTACGCCGGGTTCGGCGAGGTCGAGATCGGTGATTCTGTCGCGACGCCGTTGCGCATCCTTCCCGACCCGACCCCCGCGCCGGCGGCGCCCCCCAAGACCCCACCGGGACCAACGGCCGCCGAGATCGCACAGGCACAGGCCAAGGTCACTGTGGCCGCGCATACCCTGGAGGTCGCTGAGGCGGCACTTGCGCAAGCCCGCGCACGCCGCACAGCAGCCCGCCGCGAGTGGGAATCAGCAACTGCCGCATTAGAGGCCCTCGAAAAGGACCCCCACCCCTAACGCCGGTCGAGTAGGCGAGCGCCCTGGCGCGAGCCGTATCGAGACCAGCGCCTCGTCGAGCGCCCCACGCCGGTCGAGCCCCACGCCGGTCGAGCCCCACGCCGGTCGAGCTTGTCGAGACCACCCACCCGCTCGTCCAAACACATCGACTAGCGGCAAATGCATGGTGGGCGCCCGTACGGACCCCTCATGTGCCGCCACTCGATGGCCGATCGGGCGCCAAAGGCGCGCGCCAGTGCGCAGCCGGGTGGACGGACCGGGGTCTCGACAAGCTCGACCGGCGTTAGTCGGGCGCTCGACGAGGCGCTGGTCTCGATACGGCTCGCGCCAGGGCGCTCGCCTACTCGACCGGCGTTAGGGCCTCGACCGGCGTTAGGGGAGCTCGACGGCGTTAAGTGCTCGACCCGAATCAGGAATCAATCAGGGAGCTGAGGCTCACAGTGGGGTCGGCGAGGCGCTCGGCGTCGATGGGTTGGCCCGAAGCGAGTAGGGCCTCAATATCGTCTCCGGCGTCCCAGACGTTGACGTTCATGGCAGCGCGCACGATGTCTTCGGCGTCCAGCCAGAACAGGATGTGCTCGGAGTCGCTGCCGCGCTGGATGACGCGCTCGTCGTCGGGTCGCTCGCCGCGGAACTCCATACCGAGGTCGTACTGGTCGGTGAAGAAATACGGGAGCGCGTCGTAGTGCGCCTCGTCGCCCACCATTGTGGCCGCCGCGATGTCGGCCTGTGCCTGGGCGTTGGCCCAGTGCTCAACGCGGACCCGGTGGCCCAACGTCGGGTGCTCGGCGTGAGCGATGTCGCCCACCGCGACGATGTGCGAGTCGCTGGTGCGCAGGGTGTCGTCAACGACCAGGCCGTTGTCGACGTCGAGGCCAGCGGCAGCGGCGAGCTCGACCCGCGGCAGTGCTCCGACGGCCAGCAGAACCGCATCAGCCGGGATCGTCTCGCCATCTTTGAGGCGTACGCCAGTCACGGCGCCCGAGGTTCCCTCGCCTTCGATCGCATCCAGCGATATGCCCGTGCGGACGTCCACCCCATGGGAGCGATGCAGTTCTGCGAACCGGTCACCGATCGAGGCGCCTAGTGCCTTCAAAAGCACATGCTCGGAGCCTTCGAGAATGGTGACCTCCGCGCCCAGCTCGCGGGCGGATGCAGCGACCTCAAGGCCGATCCAGCCACCGCCGATCACCACGAGCCGCTTTCCCTTGCCGAGGACTTCGCGGAGTCCGGCGGCCTCCTCAATGGTGCGAAGCGTGACCACGCCAGGGCGCTGCACGCCGGGGACGCCGAGACCGCGCGGGCGTGAGCCCGTGGCCAACGCCAGCTGGTCGTAGGCCACCGCAGACCCATCAGACAAGGTGACGGTGCGGGTCGCCGGGTCGATTGCATCGGCAAACGTCCCGGACCGCACCTCGATGAGATTCTCTTGGTACCAAGAGGATTCGTGGACGGTGAAGTCCTCTTGGGACTCCTTTCCCGCGAGGAATCCCTTAGAGAGCGCAGGTCGCTCGTACGGAAGATGGGCCTCGGCCGAGATGAGCACGACGCGCGCATCACCATCGCGTTCGCGCAGAGCCTCCGCCGTTTTCGCACCAGCAAGTCCGCCGCCGACAATCACATACGTCGTCATGCATCCAGGCTAGGCCACCACCCGATCGCACGGTGGTGAGAGACTGACCCGCATGGCGATTTATAGCGTTGAGTACCGCTACACCGACGACTCCGCAGGCCGAGACACCCACCGCCCCGAACACCGGGCCTACCTCGATGCGCAGGAAGGTCTGCTGATCTCTGGGCCTTTTCGCGATGAACCGGCCGGGGCCTTGATCCTCCTGCGCGCCGAGAACGTCGAGGAAGTCGAGCGCATTCTCGCCGGGGACCCCTTTCAACGCGAGGGATTGGTCGCCAGCCAGACGATCCGTGACTTCAACCCGGTCCTGGGTCCGCACAGTGAGGCACTTCATGGGTGAGCCCGCCGTTCTCGAGTCCTGCTGGGTCGACGTGGACGGCACCTCGGTCCACTACGTCGACCTCCCCGGCCCGGCTGATGGGGACGAGCGTCCGACGTTCGTGCTGGTGCACGGCCTGGGCGGATCGCTCGTCAATTGGGATTCGTTGGCCCCTCTGCTCGCCGAGCATGGTCGGGTCCTTGCCCTCGACCTTGGGGGTTTCGGGTGGACGCAGAGCGCCGACGCGTCGGTGCCAGCCAATCGGAAACTGTTGACCGGATTCATCCACGCGCTCGACCTGCCGCCGGTCGTCCTGGTGGGCAATTCGATGGGCGGAATGCTGTCCGCTATGCACGCCGTTGAGGACCCGACGTCAGTCGCGCAGGTGGTGCTGGTCGACCCGGCCCTGCCAGGCAATCCGAAGCATCGCCCGTCGCCGACCGTGGCAGCGGTCTTCAGCACCTACCTGGTCCCGCCGCTGAGCCGCCGGTTGATGAAGGTCCGCGCGACCAAAGTGACACCTGAGCAGGCCGTACGCGAGATGCTCGCCCTGGTCACCCACGACCGCCGTCAGGTGCCGGCCTGGCTGCGTGCCCGCCACATACAGACCGCGCAGGATCGGGCGGCCAAGTTCGGGGCCGATGCCGACACCGCCTTTCTCGCTGCGGCGAAGTCCGTAGTGAAGACCATCCTGAAGAAGCCGTCCTACACCCGGGTCTTCAACTCCATCGATCGTCCGGTGCTACTGCTGCACGGTGCGCACGATCGCCTTGTCAGTGTGGGGGCTGCACGGGCGATGGCGCACAGCCATCCGAACTGGGCGTACGCCGAGGGTGCACATCTGGGGCACTGCCCCATGTTCGAGGACCCAGAGTGGGTTCGAGACCACATTCTGGCCTTCGGCCAGGCCTAAATCACAGGTAGGCCTGAGGCCCGAAATTTTGCGCCGACCAGCAGCGCGGGGCACTCTGGTATCAGGCCTTGCCCTCGGCGGGGCCCTGGACTGTGCTGGAAGGACCCATGAATCACACCTCGCGCCCCGCTCGGCAACTCGCTGCCGTTGCGCTGATCTTGCCGGTTTTCCTTGCTGGCTGCTCGGACGACGGTGAGCCCAAGGCGACCTCGACTCCGTCCAGTTCAACGTCTGCGACGCCCTCGGCTTCGAAGACCTCGTCGAGTTCGACGACCACCTCGGAAACCTCCACCAGCACCCCGCCAAGTTCGACGAGCACCACCAGCGGGTCGCCGTCGAGCACGCAGACTTCGCCCACGCCGTCCACGTCAGGTTCGTCCTCGGCAACGCCGTCCGCCTCCACACCGAAGACCTTGGACGGCAAGTTGATCGCGTCGTGCATCTCGGCGAGCAGCAAGGTCAACGGCGCCATCCGCGCATGGAACACGGCGGTCAGCAGCGGTAGTTCAACTCAGCGCGACAACGCCGCGGGCTTGCTGGGGCGTACGGCCGCCGATCTGCGCACGATGGCGTCCAAGTCGACCAACAAGGGCTTCACCTCACGTACCCGTGCTGTCGCCAATGAAATGGACGACATGAAGGGCTCGCACGACAACAACAAGAGCGTGGACTCCGGCGGCCTCAACTCCACCTACCGCACGCTTCGCACCTGGTGCACCGACCAGATCAAGCCATAGTTCTCGCTAGCTCAACTGGCCATTCCCGACGGCGAACGCGGCACCACCTGAGCCGCAACTGATCTCCGTGAAGACCAGTGTGAGCGTACGCACGCCACTCACGGCCACCGCGAGTTCGGCCCGCTGGCCAAAGCGCACCGTCTTGGACGCGAGCGTCCGACCGTCACCCTTAACAGTCACGCGCAGCACTGCCTGCTGTGATTCGGAGGCGTCGTCCTGTCCGACCGTGGCCGACAGCCTTTGGTAACGCCCCTTCAAGGGGAAGGCGTAGGTCGGTTGCTCGGAGTAGATCGTGCAGGCACTGATGGCGAACGAGTTCGGATAGCGCGTCCCCGCGATAGAAATTGGCCCCGAGCCGGGCCCGCCGAGAGAGTCGAGGGCAACCGTTTTCTTCGGAGTTGCTGTCGGTGTTGTTGTTGGTGTTGCTGTCGGTGACCGCGTCGGCTGCGCGGTCGTGGCGCGTGGTGGGGAACTCGTCGTGGAGGTCGCGGGTGCCGTGGTTGAACTCGGCGAGGCCGGGGTACTCAGCGTTTCCACGGCTTGCTCGCTGTAGAGCGGAGCACCACCGCATCCGCTGACGGCGAGCATTCCGCTCATACCCAGAACGGCGGCGGCCCGGCGCGTCATTCGCATCCGGCCAGTGTGACGAAAGATGTCTGCCCCGTCTGGTGTACGCGCCGGTCGGACCAAACGCCGGTCGGCCAAACGCCGGTCGAGCTTGTCGAGACCCCACGATGGTCTCGACACGGCTCGCGCCAGGGCGCTCGCCTGCTCGACCGACGTTGGAAGCTCGACCGACGTTGGAAGACCGCCACTCGATGAGTGCTCATCGGCCACGGGTGGAAGGATGGCGGAGTGCGCCTTTTGTTGATCCGACACGGTCAGACCCCAGCCAATGTCGCCGGAGCCCTCGACACCGTGCTGCCCGGGCCCGGGCTCACCGAGTTGGGAGCCCAGCAGGCACGGTCCATCCCCCAGACGGTGGCTGACGAGCCGGTCGAGGCGATCTATGTCTCCCAGGCGCTGCGTACGCACCTGACGGCTCGCCCCCTCGCGGACCATCTCGGGCTCGAGCCCGTGGAGCTGGCGGGCACCCACGAGGTGCAGGCCGGATCGGTGGAGAAGCGCACTGACGAGGAGAGCATTCGGACCTATCTGCGCTGTATGGCCCAGTGGGCCGACTCCGATCTGGACGTCACCATTCCCGGCGGCGAGCGCGGCACGGACTTTTTCGCTCGCTACGACTCCTCCGTGCAGCAGGTCTTCGACGCGGGCCATCAGGTCGCCGCGATCGTGAGTCACGGTGCGGCAATTCGCACCTGGACCACCCTTCGCAGCAGCAATCTCGGGCCGCGGTTCGCGTTGAACAACCCGCTCGCGAACACCGGTGTGGTCGTCGTCGACGGAGAGCCCGGCGCGTGGGTAGCCCGCAGCTGGATGGGCGTGCCGCTCGATCACGACGAGGACAATCCGTTCGACGGGCGCGCCGTGGAGCACGCCCAAACCTAAGGAGCAACCGTGGACCTCAGCACAGCCGACCTCTTCGACGAGCGCGGCGACGAGTTGGACTCGTGCTCGGTGCAGTTGCGTTCCTATGGCGGCCGGGCATGGTTCAGCGGTCCGATCGCCACGATTCGGTGCCATCGCGACAACGCCCTGCTCAAGCACACCCTGGCCACACCGGGCAATGATCGGGTGCTCGTGGTTGACGGCGGCGGATCACTCGAATCCGCGCTGATGGGCGACCTCATCGCCGCGAGCGCCGTCGAGCATGGCTGGGCGGGCGTCGTCATCCACGGGGCCGTACGCGACGTGGCGGCCCTGCGCGAACTCGACCTTGGCGTCCGGGCGCTGGGTTCCAACCCGCGCAAGAGCGCCAAGGAAGGGACCGGCGAGGTGGACGTACCGCTGACCTTCGGCGACGCGACCTTCACCCCGGGCGCGACCCTGTGGGCTGACGAGGACGGCATCCTCGTCACGCGCCGCTAGGTCAGCAGACCGCTACATCTGCCGGTCGAGCGCCTGCAGCCCGTCGAGCGCCTGTTGCACCGTTGCGGTGTCGGACGACCGAAGGGCTGAGTTGAGTCGCTTGACCTCGCTCGGCTTCACGCCAGCGGTCTGCGCTTTGGCCAGGTTGCTGGGCGACGTGAGTTTCAGGCTCAGCACATAGTTGGCCTGCGCCTGCACTTGCTGCGCCGGCGAGGCTTGCTCCGCCGAGGCCGAGCGATCGCTCGGTGCCCGGTATGCCTTACCCACGGCCCCGCCAAAGAGCGACGCGTACGCCTCATTGCCAGCGCGATTGGGGTGGTAGGACTCCTCCACCGGGTTACTCAGGCCGTTAATCCACTCCGGGTTATCGCAGACAGCGTGGCCCTTGAAGGTGCTCACCGGATCGACATAGCCGAACCCGTACGCCCCGGCCTTGCTCTTGATGAGCTCGCCGAGACTCGAGGTCGAGGAGTTGAGGCTGCTCTGCTCGTCCGGGCTGAAAAAGGTCGCGGCGTTGCAGTCCTCGCCGTTGAACAGGTGCGGGTACCCGCCGACCGTGACCTTCGCATTGGTGGCCTTGTTCTTGATCGTGCCGAACAACTCGTCGTAGCGGCCGGGAAGGCTGCCGTTCAGGATCGCGGTGCCGCCTGCGATGGCGCCTTCGCAGTCGCTGAGCCATCCGGGCTTGGCGCATTCGAGCAGCACGTCCGCGAATCCGACGTCGTTGCCGCCAATGGTCATCGTGACGAATGCCGTCGAACTGTTGAGGGTCCCTAGTTGGTTGTCCCGCACTCCGGCGGTCGTCGCACCCGAGCACGCCTGGTAGTCCAGGTTCAGGCCACTTTTCTGGGCCAGGAGCGCCGGATACCCGAGCTGCGAGCGATAGCAATCATCCACCTTTGACTTGGTGCCGGTACCCGCGGAGAACGAGTCTCCTAGCGCCACATAGGCGCCCGCGGCGGCGTGCGATGGGGATGCGGTGGACAGGACGAGAGCGGTCCCGACGGTCAACAGGCCTGCGGTGCGAATGGTCGACATGGCGTTCACTCTGGCCGAGAAATTGTGTGTATGGGTGAATGCGCGGCGAACAACTTGGGGCGGTCGTGGCCTACCGTTGGCACTCGTGACCAGCAATCTCGCGTGTATCGGCATGGCCGTGACCTCCACGGCGGGCCTTGACGCGCTTATCGCGGAACTCACCAGCCGGGACCGCGAATTCCTTCGGGAGAGCTTCGGCGTTCAGACCTATGCCTGGCAGGACCCAAGCGGCGCGCGCGTGGTTTACGACGTGCTGGCCGGGACTCCCCATATCGTGCCGACGTTTGCCGGGACGTCGGAGTTCGACTACGTCTCCATCGTTCCCGTGTCGACCGAGGTCACGAAGATCATGGTCACGAGCTCAGACGGCATAGGGCACACCGGCGTGACGTGCCAAGTTGAACAGCGACGCCACCTCAGCGACGTCCCGTCGAATGGGCGTATTTGCCTGACTGCGTTGGGAACTCACATCAGTGTGCATGCAGATATCGGCGCCTTCTTGGCCTCGGACGCCAGCCTTCTCGGCACCGAAGACGAGCTCGGACCCCCGCCGGCTCAGGTGCGCGATCGTGGCCTTGCGTGGCCACCGCGCATGTCGTCAAAAGCGTTCTTGGCCAATGGTTTCTACGGACCTGCCAAGCCAACTCCATACGCGCTCATGTCAGGGGTCGTGAGCCAGGTCGAGCCGAGAACCAACGAGTTGACGGGGGGCCGGTTCCTGGCGACCCAGGTGCGTACGGCAATCGGCGACCTCGATCTGTGCCTCGCCGGAGATGACTACGACGACGTCACTCCCGGCAACGTCATCGCCGGAACGGTCACGGTCGTCGGGTCTCTGGTGGCGCCAGAAATTGCCGGCCGTCCGCGCCCGGGCGAGTCTCGCCGGGCCTGGCGGCGGCGTACCGGCCGGGAGTAGCCCGCCCCGGACGCTGACTTCGCGGCACCGAGAGGTCGGGCGGCAGGAATACGGGTCGGCGGCGGTCGGGCATCATCGCGCGCGTCACCTGTGGCTGCGGGCGGTCGGCCGGCGCGGCGTCGACACCGAAGCCGGCCAGGGCGAGGCGCGCATAGGCCTCGTGGCCCGCGCCGTTGGGGTGGAAAGACTCCTCCAGTGGGTAGGACGCTCCGTGAACCCATTCTTGATCCGCGCAGGTCCCGTGAGCGGCGAATTCCTCTCGCACATCAACGAATTCGGCTCCACTCTCGGAACAGACCTTGCCCATCACCTCGGCCATCCGATCAGCAATGCCGTTCATCCGCGCGATCTCGTCGTCGGTGAAGAAGGTCACCAGACTGCAATCTCCGGATGAGAAGAGTCGCGGGTAGCCGACCATGACGATCTGCGCTTGCGGGCCGCGACTCTTGATCGCATCGAACAAGACATCCAACGCCTGGGGAAGATCCTCCCCGACCCTGCGCTCGGTCTCGGCCAACACCGCGCCGCTGTCTGAGAGCCAGGAAGGCTTGGCGATCTCGGTGAGCACGTCTGCGAAGCCGAGGTCGTTGCCGCCCGCCGTGACACTCACCCGGCTGGTCTCGCGAGTGATCACGCCCGTCTGGATCGTCGCGACTTCCACCGTCGTCGCGCCCGGGCAGGCCTCGTAGAGCAAGGCTTCGTCCAGCGCCCGAGACACGGCCAACGGATATCCAGCAGAGGTGCGGCCGCAACCATCCTCAGGCGTTCCGGCACCTACCCCGGCAGCGTAGGAATCACCGAGCGCGACATACGTCATGGCCTCAGCATGCCTGGTTCATCACTTATGCGTGGCCCGCGCGCAGCACGATCTGCAACTCGAACCGGGAGGTGGGGTCGTCCAGGGCGGCGCCAAACAACTCACGAAGCTGCCCGACTCGATAACCCACGGTTTGGGGGTGGATGTGGAGCTCGGCGGCCACTTTGGATCGCTCGCCTTGATGGCCGAGCCAGGAGAGCAAGGTCTTGGCGAGCCTCGCTCGCTGGCCGGGGCGTAGACCGTCCAGCGGCGCGAGGCATTGCGCCGCCAGGTCGGCCACCAACTCTGGCTCGTGGCCGAGGACGAGGGTGGACAGGTGGTCGCGGACCCACCACGGTCCTTCTCCCTCGGCCTGGTGAACGCTCGCCGGGTCTGGCATGGTCATCGCCGCGTGGGCAGCGCGTAGTGACGCCGCAGCCCGCAGCCAAGGTCGTGCCGGGCCGATCCAGGCGCGACGATCGGCCAGGGCATGCTCCAGTCTCCGGCGGGCTCGGCCACTGGTGGGCGCGGGCGCCACCATGACGACCTGGTCCGGCCGTCCGCGCACCAACCCGGTCTCTCCCAGTGCGAGGCGAAGGCCGTCGGCCCGCTCCGTGGGCAGCACAGCAACCACCACCTCCGCAGGGATCGGCCAGCCCGCCTCGGTTGCCAACTGGCGCAGGTCGGCCTCATCGGCACGCCCGGACACGAGTTGTTCCACGAGCTGCGCGCGCCGCCGGTCTCGTTCTCCAGCACGGCGAAACTGCTCGGCGGTGAACGCCTCGATGCTCGCGGTGGTGAGTTCGTCCATGTAGGCAAAGATCGACTCGCCCAAGGGCATCAAGACGGTCGGGTCCAGACCCTCCTCCACCGCGATACGCGACACGGCACGGAAGGCCACGCGAGCGCCGATGCGGTAGGCCGCCAGCAGCACCTCCATCGGTCGACCGGTCCGGGCTTCGCCCTTACCGAGCCCGACGTAAACCTGTCGCGCGTGCGGCGGCAGCGCTGGCTCAGTGGAGCCAGGCAACTCCAGCAGCAACCGCGACAGCGCCACCTCCACGCCGCGACGTACGGCGACGCCGAAATCGCCTTCTAGAGGTCGCGCATAGGCCGGGACGTCGCGCTGGATGACCTCGATGATGGCGCCGACGACCTCGCTCATATGCGGCTTCATCGCATCAGAGACATCGCGCGGCAGCGCAGCCCAAGGCGGCGCGTCGTCGGTCAGCTCTACGACGTGACGGCTCATGACAGGCCGTTCACCACCTTTTTGCTCGTGTTAAGACAAACAAGCGCCCTGTAGTTGTGGTCTGAGGCAGCAGAATATGACCGCTCGCGCCAATCACACTAGTGGGGTGAGTCGTGGAGGAGGACAGTTGGCGCGTCGCGCCCTCGGCGTCTTCACCGCCCCCTTCGCTCCCGAAGACTTTCTCAACCTCGTCAGCCCACTCTCCTCGGCCCGACAGTTGCGCGGGGTGGTGACTGCGGTGACACCAGAGACGGCCAATAGCGCCACCATCTCGTTCCGACCGGGCCGCGGGTGGCACGCCCACGAGGCCGGTCAGTATGCCCGCATCGGGGTCGAGATCGACGGCATCCGGCAGTGGCGGTCGTACTCCCTGTCCGCTCCCGAAGGCGCCAACCCCGCCGTGACCGTGACGGCGATCGGCCGGGTGTCACGCCACCTGGTCGAGCACACCAAACCCGGTGACGTGTTTTTCCTCGCGCCGCCCCAGGGCGACTTCGTCCTGCCGCCTGGCCCGCGCCCACTCCTCATGCTGACCGCGGGCTCCGGCATCACGCCGGTCATGTCGATGATCCGTACGCTCCTCCCGCGACGGCGCGACGCGGACGTCGTGCTGATCCATTCCGAGCGCAGCCAGGAGGTCGCGCTTTTCCGCGACGAACTCGCCGACCTTGAGCGCACCTACCGGGCATTGCACGTCGTACACCGCTGGACTGAATCCGAAGGGCGCATTGACTTCTCCACCATTGCCGACCTTGACGACCTCTGCCCTGATTGGCGCTCGCGCAAGGCCTTTGTCTGCGGTCCGAGCGAACTCCTCGATGACGCGACCGAGTTTTGGCAGACCTTTCATGCGCCCGATGAGTTGTCCGTGGAAAGGTTCGAAACCTCACTCTTGGTCGATGACGGCGCCGGTGGTCGCGTCGTGTTCGAAAAGTCCGACAAGGAAGCCGACGCCGACGGCGCCACCACCCTCCTCGAGGCCGGCGAAAACGCCGGCGTACTCATGCCCCACGGATGCCGTATGGGCATCTGCCACAGCTGCCTCACGCCACTGCTCTCTGGCCAGGTCAAAGACCTGCGCACCGGCGAGATCCGCCAAGACGAGGGCGAACTCATCCAAACGTGCATTTCGGCTGCCGCTGGCCCGGTGCACCTTGACGTCTGAATTCCAGCAGGAGGACCTATGACCCTGACCGATGCACCCCCCGCGAGCGCCACCGACCCCGTGGTCGACACCTCGTTGCGTCGGGGCAGTAAGCCATCGGTCACCCAGCGCACTGGCGTCCTCCCCGCCGCTGGCAGCCCCGCCGTCCGTCCACCGGGTGCCGACCACCTCAGCGACGAGGAAGTACGCCAACTCGGAGCCGAGCTCGACGCCATCCGCGACGAAGTGATCGCCTCGCGCGGGGCCAAGGATGCGGCGTACATCAAGCGAATGGTCAAGATCACCCGCGGCCTCGAGGTTGGTGGCCGCGCGATGTTGCTGGCCTCGCGATACCGCCCGGCATGGGCTCTTGGCACCGGGATGCTGGCGCTCGGCAAGGTGCTGGACAACATGGAGGTAGGCCACAACACCCTTCATGGGCAATGGGATTGGATGCGCGACCCAGATATTCACTCCACCACTTATGAGTGGGACTTCGTCGCTCCCGCGCGCGGCTGGCAGCACACGCACAACGACCTGCACCACACCTGGACCAATGTCATCGGCAAAGACCGCGACGTCGGCTACAACATCCTGCGCGTCGATGAAGACCAGCCGTGGGCGCGGCGCGACCTGTTCAACCCACTCGTCAACGCGGGTCTGGCGTTGGTCTTCGAGTGGGGCATTGCCTCCTATGACCTGGAGTGGGACCAGGTGCAGGAGGGGCATAAGACCAAGGAGGCCTTCGACGCCGATGTCCGCTTGTTGAAGACCAAAGCGATCAAGCAGATCACCAAGGAGTACATCGCTTTTCCGGTGGTCGCGCAGGTGGTGGCTAAGTCCGGCACCGGCGCGTTGACCGGGTCCGTGGCGGCCAACGCGATCCGCAATGTATGGGCGCACTCGGTCATCTTTTGCGGCCACTTCCCCGAGGGCGTCGAGACCTTCACTGAAGACATGATCGAAGGCGAGAGCCGTGGTGACTGGTACGTACGACAGATGATGGGCTCGGCAAACCTGTCCGGTAGCAAGCTCTTTCATATCCTGACGGGAAATCTCAGCCACCAGATTGAGCACCACTGCTTCCCGGACATCCCGTCCAACCGCTACTTCGAGATCGCGCCGCGAGTGCGCCAGATCTGCGAGCGCTACGGGCTCCCCTACACCACCGGCCCCCTGCCTAAGCAGCTTGCATCGACCTGGAAGCGGATCATCCAACTGTCATTGCCGGACGGCGCCCGCTGGCGCGACGCCCGGCGTCTGTGGCGCGAGAACGCACCCCAGGCGTTATGAGGGGAAGGTCCGCCGCGACCGGTTTCGGTTTCCGCCACTTTCAGCGGATTGGCGTGACCACGCGGCGACTCGCCCGCAATGGTGTGCGTGACATTGATTCCGCGACGAAGGACAGGTCCATGCGTTCCACTCTGATCAGTACGCTCGCCACCGCGGCGACCGCTGCCGCAATCTTGGTTCCTACAGGTTCGGCGGAAGCCGCGGGTAGTTGCGACCTGTGGCGATCCACGAACGGCGCGAAGACCGGCTTTGCTCGGTGCACCTCATTCGACGGCGCCGCGAAATACAAGATCCGCGTGTCCTGCAGCAAGGGCGGGACGGTCTACTCGCCCAAGGTGAGCGTCGGGCAGACCACCTGGGCCACCTGCAAGTCGGGCTACGTCACGCACACCACGCTCTTTCGCGCCTGAGATGTCCGGGGTGGCCGGAAGGGCCCGGCCACCCCTGACACACTGCGTGCCATGTATCTACCACCGCATTCGGCCGTCGAGGACGACGCCGAGATCCGGTCATTCGTTGATGCGATGGCGCTGGCGAGCCTGATCACCGCCGACGTGGACGGCATACCTCACTCCACGAGTCTGCCGATCCTGTGGGAAGGCGATCGCGTCATTGCGCACATCGCCCGCACCAACCCGCAGACTCGGCACCTGGTCGACGAGACCAATGCGCTTCTGGTCGTGCGCGGCGTCAATGGCTACATCACACCGGCCTGGTATGCCTCCAAGGCCGAACACGGCCGCGTAGTCCCGACCTGGAACTACACCGAGGTGCAACTGCGCGGAACGCTCACGGTCCACGACGATCCTGACTGGGTGCTCGACGCGGTGACACGACTGACCGACCGACACGAGGGCGTACGCGACCAGCCCTGGGCGGTGTCCGACGCCCCGGCGAAGTGGATCGCGACTCGACTCAAGGCCATCGTCGGCCTAAAAATCTCCGTCACCGAGGTGCACGCCAAAGCCAAGCTCAGCCGGGACAAGCCCGAGGCCGATCAGGCTGGCGTCTTGGCCGGAATGCCAGACGGCCCGCTGCGCCAGGCGCAACAGGCCGGTGGCCTTACTCATTGACCCTTACCCGCGTCGACCGGCGGCAAATACGTAGTGTGGCGCTCGGCCAACCCCGCATTCGCCGCCAGTCGGCGGCTACTCGACCGGTCGTACGCGATGGCTAACGCAGACCCAGTCCTTGGCGCTGGGGCTCCCGGTCGATCTTGCCGAGATCCTTCGGCTTACCCGCCTTGCGAATCTGCTTGACCGCCGGATCAGACTCCGTCAACCCCGCCCACTGCAGAATCTTGTAGTTCGCAGTGTTCTTCTGTTTCTCCTGCAACGCCTTGATGTTCGCGCCGTGGTTGGCGCCGGGAGCGACATAGCGATTGCAGTCCCGGGCCGCGGCGTTCTTGCCGCAGTTGAACGGCTCCGCACTCCATGGGTCGTTCTCGCCGTCGATGAAAAGCATCTGCGAGGAACTCTTACGGACCCACTTGTCGATATCGGGCATAGCCTTCGTGTCGAACTTCGCCGGCTTCAACGCATCCGGCACGAACGTCCGAGCGACGTTCGCTCCCGGAAACTTCAACAGGTCGCCAATGTGGGTCTCATAGGGCTCGGGAGAGCCGAGCTGATAGGCCGCTTGATAATAGTACGGCGCGTAGTATTCGAGTTCTTGGTCCGAGTAGGCCCATGGCTTGGTGACAAGCGCCCCCCAAGAAAAAACAACTTCGTTCGATGCCGATGGTGCGGGGATGCTGTCGCAGAATGATGCGGGCTTCTGCTGCCAGAAGCCGAAGGGCATATCCGCGACCGCGGCCTCATAGGCCTTCTCTTGGGAACCGACCGTGGTGTAGGTGCGCCCTGCGGCTTTGTCGCTTGCGGTCAACAACTCAAGGAACGCGGGCCGGTCTTTGCCCAACAGACGACGCTGGATGCCGATCAACTCGCGGCGGCAGGTCGGGTTGTCACCCACATTGTCGAGGAATTTGTTGTAGACGTCCTTGTCGTCGTTCACGTCGTTGGGGGCAACGTAGGCAACTGTCCCGTTGACGTCCTTGGGGAAGAACCGCCGGTGGTACGTCGCAGTCATCCCACCCTTGGATGCTCCGGTCGTGAGCCAGTTGGCGCTGTAGAGGTTTTTAAAGCTCTCGATGATCCGGTGTTGGTCGGTGGCCGCCTGCTTGATCGTGAGTTGCTTGCTCCAGTCGGGGTTGTCCGGTCGGGACGGGTCGAAGAAGCGGTACTCCATGTTGATCTGGTTGCCATCCACAATCTGCGTCGGCTCCGTACGGGCGAAACCTGGCAAGCCATAGCCCGACGTGTGCATGACCATTGGGCGGCCAAAGTCGGTGTGCATCAAGCCGAGTCGCTGGACGAACGTTCCTTTGCCGTGGTCCTGGTGGTCGACCCACTGCTCGAACTTGATCTCGAACCTTCGTGGGCCTTCCGAACCAGCCGGCGTCGTCTCGGTGGCGTCGATCACGCCCGGGAGCGCACGCACACGGTCAAGAAGATCCAGTTGGGCGGACTGGGCAGGTGACGCCGCACCAGCAGAGGATTGCCCCACCAGCGCCACACCTCCTGGAAGGACAGTGATGACACCAAGGGTGACAAGGGATGCAATCGATCTGCGCATGACGGCGTGAGCCTCTCTGGTGGACGGATGGCCCTGAGCGTAGAGAGTCCTAGACCGTTACCGGTCAGTTTTGGGATTCCTGTCGCTCTCGGGGCAATTTCATCGCACCTGTCATGTCCCTCGGCCGCGTCTCCGGAGATCGTGATCACCGATGTCGGCGGTATGGCTTTACACGTCGATTGGCGGCAAATACGTAGCGTGGCGCTCGGCCAACCCCGCATTTGCCGCCAGTCGGCGGCTACTCGACCGGTCGTACGCGATGGCTAACGCAGACCCAGTCCCTGGCGCTGGGGCTCCCGGTCGATCTTGCCGAGATCCTTCGGCTTACCCGCCTTGCGAATCTGCTTGACCGCCGGGTCAGACTCGGTCAACCCGGCCCACTGCAGAATCTTGTAGTTCGCAGTGTTCTTCTGTTTCTCGGGCAGCGCCTTAATGCTGGCACCGTGGTTGGCACCGGGAGCGACATAGCGGTTGCAGTCGCGCTGAGCGCCATCCTTGCCACAGTTGAACGGTTCCGCACTCCACGGGTCGTTCTCGCCGTCGACGAAAAGCATCTGCGAGGAACTCTTACGGACCCACTTGTCGATATCGGGCATAGCCTTCGTGTCGAACTTCGCCGGCTTCAACGCATCTGGGACAAACGTCCGAGCGACGTTCGCTCCCGGAAACTTCAACAGGTCGCCAATGTGGGTCTCGTAGGGCTCCGGCGAGCCGAGCTGGTAGGCCGCCTGGAAGTAGTACGGGGCGGTGCCTTCGAGATCCTGGTCGGAGTAAGCCCACGGCTTGGAGACGGCCGACACCCATGTGTAAATTCGCTCGTTTGTGGCTGACGGCGCGGGGATGTACTGGCAAAAAGTGGAAGGCTGGTACTGCCAGAAACCGAAGGGCAAATCCACGACCGCGGATTCGTAGGCCTTCTCCTGGGAACCGACCGTGGCGTACGTGCGGCCTTGCTCCTTGTCGCCCTTCGTGAGCAACTCAAGGAACGCGGGCCGGTCTTTGCCGAGCATGCGACGCTGGACGGCTAGCAGGTCCTGGCGGCAGGTCGGGTTGTCACCCACATTGTCGAGGAATTTGTTGTAGACGTCCTTGTCGTCCTTCACGTCGTTGGGGGCAACGTAGGCAATCGTCCCCTTCACATCCTTGGGGAAGAACCGCCGGTGGTACGTCGCAGTCATCCCACCCTTGGATCCTCCGGTCGTGAGCCAGTTGGCGCTGTAGAGGTTTTTAAAGCTCTCGATGATCCGGTGTTGGTCGGTGGCCGCCTGCTTGATCGTGAGTTGCTTACTCCAGTCAGGGTTGTCCGGTCGGGACGAGTCGAAAAAGCGGTACTCCATGTTGATCTGGTTACCGTCGACGATTTGGGTCGGCTCACTCCGGTTAAAGCCGGGCAGCGAGTACCCCGAGGTGTACATCACCATCGGGCGGGAGAAATCCTTGTGCGTGAGACTGACTCGCTGAGCGAAGGTTCCCTTGCTGTGGTCGTCATGGTCAGCGAATTGCTCAAACGTGATGTCAAAATTGCGCAAGCCTCCTCCGGCGGCCGACTCGGTGGCCTCGATCACGCCCGGGAGCGCACGCACACGGTCAAGAAGATCCAGTTGGGCGGACTGGGCAGGTGACGCCGCACCAGCAGAGGATTGCCCCACCAGCGCCACACCTCCTGGAAGGACAGTGATGACACCAAGGGTGACAAGGGATGCAATCGATCTGCGCATGACGGCGTAGGCCTCTCTGACGGACGGATGGCCCTGAGCGTAGAGAGTCCTAGACCGTTACCGGTCAGTTTTGGGATTCCGGGCGCTAGCGAGGCGCCCGCGCGGCCGCGACATCAGCTGGATAGTCCGCGTAGAAGGGCACATAGCCGTCGTCTCCACCGACGAAGGCAAACACGTCGTCGCCGACCTCATATCCCTCGCTGCGCAACTTCACCTTGATCGACTTGAACGTCGAGGTGTGCTCAAGGGAGTCGACGACTCGGATGAACAGCGGCACGGCGTACGCCGGCAGGGCCTTCCGCAACGTGGTCGCCAGACCCGACGGGTCCAGGTCGGCACCCTCAGCCAGGACAACGGCCGCCATCCCCGCCCGCCCATCTGTGCCTGGCACCTCGACGCCGTAGACCGAACAGTCCTCGATCTGCGGCTGTCGACCGAGCACCGCCTCGACTTCGGTCGTGGCGACATTTTCGCCCTTCCAGCGGAACGTGTCACCCAGCCGGTCAACGAAAGCGACGTGCGTGAAGCCCTGGTTGATGACTAGGTCTCCGGTGTTGAACCAGCAATCACCAGAACGGAATCCGCCGCGAATCAGTTTGCGCTCGGTGGCATCGTCGTCGGTGTAACCATCAAACGGGGCCCGGGAAGTGACCTTCGCCAGGAGCAACCCGATCTCTCCGGCCTTCACCTTGGTCAGACGGCCTTTCGCATCACGCACTGGCTCGCCCGCGTCCTGGTCGTACGCGACCACGCTGAACGGCAGTGGGCAGGTGCCAGCGGTTTCGTCGATTCCGTACGCATTGATGAAGGCAATGTTGCATTCACTAGCGCCGTAGAACTCGGCGATGCGCTCGATGCCAAAGCGCCCCTGGAAGTCACGCCAGATGTCCGGTCGCAGGCCGTTGCCCACAATGACGCGAACCCGATGATCGCGGTCGCCCGGACGTTCGGGTTGGGCGAGAAGGTAGCGACACAACTCGCCGATGTAGACGAAGGCCGTCGCGTCATAGCGACGCGCTTCCTCCCAGAAGCCGGAGGCGGAGAACTTGCGGCCGATGGCGTAGGACGCGCCCCCGGCGAGCACCGCTCCGAGCGCGACCGTGATGGCGTTGTTGTGGTACAGCGGGAGGCAGCTGTACATGCGGTCGGTGGGCTTAAGCCGCACGCCAAGGCCACCAAGACCCGAGTAGGACTTCAGCCACCGGAAGTGGGTCATGATGCTGGCCTTGGGCATGCCTGTGGTGCCCGAGGTAAAGATGTAGAACGCCCGCTCCGAGCCGAGGATCTGCTCGGTGATCGCCGGGTTGTCAGTCGACTTGCCTTCCGCTTCAGACCGCAACTCGCTGTATGTCAACGCTGGCTGCGCCCGCGCCGCCTCACCCGCGGTCGCCAGGTCCTCAGTCGCGCCATCGGCAACGACGATCAAGCGAGCATCCAGGATGCCCAGGCTGTGCCCGAGGACATCGCCCCGCTGGTGATGGTTGAGCAACCCGGCGACGGATCCGATCTTGACCGCGGCCAGAGTCACGAGCAAGGTATCGAGTTCGTTGCCACCCATGATGCCGACGACTCCGCCGCGGTCGGCTCCGCGTTCGGTCAGAACAGCGGCGTAGCGATTGACGACGGCGTTAGCTTCGCCGTAGGTCAACTCTTGATCCTCGAACACCAAGAAGGCGTTATCGGGCTGCTTAGCCGCAAGGTCCTGGAAGGTCCGGCCGATCGAGGCCTGATCCCCCGGCTTGCGCAGAATCAGTCCGGCGCCAGCTTTGAGCAATGCGGGCAGATCGGACCTCATGGCGGCAGCGCCCTTGGCGAGGTCGGTCAGCCCGACGCGTTGGCGGGTCGTAGAGGTCATAGAAAGATCCCTTCAGGTGACTGACCGTCGATGTTACCGATGAGAAACTTATTTCGCAGTCCACGGCTCATACGGTCTAGCGCGCGTAGCCTCAGACCATGACCCATACGGTTCTTGCCACCCTGCCATCCGGCCACCGGATCGCCCGGGCGCGGCGGGAAGACCTCCCGACCATCATCGCTCTTCTGGTGGATGATCCGCTCGGATCGACGCGAGAGGATCCGAGCGATCCGGCCTACGTCCGCGCGTTCGAGACCCTCGACGCAGACCCGGCCCACCTGCTGGTCGTCGTACTCGACGAGGGTGACCAGGTCGCAGCCACCATGCAGGTCTCGATCATTCCCGGGCTGTCCCGGCGCGGTGCGACCCGCGCTCAACTAGAGGGAGTACGCGTCGCCGACGCGGCACGTGGCACTGGCGTCGGCGCGGCGATGGTCGAGTGGTCCATCGACTACGCGCGCGAGCAGGGCGCCAACCTCATGCAACTGACAACCGACAAGGCGCGCACTCGGGCCCACACGTTCTATGAACGACTCGGTTTCGTCGCTTCCCACGAAGGCATGAAGGCTATGCTCTAACCTTACCTACGGAACCGTAAGTTATTCAGAACGAGAGGTGCCACCATGGTGAAGCCAGCGCTCGACGGTGCAGCGATCACGCGAGGAGCGGCCTTCGCCCAGCGGATGTATACCGAGCGCGCCGGACAACTGTTTGCCGGCTATGTCCTGCGAGACCCCTTGGTACGCACCGGTCTTCGCCCCTGGAGCAGCGATCCGTACCCGCTCTATGAGCAGATCCGTGCCCGTGGGCCGCTCAGCAAGACCTCGATTCCCGGTGTGCGGGTTTCCATGGACCACGCGATCTGCAAGCAGGTGCTCAAGAGTCGCGACACCGGCGTGACGGACCCCAGCCAAACGGGTACGTCCGTACGCGGCCCGCAGGAAATCGACCTGTCTCTCTTGCAACTCGATCCGCCCGACCACACCCGGATCCGTCGGGTCGCCGCGCCAGCATTCACGCCGAGGCGGATGGCGGCATACGAAACAAGCATTGAGAAGGTCGTCCATCAATTGCTCGACGACGCCGAACGACAAGGCACGTTTGATCTGCAACGCACACTCTCCGCGCCGCTTCCTATCGCGGTCATCAGTGACCTGTTGGGCGTGCCCGACGCCGACACCGACACCTTCACCAGGTATGGCACCGCGCTCGGCAGCGCCTTAGACGGCATCAGCTCAATACGCCAGGCACGACGTGTCTTTGCCGCACGCGATGCCCTGGAAGACATGTTTGCTCGCCTGATTGAGGAGCGGCAGCGCGACCCGCGGGACGACATGCTGACTCTGCTGAGCCAGGCTGATGAGGGTCAGATTTCCGCCAAGGAAATCCTGCCGCTCTGCCAGCTCTTGTTGGTCGCGGGATTCGAGACCACGGTCAATCTCATTGGGAATGCCGTCTACCAGTTGATGGCGAACCCGCAGCAATGGCAGCTCCTGGTGGAAGATCCCAATCTTGCGGAGGGGGTCGTCGAAGAGACCTTGCGCTTCGACGCGCCCGTGCAGTTCTCGTCACGGCGGGCGAATGCTGACCTCGACCTTGGCGGCGCCGTATTGAAGGAAGGCCGCTGGGTCGTCCTCGGCCTCGCCGGCGCCGGACGCGACCCCCAGGTCTGGGATCGCCCACATGAGTTCGACATCACGCGCGAGCCAGGCGACCACCTCGCCTTCTCCAGCGGGATTCACTACTGCGTCGGCGCGCCGCTCGCACGGCTGGAGGCAACCATCGCGCTGCGCGCCATCGCCCAACGCCTGCCGACGCTGCACCGGGCGGGGAAGGCCCCTGTGCGTCCCACCCGGACCATTCATGGACGGAGCAAAATTCCGTTGGCGGTCTAGGGCGGCTGTCAACTATCCTGGCCCGACTATGAAGCACTGAGGCACTGAATCGCTCGCGCCCGAGGCACACGCCCGGCGAGCACCCATCCCCCTCTTCGGGAGTGCCGCATGTCTACCTCGCTCATCGTTCGTGACCTCTCAAAGGCCTACGCCAGCCGGCCCGTCCTCGACGGTGTCGACCTGACGGTCACCCCGGGGCAGCGCCTCGGGCTGATCGGCGAGAACGGCGCGGGCAAATCAACACTCGTGCGCATCATCGCGGGGCTTGAGGATGCTGACGGCGGACACGTCGAGTCGCCACCGGACCTTGGCTACCTCGCGCAAGATTCTGGGCTGCGGGCTCACGACACCGTCGAGGCCGTACTGGCCGAGGCGCTTGCCCCTCTGCACGACGCCGTCGAGCGGCTAGAGCAGCTCGCGAACGGCTTGCCGGAGACGACCGATGCCTACGCCGAGCAACTCGAATGGGTTGAAATGCATGACGCGTGGGACGCCGACCGGCGAGCTGAAGTTGCGGCCCATCGGCTCGGACTCGAGCAGCTCTCTCGGACCAAGCTGGTCGGTGAGTTGTCGGGTGGGCAGCGCGCGCGACTTGCGTTGGCAGCACTGCTGACTCGGAGGCCCGACTGCTTGGTATTGGACGAGCCGACCAACCACCTAGACCACGACGCCTTGGATTTCTTGGAGTCCGAACTCCTCACCATGCGTGGTGCCGTTCTCATCGCCACCCACGACCGGGTCCTTCTGGAGCGGGTATGCACCTCTCTGGTGGACCTCGACCCCAGCCACCTAGGGACCGACGGTCGCGGAGGTCGGGCATATTCCGGCTCGTACTCCGCCTATCTGGCAGCCAAGGAAAGCAGTCGGCGCCGGTGGCAGGAGGACTTCGAGGCCCAGCAGGACACGCTCAACGAGTTGCGCGGCAAGTCCCGCAGCGGCGAACAGGATGTGGCCCATGGGCGGGGACCGCGGGACAACGACAAGTTCATCCACGCGTTCAAGGGCCAAAACGTGCAGGCGACGGTGCGGCGTCGGGTACGTGATGCCGAACAGCGCATCGCCACCATCGAGCGCGACCTCATTCCGAAACCGCCTGCGCCCGTGGTGTTTTCGGGGTCATTTGACGGGCGTCGGGCAGGATCAGTACGCGTCCGGAACATGGTCGTCCCCGGGCGTCTTTCCCTTGAGCGCCTGGACGTTGGCCCAGGCGAACACCTGCTGGTCACCGGCCCTAACGGGTGCGGAAAGTCGACCCTCTTGAAGGCTTTGGTCTCGACACGCGGATCACTGCGTTCCCGCTGCTCGACCGGCGTTGAGGGCGCGACCGGCGTTGAGGGCTGCTCGAGCTGCGTTGAGGGAGCGACCGGCATTGAGGTCGCGACCGGCGTTGAGGGAGCGACCGGCATTGAGGGTTCGCCCGGCGTTGAGGTGGCGGCCCAGGCGCCTGGGTACCTCGCTCAGGAGGTGGCCTTCGCCGACTCCTCCCGCTCCCCGCTGCAGATCTATGCCGATGTCACGCCGTTACGGCCCCTGGCCGACCTTGGCATACTCCATCCTCGGGACCTGAGCCGTCCGGTCGGCGAACTCAGCCAGGGACAACGCCAGCGCCTCGGGCTCGCGCTGTTGATGGCGACACCCCACGACCTCTTGCTTCTGGACGAACCCACCAACCACATTTCTCTCGCCCTGGTGGAAGCACTGGAGGAGGCGCTGCGGCGCACGCCGGTCACCGTCATCGTCGCCAGCCACGACCGATGGCTCACCCAACAGTGGACAGGCCCCCGGCTAGAACTCCGCTGACCTGCACAAACCAGCGAATTGCTTAGTCCAACAGTCTTTCTCGAGTTGCCATGGTTGCGGCCTCGGTGCGGGTGCTGACGCCCAGTTTGGCGAGGATGTTGGACACGTGCACACTCGCGGTCTTGGTGCTGATGAACAATTCCTTGGCGATATCCCCGTTAGTTTTCCCGCGCGCGACCAAGACCAACACTTCCCGTTCGCGTGGGGTGAGCTCCGCCTTTCCATCGCGGCGCGGCGCTGCCGGGGCAGATCCACGTCGACCGACCACGTCAAGGATCGGCGACGCGCCCAATCGCAATCCGATCGCTCGCGCAAGACTTGCCTGTTCCCTCGCATCCGCATGGTCACCGCGGGCGAGTAGCAACTCCGCGAGGCGTACTCGCGACCAGGCTTCGTCATAGGGAAAAACTGCCTCACCCATGCAGTCGACCGCCGTCTGCATGAGGTCCACCGTCACGGAATCGGGAGCACCGACGCCACCCCAATCGTGTCTGGCTCGCTCGGCGCGGGCCCTGGCCAACCAGGCGCGCGATTCCAGCCCCAACCACCGCTCGTCACCTCGAGTGCCCGCGACAGTCTCCGCGGCCTGAGCCAGTTCCTCGACCCGCGCAAACTCCGCGGCGCCGCCGATGCGAGAGGTTGCAAGGTGCCCAATCACGATGGCACTGAGTCGAATCCGCGCGTCGAAGTTGCGGAGCCGCCACACCATGCCGATGGTCTGCACGATTTCGTCATGGAGGTCGAGCATCGCCTCAACCTTGCCCTGCCGACCGAAGACATCCACGGCCGCCGAGCCACCCTGCACACCGACCATCATCTCCCGAGTCAACATCGGGCGGACTCGGGCAACCCGCGCCAACACATCACCGTCCTGACCACGCGCTGCCGCCAACTGCATTCCCACGGCCGTCATGACGGCCGTGAATGAACTTTCTGGAAGGCGCAACTCACTCAGGTCAAGCATGGCGTCAGCGGTTTCCCACTCGCCCGTCACGACGGCGTAATGCGCTGCCATGGTTCGGGTATCGACGGCAAACGGCGTGCTGGCAGCGTTGAGCTCGACCGCGCGATGTACCGCCTCGACGCCCGCTTCACGAGCGCCAAGGTGGTCGCCAAGACGGGCCAGCACCCGATGGCGCTGGTGCCTGCCTCTGAGTTCGGCTTCGACATCGCCCGCGATACGCGCCGCTTCGATCACATCATCCAGTCGCCTCAACGACCGATCTCGATGGCCCGCAAAGCCATCGAGGCGCCCGAGCGTGGTCATCGCATCGGCGGTCACCGACGGCAGATCCAGATCGCGAGCAACCCGGCCCGCCTCATCGGCGACCTCGGCGGCCTTGTCGTATTCTTCGTCGTCCAGGTGCGCCCTCGCC
Source organism: Demetria terragena DSM 11295 (assembly GCF_000376825.1). Classification (NCBI taxonomy): domain Bacteria; kingdom Bacillati; phylum Actinomycetota; class Actinomycetes; order Micrococcales; family Dermacoccaceae; genus Demetria; species Demetria terragena. Next base: position 2,152,574 of record NZ_AQXW01000004.1, on the reverse strand, counting down.
AGCTTGGACAGCAGCGTCGCCGTGAGCTCGGTCTCCCCATCCTGTCGAGCAATCACCTCCTGCAGCATGCCCACTAGTGAATCGGGGAGGTCGGTGACCTGATGGGCTTCAGCAATCCTGACGGCCAGTCGGCCGTGGTCTTCGGCGCTCAGGTCGGCAGTCGATACCTCGTCCAGAAGTCCAATGGCCCGGTGCGGATCACTGGACAGGACGAACGCGCGCGCGGCCCGCAGGCTCACCTCGAACCGGCCACATCCTCCGTCCAGCTCGATGTCGTCTTCGGCGAAGATATTCAGCGCGGCCTGGAAATGCGCTGCAGCATCCGCCGGACCGGCTGCCAACAACGCCTCATCACCGGCCCTGACTGCGGCCTCGGCCGCCACCTTGCGCAGCCCCGCTGCATGCGCATGATGGGCGAGTGACGCTGCGGCTCCTGGGAATTCGCGGTCGCTCAACGAGTCCACGTAGCGGCGATGCAGGCGTACGCGCTCCCCAGGTAGCAGGTCGTCGTAGACCGCCTCCCCGAGAAGGGCGTGCCGGAAGACGTAGTTCTGGCCAGATGGCATCAAGACGTTGGCGTCGAGGGCGGCTCGTAAGCCATCATCGACCTCGGTCACCGATAGGTCAGTGATGTGGCCCAGTCCGTCATGGGTGACGCTGCGCGCCGCAACGGACGCCGCCCGAACCACGGTTCGTGCGGCGTCCCCCAGAGAGTCCAACCGCAGGAGGAGCAGGTCGGCCAGATCCCCAGGCAGACCGGCTTTGCCCAGGTCGTGGGCGGCCAGAAGCTCCTCAGCAAAGAAGGGGTTGCCATCGGCCCGCGCCACGATGTCTTCGGTGGCGGCCCCGACGAGCCCTGGTCGCAGGCCGACGACCAAGCCGCGCATGTCGGCGTCGGCCAGCGGCGGCAGCACGACCCGAGTCACGCCAGGCAGCCGTGACCACTCCGCGAGGTCCCTTCGAAGTGGGTGCTTCCGGTGCAGGTCATCGGCCCGATAGGAGACCACGATCGTGACGGGCGAAGGAATCCGGCGACTCAGCAAAAAAGTCAACAGACCGCGACTGGACCGGTCCGCCCAGTGCGCGTCCTCGACCACCACGAGCAGCGGCCGTTCATGGCCTAGGTAGGTGAGCGCATCATGCAGGGCTTCGAGGAAGTCGCCTCGGTCGACCTGATGGGCGGCCAGACCCGCGGGATAGAGCGGCCCCAGCCCGGGGAAGGCCTCTGCCAGGCTGGCCGCGGTCTCTGGCTCGTCAAGCTGGAGCCGGTCGAACATTTCCCGAAGCGGCAGATAGGGAGAACCAGACTCACCCAGGTCGAGGCAGTGACCAGACAGCACCCGAACGCCCTGCTCACGACTTCGAGCGATGAGCTCCGTGAGCAGCCGCGTTTTACCGACCCCGGCATCGCCGCCGAGCAAGACGGCGGATGCGGTGCCGCCGGTCGCCCGGTCCACCAGGTCTCCCAACTCGACAGCACGCCCCACCAGGGGCGAACGGTCGATCGGCGATGGCGTCACGGAGTCAGTATCCACGGTGCCTACCTGAGTTGGGTCTGTCCGAACCAGGGTTGGGTCGCTTTGGCCCAGGTTCCGTCGTTCTTCGCGATGCGCAGCCAGGTGTTGACGTATGCGCGCCAATCATCGTCACCGCGCGGGAGGAGGTAGCCCTTTTGACTGAAGTTGAACGGCTTCTTCGGGTGGACCGCGCACAGCTCAGGATGGGTCTTCGCGACCCAGACCGTCTCGCTGGCGTCAGTCGTCATGACGTCGGCCTTGCCCGCGATGATCTGGTCGAAGATGGTGTTGTTATCGCCCCACACGATGATCTTGCCCTTGGCATAGTGCTCGCGCGCAAACTCCTCATTGGTGCCACCTTCCGGGGTGATGGAACGCACCCCGGGCTTGTTGATCTCCTTGATGGTGTCGTACTTGGACACGTTGCGGCACAACGTGATCGGCGTCTTGCCCTCGGTAAGAACCGGGTCGGTGAAGTATGCCTGCTGCGCTCGATCCGTCGAGATCGATACCCCGCCCATCGCGATATCGCACCGCGCCAGGAAGTCGGGCATCAAGTCCTTCCAGGACGTTGACACCCACTCGACCTTTGCGCCGAGTGAGGCCGCGAGATTCTTGGCCATGTCGACGTCAATTCCGGTGCGCTTCTTACTCTTCGGATCAACATAGGTGAATGGTCGGTAGTCGCCCGTGGTGCATACCGTGAGCTTCTTGTCCTTGCGGACTGCATCCAACGTCGAGGTCGCGACGGACGACCGTTTGGCGGCCGCAGAGGTCGACGTCGAACTGCCCGAGCGGGAACCAGCCGAGCCGGTTTCTGAAGAGTCCGACTCGGACTGGCATCCGGTAAGGAACAGGGCAAGGGCTACAAGGGGTGCGACGCGGCGCATACGTCCTCCTGGTCGTGACGAGTGGTCACCTCATAGTCGACCATCCGACCGGGTTTTCCATTCGCTGAAACTCTGGTGTCCGGAACGGGGTACCAAACTCAGCACCACGCCGACTGACATTGCGGCCGCTCGCATCGCGGTCCATGCGCAGGAGCGCAACGGTGGCCGCGGTCGGCAGGACGACGAGAAGGGTGAGGAGGAAGAAGTTCAACAACATGGCGAGTCTCCTAGTGATGTGGCGTTTCGCTGACACCCAGAACACTCGTCGGCTGAGGTAGCCGCGCGCATGAGGCACTTGCCCGATCTTTGCGCCCTAGGAGGCCCCTCCCTACGCCCTCTGAGGTACTTGGGGGACGCGTTTGCCACCAGGGTGAGCAACGTCCACCACCGGCTGGGCGGCGCGAGGACTCTCTCAGGGCCGGCGGTTTCGCAACTTCCCAAGCCGGTCAAGCGCGCTTGTCCCTGACTTGCCCGCGCCCATGTCGCGACCGGCGCGCAGCATGGCGCGGTCGTACGCCGGGCGGGCAAAACGCTTCGCCCGCGACGCGATCTGTGCCTCTTCATCAGGAAGGATCAGGAAGGTTCGCTTCTGCATCCCCGAGAAGGCCTTCGCGGCGACTTGGTCGGCTGACCGCTTGGCCTTCGTGATGAGTGAGACGGCCGAATGCTCCAGGTCAACATCCTTGCCCGCGAGAGAATCAGCGAGACCCGTCCGGAAGAAAGAGGGGCAGACCACGCTGACGTCGACGCCGTGCGCGGAGAGCTCGTAGTGCAGCGTCTCCGAAAGCGCGACGACTCCGGCCTTCACCGTGTTGTAGGTCGCCATACCGGGCGCGTGGACGAGCCCGGCGAGTGAGGCCGTCTGCACGAGGTGGCCGCTGCCGTGTTGCTTCATCATCGGCACGAAGGTGCGCACTCCCCGCACCACGCCCATGAGGTTGATCTGGATCGCGCGGTCCCACTCCTCAATCTCGGCGACGTCGATGCGCCCACCGACCGCAATCCCGGCGTTGCTCACCAGCAAATCGAGTCGCCCCCACGTCGCCTCGACGTGGTTGCGCAGGTCGTCCCAGCCCACCTGGTCGCGGACGTCCAGTTGCCGATAGTCCACCCCGGCCGGCAGGGCACCTTCGGGTGCGTGCTCGTGAACATCGACCACCATCACGTGGGCGCCATCGGCGTGCAAGAGACGCGTCAGGGCCTGACCGAACCCGGAGGCTCCCCCGGTGACGATGGCGTACGCGCCTTGGTATGACTTGGGTTTCGACATGGGGACAGCCTACCTACTAACTAGTAAGTTATGGGGCGATGTGGGCACCCATGAGGCTACTCAGTCGGGCACCTCGACCACTGCGCGCTCGATCAGCGGGTCCAAGTCGAGGCCGGTGGGCAGTGTCCCCAAGGCGCCACCCCAATCTCGATCCAGACGCGACGCGCAGAACGCATCGGCCACCGCATGCGGCGCATGCCGCAGCAGCTGCGAGCCTTGGAATACCAAGGCGAGCTGCTCCACGACCCGGCGGGCGCGCATCTCGATGTCATCCGCGCTCGTGAGTTCCTTGCGCAGCCGGTCCAGGGCTGCGTCGTAGCGCTCATCGACACCGAGCGCCAGCTCGGCTTCCCCAATGAACGCCTCCAACGACGCCGGCTCCCGCCCGATCGCCCGAATCACGTCGAGCGCCGCAACATTGCCTGATCCTTCCCAGATCGAGAGCAGCGGTAACTGTCGATAGAAGCGGGCCATGTCGAAGTCCTCGACATAACCGTTGCCACCCAGGCACTCCAATGCTTCATTAGCCGCCACCGGGCCCCGCTTGCACACGTAGTACTTCGTGGCCGCGAGGGCGATGCGTCGCACCGCAGCCTCTTGCGAATCACCCTGGATGGCACGGTCATTGGCTCCTGCGAGGCGCATCATGGCTGCCGTCGCGGCCTCAGACTCCACCGCGATGTCAGCGAGCACATTGCGCATTGCGGGTTGGTCAATGAGCAGTTTCCCGAACGCCGATCGGTGCCGGGCGTGGTGGGTTGCCAGCACGAGGGTGGTCCGCATTCCACTCGCGGAACCAATGACACAGTCCAGGCGGGTCTGGTTGACCATCTCGATGATGGTGCGAACCCCCCGGCCTTCTTCACCCACGATCCAGCCAATCGCGCCCTCGTATTCGACCTCCGAAGACGCATTCGAGCGGTCGCCCAGTTTGTCCTTCAACCTCATGAACCGGACCGGGTTTCGTTCTCCCCCAGGCAAAACGCGCGGGACAAGGAAACAGGACAGACCGCCCGGCGCCTGGGCGAGGGTGAGGAACATGTCCGACATCGGCGCGCTGGTGAACCACTTGTGGCCGACCAGAGTGTAGGTGCCATCTGACTGTGGCATCGCGGACGTGGTGTTGGCGCGTACGTCCGAGCCGCCCTGCTTCTCAGTCATCGACATGCCCGCGATCAGGCCCTGCTTAGTAGCGGGGTCGCGCAGGCCAAAGTCGTAGACACGATTGGTCAGCAACGGCTCGAAGGTGGCGGCGAGGTCTGGGTTCGTTCGTAGAGCCGGGACCACGGAGTAGGTCATCGACAATGGGCACACCGGACCGGGCTCCACACCCCACCAGAGCATGGCCTTGGCTGCCCGTGCGACGTGCGCGCCCGGTCGATCATCAGCCCAGGGTGCCGCGTGGACTCCGTGCTTCACGCCAGTCTCCATGAGCTGGTGATAAGCCGGGACGTACTGCACCTCGTCCACCCGATGGCCAAAGCGGTCATGGGTGTTCAGTTTGGGCGGCACCCGCTCGGCCAGACGCCCCCACTCCTGCACCTGCCCAGACCCCGCCAAGACCCCTAGTTCGGAGACCTCGGGAATGGCCCATCCAGCACCCTCGCGCTCAAGACCCTCCCGCAATGCGGGGTGGTCGGAGGCATCGTGGCCAACCAACGGGCGGCTCTGATTGAACACTTCATGGGTGGCTGTCATGACGAATCCTCGCTGGCGGGCACAGTTGTGGTGTGCGAAATATTACACCTATTTCGTCACTTGAATCAATACCTGTAATGCACGAAACTATCCCCTGTGCCTGCACCAACGATCGCTTTGGAACCCCTCACCGCTCGCTCGGTCGCTTTGTCGCTCCTCCTCGGTGCACACCCCGGGCGCATGAGTGCCGCCGAGTTGGCATACCGCGCAGAGCAGTTCGGAATCTCGACACCGACTCTCCGAGTCGCGCTCACCCGAGCCGTGAACGCCGGCGACCTTCGTCGGGTTGACGGTCAGTACGCATTAGGCGAACGCCTCGCTGCCCGACAACGACGCCAAGACGAAGGTGTCGAGGTCGCATCAACCCCCTGGGACGGCCAGTGGCGCACGATCATCGTCGTTGCTTCGGCACGCCCAGCAAGCGAACGGATCGCGCTGCGCAAGGACCTCACTAGCCGACGCTTCGCCGAACTGCGAGAGGGCGTATGGCTCAGGCCAGACAACCTGGACCACGGAGCAACCGCGATCCATCACACCGGCGTCGCACTGTTCCGCGGCGTCCCAGACGACGACCCGCGCGCCCTAGCTAGCTCGCTATGGGACCTGAGCGAGTGGGCCCGCCAGGGTCACCAACTCCTTGATCTCCTCCAGCACACCCAGAACCCCGCCCTCCGACTAGCCGCCGCAGCCAAGGTCGTCCGACATCTCACCGACGACCCCCTCCTTCCGGTCGACCTGCTGCCGCCGCACTGGCCTGGGGACCTCATTCGGCGGGCCTACGCCGACTACCGGCGCGAACTACTCGCGTCCGCGCCAAGCAGTCCACCGCCCTCCGTAGACTGACAAGTCCCGACGATGGAAGGACCTCACATGGGAGCGCTTTGGCACCCCTTCTCGGACATGGGCGCGATCGAGGCAGGCGGTGAATTCGTCATCACCAGAGGCGAGGGCACCCGCGTCTTCGACGAGTCAGGACGGGCCTACCTGGACGCCACGGCTGGCCTCTGGTTCGCCAACGTCGGGCACGGGCGCGCTGAACTGGCCGACGCGGCAGCGGACCAAATGCGCAAGATTGCCCACTACAGCACCTTCGGGAACTACACCTCGGACACGACCAATGCTCTGGCCGAGCGCCTCGCCGGCATCGCACCAGTCCCCGGTTCAAAGATCTTCTTAACGTCCGGCGGTTCTGATTCGGTCGAGACAGCGGCGAAGATCGCCCGCCGCTACTGGGTCGAACGTGGCGAGCCCGGCCGTACCATCATCATCGGCCGGCACAAGGCCTACCACGGAATGCACTACGCCGGAACGGCATTGGGCGGGCTCCCGCCAAACAGCGACGGCTATGGACAACTCGTTCCGGACACTGCCCACGTCGCTTGGGATGATGCTGAAGATCTCCGCGCGACCATCGAACGGCTCGGAGCAGACTCCATTGCGGCGTTCTACGCCGAGCCGGTGATGGGCGCGGGCGGCGTATACCCGCCACCGGCCGACTATCTGGCCGAGGTGCGCAAGATCTGCACCGAGAACGACATCCTGTTCGTGGCCGACGAGGTCGTGACCGGCTATGGCCGGATCGGCGGATCCTGGTTTGCTTCAAGCAGATTCGGTCTCGAGCCCGACATGGTCACCAGCGCAAAGGGCCTCACGTCGGGGTACGCACCCTTGGGCGCCGTCTTCGTCGCGCCCAAGGTGTGGGAGCCGTTCTTCCAGCCTGACGCCGGCGTCTGGTTCCGCCACGGCTACACCTACTCCGGACACGCGATGTGTTGTGCAGTTGCCCTCGCCAACCTTGACCTCATCGAGCGAGAAGGCTTGATGGACGAAGCGGCGCGGCTGGAGACCTCACTACAGACGGCTATGACGCCGCTCGCTGAGCACGATGCCGTCACGGAGGTACGCGCTGGCACCGGTGCCGTGGCCGCCGTACAGCTTGGCGATGCGTCCCTCGCGCCGCGAGCCGTTGCACTCCTGCGCGAAGACGGCGTCGCCACCCGCGCAGTAGGAGCCGGTGGGCTTCAGTATTCGCCAGCATTTGTCATGACCGATGACGAGGTCGCCGAACTCGCTGCAGCCACCACCCGAGCACTCGACCGACTCTGACCCATCTACCTGCCGTCGACTAGCGCCAAACACAGGGTGATCGTGCGCAAACACCCTGCATTTGGCGCTAGTCGACGCATCGGGGTGGCTAAAGGTCGAAGAGGCCCTTCACGTCCTCAGGCGTGATCGCGCCGGAGAGCGCTCCACCGTCGTTCATGACTTTGTCGAAGAGATCGCGTTTGCGCTCCTGCAGCGCGACGACCTTGTCTTCGATGGTGCCTTGGCTCACGAGCCGGTAGACCATGACCGGCTTGTCTTGGCCGATCCGGTGCGTACGGTCGATGGCCTGTGCTTCGGTCGCTGGGTTCCACCATGGGTCGAGCACGAAGACGTAATCCGCCTCGGTCAAAGTCAGGCCGGTGCCGCCCGCCTTGAGGGAGATAAGGAACGCGGGTGCGGTACCCGTTCGGAACGAATCCACTTCTGCCGAACGGGCTTTCGCCGACATGGTGCCGTCGAGGTAACACGTCTCCAGCCCGGCTGCCGTCAGCGCATCACGGGCGAGTTGGAGATATCGAGTGAACTGGCTGAAGACCAATGCCCGGTGGCCTTCGCCCGCCAGCTCACGCACGTGGTCGACCAGGGCAGTCAGCTTGGCCGACGGGGTCGTCCCGATATAGGAGTCGTCGACAAGACCTGGGTCGAGAGCCATCTGCCGAAGCCGTGTCAGGGCAGCAAGGATGGCGATCTGGTTGGTATCCGGGTCGTCCAGGAGGCCAAGGACGCGTTGCCGCTCCCGCTGGAGGTGCTGGTCATAAATGCGGGCGTGAACGGGGGTAAGCGGGACGTTGCTGACCTGGATCTGCTTCTCCGGAAGATCAACGGCCACTTCGTCTTTCGTACGCCGCAGCATGAGCGGGCGGATTCGGCGGCGCAACTGATCCAGCAGTTGGGGAGCCTCACCGGACTCGATGGGCTTGCGATAGCGCACCGTGAAGTCTTCTGGTTTGGGGTAGAGGCCCGGCGCCGTCACAGACAACAAGGACCACAAGTCCATCAAGGAGTTCTCAAGGGGCGTGCCCGACATAGCGAGCCGGAAGGGGGCTCGAATACGGCGTACCGCCTGATAGGTCTTGGACTGATGGTTCTTAATGGCCTGCGCCTCGTCCAAGATGAGGCCGCGCCAGTCGAGGCCCTGGAACTGCTCATCGTCGATGCGCAGCACCGTGTATGTCGTCACGACCACGTGCGCTGAGCCCACCTCGTCGACCAATGCACGTCCGCGCTTCGTATAGGTCTCGGTCACCGGGACCACGCGCAGGTCAGGGGTGAATTTGGCGGCCTCGGACTGCCAGGTGCCGATCATCGAGGTCGGCGCGACGACCAGCACTGGACTGGTGAGTTCGCCTGCGGCGCGGGCGCGTTCGAGCAACGCCAGAACCTGAACGGTCTTGCCGAGTCCCATGTCGTCGGCCAGGACTCCACCGAGGGCTGCGTCCCACAGCACCGACAACCACGCGTAGCCGTCGTGCTGATACGGCCGCAGCACCGCGCGTAAACCCCTCGGAGCTTCCGGGCGATCGAACTCGTCCAGGCTGCGCAACCGATCGACCGATTCTTCCCAGGCAGAGGCTTGTTCGGTCACGACCCCGAGGTTGACCAGTTCCTCCCAGAGACCTACCTGGAAGCGATTGACCTTGGTCCCGCCGCCCGTGGTGTCCTGCAAGTCGCGCGCCTCGGAGATCAGGTCACGCAGTCGTTCCAGGCTGGGGTGATCGAGCCGGAAGAAACTCCCCGACTCAAGCATGAGGTGTTTCTCCCCGCGCACCAATGCCTGGAACAGCGGCTCGAACGGCACCTGCTCGCCATCGATCGTGACCGAGACATGCAGGTCGAACCAGTCCGTCGCGCCGGGATCACCCGGTGCGCGCGTCTCTACTTCGATCACTGGATCGGCAGTCACTTCCTCAAAAACCGGAAGGTCTGCTGCCGCCTCGACGATGAGGTCCTCCAGGGCACGAAGATCCGGCAGCGCGCCGACAAATCTCGCTGCCTCGATTCCACTCAGCGTGACTTCCTCCACCGGCCACCAACTCAACCCGCCCACCATCGCGACCAGGCCGTACGGACGAAGCTCGGGTTGAACCCGCTCCACCAATTCGCGCTCCTGCACGCGGCGCCGCCCAATGAAGGAGTTGCCGAGCCCAACCGGGTGGCGATCTTCCCCGTAGGCCATCTGCTGACGAACCAGCACCTCACCAGGTCCGCCGCGGGTGACGTTCAGCAGTAGTCGGATCGCCTCGCCTGCGTCAGCGGCACCGTGGTGGCCACTGGGATGGCGTACCGCCGTAGCGCGCTCGAGTTGAGGCAGGTAGGTGTCCGTGAACTCATCGACGTCCTCCGCCGGAACGTGTACCGGCGGACCACTCAGCAGGTCGCGGGTGAGCGGGTCGAGCTCGTCCTGGGTCGGCGCAATCACCAGCACGCCATCGTCGACCCATGCGACCGCAGCAGGCGGCCTGCCCAAGGGGTATGCCTCTACACCTTCCGGCGCCTCCCCGACCGTCGTGGTGACCTGAAGGCTTCCGTCATCCTGCGGGCGCAATGCGACACCGCACCAGACCGGATCGGGCAACACTCGCGCATGCATCGGCGCCACGTGAGCAGGATCGGGCACGAGTTCGACCCCACGTTCGATGGCTCGCTGCAACACGGCCCAGCCCTCAGGGACCACGTCGGACAGGGTTACCGGTGCGGTGCCCTGCGACCAGTAGGCCGGGCGAATAGTGCTGCGGTGCAACGCTCGTAGCGCCTTCACGTGATCCTGATCGAGGTCACTTCCCGCGGTTGCGTTGGCAATTTTTCCCCATCCCATGCCCTTGCTCCAGGAGCCATTCTTGTTGCGCTTGGTGGGACGAAGATCGACCTCGACGATTTCGCCATGACGACCACGATGCACACCCACTGCGAGCGCGATGGGCTCAACGGCCGGCACCCCGAACTCCGACCGTGCTCGTGCGCTCGGCGCAGCCAGCAGGTGGCCGAGTTCGCGCCGCCAGGGTTGACCAGGCGAATTCGCCTCTTCCAGTAGCTCTCTGACCGTCAGGACCACTGCCGCGACGTGCTTGCATGACAGTCCGACCGGGCAACTGCAACGCCCCGACCACGCTGGTTCGCCATCGGAGTCAGCATCCAGCGCAGTCACCATCGTGGAATAGGTTCGCCCACCGCCGCCGCCCACTGACGCAAGCAACAGTCGGCCCTGGTCACCGGTGCTGATGGACTGGACCCGCTCGGCGTCGAGATAGCCGAGCCCACGCTCGAACGCAAGAACGCCACAAACCCGCTGCACACCCGCATCGCTGACCCGGCGGACCCAGCTTGCCTGCCGCACGTTCACCTCTGTTTGCCCGCGATGCACGCCCCGACCGTACGACAACCCAGGGCGATTCGTCAGAAGTCCTGAGTTCCACGTAGGCTGATGACAGCAGCCCGCACTGTTCTGCCTCGGGCCGCTTCCGTTCTCGTCTGTCGATGCCGATGCGCCGCGACTATTCGCGCCGGGCAGAACCGACTGCATCACTGATCCCTCAGAGGGAGTTTCACCCACGTGTCTCATGACACCTTCAGCACGCTCGGCGTGCCCAAGGCCCTAACCGCTGTTCTCGCCGAGCGAGACATCACCTCGCCTACCCCGATCCAGGCAGCCACGCTGCCGGACTCGCTCGCAGGACGCGACGTCCTCGGCCGCGGTCGGACCGGTTCGGGAAAGACGTACGCCTTTCTCCTTCCCATCGTCGCCCAACTGATCTCCAGTGGTGGCCGTCGTACCCCGATGAAGCCGCGAGCGCTCGTCCTGGCGCCGACTCGTGAGCTGGCAAATCAGATCAACGACGCACTCCAACCCCTCGCTCAGGCAGTCGGTTTGAACTCGCGCACTGTCTTTGGCGGCGTCGGTCAGAACCCGCAGGTCACCGCAATTCGTCAGGGAGTCGACGTCCTCGTCGCCTGCCCGGGACGCCTGGAAGACCTCATGGGTCAGGGGCACGTACGCCTCGACGGCATCGAGGTCACCGTCCTTGATGAGGCCGACCACATGTCAGACCTGGGCTTCCTGCCCGGTGTGCGACGCATCCTTAAAGCCACACCGGGGAACAGCCAGCGCATGCTCTTTTCCGCAACGCTGGACTCCGGCGTCAACGCTCTTGTGAAGCAGTTCTTGACGAATCCGGTGACACACGAGGCCGATTCGGCTCAGTCGCCGGTTTCCACCATGAGCCACCACGTCTTCCACGTGCGCGATGACCAGCACCTCCCGGTGCTCGTTGACCTGGTCTCTGCACCGGGCCGAACAGTGGTCTTCACACGCACCAAGCACCGCGCGAAGCGCATTGCACGTCAACTGAACTCGGCTGGCGTGCCGAGTGTCGAGTTGCATGGCAACCTGAGCCAAAACGCCCGTACCCGCACGATGGAGGCCTTCCACAGCGGAGCGGCTTCGACCTTGGTCGCGACCGACATCGCGGCTCGCGGAATTCACGTCGACGATGTCGGCTTGGTGGTACACGCCGACCCGCCCGTCGAGCACAAGGCATATCTGCACCGCTCGGGTCGCACGGCTCGCGCTGGAAACTCCGGCACCGTCATCACGCTGATGACCGACGCGCAGCAGCGCGACGTTCGTGACCTGACCCGCAAGGCTGGCATCAAGCCGACGACGACCAAGGTCAACCCGCAGCACCCCCTGCTGCAAGAGGTGGTTCCGGGAGAGCGCGAGCTCAGCGGTGCGTACGTCTCACCCAACGCCCCGGCGCCGTCGCGCAGCCGCGGCGGCTCGGGCGGGTCCGCTCGTACCGGTGGCCGAAAGCCCGGCGGCGGTCAGAATCGCACCGGTCAGTCACGCAACGGGCGAGCGCGCTCGGCGCAACCGTCAGGAAATGGCCAAGGCGGCGCCCCTCGCGGTCGCCGAAACGGCCGCGGCACTGGTCGCCGTTCAGCCGGTTCTTCGGCAGCCTGACCCGCTCGTTTCCTTGCGGTCAGCGACCTAGGTCGCGGATGGCAACGTTCCGCACGTCTGAGACGTAGCGTCCGCCCTTGGCATCGCCGGGTACGACCAGGCGCGGGCGGTCAAGTGGCGCGCCGTCCTGGTGGGTGGCGAGCAAGATCTTCTGGGCGCCGAAGCCGGGGTCGAGCTCACCCCATGACACGACGGCTCGGTATCCGTCCTTGGCAGTGACAGCCACCGCGAAGGCCAGTGCGTCGTTCTTCACCGTGGCATCGAACCGCGGGCGGGCAGCCGTTGCGACGTCATAGAGCAACGGCCCCGAGAACGTGTGCGTTTCCTTGGCGCTGCCACTGGCGTATGTCGCCTTCACGGTCTGCGCGGCAAACGCCTTGCGCAGTTGGCCCACGGTGTAGAACCGGGGCCGGGCCACGTTTCCGCGGACGGTGAAGGTTGCCGACGATGACGATTGCTGTACCTCAGCGCGGAGCGGCGCTGTCGAACTCGTCACGGCATCCCCACTCGCCGCCGCCCATCCCACCGGCGCGACGGCCACGACGCAGGCACAGGCGGCGACGACGAGGGCGAATTGGCTGCGTGGACTGCGATGAAGGTTGCGCATGGCGCGGGCCTTTCAGCTGACGGCACGTACCCCTACGAAACGCACCTGCGGATAACGAGCCGAGACTATCCCGCAGATGCGTTCTTTGTGCGGCTGTTCTTTATGCAGATGCTGACTCACGCCGTCCATCGTCTCGATAGTGCCGTCCGATGGGGACCACCATGGGGCTGCCCGACACCGGATCCGGGACGATATGGCACGGAACACCGAAGATCTGCTCGACCACCTCTGCGGTGACCACCTCGCGCGGATCCCCTTCGCGCACAATGCTTCCGCCGGACATCGCAATGACGTGATTGGCGTAGCGTGCCGCCAAATTGAGGTCGTGCAACACCATCACCACCGTCGTACCGCGAAGGTTGAGATCAGTCACCAGGTCGAGGACTTCGACGGCGTGCGCGATGTCGAGATAACTGGTCGGCTCATCCAGCAGCAGCAGGTCCGTCTGCTGCGCCAGAACCATCGCAATCCACACGCGTTGCCGCTGACCACCAGACAATGCGTCGACATCACGATGCGCCAACTCGACGGTTTGGGTCTGCTCCAATGCCGCCGCTACGGCCTCATCGTCTGCCTGCGACCACTGTTTGAACATGCCGTGGTGCGGGTGGCGTCCACGGCTCACCAACTCGGTGACGGTGATGCCCTCCGGGGCGATCGGTGACTGGGGCAGCAACCCAATGGACCGCGCGACCTCTTTGGTCGAGCGCTCATGGATCGACGTGCCATCAAGAAGCACTTGCCCGCTCGACGGCTTGAGCAACCGCGATAGTCCGCGCAGCAAGGTCGACTTTCCGCACCCGTTGGACCCGACGATGGCTGTGACCTTGCCGTTGGGTACGACAACCGATAGATCCTCGACGACAGCGCGGTCGGAATACCCCAGGGACACGCCAACGGCTTCGAGTCGGGGGACCGTGGCAACCCGGCCTGCGCGAGCCTCGGTCGTGCGTTCATTGGTGATGGCCATCATCCGTCCTTGATCGTGCGTCGCGTGCTGACCAACAGCCAGAGCAGGAAGGGAGCGCCCGCGATTCCGGTGATCACACCCACCGGAAGGTTAGAGTCGCCCACGCCATATGCGCCGATGTAATCGGCGGCTAGCACGATGCACGCACCCACCAGACCGGCCAGCGGGACGGCCGTACGACCACCCGCGAGACGACGCGCAATCGGCCCCGACAACAACGCGACAAACGCGATGGGCCCAACAACCGAGGTACAGATCGCCATAACGAAGACGACCAGGATCATCAGCAGCAAACGGGTCGGCGAAGCGCGCACACCTAGCCCCTGCGACGCGTCGTCGCCAAGTTCCAGCACCTTTAGTCGCGGCAACAGGGCAAGGATGATCGGGACGAGAAGCACGATGGCGATCGTCATGCGGAGGATCTCCGACCAGCTCACGACGCCGAGCGTCCCGGTGAGCCACACCAAGGCATCTTGAGCTTTGAAGACGTCGCTGGTGATTAACACCCACTGGATCAGCGATTGCGTCGCTGCGGCAAGGCCGATGCCGACGAGGATCAGCTTTCCGGTAGCCGTGCCACGGCTGCCCGAGAGGGACATGACGGCGAAGGCGATGAGCAACCCACCCAGCGTCGCGGCGATTGCGACCGGCGTCCCATCGAGACCGAACCAGGCCACTGCGGTGACTGCGGCCGCACTTGAACCCATCGTCACCCCGATGACGTCGGGGCTGGCCAGGGGGTTGCGCAGCATCGCCTGGAAGACAGCGCCCGAGATGCCAAACGCCACACCGGCCAGGGTGCCCGCGATGGCCCGCGGCAACTTGGACTCCATCACGATGTAGGACGCCACCGGGATGTCCTTGCCAAACAGGATGCTGAAAAAGTCGGGGATGGTGATGGTGTAGTCGCCCAGGAGTACTCGGGCAGCAAACAACCCAAAGAGCAACAAACCTAGGCTTCCCAGGGCAATGGCTGAGCGCCGATGCACTCGCCGCCGCACCGTTCGGATCACCGTGATGGCGTCGTCGATATCAGTGTGTCCTGAAGTGATCACCGCCATCAGCGTGTCTTCTCTCGACGGACCAGCATCACCAGCACGGGCGCACCGATCAGGGCAGTCATGATGCCGACTGAAATCTCCGAGGGTGGCGTGAGGACTCGGCCCGCAGTGTCCGCCAGCAGGATGAGCACCATCCCTCCGAACACTGAGGCCAGCAGGACCTTTCGATAGTCAGGACCCACCACCAGGCGTACGGCATGCGGAATCACGAGTCCAACGAACCCGATCGGTCCAGCCGCCGCTGTCGCGCTCGCGGCCAAGAGGACCGCACCCAGCGAGGTGACCGCCCGGCCCACCATGACGCGCTGACCAAGTGCGCGTGCCATGTCATCACCGAGCGCGAGCGCATTGAGGATCGGACCAGCAGTCAACGACAACAGGAATCCCAGCGCGAACAGTGGCAAGACGGGCGTCAGAGCGCTGGGCTCACGGCCGGCCACGGAGCCAACCTGCCAGAAGCGGAACGTATCGAAGGCCTCCTGGTTGGTCACCATGATGCCGCCGATGATGCTTGTCGCGGCCGCACTGATCGCAGCGCCCGCCAACGCCATCGTGATGGGCGCAGCCGACTTCGGTCCGATACTGGCGATGGCATAGACCACGATCGCGGCAATCGAGGCACCCAGGAGCGACAACCACATATATCCCTGCAGCGACCCGACTCCCAGCAAGAAGATGCCGAGGATGACGGCCAAGGCCGCGCCCGCGTTGACGCCAAGGATTCCGGGGTCGGCGAGCGGGTTGCGGGTGACACCCTGCATGACCGCGCCCGACACGGCGACCGCCGCTCCGATCAGAATGCCCACGATGGTCCGATCGACGCGACCGGCGACGATGGCGTCAGCGTCCGTACCGGTCGATCCGAAGACACTGGTGACGGCGTCCACGGGCGATACGTTGACCACGCCAATCATCAACGACAGCAACGCTGCTGACCCGGTGGCGATCAGACCCACGACAAGAATCGTGGGATAAGACCATTCGCGACGGGAACGCTTGTTGGCGTCCTCTGCCGCGACTGGCGCTGGAGAGATGGTCGTCACTGCTGTCGGGGCCTATGCCTTCTTCGCCGCTGCCGCCAGCAACGGCATAAAGTCCCTGACGGCCAACGGGATGGACAGTGGAGAGGCGGCCGACATCTTGGCGTCGATGTCCGGGTTATCGGAGGCGACAAAGGCGCCCGACTTGATGGCCGGGATCTTGCCCAGCAACGGGTGCTTCTGCAGCTTGCTGGTCTGGCCCTTCTCGACGACGTAGAACACGACCACGTCAGCATCAAAATCCGAAGCTTTCTCGGAGGACATGTCGACAGAGAACTTGTCGGTCTTTTCGGAGGCCTTCTGCACCACGGGGGGAACGTCAAGGCCGAACTCCTTGAGCATCCGCGGGCGCAGATCGAAACTGGTGTAGAACCCAAACTTGCTGGTGTCGGCGGGGTTGAAGGTGGCCCACGCACCCGTTTTGCCCTCGAGCTCGGGGTACTTCGCCAGGCCATCCTTGATGACCTTCTCGGTCCTTGTCTTGACCTTGGCTGCCTCGGTCGGACGACCCACGGCCTTGCCAAGCATGGCCAAACTCGTCTGCCAGGGGGTGCCGTAAGCCTTATCCGGATAGGCGATCACGGGCGCGATCTTGGTGAGTTTGTCGTACTCCTCTTGAGTGACTCCAGAGTTCGTGGCCACGATCAGGTCCGGATTCATCTTGACGATCTCATCCACGGGGGTGCCATCGGCGTCGCTGAATCGGGCCGGCTGTTTGCCGCCTACCTTCTTCAACTCTGCATCAAAGTGATCGGTGGAGAACTGCTTGTTGCCGCCGTAGGTGATCTTGGGAGCGCCGATCGGCACCACCCCGATAGACAGGAGAACCTCCGAGTCGGTGTATCCGATGGTCGCGATGCGCTTGGGCTCGCTCTCAACCGTGGTGGTTCCGTAGACATGTTTGACGGACACCGGGAACGCATCTGCTGCCACTTTGGCAGCGCCCGACGTGGCGGCACCCGGCCCTTCCGGGGCGTCGTCCTCCGTCGATCCGGTCGAACAGGAGGCGAGGGTGGCGCCCACCGCGGTAGCGGACAACAACGTGAGGAATGAGCGACGGTACACGGGAGAATGTCCTCGATTAATTAGGTGAGGCTTGCCTGACACGAGCACTGTAGCGGCGTGGTGACAGGAAGCAAAAATCGACTCCAGGTGGCCGGCTCAAGGCCTAGGCAGACGCATATCCCTAAGGTCGCGGTACGCAGCGCTCCAGCTCGGCAATCCAGACATCGGCGCTCGCGTCGGATGGCATCCGCCAGTCACCCCGCGGCGACATCGAACCACCCGACACCACCTTCGGCCCGTTGGGCAACGCGGAACGCTTGAACTGGTTACCGAAAAAACGCTTCAGGAAAATTTCGAGCCAATGGCGAATTTCGTTTAGGTCGTAGTCGATTCGCTTCGACTCGGGGTAGCCGGTCGGCCATCCCCCGGTCGACTTGTCATGCCAGGCGTGGTGAGCAAGGAAGGCGATCCTGCTCGGCCGGGCACCCCTGCGGTGCAGATGAAACAGGTTGAAGTCTTGGAGCGCGTACGGCCCGATGGCGTCCTCCGTTGACTGCGGCTTCTCGCCCGCTCCGGCCGGGACCAACTCTGGACTGATCTCCTGATCGAGGATCGACTGCAACAGCTCATCGGTCTCTTCGTCGAAGATTTCCTCGGTGATCACCCAACGGATGACGTGCTGGATCATCGTCTTGGGGATGCCCGCGTTGACGTTGTAGTGCGACATCTGGTCGCCCACGCCATAGGTGCACCAGCCGAGCGCGAGCTCGGACATATCGCCCGTACCCACCACGATGCCGCCCCGGGCGTTCGCGAGCCGGAAGAGGTAGTCATAACGTAAACCGGCCTGAACGTTCTCGAAGGTGACGTCGTAGACGGGTTCACCCTGACCGGCGGGGTGGTCAAGATCACGGAGCATTTGCTCGGCGGCGGGACGAATGTCCAACTCGGCAAAGGTCACGCCGATGGCTTCGGCGAGGCGGGTCGCATACGACTTGGTGCTGTCACTCGTCGCGAAGCCAGGCATCGTGAACGCCAGGATGTCTGAGCGTGGTCGGCCCAACCGGTCCATCGCCTGGGCCGCGACCAGCAGCGCATGGGTCGAGTCCAGCCCGCCGGAGACTCCGATGACCGCCTTGGGCTTGCCAATTGCGCGAAGCCGCTGGACGAGTCCGTGGACCTGAATGTTGTATGCCTCATAGCAATCCTGCGCGAGTCGCTCTGCATCATCCGGAACGAACGGGAACCGGTCGACCTTGCGCCGTAGGCCGATGTCTCCGGCTGGGGCGCCCAACTCAAAGGACACCTCCCTAAAGTCACCCGCACGCTCCTCGTGCGTGCGCCGGTTGTCATCAAACGAGCCCTGCGCGCGACGCTCGAAGGCCAGCCGGTCAAGGTCGACGTCGACCACCGTCGCCGCCACCTCGGTCGGGAAACGCGTTGTCTCGCCGAGGAGTTCGCCGCCTTCGTACACCATCGTCATCCCGTCCCAGGACAGGTCGGTCGTCGATTCACCCTCGCCAGCGGCCGTATAGGCATAGGCCGCGAGGCAGCGGGCGGATTGCGCTCGGGCGAGGAGGTGACGGTCATCGGCACGGCCCACGGTGATGGGCGACGCCGACAGGTTGGCCAGCACTGTGGCGCCCGCGAGCGCCGCCTCCGTCGACGGCGGGATGGGCACCCAGAGGTCCTCGCACACCTCGACGTGCAGGGTCAGCCCCGGCAGATCGGTGGCGCGGAACAGCAGGTCCGGACCGAATGGCACCTCGCGACCACCGCATTCGATGGTCGCGCCCCGCTGGTCGTCGCCGGGAGCAAAATGCCGCTTCTCGTAGAACTCGCGATAGTTCGGAAGGTACGACTTCGGCGCGACCCCCAGGATCTGCCCGCGATGAATCACGATCGCGCAGTTGAACAGGCGCGATCCCTTCCGCAATGGCGCTCCGACCACCAGTACGGGTAGGAGGTCCGCGCTCGCCGTGACCAGGTCCGTCAGTGCAGCCGTCGTCTCCGCCAGGAGGGTCTCCTGCAGCAAGAGGTCATCGATGGCATACCCGGTGAGACCCATCTCGGGAAAGATCGCCACCGCGACCGAGTCTTCGTGACATGCCTTCGCCTGAGTCAGGATCGACTCGGCATTGGCGTGCGGATCAGCGAGACGTACGGGCCCGGTGCAGGCAGCAATCCGCGCAAAACCTTGTGCATAAGACGAGTAGAAGTCCACGTCCCTGAGTGTGTCAGGTGCTGACGCGGGGAATCAGGTCAGCGGACGAATCTCGTCTGTCGAAGGTCACGAATTTGGTCAGAACCTTGCGCCGTGGCTGCCCCTGGCGTGGACTAGCGCGCATGTGGGGAATGCAGCGGATACTTTGGCGGACCAGCGAGGTCCTCAAACGCCGGGTGCGTCCGCATCGCGACGCGGTGGTCGCCCGCTACCCGCAGACGAGTCGCCTCCTCATCCGGCGCCCGGCCATGCAGTCGTTGCGCTGGCAGCGCCTGTTCTGGACCGATCCTGACCGCCCCGTCGCCCCCTTGCCCTACACCGAGGCATCCGTCGCGGCCGTCCTGAGACACGCGGGCGAACTCGGCCCGGCTGATCGCGTACTCGAGGTCGGCAGCGGGCTTGGCTCCACCCTCGCGGCACTGGTCGATCATGGCGTCACGAACGTGACCGGAGTTGAGATCAACCCGCTCGCGGTGGAGCGGATGCGGGAGCTGCATCCGCAACTGCGTGATGTTGAGGTCTTAGTCGGCCCCGCCGAAGACGTACTCGCGGCCTACGAAAACGACTCATTCGCGCTGATCGTCGCGGTACGCACCCTGCGCCACACCCACCCAGACAGCGCCCACCTGTTCGGCACCCTGGCCCGGCTGGCACCCAAGATCGTCACGATCGACGAGCCTGCCTATCTCGGGCGGCACGCCTTTCCATGGGATTTTGCGGCCGAGTTCTCCCAGTACGGCATGCAGGTGACCCGACGCCGACCGCTCCTGGTCGACGGAAGGGCGACCACCAGCACGGTTCTCACCATGGGCCGGCATGCCTCCAACCGGCGACTCATCCGGTCGGCCCGTGCCGTGGCCTATGCCGCGGCGTCGCTCGGAGAACTCCGCCGGTCTGGTTGAGCGAGCGCGAAGGCGACACCCACGACGAGGAGTACGGCTGAGACCACGAACCCGCTCGTCAGACTCTCGAAGTGGTCACTCACCCATCCAGTCAAGACCGGCCCTACCGTTTGGCCGAGGCCAAACCCGACGGTGGCATAGGCCATTCCAGCGGTCCAGTGGGGTTGGGGCAACGACTGTCGTACCGCGACCGTCATCGCTGTGACGACGGAGATGAAGGTACCTCCGACCAAGAGGCCGCTGAGGTAGGTCGTGGCCGGGTTCTCCCACCAGACGGGTAGCGCCGTGCCGACGGCGAGCACCGCCATGATCAGGGCCATTCCGCGCCCGCCAGGCTGATGACCCAGAACTGGACCCCAGACGAATCCTGAGGCGAACGCCGCGACTCCGACGACGGCCCAGAATGCGGCAACCTCCACCGTGCCGAAGCCGCGCTCGGTGAGCAACGCGATGACGAAGGTCAGGTACGCGATGTAGCCCAACCCGAAGCAGGTATATGCCGCCACCACCGCCGCGATGGCTCGACGGTCCCATCGCGGCGACCCTGCCACTGGTGGCTTCGGGTCCGATATCCGGCGGACCACGGGAAGCACGACGACAGTCGCCACCGCGGCAATCACCGCCAGCGTCACCCACCCGAGACGCCAGCTGTCTACTCCGGACAGGACCGCGGGCACCAGCAGCCCGGCCAGCACGATACCCAGGCCAGCGCCGCCGAAATAGAGCCCCAGCATGACGGCAGCTCGACCCTTGCTCGCGCCGTGGCTAGCTTCGGCGACCAGGCCACCGCCGAGCACAAAACTCAAGGCACCCGACACTCCGGCCAGCACCCGGATCACCCCCAGAAGCAGCAACGAGTCGGTCGCGGCGGTGGCCAACAACATCACCGCAGTGACCGCCATGCCAGCGACGAAACACCTTCTCGCCCCGACCCGTGCCGCCAGTGGGGCCGCGATGAGGGCGCCGATCAGATAGCCCGCGGCATTCGCGGTGTTGAGGGTGCCGGCCGCGGAATAGGACCAGCCCAGGTCGTCCCGCATCGCGGGCAGCAGGAGCGCGTACGCAAACCGCGCCAGGCCCAGGGCCACCAAGGGACCGGCTGACATCCCCAGCGCAATCCACAGGCTTCCGTCGCCGTCCGCGCGGGTGGGAGTCCTCACTGGAACAACCTATGCCTCTATGCGTTGTACCTGCCGGACGACTATTCACCGACGTGCAGGAGCATCAATGTCCACGCAGGCGCTTACCGCCGACACTTTCCAGCCCACCATCCAGGACGGCGGCATCGTGCTCGTTGATTTCTGGGCCGACTGGTGCGGTCCGTGCAAGCAGTTCGCTCCGGTATATGAGTCGGCTTCACTTAAGGAAGACAACTCCGACATCACCTTCGGCAAGGTCGACACTGAGGATCAACAGGAGTTGTCGGGCGCTCTCGGGATCTCCTCCATCCCGACGGTCATGGTCTTCCGGGACGGCATCCTGTTGCACGCACAGCCAGGAGCCCTGCCTCCGGCAGCGCTGGACGACCTGATCAGCCAGGTGCGCGCGCTCGACATGGACGAGGTACGCGCCAAGGTGGCCCAGGAAGAATCCTGACCCCATCGGTCACTTGTGGTCGCTGGGGTGGCCAGATTGCGTCGTACCTGACCCCATCGGTCACCTGTTGTCACTCAGCTAGCCTGCGGGCGACCAGCGAAGTGCAGCCGCCACGTGGACCGCGGCGTGACGACGGCGCCCCGCGAGCGCAGCACCGCAGCCACTCGGTCGACCGAGCGTCCCGGTGTCACGAAGACATCCGCTGAAGTGAGAACGATGAACCGCCACCCCAGCGCTTCGATGTCCTCGCGGCGCACGATGTCGTTGCGCCACTGGGTTTCACGCTCGATGTGATGTCGCCCGTCGTACTCCACTGCGACCTTAAACTCCGGATACCCGAGGTCGACCCGTCGCGCTCGGCCACTGCCGTCCTGGACGCGGAGGTTGACTACCGGCTCGGGAAGCCCGGCGAGCACCAGCAGCAATCTGGCAGCCGTTTCCATCCGAGACTCGACTCCCGGCCGCACCAACCTCGCTGCTTGGCGAGCCGTCCGCGCGCCGCGAGTACGGGCGCCATCCGCGACGGCCATCAGTTGTCGTGGAGTCGTCCTACGAGAGGCCACCAGTTGATCTCCGGTGGTGACCAACTCCACGAGTGAGCACGTCGCGGCGAGATCGACGAAGGTCTGTGCCGGGCTGGTCACTGGAAGCCGCCCGAGCATCATCGTTTCGGGCGGCTCGCGATAGCGGTGGCTCTCGATCCCACTGAGACGCGATCGCTGATCACCGACCGACCCGACGTCAACCACGCCCGCGACCTCGGCCCCGGACCCGAGCAAGATGCCGGCGGTTCGGTGGCACAGAAACGAACCCGCTGGCACTGCCCGTAAAGCAGCCGCCGCGAGCACCCGGGGCGTGAGTTCGACGTCGGCGGCAATCCATACGTTGCGGAACAACGACACCACCTCCTGGCGGCGGAAGTCCCTGTCGGTCAGACCGGCGGCGTACCCCTCAGCCCGCGTGAAAGGGTGGCGAAGGTCCATGCGTCGAGTCTTGCCCAGGAACAACTCGCGGAGCGATGTCCACAGGGAGCAAATGCATACGCCCCATCAGGCACCACAACTGACCGATGGGGTCATCGCGAGATGCTGGGGCGGCTCATCACTGACCACAAGTGACCGATGGGGTCACTCAGCGGAAGGCTGCTGAACCCGTCAGTGCCTTTCCGATGACCAGCTGGTGCACCTCGGAGGTGCCCTCATAGGTCAACACCGACTCCAGGTTGTTGGCGTGCCGAATCACGGGGTATTCCAACGTAATTCCGTTGGCGCCGAGGATTGTTCGACACTCACGGGCGATCGCGATCGCTTCGCGCACGTTGTTGAGTTTGCCGAGGCTGACCTGCTCCGGGCGGATGGTGCCGGCGTCTTTGATCCGGCCAAGGTGCAGCGCGAGCAACTGGCCCTTGCCGAGCTCCAGAGCCATGTCGGCGAGTTTGGCCTGGGTCAACTGATAGGCCGCGAGCGGCTTATCAAAGACCATCCGGTCTTGGGCGTAGGAGACCGCGGTCTCCAGGCAATCACGCGCCGCGCCCATCGCGCCGAAGATAATCCCGAAGCGGGCTTCGGTCAGGCACCCGAGCGGCCCACCCAGTCCGCTGACTTCTGGTAGCACCGCATCGGCGGGGAGCCGTACGTCCTCCAACACCAACTCCGCGGTGACCGAGGCCCGCAAAGACATCTTCTTTGTGATCTCTGGCGCGCTGAATCCCGGCGTGGCCGTGGGAACCACGAAGCCGCGAATGTCGCGCGGTGAGTCACTGGTTTGTGCCCACACGACCGCAACATCGGCGATGGCCCCGTTGGTGATCCACATCTTGGTGCCATTCAGCACCCAGTCGTCGCCGTCCCGCACCGCGCGAGTACGCATGCCCGCCGGGTTAGACCCAAAGTCCGGCTCGGTGAGGCCGAAGCACCCAATCGCCTCGCCCGCCGCCATCCGCGGCAGCCACTCCTGCTTCTGCTCTTCCGAACCGTAGGCATGGATGGCATACATCGCGAGCGAGCCCTGGACCGACACCAGACTGCGGATGCCGGAATCTCCGGCCTCCAACTCCTGGCACGCCAGCCCGTAACTTACCGACGACAGACCGGCGCAGCCGTAGCCCTCCAGGTGCATGCCAAGAACGCCGAGTTCGCCGAGCTCACGCGCGAGTTCGCGGGCCGGGATAGTCCCTTGCTCGAACCACTCGCCGATGTCGGGCTTCACCCGCTGATCGACAAATCGGCGGACTGCTGCGGTGATGTCGCGCTCGTCATCAGAAATCAGTGAATCGAGGGCGAAAAGTTGGTCGGTCGTGACTGCTGGCGCCATAGGAAGTCCTCTCTCAGGAGAGCCTCAGCATGGCAGGCCCGGAGCCGCGACCGACCACGAGGACCGATCAGACCTCCTTGGAGACGTCCTCCAGGTCGGCGCGGGAGGCGCCCTTGATGAAGTCCGTGACGATCGCGATCGAACTGGCGCCTTGCAGGACGTTCCAGCCGTCGGAGCCTTCCTTCACCACGAAGCCCTTGGCGTGCTTGTCCAGCAAACGCCCGAACTTGCTCTCGGTGCAGGACGACTCGCCCTCGATGACGAGGCATCCGCCCTTGATGGTCAAGGATTCCCCGGAGTCTCCGGACTCGGCGGCAAGAGTGACATTCTTGGGCCGAATCCGCATCCGATCGCCCTCATTGGTCGGCTCTTCGAACTCGTTCGAGGTGAGCTTCACTTTCTCCTGCGGCGCCTCGCCGCCGGTTTCCTTGTCCAGCAATGGCCGGTAGCGCTTCATTAACTGGGCCTCATACGGTGACAGCGTCTTCAACACCGCATCCGGATCTCCGGCGTTCGCGCCGTCGACGGTGGCCTTCATGTAGGCCTGAGCCGCGGCCTTCGGCGAGGAGAAACTCTCGGTCTTGACCGTGCCAGCGGCCGGCTTCACGCCCTCTTCCTGAGCCATTTGCTCCAAGACGGTGTAAGTCGGCGAGACGTACCAAGAGTCCCCATCCTTGACGACCACAACGTAGGGGTTGTGGCCCGTTTCCTTGCGGGCGTCGGCAATCGACCCAGATTCGCTGGACTTCTTGTTCTCGCCGCCCATGCTCTTGATGAAGTCCTTCATCAGCGGATCTGCCTTAGCCGGGTCATAACTGGCCTTCACCGAACCGCCGGTGAACTCGACCTTCTTCACACCGTCGGCGGGCACCGGAAGGTCACTCACGGTCGTCTTCGCCCCGGTGGTTTTGATGGTGACACCCGCGAGGAGGTCATTGGGTGAGGCTTCCTTCTCGCGGCCTTCGCCTTCCTGAGCCTTCTTAGCGCCTTCATTCATCAGCGCCGGCAGGCCGGTGGACTCCGCTGGCACGATGAACTGCGTCGCGCGCGTGGCGTCGTTTTTTTCCAACGAATCAACGAACGTGCTGGCGGCTTCCTGCGCGCTCCCCGCGCCGCTCTCACCACCTCGCAGCAGGCTCGCGCCGAAGAACCCACCGAGAACCACCACGGGAACCGCCACAGCGGCCGTCCCGCCAATGATCCACTTGCGCCGGGAGTTGCCGCCCTGCTCGCCTGGAGGTGGCTCGGCCGCCTGCCCAGGCACACCCTCCCAATACGTGCGCCCCGGGTCCTGTTCCGGCGGTGGGCCTCCGGGCGGCACCTGCCCCGGCGGCATCTGCCCATTCGGGAATTGTCCAGGCGGCGGCGTCTGCTCGTTCATGGCGGTTCCCCTCGGTCTGCGGTAGGACATGACGGTAACCCTGACCACCGACGACCGACACCCGATTCGCCGGAACGTGGCGGACAATCACGCCGATATATCCCTGGTCTGGAAGGCCACCACCGCCGCGATGCCGAAGAGCGCGGCGTAGAGGACCGAGACAAAGACACCCCACGAGAGGATGTCGGTCGGCACCGGGTCGTACGCCCACACCATCCAGGTGCCGTGGCTGCGGGTCGGGAGAAAATCGCGGGCGTAGCCCAGGCCAGGGAACGTGCCGAGCAGATGCGAGATCAGCAGGACCATCAGCGGACCGCCGACCGCCGTGAGCGGATTGCCGTGCGACCACGCGGACAGCAGGAAGGCCAGCGCTGCGATCCACAGATTGCACAGCAACATCGTGAGCACCATCAGGCCGACGCGGCCGACTCCGGGGCCGAACGCGATACTCGAATTGCCGGGAGCATCCAGTGAACCCGAGCCGTAGAACAACACGCCGACAGCCAGGGTGGTGACGGCACAGCCAACGATCACCACGCCAGTTGCCGCCGCTGCACACAAGGCTTTGACCTCAAGGATCCGGCCGCGACTCGCTCCCGCCACGATGAGGCTGCGAAGGGACCCCCATTCCGCGTCGCGCGCGAGAGACTCGCCGAAGAAATACGCCGCCACCGTCGGCACGACCAGTTGGCCAGCGAGCAGGAACGTAAAAGTCGTGAAGGACAGTCCGCTGCTCTCCGCGAATGCAGTCACCTCTTGGGAGCCAAGGACGGTCTGCGTTGACCCGACTGCGGCCAGCAGGAGTGGCAGCAGCGGGAAGGCCGCGGCCAGGACAAGGACCAGGGCACATGCCGGACGTCGATACATGCGGCGCGCCTCGACCCGCACCTGCAGCATCTGCGAGGTCATCGCGTACCTCCCACCGCTTGGCGGTAAAACGAGGTCAGGGTCTCCACCACGCTTTCGTGCGGTGCATACAGCGCCGGCCCATCCAGCTCGCCCACCACTTCGCCGTCGTTCACCACCACGATTCGGGTGCACATCCGAGCGGCCTCATCCAGCAGATGGGTGGAGACCGCCACGCCTCGGCCACCTTGGGCGTACGACGTCAGCACATCGCGTTGATGCTCAATCTGCACCGGGTCAAGGCCGTTCGTCGGCTCGTCCAAAATGAGCAACTGCGGGCGCCCCAGCATGGCCAATGCAATCGCCAGCCGCTGAGCGGTTCCTTGGCTGTAATCGCCTGCGCGGCGGTCGAGTTCGGCGTCAGTCAGGCCACCACCAGCGATCGCTTCGGCGAGATACGCCTCGTGATCGGGTCGGCCGGTGGCCGCCCACGCCAGCTCCAGATTGGCGCGACCACTCAGATGGGGAAGCACACCAGGTCGAGCGATCGCCGCACCGAACGCAAGGTCTGGACCATCTGGATGGTGCACGGATCCGCCATCGGCATAGACCAAGCCTGTTGCGATCCGCATCAGTGTCGTCTTCCCGGCACCGTTAGGCCCCAGGATGCCGAGAACCTCACCGGGCGCCACGATCAGGTCGATGCCACGCACCACCGGCCGACCTCGATAGGACTTGCGCACGCCGCGGAGAAACAGGAGCGGGCCGCCCGGTGACATTCCCGAGCGCTTCGTGCGCCGAACTGATCGAACGGCCAGCGCAATGACCAGCGAACCGACAATGACGGCCAGTCCGGCCTGCGCGATCCACGCAGGAAACTGGTAGTTGTCGTTCACGATCGCAAGCCTTCCCTGGTCTGCGCCCGCGCGACATAGTCCAGGTCGTCGTCCATGGTGGCGCGACGGATCTCGACCGCATCGAGCAGATAGTTCTGCCGGACGAGCCACGGCGCCCGGTCGCCGCTCTTGGGCAGTGAGCCGCTGGCGCGCTGGACGTACCCGCTTGCTAGATCAAGGAAGGGGCGCGCCTCCATTGCCCCGGTTGGACGCGGCACGAAGGCCGCTTTGCCCGTGCGACGCGTGTGATCGACAACCCGGCTGAAGAAGCGCGCTGACAAATCCGCGCGCAAGGTCCAAGAAGCGTTCACATATCCCACCGCTAGCCCGAGGTTGGGAGCGCCCTCGAGCATGCAACCGCGATAGACAAATCGGTCCGAGATCTGGAGTGACTCGCCGTCGATGTCGAAGGTGGCGCCACCCGCGAACTCGATGGTGAGGCCGGTCGCCGTGACCACGATGTCCGCCTTGATCACCGTCCCGCCTGTGGTGTGGATGCCCTCGGGCCGGAACTCCTCGATGGTGTCGGTGACGATGCTCGCGTCGCCCTTGCGCAAGGAATGGAAGAAGTCTCCGTTCGGGATGATGCAGAGGCGCTGGTCCCACGGCTGGTACGGCGGGGTGAAGTCGCGATCGTCGTACGTCTCCCCGACGGTGCGCCGTGCCGCGCCGCGCAGCATCTTGCTCGCCAGACCAGGCGCTCGACGGGAGAATTGGTAGAAGCCGACCGTTTGGACGGCATTACGCCACCGCGCCACGGAGTGTGCGCGCTGCTGACTCAAGCGACGTGCGATAGGCCCCGGCGTAGGCGCCGTATCGGGCAGCGGCAGAAAATAGGACGGGGTGCGTTGCACCATCGTGACGTGCTCGGCACCACCCCTGGTCAAGGCGGGCACCAGCGTCACGGCGGTCGCGCCCGAGCCGATGACGACGATCCGCTTGCCGCGATAGTCGAGGTCGTCTGGCCAAAATTGCGGGTGAATGATCTGCCCGGCGAAGCTGTCCTCACCGATGAACTCTGGTCGATAGGGCGTCTCGTAGGAGTAGTAGCCCGATGCCAAGTAGATGAACCGCGAGCGAAGTTGTTTCTCGCCCTCTGGGGTGTTGACCGTCACGATCCAACACTCCTCACTTGACCTCCATGAGAAGTGAGTGACCTTGTGCCCGAATCGAATACGCTGGTCGATGGCGTATTTGGACACTGTCGCCTTGAGGTAGTCCAAGATGTCGGCGCCGTCGGCGATCGATTTTCCACCGGTCCAGGGCTCGAACGGGAATCCGAGCGTGTACATGTCCGAGTCCGACCGGATTCCGGGGTAGCGGAACAGGTCCCAGGTGCCGCCGAGATTGTCCCGTGCCTCGAGGATCGCGTACGACAGCGCGGGGTCGGTCTCTTGCAGCCGGTAGGCGGCGTTGATCCCGCTGATTCCTGCTCCCACGACGATCACGTCATAGTCCACCGCGTGCTCCATGACCGCTCCTGTTCGTCGATTGACCGCCCAAGCGTAAATCGTGCGGGCGACTGACCAGCCGAACCGAAGGTTGCCGCCTGCGCAGCACCGGGCATACTCGCCCGCGTGACCGACTATCCCGCACCCACCGTGGCTCGATCTTGTCTGTTGCGGAATGTCCGGCTTGTCCCGCTCACCACGCCCGCACCGGACGAACCTCAAGATGTCCTCATCCGCGACGGTTGGATCGTCGAAGTGGGGTCGGGGCTGGCTGCTGACGGTGGCGAGATTCACGACGGTGGGGGCCGTTGGCTGCTGCCTGGGCTGTGGGATCACCACGTCCACCTAGGCCAATGGGCGATGGGCAAAACTCGCGTGGATGTCTCTGCCGCTCAGTCAGCGCAGGAGGCAGCTGCGATGGTGGGCGACTACGTCCGCGCGCGTGGCGACAGCGATCCGTGGCACGTGGTCCAGGGCTTCGGTCAGCGCCCCGCGCTGTGGGACCGGCAACCGACGACTGCTGACCTTGATGCCGCCGTGGGTGACGCGGCCGTCGTCCTGGTCAGTGGCGATGCTCACCACGGCTGGTTGTCGACCTCGGCGTTTCACGTGCTGGGCGAGCCTCCGCGAGAGGGTGTTCTCGTTGAGGAAGATTGGTGGCCCGCCTTTGCTCGCTTAGCGCTCCTTCCCGGGGCGGAGGCCCTGCTCGTCACCGGCTATCACCAGGTCATGGCCGAAGCCGCCGCGATGGGCGTGGTCGGTGTCGGCGACATGGAAATGGGCGAGGGTTATCGGGAATGGCCGGGCCGTGTTGCCGCCGGACTCGACACCCTCAGACTGCGCACGTCCGTCTACCGCCAGGCACTAGCGGGCGTCCTGGAAGCCGGTCACCGCACAGGCGACCCCCTTGATGGGTCTGGGCTCATCACGATGGGGCCACTCAAGGTGATCTCCGATGGATCGCTCAACACGCGAACTGCTTACTGTTGCAAGCCGTTTCTCGATGCCAGTGACTTCGACGAACCCATGGGCATTCAGAACGTCACGCCAGAAGAACTGGAGTGGCTGCTGCGCCAGGCGACGGACGCGGGCCTGGAGGCCGCCATCCACGCTATCGGCGATCGGGCCCTCACTGATGTCCTCGACGTCTTCGCGTCAACCGGCGCCAAAGGCTCTATCGAGCACGCCCAACTGGTGTCACGAGCGGATGTTCCCCGCCTTGCCGCGTTGGGCCTTCGCGCGAGTGTGCAGCCCGCGCACCTCTGGGATGACCGCGACGTCATGGACCAGTGCTGGGGTGACCGCGCCGATCGATGTTTCCCCCTCGCGACCATGCGCCGGGCAGGCGTACAACTTGTCCTCGGTTCGGACGCGCCGGTCGCCCCGCTCGACCCCTGGCTGGCCATAGCCGCCGCGGTGCACCGGTCGGCCGATGACCGCCCAGCATGGCAACCACAGGAGGCGCTGACCGTGCGAGAGGCTCTTCAGGACTCGACGGATGGCCGCGGAACAGTGGTCACCGGAATGCCTGCAGACCTCATCCTTCTCGACACGAATCCCCTTGATTTTGAAGGAGACTCCGCCCAGGTTGCCGAAGCGGTACGCACCACGCGCCCCGTCCTTACGATGGTCGCCGGCCGGGTTGTTCATTCGCGCTGAGGCGTCGCAAAACCCGGAGAGATCCGAACACCTCGACGGTGGTGAAGCCCTCTCTTTCGGCCCGTTGCACGACATGCCACGGTGCTTGTCCGCCGTCGGCCGGGTCAGGGAAGACGTCGTGCACCAGCAGCGTTCCGCCGACCACCACGTGCGGCGCGAATGCCGCGAAGTCGTGCTGAGCGGTCTCTTCGGTGTGGTTGCCGTCGAGAAAGAGCAGGTCGAGCGGGGTACACCACCAGGTTCCGACCTGTGCCGTCGTCCCGACCACCGCACTGACGACGCCAGCCAAGTGGTCGTCGTAGGTCTGCCGAAAAGTCGGCAACGTATCGAGTTGGCTGGTTCTCGCGTCCACCATCGAGGTGTCATGCCACTCCCACCCCGGCTGGTTCTCTTCTGACCCGTGGTGGTGATCGACGGTCACAACCTGGGCGCCTACCTGGCGGGCAGCCGCCGCCAAAAGCACCGTGGATTTGCCGCAGTAGGTCCCAATCTCCAGCCAGGTGCCAGCGCTGGCGCGACCGGCCGCGTCATACAACGCCGCGCCCTCGTCCGGCGGCATGAAACCCTTAATGCCGGAGACGATCTCGGCGACGTCAGGTGGCAACATCTGCGGTCTCCTGAACCTGGCTCAGATCACGAAAGATCCCGGCTCCGCCAGTCGAATTGGTGAGCGCGTCGTAGGCAAGAACGACCGCTGCCGCGGTCCAGGTCGTCTGCTCAACGGGCCAGAACGCGTCGTCGTCCACGACGTGGCCTGTCCAGTAGCCCCCGGTGTCGGGATCGCGCATGTACTGAATGTCCCGGAGAATTGCCCACGCCTCATCAGTGCGTCCGACCGCGTCAAGTGCCAGCACCAACTCAGAGCTCTCGGCGACCGTCACCCACGGACGGTCATCGACACACCGGGCGCCACGCCCGGGCAGCACGAACCGCTCCCAATCTCGTTGCAGCGCAGCGACACCAGCACTCTCCCGCAGTGCACCCGCGAGCACCGGGTAGTACCAATCCATGGAAAAGCGCGCGCGCTCCGCGAAGTTCTCCGGTCTGGTGACGAGAGCGACACGAAGGCGATCCGCAGCGTCCTGCCAAGACGGCCGCGCGTATCCCAGAACCCGACCGATCTCCAGGGCACACTCCAGCGCGTGCAGGATGCTGGCGCTGCCCGTACGCAGCGCGAAGGTGTCTGGTCGCCGATCACTCGACACCGCCCAGATGATCTCTCCCCCAGGCTGTTGTTGGTCCACCACGAACTCGATCGCACGGTCGACCGTTGGCCACATCTCGCGCATCACCTGAACTCGTCTGGTGACCATGAAGAAGTGCCACACACCGGTCGCAATGTAGGCGCACTGGTTGGTGTCGGACGCAGCGTCCTCGACCTGCCCGCCGCGGACCAGCATTGGCCATGAGCCGTCCGCGGACTGCGTGCGAGCCGACCAGCGGTATGCCGCAAGTGCCGCGTCGTGGTGTCCCAGGCTTGCCAATCCCATGGCCGCTTCGACGTGATCCCACGGATCGAGCTGCCCCCCGGTGAACCAAGGAACCGCCCCTGACTCTTCCTGCTGACCAAGGATGAAACCCCCTGTGCGCCTGAGCATTTCGGCAGTCAACGTCGCATCGACTGCGGGCTCTGCCTGCACCACTACGAGCCGTTCCCCGGCTTGCGGGCGTAGATGACGACACTCTTACCGAGGAGCGGGTTGAGCGCAGCCTCTGACCAGCGCGTGAGTTTGGGTGCCTTCATGAGATCCCAGACCAGCATCCGGTGATACGCCTTCGTCGCGGCGTTCTCGGCATCCGTGCCCACCGCGCACTTAAGCCACCAGTACGGCGAGTGCAGCGCGTGCTTGTGCTGGGATCCAAGGATGTCCAACCCGACAGACTTCAGTCGTTCGGTGAGTTGGCTCTGGCGATAGATACGTACGTGCCCGCCCTCAACCTCGTGGTATTCGTCAGACAGCGACCAACACACCTTTTCGGGCCACCACCGCGGGACCGAAACAGCCACGAGGCCACCGGGTTTGGTCACCCGCGCGATCTCCCTCATCGCGTCCACATCTTCGTGGATGTGCTCCAGCACCTCGGCCGCGATGACTCGATCGAAGGTCGCGTCAGGAAACTCCATCGCGCGGGCGTCGCCGTGGCGTACCTGGCCCTGTCCGCCGATCGCGACCTCGCCTTCCAGCTCCATTGCACCGAACATGGTTTTCACGTCGGCCAGGTCGCTCTCTGAACTATCGAACGCCGTCACCGCGGCACCCCGGCGCAACGCCTCAAAGCTGTGGCGGCCTTGCCCACAGCCGACGTCCAGCACCGAGATCCCCGGCATCACGGGGAATCGGTCAAAGTCGATCGTGATCATCGAGCGGCCTCCTAGGGGGTCCCGGTCGTTCGTCGGCGAGTACGCGGGTATAGATCTCGGCAGTCGCCTCGGCCACCGCACGCCATGAATAGGTAGAGGTCGCACGCTCACGCCCGACAGCACCAAGCGCCGCGGCGCGGGTCGGGTCCACCAGCAGATCACGCACACCGCGCGCGAGGGCTTCGGCGTTTCCGGGCTCGACGAGGATGCCCGCGTCCTCACCCACCAGTTCAGGCAGGGCACCCACGCGGCTGGCGACCAGGGGTGTTCCACAGGCCATCGCCTCGACCGTTGGCAGCGAAAAGCCTTCATAACGCGAGGGCACCGCACAGACGTGCGCGGAACCAAGGAGCCCGGCCAGATCCTTGGTCGAGAGCCCCTGCTCGAAACGCACCCGGTCGAGCAATCCGGCGTCGGCGAGTGCCTTGTTCGTACGCTCCGACGGCGTGCCGACGACCACGAGTTCGGACCACATCGACGGGTCCAGCCACGTCAAAGCGTCGATCAGAACGCTCAGCCCTTTCAGCGGCACGTCTGCCGAGGCGATGGTGACGATGCGGCCAGGGACACGCTCCGCGCGCGGCGTCGGCGTAAAAACGTCCACGTCGACTCCTACGGGGACCACCGCGAGGCGCTCACGGGGAACTGCGAAGTCCGTGACGATGTCGCGTGCCGACTGCTCCGAGACGGTGATGAGGTTCCTGGAGCTTTGTGCCACGCGACGCTGCATGCCGACGAAGCCATACCAGCGGCGTTTGGTGATGCGCGCAAATCCGCGCGCATGGGCAAGTTCCAGACGCCGATCCTGCGTGATTGGGTGATGAATCGTGGTGACCGTCGGCAGCCCCCGGCGCGCGATGTCCAGCAGCCCGGGGCCGAGCGTTTGGTTGTCGTGCAGGATGTCGAACTCGTCCAGCCGAGGGCGCAGATGTCGGCTCAGGCGCCAGGAAAATGTTCGCGGCTCAGCGAACCCACTGGCGCACATCGTGAGGTACTCCAGCATGTCCAGGTCGCTGCGAAACTCGCGCATCGCGGGACGCCGGAACGGGTCCTCATCGCGATAGAGGTCCAGGCTCGGCAGTCGCGTGAGGCGTACCCCAGCATCGAGTTCTGGATAGGGCGGACCGGAGAACACTTCGACGTCGTGCCCAAGACGGTGGAGTTCTCGCGACAGATTGCGCACGTAGATGCCTTGACCGCCGGAGTGGGGCTTGGATCGGTACGACGACAGCGCGATGCGCACTGCATCTCCTCTCCCCTTGCGGATGGCCAACTCGCCAGTAACCTTAGCGGCACGCTTTTCACCCCCTGAGAACAACTCGCCATGTGGCCCGTGGCCCGGAACACTGGGCCTGTGCATATCGGCATCCTGACCAGTGGCGGCGACTGTCCCGGCCTCAACGCGGTGATCCGCGGGGCCGTCATCAAGGGCACCAGAATCTATGACGAGACGTTTATCGGCGTACGCGACGGATGGCGCGGGCTCGTCGAGGATGACTGCATTCCGTTGAAACGGAAGCGGGTTCGCGGACTTTCCGGCATGGGAGGGACGATTCTCGGGACGTCCCGAACGAATCCCTATGAAGGCGAAGGCGGAATCGAACGGATTCGGGAGGTCATGGCTCGCGCCGAGATGGACTCCCTGATTGCGATCGGCGGCGAGGGCACCCTGGCGGCGGCGGAGCGGCTGTCCAACGAGGGCATCAAGGTCATCGGCGTGCCGAAGACCATCGACAATGACCTGTCTGCGACGGACTACACCTTCGGATTCGATACAGCTGTCTCCATCGCGACCGAGTCGATTGACCGGCTGCGCACCACTGCCGAGGCTCACCACCGTTGCATGGTGGTCGAGGTCATGGGCCGGCACGTCGGTTGGATCGCACTGCACGCGGGTCTGGCCTCCGGGGCGCACGCCATCCTCATCCCCGAGGTGTCGACCAGCCTGGAGCAGATCTGCGAATGGGTCGAGGAGGCTCGTTCGCGTGGGCGCGCTCCCGTTGTCGTCGTGGCTGAAGGCTTCGTCTTGGATGGTGATGAGGAAGTGATCGCCCAGCACGGCCTCGACGCATTCGGTCGCCCCCGTCTCGGCGGCATCGCCCATCGACTGACGCCCATGATCGAAGAACGGACGGGCATCGAGACCCGGTCGACCACCCTCGGTCACCTCCAGCGTGGTGGCAGCCCGACGGCGTACGACCGCGTCCTGGCCACTCGGTTTGGCACCGCGGCCATTGATGCGGCCGCGGCCAAGAAGTGGGGAACCATGGTGGCGCTCAAAGGAATCGACATCGAGACCGTCCCACTTGGCGAAGCCACAAGCACCCTCAAAACGGTGCCACTGGCTCGCTATGAAGAGGCAGAGATTCTCTTCGGCTGACGCCGGGTCAGGTCTGCGAGCTGCGCCGCCACAGGTTGATGTCGGACTCCACGGCGTACCGGTCAATCTCGACGAGTTCGGCCGCATCGAACGCCGTGTGCTGCAGCGCTGCCAGGTTGTCATCGAGCTGCTCCACGCTGGAGGCCCCGATCAGCACCGATGTCACCCGGTCGTCCCGCAGTGCCCAGGCCAGGGCGAGTTGGGCAAGCGACTGACCTCTGCTCTTGGCGATGTCGTTGAGCGAGCGAATGCGGGACAGTGCCGCGTCGTCCAACGTGTCGGGGTCGAGGGACTTTCCTTGTGCTGCACGAGAATTGGTCGGGATGCCGTTGAGATACTTGCTGGTCAACATGCCTTGCGCCAAGGGCGAAAACGCGATGCACCCCACTCCCAGATCGCCGAGAGTGTCGAGCAACTCGTCTTCAATCCACCGGTTGAACATCGAGTAGGACGGCTGATGGATCAGCAGCGGCGTACCCATATCGCGCAGAATCGCGGCCGCTTGTCGCGTGTGTTCGGGGCTGTAGGAGGAGATACCCGCATAGAGCGCCTTCCCGGAACGAACGGCTGTGTCGAGGGCGCCCATCGTCTCCTCGAGCGGCGTGGTCGGGTCGAACCGGTGGCTATAGAAGATGTCGACGTAGTCGAGCCCGGTGCGCGACAGCGATTGGTCCAGCGAGGCGAGCACATACTTGCGTGAGCCGCCGCCCTGACCGTACGGACCGGGCCACATGTCGTAACCAGCCTTACTGGAGATGACCAGCTCATCCCGATACGGAGCGAAGTCCTCGGCCAGGATTCGTCCGGCATTGATCTCGGCTGAACCCGGTGGTGGTCCATAGTTATTCGCCAAATCGAAGTGTGTGACGCCACGGTCGAAGGCCCGACGCAGGATGGCCCGCTGACGCTCCAGTGGAACGTCGTCACCGAAGTTGTGCCATAGGCCGAGGGACACGGCGGGGAGATCGAGCCCGCTGCGGCCGCATCGACGGTAGGACAAGGCGTCATAGCGGGCATCGGCCGCGCGATAGATGTCGTTCATGGGTCCATCGTGGCGTAAAGAACTAATGCCGTGCAGCACCGAGGCCAAGCAGCGCGGCGATTCCCAATGCCGAGCGCGGGTCATAGGCCACCCGCCAGGTGCCGCCGTGCACCGCTGTCACTCCCTCTTGTTCGAAGGGTGTGCCCTGTCGGGCACTGACACCGCCGGTGTGCAGGTCATACGCCAGCAGCGCCGCCATCACCGTGTTTGCCGTGGCCGGCTCAAAGATCTCCACGCCGAAACGGTGAGCACCGGCATAGGCCGCTGCCAGAGCCCGGTTCTTGAGCACCGACTGAGTACGCGTCGGCGGAGCAACTGACATCGACACCAGCTGTCCGTCGGCCGCGGCAACACTCGCTCGCCAACGGTGAATCCGCTTGGCCAGCAGATAATTTGGCCCTTGCTGCGGCACCATGGTGTCGGAAATGGCAGGGCCCTCGGGTAGCGGTGCGTACTGCCGACGCAGAAGGCGCCCGCGCGACGCGACGCGCAGCGGGGTGCGTACCCGACGGATAGCTCCTCCCGCCTGTTGGTAGGAACGGTTCGAGTATTCGACGGCACCTTCGGGAACCTGGAACACATCGGTCGGTGTCGCAAGGAAGGCCAACGCTAGATCGTCGCGTTGCTGCCGCAGACCCATCGAAATCGCTTCTGTCGCAGCGGAAAGCCGCAGGTTCGTGCCGCCGTCGGCGTAGACATAGTTGCCTAAGACCAAGGGGCCCGGAATCCCGCCCAACCAGGCCACGACGCTCGCGGGATCGTGCAGCACGTCGAGTCCCGCTCGCTCCTCCAGCCGAGCATCCCCCTGAGTGCGGGTGGGCACGAGAAGGCGACCGGCTCGGGTTCGGGCATAGACCATGACTCGATCCCAGATGTCCGATCGTGGCAGGTCAACGGCAGCGACAGTCGCTCCCCACCGCAGCGCCGATCGCATCGGACCCATCTCTGCGCCAGCGCCGAGCACGACCAGTGTCTTGCCCTCAAAGCGCAGCCAGTCCGGGTTATCCATCACGACCCCGAGCGCGTCGCGCGCACCGGGCTCCATGACCCCGCCTTCGACCCAGCGGTCGAGTTGCCTTCGCAGGTCGTCACCCCGAAGTCGGTTGCCACGCAACGGGATAGAGAGCTCAGTCTCTGGCTGACCGATGCCCTCGATGGTTTCAGTGGCTGGAGGAGTGCCGGCTCGGACCGCCGCAGAAAGCGGGTGCTCACCTGATTCATCGACCCAGCGCATCTGTTCATGCAGTGCGGCGAGGCCCGCGCGTGCTGAGGTGACCGCTGCCTCTGGATCCCGGCCCGCCGCCTCGACCAACCGCTTGAAGTGCTTCAAGTATTCGCGGCGCCACCCTGTCTCGGCCCGCGCGGCGGACGCCCC
This sequence comes from Demetria terragena DSM 11295, assembly GCF_000376825.1. Lineage (NCBI taxonomy): Bacteria > Bacillati > Actinomycetota > Actinomycetes > Micrococcales > Dermacoccaceae > Demetria > Demetria terragena. The sequence continues at coordinate 2,115,026 of NZ_AQXW01000004.1, read as the reverse complement.
GACGGGGTCAATGGGTTCCAACGCAGCCGCGACGACGGCGCGTCCCAGGGCCCCTGTGCTGCGGGTCTCGCCTGACGTGGGAAAAACCACCCCGGTCATGTCACTCATAGTGGCGATTGTGCCTGGTGGGATTCCCCTACGTCCCGGACTGCGGCCAGCGGGAGGTCGTGCTGCGCCGCGACATCGAGCCAGTGGGCGGTGGGCTTGGCCGCAAAGGCTACCGCAAGCTCGGTGGTGTTGAGGTCCACCCCGAGAGCGTGGTGGAGGCGCTCGGCGAAGTGTGGCTCGAGCGCGGCGACGGCGATCTGCCCGTCGGCCGTGGGATAGATCGCGTACGTCGCCAGCGCACCACCCAGCACCCCGTTCGAGGTGGTCGCTCCGCGGCGTAACGGCTCAGCGAAATCCTCCGCGACATCTGCGAGGGCTACCTCGCGGACTCCGCCGACTCCCGTGCGATGACGCTGGTAGATCGCCGCGAGCGCCTCCGTCACCGCGCGCTCGGCTCCCGCGATATCGGCGAGCAAGGTCGCCGGCAACTGCGGCGGGGTGAGCAGCCCGGCCTCTGCCTGGTAGGTCAGGTCGTGCCCCGCTTTGTCGGCGTCTGCGTGCCCGACGATGGCGACCTGGCACAGCGCGGGGTGGCGTACGGACAGGTTCGCCCGGTCCAGTCCCAGCCGGGCGAGTGCCGCCGGGCGAGATGACGTCAGCAGGATGTCGGCCTGTGCGAGCAAGGTGTCCAGCGTCGCGGCGCCGTCCGGATCCTTGAGGTCAAGGGTCAGGAGTCGTTGACCTTGATGGAGCTCGGCGAACCACTCGGGCCACAGCGTCTCGAGTGGGTCGCCCGACGGTGGCAACACCGTCGTGGCTGTCGCCCCGAGCGACGTCAGGCGCGCAGCCGCAATCGGACCAGGCAGGTTGACGGCAAGCGACACGAGGCGAAGTCCGGTGAGTGGCATCACCGTTGATGCTACGCCGGAGCTGGCGTCTGTGGCCGACCTTGACGGGTCGCCAGGACGGACCCCGCGATGATGAGCGGGAACGCCAGCACCATGGCGGCGGTCACCTTCTCATCCAAGATGAGGACGCCGGCGATGACCGCGACGGCGGGGTTGACGTACGTGAAGACCATCGCCCGGGTCGGCCCGGCCTCGGCGATCAGACCGAAGAATGCGACGAAGGCCAGCGCGGTGCTCACGATCGCGAGTGCGGCCATCGAGCCCAAGGCCCCCGGGGAAGGCGTCTCGCTCGGCCAGGTCAGCAGCGCGAACGGCAGATAGATCACGCCCGCCATGGCCAGCGATGCGCCTGCCACGGTCAGGCCAGGTACGCCGCCGAGTTTGTGCGCGAGGATGCGCGGCGCGGTCGAATACCCCAGGACGACCAGGGCCATCTGCCCGACCGCAAAGGCCTCGCCGCCGCTGAGTTCAGGCACCGCCAAAACACCGACACCCAGCAAGCCGAGGAGCAGGCCCGCCCACCGGACCGGTCCGATATGTTCGCGGTCTCCGAGGAGCCATCCCACCAGGACGGCAAGGATCGGGACTCCCGCAATGATGAGTCCGGCGAGCGAGCTGTCGATTTTTTGCTCGGCCGAGGACAGCAAGAACCACGGCCCTAGCATCTCCAGGGCGCAGAACGCGAGGATCCAGCGCCAGTGGCGGCGTACGTCATCGAGCGCGGTCGCCCAGCCCCGCCGGGCGATAAACGGCAGCAACGCGATCGCGCCACCTGCTGTCCGGGAGAAGACGAGCAGCGGAACGGACACTTCCTCGACCGCGACCTTGATGAACAGATAGGAGACGCCCCATACCAGGGACATGGTGGCGAATAGCACCCACGCACGACGACTCACCTGAGCAGGGTGCCAGAACGGAAAGTCAGGTCAGCAGGAGGGCCAAGCTCCAGCCCGCGACGGCGGCGATCATTCCGAGCGCAAGGCTCAACCCGACATATCGTGCCGCGGTCGGTATGCGGTGTTCTTCCAGCAGTCGAACCGTGTCGACGGAGAAGGTGGAGTAGGTCGTGAGCGCGCCGCAGACGCCAGATCCCAGCAGCGCGACCGCGCCCGAACCCAGTGAACCTGCCTCGGCAAGGCCGAGGACAAGCCCGAGGACGAACGTGCCCATCACGTTGACGACCAACGTCCCTCGTGGGAAGGGCCCCCGGTTGCGTTCCTGGACCAAGACATCGATCAGGTAGCGCATCGCAGCACCGAGTGCGCCACCGATCGCTACGGCTAATGCGGTCATGGCCGTCGCCTGACCATCGTGCGGGTAAGCCGTAGCCCGGCCCAGGCCGCCGGAATCGCGAGCATCAGGGTGAGCACCAGCGCACTCATGGCCACTGCAGGACTGCCCGCCGCGTGTGCGCCTCGGGCGTCAAGCGCGTAGGTCGAGAAGGTCGTGAAGCCACCGAGCAGGCCGACACCCACGAAGGGACGAAGGTAGCGCTGGCGGGGCCATACCTCCCCGACGAGGACGGTGACGGAGCCCAGAAGGAAGGAGCCCAGCACATTGACCAGCAGAGTCGACCACGGAAAGTCGGCTCCGCTGTGGGGCATCGCTCCGGCGACACCCCAACGCCCAAGGCTGCCGAGCGCACCGCCGAGCCCGATGACCAGCACCAGGTCCCACCGTTCCCGAAGTACCTGACCAAGGGATGCTGGCCTGGGAGCATCCGGCGTCGTCATCGGCCCTGCCCTGGCACGCTGGTCGGCACGTCGCTAACGCGTCGCCTGGACCACTGCTTCGGCCACGGGAATGTCGCCACCGTTGAACTCGTAGGTCATTCGCGACAACGCAGGGGTGTCGACAGCCGCTGCAATCACCGCGGCAACGTCAGCGCGAGGCACCTCGGACTTGTCCGACGGCCCGACGCTGACGTGGCCGGTTGCCGAGTCATCGGTGAGGCGGCTGGGCCCAAGAATGACCCAGTCGAGCGCGCTTGACCGAAGGTGTTCATCGGCCGCGGCCTTGGCTTCGGCGTAGTGGTAGAAGCCCGTGTCCTCAGGGACACCGTGCCCCGGGCCGGCACCGAAATAGGACACCATCACATAGCGCGATACCCCTGCGGCCTGCGCTGCGTCGATCGAGCGGATAGCGGCATCTCGGTCAACGGCGTACGTCCGGGCTGGGTTGCCCCCGCCTGCGCCAGCCGACCAAATGACGACGTCATGACCGGACACCAACTCAGCGAGAGTCGCGGTATCCATGTTCTCGACGTCCGCGACGACCGGATTTGCCTGTGCTGCTTCGACTTCCGCAGCGTGATCGGAGTTTCGAATCACTGCGTCTACCGTGTGACCAGCGGCCGCGAGCAGCGGCTCGGCCAGCAGGGCGATCTTGCCGTGTCCACCAATGAGAAGAATGCTTGCCATGCCTCGACGGTACGCCCGCTACCGTTCAGACCATGCCCGCCCCGCTGACCATTCGTGCCGCAGCCCCTGCCGACTGGCCCGCGATCTGGCCGTTCTTTCGCGACACCGTGCAGGCGCAGGAGACCTACGCCTATCCGATCGACATGTCATCAGAGCAGGCGATGGGCCCTGTGGCTGGAGGAGCCGCCGGGGCATTGTGTGGTGGCGTGCGATGGGGCACGGGTGCTCGGCAGCGCGAAGATGGGTCCGAACCGACCAGCCGCCGGAGCGCACATCGGGACGGCGTCGTTCATGGTGGACTCGAACGCTCGCGGCGCCGGGATCGGTCGCCAACTCGCAGACTTCGTCATCGCTTGGCACCGGGAACGCGGCTATCTCGGAATCCAGTTTAACGCGGTTGTCGAGACCAATAGTTCGGCTGTGCACCTCTGGCAGGACCGTGGCTTCGAGATCATCGGTACGGTTCCAGGCGCCTTCCGATCGCCGACCCACGGTGACGTCGGGTTGCACATCATGTTCCTCGATCTGCGTCAGGAATAGCCGCTAGCTGGCGAGCGCTGCACCTGGTGTGACCCGCGTACCGCTGTCGATTCTCGACCTCGTCCCTGTCCCCTCCGGCACCGAGATTGGCGCCGCGCTCGACCAGTCCCTGGACATGGTGAAGCGTGCTGACGAGCTTGGTTACGAGCGCTATTGGTACGCCGAGCATCACAACTCGCCAGCCTTTGCCTCGTCCGCGACCTCATTGTTGATCGGACGCGCCGCTGAGCACACCAAGCGCATCAGACTGGGATCCGGTGGGGTGATGCTGCCCAACCACAGCCCGTTGATGGTCGCTGAGTACTACGGCACGCTTGCCGAGATGTATGGCGACCGCATCGACCTTGGCCTCGGTCGCGCGCCGGGGACCGACCCGATGACGGCGGCCGCGCTACGCCGTGGCGCCTCGACGACCGATACCTTCCTGGAAGACGTGCTTGACCTGTGGCGCTATCTTGGCCCGCGCGATGACGCTCGCGGCCGCGCCGAAGTCAAGGCACTGCCCGGCCAGGGCACGCGAGTTCCCTTGTGGATGCTTGGTTCTAGCCTCGACGGCGCCGCAGTTGCCGCCCACCTAGGACTGCCCTATGCGTTCGCCTCACACTTCGCCCCGGACGCGCGCCACCAGGCCCTGCGCCTCTATCGCGAGCGCTTCAACGCCGAGGCGGTGACGGCTCAGGTGAGCGCGTCGTACGCCGTCGCCGGGGTCAACGTGCTGGTCGCGCCGACCGACGAGGAAGCCCGCTTCCTCTTCACGACGGCCCAGCAGATGGCCGCAGGGATTCGGACCGGGCAGCGTGTCAAACTGCAGCCGCCGGTTGAGGACATTGATGCCACGATCGGGCCCGACGTCGCGCGTTTTGTCGATGCCTTCCAGGCGGTCCGCGCGGTTGGCTCTCCCGCAACCGTGGTCCGCGAGTTGGAGGCGATCCAGGCTGACTTGGGCGTCGATGAACTCATCGTGACGACGTATACCTATGACCCCGCGATGCGCGTGCGGTCGTTCCAACTGCTCGCGGATGCCTACTTCTCCGAAACGGCGAATAGCAACTAACGGGTTGCACACCACAGCTCCGATGTGCAACTCTGGAGTTACACATCGACCAAGGAGTTCACATGAGCACCCCCGACACCATCAAGCGCGAGATCACCATCAACGCGCCACTCACCACCGTGTGGCAATTGATCTCTACGCCGGGCTGGTGGATCAATGACGGCGAGATCATCGAGCACGAGTCATCCACAGATGGCGACGTCACGACACTGCACTGGAAGGGCGCCGACTTCCCTATCCGCACGCTGGGCAGCGATGAGCCGAAAAGCGTTTCGTACGAATGGGGTTCGGGCGAATCCGACAATCCAGCCAGCGACCGTACGCGCATCGACATGACGCTCGCCGAGACCGATGCTGGGGTTTTGGTGACTGTGGTTGAGTCCGGCTTCGCGGCGTACGCCGACGCGGCCAAGGGCACTAAAACGCAGGCAGAGAACTCGCAGGGCTGGGACCAGGAACTGGCCGCGGCTCGACAGCACCTCGAGGGATGAGCCGGTCTGCGCGCAACGGGGGCGATCAGGCCGAGATCCTGACGTGTCTCGCCGACCCCACCCGCCGCACCATCCTGGAAGTGCTCTCCGCAAGTGCCGGGATGAATGCGGGTGAAGTGGCCACCGAGCTCGACATCACCCGACAAGGAGTGATGAAGCACCTTCGCGTTCTGGCCGATGCAGAACTCGTCACCTCACGACGCGCTGGTCGCGAGGTGCTGTACGAAGTGAGCCCCGAGCCATTGCGCGACACCGCCACCTGGCTCTTGGCTCGAGCCGATGACTGGGAGCGTCAACTCGGAGCTCTCAAACGCGCCGCCGAAGCAACCCGGGCGGGCATGCGACACATCGACTAGCGGCAAATACCGGGTCGTCGTACAGACACACCCAGCATTTGCCGCTAGTCGATGGCTAATGAACGCGGGTCAGGCCTGCTTGATGGCCGAGATTTCAAACTCCAGCGTGATCTTGTCGCTGACCAACACGCCACCAGTCTCCAGGGCAGCGTTGAAGTTGATCCCAAAGTCACTGCGGACGATGACGGTCGAACCTTCGAAGCCCACGCGCTCGTTGCCGAACGGGTCCTGGGCTGCGCCACCGAACTCAAACGGCACGGTGATCTGCTTGGTGACGTCCTTGATGGTGAGGTCACCCGTGACGTTCAAGGTGTCACCTTCGACCGACGCGCCGGTCGAGCGGAAGGTGATGGTCGGGTAAGCCTCGGCCTCCAGGAAGTCGCCGGTACGCAGGTGCCCGTCGCGGTCAGCGTTACGCGTGTTGATGCTCGCAGTCTGAATGGTGAGCTCGGTCTGCAGGGTGGAGATGTCACCGTCGACCACTGCCTTGCCTTCGAATTCATCGAAAGCACCGCGCACCTTGGTCACCATGGCGTGCCGGGCCACAAAGCCCACCTGCGAGTGCGACGGGTCGATGACGTAGGTGCCGGTGAGGGACTGAAGCGTGGCGGTCATGGGGAGGACCTTCCTGAAGCGTGTGGTTGATCTGTCAACTACAACAGTACTCGCTCTACATGACGTGTCAACTATCGGGTAGAGTGAACCTATGCACACTGAGTGGCTGCACGACGACGAGCAACGCATCTGGCGGCAATGGCTGCGCGCCCACACCCTCCTCACCGTCGAACTAGGCCGCCGTCTGCAGCCGCACGGCCTCAGCCTCCCCGACTACGCGATCCTGGTTGGCCTCACCGACGCACCCGATGGACGCCTGCGCATGAGCGAACTCGCACACATCGTGCAGTGGGATCGATCCCGGCTGTCACACCACATCAAGCGCATGGAACAGCGCGGCCTTGTAGAGCGGGAGAACTGCTCGGAAGACAAGCGCGGCGCCTACCTGCGCATCACTGCGGCCGGTCAAACCGTCATGGACAAGGCCGCACCGGATCATGTCGACAGTGTCCGAGCGTCCTTCTTCGCTGGCCTCACCGACGAAGAACTCGCCACCCTTGACGGCGTGACCGCCCGCGTGACTGAACGGCTAGAGGGTTGAACTGCCCTGTGGTGATGGCAAATTCGCAGGACGCCTCACCACGTAAGCCATAGAGTCAGCGCATGCAGCAGACCCTGGCCGATGGCGTCGTCACACTCTGGGAGGACGCACCCGGTCCCTTTAGCGCAGGCCTGGTCGTTGGCATGGGGGCATCTGACGAGACCTTCACAACCTCGGGCATCACGCACCTCATCGAGCATTTGGTGATGGCTCAGATCGGGCGACGTCCTATCAATTACAACGCCAACGTCGATATCCACCATTCATCCTTCGTCGCCTCCGGTGACCGTGCCGATGTGCTGCAGTTCATTGAGGATGTCGCGCTCCACCTCCACGCTCCGGACACATCGCGCATCGCCCACGAAGCCAAGGTCATTGGGATCGAGAGCGGAACCTACGGCCCACCAGCACTCGCCGAAGCGTTGCGTGCTCGGTGTGGTTATCGCGGCGCCGGCCTCACCTCTGCCCCGGAGCCGGACCTAGGCGGGGTCTCAGCCCAGGCTGTGACCGAGCTAACCGGCCGGTTAGTGCGCAAGGACGGGTGCGTCCTCGTGCTGACGGGCGAACCCGCAGATGACGTACGGGTGCCCGTGCCAGACGGACGCCCCAACCGTGCCGACGACGCGCCCTTTCTCTCCTCGACGACGCCAGGCGCCGTACGCGGTTATTCAGAAGATGAGGTGACGATCTCCTTCCTCACTCCGGAGTCAAGCGAGGCGCTCGGCATGCTCGTGACCGAGCGCGCTTTCGACACCTTGCGCATGCGAGATGCCTTGAGTTATCAGATCGAAGACCACACCATGGCGCTCCATGGGCACGGGCTGACGGCCATTGGCGCCGACTTCGCCGAAGAGCGTGCTCCCGAGGTCGCCCGGGCCCTTCGGCGCGAGGTGCAACGTCTTGTCACCGAGCCGCCGACTGAAGCCGAGGTCGACCACGTGAGGTCGCAGCTCAGGCACCGACTCGAAGACTCCACGGCTGCGTTCGACGTCATGGTCGAGGAGGCTGGACGTCTGACGCGAGACCTCCCCGCACGGCATCATTCGACGCGGATTGAGGCAGAGATGGCCCAGGTGCAGGGCGAGGAGTGGAATCGCGCCATCGCGATGGCCCAAGACACCATGCTGGTGCACCTGCCGTTGGAGGTCTGGGAGGCTGACGACGCCGAGCAGTTCGACGACCTTCCGTTCGACGGTCGTCGAATCCAAAGCGCCGACGAATTCCCCACTGATGGTGAGATATTCCTGCGTCGACGGTCTCGGCTGTTACCTCGCCGCCTGGCGGTCGCTCTCACCGGTGACACGATCGCGATGCGCCATGGAGGTGAGATGCGTCGAGCGGCATGGTCGGAGGTTGTCGGCGTCGCACATGAAGGTGACACCCGGATGGTCGTCTTCGCCGATGGCTTCAGTTTCGGTCTCCGCGGACGTGATTTCCGCCGTGGCGACAAAATGCTGGCCCAACTCGACGCGTGCACCGCCGACGTTCGCTTCGCCGACACCGACCTGTGGCTGGGCTACTTCGGCTGAATCGTCGAGGTGTCAATGACGTAGCGATAGCGCACGTCACCCGCAACGACCTTGTCGTACGCCGTCATCACCTCATCTGCCGTGATGACTTCAACCTCCGCGCCGACACCGTGCTTGGCACAGAAATCGAGCATGGCTTGCGTATCCGCGATGCCGCCGATCATCGAACCCGCGAGCACTCGACTCCGGCCCACCACTGCCCCAGGCGCGAACTCGTATGAGCTTGGGGGCAATCCAACGTTGACGATCGCACCAAACGGGCGAAGCAATCCGAGGTAGTCACCCATCGGTAGGTCGGCGCTGACCGTATTGAGGATCACGTCAAAGCGACCGGCGAGTTCCTCGAAGGTCGACTCCTCAGCGGTCGAATAGTGGTGCGTCGCGCCATACGTCCGAGCGTCCTCAGATTTAGCGAGTGAGCGCGACAGCACGGTCACCTCGGCGCCCATCGCGGCGGCGATCTTCACGCCGACGTGACCGAGCCCGCCCATACCGACAACGGCAACCTTCTTGCCCGGCCCGGCGCCCCAGCGCACCAACGGCGCATAGGTCGTGATGCCAGCGCACAGGAGCGGCGCGGCGTGCTCGAACTCGAGTTCCTCAGGGATCCGGCAGGTGAAGCGCTCCGAGACCACGACCGACTGCGAATAGCCGCCGTACGTCACCTCATCGTCATAGCCGATCGAGCCGTAGGTCATGACGGCGCCGCGCTCGCAGAACTGCTCCTCGCCGTCCTTGCACATCGCACACTCGCCACAGGAGTCGACCATGCACCCGACCCCGACCCGATCGCCGACCTTGAAGCGGGTGACTGACGGCCCGACCTCTGCCACCACACCGGCGATTTCGTGCCCGGGGACGAGTGGGAATCGCGCTGGGCCCCACTCCTCCCGCGCCGTGTGGATGTCGCTGTGACAGATCCCGGCGTATCGAATGTCGATGCTGATGTCGTCATCGCGCAAGTCACGGCGCTCAATCGTGCTCTGCTCGAACGGAACGCCTGATGCGGGGATGACTAGTGCTGCTGTGGTTTTCGGCATGAATCCACCGTACGTCTGCTGCGCCGGACGACATACTTCGCGGTCTGCTTGGGACCATTAAGCGGTCTTTATCGACACATGTGAACGCTGTTCTCTAATATAGGTGCATGCACTCACCTATATCTCGTCGATCGGCACTCGTGTCGACAGCCGGTCTCGCCTCCGCCGCCTTCCTGACCAGCGCGACCCAGGGTTCCGCGCGCGGCGCCGCCCCCACGGCCCGCCCCGTCGATCTCTTTCTCAATCTCGGCCAGAGCAACGCTGGCGGTGACAACGCTGCCAAGCTCACGGCTGCGTACAAGCAGTTCTTAACCCCGCTACCCCAGGTTCGCTTCGTCTCGGCCAATAGCGCCGCGCTGACCTGGTCGACCCTGAAACCAACCAAGATCGGGTTCGGCGAAGCCGCTGTGCACCATCTCTACACCACCCGCCCGGCCTACTCGTCCGGGGCGCGGACCATCGCGCTGTTCAAGTACAGCGTCGGAAGCACCTCCACGGCCCAGTGGAAGAGCACGCACATGAAGGCTGCTGTCAAGCACTTGAATGCCGCGATCGCCAAGCTCCTGGCCGACCCCACCGTGTCCAGCGTGCGCGTGCTTGACATGGTCTGGATCCAAGGCGAGCAAGACGTCATCGACGGCGACGCCTACCGCTATGGCAGCCGCTTCCGCGGTCTGCACAACATGGTGCGCGCCGGGGTCCCAGAGGCCAAGAAAATGCACGCGACGGTCGTCCATCTCAACCCCACCTGGTCGCGCTACACGAGCAGCCCGGAGCGCAAGCGCGAGACCGCGCTCTTCAACAAAGAGGTGACAACGCTCGGCAAGGGAAGCATCATCAACGACCTGTGGTCCCCCAACCCCGCGCACCGCGGCGACGGCACCCACTACAGCGCCGACTCGTTCGCGCGTGGCGGGGTTGCTCTAGCGAAAATCTGGGCCAAGCAACACGCACTCTGACCTCAGTCACTGCCGAGGCGACGGGCTAGCCCACTCGCACGCTGACTGCGCTGCTCGATCGCTGCGCGCACGGTGTCAGGGGATCCCACGATCGTCACAGACTGCCGTGCGCGAGTCACCCCGGTGTAGAGCAGTTCTCGCGTCAGCAACGGGGAGTCAGCCTCGGGCAACACCATCGTGACGTGGGTTGCCTGGCTGCCTTGCGCCTTGTGGACGGTCATGGCGTGCATGGTGTCGACCTCGCTGAGCCGCGAGGTCGGCAGCACGCGCCGGCCGTCGGTGGTGTCGAGTTCCGCACGCAAGGCGCCGCCGGAATCCCGGACCACGACTCCGGTGTCTCCGTTGTGCAGCGCGTTGGCGTAGTCGTTGCTGATGATCAGCAGTGGACGGCCCGGATACATTGCACTCCAGTGGATTTCGCCGGTCTCTTCTGCGACCCAGGTCTCGACCTGACGGTTCCAGTGCGCGGCGCCGAACGGGCCCGATCGATGAGCGCACAACAGGCGATGCTCACCAAGAACGTCCAATGCCGCCACGCCGTTGCCCTCGAGCGCGTGCTTGCGCAACTCCAGGGCCGTACGCACCAGTCGTCCCCGCAGGGCCGTGGAGCCGGGCACCAACTCGAGCTCGTGCGACTTCTCGATCACGGCGATCGCCCGGTCTGCATCGCCATCACGGATCGCCTGGGCCAACTCGCCGATTCCACCACCAAACCGGTAGGTATGCGTCAGGCGAGCGAGCACGCTCGTCTCCGCCTGGCGCGCCTCGAGCCCTGCCACCAAGTCTGCCAAGACCGCGCCAGCGTCGACGGAGGCGAGCTGATCAGGGTCGCCGACCACGACCAGCTGAGCGTCCGGGCGCAGGGCCTCGAGCAGACGCGCCATCATCGTCAGCGACACCATCGAGGCCTCATCGACCACGACGATGTCGTGCGGCAGATGGTTCGTTCGGTCGTGGCGAAACCTGCTCGCAGTACGCGGGTTCGTGCCCGGCTTCCACCCCAGAAGGCGGTGAATGGTCAGGGCCTCCACGTTGTTGACCCGTGGGCGATCCACCTCAGGGAGGTGAACCCGGGCCGCCTCAATGGCGTCGCGCATCTGCGCGGCGGCACGAGCCGTGGGAGCGGTCAACCCGATGCGCGGCCGCCGGCCATCCGGGCGGCTCTCGGCCTGCTCGACCAGGAGAGCGAGGAGCCGAGCGACGGTGGTGGTCTTACCCGTGCCTGGCCCACCGGTGAGCACGGTGGTGCGTTGGCGTACGGCCGCAGTTGATGCGGCGCGCTGCTCCGGGTCATTCGCACCGAACAGCCGATCTAGTCCCGCTTCGAGCACGGATTCGTCAGCCGCGACTGCATCCATGCGGGCCACCAGATCCCGGGCGACCTGGGTCTCCTGCTCGACATAGCGATCGAGATAGACCAGTCCGTCCTCAACCTGAATCACACCGGTCGTGGCGAGCCGGCTCGCCAGAAGCAAGCGCTCATAGTCTTCCGGGTTTGGCCACTCCAACGGCACGCGATCGTCCCGAACTCTCGCTAGATCCAGGCAGGTGGATCCGCTCGTCACGGCATGGGTGGTGAGGGCCAGCGCAAGCGTGGCCAAGTCGTCTTCCTCACCCGCAATCTGGCTAATGCGCTGTGCGACATGGACCGCGGCCGCGGTGATCAACCCATGCTCATTGGCGACCTGCAGTGAACCCCGCGCACGCAGCGCCAGCCGATGGTCGTGGGCGGAGGTCGGCTCGAAAAGCCTTGCCCCCGTGACACTTTCAGGATTCTGATCGTCGGTCATGAAGCACCACCATCAGCGATTCTTCCATCCAGGAGGTCGGACAACTCCTCCACCAGCGCCACGGGTGGGTGCCAAGAAAAGACGCCGGTGGGGTGCCCGTCGACCCGCGGGGTGTCCGGGCCACACATACCGCGAAGGTAGAGATAGAGCACACCGCCAAGATGCTGCTCTGGGTCATAGGTCGCGAGTCGCCACCGCAGGAAGCGGTGCAGAACTACGGCATACAGCAGCGCCTGTAGCGGGTAGGTGGAGTGCCCCATCGCGGCGGCGAGTTGGTCGGGCGAGTACGCGGCCGCCGTCAGCGGAACGTCCGGTGGGCCAAGCCAATTGGTTTTGTAGTCGACCACGAGATAGCGCTCCCCCACCCGCAGGACCACATCGACCGACCCCGTGAGGTAACCGCGCAACGGCTGCTCTCCCAACTCGGGCGAGTCCAACGCAGCCGCATAGGCCAGGAGCGGGTCGCCCTTGGGCAGGTGAGCACGCAGCAGCGGGGCGATGTCGCCCAGGACGAGCTGGGTCTCGACAAGCTCGACCGGCGAAGAGAACCCGACCGGCGAAGAGAACCCGGACGGCGAAGATTTCCCGGCCGGCGAGGGCCGTTGGTCGCCTCCCGCGAGGGGAAGTTCAAAATCCATCTCGCACAGGCGATCTCGTCGTCCGATATCGACCAGTCGGGCGTCGGACGCAAGCGGGCCGAGGGGGGTCTGGCATACCTCCACAAGCGCATCGGCCAACTCAGTCTGGTCGAGGTCAGCCACCGGCCAGCGCACGACCTCCTCGCGGATCTTGCCGAGCAACTCAGCACGCAGATCCTGCGCCTGTGGGTCAGCTTCCTCCAACACCGCGTGCACCAACGAACCAAACGTTGCACCGACCGGAAGATTCGCCATCGGTGAGGGAACGTCGAGTCCGCCGAGCGGCAGCGTGCCCGGCACCTCAGCGACCTCTGGCACCGGCGGCTCGTCCTCCTTGACGGGGCTCTCCGGCTCGCTCGACACCCCGGGCGCTGCGTCCTGCGCCACGCTCAACGCGGTGTAGGACGTGCGCTTCCAGTCCTGGTCGACATGCCGAGTCCACCGGCGTACCGCCAAGTCGGGCGTCGCCGCAGGCGCTGATGCTGGAACCTCCGGCTGATGATCGGCCTCCTCCCACACCGGCCCACCCGCCTCGGTCCAGGCTTGCAGCCGTTCGCGGACGCGCACCTCGGTCGGCACCGACGGGGAGCCCGGCACCGCGGTCTCACCCGGCTCGCGCCCGACCAGCAACCGGTGCAGCGGGGCGTGGTTGGCGTTAGTGGTCGGCGCCCAGTGCGTGATGACCTGTGATTGGGCACGGGTGAGGCCGACATAAAACAGCCGCAGGCGCTCGCCGTCGTCTTCAGCCTTGGCCCGCTCAATGTGCTCACGAGCGGGGTCGCCACCGATATCGAGACAGCGAGTGATGCCCTCCTGCCCGCCATGGAAGCGCGCCGGGTTGGGCACCCGGGAGACAAATTCGTCAGCGACAAAAGGCAGGTAGACCACCGGAAACTGCAGGCCCTTGCTTTTGTGAATGGTCGCCAACTGCACGGCATGCGCGTCGCTATCGAGACGCCGCGACCGTGGGTTCACGGTGCCGAAATCGTCACCGGACACCTGGCGACGCAACCAGGCCGTCAACGCGGACAAGCCCATGCCCTTGTCGAGAGTCGTCTCGTGAAGCACCTCTGCGACATGGCGCAGGTCAGTGAGAAGGCGCTCGCCACCGACATGCGCCAGCACCCGCTCGGATAGTCCCCCGGTGATCGCTGCCTCCAGCACGGCGGGAATGCCGCGCAGCGCGAAGAGTTCAGCCCATCGCCGGGTGAGCGCTGCGGTCTGGTCAGTGGTGGCGTCAGGGTCGGCGTCGAGCGCGGGAACGTCCAAGCCGATGAGTGGGGTCAAGGCCGCGGCGCGCACGAGCCCCGTGCGATGCGGTGCCGACATCGCCTCCAGGACCGTGAGCCAATCTCGACCAGCCGGTGTCCCGAGCACGCTCTCGGTGCTCGCGAGCACTGCCGGAATGCCGACCCCAGCAAGCGCTTCGTGCACCATTCGCAACTGCGCGCCGGTGCGCGCCAGCACCGCGATATCGCCCGCGTCGAGGGGGCGGCCGTCAAAGTGTGCGCCCGAACTGAGAAGCACGGCGATGTCGGCCGCGACGTCTTGAGCGATGTACGGGCGCGACACCCCCACCACCATCGTCGACTTCTCGGTCTGACCCGCCACCGCGAGCGGAACCACGCGTACTCGCCACGGTGCCTCGCGACCAGGCGGGAGGCCCGTCAGACGGCTGCCCTGGTGTTGAGCCTGCACGTCGCGCACGACGATCTCATCGTCACCGAGCGCCACGCCTCTCAACACCGCCTGTTGTGCTTGCACCAAAGGTGCATCGGCGCGCCAGTTTCGGGCGAGGGTACGCCGGTCGTCGGCAGTGCGCTGCGCGGCGAGATAAGTCACCACGTCGCCGCCGCGGAAGCCATAGACAGCCTGCTTCGGATCACCGATCAACACCAGAGTGCTGTGTCCAGAGAACGCCCGATCGAAAACTTGCCACTGCACCGGGTCGGTGTCTTGGAACTCATCGACCAGAACAACCCTCCACCGGCGCCGAAGTCGGTGTCGCGCAGGGGATTCCACAGGTTCGAGCGCGTCCGCCACGCGCGCTAGTAGATCGTCGAAGCTGAGCACGCCCTGCAGACGCTTCCGCCGTTCGACCTCCTGACGCACGACCTTTGCAAACCCCGACCGTCGTCCGGGAACTGTCGCCGGGTCGGCTTCAGGAAGCAGCAATGCCTGCGGGTCATTCACCGCATGACGCGCGATGGACAGCGCGGTCTCCCGGTCGAATGCCGGCGGCCCATCGACCCGCCCAAACCCGCGCAGGTAGGTGTCATCGACCACCTCAACCACCAGTTCGTCGAGGTTCTCGACCAACGTGGCATCGGCGTCAGTGTCGCCTGCGACACCGAGGCCGCGCAGGACGAGCTGACAGAACTGATGGATGGTGGCGATCGTCGCGTCATCGAAGGACGACAGCGCCCGGCGGATTCGCCAACGCCGCCGCTCGATCTCGTCGGGATCAGCGTCGAGGAGATGGTCGAGGAGCGCATCAGAACGGTCAGCGGATGTTGGGTCTCGCAGGGCATTTTCGGCGGCTAGTAACTGGGTGCGGACGCGATCGCGCAACTCCTGCGTGGCTGCCCTGCTGAAGGTCACCACGAGCAGCTCGTCCAACGTGGCCGCGCCCTCTGCGACGAATCGGGCGACGAGCGCCCCGATGGTCCAGGTCTTGCCCGTTCCGGCACTGGCCTCGAGCATGAGCGTACCGGTCGGCAGCGGATCACGAATGTCGAAAATGTCCATGGTTCACCCCTCTCGACCGTGGGTGAGCATCGGTCCGAAAACCCGGGTGGCGTACTGCCCGAGGCGGGTCGTCGACTTGCTCCACGCCTCATCGGGCAGTGTCTCGCCGGTGAACACCTCGATCGAACGCCTCGGTCCATGAACCCAAGTCACGGCGGCATCGGCGTTCTCTCCGGGGAAGTCGCCCCGGCCCTCCCACTCTGCGCGGGCACGGGTAATCGCGTCCTTGTCGCTGCTGCGCTGACCGCGCACCAGCACCTCAGCTGCCGCGAGCGAGGTCGCGGGCGCAAAGGGCAACGGCTCGCGCATCCCGCGGTCGTAGAGGTCGACCAACTCGCCGAGCCAGCGTCGGGCGCGTTCGGTGTCGACCGGCCCAAAGGTGTACGTGGCCGCCGAGGACCGGTCCTTGCCGATCACATGGGCGACTCGAGACGACTCCTCCACGCCCGCGGCGGCGAGCGCCAGGGCGGTGATCCAGCCGCGGAGTCGCTGCTTGGCGCGTACCGAGGAATAGGTCACGACGACATGACCGGTGGCGAAGACTGGGCTGAGCGTGCCGGTGAGAACCCGGTCCTCTCCCAGCTGCAGGCGCAGGTCGATCGACCGGGGCGTGCCCTGGCGAAGGCTGTCTGCTGCACTCAGGAGTGACGCGACGGCAGGCTTCACCTGGGTCAACGCCTGCGCCGACAAGGCCGCTGGAGGCAACAGTCCGCGTTGGAGTTCACGGGTCAGCACTTCTGGCAGGGGGATTCCGGCGAGTGCGTCGCGCAGCATCCGGTCACCAACCGCCCAGGTCCCTAGTCCGCGCTCCACCTCAACGGGTACAGCATCGTCCAACTCATCCTCTTCGCGCACGACGGTCACGTCGAGACGATCGCGCAAGAATCCGCGGGCCGGGTTGTCGAAGAACCTCATCAGCGCCTCAAGGCTCACATCCGCCGGAGGCCTGGACTCCAGTCGCTGGTCGAGGAGAGTCGGGCTGACCGGCCTCGGTGCGAGGCCAGCACGCGCACCGGCGACCGCAGCCGGATCAAAGCTGAACGGTGTCGCGGTGCCAAGCTGTCGCGGCATCAGATTTCGCGGGTCATGGGACTGCAGCGGGTGCCGGGTCACGACATCGCGGTCAGCCGGGACCTCGACCGTGCGACGCGCTGCATCAACCAACTCACCGAGCGGCACGGCGGGAGGCCGGGGTTCGCCAGTGTGCTCGTCCGCACCGGAATACGTGAGGACCAACGTTTCGGTGGCTGCCAACACGGCATCCAGCAATAACTGCCGGTCCTCGCTGCGTCGGTCACGCTCGCCGGTCATCGGGTCGCGTTGCAGCACGTCGTCACCGTCGACACCGGACATCCGGGGGAAAACTCCATCATCGAGCCCCACCAAGCACACCACCCGGTGCGGCACCGACCGCATCGGCGTCATCGTGCACACGGTGAGCATTCCGGTCCGGAAGTTGGACCGTGTCGGGCGACCGCCGAGGTTGCGCTCGAGCATGCGCCGCACATCGCTGAGGTGCAGCACGGTGTCAGGATCGGCGGCTTCGACCACGGCACGCAGCTCGCGGTCGAGTTGGGTGAGTTGCCAGGCATCGTCGGGCGGTACGTCCGCCAGGGCACGCACTGAGTTAGTCAGGATGTCAGCCCATGCACCGGGGGACTGGGCTTCCCGCATCTGAGTGAGGGCGGTGGCGAGCCGATCGACCAATTCCGCGAGCGCACCCGCCGACTCGATCGCGGTCGAGCCCACGTCGTCGATCGGGAGCACCCCGCCAACGTCATGTTGGGGGCCGTCGGCCCGCGCCACACCCAGCAGCAACCGATCCAGTCCGAACGCCCAGGTGTTGTCGCGCAGCCACCCGAGGTGAAACTCCTCCCGGTGCTGCTCGTCCAGCCCCCACCGCACAGCCGCCTGCTCAATCCAGCCGGTGAAGGTCTCGAGGTCATCGACATCGAGACCGAACCGGCGGCGTACGGCAGGCAGTGAGGCCAGGTCGAGCACCTCGCTTGCGGTCACTCGGCTGGTGGCAAGGGTCACGAGCCGAGTGGTCAGGCTGAGCAGCGGATTGGTGCTGGTGAGAGCGCGGTCGGCGAGGCGTACGCGCAACTCGTGCCCTGGGTGACCTACGCGGCGGGCCTGCCCGGGCGCCGACAAGTCGATGTCATGCAGGCCGAACGTCGCCTGGATCAGCGGGGCATAGGTCTCAATGTCGGGGCACATCACCAGGATGTCCCGCGGCTCCAAGGTCGGGTTGTCCTGCAGGAGCCCGACGAGCACTTCGCGCAGCACCTCCACTTGCCGGGTTGGCCCATGACAGGCGTGCACCTGAAGCGAGCGGTCCTCGGCGCCCCAAGGTCGGGCGGCCCGGTCAGCGTCCGTCGGCTCATGATTAGCACGGATGTCGTCCTGCAGATGACGCAGCAGAGATGCCCTAGCCGGTGGCGAGTCGAGACCCTGCACCCCCACGCCGGTCGAGGGCGAGTCGAGACCCTGCACCCCCACGCCGGCCGAGGGCGAGTCGAGACCCTGCACCCCCACGCCGGTCGAGCCGCCCGAGGCGCCAGCCGAGGGCGAGTCGAGACCCTGCGGCTTGGTCTCGACAAGCTCGACCGGCGTACGTCGCTCGACCGGCGTACGTCGCTCGACCGGCATAGGTCGCTCGACCGGCATAGGTCGCTCGACCGGCGTAGGCCCGAGGGTGCGCCGCAGTTCGCGAGCATCCCGGCCCAAGGACGACAACAACAGATGCTCGGCGCGCTCGGCACTACGGTCGTCCACGCGGCGCACAGGCCCCTCCGCCGCGACCTCGTCCAGCGCCGCCCACAATGCAGGGGACGGCTGCGGCAGCCACCAATGCACGTCACGGTGTTGGCCCAGCGCAATCAGCAACTCAACATCAGGACCAGTCGCGCGGGTATGCCCAAAAAGGGACAGCCGCCCCGGAAGCTCCAGGGTGTGGTCACCCGCACGCAAGCGACCGACCGTGGCGGCCAGCCGCTGGTCCGGCGGCGGGGCATCGACCCGCGCGATGACCTCACGCCACAGCGGAGGCTGCCAAGCCAGGTCGTCGGGTAGCGGCTGACTCGCACCATCGCTGTCCTTGCCCGCCGCCCAGTCAGTGAGCACCTGCGGACGCTGGGCACCATAACTCGCGAACAGGCCCGCAAGGCGGCGCGCCAGCGAGTAGCGGCGACCCGTCGGAACTTCCTGCTCGGACGCGTCCGCCCGGCCGAGGTGATGAGCCAACGGCGCGGCCCAGTCCTGACCCAGGGAGGCGTCAATCGCCGCCAGAACCGGCCACACCAGTCGGTCCGGATCCCATGGGTCGTCGCGATCGCGCCGCAGGAGCAGGCTGACCAAGGAACCCGGGGTCAGAAAACGCACGCCCGCGCACACCCCGTCATCCCCGCGGGAGGTGCCCAGCCGATGTGACAAGCGCTGCGTCAGCCAGCGCTCCACACCACGTGCCGGAACGACAACGACTTCTTCGGTGAATGGGTCGTCCACGGGCTGCGCCAGCAGACCGGCGAGCTCGTCAGCGAGCACGTCGGTGCGCGGGGCGTGGTGGAGAAGAAGGGCCACGGGTGGACTCTATGTCCAGGCTCGGACAACGTCGTCTCGACCGGCGTCCATACTGAGTCTATGGCTGAGCGCGTTGCTGTCCTGACTGATTCTGGCGAGATGGTGGCGTACCGCTGGCTACCGCCATCGGGACGTGGGCCGGGCATCGTGCTCCTCCAGGAGATCTTTGGCGTCAGCGCCTATGTGCAGCGGCGAGCCCAACAACTCGCCGCCGACGGGTACGTCGTCCTTGCCCCCGCGATCTACTGGCGTCTCGACGGGCTCGACATCGACACCGCCTTCGAGGGCGAGACCGCGCTCCAGGACGGAATGGCAACGCTGCACCGCCTCGACTGGGATCAGGCCGTCGCCGACGGAGCCGCCGCCGTACGCACACTGCGCGCCGACGAGCATGTCTCCGGCGGCGTCGGAATCGTCGGGTTCTGCTTCGGTGGTGGCCTCGGATTCAACGTCGCGGCAGTCGAATCCGTCGATGCACTCGTCAGTTACTACGGATCGGCGCTTCCTAGTTTGCTTGACCTCGCACCCCGCGTGACCGTGCCGAGCCTGCATCACTTCGGTCTCGCGGACTCCTTTATCGACGCCGACACGGTCGCTCAGATTGAGCGCGCTGTCGGTGGACCCACCACGACCTTCCACACCTACCCCGGCGCGGACCATGCCTTCGACAACTCCGACCTTCCCGCGCTGCACCACCCGGCGGCGAGCGAGCAGGCATGGGATCGAACCCGCGCCTGGCTGGCGACGAACCTCACCTAATCGACCTCAGCTCGTCTGAATGACACATACTGCGAGACATGGAAATTGAGGTAGACGGCAGCAGCGTAATCGCCCGCCGGCCGGAGCGAGCCACCTTGACGCTTCGGCTGGGTTTCGAAACGGGAGACAAGGGCAAGGCGCTCACGGAGACCACCACGCTCGTGCGGCGGGTGCAAGCGGCCATCGATGACTTCAAGGGACGCGTACCGTCGCCGACGACGTGGTCAGCCGTGCAGCCGATCACGACCCAGTCGTGGCGGCCGTTTAATCAGAACGGCGAGGTGATGCCTCAACGGCATTCCGCCAATGCCGTAGTTCTCGTGAAGTTCGTTGACTGGAAAGCCCTTTCGGGTTTCGTAGACAACTTCGGTGGCGAGCCGGGCGTCACCGTGCAGGGCGTCGAGTGGGCTCTGACGACGGAGACGCGCCGCCAATTGGAGGATGAGGTCATCGGACGGGCCGTGGCTTCGGCTCGCATGCGGGCCGAAGCCATTGCCCGAGCCGCCGGCTTTGGTCAGGTGCACTTCACCCGTGTCGTGGACCCCGCGCCCGGTCATCATGCCGCGGGCGCGACGATGATGCGGATGTCTGCGGTCGAGCCCAACGGCGACGGTATCGCCTTAGCGCCCGAGGACGTTGAGGTACGCGCTGACGTGCACGCGGTTTTCGCCACCGCCTGAGCCTTTAGTCCTGCGTCAGAGCGATGGCTCGACGCACCGCGCCGAGTACCGGATCGACGCTGTCACGCACGACCCAGCCATCATTGGTGAGGGCGGCTCGGAGGGCGGCTCCGACCGGATGCACGGGCCGGGTAATCGACCCGGCGAACGCCACGACGCCGCCAGTCGTGAGCGGCGCTATATCGACGAAGCGCGACCACAGATCCAGTACGCACGAGGTCGCCTCGACATGGATGCGCTGGGCTATTGGGTCACCGGAGGCATGCGCCTGTGCCACCAGTCGGGACAGTTCCGCTAGCGCGACCGGTGGCTTGCCCATCACGATCCGGATGAACTCGTGCGGGTCGTCGCTCGCCCCGACGTGATCGCGTACGGCCGCCGCCAGCCCGGTGACCTGCTCGCCGGACTCCATCGCATGAACGGTCGCCCTTGCCGCCTGTCGACCGATCCAGAATCCCGAGCCGTCGTCGCCGATGAGCCAACCGTGCCCTCCGATCGCCACACGCACCTGGTGTCCGCTCACCTGTGCCGCGGCTGATCCGGTGCCGACAACCAGTACTGCTCCGTCGGACTCCGTGGAGGCGGCGCTATAGGCGACCTCTAGGTCGGAGCAGGTATGCCACGGCGCAGCCAATTCGGCACTGCGCCAAGCCTTTTCAAAGGCATGGTGAGTTGCCGGATCGCTCAACGCGCTACCCCCGGCTAGCCCGATCACACCAAGACGCACTCGCGCCGGGTCCAATCCGGCGAGCGCCTCACGCAGCACCTTGCCGAAGGTCGTTGCGGCACTCCCAGCATGGGAGAGCGGATTGCCGCCAGGTCCCTGCGCTCGGCCGAGCACCTGACCTGACCGATCCGCCACCGCAACCCGGGTGTTGGATCCGCCGAGGTCGGCGCCAATCACGAGGTCCAGCGCTACGCTCAACGAGGTCACGTGCTCAGTATTGATCAGAAACCACTGAAAGGCATCACCAATGACCGAGCAAACTCCATCCGCCGTGTCCTACGTCGCGACGCTGAAATCGTTGCTCGACCAGGTCGCGACTCAGGCCGAAGGCCCGGTCCAGGATGCCGCGCAGCTCCTTGCAGATGCCGTACGCGCCGGTGGAGTCATTCAGGCGTTCGGTACCGGTCACTCGGAGGCGCTGTCAATGGAGTTGTCCGGCCGAGCGGGCGGTCTCGTCGCCACGAACCGGCTCTTGCTGAGTGACTTGGTGCTACGCGGCGGCGAGCCGGCGGAAATCCTGACCAACGGGGCGCTCGAGCGTGAGTCCGGGCTGGCCCGCCGAATCTATGAGCTCAACTCACCCCATGCGGCGGATGCCTTTGTTATTGCGTCGAATTCGGGCGTGAACGGCTCCATCGTCGAGATGGCTCAGACGGTTAAGGAGAACGGCCACCCCTTGATCGCGATCACCTCGGTGGGGGGGTCTAAGTCGCTGGTGTCACGCCATCCGTCCGGTCAACGTTTGACTGATCTCGCTGACGTAGTGCTCGACAACGGCGCGCCGTTCGGCGACTCCGTCCTGGACCTGCCCGGTGACGGCGCCGTGTGCGCGGTCTCCTCCATTACCGCCGCGCTACTGGCGCAGATGGTTACCGCCGAGGTCGTTCGCCGGTTGCTGGCGGATGGGACGCCGCCGATCTATATGTCTGCAAACGTTCCCGGCGGCGATGAGCACAACCGCACACTGGAAGACCGCTACGACGGACGGATCCGCCGAACGACCCAGCCGGCGTCCGCATCGTCAGAGTGAGCACGACCAAGAAGTCGCACCCACTCTGACGCGGCTCTCAACGCCCACGCCCGCGCAAGAGTTCGGCGAACGGCGTCACGTCCTGGTCGGTCTGAGAGGGCCGTCGGTCGCCCGGACCGGGGGTGAAGCCCTCGACACCGGTTGGTTCAGCGACCACCTGCGCCGCGAGCTCGGCGGCCCCGCGGTGGATCCGCGACCCGAGTTCGCTACCCACAGAACCGAAGTCCGCGGTAGCAGCGAACACCGCCGTGGGGACGACCAGTGCGCGCAGATAGCTGAACAGCGGGCGCATCGCGTGCTCAAGCACCAACGAGTGACGCGGCGTTCCGGCAGTCGCCGCGATGAGAACCGGCTTGCCTTCGATCGTTTCAGGATCAAGGGAGTCGATGAACATCTTGAACAGACCGCTGTAGCTTGCCGCGAATACCGGTGTCACTGCGACTATTCCGTCAGACGTCGCAACGAGGTCACGGGCCCGACCCAGGGCTTCCGATGGCCGTCCGCCGCTGGTCATCATCTGCGCGAGATCCGTCGCGAGTTCGCGCAACTCGATGACATCGACCTTGGCATTCTCTCCACGGGCGCTCACCGCCGCGCGAGTTGCGTCCGTGATCTGGTCGGTCAGCAGTCGGGTGCTCGATGGTGTTGACAGGCCAGCAGTCAGGGCGACGATGCGGCGAGTCATGCTGAAACTCCTTGTGATTCGGTGGCGACATCTGCCGGGGACACCAGCAGGTGCTTGGACTCGACGCCTTCGGCGACCAGCGACGCGTGGCTGGGCGGGTCGCTCGGCACGTGGGAGGGCCGACGGCTCTCGAACTCCTTGCGCAACACCGGCACCACATCCCGACCGAGGATTTCCAGCTGCTCCAGCACGACCTCGAGAGGCAGGCCCGCGTGGTCCATAAGGAACATCTGGCGCTGGTAGTCACCGACCATTTCGCCGATCTGCAGAGTGCGCTCGATCAGCATCTCCGGCGTACCGACGACCAGCGGTGTGGTGCGCGTGAACTCCTCCATCGACGGGCCGTAGCCGTAGACCGGAGCCACATCAAAGTAGGGCCGGAACGCCTTCTTCGCTTCCGCCTCACTGGAGGCAAGGAAAGCTTGCCCACCCAGACCGACGATGGCCTGATCGGCACCGCCGTGGCCATAGTGCTCGAACCGGCGACGGTAGAGGTTCACCATCTGCGCCGTGTGCTCTGGGTTCCAGAAGATGTTGTTGTGGAAGAAGCCGTCGCCGTAGTAGGCCGCTTGCTCGGCAATCTCCGTCGAGCGGATCGAGCCGTGCCAGACAAAGGGCGGTACGCCATCCAACGGCTGGGGCGCGAGGGTGAATCCGCGCAGAGGAGTGCGGAACTCGCCCTCCCAGTTGACGACTTTCTCCCGCCACAGGCGACGCAGCAGGTGGTAGTTCTCGACCGCTAGTGGAAGACCGTCACGGATGTCTTTACCGAACCAGGGGTAGACCGGACCGGTGTTGCCGCGCCCCATCATCAGGTCGACTCGCCCCTTGGACAGGTGCTGCAGGAAGGAGTAGTCCTCGGCCATCTTCACCGGGTCGTTCGTGGTGATGAGCGTCGTGGAGGTCGACAACTGGATGCGCTCAGTCTGGGCTGCGATGAACCCCAGGTGGGTCGTCGGAGACGACACCACGAACGGCGGGTTGTGGTGTTCGCCGGTCGCGAAGACGTCGAGCCCTACCTCTTCGGCCTTGAGCGCGATCTGCGTCATCGCGTCGATGCGCTCGCCCTCGCTGGCGGTACGTCCAGTTGTCGGGTCGGGGGTCACGTCTCCCACGGAGAAAATGCCGAACTGCATGAGACTCATCCTTCCGGACATGTTGTTGATATGTCAACTACTTTAACTCAGCACCCCGCTCGTTCATTCCCCAGGTTCCGCACGTGTGCTCGCGCACCACATCACCTCACCCCTCTTGTGCCCGATAACAGTGACGAGTGCGGCTCGGACGGGCAGGCTTGGGCCAACGCCGACCGCGAGGAGACACCGTGCCGAATCCGCTGCTGCACCCACCGACCTACCAGGGCGAGCCGTTCGACGACGAGACCGCGCGCTTGTTGCGGGCGACCGTCGACTGGTTCGAGTCACGCGGCAAGCGCAAGTTGCTCCAGGACTATCACGAGCGCGCCTGGACAGCTGACTTCCTCGATTTCGCGGCAAAAGAGGGCTTGTTCGCGGCCATGCTGACGCCGTCGACGGATGCGGCCGGGAGCACGGCTAAGCGCTGGGACACCGCGCGCATCTCAGCGCTGAGTGAAGTTCTCGCGTTCTATGGCCTGGACTACTGGTATGCCTTTCAGGTCACCATCTTGGGGCTCGGACCGATCTGGCAGAGCGACAACGAAGCCGCCCGCAAACGCGCGGCCCAATGGCTGGATGACGGGGCAGTCTTCGCCTTCGGCTTGTCCGAGCGCTCGCACGGCGCGGACATCTACTCGACCGACATGATCCTGACGCCGGACGGCGACGGTGGCTACACGGCGACCGGCAGTAAGTACTACATCGGCAACGGAAACGTCGCCCGCATGGTGTCGGTTTTCGGCCGCCGGTCCGACGTCGAGGGCCCGGATGGCTACGTCTTCTTCGCCGCGGACAGCCAGCACGAGGCATACCACCTCGTGAAGAACACCGTTGACGGGCAGAAGTTCGTCTCCGAGTTCCGGCTTGAGGACTACCCCGTGCACACAGACGACATCCTGCACACCGGTCAGGATGCGTTCAACGCGGCGCTCAACACGGTCAACGTCGGCAAGTTCAACATCGGCTTTGCCTCGATCGGCATGGCCGAACACTGCACGTACGAAGCAATCACCCACGCGCACAACAGAATTCTCTATGGCAACCGGGTGACGGACTTTCCGCACGTACGCCGCACCCTCAGCGAGTCGTACCTTCGACTCGTCGCGATGAAGCTGTATTCCTCGCGCGCCATTGACTATCTGCGCAGCGCGTCTGCGGATGACCGCCGCTACCTCCTCTACAACCCGGTGTCGAAAATGAAGGTCACCAGCGAGGCCGAGACGGTCGTCGCCGGACTGTGGGATGTCATTGCTGCCAAGGGTTTTGAGGCGGAAACGTACTTCGCCAACGCTGGCCGCGACATCGGTGCGCCCGCCAAACTGGAGGGGACCGTGCACGTGAACCTCGCGCTCATCCTCAAGTTCATGCCGGCCTATCTCCTGTCGCCGCGGGAGCAGCCCGAAATCCCGACGCGGGTCGATCCAGCCAATGACGATTTCTTGTTCCACCAGGGTCCCGCTCGTGGTCTGGGCAAGATCACCTTCGCCGACTGGCATGCCGCGTTCGAGCCGTACGCCGACCTCCCCAACGTGGCAATCTTGCGTGAGCAGGGCGACGCGCTCGCCGAGTTACTCAAGACTGCACCCCTGACGGACGACCAGCAGAAGGATCTGGACTTCATCCTCGAGCTCGGCCAGCTCTTCACCTTGCTGGTCTATGCCCACCTCATGCTGGAGCAGGCGGCCATCGAGGACATCGACCGTCAGGTGGTCGACGCCATTGTCGGGGTTCTTGTTGGCGACTTCTCCCAGCGCGCCACCCGCTTGCACGGAAAGGCGGCTTCCACTGAAGCCCAACAGGATTGGGCGATCCGACAGATTCGCAAGCCCGCCGTCGACGAGGCGCGCGACGCCGCCGTCTGGCAGCGCGTCGAGGAACTGTCGGGCGCATACGAAATGACCCCCTAACAACGCCGCGTCGAAACCACCCCCACCAACGCCGGTAGAGCAAGGCGGGAGCCTGCGACCACCGCGTCGAAACCACCCCCACCAACGCCGGTAGAGCAAGGCGGGAGCCTGCGACCGCCGCGTCGAAACCACCACCACCGCCGGTAGAGCAAGGCGGGAGCCTGCGACCGCCGCGTCGAAACCACTCAGCGGAATGACCACTCACCGTCCGGCGTTCTGCTGGACATGACCACCTTCGAGAGCCTGCTGTCCCGTCACACCGACACCCAGGGCAACTCGGATTTCGCTGCGTGGCAGCGCGCAGTCACGCTGTTCGACGAGCGGCGTTACACCGAGGCCGTGAAGATCCTGGAGCCGCTCGTGACCACCACGCCGGAGAGACCTGTGATCGGCACAGCCTCCGCTCGGCTACTACTCGCCCGCGCCTACTTCCACTCAGCGCAACTGAGCCGAGCCATTGAACTGGCGACTGCGATCGTGCAGGACGACCCCGCCGACGGGTACGCCCGCCTGCTGCTCAGCCGCGCCCTCCAGCGGGCGGGCCGCACCGAAGAGGCGACCGGACATCAGCGCCTTATCGAGGCGATGGGTGTGGCCTGAACGCTTTCTCCGCCCCAAATATCGCCTCTCCCTCCCTTGACAACATTCGAACGTGTGTTCGATAATAGTCATAGGCCGGGTGCGGCGAAGCGGGGGAGGTGAGTGGGATGGTGGGCACGACGACCAGTGACAGCGAGGTCAGCGAGACGGTCGCGCAATTGCACACGACCGTGGATGCGGTGTCGCGATTGCACGAATCGAACCATCAGCGCGGCACTCGTGACCTAGCCGCGCTGACCCGCGAGGTATTGGCGCTGCTGCAGGTGGCTGAGACAGCCGCCGTGAGCCTCGTGGCCGAGGCTATTCAGCGAGGCATGGTGCACGAGTCGACTGCTGCCGGGCCGGCTCAGTGGGTCTCGCGTCTCAGCACTGGCGAGGACCTCGACCGCCTGCTGCCACCGGCAGCAACGCCGACGTCAGGTCCACTCATGCCCCTCGTCGACTGTCCCGATGAAGACGTTCATCACGACCCGCCCGACCAGAGCAACGCAGACACCTGCGAGATCTTGCGGCTTCCGGGCGTTGAACCCCTCATCGCCTCACGGATCGCCAAAGTCGCCACAGCATGCACACAGCGCCGTAATACAGTGCTCGCCGCGGCAGTGACTGCCAACTCGGTCGGCGTCGCCGCCGCGCGCACTGCGTTGATCGAGGTCGACAAAGTCATACCCGTTCTGCCCAGCGCACATCGTGACGCCGTGTTCGGGCATTTTCTGAACCTTCCGGCTGGGTCGGGTTCCAAGGCGATCCGAGAGCTCGCCCAGCGCGTGATCGCCACGTACGCCGACGAGACCTTCCTGAACGACCTCGATGAGCGCCTCGACCACGCCGAATCGGTGACCTGGTCGGAGCTGCCGAACGGCATGCATCGCTTGGTCGCCGATCTCGCCCCAACGCATGCGGCCCACGTGCGCCACGCCATCAACGCCCTGTCGGCGCCCACCCCAGGAAACTCTTGCTGCGAGGACGTTTTCCATCGCCACACCAGCGGCCAGAAGACCGGCGAGCCCGATCCGCGACAGGCCGACAAGCGCGCTGCTGACGCACTTGTCCTTCTCCTCACGCGGGGAGCCGAGGCCATCGACAACGGCGCGACCCCGACCAGCGGCACCGCCCGTCTTGTGGTCACTATCGATCTCGACGTTCTTGTCGGAAATGTGCGCGGATGCGGGCGTACCGAAGCGGGAACATCGTTGAATGCCAGTCAGATTCGGGAGATCGCGTGCGACGCTGAGATCCTGCCCATGGTTCTCGGGTCAGGCAGTCAACCTCTCGACGTCGGACGTTCCGAACGCTTGGTCACCCGAGGCCTGCGAGCCGCCGTCATCCAACGGGACCGATGTTGTACCTACCCCGGGTGCGACAGACCGCCCAGTTGGTGCCAGGTCCACCACATCATTCCGTGGTCTCACGGCGGACCCACCAGCCTCACCAACTCAGCACTGCTATGCCAGCGACATCACACCATCGTGCACCGCGATGAATACACCGCCACCGCCACCGCCTCGACAGTCATCTGGGACCTTCGGCCTCGCAGCATGCGCCAGCCAAACGCGGCAGCCTGAGTTTGCCCGGTCGGATCAAGCGAGTACCACCGTGCCTGCACGAGCGCTTCACATGCTGTGGCCCCCTGTTGCGCAACCCGTTGCGGAAACTCCGGGCCGAGTGGCAACGTGGAGCCATGGCATCTAGGTCGCATTCGCCCACCGCCGTGATGTTTGCCGTGAGGGTGAGGCATCCATGAACGTGCTCGATTCCTTCTCACTGCAGGGGCGCACGGCGCTAGTCACCGGCGGTTATCGCGGCCTCGGCCTGGGCTTCTCTCGAGCACTCGCCCAAGCGGGTGCCGATGTCGTCATCGCAGCCCGCGACAGCAGCGCGTGTGCCGCCGTCGCCGAGGACCTGGCCACCGAAACCGGACGGACCGTCATCGGCACCAGCCTCGACGTCACCGACCTGGCGTCGGTGCGCACGGCTGTCGACACCGCGATCGAAGCCACTGGGCGTTTGGACATCCTCGTCAACAACGCCGGCACCTGCTTTCATCGCCCGGCGCTTGAGGTGCCCGAGCAAGAATGGCGCGAGGTCTTTGACATCAACGTGCACGGCCTGTGGACATTGACCCAGGCTGTCGGTCGGCACTTCGTCGACCAGGGACACGGCAACATCATCAACATTGGCTCCATGTCGGGGCTGGTCGTCAACCGCCCGCAGTGGCAGCCGGCGTACAACGCCTCAAAGGCTGCAGTTCACCAACTCACCAAATCTCTTGCGGCCGAGTGGGCGCCACACGGCGTCCGGGTCAACGCCGTCGCACCCGGCTACATCAAGACCGAGATGGCGCCCGTCGACGAGCCACAGTTTCGCCAGCATTGGATCGATGACGCACCGATGCAGCGGTATTCGACTCCGGAGGAGATCGCTCCGACGGTGGTGTTCCTCGCATCCGACGCCTCGTCATTCATGACTGGGTCAATCCTCGTCGCCGACGGCGGTTACACCGTCTTCTAATCGGTGCTGAGCCTGTTTCTACGAACTCTGCTAACGCGCCTCTAGCCACTCCGACGCCCGGCCATACTTACGCCGTGCGTGATCTCCCAGCGCTGCACCGATGACGATCAGTTGAAGTCTGGAAGCGGGCCAATCCCTTTGTCGCACAGCAGCCGTCACGTTAGGTAGCACACGCGTCCGCAGCAAACGCCAACGCTGCGATAGCGATCCACCGCCGTGCTCGCGCGTCAAGAGCAGTGCATTGCGCAAGAAGTAGTACGCCCCCAAACGGCCCATCGCTCCTTGGAATGACGCCGATACCTTGTGTTCGATCTGCACGTCGGTCAGCACCGTCCGAGGGACCCCGGCTGCCCGCGCGCGCAAACTCAGATCAGAGTCCTCGAACATGAGGAAGTAGCGCTCATCGAACAGCCCAATCCGTCCCCAGGTCTCGGCGGTTGCGGTCAGGCAGCATCCAGCGAGCACGTCGCTCTGCCGCGCCATGCCGTCGACGGGCAGCCGCGCTAACCGCTCATCGAAGATGTGCTCGGGCACCCCTGTCTCGGCATTCACGACCCCTCCGGCGAACCACACCGAACTGTCGACCCGGCGTACGACGGGGCTGACCAAGTCACCATGGAGCGCACGCGCCGCCAAAGCACTCACGGCACCAGCCGGAACGACGGTGTCGTTGTTGAGAACCGTGACTGTGCGCGCACCCCCGCCGAGTGCCATCCGGAGCCCGGCGTTCATCCCACCGGCGAAGCCGAGGTTCGTGCCAGTCTGGTGCGTCACCACGTCCGGCCAGCGGGAACGTACCGCTTCCAGGACGCCATCTCCTGACCCGTTGTCGACGACAATCACCGCGGGCGGCGCTGGGTCCGCGAGCAGCGCCGCGACACAATCCTCGGTGTCGGCCCGGCCGCGATAGTTCAGAACGACCACCACATCGCGGCCATCGACAGGAAGTCGATGTCCCGGCTCGGCGCACATGCGTACACTCTCCACCATGCAGCGCGCCCAGCACACGACGACGCCGGATCACCTCCGGCGCTGACGCGGCTGCACTGACAACCACTCACCCCGGAGCCACGCTCCGGGGTTTCGTTTGCCCCGTGGCGACTCCACTCGATCAGGAGAACCCATGGACCACGTGCTCGACCACCGCGAGATCAACCGCGAGCTGGCTGTCTTTGCCACCGACCCGCTGGTCGGCGCCGGACTGCCGTTGTGGCTGCCGGCCGGGACCGTCATCCGCGACGAACTCGAACAACTCGCACGGGACATCGCGCGCGCTGACGGCTGCCACGGCGTCCACACCCCGCTGATCGCCAAGCGCGAACTGTTCGAGCGTTCTGGGCACTGGGCCAAGTTCAGCGGGGACATGTTCCCCGTCATGCAACTCGGGGCCGAGTCTGGCGACGACGACCTCGTCTTGCGACCAGCGAACTGCCCGCACCACGCGTTGGTCTACGCCGCTTCGCGGCACTCCTATCGCGAGTTACCGATCCGCCTCAACGAACTCGCACCGATGTTCCGTGCTGAACGCTCAGGTGTGGTCTCCGGCCTGAGCCGGGTGCGGCAGATCAACCTGGACGACACCCACGTCTTCTGCCGTCCGGATCAGGTCGCCGACGAAGCCGTCCGCGCCCTTCGCTCAGCTCTTCACGCCCAGGATGTGATAGGACTTCCGGTCGACTACGTACGAATGTCGCTGCGGGACAACGGTTCCGGCTACCTTGGCGACGCCAGACAATGGGCCGATGCGGAGCTTGCGCTACGCGAAGCAGCCGGGCGAGTGCTTCCCGGAACCGGTCTTGACCTCGTCGACGCCCCCGGCGAAGCCGCGTTCTATGGCCCCAAACTCGACCTGCAGGTACACGACGGGCGCGGCCACGAAGACACGATCGCTACCGTACAACTGGACTTCAACCAGCCGGAACGCTTCGACCTCACCTATGACGGCGCCGACGGCGGACGCCACCGAGTGGCCATGATTCACCGCGGCACCGTGGGTTCCATGGAACGTGTAGTCGCATCGCTACTTGAGCACTACCAAGGCCGAATGCCATTGTGGCTAGCGCCAATTCAGGTATGCGTGCTGCCAGTGAACGAGGATCACGACGGGTATGCGCGACGCCTGCACGACGATGTCCTGACCGCTGGCCTTCGACCATGCACCGAGGTCGACGGCTCTCTCGGCGCCCGCATCCGGCGCAGCCGCCAACGCCGAGATGCGGTGATCGCCGTCGTCGGTGACGATGAACGGTCAGCTGACGCTGTCCAGGTCAAGCACCCGGCGAGCGGGTACAGCGGGCGGGTCTCGCGAGGTGACTTCGTTGCGATCCTGCAGGAGGCATACAGCACGCGCGCCCGGGGGGTTTCCTGGCCAGATATCCCCTGAAACGCCTGGGGCTATGCCGTCTTTCCCATGCGTCCACGCGGGCGGAGTCGACCTCCGGGTAGTCCCGGTGCAGGCAGCCAATCCCGGCCGCCGTCATAGCCGCTCACCGTTCCGAATCGCTCCGCCTGAGCCTGCCACTGCTCGCGCAAGGTGGCGATCTCGTCGTGGTCACGCCCGATGAAGTTCCACCACATCACGATCTCTTCGTCGTAGGGCGTGCCGCCGATGAGCATCAGCCGCGCGCCGTCACGCGATTCGAGATGCAACTCGTCGGGCCCGGAATCGAGTACCGCGAGCGATCCGGCTCCAACCGCCTGACCCTCGACCGTCAGATCACCGGAGTCGAGCAGCACTCCGTGCTCGAAGGTCGGGTCCGCCGAGATCGTCCACTTCGTCCCGGGGGCGAGGTGAATCTCCGCGCCCAGCAATGGCGTTGCGGTCTCGATCGGCGATGTCTGACCGCCCAACTCCCCCATGAAGACGCGACCGCGCACGCCGTCGGCGAGTTCGACATCTGCGGCCGCATGGTGCTGTAGGCGACGCGGCAGATCGCGATCGGCTTCAGGGAGCACCACCCACAACTGCACACCGTGCAATGTCGTTGTCTCGGACGTCGACACCTCCGAATGCGCGATACCCGCACCAGCCGTCATCAGGTTCACCTCACCCGGACGAACGAAGGCGTGCCAACCCCCCGAGTCATGGTGCTCGACTTCGCCCTCGAAGAGCCAGGAGACGGTCTGCAGCGCCGAGTGTGGATGCGGTGGCACATGCATGCCGCCCGTCTCGGCGACATCACTGGGTCCATAGTGATCCACGAAGCACCATGCGCCGATGAATGAGCGGTCCCGGTGCGGGAGCGTACGGCGCACGGTCATCGCGCGCGGTCCGCCAAGAGGCACCTCGCGCGGCTCAAAAACCTGCACATCAGCGGTTCGGGTGCTCGGGCACACCTGATCCTGCGGTTCCCGTTCTTCATTGCTCACACCTAAGGGTCGCACCTTTGAGCACACCGCAGGTGGCGGCGTGCGGACCTACCCTGGGTGGGAAGATATGTCTCGGCCAGGGCGGCACAACATCATCGGATGTCGGCCAAACCGTCTACCTCCGCTGAGTGCCACCTGACACACTGCCGAGGTGGACTCAGCAGTGATCGGCATCGACGTCGGGGGTACGCGCACCAAAGGCGTCGCGCTATCGCGTACCGGGGACATCCTGGCCGAGGACACTCGGCCCACTGAATCCGTCGATGCCGCCGCGAGACTCGGGCCGGCGATCGGTGCGCAGGTCGACGCTCTTGCCCACCAGGTCGGCGGGCCGGTCGCCCATGTTGGGGTCGCCGTTCCCGGCCTGGTCGACGAGGCGCGAGGCCTCGGGGTCTGGTCGGCCAACTTGGGCTGGCGCGACCTTGACCTCACCGCGACGCTGGCACCTCACCTGCCGGCGCCGGTGACAATCGGGCACGACGTACGCGCGGGCCTGCTCGGCGAGCACCGCCTTGGTGCAGCACGCGGCCAGGACAACGTGTGCTTCGTCCCCCTGGGCACCGGAATCGCGGCGGCGCTGCTGTGCCGCGGTCAGATCGTGCGCGGCAACCCCTGGACCGGAGAAATTGGCCACGTCACCGTCGACTCAAATGGCATCGACTGTGGCTGCGGTCGCCAGGGTTGCCTGGAGACTCTCGTCGGGGGCGCTGCCATGGCCCGACTCTGGAAACACGAGACGGGGAGCGATGGCGGCGCGGCTGCGATCGCCCATTTCGTCGCCGAGGGCAACCCCGTGGCGGCCGGCATCTGGATGCGTGGAATCACCGCCCTGGCTGACGTACTCGCCCCCATCCTCGCGGCGAACGGCACTGACCTCCTCGTCATGGGCGGTGGCCTATCTCAGGCGGGTGACGTCCTCACAGAACCGCTCCAATTAGCACTCCGCGAGCGCCTTGGCGCGGCTCCGCTGGAGATTGTCATCGCCCAACTCGGCGACCGTGCGGGTGCCCTCGGCGCGGCCGTTCTCGCGGGGGACTTGGCGTGGGCATGATCATCACTCTGACGCCGAACCCGGCCATCGATATGACCTACACCGTTCCTGGTGTTCGTGTCGGCGAGACGCATGCCGTCGAAAAATCCTGGTCGCGTGCGGGCGGCAAGGGGGTTAACACGGCATCGGTTCTGACCGCTATGGACATTGACTGTGTCGCGCTATGCCCGACCGGCGAAGAGGACCTGACCCTCATGGCCACCGACTTGGATTCCCGTGGCATCAAGCACCTGCTGGTTCCTGTTCCGGGACGCGTGCGCCGCAGCGTCGCAGCAGTCGAACCCGATGGAACTGCAACGGTTTTCAACGAGCCGGGCACGCGGTGGCCAAGCGACGCACTCATCGGTCATGTCGACGATGTCGTGCACGCGCAGACCGTGGTCGCCGTGTGTGGGAGTGTGCCGATCGGCACCGAATCAGCCGTCTTAGACATCATTCGGCAGGTTCAATCCCGTGGTGCCGGCCTCGTACTCGACCTGCGTGACGAGGTTCTTCAACAGGCGCTTGAACTGCAGCCAGACCTCGTCAAGCCGAACCGGTCTGAAGCGGCGGCCACGCTTGGCCTCGACCCGCTCGACCCACCTCCGGCAGCGGACCTGGCGATGCGCCTCATCGAGGCCGGGGCTCAGAACGCGGCGGTCTCGGACGGGCGGCGGGGCGTCACGCTGGCCACGCGCGAGGGCGCGCTATGGAGTGCTCGCCTCCCGGATCCCCTGCCGGGCAATGCCACTGGCGCGGGCGACGCACTCACTGCCGCCCTTGCCGCGCACCTTCAGCAGTCACCGACCGACTGGCCCGAAGCATTACGGATGGGCGTCGCCTACTCGGCCGCCGCCGTGCTCCAGCCCGTGGCTGGCGAGGTGGATCCTGCGGATGTGGCGCGGCTGAGCCCACTCGTCGAGCTTCGCGAAGTCACGCGCTGAGCGAAGTCGCCCGCTGACCTGAGACTCACCCAGTCCCGCATAGGGCTACTGAGTGGCGCCAATGACCTCCCGAGCATAGGGTAGCCTTGCCTTGGCCGAAGGGGGTCGCGGCATCAAAGCCCGCTCGGTAGCGGACGCTACGTTGAAGGAGTTTCATGAAAGCCTCTGTGCTGCACCGTAATCGGCACGTTGCGCTTCCCGCGCTGCTGATCGCCTTGCTGATGGTTCTGACCGCGTGTTCTTCGACGCCAGAGCCAGGAAGTAGCGCCTCAGGCAGTGGATCGGGCGACGCGGCTAAGCCCGCCTCGTCGGGCGTACCCGCTGGCGAAGGCTCGACGACGTACCCGTTGACCCTGAAGACCTGGGCCGGCTCATCGGAGTTGAAGAAGCGTCCCGAACGGGTTGCGGTCTTCGGCTTCTCACCCAACCTGGACGCGCTGGAGGCATTGAACTTCAAGCCGGTCTATACCATCACCGAAGAGGTCAAGTACCCGTGGCGTGACCAGGCCTGGATGAAGTCGATTGAGACGGTCGACACTCGTACGCGGCGCGATCCCATCAACTTCGAGGGCATCAAGGCGGCAAAGCCTGACCTGATCATCGCCCCGAACGCCCTGCAGAGCGCAGATGAATACAAGCGCCTGGCGTCGATCGCGCCGGTGCTAGACAACCCAACGCAGGTTCCAGGCGAGGACATTGACTGGCGCGAGACCCAACGGATGATCGGCAAGGCTGTCGACCTGCCTAAGGCAGCTAACGCCGCGATCACCAAGGCCGACAAGGCCACTGCCGACGTCGCTAAGAAACACCCGGAGGTCAAGGGCAAGACAATCACCATCGCCACCGAATACACCGGGCAGATCGAGTACTACACGATCGCTGGTAGCACGACGGAGGAGCTGATGGTGGACATGGGCTTCAAGCCCAACCCGTTGGCCAAGGAATTCGTCAAGGACGACACGGTGTCCAATGAGAACGTCGGCAAACTCGACGGCGACGTGTTGATGATGTTCTACGTCGACCCAGCCGCCAAGGCCAAGCGAGACAAGACGCCGCTCTTCAAGGCGCTGGATCCGGTCAAGGAGAAGCACTACATCGGGCGCACCTCCGAGCAGCCTGGCGCTGAGGTCACCTGGGTACTGCGCCGCGGCGCGAGCGCAACCTCGCTCCCCTGGGCCACCAAGACCATGGGTGACTGGTTCGGCGATCTCAAACTCTGAGGTCGGCTAGTCCTACCGGGACGTCCCGCGTCAATGGATCTGACTGTCGTATGTCAATGACCACCCGCGATTCCACCGAGCCCACTCCGGGTTCGGTGGAATCGCCGTCTTTTGGTGGCCGACGGGCGATTGGCCTGTTGGTCATTGGCGCAGCGCTGTTCGTCGCCTTCATCCTTAGCTTGGCGCACGGTGCAAATCCACTGAGTTATAGCGACGTGTGGTCGGCCCTGTGGTCGCGCGGGGACAACAGCACCGAGTCCATCATCGTGTGGTCCGAACGCTGGCCACGGACGCTGGTGGGCATCATGGTCGGCGCCGCGCTCGGCGTTGCGGGGGCCCTCATTCAGGCCCTCACCCGCAACCCCCTCGCCGATCCTGGAATCCTCGGAGTCAACGCGGGGGCCGGGTTTGCCGTCACCATCGGCATCGGCATCTTCGGGCTCACATCGGTCAGCCAATACATCTGGGTTGCGTTCCTCGGGGCTGCGGTGGCAACTGTTGCCGTCTTTGCGATCGGGTCCGTCGGCGGCGGAGGCACCGCCTCACCCATCACGTTGGTGCTCGCTGGGGTGGCGCTTGGCGCGGTCCTCACCGGCATCGAAACCTTCTTTACTTTGCTCGACCCGGAGACCTTTCGCGGAGTGCGCAATTGGACGGTTGGATCACTGGCCAGAGCAACCCTTGCGGACGCTGGCCTGGTCGCACCGTTCATCATTGTCGGTCTACTTATCGCCCTGGCCCTGGCCACGTCGCTGAATTCGATCGCTCTCGGCGACGACCTCGCAGCGTCCTTGGGCACCAACGTCCGCCGGGTCCGAGTCTTTGGTGTCATCGCGCTCACCCTGTTGGCTGGCGGCGCGACGGCCCTCACCGGAGGCATCGCGTTCGTGGGTCTGATGGTGCCGCACGTTGTTCGCTGGTTCGTCGGGCCAGACCAGCGCTGGATCATGGCGTACTCCTTACTCGCGGCGCCTGCGTTCGTTTTGATTGCCGACGTCGTCGGCCGGGTGATCGCCCGGCCTGGGGAGATCGAGGTCTGGATCGTCACCGCCGTCCTCGGGGCGCCTGTCCTCATTGCGTTGGTCCGCAGACGTGACGTGAGCGCCCTATGACGACTCGACCGACCGTTGACTTTGGTCACCCGAGTTGGCAGCTACGCCTGCCGTGGTTGTCTCTTCGGGTCAACCTGCGCATCGCCAGTGTGGCGATTGCCCTCATCTGCGTCTCCCTCATCGTCTCGGTGGTTTCGCTCGGGATCGGCGATATCCGCATTAGCGCCGTCGATGTCGCGAAGTCCTTGACCGGCACCGGTTCGGAGTTCTATAGCCCGATCGTGACCGAATGGCGGCTGCCCATCGTCCTGTCCGGCATCGTCTTCGGCGGCCTACTCGGCATCGGT
The DNA here is from genome assembly GCF_000376825.1 of Demetria terragena DSM 11295. Taxonomy (NCBI): domain Bacteria; kingdom Bacillati; phylum Actinomycetota; class Actinomycetes; order Micrococcales; family Dermacoccaceae; genus Demetria; species Demetria terragena. The sequence continues at coordinate 2,077,770 of NZ_AQXW01000004.1, read as the reverse complement.
GGAGCCATTTTTCAGTCGCTCACGCGCAACCCGCTGGGCTCCCCAGATGTCATCGGCTTCGACGCCGGGTCCTACACCGGTGTCGCCGTCACCGTCTTGGTCCTTGGCACCGCCAGCTACTGGGACATCGCGATTGCGGCCCTCAGCGGTGGCCTCATCACGGCCTTCGCCGTCTATGTGCTCGCCTATCGCGGCGGCATCACTGGCTTCCGCCTCATCATCGTCGGTATCGCCCTCTCGGCCATGCTCACCGCGATCAATGGCTACTTGATCACCCGCGCGAAACTTGAGGACGCGATGGTTGTCGGCTTGTGGAGCGCAGGCTCACTCTCAAAGGTGACCTGGACCTCGATGGCGCCCTCGCTCGTGGCCGCCGCCGTCATCGTGGTCGCTGTCGGCGCGCTCAGCCCAGCCTTGCGTCGTCTTGAACTCGGCGATGACACCGCGATCACCCAGGGCACCCGGGTTGGCCGGACTCGTCTGGGACTGCTCGTGATTGGCGTGGCGACCACGGCCTTGGTGACCGCTGCGGCCGGACCCATCAGCTTCGTCGCGCTTGCCGCTCCACAGTTAGCACGACGACTGACCAAGTCACCCGGCGTCAGCGTGGCAGGCTCTGCAGCGATGGGTGCGGCGCTGTTGTCGACCGCCCTGCTGCTGTCGCTCGTGATCGGACAGTTGTACCGCCCGATTCCCGTCGGTCTGCTCACCGTGTGCATCGGCGGCACCTACTTGATCTGGCTGCTGACCCGCGAGGCGCGTCGGCAGTCCGGCATGCTGTCATGACCACCTCGGATAAGGACGACATGAGGACAACACTGGGCGATGCCCCGGCGGACCGGGATGCACCGCAGCGGAACGCCCGCATCGTCACGGAACACGCCACCATCGGTTATCCGAATCGGGTGGTCTCCGAAGACTTGTCGACGGAGATTCCGGATCGTTCTTTCACCGCCATCATCGGACCCAACGGGTGCGGGAAGTCGACGGTGCTGCGTGCGCTGGCGCGCGTGCTCACCCCCACGAGCGGTGACATCTTCCTGGACGGCAAATCCGTCACGAAGTACGCGCCCAAGGAAGCCGCTCGCATCCTTGGACTGCTTCCACAGACGTCGATCGCGCCCGAGGGGATTCGAGTGGCCGACCTGATCGCTCGTGGACGCGCGCCGTACCAAAGCCTGATCCAGCAGTGGAGGGCCAGCGATGCGGACGCCGTCCGCGCGGCGCTCGAGGCTACCCAACTCACCGAGTTGTCCGGGCGTGCTGTCGCGGAATTGTCGGGCGGGCAGCGACAGCGGGTCTGGGTCGCGATGCTCTTGGCCCAGGACACCCCCATCATGCTGCTGGACGAGCCGACGACCTACCTCGACATCGCGCATCAGTACGAGCTGATGGAGTTGTTCCGCACCCTGCACGAGCAGGGCCGCACCATCGTGGCGGTGCTGCATGACCTCAATCAGGCAGCGCGCTACGCCGACCACCTCATCGTGATGCATGCCGGCAAGGTCGTCACGACCGGGCCGCCGGCAGAGGTGATCACCGCAGAACTCATCGAGGACGTCTTTGGTCTGCGAGCGCTCGTGGTGCCCGACCCGGTCACCGGAACGCCAACAGTGGCGCCTCTTGACCCCAGATCTCCGGTCGACTGACCGCTAGCCGGCAGCGGTGACCGTGACGGGACGTTCGGCGTCCTCGATCAAGCCCCGCAGCGCGCGAGCGCCTCGGGCCGCTACGGCCGTCGGCGGAAGTTCACGCAACCGAGGGTTGAAGATCTCCAGAGATAGCGGACCCTGATACCCGCCCGCAAGCAAGTGGGCCAACGGAGTTCGCAGATCGAAGTCGCCCTCGCCTGGGAAGCCACGGTGGTTTCGGCTCCAGGTCATCAGGTCCAGGTCGCGCCACGGTGCATCAGCGATCTGTACGAGCCCGATCCGGTCGATCTCGACCTCACGCAGTGCCTCGACATCGTCACCCCGACTGATCAGGTGGAAGGTGTCGACAGTTACCGACAGTGCCGGGTGATCCACTTGGCGTACGACATCGAGGGCATCGGCGAACCGACCGATGTGGGTGCCCCATGCGAGGGCCTCGAAGGTCACCGTGATGTCGTGCTCGGCGGCCACGTCAGCCAAGGTCGCCAGTTGGTGGACAGATCGGGCCCGATCCGGATCCGCGTCTCCGTCGGTATTCGAGACCACCAGGATTGAGCTGCATCCCACGGATGCCATCACGGCCAGCTCCATGCGGAACCGGCTCACCACCTGAGAGAACTCAGCGTCGCTCACGCCCTCGGCACGACGGAACGGCTGGTAAAAGTCGATGCCCAGTCCCACGTCGGCGCAACGGCGCGCAGTCTCCGCCGGGGACATTGAAGACGCGCGCAGATCAGCGTCGACGAGTTCGATGCTGTCGAAGCCTGCGCCGGCGATCGCCTCAATCTTCTCCTCCAAGGACCCGCCGAGTGAGACCGTCGCCATGCAGGTCTTTCGTCGGGTGGGGTCCGCGGTCTCGCCTTGCAACTCACTCACGACCTCCACCCACCGCTCAAAACGGCGGTCTTCGGCCAGGTGCCGGAAGCTGATGCCAGCAACGCCCGCTTGGCGCCAGCGCTCCACCAATTCCATGATGCGTACCGAATCCATGCCCTGGTCGCGCAGGTCAAGTTCCCAATCGAGTTCTTGAGTCTGCACATAGAGCAGGTCGGCGACATCGGCAGTCATCGTTTCCACAGCAAGGCTCATCAGTTGGTCTCCTTGAGAACGTTGGTGGGGTTGCCCTGGTCGAGCAGCCTCATCAGGTGATGCGCCCAGCGCGGGATCCCGCGCTCAGGCCGAACAATTGAGTGGTGGTCTTCGTCCTCGACGCGCACCACCTCTGCCTGCGGAAGATGGCGGCGCCATGCGCCTGCGCCCTCATCGGTGTCCACCGGAGGGCCACCTGCCGCGACGACCAGCGCCGCAGCCGACAGGGAACCCACGGTGTCGGGTGCCATGAGTCGCTCGCAGCGCAGCCCGGAGATGGCGAAGGAGGCGAGTTGGTCACGGTCGGCAAAGACCTCTCGACTCGCGTCCTCGCCAAGCACTTCGCGCAACTCCTGGGCGTAGACGGCGAGGAACTCGCGCTGTCTGAGGTCGTCGTCGGCAACGGGAACCCCCGGTCGCGGCACCACCTGGCCGGCCTCATACAGGCCTCTCGCTGACGGCGTCGTGTCGATGATCGTCAGCGACCCCACCGTCTCCCCACGCTCGTGGAGTACGCGTCCCACGGCAAACATGATGTGCCCGCCAAAGGACCACCCGAGCAGGTCGTACGGCCCGCTCGGCTGGACCTGTTGAATGGCATCCGCATAGGTAGCGGCGAGGTCTTCAATCGTGTCGAACTCCGTCCGCAACCCGGCATGCGCGGGGTCTTGCAACCCGACCACGCCGAGGCCATCCGGCACGTAGTTGACCAGGTCCGCGTACAACGCGGCGTGCCCGTAGCGTGCGTGAGCACAGAACAGGTGACGACCGTTTGTTGAGCGCGCAAGCGGCAGAGTCACCGCGTCGAGGAGATCCGCCGGAGCGCCATCTTCTCGGTCCGCGAGTGCCGCCAGATCCGACAGCACTTGGCTGGCGAAGACGTCCTTGACCAGCAACGAACTGTTGAGCCGGTCGTTCAGTCGGGCTACCAAGCGCATGGCTAGCAGCGAATTCCCCCCAATATCAAAGAAATTCGCGTGTGTGGAGACTTCCCCGATGCCCAGGAGGTCGGCTACGACGCTGGTCACGGCGGTCTCGGCATCCGTGGTTGGCGCGGCATACTCCGCCTGCGAGATCTCGATTTCGGGCAGGCTTCGGGCGTCGATCTTGCCGTTCACTGAGAGCGGCAGGTCGGCCAAGGCAGCCAATCCGGCCGGAATCATGTAGTCCGGCAGGATGGTGCGCGCGCGAGCGCGCACGGAGTCCAGGTCGAGATCGGCCGGCTGGCCCTGCGCCGGCACGACGTACCCGTACAACTGCAGCGCGCCCTGCGCGTCCGGACGGGCGATGACCGTGGCTCGCGCCACCGTGGGGTCGGTGGTCAAGGTGTCTGACACCTCGCCGGGTTCGATGCGGTAGCCGCGGATCTTGACCTGATCATCTGCTCGACCGAGATAGTCGATGGTGCCGTCGGGCTTCCACCGGGCGCGGTCGCCCGTGCGGTACATCCGCTCGCCAGGCTGCCAGGGACACGCGACGAACTGAGCCGCGGTGCGCCCCGCCTGAGCCCAGTAGCCGCGCGCAGTACCGCTACCCGCGAGATAGAGCTCGCCTGGCACGCCCGGAAGCACTCGCTGAAGGTTGTCGTCCAGGATGTAGGCGTGGGTATTCAGAATCGGGCGGCCCACACTTGAGCTCTCTGAATCCGATAGGTCAGCACCCAACGCGTTGATCGTGTATTCCGTTGGCCCATAAAGGTTGTAGGCCTCCACCCCGGGTGCCTCACGCAAAGCGCGCCACAGCGCGTCCGGAACGGCTTCTCCGCCCAGCGACACAAAGACCACTCCGGGCGCATCCGCGTCGACGGAATCGCCGAGCGGACGGGGACGCTCCAACAGACCCTGGTCCACGAGCACCTGGCCGTAGGACGGCGTCACGTCGAAGCCGTCGATCCGCCGTTGGTCATAGTGCTCCAGCAGACGCTCGGGTTCGCGGCGCATCTCCTCGTCGATGACGTGTACCTCGTGCCCGTGCAGCAGCCAAAACAGTTGTTCCCACGACGCATCGAACGAGAACGATGTCGTGTGCGCGATCTTCATGCGGCGGCCGCCTTGCTCGGCAACCACGCGGTCAAAGATCTCGGCAACATGGTTGACATACATGTTGGTCAGGCCCCGGTAGCCGACCGCCACACCCTTTGGCGTACCGGTCGAGCCCGAGGTAAAGATGATGTACGCGAGGTGGTCTGGGTGGACCGGTACGCCGCGCTCTTCGTCCGTGATCGGACCCGAGTCAGCGTGGTGGATGCGGGTCTGAACATCCGCCTCATCGAGATTGAGGATGTGCCCGGTCGCTCGACCGGCCAGGCGCTCAGCGTCGCGGTCAGTGACGAGCGTCGCCGTTGGTCGCGCAATCCCCACCATCGTAGAGATCCGCTCGTCGGGCAGCTCACCATCGATGGGGACATACGCTGCGCCGACGGCAAAGACGGCAAACATCGCGATGATCATTCGCTCATCGCGCGGGAGGAGTAGCGCGACGCGATGCTCTGGGCCCACGCCGCTATCCATCAGGACGCGCGCGTACTGATGGACCCGCGCCGAGAACTCCGCGAAGGTCAACTCGCGTTCGCCCGCAACCAGTGCCGTCGCGTGCGGTGAACGCGCGACGGCCTCCACGAGAAGGTCGCCGACGGTTATCCAGGGGATCTCCTGGCGGTGCCCCTGCTGTTCGAGCGCGGCATCATCTGGTATCGCTGCGGGCAACCGGCCGATGGGTTGCCTCAAGTCTGCGACGAGTGAAGCCAACACGTGGGCGTAGCGCTCAACGAGTCGCTCCGCCGCCGAATCCGCAAGAGCATCAGTGCGATACGACAGTCGGACGTGTACTGACGCACGTCCTGATTCTTCCCACGGGTTAACCGCAAAGGTCACCGGATAGTGCGTCGAATCGTTGATCGACCCGCCCGTGACCTGCAAGCCATCCGGGCGGGAAGCATCGGTCATCGGGCCGAGCGGCAGGTTCTGGACGACAAAGAGGGTGTCGAACAACGTTCCGATCCCCACAAGCCGCTGCAGAGCACTGAGCTCGACGTAGGGATGATCGATGACCTGAAGTTGTTCGGTCTGGACCCGATGCAACAGTCCTTCCGCTGATTCCCCAGGGCTGAGCGTGACGCACATGGGGACGGTGTTGAAGAGCAGCCCAATCATTCGGTCGGCATCGACCAAGTCAGCAGGACGACCAGAGACGGTGTTGCCGAAGGTCACGGTGCTGCGACCGGTCATCCGAGCCAGCGTGATGGCCCAGGCAGTCTGAAGCAGGGTTCCAACCGTCACACCGGCATGTTGGGCCGCGGCGAACACGGCGTTCGCATCGGCGGCGGACAGGTCCCGCGCAACGTCGCCGGTATGCGCGCCGCCGCTGAGGTCACCACCTTCTGGCCACAGAATGGTGGGTTCGGTGACGTCCGCCAAATAGCCGTGCCAGTCCCGGAACGCTACGTCGGCATCCTGCCGTTCGAGCCAGTCGAGATAGTCCTCATACGACGCGGGCGTGGACGCAGTGAGCAGGCTGGGGTCCGCATAGGTGTCAATGATCTCGTTGAGCAGGGCATTGATCGACCAGCCATCCATGAGGATGTGCTCAAAGGTCATGGCCAGGGTCCAGGCGTCCTCCTGGTGCTGCACGAGTGTGAATCGGAGCATCGGGGGCCGATGCGGTTCAAAGGGATTCGCGCGCTCCTGGGCCAGGAAGTCGTCCAACTGCGTGTCTTGCGATCGCCACTCCTCCAGCGAAAACACCGTGAATGGCACCTGCGACTGAGCCGGGATGACCTGCACCTCGGTGTCGCCCAGGGCCACAAAAACCGCCCGCAGGTTGGGATACCGGTCGACCACCTGGCCGGTGATCGTGCGGAGCCGTTCCGGGTCAACGACTCCGGAGAACTCACGCAGCGCCTGCGAGACGTAGGCATGCCGTTCGCCAGACTCCTCGGCCCTGACCATGTGGTAAAAAAGCCCGCTCTGCAGGCTAGACAGCGGCAGCAGTCGACAGTCATCGCCGTATGCCGCACGTATCTGAGCGAGCTCAGAACTCGACAATCGCATCCGGTCGGCCGGACGCAACCGTGGGTGTCTCGAGGTGGCAGAAGACTCCATCACCAGTGGGGTGTGCGAGGCATACGACTGCACCAGCTCAGATGCGAGATCGACGAGGTGCGAATGAAGTTCGCGACTCTGAAGACGACCTGCAAGGAAAGCTTGATCTTCATGATGGTCAAGTTCCAATGAGTCCGCCTCGGGGAGGCTAGCTCGCAGGTAGTCGACTGCGGCACGCCACAGAGGTGCTTCTTCGGGGCGGAATCCCGCGACGGGAAGCCGGTGCCGGGTGCCCGGCTGCGGTAGCGAGTTCGACCGAACTTGAGCGTGCGCTCGGACGAGGTGCCCGAGGTGGCGCAGTGGCAACTCCGGATAGCGCAGGCCAAGGACGAGAAACTGTCCCGTCTGGGAGATGAGTCGCTGAATGGTCGTGTCGTCGAACAACTCTCGAGCGGCGTTGAACCGCAAGGTAAGCGCACCATCTTCGTCCGCGGCGATTGCGCACACGAGGTCGAACAGTGCTGCGCGCTGGGCGCTTTCGATTGGATCGCCCAACACGGAGGCGTCGGGCACCAACGGACCCTGGGCGGCGTCGTGTCCCCCATTCAAGGCGGCCGTCATCACTTGGAATAGCGGACTGACTCCAGGCAGCCGCGGTGGGTTCACCGCCTCCACGACACGGTCGAAGGGGGTCAACTTGTGCTCCGCCGCCGTGAGCACCCGCTCGCGGACACCCCCGACAACCTCGGCAAAGCCAGCGTCCGGCTCTAGATCAGCCCGGACCACCACGGTGTTGACGAGATAGCCAATGGCGTCAGCAAGTTCCGGCTGGTCGCGCAGGTCGACTGGCGTTCCGATCGGGATGGCTGTTCCGGCGCCCTCCCACCACAGCGAGGCTGCGAGGGCAGCGGTCACAGCTTGCAGCGGCGTCGCTCCATGCTCTGCGAGCGCGTCGCGAACGCTCCGAGAATCCCCCTGTCCCACAGTCGATTCCACTGTTCGAATGGTTCGCGTGCTGGTCCGCGACCGCGGCCGGTCAAGGGGCAACAGCGTCTCGGTAGGGAGTCCACGAAGGGTGCTCTTCCAGTACGCCAGGTCGGCCAAGCAACGCGCGTTGGGGTCGGTTCGCTCGCCGACCACTTCCCGCTGCCATAGGGCAAATTCAGCGGATTGCGCGCAGGTGCCCGGCAGGTTCGCCGGGACGCCCTCGAGGCCCGCCGTGTACAACACGTTCAGGTCGCGCACGAGCGGGGCAATCGAACCTTCGTCGATCACGATGTGATGGCCGTGAACCACCAGGTAGTCATCGGCTCCGGTCTGCAGCAACGTGAACGCAACACCGCCCTCAGTAGCCAAGTTGAGCCGGTGAGAGCGCAAGTCGTTGACGCGCTCGGCGACGACTTCCGTCTGCACCGCTTCCACCCGAAGTGTCGGCGCCTCCTGAACGGGCCGTATGTCCTGAGTCAGATTCCCGTGATCATCCGGTACGAACACCGTCCGCAGGATCTCGTGTCGGGTCGCGAGTTGGGTGACCGCCTCGCTTAAGCACCTCGGATCCGCGCCGCCCTCGACGCGCAGGGCAAGTGCCACCTGGTAGGCAGCACCGTCCCCCATTTCGTCCAGGACCCACAGCGCCTCTTGGCCTAGCGAAGCAGGGACTGGATCGGGACGAACGACGTCTCTGATCGATGGGAGTGGCGCTGGTGCCTGAGCCCCGACAGCGGGCGCCTCCAACAATGCGGCCAGACCGCCCACCGTGGGGTGGGTGAAGACATCGCGGATGCGCAGCGACGCCGTCAAGGCGGTGTTGAGCTGCGTGACCATCCGCGCCGCGAGCAACGAGTCGCCGCCTCGCCGGAAGAAGTGGTCCTGGAGGCCGAGCGGATGGTCCTGCTCGATGCCCAGCACGCTGCCCATCACGGCGGCAACGCTGGCCTCTGTGCCGGTCTGGGGCAGTGGACCCGCGCTCGACAGGTCAGGATCCGGCAGCGGCAAGCCGCGGCGGTCGATCTTGCCGTTAGGCGTCAACGGAAATGTCTCAAGCGACACAAACTGCGCCGGAACAAGGTAGTCGGGTAGGCGCGCGGCGCAGTGCTCACGAACAGACTCGTTGAGGTCGTCAGCGTCCTGCACTGTGGTGAAGTACGCGACCAGTTGGGTCATCCCTCCTGTGTCGTGCGCCGCGACGTAGGCGCCGCTGACCAACGGATGGTCGCGCACGATCTGACTCACATGTTCGGGCTCGACGCGGTGTCCACGAATCTTGACCTGGTCGTCGGCTCGCCCGTGGAAGTCGATCTCTCCCAACGGGTTCCAGCACGCCAGGTCGCCGGTACGGAACAGTCGCCCGCCTACCTGACTAAACGGGTCAGCGACGAAGCGTTCGGCCGACAACTGCGGCTGGCCAAGGTAACCGTCGGCGAGCTGGGCTCCTCCGACATACAGCTCGCCCACCACGCCGATAGGGACGGGGCGCAGCCACGGATCCAGAATCCACGTAGAGACGCCGGGCTGAGGTCGCCCGATCGCCACCTCACGCACCGCTGCCTCGGCGGATGGCAGACTCCCAACTGTTGCGTCCCCGGTAACTTCAGTCGAGCCGTAGAAGTTGAAGATCTGGGCACCGGGGGCAGCCGTGCGCATCGCGTTCAGGGTGCCGGCCGGGAGTGGTTCGCCTGACGAACTCCAGGAGCGCAGCGACGTCAAGCTGTCCTCAGCACTGATCTCGCTGAGGATTTCCGCCAAGCTAGGCACCGTGAGTAGATGGCTGACGGCGTGCTCGCGTACGACCGCCCCCAGTGCGGACGGATCCCGCGCTGTCTCATCGTCCACCACCACGGTGGTCGCCCCCGCCACTAACGGTCCGAACACTTCGGTGGCGGCATCCACGAATCCGACGCCACTCTTGGTAAGACACACTCCAGCGTCGTCCAGGCCGAGCAACTTACTGCCCCAGCGAAGTCGGTTGACCAGCGCACCATGAGACACCTGCACGCCCTTAGCCCGGCCCGTCGTACCAGAGGTGAAGATGGCGAATGCTGGATCATCACGGTGCAGTGGCCGATCCAGCACAGGCGCCTCCACGAGTACGCTCTGGCCGGCCGCCCGATCACGCACAAGGTCATCGATGAGCACTAGATTCGAAGTGCTCTCGCGCAATACGTGCCCCGCCGCTGTCGCGCGGTCGCTGACCACCGCTGACGCGGACGATCGCGCCACCACGTCAAGGACGTAGTCGGTCGGATGGGTCGGGTCGACGGGTACATAGGCTGCCCCCGCGCGCCATATCCCGGCCAAGGTGAAGACGAGTTCTGGTCCGCGAGGCAGCACCACGCACACGCGGTCTCCGACCTTGACGCCGAGGTCCACGAGCACCCTCGCGACAGCGTTCTGCTCGCGTGCTAGGTCGGCGTACGACCATCGTGCGCCAGTCGGGTGGTCAATTAGCGCAATCCGGTCAGGCGAGGAATTCGCTTGTGCGCGAAGAAGATCGTCAGCGGTGCTCGCCTCGTCGGTCGTAGCTTCTCCGGCCGACCAGCGAGCCAGTGTCTTGGCTTGCTCGGCAGGACACACGTCCACGGTGGCAAGTCGTCGGCCAGGCGCAGCAGCGATTTCGGTCAAGATGCGGAGGAGCACGTCGACGAGCCGTTCGACGGTTTCCTGATCGAAGAGATCGTGGGCCGCGCTGACAAATCCACTCAGCGCCTGCGGACTGTCCGTGACATAGATGTCTAGATCGGCCTTGACCGCGCCGATGCCGACCTCACTGGGTTGGACCTCGACACCGGACAGCGCCAGCGGGAATGCCTCCCCCGTGTGCTGTTGATGGGTAAGCATGACCTGATAGATCGGATTGCGGCTCGCGTCGCGTTCGACACCGAGCGCGCTGAGGATCTGATCGAAGGGCGCCTCCTGGTGCGCGAAGGCGTCCAAAACCCTTTCGCGCGAACGCAGGACGACCTCTGCCAAGGTGTCCGCCCCGCTCAGCTGATGCCGAATGGGTAGAACGTTGGCGAAGTATCCGACCGCATCAGCAACACCCTCAGCCGTACGTCCACCGACCGGTGATCCGACCACCACATCGTCCCCGCCGCCAAGCGCTGAGACCGCAAGCGCGGTGGCCGCGGACATCACCATGAACGGCGTCGCACCGAGCTGTTCGCTGACGCGGTGCAGTCCCTGGACCACCTCGGAATCCAGGGCGAACGGGATGTCGAAGCCACGATGCGTGGGCTCGGCCGGGCGGGCCCGGTCGAGCGTTATCGTCGATTCTTCGGGCGCGCCTTGAAGCGCCTCACGCCAGTACACCAAGTGTCGAGCCAGCGGCGAGGTGTGCTGTTGCGGGTCGCCGAGTAGGGCGGCCTGACGCAGCGTGTGATCGGCGTACTGCACCGCGAGGGGTTGCCACGACGGCTCGCGGCCCGCCACTCGAGCGTCGTAGGCCAGTGACAGATCGCTCAACAGTGCCGGCAACGACCACTCGTCTAGCGCGTGGTGATGGATGGCAAGCACCAGCCGGGCGTGCTCCTCATCCTCGCGCAGCAGCACCGCCCGCAGGGGGAGATCCTCCGCGAGATCGAATCCCGCACCGATGATCTCGCCGATTCGCCGATCAATCGCAGCCTGGCCGACCTCCCGATAGTCCTCAACCGCCACGCTCACTGCATCGCCCACGGCATCCACAGAGGCGATGTCCTGGACGAGGCTGTCCCCCACCGAGCGCAGTCGGGTCCGCAACGGCTCGTGGCGCTCCACCACATCTCGTACCGCGTAGTCCAGCGCCGCGACATTGAGCGGGCCGGACAGCCGCGCCACGGTCGGTATGACATAGCGCCCCCCGGGCCCGCCCAGTTGCTCGGCGAACCACAACGATCTCTGGCCAGACGAGGCGGGGATCTGCTCGGGGCGAACCGAACTCAGGGCCTGATCGGACTCGTCCGGAGCAGCATCACGGAGGCCATCGACAAGGTCAGCCAGTCCGGAGACCGTCGGATGATCGAACACATCCCTCAGGGTCGCCCGAACCCCGCACGCCGCATTGATCCGGGCGACGAGTCGGGTCGCCAGGAGCGAGTGTCCGCCCAGCCTGAAGAAGTCATCGTCGACTCCGATAGGGGTCTCGGTAGGCAGCGACAGAACCTTCCGCATCGACGCGGCGAGCACAATCTCATCGTCCGTCTGCGGCAGCGCGCCTGTTGTCCGGGCGTTCGTAAGGTGCGGTTCGGGCAACTCGCGGCGATCGATCTTGCCATTGGTCGTGAGGGGTACGTGCGCAATGCGTTGAATGCTCGACGGGACCATGTAGTCCGGCAGGCGGGCCACCAGGTGGGACCGGGCCTCCTCCACCAGGTCCGCCGAATCTGCTTCTGCACTGGTGAAATACGCAGAAAGTTGAGTCCCTGCCACTTCATGCACGAAGGGCACGACCACTGCGCGATCGATATGGGGGTGGAGTTCAAGGACACTGGCCACTTCGCTGGGCTCGACCCGGTGGCCACGGACCTTGATCTGGTCGTCGGCGCGTCCGAGGTATTCCAAGACGCCATCGGTGTTGATGAGCACCAGATCACCGGTGCGATAGAGCCGCTCACCGTGCGATCCGGCCGGGTCGGCGACGAAGCGTTCAGCGGTCAGCCTGGTGCGACCGACGTAACCGCTCGCGAGCTGGGCGCCGCCCAGATACAGCTCGCCGGGTGTTCCCGGGGGAACCTGACCCAACCATGGGTCTAATACGCGAACAAGCGTGTGCGCCATCGGTTTACCGATCGGGACGACACCACTTGAGTCGGCGGGTGAATACTCGTGGTGCGTGATCTCACCGGTCTCGGTCGGCCCGTAGACGTTGAGCACGGTGCCGCCTGTCAGCTCGGACAATGCCGCACCGAGATCGCTCGGAAAGGCCTCGCCGGCGACCATCGTCACGTGGGGCCAGGTGTACGGGCCCGGGGCGGCGGCAAGGAACTCTTGTGCCATGGACGGCACAAAGTTGGTGCGGGTGATCCGGTGACGCTGGATGACGTCGTGCAAGTAGACGGGGTCACCATGCATACCGTCGGCCGCCACGACCAGCCTGGCGCCTTCGGCCAGCGACGCGAACACCTCAGGAGCCGAAACATCAAACGAGACAGGGGTTTTCATGAGCACGCTCGTGCCGTCGGGCAGTGGATAGCACTCGCGTCCCCAGACCAATCGATTGACCAGCGCCCGATGAGGTACTTCGACGCCCTTGGGCCGACCGGTCGTTCCCGACGTGAAGATGACGTAGACCGGGTCATTCGTTAGGAGGGGGCGCGACATCGTCGGGGCCGTCGTACGACCCCGGTCGAGGGCATCCACCACGGACAAGTCGTCCAGGTGCACTGACTTCGCAGAGGTCAGGTCAGAGCGCAGTTGGTCGGTCAACACCACGCGCGGGATGCCGTCCTCGACAATCATGTCGATGCGCTCGCGAGGAAGCCGCGGATCAATGGGGAGATAGGCAGCACCGGCGCGCAGGATCGCCGCCATCGCCAAGACGAGCTCCGGCGAGCGAGGAAGGAGCACTCCCACCCGGTCACCGGTCTCGACGCCTTGCTCGATCAGCAGCGCCGCCAGCGCATTGACCCGCGCGTCGAACTCGCCGAAGGTCCATGCGGTCCCGCTTTGATCGTCGAGCACGGCCACCCGGTCGGCAGACGTCAACGCTCGGGCTCGAACCATCTCATCGACGGTCGATACCTCGACTTCGGGCTGAATACCCTGCGGCAGTGCGACATTGGCACGCGGGAGAAGTCGATCGAGCTCAGCCAGCGTTACCTGTGCTGATTGCGCCAACGCAGAACGCATGAACTGACCGAATGCCGTCGCGTGCTCCTGCAAGGACAGGCCCGCGACGGTTGCGGAGCGCCCGCGCACGTCGATGAGGAATCCGTGCACCGGGTCGTTATAGACAGACAGATCCAGCGGAGCGACAGGTCCGGCGTTGACGGTTTCCTCAAGGCCGGCGACGCCTGCAAAGTCGGCGGAGTAGTCCAAGAGCTTGAGGTTGATGACCGGTAGCGCAAAGAAGTCCGCCTCCCCACCTGGCCACAAACGAGCTATCTGCGCGTCTTCAATCGCGTCCTGCTTCGGCACCGCGCGCACTTGAGTCGAGATCGTCCGCAAGACCTGCGTGAGGGAATCATCTGGCCGCAAGCCGACGACAACCGGGAAGATCCGTGAAGCCATCGAGGGTGTACGCAGTGCAGCGGCTCCATCGCGCAGCATGAAAGGCATCCGCACTGCAAGGTGATCCTGGTGCTGGGTGCGAGCGACGTACATCCCCCACAGCCCCACGAGGACGTCGGGCCAGAACAACCTCGCTGCTCGGGCCCAGCCGTTGAGCTGGTCTCGAATGTCGTCAGGCAACGGCACGCTGGCCAGTGCGGGGCGGAAGGAGAACGCCTCATCCAGCGGCACCTCACTCACCTGGCGGCCCTCAGCCTCCGATACCAGGTCCTGCCAATAAGCCCGAGCGTCGCGCTCGGCGTCGGCTGTCTGGCTCGACTGCGGACCCTCAACGACCTCCGACAGATTGCCGAACCACTTCTCCGCGACCGGTACGGGGGCGACTGCTGCCGTGTAGTGCTCGGAAACCCGCCGCACGAACAGCGAGACACCGTAGGCGTCCAGCACCAAGTGATGGTGAGTGAACGCCCACGCCCACCCGCCTTCTGACCGTCGGGCCAGCAGCGAGGCAGGCTCGTACAGGTCCGCGCCTGAGACCTCGGACCTGTAGTCGACCCGCGCGCGTTCAACGATCTCCGCGTCGGTCAGGACGTCTGGTTCGACCTGAGTGTCGACCTTCCGCCCCTCGCGCACGGCCTGCACTGGAGATCCGTCGGTGTCGTCGAACTCCACTCGTAGCGCTTCGGTTTCGAGGACGGCGGCGTCGATGGCCGCGACGAATCGCGCCGGGTCAATCTCGCCGTCGAGCCAGATGACCTGACCAACTCGATAGACGGGCGAGGTCGGAAAGATCTGTTGAGCCGACCAGACGCCGCGCTGCGCCGTCGAGAGCGGCAGAAAGTGTGGTGCGGTCACGTCATGCTTTCTGAGTTCGTTGATCTCGTTTGCTGACCTTTCCCGCGACCGTCCGCGGGAAATGGGTGACGACCTCCACTTGGTCGGGCAGTTTGTAGGGCGCCAGCCCGCGCTCGCGGAGGTAGGCGCGCATGACGGCCACCGTCAACGTCGACGGCTCCACCCCGCGCCGCGGCACCAGGAAGGCCTTGACGTGCTCGCCGAGACGCTCGTCTGGAACCCCGATCACCGACGCGTCGTGCACATCCGGATGGTCGACCAGGAGGTTCTCGACCTCCAGCGGCGCGACCTTTTCGCCCCCTCGATTGATCTGATCCTTGACCCGCCCGACGACGGACAGGTAGCCGTTGTCGTCCTGAGTGACGAGGTCACCCACGCGATAGAAGCCATCTGCCGTGAACGCCTGGGCATTGTGTTGCGGCGCACGGTAGTAGCCACGCACCGTGTATGGCCCGCGCGTCAACAACTGACCCGGTTGCCCCGCAGGCACGGGGCACTCATGCTCATCCACGATGCGAATCTCGTCCGCCGCTGAGGGCGGCCGGCCCTGCCGGGTGGTGATGATGGCGTCGTCTTCGTCCAACGCGGTGAAGGTGTGCAGACCCTCGGCCATGCCATAGCTCTGCTGCAGCGTGGCGCCGAGTTCGGGGCGTACTCGAGCCGCGGGGCCGGGACCGAACGCCGCACCTCCCACCCGCAAAATCTGCATACTGCTCAGGTCGTAACCCGTCCGTAGCGATGAGTTCAACCAGGCCAGCGCGAGCGGCGGGACGAGCGCGAGTTCCGTGACGCGATGCTCCTCCACCAAGGGGAAGGCTGAATCGGGGCTGGCATCGGGCGCCAACACCACGGTCGCGCCCACCGACAGGGCCCCCAAGAAACCTGGCGAACGCATGGCGAGCGCATGGGGCATCGGCAGGACGACCAACTGAACGGAGGCCTCGGTCGTGCCGCCGACGCGAACGGCCCCGCGCATGGAGCCGAGGTATGCCTCGTGCGTGTGGGGTATCAGCTTCGAGGTGCCGGTTGTTCCGCCCGACAGCTGCAAGAAGGCCACGTCTTCGGGCAGCGACCGGCGTTCGTGGGTCAGCGGCTCGTGCGCGAGTAGGTCGCGAAGGGCCTGGCCCTGACCGTCTGCTGTCAGGACGACCGCGTGATCGAGCGAATCCACCGACTCGGTGAGTTCTTTGGCGAGGGATCCCAGGTCGACTCCGTCGTAGGACTCGACTGTGAGATAGGCACAGGCGCCTGCCAACTCGACGAAGTGGCTGATCTCGTGGCGCTGATGAGCAGCCAGCGCCAGCACCGGAATGGCACCGATTTCATACAACCCGAACAGCAGGGGGATGTATTCGCGCAGGTTGGGCAGTTGCACGACGACGCGGTCGCCACGCGTGATCCCCATGGCCTGGAATCCGGCGGCGATACGCAGGACCCGTTCTCCCAACTCTGCGTAGGTCAGAGCGCTTTCGCCCGCGATGAGGGCGGTCCGATCTGGCGTTCGCTGGATGGTGTCGAACAGCATTTCGGAGAAGGTCTGGTCTTGCCACCAGCCGTGGCGGCGGTACTCCTGGGCGAGGTCGGCCGGGTAGGGCACCACGCCCTCCAGGTGTAGAGGCTCCACGGTGGTGTCCGTCGAACGGACGGCATGGGTGACGGTTCGAGGCATAGCGATCTCCAGGAGCAGTCGAATGGGTGGGCGCAAAAAGGCTGCGGTCAACCGGTGATGACGCCAGCGTTCTCAGCGCGGTGCTGAGCAATGTGATCGCGCAAGGACTGTGGGCGCAGATCAGTCCAGGTCTGCTCGATCCACTCGAGGACCTCTTGGCGGCTTGCGCCTTCAGCGCCCCCGAAGGCGATGGCCCAACCGCCCGGGACTGTCTGAAAGGTGGGCCACAACGAGTACTGCTGCTCCTGGTTCACCAGGGCCCAGAATCGACCGCTGTCATCATCGAACGGGTTCATCCTCAAACTTTCGACCGGGTGTGACGTACCGAACCATGTTACTTCGGTAAGCCTAACCTATATTCCGGGCGAGATTCCTCCGGCGCATCACGATCTCGCGAACTCGCCCCAAATCACCTCTATCGCGGATACGTTGGTCCGCGACCTGCACAGATTCTGGAGGTGCCCCACATGGCCGTCGTTCTAGTTGGCGTCGATGGGAGTGCGGCGAGTCGACATGCTGTCGAGTACGCCTGCTTCCGCGCGCACAAACTCGACTTCGAGTTGCTCATCGCCCACGTCATCCCGTGGTCGCCCTACTCGTTCAGTACCCCTGGAGAAAACGAGTTCCGATCCACCCAACGCTCCAAGGAACTTAAGGCTGCGACCGAGCAGGTGGTTGAACCCATGGTGAGCCTGGCTCGCGAGGAGGGCGTGACCGCTGAGGGATTCGTCAAGCATGGCGACCCGATCGACCTGCTCATTGACCTCATTCGCGAGCGCGAAGCCACTGGCCTCGTCGTCGGGCGCACCGGTGACAGCCGCGTTCGTCAGGCTCTCTTTGGCAGCATCCCGAGCCATCTGGTCCAGGTCGCTCCCGTCCCAGTAACGGTGGTTCCGTAATGGAAGACGTTCTGAACAAAATTTCCGAGATCGTGTTCTTCGCGGTGACCGTCAACGGCACCGATGTGCCCTTGGTCGTCTTCTGGCTGATCTGCGCGGGCGTGATCTTCACTGCTTACACCGGCTTCATCAACATCCGAGGCTTCAAGCAGGGCATCGACTTGGTCCGCGGGAAGTACTCCGACCCCAACGACGCAGGCGAGGTCTCCCACTTCCAGGCGCTCGCCACCGCCGTGTCCGGAACCGTCGGTCTCGGCAACATCTCCGGTGTCGCGGTCGCGATCACGCTGGGTGGCCCGGGGGCGATGTTCTGGATGATCATGGCCGGCTTCCTCGGCATGACCACCAAGTTCGTGGAGTGCATGCTCGGCGTGATGTACCGGCGCCAACACGCCGACGGCTCGGTATCTGGTGGACCCATGTACTACCTGCGTGACGGCGTTGCCCAGGTCACCAAGATGCCGGTGCTCGGCAAGGTCCTGGCTGCCGCGTTCGCAATCTTCTGCGTCGGTGGCGCACTTGGCGGCGGCAACATGGTGCAGTCCAACCAGGCCACCGTTCAGCTCATCAAAGCCACCGGCGGCAAGCAAGACAGCCCGTTGGCTGGCCAGGAGCTGTGGATCGGCATCGCGTTCGCGATACTCGTTGGAGTCGTCATTATCGGTGGCATCAAGAGCATCGCGAAGGTAACCGAGAAGATCGTGCCGTTCATGGCCGTTCTCTACATCACGGCGTGCCTCATCGTGATCCTCGGCAACATCGGATCCATCCCGGATGCCATCGGGAAGGTTTTCGATGGCGCCTTCACCGGGGCCGGAGCCGCAGGCGGCGTCATCGGCGCGTTGATGGTCGGGTTCCAGCGGGCGGCCTTCTCCAATGAAGCCGGCGTCGGGTCAGCCTCGATCGCCCACTCTGCGGTGAAGACGAATGAGCCGGCGACGGAGGGCTTCGTGGCGATCCTCGAGCCATTCATCGACACGATCGTGATCTGCTCGATGACCGCGCTGACGATCATCATCACCGGTGTCTACACCCAGGAGGACGCCAGCGATGGTGTCGCCCTGACCTCGGACGCCTTTGAGTCGGTCATTCCCTGGTTCCCGTCGGTGCTGGCCATCGCGGTGACGCTCTTCGCTTTCTCGACGATGATTTCCTGGTCGTACTACGGCATGAAAGGCATCGGCTATCTCTTTGGCGACAACGTGATCGCGGAGAACGCCTTCAAGGTCGTGTTCTGCATCTTCACGGTCATCGGCTCGGTGCTGACCCTCAAGGCAGTGCTGGACTTCGGCGACGCGATGGTCTTCGCCATGGCCGTCCCGAATGTCATCGGCCTCTACATCCTGGCCCGCGTGATGAAGAAGGAATACACCGGCTACCTCGGTCGCATCAAGAGCGGCGAGATCCAGCCAGTGAAGTAGTTCCACCGCAACACCTCCACAATGGCCCCCGGCGACGTCAGTCGCCGGGGGCCATTGGCGCGCCTTGCCTCAGGAGCTGGTCAGGACTCCGCCAGCACCACGCTGCGGGTGAGTCCCCGCGGCTGATCCGGGTTCACGCCCAGCTCCAAGGCCCTGGCCAAGCACATGCGGTGCACCCGGACCAGGTCCGCGAGCGGATCGATCGGGCGATGTTCGAAGCGGGCCCCCGTGGCGCGTACGTCTCGCTCCAGGCCTTCGGGCACCTCACCGAGCGCCCAGACGACCCGGCCCGGCTGCGCGATGGCGATGGGGCCGTGCCGATAGTCCATGGCGGGGTAGGCCTCTGCCCAGGCCTGGCACGATTCGCGCAACTTCAAGGCGGCCTCGTGTGCCAAACCGATCGTCCAGCCGCGGCCGACAAAGGTCATCTGTTCGGCGTCCCGGAGTTCGGGGTCGACCTGCTCATCAAGCACGGCCTGTGCGTCTGACACCGCAGCCGTCAGGTCATCGCCAAGCGAGGACCGCAGCATCGCCAACGCCGTCGTGGCGAACCGCGTCTGCACCACCGACTGCTCATCAACGTCATCGAGCACGATGACCTGCTGGGCGCGCCGCGCGATCGGAGTGTCCGCCACGGCGACGATAGCCGTCGTTGGAGTGGCCGGGTCGACTGCGGCCATCGCATCCACCACCTCGGTAGTGGTGCCTGACCGGCTCAGCCACACGACCCGGTCATAGCCACGACCCAGCTGATGCTCCGAGCCAGCAAAAGCGTCGGTCACGCCCTGCCCGAGCGCCTCACGCTTCGCGGCATATGCCATGGCCATGAACCACGAGGTCCCGCACCCGACGACAGCCACCCGCTCTCCAGCCACCGGCAATCGGTCAGCGAACTCGTCCGGCCGGTCCGCCACCCGACGCCAGTCGGTCGGCTGGGTCGCGATCTCGCGCTCGAGATGGGTCATCGGAGGGGGCGCTTGAAACTTCATGATCATATTGTGGCCTACCTGCTCATGTTTCGTCACCGTTCTCGCGCCAGCTCTTTATTCAATCAACTGGTTGTTTAAACCGGCGACTCGGCGTACGCTCTTCATATTCAACCGATTAGTTGAGGAGAGTTTCCTGATGGTTGATCCGCTCTCGCAAGTGTTTGCCGCACTCGCCGACCCCACGCGCCGCGACATGGTGGCGCGCCTGGCTCGCGCCGACGCGACCGTCAATGAGCTCGCCGAGCCCTACGACGTGAGCGTCCAAGCGGTGTCCAAGCACCTCAAGGTGCTGGAGGGCGCCGGCCTGGTCTCCCGCACCAAGGAGGCGCAACGTCGCCCCGTCCACCTCGAGGCGCAGGTCTTCGACCTCATGACCAAGTGGATCGAGAAATATCAACGGGAAGCCGAGGAGCGCTACCAGCGCCTTGATGACGTGCTCGACCAGATGAACGGCACGAACCAGGACCACACCAACCAGGGCAAAGGACAGGCATCATGACCCCCACCACCGACCGGATCAGCACGGCGCGCATCGAGGCCGACGAGAATCTCCCGATCATTCACATCACTCGGGACTTCCACGCCAGTGGCGAACAACTGATCCGCGCTCACACCGACCCAGAGATCTTCACTCAGTGGGTCGGTCCGAAGAGCATCGATACGGAGGTCGTCGAGTGGGACGCCCGCACCGGCGGGTCCTACCGCTACCTCAGCCGCCGGGGCGAGGAGGCGTGGGCTTTTCGCGGCTGCTTCCACACCATTCGTCCCGACCGCCTCGTCCAGACCTTCACCTGGGAGGAAATGCCCGATGGCGTCTCGCTGGACACCATGACCTTCGAAGACCTCGGGGACGGCTGGACCCGCATGCACTCCGTCTCGCTCCTGGAGTCACCCGAAGCACGCGACGGGATGCTCGCCTCCGGCATGGAGTCCGGTATCAATGATGGCTATGCCAAGCTCGACGAACTCATCACCGGTGGAACCCTCTAGGGGCTCCACCGGCGACGTGGTTACTTCTTCGCCTCTTTCGCTAGCACGTCCATGCCCTGCGGTCCGTAGGTCTGGGCAACCCAGCGAGTGAAGGAAGTCGCCGCCTGCGGAGCAGCGGTGAGGTCAGCTCCGGTGACCTCGACTGGACGAGGGGTCGCGACCCCGCCACCGGCCACTCGCCATGGGTCGGTGTTCGGTGAGCCGTGGTGCTTAGCGCCCTTGAATAGCGGAGTCCAGTACTCGTAGGTGACTTCCTCTTTCGGGAAAGGCTTGGCCTGCGTGATGGTGACATTCGGCGGGCGCTTGCCGGTCAGGAAGAAGTCGAGGATCGGGCCGTCGACCTCTTCTGTGCCGTAAGGGAAGATCCCGTGCGCACTCTCGTTGTCAACCGCGATGAAACTCGTGTTGGGCAACGTCAGCCCACTGGCACGCCCAAGTTCCCATGCCGTTGCCCCATCGAGTTCGGACTGCACCACGATGGTTTCTGGGTAGGTTTTCGGGTCCGGGATATCCGGCATCACGGTGTCCGTCCGCCAGTAGGCGCACGGTGCGACAGCCGAATTGCCGGCCTCCTCTTGCTGGGCCTTGGTGGGTTTGGCAAAACCCTGCTCGTACCAATCCTTGCCCTGCCGCCACTGCCCATCGTTACAGGCGATCTGGTAGACGTAACTGCTGTCCGTGACCTCCACCATTTTCGCCGAGCCACTAGTCCGGCGCGGCGCCTTCTTCTGCGGTGCCTTGTCCAAGGCGCTGAGCTTGTCCAGCATCCGCAACTGGTCCTTCAGCACCGACCTGTGCAAACCTTTGGCCGAGCCGATCTCCTCAGTGGTCAGCATCGACCGCACGTCCGCAGGCCCCGCGGGCTTTCGGCCCACCAACTCCTTTGACACCGCCGCACGCGAGGCAAAGTCGAACGACCCCGCTCCTGCTTTGGTCAATGTGGCCCTGGCCTGTTTGTCCGACCCGGCCCGAGCGCTGCCCTTCGGCTCTCCAGGATCCTTCGGTTTACGCTTTTCCCACAGATCGAAGTGCATCGTCTGCTGACGCTCTCGAGCGATGACCTGGTTCCACACCCAGGCGTGGCCCAGCCAGGGCTGGTTCACGTCCAGGGCCGAATCCAGCACAAAACGACCACCGTACTTGGCGCCGAACACCTTCGAATACCACGCGCCCAGCCAGGTGCCATACGAATATCCGATG
This sequence comes from Demetria terragena DSM 11295, assembly GCF_000376825.1. Taxonomy (NCBI): domain Bacteria; kingdom Bacillati; phylum Actinomycetota; class Actinomycetes; order Micrococcales; family Dermacoccaceae; genus Demetria; species Demetria terragena. The sequence continues at coordinate 2,055,760 of NZ_AQXW01000004.1, read as the reverse complement.
TAGTCCACCTTGGGCAGTTTCAACAGGTGCCGAATGAAGTCCATGTCATAGGCCACCTGCTCCGTGTTCAAAGTTTTAATATCTTTATTCTGACTACACGTCTTCCCGAACGCCTCCATCTGCTCCCACTCAGAAGCGCCTTCGGCGTAAGAATAAGTACATCCGGCATCGCTGCTCCCAAGACCCTTAATGCCGCGAGGCTCAAAACCAAGAATGTTGTAGTACGGCATGAGGTCCGGCATCGCCTCGTCCACCTTCCCCGGATAATGCAGGCCACTACCTCCCGGGCCGCCGGGATTCATGAAGATGGTTCCCTGATAACGCGAATGGCTCGGGTCCCGGTTTTTCAGATGGCTAATCTCGACATCCCAGGTGTCTTTCACGTCTACGTTGTGCCAGTCCTTTGGCACTTTCACCGTCGCACACATCACCTCCTTAGCCTCATTCTGAAGTTCTTTGACACACGGCGTCCACGCCAGTTTCTGCTTCGCCAGCGAGCCTGCCAGCTTGCCCACATTCGGCGTTGCCGGCGCAGCGGCATCCGCCGGCGCGGACCCTGTGAACGTGGCGGCGCTCGAGGCCGCCAGCGCTAGCGCGACGAAAATTCCCATTCCACGACGTGACGACATGTTGTTCCTCCACCGAGGTTCGTCGACCGCTGACTGCAGTCAGACCAGGCCCCTAGTACAGGACCCCCAGCCCGCCAGCACAGATAGAGCACCTGGCAGGTTCCTGCAATGGCGCAGAGCGGCCACAGACTGGCCGCTGACCCAATCGGGCGGCTGAGTCGACTGCGAGCGGGCGCGGTGCTCCAACGGTGTGATGCACCCCACGTCCCTGAAGTGCAAAATTGGTAGACGGGCGCCATACCACAGGGCGTACGCTGAATGGCGTTGATCGACGACACGATTCGCCCAAGGACAGTGGGCGGCCAAGCCGACCAATACCAGGCACCCTCCGGAAAACCGGACCGTACCTGTCCGATATCGCCAGCACCCTGGCGATATCCGTTCTTCGACACACCCTGGGAGGGTCATGTCTACCCCCACTGCTCCGGAGTATCCGGACAAGATTGACGGGGCGGTCCTCAAGATCGCTGGCGTCGTCGTCCTCGGCGCGATCATGTCGATTCTCGACATCACCGTCGTCAACGTCGCCCTTCCGGTCTTCCAGACCGAGTTCGCGACGAGCCCAGACGAGCCCGTGGCGTACTCGACTGTCGCCTGGACGGTCACGGCGTACACGCTGGCGCTCGCCACGGTCATTCCGCTGACCGGCTGGGCCGCCGACCGATTCGGCACCAAGCGGCTTTACCTGCTTGCGGTCGCGTTGTTCACCGCAGGTTCCGCGCTGTGCGCGGCCGCGGGCTCAATCGAGATGCTGATCTTCTTCCGCATCATTCAGGGTCTCGGCGGCGGAATGCTCATGCCGCTCGGCATGACGATCATGACCAAGGCAGCCGGCCCCGACCGCATGGGTCGACTGATGGCCATCCTCGGTATCCCGATGCTGCTCGGCCCCATCCTGGGCCCGATCCTGGGCGGTTGGCTCATCGAAAACCAGAGCTGGCACTGGATCTTCTTGATCAACGTTCCGATCGGTATCGGCGCGATCGCGTACGCCTTCTGGGCGCTGCCGAACGACTCGGCCGCACCATCGGAGTCGCTCGACCTCGTCGGAATTGCGTTGATGTCACCAGGGCTGGCGCTCTTCCTCTATGGCGTGTCCACGATCCCGGAGGCGGGCACCATTCTGGACGCCGAGGTGCTCTTGACGATGCTCGCTGGTGTCGCCTTGATTGCCGCTTTCGTGCGGCACTCCTTCCGTCCCGAGCACCCGTTGCTGGACCTGCGACTGTTCAAGAACCGCAACCTGACCGCGTCGACCCTGACGATGTTCTTGTTCGCGGCCGCCTTCTTCGGTGGACTGCTTCTCGTGCCGACCTACTTCCAACAGGTACGCGGCGAGTCGACGTTGGATGCCGGCCTGCTGGTGGCCCCGCAGGGTCTTGGTGCCATGTTGACCATGCCCATCGCTGGCGCATTGGCCGACAAGTTCCCGGTCGGACGGATCGTCCCGTTCGGCTTGGTCACCATCATCGCGGGCATGTTTGCGATGACCCAGATCGATGCCGACACCTCCTACACCTACCTCATCGCGGTGTTGTTCGTCCTCGGTCTGGGCATGGGCGGCACGATGATGCCGATCATGACTTCGGCGCTGAAGACACTGAAGCACCATGAGGTGGCACGGGGTTCGACCCTGCTCAACATCGTCCAGCAGATCGCCAGCTCGGTCGGGGTCGCGATCATGGCCGTTGTGTTGACCAACAACCTCAAGGACTCCGCGCTTGCCGGCCCGGCGACCGCAACGTGGAAGGACCCAGCGTTGGTCGACAAATTGGGTGGCGAGGCCGTCGTCCAGCAGGGGCTTTCGCAAGCGGCTGACGCCTTCGCGGGAGCCTTCATGGTCGCGGCGATCCTGGTGACACTCACGCTGATCCCGGCGTACTTCCTTCCGCGCAAGAAGGACGAGTCCAAGCTGGTGGACCAGGGCGAAGCGGCACCACCGGTCGTGATGCACTGATCGGTAGGCACTAATCCTGGCGGGATCCCATCCGCCGATGAGGTCCTCCTTCCTGGAAATGGAGGCAGCCGTGGCTCACACTGAGCCATGGCTGCCTCCATCACTCTCCTGGTCAATGGCCAGGCCCATTCCGTGCAGATTGACCCCCGAACCAGTTTGCTCGACGCGCTCCGTGAGCGACTCGATCTCACCGGCACCAAGAAGGGCTGCGATCAGGGCGGATGCGGTGCGTGCACAGTGCTGCTGGACGACCGTCGCGTCCTCTCTTGCCTGACACTTGCCGTCCAGGCGGACGGTCGACCGGTCACCACCATTGAGGGTGTCGCGCATCCGCTGCAGGATGCGATCGTCGAAGCCGACGGGCTCCAATGCGGCTACTGCACTCCCGGTCAGGTGTGTTCTGCGCTGGGTATGCTCGCCGAGCACCGCGCGGGCGCCCCCAGCCATGTCACCGCCGATGTCGCCAGTCATCCCCCGTTGGATCGACAAGAGATCCGCGAGCGAATGAGCGGCAACCTCTGTCGGTGTGGCGCCCACAACGGCATCGTCGAGGCCATCGAAGCTGTCGCTAGCGATGCAAAGTCAGAGGCGGCGGCATCATGAAGCCCTTTGACTACCAACGCCCTTCGAGTGTCGAAGACGCTGTCCAACTGCTCGCCGACACACCGGGCAGTCGCCCGCTGGGCGGCGGCACCAACCTGGTCGACCTCATGCGGGTAAATATCGAGCAGCCCGAGCAGCTCATCGATGTCACGGCGTTGGGGCTCACCAACATCACCCACCTCGACGACCGAGTACGCGTCGAGGCTGGCGTACGCAACTCCGACCTGGCCAACGACGCCCTGCTCCGCGAGCGCCTCCCCCTGGTATCGGCTGCCTTGGTGAGTGGCGCGTCGGCGCAGTTGCGCAATATGGCGACGGTGGGTGGCAACCTGATGCAGCGCAGCCGTTGCTCCTATTTCTACGACCCTCACGCCGCCTGTAACAAGCGTCAGCTCGGCAGTGGCTGTGACGCACGTGCGGGCTTCCATCGGTTGGGTGCCGTGCTCGGCACCAGCGATGCTTGCCTGTCTGCGCATCCTTCTGACCTATGCGTCGCACTGGCCGCGGCGGACGCGACCGTGCAGGTTCGCTCCCGCGACGGCGAGCGCGAGATTGCGTTGACCGACTTCCATCGCCTCCCCGGTGATCGTCCCGACATCGAGACAGCTCTCGAGCCCGGTGAGTTGATCACCAGCATCGAGATTCCCTATCTGCCAAGCGGATTCCGCTCGTCCTATCGCAAAGTACGCGACCGCGCCTCGTACGCCTTCGCCCTCGTCTCGGTCGCTGCTGCACTGCGCGTCGAGGACGGGGTCGTGACTGATGTGCGCCTCGCGTTGGGTGGCGTCGGCACCAAGCCGTGGCGTGCGACGGCAGCAGAGGAATACCTGCGTGGCCGCCCGGCGACCGCGACGGAGTTCACGGCAGCCGCCGACGCCGAACTCGCCGCCGCCCAGCCGACGCCCGACCTGGAATTCAAAGTCGCACTAGCCCGGCGTACGGTCACCGCGACCTTGCGCGACCTCGTGGAGGTGTCCGCATGACCCAGACCACCGCGCCCACTGAATCGCGCGAAACGACAGACCAGAACGTCTCCGACGTCGCCGTGCTTGGTGCACCGCGCAGCCGTCGAGACGGACCAGCCAAGGCCCACGGCGAAGCGCCCTATGCCAACGACTACCCGCACGACAACCTGAGCTATGGCGCCATCGTCCACGCGGTCGGCGCCCATGGCCGAATTCGGTCGATCGACACCTCTGAGGCGCTGGCATTAACGGGCGTGCTCACCGTCGTGACCCACCTCAACGCCCCGCGCCTTGCGTCCGTGAGTGGCCTCCGCAAGCCCAACATGGGCGACCTTCTGGCTCGTGGCACCAAAGTCGACTACCTCAACACCGACGAGGTGCACTATGACGGCCAAGCGATAGCCGTCGTTGTGGCAGAGACAGCCGAGATCGCCGCAGAGGCAGCAGAACTCGTGACCGTCGACCTCGAGCCCCTGAGCGCCAGGATCGACCTCGCGACCGAACGGCACGCCGCCAAGAAGATGCCTGCCATGCCCTACCCGCGCACCGGTGGAAAGAAGGGTGACGCGAAGGCTGCACTGGCTCAGGCACCCGTCTCGGTGGACCTGCAGTTCAGTACGCCAGAGCAAAACCACAATGCGATGGAACTGCACGGGTGCACCGCGCGCTGGGATGGCGACCACCTCACCCTGTGGGATGGCACCCAGGGTCTGGAGTTTGCCCGCAAGTTCTTAGCGGCGCGCTTCCGCATCGGCGTCGGACAGGTACGCATCGTGTCCCCCTTTGTCGGTGGTGGATTCGGCGGTAAAGGTGGCATTTGGGCCCATCAGGTGATCGCCGCGATGGCGGCGCGCGAGGTGGACCGCCCAGTCCGTCTGGCGTTGAGCCGGGAAGGTGTCTATCGAACCGTCGGCGGTCGCCCGCAGACCTTGCAGCGCGTCGCTCTGGGCGCCACTCAGGACGGTCAGATCACCTCGATCATTCACGAAGTCGACCTGCGCAATAGCACTGTCGGCGGGATGGGTGAACAAGTGGTCAGCGCCTCTGCCGACCTCTACGCGAGCGAGAACATCTTGCTCGAGCAGCGCATCACTCCACTCAATCGCCTTCCCCAGACCTTCATGCGCGCCCCAGGTGAGTCGGTTGGGACGTTCGCCCTTGAATCCGCGGTCGACGAGCTCGCCGAGTCTCTGCAACTCGACCCCGTGGAGCTACGGCTACGCAACCAGCCCGAGCATCACCCGCTGACGGGCAACAGATATAGCCATCACACCGTGGGTGAGTCGCTTCGGCTCGGCGCCGAACTCTTTGGCTGGTCCGACCGGGGCCCCGCTGGCTCGATGCGTGATGGCAACCACCTGGTGGGCTACGGCGTGGCGTCCGCGGTGCACCCAGCGATGACCTTCAAGGCCAGCCTCACCCTTCGGCTGCACCCCAACGGCCGGTTGTTGGTCCGGTGCGGATTCCACGACATGGGCATGGGCACCGCTACCGCGACGGCTCAGATGGCGGCGCACCTGCTGGGCATCGACCCGGACGAGGTCGACATCGAGTACGGCACGACCGATGTGCCGTACGGCCCCATGGCGGGCGGTTCGATGCAGTCCGCAAGCATCGCGCAAAGCCTGATCGTGGGCATTGAGGATCTGCAACGCCAGCTCGAGGCGCTTGGGCTCGGCTCCCACGGCGCAGGATCCATGGCCGACGCCATCCAGAGTTCTGGCGCAGAACACCTCGAAGCCGTGGTGGGCGGAAACTCTGGCCTGGGGGCGGTGCGCAGCAACCTTCAGCTCGGCAAGGGCGCCTTCGACGCGATGCGACGGTGGTCCAAGGCGGCCTCGGGCGCCCAGTTCTGCGAGGTTCGGATCGATGCCGATACCGGCGAGACGCGGGTGACGCGCTGGCTGGGGGTCTTCGACATCGGCCGGGTCATCAACCACAAGTTGGCGAGCAGCCAGTTGCGAGGCGGCATCATCATGGGACTGGGCCTGGCCCTGATGGAGCAGACCTTGTATGACCCGCGCACCGGGCGCATCGTCAATCCGAGCCTCACCGAATACCACATTCCGGTGCACGCGGACGTGCCTGCGATCGACATCCACATGCACGACGATCCCGATCCTACGATGCCGCTTGGCGTGGTCGGCGCGGGCGAAGTCGGCATCACGGGCGTCGGCGCGGCGGTGGCCAATGCGGTCTATCACGCGACCGGCCAGCGGGTCCGCGACCTACCCATCACCCTGGATCGCGTCCTCCCCGGCCTGCCCTAACGCCGTTCTGCACTCGTCCGCGAGGTCGTCGCCTCGCGGACGATCTTGGACGTTCGCCCCGCCAGGGTCCATCGTCCGGCATGCTGGGGGCGGAGCCCCGTCGATGAGGAGACATGCGTGCAGATCGGAGTTCTCAACGAGGCCGCGAGCGGTGAAACCCGGGTCTCGGCGACACCTGCGACGGTAGAACGACTCCGCACCCTCGGCTATGACGTGGTGGTGGATCCCGGAGCGGGTGCGTCATCCAGTTTTGCCGATCAGGCCTACGTCGAGGCGGGCGCGACTGTGGGGCCTGCTACCGGAGCTGACATCGTGCTGGGCGTCAATGCACCATCGCGCGAGCAACTCGGTTCCTTGGCTGAAGGTGCCACGGTCATTGCGCTGTTCAACCCGCGCTTCGACGAGCAGGCCGTGGCCGATCTGGCGACCTACCCGATCACGGCCCTGTCGATGGATGCCATCCCGCGCATCTCGCGAGCGCAGTCCATGGACGTGTTGTCCTCGATGGCAAATATCGCGGGCTACCGCGCGGTCGTGGAGGCCGCCCACGAGTTCGGCCGGTTCTTCACCGGTCAGGTCACAGCGGCGGGCAAGGTGCCGCCGGCACATGTCCTGGTCGCCGGGGCCGGTGTCGCCGGCCTGGCTGCGATCGGCGCCGCCGGAAGCCTTGGCGCGGTCGTACGCGCCACTGATCCTCGCCCCGAGGTCGCCGATCAGGTGCGCTCCCTCGGCGGCGAGTATCTCGCGGTCGAGGCGTCGGATGACTCCGATGAGCCCAACACTGGCTACGCCAAGGAGATGGGCGCCGACTACCAAGCGCTTGAGGCCCAGTTGTACGCCGAGAATGCTGCGCAGTCCGACATCATCATCACGACTGCGCTCATCCCCGGTCGCCCCGCGCCTCGCCTGATCACTGCCGAGATGGTCGCGGCGATGCGGCCCGGAAGCGTCATCGTCGACATGGCCGCGGCCAATGGTGGCAATGTTGAGGGCGCAGTGGCGGGCGAGAAAGTCGTAACCGAGAACGGCGTCACGATCCTGGGCTATACCGACCTGGCCGGGCGGCTCCCCACCCAGGCATCCCAGCTCTACGGCACCAATCTGGTCAATCTCCTGACCCTCATGACGCCGGAGAAGGACGGGCGACTGGTGCTCGATCTGGACGACGTCGTACAGCGGTCGATCACCGTCGTCAAGAACGGCGAGAGCATGTGGCCCCCGCCTCCGGTCGAGGTCTCGGCGGCACCAGCGGCCACGAAACCGGTTGCGTCTCCGACAGATTCACCACCCGAGAAACCACCATCACCACACCGTCGAGTGGCGTTCATCGGCGTGGGAGCCGCCGCGCTCTTCCTCGTCGCCGGATTCTCACCGGAAGCACTGCGGGTCCACCTGACCGTTTTCGCGCTCGCGATCGTGATCGGGTTCTACGTCATCGGCAATGTGCATCACGCGCTCCACACCCCGTTGATGTCCGTCACCAACGCGATCTCCGGGATCATCGTGGTCGGCGCGCTCCTGCAGATCGGCGGTGGGGCAGCCATCACCGTGCTCGCTGCGGTCGCGATCCTGCTGGCCAGCATCAACATCTTCGGTGGTTTCGCCGTCACTCGCCGCATGCTGTCGATGTTTGCGAAGGCGTGAGGCGGATATGACTGTCACAACAGCGTCCCAGGCTGCCTACCTCGTTGCCGCGCTCTTGTTTATCCTCGCCCTGGCGGGCTTGTCTAAGCACGACACAGCCAAGGCGGGAAACGCGTACGCGATGACCGGCATGGTCGTCGCGCTCGTCGCCACCATCGCGTTGGCGTTCGATCAAGGTCTCTCGGCCAGCGCCTTCGGAATCCTGGCCGCTGCCATGGTCATTGGCGCATTGATCGGTCTCCATCGCGCGCGGGTCGTCGAGATGACCGGGATGCCCGAACTCATCGCGCTCTTGCATAGTTTCGTCGGCCTGGGCGCGGTGCTGGTGGGCTGGAACGGCTATCTGCACGTCGAGGCGCACCTGGATGGTGAGGAGGCGCAGCGGCTACGAGCGTTGGAAACATTAGGGATTCACCACGCCGAAGTGTTCATCGGTGTCTTCATCGGAGCGGTGACGTTCACTGGGTCGGTCGCGGCGTACCTCAAACTGTCCGCGAAGATCTCGTCGGCGCCGTTGACCTTGCCGGGCAAGAACCTCCTCAATCTCGGTGCGCTGGTGGCCTTTGTCGGGTTCACCATCTGGTTTGTCGTCTCCCCGGCGCTGTGGCTGCTCGTGGTGGTGACGGTGCTCGCGCTGCTGTTGGGTTGGCATCTCGTCGTGTCGATCGGCGGCGGCGATATGCCCGTCGTGATCTCCATGCTCAACAGCTACTCCGGATGGGCGGCCGCCGCGGCTGGCTTCCTATTGGAGAACGACCTGCTCATCGTGACCGGCGCGCTGGTCGGCAGTTCAGGTGCCTACTTGTCCTACATCATGTGCAAGGCGATGAACCGTTCGTTCATCTCGGTGATCGCGGGCGGCTTTGGTATCGAAGCCGGCCCGGCGAGTGACACCGACTACGGCGAGCACCGGGAGACCACGGCGCAGGAGGTGGCCGAGCAGCTTGGCTCCGCCTCGTCGGTCATCATCACCCCCGGATACGGCATGGCTGTGGCCCAGGCCCAGGGTGCGGTGGCTGACCTCACCCGGACCTTGCGCGATCGAGGGGTGGAGGTTCGTTTCGGCATTCATCCCGTCGCCGGACGCCTGCCCGGCCACATGAATGTCTTGCTGGCCGAAGCCAAGGTGCCCTACGACATCGTGCTCGAGCTCGACGAGATCAACGACGACTTTGCTAGCACCGATGTCGTTCTCGTGATTGGTGCCAACGACACGGTGAATCCGGCTGCGGCAGAGGACCCGTCGAGCCCGATCGCCGGTATGCCGGTGTTGAGCGTGTGGGAAGCCAAGCACGTCGTGGTGTTCAAACGGTCGATGGCCTCCGGCTACGCCGGCGTCCAGAACCCACTCTTCTTCCGCGAGAACTCAGCCATGCTCTTTGGCGACGCCAAGGAGCGGGTGAGCGACATCCTGCGCACCCTGTGATCGACCTGACTGGTCAGGCGCGGAAGCCGTCAAAGACCCGATACATGAAGTCCGTTCCCTTGGCGAGAGACTCCACGAAGATCCGCTCATCGTTTCCGTGCATGCCGATCAGTTGGTCGTTGTCGATGACGTAGGGATACACGCCATATCCGGGAATTCCCTTCTCCCGCCACGGTCCTAGGCTCGTGCCCGCCTCGAACAACGCTGGCGCGAAGACAGCGTCCGGATAGGTTTTGCGACTCGCGCGGCGGATGGCGTCGTAGAGCGGTGTGTCGATGTCAGCCGGCTCGGTAGCCCAGTCCTTGTCGAGTTGAGCGAGGTACGCCTTCTCACTCGTGCCCTTGGGGGCACCAACCTTGACCTCGATTCCTTTCTTAGCGAGACGCTTTCGCAGCTCGGCCAAGAAGTCACGGGGCTTCTGCCCGCCAGGCACGGCGCGGCAGTTCACCCGCACGTGGGCCTCCGACGGGATGACGTTCTCCTTGTATCCGGAGTCTTCGATGACGTACGCCGTCGTCGTCCGCAGCAGGGCACTGTGCAAGTAGGGGAAGTCTGACTGCTTCACGACCATCGCGGCGGCCCGCTCGCGCGACGTGCGGTCTTTTGCCTTCAGCATCAAGCGAATTGCCTTGGCGAAGCGTTGATTGTCGGTGGCTCGCGCGAGCGCGGCGAAATATTCGCGTGTCACGTCCGTCAGGTGAACAGGTGCCAGCCAATCGCCGATCTCGGCAACCGCCCGTGAGAGCCGCACAATCGCCGAGTCAGGCATCGGTTTGCTGGAGTGCGTCGCGGTACCGCGGGCGTACAGATCAAGGTTGAAATAGACCTTGTCCTGGCGCGTGACAGAAATGAGCATCGGAGTGGTCCGATCCCGTTGAGCAAGGAACCAACCGCCCTCGGTCAGCACCATGCCACAGTCCAACTTGTCCCAATGGTTCTCTGCGAGCCAACCGGATCCATAGGAACCGGCCTCCTCGTCGCAGTCGGTCAGCACGATGATGTCGCGCTCAAACCGGCCGCCCTCTGATACGTGCTTGAGCAGCGCGCTGACGCTTGCGGCATTGGCCCCCTTCATATCGAGCGCGCCGCGACCATAGATTTCGCCGCCTTTGACCGTCCCCGCAAACGGGTCGACGGACCAGTTCTCGCGTTCGACCGGCACCACGTCGGAGTGCCCGAGCAGGAGCAGTGGCTTGGCGTTGGTCTTGCCCTTGATGCGAGCAATCACGTGGATGTTGTCCGGCTGCGGGGTGGGGATGATCTCGACGGGAACATCGGCCTGTTCCCAGACCGACTTCAACCATTCGCCGTGCTTCTTGGTCTTGCCGCCCTCCCCAAAGTTCTGCGTGTCAAAAGACAACATCTTCTTCAGCAGCTTCAGTGAATCGGTCGACTGCGGTCGGGTTGCCGCCACAGCGGTAGCTGGATCTGAACTCAGCAGTTCGCGGGTCCCGACTCCTGCCGCGGCGATCGCGGCAACGCCGCCGACTCCGGTCAGGAGTTGACGCCGCCCAAGCCGGGGCTCCCGGGAGCTACTCGGCTGGTTCTGATTGTCGGCCATGGTCCATCTCCTCAAGCTGTCGAGTCTTTCGACCGTAGCGCGGACACGCTCGACATAGGTCGATTCTCAACCCTGAATCTCGCTCAGCCAGAGTTGCGCAGCGCTGTTGCCAAACCGTTCATGGTCAACAGGATTCCCCGACGAACCTGCGGGTCGTCGTCGCCGTTGCGATACCGCTGCAGCAGCTCGACTTGCAAGTGATTCAGCGGTTCGAGGTAGGGGAATCGGTTGAAGACCGACCGCTTGAGTGCGGCGTTGTCCCAGAGCAGGTCGTCATGACCTGTCACCCGGGCATACATGCGGACAGTCCTAGCGTGCTCATCGACGAGTTTGCTGAAGACCCGCTCCCGCAACTCCTCGTCTTCAACAAGTCGCGAATACCGTTCTGCGATACCGAGGTCGGACTTCGCCATCACCTGAGCAAGGTTGGACATGACGGTCTGGAAGAACGGCCACTGCTCGTAGTAGTCGCGCAACGTCGCCAGTCGCTGCTCGTCCTCGCCAACCCATTGCTCCAGTGCCGAGCCCGTGCCGTACCAGCCGGGCAGCATGACGCGCGACAAGGACCAACTCATCACCCAGGGGATGGCACGCAGGTCCGAGATCGCCTGGGTCGGCTTGCGAGAGGCTGGACGCGACCCGATGTTCATCGACCCGATCTCTGAGACAGGTGTCGAGGCTTTGAAGTAATCCACGAAACCTGGTGTCTCATGGACGAGTTCGGAGTATGCACCCCGCGCCAGTGCCGCGATCTCATCAAGGTCCTGGTAGGCCGACTCGGTGTTGCCGCCAAGGCCCTCGATATCCAAGACCGAGGACTCCAAGGTTGCCGACACGATCGCTTCGAGGTTGCGGGTCGCGAGCTTGGGTTCGGCATACTTCGCCGCGATAATCTCGCCCTGCTCGGTCAGTCGCAGCGACCCATTCACCGCGCCTGGTGGCTGAGCGAGGATCGCGTCGTAGGAGGGGCCGCCGCCCCGGCCAACCGTTCCGCCCCGGCCATGGAACAAGCGCAACCGAATCTCGGTATCCCGAGCGGCTTCCACCAGATCGAGTTCGGCTCGATACAGCGCCCAATTGGCGGCCATGTAGCCGCCGTCCTTGTTCGAGTCGCTGTAGCCGAGCATGACCTCCTGCAAGCCACCTTTGGAGTCGACCAACTGTCGGTAGGCCGGCTCAGCGAGCACGGCGCGAATGGTGGTCGCGGAGACCTGCAGGTCCTCAATCGTTTCGAAGAGTGGGACAACGTTGACCGAGCACGTCCCGCGCACGGGGTCGAGCAGTCCGGCTTCTTTCAGAAGGACCGCAGCCTCCAGCATGTCCGAGACGCTCGTGCACATGCTGATGATGTAGTTCGGCACCGCTTCCGGCCCGAAGGTACGCACGGCGTGCGCTGCGGCGTTGGTGATGGCGAGTTCTTTGAGGGTCTGCTCGCTGAGATCCGCTGCTGCGCGCTCGCTCAATAGTGGTCGGCGCGAACCCAACTCGGTGACGAGCAGGGCGACGCGGGCTTCCTCGTCCAGATCGGCGTACGCCTCGTGGACGCCTGCCCAAGCGAACAGGTCGGCAATGGTCTCCTCATGCACCTCGGAGTTCTGCCGAAGGTCAAGCCCATAGAGGTGGAATCCGAACGTACGCACCGCTTCTCGCAGTCCCAGCAACCGATCGTCGGCCAGGATGGTGTCGCCCTCGCTTCTCAGCGAACGGTCGATGACATCAAGGTCGGCGAGAAGTTCGGCCGGGGCGCCATAGGCCGTTGCGCCATCAACCTTTTTCGCGCCCTCGGGCGTGGTGTTGAAGAAGCGCTCGTAGGTGGCCTGTAGTCGACCACGGGCCCAGCGCACGGCGCGGCGATAGGGCTCGTCCTCCCGCGCATCCGCCGCATTGAGGTCAGCAAGGACCAGCAGTTCGTCGGTGATCGAGGACATGCGCCGGGACATCGACAGCGCGGTCTCCAACGCGGCGAGCTCACTGAGGTAATGAGTGATCGCCACCTGCGACGCCCGCGCCGACGCTTGCTCGACCACCTCTGCAGTCACGAGCGGGTTGCCATCTCGGTCTCCGCCGATCCAGGAGCCGGCGCGCAGGAGCGGCTCGGGCAGGAGCGCCTGATCGGGGTAGAGCGCGCGCAGTTCGTCTCGTACGCGCGCATTGATCTGCGGCAGCACATCGAACAGCGAGGCCTCGAAGAACCGCAGACCAACTTCGATCTCGTCCTGAATATGCACGCGCTGCAACCGAATCAGAGCGGTCTGCCACAGGGTGACTACCTGCAGGGTGATGTCGTGCAGGGCCTCGCGCTCTTCCTCTTCCGTCAGGGTCATCCGTTCACGACGGCGCATCGTCTGCTTGATGATGTTCTGCGCGTCAAAAACCGTTCGGCGCCGCGTCTCGGTCGGGTGCGCCGTGATGACTGGCACGACTGTCGCGTCGGTCAGGGCCTTGGCGACCTTGTCCCCATCGACGCCAGCTGCCGCGAATTTGGTGAAGGTCGCCGCGAGCGAGCCGTCCGGAGCGGGATCGCCCGCTCGCACGTGCAGTGCGCGGCGGCGTTCGCGGTGCAAGTCTTCGGCAACGTTGGCGAGCAATGCGAACAGGCTGAAAGCTCGAATGACGTGCAGGGAGTCTTGGGTGCTGCTGTCGTCAAAGAGGTGGGCGAACGCCGCGCGGTCGACCTCCTGCCGCCGGACAGCAAACGCGCGCGTCCTGGCTTCCTCGACCAGATCGAAGACCCGGTCGCCCTCCTTCTGTCGAATGACTTGCCCGAGCAAATCACCGAGGAGGCGGATGTCCTGACGAAGCGGCTCGGTTGCGGCGCGCCCCTCGTCGGTGATGTCGAAGACCATGAGTTCCTGGTGGACCATGCCTCCAAGCATGGTGGGCGAACGGCATTCAGGACACTTGATGTTCGTCACGTGAACCGCACGCGACCCAACCGCGCGGATAAGGGTAGCCTTATTCAGTGACCCAACGCGTACCGAAGACTCTGTCCGTGACCCGCACTGAGCAGGTGGGACGCGACCTCGTCCGCGTGTTCCTCGGCGGCTCCGACCTGGTAGAGCTGCCCGACCTCACATATACCGACCACTACGTGAAGCTCTTGTATCCGCCGGAGGGCGCGGACTACACCTGGCCCTTCGACCCCGACGAGATCCGCGAGTCTCGTCCGCGCGCGGAGTGGCCAGTGACGCGCACCTACACCATTCGCAGTCTGGACCGGGCCGCAGGCGAGCTCGCGATCGACTTCGTGGTGCATGGCGACGAAGGGCTCGCGGGACCGTGGGCGGCCCGAGCCAAGCCCGGTGACGTCATCAGTTTCTTCGGCCCTGGCGGCGGGTACGCACCGGCTGCCGACGCAGACGTCCACCTATTGGTCGGCGACGAATCCGCAGCACCAGCGATTGCCGCCGCACTGGATGCCCTTCCTGACGGCTCCCGCGCCCTGGTCTTCATTGAGACCAGCGACCCCGATTCCACCGTGCCGTTGGCCGAAGGTCCACACATCACCACGACTACGGTGCACCGACGCGGTTCGGAGTACGGCGCCCCCCTCGCCGCGGCCGTACGCGCCGCGCCCTGGCCGGAGGGCAACGTGCATGCATTCGTCCACGGCAACGCGGGCATGATCAAGGACCTGCGGCGCTATCTCTTTGTTGAGCGTGAGGTCCCGCGCGACCAGGTCTCAATCTCCGGCTACTGGCGCAGTGGACACAACGAGGATGCCTGGCAGGCCAGCAAGCGCGAGTTCGTGGCGCAGATGGAGGCTGACGAGGCCGCTCTGACGGAGGCCTAGGCGCTACTCCCCTGTTTTCCTTGCTGGAGTCGCCAGCGAAGCCACCACATTGAGCCTCGTATCGCAGTGATCGGTGAGCACCACCGGGCCAGCGGGAAGGTTCACTCGCTCCCTCGTGGCCGATGGATGCGCGAGAAGCGGGGCCCACGACAAGGCCGTGTCAAGGTCGGCCAGACCGAGTTTGGTGACGGCCTCCACCCTGGTCCACGTGAGCCATGGCAAGACACCTTCTCCGCGCAGGCCCGGCGGGGGCTCGGCGCCGATGCGCTCGACATCGATACCGACAGGGCATTCGGCCACCGCGGCAGCCACCACACCCTTGGCATGAGCCCAGGAGACGAAGAGATCGTCACGACCGACGATGCGAGGTGGCCCGTGTGGTCCACCGCAGGTCGGGCAGTGTTGCTCAAAGCGCACCGCCTGCATGGACTCGCGCGTTGTCTCAGCGCCGTCATAGGCCAGCACTAACCGCCGAGCCGCCACCCGTGCGGCCACAAAATCGTCTCGATCGACGGGCATCCGCAACCGTTCATGGCGCCCCCGCTCAACACGACTCAGCGACGACCACGGGTCGGCAAGGTCCTTCACGTCGGTTAAAGGACTGGCCGAGCTGACCACCGTCCACCTTGGATGCGGCACATCTCAACAGTACGCACCGGCTAGACGGCGTTCAGGAATCCGCCACCACTTCGCACCCAAGATTTATTTGCACATATATCATTCACCGCACTACTGTGAACATCATTCACTCTGGGGGCAGGGTGATATGCGCCCGAAGGAGGGTGACCCAGCCCCGCACCATGCCGAGAAGGGGCAACGAGTCACTGATGAGCGCCACCACCTCCACTAATCCTGCCAAGAAGCACGTCTCCCGGCGAACTCTGGCAGCCGGGGCCGCCTGGAGCGTCCCCGCCGTCGCCTTTGCCGCGACTTCACCAGCGCACGCCGCGAGCGACCGCTGCGAAGACAACGGCATTCAACCGTTCCCCGCGCCGATCCAGATGTTCGACAAGGACGACCAGCAGCCCCCCAGCGTCAACCTTTTGCCCTACACGGCGAATGGCTGGACCGCGCGGCGCATCGGCAACCCCGACAAGGGCGGCTTCTCATACTCCAACTTCGCAGGTCGCGGTTTCCGCATGACCCTTGACCCGCAGGCCCAGGCCGGCGCCAGCATCGAGACGGTCATTCAGGCCACGGCGAACACGATCGCGGGTTGCAGTTACACCCTGGTCTCGACCTACGAACTCACCGGAGTCGGAAACGACCGGCCGCTCGTGGCCCGCTTCCAGGTCAACGGAGTCGGCAGCGGACAGCAGGTCAACAGCAACAGCTCCCCGGTCACCGGAAGCATCACCACGACGTTCGTGGCGACAGCAGCCACCACGACCATCGGACTGTGGACGCGCGTTACCGGCACGGCAAACGCCAACGGCGGCGTCGACATCAACATGTCGGAGCCCACGATCACCTGCTCCTGCGCCAACTGATTTTCCAACCTCGTCCCCGTCAGCGCGACCTCTTGGTCACGTCGGCGGGGACGAGGTGTATCACTAGGTAGTGTCAAGCACACTCACCGACCGGAGGTCCTTATGACCAGCCATCTTCCCGCGCTTCCGGATGACGACTGGTCGCGAGTCCTGTGCATCGTCGCCCACCCCGACGACATGGAGTACGGCGCTTCGGCGGCCGTCGCGACCTGGACGGCACGTGGGGTCGAGGTCGCCTACCTTCTGCTCACCTCCGGCGAGGCCGGTATGTCCGACGCCCCCGAACACGTCGGGCCCCTGCGCGCTCAGGAGCAGCAGGCGGCGTGCGACACCGTCGGCGTGTCCTCCCTCACGATCCTGAACCACCCCGACGGGATGCTGGAGCCAGGGCTGCCCCTGCGCCGTGACATCGCGAGGGCTATCCGCACGTTCAGACCCGATGCGGTGGTGACTGCCAACTTCCAGGTCGAGGCCTACGGAATGCTCAACATGGCCGACCACCGAGCCGCCGGCATCTCCGTTGTCGATGGCATCCGGGACGCTGACAACACGTGGGTGTTCCGCGACCTGGCCGAAGACGAGGGCCTGCCGAAATGGCGTACCCGCGCCTTGCTCGTCGCCGGTGACGAGAACCCGACCCACGGTCTGGCAGTCGACAAGGTCGCTGTCGATGCGGCCGTTGCCTCACTGCGCTGCCATGAGGCATACCTGCAGCACGTCACCGGGCATCCCGAACCCGAGGAGTTCATCCCGCAGATCCTGACCCAGGGCGGCGAGGCCATGGGCACCGATTACGCCGTCGCTTTTCGCGTGCACGACATGGGCGGCCTGATGGGAGACTGACTCCCATGAACCTCAGGACTGCGGTCATCGACCGAGCCGGTTGCGCACTTACCTACGACGTCCGTGGTGACCTGCAAGTTGGCGTTCCGCTCGTGGTCTTTGGATCTCCTATGGCGGCCGACGGGTTCGGTGCGCTCGCAAACCAATTCACTGACCGTGCCATCGTGACTTTTGACCCACGCGGGGCAGGGCGCAGCCCCCGCACCGACGGCGCACTGCGGAACACCGTCGACGAACATGCCGACGATCTGGCCGCCGTGATCGGCGCGCTCGGCGTCCATCAGGTTGATCTGTTCGCCAGCAGCGGCGGGGCGCTGAATGCGCTCGTGTTGGCGCAGCGGAACCCGTCCGACGTACGCACGTTGATTGCCCACGAGCCTCCGATCAATGCGGTCCTCCCCGATCGGCACGTGCTCGACGCTGCCGCACAACTGCTGGAGGAGACCTATCAGCAGCGGGGTTTCGGTGCAGCGATGGCTCTCTTTCTCCGCATCGTCATGTTTGAGGGACCGTTCCCGGCGGACTTCTGCGAACAACCACTTCCCGAACCCGCACAGTTCGGCCTTCCCACCGAGGATGACGGCAACCGCGATGACCCGCTCCTTGGTCTCAACGCCGAGGTCACACGCTGGGTGCCTGATCTGGCTGCCCTCCGGTCGGCGTCGTGTCGCATCGTATTCGGAGTTTCTGCCGACTCAGGGCAGGGACTGCCCGGTCGGGCGGCAACGGCGATGGCCCAGGCTCTCGATCTGGACGCGGTCGAATTCCCTTCCCATCACGGGGGATTCGGCTCCGCCGACGATCCAATGATGCCAGGCGACCCGGAAGGGTTCTCGGCGGTGCTACGCCAGACGCTGGACCGCGAGTCTCATCAGAGCGCCTGACCCGAGCCGAGCAAGTTGAGTCGCTGGAACCCGTCGCGCCTCCCAGCGGCTTAGACCCTGCCCGCGATTCATCGCTGCGGCGAGTGTCGCGGCGTCCACGATCGCCGAGCAGGCACCGCGTCCCAGGTTGGGCATCATGGCGTGCGCAGCGTCACCGATGACGACATAGCGGCCGTTGACGTACCGGCTCATAGGCAGAGTGGTCCACAGTCGAGTGGGTACCGTGTCCGCAGCACCGTTGGCCAGCAGTTCTCGTACGGCGGGTGCGGCGCGCGTGAAGCGCTCCGCGGCTTGGGCAAAGGCGGCTTCGGCATCGATCGGTTCGGCGAGATCGCTCGCATGAACACTGAACCAATAGGTGCGCTCGCCCGCGAGCGGTGCAATGCCAAACATGGCGTTGCGCCCCCAATACTCACCCACCACGGCTGGATCGGCTGGGCGTTCACTGATTCCGCGCAATGCCAGGTGCGCCGTTTGCTGTCGCTCGGCGCGGGAGGGGCCACGCAGGCCCGAACCCGACTGCGAACGCCGTCAGCCCCCACCACACGGTCGGCATCGAGCTGGGTCGGGTCAATCACTTCGTGGGTGATGCGACGAACCGTTGTTGGAACCGCGGCATCCAGACAACTCAGGAGTTTCGGCCGCGCCACCAGAAGCGGGCCGGTGGCACGAACGCTGGCGACCCGACGACCATCGAGTCTGAAGAGTGCTCCACCGCGAGCACGATGGCCGTCGGAGGGAAGGGCGCCGAGGGAGGTGAGGTTGCGTACGGCCGCTGCCCACAGGCCGATGGCACTCCCGATCGCCGCGCGTTCGGGCTGCGCCTCGTGGATCTCCACCTCGAACTGTGCCGGATCGAGCGACGCCGCGAGGGTGAGCCCCGCAATGCCGCCGCCGACGATGGCGACTCGTCGAGTCCTCATGAGGCAACCTTCCCAGGTGCACACCCTCGCAGCAGCCCGAGTAGCGTGCTGGGCATGACGCTGCGTGATGCAAAGGATGTTCAGACCGCGCCCCTGGCTGCCCTGGGGCTGATCGGCGGATACCTGGCTGCCCGCGAGACGGGGATTCGCCCACTCGGCGGGATCGTGCTCGCCGCGGCCGGTGGGTATGCCGTCCGCACCTGGGTCGAGAAGTCCGGACCTGCGGTCGCCGCCGGGCTCGGTGCGATCTACCTCGGGGGCTTTGGAGCCTCCCACCCGCTCGCCAAGAAGATCGGCGCATGGCCGGCGGTCTTTTCCGCCGCCGCGCTGTCCGCTGGCGCGGCGTACGCGCTGAACGACCGCGCCTGACTTCCGCGTCCAGCACCGCTCCTAGACCAGCAAAATTCCGTTGCTCCGCTCGATCGGGCTGGCTACGTTGACGCCATGACCATCACTCTCGAAACGCCCTCGGTGGACGGCCTTGCGGAATACGTCGAGGCGCTTGGGGAATGGCAGCACGATGCTGCTCCCTTCCAGTTGCATCCCGGAGACCTGGGGTGGAACTGGCAGTTTGGCGCCGACGCACTCGCTGCGGGAATGCGGGCGTGGCGCCGGGATGGGCGCATCGTCGCCCTGGGCATCGTCGACGACGGTGTCATGAGGCTGACGTCTGCACCCGATGCGCAGCATGACGAGGACATCGCGGCGCGTATCGCGGCCGACCTCGACGACCCTGATCAAGGGATCTTCGGCACAGGCGAGGCGTCCCTCGAAGCACCGACCGGCGCCTTGGTCCACCCTCTCTTGGCCGCGAAAGGCTGGGTAGCAGGCGAGTCGTGGACGCCATTGCAGCTCGACCTTTCAGCAGAGGTAGCGGTGGGTGATCTGGCCGGTTTGACCATCACGGACACCGGAACCGATCAGGTCGAAGACCGGCTGGCCGTGCACCAATCGGCTTTCAAGAGCAAGCGATTCGTCCGGAGCCGGTGGGACCAGGTGGTCATTGGCCTTCCCTATGCCAACGCCCGCAGCTTGCTCGGCTATGCCCCAGGCGGCGAGGCCGTCGCGATGATCACCGTCTGGTCCGCAGGACCCGGGCGGCCGGGGATCATCGAGCCCATGGGAGTGCACCAGGACCACACCGGGCACGGCTATGGCCGGGCCATCACGCTGGCCGGAGCTGCCGCTCTGCGAGAGATGGGGGCTTCAAGCGCTGGCGTCGCAACGCCGAGTTCCAACACTGGCGCGGTGAAGACCTATCAAGCGGCGGGTTTTGAGGCGCTCCCCGAGCGCCTCGACACCACCCGCCCATGATGTGGAGCCGGTGGATCTAGAGATCGAAGCGGTGCCGCTCACCCTCGGGAACGAGCTCTAAGTAGCGGTCGGGGTCCTCGCGGATGGTCTTAGCGACATAGGTGCATGTCGGCAACACCGACGTGCCCTCAGTGAGCGCTTCGTTGAGGGCGAACTGCACCAACTCAAGCGCAAGGCCCTGTCCACTGAAGGCAGGATCAACTTCGGTGTGGTGCATCGTGATTCGCTCGCCATCGCGGCGGTAGCTCAGCAAGCCAACACGCTCGCCGTCCACCTCGATCTCATACCGCTGATGCTCGGGAAGGCCCCGGACTGTGGTGCTCATGCCTGCTTGTCATCCCATCTGAAGAGTTTGGCCGCGATCAATCCAAAGACCGCCGTGAAGCCAAGGAGTGTCAACGCCGGAACCACGAGTGCCGAGGGACCTTCGCCGCGCACCATGACATCCAGCATTCCATCATTGAGTTGTCCCAGCGGAAGCACCTTGGACACGGTCGACAACCAGTCGGGCGCCTGATCGAGCGGAATGAAGGACCCCGACAGGAACGCCATCGGCAACAGCACCACATTGGCCAGACCAGATGCCGCGTCAACGGTCTTGGACACCGCGCCAATCAGCATGCCTACCGCCATGAACGCCAGGGTCCCCAAAAGGATCAATGGCAACGCCAACCACCACATACCGGACAATTGCAGGCCGAAGACGGTGACCCCAAGGATCAGGAAGATCGCCGTCTGCAGCATCGCCACCGTGAAGGAAACCAGCATCCGCGACGAGATCAGCGACCCGATACGCACCGGCGACAACCTCAATCGGCGCAACAACTGGTTCGTACGCCACGTCACCATCGGCATCGCAATGTTGAACGTCGCACCCATCGCGACCGCCCAGCCCAGGAGCCCGGGCGCCAGGAACTGGATCGGCTTCAACGCCTCATCTTCGACCTGAGTTGGCTTCAAAGTGAAGGTAGGTGGCCTGCCCGAGACGGCAATGTTCGCGCTCTGAACGAACCCCTGGAAGGTTCCTTGAACCTGCGCTGCCACCACCTGATCGGCGCCCGAGTAGTGCAGGACCAGAGTGCGCCCTTTGCCTTCTACCGCGCCATCGAGGTCGCCTTTGCGCACCGCCTCTAGCGCGGCATCGCGATCCTTATATGAGGTGGTGTCAAACAGTTCATTGAACTGTTTCTTCGCATCGGCGGGCATCTCTTGAACAAAACCCACATCGCCGACCACGGCGATCTCACTCTTGCTGGCGCCCGCGTCCTTGAAGAGAAAACCGAACAGGAACAGGAACATCAGCGGGAAGGCCAACAACCAGAACCAGTTCTGCTTATCTCGCCAGAACCCTTTCCATTGAGCTCGCGCTAGTGCCTTGAAATCCTTCATGCCCGGTACTCCCGCCCCGTCAGTTCAAGGAACACATCTTCGAGCGTCGCGCTCGTCACCTGGAGTCCGCTCAGTGCGTCGCGCTGGGCTAATGCCGTGAGGACTGGTGCTGGGTCGTGGGTCGTGAGGGCCAGGGTGCCGTTGTCGACCGTGGCCGCGTCGACAGCCGGGAGTTCGGCCGCCTCGGCCAGGTCGATGGCACCGGCTTCCACCAGGATGCGTTGCGCCTTGCCCAGGCTATTGATGAGGCCGCGCGGTGTGTCCTCAGTGAGAATCTCGCCGCTGTCGATGATGGCCACCCGGTCGCAGAGGATCTCCGCCTCATCCATGTAGTGGGTGGTGAGGATAACGGTGCGGCCCTCGTCGTTGATCCCACGCAACACATCCCACAGGTTGCGCCGCGCCTGCGGGTCGAGTGCCGCAGTGGGCTCATCGAGAAAAACAATCTCCGGGTCGTGCACTAAGGCACACGCAATCGACAAGCGCTGGCGCTGGCCCCCGGAGAGATCTTCGGTACGCACTTTGCGCTTTTCTTCCAACCCCACCTGCTCGATCATCTGGTCACAGCGTTTGGAGTTAACCCCATAGATGTCGGCGAAGACGCTCAACTGCTCCTCGACGCTCAACCGCTCAAAGAAGGCGGATGCCTGCAACTGAACCCCAATGCGCGGCAGGAGTTTGGTGTTGCGCGGCCATACCGGCTCCCCAAACAGGGTCGCGGAACCCTCATCCGGTTCGCGGATGCCCTCAATGCACTCGAGCAGCGTGGTTTTACCCGCACCGTTGGGGCCCAGAATGCCAAAGAACATGCCGTGCTCAACGGTCAAGTCCACTGAGTTCAGGGCGGTGAGGTCGCCGTACCGCTTGCTGATCCCCCGAGCTGCGATCACATGCTCCATGTGAGACACCGTAGACGGCGGCGTGGCTCCTGTCTCAGAGAAAGCGCAATCGCTCGCGTGCCTGGCTACTTTCGCCGCTGCACCCACAAGGCGAGCTCGTCAGCTCGCGGGTCATGCCCGGTGCCACTGCTGGGGTGATTGAAGACCTGAACGGCCCGGTCGGCCGACTCATACGGCGCCCATCCCGGATCGCCGTCCTGAGCGAAGGCCACCCAAGAACGGTGCATGCTGTCGGCCAGATCCTGCGGCCCCCGGACTCCGCCGGTCAGCATGGAAGCACCCGGTTGATCCAACGTGTCGAACACGAAACCGATCTCCAACGCGTGCGCCGAGCGCAGGTCCAGATGCTCGCTGGGCCAAGCGAATTCATAGGCATAGGTGCGACCAGTGTGCTTCTCTGCGGCGCGGCGCGAGGGTGCCGTGAAGTAGCTATCGGTGACCATCGCGCAGTACACATCGCCAGCCGTCGCGCCAGGTCGGTTGGCGGTGTACGTCTGCACCAGCTCATCGGACCAACCCTGCTTCGCCGCCATTCCGGCGAGGACCTCCGGGGTGATCATGGCCGCCAAGCCCGGTGGGACCACAAAAAAGCGGAACTCATCAGCGGTCGTACCGATCAGAAGATCAATGTCACGGCCCACGCCTGCTGCCAGGGCGTCCTCGGGGATCTGCGGAACGATCTCCTCGTCCAGCACGGGGAAGAACGGCATCAACCCACCGCCTCGGGTCACCGTCGTCGCACCCCAGACTGCCGGGTCCGCGCCGCCCCGCATCGCGTCAATCGTCTGGAACTGCGCGGCGACCGTCGCCTCGGGGCCGATCGCGCCGAGCTCGGCGGCGGTGGCCGAAACCCCTAACCGCTCGGCGAAGTTGGCGGTGGGCAAGGCGAGATCTCGTTGCTCGCCCGCAACTCGACCCGAACCGCTCTGCACCACTGCCCGTCGGAACAGGCCGCGCGCAGCGGGCGAGGTGACCAGGGTCATGACGCTCATGCCGCCCGCGGATTCACCGAAGATCGTGACCTGCTCTGGGTCGCCGCCGAACGCCGCGATGTTGTCCCTCACCCATTCCAGGGCCTGGATCTGATCCCGCAAGCCGCGGTTGTGCGGCGCGTCCGGGAGGACGGCGAATCCTGGTGCGCCAAGGCGGTAGTTCACGCTGACGAGCACCACTCCGTCGCGCGCGAAGTTCGTCCCGTCGTACACGTCAATGGCGTTGCTACCGCGGACGAATGCTCCACCAGGGATCCACACCATGACCGGAAGTTGGGCATCGCGGCTGGGGTCCGGGGTCCAGACGTTGACGGTGAGATAGTCGTCGCCGGGAATGGTCGGGTTGGGCAACAGCCCGCTGAAGGGCTCCGGGTAGGGCAGTTGGGTCGGCGTCGAGCTCAGGGTGTCCGCGAGACGAACACCGTCCCAGGGCTGCGGCCGCTCGGGCGCGGCATAGCGTCCGGGGCCGACGGGCGGCGCCGCGTAGGGAATACCGAGATAGGCGTAGCCATGGGAGACGGCTACGCCACGCGTCTGGCCGCTGCTTGTCGAGACGACAGGATCCATTTGCCGACCGTAGACCCTGTGGTCACCTCATCTCCATAGGCTTCGACCACCCCGCATGTCTGCCCCCTGCTAGGAGCCCCTCATGTCTGCCCCCCAACGTCGCCACGTCCTGACCGGGCTCGGCGCGCTCGCCACCACCGCTGCGCTGAGTGGGCTTCCGATGCACGAGGCCGGTGCGACTCCACGCCTCCGTGGGGGCCGTAACCCCTTCACCCTCGGGGTGGCCAGTGGGGACCCCACCGAGGATGCCGTCATCTTGTGGACCCGGTTGGCTCCAGACCTGCTCGCGGTCGACGGCGGTATGCCAAGTCGAGACGTCACCGTCGAGTGGCAGGTTGCTCGCGACGAACGCTTCCGCAAGGTCGTCCGCTCGGGCCGGGCCCGCGCCACGGCAAAACTCGCTCACTCGGTGCACGTCGACGCGCGGGGACTGAAGCCGAATCGCGAGTATTGGTACCGCTTTCGCTACGGCTCCACCGTCTCGCCGGTCGGGCGCACCCGGACCACCCCCACGGCACACCAGGGAGTCGGTCGACTGCGTCTGGGCTTCACCTCGTGCCAAAACTGGCAGGACGGCTACTACCCCGTGCTTGGGCACCTCGCGGCCGAGGACCTCGACTTGCTGGTGCACCTGGGCGACTACGTCTATGAGGGCGGTATCCCGGCCGACGGCGGTTATCGCAAGACGCCGGTACCAGAGGTGTTGCAGACCGCGCCGGAGGACCTGACCCGTTGGCGGCAGCAATACGCCTGGTACAAAACCGATCCCGACTTGCAGGCGGCACACCATGCGCACCCATGGATGGTCACCTGGGATGACCACGAGGTGGTCAACGACTACGCCGGCAATAGCTCGCAGTACGGCAGCGGTGACATCACCGCGCTGCGGCTAGCGGCCTACCAGGCGTGGTACGAGCACCAACCGGTTCGTCTCAGGGCAAGTCGCGGCTTCGCCTCGCCAAAGATCTATCGGCGGGCGAGCTGGGGGCGCTTGGCGCAGTTCGACCTGATCGATGGCAGGCAGTATCGCGACGTCCCGCCCTGCGGTTGGGGCGAGGCGCAGGCGTGCAAGGCCGCCTACGACCCGGACATCTCGATGCTCGGCGCCGAACAGGAGCGCTGGCTCTATCGCGGCTTCCGGCGCTCTCATGCCCGCTGGAATCTGTTGGGCTCCAACGTGATGCTCGGCCGGCTCGACCACGACGGAGCCGAAGGTGATCTGCTCTGGAATGACGCTTGGGACGGCTATCCGGCGGCACGGCAGCGGCTGCTGAAGGCGTGGAAGCGGGCGGGCACCCGCAACCCGGTGACCTTCACCGGCGACTGGCACTCCACCTTCGTCAACGACATTCACGCCGACTTCGATAAGCCCGAATCACCCGTGGTTGCAAGTGAATTCGTGAGTACGTCAATCTCGTCTAACGGCGACAAGGAAGTCTACGGTCCCTACTACGGCCCGATGATCAAACACAACCCGCACATCAAGTACTTCGACGGCGACCAGCGCGGCTACCAGGTGGCGACCGTGCGTCCCCACGAACTTCGCGTAGACCTGAAGATGGTCGATTCGGTCGCGTCGCGGATCTCCTCGGTGCGCACGGTGAAGAGCTTCCGCGTCGAAGATGGGGTTCCCGGGCCGCAGCAGGTCTGAGCACGCCTGATTACGCTTGAGGGCGTGCAACAGAACTCCGCTCCTGAGCTCGCCATCAAGCGCGCTGACCTCAATGACCCGGCCGTCGTGGCCTTCCTCGAAGCGCACCATGCCGACCTCATCCCGACGAGCCCTCCGGAGAGTCAGCACTCGCTAGGGGTCGAGGAGCTGCGGGCCGAGGGCATCCGTGTCTGGGAAGCCCGATTCGCCGACCAGGTTGCGGCTGTCGGTGCCCTGGCACCGATCGAACCCGGCCACGAGGAGCTCAAGAGTATGCGCACCGACCCAGGCCTGCGCGGTCGCGGACTCGGGCGCCGGATGGTTGCCCACCTGGTCGCCGACGCCCGCAACCGTGGCGTGCAGCGGATCTCCCTCGAAACGGGCAGCGACGAGTTCTTCGCACCTGCACGAGCGCTGTACGAGAACGCGGGCTTCACACCGTGTGCCCCATTTGGGACCTACACGGCCGACCCGCATAGCGCGTACTACCTGTTAGACCTGACCTCCGCGGACGGCTGAGGCCTCGCTACGCCAGGCCGAGACCGCGTTCGAGCGCCGCAATAATCTTGGGGCGCAACTCGGCACCCGAGATCACCTCATCGACCGAGCCGACATCGACCGCCCGGTGGATGCTGTGGATGCTGTCGAACTCGGTGGCGACCGCGCTCAACACTTCGCTGCGGACCTCCTTGCGGGTTTCCTCGAGTTCACGCGATAGCGCCGCCCGCTCCACATCACTGGCATCTCCCAGTCGCGACTCGACCGAGCGCACCCGCTCATCCTTGGCCGTTCGCTTGTCGACGTCGCGAGTGAAAACCACTGCCGCTGCAGGTGCGCCACCGATCACCGAGGCATAGGAGCCGTCCACTGCAAGCACCGTCATGTTCGGATTGAGCGCCTTGGAGAACACCACGAACGCACCGCCGTGATAGCGCGAGATGACACAGAAAACGATCGGACCCTCGAAGTTCACGATGGACCGGCCGATCTCGGCGCCGTATTCCAACTGCAGATTGCGCAGGGAGTCTGGGGAACCGTCGAATCCGGACAAGTTCGCCAGCACGACGACCGGCCGATTTCCACTGGCCGCATTGATCGCCCTGGCGGTCTTCTTAGAAGATCTCGGGAACAACGTGCCAGCGGTGTAGGAATCCGGGCCATCTGTGGGCGGGAAGCCTTGGCGTGGAACGGGTTTGGACTCGATACCGATCAGGGTGATCGGGATTCCGCCGAGGTGGGCGTCTTGGACCACGGAGGTCTCGGCATCGGCCATGCCCGCCCAACGCTCCAGCGTGGCGTGGTCCTGATCCGCGAGTGCCGCCATGACCGTACGAATGTCGAACGCCTTCTTGCGGTCCGGGTTCGTGGCCTTGGAGAAGATGTCGCCGACCGTGCTAAAGCCCGAGTCCGCCGGATCGTGCGGGTAGGTCTGCACGTCCCGATCGTGCGGGTCGCTCGTCGGCGCGCGACGTGGGCCGCTCTCGCCCGGCGCGATGTAGGTGTGGTCGTAGTGCGCGAGCAGCACGTCTAGCGCGCCGGCCAAGTCGGGCGCCCAGTACTGCGCCTGACCGTTCGGGCCCATGACCCGGTCGTAGCCACCGATTCCGTAGTTGTCCTCGGCCGAGACGCCGCCGGAGAAGTCGAGGGACTGCTTCCCGGTCAGCACCATGGCGCTGTCCGGAGTCATCACCAGAATTCCCTTGGTATGCATCAACATCGTGGCTTCGGCATTCCAGTAGGGCTGCGCGCCGACGTTGATTCCAGCGACGACGATGTTGATCTCGCCACCGGCCTGGGTGAACTCCACGATCCGCTTGAGGGCGCGAGCGACCGCGTCCATGTTTTCGGTTCCGGAGTCCATCGCGATGCGAGCACCTGCTGAAATCGCAAACCACTCGACTGGAACGTCGAGTTCTTCGGCCAGATCAATTGCCGCACTCACGCGGGCGCACTCTTCTTCACCCAGCGCACCCAAGGCTCGCAGCGGATCTCCGCACAGCAGAACGCGTTTCACGCCTTCGGGGTACCGATCGGTCGGCGTCTCAATGACACCGACAATCATCCCTGAGGTGTTGTTGCCGTATGGCCTGCTCACCGGCACAAGTCGCCCAGTGTCGTCCAGGTCGTACTCGGTCGCAGTGCCACCAGCGCCTGCGATCATTTCCTGCAGTTCGTAGGGGTAAACCACGCCGCGCCGACGCGCACGAACCACCTTCTGCGCGTAGTCATCCAGCGGCTTCAGCGGCTCGGTCGGTGGGTCCTCAAGGTTGACGACCACACCAGAACCAGGCTGATAACGGAAGCGGGCAACCTGTGGGATCTCGGCACCGTTCTCGAAGGCAATCCGACCGCCGACAAGAAGTTCTTCCACCCCGGCGCCCGAGGTGAGCGGGGCGATGCGGTCCTTCAACGCCGTGAGCTGTTCGATGTCGGCATCGATGGTCGGCCAGATGTGCACCCACACGTAATTGGTGTCCAGCCGCGACCCACTGGGATCGAGGGTGCGGGCGCGGCGGATTCCTTCAAGGCAGTTCGCGATCGCGCGTTCGACGTGGGGCAGCCCGACGATCTCACCGTCGTCGTCGCGTACGACGGCAATCTGACGGACCTGCGCCATGGCGACCAGTCGCTGGTCGGAATCATTGTCCGGAGCCGAACAGCGATAGAGCAGAACGTCTTCCGGAGCTTCCAGACGTGTCACGGAGAACTCGGTGAGCCGCCACAGGTCCAGTCGGCGCGCCACCATGGGGTGCAATCCGCGGACCAGGACGTCCTCGACGAAGCCTGTTCCTTCGTCAGAGGGTCGGAACGTGAAGTAGCCAACTCCGTGATCGGTCAACCGGTCATTGGCAGCGCCCGCCGGGCATACTGCCACCGCGACGCGGCGCACCTCGCTTCCGAGGTCGAGATCGCCCAGCCGGGCGGCGAGCGCCTCGGACATCTCGCGCTGCGAGGTGGGGGCGCCCTCCCAGGACAGATAGAGGTCGACGACGGCCTCGTGTTCCTCTGGGGTTTCGGCGAGTTGGGTTGCCAGCACCCGCTCGAGCACGCTGCCCGGCGCGATTTCTTCGACGCGCCCGATCGTGCTCACCAGGTAGGTCGGCCGCACGTCGAGGGTGTATCCGGCGACCGCACAGGGGCGGCCTTCGACCGTCACCTCACGGAGGTGTCGAAGTGCGTGCTCGCGGTAGTGGCGCTTGATGAGCACGGCCAGCATGGGCTCGTCGGTCGGCAGATCGCTGCCTTGAATCCGTTCGGCTAGGAAGCCGACGATCTGCTCGGGGATTGAAGCCAGCGTGTCGATGCGGGCATCCCGATCGGGCCCGGCGGGCGTCCCGTCGAGTGCGGCGAGTTCGTCGCTCACACCGCCGAGTACCCACTCCCGTTCCGCGTCGACCAACGGCTGGTCGAACCAGCGGAATCGCACACTGCGAGCGAGGTTTCCGACGATGGGGAAACGCAACTGGGTTGCTGTCACCAACTGGTCGAGGGTGTCGCGGACCAAGGCATCGAGGGGCGCCTCAGGTGCTGCGACGGTGAGCCAGTCTTCCAAGAGGGCCGTGACGAGCTTGACCTCTGGGGCCGAGCGCTGCTGCGCCAAGAAAACGCGGTAGACGGCGCCCTCAAGGTCAGAGGTGCGCTCCAGGTCGGTGACGCCATAGTGCCGAAGGACGCGCGCGAGCTTGCCGCGGAAGGCTTCGGGCAGCGCGCCCCGATCCACGTCGAGGCTCTGCAGGTAGGTGTGGAAGTGCTCCCGTGAACTGTGCACACGGTTTTCCAGATGCAGGTCCTCGCCCGCTGGACGGTTGCGGGACAGCTCGGCAAAGTCGGCGAAAACCTCGAGCAGACCCAACTCCGCTTCGACCGTCGACTCGCCCTGTGCATGCAACTGCTCGCGCGCTTGGAGATATCCGCTCAGCGCTCGACCTTCGTCTCGAGGGTCGACGTCATATCCGAGCAGCATTGCGGAGAGGTGGTCGCGATGGCGTTGCGCACGCGACCACAGATCACCCGCCGCCTCGCCCGTGGGCAGTTCAAGATCGATGCCCGGCTGGTCAGTCACCGTCTCTTCTTCGGCGTCGCCCGTCGGCTCCAGGCGCACCATCGGAGCACCGGTCTCGACCTGGCTTCCCGTGGAGACCAGCAGCTCTTTCACGCGGGCCGCGAACGGTGCCGGGAGTACCGTCTCCATCTTCATCGACTCCAACACCAGCACCGGAGCACCGGCAGCGACCTCGCCACCCGTCGGGACGGGAGTGGCCACCACAAGGGCTGGCGCGGGCGCACGCACGACGCCACCCTCATCCCGGCTGACCCGGTGTGTGATGCCATCGACCTCAACCAACTGCACCGGCCCGTGTGCGGCCGTAATGAGGCGGTGGCCGCGATTGCCGACGGTCAGGCGGCTGGCATAGCCGTCGATCCGGTCGACTTCGGCGTCCACGGTGTGCTCAGCGGCGCCGTCGTCGACAACCACGCGGAACCGGTTCGGGCCAATTCGCGAGGTGGTGACCTTGTATGACAGTCCGCGCAGCTTGAGATCAACTGCCTGGCCGCTCTGATGACGTGCTTGTGGTCGTCCGCCGCGCGCGGTCTCAATGAGACGTGTACGCGCCACGGCCTCCTCGGCCTCGTAGGCTTCAATCCCCGCAGCTACCAACGCAATTCCCGAGTGCTGGTGGGCCACCAGACGCCCCTCGGCGCGTACCCGGTCGATCCAGCCGGTGTCGGCCCAGGCGACGTCGGAGCCTCCGACCACCTCGGGTTGGTCAAGCAGATCGAGGATGAAGCTCTTGTTGGTCGCACCGCCCTCGATGACCACCGTGGTCTCGGTCATGGCGCGCCGCAAGCGCGCCAGGGCCTCGTCACGGTCGCGGCCCACGGCGATGATCTTGGCGATCATCGAATCGAAGTCAGCCGGGATCGAATCCCCTTCGGCCACACCGGTGTCCACCCGGATGCCCGGGCCCGAGGGCAGATCAAGCAGGGTGATTTTCCCCGGTGATGGCGCGAAGTCACGGTCCGGGTCCTCGGCGTTGAGACGCGCTTCGACAGCGTGGCCTTGTTCTTGTGGCTTGTCTCCCTCGAGGCGGCCACCGCTGGCGACGTGGATCTGAAGTTTCACCAGGTCGGTGTCGGTGGTGGACTCGGTGATCGGGTGCTCGACTTGCAGGCGCGTGTTGACCTCAAGGAAGGCGAAAAACTGCTCGCCCGGGTGGTAGAGGAACTCGACCGTTCCCGCGCCGGCATAGTCCACGGCGATGGCGAGGCGCTCCGCGCTCGCCTTCAGTTCATCCGTCTGGGCGGGACTCAGGAGCGGCGATGCCGACTCCTCGATCACCTTCTGGTTGCGGCGCTGGACCGTGCAGTCGCGTACGCCAATAGCCCAGGCCGTGCCTTGACCGTCAGCGATGACCTGGACCTCGACGTGCCGGGCGCCGGTGACCAGGCGCTCAAGAAAAACCACGCCTGAGCCGAAGGCGCGCTCGGCCTCATCGCGGGTGCGTTCGTAGGCATCGGTCAGGTCCTCATCGGAAGCCACCATGCGAATGCCGCGACCACCACCGCCCGCGGTCGCTTTAAGCATCAGCGGGTAGCCGATGTGCGCGGCCGCTGCCTTGGCGTCCTCCAGCGTGTCGACGCCGCCACCGCTCCACGGTGCGACCGGAACGCCCACTTCTTCGGCGATTTGCTTCGACCCGATCTTGTCGCCGAGTTTGCGCATGGCCTCCGGGCTCGGACCGATGAAGGTCACCCCGAGGCGGCCGCACAACTCAGCGAAGCGGGGATCCTCCGCGACGAAACCCCAGCCGACCCATGCCGCGTCTGCACCGGACTCCACCAGCGCTCGTTCCAGGACCGCATAGTCCAGGTAGGGCCGATTCGCGGCCGGGCCCAGGTCGTACGCATGGTCGGCCTCGCGCACGAACATCGCCCGTCGCTCACCCTCGGTATGCAAGGCAACGGTCTCAATGCGGTGCCCGCCAGGGCCTGCGGCAGCGTTGAGATCGCGCACTGCGTGGATGAGACGCATCGCGGACTCGCCGCGGTTGACGATGGCAATGCGGGAGAACATCGAGGGCTCTACCTCCGGGGACGACGACGCGGACTGATCGAAGCCTGCCACTTCGGCAGGAGAACGCGCGAGTACACGCGCCAGTAGTCCACATTGGATGCCGATCTGGCACCGTAAGTCCATGAGCCCCACGCCCGCAGAACACCTGGTCCGCTACAGCCCCGCTTTCAGCCCACGCACCATCACCGAGGCCAGCGGATCATGGCTCACCGACGATCAGGGTCGCCGCATCCTCGACTTCACCTCTGGGCAGATGAGCGCGATCCTGGGCCACGGCCACCCGGAGATCGTCGCGAGCGCCACGGAGGCGCTCACCCACCTCGACCACCTTTACAGCGGGATGCTTAGCCCGCCGGTCATCGAGTTCTCGCGCGAGCTGGCGGCGACCTTGCCGGCCGATCTATCCAAGGTGCTGCTCCTGACCACGGGCGCGGAGTCGAACGAAGCGGCGCTGCGGATGGCGAAGCTATATACCGGCAAATATGAGGTCGTCTCGTTCGACCGCTCTTGGCACGGGATGACCTCGGGCAGTAGTTCGCTCACGTTCTCTGCGGGGCATCAGGGGTATGGACCAGCCATGCCGGGCAGCCTGGCGCTCCCGACCCCGAATGCCTACCGCTCGCCGTTTAGGCACGCCGACGGCAGTTACGACTGGGAGTCCGAACTCGACTACGGATTTGGGCTGATCGACCGGCAGTCCAGTGGCAGCCTCGCCGCCGTTCTGGTCGAGCCGATCCTTTCCTCAGGCGGCATCATCGAGCCTCCAGTGGGCTATTTCGCGCGGCTGCGGGAGTACTGCGACGAGCGCGGGATGCTCCTGATCCTTGATGAGGCGCAAACCGGTGTGGGGCGTACGGGCAGCATGTATGCCTTTGAGCGCGACGGCGTCACGCCCGACATTCTCACCTTGTCCAAGACACTCGGCG
Source organism: Demetria terragena DSM 11295 (assembly GCF_000376825.1). Lineage (NCBI taxonomy): Bacteria > Bacillati > Actinomycetota > Actinomycetes > Micrococcales > Dermacoccaceae > Demetria > Demetria terragena. The sequence continues at coordinate 2,022,958 of NZ_AQXW01000004.1, read as the reverse complement.
CGGGCCTGCCCGTCGCGGCGGTCGTGACGTCCGACGCCATCGAGGCGACCTGCCACGAGCGCGGGTTCTTGTTCTTCACCACCCACGTGTCAGACCCGTTGGCGGCCTCCGTCGCCCGTACCGTGCTCGCCATCGTCGAGCGCGACGGCTTGGTTGCCCGCGCGGCCGAGCTTGGCGACCACTTGCGCGCCCGACTGCTCGACCTGCACGAGCGATACGACGTCGTCGGCGATGTCCGCGGACGCGGGCTGCTGCAAGGACTGGAGTTGGTGACCGACTCCGCGAGTCGGACTCCTGCCGACGCCATGGGGGTCGACGTCACGGCCGCCTGCCTGGAACGCGGGCTGCACGTCAACATCGTGCAACTTCCCGGGATGGGCGGGATCTTTCGCCTCGCTCCGCCTCTCACCGTCTCAGTTGACGATCTGAATCACGGGATGGACATTCTCCAGGAGTCCATCGAAGCGGTCGCCTCCCGCTAGGTTCGGCGACCGCCCGATGTCGCGGTCACTCCATGTCCTCCAACTCGATGCCCCGGGTCTCCGGCACGAATTTCATGACGAAGAACCAGGAGAGCAGGGCGAAGACGGTGTAGAAGCCGTACGCAAATCCCAGACCGATATCGGCGAACACCGGGAACGACGTCGAGATCGCGAAGTTGGCGAGCCACTGCGCGGCGGCCGCAACACCCAGCGCTGTCGCGCGGATGGTGTTGTTGAACATCTCGCCGAGCAGCACCCAGACCGCAGGGCCCCAGGACATTCCGAAGAACACGACGAAGGCGTTTGCCGCGATCAGCGCGACTGGTCCGCTGGCATCACCGAGGAAGGCCATGTCGAGGTTCGGCGCGGGGACACAGTCGGCCGTCTCCGTCACGCACTTCACCGTCCCTTCGCCAGGCACATCGGCGGTGGCCGGGAGTTCGAGGGGAGCGGTCAGGAAGATGACCATCATCGTGCCGAGCGCCAAGAACATGCCGCTCGAACCGATCATCAACAGTTTGCGACGCCCGATTTTGTCGATGAGTGCGATCGCGACCAGCGTGACCACGATGTTGGTCACTGAGGTGATCACGGTCTGCTTGAGCGCGTCGTCCTCGGTGAATCCGACCGCCTGCCACAGCGTGGAGGAGTAGTAGAAGATCACGTTGATGCCGACAAACTGCTGGAACACCGACAAGGCGATGCCGATATAGACGATCGGCAGGACCCCGCCGCCTGGCTTCATCAGATCGCGGATTGAGGACTTGTGGTCGGCGACGATCGTGCGGCGAATCTCTTTGATCCGCTCTTCGATACCCGCCGTGAGCACCGAGGAGAGCACCTCGCGCGCCTTCTTCTCCTGCCCCAAGTGCATGAGATAGCGCGGCGATTCGGGGATGGTTAACGCGAGCACGCCGTATGCCACCGCTGGGACGATCTCCACGATGAACATCCACCGCCACGCGTCCAAGCCAAGCGCCAAGCTGGAGTTTGCGCCGTCTTCGGCGCCCGCAGCCAACGCGTAGTCAGAGAGCAGCGCGACGAAGATTCCGGACACGATGGCGAGTTGCTGCAGCGAGCCCATCCGGCCACGGATGTCTGCGGGAGACACCTCGGCGATGTAGGCCGGCGCGATCACCGAGGCGGCGCCCACGCCAAGACCGCCGATGACACGCCAGACGATCATGTCCCACGGCCCGACCGCGAGGCCCGAGCCGATGGCCGAGACGGTGAAGAGCGCCGCGGCGACCACCATCACGCGGATTCGGCCCCACTTATCGGCCAGTCGACCCGCGAGGTAGGCACCGACCATGCAGCCGAGCAGGGCGGAGGAGACCACGAATCCGGTGAGTCCGGCACCCATCCCGAAGTCTTCGCGCATAGGCGTGACCGCACCGTTGATCACGGCGGTGTCGAACCCGAAGAGGAAGCCTCCGAGCGCGGCAACGAAGGCCAGTTGGATGACTTTCGCGATGCGATAGTCCTTGGGGGGTGATGCGGGCTGCGATGACATACCGAGCTCCTGACTGGACGAGGCGTTCAGGGAGTATCTCCCGCACCCGGCCTCGGTGGGGGGAATCGGGCCATCCGGTCACGGAGTGGACATGACGTTGCCCGGGTCACCGGTGCGTACCGCCCCGGCCGTCACCACCCGCGCGGCCATTCCCATCGTGGGCGCTCCATCCACGAGGGGGAGCGCGGTCAGGATTCCCGACGTACGCACCCCTGTCGTCGGGGCGATGTCGACCACCGCACATCGATCGATCGGTCTAGTGACCTCGATGACGGCCTCCCCGAGGCGCAACCGGGAACCAACCGGCGGATCGTCCTCGGCGTCGAGGGTGAAGGTGGCCCGAAAGCGCTCCGCGAGCGGCTCCGTCGCAAGGTCGACCCGCTCGGCGAGACGCGTCAGGGCGCCGGAAGTCACCACCGAAATGCTCTCGCGGAAGATGATGTCTCCGCGCGCCGCGCGCGCAAGTTCCACCGGCCGCCCGAGGTATGCCGACAGCACCTGTGCATGCGGGCTCGCCTGCCGGGTGATCGACGCCGCACGGCCCCAGTAGTCGGCGCTGGCTGGTGGCGCGCTCGACACCAGCGGGGCGCGTACCTCCTCGCCGCCTGGCATCCGAACCACTAGGTCATCGCCATCCCAGAACGCCTCGACCGGAACGAGCGAAGGCACTTCGATGGTGCGAAGTATTCGATCGCGCTCGACGTCGATCAGGCACAGTTCTCGATCGCCATGGGCTCCTGCGGCGTCGAGGTCGAGCCGGTTCAGGGTGCGGTGGCGCGTCCCCTTGAGCAGGGACAGCCCAATCCGGGTCACCGGCACGGTGCCGCCTCTCGTCGGAACGTCAATGGGACGCGGCTACTGTGGCACGGAACATCGACGTCGACGAGGTCAGCAGTCCCATGAACTCTTCCAGCAGCCATCTCGGTCGAGCCGCGCTCAGCAGCCCGGCCGGGGCCGCCATCAGTACCGGTGTCGCGGGCGCCCTTGCTGCTTTGTCCCGGCTTCCGAATCAGGCCTCGCACGCATTCCGCAGCCGCTACCCCTTGGTCGCGGTGACCGGCATGACGGGAGTCGGCAAGACCAAACTGGTCGACCGGCTCGTGCGCCGCACGACAGCCGACGAGCACCTTGAGGTCGGTTCGGCGACCATGGAGCGGCGTACGCAGCGCTCAGCTCGCCTGCAGGGTTTCCGTTTTCGGGTCGTGCCCGGCGACAACGCCGCAACCCGACTCGGCGCGCTGGATGAGGTCTTCCACGATGAACCGGTCGACGGGATCCTGCACGTCGTCTCGTTCGGACACGCCACCCCGCGCCGTGCAGCGGGGGTCAGCGGACCCGCTGAGGCGACGCGGGATCAGTTGATGTCCACCGAACTGGACGACTGGGCGATCACTGCCCATCGCATTGCCTCACTGGCCGTACGCCGCGACCGGCCGATCTGGTTGGTCATCGTGGTCACCAAGTCTGATCTGTTTCCCGACCAGGTCACCGAGGCGCTGCACTACTACTCCCCCGGCAGCGGATCGCCGTTCGGCAACAAACTTGATGAACTGCGCTCGCTGGCTGGCGGTGCCCGCCTCGCTGTGGACGTGATCGCCGTCAGCGCACAGTCAGAAGAAGCCCAGATCGCCGCCCTGGAGACTCGGATGGCGCAATTGAGCGGACACGTCTAAGCAAAGCCCCGTTGTTCGATCGGACTGATGGTGCGCTCTAGCGCACCATCAGTCCGATCGACTCACCTAAGTCAGGGTGCGACCTTGGACCGGTAGGCCTTAGCTGTCACCGGGGCGTCCGGCGCGACCAACTCTGGCAAGACCTTCGTGAACGCGGTTTCCGTAGCCTTCGCCGACTTGATCCGGTTCGGGTCCTTGGCGTAGGCCGCCGTGGCCGCTCCCCATGCAGAGGCCGCGCGGCGCTGATTCGGGGTGCCGTGGTGGCCGCCTGAGGTGAAGCTGCAATCTCCCACGAGGTGGAAGGTGCGCTGGAACTCCAGCACTTTCGAGGGGGTGGCGTTCATGCCCTTCTTGTGGGCGCCGAAGTACGACGCGAAGCCATCGGCCATCAGCTCGGTGCGGCGGGTTCCCTCTGCCGTCCCTTTGTCAGGGGAGTCGAACGAGCCAATTTCGTACTGCACGTGATGGGCCATCTCGTGCGCCACGACGGCCTGCGGACCGACGCGACCGTTGCCGCTGCCCACCAGAACCGACAACATGCCTTCACCGACAATGACTCGATCGGAGATCCTGCGCAGTGTCGGATCGGCTTCACCCTCGCCGCTGAAGGCGAACGCACCCAGGGTGAAGATGGGGTGGTCACCACCGTTCAGTGCCGGGTCCGCTTGAATGGTCGCCTGGGTGACCTTGGCGATCTCTGCGGCATCTGCTGGACCGACTCCGAGGGTCGCTTGGACTGCTTGAGTGAGTCTGTTGAGGTCAGCGAAAATGTTCTTTTTCATCCCGAACAGCTTGACGTCGTTCAGTGGCACGTCCCAGAACCGCTTCGACTGCTCGAAAGAGGTGTTGAGCGGGCCAGCGCTGGTTCGCAAGTCGTAGTCCGCGTCTTTCGGCGTCGCGTAGTACAACGCGTCATATGTCGCGTACTCCAGAATGCGGGAAAACGTAAGGGATAGCATCGTCCACTGATTAACACCAGTCAGTAGTCCTTGAACCTGCGCCTGGAGTTTGGTGGGCCCACAGTCGTAGTCGGTCGGGTCAATCGCTTCGATGGCCGTTCGCGAGGCGCCCTTGCTCTTCAGTGCCGCGCGGTCCTTGCTCATGCGCTCCATCAGGCCCAGCGCCGCCTCCTGCTGCGGGCTGAGATGGATGTCGACCTTCGCCCTCGCCGCCTGCTGCCTCGCCTTCGCGTCGGCAGGCATCAGAGCCACGAGCTTGTCGTAGAGTTTCTTGAGCTTCGCGTCATCAGCTGTCGATGCCGAAACCACAGATTGAGACGACGGCGCGGCCATGGCGCTGGGGGCGGCCAGGCCCGCAACTCCGATGCTCGCCGATGCGACCAGTGCCAATACCTTTACTCCACGCATGATGTGCGCTTCCTTTCGGCCAACGGCCCGCTTGGGTGGTGGGGCCTGTGAGCGAAGTATGTGAAGCGTGTTCACGCTCTCGGTATGGGCTTTACCAAGAAATGGTCAAAAGATGGCAGCCCCGTGGCACAAACTCGGGAGTACGTTGACCGTCCGTTCATCCTGGTCACATGCCAACCACGGCCGAGAGCGCCCCTATCTCGAGCGGCGTCGGACACGGGCTGCGGACACCCGCTGCGAATACAGCCGACCCCCGGACAACACCGCGCCTCCCATGCCAATGAGCGGCACGACCAGCCACCAACCCGTCGGGTTGTCTGACACCGCGGCGCGAGCGAGACCCGCGACCCAGGCGGTTAGAAACACGACAACCAGCGACACCAAAAGCGGCCCCCGCACTCTGTCGTCAGCAGAAAAATCGACCGGGCTTGCGAGCTCGGAAAAATCGACCTGCCGGAGTTCGAAGTCGGACGAGCCAACCACCTTCGCTTCCAACTGCGACTGCGCAGGTGAGAGCGAATCAAATAACCCATGCGGTTTTAAGCGAATCTCAGCAGATTTTACCGACGGTGGACCAGACAAGACCCAACAACTCGGCTCGAGCCAGTCCATCGTGCTAGATATCTCGATTTTCGTGGCATGGACTTCCACTTCTGCCTGATGCCCGGGTCTTAACCAGAACAGTTGGCCATTAACTGCCACTGGCAGTCTGCGAAGAATGCCCATATATCCGTGCTCCCGCACGATGGTCAACTTCATGAAAGGTCTCGACTCACTTCCTTGCAGGCCCGCCATCCCGTCACCTCTTTTGCCCGAAGTTACCCTGACTACTCACGTCATCTTCATTTCGGGGAAACGGCCAATACGTCCACAAGACGAAAAATGCTGCCGTGAAGAATCCGCAGAATATCGACGACAGCGGGCGGCGTTGAAGGGCGTAGGTGATGAGTGTTGTCACGAGGAAACACGTGACCCAGGACATAACCCACGCCCGCCAACCATCAAGGTGAAGCACCTAACACCCGCCTCCATTGTGAGAGCCCTGATTCTCCGTGGCAGCGATCATGGTTGATCGCTATTCGGTACGCGGCGTCCTTCGTAAACCGCACCCTTCTGCGCCTGCGTTGGGGTGATCACATCCCCATGTTCCAAGTCGCGGTCAGGGCGTCGCGCCCAGAGCACCAACGCCAGGTGCCGCATGCCGCGCACTCACTCGTCACACTCCACTGCTTTCACCGTGCAGACGGTACGCGGCCACCCCCGTCGCCCATCGACCCCTCTACCCTCGAACCATGAACGACATCAAGCCTCGTCGGGTTTTCCGACCCGACTCTCCGAACGTCAAGGCCTACCCGCTGCTCACCTCGCTGGTCGTGCCACGGCCGATCGCCTGGGTTTCGTCGCTGGGCGCAGACGGCGTAGGCAACCTGGCGCCGCACTCGTTCTTTACCGTGGCGAGCACCTCCCCTCCGATCGTGCAGTTCACCTCCGTCGGCATCAAGGACTCGCTCCGAAACATCGAAGCCACAAAGGAATTCGTGATCAGCATCGCGACTGAGGCGATGGCGGATTCGATCAACGCTAGCAGTGCGCCGCTACCTCCCGAGCAGGACGAGGCGAGCGTTCTGAACATCGAGATGGAGCCCAGTGAAGTTGTCACTGTGCCGCGCGTACGCCACTCCCCCGCATCACTGGAGTGTCGGCTGCACTCGACCATCCCGATCGGTGACAGCACGCTTGTGCTCGGCGAGGTTGTGGCCATCACCGTCGAGGAGGACGCCCTTGACGACGAGCACCCGACCATGGAGGCGCTGGCTCCCATGAGTCGTCTGGGGCGGGACGAGTGGGGTCGACCACCAGAGGTCGTACGCCACACTCGGCCCTGACCCGCTGAAAAGTGGGATGCGAGGTGCCTGCCGTCGTGCTTAGCGTGGGTCCCGTTCACCTCAGCCACGAGGTGCCTGCCCACCGCCTAGCGTTCAGCTGGGCGGCCCCGACCGAGGGAGCACCCCATTGAGCACTGTCGCTATGTTTGGCGTCAACGCCATCAGCCATACCCTTCCCAGCCTGGAGATCTTGCGCGAACTGGTGGCACGCGGGCACCGGGTCCGAGTCGTCAACTCCCCTGACCTTCGGAACCTCATCGAAGAGACTGGCGCCGAGTTGATCCCGTGCCAGTCGACGCTGCCGCACGAGGACTGGCCGAGCGACCCGATCGCGTCGATGCGCGCGTTCTTCGACGACGCGGCGCAGGGCCTGGCGCAGGTGCGTGCGGTGCTGGACGCCGAACCGGCCGATCTCTATCTCGCCGACATCGGCGGGTATGGCGGTCGGGTCCTGGCGGAGGCGCACGGGCGTCCCTTCGTTCAGCTTTCGCCGACGTACGTCGCGTGGGAGGGCTACGCCGAAGAGATTGGGCACCAGGTTGCCTCCCTTCCCGGGGCCGGGGAATACGCCGCCGATTTTGGCGCGTGGCTGCGCGAGCAGGGGGCGAAAACGATTGATGCCTGGGAGTTTTCGGGCGTTCCGCCTCAGGCCATCGCGATGATCCCTCGGGCGCTCCAACCCCACGCGGACCGGGTCGACGCCGCTCGCATCAGCTTCGTCGGCCCGTGCACTGGCGACCGCCTGAGCCAGGGCGAGTGGCAGCGCCCGGTGAGCGCCGAGCGCGTCGTATTGGTCTCACTCGGGTCGAGTTACACCGACCAACCAGAGTTCTATCGGCAGTGCCTAGCCGCCTTCGGCGGGCTCCCTGAGTGGCATGTCGTGCTGCAGATTGGCAAGCATGTCGACCCGGCGGTGTTAGGTGATGTTCCGGAAAACGTTGAGGTTCACCGGTGGATCCCCCAGGTCTCAGTTCTCGCTCAGGCCGACCTCTTCGTGACCCACGCCGGGATGGGCGGCGCAAGTGAGGGTCTATCCCACGCAGTACCGATGATCGCGGTCCCGCAGGATGTCGATCAGTTCACCAACGCCGACACCCTGGTCGAGCTTGGCGTCGCACGTCGGATCGACACTGACGACGCCACCGCTCAGCGCCTCCGCGATGCCGCTGGTGAGTTGCTCACGGAACCAGTTGCAGCGCGGCTGCGCACGCTCGCCGATGCTGCCCGAGGCGAAGGTGGCACCGCGCGCGCCGTGGACATCCTTGAGGACGCGCTCAGGACACGATGACCAGACCATTGCGGTCGGGGTCTTCGAACTCGAACATTGGTGGCACGCCTGGCCATTCGAGTAGTTCGCTCACCGTTGCCCCAGCGTCCTGAAGGTAGCGATGCCACGCGGCCGCATCGGTGACACTGAGCCGAATTCCGGTATAGGCCAGCGCCATGTCCCCGCCGGGAAACAGGCTCAAGACCGTCTGAGAACCGGGCACGGTCAGGATCACCATGCGGCCCCCGAGTTGTTCCATGGGAACGTCCCCGACGACATTCAGGCCAAGTACGTCTTGATAGAACGCGATCGAACGGTCCGTGTCGGTCACATGGATGCCGACCATGGGGAGGCCTTGGATCGGCTCTGGCTGGATAGTTTTGCTCATGCTATTTCCTCGAATCACATTGGTGGTGAAGAGATTTCAGGCGTGCGTTTTCGCGGCAAACGGTGCATGGAATGCTGCCGCGAAGCGGGTAAGTAGGTCAGAGTCACCCTCGGTGGTCAAGTGCCCACCCGCCACGAGATGGTCCGCTTGCGACGGGTCAGCGAGCAGTGCCCGCAGGCCCTGGCCGCTCACGATGATTCCGGGATTTTCGGCACGACCGGGACGCGCCTCGACGCCTGTACGCGTCACCTTGGCGTGTGCAGCTGCTCCCGGCGCGCGCAGTTCGACGACGAACGGCGAGACCCGGGCGGACGTACGCGTCGTGGCCAGCATCGCGGCTAGCGACCGGTCAGTGACGACCTCACCCGACCGCGGCGCCGCCATCGTGGACGCACCCCAGAGGCTGAGTGCGGCGAGTGCCGGAAGGACCGTGCGACCTGACTCCGAAAGTTCATAGGTGGTAGCAACTCTCGTCTCCTGCTTGCTGATCAAGCCGGCTTCCTCAAGGTCGCGCAGTCGTGCCGTCAGCATGGTGGCGGCGATACCCGTCAGTCCCGACTTCAGTTCACTGAACCGTGCGGGCCCGACTGAGAGGTCGCGCAGGATGAGCAGCGTCCACCTCTCACCGACGAGTTCGGCGGCGCGAGCGAGACCACAAAACTGGCCGTAGGAACGCCCCATGTTGACCCCTCCTGAATTCTAGTAGCAAAAAACTACCACAGTCCGGCCCATAAAGAATCCCCGTGGGCGCGGCATACTCGCCGCGCCCACGGGGACCACGTGCTTGGTGCTAGACCTGGACCGGCCCGGTGTCTGCCTCCGCGGCCGGCCGAAGGTCCTCGCCCTCAACGTCGATCCGCGGGAGGATTCGGTCGAGCCAGCGCGGGATCCACCAGGCGCGCTCTCCGAGGACCGCCATCATGGTCGGCATAATCACCATGCGCACCAGGAACGCGTCGAAGACGATGGCCGCCGCCATGGCGAAGCCCATCAACTTCAGGAACGTCTCGTTGGAGAGCGTGAACCCAGCAAACACCGAGATCATGATGACCGCGGCCGCGGTGATCACGCGCGCACCGGCTCGGTAGCCCGTACGAATCGCCTCGTGGGGCGATGCGCCGTGATGGTGCTCCTCGCGCATCCGGCTCACCAAGAAGACTTGGTAGTCCATCGCCAGCCCAAACACGATGCCTATCAAGAAGATTGGCATAAATACCAAGATCGGACCCTGGTCGTCGGGGCCGATCCAACCCAGCCAACCGTTCTGGAAGAAGCCGACTGTGACACCGAACGTCGCCGCGATCGAGAGCAAGAATCCCAGCGAGGCGATCAGCGGAATGACGACAGATCGGAAGACGATCATCAGCAAGATGAAGGCCAGCCCGACGACCACCAGCATGTAGAGCGGCAGTTTGCTCGTCAGCGCGTCGGCAAAGTCCGCGTTGATCGCCGCGACACCACCAACCCCGACATAGGTAGAGGTTGAGTCGCCCACCGAGCTCGCACGGCTGCGCATCTGTTCGAGCAGATCCTTGGTCTCCGGCGATGAAGGCCCAAATTCGGGCACGACAATCATCTGGGCGGCGGTTCCGGACTTGTTTGGGATAGGTCCGATCACGCCACCTTCAGCGATGTTGTCCAGACCCTTCACCTCAGACGCGAACTTGCCTGCGGCCGCGGTGAGTTCGGGCTTGCTGTCCGCGTCCACAACAGCAATGAGCGGGGATCGCTTGCCCTCGCCAAAGGCCTGCGCCTCGATCTTCATCGCGGCCTTGTCCGACTGCGCAGCAACGTCCAGGCCAAGTTGAAGCTGAGTGATCGGGATGGCGGAGAGAATCAAGATCGCACCTGAAGCAAGCAGGTACGGCCACGGACGCTTCGTGAACTCGGTACCAATACGGTCTCCCATCGTGCGATGCTTCGAGCGTTCCGGGGTCCACAGCAGCGGAATCCGCGGCTTGAAGACGATCCCCTTGAACAGTCCGAGCAGGGCGGGCAGCACGGTGAGCGCGACGAACACGGCGAGGACCACGGTGACCGCGGCGCCAAGGCCCATCTGGGCGAGGAACGACAGACCCGTCAGCGACAACGCGGCGAGGGCGATGACGACCGTGGCACCGGCGAAGATGACGGCGGAGCCTGCCGTACCGACCGCGACTCCGGCCGCGTGCGCTCGGTCGTCAGTGGTCTGCAGCTCGGCTCGATATCGGGAAATCACGAAGAGGGAGTAGTCGATTCCGACCGCGAGACCAATCATGGTCGACAGGCCGGTGGTCGAGGTGCCCAAGGTCAGGAAAGCGGTGCCGATCCCGATGATTGACGTCGACAGGGCGATGCCGACGATGGCGGCACCGAGCGGCATGAGAGCCGACAGCAGCGCGGCGAAGGTGATGATCATGACGAGGATCGCAACCGCGATACCGATCAGCTCGGCGGGTGGTTCGACGATGGCCTCGTTAGCCGTACCAGCGGACTCGACGACCAGGCCTGCATCGCGGCCCGCCTTCTTCGCGGCAGTCACCGACTCGATGGTTTTGTCAGTCACTCCGGTCTCTGCGCCTTCAGGCTTGGCGTCGAACGCGATTTTCAGGACCGCAACGGTGCCGTCCTTGCTGAGCGTTTCAGCGGCAGTCGGCCCCCGCGTCGGGTTGACGACGGCCGCGCGCTGCGCCGGGGTCATCTGCTTGACCTCACGCAACTCGCGCACGACCTTCTCGACGGCGGCTGCGTTAGCGCCTTCCGTCAGTTTCTTGCCGTTGCTGGACTGCATGACGATCGTGGCAGTCGACAATTCATCGGCGGTAGCACTCGGGAACTCCTTGGCCAGCACCTCTTGAGCCGTCACCGCTTCGCTGCCAGGCAACTCGAAGTCGTCCTGGAACGGTTTGGATACGGCAGAGCTGACCCCGCCAATAATCACTGCCGCCACGATCCAGGCAGCCAGCACGGCCCACCATCGTCGGTACGAGAAGTGACCCACCTTGTAGAGAAATGAAGCCATCGCACACTTTCTAGTCAGTCCGCCAGAGGCGGTTTCGGCATGACGGGACCAGGTCGATCCGACGCAGGCGCCCCCCTGCTGATCATTCTGCGGTAGGTCTTGGGCCGTGCCGTACCAATCGGCCACTTCAGAGGCCAAGGTCACACAGAACTAGCCGTGAGTCGTAGTGGTTCGTTCTTTGGTCGGGGTGGGGTTGTCGGCACGCGGCAGCACCAACCGCAACAATTGAGAGCATGTCGGACGAACCCGCTGCGTGCTGCGCGCCCTCCCGCGGATCCCACGAGGCGACCGCTCCCACGGTGTCAGGATCCTCCCTACCCACTGCTGGCGGCGAATACCCCTCCGGCACAACAGTTCCGATGCTCAGCCTGCCGGGCGGCACGTTCTTGATGGGTACGGATGACGTGGCTGGCTTCCCCGGGGACGGTGAAGCTCCGGTGCGCTCGGTGGAGATCGCCCCGCTGCACATCGCCCCCCATGCAGTCACGAATCATGAGTTCGCCGCCTTCGTTCAAGCGACGGGTCACGTCACCGACGCCGAGGAGTTCGGGTGGTCCTACGTCTTCGCCAGCTTCCTTCCCGCTCACCTGCGCCGAGGCGCACCACGGCCCGATGCTGCGCCGTGGTGGTGCGGCATCGACGGCGCGACCTGGAACGCGCCCGAGGGACCCGGCAGCGACACCCGCGAGCGCGGCATGCACCCGGTCGTGCACGTGTCCTGGCGCGACGCGATGGCCTACTGCACCTGGGCAGGCGTGCGACTCCCGACCGAGGCGGAATGGGAGTACGCCGCCCGCGGCGGCCTCGAGCAACAACGCTTTGCGTGGGGCAACGAACTCACGCCTAGCGGCGAGCATCACTGCAACATCTGGCAAGGTCACTTCCCCACCAAGAACACGGCAGAAGACGGGTACAAAGGAACTTGCCCGGTGGATGCGTTCTACCCCAACGGTTTTGGCCTCTACAACGTCGCGGGAAATGTCTGGGAGTGGTGCGCTGACTGGTGGGGTACGACGCACTCCCCGAGCCCGTGCGCGAACCCGACCGGACCCAAGGACGGGCCGGCAAAGGTCATCCGGGGCGGCTCGTACCTTTGTCACGACTCCTACTGCAATCGCTATCGGGTTGCCGCGCGCTCCGCCAACACGCCAGACAGCACCGCGGGGAACACCGGCTTCCGCGTCGCCAGCGACAGCGCCGTCGTCCGCTAGAGAGGGCTTGCGTCGGGGTCCCATAGGCGGTGATAGGCGTTGAGCGCAGGCTGGCCGCCGAGGTGGGCATACAGCACGTTCGAGTCTGCCGAAATCTCACCGGTGCGTACCAGGTCAATCAGCCCGGCGAAAGACTTTCCCTCATAGACCGGGTCGGTAATCATCGCTTCGAGCCGCGCCGCCAAGCTCATCGCTTCCATCGTCGAATCGACTGGGAGGCCATAGAGTTCACCGGCCCATCCGTCGAGAACCTCGATCTCGTCATCGCGCAGTTCACGGCCTAGTTCGATGAGTTCGGCTGTGTGGCGGGCAATTCGACCGACCTGGTCGCGGGTCTTCTGAATGGTCGCGGAGGCATCAATGCCGATCACCCGGCGGGTGATGCCTGTGAGATCTTCTAGTGCGGCGAACCCGGCAATCATCCCGGCGTGGGTCGAGCCGGTGACGGTGCACACCACGATGGTGTCGAAGACGACACCGAGGGCCTTCTCCTGCTCAGCGACCTCGAACGCCCAGTTCGCAAAGCCCAGGCCCCCGAGTCGGTGCTCGGAAGCGCCGGCGGGGATGGCATACGGCCGACCACCGGATGCTTCAACCTCCTCCAGCGCCTGCTTCCAGGAGTCGCGGATTCCAATGTCGAAGCCGGCGTCGTCCAGTCGACTGTCGGCGCCCATCATGCGGGACAGCAGGATGTTTCCCACCTGACTGTTGGTGGGGTCTTCCCAGGGCACCCAGGTTTCCTGCACCAGTCGGCACTGCAGGCCGAGGTGCGCAGCCACGGCGGCAACTTGTCGAGTGTGGTTCGACTGGTAGCCGCCGATCGAGACCAGGACATCAGCGCCGGACTCCAAAATGTCCGGTACGAGATACTCGAGTTTGCGAATCTTGTTGCCGCCGTAAGCAAGCCCACTGTTGACGTCCTCCCGCTTCGCCCAGACCTGGGCTCCGCCGAGGTGGCCGGAGACGCGCTTCAAGTGATGGATTGGGCTCGGTCCGAAGGTCAAGGGGTAGCGGGGGAACTCGTGCAGTCTCATCAATGCCTCCGGTCTCGACGGCCGCGCGGTTGGTGGCCTTGAATCAAGTGTGGCCGGTATCGGACGCCGGGCGCTTGGTCCTGGTTAGATCAGGTCATGACAGCCATCCCGGAGTACCGCTGGGGCAACATCAAAGCCCTCAACAAGGGCGCGATACTTTTCGCCTCCACCAAGCCCGGCTCGTGGGCCATCCGCAAACTTATGCCGCTGGATCGCAAGGTCATGGTGAAGACCCGCGGAAAGCGCAGCGTGCTAGGCCCGGTGGGCGTCCAGTCCATGCTCTTGGAATCGATCGGCCGCAAGTCCGGCCAGAAGCGCGTGAGCCCGCTGCTCTATGCCCGCGATGGCGAGTCGATCATCGTGGTCGGATCCAACTTCGGCCAGGAACACCACCCCGCCTGGACGGGCAATCTCATCGCCAACCCCGACGCGAACATCATCATCGGCGGGGTCGAGGTGCCGGTTCGCGCCGAACGGCTGCGCGGTGCCGACGCTGACGCTGGGTTCGCCACGATGGTGGAATCCGCCTCGGTGTACGCCGTCTACAAGACCCGGACGGATCGAGAGCTTCGGGTGTTCCGCCTTACCGCTCGCTGACGGTGACCGGTTCGCCAGTGTCCCGAATCAGATAAATCCAGGGAAAGGCACGGCAGCCGACCTGCCAGCCCTGGGCTTCGTACCGCGACAACGGACCCCACAGAATGCGCCTGTGCTCCCACCGAGTGGAGGTACGAACGATCCGATGGCGCAGCATTCCGGCGCCGATCGTGTGCCAGCCCTGGTCACCCGCTAGCGCTAACTCGGCCATCTCATCCAACCCAGTGACCGGCCCGAGCCAGCGCTCACCGGACTCTTCACCTGAAGTGACTTCGTCCTCTCGCCCACCCTTGCCAAACCGTTGCTGCGCAGCCTGGCGCGTGAGGTTGAGGGCCTCGCCAACTTCGGTCCAACTATGGCCCTGGGCGCGAGCGGCAGTCACGGCCTGTTGGAGCAAGTCGCCTGCGGCCTGGTCGGCTTCGGCAGCTCGCCGTACGAGAGTGATAGGCGACCCGTCGGTGTCCGCAAGGATCGCCCGACCGATGGCATCAGGAAGGGATGTCATCGGGCGTCGTCGCGGGGTGTGTCGTCATGGGAGGCGTCACCGTCGCGGCTCGGCAACCACATGCCGTCGGTGTCCGCGCGCGCAGCTGGTTTCCTCATCCGGGCGGCGATCAGATAGACGCCGATGAGGAGCATCATGATGCCGGCGCCCTGGCACGCGCCTTTGACGAATCCGTCGAACCTGGCGGACACCAGCGTCAACGCGATACCCGGAAGTATCAAGGCGATGCCAGCGGAGTAGTCCACGGTCTTGATGTTGGTAGCCATGCGTCAATGATTCATTGACGCACGGAGTTTTGTCAAGAAGATCTTGACGATGACGTACGCAGCGGGCTACAGGTCTCCCCGCGCGAACCGGTCGGCGATGTGCTCGGCTTGGCGCATCGCGAGCGCCACGATCGTGAGTGTGGGATTGGCCGCAGCACCGGTCGTCATGACTGAGCCATCACTCACGAAAAGCCCTGGAACGTCGTGGGATTCACCGTATGCACCGACCACACCATCTTCTGGTCGAGCACTCATCCGGGCCGTCCCGAGGTTATGCGTCGCCGGGTACGGCGGGGTGTGGTGGGTCCCCGTCGCGCCCACCGATTCGTAGAGCAGATCGGCGCGCCGATAGCCGTGCTCGCGCATGGCGACGTCGTTGGGGTGATCGTCGAAGTGCACGTTGGAGGCAGGCAGACCCCACTGGTCTTTCGCGGCGCCGTCCAGGGTGATTCGGTTGGACTCTTGAGGCATGTCCTCACCGACGATCCACATGCCGGC
This sequence comes from Demetria terragena DSM 11295, assembly GCF_000376825.1. Classification (NCBI taxonomy): domain Bacteria; kingdom Bacillati; phylum Actinomycetota; class Actinomycetes; order Micrococcales; family Dermacoccaceae; genus Demetria; species Demetria terragena. Next base: position 2,007,270 of record NZ_AQXW01000004.1, on the reverse strand, counting down.
GGTGTTGGCGTACGCATCCAGGATCTCGGTGAATTCCCTTCCCCACGAACCGGGTTCGGCGAAGGCCGCGAGGAAGGCGGGGCCGAGGGACAGCGTCTCCATGTAGTACCCCCCGGCGAATCCGCGGCTGGTGTCCAGGCGCGCCTCATCAGCAACGATGCCGGCCATCGTCTCCCCTCGATACATCCGTACGGGCTGGTCGAAGCGGGCGTAGACCGACCCGGTCGTGTGGCGCATGTAGTTGCGACCGAGTTGTCCCGAGGAGTTGCCCAGGCCGTCCGGATGCGAAGCGCTAGCACTCATCAGGAGCAGTCGCGGGGTCTCGATGGAGTTGCCCGCGACGCAGACAACCTTGGCCGCCTGGCGGTGCAGGTTGCCTTCAGAATCCAGGTAGAGCACGGCATTGGCTCGGCCCTTCGCGTCGTGCGTCACCTGCACGACGTGGCTGAGCGCCCGCAGGTCGCACTTGCCGGTCTCCAGCGCCCGCGGAATCTCTCGCACGGCGGTGCTCCACTTCGCCGTGCTCTTGTCACCCTGGAAGTTGAAGCCATCTTGAATGCTCGCCGGGCGGCCGTCGTACGGCTCAGCATTCGTGCCATATGGGCCCGTCGCGTAAAACTGGTATCCGATGCGTTCGGCGCCGTTGGCCAGGACCTTGTAGTTGTTGTTCGCTGGCAGCGGTGGTCGTCCATGTCGGTGGGTCGAGCCGATCGCCTTCTCCGCGCGCTCGTAGTACGGCGCGAGATCAGCCAGCGTGATGGGCCAGTCGAGCAGGTTCGCCCCGGCGACTTCTCCATAGTGGGTGCGCGCCTTGAACTCGTGCTCGTGGAAGCGCGGAGTGGCGCCGCTCCAGTGCGTGGTCGTACCACCCACCGCCTTCACGATCCAGGCAGGCAGGTTGGGGAAGTCACGGGTAATCCGGTAACTGCCGGACGTGGTGCGCTGGTCCAGCCAGGCCATCTGGTTGAACGCCGCCCATTCGTCGTTCTCATAGTCCTCAGGTTTGAGGAACGGGCCAGCCTCCAGCACCACACACGGGATGCCCCGCTGGGTCAGTTCGTAGGCGACCGTGCCGCCGCCTGCACCGGAACCGACGATGACGACTGCCTCGGTCTCGTGGTCAATCGGAGTTCCGAACTGGGTCTGGGTGTCACTCATGTCGGCTCCTCACACCGTCGGCTGGTCTTGGTCGGCCACGGCGACGAACTCGTCGGGGCCGTCGTACTCCTCGACCCTCGGGTCCGGCAACCAGTCGAGATCGTTGAACCCGCGATTGACATAGCCGCCCTGATCGAACGAGGCGCCCTCGTAACCCAGCAGCTCCCATACTTCGTGGTCGTTGTAGAGCGTCACGACCGCGACTCCACGTATGTGGGCAAAGAACTCGGCAGTGGCGATCTCCTGAAGAACCGCTTCTGTCGCTTGATCGCTCAGGTCCTGAAATCCGCTGTCCTGCAACGACTTCAGACCACTCTCCAGCGCGACGCGATGCCACAGGTCATCCTCAACGCCAGCCAAGATGGTGTCGGCCGTACGTTCATACGGCCCATCAGGAAACTGCTCATGCGGGTAGGCGGCACGCAGCACGCGCACCAGCACTGCCTTGAGATCGGTCATCAGAACCTCCGAATACTGAACTCCACGTCGGTCGTCCCGCCTGTCGAGTAGGCGAGCGCCCTGGCGCGAGCCGTATCCAGACCGCGCACTGACGTGACCTGAGTCACAATAGAGCCGCTACGCGGCCGCCGCCCAGAGCAGTTATCGGCCAGTGAGAAGGCGCAGTCACCACGCCGGGCGAGCGGGCGAGCAACACTCCGCCGGTCGTCCCGCTGGTCGAGTAGGCGAGCGCCCTGGCGCGAGCCGTATCGAGGCCAAGGCAAGAGGTCTCGACAAGCTCGACAAGCTCGACCAGCGTCAGGGGCTCGACCAGCGCTAGGGGCCCAACCGTCGTAAGACCCCGCCACACACCGCTGGTCGAGTAGGCGAGCGCCCCAGCGCGAGCCGTATCGAGACCAAGGCAAGAGGTCTCGACAAGCTCGACCGGCGTTAGCGGCTCGACCGGCGTTAGGGGCTCGACCAGCGCTAGGGGCTCGACCGGCGTTGCGCTCGACCGGCGTTGGTCAGGAGCTGGCGTTCAGCCGATAGAACCGGCTGACCTGGGAGGCTGTCGCGCGGAGCGCCTGCTCGGTCTTGGTCTTGCCATACTCCAGCCGCGCGTCGGGTGCCGACACTGCGACGGAGCCGATGAGTGTGCCGGTGCGATCTCGCACTGCGGCCGCTGCGCAGGTCGCCCCCTCCTTGAACTCCCCGTATTCCCATGCGATTCCGCGTCCAGCAACCTCGTCGAGCTGCGCAAACAGCTCGGCGTGCGTCGTCATGGTTCCCGGGCCGAACTTCGGCATCGGCTCCGGGTCGAGATGCAGAAGACGTTCCTCGGTGTCCATGTTGGCGAGCAGAATCTTGCCGAGCGAGGTGGCGTGCGCTGCCTCGTGATAGCCGACCTCAATCGGGGTCAACCGAGGACATTCCGGCGAGTCGGCGGTGAAGACCACGACGATCTGCGACCCGCGGTGGATCGCCAGATAGGCCGCGACGTGCAGTTGCTGGTGCAACGCGGTGACCGCTTGGTACACCTCTCGCGACACACCCACCTGGGCGTGCAGGGACCGACCGAGCGCGTGCACCTTGAACCCGAGCTCGAAGCGTTGCTCGCCTCTGATGTGTACGAGATAGTCGCCGTCGAGCAACTCACGCACCAGGCGGTAGACCGTCGGAAGCGGCAACCCGGTCTCGGCGGCGATGTCCTTGGCGGAAGCACCACCACGAGTCGCCACCACTTCAAGGATGTCGAGCGTGCGAGAGACCGAGCCGGACATGCCGGTCAGCCTAGGTCACGGTGTCGCGCCCGCGTCGCGATTCAGCCTGCGGTTATCACCAGGTGAGAGCACCCTCCACCCACGCCGCGCCGGCCTGCGATGCTGGTGTCGGCACAGATGTTCCCACGCGAGGAGTAGTCATGATCTTGATCGTTGTGAAGTGGAAAGTGAAGCCGGAGTACGCCGACCAATGGCCAGAACTCACGCGCGCTTTCACTGAGGGGACCCGCGCCGAGCCGGGCAACCGGTTCTTCGACTGGTCGCGCAGTGTCGATGACCCCACCGAATATGTCGTGGTCGAGGCCTTCGATGACGACGCTGCCGAAGCCCACGTCACCAGCGGTCACTTCAAGCAGGCGCAGGCCGACCTGCCGCAGTACCTCGCCGAGACGCCGAAGGTGCGCAACATGCAGGGTCAGGCCGACGAGTGGGACGACCTTGGCGAGATGGAAGTCGGCTAGCCCCTCCGATCAGTTGGGCTCGTCCCGCTCGTCGAGGGTCACCACGTCGCCGACGATCGCGGTGGCGGACTTGGGCCAGGCCATGTAGCGGAAACCACCGTTGATCATGGCCTGGACCCGGTTGCGTCCACCCAGCAACGTCGCGAGGTGTACGCCGGCCCACAGCGCCCACGCCGGGAACCCGGTGAGCGACTGACCTTTGGGAAACTGCACGACCGCGTCATTGCGGCCGATCGTGGCCATCGTGCCCTTGTCGTGATAACTGAACGGCGGGATCGACTCGCCGCGGTCGGTCGCCATGATGTGCCTGGCGGCATGGCGACCGCTCTGGATCGCGGGCTGCGCCAATTGCGGCAGCGGCTCGTCGGGGCGGATAGCGCAGTCGCCGACGGCGTACACGTCCGGGTGACCCTCAACCCGCTGATGCTCGTCCACCACGATGCGCCCGCCTTTGCCGAACGGGACGTTCCAATCTTTCACCGTCTCGTGCGGACCGACACCCGACGCCCAGATCACCAGATCCGCGTCAAGCGAATCGCCGTCGAGATCGACCCGGCCGGGGCGTACCTCCTCGACCGCGGTGTTGAGCTTGACGTCGACACCGCGCTTGCGCAGTTCTTCCAGGGTGTAGTCCTGCAGCGCCGGCTTGAACGGACCGAGCAGGGTGGGTGCCATCTCGGCGAGCACAACCCGCATGCTGTCCGTGCTCAACTCGGGATAGACCAACGGCAGCGCCTCGGATTTCATCTCCGCGAGAGTGCCGGCCATCTCGACGCCAGTCGCACCACCACCGACCACGAGTACGGTGAACCGCCCGTCGGGGTCCTCCCCAGCCGCGACCCGCTCTAGCCCCGTGAAGATCAGGTCACGCACATTGAGCGCGTCGCCGCGGGTGTAGATCGTGTGCGAATTCTCTTCAGCGCCAGGGATGCCGAAATAGTTGGCCCCGACCCCCGCAGCAAGGATGAGCTTGTCGTAGGGGATGGGTTCGCCCCGGCTGACCAGCAACTGCTTGTTCTCGTGGTCAATGCCGGTGGCGGTGGCCCGCCGGAACATGCTGCCCCGGCCACCTTTGCGAGCAACGAACTCCCGCAGCGAGTACGCCACATCGCCGGGGTTCAAGCCGCCGGTCGCGACTTGGTAAAGCAGTGGCTGGAAGTTGGAATACGGGTGCCGGTCCACCAAGCGCACCTGGTAACCCTGACCACTCAGTTCGCGGTAGGCGCGCTGCCCTGCGAAGCCACCGCCCACGATCAACACCACCGGAGTTTCAGACATACTTCGAATCTACCCGTGTGGTAAGGGTCACCTTTGTCTGGGTCGCGTGGAACAAGGCTCGGTCCGATGTGGTTGTTCTGCGTCGTGAGGTTACGGACACAGCGCGCAACGGACCGACCTGCGCTGCCCGGTGAAATCAAGGTCCTCATCGCCGCCGCATTCGTGATCGCGATCGGGTTCGGGCTCGTCTCACCAGTACTCCCGGCGTATGCCCGCTCCTTCGACGTCGGCGTCGCCGCCGCGTCCCTGGTTGTCTCAGCCTTCGCCTTCTTCCGGCTCATCTTTGCGCCCGTCGGCGGAGCGCTCGTCACCCGGCTGGGAGAACGGCCTATCTACCTCACCGGCCTCCTGGTGGTGGCCGCGTCATCCGTGGCGACGGCGTTCGCCCAGTCATACGGGCAACTGCTGGTGCTGCGCGGCGTGGGCGGCATTGGTTCGACGATGTTCACCGTGTCGGCCATGGCGCTGCTGGTACGGATCGCCCCGCCCCAGATGCGCGGCCGGGTCTCGTCGGCATACGCCAGCTCCTTCCTCATCGGCGGCATGGTCGGCCCGGTACTCGGAGGCGCATTGGCCGGGTGGGGTCTGCGACTGCCGTTCATCGCCTACGCCATCGCCCTAGTGATCGCCGCCGGCGTGGTGGCCGTACGCCTCTCGGCGGCATCGCTACGCCCCGCACCCGATGCCAAACCCCAGACCCCGATGCGGGTGCGCGAAGCCCTCGGCGACTCGGCCTATCGCGCGGCGCTCGCCTCTGCCTTCGCCAATGGGTGGAGCAACTTTGGGGTCCGAGTCGCGGTGCTGCCACAGTTCGCGGTGGCGCTGCACGACGACACGTGGGTGGCCGGATTGGTCTTGGCCCTCGGCGCAGTCGGCACCGCCGCGACCCTGCAAGTCGCGGGTCGCTTGGTCGACGGCGTCGGTCGTCGCCCGGTGGCGCTGGCCGGGCTCGCGATGACGGGTCTCGGACTCGGGTTACTCGGGCAGAGCGGCTCGATCGCGATGCTGCTTGCCCTCTCGGTGCTGTCCGGTGTCGGAGCCGGCCTCCTCAACCCCGCTCAGCAAGCAACTGTCGCCGACGTGGTGGGTCAAGACCGCAGCGGTGGCACGGTGCTTTCGACCTTCCAGATGACCCAGGACGCGGGCGCCATCCTTGGTCCGGTGCTCGTGGGGGTGGTCGCCGACCAGGCCGGCTTCGGCGCCGCCTTCCTGGTGACCGCAGCCATCAGCCTGATCGCGATGGTGCCGTGGTTGATGGCGCGGGAGACCAGGCCGACGCTCACCTGATCACCAGTGCTTCATCCGTTCGAACGGCAACCGAAGCACGATCACGGCAAGTGCGCCCAGGGCGGCAGCGGCCGCCAGGACCTCGGTGGGCACGTGACGACTCATCTCGAACGTCAGCATCCACGTCGCGTACAGGACTGGTGCTAGCGACAGAATCACGCCGTACAGTCCGTGCCGCCCGATCGCAGCGTTGGCCCGGCGGGCTAGCTCGGGGTCCGAGCGCACATGATCGGGCACGGCGTCGTAACCGTCGTCGGTGGTCGCGAGCCCTCGTCGCGCGATGATCACCATGAACGTACTCGCGATCAGCAGTACTCCGAAGAGCACGAGCAGTGCGAGCATCATCGCCGGATCACCTCGGCAGGCGGGTGGCGAGCCCGACGCCCCATGCCCATCCGAGGGCGATAACCATTGCGGCCCCGGCGAGGGGGACGTACGCCCGCGCGTCGGCGACCGGCATCCCCAGCGGACGCATCAGCACGAACCATCCGGCCAGCGGCGACACCACGAGCAGCGCCGTGAGCCCCGCCGCGATCGCCCAGGTCTGCCTCGTCATGAACAGCGCCATCGCTCCCGCGTTGAGCATGGTGAGGGTCGCCACCCCCAGGAACGCGAGCAGGACAACGGCCGGGTCATGCCACGCGGACTGGGCCGAACCGTCGTCGGGGAAGTCCGGGAGCAGCGGCAGGAGCATGGTCATCGAACAGAGGACGGCGGCATACGCAAGCGACGCAAGGACTCGTCCGTGCGGGCTGAACACGATGACCCGGGGGCCGCGCTTTCCCTTGTTGAACGAGAGCTCGTTGACCAGGAAGCAGGCGGACCAGCCGCAGACCGCAAGGAGGATCGCGGCCATCAGCGGCGCATCCTGCGCGGGAATCTGCTCGCCGTAGGTTCTTCGGCGCACGATCCATTCCTGGGTGATGCCGAAGATCACGGCGGCGGACAGCAAGCCGGCCACGGCGGCAGCAATCATGGACTTGCGCACCGGGGCCCAGGTCACCTCGACAGGTTCGATCACAGGATCCTGCATTGGATGGGCCAGGTCCTACTTCTTGGCTGCCGCCGACAGCTTGGGCGTCAGTTCCTTGAGAGCGAACTGCAGAGACAACGGCGTGCCAGCCGACATCGCCTGCATCGAGGGGTCCATGCCGTCCAACATCACGGCCCGATCATCACGCACGACCCCCAGGCTGTTGATGCTCTTGTCACTCTTGAGCTCGCTCAGCGGCTTGCCGATGGTGGTCAAGATCGCTACCTCAGCGTCGAGCGACTTCACCTTCTCGGTGGGAACCGCCGCGAAGAAGCCCGAACTCTTCAGCTGCTCGACCGGCGGGTTCTGCGTGAAGCCCAGCGTCGCGAAGGTGTCGAACCGGGCGTCGCCCTCGGTGTAGGCGCCGTATGCCTCGCCGAACTTCGCGCCGTACACGAACGTCTTTCCCGCGAACTCAGGGTGATCCTTCTTGATCTTGTCCTGTGCTCCCGTGGTCTGGGAAACCAACTTGGTCGCGTCCTGGCCCTTGCCCAGCGCCTTGCCGATCAGCGTGGTCTGGGTCTTCCAGTTGACCGCGAAGTCAGGTGCGCCCTTGGGTGCCGCGACCACGGGCGCAATCTTGCGCAGGCTGCGTTGCACCTTGTCGTCGGAGGCGCCACGCACGTTCAGGATGACGTCGGGCTTCAACTCCTTGATCTGCTGGTAGTTGAACTTGCCCGCGCTTTGCGCCGAGATGATCTTCGGCTTGGAGTCACCGAACTTGTCGCTGGCCCATGAGCCCACGCCCTTGGTCTTGGCACCGAAGGCCATCCAGTCATAGATCGCGACCGGCTTCACCCCAAGGCTGACCGCGATCTCGCCATCGGACCAACCCAACGCGACCACGCGCGGGTTCGCCGGAAGGTCGAGGTTGGGTTCTGCTTCGGGGTCGTTGTAGAGCGTGGTCGCGCTGCCCTTAGCGGAGCCAGAGGTTCCAGCGGACTCGGCCGCCTCCTCGCTGGTCTTAACGCATGCGGAAAGAGTGAGTGCGAGGGCGCCTGCGGCCGCAGCGGCGACGGTACGTCGAGAGGTATTCATGGTGGTGCCTTTCACGATTTCGGGGAGTCTGCGGTGGCCCGCAAGTTGGCGGTGTCGCCGGCAACGGCATCGAAGGAGACCGCGCCTTCGGCCAGGGGAATGACCATCGGGGTGCCAGTTTCGGGGTCTTGAATCACCCGCGAGCGCACACCGAATACGCGCTCGACGAGTTCCTCAGTGACGATCTCGGCCGGGGGTCCCTGGTCGATGATCTCGCCGCTGCGCATGGCGATGATGTGCGTCGCGTAGCGGGCGGCCTGGTTGAGGTCGTGCAAAACGGCGACCAGGGTGGTGCCGTCCTGGTAGAGGGTGGTGCACAGCTCCAATACCTCAAGCTGGTGGGCCAGATCGAGGTATGTGGTGGGCTCGTCCAGCAACAGGATGGGCGTCTTTTGGGCCAAGGCCATCGCGATCCATACCCGCTGCCGTTGGCCACCCGAGAGCGCCTCAACGCCACGGGTCGACAGGTCAGTCAGGCGGGTGACCTGGAGCGCGAAGTCGACGGCGGACTGGTCCTCGTCGGTCCACTGCCGGAACATTTTTTGGTACGGGAACCTCCCCCGAGAGACCAGATCGATGACGGTAATGCCTTCTGGTGCGGCCGATTGCTGCGGCAGCAAACCGACTTCGCGCGCGAACTCCTTGCCACCCAACGCTTGGACGTTGGCACCATCGAGGTGCACCTCACCGGCTTTCGGGTCGAGCAATCGCGAGAGAGATCGCAGCAGCGTCGACTTGCCGCACGCGTTAGGTCCGACGATCACCGTGAACGAGCCGTCCGGTACGACCACCTCGAGGTTGTCGATGATCTTGCGGTCGCCATACCCGACGGAAAGGTCGTGTCCCTGGAGTCGGCCGGCGGACGAAGGTTGCTGAGTCATACCGACCTCTTTCGTGACTGCGCGATCAGCAGACCGAGCAGGTAGATGCCGCCGAAGGTCGTGGTCACCACGCCCACCGGGAGTTGGGTGTCCGGAGCCAAAATGGTGCGCGCGATTGCGTCGCTGGAGACCAGGAGCGCGGCACCGACCGCTGCCGAGGTGACCAGCGGGATCCCGGCGCTGGGAGTGAGTCGGGCCGCGAGTTGAGGAGCGACGAGGGCCACAAAGGCGACCGGCCCGGCGATGGCCGTCGTCGCCGCCGCGAAGCCGACGCCGATCAGCAGCAGAAGGAGTTGGGTGCGCTGGGAGTCGACGCCTTTGCTCTGCGCCGAGTCGTGACCCAACTCGAGCATGCGCATACGCGGCGCCATGTAGATGAGTGCGGGAACCAACACGGCCAACGTGACGAGCACCGGGACAACTTCGGACATCTCCAGGTCGGCCAAGTTGCCGACGCCCCAGGAGGCAGCCGCCGCCGCGTTCTGCACGTTGGAGGTCGCGATCAGGTAGCCGTTGAAGGCCATCAGCATGGCGCTGATACCGATGCCGACCACGATGAGCGTCGTACTGCTACTACCGGGGCGCATCCCGAGCAGGTAGACGGCGACTGCTGTTCCCAGCGCTCCGATGAGTGCGCCGGCGGTGGCTCCCGTGGATCCGGCGCCAATCACCAACAATGCCACCAGTGCTCCGGTGTTGGCTCCCGTCGTGAAGCCGATGATGTCGGGGCTACCGAGGGGATTGCGAGTGATCGTTTGGAAGATCGCCCCAGACAGCGCCAGCGACGCGCCACCAAGCAGCGCGATCGTCACCGACGGCAGAACGGTCGCGACATGGTCGGCGGCGTCGCCACTGACTTGCCCAGTGAGAACCTGCAGCGTCTTGAGCATGCCGAGACTCGGAGTGTCGGTCGTGCTGACCCCCAGCGACCACACGGAGACTAGGAGTGCGAAGACGGTCAACAGCAGGCTGGCCAGGACTGCACTGATGTCGACTCGGACGCTCAGTGAGCCGGTTTTGTTGCGCAAGAATCGGATTCGGCCCGGCCAGCGAGCGCTGGCTGATTTTTCCTTCGCCGGGAGACCAGCCACAAAGTCGGTCATAGCTCAGCCACCCCTCGTCGGCGGGCGAGATAGATCAAGACGGGAGCACCAAGGAACGCGGTGACCATGCCCACCGGAAGTTCGGACGGGGTGAGGATTCGGGCGAGCACATCGGCGCCGGTCACCACGATGGCCCCGACCACCAGACTCACCGGGATCAGCCACTTATTGTCCGGGCCAAAGATCGTGCGTACGGCGTGCGGCACCATCAACCCGATGAAGGTCAGCGGGCCAACCGCCGCCGTCGCCGCGCCGCACAACACGGTGACCAGCACGAAGCCGATGGCTCGCACGCGGGTGACCGGTACGCCCAGGGCGCGGGCCCGGTCGTCGCCGAGTGCGAGGCCATTGAGCTGAGGGATGAGGAAGAGGGCGGTCAGCGCGGCGACCAGGATCGGAGCCCAGACGATGCTGAGTTCTTCCCAGTTGCGGCCATCGAGGGTGCCGACCTGCCAACCACGAATCTGGTCAAAGGCTTGCGGCGTGATCATCGTCAGACCGAAGCCGATGCCGGAGAACAGCGACCCCACGGCCACACCGGTGAGGACGAGCTTGGCTGGGCTGGCGCCCGCCATGCCGCGCGAGCCGATGAGATACACCGTCGTGGCGGCAACAAACGCGCCGACGAGCGCGCACATCATGTAGCCGAGGGTGGAGCTGACTCCCAGCGCCACCGCGCCGATGATCATGGCGAAGTAGGCGCCAGCGTTGACGCCGAGAATGCCCGGATCGGCCAGCGGGTTACGGGTCAGGCCCTGCATGATCGAGCCCGCCACGCCGAGCGCGACGCCCACGACCGCAGCGAGCAGCGTGCGGGGAACGCGGTTATTGCGGATGACCTCGACCGTGGTCGGGTCCCCGATGCCGCGGATCGCATTCCAGGCGTCGGAGACCGTGTAACCGCCTGAGCCAACAAAGAATCCGCACATGAGAAGAGCGGCGAGCAACACAAGAATCCCGATCACCAGGACCGGCCGGGATGTCTCGATACGCGTCGCCGGCGCCACCGGGACACTCGTCACTTTCCACCGCCCTTCACGGAACGCTTTTGTTCACCCGCCCCCGGGAATTCGATGAGGCTAGCCTAACCACATCAGTGCGCAAACGATCGCCGCGCGCACTCCCATGAGACAACTGTCCAAATCTGGGTATCGACGCCGGATTTCAGGGATACCGTCCTCGAAGATCCCCTCGAGCGCCTGGAGCGACAAGATGACCCTGCAGCATCGGATATACGCCTCGCTCATCGCGACGGGACTGGGTTTGACCCTCGTCTCGGCGCCCTCCGTGGCGGGCACGGATCGTTCCCCCGGGCGGCAAGACCCGGTTCGGACGTTGATCCCCGTTGGCGGCGGATACGAAACCACCACGATGACCCAGCTCGTCCGGCAGGTGGCGCGCGTGGCCCAGGGCAAGACGGTGGACCTCTTGGTGGTGCCCTCGAGTTATGGCGATGCCCCGGAGGATCGCGCGGAGAACCTTCGGCAGGCGGGCACTCGGGCCACCGAGCTCAACGGAGTATGCGAGGCCACAGTGGACCGCTCGCGCTTCACCGGCTGCCGCACCACCCTGCTCCCGCTTCTGAATCGCGACGATGCGCTCGATCCGGCGAACTCCAAGCAGTTCAACAATCGAGCGACCGATGGCGCGTTCATTCTCGGCGGCGACCAAGTGCTGGCGATGAAGGTGTTGGCCAACACCCCGGCGGAGACGGCGATGGCTCGCGCGTACCGGCGAGGTGTGGTCATCAGCGGCACCAGCGCCGGAAACGCCGTCGAATCACGCTCGATGATCACCGGATACACCCCGGACGGGTATCCCGAAACGGGGTTGCAGCGGTCGTCCGTCACGGTGGGTTGGGGCGACACGTTGCGCACCGACGACCGCGGGTTGGCTTTCGGTGCACGAGGATTCATCTTTGATCAGCACTTCTACCAGCGGGGCCGGTTCGGTCGACTGCTCAACGTCACCGCACAGTCGGCGCAGCGCTATGGCAGGGGCGGCAAGGTAGGACTGGGTGCCGACTACGCCACCGCCCCGGTGATGCGCAATGAGAAGACTGTCACCGGGGTCATCGGGCAGTCCTCCGTCGCCATTGTCGACTTCGGCACCGCGCGGGCACCGGTGTCCTGGAGGGGAACCGACAAGACGCTGTCCACCCGCAATGTGCTGACGCACCTGCTCGCGCCCGGGGAGTCGATAACCTACGACGGCGCGCGCCGACAGGTCACGATGAATGGGCGCGCTCTCTCGTTCCGGCCAAAACCGCTGCCTCCCCTGAGGCACGACGGGCGGGCCACGTTGTTGCTCGGCGGTGGTGATAATGCCCGGGCTGACAGCCCCGTACTGCGCTCGTTTGTGCGCGGGACCGCCGGTCACTCACGGGCTCCGGTGGTCATCGTGACGGCGGGGTATGCGGACGAATTCACTGCTGACACCGCAGCCCAGGCCTATCGAACGGCAGTGGCCTCGGCAGGCTGGACCGGCCCCATCAAGGTGCTGGTCGCTGGGCGCGACCGAGTCGATGCACGCGCTGTGCGTGGTGCAGCCGGGGTGATCTTCGCCGGTGGCGACCAGTCGTTGCTCGGAACCGCCTTGCGAGACAAGTCTTTTGCCCGTTCGGTGCACACGGCGACGCGGCGGGCACCAGTTGTCTTGACCGATGGCGCCATGACGGCCGCGATGGCCGATCGCTATTCAACGGTCGCCAACCCCACGGACGAAAACTATGAGGACGAGGGAATTCGCTTGTTCCGCAGGGATGCTCAGCGCTGGGCACCCGGACTCGGGCTCGTCAACCGCGTGACCCTGGAGCCAAACCTCACCGCGAACTACCGGTGGGGAGTGCTGTACGGCGCGGCCGCCCGCAACCCGCGCGCGATGGCACTTGGAGTCAGCGAGCGCACAGCCATCCGGCTCAACGACCGGCACGCCACGGTCGTCGGCGATCGCTCGGTCGTGACCCTCGATGGGCGAACAGCTCGGTTCGGAACGGCGAGCAATGGCGCCCTCACCGCCGCGGGCGTATGGCTGAGCACGGCCGCCAGCGGGGACCGCCTCCCGAACTAGCGCTGGCTTGGTCAACGCGAGAGGGAGGGGGCGGCCAAGATGACCACCCCCTCGCCCGCGATTAGAACGCGTCGGCGGTGAGCGCGATCTTGCCGTTGGCGCCGAGCAGTCTCAGGAGCACGGCTCGTCCTGCAAGATCGGAGACCATCTCCTCACGGCCGTCATAGGTGTTCTCTCCGTTGGCGTAGGTGTGCCCGTCGCTGAAGCGTGCCTGCATGTTCAGCTGCTTGCCGAGATGCACGCCCGCCCAATAGGCGCCGCCCTTGGAGGTCATGTGGTCGAGGGTCTTCCCGTTGTAGGAGACGGTGGCTCCGATGAGATCCACGAGGGCGAAGTCCATCCGGCTCCCGAAGCCCCAGTCATTGGCCTGCGGATAGTAGATGTCGGAAGGGTCGCCCGCCTTCGTCGATGAATTGGCGTAGATGGTGCCGCCCGGTGCGTCGATCTGCTTGGGCAGAGTGGAATCGACCGCGTACTGCGCGGGAGCGGGCCCTGGGGTCCACTTCAGATCGGCGAGCGCCTTGTAGACCACCGGGAAGCCGCGTAGATCCGCGTACGGGGTGGCTTTCCCCGCAAGGCCCTGGTTGAGCACACCGTTAGCGGTGATGAAGGGATACAGCATGTAGGCAGGGTGGATGCGACTGTGGTTGACAGCAGTCCCGTCGTCGTAGACGTTGGTGCCCTTGAGCCACTGGCCGAGACTCTTGCCATTGACGACCGTGTCGCGCTTGGCTGCAGAGAGGTCTTCCGGGCGGGCATGGGCTGCGAGGTTCAGCTCGATCCGCTTGTCCATCCAGCGGTCGTGATTGGGGTGGTTGGGCATCATCCCGACGGCAAGCTCGAGGATGTTCGCATCCCACGCAAGTTCTTCGGACTTGGTGTCACCGGGATACAGGACTTTGCCGTCGACAGAGCGGTAGTACGGCGGCGTCCAGCCGATGAAGCGGTTGGCCTCGGATTCGACCATGTTCTTCACCTCCGTGCGCTGCTGGGCGGAGAGATAGTCCCAGAACATCCAGCCGGCGTTGCCTGCTTCGCTGGCCCAGAGGGCTGTCTGCCAGCCGAGCGACCCGCCCGCGCCTCCCGGAGGATTCTTCGTACCCCAACCTCCAGCATTCGAGTAATGCGTGTGGGCGAGGCTGGAGATGAGCCGGGTCGTGATCGCCTTCGCGGTGGCGGTCGACACCCCGGTCTGTTTCGGGTCGTAGATGCCGAGCCTGATGGACGTGGCGAGCCCCATCGCCTGCGCTGCCGGGGGTCGGATGTTCTTCTCGTTGGCGCCGCCGAAGTTCAGGTACGGGGAGGCATCCTGCGCGTCGTAATCCTTGACGGTGTTCCACCACGTGGTCACGGCGTACTTGTTCGAATTTCGAAGGATGCCCCGCGCCTGGACCGAAAGCGAGTCCTTCGGGATGGTCGACAACTCGTTGAAGTCGATGGGGACGACGTCCGAACCTGCTGCCTGAACCGGGGCGGCTACGCCGCCGAGAAACAGCGCTACGGCTGTGGCTCCTGCGGCGGTCAGAGCTCTCCTATTGCCTGTCGAGCGGGTCATGGCTTCCTTTCTTGCACCGCACCGTTGCGGTGAAAACTCGGTTGATCGAGCAATGCCAGCGCCCCGCGGGCTATGGACACCTGCCCCGCAAGGTTGGGATGCAGACCGTCGGACAGCAGGAATTGGCCAACCTCGGCAGAGGGTGCGAAAGCGTCTGAGGCGTCGAACGCGGCGGGGAACAGGTCGCGCACGAGCTGTGACTTACTCGCCAGGTCAGCGGCTCGCCACTGCGAGAACGCCAACCGACCACTGGGGTGCTGCTGAATACGCTCATCGATTCCGGGCGGGGGGGCCATCCACAATCCAGCTCTGGGCGAGACGCACGAGATCAGGCGATCGAGTTCGATGAGATTGAGTCGTGTCTGTTCATCGCTGATCGCCATGGGGCCATAACCCGAAGCGCCATCGACGTCCGCACTGAACCGACGGGCATCGTTGGTTCCGACAAGCACGACGACCGCATCTGGCTTCTGCGGCGCGACCGAGAACTGGAACCGGGCAATCAGATCCGCCGTCGTGTCTCCGGCTCTGCCCTGGTTGCATACGTTGACGTGCGGGCCTAGCGCCCCGGCGAGAATCTCGGCCCACGACTGGCGGTCAGCGGTAATGCTGTCCCCAAAGCACACAATGGTCTTGCCGCGCCAGAGAGTACGGACGCGATCGAGCACCTCTCCATCCAGCTCTGACTTGGCGCGGCGTACGCGCGCTTGGAAGATCGCCTGGTGGTATGCGTATTCAGTAGGTGTCACGCCCATGGCGCGAGCTCGCACATCAGCTGAGATCGATCCAACATTGCTGATCCCAGCAAGCAGTTGCTCGATGCGCTGGAACTGGATCGTGTAGGCACGGGATTCGGCTGAGTCGACCCATTCCGACAATGTCGCGGCCATCAGCTCTCCATGCGGTCGAACAGGTCGAGGCTTTCCTCGCCGCCCGCCATCAGGTCCAGGATCTGGTTACGCGTCATCTGGCCGCGGAGGAACTGGGCCGCCACTCGCCCCTGAATGAGCACGGAGAATCGGTCCCCCACCGCAATGGCATGGGTGGCGTTGTGGGTGATGAAGACCACGGCGATGCCGTCTTCTCGAGCTTTCTCGATCTGACGCAGCACCACGGTCGCCTCTTTGACACCCAGGGCTGAGGTGGGCTCGTCGAGGATGAGGACTTTCGCGCCGAAATAGCTCGCTCGCGCGATCGCCAGTGCCTGCCGTTCACCGCCCGACAGCGTTCCGACCAGCTGGTCGGCGTCCGTGACGCGGGTGATGCCCATCGCGCGGATCTGTTCGAGCGCGATGGTGTTCGCCTTCTTGGTGTCGAAGCGGCTAAACAGGCCCCGTCCGCGGGTGGGCTCAACCCCGAGGAAGAAGTTTTTCGCCACGCTCATCAGCGGGATCGCACCCGTGTCCTGGTGAACTGTTGCGATGCCGCGGCTCTGGGCCTCACGAGGCGAAGCTAGTCGCACCGACTCCCCGTCGAGGTGCATTGCACCGCTGGAGAGGGCGTGCACTCCGGACAGGAGCTTGATCAGAGTGGACTTGCCGGCACCGTTGTCTCCAAGGAGGCAGTGGACCTCGCCCGGGTAGAGGTCGATGTCGATTTCAGCCAGGGCGGTCACCCCTCCGAAGGTTCGACCGGCCTGGACCAGCGAGATGATGGGCGTGGTCATGAGGTCGCTGCCTTTCGCCGAACTGACCGGTTGGAAAGGGCGGCCTCCCGGATGTAGGAATTCGCCAGAACGGCGAGTACGAGCAGAACTCCGATGAAGGCGGGGGCCCAGTCGGTGTTCCAACCGGTGTAGAACAGGCCAATGCTGACGATGCCGTAGATGGCTGCGCCGAAACAGACGCCAAGGACTGAGCCGTACCCGCCCGTGAGCAACACTCCGCCGATCACCGCGACGATGGGGGCCTGGAACACGAATCCTTGCCCCGACACGGCGTTACCGGCGTTGTCCTGGGCCGCGGTGATGACGCCAAGGAGCGCGGCTGCGACGCCGCTGGTGACGAACAGCAGAAGCTTCACCCGAGCGGTGGGTACGCCTGCCCGGCGGGCTGAGTCTGCACTGCCGCCAGTCGCGTAGATCCAACTTCCGAACGGTTTTTTCCCAAGGATCCACGCAGCCACGACCGCGATCGCCATCCACCAGAAGATGGATGCGTTGAAGTCGCCCAGCTTCCCGGCGAAGATGCCGTGCGCTGGACCATCGAAGACCACCGAGACCGTGCTGGTGGAGGCAACGCGCCGCGCCAGCCCGAGGGCGATGCCGAGCAGAAAGAAGTTCGCTGCCAGGGTCACGATGAAGGAGGGCATGCCGGTCTTATTGACGAGAAGCCCATTGAGCAAGCCCACGGCACCTCCGAGCAGCAGCGCGAGGACGACGCTGACTCCGATGGGAAGCCCGAACTGGCCGGTGGAAATGGCGACGAGGATCCCTGAGGCGCCGACGGTCGAGCCGATCGAGAGGTCGAATTCTCCCGAGATCATGAGCAGCGCGATGGGGACGGCGACGATTCCGAGTTCGGCGGCGGTGTTGAGCCATCCCGCGGTGCCGGACGTGCTCAGAAAGCCGCCCCCTCCCGCGACAACGGCGAAGAACACGATCATCGCGATGGTGACCAGCGCCGAACCGAATTCAGGTCGCCGGACGATCCTGCCGGGGAGGCTGCGCTTCTGCCAGCGATCGTCGACGGCAGGAGTGGCTTTCGAGCCCGTGGGAGTCAGCGGGGCTGCGGCTTCCACCGCGGCCTGAGGTGGGTCGGATTGGGTTGTCATGGTGCTTCCTTTCAGTCTGGCTTTCTCGCCAGGATCAGCTCGCGCCGCGGATTCCGGGGTACTTGTCCCCGACCTCGAGCACGCGGTCCACATTGCTCTTGGTGATGACGAGCGGACCCGTGGAGATTTCGGCGGCGGGCCGGACGCCGTACTTCAAGTACTGGCTGGCGACGAGGAGGCCGTAGTACCCCTGAAGGAAGGGCTGCTGGTCAATGACGAAATCGAGAGAACCGTCCTTGACCGCCTGGAGATCGGCCTTCGACAGGTCGGTGGTGCCGACGCCGATGGAACTAGCTTTTGAGACCTGTTTGACAGCGGCGACGGCTGCGATCGCAGGGCCAGCGCCGAGGGTGAACACGTGATCGACTGACCGATCAGACTTCAACGCCCCCGCCACGACCTGTTGGATCTTGGAGTTGTTCTGCCCGTCTTCGCTGGACACCTGCAACATCTTGGCCGAGCCACCGGCCTTCTTGAACGCCTTGATGTAACCATCACAGCGGGCTTCGGTTGTGGGGTTGCCCTGCACCTGGTTGACGCACAATCCGCGCTTGGCATCCTTCTTGAGCGCCTGCTTTGCAGCAGCGGCGCCCATCGCTTGCGGGTCTTCCCCCACGAAACCGATGGCGCCGAGCTTGCGCCAGGAGTCTCGGCCGGAGTTCGTGACGACAACGGCGATGCCCTGGTCGGTTGCCTTCTTGATGAGCGGGCTCAGCGTGTCCGGGAAGTAGTTGCCGATGACGATGGCCTTCGGCTTGCGTCCGATGGCCGCCTCGGTGAGCTTCTTGTATACCGACACGATGTCGGTGAAGTCCTTGCCTGCGACGTATTCGTAGTTCAACCCGAGGTCCTCTGCAGCTGCGTCGGCACCCGTCTTCGACGCACCGAAGAACGGATCGCTGAGCGGTCCGGAGATCGCCAGAATCAGACCGGGGTCACCGCCTTTCGACTTGCCCGACGCGCCGCTGCCGCCGCCGTTGCCGCTACACCCGGACAGCGCGAGCGCCGCCGTCGCGGTGACCACAACAGCCGTGCGTTTCATTGAGTACTTCACTTCGTCCTCCTCGACGACCGCATCTACGACTAGCTGCTCATGCTGGGTGCGGATGTGGGAACAGTAGGGCGGTGTATTTTGTTCGTCAACGGTCAAAATACAAACGCTAGACGGATTTTTTATGACTCACTGAGCAGATATTGTGCGGGCATGGAATCTGTCGCAGCCGTTCGCGAGCCCCAACTGAGGCGGCTCGTCGATGTCCTCGCCCAATTCGGGCCGCTCACGCGCGATGAGCTCATGAAGGAGACCGGCTGGGCGAGGTCCACCGTGTCCCGGGTGACGGGACACTTGCTGACTTCACAGTTGTTGGTGGAACGCGATCCGACGTCGAGTGGTGAGAGGGGTCGCCCTGCGACGCGACTCGCGCTCAATCCGGATTTCGGCGTGGGCGTTGGCCTCGACTTCGGTGCGCGCCACGTGCGGGGCGTCATTGCCGATGCCACGCACGAAATCGCCGCGCGTGCTGAGGTGTCCTTGACCGAGGATTACACCCCAGCAGCAGCGGCCGCCGCGACAAAGCGCGTTCTCCAACAACTGCTCGATGAGGCAGGATCCGACAGGTCCGCGATCGTCGGGGTCACCGCTGCGGTGCCGACGCCAGTTGACCGGCAGTCAGGATCGGCCTCTGCTGGCAGCCTGCTCCCTGCATGGAGCGGTATCAACGTTCGCCAACACTTGACCGATGCAACCGGCTTTCCGGTTCTCATCGACAACGACTCGAAGCTCGCCGCCTATGGCGAACTTCGCTGGGGCGCGGGACGAGAGATCCGAGACTTCTTGTACTTCAAGCTCCATTCCGGGGTGGGCGGAGCCGTCGTCACGGACGGTCGCCTGACGCACGGCTCCACCGGAGCGGCCGGACACCTCGGGCACCTCAGCGTCGACCCGAACGGGCCGCTCTGCCGGTGCGGTGGCCGAGGGTGCCTGGAAACACTGGCGGGAGTGCCCGCAATCTTGGACTCGATCGCTCAGGCTCACGGCGAGGTGTCGCTGCGGCAGGCGCTCGTACTGCTGAATGACGGCGATCCCGCTGTCCTTACCGTCATTACCGAAGCGAGCCGCTGGGTCGGACGCGCCGCCGGGATACTCGCAAATGTTCTGAATCCGTCAGCGATCATCCTCGGCGGCGCGATGTCCGCGGCGTACGACTACATCGAGCCACCCCTGTCCTTGGCTCTGTCGGCCAACACCCTGCCCATCAATCGCGACACGAGGGTTCTGCCCGGCGCGTTGGGCCGAGACGCGTCGGCCCTCGGAGCGCTCGCGACATCACTGAAGCACGGGCTCGGCCGGCGGCTGACGCAATAGCACGGTCAGCGCGACTCATTGGTCGCACTGACCGTGCCGGGGCTGATTCATCGTGGGGTCAGGGCCACAGGTTGGGGTTCTTGTCCGTGCCGTAGCCGCCATAGCGGGGGCGGCGCTCTAGGTGCAGGTGCGGGCCGGTGGTGTTGCCGGTGTTGCCCGAGTAGCCGATCAACTGACCGGTCTTCACCTTGGCACCATCCTTCACCGATGCCTTCGACAGGTGGCAGTAGCCCCAGTCGGATCCATCCACGTTGTCGTTGATCAGGACCATGGTGCCGTACGCGGCGCCCCACGCTGCCCGGCCAGTCCGGACATCGCCAGCGATGGTGGCGTAGACGGGAGTGCCGACTGGGCAGGCGATATCGACACCGGTGTGATAGCCAGCGGCCCAACTGCCGGGCTTCTTGTACGCCGCCGAGATCGGGTGCTTGTTGTGATCTTTGACGGGCCGCACGTAGGACGCGGCGAGGGCTTCGTCGGCCGAAATGATGCCGCCGAGGGCGATGCCAGCGGTTGTTACGCCAGTGGCCAGGACCATGCGACGGCTTGGGTTGAATGAGGATTCGTGGTCAGTGCACAAAGCTCTGCTCTCCTTGGATTAGCCGATCTGTCGTTACTCAGCCATCGTCTGGGAGGGCGCTACATCATCACTACATTCTCGCCACACCGCCGTGGAAGGTCGCTTGTTCAGTGCGCGACAAACACCGCGCCACTGCCAGTGAAGGTTCGAGTGCCGTCATAGGCGGGCAGCTGATCGGCCCGTTCGGGCGCGAACGTCGCGATGTACGCGCAGGCGGTTGCGTGATCGGCGATCCCCTCACCCGTGGTCTTCGTCAGGTCGACATGATCGAAATGCCGGCGCAGCGCTTGGCTGCCATTTTCGGTCATGAACTGTGTCTCAAGTGGCGCGAGGCCGACCTCCCGGCGCAGGTCGGCGGTGTGATCGCGCCCGTTAGTCACAGCCACGAAGACGCCGCCTGGCTTGAGAACACGTCGCACCTCAGTCAGAGTCCGATGCAGGTTTGGCACGTGATAGAGCATCCACATCGCGACGACGGCGTCGAATTGGCCTGTCTCGTATGGCAATTCGTCAGCGTTCACGACCTGCGCGGCAACGCCACGACGCGTGGTCGCTTCGACCATGGCCTCCGACTGGTCAGTCGCGAGCACGTCCGCTGCGAGTTCATCCCTCATGCGCTGCGCGAATTCACCACGGCCGCAGCCGATCTCAAGGACTGAGTCGACCTTAGCCGCCTTGAGCGCCGCGATGGCCAGGTCCTGTGGCGACTCACCGGGAGGGCTCGGCGCCCAAAGACGTGACCGCGTCTGTAGCCGCCCCTCGCTGCTGTATTGGTGATCCACTTCTTGGCGGTCGGTGAGTTCGCTGGTCATAGACGCAACCCTACGACCCGACCATCCCGGGCAACCCAGCGTCGGTCGCCTGCTCGGCCCCTCCAGCACAATGGCAAGCATGATCGAGATTCGACCAGCACGCACCGCAGATGCTGAGCACATGGCTGAGATACAGAACGCGATCTTCCGCGCAGGCTTGCGCGCTAGCTCGGTCGATGTCGCGCAGGTCCGGGAACGCTATTTAGACCTGAAGCACCGGGTGGCGTGCACCGTCGCAGAGCAGGAGGGCACGGTTGTTGGATTTCAGTCGCTCAATCGGGCGTGGCCCGGCAATCCGTACGACGTGGCCGAGGGGTGGGGAATCATCGGGACGCACATCCACCCTGACGCAGGTCGAAGCGGACTAGGCCGTCGCCTCTTCGCTTCGTCGCTGGCGGCGGCACAAGCCGCCGGGCTGAGGCATATCGACGCCACCATCGGCGCCGACAACTCCGCTGCCTTGGCCTACTACTCCGCCATGGGCTTCACGCCCTACCGAGATGGCAAGGACGCCATCCCGCACCGCTTCGACGTGCCCTAGGCGCTCGTCGTCCGAGGTCTCACAGGCGCCCGAGACTTGAACCAAATCACCATTTGTCTAGGGCGCTACACGCGGTCCTTATGCACAGATCGGCAGGGTTACGGAGCGTGTAAACGTCGGGAAGGCGCCGTTCCTTCTGCAGATCACCCCGAGATCGACGGATAGTCATGAGTGACTCCGGTCGTGTTTCGGACAGCCCACCCAACCTTGCTCTCCCCCCGACTGACCATCCACTCATCAACAGCAGCGAACGGTTCCGATCCTCGGAAGGGTCGTTCGCTTCCTGATGGCCGGGTGACCGACATCCCTGAGGGGTGGCTGTTCGCGAAGATCTTTACGTCGGAGCCGAGGTGCTCACGCATCCTGTGAGCGGGGACTCCCCACAGGAGGGCCGCGATGGGCCGAGTCGCGGCTTCACGGGCAATCGCCCGGCACGTCGCCACGGCCAATGGCCGCCACCATCCAACGTGTCGCTTTGGACGCGCATCCTGGCCCACGGGACGCGTCAGAGCACGATTCAGAAGCATGACGCCTCGGTTGACCCAGTCGGATAGGTCACCGTCTGCGGGCCAACTGGTCCGCGGACCGTAGAGCTCGCGGTAGATGTTCTGAAGCGATCCGGGGATCGGCCCGCCACTACCGGTCGAAAAACTCAGACCGACTGCGTGCTCCGCATTGGGGTAAGGGTCCTGTCCCAAAATCAGCACTCTAACCCGCGAGAGTGGAAGCTCGAACGCCCTCCACATGCACTTTGAGGCGGGCAGGAGCGGCGCCGTGAACTCAACCTTCGCGAGCACGTCTTTGAGCTTCTCATCGATTTCAGGATCTGCCGCTCGAAGGGCGGGGGGCCAGTCCCCCGCGATGGCTCCGCTACTGACTAAATCATCCAGTACATCGGGGTAGGACGTCATCCAGTGACCTTAGACGGCCACCGCTATCCGAGACCGTTTCCTCAAGGGCTTCATAGCTCGCCGGCACGAGGAACAACTTGTCATCGCAGCCGCTCCTTATCGCCAGCGTCTTCGGGGCTTTCCTTGAGGGTGACCCTGTAGTCGTCCGATAGGTGCTTGGCAAATCAATGAACGAGTGCGGGTTCGGCTTGGCCCAGGTCCGACACATACTCCACGGACAGCAGGGTGCCGACGTGGTCCTTGTCTTGACGCGCACACATCGAGGCCTTGAGCTCGTCAGCATGCCTCACAGCAGGGCGTATAAGTCAGATCGCTTGAGCGCCACGTGTCGAGATGCACGTAGGACTGCACGCGACACGGGTCCTAGATTGCATAGATGGGCACCGGCTGTGTTCGTGTGCAAAGTAGGCGGTGACCCGAGTCCCGTCATCGAGAGCGATGTAGTCACGCCTCTATGGATGCCGCGGCCCCGTCCAACGGGAAGGCGGCCCAAACCGGCGCCGGCGGGCGCAACCTGGAACTACTACCAACTGTGACGGTGTCGACCACCGCGTGCGTGACGGCATGCAGCCACGGCATCACATCCAGTAGCGGCGCCATCTTCCCCTTGACGATCAGGATCGGCGTGTAACCAATCGGGAGGATCCCCTTCAGACCTCTGACGTCACCACTGGCAGCCAGACTGATGTGCAGCTTCACGTCGGCCGCCTCCCAGTCGACCTCATCAACAAGCTCTACTGGCCAGGGCTCGATGTTGTCTAGAGCGGGCTCGATGGGGAGCACCATCAGCGGTGTGAGTTCATAGTGCTTGTCTCGAACGGCCAGCTGGTTGAGCAGAACCAAGCCATCAACCAAATCACCGCTTGCCCTACACGGTTGAAGACCCTCGATCCGACTAAGAAGCGACGTGGGCATTGGCCGTAGACAACGCCGAGCGTTGCGCCACTGCTCTCCTGTGTCGGCGATGGGGAACTGCACTTTCCTTGGGTCCGTGGGTTGCTGACCTTCCAAGCGACACAACTGCTGGACGAGGTGGTCCAGTCCGGACCTCAGATCGTGGACCGCATGTCCAAACTTCGTCGACCACTCGAAGGGCAACGCGTCGCTGGGTCGCTGGGTGACGACCTCGAGCACGCTGCCGTCGTGTGGCGAAATCCGCACCGCCGCACGCGAAGTGTGGTCGGAGCACCACGCCGTAAGGTGCTCATGCACTTCCGCGAACGAACGCGCAGCACTGGCCAGACGCACTGGCACCTGGCTGTCGAACTCCACCTCAACCGATTTTCCCATCCACCAAGTCTCGCGCAGTACGACCGGGTGCGGTCAGATTCGGGCCTAGGAACGACGGGTGTCGAGGAAATGGCCCGAAGATTGAACACATCCCCTGTTTGTCCAATCTTCGCTACATCTCGACAACACGGGTCTAGAAACTCTGCGCCATGTTGGTAAACCGGCTGTAGTGCCCTTGGAAGGCCACCACGATCGTGTCGGTGGGACCATTACGGTGCTTGGCTACAATCAAGTCCGCCTCGCCGGCCCGCTCAGACTCCCGGTCGAAGGCATCCTCACGGTGCAGCAGGATCACCATGTCGGCGTCCTGCTCGATGCTGTTGTGCGCGGCGATTCCGTTCGCGACAAAGTTGTGCGAGCCGAGGACGGTCGCGTCGAAGACCTCCTCGACACCGTCGGCGGATATGTCGACAACCTCGTCCCAAAACACATCGTTGACTGCCTGCAACTCGAGCTCAGCACTGTCGAGCACCTGCGCCACCCGCCCGAGTCGTTCCCGGGACGGGGAGTGCTTCCACATCGTCGACCCGCAGAACTGCGTGCCCATGGCGACGGCAAACTCGCGGTGAGTCATGCCCTTTTCGGCAAGGACGCCCTTGACCGTGCTCCACACTCGGTCAGGCACGGTGTCGGTGTTGGGGTTGCTCTTCGTCACCCGCACGATCTCAAGAAGGCGCGAGGCGTTGGCGTCACGCGCTCCGAACACGCCGATCTCCTGCAGGAATCGTCGCTGACTGTCGGCACCACTGATGTCGATCGTGTAGCCGTCGCGATAGCCGGCCTTGCGCGTCACCCTTGTGCGCGTCGAGATTCCGAAGCGCAGGAGCAGTTGCGACAAATCATCGACCAAGCGTCGCGACGTCGAGGCGTAATAGATCCGACCCCCAGTCCCAGCCTTGTTGACCGTCACCGAACCATCAGTTGCC
This sequence comes from Demetria terragena DSM 11295, assembly GCF_000376825.1. NCBI lineage: Bacteria > Bacillati > Actinomycetota > Actinomycetes > Micrococcales > Dermacoccaceae > Demetria > Demetria terragena. Next base: position 1,982,492 of record NZ_AQXW01000004.1, on the reverse strand, counting down.
CAGATGTGCTTGAGAAAGAGCGCGATCTGCCGCTTCGAGGCGTGAAACATCGGTTCAGGCACGAACTTCTCGTGGCTGCGCCGACCGAACAGCCCCAGCTCATCGAGCCATGCTGCGATCGGGTTGCGCTTGCCGTGTCCGAGCGCGTACGGGGCTCGAAGCCGCAGCGTGGACACCCGAGCTGCGGCGTAGTCGTCTCGCACCGCCTTCACGCCAAAGCCAACAAGCGCCGCCTTGGTGACCGCGGTGAGGTTCTTTTCGTCGATGCTTGCGTAACGAATCGGCTGCTTCCGAACGAACGACCCGTCACCGATCATGTGGGCCAGGAGCACGATCCGCTCGTCGTCCTCCCACTGGTCATGGCGTTCCGGAGCGGGTATGTGGCGTGGCACCGCGATGCGACTACCCGTCCGCAGATCGCCGAGATGTTCCCACCCGTCGTAGGTCAGGAAGCGGTGGTTCTCGGTCGCTCGCACCGTCTTGCCCGAGGCCAGCGTCATCCGGAACACCGGACGGACCCCGGTTGAAAAAGCGTGCGTGAGCGGACGGGCGACATAGCGCAACGAGTCGTCGAGTGCCCACACCGGGACGTCCTTCTCACCGGACGCGGCGAGCTCGCCGATCGTGACCTCGGCACCGGTGTCAGCCCGCAGCAGGCGCGTGTCAGCGGTGAGGCAACCCGATTCGCGCAGGTCACTCATCTGCGGCTTCTTGTCGGTGCGCTGCTCGGGACCACGGTTCAACTGGCTGATCGCGATCACCGGGACCTCGATCTCCTTAGCGAGCAGCTTCAGCGCGCGGGAGAACTCTGATACCTCCTGCTGGCGCGATTCCACCCTCTTGCCGGATGACATCAGCTGCAGATAGTCGATGACCACCAGTTTGAGGTTGTTGGTCTGCTTTAGCCGCCGGCACTTCGCGCGGATCTCCATGAGCGACATGTTGGGCGAATCGTCGATGAACAGCGGCGCCTCGGACACTCGGCCCATCGTCGTGGCGAGTTTGGTCCAGTCCTCGTCACGCATCGTGCCTTTTCGCATGTGCTGCAACTGAATTCCCGCCTCAGCGGACAGCAGACGCATAGTGATCTCGGACTTGCTCATCTCCAGGCTGAAGATGACCGACGCCTGATCGTTCTTGATCGACGCGGCCCGGGCGATATCTAGACCCAGCGTCGAGTTGTGGGTCGGGATCATCGACCGCGACGCGAGGTAGAGGTGACTGTCGTTGTCGACCTCGACACAGCGCACCGGCACCGACTCAACTGGACGGACATCAACGATGAACTGGGAGTTCCGGCGCTGGAACCGCCGCGACCTCCTGTCCTTATGCAGGAGGTTCTTCCGATCGAGCCAGAAAACGTCCTCATCGCTGGAGAAGGTGAGCGTATGGGCCGTGGAGGACTCCACGCTCCGGCCCTTCACCGGCTTCGTGAACCGGCCGCACCGGTAGCCCAGACTGGTGATCAGTTCGTGGACGTCAGTCGCGAGCCGCCGTGAGGTCGTTGTGAATTGCACACACCCCTCACGAGTCACCGTGCCATCGGTGTCGAGAAGGCCGGCCAGGATTTCGCGGCGCTGGCGTTCGGACGCTCTGAGGTAGTCCGCGGGGATGTGCTTGTCACCCAACACCCCGATCGTGCGAAGGCACGCTTGCACCGTGCCGTGACGAGCATGGCAAGCGCCACACCGACGCATGCCCGAGGATGCGCGACCGCAATCGGGGCAACGTGGGTCGCTCGACCGCGCCGAGACCGTATTGGCCCGGCCCCCACAGGACCGGCCGCAGGTCTTGATCTGCGACGTGTGCGGCACGAACGCCACCCCGCAGACCACGCACTCACGCTCCGCAACCTCATCAACAGGGAACCGCATCGAGTAGCGCATCGTCGCGACCTGCGGCGTCACCACGAGACCCTGAGATTCCAGGAGCATGATCATCTGGTCGTCGGCTGTCGTGATCTGAGCTGATGCCGACGTGCCGTCACCCAGCCAGGCACCGAGAACATACGGGGGCACCAAGAGGTCGCGCTCTGAGCCGATGAACGGCTCAGCGAGTCGCACCGAATGGTTGAGGCGACGCTCGGCGGCCGTGGTCCGCAAAGTCTCGCGAATCTCCCGAGTGGTGCGGACTGCCGGAAGGGACCGCTGGTTCTTCATCCGGTTGCGTCCGTCCCTGGCGGCCTGCTCCGAACGGCGGCTCGCACGGTTGTCCGTCAACCACTGGTGCTCCTCATCCGCCACGATCACCGTGCCGTCGGAGAACTCCACCTCGAAGCACGGTCGCGCGCGCATAACTTCGGTGGCCGCGACGACCCGGGTTGGCAGCCCGTCAGCGCCGATGAGCTCGTCTCCGACTTCGACCTCGCCCATGGTGGTCCAGCCGTCGGGAGTCGGCAGCGGCGTGTCGAGAGCGAGCGCCTTGCCCATAGCTGGCCTAGCTGCCAGCACGATCATCTGACCCGCGTGCAAGCCATTGGTGAGCTGGTCCAGATCGTTGAAGCCGGTGGGCACGCCGGTCAATTCACCGGACGTCGAGGAGGCTGCCTCGATCTCGTCGGCAGCTTGCTCGATGACGTCACCGAGGCGGACGTAGTCCTCACTGCCCTGCCGGTCTGCCACCTGGTAGACCTCGGCCTGCGCGGCGTTGACCAGGTCCTCGACATCGCCGCCGCCGGTGGCATAGCCCATCTGGACGATGCGCGTCCCGGCGTCGACCAGGCGGCGCAGCACGGCGCGCTCGGCGACGATCTGTGCGTAGTAGCCGGCGTTCGCTGCGGTCGGTACGCCCTGGATCAGCTGGTGGAGATAGGCCTGCCCACCCGCGCGGCTGAGGTTGCCGCGCTTGGAGAGTTCATCGGCCACGGTGATCGCGTCGGCCGGCTCGCCACGACCGTAGAGGTCAATGACCGCGTCCCAGATGAGTTCGTGCGCGGGACGGTAGAAATCGGTGCCCCGCACTGCCTCGACACAGTCGGCAATGGCGTCTTTAGAGAGCAACATGCCACCGAGCACCGACTGCTCAGCGCTGACGTCCTGCGGGGGTACGCGCTCCTCCGAGGGCGGCTCACCTTGCGGCGGGCCGTACGCGTTCTCCAGCTCCGCAATCGACACCAGCGTCAGCCTCCTCGTCACATCACACGGGAATCACCCGCCCCACTGATTACTGCCCCGATCACACCACCGACCACTGACAGTGCATCGGGACTTCACGGACGGTAGGCGCCCTGAGGGCGACACGCCCAACGCCTCGAGCCCCCACCCCCATTGGTCTGTGGATAACCCTGTGGACAACATGCGGACAACCCCGCGCGTCGCTGTGGACGACCAGTGGACAACCATGTGGATAACGTGCGCCGACCGCCGCGTCCAGGCCTCTGACCTGCAACAACGTGATCCACACCCTGTGCACAAAAGAAAGTTTGAGCCATCTGGACACGGGTTTGACAAGTGCCCGAATTACCCACAGGCCACGTTCGTCACACGCACCCCGCGTGCCCTCCACCTGGCCTAGACCGCTTCGGTGGCGCCACTCGGTGACGCCGATTCACCGCTTCGCCGCAACACCGTCACGACGTAATCGGTACCGGCCACATAGGGCAGCAGGTCGTAGGACGCGAAGCGCTGCTCGAGGTCCAAACCGGCGGCTCGCGCATCGGCAACAAAGTCATCCGGGTGATAGGTCCGAGAGTTCGCTGGCCACGCGTTCGTATGAAATCCGACCAGGATCCGACCGCCGGGCACCAGCAACGCGCGCAACCGGCGCAGCACCAACTGCTCGGTCCCGTCCGCGAGGAGGATCATCACATTGCCCACGACCACGATCAGGTCGTACGCCGTCGGGAAGCCACGCTCGTGCAGCACCTCCGGCGCCAGGTGATCAAGACGCGCCTGAACCACCGGCAACTCCGGATAGGTCGACCTCGATTGCGCGACCAACTCTTCATCAAGGTCGACCCCGATGACCCGATGACCCCTGCGCTGCAGTGCGGCACCGACTCGGCCCATGCCCGAACCTGCATCGAGGATGGTCGCGGCCCGCGGCGCCAGGGCATCAGCGAGTCGGGCCTCGCCTTCTACGTCCTTGCCGGCCCGAATGAGGCCAGCAAACTTCTCACCGTAACCCCGCCTGCCGACACCGGCTTGCTCCCAACGGGTCGGGCGGATCGCGGCAGATGAGTCATCAGGCATGCCAGAAGCCTACGGATCAGCATCCGTAGGCTCCTGGTGGTCTAGTCAGCCGTTCTGGCTGGTCGCCATCACACCGCTGGGGTAGGAGGTCCCGCGCTCGACCGAGTTGGGCACCTCGACCGACACATAACCGCTGCAGGTCACCAAGCCCCAGTGCAGGTGCGGGCCGGTGGAATTACCCGTCGATCCGGCTGAGCCGACGCGCTGACCCTGCGTGACGTTCTGCCCCTGACCCACACTGATCTTGCTCAGGTGGTTGTACTGCATGCAGTAGCCCGAGGAGTCTTTGACCATGACCGAGTTACCGCCACCGTAGGCATCCCAACTGGCCTTGTAGACCGAGCCGCTGCGCGAAGCGACCACGCTGGACCCCGTGCTCATGCCAAAGTCCACGGCGTACTTGCTGTACTTGTCCTTGTGGCTGAACGATCCCATCGGGCCCTGGGTGATCTTGTGGGAGGCTCCCGCCGGGAACGGCAACTTGTATTGGGCGCCAGAACTGCTGGGCGGTGTGCCCGTGTCGCCGCCAGCGCCACCACCACCGCCGCTGCCGCACGGGAAGCCGCCCAAGGCAGACCAAGTACGGGGCCCGACGATGCCGTCCGCGCTGAGGCCCTTGGCCTTCTGGTATTTCTTCACCGCCGACAACGTCGCGGGCCCGAAGCTACCGTCAGCCGTCGCCTTGATCCGCTTCTGCATGGTCGTGACCAAGGAGCCCTTGGCGCCATAGCGCAGGACGTTCACTGAGCACTCATTGGGCGCGGAGGCATTGCCGGGCTTGGCCCCTGTGGTCGTGCCAGGGAAGCCGCCGAGCGCCTTCCAGGTGTTCGGGCCGACCACGCCGTCCACGCTAAGACCCTTGGACTTCTGGTAGCCCTTCACCTTGGTCAGGGTTGCCGGACCAAAACTGCCGTCCTGGGAGATCTTGAGGCGGCTCTGCAAGGTCTTGACGAGCGAACCCTTAGCGCCGTACTTCAGCACGGTGACCTTGCTGGCTGCCGCCGTCTTGACGTATGTCTGCGCAGCTGCCGGTGCCGAGGCCGCCTGCGGAACGAACGCGTCCGCTGCACCCGCCAAGGCAATCCCGCCCACAGTCGTCGGGACGGACAGCGCCGCACCGGTCGCGAGCGCGGTGCCACGGCGGCTGGTCACCACGGGGACGGCGCGAGCGACCAAACTTGGTTGCTGTTTCAGATGGCGAGGTGCCGGGCGGCTCATGAGCGTTCCTTCTCTTCGTACGTCGTGTTCGGGTGCATTGGCACAGGTGGCGAGACGATCGCGAGACCGCTACACCACCCGGATGGCCTTCACGGGCGGGACCCACATCTTGTGGATCGAGATCGAGGTTCCGGGTTGGGATGCGTCGAGGATCAAGCCGTCGCCGGCATAGATCGCGACGTGGCGGATCGGCGAGTGGAAGAACACCAGGTCGCCGACCTGGAGGCTGTTGAGATCGACCCCAGCGCCGAACTGTGACTGCGCCGCGGAGGTACGCGGCAACTCGACGCCAACCTGGCGGTAGACGAACTGCGTCAGGCCGGAGCAGTCGAATCCCGCTTCTGGGGACTCTTCGCCATAGGCGTAGTCGATGCCGATGTATTTCTTGGCAATGTCCAGCACGCGCTGTCCGGTCGCCGACGAACTCGGCTTGGACGGTGCGTCTGGCGTCGGGGTGCTGGGTTTATTTGGCGTGCTCGGGGTGGAGGACGTACCGCACGGGTAGCCGCCGAGCGCCTTCCAGGTGTTGGGGCCAGCCACGCCATCGGCGGACAACGCCTTCGATGACTGGAACTTCTTCAGCGCCGTCAAGGTGCCCGGGCCGAAGTTGCCATCGGTGCTGATGGATAGACGCGACTGCAGCTCTTTGACGGCGCTGCCAGTGGAGCCATAGCGCACGACCTGAACGGAGCAGGTGCCTGAAGGCGACGATGGCTCCGCTTTCGGGGTTGTTTTGCCGGGTGCGGCGCCCAGAGCTTTCCAGGTTTTGGGCCCCACGATGCCGTCGACCGAGAGGCTCTTGCTCCCTTGGAAGGATTTCACTGCGGCCAACGTGGCTGGGCCGAAACTGCCGTCAACGCTCACCGCGCCCAGGCGCTGCTGCAAGACCCGAACATCCGAACCCTTTGCGCCATAACGCAGCACAGGCATCTGGGTGGGTGCCTTTGGCGCGCTCGGGGCTGCCTTGGGGGTGATCGTGGGCGCCGTAGTGGGCGCAGCGATTGCCGTCGGCGATCCCCAGGCGCCGACCGCACCGGGCACGACGACCGCGACGCCGGCGGTGACAACGGTTCCGCGACGCCAAGCCACGGCATGACGAAGGGTCGACGATCGTGAGGGGTGCGTACGCACGTGCCGTGGAGCAGCCGTCGGCATCCGGGAGCCTTTCGATCGTTGCTGTCAGGTTGGGTCATGCGGGACCGACCTGGAATTTCCAAGTGGCCTTTCGCCAGCGGTCACTGCCGCCCCGGACCGGCAATGAACACGCCCCCCAGGATGCCCAATTGCGACGCATGTGAAAAGACGAGACTCGTGTGACTCGGCGTGTCCGATTGACAGGTGGGAAGATAGGGATTCGAAAGCTCCTACCGGGAAGGTCGGGGCATCACCCCGCCATTCCGGGGACAAGTAGCACATAACATCCGTGTAACTTCGAACGACACGCCGAGGAGTGTTCGGACGCGGATGTCGTCTCACATATTGAGATTTGAGCGGCCCCCAGCTCGCCGAAGACACCAGTGAGAACACCGGTCTTGTCCGGAACTACGCTGCAGCGGTGTCGAATTCGGTCCACCCGCACCGCGAGATTCTCCGGCTCGCCGTGCCCGCTTTCCTCACCCTGGTCGCCGAGCCACTGTTCCTGCTCGCCGATTCAGCCATCGTCGGCCACCTCGGGACCGTGCCCCTCGCCGGACTGGGCGTCGCGAGCGCGGCGCTGCTCACGGCGGCCAACATCTTCGTGTTCCTGGCCTATGGCACCACCAGCGTGGTGGCCCGCCAGATCGGCGCCGGACGACCGCTCGCGGCCCTGTCAGCAGGACTCGACGGGGTGTGGCTCGCGACCGTCATCGGTGCCGGAGCCGCCCTGGTGCTCGCGGTCTTCGCCCGTCCCATCTGCTCCGCCTTCGGCGCGAGCCCCGAAGTTCTCGACCAGGCGACGATCTATGTCCGCGTGTCCGCGCTTGGACTCCCCGCCATGCTCGTCGTCCTTGCAGCCACTGGGGTCCTGCGCGGGTTCCAAGACACCCGGACGCCTCTCGTCGCCGCCGTCGCGGGTTTCGGCGTCAATGTGGTGCTCAACTATCTCCTGGTCTACCCCGCGGGAATGGGCATCGCCGGCGCCGCATGGGGCACCGTCATCGCTCAGACCGGGATGGCGACCGGCCTGCTCATCATCGTCGTACGCCGCGCTCGCCGCGAAGGCGCCAGCCTGCGACCGCACCCCGGCCGCGTCCTGCACGCCGCATGGGGCGGCCTGCCGCTCCTCGTGCGAACACTCGCGCTCCGCGCAGCCTTCCTCCTGACCACGTGGGTCGCAGCCGGCTTCGGCGATGCCCCCCTGGCCGCCCACCAGGTTGCGCTGACGATCTTCGGATTCCTCGCCTTTGCGCTCGATGCACTCGCCATCGCCGGGCAAGCTCTCACCGGAAAGTCGCTGGGCGCCGGTGACGTCGCTGGGACCAAAGAAGCCACCCGCATCATGCTCTGGTGGGGTTGGTGGGCCGGAGTCGTCCTGGGTGGCATCATCCTCGCGCTGCACCAGGTCCTGCCGCGCCTGTTCAGCCCAGACGAGGCCGTACGCGATGCGCTCGCCGCGGCCCTCGTGGTGGTCGCTCTCGGCCAGCCGATAGCCGGGCTCGTGTTTGTTCTCGACGGCGTACTCATCGGCGCCGGCGACGGATTCGCGCTCGCTGTCGTGCAAGTTGCCGTGCTGGTCGCCTACCTGCCCGTGCTACTGCTGGTGCGCGCGCACACGGCCGACGGTGGTATCGGCTCCCTCCAGCTCCTCTGGTGGTCGTTCACCGCCTTCATGGCATTCCGCCTGATCGCACTGTGGCTGCGGGCCCGCACAGACCGTTGGCTCGTCGTCGGCGCCTGAACGGAAGATCGGCCCCGCCCCCACAAGGGGACGAGGCCGATCGTCTGCGCGATTAGTCAGTCAACGTCACTTGCTGCGTACGACGTTGAGCTTGACCGTGGCGGACACCTCAGGGTGCAGGCGCACCTGCACCTCAGCGCCACCAACGGTACGGATCGGCTGTTCGATCTGGATCGTGCGACGGTCCACCGAGCCAGCACCGGCTTCGCTGATCGCGGTCGCGATCTCGGCGGTCGTGACCGCACCAAACAGGCGGCCGGACTCGCCCGCGCGCGCGCTGATGTTGATCACCTGGGCCTCGACCGTGCCCTTGAGCGCCTTGGCGTCATCGAGCGACTTCACCGAACGCGCCTCACGGGCCCGGTTGATCGCGTCGACCTGCTTCTGGCCGCCTTTGGTCCACGGCGTCGCGAGGCTACGCGGCACCAGGTAGTTGCGGGCGTAGCCGTCCTTCACATCGACGATGTCGCCAGCAGTACCGAGCCGCGCGACCTCGTGCGTAAGAATTACCTTCATGAGTCTTTCCTTTGCTGAGTCCCCTGGGATTCTCGCGATCTAGCGACCGCGAGAACACGAGCGGAAAACGTCGTCAGGGCTTAGCGAGCCGAGCTGGAGTAGGGCAGGAGGGCCATCTCGCGAGCGTTCTTCACCGCGAGGGCGATGCGGCGCTGCTCCTGGACGGAGACACCGGTAACCCGACGCGCACGGATCTTGCCGCGGTCGGAGATGAACTTGCGCAACAGCGCAGTGTCCTTGTAATCGATCGACTCGACCTTCGCCGCCTTCAGCGGGTTGGCCTTCTTCTTGATGGGCTTGGTACGCACTACGGGCTTGGCCATCGTGGTGCTCTCCTTTGTGATGAGAGCCCGAGCAGGTGCTCGGGATGAGCTGACATTCGAAGTTGTGTGGTGCCGCGGACTGGTCCGCCACACCGTGTGGAGCAGCGGGCCTTAGAAAGGCGGCTCGTCGTAGGAGGGGCCGGTGCTCCAGCCGCCACCTTGCTGACCGCCGCTCTGCTGACCGCCACCAGAGCCACCCTGGCCACCACTGGCCCACGGGTCCTGCTGACCGCCGCCTTGCTGACCGCCACCCTGGGGCTGGCCACCCGAAGGTGCCCCGCCCTGCTGTTGGCCGCCGCCACCTTGTTGCTGACCGCCACCGAAGTTGCCGCCACCACTGCTGCGCTGGGACTTGTTGACCTTGACGTTGGCCCACCGCAAGGACGGGCCGACCTCGTCGACCTGCATCTCCATGACGGTGCGCTTCTCGCCCTCCTGGGTGTCCCAGGAACGAGACACGAGTCGGCCAGTCGCCAAAACACGATCGCCCCGGTGGAGCGACTCGGCGACGTTCTCAGCCGCGTCCCGCCATACGGAGCAGCGCATGAACAGCGTTTCGCCGTCCTTGAACTCGTTGGACTGCCGGTCGAAGGTCCGCGGCGTGGAAGCGATCGTGAAGTTTGCGACCGCTGCCCCGTTCGGGGTGAAGCGCAACTCCGGGTCGCTGGTGAGGTTGCCGACCACGGTGATCGGGGTGTCGCCTTGAGCCATGAGTGGTTCCCCTTCAGGTGAAAACGATGGTGTCTAAGCAGCGTTACGCGTCGCGGCGCAGCACCTTGGTGCGCATAACCGACTCGTTGAGACCCAACTGACGGTTGAGCTCCTGGGCGGTAGCTGACTCAGCGGTCAACGACACCACGACGTAAATGCCTTCAGACTTCTTTTGGATGTCATAGGCCAATCGGCGACGTCCCCAGATGTCAACGTTGTTGACAGAGCCGCCGTCTTTGGTGACGACACCGAGCATCTTGTCCAGCGCAGGCTGAACATTGCGCTCGTCCGACTCGGGGTCGAGGATGATCATGAGTTCGTACTGACGCATGCGGGAACCCACCTCCTTTGGTCTTGGCGGTCACGGTCTCTCCGTGACAGGAGGGTTGCAGCGTCTCGGAGTCGTCTTGTGCTTGGCCTAGTCATACTTTGCCAGCACCCGCCGACATCGCGCTGGACAGCGCGAGTGGTCTGTGGATAACGACACCGGGAACCGCACCAGAGTAGCGGGAGCCACCCGTGGGGCCCTAATCCACCCTGGAGGACTTTCGCGACCGGGCCTCCAGGTCAAAAACTCGCCACGCAAGGACAGCGAGGGCCAGCAGTCGCAAGCTCGAGAAGAAGACGTAGGCCGGGGCCGGCAACGACTTCTGTGAGTCGAAGCCGTGGCCGACATATAGCCAGGTCGCGGCGAAGGCCATCAGCTCGATACCGACCCAGATGAGGTAATCGCGCCACGGCAGCAGTGACGCGGCGATTAGCGGGAGCAGCCAGAGCGCCGACTGCAACGAGTTGCTCTTACCCGTCAGCATCACGATCGCCAGCATGAGGAGCGACAGTGTCGCCACCGTGGGCGGATTCGCTCGTCGCGCCAGGCGCCTCCCGACCATGAGCGCCACGCCAAGGCCCGCCACAGCAACGGTGGTGAGCAGCCACGTGGGGAGGGCGACGCCCACGATGTCCACCACGAGCCACACCGAGCCGTACGTCGCGCCCTGCCCCAGCCATGCCTGGTAAGGGTCCAGCGGGTTGCCGCCGAGCGCCACGGCCAAGCCGAGGCATACCGCGATCGTGGCCCCGGCGGCGGCGAGTGCGGCGCGCACCTGAGCCCGCTGGCCGGCCTGCCAGCCCAACAGGACGATCGCGACCAAGACGAGTGCGGGAAAACTGCGGGCCATGATCGCCGCGCCGAGCAGCGCCCCGGCGGCGCGCGGATGACCGCGCACCCAGGCCGCGAGGCCGACCGTCATCAGCGCGACGCCGAACAGGTCGAACGAGATCAACGAGGAGGTCACCAGCAGCGGACTCAAGCCAACAAAAGCTGCCCGCCACGGTCGAGTCGGCAGCATCCAGGCGAGAGCGGTGATCGTCACCGCGAGAAACAGAACGACCAGGACCGCTGCGATCGCGACGTACCACTGCTGTCGGCCCAAGCCAGCCGAGCCCGGCGCGAGGTGTTGGATGACCCAGGTCAGTACCGCTGTCAGGACCGGCTGGGTCTCACCCGACTGACCAACCGAGTAGGGACTGCTGGGCGGCAACCCGTTCGCGGCGGCGGGCAGGTCGGAATAACACATCCGCCACAGCGATCCGGGCGTCGACCACCCTTCCTGCAGGCAGTGATTCGTTCGCAGTACGCCGACCGCGACGAGGACGCTGGACAGCGCCGACAGAGTGGCCGCAGCAGGCACCCAAGCCCGCTGTCCTACCCGTGCATAGCGACCCACCGGCCCGCCGATGGCCTCGGCTCCTGCGGCCGCGATGCGCTCGGATCGACTCGGGATTTCCAAAGACACCGGCTGGCCTAGGGGCCGGCCTCGACGCCGTCCCGGGCCGGCGCCCGTGGAGTGGCGTCCGGAGCCGGCGGATCTGGTGGCTCCGGTGGCCTCGTCGGTCGGGTCGGTCGGGTCGGCAACGGCGGTCGAGTGGGCTCCGGCCGGGTCGTCGAAGGCGGCGGGGGTGTCGAACTCGACGGCGGCGGCTCCGAACTGGTCGAACTCGGCGCCGACGAACTGCTCGTGGACGTACTCGAGGAGGTGCTCGTGGACGACGAAGTCGAGCTCGAGGACGACGTGCTCGAGGAGGAGGAGCTCGAGGAGGAGGAACTCTCCTCCTCCGTGGTCGTTCTGGTCCGCGGCCGGTCAGTCGTGCGCTGGGTCGTGGGGCTGAAGGAGTTCGTCAGACGCGGTGCCTCTGGGAACTTCTCGACCTTTTCGCCCTTCAACGCTGCCTTCATGAAGGCCGTCCAGATCTCGGTCGGGAAGGTGCCACCGGTCAGGTTGGGGATGCCCGCGATGTTGGTCATCTCTTCGGTGGTCTTACCCCCGTCGGTCGACTTAAAGATGCCGACCGATGCGGTGAGTTGCGGGGTAAAGCCGTTGAACCACACCGCACGGTTAGCGCTGGCGGTACCGGTCTTACCTGCCGCCGGGCGACCGAGACCGGTCGTCCCTTGCCGCCCAGATCCGTACTTCACGACGTCTTCCATGGCAGCGCGGGTGTTCATCGCCACCGCCTTATCGAAGACACGCTTCTTGGCCGGTTTTGCCTCATAGGTGTAGTCACTAGTAACCGACGTCACCTTCTTGATGTAGTGCGGCGTGACCTTCTCGCCTTCATTGGCAATGGTGTTGTATGCCGTCGACATGTCCAGCACCCGCACTGAGTCGGTACCAAGGACATTGGCCAACGTGGGCTTGCCCAACGATGATTCCGGGATCCCGGCCTGCATCGCCATTTTCCTGGTCGTGCTCGGGCCGATGTCCTGATTGAGGCCCAAGAACACGGTGTTCACCGAATTCGCGGTCGCCCGGCGCAGGTTGATATTGCCGAAATTCTGGTTAGCGAAGTTGGTCGCGCCGCGCGCACCGTAGCCCGGGAACTTCATCGGGCTGTTGCCCAGATATTGAGTCTGCAGCGTCATGCCATCTTCAAGCGCGCCCAGCAAACCGAAAACCTTGAAACCCGACGCGGCCTGCATCTGCTGGAAGGTCGCATTGTTCGCTTCCTTGGCCGGGTCACGACCTCCATAAACGGCGACAATGGCGCCATCATCCGGCCGCTGCGCCGCGAGCCCCACGTGCAGGTCCTTAGCCTCCGGCGTCGTGGGGAGGCGCTCCTTCACGGCATTGACCGCAGCGGCTTGCGCCTTCTTGTTAATCGTGGTCGTGATGCGCAGGCCACCTCGGTCGATGTCCTGTTGGGTCAGGCCACGCGGGCCCTTCAACTCCTTCTCGACCAGGTCACGGAGGTACCCGTTGGGCCCCGGAATGGTTTGCTTCTTGCGATCCACGAAGCTAGGCATCCGCTGCTTGTCGCGCTCAGCCTGACTGAGCCAACCCTCGTCGACCATGCCATCCAAGACGTAGACCATGCGCCCGTTGGCCCGGTCACGTGCCTCCTGGCCACTGGCCGGGTCGAGGCTGGAGGGGCTGTTGATGATCGAGGCGAGGAAGGCTCCTTCGGAAACGGTGAGTTCCTTCGCGTCCTTGTTGAAGTACGCCTGTGAAGCGGCCTGGATGCCATACGCATTGCGACCGAAGTAGATCGTGTTGAGGTAGTTCTGCAGGATCTCGTCCTTGGGCAACTTGCGGTCGATCTTGACCGAGATCATGACCTCGTTGACCTTGCGGTTCAGCGTCTTGTCCTGTGACAAGAAGTAGTTCTTGACGTACTGCTGGGTGATGGTCGACCCACCCTGGACTTCGTCGCCCTTGATATTGGCCAGCACCGCACGCGCAATGCCGGTGAACGACACCCCGTCGTTGTCGTAAAAATCACGGTCCTCGGCAGCCAAGAAGGCGTTCTTGACGTGCTGCGGCACCTGCGAGATGGGGACGTCCTCGCGCGTGGTGTTGTTGAAGCGCGCGAGTTCGGTCTTGCCGTCGTCGTAGTAGAGGACAGAGACCTGGCGCTGGGCGTCTTCGTTGGGCTGGGGGATCTCCGTGCGCTGATAGAGCACGAACAACACGACCATGCCGATCACGGCGAGGGTCGCCAGACCGATGGCCGAGCGGGTCAGGATCTTATAGGCGAGGCCATGTTTCTTGCGCTGCCGACCGCGGCGGGTCGTCGAGGTAGCGCCGTCGCCATCGTCGGGTTGAGTGGGAACCTCAGCCGTGGGGTCGAGATCGTCGTCGGACACAGAAATCCTTCGTGAACGGAAGCCATGCGGCAGGACGTGAGGCACCGAGACCCCAATCCAGGGTAACCCCCATCCCTGACGACAGGGTTCGGTTCGGCTGGGAGGTCCAACCACACACGGGACATATCGGTGCGATATATCCGTGGTAGCGTCGAACTCACAAACTTCGACTTTGTTAGGTCAAGTCGGGATTTCCGACGGGTGGAGAGGTGCAGCGTGGTCGCATCCCGCCGTGCCGCCATGCTCGAGTTAGCCATCCTGGGACTCCTGCAAGACAGCCCCATGCACGGCTACGAACTGCGGAAGCGACTCACGGGTGTGCTCGGCGCTTTCCGGGTGGTGTCCTACGGGTCGCTGTATCCCTGTCTGCGCACCCTCGAACACCGCGCGTGGATCAGCACCTCTGGCGACTCGGCCACCGGGCGGCGTACCAAGATCACCTACGAATTGACGGCCGAAGGCAAAGAACACTTCCAAGCCGTACTCGACCGGGCCGGGCCGACAGCCTGGGAGGACGACTCCTTCGACGTGCACTTCGCCTTCTTCGGGCGCGCCTCCCGCGATGCCAGGCTTCGCATTCTCGAAGGTCGCCGTTCCCGACTGGAGCAGCGTCTGGACGCTGCCCGCACCGAAGCCAAGGAGCGACGGGAACGCGCCGACGCCTACACCGCTGAATTGCACCGGCATGGGTTGGAGCGCGAGGAGCGCGAGATCCGCTGGCTATCCGAGCTGATCGAGACCGAGCGCACGGCGTACTCCAACGCCGACCGCACGATCGACACCTCCGCACCACCTGACACGGACTGATCGCACGACCAACCGCCGGTCCGCCGGCACGGGAAAGGACACAACACATGGGCAACATTCGAGTCGCTGTCGTCGGCGTCGGGAACTGCGCGAGCAGCCTGGTGCAAGGCGTCGAGTACTACAAAGACGCCGACCCGTCGGCGACCGTCCCCGGCTTGATGCACGTGAAGTTCGGCGATTACCACGTCAACGACGTGAAGTTCGTTGCCGCCTTCGACGTCGACGACAAGAAGGTCGGCAAGGACCTCGCCGAGGCCATTGGGGCCAGCGAAAACAACACCATCAAGCTGTGCGACGTCCCGACCTCCGGCGTCGAGGTACAGCGCGGACCGACCCTCGATGGCATCGGCAAGTACTACGCCATGACGATCGAGGAGTCCGCCGCCGAGCCCGTCGATGTCGTCCAGGCGCTCAAAGACGCGCAGGTCGACGTTCTGGTGTCCTACCTTCCCGTGGGTTCCGAGCAGGCCGACAAGTTCTACGCGCAGTGCGCCATCGACGCGGGCGTCGCCTTCGTCAACGCACTGCCGGTCTTCATCGCCAGCGACCCGGAGTGGGCCAAGAAGTTCGAAGACGCCGGCGTCCCGATCATCGGCGATGACATCAAGAGCCAGGTCGGCGCAACGATCACCCACCGCGTCATGGCCCGCCTGTTTGAGGACCGTGGTGTGGTGCTGGATCGCACCTACCAACTCAACGTTGGCGGCAACATGGACTTCAAGAACATGCTCGAGCGCGAGCGCCTGGAGTCCAAGAAGGTCTCCAAGACCCAGGCCGTGACCTCCAACCTGTCCGGCGAGTTGGCCAACAAGACCGATGACCGCAACGTCCACATCGGCCCGTCCGACTACGTCGCCTGGCTCGATGACCGCAAGTGGGCCTATGTGCGCCTTGAGGGCCGCGCCTTCGGCGACGTGCCGTTGAACCTGGAATACAAACTCGAGGTATGGGACTCCCCCAACTCCGCCGGCATCATCATCGACGCGATCCGCGCCGCGAAGATCGCCAAGGACCGCGGAATCGGTGGCGCGCTGTTGTCCGCGAGCTCCTACCTGATGAAGTCACCGCCGGAGCAGCGCGAAGACTCCCTCGGCCGGGCCAAGGTCGAGGCGTTCATTGCGGGTGACGAACCGCGCTGACCTCTGTCGCTGCCGGCCCGGAAGGGCGCGTCAGGGAACGTGGGTGTGACCTCGCCATGCCTAGGCAGTGCGGTCACCACCCACGATCACTGAGTCCACGCGGACCTGGCGATTGCCGTGAGCATCACGATCCCGGTGAGCGTGGCGGCCACGGCGGCGGGAACCGCACCGCCAATCAGCCCACTCAGCAATCCGATCACGCCAAGCGCGGTCACCGTCCAACCAAGGGTCGCGAAGATCGGCACATTGAACGTCTTCGCAAACGGCACGAAGTGTGCGCCGACCGCGATGACGACCACCGCTGGTTGTAACTCTGGTCGATCCACGGCATCAAGGACGACCCGCCCGATGGCCATCAAAGCGAGCATCCCCGCGATGCTGCCGCTGTAAATCAGCCCGGCATAGGGACCGGGCGGCCCTGGGTCAGTGAGCCGGCGCGGGCGCACAAAAACGGCGAAGATGGTGACCGCGAGCGCAACCAACCAGGCGCCGAGAGCGATCTCTGGCCAGGCGCCGGGCAGTTCGCTGCGGTTGATCAACACAAATGCCGTCGCGCCGATCGTTCCGATGATGCTGCCGGTCACCGCCGGGTGGAGAGGCTCGTGGATTCCACGGCTCATCGGCGATGGCCGTGACGGCGCGGCCGGTCGAGTCATTCCTGAGTCCCTCGCTGAATCCCTGATCGTCTGCGGATCGCGAATTCTATCTCGACCTCACACCTTTCGCAGCGTGTCCGCGAATATCCACGCACTCTTTGCTTTGCGACTAGTTTAGTAAGGAAATTCGACGTCACCCGCCTTCGGGTGTCGTGCCCCCGACCGGAAGGTTTACGCCCATGCGCGACTTCCTGGACGAGCGCTGGGCTGACATCCTTTTCCGGTCGTACCAACACGTGAGTTTGGTCGTCCAGTCGTTGCTTCTCGCGACGATCATTGCCATCGCGCTCGCCATGCTGATCGTCTCCCAGCCGCGGCTGGCGGGCATTGCCAATGCGATCACGGCGATCGGGCTCACCATCCCAAGCCTTGCGCTGCTCGGTGTCGCCCTCGTCATCTTCGGGGTGGGCGCCAAACCCAGTATCGCTGTCGTCACCTTCTACGCCATTCTGCCGATCCTGCGTAATGCGGTGGTTGGACTCAATGGCGTCAAACCCGAATTGCTTGAATCCGCCAAGGGCATGGGCCTCAATCCAGCCGGACAGTTCTTGCGGGTACGCCTTCCGCTCGCCTGGCCCGTCATCCTGGCCGGACTGCGCGTCTCAGCCCAGATGTCTATGGGCGTGGCCGCTATTGGTGCCTACGCACTCGGCCCCGGCCTCGGTGGATCCATCTTCTCCGGCCTGTCGCGCATTGGCGGCGCCAACGCCGTCAATAGCGCACTAGTTGGCACCATCGGCATCGTGATCCTTGCGATGCTGCTCGACCTTGCTCTGCTGTTCTTCGGCCGACTCACCATCTCCAGGGGTATCCGTGCCTGATCACACCAATGCCATCAGCGGTGCCGAACTCCGGTTCACCGACGTCGTCAAGCAGTACCCGAGCCAGAAGGCCCCGGCTGTCGGCAACCTGTCGCTGCACATTCCCGCTGGCGAAACCGTCATGTTCGTCGGTCCGTCCGGCTGTGGCAAGACGACCTCCTTGAAGATGATCAACCGGCTCATCAACCCCACCAGTGGTTCGATCACGATCGACGGCGAAGACATCGGCACTAAGGATGTCGATGAGTTGCGCCGCAGCATCGGCTACGTGATTCAGGGCGGCTCGCTGTTTCCCCACCTGACCGTCGCGCAGAACGTCGCGATGGTCCCCAAGCTGCTGAAGTGGAAAACGTCGCGCATCGACGAGCGCATCGAGGAACTCCTCGACCTCGTCGGGCTCGACCCCAAGGTTTATGCGCACCGCTTCCCCCGTGAACTCTCTGGTGGTCAGCAGCAGCGGGTGGGTGTCGCCCGTGGGCTGGCTGCCGACCCCCCGGTCGTGCTCATGGACGAACCGTTTGGCGCGGTGGACCCCATTACTCGCCAACGCCTGCAGGACGAATTGCTGTCCATCCAAGAAGAACTGCACAAAACCATCATCTGCGTCACGCACGACATTGACGAGGCGCTCAAGCTGGGTGATCGCATCCTCATCTTGCGGGAGGGGGCTCAGATCGCGCAGTACGACACCCCCGAGGCGATCCTGGCCGCACCGGCCAATGAGTTCGTCGAAGACTTCGTCGGCTCGGGCTCATCCCTGAAGTCCCTGACCTTGGCCCGAGTGCGGGACCTGGAGATCCAACCGCAAGCCACCGCCAGACTCGGATCGTCAGGCGAGGACGCCCGGGCCAGCGCTGAGCAGACTGGGCACCGCTCGGTCGTCATCCTGGATGATCGCGACCGCCCGGTCGACTGGCTCTGGCGCCGCGACTTGAACGGCCCTATTCAGGTGAAGAACGCCGACTTGGATTCGGTCGACCACCGGGCCACCCTCAACGATGCACTCGACGCCATGCTGACCTCCAATCACGACGGGATTGTCGTGACCGGTAAGCGCGATGAATATCTGGGCATCGTGACCTTCCGCCAGGTCACCGATCACGTACGCGCCGTGAACGAACAGGCTGAACTAGCCTCCGGCGAGGAGTCCTCACCATGACGGCCGATCCCTCGATCGTCACCACCACCGTCGAGGAAACGGGCGCGACCAAAGGTGGCCTGCGGGCCAATCTGCCCACCATCGCCGGTATCCCGATCCTGGTGGTCATCATCCTGGGCTGCTGGATCTTCTGGCGCTCCACCACCACGCTGGACGATATCGAGGCACGCATCCTGGACTGGGGAAACGTCGGCACGCTGACGGTGGAGCACCTGAAGCTGACCGTCGTGACCTCGATCGTCGTGCTCGTCACCGCGATTCCGGTGGGCATCGCCCTGACCCGGCCGGCGTTGCGCAAACTTTCCGGGCCGGTTATTGCCGTGGCGAACGCGGGCCAGGCTGCTCCGGTCATTGGCGTCATCGTGTTGCTGGCCATGTGGATCGGTTTCGGGTTTACCACCGCCGTCATCTCGCTGGCGGCCTACTCCTTCTTGCCCGTCCTGCGCAACACCATCGTCGGGCTGCAGTCGATCGACCCCACGCTGGTCGAAGCGGCGCAGGGCATGGGGATGTCCAAGTTCGCCGTCCTACTGCGCATCGAGTTGCCGATGGCAGTGCCGATCATCATGACCGGTGTTCGCACCACCCTCGTGCTGGTTGCCGGGACCGCGGCCTTCGGTACCTTCATCGACGCTGGCGGCCTTGGCTCGCTCATCAAGACCGGGATCGAATTGGACCGAACCTCGGTCCTGGTCAGCGGTGCCGTACTCATCGCCGCACTTGCGCTCATCATCGACTGGCTCGGTCGGCTCATGGAACTCGCCGCCACCCCGAAAGGAATGCGCTGATGAGGACCCCTGCCCGCCTACGCCGAAGCGGCGTCGTCCTGACGGCCGGGGCGATGCTGCTCACCGGATGTGGACTTGGCTCTGCCGGCGGCTTCGTCCCCAGCGGCAAACTCTCCGGTGCCGTCAGCGACGTCAAGCCGCTGAACGGCGCCGAGATCGCCATCGGCTCGAAGAACTTTACCGAGCAGATCCTGTTGGGCAAGATCGCAATCATCATGCTGAAGTCGGCGGGCGCCACCGTCACCGACCTCACCAACATCCCCGGAAGCTCGAGTGCCCGTCAGGCGCAGGTGCAGGGCGACATCCAGATCATGTGGGAGTACACCGGAACGGGATGGATCAACTACCTCGGGCATACCGATCCGATCCCCGACGAACGCAAGCAGTATGTCGCCGTCCGCGACGAGGACGCCAAGAAGAATGCCTTGCGCTGGTTGCCTTCCGCCCCCCTGAACAACACCTATGGCATGGCCGTGAAGTCCTCGGTTGCCAAAAAATACGGCCTCAACACGATGAGCGACATGAAGAAGGTGCCGCAGGCCGAGCGCACGTTCTGCGTGGAGTCTGAGTTCGCCAGCCGCAACGACGGCTTCGAGCCCATGCTCAAGAAGTACGGCCTCCCGCTGGGCAGCACGATTAAGAAGAACCAAGTCAAGACGCTCGACACCGGCGCCATCTACGCCGCAACCGGCAACGGGCTCTGCACCTTCGGTGAAGTCTTCACGACGGACGGTCGGATCAAGGCGCTCAACTTGAAGGTCCTTGAGGATGACAAGAGTTACTTCCCCAAGTACAACGCATCCCTGGTCGTCGCGAACAAGACGCTTGAGGCCTATCCGCAGATCAAGGAGCTATTCGCTCCCGTCGCAGCCAAACTGACCAACAATGTCTTGCTCGAGCTCAATCGACAGATCGATGTCGATGGTCGGGAGCCCGGGGACGTGGCGTTCGATTGGCTCACGAAGCAGGGCTTGATCACCGAGTAGCCTCGGGTTGGTCGGCCCACCAGGCAAGCAACCGCTCGGTGGCGGCGTCCTCGCCAATCGGGCCCTCGTCCAGGCGCACCTGCAGCAGATGCTGGTATGCCCGCCCGAGCACCGGCCCCGGTGCGATGCCCAAAACCTCACCGATCTGGTTGCCATTGAGTTCCGGGCGCACCTTGCCCAGCTCCTCAGCCTCCAGCAACGTGGCGATCCGGCGCTCGAGATCGTCGTAGGTGCGCGCGAGGCGCTCAGCCTTCTTACGGTTGCGCGTCGTGCAGTCTGAACGAGTCAGTAGGTGCAGCCGACCCAGCAGCGGTCCCGCATCGGTGATGTATCGCCGGACGGCCGAGTCGGTCCATTCGCCGCCGCCGTAGCCGTGGAATCTTAGGTGCAGTTCGACGAGCCGGGTGACCGCCTTGATCGTCTCCTTGTCGAAACGCAACTCCCGCAGGCGCTTGCGGGTCATCTTTGCGCCCACCACTTCGTGATGGTGGAAGGACACCCCGCCACCGGCCTCGAAACGCCGGGTGGCGGGCTTACCGATGTCATGCAGCAGCGCCGCGAGGCGAAGGACGAGATCCGGACCCTCGATCGGCTCGACCTCGCCCACCTCCCGGACCTCGCGCGGACCCTCGAGCGCGATGGCTTGCTCCAGCACGATGAGGGAGTGCTCGTAGACATCCTTATGCCGGTGGTGCTCATCGACCTCGAGTTGCAGCGCGGGCAACTCCGGCAGGACGTGAGCGGCAAGGCCGGTGTCGACCAGCAGGCGCAACCCATCAACCGGGCGGGACGCGAGCATCAACTTCGTGATCTCGTCGCGAACTCGTTCAGCTGACACGATGGCGATCCGGTCGGCCATATCGGACATGGCGGCCTGAACGTCCTCGGTCACCACAAACCCGAGCGAGGCCACGAACCGTGCCGCGCGCATCATCCGCAGCGGGTCATCGGAGAACGAGATCTCCGGAGTCGATGGGGTACGCAGCCTCCGCTCCAGGAGGTCGCCCAACCCGTCGAAGGGGTCGACAAACGTCAGGTCGGGGATCCGCATCGCCATCGCATTGATCGCAAAGTCGCGCCGGGCGAGATCGTCATCCAGGTTGTCGCCGAAGGCGACGACCGGCTTGCGGGAACTCGGGTCATAGGCATCGGCCCGGTAGGTCGTCACCTCAACCACGACGTCGCGAAGTCGGGCGCCGATCGTCCCAAACTCGCGGCCGACATCCCAGGTCGCGCTGCCCCACTCCTCCAGCAACGCCAAGATCTCATCCGGAGTAGCCGAGGTGGTGAGGTCCAGATCGACGATCGCGCGGCCGAGGAGAGCGTCGCGCACCGGTCCGCCCACCAGCGCGAGCTCGTGCCCGGCAGCGGTGAACCGCTCACCAAGGTCGGTGAGCACGGGCAAATGCGGGGCGAGATGAGCCGTTGCGCGTTGCAACAACGTCAGAGCGTCGGGACGATCAGGCACCCGGACAGGGTAGGCCGTGAACGACCCGGTCCGTGCCACCCGGTTATCGGTGGGTGGGACAGGACCCCGCAGACACAGCACGCCCATCAGACTCGCTGGCTACAGTGTCGGAATGACCCTCCAACTGCCTCGCCACCGCGCCTCGCGGCGGTTGGCTGCTGTGGAGGAACGGTCCGCCGGTGGTGTGGTGATCGATGTACGCCACGGCGTCGCCTACATCGCGCTCATCGCGCGGCGCAATCGGGCCGGTCGCCTCGAGTGGTGTCTGCCCAAGGGGCACGTCGAATCCGGGGAGACCCTGGTCGAGACCGCGGTACGTGAAGTGGCCGAAGAAACCGGCATTCACGGCCGAGCCCTGGTCACGCTCGGCACGATTGACTATTGGTTCACCACTCCCGAGTACCGCATCCACAAAATGGTCCATCACTACCTCCTGGAGGCTTTGGGCGGCGAGATCAGTGTTGAAGGTGACCCCGACCATGAGGCCATCGACGCCCAGTGGTTCCGCCTGGACACCGTTCAACGCCAGTTGACCTTCCCCAACGAGCGGCGCATCGCGCGAACGGCCTGGGTATGCCTGGCCGGGACCGCCTGACCCCTGTGCGCACCAGATTCGGAGGCGCGCCACGCACGGGCGCCGCGTTGCTGTCCGTCCTCGCGACGTTGATCCTGGTCCTCGGGTTCTCGATCCCGCTCAGCCAAGCCAGTACGACCCCGGCCACAGCGGAGGACGTCACCTCCTCCATCACCGTGAGCTCGGTCTCCCCGGCGGTCGCCAAGCCCGACACCTCGCTAGTGATCATCGGGCGCATCACCAACGGTGGCAACGACGCGATTGCGCAACCGGTGGTTCGGCTGCGCCTTGATGACGCCCGGCTCACGACCCGATCCGACGTTGACGACTGGATGTCGGGGTCCGGATCCGCAGCGACGGATGAGGTCGGGCAGGCCGTCCTCGACCGGCCGCTCGAGCCTGGCAAGTCCGTGCCCTTCCAGCTGTCGATTCAGGCCGATCAGTTGCCCAGTGAGGTGTCCGCGCAGACCAATCTCGCGGCCACGCTGAGCGTCACCGACGGTAACGCCGCTGGCGCGCCCGCCAAGATGACCCTCCCGACGGTCATTCCGTGGGATGGCGCAGGAAAGACGCCGCCGTCCACCGTGACCGTCGGCTGGGTCGTGCCGTTGACTCTTCCCGCCGACCCCAACCTGTTCAGCAGTACCGGCGCCACTCGGCTCGCCGCCTGGCGTCGGGCGATCGGACCCGGGTCGGCTGTTGACCGATTGATGCGCGATCTTCGGGGCTTGCCGGTGACCTGGCTGGTCGACCCGAGCATGGTGGAACCGCCGATGTCTCCGGATCCGGACCTGCCCGCCGCAGATTCCGAGCCCGAGGGCAATCCCACCGAAACGCCGACACCCTCCGCCACGCCGACGCCCTCCGCGTCGGAGCCCCAGGAGTCAGATCCGACGGATTCCGGCGCCACCTCGCCGGGCACGGACGCCACGGGCACCGGCTCTCCGACGCCCTCGAGTACGCCGGATCCCAGCGGAGGATCTGAATCAGGTACCCCGACCGAGTCCGACACGAGCCCACCGTCCTCCTCGCCGTCCTCGTCCTCCAGCTCGCTGCCGACCATGCCTCCGGCCGACGACACCTCCGTCAACACCTTGGTGACCGACCTGCGACAACGCCTGGTGAACCGCGGCGAAGCCCAATCGCTGTGGTGGCTGCCGTACGGCGATCCTGACGTCGTCGCCCTCCAGAAAGCGGGTGGGGAGCAATCTGTACGCCGCCTCCTGGATCGAAAGCTCAGCCCGGCCAACGCCTCCATGAGCAACATCGTGGTCAATTGGCCCGCAACCCAGCCGACGAAAGCAGAGCTCACCAGCATCACCGGCGCCTGGCGCGGCGCCCGCAACAGCGATGCCCCGGCCACCCTTCTCCCCAGCAGCCAAGTCGCCGACGACCGCGCTGGCGTGGCCCATCGCCTCACCAATGGAACCCCCGTACTGGGCTACGACCAGCGGGTGTCCCGCTTGCTTGACCGCGACGGCGAAGGCGGTGACGGTCAACGCGTTCAGCGCTACCTCGCCACAACGTTGGCGATGGCCCGATCAAGCACCCAGAATCGCGACCTTCTCGCCCTTGCGCCACGCCTCGACCAGGCGGCCCCCGAGGCGGTGTCCTCCCTCATCCGCGCGTCCGTGGATGTGCCGTGGTTGAAGGGTGCATCCGCGGCGGCGCCACTCCGCCAAACTGCCCGCGCCCCGACGTCGGCGCGCCTTCAGTCGCCCAACCCCAGCCGCGATGCCCCCGCGAGCCCGATCACCCGCGACTCCTTGGACCGTGCGGCCTCTGACCGGCGGCTCCTCAACGACATGGGCACGATCCTCGTGGACTCCGGCGACGTCGTAGCGGGTTGGTCGGCGGCCTACGACGAGCTCTCCTCCGTGCGCTGGCGCGGGCAGAACACCGCCCACCAGACCGCCCTGAACCGGCTCGGTACCGCACTGCGCGAGATGCCCGCCAAGATCTCCGTACGTCCCGGTTCGATCAACTTCTTCACCGATGAGAGCGAAATCGGCGTCACGGTCGTCAACGGTCTCAACCGCGGGCTCCGCAATGTGCGTCTCACGCTGGAGCCACGGCTGGCGATTCTCGAAGTCCCGGATCAACCTGAACCGCTCACTCTTGGCGCTGACACCCGCGACACCGTTCGCGTGGACTTCAAGGCGCTGTCCTCCGGGAAAGTCAACGTCGACGCCACGCTGAGCACTCCGTCCGGAATGCCACTGGGCCCCGCCGACGACGCGCCGACACAACTGCAATTCACCGTGCGTCCCACCGGTTCATGGCTTTACTGGGTCCTGGGAGCCGTCGCCGGACCTATCCTCGTGGTCGGCATTTATCGCAGCCTGCGCACTCCGCGCCGCGATCCGGAGCCGGGTCCCATACCGGACCAGCCGCCAGAGAGTGACGATGACTAGCGACCCGCCCAAGCCAAGCCTGGGTCAGCTCTACTCCCCTCAGCCACCCACATTTCCCTCGGCTCAGCACGACATCGCCGAGTCCCTGGGGGCACAGTTCTCGGAGTGGATTGCCGTGGACACCGCAACCCGGGAGGTGGCCCACGGCGTCGAGGACGCCACCGACATCGGCACGCAGTGGCATACCGCGTTGCCCAACCGACTCAGCGATGAGTGGTACGCCGGACACAGCGACTCGTTCGCCACCGTTGATGAGGTCGCACAGGCCGCCAGCGAAGCCCCCGAGACCGGACCCGACCTAGCGCAGGACGCAGCACCCGCCGAGCAGGATGCCCCCACTCGGGCATCATCCGACGACCGCCGTGGGCTGGCCCGAGCTAGCGCGCTCATGGCCGCCGGAACCCTCGTCTCTCGTGTCCTTGGACTGGCCCGTGGCGTTCTGCAAGTCACGGCCATCGGCGCCACAACTGCCGCTGCCAACGCCTGGTCGACGGCCAACACCTTGCCCAACATCATCTATCTGCTGCTGGCCGGCGGCGTGATCAACGCGGTCCTCGTCCCACAGATCACTAAGGCACTGCGGCATGAGGATGGTGGCAAGGGCTATACCGACCGGCTCCTGACGCTTGCCTTCACCATTCTTGGTGTCCTGACAGCGGTCTGTGTGCTCGCAGCCCCACTGCTCTATCGCCTGTATGACCTGTCCGCCAGTGACTCCCGGCTCGCACTCGGTACCTCGTTCGCCCTGATCTGCCTTCCACAGATTTTCTTCTACGGGGTCTACGCACTTCTGGGCCAGGTGCTCAACGCCCGCGGCCGCTTCGGCGCCTTCATGTGGGCACCGGCGCTCGCCAATGTGGTCGCAATCGCTGGGCTCGTCTACTTCCTGATGGCCATGCCGCACGAGGCGCCGCTTGAGGACTGGACCGCTTCGATGGTCTGGGTATTGGCGGGTTCGGCGACCCTCGGCATCGTGTTGCAAGCGCTATGCCTCATCCCGGTGCTGGCCAAGGACGGCTACCGCTTCACCCCCAACTTCCGGTGGCGCGGCGTCGGTCTCCGCTCAACGTCCAAGATCGCGCTCTGGGCCTTTGCCGCGGTGGTGTTGCAGCAGCTCGGCCTGGTCATCACGACCAACGTGCTCAACACCCAGGCGGCAGGGGAGCCCGGTAAGGGCGCCCAGGAGTACGCGTACCTGCTGTTCATGCTGCCGCACTCGCTGCTCACCGTGTCCTTGGTCACCGCACTCTTCACGCGCATGTCCAAAGCCGCGAATGCTCAGAATCACCCGCTGGTTCGCCGGGATATGCGCGAAGGCCTGCGCCTCATTGGGGTGGCAACCATTCCCTGCGCCGTCGGCGGCATCGTCCTAGCCGTACCGCTCATCACGATGCTCTATGGCGCCGGCAGCGTATGGGCCATCGGCTCGATCATGGTTCCGATGCTGTTGGGTCTGACGACATATGGCCTCTGCGTCATGGTGCAGCGCGCCTTCTATGCCTATGAAGACGCCAAGACGCCGTTCTGGATGCAAGTGATCACCAGCAGCCTCGCCGCGGTCATCACCCTGTCTTGTCTGGTGCTTCCCGACCACTACGTCGGTGTCGGCATCGGCTTATCCCTCACCCTCAGCAACACCGCTCAAGGCATCATCGGGTTGCGTTGGCTGCAACGTCGGACCGGCCGAATCATGATTGGCGACGTGGTCCGCACCTATGTGCGACTCCTGGTCGCCTCGCTCATCGCAGCGGGCTTCGCCTTCGGGATCGTCGCGCTGATGCGCGCCGCTGGCGCCGACGGCAAGCCGGGCTCCGTCCTGGTCGTGCTCATCGCCGGTCCGATATTCCTGCTCATCTACGTCTGGTGCGCGCGCATCATGCGAGTCAGCGAGATCGAGGACTTGGTGCGGCCCGTCGTTCGCCGCCTTCCAGGCCGAGGAGGGCGCTGACCGCGTGCCGTCCCGGAGTCGTCCTTTGTCTCACCTAGGATGGCGCGGACGGCATGGGGTCAGCGCGGGCCTGCAGTGCCCGATGAACGTCATCCATCAGTGAAGGAGTTGTGCGTGGACGGCATCAGCCGCGGCACTGTCCTGGGCGGTCGCTATACCTTGCAGCAGGCGCTGTCCAGCAGGAACGGTGTCGAGCAGTGGGTGGCCAGCGACGGCACCCTAGGGCGCGAAACGACGGTGACTGTCTTTGCCGCCGATCACCCCCACGCCTCTGCCGCTCTGGACTCAGCACGACGCATTGCGGGCGTCGAAGATCGTCGACTGGCACAGGTACTCGATGTTGGCACCGAGTCAGAACCCACCGTGTCCTACGTCATCACCGAGGCCACCCACCACTCCCACTCCGTCGCGGCCTTGCTCCGCGAGGGCACCTTGCCCGCGGAGGAAGTCCGACGGATCGTTGGTGAAGCCGCCGTCGCGCTCGAAACCGCGCGGCAGCGTGGCCTTCACCACCAAACCTTGAGCCCGCACGAGGTGCTGCGTTCCTCCGATGGCGCTGTGCAAGTCAGTGGCGTCGCCGTCGCCGCTGCCCTCATGGGCCGCGATGACGACGACGGAGATAGCGCCTCCCGTCAGGACGTACGAGCGCTCGTGCGAGTCGCGTATGCCGGCCTCACCGCGCGCTGGCCCGGCGAGTCCGATATGCCTGGCGTGGAATCCGTCGACCGCCGCGCCGACGGCCAACTTCCGGCGCCTAGCGAACTCGTCGGTCGCGTTCCTGGTGACTTAGACACGTTGTGCCGCACGGTGCTGAGCGCCGATGAAGGTCCACGCACGCCGGGCGAGTTGGCACGCCAACTCTCGCCCTGGTCGGCCGAGCGAGTCCACGGTGCCGGCGGGCGTTCTACCGAAGCCGGAGAACCCTCCCGTGATGGCCGCCGCCTCGCGACCGGGACGAGCATGACCGGAGCCTCGATCGCCTCCAAGGACGCCATCGGACAAACCGACCATGATTCGACCGACCCCGGCTCCCTGGACCAGGACGACGAACCGACAATGATCGGTCGGCGTCCACAGTTCGATCAGGACGAGACGTCCGCCTATCCGATTTCGCAGAGCGAGCCCGAGCACTACAACGCGGACCCGTACCACGAAGAAGACCTCGAGCCACCGTTGCCGCTCCTGGCCCATGGCACCGAAGAACCAGACAGTCGCTCCAGTCGCCTGGCCTTGGCGATTGTTGCCGCGGTCGTGGTGCTCGCCCTATTCCTGGGTTTCCTTGGCCTCCGTGGCCTGTTCAGTCCCTCGGAAGACACCGACCAGGCCGCGCAGCCCTCGACAGCGACTAAGTCGGCACAGTCCGGGACTCCTTCGGCCAAGACAACCCCCGCCAAGGAAGTCGACGTGGCCAGCGTCAGCACCTTTGCCCCCGGTGGCACCGGCAACGAGCATGGCTGGGAAGCCGAGAACGTGATCGACGACGACCCAGAGACCGTGTGGGAAACCCGCTACTACCGGAGCCAGGACTTCTCCGACGGGGGACCGGGCCTCGTGCTCAACCTCGGAAAGCCCACCAAGGTCAGTAAAGTGACCGTAGACGTCAACGGCGCCGCCATTGATGCGACGGTCCTCACCGCGGACAACCCCACGGAAGGCGACGAGATGGGCACTTTCTCAGGCGATGGCAAGCAGACTGTCTCTGCGACCAGCGCCCCGAAGGTGCAGTACGTCATTGTTCGCGTCTCCAAGCTCGGCACCCAGGACTCCGGCCAGAACCGCGCCCGGATTGGCGAGGTCTCCGTCTTCTCATGAGCGATGAGCGCTCCGATCGCGATCTGCTGGCGCAACACTGCGCCGGCGATGCGGACGCGTTCGGAGAACTTTTCGCGCGGCATAAGGATCGAATGTGGGCCGTCGCGCTACGTACGTGTCGCGACCCTGAACTCGCTGCCGATGCCGTCCAGGACGGCTTTATTTCCGCATTTCGCCGGGCAGATAGCTTCCGTGGAGACGCCCAAGTCACCACCTGGCTACACCGCATCATCGTCAATGCCTGCCTAGACCGACTGCGGCGGATCAAGCCCACCAGCGAGTTGCCCGACTACGACCTGGCCGACCGGCATGACCACCACAGTGCCGTCGACATCCGATTGGATGTCCAGCAGGCGCTCAGCAAGATCCCCGAAGCCCAGCGGCTCGCCTTGACCATGGTCGACATGCAAGGCCTGAGCGTGGCCGAAGCCGCCCAGGTTCTCGAGGTCGCCGAAGGCACCGTCAAATCCCGCTGTGCGCGCGGTCGAACGGCTCTGGCCGAGTTGTTGCGGGACAAACACGGCGACAGTTACCCCCTGCCCGGCTGAGCCCCGCCCCCATGACTGAACACCCGCCAACGGCGGAACCTGCGCCAACCGTCCCACCATCTCAGCCCGCAGACGGCCCCATACG
The DNA here is from genome assembly GCF_000376825.1 of Demetria terragena DSM 11295. Lineage (NCBI taxonomy): Bacteria > Bacillati > Actinomycetota > Actinomycetes > Micrococcales > Dermacoccaceae > Demetria > Demetria terragena. The sequence goes on along the minus strand of NZ_AQXW01000004.1, from coordinate 1,953,307 downwards.
TTCGGCTCGACAGGGGTCCGGGAGAACAAAAATCAAGATGTGGAAACACGAGGGAACCAACTCGGTGTTCACCGCGTCAGAGAACTGTCTCGTCCGCAGTGTCCGAACCCACGGCGGACGGTCCTACCGGCCACTGCTCGTGTCTGGTCAGCCCAATGGAAGGTTCAACGGTGAACACGCCTAACACCCCGACGGGGAGCTCGTCCGATGACGAGCAGGACCCCACGGGCGTGCGTGAGCTCCTGGCCTCGCTCCCCGACCCGGGACCCATGCCCGATCACGTGATGAACGACATCACTGCCGCTCTACAACGCGAGCAACAGCAACGCTCGGGTGATCAGTCGAACGTCAGCCCGCTCGTGGCTCGATCCCATGCGGATTCAGCAGGTTCATCCTCTGCCCACCCTGGTCGTCGCGGGCCGACGTGGTTACGGCCCTTGGCCGCCGTTGGTGCTGCCGCGGCCATTGGCATCGGTGCACTCGCCGGGTATCAGGCCCTGAGCGGGAGTTCTTCGGCACCGGTAGCCAACGCCCCGACCTCGAGTGGTCCAAACGCCTCGGACGCGCAGGACCGATTCACTATCCAGACTTCAGGTCGCGACTACACCAAGTCTGGTTTGGCGACTCAAGCGGCTTCCCTGAAAAATGCCAAGCCGTCAAGCGCACCCGCGGCGAGCAGTCTGAAGAAGACCACGCTCACCACGCCCGACGGCGTGGTGACCTGCTTGCGCAGCATGACTGGGAACTCGATCCCGGACAAGATCGCGGTCGACGTCGCGACATTTGAAGGCAAGCCTGCCGTCATCGTCGTGGTGACCGAGGACGGTAAAAGCAGGGCCTGGGTCGTCGCGAGGACCTGCGAAAACGCTGATGGACGGATCGCCGGGCCAACCACGGTGGCTTGATCGCCGGGCACCCGTCAGTGGCGGAATCTCCGGAGCCTAGGATGCGTTGAGTCAGGTGATGACCGAAACCCGGCCATCACCGCCCCGATCATCATCCTGGAAGGAACACCGTGACTGCTCCGGTGCGCAACCTGATCATCATTGGCTCCGGACCAGCCGGCTATACCGCTGCGATCTATGCGGCACGCGCCAGCCTGGAGCCGCTGATTTTTGAAGGCTCGGTGACCGCGGGTGGTGCGCTCATGAACACCACCGATGTCGAGAACTACCCGGGATACCAAGACGGCATCATGGGACCGGCGCTGATGGAACAGATGCGCGGCCAGGCCGAGCGATTCGGTGCCGAGTTGGTTCGGGACGACATCGAGTCTGTCGATCTGTCGGGGCCCATCAAAACCGTTGTGACCGGATCGGGCGAGACACACCACGCCAGGTCGGTCATCCTGGCCATGGGATCGGCCTACAAAGAGCTTGGTCTCCCCCGCGAGCAGGAACTGTCAGGCCACGGAGTTTCCTGGTGCGCCACCTGTGACGGGGCATTTTTCCGGAATCAGGACATCGCGGTCGTCGGCGGCGGTGACTCCGCCCTCGAGGAAGCGATGTTCCTGACCCGCTTTGCCCGCTCGGTCACCGTCATCCATCGCCGCGACGAGCTCCGCGCATCCAAGATCATGGCCGATCGGGCCCTTGCCAACGAGAAAATCATCTTCGCGTGGAACAGCCAGGTCAGCGCGATCCACGGTGACGCCAAACTCACCGGAATCACACTCAGCGACACCGAAACTGGCGAAACCCGCGACGTGGCGGTCTCCGGCCTGTTCATCGCGATCGGGCACGTACCCCGCAGTGAGCTCGTCACGGGACAGGTCGACCTCGACGAGGAGGGTTATGTTCTGGTCGAGGGACGCTCAACCAATACCTCGCAGCCCGGAGTCTTTGCCTGCGGTGACCTAGTCGATCACACCTACCGCCAAGCCATCACCGCTGCCGGCACCGGATGTTCCGCAAGTCTGGACGCCGAGCGATGGCTCGCCCACCACCAGGTTGAAGCCGCCGCTCCTGTCGGCGCCTCCGCCTAACCTCCTACCCCTGCAAGCTCCCACTCACCTGAAAGGGTTCCCATGAGCGACCTGAAGAATGTCACCGACGCCAGCTTTGACGAGGATGTCCTCAAGAGCGGCAAGCCCGTACTCGTCGATTTCTGGGCAGAATGGTGCGGCCCGTGCCGTCAGGTGGCACCCATCCTTGAGGAGATTGCCGCCGAGCACGGCGAACAGCTCGAGATCGTCAAGCTCAACACTGACGAAAACCCGGCCACGTCGCAGAAGTACGGCATCACTGGCATCCCGGCAATGAACGTCTACGTCAATGGCGAGGTCGTCAAGAGCATCGTCGGCGCCTACCCTAAGCCACGACTGGTGAAGGAACTGTCCGACTTCATCGGCTAACGGTCCTCCACACCACAAAAGTCCCCGGTCGCACATCGACCGGGGACTTTCTTCTTAGATCATCGAATCCTGTTTATCCCCAACAGGTTTCGCGATGGTCTAGTCATTTACTGATGCGCTTGGGTGGGTAGACCAAGCAAGTCGAGCACCCGCTGCAAATCATCATGTGAGGCAAACTCCACGGTGATCTTGCCCTTGTTCTTTCCCATACTCACGGCGACGCGAGTGTCGAGACGATCAGACAGTGTCGAGGCGAGATCGTCGAGTTCAGGATGATCAGCGCGCGCGCGTTGGCGGCGCTGGGGTAGCGGCGAATCATCGTCTCCGCCGAGTGCCACGATCTCTTCCACCGACCGCACGGACAGACCCTCAGCCACGATCCGTTGTGCCAAGCGCTCCATCGCCGCGGCATCACCCAGGCCAAGGAGTGCGCGAGCGTGACCGGCGCTCAACACACCAGCGGCGACTCGTCGTTGCACCAGCGGAGGCAACTTCAACAAGCGCAGCGTGTTCGACACCTGTGGGCGCGACCGGCCGATGCGATCCGCGAGGACGTCGTGGGTACAGCCAAAGTCTTCGAGGAGTTGCCCATAGGCCGCCGCCTCTTCCAGCGGGTTCAGTTGTGCGCGGTGCAGGTTTTCCAGCAGCGCGTCGCGTAGGAGGTCCTCATCCGCAGTGCTCCGAACAATGGCGGGAACGGTCGCGAGACCCGCCTCTTGAGTAGCGCGCCAGCGTCGCTCACCCATGACCAATTCGTACTCGGCGTCTTCGGCTTCCACCGGGCGCACCACAATTGGCTGGAGAATGCCGATCTCTCGGACGCTGTGAACGAGTTCCGCCAGGTCGTCCTCGTCGAACACCTGCCGTGGCTGTCGAGGGTTGGGTCGAATCGAACCTACTGGCAGCTCGGCGAAGGTGGCGCCCGGAACCGGTTCAAGCGCACTCGGTTCATTGTTTCCCGTGAAACCTTGCAGCTCGTCCACGGCGACTTCACCAGGACGTTCGGCGAAAAAGACGTCGCTGGGACGAGCCGCCCCGGGAACGCCGGTCGGTCCATTGGGGATCAGTGCACCAAGGCCCTTGCCGAGTCCTCGTCGCTTATCTGCCACGTTCTTATCCTTCGTTATGCCGTCACGTCGCCCCGTACCACCGTCGGAGTGAGCCTAGTCGGGCCGGATGGCTCATCCGCAGTCGGTCATGACTGGCGTTCGGTCAACTCTCGAGCCGCGTTGGCGTAGGACAACGCACCCGTACTGCTGGGGTCATAGCTCATGACGGTCAGCCCATGACTGGGCGCCTCGGAGATCCGGACACTGCGTGGAACGGTCGACTGCAAGACAAGTTCGGGGAAGTGAGTACGCACCTCGTCCGCCACCTGCGCCGACAGTTTCGTCCGGCCGTCGTACATCGTCATCAGAATGGTCGAAACCCGCAGGTCTGGGTTGAGGTGGGTCCGGATCATCTCGACATTTTTGAGTAGCTGGCTCAGCCCCTCAAGTGCGTAGTACTCGCACTGGATCGGGATGAGGACCTCTTGGGCTGCCACAAAGGCATTCACTGTCAGCAGTCCGAGGCTGGGCGGACAATCAATGAAGACATAGTCGTAGGCCCGTGATTCGCCATCGAGGACCTGGCGCAGGGCGCGAGCAAGACGCTGCTCGCGAGCCACCAATGAGACCAGTTCAATCTCGGCACCGGCCAGGTCAATCGTGGCTGGTGCGCAGAATAGCCCCGAAATGTCGGGACATTCTTGAACGACTTCAGCAAGCGGAAGATCGCTGACGAGCACGTCATAGATTGAGGGCACCTCACTGTGGTGATCAATACCCAGAGCCGTACTCGCATTGCCCTGCGGGTCGGTGTCAATCACCAAGACCCGCAATCCGGCCAATGCCAGCGATGCCGCCACGTTGACCGTTGTTGTGGTCTTTCCGACGCCGCCCTTCTGATTGGCAACCGTCAAAACCCTGGGCTGGGTTGGCTGCGGGAGACGCGCGTTCGTCGACGCGACCGTGGGTGCCGCTACAGGTAAGGCCTCTACGGGTGAGGTCTCGTCGGTTTCACGTGGAACGTGAAACGCGGAGGTCGGCGCGTTCACACTTTGCCAACCGATTGGCGTGCCAGATTTGATGGCCATCGCCTCAGTCAAGGCACGACCCGGCCAACCCACAGGGGTGGCACTCACCATGTTCATTCCCGTCTCACCCTTGATCCGTCTGCCGTCGCTGTGCGGACCTCGTCTTACGGCGTTCTTTCTTCCGCGCGGCCGTACGAGCCGGACCATCGCCGACCGGGTTGCGCCACCGAGGCGCTTCGCTTCCTAAGGTCATCATGACTGTTGTGGTTGGCTCGCTCGTGACTCCGTGGCCCCACGTTGTCACGTCGATACTCGACACGCCGAGCGAGGTCAGGGTCTCGCGATCCGCAGCCACCTCATCGCTCGCTCGATCACCCTTCATCGCAATCATCAACCCTCCCACCGACAGCAGTGGAAGAGACATTCTCGCGAGCTCGCCGAGGGATGCTACAGCCCGTGCGGTGACGACGTCGACACTTAGCACGTCCCACAGCGTTTCGGCTTTCGCCTGACGAACCTCGACCTCCAAACCCAAGTCGGCCACGACGTCCGTGAGCCATCGCGTTCGTCGTTGCAGTGGTTCCACCAGCGTCATCGCGATGTCCGGTCTGGCAATCGCCAAGACCAGACCCGGCAAGCCAGCGCCGGAACCAATATCAGCCACGGTGGCGCCCTGAGGCAGTGCCGGTGCCATGACCGCACAATTCAAGAGGTGGCGGTCCCACATCCGCGGTATCTCGCGTGGTCCGAGAAGACCATGGTCGACACCCGTCGTGGCGAGGTGCCGCGCGTACGAGTACGCGAGATCCGATCGATCCCCAAACAGCTCCGTCACGCGGTCAGGACACGGCTCATCCATGGATCGGTCGACGTGTTCCACGTGAAACGTGGTCTCAGTGCGGCAGGACGACGACGTGGCGGTTCGGGTCGGAACCCTCAGACTCGGATTTCAATCCGGCCGCGAGAACGGCGTCGTGGACGACCTTGCGTTCAAAGGCCGACATCGGATCCATGGGAATCGGCTGCCCCGATTTCTTGACCTCGGCAACGGTCTCCTCAGCCTGTTCGACCAACTGAGTACGGAGTTGTGCCCGATAGCCGGCGACGTCCAACATCAGGCGCGAGCGCTCGCCCGTCTCTGCGTGCACAGCAAGGCGCGTCAGTTCCTGTAGTGCTTCCAGGACCTCACCATTGCTTCCGACGAGACGGCGCGGAACCCGGCCATCCTCGCTATCGACGATGGCTACCGCCGCACGATCTCCGTCGATATCGACGTCAAGGTCCCCGTCGAGGTCCGTGATGTCGAGCAGGGTTTCAAGGAAGTCCGCCGCGATCTCGCCCTCGTGTTCCAAGGAGTTCGAGCCCGCTGCGGGCCCGTCTTCTCCCGGCGTGACGTTTTCCGGGGTGGACGCATCATCGGGCTGCGCCTGGTCCAATTCCATCTGGTCAGTCATGTTCTCTCCAGGGAAAGTCAGTCGGGCTCGAGGCACCGACATCGGCAAAGATCGTGGATCTAGCGCTTTCGTTTCTTCTTATTGTTGTTGCGCTTGGGCTGGACGCGTTGTCCCGAGGTTTTACCCGCAGTGACGCCTGTCGCCGTGGCTCTACCCGGTGCCGCGACCGGCTCCGCGTCGGCCTCATCCGTCAAACCGGGGATGGATTCCTTCTTGGTGATCTTGCCCTTGGCGCGGTTCCGCTCTTCCAACGCCTTCTCCGCTGCCGAACCGGGAGCCGGCATCCGGCGAATGACGTAGAACTGCTGGCCCATGGACCACACATTGGTGACCAACCAGTAGATCAGCACACCGATTGGGAAGTTCGGGCCGGTGATGAAGAAGACCAGCGGCATCACATACATGATGATCTTCTGCTGCTTCGCCATCGGGTTGTCGAGCGCCGCGGCGGGCATGTTCTTGGTCATCAACTGGCGCTGCGTCAGGAACATCGACAGCGACATCAAGATGATGAGAACCATCGTGACGATCTTGGTCGCGGCTCCTTCACTGTTCATGAAGGTGCTCGACAGTTGGGCCCCAAACAGCGTCGAATTCTCCGCCGACGCGGCGAGTTCCTGGGTGAGGGGGCCAATGCCTTCTCGGCTACCACTGGCCATGGCGGGCAGGGTGTTGAGCACCCGGAACAGGGCGAAGAAGAACGGAGCCTGCAAGAGGATCGGCAGGCACGATCCCATCGGGTTGGTGCCCGTCCGCTTGTAGAGCTCCATCGTCTCCTCAGTCATCTTCTGACGAGACTCGGCATCCTTCTTGCCCTTGTACTTCTTCTGGATCTTCTGCATCTCCGGCTGGATCAGCTGCATCCGCCGGGAACTCTTGATCTGCTTCACAAACAGCGGGATCAACAGAACGCGCAGCACCACGACCAGACCAACGATCGCGAGCGCCCAGGACCAACCCGAATCAGTCGGCATCCCGAGCGCGGTCACTAGGCTGTGGAAGCCGACCATCACGACCGCAACAAACCATTCGAGCGGGAAAAGCACGGTGTCGATAAAGCCCATTTATGTGTTCCTCAAGACAGGCTGAGCAGACTCGATCGTCGAGCCAGGGGACGTGGTTGGGGTCGATGAACGATGCCCCGTACGTGGTGGAACGTGGTCAACGCCACCAGGGTTCCAGGGATGACAGCGCAGAACTCTGCGGATCGCGAGCCACGTTCCCCGAAGAAGACCATGACGGCGCAAGGCTGTCAGCGCGTAGGCGGAGCAACTTGGCGTGAAACGACACGTTGGCGGCGTCATCGGAGAGATCCACTTCTGATAGAACCGCACGATCACCACCAGCGGAGTAATCAGCAGGCGCGATAGTCCGACCACGTCGTCCTGCTCTGTTGATCGCTCAGCCTTGGCGCTACGCATGCGGGCCACCGCCCCGAGCCATGCGGTCTAAGACGCGAGTCAGGAGACGATCGAGTTCGTGGTCGAGGTCGGCCGAACTCGCGTTCGCAGCCGACGGGTGAGCACGCAGCACAATGTCGGTTCGATCCGCGAGTTCCGGCAGTCGACGGAGCATCAGATGACGCAACCGACGCTGAGTGCGGTGACGCACCACCGAATTTCCGACGCCCTTGGACACGACAAAGCCCACCCGCGGCGGGGAGGGCTCAGGGGATGCCGATGGGTGGCGCACGGCATGCACCGTCATGAGATCACCACCGGCACGACCACCGGACAGTCGCTGATTTCCGTCACGACCTCTGAGCACCGTGCGGAACTGGTCCGGGCGGCGCAATCGGTGCGCGACGGGTAGCACAACAGGCGACGCCGACCGGCGGTGCCGGTCGGACCTCAGGCCGACAAGCTTGAGCGGCCCTTGGACCGGCGCGAGGCCAGCACTGCGCGGCCCGCGCGAGTCCGCATGCGCAGACGGAATCCGTGCTTCTTCGCACGGCGGCGGTTGTTGGGCTGGAAGGTGCGCTTACTCACGTTATTCTCCGAAAAGGTTCGTCGGCTCAGGTCGGCGTCAAGCGCCGAGACACCGTGTGGATCGAGCGCAGCCGCAGTCGTAGGCCCACGGGCTTCCTTAGGGCGTCACCACTGAAGAAAAACTCCTCAGGTTGGACCCCGGTCAGTCACATGAGCATGCGAGAGCGGCCGCGACACGTACGGCTCCGCCAGAGTACGGGTCGCTGGAAGCCAAGGTCAAACTCGCGCCCACACCTTCGGTCCCTGACCAAACCTGTCTACTCGAGCGCAAAAATCGGACGATGTCGCGCCGACACGCCGACGAGCGTCGAGAATCCTTCCCACCTTGTTGCCTCAGGGCCGACCACCTTGTTAGCGTCGACCTCTTCCGGCTTTTGACTCACACCGTCCTCACACTCCCCACGCCCGTCATGCACAGCCTGTGGATAAGGTCTGTGGACGGCAGTGTGCCCTCCGTCGGTCACCGTCACTTGATCAGTTCCGCTTCGACCCAAGGATCTAGACCGCGTGAGCAATGAGCAGCCAGACCTCGCACATGTATGGCACTCCACGATGCTCGCTCTGGACGAGGCAGGAATCAGCGCTCGCGACCGAGCGATTCTTCGCCTGACTCGCCTGGTTGGTCTGGTTGACCACACCGCGCTTCTCGCGGTGCCGTTCGATCACACGAAAGACGCCATCGAGCACGCTCTTCGCGATCCGGTGAGTACCCACTTGGGCGAGCAGTTGGGCCTCGAGATTCGGCTGGCCGTCACAGTTGACCCGCAGTTGCGGCACTCCGCGGACGAGCTCGATGAGCTTCCCGATGCCGACGGCGATGTGGATGCCCACACCCTGCCGCTGACCGTCGAGACCGATGACTCCACCGATCAGGTGCCACGCCCACCGGTCACCACCCTGCCCGCAGACACCGGGGATTCTCGGCTCAACCCCAAATACACCTTCGACACCTTCGTCATCGGCGCCGGCAACCGCTTCGCGCACGCGGCAGCGTTCGCGGTGGCCGAGCTCCCGGCGAAGTCCTACAACCCGCTGTTCGTGTACGGCGGGAGCGGACTGGGTAAGACTCATCTCTTGCATGCCGTTGGCCACTATGTGCGCAACCTTTACCCGCACATGCGGGTGCGGTACGTGAACTCAGAGGAGTTCACCAACGACTTCATAAACTCGGTCAAGGATGGTCGAGCTGCCAGCTTTCAGAAGCGCTACCGCGATGATGTCGATCTGCTCCTCATCGACGACATCCAGTTCATGCAGGGCAAGGATGGAACGCAGGAGGAGTTCTTCCATACGTTCAATGCCCTGCACAACAACGACAAGCAGATCGTGCTCACCAGCGATCAAGGTCCCAAGGACCTGTCGGGCTTTGCCGAACGACTTCGCTCACGGTTCTTGTGGGGCCTCCAAACTGACGTGACCCCACCCGACCTCGAGACGCGAATCGCAATCCTGCGCAAGAAGGCCGGCGCAGAGCAGATGAAGGTTCCTGATGACGTACTCGAGCTCATTGCATCCAAGTTCCCGAGCAACATCCGCGAACTCGAAGGCGCACTCATCCGGGTGACCGCGTATGCCTCGCTTGCCGGTCAGGCCGTCGACCTCAGCGCCAGCGTCAAAGCCCTCAAGGATGTCGAGCCTTCGCCACGTGCCGGGCAGATCACCACCACGCAGATCATGTCGAAGACCGCTGACTACTTCGGCGTGAGTATTGAGGAACTCTGTGGCTCCTCCCGGTCCCGCACGTTGGTCAACGCCCGGCAGATCGCGATGTACCTCTGTCGTGAGCTCACTGAGTTGTCCTTGCCGAAGATTGGGCAACAGTTCGGCGGCCGCGATCACACAACGGTGATGCACGCTGAGCGCAAGATCAAGGGCCTGATGGGCAGCAAGCAGCCTGTCTACGACCAGATCACCGAACTCACTGGTCAGATCCGCCGCGACGCCGCGTCTGCCGCATCATGATCTTGGAGGTTGTCCACACCTTCTGTGGATAACTTTCACCATCTGGGGATAAGCGGGCGTTTCCGGGCTTTCCCCTGCCCTTCCCGATGGCGACCTGGACGTGGAACGCCATCGCTAACTACCACTTCACTTCGTTATCCACAGGTGTGGATAACGACTGTGGGGAACCGTCTCACGACCAACCCTGGCTCACCCTCATCACTTCTGTCACACCACTTTCATTGGGGACAGCCGGTGGACAACCTGTGCACGCGGGCCGCGTGCATGTGCACGAGCCTGTGGGCTCAATGTGGACCACCACATTCATCCCCAGGGCGACCGAGTCGTCCACAGCCGCTGTCCCCCACCCGTCCACAGCAGACAATGCCTGTATCTCGCTGCGGGCCGAGGTTATCCACAGTTTCCACAGTGCCGACTACCACGACTAACTAGTTATCCAAGGTTGTTTCCGTCCCACGTACATCTGTGCTGCCACGACCGGCCACCTATTCCAGACCGTGGTTCCTTGTCATGACCCGGTGGACGACAGGTAGGGTCACAGGGACCTGCACTGGACTTCCAGTCAGGCAACGGGCGGGTGCGTTATCCGACAACCTGCCTGCCCCCAACCATCGTGAACGTGACAGAGGACGGTTTGAACGTGAAGCTGCGGGTCGAACGCGACGTCTTGGCCGAAGCCGTCACCTGGGTCGTACGCGGACTATCCCCGCGACCCCCGGTGCCCGTCTTGGCAGGCGTCCTACTCGAAGCGACTGAGGATGGATTGACCCTCAGCGCCTTCGACTACGAAGTTTCTGCCCGGGTGCGGGTCGATGCTCAGGTTGAGGAGCCCGGAACTGTTCTTGTCCTGGGCCGCCTGCTGGCCGACATCTCACGCTCCCTGCCGGCCCAACCAGTCGACATCTCCGGCGAGGGTTCCAAAGTCCAGGTGACCTGTGGTTCGAGCCGGTTCAGCCTGCAGCAGATGCCGACCGACGACTACCCCACCCTGCCGACTTCCCCGGAAGCGTCCGGGTCGATCGATGGACATCTGTTTACCGAAGCAGTAGCTCAGGTCTCCATTGCCGCGGATCGCGGTGACACCTTGCCCATTCTCACCGGTGTCCGGGTCGAGATTGAGGGTGAGAAGGTCACCCTGCTGGCCACTGATCGCTACCGCCTGGCCATGCGTGAACTCACCTGGAATCCCGGTGCAACAGACGCAAGCCATGCGGCCCTGATTCCCGCTCGCACCTTGTCTGACACCGCTAAGGCACTCGGCGCCGCCGGTTCGGTTGAGATTGCGCTGGGGACGGCAGCCGGTGGAGATGGCCTGGTGGGCTTCGAGGCCGGTCAGCGCCGTGCCACCACGCGCCTCCTCGATGGCGAGTACCCCAAGGTCACCTCACTGTTCCCCGCGAGCGTTGACACGGTCGCCGTGGTTGACACGGCCCGCCTGACCGAGGCGGTCAAGCGGGTATCCCTGGTTGCCGAGCGCAATACGCCCGTTCGGCTGCGGTTCGCTGATGACGTTGTGGCCATCGAGGCCGGCACCGGAGATGACGCGCAGGCCAGCGAAGCGCTCGAATGTCAGTTGACCGGACCCGAAGTTGAGATTGCTTTCAATCCGCAGTTCATGCTGGACGGTCTGGGCGTCTTGGGTAAGCCGTTTACCCGGTTGTCTTTCACTCAACCCGCTGGTCGTCCGGCGGTGATTTCGGGTCAGCAGGAACGTGATGGCGAATCTGATGACAGCTATCGCTATGTGCTGATGCCCGTACGGTTCGCCAGCTGACGTCTCTCGTTTCCGTCCCACCCGCGCGGGTCACCACAGCAAGGAGCTAGACATGAAGTTGGGTTTGATCGGTCTCGGAAAAATGGGCGGAAACATGCGCGAGCGCATCCGCCGCGCAGGTCACGACGTGGTCGGCTACGACCGCGATCCGCAGGTCAGTGATGTGGAGTCCCTGCAGGCTTTGGTCGCGGCCTTGGAAGCCCCGCGCATTGTGTGGGTCATGGTGCCGCACGGAGACCCAACCCGACAGACCGTCGCTGAGCTCGCCGACCTGCTGTCCGCGGGCGACCTGGTCATTGATGGCGGTAACAGCAAGTTCACTGACGATCAGATCAATGCCGACCTGCTGGCCAAGCACGACATTAACTATCTCGACGTCGGTGTCTCCGGTGGCATCTGGGGCCTAGAAAATGGCTACGGCATGATGGCCGGCGGTTCCGCCGAGGACGTTGAGCGGGCCATGTGGATCTTCGATGCGCTACGCCCCGAGGGCCCGGTCGATGAGGGATTCGTTCACGCCGGCAAAACCGGCGCCGGCCACTACGCGAAGATGGTGCACAACGGCATTGAGTACGGCCTGATGCACGCCTACGCCGAGGGCTATGAGTTGCTGCAGGCCAAGGACATCGTCGATGACGTGCCCGGAACCTTCAAGGCGTGGAGCCGAGGCACGGTCGTGCGTTCCTGGCTCCTGGACCTGATGGTCAAGGCGCTGGAAGAAAATCCCGACTTGTCGGGCGTCAGCGGCTACACCACGGACTCGGGTGAAGGCCGGTGGACGTTGGAAGAAGCCATCGAGCATGCCGTACCCATGCCGGTTCTTGGCGCAGCACTGTTTGCACGGTTCGCCTCCCGACAGGAAAATTCTCCGTCGATGCAAGCCGTTGCCGCATTGCGTGGGGAGTTCGGCGGACATGCCGTCATGCACCTGGGCGATGAGCCGTGGACAACACCCTCGGACCAGTCCGGCGCGGAGGTCAGCCCGGCCGCCGAGCCCAAGAAAGACCACGGCCTGGCGGCTCCGGGTAAGTCCGACAACGAGGCGTGACAGGCGCCCGGTCGTCGCGAGCGCGAGTGACCGCATAGCCTCACCTCGTGCATCTGCGCCATCTCACCCTCGCGGACTTCCGGTCGTACGCGACCGCTGACGTCCCGCTGGGCCCGGGCGTGACGACTTTCCTTGGGTTCAACGGGCAGGGCAAGACGAACCTCGTCGAGGCCGCGGGATATGTCGCGACCTTGTCCTCGCATCGAGTCGCTCAGGACGGCCCGCTGGTGCGTGCGGGTGCCGAGCAAGCAATCATCCGAGCGGCGGTCGTGCGGGATCAGCGCGAACAGTTAGTCGAGCTGGAGATCAATCCAGGCAAGGCGAATCGGGCGCGGTTGGGTCGAGCTGCCGCGACGCGTCCCCGCGACATTCTGGGCACCCTGAGAACCGTGTTGTTTGCTCCAGAGGACCTTGCGCTGGTCAAAGGCGACCCGAGCGTCCGACGTCGGTTCTTAGATGATCTGCTCGTGGCTCGGCAACCACGATGGGCGGCTGCGCGTGCCGACTACGACAAGATTGTTCGGCAACGCAATGCGCTCTTGAAGTCGGCAACCCCATTGCTGCGCAAGGGATCTCGGCGACCCGTGGGTGGCGATGTCGATGCCGAACGGGAGTCGACACTCCAAACACTCGAGGTGTGGGACGAGCATCTCGCCGAAGTCGGCGCGTCCTTGACCTACGCCAGGCTTCGCCTGCTTCACGACCTACGACCCTTTCTCGCGGATGCCTATGGCGAGGTCAGTGGCGGTGCATCGGCCGCAGCGGTGACCTATCGCGCGAGCGTGCATGAGGACCTCGCCGCGCAGATTGCTTCCGGTGACGTGCCAGAGCGGGATGACCTAGCGCGGGCTATGCACGAGACTTTCGGGCAAGTACGCACCCAAGAGGTGGAGCGCGGCGTCACCTTGGTCGGACCGCACCGGGATGACTTGGTGCTGCAGCTTGGCGACCTTCCCGCCAAGGGGTATGCCAGTCACGGCGAGTCTTGGTCCTTCGCGTTGGGTCTGCGCCTCGCCGCATTTCAACTGCTGAGGAATGACCTGAAGACCGACCCAGTGCTCGTGCTCGACGATGTATTCGCCGAGCTCGACGCCGGAAGGCGACATCGCTTGGCCGGGATGATCGCCGATGCCGAGCAGGTGCTCATTACCGCGGCCGTCGCCGATGACGTACCAGAGGCGCTGACGGGCAAGAGGTTTCACGTGCAACTGGGTTCGGTTGAGGAGCAGGGATGAGTGACGTGCCCGAGCCCGCTAAGCCAGACCCAGAGTTCGAGGATGCCGCGGCCGCGGCGCTCTTCCGGATGCGTCGGGCGGCGCGGGATCGTGGCCTGCGGCCAGGTGCCCCCGTCGCTCGCCGCCGGCGCGCGGGCGAACTAGGACGCTCATCGCGCGGTTCGGATAAGCAGGGTCGTGACCCGATAACGCTCGGCGACCAACTGGACCGACTCCTGCGGGATCGCGATTGGAAGGTCGACGTTGCGGCGGGTTCGGTGATGGGCCAGTGGGCCGACATAGTCGGCGCCGACGTCGCTGGGCATGCCACACCGGTGTCCTTTGAGGGTGGCGTCCTGACGGTGCGGGCGGAATCGACAGCGTGGGCAACTGAGTTGCGCTGGCTCGCTTCGACCCTGCTGGCCCGCATGGATGAAGCGGTCGGGTCGGGCGTCGTCACGGACCTCAAGGTCGTCGGACCGTCGGCGCCCTCGTGGAAGCGCGGACCGCGTTCGGTAAGCGATGGCCGGGGACCGCGCGATACCTACGGCTGAGACATCGATTCGCACGTCACCGGCCAGTTCTCTACCGTGGGTCGACGGAGATAGGCCGCCGTACACCAGAGAAAGAAAAGCCACGTGACGAAACCTGATGGAGACGACGCCGACGCGAAGCAGCCGTCCGGCGACCCCCATCTGCGGTACATCGCACCCATGCCGAGCCGGCCACAACCCGCTGCGAGCAACAACCCTTCGCCACCTGCCGAGGATGAGACCGACCCGGCTGCGGCCGCCAACCTTCCGGCCGCCCGCCTCCCAGGTGGTCGACACGCCGCCGTGCAACCCGACGACCGCGAGCCCGAGCCCGGTGCTTGGGGCTCGGCTTCCGGGGTGGCTGCGGAACGAACGGCCGCGCCTGGAGGGCGCCCGGGTTGGCTGGCGCCGTTGGCGGTCATCATTGCGTCGTTGGGTGCACTCGCGTTGGTCTTTGCGTTGACCCGCGGTGGTGGTACCCAGGAGCAGGCCGGGCCGACGTCGCTGGCTGTGCCTTCGTCTCCCACGGCGAGTCCGTCGTCCAGTAGTACTCCGAGTTCGGCGCCGTCTTCGACCTCACCAAGTGAAACCACCAGCACGACCAGCAGTTCGACCCCGCCCGCGCGGCTTCCGGCTGGGGTCAAGGTTTGCGGAGCCGGCCTGGGCGCTGGCCCGACCACCACCTGTGGCTTCGCCAAGAACGTCGCCACCGCAGTCAACTCGGCCGACCAGAGTTCGCCTTCCTTCAGCGTCAAAGCCTGGAGTCCGACGACGAAGAAGGACTATCGGTTGGCCTGCAAGGCCAAACCCGTGACGGTCTGCACCGGCGGCCGCGCAGCGGTCATCTACATCGCGAAGCAGGAGTAAATCTCCGCGGCTATGAGAGCCGCGTAGAGGTCCGAAATCCCCGTCGCACGTGATCCCCTACGGCTGATGGTGTCCGTGTGGCTTCTCGTGGTCCCCAGGTGGCATGGCTACGCGATTTCTGACGCCGGAAAGGCGTAGGATGAGGGTTGCTCGTCAGTAGGGCCGTCATAGTCGGTCTGTACCGCACGAGCGCACTACCCGTGGTCGTCCTGCGGAAGTTCCGCAGGACGTTTCCGCGCCCGGTTCATTGAGCGTTGTATGAAGGAGCGCCGTGGCATCCGCCGTTGACAAGCCCGACGAGACACCCGAGGTCGTACGCCGAACCTCATCGTCTGCCGTACCTCTCACCGAGAGCTATGGCGCAGACGCGATTCAGGTGTTGGAAGGCCTTGAAGCCGTTCGTAAACGCCCGGGTATGTACATCGGCTCGACCGGCGAGCGCGGTCTTCACCACCTGGTGTGGGAGATCGTCGATAACGCGGTCGATGAGGCCATGGCCGGCTACGGCGACCACATCGAGGTCACCATTCTGGCTGATGGCGCGGTGCGCGTACACGACCACGCCCGCGGTATCCCGGTCGAGATCAACGAGGCCTATGGCATGTCCACGGTGGAGTTGGTCCTGACCCAACTCCATGCGGGCGGCAAGTTCGGTGGCGGCGGATACAAAGTGTCTGGCGGTCTCCATGGGGTGGGTTCTTCGGTGGTCAACGCCTTGTCCTCCACCCTCATCGCCGAGGTTCGCCGCGAAGGTCAGGTGCACCGGGTGGAGTTCGCCAACGGTGTACCCCTGGCGCCGCTGGCGGTCGTGGGCGAATGCGACCCAGAGGACACGGGCAGCACGATCACCTTCTGGGCTAGCGCCGACATCTTCGAGTCGGTCAACTACGACTTCGAGACGATCCGAGCCCGCTTCCAGCAGTACGCCTTCCTCAACAAAGGCTTGACCCTCACGCTGACCGACGAGCGGCCCCGTGAAGTCGACGCCGGTGAAGCGGAAGAGGCTCAGGCCGAGGGCCACGAGGCCGCCGAGCCCAAGAAGGCACGGAAGATTTCCTATTGCTATGAAGACGGTCTGATCGACTACGTCAAACACATCAACTCCTCCAAGCGCAGCGAAGCGCTCACGGATGAGGTCATCGCTTTCGAGGCGGCTAATGACGACCCGATGCTCGAGGTCGAGGTCGCGATGCAGTGGACCACGTCGTTCAGTGAGTCGGTGCATACCTATGCCAACGCGATCAACACTCACGAGGGTGGTACGCACGAAGAAGGCTTCCGGACGGCGATGACGTCGTTGATCAACACCTTCGCCAGAGATCAGAAGTTGTTGAAAGACAAGGACGACAACCTCAGCGGCGAGGACATCCGCGAGGGACTGACAGCGGTGGTGTCCGTCAAGATCGCTGAGCCGCAGTTCGAGGGGCAGACCAAGACCAAGTTGGGAAACTCCGAGGTCCGCGGTTTCGTGGCTTCGGCTATTCGTGACGAGTTGGGGCACTGGCTGGGCGCCCACCCGCGCGAAGGCAAGATCATCGTGCAGAAGGCAACCCAGGCTGCTGCGGCGCGACTTGCCGCGCGCAAGGCCCGAGAAGCCACGCGACGAAAGGGCCTTCTAGAAAACGGTGGCCTGCCCGGAAAGCTCAAGGATTGCCAGTCCAACGACCCCAGCATTTCTGAGGTCTTCATCGTGGAGGGTGACTCTGCGGGCGGTTCGGCCGTCCAAGGTCGTAACCCGTACAACCAGGCGATCCTGCCGATTCGCGGCAAGATCCTCAACGTTGAGAAAGCACGCATCGACAAGGTGCTGAGCAACCTTGAAGTGCAGGCGCTGATTTCCGGGTTCGGCACCGGCATCGGCGAAGACTTCGAGATCGATAAGACTCGCTATCACAAGATCGTGCTGATGGCCGATGCCGATGTTGACGGGATGCACATCCGCACCCTGCTGTTGACGTTGCTCTTCCGGTTTATGAGGCCGCTCATCGAAGCCGGTTATGTCTATCTGGCTCAGCCGCCGCTGTATCGGATTAAGTGGTCCAACCACGAGCATGAGTTCGCGTTCTCCGACCGCGAGCGTGATGCCCTCATCAAGGAGGGGCAGAGCAACGGCCGTCGCCTGCCCAAGGACAACTCGATCCAGCGCTACAAGGGTCTGGGCGAGATGAACTACCAGGAGCTGTGGGAGACCACGATGGACCCGGACCACCGGGTGCTGTTGCAGGTCACGCTGGACGATGCCGCAGCGGCCGATGAGATCTTCTCGATCCTCATGGGTGAAGACGTGGAATCACGGCGCAGTTTTATCCAGCGCAACGCTAAGGACGTCCGCTTCCTCGATACCTGAGGCGCGATCCTCCCTCCCGCACTTAATCTTGAACTGCTTTGACTAGCAAGGAAATTCATGACTGACGAAACTCCCCCGGTCCTCGACGAGGCCGGCAACGTCATCGGTAACCGGGTCGACCCGGTTGACCTCAACGCGGAGATGCAGCGCAGCTACATCGAGTACGCGATGAGCGTCATCGTGTCGCGTGCACTGCCCGATGTGCGCGACGGCCTCAAGCCAGTACACCGGCGCATTTTGTATGCGATGTATGACGGTGGCTACCGGCCCGACCGCGGCTATAACAAGTGCTCGCGTGTCGTCGGTGACGTGATGGGTCAGTACCACCCGCACGGCGACAGTGCGATCTATGACGCGCTGGTGCGCCTCGTACAGCACTGGTCGATGCGCTACCCGTTGGTCGATGGCCAGGGCAATTTCGGCAGCCCAGGAAACGACGGTGCCGCGGCGCCGCGATACACCGAGTGCAAGATGGCCCCGCTGGCGATGGAGCTGGTGCGCGACATCGAGAAAGACACCGTCGACTTCGAGCCCAATTACGACGGCAAGACGATGCAGCCGACGGTGCTGCCATCCCGCTTCCCCAACCTGTTGGTCAACGGTTCTGCCGGTATCGCGGTCGGCATGGCCACGCAGATCCCGCCACACAACTTGCGTGAGGTGGCCTCGGCCGCGCAGTGGTACCTGGAGAATCCGGAGGCGACCCGCGAAGAACTGCTGGAGAAGTCACTCCAACTGATTCCCGGTCCCGACTTCCCCAGTGGCGCACTCATCATGGGCCACAAGGGAATTGAGCAGGCCTATCGCACCGGCCGCGGGTCGATCACGATGCGTGCTGTGGTCGAGGTCGACGAGATTCAGGGGCGTACCTGCCTGGTCGTCTCCCAACTCCCCTACCAGGTCAACCCGGACGCGCTCGCGGAGAAGATCGCGTTGCTGGTCAAGGAGGGCCGCGTTCGCGGCATCGCCGACCTGCGGGATGAAACCTCTGGCCGGACCGGTCAGCGCCTCGTCATCGTGTTGAAGCGGGACGCGGTGGCCAAGGTGGTGCTGAACAACCTTTACAAGCACACCCAGCTCCAGCAGAATTTTGGCGCCAACATGTTGGCCCTGGTTGACGGAGTGCCGCGCACACTGCCAGTTTCGGCGTTCATTCGGCACTGGGTTGATCACCAGATCGACGTCGTGGTTCGCCGCACTCAATACCTCCTGGCTGAAGCCGAGCGGCGGATCCACATTCTGCGCGGTCTGCTCAAAGCGCTCGACATGCTCGATGAGGTCATCGCGCTGATTCGTGGTTCGCGGTCGGCCGAGGTGGCGCGCGAGGGTTTGAAGGAACTTCTGGGTGTCGATGACATCCAGGCCCGCGCCATCCTGGACATGCAGTTGCGTCAGCTCGCCGCGCTGGAGCGTCAAAACATCATCGACCAGCACGACAAGTTGCAGGCCGAAATCGATGATTACCGCGACATCCTGGCTAAGCCGGAGCGTCAGCGGCAGTTGGTGCTCGATGAGTTGGCCGAGATCGTGGCCAAGCACGGTGACGACCGGCGTACCCAGATCGTGCCGTTTGACGGTGACATGAACATGGAAGACCTCATCCCGGAAGAGGATGTGGTCGTCACCATTACGCGCGGGGGCTATGCCAAGCGCACCAAGACCAGCGAGTACCGCTCGCAACGGCGCGGCGGCAAGGGTGTGCGTGGCGCGCAGTTGCGAGGCGACGATGTGGTGGAGCACTTCTTCACCACGTCCACCCACAACTGGCTGCTGTTCTTCACCAACGCCGGTCGGGTCTATCGCATCAAGGGCTATGACCTGGTCGAAGGTTCCCGCGACGCTAAGGGCCAGCACGTGGCCAACATGCTCGCCTTCCAACCGGGCGAGCAGATCGCGCAGGTACGCGAACTGAAGTCCTATGACCAGGAGCCCTATTTGCTGCTGGCCACCCGGCGCGGACTGGTGAAGAAGACCCGGTTGACCGAGTACGACTCCCCCAGGTCGGGCGGTCTGATCGCCGTCAACCTGCGAGACGGTGACGAACTGGTCGGTGCCGCGCTCGCCAGCGCGACCGACGACGTGCTCTTGGTGTCCCGCAAGGGTCAGTCGGTGCGCTTCCGGGCCGACGACAGCACGTTGCGTCCAATGGGACGGGCAACCTCCGGTGTCACGGGCATGAAATTCCGGGCAAGCGATGAGCTGCTCAGCATGATGGTTGTCCACGATGACGAAGACCCTGACGTGTTCGTGGTCTTCGAAAATGGACTGGCCAAGCGCACGGCGGCCTCCGACTATCCCGTCAAGGGTCGCGCAACACTCGGCGTCAAGGTCGCTCAGTTGAGCGATCGAGGCGGAGACCTGGTGGGCGCGTTGACCGTCGATGGCGACAACGAAGTCATGGTCGTCATGGAGAAGGGCAAGATCGTTCGCTCCCGCGTGGACGAGGTCCGCCGGACGGGCCGCTCGACGATGGGTGTGCAGTTCGCGACGCCTGGTCGCGGAGATTCCATCGTGGCTGTTGCGCGCAACACCGAGCGAGAGGTCGAGGACGAAGTCGAGGATGCCGTAGCGTCGGAGGAGTCTGGAGATGACACCACCCCGGTGCCTGAACCCGACGTGAATGACAGTGAGTCAGCAGAACCGGGAGATGACGCGTGAGCACTGATTCCTCCGCGGGTGAACAGACCACCCGCTCGGGAGACGCCCCGGCAGCGCGCCTGCCTAAAACGGCGCGTGGGCCGCGACCGGAGGCAGGTGCCGCACGGGATCGGGCACGGCCAGCGGCGCGTACGTCCGGTGGTCGGCCACCGCGCGCTACCCCGCGCCGTGTTCGGCTGACGCTTTCGCGAGTCGACCCATGGTCGGTCATGAAGATTGCGTTCTTGCTGTCGGTGGCCGCCGCGATTGCCGGCATCGTCATGGTCGCGATGATGTGGCTGGTTCTCTCGGGCATGGGAGTCTTTAGCTCCCTGCAGGAGATGCTGACGACCTTGGAGGCGGAGACCTCGACCTTCGACCTCATGGACTACATCGGCTTTGGCCGAGTGGTGTCGTTGTCCGTGGTGATCGGCGTGATTGACGTTGTCCTGGTGACGGCAGTGGCGACACTGGGTGCCTTCCTCTACAACGTATGCGCCTCACTCGTCGGCGGCGTGCAGCTCACGCTGTCCGACGAGTAACCCCACCGTCGGTCGAGTAGGCGAGCGCCCTGGCGCGAGCCGTATCGAGACCACGGTCGAGCGTCCACTTAACGTCGGTCGAGCCCCCCAACGCCGGTCGAGCTTGTCGAGACCCCCGCGCTCCGCCAGGAAGACGAGCGCGGCGCAGCCATCCGCCCGTCTCGGCTAGCGCCTCGTCGGGCTCCCGCCAGACCCAGCCAGCGCCGCGCTCGCCTCCCCGGCTGCGCGCTCGCGTTTGCCGTCACGTCGGTCGAGCGCTCACTTAACGTCGGTCGAGCTTGTCGAGACCCCCGCGCTCGCCTGCTCGACCGGCGTGAGGGGCTGGGGCGCTTAACTTCTCGACCGGCCGGCTGCGGGCACGCCGGTGCTGTCCCGCACGACTAACGCCGGCTCCATGGCGGCGGCTGGCTCGTAGGGCCGGTCCTCCACCTGGGCTAGGAGCCGGTGCACCGCGCGCTCGCCGACGTCTTCAAAGGGCTGGGCGACGGTTGTCAGGCTCGGTGAGGCGTACGCCGCCAGGGCGATGTCGTCCACCCCGACAACCGACACGTGCTCTGGCACCTTGCGTCCCGCCTCGCGCAGGGCACGCAAGACGCCAAAGGCCATCTCGTCACTGGCGACGAAGATCGCGGTGACCTGCGGGTCGGCGGCCAGCACCTGCCCCACGCGATAGCCCGACTCGGGAGTCCAGTCGCCGTACTGCACCGGTGGCACCGTGCACCCCGCCTGCTGCAGAGCCTGGCGCCATGCCCGCTCCCGGGTACTGGCGTCGTTCCAGTCCCGGCGGCCGGCGACATGCCACACGGTGGGGTGACCCAACTCGAGTAGGTGGTTCGTCGCCAGTTGGGCGATGACCTCCTGGTCAACGGAGATCTGCGGTCCGTGCGAGGGCAGCATGCCGTCGAGTGACACGCAGGGAATCTGAACGAGCAGTTCGCTCAGGCGAGGGCTGGGCTCATTCATGGGGAGCGCAAGGACAACTCCGCTTGCTCCTTGGTGGACAAGGGCCGACATGGCCGCCTCGACCGACGGGATGAGGGGCTCAGTGACGGTCATCGTCTCGACGGTGTAGCCCCCTTGGTGGGCTGCACGTTCGATACCGCGAGAGATCAGCAGGCCCGAGGTCTGAACCATCGACCACATGATCACGCCCAGGGTCCGGCTGCGTCCTGAGGACAGCACACTCGCGGCGTGATTGCGTTGGTATCCCAGTTGATTGACTGCTTCCAGCACGGAGGCGCGAGTGCTCTCGGCGACGTTGGGCTGGTCTCTGAGGACACGGGACACGGTCTGGGCGGACACCCCTGCGAGTTGGGCCACGCTGTGCATCGTTGGCCCGTCGCCAGTGCCAAACCGTGCGCGGTTTCTGGGTGTCGGCATGGCCGCGATCTTAGTGCGCGCAGTTCTCTGTGCTCGATTCATGTGAGCGCTAACATCAGGGAATCGAGTCGTTGCGACGACACCCCGGTTTCCCGAGGAGCGTTCATGAAGACCAGCCGACACCAGACCGACCTAGCACCCGAGCGGGCACTGTCCCGGCGGTCCGTGCTGGGTGGCGCAAGCGCGGTCGCCATGGCCGCGACGCTCAGTCGATATGCGCCCGCTCACGCCAAGGCCGAGCGAACGAAGGTGTTGCGCTCGCGGCACCTCGAGGTCACGGTCGGGAGTGACTTCCCGCGCATTCTGAGTTATCGCGACCGGTCCGGTGGGCTGCTGCACGGTGCGACCGATCCGGTTGACCATGTCCTGATCAACGGTGAGCGAGTGGTGACCACCGCGTCGGTACGCACGGAGCGAGACAAGGCCACCTATCGCCTGAAGACTCCGGCGGGTTCCCGGATCGATGTGTCCATCGAGGTGGATGGCTGGGGTGTCGAGTGGCGCGTCACAAACATTCGTGAAGGCGGCGGCGAGCGTATTGGCACGCTGCAGATCCCGCAGTTGCGGATGGTCGCCATACGCAGTGACCAGCCTGGAGCCGAATTGCGTTGCGGGCGAGTCGAACTCGATCAGAGCAAGGAAGGCGATGTCGTCGTCAACCCGGCCGACACGTCGGAGCCGGACGGGAGCGCCCGGGGCGGGGCGTACGGCGTGGTGGCGACAGATGAACTCGCGGCCGCACTGGAGACAAATGTGGTCTATGACCTGCCGAACTCCGAGGCGAGGACGACCTGGGAGAACGGCCGCCTGTGGCACCAGGTGCGCAGTCGCGGCAAGGCCACTGAAACCGGCTTTGCGCCCGGACAGTGGACCATCCGACCGGACCGGAGCAGGAGCAAGGAGATGGAGCCGCTGCCGTGGGTGCGAGTCATCCTCACTCGCGATCGCAACGGCGACGGAAAGGTGGACTGGCAGGACGCAGCCATCGCCATGCGCGATATCGCCGTGACTCCTCGTGGCGCCGACGAGCAGCATCTGCGCGTGGTGGCACACATCCCGTTTAACTTCGCGAGCCAGGCAACTAATCCGTTCCTGCACACCCTCGACTCGGTGAAACGGGTCAACCTGGCCACCGACGGGTTGCGCCAGTTCGTCCTGCTCAAGGGCTATCAGTCTGAAGGCCACGACTCCGCACACCCCGACTACGCGGGCAACTACAACCGAGGAGCGGGAGGACTGGACGACCTGAATACGCTGCTGCGCAAGGGATCTCGCTGGAACAGCGACTTCGCGGTGCACGTGAACGCGACCGAGTCGTACCCGGTCGCGAACGCCTTCTCCGAGACCCTTGTCGACGTCGAGGACGAGCAGTGGGATTGGCTGGATCAGTCGTATCGCATCGACCCACGGCGCGACCTAGTCAGTGGCGACATCGTCAGGCGCTTCGCCGACCTTCGTCGCGAAACCCACCGCGGGCTGAACATGCTCTACATCGATGTCTTCCGCGAATCCGGCTGGAACTCCGACGGATTGCAACATCAGCTGCGCAAGCAGGGGTGGACGGTCACGACGGAGTGGGGTCACGGCTTGGAGCGTTCATCGATCTGGTCGCATTGGGCGACGGAGATCGACTACGGAGCGGACGAGTCGCGGGGCATCAACTCTCAGCTCATTCGTATGGTCCGCCACCACCAGAAAGACGTCTTCAGCGATCGCTGGCCGGCCGTGCTGCCGACGGCCAAAATCGGCAACTTCGAGGGCTGGCGCGGGAAGACCGACTGGAACGAGTTCTACCAAAAGATCTGGACTGAGGCCCTTCCCGCGAAGTTCCTGCAGGCCTTCCCGATCAAGACGTGGTCAGCCCGGGAGGTGACCTTCTTCGCGTCGCGCGCGGTGAGCTCTCGCGACGAGCAGGGCACTCAGGTCGTCTCGGTTGACGGCCATGAGGTGCTACGCGGGTCGAGTTATCTCCTCCCTTGGGAGCCAAGCGAACTCACCAAGCCGGCGAAGCTCTATCACTTCAACGCCAAAGGTGGTCGAACGACGTGGGTGCTGCCCTCTGGCTGGCGGTCGATACGGCAGGTCTACGTCTATCGGCTCAACGACCAAGGGCGTAAGCAGGTTGGAACCGTGCCGGTGCGGTCTGGGAAGGTGCGGCTCGAGGCCAAGGCGGGCGAGGCGTACGCCATCTATCGACGGCCGGCACCCACACAAACCGACCCGCGCTGGGGTGAGGGAACGCCGTTACGAGACCCAGGTTTCCGCTCCGGTGGCTTGGCGGACTGGAAGGTGCGCGGGCGCGCGGAGGCCACGACCGACGACAACGGGCACCACCAAGTGGTGCTCCCCTCAGGTCCGGCTACCACGGTGTCGCAACGCCTTCGGCGGCTCGAGCCTGGTCACTACGTCCTCGGCGTCCACGTCCAGGTTGGTGCCACCGCTGGCGAGACTAGGCGTGCCGAGGTGTCGGTTCGTACCGGCGACAAGACGGTCAGTCGGTGGGCGGAGCGGTCCACCGCAGAGAACTTTGTCGCTGCCGATCACCGCCAGGGCACCCGGATGCAGCGAGTGATGGTGCCGTTCCGGGTTCGCCGCGACCAAGACCGCGTCGAGGTGGAACTCTCGGCGGAGGCCGGAGCGGCGATAGTGGCCTTTGCCTCGGTACGTGTCGATGAGGTGTCCGGACCGCCCGCCGAACGCCAGGGCGCAGTCATCTTCGAGGACTTTGAGCGGCTCCCTTACGGCTGGGGTCCATTCGTCAAGGGTGACGCTGGCGGGTCGACTGACCCGCGGACGCACATTGCTCAGCGAAATGCGCCCTACACCCAGCGCGGCTGGAACGGCAAGGCGATCGACGACGTCATCGCCGGCAAGCAGTCGCTGAAGTCGCGTGGGGAGAACCCGGGGCTGGTCTATCGCACGGTGCCTCATACGGTGCGCTTTACGCCGGGACGCCGCTACGAGGTGTCCTTCAGTTATCAGTGCGAAACCGCCAACACGTATGAGTGGGTGACTGGCATCGATCGGCCCCAGTCGGAGGTACTGAAGGCGACACCAATGCCCCAGGCGCTCAGGACCACCACGATGAAACTCGAGATCGAGGCGCCCGCCGATGGCGATCTTTGGGTTGGTCTTCGCAAGCCAGCGGAGGGCGGCGCGGTCGAGTTCGTCCTCGATGATTTCGAGGTACGAGAACTGCGGGGCTAACTGGTCGCCGCGACTTTGGAGGCGGCGCGCGGGTGCGGTAGAGTCGCGTCTCGCGCGCCGTCGAAGTTCGCTTCTGCGGCGTGTGATGGTGAAGGGGCCTATAGCTCAGTCGGTTAGAGCGCTGTCCTGATAAGACAGAGGTCACTGGTTCAAGTCCAGTTAGGCCCACCACCGCCAAAGTCACAAGGAGTCCTCATGAAGAAGGTCCTGCTCGTCGCTGCGGCCGCTGCGGCCGCCGCCTTCGTGAGCAGCAAGCAGAAGCAGCACACCGCTAGCCAGGAGCTGTGGAAGCAGGTGTCTGACCAGCCCGGTCAGCCCACCGACTCCACGCCTTCGGCGCAGCACTACATCTGAATATCCACCCCTAGGGGCCTTAGCTCAGTTGGTAGAGCGCTGCCTTTGCAAGGCAGATGTCAGGAGTTCGAATCTCCTAGGCTCCACAATCGCTCAGGACGTTGCGCCCATCGTTGTCCGAGCGCGCCCCGCTCGTCGTGCAGGAGCATGGCGGCGAACCAGATCGTCCAGACGCGCATGGTGTCGAGCGCGATGCGTTCGGTGAGTCCTGAGCCGAGTCCCCAGCCTCCTGGCGTCACGAACGCGATCGCGCCCACTATGGCCACGGCGATACAGCCCACCGTGAAATACCGCCGCGGCCCGGAGAGCGCGCGGGCCAGACAGATCATCCCGACAAGGTGTGTTCCGAAGTGGAGTTGCGCGGCGATAGTGTGCGGACCCGACGCGACGTCGACAGGGAGGAAACCAACTGCGCTCGTCGCGATCCCTGATGCCGCGATGAGTACATACCCGGTTCTAGCGATGCCAAAACTGTTCTGTGCCAGCAGGATTGCGCCGACTGTGGTGAGGATGCCGACCCAAATGAACGTCGCATTCATCAGCGCGTGATCGGGCGAGCAGTACTCGGTGCACGTCGTGGCCCCGAGCGCGCTGATGACGTCCTCGGTCCAGTCGTACGGCGTGGACCACGATCGAGCCACTACCAGCTGCATGGGCCAGTACGCGATCGTGACGATCCACATCAGCGCAGCCACGCTGCGTCTTGTCATGAGCGCTCCGTCATACCTGACACGGTAGGCCGTGACCCGGTAAATCCCTGGCGTCGTCGACGATGTCGTCCGGCAGCCGTTCTAGATCCGGCCAGGTGGGGCCTTAGTAGAGATCCGGTCGTCGGTCCGCGTGAATGTCGCTGAGCCCGCCGACGTTCTTGTTGCGGGACGCGGTGAGGTCGAGGTCTGCACAGAGCGTCTGGCTCGACGGTGTCCTCGATCCACCAGCCAGGATCCACCCGTCAGAGTCCACGATGACGGAACCGCCGACCCATTCGACACCGCGTTCGACACCGGCTCGGTCACACGCGACGACGGCCATCCGATTGACGGATGAGTCGGCCTGGGTCCGCACGACCTCGGTGGGTACTTGATCCGGGACGTGTGCGCCGGTGGGCCAGTTGACCGGAGCCGCAAGGAGGTCGGCTCCAGCCAGGGCTGGGATGCGTACCCACTCAGGGAACTCAAGGTCGTAGCAGATCATCGTCGCAATCCGTCCGATGGCGGTGTCGACAACGGGAGGGCGCGCATTACCCCTGCTGAAGATCAGGCGCTCCTGATCCCACAGATGAGCCTTACGGTAGATGGCGCGTGTTCCACTGGGGTCGACGATCGCAGACGAGATATACAGCTCGCCGGTAGGCCCCGCCTCGCAGAAGCCGCCGACGAGCACCACGCCGTGGTCCCGAGCCAATCGGCCCCACAATTGCAGCGTCTGCCCATCTGCGGGTTCGGCGCTGGCACGGGCCTCGTCCTGGTCGCGGAACATGTAACCGCTGGACACTAGCTCCGGGAGGACCACGAGCTCAGCAGACTGCTTGGCGGCGTCGCTCACCGCATCAGCGACGAGTTCTCGATTTGCGGCGGGGTCACCCAGGAGAGGTGCGACTTGGCACGCGGCGACCTTAGTCACTTGGCGCCGGCTCTGCTGCGATACCTGAGCCTTCGAGTTCGAGTTCGCTGGCGATCATCGCCTGATCTTCGCGGTCGTGATCCAAAGTTCGACACAGCGCGGCGTAGAGGAACCCCGACACCAGCAATCCCACGATGAACGAGACGTCGCCGCCTCCGATCGCCTTGGCTGCGGGCCCCTCGTAGAACGTGGTGGTGATGAACGGCACCATGGCGGCAAAGCCCACGGCGTAGGAGACTAGGCCCCGCCACGCCCAGCGCCCATAGATGCCATTCGATTTGAACATCTCGGCGATTGCGTAGTGACCGTGTCGGACGAAGTAGAAGTCGACCAGGTTGACTGCGGTCCAGGGGATCAGGAAGTAGAGCATCATCAAAACGAAGTTGTTGAAGCTGCCCAAGTAGTCGTCGGGGAGACTCAGGGCGACGATGTACACCACCACGGCGACCAGCAAAATCCCCGTGACTCGGCCACGCACCGTCGGTCGGATCTGCTTGAAGCCGTCGACTGCGCTGGTGCCGGTCAGCATCGCCCCGTAGAGATTGACAGCCATCACGCTGAGTAGCGCGGGCACGGCGACGAGGACGGCGAAGGTTCCAAATCCGTCGAACAACCCGTCGCCGACCGATCGCAGGCCGCCGATTGCGTCGGGCTCCTTGATCGCCGAGCCGAGGAAGGCGCCGAGGGAGAAGAGCCACATGGCCGAGAGGCCGGCTCCCGCGTAAGTCCAACCGATTACGCCGCGACTTGAGACCGTCGGGGGCAGGTACCGGCTGTAATCCGATACGTACACGGCGTACGAAATCTGGTAGCCGGCAGCTGCTCCAAAGCTGATCAGGAACGGAGCCCAAGAAAATCCCGCCGTGCTCGGGAGGGCCGCTCCGGCCTCGAGATCCCGAAGCGCCCCGATGGTGACCAGGGCGAAGACAACCACCATGGCGTAGGAGAGCCAGCGCAACACGAAGTGGAGGAGATCGTAGCCAACCACGGCAAGCACGACGGCGATTGCGATCAGGACGGGATACCAGAGGGCGCCCGAGCCGGGGAACACCAGTTGTAGGGCCTGGGTGGCCAAGATGACGTTGAATACGTTGAACCCGATGTAGACGAACAACACCGCGATGAGGGGCACGATCGATCCCCGCAGACCGAACTGGGCGCGCGACTGAATCATCTGGGGTAGGCCCATCCGCGGCCCTTGATAGGCGTGGAAAGCCATGAAGAAGGTTCCGAAAGCCGCCCCGAGAACCATCGCAACGATGGACGACACCAGGTCGAGACCTAAGGCGGGCCCGATGAACCCGGTCACCATGGTGGTGATGACGAAGTTTCCGGTGAACCAGAACGGTCCCTGGTGCCAGACCTTCCCATGCCGATCCGCGAGCGGGACGTAGTCGATGGAACGAGTTTCGATCATCGGGTGCCTTCGCTCGGGGACTGGAGTTCTGCGTTCGAGCCCATCACTGAAAGTAGCTCGTAGACCACGTGGCTCGCCACGATGCCGGTGATCTCGGCATGGTCGTAAGTCGGAGATACCTCGACGACATCCGCGCCCACTACATGGCAGCCCACCAACGAGCGCAGCGTGCGCAGCAGTTCGCGACTGGTGAGGCCGCCGGCCTCGGGGGTGCCGGTCCCCGGTGCGAAAGCCGGGTCAAGCACGTCGATATCAATGGAAACGTAGACGGGGCGGTCCGCAAGACGTGCTCGCAATCGCTCGATCACGCCATGGGGACCGTCGATGTCGAAGTCTTCCGCCCGCACGATCGAGAAGCCGAGTGCCTTGTCGTCAAGCAAGTTCGATGCGGCGTACAACGGGCCGCGGATCCCTACATGGAGGCAACCCTCCGGGTCGAGGAGCCCTTCTTCGCTCGCGCGTCGAAACGGCGTTCCGTGGGTGTAGGGGGCACCGAAGTAGGTGTCCCACGTGTCGAGGTGGGCGTCGAAGTGCAGGACCGAGATGGGTCCATGCCTTCGGTGCAACGAACGCAGCAGTGGTAGGGCGATGGTGTGATCCCCACCGAGCGTGACTACGCGGTCCGCTCGCTCTAAGACTTCGTCGGCGCCGCGTTCGATCTCCGTGATCGCCGCCGCGATGTCAAAGGGGTTGGCCACAATGTCGCCAGCGTCCGCGACTTGCAGAGCCGCGAACGGGGAGATGTCAAGCACCGGGTGGTAGGGGCGGAGCAGTTTGGAGGCTGCGCGAATGTGGCCAGGGCCAAACCGAGCGCCGGGGCGATAGGAGACACCACTATCGAAGGGAACGCCGACGACGGCGATGTCGGCGCGCTCGACATCTCGAATCTCTGGCAGGCGAGCGAAGGTGGACGGTCCGCAGTAGCGGGGGACTTGTGATGCGTCGACCGGCCCGATCGGATGAACGTGACTCAACGGTGCTCCTGCTCGTGAGGGTCCTGTTGGTTCATGGTGTGACGTGGTCAGCGGCATGGCAATGGACACTTCGTCGCGTTCCAGATCGGTCGACGTGCCACTGTGGAAGGTCAAGGGGACGCTTGGGATGAGGCGCAATCACCTTTCGCCATTAAGTGAGCAGGTTGTACGGTCCGGACATGGTCATCGACCTCGCCACCTTGGTTGCCCACCCCGGACTACAGCTCAAGGTGCTCAGCGGCGAGGACTCCCTTGAGCGCCCTGTGCACTCGGTCGCAGTCAGCGAATTGCTCGATCCCACGAGTTACCTCATGGGTGGCGAGTTCGTCTTAACCTCCGGGATGCGGTTGCCTAGCGACCTCTCATCCTTGGAGGAATACGTAGACCGGCTTGTTGTCGCCGGCGCCGTCGCGTTGGGATTTGGGATAGGGGTCACTGCGGAGTCGACACCGGAGCCGCTTGTTCTCGCGGCGGCGCGGAGAGGCCTCGTGATTGTCGAGGTGGGACAGCAGACCCCGTTCGTCGCGGTAGTCCGCGCCCTCTCGGAGATCGTCGTTGCCGAGGAGCGCTCTCAGCACGTGAATATCCGGCGTGACCATCAGGCACTGGCCCGCGCTGCTCGAACTGGTGGTCCACGCGGGGTGGTTCGCATGCTCGCCACACAACTCGCAGGCGACGTACTTTTGCTCGATGGAGGCGGTCGGCCACGAGCGTGGAGTAGCGACGCAGCGATCGGGGTGCTGGCGGCGTGTAAGGCAGATGTCGAGAAAGTTCGTAAAGCGAAGGGCGGAGACGCCCGGGCCGGGATGTCGATCATCGATGGGACGCGCAGGGTCCTGCTGCAGGGACTCGGCTCGGGCCGGTCGACCCGAGGCGTGCTCGTGGTCAGCACGATGACCGCCATGAGCAAACTGCAGCGAGACTTGGTTGCCGGTGCGGCGGCAATCCTCTCCTTCGGGATCGACCAAGAATCTCCGACGGCACAGCGACTGCTGCGTCAAGCCGCACTCATCCGGCTGGTCCGCTCCGGATCCGCGCCAGCACCCGACGAACTCGCGGTGTTGAGCGAGGGCCTGCTTGGCGGCGGCGCGCTGGTGGTGGCTGCCGCGACCGGTGAGCCGTCCGCGCTGTCGAGTTGGTGCGAGCATTTGCAGGACCTGGGCGAGGAGCGGGCAATCGCGGGCACGATTGAGGCGCGGGCATATGCCTTGGTCCATGCCGACGCCATCGAAGAGGTGACTGGGGTCGCCGGTCTGGCAGTGGGTGTGTCGCGTGCCGTGCCGCCCGAACATCTGCGGTCGGCGTTCGATGATGCCGAGCAGGCGTGCAAGGTCGCGAGAGTCCGGGGAATCGCTCTGGTTCGCTATGCCGATGTCACAACGGGCGCCTTGGGGGTAGCCGATCCTGGCCCGGCAAAGTCGTTCGCTGTGGAGTTTCTCCAGCCTTTGGACGATTATGCGGCCGCGTCGGGCGTCGACCTACGGATGTCGTTGACGACCTGGCTCAAGCACCACGGTCACTTCGGTCCGGCGGCGCAGGAACTGGGAATCCACCGGCACACCTTGCGCCAGCGGATCAACCGGGCGGCCCAGTTGCTGGACCGCGACTTGGAGGACATCGAAACGAGATTCGACCTGTGGTTCGCGTTACAGGTGAGCAGCCCCGGACCACGTGACGAGTTGTGACCGACAGCATCTACGCCTGGCCTCCACTCCTTTTGTTTCTAGGACCGGGGATTCGCCGCTCAAGCAAGGTCAGGCGATCGCCGGTCGCCTGGCTTCAATCAGGTGCCGAGTCGAGTGGGCGATGAACGGACCCTCCTGCTGGATCAGGTCGTGCAGGTCGCGGAGGCGATCGCGGTATTCCTCGACCGAGAAGTCGGGTACCCACCAGATCACCTTCCGTAGCAGGTAGACCACGGCCGCGATGTCGTGGATCTCGATGCGCAGTTTTGCGGGCTGCAGGTCGACGATCTCCAGTCCGGCGGCGCGTGCGGCCGCTGCCTCGGCATCCGGATGGCGCCCTCGCCTTGCCGTCGGCTGCGGACCGAGGAAGAACTCGATCAGCTCGAACACACTCGCCGGGCCGACATGCTGGGCGAAATACGTACCGCCTGGTTGAAGCACCCGAGCGATTTCGTCCCACCAGATCGTCGCCGGGTGCCGACTGGTGACAAGATCGAATGCTGCGTCGGCGAAGGGCAGGGGCGGCTCTTCGGGACCGGCGACCACCACGACGCCGCGAGGATGCAGCACCCGGGTCGCCTTGGTGGCATTCGGTGGCCACGACTCGATGGCGACCGCCGTGGGAGGGAACATGGTGGCTTCGGCAAGCACTTCGCCTCCGCCGGTATGAATGTCCAGTGACGCCGCCGCGCGTGCCAGTCGGTCGGCCATGTGGCGGGCATACCCCCAGGGCGGGCGCTGCTCAGTTGCCCGGCCCTCCAGCCAGGAGAAGTCCCACCCCGACACGTCGGCACCAGCACCCAGATCGATGAGCGACTCGAAGGACTCGGACATGCCCTCATTGTCTCGGATAGGGGGCACTGGGCGAGTATTGGCGTATGACAGTCGATGTCGTACTGGTTGGCTCGGGCCCCAACGGACTTACGGGCGGCGCAGTAGTTGATCCGCTGACTCTGGCCGTCCACCCAGCTCATCCAATTGAGCCTGACATGCCAGGCGGACCACCATGCCAACGGGGATTCGGACATTCCGTTCTAGCCTGGATCGGACACGAGCACTGTATCGAAGATGCGTGTTGAAAAACCAATAGCCGTCGCATAAGCGCTACCAAAAGTGTCCGACAGGTCGGCTCACGAACCCCATAGTGAGCACGTCGACCTCATTTAATATCTGAATCGACCACAGTTTCTGCCGCTGGTAAAATTCAGTCGTAACGTATTCATCTCTAAACGGAATATATGCGAAAATATCGCAAATCCACCCGGAGCGGATTTGGACACCACTGGTTTCCGGACTGGAGCGACGACTGTGTTCTCGCCCCTTACGGGGCGAGAACACAGCTTGAGCAGATGCAACTTCTAGATGTACTCCCAGATGATGCCTCCTGCGCAACTTACCGCACCGAAGACCCCCAGGCGGCGTACGACGAACTTGGCAGCCTTTGCCGGGGTGTTAAACATTTGCACAATCGTCTCCGCTGAGATGCCTCCAGTAACACCGATACCGATGCAGGCTCCAATGATGCGCTTTACCTCAGGATGAATAACACCACGGGCCGCAGTCAGGCTGGAGCCGTCCTCAACACTCGCCGTCATGCCTGCAAACCGGGCAATCTTCTTGCCAGTGGCGTCTACGGCATAGATCTCGCCAGAGTCCATGTAACGCAACGCTTTAGTGCCCTGAGGAAGACTACCGCGCCCAGTCTCCGAGAAGCGCTTCTTCAACTCAGACAAGGTGGACGCATCGATGGCCTCACTGATCCCGGGTCCAAGATCCTTGCCGAGAGAGGACGTCTTCGCTGCTGGTCGATCTCCAGCACGGTCGAACGAGTCGTAGTTCAGGAGATCCTTAGCCGACGAGACACTCGTGCTGCTCACACCGCTTCCCGCGGGCCGCAGGTCGGCATGTCCTGCCGCCGTCGCAGACGGGGCTGTGATTGCCAACGCACCTGCAACCCCCAGGGCGGCCAGAGTTTTAGTGGTCCGATACATTGTTCTGCCTTCCTTCGAGATGTCTTCCTTTGAGAATTGACGTCGTGATCACAAGAGTAAAGAGCGCCACGAGAAGAGGCGAGAAGACAGGGAACCCATCAATTCCTCGCAATGTGAGGTAGGCGATTGCGTAAGCGATCGTTGCGAAGGCCAGTGCAATGCCGATTATCCTCGTCTTCGATCTCTGATCTACGCCATGCCACATCTGTCCTTCCTCGGGCGACTCGCTGCTGAGGCCGAGGAATTTAAGCACGCGCTTCATGGGCTGCTCCAATCTGTTCGGATGCGATCCGAAAAAGCCGTTTCCTACCGGTCAACTATTCGACAGCAACCAGTAGCCAGTGCTATCCGATGGCTCCTCATGACTTTCGGGTGTTCAAACCTAAACCGCAATAAAACTTGTGGCTCCGGGTCGGTCTAGCCCCTCAGTCATGAAGAGCCCGACGGTCCACACTGGACTTGAGACATTATGCCAACCATGTCTACCCCCTGTCTAATGCACAGATATTGAACGGGACTTCAATCTCGCCGACTAATTGACCGTTTCACGGCGCTACTCCCAGGAGCAAGGGTGTTACTGAACCGTCTCGCATTTAGAGACAGGACTCGCTCGGTGAGTCGGGGTCGACACCGGCACCCATTACCAGTTACACGACGGTGGCCGCTGCACCAGCACAAGCGGATCGCACGCACGTTGGGCGGAAAGGCGCGTCACGGGGCCGTCTCGACGCGCAATTTGAGTGGTGCCGCCTCGGCGACGATCAACCGGAATCCGGTGTTGCTCGCGGCGTCCAGCGCTTTCGCGACCCGCCGCTCGGCGCGGATCCGGCTGAGGCGGTGATCGAGCTGGCGGGCATACCCCCAGGGCGGGCGCTGCTCCGTTGCTCGGCCCTCCAGCCAGGAGAAGTCCCACCCTGACACGTCGGCACTCGCACCCAGGTCGATGAGCGACTCGAAGGACTCGGACATGCCCTTATTGTCTCGGATAGGGGGCATTGGGCGACTATTGGCGTATGACAGTCGATGCCGTAGTGGTTGGCGCGGGCCCTAACGGGCTTGCGGCGGCAGTGACCCTTGCTCGCGCCGGGCTGTCGGTCGAGGTGCTCGAAGCCAACGACTGGATTGGTGGCGGTACGGCGACACGAGAAGTGACGTTGCCCGGGTTCCGGCATGACCTCGCGTCGGCGGTACATCCGATGGCCTTGGCCTCGCCCTTCTTTCGCGAGTTTGAACTCTCCGACCGGGTTGACCTCATCGTCCCGGAGGTGTCCTACGCCCACCCGGTTTCGAGTCACGCGGGCGTCGCCTACCGCGATCTGGATCGGACGGTTGAGGAGTTGGGCAGGGACGGTTCGACGTACGAGCGTCTCCTTCGACCCATCGTCGAACGCGCTGATGATGCAGCGGATTTCGCGATGTCCTCGCTACTGCGACCACCACAACACCTTGCCGCGACTGCCGCAATGACGTTGGGCACTGGCTGGCAGGGCACTCCGGCCTGGGGGTGGGGGTTCGACGACGACGTGGCACCCAGCATGTTGACGGGCGTTGCGGCACATGTCATCGGGCGGCATCCCAGGCTGAGCGTGGCTGGGGCGGGTCTGTTGTTGAGCGCCTTAGCCCACGCGGGTGGTTGGCCGGTCCCGCGGGGTGGTTCGCAGTCGATTGCGGATGCGATGGTGGCGGATCTGCAGGCGCATGGCGGCCGAGTACGCACCGGTGTCGACGTAACGTCGCTCGCCGAACTCGACTACGCCAAAGTGCGATTGCTCGATGTATCTGCGGGCAGCCTGGAGCAGATCGGACGTGATCGCCTTCCTGATCGGTATCGCCGGGCCCTGCGCGGCCTGCGCCCGGGACCGGGGGTCAGCAAACTCGATCTCGCACTCGATGGGCCAGTCCCGTGGAGCGATAAGCGCCTGAGCCAGGCTCCGACCATCCACCTCGGGGGGACCCGCGCGCAGATCCGCCAGTCAGAAGGGGAGGTAGCGGCCGGGCGGTTGCCTGAAGCGCCGTACGTCTTGCTGGTCCAGCCGTCAGTCGTCGACCCGACGCGTGCCCCGCAGGGCAAAGCGGTGCTGTGGGCCTACACGCATGTCCCGTATGGCTGTTCGGTTGATCGCAGCGACGTCATTCTCGACACGATCGAGCAGCACGCCCCGGGAACTCGCGACCTAGTGTTGGGGTCACACGCCTTCCCGGCCTCGCGCTTGCACGAGGTGAGTGCCAATTTTGCCGGAGGGGACTTCGCCAGCGGTGCGGTGTCGATGAGACAACTGGCTCGCCGGCCGATCCTGTCGCCGACGCCATGGCGTACGCCCGTGGC
Organism: Demetria terragena DSM 11295; assembly: GCF_000376825.1. Classification (NCBI taxonomy): domain Bacteria; kingdom Bacillati; phylum Actinomycetota; class Actinomycetes; order Micrococcales; family Dermacoccaceae; genus Demetria; species Demetria terragena. The sequence goes on along the minus strand of NZ_AQXW01000004.1, from coordinate 1,917,554 downwards.
AGGCACCTATGTCTGCTCGGGATCGACGACGCCAGGGCCATCGGTTCATGGCATGGCGGGATGGTCAGCGGCGCGTACTGCGTTGGAAGACCTGGGAATTGACGCACCGAGCCTGTCGATCAAGCGCTGATCCGCTGAGCCAGAATCGATAGTCCGGAACCGCTGAGTTCGGGCATGACGACGGGTCGTCCAGAGAGGCCCAACGCGAGAGCCTCACTAGTGCCGTGCAATTCAGCGCCGTCTCCCCATGACCAGTCCTGGTCGGATGCCACCATTCGCAGTCCTTTGAGTCGGCCCCGCGGGAGGAAGCCTCGCGACCCGTGCGGCGAGACGAGGAAGTCGAGGCAAGCTCGCCACGCCTCCAAGGTCGGTGTGATGTCCAGGCCGAGCGGACGAGCGGCATCGCGCAGATGGATACAGGTGTCGGCGAGTTGACCACCGGGACCAACGAAGGGCGGCTGAACCCGCGCTGAAGCGCGCTCGCGCAACTGGGCGACGAGGTCTTCGGGAGGGCGAGCGGCGATCTCGCGGGTGCTCTCGTCGATGTATCGCTCCAGGTTGCCGCGATATCGGACCACGGTGCGCAACACACTGGGCAACCGCAGGTCAGCTTCGAGGGGCTGCAGGAGGTGGGCAGCTACCTCACGCACCGTCCAGCCCTCGCACAAGCTGGGCGTTGTCCATTGAGTGGCGCTGAGTCCCTCGAACATCGCGACCGCGAGCAGGCGATTGTCCGTGGCGAGGCGGAAGGCGTCCTCAGGTGCCGCATTGGTCATGCGTTCGATCGTAGGCGAGGAGGTATGGCAGAATTTGTCGCGGAGGGGAGTATCCCCATCTCACAGTTTCGTCAGTACGACCCCTCGAGGGTCCGGGACTGCGGCCCAATCGCTGGGCGGGAGAGACCTCCGGAGCGTGTCACCTGACCAGGTCGACGCGTTCCGTGGAGAGTCCTCGTCGAAAGGTTGAAGCAGATGGCATTTGCTGAATCGTTTGCACCGCTGTGGGTCATTGGCCTGTGTGTTGGTGTCATGGTCGCGTTGCTGATTTTTGATGTGGTGGTGCTGGGGCGCCGTCCGCATGTGCCGAGCAACAAGGAGACCGGTCTTGCGCTGGGGTTATATGTCTCGTTGGCGGTGGCGTTCGGGATCTACGTTTTCGTCGATGCTGGTTCGCAACTGGGTGGTGAGTATTTCGCTGGGTGGTTGACGGAGTATTCGCTGTCGATTGATAACTTGTTCGTCTTCATCATCATTATGGCGAAGTTGAACGTGCCGCGGCAGTATCAGCAGTATGCGTTGTTGGTGGGGATCGTGATCGCGCTGATTTTGCGGGCGATCTTCATTTTGGTGGGTGCGCAGGCGATTAATTCGGCGGCGTGGATTTTCTATATCTTTGGTGCCTTCTTGATCTACACCGCAGTGAAGTTGGCCAAGGAGTACGCCGCGCATGAGGATGATGAGGACGCGGGCGATAACAAGGTGGTGCAGTTCGCGAAGAACCGGTTGCCGTTCACGGATTCGTGGGATCATGGGACGAAGTCGCGGGTGATGGAGAACGGGTCGCGGGTCTATACCCCGATGTTCTTGGTGATTTTGGCGTTGGGTACGACGGATCTGTTGTTCGCGTTGGATTCGATTCCGGCGATCTTTGGTTTGACGCAGGATCCGTTCTTGGTTTTGATGGCGAATATTTTCGCGTTGATGGGTTTGCGGCAGTTGTACTTCTTGATCGGTGGGTTGTTGCAGAAGTTGGTGTACCTGTCGTTGGGGTTGTCGATTTTGTTGGCGTTTATCGGAGTGAAGTTGATCTTGCATGCGTTGCATGAGAACAACTTGCCGTTCATCAATGAGGGCGAGAAGCTCGAGGGTGTGCCGGAGATCCCGATTTGGTTGTCGTTGACGGTGATCATCGGGATCTTGGCGATCACCGCGATCGCCAGCCTGATTAAGACGCGTAACGACGACAAGGCTGGCGTGGCATCCTGACGACGTGAGTTACGACGGATACGGGAGCCAACAGCCTCCCGAAGGCAATGCTGGCGACCCCTACGCGTACGACCCCACCCGGCAGCCGCCACCCGGGCAGACGCACTTCGGTCAATCGCCCTCGCAGTACGGCCTGGCTCCGCAGGGCTACCAGTCATACCCGCAGTTCGGCATCCAGCACCCGTACCACCGGCCGGTGTGGAAGGTGCTCTTGGCTGTCGTGTGTTTCCTGTTTGCGGCACTCGTCCTGCTGGGCATGCTGGGAGCGCTTGCCGCTGCCGTCGGTGGGTCGAATACGAACGGCGATGACAGCGCGGCCTATCTCGGCGGTCAGATCATCGGGCTGTTCATTTTCCTAGGCATCGGTGGGGCTCTGATCGCTGGTGGCGTTGCTCTGCTGCGAACGCCGAGACGGTACCGCTAAGGAGCGCCTCAGTCTTCGTCGAAGGGGTCATCAAGGTCCCACGAGGGCTGAATCTCGTCGGTGGCTTCGACTCGTCGGGCAAGCAGGCTCGGATGGGCAAGGACGCCGTCGATCAGTGATCGGGGCCCACCCACTACGGTCACGAACAGGTCGATTTCAGAGGCAACCAGCCAGGTTCGTGACTCTGGCCAAAAGATCGTGGGCGACTGGGCTTGATCGAGGCGGTCATCCTCACTCCATGGGCGGGGCGCGAGGTCGGCGAGGGCGCCATGGAAGGCGAAGTACTCGCGGAACGGGATGTCGAATGCGCAGATGCGCTCGACATCCTCGGCAAAGAGTCGTGGCACGGGTTGTCCCAGCACCTGGTCACGGATGACACGCGGGAGTGCCCCTGGACGCCGGAACCCGATGCGCTGCGCGAGGCGTAGCACCCTTGATTGCGGCTCCCTCACAGGCGCGTGCCGCCGCCGAGTTCGCCGTACCCCTGCCACAGCGCCTGGAAGCAAGGCTCATCCTCGGCCACCCATTGACGGACAGCGTCCCGTAGATGCGCGGCGACAGGGGACGACAGGGTGTACCCGTCAGTGCCATTGGGCAGCACGGCATAGGAATCGAAAGACGTGGTGGCGATGCCACCGACCGTCCCCCACGACCCGGCGGCCTCGTTGATCCACGAGCCCACTTCGCCGCTGACCGGACGCTGCTTGGTCCAGGGCGCCAACTGGTCCGTCACAGGAAGTCCAGCGGATCGAACTCCTCGATCGGGATGATGCGCAGGCGCGGGAGACGCGCATTGAACGCGCCGACGTCGTACTCCAAGTCGTGGAACTGCAGACCGCTTTCTTCAAGCTCGGCGAAACCTGCATTGCGGAACTCCTTGAAGCCCACCAGCGCGACGTCGTGATCGTCGGTCACGAGCGCGCTCAACTGTGGGAGGAAATCCCCGTCGTGGCTGAGCAGCATCACGTCAGCGGGGCGGTCTACCAACGCCGACAGGGTGCGCTGGATGGCGATGTCGACGACCTTCTCACCGGGGCCGCCAGCCAGCGGAACGGGTTGGTACCCCATGGCGGTCAGCGCCTGGACGAACGACATCGGCATCTCACCATGCGAGGCGGCCAGGAAGAACAGGCCAGTGACCGGCTGCTCCCACTCGCTCTCGGCGTAGGTCAGCACTCGGTCCCAGCGGGGCCGCTCTTCGGGGAGCGGGCGGCGACTCAGGATTGAGGTGCCGAGCGTGGCGTCGATGTTTTCCCCGTCGACAAGGACGTAGGTCTGCCGTTGCGGGGCCGTGGCGTCTGACATGGGCTCGACTCTATTCCCTTGATGAGGAGCCGGATCGGCGCACATACGCGCGATGCTGATACGAATAGTTCTATGGGGAACGTCGTCGTTGATCAGATCGGGGCCGCGGGCACCCTGCTGCACGGCACCGACACCACCCTCTCGGTGCGGGCCAGAGCCGAGTTGTTGCTGTCGGCGCTGCCGGGCGCCACTCGCGAGACGTACGCGGGAGTCGCTGTTGTGGCGTTCGAGAATCAGGTGATTCTGAGCAGGCAGATCACCTACCTCGGTACTCCCTGGGAGGTTTACAAAAAGCGCATCCAGATTCCGAAATCCTGGCTGGAGGTGCACCGGCAGGCGGCGCAGGACGGACTGGTCGTTCGTTTCGTGGGGGTCTATCACTACGAGAGCAGCACGATCTTTGTCGACTTTGATCCGATCACCTATATCGCGCGAAAGGCAAACAACTCGGCCGCGCATGTGTCGACCAACGACCTGTTTCAGGCGCAGACGCTCGGCCAGTTCTCCCGCCAGGACAAGAACGGCAACCGCCTAACGAGCGTGCGATCAGACGAGTTCGCGACCTACCTGCGCTCGGGCTATGACGAACCGAACCCGCACGTCGAAGTCCTCGATCGATTCAGCGAGAAGTTCCTGGACGGGTCAAGAGTTGAGGGTCTGAGGGCGGTGCAGGAGATGTACACCGCGGGGTGGCCGGACAAGTTTCAGAACGAGTGGGCGGGTTTCTACCTGGAGTTTCGGCTGAGCCGATACCTGGCCGAGCATGATCTGCAGAGCCACATCACGGTCCAGAAGGTCAAGCGCAAAGGCGAATTCGACTACGACCTGCGGTTCCTCGATCACGGCGTGCTCGCGCACTACGGCGACCTCAAAGCCTCGAACATCACGGTCAGTGGCTCGCCGGGCAACGATGCGGCCAACTTCTTTCGCTGTCTCGAGGAGTTCGGCCGATTCTGGTATGTCATCTACGAGCACGAGACCTGGCACGGGCGTGACAACGGCGATGTCGCGACCATCGCGTGGAACGAATGGCGTCGTTCGGTCGGCCACGTCGGGCGAGAGGCGGTCTACAACCCGCTCTCCTACGCCCGAAAATTCAAGGAGGCGGTGCGATTCGTCCGGGTGAAGGTCCTGGAGGTCAATCAAGCGAATGTCGGCGTGGTACTCGGGGACTTCCAGAAGGACTTCAAGCAGCCCGACGGGTCGCTCCGACAGGGAAAAGTCATGATCCAGAAGAAGGACATCGACAACTTCCTGATCTACCGCAAGTCGATCGAGACCTGACCTGAGGTCCTCGACACGGTGGCACCGTGCCGAGACTGACCCTTCTCAACTCGCTTGGCTCGGTGCAGCGCCACGAGACCGCTCGCGCGCCAAGGCCCTTTCGCGGTCGAGCGCAAGCGAACTCAAGGCGTCAGGACTCGGGTTTGGCTCGGCGCTGAGGACACACTTGACCAGTCGTGGCGGCAGATCGTCCCGATCACGCTCGACGTGGGTACGGAAGACATGCCAGGCAGCCCCGACGGCTACACCGTTGCCGACCTGCTTGTAGGACTGCGCCTCGCGCTTGTTTGCGAAGCCGAAGGATCGAGGCAGGCCTTGCAGCCGTGCCGCTTCGTGCGGCGTGATCCGTCGGCGACGACTTCCGATGATTGATGTCTGGGTGATGGCCACGAGGGCAGGAAGGTAGGTCGGAGCCTTTGCTCGGATACCCGAGGGGCGCAAGTGCATCACGGTGTCCCACAAAGACTCATGGTCCTGTGCCTGCCACTCGAGTTTGCGACGAGAGGCGGGGAAGTCTGCGAATTCGCGATGCCGGCGGCGCCAGGCATCGATCGTGGCCTTGTTGTCCTCGTAGAACCGGATGTTTTTGCGAATGAAGTCGCTCTTCCACTTCGGCAGCGCGTCGACCTCGAGGTCATCGAAGGATCGTTGGGGCTGCCAGTAGTCGGCCCAGAGGGGAAAACCTGGCAGTCGCAGTCCCGTTGCGGATCGAATGGACCTATTGAGATCGTCCCAGGCATCGATCCATCGGACTTCGTCCGCACTGAGCTTGTAGCGCTCCAGGTGGTCGATAGTGGAGTCCTCGTCGAGGACCCACTCCGCGTCCCAGTCGTGCACGCTCCAGTCGTCCACCGGTCCGCGCATCACGGTGGGAGCGACGTCAGTCTCACGCAGCGCGCGCGTCGGGCCGACGTAGGTGCCAAGGATGAAGACGCGGTCACGGACTTGCGGGGTGCCACCCAGGGATGGCGGCAGGAAGTGTGGAGAGAAGACCGATGGTGTGGACGACACCCGGTACCCGATCTCGCGGAGCGTCTTGATGATGACGTCCCACTCGTGACGGTGCCGTGGTCCGGCCAGGTTTCGCACGTTCTCAAGCAGCACGACGCTTGGACGGCGCGCTTCGAGGATGCGGGCGATGTTCCAGAACAGGGTGCCGCGGGTTTCGTCCATTCCCCGTTGAAATCCGCTCTTACTGAAGGGCTGGCACGGGAACCCTGCTGCGAGCACGTCATGTTCGGGTACGCCGACCTCGCCCCGCTCTGGCGTGGCCAATGTGATGTCGGTGTTGAGCGCGGGCTGTTGCGCTGCGGGAAGCGGATCGACCCAGTTGTGCTCGTATGTCGTCCGCGCGGCAGCGTCGATCTCGGAGACGTAGACCGCGCGACCGCCCGCATGGTCAAGCATCGCGTGGAAGCCACCAATTCCGGCGAAGAGATCGATGTACTTGAACCGCTGCATAGCTGAAAGCTTAGCTATTTGATTCGCAATGTCAAGCTCTGATCGGGCATGTCTGAAGGGTGGAAGCAACGCGATTCTCCTCCTTGCAAGTATCGAACACATGTTCGAGATGCCACATGAGTACCAGGCGCTACTGACATCGTCGGGGCGGCGCAGAACGGGGGTCTCGACAAGCTCGACCGGCAGGTTGCTCGATCGGCATCTAAGGACCCCTACTCGTAGTAGTACTTCGCAGGCCCCGGAAACACCCAGGACAACCCATCCCGTAGGCGGTCGCGCCAGTTTTCCCATGAGTGGCCATCGCGCGCTTCGACGTAGCGCACCTTCATGCCAGCGGCTTCCCAGACGGGCACCATCGACCGGTTGGGCACGATGAGGGGCTCATAGACACCGCACGAGGCAAAGATGCGGTCAGTGACATGGGTGGGGTTGGCGCGGTAGCGGTTCATAAACTTCACCACCGGATCAAAGACCTCGCCTCCGCCATGGTCCATTCCGATATCGGTGAATACGAACGAACCCGATTGCAGCAGAAGGGAACCGAACGTCCCGGGGTTGCGTACGGCCGTCGACAGGGACGCGACGCCGCCAAACGAGGCGCCCATCAGGCACCGCGCATCAGGCCGGTCGATCAGCGGTAGGTCGGCCGCCAGGCGCGGCAACAACTCAGCGCTGACGAAGCGTGCATGTGCTGAGTAGTTCGCGTACTCCCGGTTGCGATCACCCGGGTTGGTGAAGCACACGATCGTCTCTGCCATGTCGAAGCGGTGAATCAAGTTGTCCAGCACGGTCTTCATGGCGGCGAAGTTGAGGAAGTCATCGCCGTCGTGGACGATGAGCAAGGGATAACGACGATTGCTGCGGAACCGCGCTGGTAAATAGATGCGTGCGTATGAATCTCGCCGCAGCGCGCGCGACGGGATCACCACATCGTGCAAGGTGCCGGGCCTGGCGTACGGATCTGGCTCGGTCCACTCCGGTGTGACATAGCCCGCCGCGTGGCATACCGATGAGGAGCCCATCGGACTATTCGCCACTCGCTGATTCAGCGGGTCATTGCCCTGCTCAACGTGCTCGCCGTGCCGAACTTCGAGTTGATACTCGACCCGCGAACCAGCGGGGAGTTCGATCGTCACGTAACGCAGCGAGGTGTTTCCCACCCGGCGCATCTGGATTCGCTGTGGCTGGTTCACGATGCGGTGGAGTACGTGCACCTCATCGGCTTCCCCGCGATAGAGGAAGGTGCATTTGGCGCCCTCCACGATCGGCACATGCGGCTGCCGGGCGAGGAATCGGTCGATCGCGGGCTCGTCGAGTGGCCTGCGGTCACGCAACCGGTTGATGGCCAAGCGGCGCCGGTGTGCAGACCGCCCGACCGGGACCGGAGTCGACTCAGTCAACGCTCTCGACCTCTCTGCGCAGCGGGGCGATCCCGCCGGATTCGGTCAGGACGGGCGTTCCTTCCGGCAGGCGAAAGTCCCTGTCACATTCGACCCGCGCGCCGGGGTCGAGCGGCAAACAGTGGGACGGAGCGAAGCGCTTCACCAACGAGCCCATCAGATGCGCGTCGTTTAACATCAGCCGCTGGCGCGCACCTGGCAGTGCCACCACGTCGCGGACCAGGCCAAGACCCTGGGTGTAGACCTCCGGGTCGGTGTGAATGCCCGTGCTCCGGTCGTTGAACAGCACCACCCGATCCGTGAGCGCCATCGCCCCGGCCGACCACGCGACGACAGGGCGCTCGGTCAGCAACGGCGCAAGGTTGAAGGCGTGCAGCATGTCCAGCAAGACGGCAACATGCCCGCCAGCGATGACGACCCCCGCGCACTGCGCGACCTGGTCGCGCACCTCGGCCCGGTGCCGGGCCATCGTCGGGCGCTCGTGCGGCGCAGTTCGCGCGTAAAACGTGTTCTCGATCTCGGCGACGCGAGTGAGGTGCTTGGCGTCGAGTCCTTGCAGCACCTCCACCGCGTCCTCCACCGCGCGCTCGACCAACGAGGGTCGCCGGTCGGGCAGTTGCTCCATCTCGAACAACGCGGCCCGTGCGTGGGACACGCCGATCAGGTAGAGATCCTGAATCTCATCCCGCGTCTCGCGCCGTACGCGATCCGCCTCAGCCAACTCTGGATCGTGCTCGAGCACCTCCTGCCAACGCTGCCAAAGGTTCAGGTTCACGCCGCTATCGCCGAGGTACTCGTTGAGCTCACCGACATCCGACTCGCGGTCTTGCCAGCCGGCCGTGACTGACGCCAGCGGTTTGCCATCGAGGTCCAGCCGGCGCAGCGCGGCCGCCAATGTCGGTTTGCGCTGCGGACCCAGAAGGGTGATGGGCGGGATCGGGGTGTCTGATGTGTGCGCTTCAGTCAGGGTCACGAAGCGTAAACCTGCACGGTTTCCCCGACTTCGTTGAGCATGGCGCGCAGCGCGTCATAGTCCGGATGCTTCAGGCGAATCCACGCATTCGCCATATAGCCCGCGGCGACCGATTGGGTGGGGGTCCCCGGGTCTGGCACGTGTGCGTCGATGACCCACTCGCCCATCGTGGTCTGGATTAAGTCGAGACCGCTGTAGCCGCTGATGAACCCGTCCTGGTTCGGGCGCAGCGCGATGATGCCGGTGGCGTACTGCCGGGACGGGCGGGCGGTCACCTCGCCGTGGGTGATGGCATCGGCCCATGCCCGGTAGACATCCATGTCATTGCCGACACTGTAAAGATCCCAACAACCAACGCCTGGTGGGCGAGCCCCAATTTCACTGAAACGCAGACCTTTTGGCCCGTAGAACCATTCCATGTGGGTGGCGGAGGTGCCTATTCCGAGGGCTGCGTTGACCCGCTCGCCCATCTCGCGTAGTTCGCCATAGAACGGGGCTTCCTCGACCCGGTTGGTCGAGATGTACTGCGGGCTGACCCAGCGCGTACGCATCGCCTCGAGCACATTGGGGTAGTAGTGGCACGCGAAGTCCAAAGCAACCCGGCCATCGAGGGACAAGGTGTCGTAGAAACCCTCGTGACCCTCAACGAACTCCTCGACGGCTACCGACTCGGTGCCTTCCAATTCCCTTGCTACAGCAGCGAGTTCAGTGTCGTTCTCAATCTTGTGCGTGCCCGCAGCCCCCGCGCCGTCGCGGGGTTTAACGATCAGCGGATAACCCACGGTGCGTGCGAACTCGCGCAACTCTTCAAGTGTTGACACCGCGGCTGAGGCTGCAGTGGGTACGCCGGCCTGTCGCAGCGCCTCCTTCATCGAGGGCTTGTCGCGACAGAGCCAGGTCGTCTTGACGCTTGTCCCTGGGATGCCGGTCTGTTCCCGAACGATTGCCGCCGGGAGAGTATGCGCCTCGATGGTCGCCTCGAGGGCGTCGATCCATGCCATCGACTGGAAGTGCTCCACCACAGCGCGCAACTGGTCGACATCAGTGACCGAGTTGGTCTGCTCGTAGTGATCGATCCACCCGCGCAACTCCTCATCCAGCCACTCTGATGGAGTTTCTCCGACGGCGAAGACCGTTGCGCCTGCTTCGTGGAGAGCGCGAACAAACTCCCGTTGGTTACGAGGAAAGTTCGGTTCGACAAACACCACATTCATGGGAACGACCCTAACTCTGGACGGGCCGAACGGCTGACACTTCGGCGTACTGCACCACCAACGTCAGGCGCCGGCACGAGCGATGGCGAATTGCGCACCCTGTGGATCTTGCATGACCGCCCCTTCGGAGCGCCCGGCGATGTCATGTTTGCTGAGGAGTGTGCCGCCCAGACGTTCGATGCGGTCGATGGATCCAGCACGGTCAGCGACGCGGAACACAGGTAACCAATGGGTCGGCTCAATCGCTGTGGTCACCCAGGCGGCGGCGTGCATCAGGGACTTGTGAGTGTCTGGGAGGACCGCGCCGGGCGGCTCGTCGTCCACGCCACCCTCCCCCTGACCGGCCAGAAACAACGCCGTCACGCTGGGAGTGGTGCGTTCTACCCAGCCGAACTGGGCCGAGTACCAGTCGATCACGGTGCATGGCGCCAGCGTGCGCAGCGTGGCCCACCGCCATGACCCAAGGCCGCGCATTCGAGGCTCACGCCTGGTTGAGGACTCCAAAAGCCCGAAATGTGCGCCAAACGGGTCGACTACTGCGGCGGATCGGCCCTCTGGCTGCATTGTCACCGGTGTGGAGATCGTGGCCCCCGACGCGAGCGCGGAACTGGTCGCGGCGTCGATGTCATCGACAGCAAGGTAGGTCCGCCACTCTGGTTCCCCACTCCGCATCGCGAGACCGGCGACTGGACGTCCGTCGAGCATGGCGATCTGATAGATCCCGTCGGAGCGCTCGTGTGGGTCAGCGAAGGTCCAACCAAAAACCTCGCCATAGAACTCACGGCCGCGGGACATATCTGGTTGGACCACGTCAATCCAGCACGGAGCGCCGTGCTGAGCAACGCGCGCAACGCTCATGACCACGCTCCTCAACTGAGTCGCCTGCAACCTAAACCTACGTAACGGTCTGCAGAACACTGATCTTACCTGTCTACAGTGAACTTGGGCGCCTGGGGAGGATGCACCAGTCCGGTGCGTGAAAGACTGCCGGTATGAATGCAACGCTGCACACCAACCACGGCGACATCAACGTGACGCTGTTTCCCAACGACGCCCCCAACACGGTGGAGAACTTCACCGGACTGGCCACTGGCGAGAAGGACTACAAGGACGACGCGGGCCGTACCAGCCCCACGCCGTTCTATGACGGCCTGACCTTCCACCGCATCATCCCCGGATTCATGATCCAGGGCGGCTGCCCGAAGGGCGTGGGCATCGGTGGCCCGGGTTATGAGTTCGACGATGAGATCTCACCCGACAAGAACTTCAACGCCCCCTACATGCTGGCCATGGCCAACGCCGGCAAGCGCATGGGCAAGGGCACCAACGGATCCCAGTTCTTCATCACTGTCGGCGCCACCTCCTGGCTGCAGGGCAAGCACACCATCTTCGGCGAGGTTGCCGACCAGGCGGGACGCGATGTAGTCGACAAGATCGCGGCCGTTCAGACCGGCGGGCAGGACAAGCCGGTCGAGCCGGTTGTCATCGAACGCGTCACAGTCACGAAGTAGCCCGAGAAAGCCCGACACCCGTGTCAGACCCCACGAACGGTCCATCGGAGTCCGCCTCGGGCGGCGAGGCGACTCCGGTCTGCCCTCGCCATCCGGATCGTCCCTCGTATGTGCGTTGTCAGCGCTGCGAGCGACCGATGTGCCCGGACTGCCAGCGGGTCGCGAGTGTCGGCAGCCAATGCGTTGACTGCGTACGGCAATCCGCCCGTGAAGCGCGGCCGATCCGCGGAATATTCGGTGGATCGGCCGCGCTCGGGCGCCCGCTGGTGACCTACACGATCATGGCGATCTGTGTCGTGGTCTATATCGCCCAGCTCGCGTCGCCGCGGGTGACGTCTTCGCTGATGTATGCACCGCTGCTCGGCGGCGACGAGCCGTGGCGGATGATCACCGCGGCGTTCGTGCACTCCCCTGCGGGTAGCGGGAACATCACTGCGGTCTTTCACATCCTGATGAACATGCTGGCGCTGATGTTCTGCGGTCAGTACCTCGAGCAGCTCCTCGGACGGGCTCGCTTCCTTGCGCTCTACCTCGTGTCGGCACTCGGCGGCTCAGTGGGTTACGAGGTCTACGCCGGGCTGATCGCCGACCCGCTCCAACGAGATTCGCTGTGGTTCACCCCCACCGTCGGGGCTTCCGGCGCAGTGTTCGGCCTGTTCGGCGCGTTGATTGTGCTGAACAGGCACTTGGGGCGCGACATCAGCCAACTCATGGGCTTGCTCGTCGTCAACACTCTGATCCCGTTCTTCTATCCCGGAATCGCCTGGCAGGCCCATGTCGGTGGCGCGCTGGTCGGAGCTGGGATCGCCGGAATCATTGCCGCGCTCGGCAGGGACCGGGCGCGGGCGCAGTGGGGCGGGATCGCCGCCGTTGCGGTGTTGCTTGTCGTGACCGCGTGGGCGACCTACCACCATGTGATGGGTCCGCTGGGCTTGTAGCCCACGGAGTGAGTTACACCGTTGTAGTTATCCCCACTGTGGATAACTCCTGTGGATAACTTTGGCTACTTCCACCGCGTTGTCATGAGGAATCCGGCCATGATGAGGCCGAACCCAATCGCGAGGTTTCCGTAGCCGATTCCGGGGATCGGCCAGGTGTTCTTGGTGCCATCGGACGCGACGTAGAACACGACGATCCACAGCAGACCCACGAGCATCAGGGTGCACATCACCGGTGCCCACCAGGACGGGTTAAGACCAGGCACGGCCTGCGGTCGGGTACCCCGGCGTTTTTTCAGCTTCGAGGTCTTCGACGTCGCAGTGTCGTCCTTGGCAGACTTATCGGTCGAGTCGGGAGTGTCCTTGTCCTTCGACGTGCTCACGCCGCGGCTCCTTTGATGGTCTGAAAATTCATGCCGTCCCCGCACAGGGAACGGGCTTACCCTTGAGGGTAGTTGACCACCTTGGCCTCCGAAGAGGGCATCTGACCGCAATGACGTACTGATTCAATGAAGGCACCCCAGTGGCGCATGCTGGTCCCCGTAGTCGCGATGGGTGCGGGGGTCCTGTTCGCGGTGAGCGCTTCCACTTCGCAAGGCGACGATCTGCGGCCCGGGGCCAACCTCGCGGGGGTCGTCCAGAACGCGAGCAACAAGGTCGACGGCCAGCATCAGACCGTACGAAACCTGCGCGGCGACATTCAGCGCCTCACCGCGGGACAGCCCAGCACCTCGCGGCTCGGAGAGTTAAGCAAAGAAGTCAACGAGGTAGCGCCGGCCGCTGGGATGCGTCCGGCGACCGGCAAGGCCCTCAAAGTCACCCTCACTGACTCGACTCGCGATGTGTCCTCGCTGCCGCAAGGAGGTACGGCCGATTGGTTGGTCGTCCACCAACAAGACGTGCAGGGTGTCGTCAACGCGCTATGGCGGGGCGGCGCGAGCGCGATGATGCTGATGGATCAGCGCGTGATCTCAACCAGCGCGGTGCGGTGCGTTGGCAACACCCTCATCCTCCAGGGTCGGGTCTATTCGCCGCCGTTCACGATCACCGCGATCGGGCCCACCGAAGACCTGAAGAAGGCACTCGACACCGATCCTGCTGTTCAGAACTACCGGGCCTATGTTGACCTTGCAGGTCTCGGCTACGACGTTGCGGACGTCAAGGGTAAATTCCCGTCCTACGAAGGATCCTTGAATCTACGCCACGCGCAGCCTGTGGAACGCTGATCCATCTCTCGCCACCAGCCTGAAGGAACGACCGTGACCCGCATTCTCGTTGTCGACAACTACGACTCGTTCGTGTTCACCATCGTCGGCTACCTCCAACAGCTGGGCGCCGAATGCACGGTGGTGCGCAACGACGCGATCACGGCAGCGGACGGCGCCGACTTCGACGGCGTCCTCATCTCGCCGGGACCCGGCACGCCCGAAGACGCGGGGGTGTCGATGAGCATGATCGAGGCGTGCGCTGAGCGTGAGCAGCCGATGCTGGGGGTATGTCTGGGACATCAGGCGCTGGGAGTCGTGTTCGGTTCGACCGTGGGTCAGGCCCCCGAGTTGTTGCACGGCAAAACCTCACAGGTGCTCCACGATGCCTCGGGCGTACTGGACGGGCTCGGCTCCCCTTTCACCGCGACCCGCTACCACTCCCTGACGATCGACCCGGACACCTTGTCGGACCACCTGCTGGTGAACGGCCGTACCGACACCGGAATCATCATGGCCGCCCGGCACGCCACGCTGCCCCTGCACGGAGTGCAGTTCCACCCCGAGAGCGTCTTGACCGAAGGCGGTCACCGACTGCTCGCCAACTGGCTGCAGGTCTGTGGCGACCAGGAGGCCGTCGGCCGTAGCGCCGGATTAGCGCCGCTGGTCCACACCTAATCCTGCGGCGGAGGCGTGCTCTTGCCTTTCGGTGAGGTGGGGGACGGCGCCGGCGGAGTCGAACTCGACGGCGGCGGTGGTGTCGAACTCGGTTCACTACTGGGCTCGGTTGAGGGGGAAGGCGTCTCGGTGGGCTCTGTTGGTGGCGGTGACACGGTGACCGTCGAGTCTGGTCGCTCGCCAACGAAGACCGTCACCTCACTGTTGAGGTCAACCTTGTCGCCAGCCTTCGGAACCTCGATGACCGTTCCCCATTGGTCGGAGTCGTCGGTAGTGCGCTCCTGGACGTCAGCCGTCAACTTGAGCTGACTCAGCGCCACGGTGGCCTCGTCTCGAGACTTCCCGGTGAGATCTTCAGGGACCGTGACCTTGCCGCTGGACAGCCGCAAGGTGACCGTCTGCGACAGCGCGACCCGCTTGCCCGGAGCCGGGTTGGTGCTTGCGACCTCACCCTTGGCGTAGGTGGTGTCATCCTCCGGCTGGTTGGCCACCCTGATCTGGTCTTCGGGGAAGCCCCGCGCGGTCAAGGCGTCAATGGCTTGAGTCTCAGACTGCCCCCGCACGTCTGGCAAACTCACATCGCCGGGACCGGTCGAGACTTCCAAGGTGACCTCTGACCCCTCGGGCACCTGAGAGTTGGCCTCCGGGTTCTGGGAGATCACATTGCCCTGGTCGACCGAGGAGCTGGCGACCTCTTCAACGTTGGGCACCAGGCCGACGTCCCGGATCATCCGCTCGGCCTCTTCTTGAGGCTGCTGGACGACCGCCGGAACCGTGGCTGCGGGCGTTTCAGTGTCGCCCTGATCCTGAAATAGCAGGTAGCCGATCCCGAGAATGGCCGCGAGAGCGACCACCCCGGCCAGAGCCCACAGAGCGGTACGCCTGCGCGGCTCCTCCGCGTCGGCCATGTCGGCGGTGTGATCAGAGGCTGCCACGGGTTCGGGTTCCGACCGGCGACGTAAGACCGCAGCCGACGCTGCTCCGACGGCAGCCAAGCTGGCTACCGCGGCGGGGCTCACACCGCGTCCGGCGCGACCGTCCTGCAGGTCAGTCCGAAATTCGGCCGCCGACTGATAGCGCTTCTCCCGATCCTTCTCCAAGGCGTGCATCGTGATGGCATCCATGGCCTCGGGAAGGCTCGCCTCATGGCTGGACGGCAACTCCGGTTGGTCCTGGATGTGCTGGTAGACGAGGCTGACGGGCTCGCCGACGAATGGCGTACGGCCAGTGAGGAGTTCGTACAGCACACAGCCGGCGGAATAGAGGTCAGAGCGTTCGTCGACGGTGGCGCCACGGGCCTGCTCGGGTGAGAGGTAGCGCGCGGTGCCAACCACGGTTTGGGCAGACGTCATCGTTGCGCCGGCATCCGCCAGCGCTCGGGCGATGCCAAAGTCCATGACCTTGACGCTGCCGCCACGGCTCACCATGACGTTGGCCGGCTTGATGTCGCGGTGCACGATGCCGTGGTCGTGGGAGTACTCCAACGCCGCGAGCACACCCTGGGTGATGCGGGCAGCCTCATCCGGGGAGAGGCGACCCTCCTCGTTGAGGATCTCGCGCAGGGTCTTGCCGTCGACGAACTCCATCACGATGTACGGGACGTCGACTTGGGCGCCACCGGTCTCGATGAAGACGTCCTCGCCGGAGTCATAGACCGCGACGATCGCATGGTGGTTGAGGCCCGCGGCTGATTGCGCCTCGCGGCGGAAGCGGGTCAAGAAGGTGTGGTCGCGGGCCAGGTCGGATCGCAGCATCTTGATGGCCACTTGCCGGCCAAGGCGGGTGTCATGGCCAAGGTGAACCTCGGCCATACCGCCGCGGCCAATGAGCTCGCCGACCTCGTAGCGGCCACCGAGCATGCGAGGAGGGTCGCCAGATTCCGTCACAGCACACTCCGGTCGGGTGAGTTAAGCCCTGGCATGGATACCGGGGTGAAGTTGGTCTTAAAACTGGGGGCCGGGTTCTCCCCGCCGCCGCCATCGCCGCCGCCGAGTTGGAGAGCCAGCACGACCACCACGATGAGTACGAGGGCCGCCAGGACACCACCGATCGCTAGTTTGGCGTTGCGCCCCAGGGAAGACAACGGGCCGCCTCCTGCGCGTTCTTCAGCCCGAAGCTCTGTGCGAGTGGCGTGTGTTCGGGTTGGCGACTGCTGTTGTGCCTGGGTCCGCTGGGGGCCGCTCGGCGCACCAAGACGTTGCGGTCCACTGGGCGGACCGACGCGCTGCGGGCCACTCTGGGGACCGAGTCGCTGCGGGCCACTGGGCGGACTGACCTGTTGCGGGCCGCTTTGTGGTCTCGCCGCGTGCTGACCACCGGTGTGTTGAGGGCCGCTGGGCGGACCGGACGTGCGCTGCGGTCCCGAGGGGGGCGCATTGCGCTGCGGTCCAGGAGCCCTGGTCGCGGTTGACCCGGTGGGCTGCGGCCCACTGGTGAAGTTCTGGCGCTGTTGCTCGGCGCCAATGGCACGGGGACCTTGTCCGCCCATGGGTCCGCGCTGTGGCGACAGAGCGCCCATCCGGTCGGCGTCCCGAAGAGCCTGGCGCAGCGCGCGACCGAACTCGGCAGCCGAGGGTGGCCGTCGCCCGGGATCCTTCTCCAAGGACGCGTGTACGACCGCGCGAATGGTCGGCGGAACGAACGGTGGCAGCGGCGGGGGACGCTCATTGACGTGGGCGAGCGCGAGCGCCACGGCGGTCTCGGCCTCGAACGGGCGACGTCCCGCAAGCATCTCGTAGGCGACGACGCCGAGTGAATAGACATCGGAGAGCCCGGTCGCGGGGCGCCCGACGGCTGCTTCTGGGGCGAGGTACTGGGCGGTGCCCATGACTTCGCCGGTCTTGGTCATCGCGACGGCATCGGCGGCCCGGGCGATACCGAAGTCAGTGAGCTTGGCGACGCCGTCCGGGTCGATGAGGATGTTGGCGGGCTTGACGTCCCGGTGGATCAAACCGTTCTTATGGGCGGCTTGGAGGGCGCTCGCGGCCTGGGCGATGATCTCGACCGTGTCGATGGGCGACATCGGCGCGCGCTCTTCGATGAGCTTGGACAGCGGCCGCCCGGGGACGTACTCCATCACCAGGTAGGCGGTGCCGCTGTCCTCGCCGTAGTCGTAGACCTGGGCAATGTTGCCGTGTGCCAACCCTGCTGACAGGCGGGCCTCATTGCGGAAGCGCTCGGTGAAGCCGGTCTCGTCGGTGAGGCCGGCTTTCAGGACCTTGAGCGCGACCGTACGACCGAGGACGTCGTCCTTGGCCTGCCACACCTCACCCATGCCACCGGCGGCGATCCGATCGGTGAGCGTGTAGCGACCACCCATGGTCCCGCCCGCTGCTGCGTTGCTCACTTTGATACCGCCGCTTCCATCACTTTGCGTGCGATGGGCGCAGACACTGCGCCACCGCTGGCTTCCTGGGCCATCGTGCCCCCTTCTTCGACTACCACTGCTACCGCGATCTTGGGGTTGTCGGCCGGAGCGAATCCGGTGAACCACACATCCGCCGCCTTGTTCGCCGCGGTCTGCGCCGTACCTGTCTTGCCCGCGACCTTGACCCCGGGAATCTGTGCGTTCTTGCCGGAGCCGTTGGTGACCACCCGCTGCATCATCGAGGTCAGCGACGATGCGGTGTCACCGGAGATCGGTGACGCGAACTCTTTGGGGTCGGTGGTGCTGATGACGTCCAGATCTTTGTCTCTGACGTTTCGGACCAGGAAGGGGTTCATTTCTTTGCCGCCATTGGCAATGGCCGCGCTGACCATGGCCATCTGCAGCGGTGTGGCGCGCACATCGAACTGTCCGATTGCCGATTGGGCGAGCTGTGGCTCGTTGAGTTCGGGCGGGAAGATGCTCGGAGTCGCCGTCATCGGCACCTCGATCGCTTTGCCGAAACCGAACTTGTTGGCCTGCTCGCGCAGCGTGGTCTGGCCCAGGTCCATGCCCAGCTGGCCGAAGTAGGTGTTGCAGGAAATCTCGAGCGCATGCTCCATCGTGGTGCGCCCGCCCGGACCGCACGCTTGCCCGGTGATGTTGGGCAAGGTCGCGGTTGATTGCGGCAAGTCGAGTTCAGCCGGGCCGGGACCTTCGGTGCTGGGCTGGTACTTGCCCGTCTCCAGAGCGGCTGCGGCCGTCACCAACTTGAAGGTGGACCCAGGCGGATAGAGGTCGCCGTTAATCGTCCGGTTGACCATCGGTTTGTTTTTGGCGGTCGTCAGCTCCGACCAACTGTCCGACACTGAAGTCAGGTTGTGGCTGGCGAGCCGGTTGGGGTCGTACGACGGCTTGCTCACCATCGCCAGGATCGCGCCCGTCTGAGGGTCGAGCGCCACCACCGCGCCCCGCTGGTTGCCCAGCGCGGAGTACGCGGCCTCTTGCACCTTGGGGTCGATGGTCAGTTCGACGGAGGCACCCTGCGGTGGCTTGCCGCTCAGCAGGTCGCCGATACGGCGGTAGAACAGGTCATCCGAAGTGCCCGAGAGCATCCCGTCGTAGTTCTGCTCCACGCCACGCCCGGCACCGTAGGTGAAGGAGAAATATCCGGTGGCGGGCGCATACATGGGCCCACTGGGATAGCGACGAATCCACTTCAGGTCGTCGTCGGTTTCTTCCGAGACTGCGACCGGTTTGCCGCCCGCGAGGATAGATCCGCGTTCCCGGCTGTAGGAGTCGAGCAGGGTGCGTCGGTTGCCTTCGCGTTCGCGCAGATCGTCTGCCTGGACGACTTGGATGAGCGTGCTGGCTAGCAGCAGGCTCATGAACATGGCGCCGACCACCAGACCGATCCGCCGGATGGGGGTATTCATCGGGTCTTCACCACCTGAGTTTCATCGGCACCGACGGTCGCGGATTGCGCTAATTCGGGGGGCCGTCTGGCTTGGTCAGAGATCCGCAAGAGGATCGCAATGATCACCCAGTTGGCTAGCAGGGATGATCCACCCGCGGATAAGAACGGGGTGGTCAGGCCGGTCAACGGGATGACGCGAGTGACGCCGCCGACGACCACGAATATCTGCAGCGCCATCGAGAACGCCAGACCGGTCGCGAGCAATTTGCCGAAGCCGTCGCGGGCGCCGATGCCGGTGCGCAGGCCACGCTCGACGATGAGGCCGTAGAGCACGAGGATCGCCATGAGGCCGACAAGTCCCAACTCCTCACCGAAGGAGGGGATGATGAAGTCAGACTCGGCGAAGTAGGTCAGTTCGGGACGGCCTTGGCCAAGACCGGTGCCGAGCAACCCGCCAGCGCCCATTCCCATGAGGCCTTTTTCGAGCTGATCGCTGGCGGCCCCCGCCGCGAATGGGTCGAGCCACAGGCTGACCCGTTCCTGCAGGTGAGCGAACAGTTTCCACGCAATAAACGCGCCGCCAAGGAACAGGCCGAGGCCGATCGCAATCCAGCCGCGCCGCTCGGTGGCGACATAGAGCATTGCCACGAATAGGCCGAAGAACAACAGCGAAGAACCAAGGTCCTTCTGGAAGACCAGGATGGCCAGCGAGGCCAGCCAGGCGATCATGATGGGCCCTAGGTCGCGGGCGCGGGGCAGGGGAAAACCCAGGACGCGACGGCCCACGAGCGACAGCGCATCACGGGTCTGCACGAGGTATGAGGCGAAGAAGATGGTCAGCAGAATCTTGGCGATCTCACCGGGCTGGAAACTCAACGGCCCGACGCTGATCCAGATGCGCGAACCGTTCTTGTTGTCGCCAATCACGGGCAGCAGGGGCAAAAGCAGCAACGCCAAACCGGCGAGCGCGAAGGTGAAGGTGTAGCGGGTCAGCCGACGGTGGTCCCGGATGAGCAGGATCAGCCCGATCGCGGCGGCGACCGAGATCGCCGACCACATCAACTGGCGGGTGGCGCGTCCGTCGCCGAGGCCCAGCCCGTTGGCGATGTCGAGGCGGTGAATCATCACCAAGCCCAAACCGTTGAGCAGCGTCACGATCGGCAGCAGCAACGGGTCGGCGTACGGGGCCTTCCACCGCAGCACCAGGTGGAACACCAGCGACAGCACGCCCACGCCGATGCCAAGGGTGGCCAGGTCCGCCGGAATCGCATCAGAGGTGGCGATGCCGACGTTGGCGTACGCCAACAGCACGATGCCGATGGCGAAGACCAACAACACCAGTTCGGTGTTGCGGCGCGTCCGTTGGGGGTGAGTGGTCACCGTCGTCACGGGGTGCAACCACTCCCCTCTTCGCCACTCTGGCAGCGCACCATCTCGCCGCGGAGGCGTTCGGCGGTGCTTATGGCGTCGGGCCGGTCATCGACCGAGATACCTTCGCGAACTTCCTTGCGATAGATCGGCGGGAGTTCGCTCACGGGGATATCTGTCTTGGTGTCGACGGAGTGCAACGACAAGGGTCCGAGGTCTTGCGGGATGCCCTGGTGAATGGTGACGTAGCCGTCCTGACTGGCGACGTAGTACTGCTGCTGGCTCCATCGGTATCCGACGAACGCGGCGACGGCCAGGATCAGGACGATCACTCCGGCGAGGAGTCCCCATCGAAAGCGGGTCGACTGACGCGACCCAGATGCCTCCTCCGCTAGCTGGGGGCCGCTGGGCGCTGGCGGACCGGCGCCCTCGGGCCCGCCCGCCGGTGGGGGTGATGCAGGCGGTTGCTGGTTCGCCTCCCGGCGTAGCGCTGCTGCTTTAGCAGCAGGTGTTTGCGGTGCAAGCTGAGTCTCGTCTGCGTGCGGAGCGGTATGCAGGTCCGCGGCCGCGCCGACGACTTCGGGATGGTTGGAAGGAGCGTTGGCCTGATCGACGACATCGGCGATGACCACGGTGACGTTGTCGCGGGTGCTTCCCCGCAGCGCCATGTCGATGAGTCGGTCGGCCGCCTCTGCCGGGGTCTCCGCCTTGGCCATGACCTCTTGGATGGAGCTCTTAGCGACGTAGTCGCTCAGCCCGTCAGAGCACAGGAGGTAGCGGTCCCCGATCTTGCCCTCGCGCAACGACAGGTCGGGCTCATCGTCTTCGCGACCAGTGAGGACCCGGGTGACCATGTTGCGTTGCGGGTGGTGCTCGGCCTCTTCGGCGGTGATGCGCCCGTCGTCCAAGAGCGCCTGAACGAAGGAGTGGTCTTTGGTGATCTGGGTGAGTTTGCCGTCGCGCATGAGGAACGCGCGGGAGTCACCGATGTTGGCGACCACAAGGTTGTTGCCCGCTCGCAGCAGGGCGATGCAGGTGGTGCCCATGCCGTCGAGGTCCTCGGACCCGTCCATGGCCTGGCGCAGGTGGGAGTTGGCGCGGATCACCGCGGAGCGCAACTGGTCTTGGGCGTCATCGGCGCCGAGGCTGACTCCGTCGAGCTCGACGAGCTCACCCACGACCGTTGAGGATGCGACATCGCCCGCGGCGTGCCCGCCCATTCCGTCGGCCAGGACCAGCAGGTCAGGGCCGGCATACCCGGAATCTTCGTTGCGGGTCTTGGATCCCACACCGATGTCGGTACGAGCGGCGTAGTGCAAGGCAATCGGCATAACGCCTACTTCCTCAACTCAAGGACGGTCTGACCGATCCGCAGACGAGACCCGGCGTCCATTTTGAAGCCTTGGCCGATGCGCTGCTGCCCGGAGAACGTGCCGTTGGTGGATCCCAGGTCGTCGACGTACCAGCCGTCATCCTGGCGATAGATGCGGGCGTGCCGACCTGAAGCGAAGTCATCGCTGAGCACCAGGGCACACTCGGGGTTACGCCCGATGAGGACGCCCGCGTCGGTCAGCGGGACCGTCACCCCGCGCATCCCGCCCTCGATGACGGCCAAGTGGGTCGGTCCGCGTCGGATGGCGCGCGGCTGCCGGCGCTCTTCGTTACGCACCGGGGCCGCGGGGGTGGAGCCGCTGCGCGACACGACCCGGGTGCCGTAGAGATCACCGCGGAGCACTCCCACGATGCTGAAGATGAACGTCCAGAGCAGCGCGAGCAGGCCGAGTCGAATGATCGTGAGGGTTAGCTCGCTCACCGACGTCCTCCCATACGGATTGTGAAGGTGGTGCGGCCGATGGTGATGCGGTCTTCGTCGAGAAGCCGGGCGCGCGTGACGGGGTCGCCGTTGACGTAGGTGCCGTTGGTCGAGTTGAGGTCGTTGAGTGTGACGACCAGGTGCGGGCCGTCGAACGTCACCCGCAGCTCGCTGTGATGCCGCGAGATTCCCGGGTCGTCCAGGATGATGTCGGCGCTGTCGTCGCGCCCAATGGTGGTGCGGGCCGACAGGAGCGGGTAGCGCTCGCCGTCGAGGTCGAGCCACGGCCGAGACTTGGCGACCTTGGGGCGAGGCGGCGGAGGCGCGTGCTGGGTGGTGGCGCGGGGTGCCGGGGCGGAGCGCGGCTGTTCGTCCGCGAGTTCCTGCGCGTACGCGTCTCCGAGGCGTCCGGGAACGGGTGCGGCGGATTCCGTTGCTGGCGCTGCGGATTCAGGTTCGTCGTGACCTTCGGGTGCAGCCGGTCGGACAGCTTCTAGGCCCTCGACCTTTTTGGCCGTGGAGGGCCGGACGTGAAAGATCCCCGTCTCTAGCTCGGTGTTCTCGGTGAATGTCACGGCGACCGGACCACCAGCCGTATAGCGCTGGGTGTCGGCGTGCTCCATGGCCGAGGCGATGAGTTCGTCAGCGAGCTCGGCGCGGTAGGCAGTCAGGCGCTCGAAGTCGTTGCTGCTGAGCTCGACGTCAAAGACATTGGGAACGATGGGCCGCTGGTTCTTGCTGATACTGCTCGCCCGGTTGTCCATGGCGCGGCGCATCGAGCTGGCGATCTCCACTGGCTGCACTTCGGACCGGAAGGCCTTCGCGAAGGCGCCGTTCACCGTCTGTTCCAGGCGTCGCTCGATCTTGTCGAACAGTCCCATAGGCACTCCTTCCGGCGCTGTCGTGCGGGCTCGTGAACGAACCGACCTGCTGGTCAGTCCCTGGATCGTATCTGTCGTGCCTGGTCAGTTCCTGGAACTCCCACCCCGTAGTCGGCAGTGGCGTGCGTGGTGATCGTGCATGGTGATGACGAGTGCTCCCCCGTCGGGGTTCCCTCGCCGTCGGCTAGTTGGCATGCTCACCCCATGGCGAGCGCGCGCGGCACCTTGGATTGGCAGCCCCTACGGGACCATCTCGACTGGGTGGGGCCGACGGTGGCAGGCGCGGCGGACCGAGTGCCGAATGCGCTCGTGGCGCGGATCGACCCGCAGTTGGCGGACACCTCGGAGTTTTGCGCGGCATACGACGTGTCGTTGGAGGCTTCCGCGAACTGCGTGGTGGTTGAGGGGCGCCGGGGCGAGCGGCACACGTACGCCGCTGTGCTGGTGCGCGGGACCGACCGTGCCGACATCAATACGATCGTGCGGAAGCACCTAGACGTGCGCAAGATCAGCTTTGCCGACCAGGCTTACACCGAGGAGGCAACGGCGATGCAGTCCGGCGGCATCACCCCTGTCGGGTTGCCAACGGACTGGCCGATCCTGGTCGACTCCGCGGTGGCCATGGGCGGCGAGATGGTCATCGGTGCGGGCGTACGCGACGCGAAGCTCCTGGTCGACGGCGCCGCTCTCGCGGAGATGCTGTCTGCTGAGGTGCTGCCGCTCGTCCGCCGCTAGCCGACTCACGCCGGTCGAGCTTGTCGAGACCCAACGCCGCTCGAGACCCAACGCCGCTCGAGCACCCCTGGCCGGTCGAGCTTGTCGAGACCCAACGCCGGTCGAGCGCCGCTAGCCGACTCACGCCGGTCGAGCTTGTCGAGACCCCGTGCAACAAACCACCACGGTCGACCGAATTCAGTTGTCACGCTGCCGAGATCGGGCAAGAGTGCGGGCCATGACAACGCTGATCTCGCACACGTCCATCGATTGCCGCAATGCGTACGAACTCTCCGAGTGGTGGAAGGAGTTGCTTGGTTACGCCGACGTGCCGGGCGACCCGAACCTCCCCGGCCACGAGGAGTGCATGCTTGTCGACCCGGCGGGATCCGGTTCGCCGGTGCTCTTCATCGAGGTGCCCGAGTCCAAGTCCGTCAAGAACCGCATCCACTTCGACCTGCGGCCGCGGGAGCGTACGCGTGACGACGAGGTCGCCTGGCTGCTGACCAAGGGTGCAACACAGCTCGCTGATCACCGCGGTATCCACGGACCCGGTTCCGGCTGGGTGACGCTGGCCGACCCCGAAGGCAATGAGTTCTGCATCCTGCGGTCCGAAGCGGAGCGTGTCGCTAGCGAGTGACCTCGCAACGATCCGGCGGGGGTGGCTGCGGGGCCGCGCTTGGCCGGGCACCGAGGGCATGCTCGGTTTGGTGATCTACTGCCGGACAGGGCAAACTAGGACGGCACTCGCGCGAGTGGCGGAATTGGTAGACGCGCACGGTTCAGGTCCGTGTGCCTTAACAGGCGTGGGGGTTCAAGTCCCCCCTCGCGCACGCGAAACGCAGCCCGGCTCATGTTCTTCATGAGCCGGGCTGCGTCGTTGTTGACGGCGCCATGGGAGATCATGGGGAAAACGCCGCAGCGAAGGCCGGCGCGCGTGATTTAGGAGAGACACATGCCGCGCATCGAGCTCGAGACCCAGGTCGGGTCGACCCCGGAGCGATGCTTCGACATGAGTCTTTCTGTGGATGCACATCGCGCCTCGATGGAGCGCGCCGGTGAGCGTGCGATCCGCGGAGTGACACACGGGGTCATGCGCCTCGGAGATTCGGTCACGTGGCGGGCCCGCCACTTCGGCATCCCCTTCACCATGACCTCGGTCATCAGTCAGTACGAGTCGCCGCACCGATTTGTCGACGAACAGATCTCAGGTCCATTTCGGCGCTGGTGGCACGAGCACCGATTCGAACCGGTGGCTGCAGGCACCCTCATGACGGACATCGTGGAGTTCGAGTCACCTGTGGGCGCGTTGGGGCGGCTGGTCAACGACCTGGTGCTCACGCGTTACATGACCAAACTCTTGGAAGAACGGAACGACTGGCTGCGCGCTCACACGCCCGCACCGCCTCGCGGTGGGCGAGACTCCGAGGACTTCGTCTAGGCCGCCCAAGCGATCCATACTGGACTGGTTGACAAACCGCCGCACATTCCAAGCACCGGCTGAAAGGCCTCGATGGCTACCGAGCACGGGCTCCCTCCCTCTGGCATCGTGCGCGACACCCTGCTGCTTTACAGCCTTAAGGGCGCGCTCGACTATCTGGTGGAGGATCTGCGAAGCGACGCTCGGGCACACGTTGAGGTACTCCGGCGCTGGCCGGACGCCCTGCTCGTGGCGTACGACGGGGAGCTGGCTGCGCTGGCGGACAACCGATACTTCAGTGCGTGTGCGGTGTGGACTGGTGAACGGACGTCAGGCTCCTCGATCTCAAGCCTTCCGGACTGGCCGGTGTTGCAGAAGTCGAGGCAACACGGACTTCTGAGCCTTGTGCAGCAGGATGGCGCCGGCTTCCGGGTGGGACCTCTCGGCGACGAGCGGTGGGCGGCCCGGGACGCGGTCGTTGAGCGTTGGGGCTGGGACAATGCCCCGAAGTCGTGGGTCGTGAACTTCGACGACTTCGACGGTTACGTCGTCGCCCAGTTTGGGCCGCTGTTCCAGACCAGTCGGTTCGGGGAACTTGAACGCGTCCCGGCCTCCACCACGCCAGTCATCGCCGGGGTGCTGACCCGACTTGCTAAGGCCGGGCCGGAGCATCGGCTGTTGGATCCGTTCTGTGGAGCAGGCACGAACCTGGTGGTCGCCGCAGAAGTCAGCGCGGCCAAAGTGGTGGGCACGGACCTCAACCTTGGTGCGGTGCAGAAAGCGCGACGGAACTGTGTTTCCCGAGGTGTTCCCGCGACGCTCTCCCAGGCAGATGCCGCCCGGCTGCCGTTCCCGGATAGCGCGTTCGATCGCGTCATCGCGAACCTGCCGTTCGGCAAGAGGGTCGGCTCCCACCAAGAGAACGCGACCCTGTATCCCCGCTTCTTGAGAGAACTCGACCGGGTGATGACCGGCCCGGGTCGGGCGATCCTCCTCACGGAAGACAAGCGTTTGCTGGAGGAGAGCATCCAGCGCACTCGCGGTCTGAGGATCATCAAACGGATCGTCCTCGAATCAGGCGGCGCACACCCGACGGCCTACGTTGCCGTCAGGGCGCGAGGCCAGCAGCGACGTCGCAACTGATCTTCTTTAGAAGGCGATCAAACCCATCGGGGTGGTGGTCGGCTGCTTTGAGCCGCCTGCGGGCTCAAGGGTCATCGCTGTCGCGCTGGCCCGCCCGGCGTCGCCGTCCAAGACCATCGTGACGGTGCCGTCCTTGGCGATCTTCGGAAGCATTCCAGCCGAGACCATCTTGCCGTCCTGCTGCAACCACATCTGATAGTTCTGGCCAGCCGGCGGTGCGGGAAGGTCGATGCTGCGCAGCACAGCCTTGCCCTCGGACGCAGAGCGGGTCACGGTCGCGTTGGAATCGCCCAACGGCAAGTCGTACGTCTCCGCGTCGGCAGCGCTGGACACCTGAGCGGCAACCGTGGTGCCACCTTCGTTCTGCCACGGCGACCACATCGCGACACTGAGCCCACCCGTCACGAGCAGGACTGCCGCGGCGGCGGACAGCAACCAGCCGCTCCACCGTCGCTGGCGGCGTTCGCGAACTGCACCCAGGTCAGCTACGGGCGCCTGGTCGGAGCCGTCAGAGGCGTCAGTTTCGGCGTCGGCCTCGGGGGTCAGCGGAGGCAATGGGCGAGTCTGGGCGATGCTGACCAGCACGGATGAGCGCAAGGACGCGGGAGGCTCGATCGCGCTGAGCACACTGAGTTCGTTCGCGGCGTCGCGCAGCGAACGCATCTCGGCGGCGTACTCGGAGTCTTCGGCCATCGACTGGTCGACCACTCGGCGTTCATCGTCATCTACGGCATCTATGGCGTAAGCGCCGATCAGTTGGTAGGACTCGATAGACATCATTCGCCTCCCATCGTGTCGCGCAACCGGATGAGGCCATCCCGGATGCGGGTCTTTGCGGTGCCCAAAGGCAGATCTAGCAGTTGCGCTACTTCGGTGTGTGTGTATCCACCGAAGTAGGCGAGTTCCACAGCTTCACGCTGGGTTGAGGTGAGAGTCTCCAGTGCCCTTCGCACTCGAGCGCCCTCAAAATTTGCGTGCGCCGACTCGGCGGTGGAGTCGAACGACGGTGTGCGGGAACGCTGTTCGTACGTCACATCCCGCCGGTCCGCAGCTTCGACGCTGCGTACCTGGTCCACCGCCTTGCGGTGGGTGATGGTCAGCATCCACGAGAGAGCGCTGCCCTGGGAGGAGTCGAAGCGAGCCGAGTGGCGCCACAACTCCAGGTAACACTCCTGGGTGACTTCTTCGGCCATCGCTCGATTGCGCACGATGCGGACCGCGAGACCGTAGAGCCGCGACGAGGTTGCGTCGTATAGCGCTGTGAACGCCCGCTCATCTCCTCGGGCGCAGCGTCGCAGCAACTCGGACAGGTCCGGTTCCGAGGACTCACTCACGGAGCGTAGGCCCGGCGGTATGTCCGGGGGTGACGATGAATCGCCAGGCATACTTTCCCTCCTCCGAGGTGTCATGAAGTCGTCGCGCCGGACATGCGGGCGTAGACGACGGTGTTGTCGAGGTAGTGGCCGTCGGGGCCAAGGCCGCCTGAGCAGGTGATCAGACGGAGTTCGGGTGTCGTGGTGTTGCCATACACGCGGACGGTGGGAAAGGCGTCCTTGGCATAGCGTTCGGTCTCATAGACCCGGTAGGTCACCCGCTGCTTGTCGGCGCGTGTCACCGTGATGCTGTCGCCAGACTTGAGCGAACCAAGCCGGTAAAACACCGACGGTCCGTCTTTGCCGTCGACATGTCCGGCGAGCACCGACGGGCCCAATTCACCGGGCGTCGGTGAACCGTTGAACCACCCAGCACGGTCGTATGTCGCACCCTTGGGAACCTGCATCTCACCGTTGGCCTGCAGGCCGAGCTCGATCACTCGTGACGTAACCCCGATCGTCGGGATGCTCATGCTTGCGGGCTTCGAGGGTGGCATGTTGGTCGTGCTGCTGGGCGATGCCGTCGATTCCTTATCGGAGGTGGCCGGGGTATCGACTGCGTCAGGTGAGGGCGGGAGTGCACCATCTGTGGGCGTGGAGCGCGGCGGCGCTGGAGGACCGTCTGAGCTACACGCCCCGACGCTCCACAGCACCGTCACGGCACCTGCCACGGTGGCCCCGATCATCGACCGGCGACTTATTGCACGCCCGCCCTCAACTGACATCTTCAGATCCTCAATCAGCCGTGCTGCTTGGCATCGCGACGACGAGCGATCACGAATCCGCCGGCACCGGCCACGAGAGCGGTCGCGGCGAGACCCATCATGGTGCTGCTGTTGTCACTGGCGGCGGTGGAACCGTCACCAGTCTGGACGCCACCGTTTGGCATGTGGTTCATCTGGCTCATGTTCAATGCGCCACAGGCTGCCGGGTCGGTTGCTTCCTCGGGCAGGCTCGGGTCCAGTTCGGACTTCGAGGCGCCGTCGTACTTGCCGTTCTTGTTCAAGTCAACGCCGTGAACGACAACTGCGGACTTGCCCTTGAGCAACGCCATGCGGGTGTCTTCGGAGACCTTGAAGGTGCGCTCGTAGGTACCGTCGCCGGTCGGGAAGCGGGTCACCGCAAGGCCACTGTCGGGAGTGACGTCGCCCGTGGTGGTCAAGGACTGTCCGATCATGCCGTAGTCCTTTATGGCGTCCAGGACGCGAAGGGCTCCGTTGACCCCGGTGCCCTTCGTGTCGTTGCTCGGGCACTGGCCCTTGGCGCCGATGTGGATGTGCTGTGCGTGGGGGGCGCCCGCGAGCAGCCCCTTGGTCGTGACCTTCACCGTGGCGGTGTGCCCCTGCAGTTTGATCCACGCGGTGCCGGAGGCGCCGGAGTCGTTGAGCTGGGTCAGGTTGGCGGTGAAGTCATGGGCAGTGGCGTGAGCCGATGCGGGTGAAGCACCCGCGATAGGCGCCAAGGCCATGCCGAACGCGGCAAGCCCGAGGGCGGTCTTGGAGGTAGTGCGCATGTGACGGTCTCCTGTCGGTTCCTCTATCGGCGACCCTCGCCGATGGGATCTAGACAGGAGGTATTCGGAGACCTCCCGATCCTGGATTGGAAAGATTTCAAAAAAATGTGAGATTGGTCATCGTTGGCGTACGACCCGGGCCGAACCGCCATCGCCCCGCTCGGTTTCCGCCGCTGCGACCATGCGGCCTTTTTCGAATGCGATGCCCGATGCATTGGAGATCCAGCGCTGCGCAGCCAGGTCGTGACCTTTTGCGGCAAGGGCTGCGCCGGTCGGAGTGTCCTTGAGTCCCAGGTCGGCGTCCTCGACGCCGTTGCGCGAAGACAACCGGGGTGCGGCGATGGCGTCGACCAAGTCGAGATCCCGATCGAGATAGCCGAGCAGAATCTGAGCGACGGTGGTGATGATGCGCGACCCGCCAGGCGTCCCGGCCGTCAACACCGGGCGCCCACGGTCAAAGACGATCGTTGGGCTCATCGAGGACCGGGGACGCTTGCCGGGTCCGGGCAGATTCGGGTCAGGTACGCCCTTCGTCAGGGGCACGAAATCGAAGTCAGTCAGCTCGTTATTGAGCAGGAAGCCGTGGCCAGGGACGGTGATGCCCGACCCGCCGGTCTGCTCGATGGTGAGCGTGTAGGACGCCACATTTCCCCACCGGTCGGTCGCGTTGAGGTGGGTGGTCGACTGGCCCTGGTGCGGCTGGCCCTGGCGGAGCCCAGTTTTCGGTGGCCGGTCATAGTCACCATCCGGGTAGCCGAACGGGACCGGCCGCTCCATGGCCTGATCGGGGTCGAAAAGCATGGCTCGCTCGCGCGCGAAGCGCATGGAGAGCAGTTCGCGAATGGGAACGCCCCGCACGTCGCCGACATAGCGGTTGCGGTCAGCGAAGGCGGTGGCGCTCGCCTCGGAGAACCAGTGCAGGTAGTCGACTTCGGGCAGGTCCGACACCCTGCGCTTGGTGCGCTCGGAGTAGGCGGCCATCAGGTTGAGGATCTGGCTGACGCCGATGCCTCCCGACCCGGGAATGCCCATGCCATGTACGTCGAGTCCGCGATAGCGGCTACGGGTGGGGCGCTCCACGGTCGGGCGGTAGCCCTCGATGTCGCGCATGCGCATCTCGCCGCGCAGGACGCTGACGCCGCGCGCGGTGGTCGGGCGGCGTGACTCCTCGACGATCGCGCGCCCAATGGACCCGTGGTAAAACTCCCTGGTCCCCCGCCGGGCGATCAGCCGGTAGGTGTCGGCGAGGTCGCGGTTGCGCATGATGTCGCCCACCTTGGGGACCTTCCCGCCCGGCAGATATACCGCGACGGTCTCCGGAAACATCCGAAATCTCTCGGCATTGCTTTCGGTGTGGCTTCGGTAGTAGTCATCGACGACAAAGCCGCGGCGGGCCAGATCCTCGGCGGGCTCGAGGAGTTCGGCCAGGCGGCGCGTACCAAAGCGGTGGGCGGCCAACTCCCAGGTGGCGAGCGTGCCGGGAACGCCGATCGACTTGCCTGAGTTGACGACCGTGTCGAAGTCGAGCGCCTCTCCATTGTGGTCGGCGAACTCCCGGGAGGTGTAGGACGCCGGCGCCGTCTCCCGGCCGTTGATCGTGCGAGTACGACCTGATCGGGCGTCATAGAACACGAAGAATCCGCCGCCGCCGAGCCCGCTGGAGAAGGGCTCAGTCACTCCCAGCGCGGCCGCCATGGCGATAGCAGCATCGGCCGCGTTTCCACCAGCCTTCAGCACCTGGATGCCGATATCGCTGGCGTACGGGTCGACGGACGACACCGCGCCGCCCGTGCCGACCGCTTCGGGCACCTTGTGCGGCTCGCGGATGGGCCGTCCGTCGAGAGCCTGTGCGACGTGCGGTCGGCCCAACCCGAGAGCGAGTCCGCCGGCGGTCCCGGCGGCGAGCATGGTGCGGCGACTGACGGGCTGGTGCATATTCGGCTCCTCAACGTACGGGTGTCCTGGCGTCATCGTCTCGCGGGAAGGTCGGCCAGGTGCGCTTTGTGACCAACCGATCTTCGAAACGGTCGGATCAGGGCACGACGATCACTGGAACCGGCGAATGCCGCAACAGTTTTGAGCCACTCGAGCCGAGGAACAAGCGCTCGACGAACGAACTCGCCGAGGACCCGACGACCAGCACCTCGTCGCGCTCCCACGTCAAACGATCAAACGCGGCTGACCACGAATTTCCCTGGGCCACAGTGCTTTCCACTCGGGAAGGAAGGTCTCCACGGGTTTGAAGGTCAGCCAACGCAACACGCTGAGCTTCCTCGGCCTGCTCGCGCCAGCGCGCCAGGATGTCGTCCTCGACCCGGGTACCGACCTCGGGCGGATACATCGTGCGACCCCGGATCGCGAAGGTCACGACGCGAAGCGCACAGTCGACCGCCGTACAGATTTCTGCTGTGCGATCGAGGGTCTGCCACGACACCCGATCACCACGAAAGGCGCACGTCGCCCGGGACACCGTGGCCCCGTCGGGGGCATGGAAGCCGCGCGGCGCAATCGCTACGGGCACCGGCGAAGAGTGCAGTAGGCGGTCGACGGTCGAGCCCAGGTGGACGTGGCCGTAGGCACCATCCCGACCGGACCCGACCACGATCATGGACGCGCCGATCCGCTGTGCCTCATCGACCAATGCGGACGGAATGGAGCGGCCCGAGACCCAGGCTGCTTCGCTCTGCAGGTCGGGGCACTGCTCGGCGAGCACCTCGGTCGCATGGGTAACTGCCGCCGCACCTTGTTCGGCCGCCCACTCCTCCATCGCGCGGTCGGTGCGCTCGGCGGTGGTGGTGGGCCATCGGGCGGGTAGGACGGTGACGACGCGCAGGTCGGTTCCGGCCGAGCGAGCCAGCGAGGCGGCCAACTCGATGCCCGACGAATCGTCCTTCCCAAAGGGAAACCCGGCGATGAGCGTCATCGGGCGTCCACCTTCGGCGGCGCGTCTGGGGTGATCAGCCGTGAGCGGTGGCGGGCGTACAGCAGGTAATAGACCAGGACGACGCCGAGCCAGCTCAAGAAGATCGCCCACGTGATTAGCGGCAGACCGGACAGCACGTAGATGCAGATGGCGATTGTCAGAAGAGGCAGAACGGGGAAGGCAGGCACCCGGAACGGACGCTCCATATCGGGCCGGGTACGGCGCAACACCAGTACGCCGGACGCGACGACGATGAAGGCCATCAGGGTTCCGATCGAGACCGTGTCCCAGAGGTAATCCGAGGGCACAAAGCCCGCGATGAGCGCCACCACGATCGCCACCACGATGGTGTTGTAGCGCGGCGTCAGGGTCTTGGGATTCACCTCGGCGAATCGGTCCGGCAGCATCCGGTCACGGGCCATCGCGAACAGCACTCGGGTCTGCCCATAGAGAGAGACCAAGGTGACCGAAAAGATCGAGATCACCGCGCCGGCGGCCAGGATCGTGCCCGGAATCTGCGACCCGGTGATGTTCGCCAGCATGACGGACATGCCGGCACTTTCTTGTTCTTCGGAGGAGAACTCCGACAGCGGCTGCGAGCCGACACCGGCAATGGCGACCAGCAAGTACACGCCGATCACGATCGCCAGCGCGCCAAAGAGGGCGCGGGGCAGGGCCCGCTGTGGGTCTTTCACCTCCTCACCCGCGGTCGAGATGGCATCAAGTCCGATGAAGGAGAAGAAGATGGTGCCCGCAGCAGTGGCCATACCGTGCAGGCCGGAGTCGAAGAAGTGATCGAAGCGGTCGACCTCGAAGGCGGTCAACGCGATGACGATAAACATGGCGAGGGCCGCGAGCTTGATGCCGACCATGATCGCGTTGGCGCGGGCCGATTCGCTGGCTCCGCGCACCAGCAGCACGGCGCACATTGCCACCAGGACGACGGCCGGCAGGTTGAGGAGGCCGGTCGTGCTGCCGTCCACCGAGATAGGTGAGTACGACAACGCATCGGGGAGCCGCGCTCCGAACAACTTGTCGGTCAGCTCATTGAAGTAACCACTCCAGCCCACGGCGACCGCCGAGGCGGAGACGCCGTACTCCAGCAGGACGCAGGCGCCGATCAGCATCGCGACGCCCTCCCCGAGGGAGTGGTAGGCGTACGAATAGCTCGATCCGGAGACTGGCATCGCGCTCGCGAGCTCGGCGTAGTTGAGAGCCGAGAGCCCGGCAGCGATGCCCGCCAGGATGAACGAGATCACCACGGCCGGGCCGGCCTCAGGGACGGCCTCCTGGAGGACAAAGAAGATCCCAGTGCCGACCGTTGACCCGACGCCGAACATCATCAACGTGAAGGTGCTGAGGTTTCGGGAGAGATCGTGGCCATCGAGCGGGTTGGTCGCGAGCGGCTTCTTGAGCCGCAACTGCTGCGACAGCGATGTCGTCATCGTCGCAACATAACCCCCAACCTGCGCACGGGCGAGGAAAGCCGATGCCTTCGGTGCCGTAGCCACCGGCCCAAGCGGGCACCCCGGCGCGGAGGGACTCGAGTACGGCGGTAGCGTGGGGGTTGTAACGCTGCTTGACGCAGCGCCATCTCGGTGACCTTGCTCACAAGGTCGACGCCAGACAAGCGTCCACTTTGCCCAGATTGCGGGATTTTCACCCAGAGTTGTGACCTCAGTCACATTTGGCCGATTTGCGTAACACCTGATGGTCACGAAACGGTTACACCAGTGGCCGACCTTGTTGGCCACGTTCGCCGGGCAACGGTCCGGACAGAACAATCTGGCGCGTTCACTCGCTGAGCCTCCTGTGAACGCCGCAGCCGGAACCCGGACCAGAGGAGGCGCGGGACGCAACTCCCGTCCGAATCGGATCAGCACCGATTCAGACGTTGGGCGTCTACGTCGCGGCGCAATGAAGGGAAATACTTTGCTGAACAACCGCAAGGCACGCGTGACCACTCTGGTCGCCACCGGTGCTGCCACCGCAGCTGCCGGCCTCGTCGGCACCTCCGCTCCCGCCCAGGCCAGCAGCGTCTGGGACCGCCTCGCTCAGTGCGAGTCCGGTGGTAACTGGAGCACCAACACTGGCAACGGTTACTACGGTGGCCTCCAGTTCTCACCCTCAACCTGGCGCGCCTTCGGCGGCTCAGGGATGCCGCACCAGGCCAGCAAGTCGCAGCAGATCGCTGTTGCCCAGCGTGTTCTCGCTGGTCAGGGCCCCGGCGCATGGCCGGTCTGCTCCGTTCGTGCGGGTCTGACCCGTGGCAACGGTGGCTCGACCTCCTCGGCTCCCGAGCAGGCCCCGCAGCAGCAGGAAGCACCCAAGCAGCAGGCCGCTCCGCAGCAGCAGGCCCCGCAGCAGCAGGCGCCTCAGCAGCAGGAAGCGCCTCAGCAGCAGGCGCCGCAGCGCTCCTCGCGTTCGGCTCAGCGTCAGGCCGCCCCGCAGCAGCAGGCACCCCAGCAGGCGCCCAAGCAGACTGCGCCCAAGCAGGTTCCGCCGGTCAACTTCGGAACCCCGCCGTCGGTCAAGGCCGGCAACGAGACCTTCAAGGTCGAGTCGGGCGACACCCTCGCTGAGCTCGCCTCGAAGCACGACGTCAAGGACTGGCGCACCCTTTGGGGCGCGAACGCCGACGAGATCAAGAACCCCAACTTGATCTTCGTGGGTCAGACCCTGCACCTGCCTGCCTGATCTTCATGATCTGATTGCAGGTCGAAGGCCCCGGAAGTTCTTGCTTCCGGGGCCTTTCTGCATGCCCGCACCTTCCGCAAAACGGACACAACGACTGCAGTTCACCAGTCGATGGGCACGGGTCGGGCGAGCGGGTCTCCTCAGGCAGGCGAACTGCAGTAGTTGTGTCTCGACTACCCTCGCCCGGTGCGCATAGCGACCTTCAACATCAACGGAATTCGCGCAGCTCAGCGTCGGGGCTTCGATGCCTGGCTGGCCGAGCGCGGAGCTGATGTCGTCACCCTGCAAGAGGTGCGCGCGCCCGTCGAGGCGCTTCCGGAGGGGGTCTTCGGCGACTATCACCTCGCGTATGACCCTGGATCCATTGCCGGTCGCAATGGAGTCGCCGTCCTGACGCGTCAGCCGCCTGCCGCCGTCCGGACCTGGTCGGGCTCGGCCACGCTGCTGGGGCCGGGCGAGCCCCCGACCGAGGTCGACGCCGAACAGGGGACGCTTGCCCGCGGCATGCGGGAGTTTTCCGACGAGGGTCGGTATCTCGAGGTTGACCTCGCAGACCAACTGCTGACGGTGGCGAGTCTCTACCTGCCTAAGGGTGGGCTGCCGGCACACCTGCAGAAGCCTGGCCGGATGCGGGAAGCGCCCGACGGCGGGGCGAAGTATGACCGCAAGATGCGCTTCCTTGACGCGTTTGCGAGGCAGCTCAAGCGCTCGCGACTGGAGGCGAGGGCGCGGGGCCGCGAATTCGTCCTGACCGGAGACCTCAACATCGCCCACCTGAACCACGATGTCGCCAACTGGCGGCGCTCTCAGCAGTCCGAGGGGTTCTTGCCGGAAGAACGCGAGTGGCTCGATCAACAACTGTCGCCGCGGACCCTGGTTGACGTCTTGCGCGCCGCGCACCCGGACGCCGATGGCCCCTACACCTGGTGGTCGTGGCTGGGACGGGCCTTCGAGAAAGACGTGGGCTGGCGGATCGATTATCAGTTGGCGACGCCCGCACTGGCCAAGTCGGTCATCGGCGCTTCGGTCGATCGAGAGCCTTCGCGCGAAGAACGCCGCAGTGATCATGCCGCGCTCGTCGTCGACTACCAATGGACATAGGGGCAGACTCGTCCCGTCCCGTGCAAGGAGAATCGCGATGACCGGTGCCGATCCCGCAGTGCTCGATGCCCTGCGCTGGGTTGACCTCACCGGTGTGCTCGGCAACGCCATCCTGGGTGGCGTCATTGCGCGCACGGCCCGCCTGGACGCCGTGGGTTTCGTGGTGTTGGCGATCATTTCCGGTTTCGGCGGCGGGATCATTCGCGACACCCTGCTCCAGGACGGTCCACCGGTCGCCCTGACGGACACCGCCTACATCGTCACCGCCCTCATCGGCGCCGCGATCGCATTTCACGTACCCGTCGAGGGCCGTACGTGGAACCGCGTCTGGCCTTGGATTGACGCTCTCGCGCTGGGGTGTTGGGCCGGTGCGGGCGCGCTGAAAACCCTTGAGGCGGGCCTGGATTGGCTCCCAGCGATCATCCTGGGCACGGTCACTGCTGTCGGTGGTGGCATGGTGCGCGACGTCATCATGCGACAGGTGCCCTCGGTGCTGGGCAAGAGTCCGCTCTATGCCACCTGCGCGGCCATGGCTGCCGGGGTCATGGTGATTGCCGAAAGCCTCGGGTATGCCTCGCTCGGCCTACTCCTGGCAACGGTCGTTGGCGCGAGCCTGACTTTGCTGGCCCGCTGGCGCAACTGGATGTTGCCGTTGGAGGCTGACTGGAGCGCTCTGCGGCGGGACGGTGAACGACGCGCGCATTCCGTCACAAGGTTGCGGCGCAAGCGCAAGCGCGATTGACGGCGTACCCGGAACTAACTGAGTTAGGTGCCTTTGACCGGGAAATTTCCCAGTCAAAGGCACCTAACTCAGTTAATACGACGCGCACGTGAAGGCAGCAACATCAAGGCAACAATCGAGCCAGTTCTGATGTGGCAGAGCGAAGTTCGCTGATCGTACGTGCGTTGGTCACCACCTCCCAGCCGCGGCTGTGGAGTGCGCGAACGAGTTCTAGGCCAAGACCGGCGGAGCCGCCGGTGATGAGCGCAACGGGTGGATCGGTGGGGTTGACGTTGGTGTCCATAGAGGTGATCATTCGACTTAAAGTGAACTTGAAGTCAAGGGGATTGTCGCGATGCTGAGCAAGCAGGACGTCTTGACCATCGGCGAGGTGGCGACGAGGAGTGGATTCTCGACGAGCGCGATCCGCTTCTACGAGGCCGAGGAATTGATCTCAGCCACCCGTACCAGTGGCGGGCAGCGCCGGTTCAAACGGACGGTCTTGCGCCGACTGGCGTTCATTCGCGCTGCCGCCAATGTCGGTCTGTCGCTGGAGGAGATTCGCGCCGAGCTGGGTTACCTGCCGACGGACCGTGCGCCGACCAAGGCTGATTGGAGCAGGATCTCGCGGGACTGGCACGGGCGGCTGGACGAACAAATTCAGGCCCTGGAACGCCTGCGCGACGGTCTCGACACGTGCATTGGATGCGGCTGCCTGTCGTTGCAGCGCTGCTCTTTCTCCAATCCCGAGGATCGCGCTGCCGACAGCGCGGACCCCCCAGGTGCGGCGTACTTGCCGCCTTTGTTGCGGCGACCGCATCGCGTGCGGTGAGGCGCGCGGCCTACCGTGGACCTTGTGAGTATCGCGTGGATCGACCTGGACGGGCTGGCCAATATGCGTGACCTGGGAGGCACGCCGGTCGCCGGTGGCGGTGCTATCCAACCAGGCCGATTGCTTCGCTCAGACAATCTGCAAGACCTGACTCCTGGTGATATCGATGAGTTGGTCGACCGCCGCGCACTGACCGACATCATCGACCTGCGCAGCGACGTCGAAGTCCATTTCACTGGGCCAGGGCCGCTGGCGGAGGTGTCCTCGCTGACCCACCACCACTTGTCGCTGTTCAAGAGTCGCGAGGTTGCGGTCGAGGACGCGCTGGTGCTCCCGTGGCGCGAGGACGACCAGCGCAAGCGGGAGCCGCAGGTCGAGGACCACTGGATGGATCATTACCTCGGCTACCTGAGGGAGCGCCCCGACTCGATCAGCCAGGCACTGCGGGTGATTGCTGGAGCGGAAGGTGCCGCAGTGGTGCACTGTGCGGCGGGCAAGGACCGGACCGGCACCGTGATCGCGCTCGCCCTCTCGCTCGCGGGCGTGTCCGATGAGGACATCGCCGCCGATTACGCCGCGACGAGCCAGCGCCTGCCCCGCATTCTCGAGCGGCTCAGCGCCGTTCCGGCTTATGCCGAAAACCTGCAGGGTCGGCCGCTGAGCGATCACGAGACCGACCCCCAGACCATGGTGCGCCTACTCGCCGCCGTACGCGAGACCTCAGGTTCGGTAGCGGACTGGCTGCGGGACCAGGGTTGGACGGATGAAGACCTCGAGCAGTTGCGTCGACGGCTCACTCAGCCCTAGTCGGGCGAAAGGCGCCCGCCGCGGACATACTGTCGAGTAACTTAGCGGGATGAGTTCTCAGCCCACGCCCGCCAGCGCCCGCGTTCACGCCTTCACTGACGATGCGCTTGGCAGCGATGACGCGACCGGCATCGCCGCACGCATCCGGTCGGGCGAGATCAGCGCAGTCGAGGCGATCGAGGCAGCGATCGCCCGCAGCGAGGTCGTAGAGGAGCACCTGACCGCCCTCGAACACCGGGACTTTGACCGGGCGCGGACTCGCGCGCGGGCGCTCAAGCCAGATGAGGGTGGGGCCTTGGCCGGAGTCCCGAGCGCGTTCAAGGACAACGTCCGGGTCGCGGGCCTGCCGATGACCGAGGGCTCGCCCGCGCCCTCACGCCGACCGGTGCCCAAGAACGGGCGCGTGGTCGACCAAATCTTGAAGACTGGCGTGATTCCCATCGGAACGACCCGGATGCCTGAGTTCGGCTGGACTCCGACGACCGAGCGCGCCGACGGCACCGTGGTGCACAACCCCTGGCATACCGACTACTCCGCCGGAGGGTCATCGGGGGGCTCCGCTGCGTACGTCGCGGCAGGGGTTCTGCCCATCGCGCACGGCAACGACGGTGGCGGGTCCATCCGCATCCCGGCGGCTGCCTGCGGATTGATCGGCCATAAGCCCAGTCGTGGTCGGTTGCGGCTCAACGAAGCGGCGGCGGCCATGCCGGTACGGGTCGTCAGCGATGGCGTCCTGACGCGGTCGGTTCGCGATGTGGCGACGTTCTATACCGCTGCCGATCAGGTGTGGAGTCCCTCAAAACTGCCGAAGTTGGGGCCGCTTGATCGACCGATCGACCGTACGCTGCGGATCGGCCTGCTCGTGGATTCACCGATGGCGCCACCCACCGACACCGACACGCGCAGGGTCGTTGAGGAGCTCGCGCGCACGCTCGCCGACCTCGGGCACACCGTCGAACCGTTCGAGTTGAGCTTCCCAGACCAGTTCAAAGATGATTTCGTCGACTATTGGTCGCTGCTGGCGAGCCTGGTCCAGCGCGCGGGGCCGGCCATGTTTGGAAAGGGCTTCGATCGCGACAAGCTCGACCCCACGACGCGTGGTTTGGCGGCTCGCGCGTCCCGTCGCATGCCGCAAATCCCGCAGGCAATCCGCCGACTGCGCGCATCGGGGAAGGTCTACGACGACCTCATGCAGGGGTGGGATCTGTTCCTATCGCCGGTCTTGGTGCACACCACCCCGCGGCTGGGCTGGCTGAACCCATCGGCTCCCTTTGAGGAGTCTTTCGCCAGAGTGCTGGACTACGTCGGGTTCACCCCACTGCACAATGCCTCCGGCGCCCCGGCAATCTCGTTGCCCACCGGTCAGACGACCGATGGAAGGCCGATCGGTGCGATGCTGTCGGCCGCCCGTGGCGACGACACCTTGCTCATTCGGACCGCGCTGCAGGTCGAGGCGGCGGTACGGTTCCCGCAGATCACCGATCCGGTGCCCGCAGTGGAACAACCGCTGTAGGACGGCCACGAGGGAGGCCCCGCATGAGCCAATTGGTCCTACCGGTCCCTCGCACGCGGCTCTCACCTCGGGTCCTGCACCAGGAGGCGGTGCTGGTGCTGCTGGCGGGCCTGGGGGCCTCCGCGATCTACTCGGTGCTCTCGATCATCCGCAAGACCGTCGATACGACGCCGCTCAACCAGCAGACCACCGCCATGAACACCAGCAAGGCGGAGCAGCCATGGCTCGACTTGGCGTTCCAACTGGTCGAGATCAGCCTGGGCCTGGTGACGGTCGCGTTGGCTTTGCATTTGCTGGCTCGGGAGATGCAACGCCCCGCGCACTTCTTGGGCTTTGACCTGCGCAAGCCGGGCCCGGACCTTGCGTTGGGGGCGCTGCTGGCCGCGGTCATCGGGATCCCCGGGATTGGGCTCTACCTGGTCGCGCGGTCCATGGGCCTGAATACCCAGA
This sequence comes from Demetria terragena DSM 11295, assembly GCF_000376825.1. Taxonomy (NCBI): domain Bacteria; kingdom Bacillati; phylum Actinomycetota; class Actinomycetes; order Micrococcales; family Dermacoccaceae; genus Demetria; species Demetria terragena. The sequence goes on along the minus strand of NZ_AQXW01000004.1, from coordinate 1,877,126 downwards.
TCGCCGCGGCTGACCTTGGGACGTACTGGTGGGCGCTGCCGGTCCTGGTCCTGGCGGCATGTCAGAACGCCATCCTCGAAGAGGTGGTCATGATCGGCTACCTCTTCACGCGGTGGACGCAGGCGGGGTGGAGTCTCGTGACCGTGGTGGTGGTGTCAGCGCTGGTGCGCGGGACGTACCACCTCTATCAGGGCTTCGGTGGCTTCGTCGGCAATGTGGTGATGGGCTTGCTGCTCGGCGCGGTCTATGCCCGGACCAGGCGAGTGATGCCCCTGGTTGTCGCGCACGCAGTGCTCGACATTGTCGCCTTCGTGGGCTACGCGCTGCTGCGGGACCAGGTGAGTTGGCTTTAGCGTCGCGGCAACCTTTCTGCGTGAATAATCCACTGTGCTGAGCGACTGAATGGTAAATCTTGACTATGAGTCTTCCCAGTCGCCGTACGGTCTTGACTGCCACATCCACCGCGACCATCGCTGGCGCCGCAGCCTTCTCCGGATCGCCCCCCGCTGAGGCGAGTCGGTTCTGGCACATCAGACCGCCCAAAGATCGTCAGGAGTCCACCACACCCAAGCGTGACCTGCGCGCCATGTGGATCGCGACCGTGGAAAACATCGACTGGCCGAGTGCGCAGGGTTTGACCGCAGCCGAGCAGCGCCGAGAGCTGCTGGACTACCTCGACCTCGCGGTCGAGCAGCGACACAACGCCGTGATTCTTCAGGTACGTCCGACGGCGGATGCCTTCTGGCCGTCCAGCGTGGAGCCGTGGTCGGCATACCTGACCGGGACGCAGGGCGTCGATCCTGGATGGGACCCCCTGGGGTTCGCGGTCAAGGCAGCGCACCAGCGCGGCCTTGAACTGCACGCGTGGTTCAACCCGTTCCGCGTCTCGCAGGGGACTGACCGTGAAGAGCTCGCGGCAGATCACCCGGGGCGGCAGCACCCGGAATGGGTGGTCGAGTACGGCGGCAAGCTCTACTACAACCCCGGCTTGCCGCAGGTCCGCAAGCTTTCCCAGCGCGCCATCATGGACGCGGTGAAGCGCTACGACGTCGATGCGGTGCACTTCGACGACTATTTCTATCCGTACCCCGTCGAAGGAGCGCCGGAGTTCGACGACGAGAAGGCGTACGCGCGCTACGGGCGCGGCCAGAGCCTTGCGGACTGGCGCCGAGACAACATCACCTCGTTCATGACGGGGCTGCGTCGTCAGATTCAGCGCGTACGACCGACCACCCAGATGGGTGTCAGCCCGTTCGCGATCTGGCGGAACAAATCGACCGACCCGGAGGGCTCAGACACCCAAGCTGGCGCCGAAACCTACGATGATCTGTACGCCGACACACGCAAGTGGGTGCGCGATGAGACGTTGGATTATGTTGCACCGCAGGTCTATTGGTCTCGCGGCTTCGAGGTAGCCGACTACGAGAAGATCACCACATGGTGGGCCGACCAAGTGCGTGGGACGCACGTCCACCTTTACATTGGCCAGGCGCTCTACAAGGTCGGGGAGAATGCCGATGTGGCCTGGGATAATCCTGAGGAACTGTCGACGCACCTGGACTTCAACCGCGAGTTCCCACGGGTCGAAGGCAACATGTATTTCTCCGCAAAGACGGTCCGCGCCAATCCGCTCGGAGCGATGTCCATCGTGAACGAGGGTTGGTATTCGCGACCCGCGCTGACACCTGTATCACCGTGGCTGGATGACGCCCGGGGCGCACCCCGGCGCGTAGGAAGCGTATGGACCGCGCGAGAGCCGCACCATCCGACGCTGCAGTGGAACAACAGTCGCACGGACGCCACGTCGTTCGTGATCTATCGCATTCCGGGTAGGTCAGTGCGCCCGAGCGACCTGGCCGATGCGCGATACATCGCGGATATCGTTCCGCGCGAAGGTCGCCGGCAGAGCTGGATCGACTCCAACAAGCCAGGCGGACGGGTCACCTATGTGGTGACACCTGTTGACCGGGTTCGACGCGAGGGCGTTGGCACGATCGCCCGTTAGCGCTGGTGTGGCTCGGAGCGGATGGCCAGCGACGTCGGGACGGACCGCTCAGCGGTGACGGGTGACACCCGCCCCAGAACGTGCCCCTGAGACGAGCCTGTGGCGCCGGGCAGGACCCCCGGCAGGCCATGCCAGGAGAGATAGCCGAGCAGTGTCATGAGGTAGGCCTCTTTGTCATCGACGGGTAGCCCAAGCTCATCAGACGTGGTCAGTTGTGTCGCTCCGAGGTGGCGTCGCAGAGCCTCCATCAAGACCGGATTGTGGGTCCCGCCGCCGGAGGCATACACGGTCTGAATGTCATATGGCGCAAGGGCGTTCGCGATGGTCCGCGCGGTGAGTTCGGTCAGCGTGGCGACGAGATCATCCGGGTGGAGCGTCAGGCCGATCGACGCGAGAGCCGTCCGCACGTATGCGCCAGTGAACAGTTCACGACCTGTCGACTTGGGTGGCGCAAGGGCATAGAACGGCTCGTCCAAGAGGCGGTTCAGCAGGGCTTGGTTAATCGAGCCGCGGCGTGCGCGAGCACCATCCTGGTCGAACATCTCGGCGCCACCTGAGGCTTCCTGCACCGTCGCGTCGATCAGGCAACTGGCCGGGCCGGTGTCGAACGCGGTGATGGCGCCGGTGGGTGGCACGACGGTGACGTTCGCAATGCCACCCAAGTTGAGGGCGGCGTTGACGCCTGGTCGGGTGCGCAGGGCGAGCGCGTCGAGGGTGCTCGCCAGAGGTGCCCCGTGACCTCCCGCGGCGATATCCCGGGCGCGAACATCGCTCACCACAGGCACGCCCATGGCCTCCACGATGGGGGCGGGCTGGCCGAGTTGGAGCGTTCCGCGAGCAGCTTGACCCTCGACCCAGTGGAACACCGTCTGCCCGTGTGAAACCACGAGTTCTGTTGCGCCGGAGGCGACTTCGTGATTAATTGACTCGGCCGCCCGTGCGATTTCCTCGCCGACCAGGGTGTCCAACATCGCGACCTCGCCGATGGTTGTCGACGCCGGCGGTAAGAGCGCGAGCAATCGGCTCCGTAGCGCCGCCGGCCATGGCCACGACCTGGCGCCTACGGGACGCATCACCAACTCACCGGACTCGGCGCCAGTCAGGTCGGCGACCGCGACGTCCAGGCCATCCATCGACGTCCCCGAGATCACACCGAGAACTCTCACGTGGCGACCGCACGGTAGGTCAGCGCCTCGTGGGGCAGGTCAGTTCGCTCGATGAGCAGCCTGGCACCGTCATGCGCGTCCCCGCGGGGCGCCACGAGGACGGCTGGCTTGACGGCGTCTGTGAGGGGCTCGGTGAGGACCGGTCCTAGTCCCGTGAGCCCGCCGGTGAGTGCGACAGCCACCGGCTGCGTTGTCCAGGTGAGCTGATCAATTGCGGTGAGTGTCGTCGAGGCGAGCTCCTCGGCCGCTTGGCGGATGACGGACACGGCGGTCAGGTCTCCCATCCGGGCCAGTGCTTTCACGTCGGCCACGAATTCGGCTCTGCGATGGGATAACTCGTAGGCACGCGCATCGTCGAGAAGGTCGCGCCAGTCGGCGCCGTAGCGCTGATGTGCGCGCTGGGCGAGCGGAGTCGACCCATCGTTGGCGCGCTGCAAGGCAACTCGACCGATCCACGCGCCGCTGCCCCGGTCGCCAGTCTCAGGTCCGCTCCCGTCACCTCGCGCTAAGGCGCCGGCTTCGTTGACCGCGATCGCCGCCGTGCCCGTACCGGCCACCAAGGTGACGCCCGGTCCGCCCAGGAAAGTCCCCAGGTGGGCGGTGATGGCATCGGAGGTGATGATGACTTGACGCGCCCCGGATTCCCGAAGCAGCAGCTGAGCGCACTCAGCTGCGGAATCGGGTGCGGCAAGGGCACCCGCGGCGCCGATTGACACCGTGTCCCACTGATCGTCTGGGGCGAGGTCAACCCGACGCAAAATGGCGAAGATGGCTGCCGCCGCGCGGCTGGTTCCATTGCTCGCGGCGAGGCCAGGAGCGCCGTCGCCCTCGGCCTCGCGTGGCGAGCCGCCCACCGTACGTGCGCGGCAGTTCGTCTTGCCGAGATCGATGGTCACGTCGGTCACGTCGGTCACGTCCGTTGGGGTCGGGGGTGTATGTCAATGATTTTCGTACACTACGGTCTGAGCGGTCGCTATTGTCAGCATCGAAGGAGGCCGTATGGAGCCGGACGGTGAGTTCGCCGCGGACGATGTCCTCGTGCGGTTGCGCTCGGTACTGCCACAACTCCAGCCTGCAGAACAACGCGTTGCTGGCGTGGTCCTGGCCGATCCGGCCAAGTCCGCCCACCTATCCATTACCGGCTTGGCCGATCAAGCCTCCACCTCCGTCGCGACGGTGGCACGGTTTGCCCGCAAAGCCGGATTCCCAGGCTATCCCAGTCTGCGGATTGCGCTCGCCGGCGCGGCGGCCCGGGAGAATGCCCTGGGCGTTGGCGATCGCAACCCGCCAGCAGAACTCGATGAGAGCGCGTCGCTCGAAGACGTCGTACGCACGATCGTCCACCACGAATCTCGAGCGCTGCAGGAGACTGCTGAACACCTCGACCTGGCAAGCGTGCAGCGGGCCGTCGACGTCATCGCCGCGGCGAAGCGAGTCGATATCTTCGGCATCGGGGCCAGCGCTCAGGTTGCTGCCGACCTGGCCAACAAGCTTCTTCGAATTGGGCGAGTTGCCTTTGCCTGGAGTGATGTTCACTCGGCGCTTACCGCCGCGGCGCTACTGGACGAAGAGTGCGTCGCGATCGGGATCTCGCACAGCGGGGCGACAACGGACACCGTAGAACCAGTCGAGCATGCTGCTGCCGCGGGTGCTTTCACCATCGGCATCACGAACTTCGTTAACTCACCGTTGGCGCGGGCTTCGGGTCTGCTGCTGACCACGGCAGCGCGCGAGACGACTTTTCGTTCGGGTGCGACGGCTAGCCGGATTGCCCAACTCACCGTCGTCGACATCTTGTTTGTCGCGGTCGCGCGCACCGATGTCCCGGGCTCGACGACCGCCCTGTCCAAGACCTACGACGCGCTGAACCCGCGGCGGACGAAGGGATCTCACCGTGTCGACTGAACCGCTGACTGACTCGCTGCGGGTCGCCCACTTGGGCACTGAGGCGCGCCATCCGGAAAGCACCCACCTCGATGAGTTGTCGGTGCCCGACGTCTTGGCGTTGATGAACGAGGCCGACGCGACCGTGCCCACCGTGGTGCGGGGGGCGCTGCCGGAGATCGCGCGCGCCGTGGAGCTCGTGGCCGCGTCGCTCGAACGTGGTGGGCGACTGATTTATGTCGGCGCCGGCACCAGCGGGCGGCTAGCGCTCCTGGACGCGGCGGAGTGCCCGCCCACCTTCAGTACCGATCCCAGCCAGGTGATCGCTCTGCTCGCGGGTGGTCAGGTGGCCTTCACGCGTGCCGTCGAGGGCGCCGAAGACGATACGGAGCAGCCCTCGCGCGATCTTGATGGCGCTGCGCTTGCCCCGGAGGACACCGTCGTCGGGCTGAGCGCGAGCGGGCGGACGCCGTACGTGATCGCCGCGTTGGACCATGCTCGCGCGCGGGGCGCGCACACCGTCTCCGTGAGTTGCAACGCCGATGCGGAAGCGAGCGAACATGCCGACGTGGCAATCGAACTCCCCACAGGCGCGGAGATTCTCACCGGATCGACCCGGCTGAAGGCGGGTACGGCGCAGAAGATGGTCTGCAACATGCTGACGACCGCGGCGATGGTCCGGCGAGGCAAGGTCTTCGAGAATCTGATGGTCGATATGTCGGCCACCAACGGCAAGTTGCAGGACCGCGCGCGTCGCATCGTGGCGGAGGCCGCCAAGGTCGATAAGGCGACGGCATCGGCGGCGCTCACCGACGCTGACGGCGAGCCCAAGGTGGCCATCGTCGCACTACTGACCGGCACGTCAACGAGTGCAGCGCGACGGCGCCTCGGCGAGGCTGGCGGTCAGGTTGCGCGCGCGGTGGAGAACTAACCGGTGGCGTACCGAGAAGGGGGTGCGGTGAAGCAAAGGCACCGCACCGAAGTCGCCGCGCTGCGGCGGTTGCAATACCGTGGTCGCGACCCGCACGGCGGACCACGGTTGGGAGAGCGAGAGGACACCCATGATTCGGCCCGGTGAGGCACTGATGTTCGTCTTGGAACTCGCGGCGTATTTCGCGGTTGCTTGGTGGGCATTTCAGTTAGGCGATTCCACCCTTACGGGTGCGCTGTTTGCCTTGGCCGCGATTGCTGTCATGGGCCTGGTGTGGGGGTTGTTTTGCGCCCCTCAGGCGCCGTACCCGATCTATGGGACACCGCGCATCGTCGTGGAACTTGCCTGGTTCGGCGCCGCTGTTCTGGCGCTCGTGCTGTCCGGGCTCTGGTGGATTGGCGCGCTACTCGCCGTCGTCGTCATCGGCCTCATGGTCTACCGGCTACGCGTCGTGGGGCGATGACTGAGCCCGACCGCGGAGACCGTCTTTTGTCGACTGCTGCCCGGTTGAGCCGATGGGCCACCCGGCGCGCGGACCTCGAACTGCCGCCCGCCCAAGCCCGCCTCCTGGCCCTCGTGCTCGAAATAGGTCCAGCCAGGATCGGGGACCTCGCCCAGGCCGACCACTGCAGTCAGCCCACGATGACCATCCAGGTGCAGCGGGTCGAGGCGTACGGGTTGGTGGTGCGCAAGCCGGATCCCAGCGACGCCCGGGCCTCGCTGGTGGAGGCAACGGATGAGGGACGTCAGGTCATCGCGCGGCTGCGCGAAGCGCGGTCGAAAGCGTTGGCGCCCATGATGGATCGGCTCTCTCCTGATGATGAGCGAGTCCTCGATGAAGCCATCGCGATCATGCAGCGGATGATCGACGACCCCTGATCGGCGGCCGGCCTTAGCGGGCCGGATCTCGCGGGGCGGACCAATCTGTCGCAGCCGACCCATAGAGTTTGGTCATGGACAAGGCGCATCCAGCGTCCCGGGTCGAAGACGCATTCAACGCCCAACTTGCTGGCCGGTTGGACAGCCGCGGTTGGGTGCGCCGGATCCTGCCCTTCGCTGGCTACGGCGGTGAAGACTTCGCGAACGTCTACGCACGCGTGATCATGAGTCAGCGTCGCTCCAGCGGCGGCGACGAACCTGCCGAGCCGCCCGTACGCCGAGGGTGGCGAGCCTTCTTCTCAGCGCCGCTGCCCGCGGTGACCGTGACGGTTCGGTTGGGCGCGGCGCGCGTTGAGGTGGTGTCCGACCGTGGGGGCTACATCGAGGCGAGCCTGCGTGGGCATGGACTGAAGTCGGGCTGGCATGACGCCGAGTTAGAACTCGACGGCGAGATCGCGACCGAGCAGGTCCAGATCATTGCCGCCGATACCCCGCTGGGGATCGTGAGCGACATCGACGACACCTGCTTGGTGACGATGCTGCCGCGACCCATGTTGGCGGCATACAACTCGTTCGTCCTGCAAGAGACTGCGCGGCGGGTGGTCCCGGGGATGCCGGCGATGTATCGCTCCTTGCAGGCCCACCATCCCGGTACGCCGATCATCTATCTCTCGACCGGTGCGTGGAACTCGCATGGCACGTTAGAACGCTTCCTGCGCCGCCACGGCTACCCGGCGGGCGCTCTGTTGCTGACGGACTGGGGCCCGACCGAGGATTCCTGGTTCCGCAGCGGCCAACAACACAAGCGCACCACGTTAGAGCGCCTCACCAATGAGTTCCCCAACACCAGGTGGTTGTTAGTGGGAGACGACGGCCAGCACGACCCCGGGCTCTATGACGAGGTCGCGTCCGCCAAGCCAGATTCGGTGGCAGCCATCGCTATTCGGCAACTCACGCCCGCCCAGCAGTTGCTCTCAAGCGGTACGCCGATCCCGGCCGACGAAGGCGACGGCAACCACCAGGTGCCGGTCCTGGAAGGTCCCGACGGCTATGTCTTGCACCGGTTAGTGACCAAGGCCCTGCGGAGGCTCGAACATGCCTGAGTTGCCCGAGGTCCAAGCATTGGTCGACTTCCTCGCTGACCGCACTGATGGACTCGCCGTCACCGGCGTTGAGCTGGGCTCGTTTAGCGTGCTGAAGACCTACGATCCGCCGCCGGAGGCGCTCGCGGGTCTGATGGTCAGCGGCGCGCGTCGGCACGGCAAGTTCATCGACCTTGACGTCGATGGGGTGCATTTGATCGTGCACCTGGCGCGGGCGGGTTGGCTGCGCTGGTCGGATCAAGCGCCCAAGGCGATGCTGCGCCCCGGCAAGCACCCGATTGCGCTGCGGGTTCGCTTCTCCGATGGCAGCGGTTTTGATCTGACCGAGGCGGGCACCAAGAAGGGGCTGGCGGCGTACGTCGTCCATGACCCCGAAGCCGTCCCCGGAATCGCGAGCCTGGGACCGGACCCACTCGATGACTCATTCGACCTGGCCGCCTTTGCGGTCCTGCTGGCCGGGCAACGCACCCAGATCAAGGGGTTGCTGCGCAATCAGTCGACGCTGTCGGGTGTCGGCAACGCCTACTCCGACGAGGTGCTTCACGTCGCCAAACTGTCGCCCTTCGCGATGGCCGCTTCGCTGTCGGAGGAGGAGGTGGAGCGGCTCTACGCCGCGCTCCAACACACGTTGCGGGTGGCGGTCGAGACCGCCTCGGGCAAACCGGCCAAAGAACTCAAGGACGCCAAGCGAGCCGGCATGCGAGTGCACGGGCGAACAGGCGAGGCGTGCCCCGAGTGTGGGGACGTGGTCCGGGAGGTGTCCTTCGCGGACCGCTCCTTGCAATATTGCGCGACCTGTCAGACCGGTGGAAAACCGTTGGCCGATCGGCGGATGTCGCGGTTGTTGAAGTAGTCGTACGGGCGGCTTACTTCAAGCCCATCCAGGCGGCGAAGCGTTTCATCAGTTTGCCGAATTTCATGAGTGAAGTCCTCCTCCCGATCAGTTCGGGCTACCAGCCTGTCATGCGTCGCCGCCGCGGGAGAAGGGATCGACTTCCCGCGCGTCGTGGTGACCGGCCGGTAAATTGTCCCAAGATGAGTGAGTTCGATGAAGCCCTAGCCCTGCGCGACGGCGAGTTCCCCGGGTCGTATGCCGTTGACATCTCTGAGGGTTGGACGATCGGGGGTGGGATCAATGGCGGCCTGCTGCTGGCCGTGATGGCCAAGGCGTTGTCGCAGGCCGTGGGCGCGAGCGGCCACTCGGCACCGCTGGCGTTGTCGGCCTACTACCTGACACCCACGCGACCTGGGCCGGCGATGGTGGAGACCGACATTGCGCGCGAGGGTGGGACGACCTCGATCGGGTCCGCCGCGCTGGTGCAGTACGACGAGGTGGGCCGCCGTGAGGAACGCATCCGGGTGACCGGAAGCTTCACCGATCACGACAAACTCCCGCACGAAGCGACGTCGCGGTTGTCGCCGCCCAACCTGCCGCCGCTTGAGGATTGTGTCGGGCACGAGATGGCGCCTGATGCGATGCCGAACGCTCCACTACTGGAGCGCACCGACGTGCGCTTCGACCCGGAGTCGGTGGGCTGGGCCATGGGAAAGCCGTCGGGGCGGGGCCTGATCCAGGCATACCTGCGGCTGGCCGACGGGCACGAACCAGACCCGTTCGTCCTGCTGTTCGCCTGTGACGCGCTCCCGCCCGTGAGTTTCGACATGGGTCTGCCCGGGTGGGCACCGACGATCGAGTTCACCGTGCACGTCGTGGCGCGGCCCGCGCCTGGCTGGCTGCGGGTGAAGCACTACTCCGAGCACACTGCCGCTGGCCACTTCGTGGAGGACTGCGAGGTATGGGACTCAACGGACACCTTGGTGGCACAGTCGCGCCAGTTGGCTCGACTGCCGCGTACGCCCTGAGTCGGCGTGTCGTGCTAGTCCACGGCGTATGCAACTAGCACGACACGCCGGGTCAACGGCCAGGTCAGGGCCGAGGACTGCTCAGATGACCTGCGGGTTGCCGCTGTCGTTGGTGAGTGGCTTGCCTGCCCTGGCCCAGTCGCCCATACCGCCGTCGACGTTGATGACGTCATACCCCTGGGCTTCAAGCCAGGCGACGACTCGCCCCGACCGCCCGCCTGCCTTGCAAATGACCGGAAGGCTGCCCTCGACCTGGGGCAACTCGCCGAGTCGCGCCGGCACCTCGCCCATCGGGATGTGCACCGCATTCGGTGCGTGACCCGCGTCCCACTCGTCCTGCTCGCGCACGTCAAGAAGCACGGCATCGTCCGAAAGTTGCTGGGGCGTGGTCTCTGCAGTCATGGTGCCCATCCTCCTCGATTCGAAGTCGGTACGATCGCGCGGGTGAAGATCTTGTCGATCCAGTCCAAAGTCGCGTACGGCCATGCCGGTAACTCTTCGGCGGTCTTCCCGCTGCAGCGACTCGGCCACGAGGTCTGGCCCGTCGACACCGTCCACTTCTCCAATCACACCGGCTACGGCGAATGGCGCGGCCAGGTGTTTGAGCCGCAGGTCGTCGCCGATGTCATCACCGGAATTGAGGAGCGCGGCGTCTTCGCCGAGTGCGACGCGGTGCTGTCCGGATATATGGGCGCGGACGCGATCTCCGAGGTGATCCTCGATGCCGTCGCCCGCGTCAAGGCGGCCAACCCGAAGGCGATCTATTGCGCCGACCCGGTGATGGGCGACGTGGGCCGCGGCTTCTTCGTGCAGCCGGGGATCCCAGAAATGATGCGCGACAAGATCGCGTCCGAGGCAGACATCCTCACCCCCAACCAATTCGAGCTGGACTACCTGACTGGGTCCGAGGTGAGTACGGTCCGCGACCTGCTCGACGCAGCGAATCAGCTGCGCGCCAAAGGGCCGAGCACAGTTCTGGTCACCTCGGTGCAGACCGACGAGACCCCCGCAGACTCAGTGCAGATGGCGGCGGTGACCGACGACGGCGCCTGGATCGTCACGACCCCGCTGTTGCCGATCTATGTGACCGGCGGCGGGGACGCTACGGCGGCGATCTTCCTTGCGCACTACCTCACCGACGGACCGCAGGTCGCGCTCGCGCGTACCGCCAGCGCGATGTTTGGCGTAGTGCAGGCCACCCAGGACTCTGGCCACCGTGAACTCCAGTTGGTCCGTGGCCAGGACGCGATCGCGGGCAACTCGGGGCACTTTGACATCAGCGCACTCGACTGACCCACCAACGCCGGTTGCGGGTTGGCCAGACACCGCAACCGGACGATCCCGCTAGTTCACGAGGCGATCCCACGTTTGCGGACCAGGAAATCCATCAGCTCCAGACCCAGACCAGCCTTGAGCGCGTTGGAAGTCAGCGACATTGAGCCTCGTCGCCTCGGTGAACATCTCACCCGGCTGGTAGCCGTTGCCGTCATGGTGGTGCACGTAACCCGTCCGAATGAGACCGTGATCTAAGTCCACGACGGCGGGGTGTGACTGGCCGACCTGAAACGCGGCGCGACCAGGGAATTCGTTCTGCGGCTGAGCCTTCGGCGCGGGTCCCTTTCGGTTGGCGTCACCGAGTTCACGGTTGGCTTCGCCTCGTAATTGGCTGCCGTGGTCGGCTACCCAGGTCCTGAGGTGTGGTCCCGGGCACTTGGTGTCTTCGAACTCACCGTGCCCAGCGATCTGCAGGGCCTGGACGATGCCCTGAGCCTGGGGGGCAGTCGGGTTGCCAAGTTCCCGGTTTGTCGCGAGGTACAGCCAGCGCAGCGAGTGCAGCGCCTCCGGGGTGGGTGTCTGGCCACCGCGAAGATGGACCTGCACTGACAAGGCAGCAGTATTGAAGCCGGTGACCGCGCCCGCCCGCTGATCCCAGCCACGGCCTTCGAAAATCTCGCCCTTTTGACTAATGACGAAATTATATTCGATACCCGGGCCGTCCTTCTTGGCTTCCTTGTGCATGTGGAGCGGCAGTCGATTACCGTCCTTCGGAGCAAAACGCGGAAGCATGGAGAGCCCGCCTTGGTAGTGCACGACAAAGTGGGTGCGCAGGTGGCCCGGCACTGATTCAATGGGCTCGGCCCATCCATCGAATCCCCATTCTGAACGGGATACGATGCGTGGCTCGGCAGAGGCATTCGCTGCCAGTACGATTCCGCCCCCGGTTGCCGCAAGGGTCGTAGCCGCGATCCCGACAAAACGCAGCATGTCGCGTCGGTTGATGTCAGCTGAGGAATTTGTCCGCATTACAGATCGCCATCTCCGTGCGGGTTCTGTACAGACACGTGGATGTGGTCGTAGTGTCCACCTGTGACGTCGGTTGCTGCCTTGTATGGTCGCCATCCTTCATTACTGCGAGCGACGCTCCAAATCTTTCCGTCCCAGATCACGTAGTGAATTTTAAGGTCATGAGAATATTTCTTCATCCACTTTGCGATGACCCAACCATTTGCTTTCTGAAGGCTATTTGGGTAACTTCCTATCTTGTTCCCAACGGTGCAGTCGAGCGCGTTACCCGTATTGTGGTTGCTGGTGCTTCCCTCGTGGCTTCGGTATGCGCTCGCATCGCACTGGATCGCTCCCCCGTACCCCCGCGAGACCTCGTACCGTATGAATTTTGAACGCTCAGTCAGGTCCGGCGCGGAACTGGTTTGTGGTGGATGCGGGTTGCTCCTTGGAGCGCTGGCTTCGCCGACCGACGTTCCGCTCGGAGTTGGTGACTGGTCCGGTTTTTGCTCTGCGGGCGAAGCGCCGATTCGGTGTGAGGCATTCTCGTTATACACCCCCTGCGGCAAACGCCCCCGGTCGCCGTTTTCGACTGTGGCAAAGTGGCCACCGAAATAACTGTGGTAGTAAATTGTCACCGGCTTGCCCGAGCGATTCCAGAATCCACCCGCATCGTTCTTGATGCAGTCGCTCTCGCCCTTGCCGTTTCCTTTGAACTCGTAACACCCCGGCTGGTCGGTCCCGTAGTTAGCAACCGAGCTGCTGAAATCTGACCATGCCCCACCAAGGTCTGAATTGTAGTTGTAGCAAAACTCCCCGGCGTCGCAGTTTCCGTCGCGGTCTGTTGCCTGCGCTGAATCGGATAGTGATACGCCTGTGACCCCAGCGCCAGCGAGCGCAATGGTGCCCATGATCACTGCGGTGCGGTTCTTGATGCTGCGCATATTAATGCTCCCTCGATTTCAGTTCTGTCCCTGTCGTGTCGTCAGGGACGCCCCCCTCGGCGTACTGCCGAAGCGGGGATAGGACGAATCGCCCGAGCCCTTTGGTTCCATCGACCAGAGAAAGGTTTCGAGAAGGAGCGGCTACAACATTGCCAAGACAGCAAAGCCGCTGGTCGAGGTGGTTATCTCGACCAGCGGCTAGCGGGGGTGGGGGCTACTTGACGTCCTCCCAGATCACTTTGGTCACCTTCGGTCCGTCATCGGCGGCGCCGCTGGCCAAGCCGTTGCGACCCTCGTAGTAGTCACCGACCTGGTCCTGCGCCGAAGGAGACATGTCGGTGTCGTTGACCGCGATCGCGTGGATGTGGGGGTCGAAGCCTTGCGCGGTCGTACGCAGCCATGCGGCGAAGCCGACCTGACGCAGCGCCTTCACCGCCGCCGTCTTGTCGGAGATATTGCGGACGGAGATGTCGAGCGCGCCACCACCGTCGTGGGTGCCAGCGGAGGCACCAACGCCGCCGGGGTTGTACGAACCCTGGGTCAGCGGAAGGTTGCCGGCCTTCTTTTCGGCAGCGGCCAACATGTTCTTGGTCCGGGTGTTGACGGTCTTGCCGTCGACGGTGGTTTTAGCACCTACCGAGATGGTGTTGGTCACCGTCAGGCCGAGCTTCTCCAGGGAGGTCTTGCCCGGAAGGCCGCTGGCGGCCAAGCCTGAGTAGCCAAGCGACTTCTGCCACTTCGCATAGGCCGTGATAGTGGTGGTGCCGAAGTGGCCGTCGACGTACTTGCTGTCGAGCAACTTCTTGGCTGCCAACTTCTGCTCGACGGCCTTGACGCTGGGTCCGGCTCCGTCGACGATGCTCGACCCAGCCTTGGCGGGGTCCCACTGGGCGGCCAAGACGACCTTGCCCATGTTGATTGAGGTGGCGGCTTCGGCCGGTGCGGAGGTTGCAAAGCCAGCCGTGGCGAGGCCAGCAACGGTGATGGCGGAAAGTGTGCGCGTACGCATGACTCGTCCTTTCATAGTGATGGCGAATTCACGACCACGGTGGCGGGCCTGGCTGTAGTTCGACTAACCCGTGACTACAGCCGGGCCCGGACCGTCGTCAGGAGGTGAGGAGCTTCCAGGTCTGGGCACCTGGGTATCCGTCGGCACCAGATCCGCTCCACCCCTGTGCCTTCTGGAAGTCCTGCACGTTGCTTCGGGTGTATTTGGAGAACGTGGTCCCGGCCTGGTAGCCGTCCCCGTCGTGGTGCTTGTCGAAGCCCTTGCGGATCAGCCCCTCGTCCAGCGTCTTGACCGCTGGATGGGATTTTCCGAGCTGAAAGGCGTCCGCACCTGGGAACTCTGGCGCGCTGGGGTCATCATCCTTGGCGCCACCGAGCTTTTTCTTCATCTCCTGGTAGAGCTTCTGGCCCGGCCCGTCGATCCACGTGCCGAGTGGGCCGCCCGGGCAGGTCGTGGCGACGTGATCGCTGTGCCCGGTGATCTTCAGCGCCTTGTCTGTTCCGAGCTTTCCGTGGGAGTGCCGGTAGAGCCAGGTCAACGCAGCCAGCGCCTCCGGTGTGGGCTTCGTACCACCGTGGATGTGCACCTGAGCGCTGATCGAGAACTCGTTGGCGTCCTGCTGCGAACCGGATCGGAACTCGTATCCGCGGGCGCCGAAGATCTCACCCTTCTGCGTGATGATGAAGTTGTAGAGAATCCCGGAGTTGTTGGGATCGTCGGCCTTGTGCATCGCGTGGATGTTGCGCGGTGCCTGAGGTCCGTTGACATTGGCGCCGCTGGCCCCGTGGTAGTGCACGACGAAGTTGGTGATCGCGGCCTTGTCCAGGCTCGGGGGTCCACCGGCCTGCCAGCCGTCGAAGCCCCAGTCAGCACGCGGAACGATTTTGTGGGCGGCTGCGGAGGCAATTGGGCTGTGGCCCACCGTGCCGATCGCGGCGGCGCCGAGCGCTCCTGCGCCAGCAATCTTCAGGAGGGTCCGTCGGTCAAGTGTTGTGTTGGTGCTCATGATGCTTCCTTCCCTTACGCGGGGCGAGTGGTGGTGCCACCCGCCCCGCGAAGAGTGGTCGGGTGGCTTACTTCTCGACGTAGCCCTGGGCGTTCCAGAAGCTGGTCGGGTCCGGGTTGTCCAGGGTCGGGTCGTTAACGCTCTTGGATGCCAGCGTGTGCTTTCCTGGGCGCATCTCGACGTGGGTGTGGGTCGCGCCGCCCTGGCGGTTAGCCTCGGTCGCGATCACGTCACCGCGCTTGACCTTCGCGTCCTTTTTGACCGTGGTGTTGGCGTGCAGGTAGATCACGGTCTTGTCTTCCTTGGGCATGTAGATCGCAAGGGTGCCCAGACCATTGGGGTCGTCGTCGGCGTTGATGACGGTCCCATCGACCAGGGACTTCACCTTGCTGCCGAAGCCCTTGGCGAAGTCGATACCTTCGTGGCGACCCGGGGTGTTCTTGTAACCGTCGAAGGCCGCGGTCAGGGTGCCGCCGCCACCCTCATACAGCGCCTGCGACATGGCCTTCTTGCCGTTGGACGGCGGCGTGGTGCTGCCGCCGATCTTGTGTGAGGCGTTGTTGTTGTAGACGGCGGCTGGCAACTTGCCCTTCGCGCCCGGCTTCAGCGTGACGGACTCGCCCGCGTAACCGGAGTTGAAGTACACCGTGACTGACTTTGAGGTGTTGTTCCAGTAGCCGCCGGCCTCGTTCTTGATGCACTTGCTCTTGCCGGCTCCGGCCCCCTTGAACTCGTAGCACGTCTTGGCGTTGGTCCCGTAGTCCCCGACCGAGGACTTGAAGTCTGACCACGAGCCCTTCAGGTCGGAGTTGAAGTTGTAGCAGAACTCGCCAGAGTCACATTTGCCATCGCGGTCGGCAGCCTGTGCTGACCCGGCAAGGGCGACGCCAGTGAAGCTGGTCGCGCCGAGGGCGAGCACTCCGAGAGCGGTAGCGGTGCGGTTCTTGATAGTGCGCATTGGTCTTCCTTCGTGTTCGGTGGTCCGAACGTTCCGATGGCGTCTGTGGTGAGTCGCTGTCGGTCGTCCTCGCCGTCCCGGTGAAGTTGGGCGACTGAGACGACCATGCCCATATCGGGCAACCGTCTGGCAGGGGTCGACGGTGTATCCGGACGCTCAGACGACGTCAGAACCAGACGTCGTCTAGGGATTCGTGGCACTGTCAGATGTGTAAGAATTCCCGTCATCGTGGGGTTCTGACCATCTGACGGCTGTGTCACTCAGGCAAACTGTCCGAATCTGGCTGATCTCACCAACGAGGGGTGGACATCGTGAGCGAGTTTGGCGCACCGGAGCGCGCGCGCATCATTGAAGAGTTCGTCGGGCGGCTCTTGAAGCTGCGCGAAGAGGCGGGTTCGCCGTCCTTTCGGGCGATGTCGAAACGGTCTGGCGCCATCTCGCACGCGACGATGCATGATGCGGTCCAGGGAACCCGGCTGCCTTCTTGGGAGACCACGGTCGAGTTCGCGAAGGCCTGTGGCGTTGAGCCAGAGACGTTGCGGGCGGAGTGGGAGCGCGCCAACACCGCGCTGCTCCGAAGCGGAGCTGAAGAGTCGGCGGGCGGAAGCGCGTCGGCGCAGGCTGCGCCCGCACCGACGCCGAGGAAGGACCACTACTCCGGCGGGCCTTCCAAGTCGGCGGTGATGTTCGGCGTGGCCGGTCTGGTCGTCGGCATCGTCGTCGGGTTCTTTGTGCTCAAGATCATGAACGGGAGCGACGCCAATCCGGGAGCCGCAGCGACCACTCCGGCTGCGGCGAGTACGCCTGCTGCCGCGGCCTCAAAGCCGACCGCCGCGCGAAGCGCCATTCTGAGCACCGGAACAGGCAGTTGCGAGAAGAACCCACCGCCGCATCCGTCGCCGTCGACGGACCCGCGCTACAAGATCAAACTGATGACGGACGTCACTCTGGGCGACTGCAAGCCAGCTCCCATGGGGAAGAAACTGACGAAGGCCTGGACGTTCAAGAACGTGGGGAGTCAGCCGCTGAAAGGCCTGAAGATGAAGCGTCTTGGGCCATACCGCGGGCCGACGCTGGACTGCAAGACACCCGAAGAGACTCCGGTGAAGACTATTGAGCCGGGAGAGATCGTACGCGTGAACATGCCGTTTGAAACGGCCACCGAGCGAGTCGACTGCTTCGTCCGGTTCATGTTCATCAAGCCGGACGGGACCTACGCATTTGACTATCAGCAGCCGATCTTTGTCAGCGTGCACGTGAAGTAGGTCGATCGTGCTTGCTAAGGCAGTCTTGGTCCTGGCCTAGACGCGGCAATAGGAGGCGATATCCGCAGGTGCTCGGCGAGCGGCTCCGGCGCGAGGTCGACCGCGTCGCCAACGCGGATCGTGCCCGAGGTTAGGAGCCGCGCAACCACGCCGCCCCTGTTGTGCAGTGCGCGCATGGCTCCCTCGCCGACGCAGTCGTCCATGATGCGGCACGGTGCGGCGATGCGTACGACCTCGAGGTGGACGTCGCCGATGCGGATCGGGTCGCCCGGTCGGGTCGGTAGCGGGCCGTCGGTGATGGTGATGTTGCGGCGGGTTTGGCCCGGGTCGATCGGTTGTCCCCAGTCGTGGCTTGCGTCCGCCAAATCGGGCGCCGACTGGATCGTGACATGGCGATGCCGCGAGCCGTGATAGCGATCGCCGACCAGGCCCGCGCCGCCTTGCGCCTCCACCTGGTCGACGGACTTGGTGGGGAGCCTGCGCCCGGGTGCGATGTGGATGCTGGCAACGGTGGGCATGACGGGCATCCTAGGTCGACCCGCCGATAACCAAATATCAGAGTTTCGCTAGAGAGGCAGATACGGTTATATCGTGGATCCGATCAAGAACCCGTATGCCCCAGGCGCAGGACAACGCCCGCCTGAACTCGCCGGCCGAGACTCGGAGTTGGAGACTTTCGGCGTCGTCCTACAGCGGATCTCCCGAGGCAAACCCGAGCGGTCAGTGGTGCTGACCGGGCTGCGCGGTGTGGGAAAAACGGTGCTGCTCAACGCTCTTCGATCTGCGGCGGTTCGCGCGAAGTGGGGCACCGGCAAGTTGGAGGCCAGGCCCGAGCAGCGGCTTCGGCGACCGTTGTCGGCGGCGCTGCATACTGCCGTACGCGAGATCGGGCACCCACAGGGCGATGACGTCGACCATGTACTTGGGGTGATCAAGTCATTTGCGCAGCGGGACTCGCCTTCAGGCACCAAGCTGCGCGAGCGGTGGAATCCGGGCATTGACGCGCCCGCGGTCGTCGGGCGCGCTGACTCCGGTGACATCGAGATTGATCTGGTCGAACTGCTTTCTGACGTCGGCGGATTGGCGGGTGATGTCGGCAAAGGCGTGGCGATCTACATCGATGAGATGCAAGACCTGCATCCGGACGACGTGTCTGCGCTGTGCGCGGCCTGCCACGAGATCAGCCAGGCCGCGCTTCCGGTGATCGTGGTTGGCGCTGGTCTGCCACACCTCCCGGCCGTACTCTCGGCGTCAAAGTCCTACAGCGAGAGGCTGTTTCGCTACGTACGTATCGACCGGTTGCCGCGTGACTTCGCCGACCGCGCGCTGCAGATGCCGGCTAAGGATGAGGGCGCCGACTTCACCCCGGCAGCACTCGACGCGATGTACGCCGCCACGGGCGGCTACCCGTACTTCATTCAGGCCTATGGCAAAGCGGTGTGGGACCAGGCGCCCGGCACTCCGATCGACGTGGACGACGTGAACGTCGCCGCGCCCGAAGCTGAATCCGAGTTGGCCGTGGGATTCTTCGGATCCCGGTATGAGAGAGCGACGCCCGGCGAGCGCGAGTATCTGCGCGCGATGGCCGACGCGGCGCTCGCGATCGCCGACCGAGACGACGAAGAGCTCGACGAGATCGAGTCAGTGCCAACGTCGGACGTGGCGAATCTCCTTGACCGCAAACCGCAGTCCCTGTCACCAGCGCGGGACGCGTTGTTGAAGAAGGGGCTGATCTACTCGGGTGAACGAGGGAGAATCGCCTTCACCGTGCCTCATTTTGGGCGGTATTTGCGGACTCAGGGATGAATACCCAGAACGCGTGGGCTGGTTTGGTTTGTCGGGTTTTTCCTGGTGCGGCGCCTTCGAGTCGAACCGGATCACTACTACATACGACCGGTGGGGTCGTCAGACGGGTTATACCAACGCCGATGGAGAGACCGGGACCACGGCGTATAACGCGGTCGGGCAGGTTGCTGCGTTGAGCGACCCGAAAGGTTCGACCACGTTTACGTATGACGGCAGTGATGCTGATGGCAAAGGTGAGCGGCGTGGTTTAGCGACGAAGGCGGTGGTGTCGCGCGCTGGTGGCAGCCCGCTGGTTTTCACGGGGCATATGACAGCACCGGTGGCCTGACCCGCCAAGACCTGCCCGTGAAGTTCACTGCCCGCAGTGTGCGGAATGTTCTGGGCCAAGAAACCGGGATTTCCTACGAGGGCAGGTCAGGCCGGTCACTGCGACCACGGACCCTGATACTGGCGAAACGACCTGGACCCCTGGGGCGCCTACCCGGGATGATTGGGTTGGGTGGACGGTGGATCGGGACGGGATGGGCCGTATCGCCCGGGAGCACAGCTCTACCGGGGCTGTGTTCAACCCTGACCCGGATGTCACGGCCGCTGAGCAAGGGCAGGAGCGAGTAGGCGATGTTGACCATCCTCGTGATCCTTCCCGTGTTTGCGGTGCTGCTCGTGCTTGCGGCGGGACCGTGGCGGCGGCTACGTCATCGTGTGCTCTCGAGTGCTACGGCGTTGCTCGCAGCTGCCGTCTTGGTGGTCTGGATCCACCAAGCGTGGGTCGTGGTGGCACTTCCGGTGCTGGTGGCCCTGTTTGCAGTGCCTTTCCATCTCGTGGACCTGCATCGGTCAACGGCGCGAGTCGATCGCGGTACGTCTTCGTCACATGGGTAGGGGCACATCGCGCGCGCTGCGTTGCATACGTCGCAACCCTGGCGGGTCGAGACCTTCAAGTTCACTACCCACCCCGAGCTGGTCGCGAAGGTCACTGATGTCGTGGGGCTATACCTGAACCCACTAGAGAACGCGATCGTGCTGTGCGTGGATGAGAAGTTCCAGATCCAAGCGTTGGACCGGTCCGCGCCGATGCTGCCGATGCAACCCGGGATGCCGGCCCGTAGCACCCACGACTACAAACGGCGCGGCACGACCACCCTGCTCGCCGCCCTGGAGATCGCCACCGGGAAGGTCACCGCCGCATGCAAGCCCCGCCACCGGCACCAAGAGTTCCTGGCGTTCCTCAAACAGGTCGCCCGCTCCTACCTCGAGGACGTCGATGCGCAGGGGCGACCCGATCCAGCTACACCTGGTGACGGACAACTACGCCACCCTGCCTTAAGAGCCGGATCTCTCAACGGTCGTCCGTGCACGGCTCAAGCAGGTGACTCATCGCGAGTTCGGCGAGAACGTGCTTTGCCTCGCCGCGGCTGCAATCCAATAGCGCCTGCACGTGCGCCACGTCGACATCGACGAGCGGGGCCCGTCCGAGGCGTGTGAAGGCGGCAGCCGCCATGGGGGTGAGGCGATGGACCGACGAGGACAACGTCGAGCGGTCCGAGGCGTCCGTCTGCTCCGGATCGAAGCGGCCGAGGGTGCGATCGAGCTCGTGGACCAGGCTCAACCAGGAGCCGGGTGCCTTGCTGGACATGCGAGCAGCCGCGATGCGCAGCGCGAGGGGAAGTCCGCCGCAACGTTCGACTACTTCCTGGGTTCGCGGGTCGGTTGCGCACGTCGGCACATGACTGTGCAGCAAGCGACGACAGTCATCTGGAGAGAGTGGGGCGACCTCGATCTGGTGGGCGCCGGGCGTGACCTGCAAGGCGGCAAGCTCATGACGACTGGTCACGATGACGAAGACTCCGGGGCCACTCGGCAGCAGGGGGCGCACCTGCGTGGCGTCGACGGCGTTGTCCAGCACGAGCAAGACTCGTCTGTCTGCGAGAGCAGTACGCAGCCGTCGAGTCCGCTCATCGACCCCAGGCGGTATGGCCTGCTCCTCTACGCCAAGACTGCGCAGTAGTGACGCGAGGGCGTGCTCGGGGGAGACCGGCGGCATCGCCGAGAAGCCGTGCAGATCGAGGAAGAGCTGCCCATCCGGGAATGCGTCGCGATGGTCATGTGCCCACTTCACCGCCACCGACGTCTTCCCGACGCCGACCGGGCCAGTGATAACCGCGACGCCAGGCGAACCGGCCCGTGCGTCGAGATAGATGTCATCCAATCGGCGAAGGTCGTCCTGCCGGCCGACGAATCCTGCCAGATCAGGAGGCAATTCACGCGGGATGAGCTTGTCGGGAGCCGGGGTGTGCTGATGCCGCCGAGTGGCGGCAATGTGGTCTCGTGCCGTGGCAAACCAGCGATGCTCTGCCGGGGGCACGCGCATGGCGATCAGCAAATCGTCCAGGACGTCGCTCGGTGGCAGCGTCGTACCCGAGAGGTAGGCGTACATCGAGCTCTGTGCGACGCCGATCTGGCGAGCCAATCCCGCGACGCTGAACCGGCGTCCTGTGCCGGCCCGCAGCCTGCGTTTGAGTGCCCGACCCAACTCAGCGGGTGTCTGAGGCGCCACCGAGTTCAGCTCGGGGAGCCTGTCGGATGTTGCGTTCAGCGAAACGTTCACCGGGTTAGGATGCCGTGCCCTGGCGCGGCGTGGGGATAACTCTGCGGGTGGACTTGTTGAGTTCACGAAGACGTCGTCTTCCAGGATTTCCAGGATTGCGCGTACGGCCAGATCGGTCGGGTGAGGATCAGAGCCCACCCGTATCGAGGAGAATTTGTGAGTACGAATAGTCCGCACCGCAGCCGTACCCGAATCGTCACCGCCCTGGCGGCCGCGTTGCTCAGCACAGCTGTTGCTGCGCCAGCGCTCGCGGCCCCTGGCCCCGGAAGCACCGAGGACACTAAGCGCTCAACGCGCGTTCCGCTCACTGCGCTGAGCCCCGCCGCCATGCGTGTACCGTGCGCGATCCCGGCCGAGGCCGACCCGGCTGTCATCCGCACGGTGCATTCGATCGGCCAGCAACGCAATGTCTCGCAGAAGGTCATGCTGGCGATGTTCGAGGCGGGCTGGGTGGAGTCGCACATGAACAACCTCGACTGCGGCCAGGAGACGTCGCAGGGGGTCTTCCAAATCCAGACACCCATGCACGGCAGCCCCGCGCAGGTGCGCGACGTGGTGTGGGCGACCAACTGGTTCATCAACACTGCGCTCCCCTTGGAGGCGTCGTCGCCCACTGCTGGTGTCCTCGCGGCCAACGTCGAGCGCCCGCGTGAAGACCTGCGCTACCGCTATCAGGAATCCGAGGGCAAGGCCCTTCAACTGATGGATCAGGCCCGCCAGCCCCACGGCAAGATCGGCGAGAAGTACGCCAGCATGGGCGGAGCATCCGGCGAGGTTGGGCCATTGGTCCGCGGCGAAGAGGCTGCCCGGAACGGTGGGCGCTTCCAGTTGTTCGCCAACGGCATCATCTCGTGGTCGCCTGCCACCGGCGCGTACTGGATTCACGGCCAGATCCTGGAGACCTACTGGAAGACCGATTCCGAAGCGGCCTGGGGCTTCCCGACCATGGATGAGATGGCCGCACACGCTGCGCCGGACGGAACCACAGGGCGCTACCAGTACTTCCAGAACGCCCTGTTTATGTGGAGCGAGAGGACCGGTCCGCAGATCATCCACGGCGAAATCTTGAAGGCGTTCGAAAACAACGGGCGCGAGAAGGCGCTCGGCTATCCGACCGGCGGCGAAGTCGCCGAAGGCAACGCGCGGGTGCAGAACTTCCAGAACGCCACGATCCGATGGACCCCCGGCGGCGGCGCCATCGTCACCAAGAAGTAACGGTCCGGATCTCACCGGCCCGCTCAAATCTCTGAAAGGAAACGTCATGGCAATCCACCTCTCACGACGGTCATTGATCATCGGGGCGACGGCGATCCCGCTCGGGGCCGCGGCCGTCGCAACGTCCTCGACCGCCAACGCCGCAGAGTCTCTGGGACGTGAGGATGTCCTCAACCGTGCGCGGCATCGCATCGCGATGGCCCCGCCGTATGTCTCCAGCAACAGCAGCTTGTCCGAGGGATACCGCACCGACTGCTCAGGATTCGTGGCCTATGCCTGGGCATCAGCCGCCCCTGGAGCTGCCACTCCCGCGATCGGATCGTCCGATGGCGGTTTCCGCATCAACTGGGACGACCTGCAGCCGGGCGATGCAGTCAACAACCCCAACCCCGGCGACCTCGGTCACGTCATCATGTTCGAGCGTTGGCTCGACGGTCGACGCGACGGATTCGTCGGGCTGGAGCACGCTGGCGGCGGTGCGCCGCGAGTGAAGAACCACTCCCGCGGCGCCTTGCAGGGCACCTATTTCGCCGTACGTCACGGCAACGTTGACATCAGGAAGCCGTACGGGCTCATCGCCGTTAAATGGGGCGAGGGTGATAACCGCAGGATCGTGGGCGAACCGACGAACGATGAGTTCAGCACCAACCCGCAGGGCTCCGGCCGGTTCCGCGACTTCGAGCGCGGCATGATCATTTGGAAGCAAGGTGCGCCGAGTGCCGTCATGGTGCACGGTGCGATCTTCGCGCACTACCGCGAGAATGGCTCAGAGACCAACTTTGGTTTCCCGCTTGGCGACGAGCAGGTCGAGGGCGCCGGTCGTATGCAGCGCTTTGAGCACGGTGTCTTGCACTGGGCCCCCGAGCGGGGAGTGTGGCGGACGTGAGTCTCTCTCGACGGCAGGTGTTGACCGCCGGAGCGGGTTTGACCGCTGGAGCGGGCCTGGCTGCCGCCGGGATCGGTACGTCATCGTCAGCCCGTGCGGACGGGCCGACGGTGAGCGCCGGGACGTTCAAGCGGATCTACGATCCCAGCGTCGGCACCCAGCAGTGGTACATCAACGATCACACCTTCGTTCGGGGTGACGACGGATGGCACCTGTTCGGGATCACCCACCCCGAGCCGGCAAACGCGGAGGACGAGCGCCAGTTCGCGCACGCGACGGCTCCAACCCTTGAGGGACCGTGGACCCGTCAAGACCCAGCGTTGACCTATGACCCGGGCTACGGCGAAACCGTCCTGTGGGCACCGCACGTGATCAAGCACGCCGACACGTACTACATGTTCTACTGCGGCGGTGGGTACGACCACTCGCGGTTCGCGATCAACCTCGCGACCTCGACTGACCTGTGGACCTGGCAACGCCACGCGGGTGGAACGCTCTTCCGCGATGGCTACGACGCCCGGGACCCCTTCGTCATGCGGCACGCCGATCAATGGGTCATGTACTACACCGCGACGTCCTATTCGGGAGGTGGTAACCACACCGTCATGGCCAGGACCAGTTCGGACCTGATCAATTGGAGCGAGTCTCAGGCGGTCTTCACCGACGCGAAGTCGGGCACGTGGGGTGGTGAAACCGAGTCGCCGTACGTCGTCCAGCGCGACGGCAGGTGGTATCTGTTCATCGGTCCACGCGGTGGCTACGTCGGGACGGACGTCTTCGTGAGCGATGACCCGTTTGCCTTCACCACCGCAGGGTTGTGTGGGCATCTAGCGAGCCACGCCGCGGAGATCATCAACGACGGAAATAGTTGGTGGGCTTCGCATTCCGGATGGGGACAGGGCGGGGTCAGCCTCGCACCGCTGTCCTGGAGTTAGTGCTCAGTCCGGCACCAACGCCCCGTCATCGCCTCCGAGTGGGAGGCGGTGGCGGGGCGGTGTCATGTCGTCCAGATTGCTCAATGCCAGGCCGATCAGCGTTAGTCGGCGTCGGGCATGGGCTGAAGTCCGGCGGACGTCCAGTACAGGTCGGAGGCTTCCCGGACGCGGCTCTCCCGCAGGCTCTCGGCGAATTGCTCGTACGCAGCGGTGATCGCCGTCGGCACCCCGGAGATTGCTCCATCGGCCTGGGGGAGCGCAACGTGTAAAGGCTCCGCCACCGCCGGCATGCCGACTTGGGACGTGGGACCGCGATTCATCAGTGAGTCAGTCGTCAGGTCCGCGACGAGACGCTCGATGTCATAGCGCAACCGGTGCTCGGTCCGGGGCAGCCCGATATTGACGCTCGTGGCTGCGTCAGCGTCCGCGCCCTCGCCGACGTGATAAAAGTTTGCAGGCCAATAGAGCAAGTCTCCGATGTCAGGCTCCACGACGAAAGAACTCTCGAGCAGGTGGGCATAGTCCTGCATCGAACTCACCTGCTCGGTCCACGGTTGCTCCCGCCAGAAGCGCATCCGTTTGCGGCCCTGGACCAGGAACATGAAGGTCGCGAAGCGGTCTAGGTGGACGCCGACGGGTGTCGCGGCATACGGCCCGTGGAAGAGGGTGGTGATCGCGCCGGTGAGTGGTAGCCCGACGCGATCCCACAACGGCATCAGAAAATCTCTCTCCTGCGACCACAAGGCTGAACTGTAGGAATGGAACGCAGCCACGAGCAGCGAGTAGGTCAACTCGGGACGCTCGCGACGCATGCGAGCCGCGTACTCGGCGAAGCCTGCGTCGTCAGCGCGGGGCAGGAGATCTTTGGTCAAGGTGCGACTGACGCCGTCGACCGTAAGCAAGATGCTGGAGTTGAGGGTGGCACTGGCGGCCTGAGCCGCGGCAAAGGCGGTGTCGAGATCAAACGGCGCGGGGTGTGGCTGCTTGATCAGCACGGGCTCACGGTCCCAGTAGCGCTCGACGAAGAGGTCCCAGTCCAAGCCGTTCTCCACAGCGATGGGCACGGTCATGACTTAACCTCCATGGCGTGAATGCGGTAGAGCCGGTCGAGTATGGCGTGCACGACCCGCTCGGGTGTGTGCTGCGCGAGCGCAGCGACGGTGATGTCCGGGGCGTCATTGATGCGCCGGATGAGCTCGCTCAGTGATGGATCTTTCACCGCGAAGAGGTGTCCGTTGGCGGCGCACAGCAACTCGGCCCCGACGGTGGCGTGCAGGATCGTGGTCGTGCGGTGCAGGCGATCATCTGCACCCCACGAGGCGCGGCTGCGGCGGGGAGCGGGCACGGGTTCCAGACCGCTGGCGCTGCATCGTTTGAGCCAGTGCGCCATAAGACGTCGTGGGTGATCGGGGTCGCCGACCGACTCCGCGACGTGAGTGGCGACCTCCCGATATGCCGCGACCTCCCGACCGTTTTCGCTCCACGGCACGTACGGCGTCGCCGACGTCCCGAAGACGCCGTCCAACTCGGCGGCCACCGTCTCGGCTGCTTCGGCGACGACGCGTCGGCTGTCGGTTCCGACGAGCATCCGCAGCCAGGTGGCCGAGGGCGTCCCGGTCCACATCGGGTCCTCACCGGGGGCCAGATGAGTGGTCTCTGTGGCCGACGGCGGCGTGGTCGTGCCGGACAGGAGCCACACGTAGGACTCTTGGTCAGGCGCGTGGATGACTTGGGGGGCCAATCCGTGGGAGTAGACCAGTTCGACATCGACGGGCAAGACGGGAGTTCCACGCTCATGCCAGATCGGCTGGACCAGGTCGCGCATCCACTGCCACCACATCGGATCATCGGCCCAAGGCTCGACGATGCGCAGGGCGAAGGATTCGACGCCGCTTGCAGCCAGACGCGCGGCATGGTCAGTTTCTGGCTCGCCGACATCGGGCAGGAGTTGAGCGGGCGCGTTGACCTTTCCGCCGGGCACCCACAACTGCATGCCGGGCAGCGCTCGGAACCTGTCGCCAGCCTTGAACGGCTGGCAGATGTCAGCGATCCGTGCGAAAAGGTCTCCGGGCAACGCGATCATCTGTTTACCCCTTCTGTCGATTGCTGCGTCAGATAGTGATTGAGGCGTGCGCGGTAGTCATCGAGCGGTTCGAGTCCGGCCGCGGAGCGGATGTCCTCGATCCGGGCGGGATCGGCCAACTGGTACGGCCGCAACGACCCGTCCGGTCCCTTCTCGAACTTGGTCCCGAAGAACTGGGGTTGCTTGCGTAGGACGGCCAGGCTGTCCAGCGCGCCCGCCATATCTGCCCATGCGACTCGGCCCAGCAATGCGGCATCGAGCATCGAGTCGACGAGATGGCCTTGGCGGTCGGCGTCGGTGGCGTGCTGCACGAGCTGGGCGGCGGCGCGCGCGGCGTCTTCACCGACCAGATCGGCCCCGGGCCAACCGTAGTGGCGGATCACGTCTTCCAGCCAGGTAAGAGCTGACGCGGTGAGTCGGTCGAGCTTTACTCGCAGGTCGTCGTCAGTGAATTCTGTTGCGGTCCAGAGGTTTCGAAGATGACCGTCGGTGCGTTGTATGCGCAGCAGTCGGTCCGTGAACTCATCTGGCAACGCGGCCCTGGGCTCGGGCAGCTCGAGGCGGACACGGCTGTCGTCCCACGTGAAGACGATGATGCGATCGCTGCCGGGGAGGGTCACGCTCGCCCGGCCCTGTCGCGAGTGCGGCGTCAGCAGTATGTGCACACCGGTGCCGACGTCGACGCTCAGCGCTGGGAGAGCATCGCGGACGTACTCCACGGCGTCCCGCACCACCGGCCCGAGAGAACTGAGGGTCAGGCCATCGCGCCAGCGGTCGATCTCAGCCGAGTCGACATCCCGCACCAGGTACGGCACGTCACCGTCGCGCAGCTGCGCGGCCTCCTGCGGGTTGGGAGGGTCACCCATCAGGGCATGGCAGGGGTCCTCGACTTCGCCCGCGAGCCAGGCGGCGAGGGCGTCGGTGTAGATCGCTGTCGGCCGTGTGAGGTAGCGGGTTCGAGGCAATTTTTCGTGCAGGGTCGATGCGACTGCGTCGCGATGCTGAGCGGTCACTACCCACGCATCGACGATGCCGCGCACGAAGTCCGTCAGCGAGCGTGCATATCCGACACTGCCGTCGGAGTTCGCGATGAGCGACCGACTGGAGGTGCGCCGGCACGACCGGTCTCTGCGCACCACGGCTCCGGATTGGTTGACGTGCACGATGGGCCCACCGCCGGTGCACGCCCGGGGCGAGGTCTCGATACCGGTGTGATGGTTTGAGGAGGCGCGGCCGTCGCGGGTCAACATCGTGCGGTGCAGCCCCATGCCAGGGTGCAAGAGCAATTCTGTGTCGATGGGGAGGAGTTCGAGCATGCCGGCATGCTCACGGGTGAGCACATTGTCTTCGCCGAGGTCAGTGACACCGAGCGCCGCGCACGCCCCGGCCAGCCACCCAGCCGCCAGCCACGTCGCGCGGGCGGCGTCCGGCCCTATCTGTGCTGCCACGACGCCGTCGATCGTGGTCGTCGACTCGGGGGCAGCGACATAGCGCTGCCAACTCAGGTCAGGCAGTTCGCTGGAGCGTTCGATTTCCAGTAAGGGCAAGCGAATCGTGCCCTGGCTGAGCACATTCAGAAGGGCGAATGCGCCGTCTGGCCCAAGAATTTCCTGCTCACCCGCGGCGGGTCGCTCTTTGAGCATCCACGCGCCGTCTCGCTCAGTTCGGATCAGGATCGGTCGACGAGCGCCGTGGTGGGACTCGGTCGGGAGCACCGTCAGCCCGGTGACGCGTCCACCAGCGGTCATTCGATCGCGGGCGTAGCACTCCAGGGCGGCGCGCACCGAGCGCAGAACCTGCGTCCGGCGCCAGTCCGCGAGATCGTGCCTGCCGCGCTGGATGAGCCCCAGCGCCATCGCGCTCTCGGCGTATGCGACGTCGGCAAGCCGCAGCGCACCGGGGCACAACGTTTCGCCGAGGTCGTGCGCGAGGAGGTTCAGGTCGGCGCCGAAGGCCTGCTCGTATGTAGCCCAGATCGAATCGGAAGGGCCACTCACCACCGCCTCGGTGGCAAGACTGTCATCTCCGACTCTGAGGAACGGCAATGGAATTCGCTGCATCGCGTCATCACGCAACGAGATGGGCGGACCACTTGGTCCGCCCATCTCGAGGCTACTCAGTAAGGCGAACAGTAGATGTTGACGCAGGTCTTCCAGGGCCCGCCGCCTGGGTCGCTCTGGGTGTCGATCTCCAACTCGCCGATGATCAGGTCGAGCTCTTCGGTGGTGTTGTCCATCGTGGCTCCTTTCGAGGTGATGGTTCAGTTCGAAGCGGACAGGTCAGGGTGCGAGTACGCAATACACGCCGCTGCAGGTCGGCCAGGGGCCGTTGACGCTGGTGGAGGCCTCGACCTCCAGGTCGCCGATGACTAGGTCGAGTTCTTCGGTGGTGTTATCCATGAAATCTCCTCATCTCCCCGGGCTGATGTGCCCGTCCGAGGTCGGTCTGACGCTCGTCCTTCGAATGTAATGTCGCTTTGGCCCCCGCACAGCGAACTTGACCGAGTCTTTGAAGACATAACGCACGGTTACCCTCGACCCCCTGTCACCTGCAGAACGCTCGCTCGTAGTGCTCGACTGTCAGCTGATCGGTTAACCGAATCGTGCGCCCATCCCAGGGTCGCGAGGCAGGACTGGACCGATGTGTTCGGAGACCATGTCCACCAGTCCCTGCAGATGAGGGGTCTGGTCGCCGTCCAGCACGACCTCGCCAGGAATACCGAGAACGTCGTCCGGGACATACCACTGGCAAAGCGTGTCCGCCGTGACCTCGGACGCGAGCGGTCGACTGGCGTGCCGACGCAACGTTTCGCTCAGGGAGACATCCAGATAGAAAACGTGGCGCTGGCCGTCGTGCTCGGCGATCAGGTTTCGAAGCATGTCGCCGTAGTGCTCGGAGAACAGAATCCCTTCCACGATGACGTGGTAGCCGATCCGCAGACAGAAGCGAACCGTCTCTGAAATCAGCGTGATGTTGTCCCCATTGGGTACGTCGTGTTCCCGCAGCACGATCCGGCGGAGGTGGTCCTGACCGACGTTCGCCGTACCTCGGCCCATCGCCAACTGCAACTCTCGCGCCAGGCTGGACTTCCCCGACGCTGAGTTCCCTCGAATCACGACAAGATGCTGAGGCTCTGCCATGGCCGTCAGGCTAGCCAGGGCATCGGCGAGTTGCAGGTTGCGGGCTAGCAAAAGACCGCTCCGCGATGGTCGCGGAGCGGTCTGAGGTGCAGGCGGTCGGTCAGTCGGTCGCGAGCAGTACGTCGCTCGCCTTCACCACGATGGTGACCTTGCCGCCAAGGGCGACACCGAGTTCGTCGGCTGCTTCCTTGGTGATGGAGGAGGTCACGACATCTCCGCCGGCAAGTTCGACCTTGACGGTGGTGGTCACGGCGCCGGTGTTGACCTCGGTGACGGTGCCCTGAATTTGGTTGCGTGCGCTGAGTCTCATGGCCGGATCCTGGCACGAAATAGCAGGCAACGCGAGTGTCCCCGCGAATGCGTTCCTGAGGGTCGAATGCCGTTGCATCTGAGAGGTTTTCACCGTTGGTTTGCTATGTCAGACTCGGGTGAAAGAGGCGCTTGTCGCGCAGGCTCACGGAGGCGCTCGTCCAAACTTCGCATGACCTCCGTGACCTCTCCCTTCGCCGCATCGACCCGCGGATAACGGCCGAGAACGTCCGCGACGGTCGTGGGCACGCCCAGCAGCGCGGCACTCTCAGCGTCCGCGCGCGCCAACGGATCGTGAGGTCGGCACTGCAAAGCGAGCACGGTGTGGGCAGGTCCACGCAGAATGTGGCCGACCTGAGCGGCGTCGGCCAGCGGATGAAGGTACGCCGACGCGGCAGCATCCCCGGCCGCCATGGCCGCGTGCCGGGCAGCCGGCGAAGACGCCTCCTTGGCCGCACGATGAGCCGCCGTCGCGCAGGTTCGTTGTGCTTGTGATCGTTGCCCGCCGCGTACGAATGCCTCGGCTGCGGCCAGCGCCTCACGCGGACGAGTGTCGAGCGGCACGGCAGTCTCGAAGAGATCGATGACCTGAAGTGCGCACGCAAGATTGAACGCGCTCACAGCCCGGAGTTCATCCAGAGTCAGGGTGACGCGAGGAGTGTGGCTCTCGCATGGCATACGGAACACGCTAGCGACGCTTCGACGGTAGAAGCAGAAATACCCATCGACTAGCGGCAAATGATGGGTGTTCGCTCGCACGAACCCAGCATCTGCCGCTAGTCGGTGGCCACCGCGACGCCGCTGAGCGCCCCGAAAGACCGGTTTAGGGCGTCACGATCGCGAAGTCTGGGTCGCCGGGGTCGAGTACGCCAGCGAGCTGGGCCAGTACCGAGGCATCGCCGGTGACCTCGATCCCGGCCTGCTTCATACCCTCGGCCGATAGCCCGCCCATGGCGATGGCAGGCAACGCCCGCGCGGTCGTCGTCAACGTCACGTCCGCCTCGTCCGGCTGCGCCGCTGAGGTATAGGTGAGAACCCCATTGCGTAGCGTGAGCCGATAGCGGGTGTCCGTGTCAGTGAGCACGACTCCGATCGTGAGTACGAGGTCCCACGCCTTCGGGCCATCGACCTGAATTGCGATCGCGTCGAAGAGCATCTCCGGCGTGAGCGCTGAGATGACATCGGCTGACGCCGCCACGGTCGGGGTGCCGAAGCCGCCGTCCCGCAACTCGGTCGCGCCGGAGAGATACGCGTTGCGCCAGATGCCGTTCTCGGCGCCGTATCCGAGTTGCTCGAAGGTGTCCGCGAGCAGGTCGCGCGCCGCTTGGTACTTGGGCTCGGCGAAGACGACATGGCTGAGAATCTCTGCGGCCCAACGGTAGTCGCCCGCATCGAAGGCTTCCTGGGCATTGGTGACGATCGCGTCAGCGCCCCCGGCGAGCATGATGTAGCGCTTGCCCTGCTCGACCGGCGGGTGCAGCCACAGGTGGGCCGGGTTTCCGTCGTACCACCCCATGTAGCGCTGATAGATCGCTTTGAGGTTGTGACTGACTGAACCGTAGTAGCCGCGCGCGTGCCAGGCCTGGTCCAGCGCCGGTGGCAGCGGGAGGTGTTCGGCGATCTCTGAGCCGGTCCATCCCTTGTTGATCAACCGCAGGGTCTGATCGTGGAGGTAGGCGTAGAGGTCGCGCTGCTCGGTCAAGAACGTCACGACCCGGTCCTTGCCCCACATCGGCCAGTGGTGCGAGGCAAAGACAATCTCTGCTTCGCCGCCCCACAGGTCGATCGTCTCGGTGAGATAGCCAGCCCAGGCGTGTGGGTCGCGTACCAATGCCCCGCGCAAGGTCAGGATGTTGTGCAACGTATGCGTCGCATCCTCCGCGGTGCACAGCGCTTTGTGGTCGGGGAAGTAGACGAGGAACTCGGCTGGCGCCTCCGAACCTGGCGCCATCTGGAAGACCATATGCACCCCATCGACCGTTTCCTCTTGCCCGGTCTTGGTGATGTCGAGCGTGGGGGAGATCAAGGTGATGTTGCCCGTCGAGACGGTCTGTGCGAGACCGGCGCCGACGGCTCCCTGCGGTCCACGGGCGAGCGCGGCACCGAACTGGTAGGCCGACCTGCGGGCCATGGCGGTCCCGGCGTAGACATTCTCCGAGGCGGCGTGCTCGCTGAACTCTGCGGGCGCGATGACCGGCACCTTGCCTGAGTCGACGTCCTCTTGAGACACAACCCCGCGCACACCACCGAAGTGGTCGACGTGCGGGTGCGTAAAGAGCACGCCCGTGACCGCCTTATCGCCACGGTTCTCGCGATACAGCGCCAAGGCTGCGGCGGCCGTCTCCTCGGTGACCAAGGGGTCGAGAACGAGGACGCCTTCGTCGCCCTCGATGAAGGTCACGTTTGCCAGGTCGAAGCCGCGTACCTGATAGATGCCGGGTACGACCTCGAACAGCCCCTGAATCGCGTTGAGGCGCGACTGGCGCCACAGGCTCGGGTTAACCGTGTCGGGTGCTTCACCCTGCAGAAAGTCGTAAGTGTCGTTGTCCCACACGACCTTGCCCGCATCGTCGGTGATCGCGTTTGGGGACCGCTTGGCAATGAAGCCGCGGTTGGCGTCCTCGAAATCCTGTTCGTCTGAAAAGGGAAGCGCCTCGCGCATGCGCTGCTGGTGGGCGCGGATTGTGGGGCTTGCTTCACGGGGAGTAGACACGGTTGGGGTCCCTTCGACGAGGTCAGGCGGACTCGGGTTGTGCAGGTCTCTCAACCTACGGCACATACATCCTGACGTCTGCTGCATCGAGCAGACGACCGGAAAGCGGGCGCCACGGCGTGGCGCCCGCTTCCTGAATTCAGTTGTTACTGAACGGCTTTCGCCTTGCCAATGGTGAAGTCAATCGTCTTGTTAAACGTCCGGCCATGGACGTCAGTGGCCTCCACCTCGGCTGTGTGCTTGCCAGCCTTGAGGCCCTTGGGGAGGTTCGTCCGCCACAAGTGCATCGATCGGTCGGCGACACTGCCGCCGTGGACCAGTTGCTCCTGAGTGGCGGCCGGGTCTGACCACTTGGCGCCCACACGAGACGCTTCTCCGGTCATGCTCTGCGTGCGTTTCGCGGTGACCGGCTTCCCGCCGTCGATCGATACCTTGACCGTTGAGCCGGTCGATCCGAGGTGGAAGTTGGTGGTCAGCCAGGTGCCCGCATCCAGATCTGCCTTGCTCACCGTGGTGGAGTCAGCAAACGGCTCCGCGCCGCCCTTGGACTTGGTTCCCGTGTAGTGCTTGGCGAACCACTCTCGGTAGCGCGGAGAGTTCATCCCGAGGCTCATCTGCTCGGAGTCTTTCTCACCGCGGATCGTGAATCGTTCTTTGACTTTGGTGCCCTGGAGGTCGAGCGTGAGTACGCCGGGACGGGCGCCATCGCGCTGGACGGCCTTGGGATAGCCCTTGGGGTCCATCTGTCCGGAGAACCAGTCGCCGGAGATCGCGCCAGCGGTGATGTGGTTGAACGGGAGCTTGTCCACGCCCATCACCGACTTCCAACCCGCGACCGAGTCGCCCTTGCGCAGGTTTTCCAGTGAGTGCGTGTGCCCGCCGAGAGCGATCGCCTCTCGGTTGCCGATCAAGCGGTAGATCTCCTTGACCTGCGCTACCTGGTGCTGGGGGAGGTCGTGGTCGGCGAAGTCAAGCAGCGGAATGTGCATGGCGAGCACGACCACCTTGTTCTTCGGCACGGTGGCGAGGTCGTTGCGCAGCCATTGCATTTGCCGCTCGTCGATCGATCCGGTGTACGACTTGCCGGCCGGGTATTCCACAGAGTTGAGCGCTACGACGTGCGCCTTGCCCACGTCGTAGGAGTAGTACTCCGGGCTGAGGCTGGCCCGGAAGGTGTCCATGGAGTGGGCGCTGTCCTTCGCATCCAGGTCCATGTCGTGGTTGCCCGGGAGGAAGCGCGCGGGGCCGTTGAGCGTACGAGCCGCCTTGCGTACGTCGGGATACAGCGACAGGTCGTCACCCACGATGTCGCCAATGAACAGCGAGCCGCAGCTGGAGTAGTCCGTGCGCTTCGCGAGGTCGGCGAAGGCGCCCTTCAGGGCGTACTCCATCTCCTGCTTGTCGTAGGGCTGAATGTCTCCACCGATGACACAGGACTGCTTGTTTTTGCCCTGGGCCGGAGCTTTGACCAAGCCGAAGTTGATCTGGTCGGGCAGCGGGCCGGTCGGTTCGATGCCGCCGTACTTCAACGTCGGTGAACCCTGAGGAAGGTGGTGGTAGTGGAACTGGGGGATGTTGTCCGCATCCACCGGAACGGTGTATCCGCTCGGCTGAGTGACGGTCACAGTCATGTTCTTATAGACCGGCAGCTCATAGCGGCCGTCGGCGTCCGTACGCGTGGTGTCGCGGCCGTTAGAAACCACGACGCCGGGTCGACCGAGCTCATCCGAGTCGGCCTGGGAATCGCGGTCGCGGTCAATAAAGACCCGGCCGTCGATGGTCTTCGCGCCAGCGGCTGATCCGACGACTTCGGGGGCGCCGCGATAGGCGGTGTCCGCCCACGAGGAATCTCCGTTCTGCGCGGGTGAGGAGGGGAGTGAGGACGAGTACGCCGGGACGGTGAGCCCGCCAGCGGTGAGAGCGAGCGCCACGGTTGCCACGCTCATACGCGCAGCCGGCCGGGATAAGGAATGCCAAGACATGGGTGTTCCTTCGTGAGTACGGGACGTTGGCACCACGCCAACGACCCCATCGCAGTGGCAGCCGATGAACGCGTCTCGACCATTGGCCTAAGGTCGGCATTCCGTCGATTGAAGACCTGAAGACCTGGCGGTATGGCGCGGGTCAAGCAGGTGGGTCAGACCAGAAGATCGGTGCCGGTTTCTCGGACGCACATGTCCCAGACGAGTTCGGCGCTGTGATCGTCGAGAGCGCGGACACCGGGTTGCTCCAGTACCGGTGCTCCGCGCCAGGCGCGGAAGCCGTCCGGTCCAAGGAACGACAGCGGGGGCATTTCCCAGATGG
Source organism: Demetria terragena DSM 11295 (assembly GCF_000376825.1). Taxonomy (NCBI): domain Bacteria; kingdom Bacillati; phylum Actinomycetota; class Actinomycetes; order Micrococcales; family Dermacoccaceae; genus Demetria; species Demetria terragena. Next base: position 1,841,831 of record NZ_AQXW01000004.1, on the reverse strand, counting down.
CCGCGGCAAGGAGCGGCTGGGCGCCGTCGGCGGCGGACTGCGCAAAGGGAGAAGTTGTGGTGGTGATCAGGCGATCCAGCACCGTATTGCCGGTGACGTTCTGAATGTTTGTCATCGCCCAGCCAGGATGGGCGAGGTACACCTGACGTGCTGCGCCGGTGTCGCGGAGCCTGCGTTAGCCCGTGATGACGATCCGCCCTGTCAGCAACGGGGCGATGTGGTTGGTGAAGGCGAAGGGACCGAGGACGTTCGTGGCCAGGATCAGTTCAGCGCCTGAGGGAGTTTCGGTGCGTCGCGCAGACACCGCGCCCGCGTTGTTGACTAGCACGTCGACCGGGCGGTCTGCCGCCACGATCTGTTCGGCGCCCCGGCGGACCGCGTCCAGATCGGTCAGGTCGAGTTGGATGACTGACACCGTCGCGCCCCGTTCACCCAACTCCGTTGCCACCTGCGCACCGCGTGCCATGGTGCGCGCGGTCAGCGTGATGTCAGCGCCAGCATCAGCCGCAGCGCGGGCGGCTTCGAGGCCGATCCCGTTGGTGCCTCCGGTGATGACCCAATGCCGATTCGCCTGAGATGGCAGGGATACCGGGGGTGCCGCGGTGGATTTCATGAAAGCCAGTCCGGCTCCCGGAGCACTTCGACACCGCGAACGTGCACCTCAACTGCCGCGCTCGCGGCGCCGACGGCGTCGACCAGGATCTCGGTTGTCCTGGTCAGTGCCGCACTGAGAACCTCGGGAAGGATCACGCCGTAAACCACGGCGAGCTCGATATCGACTGCGGTGAGTTGGTCACCGTCGTTTTCCAGCGAAATCGCTTGCGGACAGTAGAAATCGGTGACCAGCCCCGTTCGCAGAAGAGCTTTCAGCACCCGCGTCGAGACCAGGTCTTGAGCAGGTCGCTCGGCGTGCTCGCTGTGGTGCCCGTGATCGGCGCGCACGGTGGCGGCGGGCAGCACCGTCGAGCGCAGGGTGTCGCTCAGGCGCTCGGATAACTGGTCCCAGCCGGGCTCATCGGTGCGGCGCAGAGCCGCCGTCGCCTGTTCGGCGCGGGTGGGCTCATTCATCGCCAAGACTCCATTGCATCTGCCACGGTACGTCGGCTTCGCGCGAGTAACCCGCGCGCGGTGGATTGAGTGACCGCGAGGATTCCCGCGATCTCGGCATAGGACAACCCGTCGACCTCTCGGAGTAGCCAGGCTGCCCGTTGCTGCCATGGCAACGTGGCCAGTGCTCGTCGCAGGTCGTTGACCAGGACCGTGTTCTGGCCCTGTGCGTCTGGTGGTGGTGCCGGATCAAGGGGGTGCTCGGTCATGGTCTCGGTGTCGATCGGCTGGTCCCGGTTGCGCCGTGCGATGTCGGCCGCACGCCGTGCGGTGATGGTGAACAACCAGGTACGCACGGAGGTGTCTTCGCGCAGTTCCGGCAGCGATTTCCAGGCTGAGATGAATGCTTCCTGCACGGCATCGGAGGCATCGGTGTGGTTTCCGAGCAAGCGCACCGCGAAGCGGTGCATGGCGGGACCGTGTTCCTGGACGAGTTGGGCGAAGGCGGCCGGGTCTCCGAGGCGGGCAGCGCGAACCGCCGCAGACTCAGGAGCCACGCCTGAGTCGGGACGTCGGGTCACCGCCCCATCCTCACCCACGGTCGAAGCCAGGCCGGGCGCGGGCGCCTGAACGTGATGCAGGTCACACAATTTTTGCGTGACGATCTGGCACTACGTCGCGACTCACTAGTGACGGCACGCATTCAGCGGCCATGAGCCACCGGAGGTACACATGACTGATTCCAAAACCGCCAGCCAGCAGGAAAGCAACTCGCAGGACAAGCAGGGCGAGAAGTCTGTGGCTGCCCGCAACGACGGTGCGCTGGTGACCTCCCAGGGGCGTACCTCCATCGCCGACACGGTGGTGTCGAAGATCGCCGGTATCGCGGCGGGCGAGGTCCAGGGTGTGCACAGTCTCGGTGGCGGAGCGGCGCGTGCGGTCGGCGCCATCCGTGAGCGCATCCCGGGCTCACGCACCAACCACAGCCAGGGTGTCGCCGTCGAGGTTGGCGAGCGCCAGGCCGCGGTCGACATTGACCTGGTGGCTGACTACGGCGTGGCCATCGCGGACTTGGCGACCGGCGTGCGCCGCAACGTGATTTCTTCCGTGGAGCGGATGACCGGGCTTGAGGTCACCGAGGTCAACATCACCGTGCACGACGTTTTCCTGGACGACGGCTCGGAGGACGAGGGCCCCTCGCGTGTCGAATGAGTCTTTCGACCCCGACGTGACGCTCGCAGATCGGCTCGCTGAGTCGGTCCGCGACGTCCCGTCGGTCCTTGACCTGCACGGCGGGGTCATGGGCGAGGTCGGCACCTATCTGCCCGGTCGGCGGATCAGCGGGATTCGGGAGTACGACGACCGCTGGGAGATTCACGTCACCGCGCGCTTGGGCTACCCGCTGGCCGAGGTGAGCCGACAGGTGCGAGACGCAGCGTCGGCGCACGTTCCCGGAGTGCCGATCGATGTGGTCATCGAGGACCTGGGAAGCGATGACGACCGAGAGTGACCTGGCCGCTCAGCGCCGCGCCGCCGAACGCGCCGCGGCCCGTCGCCTACACCCCGATGTGGGTGGCGACGCCGACCAGTACGTCGCGGAGATGAAGCGCATCGCGCAGCAGTTCGGCGACTCGGCAGGCGGCGAGCCCGTAGTGACGGCTGAGGGTTTCGTGCGGTCACGTCACGTGGCCCGGATTCGCCGCGCCGCGCGGCGTACGGCACGAGGCGCGCGCGCCGCCGTCCCATCCGGATGGCCAGGAGCACGAAAGTACGGACAGTTGTGACCAAGACCGATGCACGGCGGCCGGTTGCCGCAGACGAGGAGAGCACCATGAGCAAGGCATTGGCCGGACTGATCGTCGGCTTGCTGTTGACGATCGCCATCACCACCGGTGGATTCTTGGGCTTCTTGCTCGCCCTGGTCCTGGGCGGCGCCGGATTGGCCGCCGGGATGTATCTCGACGGTGACGTGGACCTGGACCAGTTGCGGCGTGGCAACCGTGGTTGATGACCAGCAGGTCGGGGCCGACTCACCGGGCGAATCTGGCCCGGATGCGGCCCACGACGAGCCGGGCGCACGCGGCGGCCTCGAAGTACGCCAGCGAGTGTTGACCAGGATTGCCGAGCACACCGCGACGCTCGTTCCCGGTGCCGTGCAGCATTCATCTGGTCTGGGTCGGCTGGCCGGCCGCGGTTATCCGTCGGCGACCGCGACCGTGGCAGGACAGACCAGCCGAATCGAACTCGACATCGCTGCGGTCTGGCCGTGCAATGTCAACGCGCTGTCGCGCACGGTGCGTGATCGCGTGCGGTCCGAGACGTCTCGGCTGTCGGGTACGCGCGTCAACAGCGTCGATGTGACTGTCCACCTCGTCGACGCGACGGGCGTCAGCAACGTGAGGAGGGTCGAGTGAACGGCAAAGCACCAGCGCACGGCAAAGCACCGAAGCACCCTCAAGCGGCACCCGCTGCGGTGTTCGGCGCAGTGTTGGTCGGGTTGATGTTGTTGGCCCTGGGTGCCGCAGCCATTCAGTGGATGGTGGTGCGGCAGGACTGGGCATCCGGACCAGCGGTGCTCGATCGCCTGGTCGACGCGATCGATGGAAGCCGAGTGGCCGATTGGGGTCTGCTGGCTGGAATCCCGATGGCGCTGATCGGTCTGTGGTTGCTGTTCGTTGCGCTGAAGCCGCGGCGACGTACCCATGAGCGCATCAGCGACGACCTGGATGCCTGGCTGACCCCGGGTGCTCTGTGTGCGCTCGCCGAGACCGCGGCCGAAGATGTTCCCGGAGTCCTGCAGGCCACTGGCTCGCTGCGGCGCAAGACCGCCCTGACCGTCCGTGTGGCGACCGAGCCTGATGTGCAACCGGAGTCCGTGATCGAACAGGTGCGCGCGGAGGTTTCCTCTCGAGTGGCGGAATTGACGACGCGGACCGTGGACGTACGACCGACGAAGGCGAGCCGATGAATCGAATCCCCGCAGTGGCCGACCGTGCCCTGTCCCTGATTGTCGGCCTAGGTCTCCTCGCCGGTGGGCTGGTCTTAGCCGACCACCAACTGAACTGGGTGCGCAACTGGAGTCAGCGCGCCGACCTCACCGCCGTGCGCGACACCCTCAAAGAATCCTGGATGCCCTGGGTGGTGGGCCTTGTCGGTCTGATCTTGGTGGTCCTGGGGCTCTGGCTCCTGCTCGCGCACTTGCGCCGCGCGACCCTCAGCCGGATTCGACTGAGCAACAGCGATGCCCACGGAAGGCTGGCGGTCGACGCTCGGTCACTGGGCACGATGGTCGCGAGCGGACTGGAGGATTCCGAAGGCATCGAGTCCTGCCGGGCCAGCGTCGTTGATGGACGTTCACGAGGACAGATGGTGTTGGCTCGGGCGACCATCGATGCGCGCACCGACGGTGCACGGCTCCTCGAGAGTGCCCGCGCCTACCAGCACAGCGTCCGCGAAGGCTTCGACGGCCAGTTGGGCGCTCGACTGCTGATGGACAAGCCACGGCCGCGCCGCGGTCGCGCTGCTGCACCCGCTCGGGTGCAGTGAATCGAACAAAGGGAGTTCAACCATGGGTATCGGCGACAAGATCAGCAACGCTGCGGAAGACCTGGTCGGCAAGGCCAAGGAAGCCGTGGGCGACGCCAAGAACGACCCGGGCCTGGAGGCCGAGGGCAAGGCCGACCAGACCGAAGCATCGGCCAAGAAGGCCGGGGAGAACGTCAAGGACTCCGCTAAGAACCTGAAGGACGGCTTGACTAGCTGACTTCAGAACGGGGAGTCCTGGTCCGTCCGGGTAGCAAGATTCCCCATGCACGATGAGGGGGCGAGCGGTCACGCTCGCCCCCTTTTGGCATTCCACCGTGCCGGGGCTTGACTTCAAGTCCACATGAAGTCGGATGCTCATGCCATGACTGTTGATACTGCGAGCGCCCTCGATGATGTCCCGCGCCTGATGGCGCTGATGACTGGCGCTGAGAAGCACGAGCCCAGCGCCACGTCCACCCTTGATGTGTTGTGGGTCCTCTATGACCAGGTCCTGAATGTCACGCCGGAGACGATCGACCACCCCGACCGAGACCGTTTCGTGCTGTCCAAGGGGCATGGGCCGATGGCGTTCTACGCCGTCCTGGCCGCCAACGGCTTCATCCCTCAAGAGTGGCTTGCGCCCTTCGGGACGCGCGATTCGCCCCTGGGCCACCACCCCGATCGGTTGCTGGTGCCGGGCGTCGAGTTCTCCAGCGGATCACTTGGCCATGGCCTGGGCGCGGCCGTCGGGCTAGCGCACGGTTTACAAATCCAGGAGTCGCCTGCCCGGGTCGTTGTCCTCCTCGGGGACGCCGAATACGACGAGGGCTCCAACAGCGAAGCCGTTGCCTATGCCGGTGCTGTCGGCTTGGACAACCTCACCGCTGTGGTCATCGATAACCAGTCCGCGTCGCACGGCTGGCGGGGTGGGATAGGTGCTCGCTTCGACACCGAAGGCTGGCTGACCCACGACGTGAACGGGCGTGACCACTCCGCGCTGCTCGACGCATTCACCACCACCCATCCCGGCCGTCCCACCGCCGTCATCGCTCACGTCGAGCCGAAGAAGGGCTAACCCATGACCGTCATCGCACACCCCGACCCCACGGCAGCACTCGACTTGCGGGGCCAGTTCGTCCTGACGACTCAGGCTCTCCTGCAAGAGGATTCGCGCCTTGCGCTGGTGATGGCCGACATCTCCGTGTCGCAGTTCGAGCGAGCCATCGATCAACACCCGGGCCGCGTGGTCAACGTCGGTATTCGAGAGCAGCTCCTGGTCAGCGCCACCGCCGGGCTCGCGCTGGCCGGATTGCGCCCGATCGCTCACACCTTCGGCGCCTTTCTGATCGAGCGCGCCTGGGAGCAGGTCAAACTCGACCTCAGCCATCAAGACGTCGGCGCGATCCTCGTCGGGTCCTACGGCTCGTATGACTGGCCGGCCGGGGGGCGTACGCACCAATCGCCCGGCGACGTCGCCCTGCTGGACACGTTGCGGGACTGGACGATTCACACACCGGGCCATCCCGCCGAACTCGACGCCCAACTCCGCGCAGCGGCAGCCCGCGACGACCGGACTTACATTCGGGTCGGCGGCGAGGCCAACCCCGAGCCACACGTGTCCGCGGACGGCCGGTGGAGCGTTCTTCGTCGGGGAGCGCGGGGCACCGTGGTGGCCGTCGGCCCGATGTTGCGCGCCACGGAGGAGGCCGTCCGCGACCTGGACGTCACGCTGCTGTATGCCAGCACGGTGCGACCGTTCGATGCCGCCACCCTGCGGGCCACGCTCGATGGTCCACGCGTGGTCTTCGTCGAGCCATATCTGTCGGGCACGTCCAGCAGGTTCGTGGCCGAGGCGCTGGGTGATCTCGACCATCGACAGTTGGGACTCGGGGTCGGCGACCCCGACCCGCACCGGTACGGCGAACCGGAGGATCACGACCGGCTGCACGGCCTCGATGCCCACGGGATTCGTACCAGCGTCAGCGACTTCATGAGGTAGCCCGTCGCCCTGGTTGAAATTTAAGTATGACGTAGGTCACATGGTCCGAGCGGATTCTGCTTGTGTTGAAGGTGGCAATCGCACCAGTAGACACGGAGGACACGATGAAACTCGCACACCGTGCAATGACAGGCTTCTTCGGCGCCGCCATGCTCAGTGGGGTCGCCCTTGGCACCGCTGGAGGCGCCGAGGCCGCGCCGACAACGACTGAGGTCTCGACTGGACAGATCCAGAACGCGGCCTTCTTTGCCGCTGGTGAATTTGAGTGCGGGCCGAATAACTGGGTCGGCAAACTCGTACCCGAAAACCCGCCGGGCGGCGCGAACTTCCACAACGCGTGCGTCGCGCACGACCGGTGCTATGACCAGGGAAGCAGCGTCGACCGCAAGGTCTGTGACCAGAGGTTCCGCGACGCCATGTATTCCGCGTGCGCGGGCAAAGGCTCCCTCTGCAAGGGCGTTGCGAACGTCTACTACGGTGCCGTGCGCGGTGTCGGATGGACCTTCTATGAGGGCAGCGGCGCCAACAACTGACCGATCATCGCGTGGGGCCTGAGTGGGAATGCTCCCTGCTCGGGCCTCACGTACGATGTCCGTCACGCTGACCCCAACGTTGGGGGACCATCCCCCACCCAGAACCAGGACAACTCTCGCTCGTGCGAAACGCTGAACTGAAGGCCCTTGTCATCGCCGGGGTAGGAACACTCGGAACCCTCCTGATGCTTGTCGATGTATCGACGGCCGGGCGCGTGCTCTGGGGGCTGACCTGGCTGTATGTCGCCTGGCAGACCCTGCGTTCGGCGCTGAAACGGCGGTGGACACGGCAGATCGGCCGGTACCTGTCGGTCCGACTCATCCTGATGATTGGAACGCTCGCGCCGCTCCTGCGCGCTGACGGCCGTCACCATGTCTGGGTCGCTGTGATCGCGGTGTTGCTCGTCGTGCTCATGATCCGCACCGAGCCGACGATCGGACGCGCTGCGCGATATGTCGGTACGCGGGTGCATGGCGTCCCCGGTCTGGAGACGCGGCTGGCGCGCACCCGCCCGATCGTGGGATATGTCGGGCTCAACCTGGTGATTCCACCCCTGTTCATGGTGGCCGCGTTGACGGGTGCCCCGACGATTTTGTGGTTGATTCCGGCCGCGGGCGTCGTCGGCATGGTGGGCTGGATTGTGCGTGACCGCCTCAACCGTCGGGTCGCCTCGAACGCGCGCTATGAGGCGCTCCCCGAGGTCTTGGCCGAGCTCGACCCGAAGTTCGTTATCTACTGGGATGCGCCCCGCAACTCTGGCTACGAATTAGCGATGTGGATGCCCTATCTCCGGCGGGTTGACGAGCCGTTCTTCATCATGGTGCGAAGTCCATCGGGATTCGCCGAGGCGCGGCGCCTGGCGGAGGACGTGCCGGTCGTGATGGCCCGGACGCTGAAGGACGTAGAGCGGCTGGTCATCCCGAGTCTGCGGGCCGCGTTCTATGTCAACAATGGGGCCAAGAACAGCCACCTGGTGCGCTACATACCGCTAACTCATGTGCAACTACTGCACGGCGAGAGCGATAAGCCAGCGAGCTTCAACCCGGTGACCGCCATGTTCGACAAGATTTTCGTTGCGGGACAGGCCGGCGTCGACCGGTACGCCAACAACGGTGTCTCCATTCCCGCGGACAAGTTCGAGATCGTGGGCCGCCCCCAAGTCGAAGACATTGAGGTCGACCACGGCGTACGCACCGGACCGACCACGGTGCTCTATGCCCCCACGTGGCGGGGGCATTCCGAGGTGGCCTCGTACAGCTCGATCCCTGGCGTGGTCGCACTCTTTGAGTCATTGATTGCCCGTGGCTGCCGGGTCGTCTTCCGTCCGCACCCGCTGAGTTACAAGGATCCGGAGTACACCGCGATCATTCAGCAGGCGCATGCGCTGCTCGCGGCCGATGATCAAGCGCGCAATATCGGGCACATCTACGGGCTCACGGCCGAGCGTGAGATGAACGTGGTCGACTGCTTCAACGCCAGTGACGCCATGATCGCGGACATCTCGGGTGTGGTGGCCGACTTCCTCTACTCCCGCAAGCCGTTTGCCATCACCAATGGCGGACGCGGTCGAGAGGAGTTCTTGGCGGAGTTCCCCCTCGCCGCGGTCGGATACATCATGGATCCCGACCCGGCCACCTGGGAGGGCCCGCTGAGCGACCTCCTCGGCAACGACCCGATGCGCGAAACCCGGCTTCGGGCGCGCGAGCACTATCTGGGTTCTTTCCCAGACGAGGGCTACGCCGACGCCTTCGTCCACGCTGCTCGGAGGGTCGTGAACGGCTAGTCCGCCGATGTCAGTCGTGCGCACCCGATAGATCGAGATCGCGCGGTGTAAGGATCCAGACCCCCACGGCTGCAACGAGCATCACCACGCCGCCCGCGAGGCCGACACCTGTCAGCGACGAGGTAAACGCCGACTGGGCTGTCACCGTCACGGCGTCCCCAGCGTTGCCGAGACCGCCGGCAACTTCCAGCGCTCCGCCAAGTGACTCACGGATATCGGACACCGTGCCTGCAGGCAGTCCGGCGAGTGCCGCCGGATCGAGATGGCCACGGTAGAGCGCGGCGCCAAGGCTGCCCAGGATAGCGACACCGAGTGCCGCACCGACCTCATAGGACGTCTCCTCGATCGCCGCAGCACTGCCGGCCTTGTCCGCTGGGGCGCCAGCCATGATGACGGCGGAACCTACGGCCAAGGAGGACATGGCGACTCCGACGAATACGAAGGCTGCGGCGACCCAGCTGTAGGTCAGCGGCTCGGGCGCGATGAAGAGCATCAGGAAGCCGATTCCGCCCAGCGCGAGTCCGCCACTGAGGACGGCCCGCGCACCGATGCGGGACGCGACGGTCGGGGCGATCGGGGACCCGATGGCCCCGCCGATCGCCGCAGGAAGCATGGCCAGGCCCGCTTCGACGGGTGAGAAACCGCGGACCAGTAGCAGCCATTGGGCGCCGAGCAACAGCACCGCTGCCATGGCGAGCGAGGTGACAAAGGCTGCCGTGACGCCTGCGGTAAAACCGCGACCCTTGAACAACCGGATCTCCAACATCGGCTCGGGTCGGGTGAGGCAGCGGCGGACGAACGCGGCGAGCGCCACGAGACCCACGCTCAGAAGCAGTGCGGGAGCGGTCGCCAGCCCGTCCTTGCCGAGTTCTTTGATGGCGTAGACGAGCGCGACCATCCCGACCATCGAGAGCACGGTGGCAACGGGGTCGAGTGGCGCGGGGCGTGACGAGCGACTTGGTGGCAACAGGATCACGGCGCCCACCACGGCGGCCATCATGATCGGCACGTTGACCAGGAACGCGGAATGCCAACTGAAGTGCTCGAGCAGGACGCCGCCCACGATGGGCCCGAGCGCCGATCCGACTGCTGCCGTACCGCCCCAGATGCCGAGTGCGGTTGCGCGCTCGCGGGGGTTGGGAAACAGGCCGCGGATCATCGACAGCGTGGAGGGCATGATGGCCGCACCGCCAAGGCCGAGCAACGCGCGTACGGCGATGAGTCCGGTGGCGGAGTCGACGAAAAGGACGAGCGTCGAGGCGAGTCCGAAGACGGAGTACCCCGCGATCAACATGCGGTGACGGCCCCAACGGTCACCGAGTGAGGCCACGGTGACCAGCAGCCCGGCAATGATGAGCGAGTAGATGTCCACGATCCACAGCAACTCAAGGGAGGACGGCCGCAGGTCTGCCGACAGCGCCGGAATCGCGACGTTGAGGATCGTCATGTCCATGACGACGACGAGCAGGCTGCTGGCGAGGACGGCGAGTCCCGCCCAACGGCGCGGTGGACTCTGCGTGGGCGCAGTGTTCGGGGAGGTGGTGGGAATCATGCGGAGAAGCCTTCGAGAAAGGTGGTGACGAGGGTGTCTTCGAGTCCGCGTCGGGCAAGGTCGCCGAAGCGGAGTCCGTCGCGCGTGCCCACAAGAGCCCCGAATACCGACCACGAGATCCATTGCGGGGTGACATCGGAGCGCAAGACGCCGGCACGCTGTGCTGCGGAGATGAGGGCCTGCTCGCGGCGCTCCAAGGCCCGGGCCCGGTCGGCGAGATCAGGGATGTGATCCAGGCGAGTCTCGGTCAGCGTGAAGCCAAAGATCTCAGCGTCGGCGACGTAGTGCCGAAGGAGTGTGGTGATCGCTTCGCGGAGCACGCTCGGATCGCCGCTCTTGATGGCAGCGCGGTCTCCGGAGTCATCGAGTGATCCCTCCCAGCGGTCCAGGGCGCGGCGGCCAAGCTCGCCAATCAGCGCATCCCGGCTGGCGAAGTGTCGATTCAGGGTCGCGCGACTGATCCCAGCGGCCTCGGCGATGTCGGCCATGGAGGAGGACGGCGACTGGTTGAGAGTCGCCAACGCTGAGTCGATGAGATCATCGCGGGCCATAAGGCAAAGATAACACATTTGAGACATGCGTGTCTCACCCGCTGCGAGGCGAACCCAGAGCCAGTTCACAGGCTCAGGACAGGTTCGGGGTCAAGAGTGGTGGTCCTGGGTTAGTCGACGCAAAGGAGCGAGACCCCATGGCAGTCAAGGCAATTGGAGCCGCGGTCGCCGGCCTGTTGGTTCTGGGTGGTCCGGCCTCAGTGACACCGGACGAACGCGCACACGTCGTGGAAGCCGTCCAACGAGCCGATGCCGAGATCGTGATTCGGGCGGTACGCCGTGATGACGACGGCACGTACCACGCCTTGGGGAGCAAGTCGGCTGAGCCGGTGTTGGCCTACGTGAACCGCGAATTCACCGCAGTGGGGCTGGACCGGGGAGCCAGCGCATAGGTTGGACCACGACCGGTCACCCCATCAGGAAGTAGGCGCCATGGGCATCTTTGGCAGGAACAACGACCACGACGGTGTCCGTCGCTTTCGGATGCGGACCAAGCTGGCCTCGATCGGCGACGACTTCTGGATTGAGGACCAGGACGGCGAGCGCGCATACAAGGTGGACGGCAAGGCCATGAGAATCCGGGAAACCTTCATCCTGGAAGACTCTGGTGGCCGCGAAGTCGCGAAGATCCAAGAACGCAAACTGAGTGTGCGCGACAAGATTGCGATCGAACGGGACGGTGAATCGGTCGCCACCGTGCGCAAGGCGCTGATCGGCTTCCGGGACAGATTCAGCATCGACGTCAAGGGTGGCGCCGAACTCAAGGCGCGCGGTGACTTCATCGATCGGGAGTATGAGATCGAGCGCGATGGCGACGTCGTGGCCGAGGTGTCCCAAAAGTGGTTCCGCATCCGCAACACCTACGGCGTCCAGGTGCGTGCCGGCGAGGACGAGGCCCTCATGTTGGCCATCGTCGTCGCTATCGGTCTGGTCAGCGACGAGGACTAGCGCCGTCGGAGGGGAACGAGCCAAGCGGCCCCGATCCTTAGTCGGCACATAAGCCCACGACAGGACCTTCATGACTTCGCCCACGACGGTGTAGTCACCACCCCGGAACTCCCGTTGTGGTGACACCCAAGGAGCGAATCACGATGAAGACCAAGAAGATTGGCCTCGCTACGGCGGGTCTGCTGCTGTCGGTAGGAACCCTGGCTGGGACGGCGACTGCCTATGCAGAGACCTCACACCCGGCCCCGTCCGTCTCGGTTCCCAGTGCGAGCAGCGCTCAGGCCGGAGCTGACAAAGAGCGGCCCGCGCGTCCTGAACTGGGTTCTGCGGTGACCGGGGCCGAGAAGGCAAAGGTCGTTGCCGCGGTCAAGAAGAAGGACTCCGCCGTGACCGTTAAGGATGTCCGACAGGACTCCGAGGGGCGCTATCACGTCAGGGCGACGAAGGGTGACGAGCGCGTCATGGTGCAGGTGAGCAAGGACCTCACAACGGTTGAGGTACGTGATCGTCCAGCCGGTATGCACCGTCCCGGCGGAGGCCACGGTGGCGGCCCCGGAGGCGGCGGTGGGGACTGCGGTCCGGCGAAGGGCGACTCGGGGTCGACTGATTCACCGTCCACCTGACCACTCGCGAGGATTCGGTCAGACCATCCGTGAGTAGGAGCGCACGGATGGTCTGACCGAAGTCCGGGAGTTGATCAGATCGCTGAGGCGAGCGTGTCCGCGATCGCCGACACCCCGGCTTCGCCGCTGGAAAGCCCTGGCACGAGGGGCAGTTCGAAGAGCGGCACGTCAGGGAGTTGGCGTCGTAGGCTCACCAGATGTTCGGCCTCCAGGAGGCTCTGACCTGCCAGCAAGGAGCCCGCGTCGAGCGGCGAGCGACGATTAGCGACAAGGGCGCCGATATCGACGCCGAGCGCGGCCAGTGATCGGTGCAGTTCGACCGATTCCGCGATGGGCATTCTTTCGGCGAGCAAGACGATGACGAATGACGTACGCGTCGGATCGGTGATCTGCTCGCGCAACCCGACGAATCGTCGTCTCCGGGCCTCGAGCACCGCACGGAGTTCATCCTTGGCGGGCGGGCGGTCGTCCTCGCCGCCCAGGCCACGCAGCGCCGCGCCGAATCGGTCGGCACGGTCCCGGTTGGACAACAGCGCGTCGGTCCATGCGCCCAGTTGGTCGGGGAGCGCGAGCAGGCGCACTGTGCTTCCAGTCGGCGCCGTATCAAAAACGATGAGGTCGTACGCACCGGCCAAGTCCTCGACGACCTCAGCGATGCGGTCCAACACCGCAGACTCGTGCGTGCCAGGTGCAGAGCGTGCCAACTCAAGATGTCGCGCGGCCTGGCGGTGCAGCCGCTCAGGCAGCAATCGGTCCATAGTTCGGCGGACGGCGGCGAGGTGGCGCTCGACCGTGCGCTCCGGATCGACCTCGAGTCCATCAACGACGCCGTCCGGCGCGGCCAACTGGGCGATGGTGTCGCCAATCGTGCGATCCCATAGATGACCCAGGTTGTGCGCCGGGTCGGTCGAGACCACCAAGACCCGCGCGCCTTCCCGGGCTCGGGCCAGTGCAATTCCGGAGGCGACGGAGGTCTTGCCGACCCCTCCCTTGCCGCCCACGAAGAGGACCTGACGGCCGGCGACGTCCCCTAACAGCACCGGATGTGCTCCAGCGGGGTGCGATCCAACCCCATCCGCAGATGCCAGGCATGAAACTGCGGGTAGGCCGCTGGCATCAGTTCGGCGGTGTAATACGCGGCCGGGTCGGGAACTCCCAGGGCCTCGGCCAGGACGACCAGCAGAAAAAGGTCGTCCTCCTCCTGCTGGGCGCGGGCAAACGTGCGGCGGTATGGCCCGGCATAGACCTCATCTAGTCCGGCCTGAAAGGCAGCCCAGCGCTCGCTGAGGGTGGGAACCATCGATTCGGGCTACTGGCCGGACCGCGCCGAGATCAGATCGGCGTCTTCGGCCTCCGCTGGCTCGGTGCGCGCCTTCTGCATCGCGATGACAGCCTCGAACGCGACCCACAGCGCGGCGACAATGATGATGGCGTCGATGCCGAGTAGCAGCCAATCCTTGGCGTCGTACAGGTCGCGTAGTTGGACCAGCGCGGCATAGAAGGACATGACGAAGACCAGCGCCAGCGGGATGAGGGCAGGCCACGGGTTGCGCCGCTTGCGCAGCAACATCACCGTGATGATGGCCAGTGTCAGCGAGGCCAGAAGCTGGTTGGTGGTGCCGAACAGGGGCCAGATTCGCATCCCGCCTTCGCCACTGGAGCCCTGGCTGAAGGTCAGCCCCAACCCGACCAGCACGGCCACCGTGGTCGCCGCGATCTTGCTGATGGAGGTGCCGAGGACCTCGGCGATCTCGTGCACGACGAACCGTTGGAGGCGTACGCCGGTGTCCATCGTGGTGGCGGCGAAGAGTACCGCCATGGTCGCCAGGATCGTGGCGCTCAGCGAGGTGGGGATACCGAGGCCAGCGTTGACGATGGAGCCACCGCCTTGGACGAACGCGCCGACTCCGCCAGCGCCGAACTCGGTGTAGACCTTCTCCCAATCAGCGAGGGTCGCAAAGCCTGAGGTGGTCACGATGATGGTGCCGAGCGCAAGGAGGCCTTCGCCGACCGCGCCGAAATATCCGACGAAACGTACGTCGGGCTCGGCGTCGAGCTGTTTGGCGGAGGTTCCGGAGGACACCATGCCGTGAAAGCCGGAGATGGCACCGCAGGCGATCGTGACGAACAGCAGTGGGACGAGGCCGGGCGTGCCATCGGGCACGTTGTCATTGAATGCCGGAACGACCAGTTTCGGTGCTTCGAGAAGCGTTGCGCCATAAAGGATCCCGAGCCCGATGAACAGTTGAACACCGTTGATGTAGTCGCGCGGCTGCAGGAGAACCCAGACCGGCAGCAGGGAGGCGAGGAAGGCGTACGCAAAGAGCAGAACGATCCAGGCTGTCCCCGGAGCCATACCCAGGGTCGACTCGGGCAGTTCGATCGGATTGCTGTCCCCGATGACGATGAGGGTGTACAGCGCGGTGACGCCAATGATCGTCGTAAGCGCGAGATTCATCCGCCAGCGGTAGATCATCTGTCCGACGATGACCGCGACCACGATGGCACCCCACACCGGAATGACGGAAGTAGGCGTGCTGATCAGCAGGTTCTTGATGACCACCGCGAAGGCAGCGTTGACCATCAGGAGCAGCAGGAAGATGACAACCAGGAAGAGGTTGCGGCCGCGTGCGCCGATGTAGCGCCCGGACAACATGCCCATCGATTGGCCACGGTTGCGTACCGATGCCCAGAGCGCGCCGGCGTCGTGCATCCCTGCGAAGAAGACGGTGCCGATGGTGACCCACAGGAAGGCTGGTAGCCAACCCCAGATCACCGCGATAGCGGGACCGACGATGGGCGCTGCGCCCGCGACCGAGGTGAAATGGTGGCCCCAGAGGACGTATTTGTTGGTCGGCACATAGTCGACGCCATCGGTCATCTCGTGGGCTGGCGTGGAGAAGGCGGGATCAAGTTGGAAGATCTTCCGGCCCAGGAATTTGCTGTAGATGAGGTAGCCGGCGGTGAACATCGCCAGGCCAATCACTAAGAGCACCAATGAGTTCATAACGTACGTCCTTCCTGAGCAAGGGCCAAGCAACCAGTGACGGGAGGAGCGACCTAGACCCTCACGATACGGAGGTGATGTGCGCGGTGTCACGAAATTGCCTGGCCTGGTGCGCGACCATGGCGGGATGACCACCCGTCCCCACATCTCCGACGAACAACGACGTACGCGCCTGGCCAGACGACACGCGCTAGCGCCTGCGCATCGGGTCGCCGATGCGCTCGCGGCGACGCGGGCCATGACCGTCTTGCACGCCACCGAAGCGGCGAGCGTGCACCTCGCAGTCGCGGCCCGGGTGGACGGGTGCACGCTCGCGGACATCGACACCGCGCTCTATCGCGACCGATCACTGGTCAAGCAACTGGCGATGCGGCGGACCTTGTTCGTCTTCCCCCGGGATCTATTGCCCGCAGCTTGGGGCAGCGCATCTGCCCGGGTCGCTCAGGCGGAGGGGCGACGGGTCGCGAAGGCGGTCGAGCGCGCGGGCATCAGTGACCACGGCGATCGGTGGTTCACGGAGACGCGCAGCCGGGTGGCAGAGTTGCTCGCGAATGCTCCAGGAGGGTTGGCTACAAAGGAAATTCGCGCTTTGGTGCCAGAACTCGACGTGCGGGTCAACACAAACCCAAACAGCACCTCGGCCTGGGCGCAGCCCGTGCAGATCGCACCATGGGCGCTGACCCAACTGGGGCTGGAGGCCCGCGCGGTACGCGGACTGCCGGATGGTCAGTGGCGAAACCCGCGGGCACGCTGGACTGACATGGCGACGTGGCTCGGCGAGGCGCCCACGCCCGAGGACGCCCAGACCGGGTACGCCCGCCTCATCGAGCGCTACCTACGCACCTTCGGGCCAGCCACCGAGGTGGACATCGTGTGGTGGCTTGGGTCGACCAAGTCGGCGGTGCGTACCGCTCTGGCCACGTTGGAGGCCGTTGAGGTCGGCCTCGACGGCGGCGGCACCGGCTATGTGCTGCCGGACGACCTGGATCTCGATGAGGAGGTGGAGCCGTGGGCTGCGCTGGCGCCGACACTCGATCCAACCCTCATGGGGTGGAAGGAGCGCGAGTTCTATCTCGACCCGAAGGACCGCCCCTATCTGTTCGATACCAACGGAAACGGCGGCACCACGGCGTGGTGGAACGGCCGCGTCGTGGGGTGTTGGGTGCAAGACAAAGACGGGTCCGTTCGACCCGTGTTGCGCGAGGAGGTTGGGCGAGCGGGCGAGGCCGCGCTCGCAGTCGAGGCGGAGCGGCTGACCGACTTCATGGAGGGTGCCATCGTGTCCTCGGTGTATGCCTCAGCGATGCAGCGCGGGGCGATCCTGCCCTAGGCCGTGCCCGGGGCTCAGGCCGCCTTGACCAGGCGACGCTTCTTGACGGTGTAACCCGCTGGCAGGGTGCCCTCTTTGAGCATCCGAATGGGGCAGCGCTTGCAGCGTGTCGACGACACGCAGCACTTCTTCTTCGGTATGCCCTTCTTGGACTTTTTACCCACGCTCTGGAGCGTACTCCTAGGTCAGCCTTGCCTAAGTCAGTGGCAATGGTGGGTGAGTCGTACGTCCACCCACACGAGCCGATGATCGCTGGTCGGAGGCGGGTAGGTGCCGGTCAACCGCGACAGTGGATCGCCGCTCGTAGGCCAGAACACCCGCGCCCTCTTAATCGACAGATTCCGGCTCGGCAACACATAGTCGGCCCGAATGTTGCCCGGCGGTTCGGCGAAATCGGCGGTGTCGTACTTCGCTCGACTGAGGTGCTCATTGTTGGCGCCACCTTGGAGGCGCGCGGCTTCCACGGCGCCGCGTGAGGTTGGCGTCGTCGAGGTGTTGACCCGCCGGTTGTCGAGCAACTGGTCCGCCGAGCCGGGCGCCGAGTCACCATCGCGCGGGTCGCTGTTCTGATCTCCTGCGATCACGAACGATGCTCCCGGCCGCAGGCCACCGCGGCGACCCTGGTCGTCGTAGATGTAGCGCGCCGTCCGCCCGCCGCTGAGGTAGTCAGCGGTGAACCGGATCTCGTCAGCGTTGCGCAGCCCATTGCGGTCCTCGGGCCCGTCGAATACCGGCGGGGTGGGATGAGACGCCAAAAAGTGAACAGTCCTGTGCCCCAAGCGGATTGGCACATCCCAGTGGGACTTGCTGGAGAGCCGAACCTTCTTGAGTTCCGTCCGCGAGAACCAGTCGGACCGCGCCGGGGTGGCCGGGTCATCGGGTAGGCGCGCCCCTGGCATGTCTGCCCAGCGGAACTTCTGGAAGGTGCGGACTTTACGTGTGTCGATGGGGTACTTGCTCAGCACGACCATGCCGTACTGCCCGGGAAAATCGCCGAACCCATAGGCGTCACCGGCGCCCCCGATCTCGCCGTTGTTGTCTAGGTCCATCCCGCTGGGGACTCCGGTGTTGACCGGTGCGCTGTAGGCGTAGCGATAGCGCACCGGGTCCGCGCCGCGCTGCCCGACCTGAAGGTAGTTCTTCCGGAACAAATCGACGGCGGCGCCGCCTTTGACGTAGTCGAACTCGTTGACGAGCACGACGTCTGGGTTGGTCCGCTGAATCGTCTCGGCAACGTTGCGTGCCTGCGTGTTGTCCCGCCCGGACAAGTCACGCACCAGGTCGCCCTCTCCCGCCCGGTTGAGCGAGGCATTGAAGGTGGCGAAGCGTACGTCGTGGTCTGGTCGGTGTTCGCGCGCCTGGGCGGAGCTGCTGAGCGAGCTAGCGGCGAGGGCCAGGCCAAGGGCGAGCGCGACTGAATGGGTGCGGTTCATGGACCTACTTCACCAAACTCGGGCGACGTGAGGGCGAACTTCCGGCAACTGGTAGGCGGCGTGCCACCATGAGCACTATGGCTGAGCCGATTCTGGGTGCTTCCCTCGAGGAACTGCGTCGAACTCGTACGAGCGTGAAGTGGCGGGTCTTCGGTCCCGAGGTATTGCCGGTCTGGGTTGCCGAGATGGACTCGCGCCAGTGCCCGGCAGTGGTGGAGGCTTTGACGAGCGCCCTACAGCGCGGCGACACCGGGTATGCCTGGCCCAGCGAATACGCCGAGGCCGTCGCAGGATTCGCGCAACGGCGCTGGGGTTGGTCGCCGGACCCCGCCACCATGGCGAGCATCCCCGACGTGATGATCGGCATAGAGGAACTCCTTCACCGACACGTGCCGCGCGAGTCGGCGGTCGTAGTGAGCCCGCCGGTCTATGACTCCTTCTACGGATTCATTGCCTCCGTCGGCCGGCGGCTGGTGACAGCACCGCTGAACGACGAGTTCCGGCTGGACTTTGAGGCGCTCGAGCGGGCGTTCACCGACGCGGGCCCAGGCTCTGCCTACCTTCTGTGCAACCCACAGAACCCGACCGGCACGGTGCACACCGCCGAGGAGTTGGCGCAGTTGGCCAGGCTCGCCGATCAGCACTCGATCCTGGTGATATCAGACGAAATTCACGCGCCACTCGTCCAGCCTGGGACTACCTACTCCCCCTATCTAAGCGTGCCGGAAGCCTCTCGCGGAGTTGCACTGGTGAGCGGCTCGAAGGCGTGGAACCTCGCTGGAATCAAGGCCGCGCTGGCCGTTCCGGGCCCGGAAGCGCGCCAGCGGCTGACCGACCTGCACGAAGTCGTCACGCACGGCGCCAACCATCTCGGGGTCCTGGCCCAGACCGTCGCCTACAGCGACGAGTCGGGATGGCTGGATCAATTGCTAGAGGAGATCGCGGCGCGGCGGGCATACACCGAGGCTCTGCTGGCCGAACGTCTCCCGCAGATCCGGGTCATCCCGGCGAACGCCACCTATCTCGCCTGGCTTGACTGCCGCGAACTTGGTGTCGACGACCCGGCGAAGGTCTTTCGTGAGCGCGGGAAGGTCGCGCTGACGTCGGGTTTCGCGTATGACCCCGATGGGGGTGCCGGCTGGGCGCGACTCAACATCGCGACGTCCGAAGAGATCCTCGATGAGGCCGTACGCCGGATGGCCGCTGCAGTCCCATGAGTCGCGTGTTCTGAGACTCGACACACCAAATGCGACGGCACGCGGCAGAATCGTCGGTCATGAAGACCTCGCGCGCTTTTCCTGCACTCCTGGCCGTTGCTGCGCTCGGGCTTGCCTCCTGTGGCGCCCCCAAAGACGAGGCGGCGTCGAGCCCCGATACCGCCACGAGCGGAGCCAAGAGTTGCTCGCCGGCGTCCATGAAGACGTACCAGGACGGGACGCTGACCATCGGTACGGACAACCCCGCCTACGCCCCCTGGTTTCAGGACAATGACCCCACCAACGGCAAGGGCTATGAGGCCGCAGTGGGGTATGCCATCGCCAAGCAACTCGGCTACGCCAAGGGCGACGTGACCTGGGCAAAGGTGCCCTTCAACCTGGTCATCACGCCTGGCAAGAAGAAGTTCGACTTCGACCTCAATCAAGTGTCGATCAGCAAAGCGCGGGCCAAGGCTGTGGACTTCTCCAGCGGCTATTACGACGTGACCCAGACGGTCATCACCACCAAAGGCAGCAAGATTGCCAACGCCAAGAGCATGGCGGCCCTGCGCCCGGCGAAGTTGGGGGCACAAGTCGGGACGACGTCGTACACCGCGATCACCGAGCAGATCAAGCCCAACGCCAAACCGGCGGTCTTCGACACGAACGTCCAGGCGGTTGAGGCACTCAAGAACAAGCAGGTCGATGGGATTGTCGTTGACCTGCCGACGGCGTTCTATACGACCTCCGCGCAACTCGAAAACGGTGTGATCGTGGGTCAGCTCCCCAAGTCCGCGAGCAAGACGGAGCAGCTTGGTGCGGTGCTCGCCAAGGACTCGCCTCTGACGGACTGCGTGAGCACGGCGGTCGACACCCTGCGGGACAACGGAACGCTGAAGAAGCTCGAGACGCAATGGCTAAGCCGCAAGGGCGCGCCAGCGCTGTCGTAAAGGACGTGCCATGACCGCTGATGCCGCGACGGACGCCGAATCCTGGCAACCGTCCACAGTTGAGCGCGAACGAGCGGCCTATCGCCGGTCGCGTCGCATCCGATCGATCGTGATCGCCGCGCTGAGCACGCTCGTCGTGCTCGCGGTGATCGCCACGCTGCTGGTGACGAGCCCCGGCTGGCCCCGGTTCCAAGAGACCTTCTTCAACATCGCGAAGGCGAAGTCGTCCTTCGGCGCTGTGGTTGAAGGGCTGTGGCTGAACGTCCGGCTGCTGATCGGTTGTGGAATTGCCATCGCTGTGGTCTCGACCGCGGTGGCCGTCATGCGTACCTTGCGCAATCCGGTGCTCTTCCCTTTGCGTTTGCTGGCAACGGTATTCACCGATGTGTTCCGCGGGTTACCGCTGCTGCTTGTGGTCTTTCTTTTGGGCTTTGGGGTGCCGGCCCTTGAACTGTCCGGTCTGCCCACCAGCGTGCTCTTCTGGGGTGCGCTCGCGCTCGTGCTCTGCTACTCCTCATATGTCGCGGAGGTACTGCGGGCGGGGATCGAGTCGGTGCACGCATCGCAGTGGGCGGCGGCGCGTTCGCTGGGGTTGTCCTATCCGGCGACATTGCGCTTTGTCGTCCTGCCGCAGGCCGTGCGGCGCGTCATGCCCGCGCTGCTCAATGACGTGGTGTCGCTGCAGAAGGACTCAGGGTTGATCGCTGTCCTCGGCGTAGTCGATGCGATCCGCGCCGCACAGATCGAGTCGTCCACCGACTTCAACTACACGCCGTACGTCGTCGCGGGTGCGCTCTTCCTCGCGCTCACCATCCCGATGACGCGCCTGACCGACTGGTACGCCCGCCGCCACGGCCTCTCTGGTGCTGCCGGAGGTGTGCGATGAGTCTGCTGTCCCTGCAGAACGTTCGAAAGTCGTTTGGTGACAACGTTGTTCTGCGAGATGTGTCGCTGGAGGTCGAACCAGGCGAATGCGTCGTCCTGATCGGTGCCTCGGGCTCCGGGAAGTCGACGCTGCTGCGCTGCGTGAACGTTTTGGAGACCGTTGACGATGGTCAGATCTGGCTGGACGGGCAAGACATCTCCGATCCGCGCCTTGATGTCGACCGCGCCCGGTCGCAGATGGGCATCGTCTTCCAGGCGTACAACCTTTTCCCTCACCTCAGCGCGTTGGAGAACATCACCTTGGCGCCGGTACGCGTACACGGCGTGCCCAAGGCTCAGGCGCGTGAACGCGGGATGGCCATGTTGGAGCGAGTTGGCCTGGCGGATAAGGCATCTGCTCGCCCGGATGATCTGTCCGGCGGGCAGCAGCAGCGGGTGGCGATTGCGCGCGCACTGGTCAACCAGCCGCGGCTGATGTTGTTGGACGAGGTGACCTCTGCGCTTGACCCCGAGCTGGTCGGCGAGGTGCTTGATCTGCTCGCTGAGCTGCGCGCAGACGGAATGACGATGATCCTCAACACCCACGAGATGAGTTTCGCGCGCGACGTGGCCGACACCGTCTGCTTCCTGTCCGATGGTGTGGTGCTGGAGCGCGGTCGACCCGAGCAGGTGCTCGACGCGCCGCGGGAGGCGCGTACCCAGCGGTTCTTGTCGCGGCTGCGCCGCTAGGTCGGTCATCGACTCGGGAGTTTCTGCGGGTGTTGGCCGATGATCACCCGCACAAACTCACGACTCGATGCGACCTCAGGTGAGTAGACGAACCAGGCGATCGCGCAACCGAGCTTGGCGCCCTCCGAGGTCGCCGTCAGTGATGACCACTACGGCATAGCCTTCGTCTTCGATGAGGGCAGCACGCGCCAGGTCTGCCTGCCACGTCGGCCCGTGCACCTTCCCGTAGTACTCGGCGACGACGCGCCGGTCGCGCCAGAGGAAGTCGACACACGCGAGCCATCCGGAGGCATTGAACAGGTCAGCGTTGAGCTCCGGCGCCGGCAGTGCCCAGCCGTCGAACAGCAGCCGACACTCACTTTCGCGGGGTGAGCGGCTGCCCGGTCGCAGCATGGCCAGTGCGGCGCGGAGGGTACGCACGCCTCGCCGACGCCGCGCCCGCTCGACCTGTGCCCCGAGGCGTTCGAGATCCCACCCCTCCCGGTTGATGAGCGCGTCACCGGCCTGGACGAGTTGGGTGAACGTCAGCTGCGTCGCCAGGTCGCACCATGTCTCCCCGAGGTCGGTGACTCGCAGACCGCTGGAGTGGGTCACCACGACCCGCTCGGAGCTGTGCCCCACCACGCCGCACCGCTGCATACGGTCGGTGCCTACAGGGACGGTGACGTGCACGTTCATGTCGCGCTCGAGCCGCGAAGGCAGCGGCAGTCGCCACACCGTGGCAGCCGTCTGATGGCTCAGCGCCGCGTGTGGCGCCAACTGGGCAAGCGCGCGCAACTGAGCGAGGCGGTCGTGCGCGAGCGGTGTGGGTAGGCGTACTCCCGCAAAGGGGGTAGCCAGGTCAGCGGCGCGGAGCCGACCGGGGCGTACGCCGTGCGCACGGGCCTCGCGAACGGTGAATGTGGATGGGAGGTCGTCCGGGAGCGGAGCGCGCAGCATGCAGAAACCGTGGCAGATCCGGCGTCCGCCCCGGCCGACTTATCCACAGGAGGCATCGACTCGGGAGTTTCTGCGGGTGTCAGGCGACGATCACCCGCAGAAACTAACGACTCGATGGCGTCGCGAGGGTCTGCAGTGCCCGCAACGTTTTCCGTATGGTCGTGGTGAGGTCGGACGTGCAGCCTTGGTCAATCCATTGCGTCGCGCCGATGCGGAAAGCGGTGACAGCGACCTCTGCCGCGAGCCGGGCGTCGAGCGCGCTCAGACCGCGGTCGAGGAATCCTTGAGTCATCGCATCCGACATGAGGGCGAACTTCCGTAGTTCGCGCTCGCGCAGCGCAGGCTCGGCGGCGATGACCGCACGGCGGCGCTGGAGGTAATCCAGGTTGCGTCCCTCGAACGCGACCGCGGCGGCGGGTGCCAGGCCGCGTTCGATCAACTCCATCGGGCCGACGGAGGGCGGGACGTCCGCCATGAAGGCGGCCACCTGTTCTGGGATGTGCTCCTCGCCTCCGAACAACGCCTCCCGCTTGTCCGCGAAATAGCGAAAGAACGTGCGCGTAGTCAGTCCGGCGCGCTCGGTGATCTGCGGCACCGTCGTGTCATCGAAGCCCTGCTCGCCGAATAGCTCGAGCGCGGCTTGCTCGAGGCGCTCACGCGAGTTCGGCTGCCATCGACTCATGGTGGCCACCCTAACCGTGATGACACGACGTGTCGTCATGTGCCATAGTGATGACACGACGTGTCATCGATGAAGGAGGAGCCGTGAGGGATGAGATCTGGGTGCTGGGCGCGACCGGTCGGGTTGGGCGAGAGGTGCTCCCGCGGTTGCAGTCGGCCGGAGCCAGGGTGGTCGTGGCGGGCCGCAGCCGTGAACGGCTGGCGGCGGTCGCGCCCGAAGCCAGGGCGGTGGTCGGCTCGGTGGAAGAGGTGTGTGAGCGGATCACCGTGGAGGCTCCGGCGGTCGTGCTCAGCACGGTCGGGCCGTATGCCAGTCGCGCCGAGCAGGTTGTGCGCGCCTGTCCTTCGGGGACGCACTATGTCGATGTTTCCAATGAGTTGAGCTCCTTCGAGGCGTTGCAACGCATGGATGGCGAGCTCCTCGGCAGCGGGCGAACTGCGGTGTCGGGCGCTGGATTTGGCGTTCTCGGCACCGAAGGCATCCTTGTCCGACTGCTGGAGGGGCGGGGCGTCCCGTCTGCAGTGCGGGTCGACTCGATCAGCTCGGTCGCGACCGAGCCTGGCCGGGTCGGTGAGCCATTGGCCGCGAGCATCATGTCAGGCCTCCGCGATGGCGGCCGCGAGGTGCGGGGAGGACGCCTCGTGCGTACGCGCGCCGGAGCTGCAGTCGAGCCGCTGACATCGCCAGACGGTGATGAGGTGCGCACGGCTGCGATGAGCAGTGGCGAGTTGTTCGCCGCCTGGAAGGCTTCGGGTGCGAGTGTCGTCGTCGGTGCGTCCGGATTGGCGCCCACCGGCCCGATCGCGCGCGCTGGCCTGCTCGGACTGGGTGCGGTGCTGCGCGCGCCCGGCGTCGCGGACTTCGCTACCCGGCGACTTGCGCAAATCGAGGTGAAGAAGGCCAAGGAGCGTCCGCGGGAGTCGACCTGGGGGCATGCGCGTGTTGAGTGGCCCTCGGGGCTGGTCCGCGAGGGCTGGATGCGCGCTGGGGAGGCGATGGATTTCACGGCGGCCACGGCGGCCGAGGTTGCGCTCCGGTTGGCGCGGGGTGAAGGGCATCCGGGGGCGTGGACTCCGGCTCGGCTGTTTGGCGCAGACCTGGTACTGGCGGTGGGCGGCGAATTCGTCCTTGACTGACCAGCGCCCTCCACTAAGGTAGTGAACCTAAGGTTCAGTACCATTGGGGAGAGTTCGATGGAGACTTCGGTTGAGCACAGAATCGGATCAGCAGCGCAGAGCCTGCCGGCGTTCGCGGGCGCGATGGTTGCGGCAAACCTGTTGCTTCAGATCGTGATTGCGGCCAGAGGGAATCAGATTGGCCTCCTTGCGGGAACCCTCACAGCGGTGATCGCCGTGGGCTATGCGGCCTATCTGCTGCATTACGGCGACGCTCTCGGCAAGCTCCGATTCGGCAAGTTTGTCGTCCACGCCATCACCTATGCCTGTGTCAACGTCGGCTTCGGGTTGCACTTCTTCATCCTCGCGGTGATGGATAGCGATGTCGTCGCAGGTGCGGGCGGCAGCGGATTCGTCATGGATGGCGGCTGGTTTGGCGCGGCGGTGGCTATGCCCGCGCTGTGGGGCGTCGGTCTGGTGCTGCATGGCGTGGGGGCGGCCACAAGCCGGGGCTTTGAGGCGTCTCGGTGAGCGGAGTGTCCGAGGACGATGCGGCCGACGAATGGTTAGAGGAGCTGGTCGGCAGTTGGGTCGAGGTCTACAAGAAGTCCGCGACGTCCCTCGTCCTGCTTCGCATCATTGACGCGATCGGACCGGCCCCGGCAGCTGAGATCGGTGCAGAGTTGGCGCGACGCACCGGCTGGGACCTGACCGAGCGCGGCCTCTATCGCACGCTTCGGCGTCTTGCCTCCAGCGGCCTGCTGGCCACTGTCGACGTGCCGGTGCCGCGAACCGGCGCGCAGCGCAAGGATTTCACCGTGACCGACTTCGGTCACCGCTATTTGGCGCAGATTGAGGCTGTGGCGCGGCTGGCCTGAGTCCGGTCGCGATCAGCTCGCGTGCTCGGCGTCGTACTGCTCCTTGGTCTCGGGTTCGGCGTCGGCAATCTGTCGGTGTGCCCAGGGAGATAGCGCTGCGAGGATGACACCGAAGGCGACTGCGATCGTGCCGAGGATCAGATAGAACTGCGCGTCGGGCATGTCTTCGGTGAGCCGAATCGCTTGCGCAGCAATGGATTGCCCGGTGGCCGAAGAGAGAAACCACAGGGCCATGGCCTGTGAGGCGAACGCGGTCGGCGCCAGCACGGTCGTCGCCGACAGGCCCACCGGGGAGATGTTCAGCTCAGCGATGGTCTGGATGACGAACACGCTGCCGAGCAAGATCACCGGCGCAGTCGGGCCGTCGTACGCCATGGCCCCCAAGCCGAGGACCAGGAAAGATAGGCCAGCGATCGCAACACCGATCGCGAACTTCATTGGCGTGCTGGGGAATCGACCAGATCGCCTCAGCCACAGGAGGCCGAAGAGCGGGGCCAGGAGAGTGATCGTGATGGGGTTGATCGACTGGAACCACTCTTCTTTAAAAGTGATGAAGCCCAGGGAGTCCAGGTTCGTACGGTTGGCGGCAAAGCTGGCCATCTTGACCGCGGCCTGCTCGAAGATCATCCAGAAGAGCACCGCGGCGATCCACATGGGGATGTAGGCCCGCAACCGTCGCCGTTCGTCCGCAGTCACGCGCGGGCTACGGAACATGACGACGAAATAGGCGATTGACGCACCGACCGAGAGGATCGCGACCGAGTCGATGACGGCACCGATCCAGGAGTCCCGCCAGAGGCGAGCGAGCAGGATGACGGCGACGACAGTGCCTACGGCCGCTGCCGACATCACGGGCACGACGCGGGTGCGGTCGTCCTGTGGGAGTGGGTTGGGTGCGTGCGTGCTCTCTGGCGCGAGGCTGCCCTTGCCGAGGACGTACATCACCAGGGCGAGACCCATACCGAAGGCGGCCGCCGCGAATCCGGCGTGATAGCCCCAATGGTCGCGCAGGAAGGCGACGACGAACGGTGCGAAGAAGGCCCCGATGTTGATCGAGACGTAGAAGATGGTGAAGCCGCTGTCGCGCCGTGGGTCACGATCTTCGTAGAGGTGACCGACCATGGTCGAGACGTTTGGCTTGAGCAAGCCGGTGCCAAAGGCAACCAGCGCAATTCCCAACCAGGAGAACGCTGCTGCCGGGACTGCCAGCGACAGATGGCCGGCCATGATGACAACGCCGCCATAGAGCACGCTGCGCTGTGCACCGATCAGCCGGTCGGCGAGCCAGCCGCCGACGATCGAGAGCAGATAGACCGAGGCGCCGTACGTCGCCACGACGGCTTCGCCGATCGAATCCTCAAGTCCGAGGCCGTGATTGGCGACAGTGTCGACCAGGTAATACAGCAGGATCGCGCGCATTCCGTAATAGGAGAAGCGCTCCCACATCTCGATGTTGAACAGCGTCGAGAGGCCACGTGGATGGCCCAAGAACGTCTTGTCAGAACCGGTGGACGATGTAGCGGTCGACATTCGCATCTGCCTTTCTCGCCAGTTCCCTCATGGAAACTGCCGAGCCACCATAAGACGCAGTACGGGGGCGGACGCCAATCGGCGACCGCCCCCGCAGAGGTCTTGCGTCAGTCAGTCGGGCCGCCAGTCTCCGAGCGCATGGTCAGGACCTCGTCCCCGTTTCCAGACCACGTGCGCAGAATCGGGTCGGCAATCTGCTGGCGAAGCTCGTCATAGGTTGGGTCGTCGGTGCCCCATAGAGACCGCGTGACCAGTTCGCCGTCCTCGACCGAGTAACTGATCTCCGCACCATCAAGGTGCGGCGGGAGGCCAAAGTGCGAGGCGGGCCAAAGCTGTTCGCCGCTACCAAGGAGCGGGCCCCAAGCGTCGGTGGCCTTGTTGTAGCCGACCGCGACCGCATTGACCGCGCCCACGGAGTCAAAGCGGCCCTGCACGATGAAGACTGGATAGGTCACACCATCGACGAACACCCCTTCAGTTCCAAGGTCGCAGGTGTCGATAGAGGTTGGCAGCGGTACGGGCGCGCGTCCCGGAGTGATCGTCCATGTGGAGCCGTCCCGCTCCCAGAACGTCGCCTGGTTGTCCTGATCGATCACCATGCCGAAGTACATCGACTGTCCGGAGAATCCTTTGCCAGCAACGACGGTGACGTGCTCCTCACCGGTCTTCTTCTGGAGTGCCTTGGTGGCCTTCTCCAGGGAAGTCGCTGTGCTGGATGATGCGCTTGGGACGGGTGCCGGGCCGCCGTGGCACGCGCTGGATGACGTTGCCGTCACGGTCATGCCCCCGGCAAGAGCCGCGGTCGTAGCCAGGATCGCGATGGTGCGTCGCATGTGATTTCCCCTTATCTGATCGCCCGCCACCCCCTGCGGCGGGCTTCATACGTGGAGGACGTCACACCAACCCGTGAGGTTGTCATCAGAAGAAGAAAGATCTACTCACGCAAGCCGAACTCGTCGTCGCGCCACTCGCGTCCGTCGCCGATGACCCCATCGGGACGCGGCTGGTCGGAGGGGTGGGACGCCTCCCGCTGGCGCAGTTCGACCCGGCGAATCTTGCCGCTGATCGTCTTGGGCAACTCGTAGAACTCGATTCGCCGTACGCGTTGCCACGGCGCCAGGCGCTCGCGGGCATGGCGCAGGATTTTCTCTGCCGTCTCGCCGGTGGGTTCATGGCCCGCCGCGAGCGCGACGTACGCCTTCGGCACCGACAGGCGCACCGAATCCGGCGCCGGGACGATCGCGGCCTCGGCGACGGCTGGATGCTCGATCAGCACCGACTCCAGCTCGAACGGGCTGATCTTGTAATCACTGGCCTTGAACACGTCATCCGTGCGTCCGACATAGGTGATGTAGCCGTCGGTGTCGCGGGTCGCCACGTCACCTGTGTGATAAAAACCGCCCGCCATGGCAACGGCATTGCGCTCTGGGTCGCCTTGGTAGCCGGTCATGAGCGTGAGCGGTTTGGCGGCCAGGTCCAGGCAGAGCTCGCCTTCGGCGACTCCCTGCTCGTCGGGCTCGGCAGGCGTGCCGGTCAGTGGGTCGACCAGCACCACCGGTACGCCCGGCAGCGGTTGCCCCATCGACCCGGGCTTGAGTTCGGCCTCTGGGACGTTGCCGACCGACGCCGTGGTCTCGGTTTGCCCGTAGCCGTCGCGCAGTGCGAGTCCCCAGGCGGCGCGTACCTGCTCGATGATCTCTGGATTGAGTGGCTCGCCCGCGCCGATAACCTCACGCAGGCTGGCGGGCTTGTGGCCCATGTCGGACTTGATCAGCATCCGCCACACCGTGGGTGGCGCGCACAGACTGGTGACCTCGTGCCGGGCGAGCGTTTCCAGCAGCGCGGCGGGCTCGAACCGTTCGAAGTTGTAGATGAAGATCGTGGACTGGGCGATCCACGGAGCGAAGAAACACGACCAGGCGTGCTTGGCCCACCCTGGACTCGAGATATTGAGGTGCACGTCGCCCGGCTGCAGGCCTAGCCAATACATCGTGGTCAGATGCCCGACCGGATAGGACACGTGGGTGTGCTCGACCAGCTTGGGCTTGGACGTCGTGCCGGAGGTGAAATAGAGCAACATCCGGTCAGTGCTGGCGTTGCCCGGGTGTTGCGCGGGCGTGGGGTTGAGGTTGTAGGCGTCGCGCAGGCTGACCCACCCTGCGCTGGTCGAGCTCTCGTCGCCCTCGCCCTCGCCCTCGCCGGTCGAGCTTGTCGAGACCTCGCCGGTCGAGCCTGTCGAGACCCGCACGTATTCCCCTGGCACCGCGTCGAACTTGTGCGTCTCGCTCGCATTCGTGACGACCGCTTTGGCCCGGCCGCGCTCCATCCGGTCAACGAGGTCGGCCGGCCCGACCGCGGTGGTCGTCGGCATGATGACAGCGCCGAGCTTGATGATGGCGAGCATCGTTTCCCAGAGCTCGACTTGGTTGCCGAGCATGACGATGACGGCGTCGTCGCGACGAACGCCGTGCTTGCTCAACAACTGGGCGACTTGGTCCGAGCGGCGGGCCATCTCGTCATACGTCACGGTGAGGGTGGCGCCGTCAGCCTCGACGATCGTCAAGCAGGGGGCGTCGTTACCGCGGGCATTCGCGTCGAACCAGTCGATCGCGAAGTTGAACGAGTCGCCGACGTCTGGCCACTGGAACTCTGACGCTGCCCGGGCGGGCTGGCCGCGCCAGTCGAGCAGCTGGTCTCGGGCAGCGCGGTAGGCCTCGGTCGAGTCAGGCGTCGCAGTCATGGTTCTCACGGTAGCCACGCCGACCATTTGCGGGGGCAGTTCGACGAAGGTCGCTGACGGTGTTCCCGACATTGCGGGAAACTGGACGCAAGGCTCATCGAACTGCCACCTCAAATGCCGGAATCCCCGGCAACAGTCACCTCAGTCGTTACCGAGTTGGCGATGAAGCACTGCTCGTGGGCGAGGTGGTGGACCTTCTCGATCTGCTCCGGGTCCGGTTCCGGGCCTCCCCACGTGATCGTCGGATGCAGGATCACCCGGGTCACCGCGAGGCGACCGGCGGCGTTCTTCTCCATGACGCCGACGGCGCGGTCGTCGTATGACTCCACCACGAGTCGCTTGCGCGCGGCGATCGCAAGGAAGGTCAGCATGTGGCACGAGGAGAGCGCGGCAACGAACGCCTCTTCAGGGTCGACCGGCCCGGGACTGCCCAAGAAGGCGGGGTTGGCCGACGCCGGCACGGTGACACCCCCATCGAAGCTCCAGGTGTGATCGCGGTCGTAGGTGTCATACGTGAACTCGCGGCCGTCCCGGCTCCAGCTGATCTGGGCGATGTGCTCCGACATGACGAGGAGCGTACGGGGCCGTTGACAGGTGACCAAATGGTCACCTATTGTTTAAGTCATGCAGGAAGACCTCGTGTTCAAGGCCATGGCGGACCCGATCCGTCGGCTGATTCTGGACGCGTTGTTTGAACAGGACGGGCGTTCCCTCGGCGACATCGAGCGCGCCGTGAACGCGCAGGTCGAGATGACCCGGTTCGGGGTGGCCAAGCACCTGAAGGTGCTGGAACAGGCCGATCTCGTCATCTCTCGGAAAGACGGGCGGACCAAGGTCCACCACCTCAATCCAGTGCCGATCCAGCAGATCCATGAGCGCTGGATCGGCAAGTACGCCGAACGTGCGGGCGTCGCGTCCGCCTTGCTCGGCATGAAACGACGGCTCGAAGAGTCCGAGGCATCCGGCCCGGACCAGTCCACGGAGGATGAAAAGTCATGAGTGACAGCCAGATCCAGGTCTACAGCATCTATATCAACGCACCCGCAAAGAAGGTGTGGGATGCGATCACGACCTCGGAATACACGACCCAGTGGGGCTACGGCGGCGAGACCGAGTACGACCTGACTCCAGGCGGGGACTACCGGAACCTGACCACGGACGAGATGAAGCAGATGGGCATGGGCGACGTCGCGGTGAGCGGGACGGTCGTCGAGGTCGAGGAGCCGACCAGGCTTGTGCTCGACTGGTCGCCTGCGTGGCACCCGGAATCGAATCCGACTCGCCTGACCTGGGAACTCACCGAATTCCCGTCCGGCCTGACGCGTGTCGTGCTGACCCACGATCTGACGGCCGCTCCGGAGTATGCCGCCGAAGTCGCCGGCGGCGGAGAGCCCGCTCAGGGAGGCGGTGGTTGGCCATGGTGCCTGTCCGGGCTCAAGACTCTCTTGGAAACCGGGAAGTCGATGGGCGCTTGAGGACCGATGCTGTCCTCTTGGGTGGAGATGCTGCGTTCAGCACCCCACCCAGGAGGACAGCATTATGTTGACCGAGCCCACGATCCGTACCGAACGCGAAGAGATTCTCGCCTACATCACCGAGCAAACTCAGGCACTGCGGGCGGCCGCCTCAGGCCTCACCGAAGACCAGGCTCGCGAGACGCCGACCGCAAGCGCCCTGTCGATCGGCGGGCTGCTCAAGCACGTCACCTTCGTCTTCTCGGGCCCCGCGCAGCGGGCGGCGAATCCGACCGGAGCGATGACACAAGAGGAATACGAGCGGCTGCTTCCCATGTTTGAGAACGGCTTTCGGTTGCTTGAGTCCGAGTCGTTCGCGGCGACACTGGAGGCGTACGACGCTGCGGCCGAGCGCTATCTCTCTGCCATCGCGCAGATGGACCCTGACGAGGAAGTGCTGGAGCCTGCCGCGCCGTGGTTTGGACGAATGGAGGCGGTGCCGATCCGGGCCCGCTTTTATCTGCTCCACCAGATTGAAGAGCTCGCCCGGCACGCGGGGCATGCGGACATCATCCGCGAGCAACTAGACGGCAAGACGACGTTTGAGTTGATGGGTGTCGCGTAGGCGCGGCAATGTCTACCGTGATGGCTATGAGTCACCCCTCTCGCTTTGACCCGGATGATCCGCTGCTGGCTCGGGTGCGACAGCTCGCGCTCGCGTTCCCGGGGGCTGCCGAGAAGGTCAGTCACGGGCATCCGAACTTTTTCACCACCAAGGTGTTCGCCTATTACGGCTTTCGCGCCAAGAGCGATCACAGCAATCCCGACACGTTCCAGACGGTGGCCATCAAGCCCGATCCGGAGGAGCGGCTAGCGCTGCTTGAGGAAGGCTGGTTCGCGCCGAGCTATATCGGCCCCTCGGGCTGGGTCGCATGCGACCTGAAGACCGACCCAGATTGGGAACTCATCGCTGAACTGCTCGACATGTCCTATCGCAACACCGCGCCGAAGCGCCTGATCGCGCAACTCGATGCCAGTGTCTAAACAAATCTAAGACTCACCATAGATATTGAGATACGCCAACATCGAGTAACTGCTTCGACGGTAGCGAGGCGGTTGTTAGAGTCGGCCGGTGCAGATCGAGCGTGAACAACTGTCCAAGATTCTCGGCGTCGACGTCCCGGAGTCAGTCCGCTCGGTCGGGGCGGTCACCCACGATTCCCGCGCCGTCGAGCCGGGCGGAGCGTTCGTGGCGATCCCCGGGTTCACCGTCGATGGCACTACTTTCGTTCCACAGGCGATGCAGCGTGGTGCCGCGCTGGTTGTGGCCGAACAGGATGTCTCGAACGCTCCGACCGTGGTCGTTCCCGATGCGCGTGCTGCGCTGGCGGACCTGGCGACCGCGATCGCTGGACACCCTTCGCGCGACCTGGTCGTTTACGGCATCACCGGAACAAATGGCAAGACCACGAGTTCGTACGTCCTCCATGCGATCCTCACTGCTGCCTACGGCGCCGAACGCACCGGTGTGATGACTACTGCCGAGATCGTGGTCGGACACGACCGCGAGGTGGCCGTACGCACCACGGGCGAGGCGCCAGTCGTCCAGGGCAATCTCAATCGGATGCGCGATGCCGGAGTCACTCATGTGGTGTTGGAGACGTCCTCGCACGGAATCCACCTGCACCGGGTGCGCGGAACCCATTATGCCGCAGCGTTATTCACCAACCTCACGCGTGACCATATTGACCTGCACGGGTCCATGGAGGACTACTACCTGACCAAGCGCCAGTTGTTCGAATGGTGTGACGGTCCCAAACTGAGCAACGTCGATGACGAGTACGGCGCGCGACTGGCCCAGGAGGTTCCCGGGACGCTGACGTTTGGTCGCGCCGAAGACGCCGACTACCGCATCGCTGACGTGCGCGTGGTGGGGGCGGGCACCGAATTCGTCCTGAATTCTCCGCATGGCGAACTGAGGCTGAAGACCCCACTGCTGGGGGATTACAACGTGCACAACGTCGCCGGCGCGGCCGCGATCGCGCTGGAGACCGGCATGGACGCCCACGTCTTGGAGCGAGCCGTCACCGAAATGGCCCAAGTGCCAGGGCGATTCGAGCGGGTGCCCGAGGCTCGGGGGCGTGGCTTTGAGGTGGTCGTTGACTATGCGCACACCGATGTTGGTCTGGAATTGGTCCTGCAGGTAGCCCGCGAGGTGCTTCAGGCGCAAGGCGGTACGGGCCGACTGATCTGTGTCTATGGCGCTGCCGGTGATCGGGACCCGGCGAAGCGGCCGTTGATGGGACAGGTGGCCTCGCGGCTCTCTGACCTCAACATCATCACCACTGACGACGCCTACACCGAAGATCCTCAGCAGATCGCCGATCAGGTGATGGCAGGTGCCGATGCCCGTGACACCACGGTGGTGCTCGATCGGCGCGCGGCGATCCGGCAGGCGCTGGAGGTTGCGCGTCCCGGGGATGTTGTCGTGGTCGCAGGCAAGGGCCATGAGCACGTACAGCACCTGCCGACTGGCGACGTCGACTTCCACGATGCCACCGTCGTCACCGAACTCCTGGCCGAGTGACTGGCGGGTTGTTCACAACCTTGCGTGATGCTTCACGCCTAAGTGTGAATAACCCACCACATAGTCCGCACATAGTCATCTTGTCCACAGACGCGGGTGCCGAGGGTGCGCACGGGTCGCCCGGCGCTTCAGTCTCGTGTCATGACACGGCGCGCACGCCCCATCTCCAGCCGGCTTCGCACCCGAGCACTCGCTCGCGGTGGGGTGTTCAGTCGCCGCGATGCGATCGATCTGGGTCATCACGACATGGACCTCCATCTGTGGGTACGCACCGGCCAGGTCCTGCAGGCCACCCGCGGTGGCTACTACCTCACGCCGAACGACGGCGTCGGATGGTCAGACCTGACGTCGCCTCAGCAGCAACTTGAGCATGAACGCAGGAGAGCGCTCGCGGTACTACACGTCGTGCCGGAGTGTTTCGCGGCGAGCCATGACACCGCGCTGCGCTTGCACGGGTTGCCGACCGTTTCGACCCCGACGGCGTGCGCGGATGTCCACCTCATGGCGACCGCCGCGACGCCGACCCGGCCACGGCGCCCCGGCGTGAAGACACACCGGATGCCGGCTGGAACTCGGACCGTCCTGCGGCCTGCTCGAGCGGTCTCGGTCGCGGATGCCATCGCGCAGGCCGGCTGCCAGGGAGGCCTCATCGGGGCACTGATCCCGGCGGACGCGGCCGTGGCTCGAGGGGACCTCGAGAGGGCAGAGCTCGACGAGGCGATCGCCCGCGCTGCCGGATTGCCTGGGTCGACCGGCCTGGCCGAGGTGGTCGGGCTCGTGGATGGACGAAGCGAATCGGCCGGGTCGACCTTCTGGTCGACGGTACGCGGGCAGTGCTGGAGTTCGATGGTCTCGACAAGTATCGCGGTCCAGAGGAGTTGCATCGGGAGAAGATCCGCGAGCAGCGACTGCACCGGGCCGGGTACGTAGTCGTCCGGGTTACGTGGGCGGATTTCAGGGACATCCCGGCCCTAGTCCGCCGAATTCGGGCGGCAATCCTCCGAGACTGCCCATGACGCAGTCGGTCGGTGCCTTGTTTACAGGGTGGCAGGCTGCACCGCGCCATCCGGTAAACAACCCGCCGACGGGCGGACCCGTCTCAGCCAAACGCGGCGATGACCTCATCGCGTGTCACATCTTCGAGCCGGGCGTGCTTCCACTTCGGTGAACGATCCTTGTCAACCAGTTGAGCGCGTACGCCCTCGGCGAAGTCACCCTTCGTCACCAGGTGGTCGGCAATCTGCAGATCCTGGTCAAGAACCTCCTGGACGGTCTCCATCGTCGCTGCGCGGCGCAACCCCTCAAGGGTCACCGCCACGGATAGGGGAGAACGCTGTCGCAGGATCTCGCCCGCTCCGCGCGCCTGCTCGTTCGGATGGTTTTCAAGACGCCGCACAATGGCCGCCGCGTCGTCCCCGGCATAGCACTCATCGATCCACGACCGTTGGTCGCTGAGCTCGCTGGATGGCGCCGTATCGCCTACCGGCGGCAACGGGCCACCGTCGGCGAGCGCGTTGAGCAACTCGGGCCACTGGCCGCTGTCGATCTGCCTGTCCGCGAGTCCGGTCGCGATCGCGTCGCCGCCTCGCACGGTGGCGCCGGTCAAGGCCAGGTGCGTGCCGAGCTCGCCCGGCGCGCGACTCAACAGATACATCGCGCCGACGTCAGGGAAAAAGCCGATGATCGTTTCGGGCATCGCCACCTTGGACCGCTCGGTCACCAGTCGCTGTCGGGCAAAGGCGGCCACTCCGACGCCGCCGCCCATGACAATGCCGTCCATGAACGCGACGACCGGCTTCGGATAACTCGCCAGGCGACTATTCATGGCGTACTCCGCCGCAAAGAACGCCATGTGGTCGGTCCCGGCGAGAGCCTCGCGCCGGGCTGCGACGACGTCGCCGCCAGCGCACAGCCCCCGCTCTCCGGCGCCCTCGATCGTCACCGTTTGAACGCTCGTGTCGTCCGCCCAGGTATTGAGCAGGGCAGAGATCGCCTCGATCATCGGCAGGGTGAGCGCGTTGATCGCGCGCGGTCGGTTGAGGATGATCCGCGCGACCGCGCCGGTGCGCACGTGCAGAACCTCCTCGGTGCCGGGAGCGGGTTGTGGGTCCTGTGCGATGGAGTCCATGCCCAAACCATAGGCAGGGGGCATCGGTCCGTGCCGCGTACCCGTGGGGGTTGGCCAGCCGGCCTTGCGGGCGTGTGGGATTCTCTGCACGTGAACGATGACGACGCCAACGACGAGACTGCCCAGTCCAAGCGCGGATCCCGCTCACGTGTGCGTACGGTGCGCCTGCCATGGAGCCTTGAGGCCGTCACGCAGATCCGCCACGACATCGTTGAAGACCTTCAGGGTGCGGTCGCCGAGGACACGGTGCACGAGGCCGAGACCGTGGTCAGCGAGTTGGTCGCCAACTCCGTTCGCCATGCCAAGGCGCTGCCAGATGGCAGCATCCGGGTGCACTGGAAGGTGCGAGCGCCGCGGGTTGAACTCGAGGTCACCGATGGCGGTGGGCCTGAGATCCCCATGCCGCGACCGCAGGCCGAGTGGGCCCCCGCTGGTCGTGGCCTTCGCATCGTGCGCAGCCTGGCGCATGAGTGGGGCGTGGCCGACGAGAAGGTGGGACGTACCGTCTGGGTTTCACTCGGCGGGCCGTCCCGCCGCCGTCCCTAGCAGGCCACGCCGACTAGGCTGGCGAACCATGGGAAAAGCTAGCCGCCGGAAAAAGGCGCCGAAGGACCCGAGCGCGATGCCACCGCCGTACGCGCGCCGCCCGTTTGAGGGACTCCCCGGGGAGACCGAGTGGGTCGCGATGCGGGAGATCGTGCCCGCCGCAACGGCACGCGTGAGCTATCAGATCGACGGCCTCAAGGGTGAGGCGACGATCGCCACCGTGCTCCCACTCGCCTGGCCCGCGATGCACCGCGACAACGGCGACCTATTCGTAGCACTGCAGGCCGGTGGCACCAGTGGGGACGTGAGTCGAGACATCGCGGTGGCGCTGGTCGCGGCAGCCTCGACTGAGCCGGGCCAGCCGCTGGAACGGACTCCGGCCGCCACCGCCTCCAGTCCACGACTCCAAGACCTGCTCGACACCGATACCCCGCTGAAGGCGGACGTCCACGACGGTTTCGACTTCTGGGTCGGGGAGGCCGAGCTCGACGCCAACAGTGCGGAGTCGCTCTCCCGCGCCAACGAAGCAGCTGCCCCGACGGTTCGGCTCGATCATGGCGGTTCAGCCTTCTGGTGCCAGATCGGCGACCGGTGCTATGTGCGCTGGGTGCTTCCGCAGGATGACGACGCCGCAACCAATGCGCTCGCGAGGTTGTCCGCCGCCGGTCGCGGTGGCCTTGGCGACGGCCGACTGCTCGGAGCGTTCCGAGCGTGTGGCCTGCTTGTGCCGGTATGGGAAGTCGACGCGCAGGCCGAGGCAGCCGCGTGGAATGACCCAATGGCCGACCTTGTGTCGAGATTCGATGACGCATTCGCCGAGGACACCCCGCTCACCGCGCAGGAGCGAAGCGCGCGCAACGGATTCGTGAGCCGGCAGATCACCCTGCGATAGGGCTGGGAACGCCATGGGGGAGTGCGCCGCGGTCATACCGGCCAAGGATGAAGGCGAGCGGATCGGTCGTACGGTCCGCGCTGTCGCCTCGTTGCCGACGGTCGGCGCGGTGATCGTGGTCGATGATGGGTCCAGTGACGACACTGCGCAGTTGGCCCGAGAGGCCGGTGCAGACGTGGTCGTCCACGCCAGCAACCGAGGCAAAGCGGCCGCCATGATGACCGGTGCCGAGCATGCTTGGGCGGCCGGGCATACCGATGCCCCCGTGCTGTTCGTCGATGCTGACCTGGAGGACTCCGCCGTAGAATTGGGAGTGCTGATCGATCCGGTGCTGTCGCGACAGGCCGATCTCACCATTGCGGTGTTGCCCCCTCAGACCTCCGCCGGTGGGGGCCGAGGTTTCGTCGTACGACTGTCCCGCAAGGGAATTCGCGCGCTCACCGGATACGAGGCCCAGCAACCACTCTCGGGGATGAGGTGTATGACGCGGGCGGCCTACGCCGCTGCGCAGCCTTTCGCCCGTGGCTGGGGCGTTGAGACGGCGATGACGATTGATGTGCTGCGCGCTGGCCTAGTGGTGCGCGAGGTGCCATGTCAGTTGCACCATCGCGTCACGGGTGCGGACTGGCGAGGGCAGATGCATCGGGCCGCGCAGTACCGCGATGTCGCGCTAGCCCTGGCTGTGCGGCGACTTCGGCACCGGAGGGTTGAACGGTGAAAGCCCTTGCGCCCGCTCGTATCCCGCTACTGCTGGTGTCTTTTGGCCTGTTGCTGCTCGTCGGCGCGGCCAAGGCAAATGCGGCAAAGCCGCCGCTGGGCACCACCACCTGGCTGCCAGAGATGGGGTATTACCCCAGCGCCCGTGCGGTCACCATCTTGCTGTTCGGTGCCTACATCGCCGGTGCGCTCGCCGTACTCGCCGGGCTGGCACGTCCATTGATCGCCCGACGAGCAACCGCATGGGTGCTGTTGCTCGGTGCGCTGGTCCTCCTCACGTCGCCGATCGGCAGTGGCGACCACACCAACTACGCGGCATATGGGCGGATCGCTATTCAAGGCGGTGACCCTTACAGCGCATCCCCCGAGGACTGGCGGGGCGGGCTCGATCCGATCACGGCCTCGGTGCAGCCGCCATGGCGCGATACGCCGAGCATCTACGGCCCGTTTGCGACCGCCCTGATGGCAGTGTCCTCGTGGATCGGCGGGGACAACCTGCGTCTGACGGTGGGCATCTGGCAGGTCTTCATCGTCGGCGCATGGCTAGCGATGCGGTGGTTGCTCTTTCGGCTGTGCGACGGTGAGCGGGCTCAGGGGCGCGTTGATGTGCTGTGGACCTTCAACCCGCTCGTCTTCGGACCCTTGGTCCTGGGTGCCCATGTCGATCTGATCGCTGCGGCGCTGGCCGTGGCAGCGTTGGTTGCCTTGCCGCGAAGTCCATTAGTCGCAGGCATGTTCGTAGGGGCTGCCGCGAGCACCAAGGTGACTTATGCGGTCGTGGCCCTGGGCATCGTGTGGGCCTGGCGCGCGGCGGTGTTGCGTCATCCCGCCTGGCGCGTCGACTCGGCGCGAGGGCGACTGCGGCAACTGGTCGACCCGTGGCGTACCTCAGGCACACGCGAGCGAGTGCGTGACCTCGTGATCGGAGCGTTGGCGGTCGTGGTGCCTTGCTATCTCGTCGCTGGGCCGCATGTCTTGAAGCAGCTTGGAGCCGCCGGGGGATCGTTCTCGTTCGCCACACCTGCTGCGCCGCTGTGGATTGCCCTGCGCCATGTGCTGCCCGAATGGGCTGTCGGTGCAGTGGTATTCGTGTTGGCTGCCTCGGCCATGATCGGGCTGGCGTGGCTGCTGCATCGGGTCGCCTATCGAGTTCGCCTCGGGCGGCGCATCCCGGACGCGATCACTCGCCAAGCTGTCGTCACGACCTGGGCGCTCTCCACGGCGTATGTCTTCTGTGCGCCCTACGCGCTGCCGTGGTACGACGCACTGGTCTGGGCGCTTTTGCCAATCTTGCTCGAAATGGCTTGGGACGCAGCGCTCGTCGGGCGAGCGCTCTTCATGGTGTTGGCCTACGTGCCGGGTCGTGTACTCGGGCTAAGCCCCGGAGTCGAGGCGTTCACGCTGAACTTCCGGATCAACATCGCGCCGTGGTTCACCACGCTCTTCCTGGTCCTGCTGGTGTGGCTGTGCTGGCGTGAACTACACCGGCAAAACCTGCCACCGATTCCACCGCGCAAGCCACCGCTGCAACACCAGACCTAAGGTCACCATGCAAACGTCCCGTCGGCCATCGGCCGACGGGACGTTTGGATGAGGAGATCTTTGACTTAGCTGCCCGCCGCGACAATCTTCGACAGCGTCGGGTCGTTGGCGTATGCCTCTTTGGCGTTGTCCTTGGTCACGATGACCGGGGTCAGCAGGTTGGCCGGAACGACCTTGACCTTGTTGTTGTAGCTCTCGGTGTCATTGACCTTCGGCTTCTTGCCTGCCTGCAGGTCCTTGACCATCGCAATGGTCTGCTTGACCAGGTTGCGGGTGTCCTTGTTGATGGTGGAGTACTGGCCGCCGGCCACAATCGACTTCACCGACTCCTTCTCT
The DNA here is from genome assembly GCF_000376825.1 of Demetria terragena DSM 11295. Lineage (NCBI taxonomy): Bacteria > Bacillati > Actinomycetota > Actinomycetes > Micrococcales > Dermacoccaceae > Demetria > Demetria terragena. The sequence continues at coordinate 1,801,653 of NZ_AQXW01000004.1, read as the reverse complement.
GAGTCCTGGCCAGTGACAACGGGATTCGGCTTCTTTGCGGACTTCGCCGAGGTCATCACGGCCCGCGCCAGGGTGTCGTTGGGCGACAGCACACCATCGAGAGACTTCGAACCGTAGGTTCCGGGGATGATCGCGTCGAAACGCTTCTGCACGTTTTCCGGCTTCCAGCCCTGTGTCACAGCCTGCTGGAAGGACTTCTGACCCGAGCCCACCTTCAGCGTGCCGTCTTTGATCTTGGGCTGCAGCACCGACATGGCACCGTCCCAGAAGACCTTCGCGTTGGCGTCATCGGGCGAGCCCGCGACGAGCTCGATGTTGTAACTGTTTTTCTTCCCCTTCTTTTCCATGCCCTCCAGCAGAGCCTTGCCCTGGAGTTCGCCAACCTTGAAGTTGTCGTAGGCCACGTAGTAGTCGACGTTGGGGGTGTTCAGCAGGAGGCGGTCGTACGCGATGACCGTGGCGCCCGCGTCTTTAGCCTGCTTGAGCTGGGTGCCCAACTGTGCTCCGTCGACTGCGCCGACGACGATCACTTTGGCGCCGTTGGTGATCATGCTGCTGATCTGGTTCTGCTGCTCGCTGACGCCGGCGTTGGCGAACTGCACGTTGGGCTTGAAGCCAGCGCTCTTGAGGTCCGCCTTGAACAGGTTTTCGGCTAGGACCCAGTTCTCGCTGGTCTTCTGAGGTAGCGAGACGCCAATGGTGGCGTCCTTTGCGAAGCCGCTGGATGCTGCTTTGTCGCTGCCCTTGTCTGCTGAGGAGTCGCTGCCGCCACCGGAATCGCGGCCGCCGCAGGAGCTTAGGGTGAGCGCCAGAACGGCGGCCCCGGCCACCGCCACCCGGAAGTGTGGGTTGTGTGTCATTGGATGGTTCCTTCCATGTTGTGCTGGCCGGTGGCCTAGCTCGGGTGTGCTGGGGCTTCTTGACGGGAGCGCCCAGACTTCATGAGGGAGCCGATGATCGAAAAGTTGCCCTGGTTCTTGTTCCATACGTCGATGCCCACCGCGGCCAAGAGGACGAGGCCCTTGATGATCGAGGTGACGTCGGCCCCGATGCCTTCGAGTTGAAGACCGTTATTGAGGGTGGCCATGACCAGGCCACCGATGATGCTCCCGGGAACGGTGCCGACTCCACCACTGACTGCGGCACCGCCAATGAAGACGGCTGCAATAGCGTCGAGTTCCCACATATCTCCGTCGGCCGGACCGGACGCAGTCGACCGGCCGATGAACAGAATGGCGGCGATCGCAGCGAGGAAGCCCATGTTGGTCATGACCAGCAGGTTGACCTGCTTGCTCTTCACCCCAGACAGTTCAGCGGCTTGCTTGTTGCCGCCGACGGCGTAGACGTGCCGGCCGAGGACGGTCCGTGAGGTGATGAAGGTGTAGACGATGACCAGGACCAAGAGCACCAGACCGGGAATCGGGAACGAGGTGCCTTCGGGGCCGGTCGCGAACTGGTAGGTCAGCGCGAGGATCGCACCGCTCAGGACCACCATCTTGACGATGGTGACCCAGAGCGGGTCGATCGTGGAGCCCAGCCGGATGGCCGTCAGGCGGGCTCGCCAGATACCACCGGCGACGACGAGGCAGCCAAGGATCCCCAGGAGCAGCGTCAGGTTGTTGTACCCGGTGTTCGGTCCAATTTCGGGGAGGTATCCACCGCCGAGGTACTGGATCTGCTCGGGCACGGGGACCGATTGGGAGTTACCGACCAACTGGTTGGCACCGCGGAAGATGAGCATTCCCGCCAAGGTCACGATGAACGCGGGAACACCGATGTATGCCACCCAGACGCCCTGCCAGAGACCGACCAGGAGACCCACGCCCAGCCCCAACAGGACCGACAACCACCAGGGCCATCCCCATTCGGTGACGGACTTGGCCACCAGAATGGCCACGAAGGCTGCGACGGAGCCGACCGAGAGGTCGATGTGCCCGGCGATGATGACCATGACCATGCCGATGGCGAGGACCAGGATGTAGGCGTTGCCGTTGAGGAGCGCCATGAGGTTATCGGAGGTCAACAGCGTGCCCCCGGTCGAGACCTGGAAGACCACCACGATGAGGAGCAGGGCACCCACCATGCCGAACTGGCGGAGGTTTCCACCGAAGAGCTGGTTCAAGGCGTTACCGCCACGTACCTCGGCCTCGGGTTCGAGGTGCGAAGCGGCGACCGGAGGATCGGCAGGAGCGTTCATGGCGTCGGGATTCCTTCGTGGCCGAGTCAGGCGGTTCGGGTGTGGGCGGACGGCTGGGTCATGAGGCGCATCAAGGACTCCTGGTCGGCTTGCCCACGAGCGAGCTCACCGGTGATGGAGCCCTCGAAGAGGGTGTAGATGCGATCGGAAAGACCCAAGAGTTCGGGTAGCTCGGAGGAGATGACGATGACGCCTTTCCCCTGGTCGGCCAGTTCGTTGATGAACCCGTAGATTTCAGCCTTGGCGCCCACGTCGATGCCGCGGGTGGGTTCATCCAAGATCAGGAGGTCTGGGTCGGTAAAGAGCCACTTGGCCAGGACGACCTTTTGCTGGTTGCCGCCGGACAGTTTGGACACGCCGACGTCAACGGACGGGGCCTTAGTACGCAACTTCTGCCGGTACCCCTCGGCGACGCGGTGCTCTTCGTGCGCGTTCACGACGCTGCGCCGGGAGATGGAGTCGAGGGCCGCGCTGACGGTGGTCCGCTTGATGTCGTCGAGCAGGTTGAGTCCGAGACTCTTGCGGTCTTCGGTGACGTAGCCCAAACCCTCGGCGATGGCGGCGGCGACGCTCGTGGGGGCGATCTCGCGGCCGTCTTTGATGATCGTGCCCGAGACATACCCGCCGTAGGAGCGACCGAAGATCGAGCGAGCGAGTTCGGTACGCCCCGCCCCCATCAGACCGGCAAAGCCCACGATCTCGCCCCGACGGACGGTGAATGAGGCGTTTTTGCACACCAGGCGATCGGCGGCGCGCGGGTGGCGAACGGTCCAGTCACGTACCTCAAAGAAGACCGGGCCAGCGGTTCCGCTGCGATCTGGGAAGCGGTGTCCGAGGGTGCGGCCGACCATGCCACGGATGATGCGGTCCTCATCAACCTGCCCGGCCCGCACATCGAGAGTCTCGATGGAGCGCCCGTCCCGCAGAATCGTGATGGAGTCGGCGACGGCTTCGATCTCGCCGAGCTTGTGACTAATCATGATTGAAGTGATGCCGCGCTCGCGCAGATCGCTGATCAAACCAAGCAGATGTGCGGAGTCGTTCTCATTCAGAGCGGCGGTGGGCTCATCCAAGATGAGGAGCTTGACGTCCTTATTGAGCGCCTTGGCGATCTCGACCAGTTGTTGCTTACCGACGCCGATCTCCTTGATGGCCGTGTCAGGGTCTTCACGAAGGCCCACCCAGTCCATGAGTTCCCGGGCCCGTTGCTTGGCTTGGCCCCAGTCAATGACGCCCCGTCGCGCGGGTTCGTTGCCGAGGAAGATGTTCTCGGTGATCGACAACTCGGGGATCAGCGCGAGTTCCTGGTGGATGATGACGATGCCCTCGGACTCGGAGTCCCGGATGGTCCGGAAGGCGGCGGGAGTTCCCCGGTAGAGGATTTCGCCGTCGTAGGAGCCGTGGGGGTAGACGCCGGACAGCACCTTCATCAGCGTCGACTTGCCGGCACCGTTCTCACCGCAGATGGCATGGACCTCGCCGACGGACACCGTCAGGTTGACCTCGGAGAGAGCCAAGACCCCGGGAAATCGCTTGGTGATGTCCCGCATCTGCAGGAGGTGTTGTCCGGGTCCGGGCGTCTCCGTGTGCATGGGTGCCCTCCGGTATCTGGCCGACTGCCGCCCAGGCTGGGCGATTGTGTCCGGCTTCACACTTCGTTTAATTAAGGCGCAGGTTCTAGTTGCTGTCAAGCAATTAAGACAAAGTCGCCGTACCCGACGACTTTTGGATGACGGCAGCAGCGGCGCCGAGGGCCTCCGCGCGGTCGCCGAGCTCGGAGACTACGACTGGTGTGGCGTCACCAATGGCGCGGAGTGCGTGCTTGACGAATCCGCGGTGAACCGGGCGGGTGAGCGCGTCTCCGACGGCCGCGAGAGGGCCGCCGATCACGACGACATGCGGATTGATGAAGTTCGCGAGGCTCGCGATGACCCGGCCGACGGCGAAGCCAGCGTCATCAAGAATGCGCAACGTCGCCGTATCGCCCTGGAGTGCCAGGCGCACGAGGTCGGCTGTGCCGAGTGGCTCGCTTCCGGTCCGCAGTGCATCGATCATCACCGAAGTCGAGGCATACGACTCAAGGCAGCCACGATTTCCGCATCGGCAGGTGGGCCCGCGCTCGTCAATGGTCGCGTGCCCGATCTCGCCGGCCAGCCCGCTCGCGCCGTAATGCTGTTGGCCACCGATGATCAAACCTGCGCCGACGCCCGTGCCCATCTTGACGAAAATCAGGTCCTCAACCTGCTGGTGATCACCCCATGTGACCTCGGCGCGCGCGCCAAGATTGGCGTCATTGTCAATGAGGACGGGCACGTGGAGGCGCCGCTCGAACTCGGACTGGATGTCGACGCCCACCCATTCGGGCAAGATTGAACCGTCCAACACGAGGCGGCTTCCCCGCTCGATCGGTCCGGGCAGCCCGATCCCGGCCCCCACGACCGCGCTCGCCTCAAGGCCTGCATCGCTCAGGACCTGGTGGTAGGTCTCCACGGCAGCGTTGGTGCCATCCTGAGCGCTGTGCCCCACGGGCAGATCCCGAGTTCGCTCACCCAGAAGCTCATAGCCAGGACTGGCCACGACTACGCGAACGTGGCGCCGGCCGATATCGATTCCGGCGACCGCGCTCTCCCGGTTGAGCAGGCGAACCGACACCGCTCGTCGACCCGAGGTGGTGGTGGGCGACGTCGCCACGAGTTCCTCGTGCGTGAGAGCGCGGACGATGTTGGAGATGGTTGCTCCGCTCAGCCCAGTCCGGCGCGCGAGAGCGGCCTGCGTGGACGGCCCGGAGCGCAGTGCGCTGAGCACCGTCTCGCGATTGCGGCGGCGGAGTGCGCTTTGAGAGCCAGGTGAGGCGGGGGTCACACGCAGAGCCTGACCCACAACGGTGTTGGCGTCAAGAATTGAACACAACGAGTGGATCCCCACGCGATCCGGGTCGGTGGTCAACACGACGTGATCACGTCGCCAGCTGACCCGTTAGACCGGGGCGTCTCGCTCGCGGCGGGCAACGACCGCGATGGCCACGAGCAACGGAATGGCGAACTGCGCGCCCGTCGCGGGGACGCCAACGCCGGAATCGTTGAGCAGGAACGCAATTGACCAGCAGGTCAGCAATCCGAGGCAGACCCAGCGCAGCACCGGCATCTCTTCCCACAGCCACGCGACGGGACGACCGAAGCGACCAGCCGGTTGCAGGACTACGAGCCAGCCGATGACCATCAGGATCGGGACGAGCGGTGCCACGGGAGACGAGAAGAGCAGCGCGAGGTTGGCTCCCAGCTTGCCCAGGATCACTCCGAAGGCGTCGCCGTCGATGATCTGCTGAACGAACCGCCCCAGGTGGGTACGCGAACCGGGGTCTCGGCGCCAGTCGACCAGCGCGGCGATCGCGACGACGACGAGTGCTCCAGCAGCGATGAGAAGCACTCGCTTGACCGAGAGTTTCAAGCCGAGAATCAGCACCACCGCGACGCCGGTGCCGACGAGCAGCGCGGGTGGGCCGCCGAAGTCGGCGCCCCAAGTTGGCCAGGCGTCAATGACCGCAGCCGCAAACCCCACCACGGCCACGGAGGCCCCGGCGAGGCGTACGTCGGTGTCGTCGGCATCGTCCCACCACACGAGTCGTGCGGCGATGAAGCCGCCGAGGAGGAGGGCAGCGGTGGCGAAGAACCCAAAGCCTGCATTGCCCATGCCGAAGAAGCGGCCGCCCTCGAGTGGTTGCAAGCCCTGTGGCGCGATGAACTGCAGTCGAGAGCCGTTGATGACGTCGATCCCCAGCACTGCCAGCGTGATTGCCGCGACGATCAGAGGCGGACCTGCCGACCACTCCCGCCAAGGCCCGGCATACGCGACCGACATGATGAGCGAAACGGCGACCACAAATGCGGCCAGGAAGAAGAGAGTTGTCGGCCCGCCCCGCCACCACGGGACCAAACCGACCAGCCAGGACGCGGCTGGGAAACAGGCCAACGTCACGCTCACCGGGGCCAGCCATGCGGGCGCGGATCCGCTTTTCTTCCAACGCCATACACCGATTCCCAAGGCGAGCGCGGTGAGGATGCCGGCGCCGATCTGGAAGGGCATTGACGCTGCCTGCGAGCGGATCAGCATGATGTCCGTACGCCGCCGCTCCTGGGCGACGGCCGCGTCCGGGCCGTCGGTGGGCCGGACCGTGAACACCGAGCCGACCAATTCAGCCGGTGGGTTCTTGACGCGGTCGAGGACGTGGGCGGAGATGTCAGGGGCGCTGACGAAGCCAGGCTGGCGGGTCGACTCTGAGGTCAGCGTGCCACGCTTGATGGTCGCTCCGACGGCGAAGAGTGCCCGCGGTTTGGTCGTGCTGTCTTTGCCATCTGAGATGCCCGCGATGATCACAGTCGGCGCCGTCTTGATGTTGGAGAAGATGGGCTGCAGCGCCTTTTCGAGGTTTTTCGGCGCTGCGCCGGTGGATGTGCCGACGTCGACGAACGTCACCGGACACGCCTGCATTGCTTCGGCGGACGGCGCGGCGAAATAGCGGGCCACCTTGCCCTGCTCGTCCGCAGCGGCCAGCGCGGCACCGACCCCGACGGCCGTGGTGCACTGCTTGTTCTTGCGCAGCGTCGATGCCAAGAGACCCGGCGTGGCGTCGCCCTTTTGATCCTGCAGCTTTGACCAGCCGGGGACGGTGACGTTTTTGCCGCTGGTGAGGGTGCCGGGGAGTTTGCAGTGCGCGTCCGCCGCGCGGCCCGCGCCGAGCGAGAGCCATCCGTCGGCCGTACACGTCGGGGAGGATGTTGCCCGCGGGGTCATGGACGCGGTGCCGGAGGCCTGGAGCAACGCCCACAGACCGGGTTGTGAGGACTTGCTGATGTCCGACCACTCCAAGCCGGGAACTCCGACCACCACCGTCGGCCCAGACTGCGGCATCGCGTGCCGCGTCTGCTCCGGGGTGATCTGGCTGACGGCCATGCTCAACGCAGCGAACGCGAGCACAGAACCCACCACGACGTAGACCCACCTGCGCACCATGCGGGTCACCTTAGGTGCCGCGACTGTGCGATGCCCCAGCCGCCACAATGGTGGCGTGACATCGTCGAGCCGCGCAGCCCCTCGTACCTGGGCGGTCCCGATCCTCATTGTTCTGGTCGGGACTGTGCCCCTGGCATACGCATTCCTTCTCTCGCCCGACTCCGGTCACTGGATGGTCGATCTGCGCGTCTATCGCGAAGCGGGCATTTCGCTCCTTGACGGGCGCGCGGTCTATGACCACGTGACCCCGCCGCCGCAGGAACTGCCCTTTACCTACCCGCCCTTTGCGGCGCTCCTCGCCATACCGCTCGCCTGGGTGCCCTTCACCGTGTTGGGCTGGATCTGGTTCTATGCCCAGCTCGTCGCGATCGTGGTGACCGTGCGTATCGCTGCCGCACCGCTGCTGGCCAGGGTCGAGCGTCACGGTGTGGTGTGGGGATTGCTCGCGTTAGCGATCACCTACACGCTGCCCGTCACCGACGGTCTGCGCTTCGGCCAGGTCAATGCTTTCCTCGTCCTCGCGGTGCTCATCGATGTGGCTCGCCCAGACCTGGTGCGGCGGATCCGGCTGCCCGGTGGCTTCCCCCTGCACGGTGTTCTGGTCGGGCTCGCTACCGCCATCAAGCTGACGCCCGGCGTCTTCATCATCTACTTCTTGGTCACCCGGCAGTGGCGTGCAGCCGCAACGTCAATCGTCACCGTCGCGGTCTCCATCGTGGGCGTGCTGCTCATCGCGCCTCGACTGTCGCTCGACTTCTGGACGGACGCGCTCTTCGCCTCAGATCGCTTGGGGCACAACGACGGAACAGCCAATCAGTCGATCCGAGCGGTCATCCTGCGAGTCGGCCCGGAGGGGACTCTCGGCACGCTGCTGTTGCTCGGGTTGATCGCAGTCGTCGTCATCATTGGGTATGCCGCCGCCAAGCGTGCGTATGACCACCACGAACTGCTCCTGGCCTTCACTCTGGTCGCCATGGTGGGCGTGCTTGTCTCCCCGGTGTCGTGGTCGCACCACTTCCATTGGCTGCTTCCCGGAGTGTGTTGGCTGGTCGCGCGGGGATTCGTGACCCGCGATCGTCGCGTCATCGCGGCAGGCGCAGCGGTGTGGCTGATCCTGACGCTCCACATCACGTGGTGGGCTCATTGGCGGCTCATGGGCAATGGCCATGCGGTGTTCGACCGGCATCTCGCCACCGGGAACCCGCTGTGGGCGGTGCCGCACAATGCCCTCGCCCTGGTCGGACTGCTGACCTTGTTCGGTTTGGCGCGCATGGCATGGACTACGCCTAAGGTCGAGGACCGCCAGCGCTCGGCTCCAACACCGAGCCGGCGGTAACGGGCGCGTCGCGGGGTGCGTACCGTCCCTTGCTGGCCGCGATCAGAATCACCAACGGCAACATGACGATCATCCCCGACGGGGGGATGGCCGTTCCGGAGTCGTTGGCGCCGAAACCGATCAGCCAACAGATCGTGACCGCCGCCAGGCCGTGACCCAAGAAGCGAACTCGGGACGTCAGCCTCCGCAATGGGCGGCCGAGGCGGGATTCTGGTCGCATCAAGGCGTACATCGTCAGCGCGAGCATCACGGGAACCAGCAAGTTGATCCACTGGGAGGTCAGCATCTTCAGATTGAGCTGGATGTTGCGTTCTAGCGCTGACGTACTGCCTGACTCAACGAATCCGGCGACAAAGTTGCCGATGTGGGTTCGATAGGCAGGGGGTCGCAGGTAGTCGAGATAGGCCAACCCGCCAACGACGACGAACGCGCCGCCACCGACGGCCAGGATTCGCTGCCAGGTCACCCGCAGGCCACCGGCGTTGAGCGCGAGATACCCGAAGGCGGGCAGTAGCGCGAGGGGTCCGCCAGCGTCAGCGCCCCAACTCGGGTGCCCGTCGATGATCAACGTGCAGCAACCCATGACGACTACCGTTGCGGCCGCCAACCTGGGCTGCCCGCGCTGGATCCACCGTCCCGCGAGTAGCGCCGTCACCAGGAGAGCGCAGCTGGCATAGAGGGCGTATGCGACGTTGCCCATCCCGAAGTAGCGGCCGCCGTAGACCGGCTGCAGGCCCATCAACGAAATGAGCTGAAGGCGCGAACTGTGCGTGACGTCGAGGGCGATGACCACGGCCGTCGTGGTTGCGATCAGCACAGCGGGCCCGGCGATCCATCGCCGCCAGGGGCCAGTGAGAGCGATGGCGGCGATGGCCACGGCGGTCAGGAGCACCCCCCCGATCAGTGCGACTCCGGGCCGGCTTGCCTGCCACCAGGGCGCCAGTCCGATGAGGAATGTCGAGACGGGCACCGATGCCGCCCACGCTCCGAACGCGGCGAAGAACCGACGGCCTTGGCGTGGCGAGCGGCGCAGAAGGACCAAGCCGCCGACGATCGCGAGGAGTGCGAGCGTCGTGTAGGTATAGAAGAACGGCGGGACGAGTCGGTGCTCGTCACGCAGGGCGACGCTGATGCCGCGAACGTGCTTGACGGCGCTGACCATGTCGGTCTCGGGCTGAACGACGGGTTCGCGGGCTTCGTAGGGTGCGCGCTTGGGTGGAGCCGCCGCACCCTGCATGAGCAGGGCGGTGAGGTCGGTGCCTTGCAGCAGGCCGGGCTGGCGGGTCTTGGTCGAACGCAGCAGGCCTTCCTCGACGTCCGGCCCGGAGATGATGACCGTACGCAGTCGCTCGCGGGTGGCGTCGTCGGCGTGCCCCGACACCACAAGGGTGGCGTCGTCCGGGAGTTTGTCGAGCAGAGTGCCGAGCGCGGAGTCCTGGGTGCTGCCCAGGTTGACCAGCGTGATCGGGCAAGCGTCGAAGTCGGCGTCCTTGACGTTCGGGTAGAACGGGTCGATCTCGCCGTCACGGTCGGCGGCGCCGTACGCCGCCATCCCGCCAACGCCCGCGACACAACGCCCCTTCTTCTCTTGGGAAGCGGCCAATAACCCGATGCGGGCCTTGAAGCCTTTGTCTTCGACGTTCTCGGCCCAGCCTTGCCAGCCGCTCAGCCACGCCCGGTTGGTGTCGTAAACAATCGGAGCGGCGGTCTTACCGCAGGAACCGACGGGCTCGCCTGGCGGTGTCTCGGGAGGGGATTTGCCGATCGAGGTGCGGGTTCCGGCCGACACGCTGGTCCACGCATTATCGGAACAACTGTGGCCAGAGGTCGTACGGGTCACCAGGTTTCCAACGGCGCCGTTCTGGCTGAGCTTCCACAGATGAGGAGTGCGCTTGGCCGACACGTCGTCCCAGGTGAGGGTGGGCATGGTGATCATGACGATCGGCCCAGCGGGCTTGATGGCCTGGTGCGGGGGGCGGGCCAGGATCCAGGACAGGCCGAGGCTGGCCACAAAGAAAGTCGCCGCTGCCAGTGCGGTCAGGACGATCCAGCGGCGGGTCACCGGGCAAGCCTAAGTCGTGGCGCATGTATGAAACCTGAACAACCCGAGATGGTGGCGGTCGAGCCCGTGACTACGCTCAATCGGGTGGACTCAAGCACCCTCGCTCTGGTGGCGGGTGTCGTGGCGGTGGTGGCACTGCTGGTGGCACTCGTCGCGGTGCTGCGTGCCGGGGCCATCCATCGGCAACTCCTTGCGCTGGGTGCCGATGGGGACCACGACGTGGTGAGTTTGCTGGCACGAGAGCACGATCGGGTTTCGCGCCTTGGCAGTGACCTCACGGCACTGAGCACGCGGATCGACTCATTAGACGGTCAGGCGGCTGCCGGGCTGCGCCATGTGGCGGTGGTTCGCTATGACGCGTTCGGCGATATGGGCGGCCGGTTGAGTTTTTCGGCGGCACTGGTTGACGACACCGGCGATGGGTTGGTGCTGTCCTCGATCCACGCGCGCGGCGAGTCACGCACCTACGCCAAGGGCGTGGTCGGTGGCGTCAGCGAGATCACCCTTTCCCCCGAAGAGCGGCAGGCACTCACCGCCGCTCGCGATAGTTCGAAGGACCGGACGCACGAATGACCCGACACGGATACTTCGGCCCACGTGGCACCTTCACCCAGATGGCGTTGCGTGACTGGCTAGCCGACGACGATGCGGCTTTTGCCGAGGCGGTGCCATTTGCGACCGTTCCGGCGGCCCTCGATGGGGTGCGGACGGGAGAGGTCGACGTCGTGATGGTGCCGATCGAGAACTCGGTGGAGGGTGGTGTTTCGGCCACGCTTGACGCACTCAACAGCGGTGACCCCTTGTCGATCCAGGGCGAGGTGCTGGTGCCGATCAAGTTTGTGTTGGCCGCGCGGGCTGGGACCCAGCGTGCGGACATCAACGGCGTCGGTTCGCACTCGCACGCCTGGCCGCAGGTCCGCGCGTGGATGGCCAAGGAGTTGCCGCGGGCGGCGTACGTGCCCGCGCTCTCGACGGCGGCGGCCGCGGAGGCACTGGCTTCGGGTGAGGCGCAGCCGTTTGAGGCCGCGGTATGCGCGCCGCTTGCCGCGGACGTTTTCGACCTCGAGGTGCTGGCGCACGACATCGGCGACAACGCTTCTGCTGTCACGCGATTCGTGCTCGTGGGGCGACGCGGCCTCGTGCCGGCCCGGACCGGTGCCGACAAGACCAGCGTCGTGCTCTTCCAGCACGACGACCACGCCGGCGGCCTGCTCCAGCTGCTGGAGCAGTTCGCGGCGCGAGGGATCAACCTGACCCTCCTAGAGTCTCGCCCGACGGGCGCGGCGATGGGGTCCTACTGTTTTTCGGTCGACTTTGAAGGGCATCTTGACGACGAGCGCGTCGCTGAGGCCTTGCTCGGGCTGCGACGGGTGAGTGCGGACATCCGCTTCTTGGGGTCCTATCCCAGGGCTGACGGCCAGGCGTCTGACGTCGTACGCACCGCCGCCGATGAGTCGTACGCCAGCGCACGAGAGTGGTTGCGTGGTCTGCGCGGCTGACAGTTCGAGGAGTAATCCACAGGCGTAGCAGCGCCCCTCGCGCCGAGGGCGCACCGGCGGCAGGCTCATCAGCATGCCATCGCCGCCGAGGTCGTTATCCGAGCAATTGCATCTGCGGGCGCTCAGCCAGGGGGGAGTGTTTAGTCGCTCGGAGGCGATCGACTGCGGACACGCGGACAGGGACCTTCCGATGTGGGTACGCGCCGGGCTAGTGGTCAAGGCCGCGCGGGGTGCGTACTACCTATCGCCTGAGCGCGAGCCAGGTTGGGAACGTCAGTCACCGGTCGAACAGCAGGTCGAGCATGAGCGACTTCGAATCCGGGCGGTGTTGCACGTGCTCCCGGCCGCGTTCGTGGCAAGTCACGGCTCGGCGTTGTGCCTGCACGATCTGCCCCGGCTGCAGGCTCCGGATCCTGTCGCGACGGTCCATGTGATGTCGGTGGGGCCGCAGGTCACGGCGCCTCGGCGGCCGGGAGTGAAGGTGCATGCGCCGGTGGTCTGGTGGACGCAGTGATCCCCGCGGATGCGGCGCTGGCGCGTGGGGTGGTCGACCTGGCCGCGCTTGCGGATGGGGTGAACCGGGCAGCTGGACGGGCGGGTTCGGGTGGGCCGCGGCCATCTCCCGCGCGAGTTGGTGAAGCACTGGTGGGTTGTTACGCGGCAGGTGCGTTACTTCGCACCAGTCGGGCAACAACCCACCAGTGGGCCGTGGATGTCCTACCCCTTGAGCCCGCCCTGTGCCACGAAGCCGTCGCGCAGGCGTCGGCCGAGCACGAGGTAGAGCAGCACGACCGGCAAGGTGTAGAGCACTGAGAACGCTGCGAGCTGGCCATACTGCACCTGTCCGTATTGCGAGGAAAAGGTGTAGAGGCTCACCGAGGCGGGCAGCTTCTCCGGCGACAGCAGCAGCATGAACGGCACGAAGAAGTCGCCCCACATCTTGGCGAAGGTCAGCATGGTCACGACGGCGGTTCCTGGCCGCATCAGCGGAAGCACGATGGCCCACAGTGCGCGAAGTGTTCCGGCTCCCTCGGTCCAGGCGCTCTCTTCGAGCTCCTTGGGTACGCCGTCCATGAAGCCCTTCATCAGGAAGATCGCATAGGGAAGAGATGATGCCGACAGAAACAACACCGCTCCCAGCATTGAGTCGATGAGGTTGACCCGAACGAACAGCGCGTAGACCGGGATCATGAGGGCGGTGATAGGCAAACCGGTCGCGAAGATGATCGTCAGCAGGAACGGTCGCTTGGCGCGAGAGCTGAAGCGGCTCAGCGGGTAGGCCGCCAACGCTGCACAGATCATGGTGATGATCGTGCCGCCGCCACACAGCAGCAACGAGTTCCAGATCGGCCGATAGGTCGTCTCGGTATTGAGTACACCGCGGTAGTTGTCCAGACCGGCCTCGGCTGGCCACTCAACGGACAGGGAAGCCTGCGGGTTCAGCGAGGCAAGGATGACCCAGAGCAGCGGGACCGAGAACGCTGCCGCGATGCCGATGAGAAGTAACGACGAGCCCAGCGTGGTCGTACGTTCCACCCGGCTCGCGCGGCTGCGCTTTGGCACCGTTGACGTTGCCGTGGAGGTCATGGCGTCGGTGGTCATTCTTTGTCCTCCTTCGGCAGCACGCGCAGGTAGGCCAAGGCGGCGATGCCTCCGATCCCGAGCAATAGCAGGGCGATTGCCGTGCCGTAGCCAAGTTGGCCATAACTGAATGCCTGCTCGTACATGTAGAGCGGCAGGGTCTGACTCTGTGCGCTGGGTCCTCCGCCGGTCATCACATAGATGAGTCCGAAGACTGAGAGAGTCTGTAGCGTGATCAGCATGAGCGCGGTCATCATGGCGCGTCGCAGCAGTGGCAGCGTGATTGACCAAAAGCGACGTATTGGCCCAGCGCCGTCGATTTGGGCGCTCTCCTCCAGCTCGGGGGAGATTTGTGCGAGCGCCGCCGAGAAGGTCAGCATCGCGAAGGCAGTGCCGCGCCAGATATTCGCAAATGACACCGCAATAATCGGTGCGCTGATGAGCCAGTCCTGACTTGGCAGGTGCAGGAGGTCAAGGATGTTGTTGAGCGAGCCGTCCTCGGACAGGAAGGTGTACCAGAGGTATCCGGCCACCACCTCCGGCACGATCCACGCGCCGACGACGACGGCACCGGTGATCGCTTGCACCCACGAGGGTGCCCGACGCAGGAGTAGCGCGAGCGCCATACCAAGCACGGTCTGACCAATGACGCCTGAGACGAGCGTGAAAATGATCGTCAGCGTGAAGGAATTCCAGAACGCGCTGGTGTCGAAGGCTTGCGTGAAGTTATCGAGCCCCACGAAGCTGGTTTCGCTGGCCCCTTCGCCGCGCAGCGCCCGGTTGGTGAACGCGAGGTAGACGCTGTAAAGCACTGGGCCAGCAAGGAACAGCAGCAGAATGACCAGCGTGGGCAGCATGGGCATGCCGCGGGACCACCGGATGTGCGGTCGCGGTTTTGCGGACTGCGCAGAGGTCGTGGCGGTCGCCATCATGCCTCCTTCGTGGTGTGGTCGCGTCCGACGATCTCGATGACAGCGTTGTCATAGGCCCGGGCCGCCTGAGCGGGGCTACGGGAGCCGGTCATGACCTGCTCGCACGCGACCTGGATGGCCGTCGAGATCTGTGGGTAGGGCGCTAGTGCCGGGCGGTAGGTCGCGTCCTTGACCAGGTTGGTGAAGAAGGGCAAGAACGTTGAGGAGTTCTTGTATGCCGGCAACTCGGCGATGTCGGTCCGGGTTGTCACGTTGCGGTCGTTAATGGTGACCTCGGACAGGTTCTTGAGTGAGCAGAGATGACGGACGAACTCGAACGCGAGATCGTGCTGTTGGGCCTTGGCGGGAAAGGCCCAACTGTGCCCACCGGCGAGCGTGGTGATGCCTGCGCCCTGGCCGCGCTGAGTGGGCATCGTCGCGAGTTTGACCACCTCTGTCGCCTTCGGCCACTTGCCCGGACCGTCGTCCAACCAGGCCCGGCTGATCCAACTACCGTCAATCATCATGGCCATTTCACCCTTGGGGAACCACCCGTTCTGAGCGGTCTCGGCAAGGTTGGGATCGAGCGCGCTCGACAAGGGTGGACCAAGTTTTTCGGAGTACACCGTGCGGATGAACTGCAGGCTGTCACGGAAACCCTGGCTCCCGATGACCCACTTCTTCTGGTCTTCGTCATAGAGCGTGGAATCCGTTCCATACAGCAGCATTTCGAAGCCCTGCATGGAGGTCTTCTCGCCCGAAGCCTTGCTCGCATAGATGTTGAGTGGGATGACGCCGGGGAGCTCACGTTTGATGGTGCGGGCAGCCTCGAGCAGGTCGTCCCAGGTCTTTGGCTGCCACGGTGCTTTGATGCCAGCCTTCTCGAGAACCTCTGAGTGGTACCAGATTCCGCGAGTATCGGTGGCGATCGGAACGCCGTAGGTCTTGCCGTCCTCTGCTTTGACCGCCTCTCGGGTCACAGCGTGGTAGCGCTTCCACTCCGGCCACTTTGAGATGTACTCGTCGATGGGCCGCAAATAGCCTGCAGCCACGTCGGATTCGAGGATGAACGTGTCCTCATATACGAGGTCACAGGCCGTGCGAGACGAACTCATCATGAGCTCGTTCTTGGTGAAGTAGTCATTCTCGGCCGCTACCAGCGGAACCAACTCGACGGCGGTGCCGGGACGGTTCTTACTGAAGTCCGCTGCCGCCTGCTTGATGTACGCCTCCATCACCCGCCCGGATCCGAACTGTTGGTAGCTGATCCGGAGGGTGTTGGCGTGATCGGAGCCGCACGCCGTCAGAGGCGCGACGGCGACGGCGCCTCCGACGAAGCGGAGGACCGACCGCCTGCTCACGTCTGGCATCGTCATCACCTCACCGACGGAATCGAAGGGTCACGATCTGGAATGGCCGTAGGGAGAGCGCATCCTCGTGTAGGGACTTGCGCTTCACCTCACGCTCAAGAAGATCGGTCTCAACCACCGAGTGATGATTGAACGAGGTGCTGACGGTGGCGGTCGCGCGCTGGCCGTACGCCTCGTATGCCCGGACGATCACGTCACTAGAGCCATCGCTCGCGAGTTTGACGGCTTCGACGACGACGCCAGGGTTATCCAACGTCACCAGAGGCTTGGGTGCCTCGGCTCCGGTGACCTCACGCAGCGGAACATTGAGCCGGTACCCCTCGGCCACGGCATCTGCGATGGCTGCGCCGGGGGTAAGACGCACGGTGAAGGAGTGCTTGCCGGTATCGGCGTCGGGGTCAGGGAACTGTGGCGCGCGAAGCAAAGACAAGCGCACCTGGGTGGCCGGCCCGGCTTCGGTCGAAATGCGTTGAATGTCATGGCCATACGTCGAGTCATTGGACACCGACACGCCATAGTCGGGCTCGCTGACATGCACCCACCGGTGCGCGCAGGTTTCGAACCGGGCCATGTCCCAGGAGGTGTTCTGGTGGATGGGGCGGTGTACGTGGCCGAACTGGATCTCCGACGTTGCCCGCTCGGTGTGCAGGTCGATCGGGAACGCGAGTTTGAGCAGCCGCTGCCGCTCCTGCCAGTCCACCTCGATGGACATGTCGATCGCGGTGCCGTCCGGACTGAGCGAGATACGTTGCCGAACAGTCGAATTGCCAACTGTCTGGGCAATCACCACTGCCTCTCCCCCCTGGTCGAGCCCAACCCCACGTTGGTCGAGTAGGCCGGAGCTTGCGGAGGCCGTATCGAGACCATCCCCACGTTGGTCGAGTAGGCCGGAGCTTGCGGAGGCCGTATCGAGACCATTTCGCTGGTAGTGCTCGTTGACGTCCCAGGCGTCCCATTCGTTTGGGATGTCCTCGAAGAGTTCCAGTCGTGCTGCGGTACAGCCGGCAGGGACAACCTCCCGATCATGCCGCAGGTCCCTAATCGAGGCGATCTCGCCATTGGCGTCGATCGTCACGCGGAGGTGCTCGCTGGCCAGGACGGCCCCGCCGTCTTGCTCCGAGACGGTACGTGTGGCTCGCGCATGCGCCGCGACTGTGCCACCTAGCGCCGGGACCCCCTCCTGCTCATGCGGGCCGGCGTTCACGCAGATCGTGGAATCACCTTGCCCCACAACAGCATCCAGCGACTGGGCGATGATCGATTCAAGGCTCTTCTCGATCTCGGCATAGTCGCGCTCAGCGTCCTCGTAGACCCAACTGATGGACGAACCCGGCAGGATGTCGTGGAACTGGTTGAGCAGCACGACGCGCCAGATGCGTTGCAGTTCTTCGGCGGGGTAGTCGATACCGGTGCGTACGGTCGCGGTGGCTGCCCACAACTCAGCTTCACGCAGCAGATGTTCGCTGCGTCGGTTGCCCTTCTTGGTGTTGGCCTGGGAGGTGTATACGCCGCGGTGGTATTCAAGATAAAGCTCGCCCGACCAGATCGGGGGCTTGGTGTAGTCGGCCTCGGCGCGCTCGAAGAACGTTTGGGCACTGCCGATTTCGACGCGTGGAGCGCCTTCGAGGTCACGTTGGCGTGCGGCGTCCCCGAGCATCTCGCGGGTGGGGCCACCGCCGCCATCGCCCCAGCCGAAGGGCACGAGCGAGATGTTGGTCGCGCCCTTCTCACGGAACTGTCGCTCGGCGCGAAGCATCTCCTTCGCAGACAGGTCCGAGTTGTAAGTGTCGACCGGCGGGAAGTGAGTGAAGACCTGGGTCCCGTCGATGCCCTCCCACTGGAAGGTGTGGTGCGGCATGGTGTTGGTGTCGTTCCAAGAGATTTTCTGGGTGAGGAAGTAGCGCGACCCGCTGGCCTCCACGAGCTGCGGCATCGCCGCGGTGTAGCCGAAGGAGTCCGGCAGCCATACCTCTTGGGTGTCGATACCGAACTGGTCGAGGAAGAACTGCTTTCCCTCAATCAACTGGCGCGCCAGTGCTTCCCCGCCGGGAAGGTTGGTGTCGGATTCCACCCACATGCCGCCGACCGGCACGAACTGTCCGGCGGCAACCTTCTCCTTGAGTCGCTCGAACAGGGCGGGGTAGTGCAGCCGGATCCATTCGAACTGCTGCGCCGAGGAGCATGAAAAGACCAGGTCCGGGTCGTCGTCCATCAGATCGATGACGTTGGAGAACGTGCGTGCACACTTGCGTACGGTCTCGCGGGTGGGCCAGAGCCAGGCGGAGTCGATGTGGGCGTGGCCGGTGGCCAGAACCTGGTGGGCGCTGGCGACGGCGGGGGCCGCAAGCACCCCTTGGAGTGCCTCGCGCCCGGCGGACGCGGTGGAGGCGAGGTCGCGCGGGTCGACCGCGTCGAGCATCTGGTCGAGCGCCGCCTCGATCTGGTGAACCCTCGGCGAGTCCTGCGGCAACTCCTCCATGTATCCGGCCAGCACCTCGATGTCGCGCGTCAACTCCCACACCGCGACGTCCAGGACTGCGAGATCCAGGCTGCGGAACTCATACAGCTCGGCGTCTCCGGCAGTCGACTTGGACCCGAGCGGGGTGGGGATGAACCAACCGTTCTCCGAGATGAACGGGTTGGCTGCTGCCTCGACGAAGAAGTCAATCTGCTTGCCGTCTGGGCTGATTCCGTCGAGTGGTACCCAGAGATTCAGTGGCTCGATGCCTTTGATGATGGTTCCGTCGGCGGTATAGGCGGTGCCCTCGGCTTGGAAGCCCGGCCCGGCAGAGTTGAAGCCGATATCGACCACGGCCTCGATTCGCCCATCGCCGGTCGAGCGCCCATCGCCGGTTGAGCCTGTCGAGACCACGCCGGTCGAGCCTGTCGAGACCACGCCGGTCGAGCTTGTTACGCCGGTCGACCTTGTCGAGACCCACTCATCCGGCACCTCACCGGTGACCCGGAACCAGCTCGTCCCCCACGGCTTGCCCCACCGCGAGGCAGGCCCGGCGCCCGCCTCGAACGGCTCGAATATCTGACCGGCCGCCTCGTCGAACGGCACCGGCTCCCCGGGCGCATCCCAGCGCCGCAGCGTGAGCGGCGTGCGGTCGCGGTAGAGCGCGGCGGGTAGGTACTCCTGCCGGAAACGCTTCAGTCGACCACGGACAAGGGCGCGGGAGTCATGCATCAAGATCCTTCGAGGTAGTTCTTGCCAGTGACGTCGACAAGCCTGGCAAAGATTCACCCTCGTGATGTCTATTCGCCCGAAGGACTTTTCAAATGTCCACCATGCGACCCGGCCGAGGTGACATGAGACGCAGCAGCGGTACGCGTCTGGTGAGCGATGGCCTTAGCGCAAGTACCCCGTCAGCGGCGCGTGCCGGTTGACGTCCTTGTAGAGCAGGTAGCGGAACGGGCCCGGTCCGCCGGCGTAGCAGGCCTGCGGGCAGAAGGCGCGCAGCCACATGAAATCGCCTGCCTCGACTTCGACCCAGTCGCGGTTGAGGAGATACATCGCCTTGCCCTGCAGGACATACAGCCCGTGTTCCATGACGTGCGTCTCCGGGAAGGGGATTACTCCGCCGGGCTGGAAGGTCACGATGGTGCAGTGCATGTCGTGTCGCATATCCGCGAGGTCCACGAATCGCGTTGTGGCCCAGGCGCCGTCGGTATCGGGCATCGGAGTCGGCGCGACTTCCTTCTCATTGGTGACGAAGGCCTCGGGCGCCTCCACGCCGTCGACGTGCTGGTAGGACTTCCGGATCCAGTGGAAGCCAGCCACCTCATCGCCTCGGTTGTGCAGGGTCCAGCGAGCGCCTGGCGGCAGGAAGGCATACCCGCCGTCGGTCATGGTGTGCTGCTCGCCGTCGATGGTGAGTTCTAGCTCGCCGGTGGTGACGAAAAGCACCGCCTCCGCACCCGGGTCGAGTTCAGGCTTGTCGCTGCCGCCACCGGGTTGCACCTCGACGATGTACTGCGAGAACGTCTCTGAGAAACCGGAGAGCGGCCGCGCGATGATCCACATGCGCATGCCTTCCCAAAACGGCAGGAATGACGTCACGATGTCGGTCATGGTGCGCCGCGGGATGACGGCATAGGACTCGGTGAACACCGATCGCTCGGTGGTCAGGTCGGTCTGGCTGGGGAGCCCGCCGCGCGGGACGTAGTAGGTCATCGTGCTCCTTCGAAGTAGGTGGTCTCGATACGCCGCTCGTTCCTCGCGGCTACTCGACCAGCGTTGTCGGGCAAGTCAGGGCGTACGCGTCAGGAAGCGCCCGTCAGCGCGCTTGGTGCTGATCTCATTGCCACGCAACCAGACTCGGCGGGCGACGCCCGCAAGCTCAAGACCGTCGTAGGCGCTGACCTTGTTCTTGTGTTCGAGTGTGGCGGCGTCGATGTGTTGCGTGTCTTCGGGGGCGAAGACGATCAGGTCAGCGTCCCCGCCGACGCGGATGCCGCCCTTGTCGGTGACGCCAGCGACTCTGGCCGGCCCCTCGCTCATCCAACGCACCAGGTCTACCAACGAGTGCCCGCGCTCGCGTGCACCAGACCAGACGGCAGCAGCGGCGACCTGCACTGAGGAGACACCGCCCCAGGCCGACTCGAAGTCCGGAGTCTTGAGATCGGGAGTGCTTGGGCTGTGGTCGCTGACGATGCAGTCGATGGTCCCGTCAGCAAGTGCCTCCCATAGGCGATCTTGGTTGGCGCTGGAGCGAATGGGCGGGCAACACTTGTGGGCAGTCGACCCGTCTCGGATCGCTTCCGCGGTGAATGTGAGGTAGTGCGGGCAGGTCTCAACGGTGAGAGGTAGCCCCTCGGCCTTTGCGTCTCGAATCAGAGGCAGTGCTTCCGCGCTGGATAGGTGCAGGATGTGCGCCCGTGCCCCCGTGTCCCGCATCGTGTCGATGACCAAGCGAATTGCGCTGACCTCACTGGCATCTGGTCGTCCCGCAACGAAGTCGGAGTAGTGGGGGCCGGGTACGTGCGGCGCCGCATCGATCTCCTCGGCGCGCTCGGCATGCACGATCATCAGCGCCCCTATCAGTGCGGTGCGGCGTAGGTCCTCGCGTAGTTCTTCCGGTGACAGGGGAGGGAATTCCGGAACGCCGGAATCGAGGAGGAAACACTTGAAGCCGAATACGCCCTCGTCATGAAGGGGGAGCAGGTCATCGATGTTGCCTGGCACAGCACCGCCCCAGAAACCCACGTCGACGAAACACTGACCCTGCGCCGCTGCCTTCTTTTCCTCAAGTGCAGCGACATTCGTTGTCGGAGGAAGCGAGTTGAGCGGCATGTCAATGATGGTCGTGGTTCCACCTCGCAAGGCCGCACGGGTAGCCGACGCGAAGCCTTCCCACTCGGTGCGACCCGGCTCATTGACGTGCACGTGGGCATCGACGAAGCCCGGCATCAGAACTTCGTCCGGACCGAGCTCGATCACCTCGGCGGCAGATAGGTCCGCATCCCGGTCCGCGATCTCGACGACCTGGCCGCGGCGTATGCCGATGCTCACGGCACGCTCGGATCCATTGACAATTGCGCGGTCAGCGCGGAAGACCAGATCAAACTGGGCTGTCATGAAATCGGCTCTCCTGCCTCGTGAATGGCGATGACTTGCTGAGCGAGCTGCTGCAAGAGCGGCCCGGCAGACGCGATGCACTCGTCCACATCGGGGTTGAGGTCCGTCAGGGCGTATGTCCGTCGAATCCCATTCTCACGCAATCGTTCCGGGTCGACCGAGACCTGCCCCGCAACGGCCACCACCGGCACGCTGTGCCGCGTCGCCGCGGCCGCTACGCCAACGGGAGCTTTGCCGTTGAGGCTCTGCTCATCGAGGGAGCCTTCGCCGGTGATGACCAAATCGGCGTCGTCGAGGTGGGACTCCAGGTCGACCAGTTCGAGGATGAGCTCGATGCCCGGGCGAAACGTGCCACCAAGGACATAGGCCGCGAATCCGGCGCCACCCGCCGCCCCAGCACCCGGCAGCGGGCTGCAGTCCGTCCCGGTGGCGTCTGCGACGAGGCGAGCAAACCGCGCGAGCGCGGAGTCAAGGACGCGGACCTCGTCAGCACTCGCCCCTTTCTGTGGCCCGTAGACCGCCGCCGCGCCCTTGCGGCCCGTGAGGGGATTGTCGACGTCGCTGGCAATGATGAGGTTGATACCGCGCAGTCGATCAATCGCTGCAGTCAGCTCGAGGTCAACCGCGGAGGCCAATCCCTCCCCACCCGGCCGCACCGGTGTGCCTTCGGCGGTCAGGATGCGGGCCCCGAGCGCGGTCAGGATGCCGGCTCCGGCGTCGGTGCTCGCGCTGCCGCCCAGCCCGAGGACGATCGTGCGACAGCCAGCGTCCAACGCTGCCGCGATCGCCTGGCCCACGCCCTCGGTCGAAGCGGTGAGTGCGGCGAGGCGACCCTCCGGGAGACGTTCCAGCCCGCAGGTGGTCGCAAGTTCGACGACCGCTGTGTGTTCGTAGACGGCGATCTGTGTGTGGACCGCCTGGCCAGTTGGCCCGCGCACCTCCACGGAGACGGGGGCGTACCCCGCGGCAAGGGCGGCCGCGAGCGTGCCATCCCCGCCGTCTGCGATGGGTACGCACACGACCTCGAGGTCATTGCGGTCGGCGGTCAAGCCGCGGCGGAGGTGGTCGCCCACCTCAGCTGCGGTGAGCGAGCCCTTGAACTTGTCTACGGCGACGACGACCTTCATACGTGCATCCTGCCCCGGCTCACGGCGAGAACCAATCTCTTCGGCCCAGACATTCCTACGGCAGTTCAGTCCTTGGGCAGGGCGAACCCAGGCGACTCACATTGATGTGGTGGCGAACTGCAGTAGTCCTGCCTCAGGGCAAGGGTTCGCTTGACTTCAGGTCGACTTGAGGTTGCATGCTTCGCACGTGACTTGGAATACGACCGCGCTCGACCTGGAGGCCTATCTCGTCCGGATAGGAGCCTCGGAAGAGGAGCCCTCACTCGTTGCGTTGAGTCGGCTCCAGACAGCGCACGCGCGGACCTTCCCGTTCGAGAACCTCGACGTTCTGCTGGCTCAGCATCAAGGCGTTTCGCTCGCAGCCGTGCAGGAGAAGTTTGTTCAACGGCGGCGGGGCGGCTATTGCTTCGAACACGCAACGCTCTTTCACGCCGTTCTGGACCGGCTCGGTTATCACGTGCAGCCGCACCTGGCTCGTGTCGGTGATCCGGACGCGGCGCCGCGCACGCACCTCGACCTGGTCGTCGAGCTTGACGGCCGCCGCTATCTCGTCGATCCAGGCATCGGGGTGCCGCCGCTTGGGCCGATCGAGTTGCGCGACGGCGGCGAACTGCGGGGTGGGCTATGGCCACATCGAATCCGTGCCACCCAGGCCGAGCAGCCCGGCGGAGTGGCATGGGAACTGTGGCGGAACCGGACCGGCAAGTGGGAGCGAATGCACGTCACCGATGAGTTGCCCGTGCGTCCGGTTGACGTCGAGATGGGTCATCACTGGACGAGCACTGCGCCCGCCTCACATTTCCGGCGCAGCCTGACCGTCAATCAGCACGGCGTTGCCAGCGACGGGACCCCTGCACTCACGACGATCACGCACGAGACTGTGACTGTCGGGCGTCGCGGAGAGCGACCACAGGCGAGGCCGTATGCGCTCGACGAACTGCCGGACCTCCTCGGTCGAGCCACTGTCGCGCTCAACATTGAAGAGACCATCCGACTCACGGATCGAGTCCGTGACCTACGCCGGATCAGCGAGTAAGCGCGACGAGGGCGTCTTCATCCAGCCCAGAAATGGCCTGAACCTCAGCGGAACTCACGGCGCCACACTGCATTCCACGCAGCAGGGCGTGGGAGAGCATGCGCGCACTGGCGGGTTCGTCCATCACGTCGCCCTCGACTTTGGCGACATAGGACTTCAGCCGGGCGCAGGCATCTGGCATGGCCCGGCGGAAGAAGCGGTACGTCGCCAGGTAGCGGGATACCAAGTGGCCAGGGTGCATGTCCCAGCCCTGGTAGATGCCGCGCACCAGTGCACGGTCGACCAATCCGGCATGAAGCCGCCACGTCGCTGCAGCATCCTCAGCTGAGCCAAACCGGATCACGTTCGTGGACCCGTCGCTCATCCGTACGCCAGTCTGCGCGGCGGCCAGTTGCATGACGAACTTCGCGTGATCGGCCGCCGGATGATCGGCGCGTTGGTGGGCGGCTGCAATGCCAAGGCCCGCGCTGTAGTCGAATGTCCCGTAATGCAGTGACGTTGCGCGCCCGCGTGCGGCGTGCACCATGGCCGCGACGGTAGCGGCGCCGTCCGCGCCCAAGATCGCTTGTGCCGTCTCGACCTGAATCTCGAATCCGACAGCGCCAGAATCGAGTTCGTACGTCGCCTCAAGCCATTCTGCGGCGGTCACCATGGCTTCCACCTGGTCCACGGAGGTGACCTTCGGCAGAGTGAGCGTGAAGCCGTCCGGAAGCGCTCTGGCCTCGGCGAAGCCTTCCACAAACTGGGCGAGCGTTCGCACGCCGCGCTCGCGAGTTGGCGCCTCGAAACACTTGAAGCGGATGCCAAACCAAGGCGGACGGGTCCCGCTGTCGGCCATCGCCTTGAGCCCCGCAATGGCCGCACTCAGGTGTTTGTCCTCGACGTCGTCGGGACGCCTTCCGTAGCCGTCTTCGAAGTCGACGCGCAGGTCTTCAACAGGCTCGTGCTCCAACTTGGTCCGCATCGCCTCGTATGCCGGTGCAACCTCATCTTCTGGCGCGTCCACGGCGCGAGCAAGTGAGCCCACGTCTGGCGCGAAGGTATCGAGGAGCCGACGCGCTTCCGCACCCCACTGGCTCACAGCGTCGGCCGAGAAACGGTCGGCAGGCACATACACCGTGTGCACCGGCTGCCGGTCAACGCGATCTCCCGGATAGTGCTGCGCTAAAAAGGAATCCGCATCGGCGAGGGTGGAGTCGAGAGTGGTGAGCAGTGACTCGACTGGAGGTGGGTTCTCAGTCATTGCCGCTTGGCCTTGGCGACCTCCGCCACGGCCTCGGCGACCGCAGGTGCCACTTCGGGGTCGAAGACGCTGGGCACGATGAAGCTCGCGTTGAGTTCGCTGTCCGCGACGCAGCCAGCGATCGCCTCGGCTGCGGCGGACAACATCTCGTCCTCGATATCGCTGGTGCCGCCATCAAGGAGTCCACGGAAGAAGCCGGGGAAGGCGAGCACGTTATTGATCTGGTTGGGGAAGTCGCTGCGTCCGGTCGCGACGACCGCAGCGTGCTCGGCGGCGCCGATCGGATCGACTTCGGGCACGGGGTTGGCCATGGCGAACACGATGGCAGCATCGGCCATCGTCGCCACGTCGTTGACCGTAAGGATGTTCGGGGCGGAGACACCAATGAAGACGTCAGCGTCGGCGAGCATCTCGGACAGGGAGCCAGAGCGCTTCTCTGGGTTGGTGTGCTCGACCAACCATTCGCGGGTTGCGCCGGAGCCCTCTTTGACGTGGGTCACCGCGCCCTTGCTGTCGCAGCCGATGATGTTCTTTCCTTGCGCACCGGCCGCAATCAGCAGCTTGATGATCGCGGTGCCGGCCGCCCCTACGCCGCTCACGACGATCCGCACGTCCTCGATGCGCTTGTTGACGACCTTGAGCGCATTGATGAGGGCTGCCAGCGTGACGATGGCCGTGCCGTGTTGATCGTCGTGGAAGACCGGGATGTCGAGCTCGTCGCGCAGTCTCTCCTCAATCTCGAAACACCTTGGGGCGGAGATGTCCTCCAGGTTTACGCCGCCATAGACCGGCGCTAGCGCCTTCACGATGTTGACGATCTCATCGGCGTCCTGGGTGTCCAAGCAAACCGGCCAGGCGTCGACGTTAGCGAACTGCTTGAACAGCGCCGCTTTGCCTTCCATGACCGGTAGGGCAGCAGCCGGCCCAATGTTCCCAAGCCCGAGCACAGCCGACCCGTCTGTCACGACGGCAACTGTGTTGCGCTTGATGGTGAGTCGCCGTGCGTCCTCGGGCTTCTCGGCGATGGCAAGACAGACTCTTGCCACGCCGGGGGTGTACGCCCGGCTCAGGTCGTCACGGTGCTTGAGGTCAACTTTGGGCCTGACCTCGATCTTGCCGCCAATGTGCAGCAGAAACGTCGCGTCTGAGGTCTTCTTGACGACGAAACCGTCGAGTGCGTCGATGGCGTCAGTGATTTGCTCGGCGTTGTCCTCGCCGGACGCGTTGCAGCTGACGTCCGCGATCATCGCGTCGTGGCGACTCTCCGCGACGTCGAGCGCCGTGACCTGCCCGCCCGCCTCAGCGATTGCTGTCGAAAGTCGTGCGGTCGCAGACGGGTCAGTCGGGCACTCGACTCGGACGGTGATCGAATACCCGGGACTTGGCGCTGACATCTAGTTCTCCTTGTCACCAACGATGCACTTGATTTCTACATTGTGGAGTGTAGATTCCGTAGCACGGAATTACGAGAGTGTCTCAATCTGGAGGATGTCGACACCATGTGTAGCCAACCACGACCCAGCGGTGTGCAGTCGGTGACGCGCGCCTTGGAGATCCTCGAAGTCGTGGACGCCGCTGGTGGAGAGGCGACGCTCAGCCACATCAGCGCCGAGGCTCAGTTGCCGATGCCGACGATTCATCGCTTGGTCAGGACGCTGGTCGATCGCTCCTACCTGCGTCAATTGCCCGACCGTCGCTACGCCCTAGGCGTCCGGCTCATTCCGCTCGGCAACACGGCACGTGAGGGTTTCGGATCCCGAAGCACGCGCGAAATTGACTCTCTAGTCAAAGAATTCGGCGAGACAGTCAATCTCGCGACGCTCGATGGCGATCAGTTGGTCTACGTCAGCCAAGTGCCGGCACCTCGTGCGATGCGCATGTTCACCGAACTCGGCAAGCACGTACCGCTGCACTGCCGAGCGGCGGGCAAAGCGCTGTTGTCCATGCTGACGGACGATCAAGCTCGCGCCATTCTCGGGCGTACCGGGATGCGAGCGCAGACGCCGCACACGATGACTGACCCCGAGGCGCTCATCGCCCAACTTGCCGAGGTCCGCACGCTTGGCTTTGCCGCGGAAACCGGCGAGATGGAGGCGGGCGTGCGATGCCTGGCCGTCCCGGTCCCAAGCGCAACGGCCCAATTCGCCGTTTCGCTTTCGGCGCCCGAGCCGCGGCTCAACCCAGCGTTGGAGGACCGGATTCTCCCGGCGCTACAGAAGGTCGCCCGACGCCTCGCAGCCCAACTCGACAGCGGCGCGGAGGCGTCATGACGACCAAACTGTCTCTGGAACAACTGAACTCGGCAGAATCGACCAATCTGAGTGACGTGCTGTTGGCCTGCTGCGCGAGCCCAGAATGGGTACGTGCGCTGCTAGCCCATCGTCCCTTCGCCACCGTTGAGGATGTCTTGGCGGATTGCGACCGTGCGTTTGCGGGCATCAGCGACTCCGCCATTGACGACGCGCTGTCGGGTCACCCGCGCATCGGTGACCGCGCCGCCGGCAGCGGTGCCGACGCGCAGTGGAGCCGCGAGGAACAGGCGAGCGTGGCAGATGCGGACGCCGACGTTCAGACCCGTCTGCGCGCAGGCAATGTCGCCTACGAGGAACGCTTCAACCGGGTCTTCCTGATCCGCGCCGCCGGTCGCAGCCCGGAAGACATGCTCGCCGAACTCACTCGACGGCTAGATCAGGACGACCACACCGAGCGGGCCGAGGTCCGCGAACAACTTCGACAGATCACTCGGCTGCGTCTCGAGGGACTGCTCACCGACTGACCCCCACCAGGAGGCTGATATGGCAACACTGTCCACGCACGTACTCGATGCCGTCACCGGAAACCCGGCGCGTGGAGTCGAGGTCAGCGTGACGGTCCGTGCGGATGATGCCGCCAGCGAGGCGATAGTCGGCGCGGGAAGGACGAATGACGACGGGCGAGTGCCCGACCTCGCACCCGACGGCCTGGCGCCCAGCACGTACCGCATCACCTTCGCCACCGGTGACTGGTTTCAGGCCCAAGGAATTCAGGGCTTTTACCCCGAGGTCGCCATCACTTTCCTGGTGGACACCGACCGGCATTATCACGTTCCGGTGCTGCTCAGCCCGTTCGCCTTCTCTACCTATCGAGGGAGCTAAGACATGTCCTACGTGCTGGGGCACAACCAATACGGCAAGGCCGAAATCCACGTCGTGCGCGTCTATCGCGACGGCGGCCGCGAGGCCGAACACGACCTGGTCGATTACAACGTCAGTGTTGCGCACCAAGGCGACTTCGTCGATGCCCACCAGACCGGCGATCAAGCCCAGGTCCTGACGACTGACGCCACCAAAAACACCGTCAACGCGTTCATGAAGGAACACGGTGAACAGGCCCGAACACCAGAGGGTTTGGCGCTCGCGCTGGCGAGGCACTTCGTCGATGACGTACCGCAGATCACGAGTTGCCGTGTCAAGGTCGAAGCGTTCCCATGGGAGCGCGCTCACGGAACCCCGCACGGGTTCGTCCGCAACAAGGACTATGTCCGTACGGTCACCGTCACCAAGTCATCGGATGAGGAAGCGGTCGTCTCCGGGCTGAAAGACCTGACCGTGTTGAAGACCACGGACTCGGAGTTCCATGGGTTCTACGAGGAGAAATACACGACGCTCAAGCCGACCAATGACCGCGTCATGGCAACGGACGTCACGGCGCAATGGCGGCACGGGTCGACGGAGGTCGACTGGGAGGCGTCCTTCGCAGCGGTGTACGACGCGATCACTAAAGCCTTCGCCAATGCCTACTCCTATGCCCTCCAGCACACGATCTGGGAAATGGGGACCGCTGCCCTGGACGCAGCCGACTCACTAGAGGAGATCCGATTCTCCTGCCCAAACAACCACCACTTCGTGCTCGACCTGACGCCGTTCGGGTTGGAAAACAACTGCGAAGTCCACCACGCCGACGACCGGCCGTACGGGCTCATCGAAGCAACCATCCAACGCGACGAAAACTCTTCGCAATCAAGCGCATTCGACCCTGGCCAAGGTTGGTGAGCTAGATGTCCGCGCCTGCCACCGAGAAGCACCCGGTTGACCAGGTCCTGCCACCGGGGCCTTCACTTCTCTACGCCTTCCAGCACGTCCTGAGCATGTATGCCGGCGTGGTCGCGGTGCCGATCATCATCGGTGGTGCGTTCAAGCTGTCGACGGCTGACCAGATCTACCTCGTCTCGGCTTCGCTGTTTATGGCTGGCCTGGCGACCTTGCTTCAAACCTTGGGCTTCTGGAAGATCGGCGCGCGTCAGCCCATCGTGCAGGGCACTTCGTTCGTGGCGGTGTCGAGCATGTTGGCGATCGGCGCTTCGACCGGCGGTGGGCACGAGGGCTTGCAGCAGATCTACGGCGCCCTGATCGTCGCGGGTCTCGCCGGATTCATCCTGGCGCCCGTATTTACTCGGCTGCTGCGGTTCTTCCCTGAGGTTGTGACCGGAACGGTCATCACGATGATCGGCCTGTCACTGATACCCGTCGGGGTCGACTGGGCGATGGGCGGCGTGGGGTCACCCGAATTCGGTGAGGCCAAACATCTAGGTATGGCGGGACTGACCGTCCTGATCATTGTGCTGATCTATCGGTTCCTGCCGGGCTTTTTCGGGCGGATCGCGATCCTGCTCGGATTGGTGATCGGCACTCTGATCGCCATTCCCCTCGGCATGGCCAACCTCGACGCGATCGGTGAAGCCAAGACCTTCCAAGTGCCGACGCCTTTTCACTTCGGAGCGCCCACTTTTGAGGCGAGCGCCATCATTTCGCTGTTCATCGTGATGCTCGTCATCATGACTGAGGCGACGGCCGACATCCTCGCGCTCGGCGAGGTGTGTGAGAAGCCGGCGGACCGCGACACCGTCACCAATGGTCTGCGCGCAGACACGCTCGGCACGGCAGTGGCGGGCGTCTTCAATGGCTTCTCGTTGTCGGCATTTGCGCAGAACGTCGGCCTCGTCGCGATCACCGGCATCCGCAGCCGCTATGTCGTCGCCTACGGCGGTGGCATCCTGATCGTCCTCGGACTCTTCCCAGTGCTGGGCGCGCTCGTGGCCACCGTGCCGATGTCTGTCCTCGGCGGCGCGGGTTTGGTGCTCTTCGGGACGGTTGCGGCCAGCGGGATTCGTACTCTCAAAGAGGTCGATTTCAGTGGCAACGCCAACATCGTCATCGTCGCGACGTCGGTCGCCTTCGGCTTGGCTCCTATCGTGCGACCAGAGATTTGGGAGCACTTCCCGGACTGGTTCCGCACCATCTTCGACTCAGGCATCACCTCGGCCGCGATCATGGCGGTGGTGCTCAACATCGTCTTCAACATCATTGGCCGCGACTCAAGCGAGGGTCCGGTGTTCTCGCACGGCGGCGCCCCCGGAGCGATCAGCGACACGGATGAGGAGCGCCTCGACCCACGCGGCGAGCGCCGCGATCGAGGACAGGCCAATCTCGAGGATGGCGACCACTGGCCGCGTGGGCGTGGCCCGACGGCCGATCGCTAGCGCCCTCGTCGATTGATCAGAAGTCGATAGGACAAGCGGCCCGGATCGAGTTCATCGTGCGGGCCTCGATGAGGCCGTCGGTGCGCTTGATCGATGGGTGCTTGCGCTGCCAGTTCACGACCGCTTTATGGGTCTCCTTGCCAAATACCCCGTGGCCGTCATCGAAGACGTCGTCGTACCCAATCGCCTTCAGGTGACACTGCCACCAACTGACCTCGCGAACCTCAGCGCTGGAGTCTCGATCGCCGTACTTGACTTCGATCGCGTGGGCCGAGGTGAACGTGTAACAAATGTCAGAAGCCTCAGCCGGCTGGTGCCCGGCCAGCCCTAGCGTGCCGACACAGCTCAGCGTGACGACCGCAGCCGAGCGGCGAATGATGTTGGTTTGCATAGGTGATTCCCCTGCCTTCCGGAGCGAATGATCGAGACTCGACTCGATCGATCACCATCCACGATGGAGCTTCGCGCGGCCGAGAACCAACCCCGTGTCGGGTGTCGCTCAACCCGACTGGGCTACCAGAACCCGTAATGCTCGCGAGATGTGTGGGTCGACGTCGTTAGCCTTGACCCGTGATCGACATCAAACTGCTCCGAGAGAACCCCGACCTGGTACGCGCCAGCCAGCGCACCCGAGGCGAGGACGAGACGATCGTGGACACGATCCTGGCGGCCGATGAGCGTCGTCGCTCCTCGCTCCAAGCCTTTGAGCAGGCGCGTAGTGAGCAGAAGTCGGTGAGCAAGGGCATCGGCGCGGCGATGGGCAAGGTCAAGGCAGCTCAGAAGGCTGGCGAGCCCACCGAAGACCTCGAGCGCGAGGCGCAGGCTGCACGGGATGCGGCCACCGAGCTCAGCAACCGCGTCAAGGAACTGGAGGCCGCGGCCAATCAGGCGGGCGAGGTTTATGAGACGGCCCTGCGCAGCCTGGGGAACATCGTCAAGGACGGAGTTCCTGCAGGCGGTGAGGACAACTTCAATACCCTCGAAACAGTCGGAACGACAACGACATTCGATTTTGAGCCGCTCGACCATCTCGCGCTGGGCGAGAAGCTCGGCGCGATCGATATGTCGCGTGGTGCGAAGGTCAGCGGTGCCCGGTTCTACTTCCTCAAAGGCGCCGGTGCGCGTCTCTCGCAGGCGCTGATGGCGTACGCCCAGAGCATCGCCTACGAAGAAGGCTTCACGCCGCTTGCCGTGCCCACGATGGTGAACGCCGCGACGATGGGAGGCACGGGCTACCTCGATGCACACGACGACGTCTATCGCGTGGCGGACGCCGACCTGTACCTCACCGGCACTAGTGAGGTAGCGCTCGCGGGCTTCCACACCGACGAGATCATCGACCTTGCTGGCGGGCCGCTGCGCTACACGGCGACCTCCACCTGCTACCGCAAGGAGGCAGGCTCCTACGGCAAGGACACTCGCGGGATCTTCCGGGTGCACCAGTTCACCAAGACCGAGATGTTCATCTACTGCAGGCCGGAAGACGCCGTCGCCGAGCATGACAATCTGCTGCGCATTGAGAAGCGCCTCCTCGACGGGTTGGAGTTGCCCTATCGCGTCATCGACGTCGCTGCCGGCGACCTCGGCGGGTCGGCCGCGCGCAAGTACGACTGCGAGGCGTGGGTGCCGACGCAGGGCAAGTACCGCGAACTGACCTCGACCTCGAACACGACGCAGTTCCAGGCCCGTCGTCTGGGGATCCGCTACCGCACCGAGGAGGGCAAGACCGACTATGTCGCGACCCTCAACGGCACCATGCTCACCGACACCCGACCGATCGTCGCGTTGCTGGAAAATCATCAGCAAGCGGACGGATCGGTTCGAGTTCCCCGGGTGCTGCAGCCCTATCTCGGCACGGACGTCCTGACGCCGCTGTAGGGCATCGGGCACCCGCGGCGTCGAGCGAGGGAACCGCAGCGGTCTGCGCTGCGTCGATTCCATAGGCGGTTTGGCCTGCCCGGTGCTAGGTTGCGCGCGGGAAGTGACACGTGATGGGAGCACTATGAGCACGCCGGGTGGGCCACAGCAGGGGCAGCCGAATCCCTATGGGGAGCAAGGCCGACCCAGCTTGGGTCAAGGGTTCGGGCAGAACTCAGGTCAGGGACAACAGGGGTACGGTCAGCAGCCGCCTTATGGCCAGCCGCCACAACAGGGCTACGGCCAGCAACCGCCCTACGGCCAGCAGCCACAACAGGGTTACGGCCAGCAACCGTCGTATGGGCAGCAACCGCCTTACGGCCAGCAACCACAACAGGGCTACGGCCAACAACAGCAGTACGGCCTGCAACCCGCCTATGGGCAGTCGTACGGCGTCATCGGAACCAACAAGGTTAGCGGTGGGAGCAAATTCGTCGGGTGGGCATTGCTCCTGATGTGCGTCCTGGCGATCATCGGCTCGGTCGTGACATGGGCGACCCTGGAATCCACCGTGTCGGGCAGCAGTGTCCCCGGAGTGGAGAGCACGTTCACCGGGTCAGTATCGATGACTGGAATCGGCAACCAGTCCGTCGATGCGGAGTGTTCCGGAACGCTGCCGCCCAGTTTGCAGACCATCTGTGACAACCCCGACCAGGCCATGGAAAACGGGACCGGTCCGGCAGCCGAACAGGACGAGGTCAAGGACGGGTACTACATCATCGTCATCGCCGTGATCGTTGGCCTCCTCGCGCTGGTGCGTGCCCTCGGGAAGGTGCCAACTCTCGGCGCGATCGGCGGAGCCGTTGGCGGACTCCTGATCGCCGGCGTCGGCATCCTCAACTACATCGACATCACCGATGAGGCCGACAAACTGTCGAACGCCCCCTCCCTGCCGGGGGCTTCGGTCGACCAGGCGCTGTCCGTCGGGTGGGGGCTCTATCTCGTCACCGCAGTCGGCGTCTTCATGCTCCTGCTCGGAGTGGTCGGGCTGGTCAAACGCCGCTAGGGTCCCGACCGCGGCCAACGCCGCAATAGTTGCCGGCTCGACCGGCGATAAGGTTGGGGCGTGCCTTGGCTCATCGCTCTCGACATTGATGGCACCACGATCCATTTCGACGGTCATCTGAGTGATCGTGTTCGCGCCGCCATCCGCGCGGTTGCTGACGCGGGGCATCATGTGGTCTTGGCGACGGGGCGTTCGACCTCTGCGACCCTGCCCATTGCCGCTGAACTCGGGCTGACGCATGGTCCGGCGGTATGCGCCAACGGGGCCATCACGATCCTGCTCGACCCCGGCGTGGAGGGTGACTTCACGCTCCTTCAGGCCACCACCTTCGACCCTGCGCCGGTGCTGGGTCGGCTCCGCGGAACCTGGCCGGATGCGTTGGTTGCGGTCGAAGTACCCGGCATCGGTCACTTGGTCAGCGCCCGCTTTCCGGACGGTGAGCTGATGGCCGATCAGATCGAAGTCGAGTGGGATGAACTGGGCGCTCACCCCGCCACCCGGGTGACTTTCCGATCACCGAGCGGCACCGCCGAGGACTTCGTGGCGCTCGCCGAGCGGATCGGACTGCATGGCGTCAACTACGCCGTCGGATTCACGGCCTGGCTCGACATCAATCCCGACGGAGTCTCGAAGGCCTCGGCGCTGGAGGACATCCGTACCGACCTTGGTGTCGGCGCCGCGCACACTCTCGCGGTGGGAGACCAGCGCAACGACGTGGAGATGTTGCAGTGGGCTGCGCGGGGGGTCGCCATGGGGCAAGCACCCCAAGAAGTTCAGGACGTGGCCGATGAGGTCACCGCAACGGTCGAGGACGACGGGCTCGCGGTCGTGTTGGAGGCTTTCCTGGCCGCGGAGGGCCCCGGCCTAGACTCGACACCATGACGACCATCAACGACTTCACCGCCACCACCCTTGAGGGTGCCGAATCAGCGCTCGCTGACTACGCGGGTCAGGTCGTGCTCGTCGTCAACACCGCGAGCAAGTGCGGATTCACCCCGCAATACGAGGGCCTCGAGAACCTCTATCAGGAGTTCCGCGACCAGGGCCTTGTCGTGCTCGGCTTTCCCTGCAACCAGTTCGGTAGCCAGGAGCCTGGCGAGGCTGACGAAATCGGTGCGTTCTGCGAGAAGAACTACGGCGTCACCTTCCCGATGTATGCCAAGGTCGACGTGAATGGCGACGACGCCCACCCGTTGTTTGCTTGGCTTCGCAGCGAAAAGGGCGGCGTCCTCGGCAACCGCATCAAGTGGAACTTCACCAAGTTCCTCGTCGGCAAGGACGGCAAAGTCATCAAGCGGTTCGGCTCCACGACTAAGCCGGCTGACCTGGCCGACGACGTCCGCGCTGCGCTCGCGGCCTGAGCCAGACCTCCGTCCCGCCCATGGCGCAGGCACTGCTTACCTCGCCAGCCAATCCTCGGCTGAAGGCCATCGCTGCCTTGCGCCGTCGCCGCGTCCGCGACCAGCAGGGTGTGACGATGGTCGACGGAATCGACGAGTTGGAGTTGGCGCTTGCCGCTGGCGTGCGGCCGAAGACGTTGGTGTTGTGCCCCGACCTCATCCAGGACGCTGACCGGGAACGTGCGCTCGTGGAGCGTGCGCCCGAGGCGACAGTGCTGCGTACGTCCCGGAGCGCATTCGAGAAGGTCGCCTATCGCGAAGGCCCGGATGGCGTCCTGGCGGTGGTGCCCGCTATTGCGCGAACCCTCCAGGACTTGATCCTGCCGGTCGATCCGCTGCTGCTGGTCGCGGAAGGCATCGAGAAGCCGGGCAATCTTGGCGCGATGTTGCGCACTGCCGATGCTGCCGGGGTCGATGCGGTGGTGGCGGCTGACCCAGTGACCGACTGGGGCAACCCCAACGTGGTGCGTTCGAGCAAAGGCACGGTGTTCTCGGTGCCGGTCGCAACGGACACGACCGAGGCGACGCTGCAATGGCTTCAGGAGGGTGGCGTACGCCTGTTGGCGGCGACCCCGGACAGCGACCTGTCGCACACCGAGATCGACCTCACGGGGCCTGTCGCGATCGCGGTCGGCACGGAGAAGGAAGGCCTCACCGACCGCCTCATGGATGCCGCAGAACACCGCGTTCGCATCCCCATGCACGGACAGGTCAACTCGCTCAACGTCGCGACGTCGGCCGCGATTCTGCTCTATGAGGCTGAGCGCCAACGGAATTCGGCGTAGCCCGACCCCTCGTCAAATCGTCGATGTGACCCATGGCACGATGCTCATATGCGCATCGACCATGTGGTGTATGCCGCAGAGCCGGACGGCCTGGGGGCAACCGCGAAGCGGCTCGGAGAACGACTCGGCATCGAGGTTGTAGACGGAGGTCTGCATCCCCGATTTGGGACGCGCAACGAGATCATCCCGCTCGATGGCCATCGCTTCCTTGAAGTCGTCGAGCCCTTGGATCACCCTGCCTCTGACAAGGCTCCTTTTGGCAAGGCCGTACGCGCCCGCAGCGAGGCTGGCGGCGGCTGGCTCGGGTGGGTTGTCGAAGTTGAGGACATGGCTGGGGCCGAGCGCCTGGTCGGTCGCGAAGCGGTCCCCGGCAACCGGCACCGCCCGAATGGCACCGAGGTCACCTGGCGGCAGCTTGGCGTCAAGGGTTTGATGGCCGACCCGCAGGTGCCGTTCTTCATCGCCTACGACAACCCCCAGGACCACCCGTCCGGTGACGGCGCCTCGTCATGCGCGCTGAGCGGGATGCAGATTGCTGGCTCGCCCAACCGCGTTCGCGAGTGGCTCGGCTTGTCTGGCACTCCCGGCGTGGACCGGGACGAGTGGGAGCCCGACGTCGAGTTCGACTTCTCGTGCCCAGCGGGCACGCCCGGCTTGTTGTCGGTGACGTTCCGTACCGCTGAGGGCGACGTCACTGTCTGAGGCCAGTTGTCGAGGCTGGATCCCGGGGCTGGAGAAGTCTCGGGCCCCGGGACCCGGCGTCATCGTGAGCGTTAGGCAGTTGCGCACAACCCGCCAGTGCGCTGGAGGTACTTCGTGGAGGCCCAGCCTCCGTCGAACTGTCGGAAGCCGTTCTTGGTCTGTTCGCTGCCAAGACCCTGCTT
Source organism: Demetria terragena DSM 11295 (assembly GCF_000376825.1). Lineage (NCBI taxonomy): Bacteria > Bacillati > Actinomycetota > Actinomycetes > Micrococcales > Dermacoccaceae > Demetria > Demetria terragena. The sequence continues at coordinate 1,765,190 of NZ_AQXW01000004.1, read as the reverse complement.
GCCCTTAGAGACCTGGTGGGTTGCGGTGTAGTTCGTGCCTGGCCCGGTGCGGATCTTCAACGCGCTGGCCGTCACTTTGTACGGGCACCACTTGTCGGCGGCCGATGCGGAATCGGCAAGCGCGACGCCTCCTAGGCCCGAGAACGCCACGGCAGCGGCGGCGAGTGCACCTACGTGTTGGATCTTTCCCATGGTGATATCCCCTTGTGATCGTCAGTGGGGCGACGAGTTCACCCGCACTGTGCGCTCATCGTGAACCAGGATCGATGATCAAGGGGTTAACTGCGATAGTTGATTCTTGAATCAGGACGGGGACGAGACATCCAGATAGTCGACCAACCGCGGGGCGAGACCGACGTACGACCGCGGGGTCATCTCCAAGAAACGTGCCTCCACGTCGCTCGGTAGCCCCAGGCCCTTCACGAATTCGGCCAGGTCTTCGCCGTTGATGCGCCGCCCGCGGGTGAGTTCCTTTAGGCGCTCGTAGGGCTTGTCCATGCCGGGTACCCCTTGCGCGCCGAGTGCGCGCATCGCCGACTGGATGGGCTCACCCAAGACTTCCCAGTTGGCGTCCAGGTCGGCTGCCATAGTTGCGGGTACGGCATCAAGACCGGCGAGACCGCGCGCGGCGTTGTCGATGGCGAGCAGCGAATGTCCAAAGGCGGTGCCGATATTGCGCTGCATCGAGGAGTCGGTGAGGTCCCGCTGCAACCGGGAGGTCACCAACGTTGAAGCCAGGACGTCGAGGAGGGCGTTGCTGACCTCCAGGTTGGCTTCGGCATTCTCGAAGCGAATCGGGTTGACCTTGTGCGGCATGGTCGAAGAGCCGACGGTTCCCTGGCCGCGCACCTGCGCGAAGTAGCCAAGGGAGATGTAGGACCACACGTCGGTGCACAGGTTGTGCAGGACGCGATTGAACCGTGCCACGTCGGCATAAAGCTCGGCCTGCCAGTCGTGGCTCTCGATCTGCGTGGTGAGCGGATTCCACGTCAGGCCAAGACGGTCCTCGACGAAGGCGCGCGACACCTGCGGCCAGTCGACATCGGGCAGCGCGGCGGCGTGCGCACCAAAGGTGCCCGTCGCACCGGACATCTTGGCGAGATAGTCCTGCTGAGAAAGTCGCCGCAGTTGCCGATCGAGGCGGTGAGCCAGCACCGCGAGTTCCTTGCCGAGCGTGGTGGGGGTTGCCGCTTGGCCGTGTGTCCGCGACAGCATCGGGATCTCGCGCAGGTCGCGCGCCATTGCCGCAATCTGCTCGACGAGGGTCCGGGCCTTCGGCAGCCATACCTGCTCCAGCGCGCCCCGCACCATGAGCGCGTAGGAGGTGTTGTTGATGTCCTCACTGGTGCATCCGAAGTGGATCAACTCACCGAGACCGTCGGAGTCGCTGCCGACAATCGTGTCGAGTCGGCGCTTGAGGTAGTACTCGACGGCTTTGACGTCATGAACGGTTTCGCGCTCGATGTCGGCGAGCTCGGCGATATCCTCGGCGCCGAAATCCTCGACCACCTGGCGCAATGCCGCCTGCTCATCTGCCGTCAGCGAGCGTACGCCGGGCACCACGCCCGCGTCGGTGAGGTGGATCAGCCACTCCACCTCGACGTGCACTCGACGGCGGTTCAGCGCCGCCTCTGACAGGTGGTCGACCAAGGGCGCCACCGCGGAGCGGTAACGGCCATCGAGGGCGCCGAGAGCAATGGACGGCTGGACATCGGCGAGGGAACGCATGGCGCCGATTATTCCTGGTGACCCGGATGAGGCGAGAGCCGGGACGTGCGCGCCTACCCGGTGCTTACTCGGTGTCGAGCGTCTCCATGACGTTGAAGACTTCGCCGCTGGGACCACGAAGAACGGCTTCGGCACCAAAGGAGGTGTCGAAGGTCGCGAGAACATCCAGGTCGTCCTCCATCTCGGCCAGCGACACGGTCGCATCGCGGCTAGCCACGGCGAGGTGAATGTTCCACGTGGGTGGGACATCGTCGGGGAGCTGGTCGGCCAGATGCAGGGTTGCGACGGCCTCGCCGTCCGCGTTGCGTGCCGTCAGCAGATCCGGAGTGATCTCGTCGTAGCGGTAGCCGAAGAGCGTGGAGTAGAACTCGCTCGCCGTCGGCAGATCGCGGGTCAGCAGCGAAGCCCAGCCGAAGCCGCCAGGCTCGCCGACCATCTGCATACCGGTGAGTTCGCCGCCCTGCCACAGGCCGAAGGCTGCGCCGGCGGGGTCCTGCAGGATCGCGAACCGGCCAGATGCCGGGCCCGCGTCGGAGGCCGCCACGAGCACGGTCGCGCCAGCCTCAGTCGCCCGTTCGACGGTCGCGGTGACGTCATCAGTCCCGAAGTACAGCAACCAGGCGGGGGACTTGCCATCTTCTGCGGCGTAGACGCCAGCGACGGATCGCCCATTCTTGAGGGCGATGGCGTATTCGCCCTCGACGGCGTCGCCGAGATCCCAGCCGAAGAGGTGTCCGTAGGTCGCTCGAGTGGCGCGCAGGTCGTGACTGTTGAGGTCGATCCAGGCGGGGTGGCCGTATGGCCAGGAAGTATCGCGGGTACTCATGGCGACACTCTCCCACGTGAGCACACGTCACATCTCAGAAGCACCTGCTCAAGTAAACGGGAAGAAGCGATACCGCCACACGGGCTGCCTTGGCGCCCTACAGTCATCACATTGACCGAGCGTGAAGGGGGTTCGCCATGGCTGGCGAGGTCGACATTGCGACACTGCTGGCGTCGCCTGCGTTCATGAGTTCCCGTCGCGCGGTACGCCATTTGGCCGACCGTCCAGATCGGCTGCGGGAGTTGATCTCCAGTGTGGAGAACAAGCGCTTTCCAGGCTGGGATCCGCACGACCCGCTACAACGTGTCCCGGTGGACATCGCCTGCGCGGTGATTGATGCGCGGGTGGAGGAGTTGGAGACCCTGCCGCGAGGTGCTCCGATCCCTGGCGCGACCGAGCGACTGAGCCTGGTGGTCGCCGCTTTGCACTACTTCGCGCGCGACGACGACCTGATACCCGACCAGGAACTCTCCGGTCACATCGATGACGTGATGTTGTTGCGCTGGGCAGTGCATCAGGTCCAAAGCGAACTTCCTGTCGAAGGCTGACTTGGCGCCAACTAACTAAAGGACGCCCGGGCTCGGTGAGCCGGGGCGTCCTTCGTGTGCGTACGGGTGGCTAGTCGCGGTTGCGCGCCATCCGGGCAATGTTGATGCAGAGTTCGAAAAAGAGTCGCGCCACGACGACGACAAAGACCAGCCACACCAGGCCGGAGAGGGTGGCCATCATGGCCTCGAACCCGCCCATGTTCTTGACCTTGGTGTCGCCAAAGTCCTGGGAACCCCAGGCGTTAGCCATCACGGCAACGAAGTCCAGGACGGCCCAGATCACGGTGATGATGAAGGCGATTGACGCGATGCTCTCGGTCAGCCCCTTGCGGAAGCCGAAGTCGCTAAACAGGTCCCCGATGCTGTTGCCCGCTGCTGCAGGGCTGGGGGCGGCCTGCTGGTATGGCTGCTGCGGAGCAAATCCCTGCTGGTGTTGGCCGTGCTGACCCTGCTGGCTGTGCTGACCCTGTTGCGGGGGCTGCTGAGGGTAGCCCTGCTGCTGATCAAAGCCCTGTCCGAGGCTCTGCCCAGGGGCGCCGGGCTGCCCGGGGTTTGGCCCGGTGCCGTAGTGAGGCTCGGGCGCTTCTCCCCATGAACCATTGGACGGTGTTGTCATACTTCCTCCTGAGGTGTGCTTGACGGCAAGCCTACGGGAGCATGAGCGCCATCACGGTGATCGGTGAGGCGAGGGCGATGGCTCCAAGGAGCACCGCGACGAGGCTCAGGGTGCGGTGCGAGGCGCGGTCACGTAACTGATTCAAACGCGCACCGGCCATGCCGTCGCCGGTCGCGCCCATTCCTGCCTCCGGATGCTGACCTTCGGCTAATGCCACGAGGGCGCTGCCGAGCGCGCGTGCGCGATGGCGGGCGCGGGCATACCGATCGGCGTGCAACTCCACCAGCAGCCGAACCTCGCGCAATCCGCCTGGGCTGCGGACGAATTCAGGTACCGCGGTGTGCATCACGGTGAAGTGCTCCAGCACCAAGTCATGCCGAAAACGCAGGTGGGCACGCTCGTGCTCGAGTACGGCGGCCAGCTCCGGCTCGGTCAGCGCGCGCAGTGCACCTTCGGAGAGCACCACTCGACTGCGCATACCTGGGAGGCAGTAAGCCGTAGGTGTCGGATGCTCCAGAACACGGACGGTCGGTTCGCCAGGGTCGGGAAAGCCGATGAGGTCGACCAGTTCGCGATGCTCACGTCGGGCGCGGCGTAGGGCGATACCGGTGCGATGCCCCGCAAGAAGGAGCCGGGCCAGGAGGACTCCGCTGACCAGGAGCGCGACGGGGAGCACCCACACGGCAGGCGCATTCGGGTGGAGTGCCGCGACCGGAGCTGCAGCTAATCCCGCGATGAGCGCGGCCAGCGAAACCGCTTGCCACAGCATGAGAGCAGATCCTGGCACCGCGCGAAGTGCCCGCCAGCGGGGGAGCAGGCGAGGGGCCGGACCCGAGAACAGCAGGGCCAGGCCGACCAGCAGCGCCGCCCCCAGGGTGGGGTCCATGGTCAGTCCAGATCGTCCAGGGCAGCGCGCAGGTCGGCGATTTCGTCCGGAGAGGCCCCATCGAGGAAGTGCAGTAGAGCGGCCTTTCGGGAAGGGCCTTCCAGTGCGCTCAGCGTGCTGCGCAACGCCGTGGCGGTGAGTTCCTCGCGGGTGCTGGCTGCGGTGTAACGCCAGGCGCGGCCATCGCGCTCACGCTGGGCAAGACCCTTCTTCGCCAACCGGTCGAGCACGGTCATGACTGTGGTGTATGCCGGGTCGCGGTCGCTGAGGTTCGACATGACTTCCCGGACGGTGACTGGCCGATCGGCCGCCCAGAGGGCACCCATGACCGCGGACTCCAACTCGCCCATGCCCGCGCGCCCGCTCACACCGATGTCCCTTCCCTGGTTCTTCCGACCGTAGCCCTGGTGGGTGTGATCTCAGAGTGCCAGCGTATGACGCGGTCGGCGCCCTCCTCACCCAGGCGTTGGTGACTGACCAGCAGGATGGCTTGTGCTGAGGCCCGCAGGTGTAGGTCCACGAGGATCTGGCGAGCGGTCGGATGGTCGAGATGCCCGAACGGTTCATCGAGCAGCAGGAACGGGCGCTCGGACAGCACGGCCCGAGCGATGGCGAGTCGCGCACGCTCCCCGCCTGAGAGCGGACTCCCGTGCGTTCCAATCGCCGTGTCCAGGCCGTGCCCTAGCCCGGAGAGCCATCGGCCTAGGCCGGAATGGTCAAGCGCGCGGACGATCTCGGCGTCCGAGGCGGCCGGTTGGGCCAACAGCATGTTTGCTCGAACCGAGCCATCAAAGATGTGCGGTTCGTCGTCGACCAGCGCCACATGGCGGCGTACGTCGTCCAATTGGAGGGTGAGGACGTCGCGGTCGTCAATGCGCACCGACCCCGTGGCTGGGTCGAGGTGCCTGGCCAAGAGTGCGAGCATCGTTGACTTGCCGCACCCATTGGGCCCGGTAAGAGTCACATGCTCGCCTTGGCGAATCGTGATGTCCGGCAGCGACATTGGCTCACCATCCTGCCAGGTGACCGTTGCGCTGTGCGTCGACAACTCATGTGGAGAGGTGGTGACCGGGTGTCTCCCGTTGGCACTAACCGCCGGACGTTGCCCGAGCAGGTCGGCCATGCGACCACGGGCGATGCTGGCTCGCGCCGCGGCCCGGACGGCATCAGGAACGACCTCGAGCGCTTCGCCCATCGCGAGTGGGGTGAGGAGCAGCATGGCGGCGACCGGTGGTTGAACCGCCCCGGATAGGACGGCAGGCGCAAGCACCGCGGCGGCGGCGGTCATGGCGAGGCCAGTGAGCCAGGTGAGGATGGCGGCCATGACGGCCCGGGTTGTTCCGTGGTTGGCCGGTCGATTCTCTGCGGAATCTAACTGTTGGACCGCCCAGTCGGTGGCCGAGATCGCCTGCAGACCCATGGTATTCGCCGTCGCCATGTGCACCGCTCGGGCGACTTCGGCGCGGCGATGTAGCGCAGATCGTTCGGAGTGCTGTTCGCTTCGCCGGCCGATCAACGTGACCAGTAGCGCAATGATCATCTGGGCCGCGACCACTCCACCGACAGGGGCATACAGCCAGCAGGTGAGCGCCACGGCGAGAGCGCCAACGGTCGCGACGGACACCAGCGGACCGACGGCGCGTACCTGTGCTTCCACGATGTCGTCGAGGTCGTGAACGAATCCGGTCAGCAGATCGGCGCGTCGCCGTCGGCCTAGTCGTGCCGGGGTCAGCGGAATCAGTGCCCGATAGACGTGTACACGGCGTGCGATGAGGTCGCTGAGTGCTGCGTCATGAGAGCGAAGTCGCTCCAAGTAGCGCAGTGCCGGGCGCGCTAAGCCAAAGGTTCGCACCAACACGATTGCGACGATCAGGGTCAGGATGATGGGACGCTCGCTGGCGCGAACGACGAGCCAGCCACTGGTCACCGTGAGCGCGGCCCCTGCGCTGGTGGCGGCGGCACCGATGAGCGCCGCGCGCAGAACCGGCCCGCTCAGCATGGGGCACCGCCCGCAGTCATGGTGATGACACGATCGGCTGACCTCAGGATCGCGGGATCGTGCGTGACGGCGACCACGATGCGGGTGGCGGCACACTCCCGCAGGACGTTGATGACCGCGCTTGCCGAGCACACATCGAGGTGCGCAGTGGGCTCGTCGAACAGAAGAACCGGCGCCGGGCTGGCGAGCGCGCGCTCCAACGCCACCCGGGCGCGTTGTCCGGCGGAGAGGCCGAAGCCATCGTCGCCAATCACCATTTCGGGTGGTAGCTCGCCGAGCCGGGTCGGCGCGTCGTGCGACTCGGCGCCCATGCGGGAGTTTTCGGCCACGCTCCCGGGGACGAGGAAGGGCGTCTGTGTCACGAAGTGCGTCGGTGGGCTACTGATCGAGCCCGAGGTAGGAGTGCGAAGGCCCGCCAGCAATTCCAACAGGGTGGTTTTGCCGCAGCCGGAGGGCCCGGTGATCGCCGTGATGCCCGGTCCGATGGTCTCCGACAGTCCGGGCAGGACCTCGATGTCCGAATCGGCATGCCGATAGTGGAGTTCCCGAATCACCACAGCGTCCTGAGCGGCTCGCGGCCCGTGAGTCGGGGCGTCATGCTGGCCCAGAAGTGCCGTGAGTGCGTGGGCGCCGTCGCTCGCCGCATGGAACTCTTGCCCGACGCGCCGCAACGGCCAGTACGCCTCGGGTGCGAGCAGGATGGCGAGCAGACCGACCTCGAGGCTGAGGGACCCACCCGCAAGGCGTAGCCCAACACCCACGGCGACGATGGCGACGGAGATTGTCCCAATGAGTTCAAGCGCAGCCGACGACATGAACGCGATCCGCAAGGTGCCCATCGTGGTGCGTCGGTGTGCTTGCCCCACCGCTGCGACCTGATCTGCCTGCTGGTGGGCGCGTTGATAGTTGACCAGTGTGGGGAGACCACGGACAACGTCGACGAAATGCCCTGCGAGTTGGACCGATCCGGCAAAGCGTCGGTCAACCGCCTCCCGAGTGTGCTGTCCGATAAGCACCGCAAAGACGGGCAGCAACGGCAAGGTCAGGAAGACAATCAACGCACTCAGCCAGTCGGTCAGGAGCAGGGCGATCACGACCAAGGGTGGGAGGACAGCCGCCGAGACGAGCGATGGAAGATAGCGGGCGACGTACGGTTCGACGGCGTCGACACTTTCGGTGGCCAGTGAGTGTGCGGTGGCGGAATCGGGGCGCGACTCCACCGAGCTTGCGAGCCAGCGGGTGATCGCGTGTCGACGAATCGCACGGGTGACCTTGGCCGCGCTACGGATCGCGGTGATCTCGCCGAGCGCTGTGACCAGGCCACGGGCGCCACACGTCACCAGCGTGAGCGTGACGGCATCCCCGAGTGGGCGTTGGCAGATGACAGCCATGACCAATTGAGTGATGGCGTAGGCCTGCAGTAGCGCAAGGAGGCCTTTGATGAGACCCAGCGCACTGAGGTTGCGTACGGCAACGCGGGCGTCCGGAACGTCGCGGAGCAGGCGAGGCTCGATGGGGCCCATTAGTGAACGGCTAGCTGGTGCAGGCTGATTCGACGCCTGAACACCCAATAGCTGTAGGCGGTGTAGAGCAGGGTGATGGGCAGGAAGATGACGGCAGCCCAGGTCATGATGCCAAGGGTGTAGGGCGAGCTCGCGGCATCGTGCAGGCTCAGTGACCAGACTGGATTGAGGCTGGAGGGGATCGCGAACGGGAAGATGCGTGCAAAGGCCGCGCCGACGATGCTGCCAATCGCAACCATGCTGCCCACGAACGACGCCTTCATGCGGCCGCGAAAACACAGCACGATCGCGATACTGAAGGCTGTGACGGAAAGTGCAGCGAGGAAGCCTGCAAGAGGCCCATCGCTGGCGATCCAACTCGCATAGAGGCACAGCACGACGAGCACCGCCGGCAAACCTCGGCGGGCTACCTGGCGGGCATCGTCACTCACCGCGCCAACGGTTTTGAGGCTGAGGAACATTGCGCCGTGCACCACAGCGAGACCAACCATCGCGAGCCCGCCCAAGAGTGCGGTAGGTCGGACTAGCGCACCTACCAGGCTGACGTCACCACGTGCATCGAGAGGCAACCCGCCGACCAGGGCAGCCACCATGGTGCCCAGAACGAACGGCGTTGCGAGAGAGCCGACTACGATGCACCGGTCCCAGCCCCTGATCCACCTGGCGTCTTGTCGCTTGTGGCGATATTCCAGGCCGACGTTGCGCAGGATGAGGGCCATGAGGACGACCAACATCGGAAGGTAGAAGCTGCTGAAGAGGGTGGCGTACCAAACCGGGAACGCCGCGAACATCGCGCCGACCGCGGTGATCAGCCAGACCTCGTTGCCGTCCCAGTGGGGGCCGATCGTGGTGAGCATGAGACGGCGCCTCTTCTCGCCGTCTTCCCCGGTTGTGGCTCCGTCACGACCGAGAGCGGGTAGGAGTGCGCCCACGCCAAAGTCGAAGCCCTCGAGCATGAAGTAGCCGCACCACAGAAGCGCGATCAGGGCGAACCAGACAGTCGTGAGTTCCATTGGCACACAGTCCTTTCAGCTCGTGCTAGTAGGAGAAGGTCAGGCGGTCGTCCGAGTCCGCCGGGGTAGGCTCCTCGGTCGGCGGCGCCCCGCGTCGGATGTAGCGCAGCAGCAACTTGAGTTCGACGAACGCCAGCGCTCCGTAAAGAGCCGTGAAGGCGCCCATGGAGATCCAAATCTCTGGGGCCGTGACGCCCGGTGAGACTCCTTGCTCTGTGGTCAGGACGCCAAAGACGACCCAGGGTTGTCGACCCACCTCGGTGAAGATCCAGCCGAAGCTATGCCCGAGCACCGTGGCCAGTGGCGTGAGGACGATGAGCGGGCGCCACCATCGCTGAGTTGGCAGGTGAAACCCGTGAGTCCCCTTGCGGTCCTTGCGAAGGGACCACAGTGCGAGCGAGGCCGACCCCGCCGCAAAGAGACCCGCTCCGATCATGAAGCGAAAGTTCCAGTAGGCGATTGGAACATTGGGCACGTACGACGGAGCCGCGGTCTGTGGGTCGCCGCCATAGCGCTGCGTGTATGCCGAGTTCAGGTCGTTGATGCCCTCGATCTCTCCATCGAAGGAGCCGGTGCCGAGGAAACTCAGCAGGCACTTCACGGTGACGATGTCGGTCGCTTTCTCGCCGTCAAGGCTGCCAATGCTCAGCGCGGAGAAGTCGGCGCATTCGCCCGGCGGCGGGGTCTCGTACAGTGCCTCGGCAGCTGCCATCTTCATGGGTTGGACTTCGGTCATGACCTTGCCCTGAAGGTCGCCGGTGATGGCCACGCCGAGACCGCCGAGCAGGACGACGACGGCACCGATCCGGGCCGCGGTGCGATACATCGCGGTGGTCTCGACAAGCTCGACCGGCGAGGGGTTTGGCTCGACCAGCGTGGGGTTTGGCTCGACCGGCGTGGGGCCTTCTTCGCTGTTCGGCGTGGGACCTCCTTCGCTGGTCGAGTAGACGAGCCCCCCAGGGCTCGGCGTATCGAGACCAAGACCCGCACCCGTGCGCCGCATCAGGTAGATCCCCACCACCATGACGATCGCGCCGCCGACCATGTAGGAGCCCATGATCACGTGCGGGAAGGTGATGAGTTGCACCTTGTTGGTCAAGATGGCGACGAAGTCGGTGAGCTCGGCCCGACCGGTGTCCGGGTTGATGCGAAAGCCCACGGGATTCTGCATGAATGAGTTTGCCGACAGGATGAAGTAGGCCGAGGCGAGCGTGCCGAGATGTACGGCCCACATGCACGCGGCGTGGAGCTTGTCGGGGATGCGACCCCAGCCAAACAGCCACAGGCCAAGGAATGTCGACTCCACAAAGAAGGCGAGGAGCGCCTCGAGCGCCAGGGGTGCTCCAAGGATGTCGCCCACGAAGGCCGAGTAGTTCGACCAGTTCATTCCGAACTGGAATTCCTGCACGATTCCGGTGACCAGGCCCAGTGCGACGTTGATGGTCAACAGCGTCCCGAACCACTTGGTGAGGCGCAGCAGATGCGGACGGCGCGTCCGGACGTACGCCGTCTCTAAGCCGGCGACAACGCCCGACAATCCGATCGTCATGGGGACGAAGAGGAAGTGATAGACGGTGGTGATCGCGAACTGCCACCGCGCGAGGTCGAGCGTATCCATCACCACTCCATCCGTCTACTACATGTCGTAGTTGACGGTACTCCTACAGTCTGTAGGAGACAACTTCAGAGCCAGCCGCGTTCCTGAGCGACGTGAGCGGCCTCGACGCGAGTCGCCGTGTCGGTCTTGCGAATTGTCGAACTGAGGTAGTTGCGGACGGTGCCTTCCGAGAGGTTCACCGTGCGGGCGATCGTCGCGACGGTTGCCCCACTCAGCGCGCTGCGTAGGACGTCCCGTTCTCGCTCGGTGAGCGGGTTCGGTCCGCCGAGTAGTGACTCGGTCGCGAGAGCCGGGTCGACGACCCGGAGGCCCTGGTGCACGCGGCGTACCGCCTCGGCCAACTCACGCGCAGGGGTGTCTTTCACGACGAATCCAGAAGCGCCAGCGTCCATGGCGCTGCGCAGGTATCCAGGGCGACCAAAGGTGGTCACAATGAGCGAGCGAACCGCTGGAAGGTCGCGACGGAGTTCTCGAGCGGCCTCGATCCCAGAGCCTCCGGGCATCTCAATGTCCAACAGGCACACGTCTGCTCGGCTGTCCTGGGCTGCGGCGACGACTTCGTCGCCACGGCCGACCTCGGCGACGACCTCCAGGTCGGTCTCTAGGTCGAGCAACGCGGCCATGGCTCCGCGTACAAGGGCCTGGTCGTCGGCGATCAGTAGGCGAATCGTCATAGTTGCACCTTCATCTCAGTGCCCTTGCCATCGGCACCGGACGTGATTTCGACGGTGCCACTCGCAGGTCGTACGCGCTCCCGGATTCCGCGAATCCCGTTGCCCTCTGGGCGATCCCCCATACCTGACCCGTCGTCGGTCACCGTCAGCCAGTCCGAGCCCCACGCGACTGTGCAGTTGGCCGCACCGCTGTGGCGGACGACATTGGTCACCCCTTCGCGTAGCGCCCAGCCGAGCACACTGCGATGCAGTGGGTCGACGCTCTCTGGATCGATGGGGATCTCAGCCGCGATGCCGGCGTCACGGAGCGCGTGACGCGCGTGGTCCGCCTCCTGCGACAGTTGGGCGATGCGCAGGCCCGAGACGGTGGAACGGATCTCGGCCAATGACTGTCGGGTCATCGAACGCACCTGTGCCAGCTCGGCTTTCGCGCGCTCAGTGTCAAGATCGATGAGGCGCTCCGCCAGTTCGAGTTTCACTGTCGCGACCGTCAACGAGTGGCCGAGGACATCGTGGACGTCACGGGCCACGCGGTCACGTTCTTGGGTGATCTCCTGCTCCTTCTCGAGCACGCGGCTGCGAGCGGCGCGCTCTTCGAGCGTGCGGATGATCAATACCGTGACGCCCACCAGGACGATGATCCCGGCCAGAAAGGTGGCGACAGGCTCGCCCACCACGAGAGGAACCGCCACAGCAGCGGCGATACTCGCCACCCAGATCGCTAGACCCCACACCAAGGGAAGGCCGAGCAGAGCCAGACTGACGACGTAGGGCAGCATCCCGCTGGTCTCTTCGTGAAGCACCGGCGCGAGTGTGAACATCAGGGTCACCATCACGACCAGACGCCAGACCGAGTTGCGGGTGACGTCGTAGTGCTCGACATGATGGTCGAGTCGGTAAATGCCGTGGGCGTAGACAAGTCCGAAAACGACGAGAACCCCGATGCCGAGCCAGGACCAGACGGTTGAGATGTCCGCCGTGATGAGCGTGGCCACCGGAAAACCGAGGAAGACTAGCCAGATCACCCCGAGCAGCCAGTCCCATTGCTGCTCGGAGCGCCCTGATGGGTCGCCGGATGACGATGAGATCACTGCCGACCTCGACCGCGGCGGACCAGTGCGACCGCTCCCAGGGCGAAGATCGCGGACCAGATCGTGAGGTTGAGCAGCGGCACCCACAACGGCTCGATCGAGAACTCGCTGCCAGAGCTGTTGTTGATCATGGCCCCCTCCGTCAATGGGTAGCGCGCCAGCTGGACGTAGCCGTACAGCGGGGTGAACTTGGCGATGGTCAGCATCGTGCCAGATAGCGGGAAGAAGATGTTGCCGAGAAAGGCCAGCACGACCAGCATGCCGCTGGCCACCGAGACCGCGGACTCCGAGCGGAAAGCCTGGGCGATGGCAAGGCCGTACAACGCCCAGATGCCAGCTCCAAGCAGCACAATCAGCCCACTGACCAGCCACGCAGTGGCGCTGCCTTCGGCGCCGGTCAACACCGCGAGGACATAGATCAGGGCTATCGGAACGACCGCGATCGTCGCGGCGACAGCGGCCTTGACGAGGACGTACTGGCTGTCTCGCAAGGGCGTCAGCCCGAGTTGGCGGCCCCAGCCTTGCATCCGCTCCACAGCGGCGGTGCCGCCGACACCGGTCGTCGCGGTGACCGCGCCGTAGGCCGCCATAGAGATCGCGATGAACAAGCCAACATTGCCGTTGACGGCGTCCTCATCTTTGTAACTCTGGGCGGCGCCGAAGATGAGGTACATCACCGCAGGCAGTCCCGCCGTGAAGAACAGACCGGCGGGGTCCCGCACGATGCGCTTGACCTCAAGTGCGTAGTAGGTGGTGTTCATCGCGACGTCTCCTGGTGGGTTTGGTCGGTGCCGGTGATGGCGAGAAAGGCCGACTCCAACGAACCGGAGACGACCTCCAGGTTGAGGGCGCCGAGGTCGCGAAGTAGGTGCAGCGCGACGGCATCCGAGTCGGCGGCGGTCAGCGTGATGCGGTGTCCGCGAAGAGCGACCCGGTGGATAGCGGGTTCGTGGCGTAAGCGCTCAGTCAGCGCCTCGGCATCGCCAGGTGGAAGGTCAGCGGACACGGTGCGGCCGCTGGCCTTGGCGCGGAGTTCTTCGGTGCTGCCATCGGCCACGACCTGGCCCGCGGCGACCATCACGATCCGCCGCGCGAAGGCGTCGGCCTCTTCCAGGTAGTGCGTGGCGAAGATCACCGTGCGCCCTGCGGCAGCGTCGGCGTGCATTCTGTCCCAGAAGTCGTGACGCGACTGGACATCCATACCGGCGGTCGGCTCGTCCAGGATCAGGACGTCGGGGTCCGGCAGGAGTGCAAGGGCGAAGCGCACGCGTTGCTGTTCCCCTCCGGAGCACTTGCTGATCTTGCGTCGGCTGATGTCTTGGATGGCGGCCTGATGGAGGACCTCGTCGACCGGCCGTGGGTGGGTGTACGTCGAGGCGATCACCTCTACCGTTTCGCGAACGGTCAGGTCGCGCAGCAGACCTCCAGACTGCAGGACCGCGCTCACTCGGCCCGCCGCGATCGCAGCGCGGGGCGGCATGCCGAGAACTTCGACCGTCCCAGAGGTGGGTTCGGTGAGGCCGAGAACCGTGTCCAACGTCGTGGTCTTGCCCGCGCCGTTGGGTCCAAGAAGTGCCACGATCTCGCCCGGCTGAATCGTCAGGTCGAGACCGCGTACGGCCCCGACAGGGTCTTGGCCAGGGGTTTGAAAGGTCTTGGTCAGCCCGCGTATCTCGACCGCGGGTGCGGCTGTCTGGTTCATGCTCGCCAGCCTGCTGCCGGCAGGTTCAGCGCTCCCACGCGTTCCGTCACCGGTCGTGCCTGACAGATGTCACGCGGTATGTCGCTGGTCGAGTTCACCACCTCGCTGGTCGGGTGGCGCGGGGTCTCGCTGGTCGAGTGGCGCGGGGTCTCGCTGGTCGAGTAGCGCGAACGAAGTGAGTGCGTATCGAGACCACCTCGCCTCCGCGCTCCGCCCAGGGGGATGCGGCGCGACAACCGGTCGGGCCTCCGCTTCGCTCCGGCCCTCCTGCCAGACCCATCCACGCCGCGCCGCATCCCCCTGGGCTCCGCGCTCGTGCGCGTCCTCGTGGGTTCTGGGCTTGTGGGCGGGCGTCGGCGGCCACGGTCCAGGGGAGGATGCGGCCGGCCCAGGCGACGAGGCGCTATCCGAGGAGGGCGGATGGTGCGTCGCCGCCACCTCTCCTGGTGGAGCGCGGTGGCGAGGTGGTCTCGACAAGTTCGACCAGCGTGGTCTTGACAAGCTCGACCGACGCTGGTCTCGACCGTCGTTTCAGGCACACGAGCATCGCCTTCTACCCTTGGGGCATGGCTGATCCCGCATCCGTGCTCGCACCCCGTGTCCAGGCCGCCATCGGCGTTGCCCTGGGAGATGAATGGCGAGAAGCAGACCCGGTGATCCGCCCGTTCGCGCTGAAGGCGAAGAAGGGCAAGGCGCCCGAGCTGGCGGCGCCGGCCGACCTTCAGATCAATGCCGCCATGGCTCTTGCGAAGAAGGTCGGCAAGTCTCCGCGCGAGGTGGCGCAACTGATCGTGGACGCGCTGCGCGAGAAGGGGATCGACGATCTCGCGGTGAGCCTGGAGATCGCCGGACCGGGCTTCATCAACGTGACCCTCGCTGACCCGTGGATCGCGGCGAATGCCCAGGCACTCATTGACGACGAGCGACTCGGGATTCCGGTACCCGCACCGCAGACCATCCCGATCGACTACTCGTCTCCCAATGTTGCCAAGGAGATGCACGTCGGTCACTTGCGGACGACGGTTGTCGGCGACTCGCTGGCGCGCACGATGGAGCGGCTCGGCCACACCGTCGTACGGCAGAACCACATCGGTGACTGGGGTACGCCGTTTGGCATGCTCATTGAGCATCTTTTGGAGGTCGGCGAAGACAGTGCGGAGGCCGCGCACCTGGAGTCCGATCCCAACGCCTTCTACCGTGCGGCGCGGGCAAAGTTCGACGCATCGCCGGTCGAGCCGGTCGAGCTTGTCGAGGCCACGCCGGGTCTCGATACGCCGAGCCCTGGGGGGCTCGGCTACTCGACCAGCGGAGAAGGCGAGACGCCGGTCGAGCTTGTCGAGACCACTCCGGGTCTCGATACGCCGAGCCCTGGGGGGCTCGGCTACTCGACCAGCGGAGAAGGCGGGGCCTTCGACCAGCGCGCGCGCAAGCGCGTCACCCTTCTCCAAAGCGGCGACGCCGAGTCAATGCGGTTGTGGCAGAAGCTGATCGACCTGTCCAAGACGTACTTCAACCGTGTCTACACCGAGCTCGACGTCACGCTCACCGACGAGGATCTCGCAGGGGAGTCGACCTACAACGACATGCTCCCGGTGGTCTGCGAAGAACTCGAGAAGAAGGGCATCGCCACCATCAGCGAGGGTGCGCTGTGCGTATTCCTCGACGGATACACCGGGCGCGAGGGCAAGCCGCAGCCGCTCATCATCCGCAAGTCCGACGGCGGGTATGGCTACGCCACTTCGGACATCGCGACAGTGTGGAAACACGCCCAGATGGGCGCCGATCGCGCGCTATACGTCGTCGGCGTCACCCAGGCATTGCACTTCCAGATGTGCTGGGAGACAGCGCGACTGGCGGGTTGGCTCGGTGAAACCGAACCGATCCACGTGCAGATCGGTTCGGTTCTCGGTGAGAACGGCAAAGTACTCAAAACGCGCGCTGGTGACCTGGTCACCCTGCAGTTCGAGGTCGACTCGGCGATTGGGCGGGCGCGCGAGGTGTTGACCGAGTCGCGCCCGGACTTCTCCGAAGAAGAGCGCGAGAAGGTGGCTCACCAAGTCGGCATCGGCGCGATCAAGTACGCCGACCTATCGGTATCGCACGACAGTGACTACACCTTCGACTTGGATCGGATGGTGGCCCTCACTGGAAACACTGGCCCCTACCTGCAGTACGCCGCCGCCCGGATCCGCTCGATCCTCCGTCGCGCCGACATCGCGGAGGCGACGGGCCCGGTGCTGTTGTCCGAGCCAGCCGAGCGGGCGCTCGCCCTCAAAGTGCTTGGCTACGGTCCGGTCGTGGCGGAGGTCGGCGAAGCGCTGGAGCCGCACCGACTGGCCGCGTACCTCTTTGATCTGGCACAGACCTTCACGAGCTTTTATGAGCAATGTCCGGTGCTCAAGGCCGAGAACGCAATGACCCAGCGCAGTCGTCTGGCACTGTGTTCGCTCACCCTGCGCGTGCTGGTCGACGGCCTGGGTCTGCTGGGAATCAGTTCGCCCGAGGAGATGTAGAACGCAGGTGGTCTCAGCGGCTGGAGAGTTGGTCGACCGCACCCGGGACCGGCTCGGCGGGGTCGTGCCCGAGCGCGACGATCGAGTTGTTCTCGTCGACATGGACCACCTTGGGCTGGTGGACCAGAACCTCGGCCTCATCGAGGCTGACGTAGGACATGATGATCACTAGATCATTCGGGTTGACCAAGTGAGCCGCCGCGCCGTTGATGCAGATCACGCCCGAGCCGGCCGGGCCGGTGATGACATAGGTCTCCAGGCGGGACCCGTTGGTGATGTCGACGACGTGGACCAGTTCGCCTTCGACGAGATCGGCCTCCTTCATGAGAGTTTGGTCGATCGTGATTGACCCGACGTAGTGCAGGTCGGCCTGGGTAACGGTGGCGCGATGGATTTTTCCGTTGACGAGTGTCCGTTGCATGGCGTGGGTGTCCGACTTTCCGTGACGGTCTGGCGGGATGCTTGTCTTGTGGTTAGTGCTTTTCGGCGAACGCCTCGCGCAGCTCGTGCGTGCGGACGTCGGCCCAACGGGCTTCCATGGTGAGGTCGTGGGTGCACCGAGCCGTGCTGGCGGCCAGTGACGACACCAGTTCGCCTGATCGGACCGCGAGATTCGACAACAGGGTCGAGGTCAGTCCGTGGGTGTGCTCGGTATTGCCTTGGATGAAGATTTCTCCGCGAATGACATCACTGGTTTCCAGGCGATAATCGGCGTTGATGGCCGGTCGCCCGTGAGTATCGGTGAGGCAATGTGGCGCCAAGGACATTCCGACCTCGGCGATCGTTTTTGACCGGAAACCCGTGGCGTAGATGACCGCATCGCACAACAGTGTGGTCTCGGTCCCGTCGGTGCGCCTGGCGATCTGGACTGCGACCCCGTCGGGCGACTCCTCGACTGACGTCACGGCGGAGGCGCCCTGGACAAAGAGGCGGCGATGGCCCGCGACCCGTTCGGCATACTCCCGCCGATACAGATCCTCAATCAACTCCAGGTCGACCGCGGAATAGTTGGTGCCCCGGTGGTAGGCCAGCAACTGCTCGCGCAGGCCCTCGTTCGAGGAATTGAAGTCGGTCACGGCTTCGGGATCGAAGATCCGGTTGGCGTAGGGGCTGTCGTCCGAGGGGGTGTAGCCGTACTTGCCGAAGACGGCGTGCACGTCGCTGTCCGGATAGGTCTGGTGAAGATGGGCCGTCACCTCCGCGCCGCTTTGACCCGAGCCTACGACCACGAAGCGTCGCTGGGTGCGCGCTGGGAGGTCCGCGAGGTGATGAAGGAGGCCGTGGTTGTGGAAGACCCGGCGACCCGTGGTGACACCGGGTGGGAGCTTCCCGACGATGCCGCCGGCCAGCACGACGTTGTGTGAACGAACGGTCGGTAGCCCGCGACGGGTGATCTCGAAGACGTCACCGTTGGCACTGATGTCGGTGACCTCGGATTGGTACTGGACTGGGGTTGAGACGCGCTGCGCCGCCCATTCCAGGTAGTCGTGGAACTCTAAGCGAGTCGGAAAGAAGGTCTGCAGGTTGGTGAAGTGTGTCAGCCGACCGCGTTCCGATAGGTAGTTGAGGAAGCTGTACTCGCTGCACGAATTACGTTGTGTGACAAGGTCTTTGAGGAAGGAGACCTGCATAGTCGCCCCCGGGATCAGCATGCCGCGGTGCCAGCCGAACTGAGCCTGCTGTTCAAGAAACAGCGACGTGAGTTGCTGCTCTGGCGACACTGCGCGATTGTGTTCTTCGAGGGCGATGGCCAAGGCGAGGTTCGATGGTCCGAAACCTACGCCGACGACGTCGAGCACATCTTCATTCGTCACGGTCGGGGTGTCTCCTCGGAACGGTGGGCCGCACGCGCATTCACTTTGGTAAACCTAACCTTACTGAATCGGCGAGGTCAAAACGTGTGCGCTCGTCGACGACTTTGGCGTCGCCGAAGCTACAGTCCGGCCTTCTCCAAGGCGGCGTCGTAGACCTCAGCAGCGTCCTCTTCAGACATCCCTGACTTCACGGCGTCCTGGTAGACCGCGATGAGCTGGTCGCTTCCACGCTCGGCAAACTTCTTCTCCCACTCCTCGGAGTTGAAGCGCCAGTAGCCCACCACGTTGGCGCGGTTGCGCGGCCAGCCCAGGCTGCGTACGTGCTTCTTCCCGGCGCGCGTGTCTGCTGCCTCGCCGGCGAGCCACAGATAGGCATCGGCCGGAAGATCGACCTCGCCTAAGGCCGCTGCCAGTCGACTCCGAGTTACACCGTTTCCGGAGCCCAGCAGCGGGACAATCTCGGCGCGATCGCGACGCGGCAGGTAATCGATCTCGCTGTCATCCAGCACCTCAGCGACGACGGTGACGTGAATGTCCGGATCGGTGTTTTCCATGATGCGGGCTATTGCAGGGAGGGAGGCCAGGTCGCCAGCCAGAATGTGCCGACTGGCGTCGGCTGGTGGTGAGTGCCACGACCGTGGGCCAGCGGCGAGGGTGCGCCACCCTGGCTGCGCCGCGCGAAACCAGTCAATCGCGGGGCCGTGGTCGTGTTCCGCGACGTCGATGAGCATGCGCCGGGTGATCGGATCGTACTGGCGAATCGTGAAATTCCGACTTCCGGTGCATCTCTCCGGTTCGGTGAGCTCCCATGCGATTCCGGAACTTTCTTCCGCCGCGGGTCGGGTGTCCAGGGGGTGTTCGTCCGCAGAGAAGTAGAACGCGATGGCTTCGTCGCCCGGATCGATGGGGTCGTAGCCGTGCCCACTGTCGGGGACGACCTCGAACTCCAAGCGCCGCAAGTTCTTGGCGACGCGCGAGGTCTCAGTGAGGCTCAGCACGAAGTCATTCCAGGGCATGGACGATCCTCTCAGATAGGTAAGCCTTATCTAAGCATGGGAGCGAGTGTTTCTCACGGTCGCGTGACCCGTGCAGCCATGGGAGGGTTGGCGTCATGAGCCCATCCGAGTTGCCAGATCCGGTCGCACAGTTCTGGGAGCGGGCCAGGATTAAGGCCAAGGCCAATCCAGCGCCTGGCTATCTCGGCGTGACGGCCGCCGACACGGTTCCCCCTGAGGCATGGGCCTTCGGTGCGACGTCCGGGCAGGCCGATTCATTGCTGCAACTCGTCCTCGACGGGACTAAGACCGCGACGGCCTCAGCGCTGTGGGACTACGAGATCGCAGATGAGGCGCTTCCTGCGCCTGGCGACTTGAGCATCATCCTCGATAGCGCTGGTGTGCCATATGCGCTGATCAAGACCACCAAGGTCGACACCGTCGCCTTCGATCAGGTCGATGAGGAGCATGCCTATCTTGAGGGCGAGGACGACCGCACCCTTGCCTCCTGGCGCGAAATACACCAACAGTTCTTTACGGAGCACGCCGGGCACGGCCGCCCGTTCAGCGAGGACATGCCAGTGGTTCTGGAACGCTTCTCCCTCGTCTACCCCTGACGTTCGACGGCGCACCCGCCTGGGCATCACCCAGCGGGATATCCCATGGGGTTTTCCCGCTGCCAACGCCACGCATCGGCGCACATGTCGTCGATGGACTTGGTCGCCTTCCAGCCGAGTTCCTGCTCGGCCCGCGTGGGGTCGGCATAGCTCTCGGCCAGATCTCCTGCGCGGCGTGGCGCAACCTCGTAGGGCAGCGCGCGCCCCACGGCTTTCTCGAAGGCACGGAGCACCTCAAACACCGAAACCCCTTGCCCTGTACCAAGATTGAACGCACGCACAGGTTCTTTCATGGAGTCGAGGTGCTCCAGCGCCGCGAGGTGACCGAGGGCGAGGTCTTCCACGTGGATGTAGTCACGTAGGCAGGTCCCGTCGGGGGTGTCGTAGTCGTCACCGAAGATCATCAATTTCTCGCGGCGGCCCACGGCGACCTGGGCGATGAAGGGCAGCAGGTTGTTCGGTATGCCATTCGGGTCCTCGCCGATCTGCCCAGACGGGTGGGAGCCAATCGGATTGAAGTAGCGCAGTAGGGCCACTTTCAGGCCCGGGATCGTGGGAGCGACGTCGCGCAGGACCTGCTCGTTCATGACCTTGGTCCAGCCATAAGGGTTGGTTGCCTCCAGGGGCCACCACTCCTCGGAGTACGGCAACGGGGCGCGGGGGCCGTACACCGTGGCGGACGAGGAGAACACCAACTTGGTGACGTCATGGCGCCGCATCGCCCGCACGATCGACAGCGTGGAGTCGAGGTTGTTCTCGTAGTACTCCAGCGGTTTTTCGACGCTCTCGCCGACAGCCTTGAACCCCGCGAAATGGATCACCGCATCAAACGCGGTCTCAGCGAAAATCTGGTCGGTCTTATCCCGGTCCGTCAGGTCGATCGAGTGCATAGGGATGTGCTGTCCCGACAGGGACTCCAGCCGGTTGAGCACGCTCGCCTTGCTGTTGCTCAGGTCATCGACGATGACGGCTTCGTGGCCCGCTGCAAGGAGGGCAAGGACGGTATGTGGGCCGATATAGCCGGCTCCCCCAGAGACCAGAACGCGCATGGCGTTCACTCTAGACCCGTCCGCGGAAGCGCCAGATGCCTTGCTGGCATCCTGGACTCATGCAGTGGACACCTCAACACCTCAGCGATTTGAACGCGATGTCGCTGCGGTCCGAGCGTGGCGGCCATGATCACGCCGCAGTAGACCTCCTCATCAGTAACACCTCAGCGTGTATGCGTGCAGGCCGCCAAATCCCTGACCCGACCAGTTTTGCCTTACCCACCAACCGATTTGGCCAGGGATACGCCCGAGCTGACGTGAAGCGCCTCATCGATCGGCTCCAACGCTGGCGTGCCGATTGGGACGCGCCAGCACCACCGGAGACGAACCGACGGGCTGCCCCGTCCTGGAACTGGACCCAGTCCCAGGTCGATTGGGTACGCGACCGCACCTTCACGATCCGACGTGGCGGTTACGTCTGTGCCGATGTGGACGACTTTCTCGATCGAGTGATCGTCGCGATGGCGCACCACAATCCGCTGCCCGACATCGCCAGCTCCAAGTTCGACACCTCCGGCTTCCACCAGGGGTACGTCTTCGACGAGGTCGATGACTTCCTTGACGAGCTCAGCGCCCTCAAGCCTGGTGGCTGATCGGCCTAGTTCCGTGGCCGCGTTGCCTCAGCGATGATCTTGAGCAGAAGGTCGATGACCTGCTGGGCCAAGTTGGGCTGCTGACGTGCGTAGCCATCCGTGGTCGGCAACTTCTCGCCGTCCTGCTTCTCGCCGACCTCATAGGCAGTGCGGTCGTTCGGCAGCGGGATGGACGGGCAAACACCGTCGTCGCCGATCAAGTCACCTTTGATGAGGAAGTCGTAGGCGGCGGTTGTCACACACGCGTTCTTGCTGCCCACCACGGCGCCATGATCGCCCTGGTTGTCCACGACGAGCATCCGCGTCGAGGGAGAAGCCTTGTGCGCGGCAATCGCGTTCTCGTAGGAGGTCGCCGGGTCGAGTTCGGTCTGCACCATCATCATCGGCGGTGCCTTCGAGAGGTCGACCTTGGTCTGCGGCGCCTCGTACGGCCAGAAGGCGCACTCGTTGGTCAGCCCGTTATAGCCCGTGAGCGGGTACTTTTTGCCCTGGCTCAGCGCGTTCGCGGCATAGGTCGAGGCCTGCTTGCTCCACGGTGTGTCATTGCAGGTGATGGCAGTGAAGGTCGTGCGCTCGCGGTAGTCCTCATATCCGCCACCGCCGGATCCGGCACCGCGCTCGGCGCTGGACAACGCGGCCTTGTCACCGTCGGCCGCCCGGTTGAGCAGGACGAGCAAGCTGGCGGAGGAGGTGAAGCCGCTGTCGGAGTAGAGCGCACTCGCGAGGATGCTGTCGATGATCACGGGAGTGAACTCGCCGAGCCGGCCGTCACCAGCCGCCTTACGGATTTTCTCGTAGGTCTGGTCGACGGCCTGCGGTGTGGCGCCCAGGGAATAGCGGTCGTTATGCCGGGCGGCCCAGGGCAAGAACTGGGAGTCCCAACGTCGCTGAAAGGCCATCGGCTGGTTGAAGAAGGTCTTGGACCACTCCGCTGAGAAGTCGGTATTGCTGTCGAGGACGAAGCGTCCGACCCGCTTGGGGAAGAGGGTGGCATACCGCGCGCCGAGCCAGGTGCCGCCCGAAACCCCGTAATAGTCGACGGTGTCCTTGCCCAGGATCTGGCGCACCAGGTCGTGGTCACGTGCGGTGTTATCGGAGGTGATGTGCGGCAGCAGGTCGCCGTGCTTCTTCGCGCAGGCCTGGACGGACTTCTTGGTGGCGGTCTGGATCTGCCGGATCTGTGCTGGGCCTAGCGTTCGGGGGTCGTCGTAGTCGACCTTGGCCGGTTCGCAGCTCACCGACGTGGAGTCGCCCGTCCCGCGCGGATCGATGCCGATCACGTCGTGGGTGGCCGACAGAGGCGACAGTTTGGCGACAGCGGCGGAGAACCGGGCTGCGGGGCCGCCGGGCCCGCCGGGGTTGGTGAACAGCACTCGCGAGTTGGCGTCTTTGCCCTTGGTCCGCGCGACCATCAGGCTGATGTCGCCCTTGCCATGGTCGGTGTAGTCCTTCGGCGCAGTCACCTTGGCGCACGTGGTCTCATCCGAGATCAGGGTGATAGAGCGCATGGACTCAGGGCAGGTTTCCTCTGACCAAGTCACCGATTGCTTGGCGTATTTCGTGAGGTCGGCGATGGGTTTTTGTGCCGGCGAGGAGGTCGGTGCCACGGTGGGGCTGCCAGTGTCTTGGCAACCTGACACGGCGACGCCGGCCACGAGGGTGAGGGCGGCGAGAGTCGCCGTACGGGAGTGGCGAGTAGCCATGACTAGGTCCTTCCGAAGCGTGACGGCCGTGTGCGGTGGCCGAAGATCTATGCGTCCGACGTTGGCGCTGGCGGCGCGGTTCCCTGAACTATCGCTCGTCGACAATGCGTCGAGCTTTACCCACTGACCGCTCGATCCCGCCTTCGCCGAGGATCTCTACGGTTGCCGAGGTCCCAATCCGAGTCTTGATTTGCTCGGCCAGCCTAGCGGCCAAGGCAGTCCGTTCATCCGCCGAAAGCGCCGGTTCGGCCTCTACACGAACCGTCAACGCGTCCATGCGGTCCGGCCGCGTGAGGACACATTGGAAGTAGGGAGTCAGCCCGGGAAGGGCCAGCACTAGCTCCTCGATCTGCGTAGGAAAGACGTTCACGCCGCGCACAATCATGAGGTCGTCGGTGCGACCAGTGACCTTCTCCATACGTCGCATCGCCGGGCGCGCGGTGCCTGGAAGGAGTCGGGTGAGATCGCGAGTGCGATAGCGCACGATCGGCATGGCTTGCTTGGTCAGCGAGGTGAAGACCAACTCTCCAACCTCGCCATCGGGCACCGGGTCGCCGGTGATCGGGTCGATGATCTCTGGATAGAAATGGTCCTCCCAGATGTGCAGGCCGTCTTTGGTCTCGACTGCCTCCTGCGCCACGCCTGGCCCCATCAGCTCCGACAGCCCATAGATGTCGGTCGCGTGCATGGCACCGCGGCGCTCGATCTCCTCGCGCATCGCGGGAGTCCACGGCTCGGCGCCGAAGACGCCGATCTGCAAGGGGGACGGGGCCGGGTCAACGCCGTGCGCCTGCATCTCATCCAGCATGGAGAGGAAGTACGACGGCGTCACCATGATGGCGCGAGCCTCGAAGTCGTGGATCAGTTGAATTTGCTTGGCCGTCTGCCCGCCACTCATCGGTACGACGGTGCAGCCGAGCCGTTCGGCGCCGTAGTGCGCGCCAAGTCCACCTGTGAACAGTCCGTAGCCGTAGGCGACATGGACGACGTCCCCTGGTCGTACGCCCGCGCAACGCAGCGACCGCGCGACCAGGCTGGCCCACGTGTCGATGTCCTCGCGGGTGTAGCCGACCACCGTGGGTTTTCCGGTGGTCCCGCTGGAGGCGTGGAGTCGCACGACCTGATCGCGCGGCACGGCGAATAGCCCAAACGGGTAGTTGTCCCGCAGATCAGTCTTCTCGGTCATGGGCGCGTGGCGAAGGTCTTCGAGCGATGAGAGGTCTTGGGGATGGAAACCCTTGTCGTCAAAGGCCTTTCGATAGTGCGGGACGTTGTCGTACGCGCGCTGCAGGGTCGTGCGGAGGCGTTCCAGTTGTCGGGCGCGCAACTCATCGAGCGACCAACGCTCGGCATCATCGAAAAGGTGGGTGCCGTCGGCGATCGCGGGAAGGGTCGTCATGTCAGGCGTCCTTTGCTGGTCGAATTTGTCGAGCCGCACTCGCTGGTCGAGCCGCACTCGCTGGTCGAGCCGCACTCGCTGGTCGAGCCGCGCTCGCTGGTCGAGCCGCACTCGCTGGTCGAGCCGCACTCGCTGGTCGAGCCGCGCTCGCTGGTCGAGCCTGTCGAGACCGCCCCCGGAACTCCGCGACCAGTGCGCGGTCGGATTCGCGGGTCACCGTGACATCAGTGATGCCATTGCGGCCGTAGGTCGCTCGCTCGATACCTTCGGCGATCAGTACATCGTCGAGTCGCGTGGAAGAGACGAACGAAATATCCGCCCCCGAGGCGACCGTCGTCATGCCGCCCGCGTTGCATGCCAGCGCGAATGTCGAGTCAGCGAGGATGAAGACGTACCCTCCGTGTGCGATGCCGTGACCGTTGACCATGGCCGGGGAGATGGTCATGCGCGTGAGCGCATAGCCAAGACCGTCGCGTAACTCGACGTCGAGCAACTCGATCCCCAAGTCGCGGGAGGCTCGGTCGGCCTCCCACATGCTCAGTACGTGGCCTCTGTCGATCGCTTCTCCGCCCATGATGGTCATGTTGCCAGGCACGCGATGGCGAGGTGGTTAAAGCCGGGCCTTTGCATACCCGGCACCAATCACCGTCCCTGCCAGCGGCTGCGTGATACGACCTGGCACGAGACGTCGCCCGACGATCTGACAGCAAGTCGGACAAGATCGGACAGAATGACGGATCGTTCTGGCGGGGTGGGCGACAGACTCGGACGGTTCCAACCACTGAGCATCAGGAGCGACACCCCATGAGTGGTAGCGACCAACAACTCCAAGCGGGGCTCAAGTCCCGTCACATCACCATGCTTTCGATCGCCGGCGTGATCGGCGCCGGACTATTTGTCGGCTCGGCGGAGGCCATCAAACTCGCTGGCCCGTCCGTGCTGATCTCCTACACCCTCGCCGGCACGTTGGTCGTGCTCGTGATGCGCATGCTCGGCGAAATGGCAACGGCCCACCCCGACAGTGGGTCGTTCTCGACCTATGCCGACCGGGCGCTCGGCCGTTGGGCGGGCTTCTCTATCGGCTGGCTCTACTGGTGGTTCTGGGTCGTGGTGATCCCGGTTGAGGCGATTGCGGGTGCGGCCATCCTGTCCAACTGGACGGGCATTGATCAGTGGATTTTTGCGCTCATCATCACGCTGCTGCTGATGGGTACCAACCTGCTCTCCGTCGGAAACTATGGCGAGTTCGAGTTCTGGTTTGCTCTGGTCAAGGTGGTCGCGATTGTGGCGTTCATCGCGGTCGGACTGCTGGGGATCTTTGGCCTGCTTCCCAATTCGGATGTCTCAGGGATCTCGCACCTGTGGACCGAAGGCTTCGCGCCCGGTGGATTCCAAGGGATCCTGGCCGCCATGCTCACCACGATGTTCACTTTCATGGGCACCGAGATCGTGACCATCGCAGCAGCCGAGTCGGGCGACCCGGCCGGTGGGATCCGCCGCGCCGTGAACTCGGTCATCTGGCGAATCTCCTTGTTCTACCTGGGTTCTATCTTTGTCGTCGTTTCGCTGGTGGCCTGGAACTCGCCCAACCTCGGTGACGCTGGCTCCTATCAGGCCACGCTCGATGTCCTGGGGCTTGGCAGCCTCAACTGGGTCCTGGACCTGGTCATCCTGACCGCGGTCGCATCCTGTCTGAACTCCGCGCTCTACACCGCTAGCCGGATGGCGTTCTCCCTTTCCAAGCGAGGCGACGCTCCCCGGTCCTGGTCCACCGTCGCCGCGCGTGGCGTACCGACCTGGGCGATTCTGGCAAGCACCGCGTTTGGCTTTGTCGGGGTGATTGGCAACTACGTCTTCGGCGAAGAGATGTTCGGCTACCTGTTGGCGACCTCCGGCGCGATCGCGCTGTTCGTCTACCTGGTGATCGCGTTGTCCCAATTGCGGATGCGCGCGCTGCTGGACGCCGAAGGGGCCAAGCCGCTCGTCCGCATGTGGGCCTTCCCCTACCTCACGATCGCCGCGATTGCCTTCATTGCGGTGACGCTCGTGCTCATGGCCGTGCTGGAGGGGCAGCGACTGCAGCTGTGGCTGTCGGTGGGTCTGGCGGCGGCCATCGTTGGCATCGGCATCTACCTGCACGGGACCAGCCGCAAGGCTTCGCCTGAGTCACTGGAATCGGATGCGAGAGGCGGCCACTGACCTCAGTGCTCGACTTTCGTAGCCTTGCCTAGTGACCGATTCCCCGCGCTGGCCCACAGTCATCTTCGACCTTGACGGCACGCTCGTCGACACGGTGCCGCTCATCGTGGCGTCCTACCAGCACACCTTCCAAACGCATTTGGGGCGAACGGAAGACGAGGCGCGGATCAAGAACTGGATCGGACAGCCCTTGATCAGGGCCTTTCGGGAGGTCGATCCGGACCTCGCCGATCAGATGTACGCGACCTATCTCGAGTGGAACAACGCGCATACCGAGGAGATGATCCGCCCGTTCGCTGGCGCCGGTGAGTTGTTGACCGCGTTGGCGGCGGCAGGCGTACGCGTGGGTGTTGCGACCTCGAAACGTCGGGGCCAGGCGCAACGTGCGTTGGCCTTGACTGGACTGGACAGCTTGATTGACCCGACGGTGACGCTTGAGGATACGTCGGCACATAAGCCCGATCCAGAGCCAATTCGTCTGGCGTGTAAGGCAATTGGCGCCCTGGAAGATGAGTCGGTTTACGTCGGCGATGCGGCAGTTGACGTCTTGGCCGGCCAAGCCGCTGGCTTGCAGACCGTTGCGGTGACCTGGGGTGCTGGCACGCCGGAGGCATTGCGCGCGGCCAAACCCACCGTGCAGGTCGACTCGATGGCGACGCTGGGCGAGACCCTGCTCCCTGACGCTTAGATCTCGCCGCGGGTCATCCTGATCAACCGGTCGAGTACATCGGGCCCGCCGGCACGGATGCCGTTATGCAGCCACTCATTGCTGATCCACGGGCGCATCTGTGGCAGCAACTCGGCGGTCGCCATGGAGTGCTCCCGCAGCACGAACGGATCGTCGTAGTAGATCGCCGCGGCGCACGGCACCTCGGCTCGCCGCAGGGCGTCCTCGTCATAGAGCCGAGGCCACTCATGCTCGGCCAGCAAGTGGGCGGCATCCGCCAACGGGCTCAGCTCAGGCGTCTCATTCAAGTGCCAAGGGAAGGGGTGCTCGGCGGTGAAAAGTGCGACATCAGAGTCGTATTCGCTAGGGCGTACGCGGTCGCATGACCATCGGGTCGCGCCGCCGTCGGCATAGCACGCCTCGTGCAGCACGGTGTAAATCGGCATGGAGCCACCGAACGGGACGGCGTCATAGACATCGGACACAAAGCGTGGTGACGCCGGGTCGCGCTCCAGCAAGAAGTGCAAGGCCTCGCTACCGCCGGTCATGCCCAGTCCGGATCCGAGTGTCTGCAAGCGATGCGTCGTCAGGGGGACGCCGTTCGGCAATGTGATCGCGCCGCGCTCGCACTCGGCAGCAATCTGTCGCATGCGGTCGCGGTCGCCAGGGAAGCGCTGGTAATGGCCCTCGGTCAGTTCCTGCATGCGGGCGTAGGTGGCGCGGTAGACCTCGTCGACGGGCAAGCCCACGGGCGGTACGCCACCGGTGAAGAAGACTTCTCGCAGCGATCCTGGGAACGCGGATAGGTAATGAAGAGAACAGAATCCACCGAAGGACTGGCCCAGCAGGCTCCACTGCTCCACGCCCAGATGCTCCCGCAGCAGTTCGGCGTCGCGGACGATCGAGTCAGCCCGGAAGTGCACGAGGTAATCGGCCTGCTCTTGGGGGGTCATCCCCGGCAAACTCCCCACCGGAGTGGACAGGCCCGTACCCCGCTGGTCGAGGAGTAAGAGCCGGAAGTCCTCGAGGGCGCGAGCGTGCCAGCCGCCGAGTGGGACCGCAGGGCGCGGGCCCTCGCCGCCGGGACCGCCTTGCAGGAACAACAGGTAAGGCTTGTCGGCACCGCCCGGCGCAGACACCTCGCGGGCAAAGACGGTGAGCGTCGCGCCACTCGGATCGGAGTGGTCGACCGGGACCTCGATGGTGTGGTCGGTCAGGATCATTCCGGGGAGGCGAATGCTGTGCGGCATGAGCCGAGCGTACGGCCCAAAGTTCGCGGTCCCCGGGAGGCTCTCGGGCTGTTGGTCAGGGCAACCTAACCTTGAATGACTCCAGAAACGATGACTAGAATTGTGGACATTGCAACCACGTGACGAGTTCAGCATGGTGCGCCGCAGCCGCCTCGGTCGCATCCTCGTCACCGAAGTAGCCAAGGAGCAGATGTGCCTGTAGACAACCCGGACAACACAGCCCCCGCGACGACCGTTGCCGGCGCCCCGGTGATCGACAACCAGAACAGCGTGACCGCTGGCCCGCGCGGTCCGCTGCTGCTTCAGGACGTCTGGTTCCTGGAAAAGCTCGCCCACTTCGACCGCGAGGTCATCCCCGAGCGCCGTATGCACGCCAAAGGCTCCGGCGCGTTCGGCACCTTCACCGTGACGAACGACATCTCCAAGTACACCAACGCCAAGGTGTTCTCCGAGGTCGGCAAGCAGACCGAAATGTTCGTCCGGTTCTCCACGGTTGCGGGTGAGCGTGGCGCGGCCGATGCCGAGCGTGACATCCGAGGCTTCTCGGTGAAGTACTACACCGAGGACGGCAACTGGGACCTCGTGGGCAACAACACGCCGGTCTTCTTCATGCGTGACCCGCTGCTGTTCCCCGACCTCAACCACGCCGTGAAGCGTGATCCGCGCACCAACCTGCGCAATGCCGAGAACAACTGGGACTTCTGGACCAACCTGCCTGAGGCGCTGCACCAGGTCACCTACCTCATGGGTGACCGCGGCATCCCGAAGTCTTACCGCCACATGCACGGCTTCGGCTCGCACACGTACTCCTTCTACAACGACGCCGGTGAGCGCTACTGGGTGAAGTTCCACCACGTGTGCCAGCAGGGCCTGGAGTACCTCACCGATGCTGAGTCCGAGAAGGTCATCGGCGCCGATCGTGAGTCGCATCAAGTCGACCTGTTCGACTCGATCGAAAACGGCGACTACCCGAAGTGGAAGCTGTGCGTTCAGGTCATGCCGGAGGCCGACGCCGAGAACTATCGTTTCCACCCCTTCGACCTGACCAAGGTCTGGTCCAAGAAGGATTACCCGCTGATCGAAGTCGGTGAGTGGGAGCTCAACCGCAACCCCGACAACTACTTCGCCGATGTGGAGCAGGCGGCCTTCAGCCCGGCGAATGTCGTTCCGGGCATTGGCTTCTCACCCGACCGGATGCTTCAGGGTCGCTTGTTCTCCTACGGCGATGCGCAGCGCTACCGTCTGGGTGTCAACCACCACCAGATCCCGGTGAATGCCGCGAAGGCCGCGCCGCAGACCAACAGCTATCACCGCGATGGCCAGATGCGTGTGGATGGAAACCAGGGCGCGGTGCCCTCGATCGTGCCGAACTCCTATGGCCACTTCGGTGACCAAAAAGATCGGCGCGAGCCCCCGCTGGCGATTGGGGCCACAGCCGATCGGTTCGAGTTCCGCGAAGAGGACGACAACTACTTCGAACAGCCGGGCGACCTGTTCCGTCTCATGGACGCCGAGCAGCAGCAGCGGCTCTTTGAGAACACCGCCCGGGCCATCGATGGCGCCTCGCAGCAGACGATCGAACGGCACATCGCCAACTGCACCCAGGCCGACCCGGCTTACGGTGAGGGTGTGCGACAGGCCATCGAGGCCAACCAGTCCTGACCAGGCATATGAAACCGTGTTTGAGCTGACTCAAGAGCAGGCTGGCCGCGTACTCGAGATCGCCATGGATCTCGCGCGGCAGGGTGAGACTGAGCAGCTGCTGGAGTTCTGCGACCACGGGCTGCCGGTCGACAGCCAAGACGCCGATGGCAACTCACTGCTCATGCTGTCGGCGTACCACGGCCATGTCGGGACGGTCAGTGCGCTCTTGGATCGGGGCGCCAACCCAGACCTGCGCAATAGCCGCGATCAGACGCCGGTCGCTGGAGCGCTCTTCAAGGGAGAGGACGCGGTCGTAGCGGCCTTGGTCGCTGCTGGTGCTGACCTCGACGCGGGGACGCCTACAGCCCGCCAGGCGGCGGCACTC
This sequence comes from Demetria terragena DSM 11295, assembly GCF_000376825.1. Classification (NCBI taxonomy): domain Bacteria; kingdom Bacillati; phylum Actinomycetota; class Actinomycetes; order Micrococcales; family Dermacoccaceae; genus Demetria; species Demetria terragena. Next base: position 1,734,138 of record NZ_AQXW01000004.1, on the reverse strand, counting down.
TTCGGTCGGGCAGGGATAGCGTTGACCGGGTGAAGATCGAGGCGAACGGCTTGGAGGTCGGGTACGTCCGCGTCGAGGCGCGTGCTGACCGTCCCGATACGGCATCGATCTGGTGCGAGGTGGAGCCCGCGCATCGCGGAAAGGGGCTCGCACTCGACGCGGCCCGCACGGCGGTTGAGCACGCACTGGGCGATGGCGGCTTCGCCCGGATCGAGGCATACGTCGACGCGCAAGACCGAGCCGCGTTGCGGCTCGCGTCTCGCGTCGGCATGCGCCGCGAAGGGCTTGCGCGCGGCTATGCCCGAGGTACCGATGGCGAGCGACGCGACCACATTTTGGTGGCACGGCTCGCCGATGACCCCCTGATTGGCAGCGGTGAGATGTTCCGCGCCACGCTCAATGCCGGGCTGCCGCGCACCCGCACCATTGCCCAAGGTCTCGTACGCAATGCGCGCGGCGAGGTGTTGCTCGCGGAGTTGGTCTACAAGCGTCAGTGGGACCTGCCCGGCGGTGTCGTGGACCCGAAGGAGTCTCCGGCCGTCGCGGTCGTGCGCGAAATGGCGGAGGAATTGCAGGTCGACGCCGTCGTGCAGGGCCTGATCACCGTGACGTGGCTTCCGCCCTGGCGCGGCTGGGACGACGCGTTGCTCTACCTTTTCGACGTCGCCAGCGCGGACGGGTTACTCGCCGATCGGGTCGCCGAAGCAGTGCTTGAGCGACGAGAGATCAAAGGCCTCCACTGGGCTGACCGAGACACCATCCGAGAGCGATGCGCGCCGTATACCGCACGACTCATCGAGCACGCGCTGGACCAACTGACATCACGCAAGGGCGCGACCTACCTGGAGAACGCCGAACTGCCTGACTGGGCTCAGCGGTAGTCGTAGTTTTCGCGCGAGCGCGCCGACCCAGACGGTCCTTGGCGACCAGACACGCGCCGATCGCGATCGTCCGGCGCGACGATGTTGAGCGCCCAACTCACCAGGCTGATGATCAAGCCGCCCAGGATCGCACTCCAGAAGAACTCATCCACGTGGAAGGACAGGTCCAACTTTCCGGAGATCCACGACGTCAACTCCAGCATCGCGGCGTTCACCACGAGGGTGAAGAGACCGAGCGTCAGGATTAGGGCAGGCAGCGATAGGAACATAGCGATCGGGCGTACGACCACATTGATGATGCCGAAGATGGCCGCCACGAGGGCGATCGTCAGGATCTTAGAAGAGGTCTCGGCGGAATCCTGGACCAAAGTGATACCCGGGACGACTGCCGCCGCGACCCAAAGCGCAACGGCGTTGATGGCAATCCTGATGAAGACATTCATACCGCCAGTGTCGCACTGGTGGCCGCTCACGCCGGTCGAGCCGGTCGAGGCGCCTCACGCTGGTCGAGCCGGTCGGGGCCCCTAACGCCGGTCGAGCCGGTCGAGGCGTTAGCCGAGGCCGTGTCGAGGCCTGGTGGGTGGTCTCGACAAGCTCGACCGGCGTTGGGGTGGGTGGTCTCGACACGGCGTGGTCTCGACAAGCTCGACCGGCGTTGGGGTGGGTGGTCTCGACACGGCGGTCACTTCGTTCCCGCCTGCTCGACCGGCATTGGGTGTGAGTCGAGGCTCCTAACGCTGGTCGAGCCGGTCGAGGCGTTAGCCGAGGCCGTGTCGAGGCCTGGTGGGTGGTCTCGACAAGCTCGACCGGCGTTGGGGTGGTCTCGACACGGCGGTCACTTCGTTCCCGCCTGCTCGACCGGCGTTGGGTGTGAGTCGAGGCTCCTAACGCTGGTCGAGCCGGTCGAGGCGTTAGCCGAGGCCGTGTCGAGGCCTGGTGCGTGGTCTCGACAAGCTCGACCGGCGGTGGGGCTCGACTGGCGGTGGGGCTCGACCGGCGGTGGGGGTGGTTGTCGGTGGGAGCGCGCCTACCCTGAGGGCATGAGTGAAGAGACCACGCTGGCCAATGGCGTCCAGTTGCGATCCACCCTCGATGCGCTCCCGGCGTACAAACCGGGGAAGCCGGCCGCGGACCGTACTGACGTGACGACCTACAAGATCAGCAGCAACGAGAATCCGTACCCGCCGCTGCCCTCCGTGCTGGATGCGGTCCGCGAGGCCGCAGGTCAGATGAACCGCTACCCGGACATGGCTGTCGGCGCGCTGACCGAACGGCTCGCCGATGAGCTCAAGGTCGAACCAGATCACATCGCGACCGGCACCGGCAGCGTCGGGGTCCTGGGCCAGTTGGTGCAGATCACCTGCGATCCGGGCGATGAGGTCGTCTATGCCTGGCGCTCGTTCGAGGCATATCCCATCGTGGTGGGCCTCGCAGGCGCGGTCTCGGTCCAGGTGCCGCTGACGGAGGATGCTCGGCACGATCTGCCGGCGATGGCGTCGGCCATCACGGACCGCACCCGGTTGGTCGTGGTGTGTACGCCCAACAACCCGACCGGTCCCAGCGTGCACCGAGCCGAACTCGAGGAGTTCCTTGCCGCGGTGCCGAACAACATCGTCGTCGTCATCGACGAGGCCTACCTGGAGTTTGTCGAAGACCCGGACGCCCCGGAGGCACTGGCGATCTGGCGCGACCATCCCAACGTGGTGGTGCTGCGTACCTTCTCCAAGGCGTACGGCCTGGCGGGGCTGCGCGTGGGCTATGCCGTCGCGCACGAACCCGTCGCCACCGCGCTGCGCAAGGCTGCGGTGCCGTTCGGGGTCAGTCACGTGGCGCAACAGGCCGGTATCGCCAGCTTGGACGCGTTCGGTGAGTTGGCCGAGCGGGTGGAGTCCCTGAAGCAAGAACGTACGCGCGTCGTGTCGGCCCTACGCGATCAAGGCTGGGCGGTGCCACAGACTGACGCCAACTTCGTATGGATGCCGCTCGGTGAGGCGACCGTCGACTTCGCCCAGGCCTGTCAGGAGGCAGGTTTGGTCGTGCGTCCTTTTGCGGGCGAAGGCGCGCGATGCACGATCGGGGAGACCGAGGCGAATGATCGGCTGATAGAGGTGGCCGCGGCGTTCCGACGGGAGCACGCCGAGTAACCTGCGGGTGAGCAGTCTGTGATCGACGCCACAATGAGGTGGCGGACCGCTTCGCGGCGCCCCGCTACCGCGTCTGGCGTCGTGCCCGAATCATTCCGCGACACCACCCCGTCGCTGGAGCGAAGGAGACGAGCATGAGCGCGCCCGAGCGCCCGGATTCAGCCGGTTCCACGGCATCCGAGCCCATCCGCCACCATGAGACGACGGTGCCGCCGCCGGCTACTCGCGACATCACGGACGGCGGACCCGACATGGTCCAGTTCGTCGATGGCGACGGCCAGCGCATCGGGATCACCGAAGCGAACGAGCCCTACGCCGCCATCGTCGAGGCGATGACCCCCGAGGACGCTCAGTCGATGTACCGCGATCTGGTGCTCGTGCGCCGTATTGATGCCGAAGGGCACGCGTTGCAGCGCCAAGGCGAGTTGGGGTTGTGGCCGTCGCTCCTCGGTCAGGAAGCCGCACAGGTTGGCGCGGGGCGTGCGCTGCGGCCTCAGGATTACGCCTTCCCCGGTTACCGCGAGCATGGCGTGGGTTGGTGCCGTGGTGTGCCACCCGAGAATGTGTTCGGGATGTTCCGAGGCGTCAACCATGGCGGGTGGGACTCCAACGCCAATAACTTCCACCTCTACACGATTGTCATCGGCAACCAGATGCTCAACGCGACGGGTTACGCGATGGGCATCCAGCGCGATGGAGCTGTCGGCACGCAGGATCCTGATCGTGATGCTGCCGTGATGGCGTTTACCGGCGATGGTGGGACAGCCCAGGGCGACTACAACGAGGCGTTGGTTTTTGCCAGCGTCGCGAACGCACCGGTGGTGTTCTTCGTCCAGAACAACCAGTGGGCGATTTCTGAGCCCAACCACAAGCAGTTCCGCATCCCGCCCTATCAGCGTGCGCGCGGGTTCGGCTTCCCCGGCGTACGCGTCGATGGCAACGACGTGTTGGCGGTCTATGCCACGAGCACGGCCGCTTTGGATGCTGCGCGTTCGGGCCAGGGCCCCACCCTGATCGAGGCCTTCACATATCGGCTGGGCGCGCATACGACCTCTGATGACCCGACGAAGTACCGCGTCGCGGCCGAGGTCGACGTCTGGAAGGAGAAGGACCCGATCAAGCGCATGCGTGGGTTCATGGAGTCCAAGGACCACGCTGACCCCGACTTCTTCACCGCCATTGACGAGGAAGCAGATGAACTCGCCGCGCGTATCCGGAAGGCCTGCCAAGAAATGCCGGACCCGCCGCTTCCTCACATGTTTGACGATGTGTACGCCGAGCCCCATTCGCTCGTCGCGGCCGAGAAGGCCGAGTTCGTCGCCTTCCATGAATCCTTCGAGGCGGAGGGCGCTCACTGATGGCTTCGCAGAAAATTACCCTCGCCAAGGGCCTCAATGCGGGCCTGCGGCGGGCTATGGAGCAGGACCCCAAGGTCGTCCTCATGGGCGAGGACGTCGGCAAGCTCGGTGGCGTTTTCCGCATCACCGAGGGCTTGCAGAAAGACTTCGGTGAGGACCGGGTCATCGACACCCCGCTCGCCGAGTCGGGCATCGTTGGTACGGCCGTCGGGCTCGCGCTGCGCGGCTACCGGCCCGTGGTCGAGATCCAGTTCGACGGGTTTGTTTATCCAGCGTTCGACCAGATCGTCAGCCAGGTCGCCAAGATGCACTCGCGGTCGCTGGGGCATCTGAAGTTGCCGATGGTCATTCGTATTCCTTGCGGTGGTGGCATCGGAGCGGTCGAGCATCACAGTGAGTCCAACGAGGCCTACTTCGCCCATACGGCTGGCCTTCGGGTAGTGACGTGCGCGAATCCGGCGGACGCCTACTGGATGATTCAGCAAGCCATTTCGTGTGATGACCCGGTCATCCTGTTCGAGCCCAAGCGGCGCTACCACGAGCGCGGCGAAGTCGATATCGACGAATCGGCAGGTCCGACACTGGGATTGCACGATGCCGCCGTCGTCCGTGAGGGCACGGACCTGACGTTGCTGTGCTACGGCCCCATGGTGAAGACCTGCCTGCAAGCAGCGAATGCCGCTGAGCAGGAGGGAAAGTCGCTCGAGGTTGTCGACCTTCGCACCCTGTCACCGCTAGATGTCGACACCATTGTCGCTTCGGCGAAGAAGACTGGCCGGGTAGTGGTGGTGCATGAGGCCAGCACCTTCCTCGGTATGGGTGGTGAGCTCGCGGCTCAGGTCCAGCAGCAGTGCTTCTACCACCTGGAGGCGCCGGTGCTGCGCGTCGGCGGCTACAACATTCCCTACCCGCCCAGTCGCTATGAGCAGGAGTTCCTGCCCAATCTCGACCGCGTGCTTGACGCCGTCGACCGCTCGCTTGCCTACTGACACCACGATGGTCGAGCAGGTCCGCCGGTTGAGCTTGTCGAAACCGCGAGCCGTATCGAGACCAAGGATTCGAAGGAGAAGCCACATGGCTGCACAGCTGTTTAAACTCCCCGACCCGGGCGAGGGCCTGGTCGAGGCCGACATCGTGTCCTGGAAGGTCAAGGTCGGCGATCACGTGAAGACCAACGACATCGTGGTGGAGATTGAGACCGCGAAGTCCCTGGTCGAGCTGCCTATCCCGTGGGACGGCACCATCCTGGAATTGCTTGTCTCAGAAGGCGACACGGTCGAAGTCGGCGCAGCCATCGTGTCGGTCGACGTTGTCGGATCGCACCGGGACGACGACCACGCGCACGCACCCGGCGCTGGCGGTGACTCGGTGCCGACCGGGCCGGGGTCGAGTGACAAGGCTGGCGAGGAACGCGTCGCTAACTTGGTCGGCTACGGACCCTCGGATGGCGGGACGACTCGGCGTCGCCGTCGTTCCACCCCGACAACGCCGGTCGAGCTTGTCGAGACCCCGCTTGTCGAGACCCCGCCAGACCCAGCCAGCGCCGCCGCCACCCATCCCGGCTCCGCGTCTCCCGGTGGCAAGGTCCTCGCCAAGCCGCCGGTGCGAAAGTTCGCCAAGGACAACGGTATTGACCTGTCACAGGTGACGCCCTCGGGCGCGGGCGGGATCATCACCCGTGCTGATGTGGAGTCGTTTGCGGCGAGCGGCAGTGCGGCTGCTGCGGTGGCGCCGAGGGCACCCGGCGAGCGGGAGACGCGCGTGCCGATCAAGGGCGTGCGCAAGATGACCGCGCAGGCGATGGTCGGGTCGGCGTTCACGGCACCGCACGTCACCGAGTTCGTCACCGTCGACATGACGGCGACCATGGATCTGGTCGAACGGTTGAAGAATGACCGTGAGTTCCGAGACGTCAAGGTCACGCCACTGCTGGTGCTCGCGAAGGCGATGTGCCTTGCGGTGCAACGGAATCCGCAGATCAATGCCACCTGGGATGAAGCCGCCCAGGAGATCGTGATCAAGCACTACGTCAACCTCGGCATCGCCGCGGCAACCCCACGCGGCCTGGTCGTCCCCAACATCAAGGACGCCGAGCAGATGTCGCTGGGCGACCTTGGGAGTGCGCTCGGTGAGTTGGTCAGCACGGCTCGTGAGGGCAAGACGCCGCCAGCGGATATGTCCGGCGGCACGATCACCATCACCAATGTCGGCGTCTTCGGCGTCGATACCGGCACGCCGATAATCAATACAGGTGAGGCCGCGATCCTGGCCTTTGGGCAGGTTCGCAAGATGCCCTGGGTGGTGCAGGACGCATCTGGTGCAGATGTCATCGTCCCGCGCCAGGTCACCCAACTGTCACTCTCGTTTGATCACCGACTGGTCGACGGTGATCTTGGCTCGCGCTTCCTCGCGGACGTGGCGGCCTTGCTGGAGGATCCGGGACGCGCGCTCGTCTGGGGCTGAAGGCGTACGCCTACACCGTCAACGCGAGGAGGCGCAGGTGGCGAGCGATCGGTATGGGTTGACGCCGCGCGACCAGTTAGCCCTGGATGCGGCCAAGCTCTATTACACGGCTGGCCTCTCGCAGCAAGAGATCTCCGACCTGCTGCACGTGTCGCGACCGCACATCTCCAAGTTGGTGGCTGCGGCGCGAGAGCGTGGATTCGTCCGCATGCAGGTCGTCGATCCGCGCGAGTCCGATGCCGATCTGATCGATGCCGTACGCCGCCGCTTCGACCTCACCGAAGTTCGGCTGGTGATGCCAGTCAACAACAGGCCGATGGGACATCACCAGGCGCTTGGTGACGCGGCCGCGGAGATGCTCAGCACCTTTGTCGGGCCGCACGATGTTGTCGGATTCTGGTGGTCGGGCCTGCTGCATTCGTTCGCCCGCTCAGCGGTGCGGGCCAACCTGCGGCCGCGCGAGTTCGTTCAACTCAATGGCACCGACCCATACGAGGCCGTCGAGACGATCCTCGAGGCGTTCAGTAGCCAGGTCGCTGTGCCCGTACACCTTTATCCTCATCCGATCCTTCATGAAGACCTCACCGCACGCCTCGCAGCAGCGGAGGATCAGATTTCTCGCAGCATCGTTGCGCTCCAATCTGCTTGTGACGTAGCGATTTTCAGTCCGGAGACGGCGGAGGAGTCGGACCTTTGGGATTCACCGCTCATGACCGATCCAGATCGCACGAGCATCTTGAACTCGTCGGTGGGCCAGATTTGCGGGCGATTCATCGACGCGGAGGGGCGCATCGTGGCGCCTTCGCTCAGTCAACGCACCTTGGGCCCGACCCTGACCGATCTGCGCAAGATCAAGCGGACAGTGCTGGTGGGTGGAGGGCACGCGACGATTCCCATCATTCGTGCTGCCTTGGGAAGCCGGTATGCCAATCACCTGGTGACCGACATCGATACGGCAACGGCGCTCGCTCAGGGCAAGTGATCTGAGACACAACTTGGCACATATGTGCCACACAGCCATTGTCTGGCCAGCCCTTTGGGCCTTTCACTGAATTGTCCAAGCCGAGGACGGTCGTGACGATGTCGTCGACCGACGTGCGGAGCCACAAGCGCCCCGTCCCACAGGCTTTGCGCGTTCAGAAAGTAGATGATGATGAGCACTTCCCAGACGGCCGACCTCGACCGTGGGCTGCCGAACAGTTCACCCGGACTGATCAAGGATCCATCCCTTCAGCAGAAGGACGGCTATCTCGATCGGACGCCGCTCTTCCAATTCATCCTGCTGTCAGTGCTTTTCCCGATGTGGGGACTTGCCGCGGGGATGAACGACATCCTCATCACGCAGTTCAAGGCCGTGTTCGACCTCTCGGACTTCGCCTCGGCATTCGTTCAATCAGCGTTCTACGGCGGCTACTTCGTGGTGGCTATCCCGGCCAGCCGGGTCATCCGTCGGACCAGTTACAAGCTCGGCCTGCTGATCGGACTGAGCGTCTACATGCTCGGCTGCTTGATGTTCTTCCCGGCGTCGCACGTCGCAACCTACTCGGTGTTCCTCGGATCGCTCTTTGCCATTGCCATCGGTTTGTCGTTCTTGGAGACGTCCGCCAACACGTACTCCTCGATGATCGGGCCGCGCAGGCAGGCGACCCTGCGTCTGAACATCTCCCAGACCTTCACCGCCTTCGGCTTTCTGGGCGGCGCGTTGCTCGGTAAGTTCCTGGTCTTCACCGACGGCGACGCGCTGCACAAACGCATCGAGGCTGCGGGGTCCGAGGCTGAGCGAGTCGCCATCACCTCCGAGGCGCTGGGCCGAACCCTCGACCCGTACAAGGTCATTCTCGGGTTGTTGCTCGTGCTGATCGTCCTCGTGGCAATCACGCAATATCCCCACGCGAAACCACTACGCGACGACGCCAAAGAGGCAGAGGCGTCGATTGGTGAAACTCTTGCCTACCTGCTGCGCAACAAGATCTTTGGTGCGGGCATCGTCACCCAGTTCCTCTATGTCGGGATGCAGACGGCGTTGTGGTCGTTCACGATTCGGCTGGCCCTCGACATGGATGACTCACTCAACGAGCGTGGTGCGGCGAACTACCTCATTGCCGCGTTCATCGCCTTCTTTGTCGGCAAGTTCATCGCCAACGTGCTGATGACGAAGGTTCACGAAGACCTGGTGTTGATGGGCTATTCGGTGCTCGGCATGCTGACGATCACCTACATCGTGCTGGTTCCGAACTTCACTGCGGTGTATGCCGCGGTCGTCGCTTCTGCGCTGCTTGGGCCAGGCTGGCCCACGATCTTTGCCCGCAACCTCGACATGATCGAAGACAAGCGCTTCACCGAGACCGGTGGCGCCATCATCGTGATGTCAATCATCGGTGGTGCCGTCATCCCGGCAATTCAAGGGCTAGTGTCCGACTCGCTCGGCTCGATGCGGGTGAGTTTCATCGTGAACTTCTTCTGCTTTGCCGCGATCTTTTGCTACTTCCTGCTCCTGCATCGCCGCAGCGCACGCGATGGTGTTGCGCAGGAACACGGGGCGGCCTGAGATGGCGTTCACACTTGACCTTCCCGAGGATCTCTTCGGTTCGGCCGAGCGAGTGGTGTGCGAGAGCTCAGAGGGCTCTGAGTGGTCAGTGCGGGCGCGCCGCTACTCCACCGGCGTCGCGTCCCTGACCATCCACAACTCCCGGGGTTACGTCGAAGTCCTGCCCTACCTCGGGCAGATGATCTGGGATGCCGAGTTCGATGGCGAGTCTCTCCGCATGGCAAGCATGTTCGATGAGCCGCAGAACACCGACCACATCATGGGGACGTACGGCTGCTTTGCCTTCCACGCGGGGCTCTTGGCCGCGGGTTGCCCCTCGCCCGAGGACGACCACGTCCTGCACGGCGAATTTCCATGCGCTCCTATGGATTCCGCGCAGTTGATCCTGGATGAGGACAAGGTGGTGGTCCGGTCGCAGCGCGAGTACGTGATGGGCTTTGGGCATCACTATCTCGCGACCCCGTCCGTCACGATGCGTGCTGGATCAGCCCTCTTCGAGATCGAGCTCGAGGTCACCAACCTTTCGACCTATGCGCCGATGCCGTTGCAATACATGTGTCATCTCAACCCCCGCTTCCTCCCGGGAGCCACGTTGCGCCAGAACCTGCCTCCGGGTGCGTTCGGCCTGCGTGACACCGTGCCCGCCCACGTCACGCCCACTCCGGAGTGGGAGGCGATTAACGAACGGATCCGGGACGGCGAGATCGACCCGGACAGCCTCGTGGGCGCCGAGGTCTTCGACCCCGAGATCGTCTACTTCGCCGACGACCTGCCCGGTCTTGGCTCGGCTCTTCGCTTCTCGATGTCCAACAGCTCAGATTTTGAGTTCGTGACGGAGTTCGACTCGGCCGAGTTCGCTGTCGCGACCCGCTGGATCCTCTCGAACCCAGACCAGCAGGTAGCGGCATACGTCATTCCTGGCACGAGCCGGCCGGAGGGCTACCGCGCGGCCCACAAGGCGGGGACACTGATCGAACTTCCCGCGGGGGAGAGCAGACACTTCGGCGTGACCACTGGACTGGTCGCTGCCGGGGAGAGAGCAGAGACGAGCGCATGACCATTGCTGTCATCGGGTCGAACATGGTCGACCTGATCTCCTACACCCACCGGATGCCCGCCGAGGGCGAGACCATCGAGGCACCCGACTTTCGGATGGGATGCGGCGGCAAGGGCGCCAACCAGGCTGTCGTGGCCTCGCGACTCGGCGCCGAGGTTGTGATGGTCTCGCGGGTCGGCAACGACATCTTCGCCGACTCCACGCTGCAGAACTTTGAAGACAACGGCATCAGCACCAAGCACGTCCTGCGCACCGACGCGACCTCCGGTGTCGCACCGATCTTTGTGGACCCCGACTCCCGCAACTCGATCATCATCGTGAAGGGCGCCAACGCCCTGCTGACCCCCGATGACGTCGAACGGGCGAGGGAAGACATCGCGCGCTGCGAGCTGATTGTTCTCCAGCTGGAGATCCCCTTGGAGACGGTGTATGCCGCGGTTGCGCTCGGGAACGAGCTGAACATCCCGGTGCTCCTCAACCCCGCCCCCGCCTCGCCCGCCCTTGACCTCGATCGCATTCGGGACGTGAGTTTCCTGGTCCCGAACGAGACCGAGCTGGAGCTGCTGACCGGGATGCCGGTCGCGAGCCTGGACGACGTCACGAAGGCGACGCAGGTCTTGCTCGCGGCCGGGATCAGCAACGTCGTGGTGACGCTTGGGGAGCGTGGAGCGCTGTGGGCCCGTGCCGATGGCGAGACGCTGATCGAGGCGACGCAGGTCCGGCCCATCGACACAACCGGAGCCGGGGACGCGTTCATTGGGTGCTTCAGCACGAGCTGGGTAGGTTCACGAGACGTCGAGTCGGCCATCCGGGCGAGCAACGAGTACGCCGCGGCCTCGGTCACCCGACACGGAACACAGACGTCCTACGCGTGGGCCGATGGGCGGTTGCCCGAATAGTGCGGCCGGTTCGATCGGACCGGTACTGCCCGCCCCTTAGGCGCGCTCGGCGAGCTGTGCTCGCCCGGCGGGTGGGTCGTACGGCTCCGGCCAGAAATCCTGCACGGTGGCGATGCGTCCCTCGTCGTCGAAGGTGAAGAACGCGATCCCGGTCAGGTGCTCCTCACCGACGGTGACGTTGGCCCAGGACACGGCCCCCTCGGCGTCGGCGACCACTCGGGTGATGTTCAGGTGCCAGTCGCCGGGGTACTCCCGATTGAACCGGACGTATGCCTCGCGGCCGCGTAGTCGCTCCCGAGTCTGTGGCATCTCGTAGACGACATCGGCACTCACGGTGTCACCGAGGCCCTCCCAGTCGCGAGCCTCGCAGGTCTCCCAGTGGCGGCGGACGGTCGCGTGATGGTCAGTTCCCATGCGCAGAACCTACGACCGACCCCTGACACTGGCCCGCTCTGGCTCAGGGCGTGGACAGGGCGTCGGCAGCGTCCGCATCGGCACGGGCGCTCATCGCCGATTGCGTACGCAACTCGACCTTGGGAAGGAACAGCAACACCACGACCGCGATGACTGCGACGCAGCCGGCGATGAAGAAGACCTGAGAGATGGATTCGGCGAAGCCCTGTTGGAAGGGGTGGGCGACCGCGTCGGGAAGTCTGCTGAGCACGGAGGAGTCGGTTTGCACCTGTTCCAACGCGCCCGCACCCTGGCTGGGGTCGGCGAGGCCCTTGACGACGGAGTACGCCTCGGGGTCCTGTTGGAGTTGCGGGTCGCGCAAGGCGCCGGCGATAGCGCGCCCGAACTCGGGTGTCGCAGCGGCCGCCTTGAGTGCGCTGGCAATGTGATCGGCCACCGTACTGAACAGCAAGGACAAGAACACCGCGACGCCGAGCGTGCCACCCATCTGGCGGAAGAAGGTCGCGCTTGCGGTGGCCATGCCGATCTCGCGGGGCGACACAGCGTTCTGCACAATCAACGTGAGCGGCTGCATACAGTTGCCGAGTCCAATTCCCACCACGACCATCATCGCCATCACGACCGACAACTGCGTGTCTGCCGAAATGGTGGACAGCAGGAAGAGGCCGATCACCAGAAGAGCCGACCCGATGATCGGGAACGGACGAATCACGCCCGTACGCGAGATCAGTTGGCCGGTCACGATGGAAGCGACCATCATGCCGCCGACCAGCGGCAACATCATCAGCCCCGACGCCATTGGAGTGGCGTTGTGCACGATCTGCATATAGAGCGGCAGGGTCATCATCCCGCCGAACATGGCCATGCCGACGATGACTGAGGCGCCGATCGTCACCGAGATCACGCGGTCGCGGAAGATGCGCAACGGGATCAGGGAGTCGTCTCCCATGCGTCGAGCCGACCAGATGAACAACACGATGCCGAGCACACCGACAACCATGAAGCTGATGGAGATGGCCGATCCCCAACCCCATTCGCGACCTTGTTCGGCGACGGTGAGAAGCGGAACGAGGCCCAAGACGAGTGCGCTGGCCCCCCACCAGTCGACGCGGCGTTCTTGGCGCTGGTGCGGCAGGTGCAGCGTCCGGCTCACGACGAACAGCGCGGCCAGGCCGATCGGCACGTTGACCAGGAACACCCAGCGCCATCCGGTGAGGCCAAGGATCGTTTCGTGCCCGGCGAAGAATCCGCCGATGACCGGTCCCAAAACGCTGGACGTCCCGAATACCGCGAGAAAGTAGCCCTGATATTTGGCCCGCTCACGGGGCGGCACGATGTCGCCAATGATGGCTAGTGCCAACGACATCAGGCCGCCGGCGCCGATGCCTTGGATGGCGCGGAAGCCAGCGAGCCCGTACATCGACGTGGCCAACGAGCACAGCAAGGAGCCGAAGACGAAGACGGTGATGGCAAAGATGAAGAGCTTTTTGCGGCCGTACAGGTCGCCGAGTTTGCCGTAGAGAGGGGTCGTGATCGTCGAGGTGATCAGGTACGCCGTGGTCACCCACGCTTGGGCATCGAGCCCGTGCAGGTCATCAGCGATGGTGCGGATCGAGGTGCTGACGATCGTTTGATCGAGCGACGCAAGAAACATCCCCATCATGAGGCCGCCGAGAATCGTCATGATCTGGCGGTGCGTGAATTCGCTAGAGGTAGTTGTGTCGGTCACGCGGAGTCCTTCGCGGTGGTGCTGGCTGGTGTGTGTTCGAGCAGAGCGTGATGGAAACGCTCCAACGCGCGGGTGAGGTCGTCGACTTCGGCGGGTGACCAATCCTGGAGGCGGTCCCGGAACCACTCGGCGCGCTGGGTCCGGACGAGCTCGACGGCAGCTCGACCGGCGTCGGTGATGTGCACCAGGTGTGCCCGCCCATCGTCTGGATCGGATGCGCGACTCGCGAGGCCGCTGTCGAGCAACTGTCCGACCTGGCGGCTCACGGTGCTGATGTCGGAGTCAATCGCTTCGGCGAGGGCAGAGGTGCGCGCCGGCCCGTTGCTCAAGACAAACAGTGCGGGATAGGTCGCGTGATCGACACCGACGGCGGGTTTGGGCAGATGCTGCCGTAGGGAACGCATCGTCTTGATGATCCTGATGACGCGGTGTGCGAGGGCATCAGCGCGGTCAGCGTCAACGGGCACGTACGACTCCTTCAGTTGCTTGTATCATGCAACTATCTACCCCAGGTTGGTCATTCGGCAAATCGGACCGAGTGCCAAGGGAGGGATCGTCCAGGTCGGGTCTCTACGCTGCCCGTGTGACCACGCCCCGTTCTGCACCATCGACATCACGCCGAGGCGCCCCGACTGCACGTGATGAGACTGTCGTCTATGCGGGTCTGGTCGTGCTGATCGGTCTGCTGACGAGCGCCAGTGCGGCGATCTTCACAGGCGCCACGGACCCGATCGCACTATCGGAGGCCGGGCCGACGGTTCGATGGGGAATCCCGTTGCTGCGGGTGGTTTTCGACCTGAGTGCGGCGCTGACTATCGGTCTACTTCTCTTGGGTGGCCTCATCGTGCCCGAGGGCCGTACGACCGCCCGCCGCGCCTTCACCGCGCGCCTGGCGGCACCCGCCGCGGCGGTATGGGGACTGTCCGGCCTGCTTGGCGGAGTGCTCGCGTACGCCGATGTAGCGGGGACCAGCGTCGGCGGGCCGGGTTTCTTTAGCGACTGGTGGACCAATACCTGGCAGTTGGAGACCCTGCGCGCGCCGGGCATCGTCGCGTTCCTGGCGCTCGCCATGTCATTGGTCCTCACCGTCGAGCGTGGACGCAATGCGCAGGCGGCGCTGTTTTTTGTCGGGGTCTTCGCGATGTTCCCGCTGGCGCTCGTGGGGCACTCCGCGGGCGCGGCCGATCACGACACAGGCGTGAACTCGCTGGCGGCGCACCTCATGGGGTCCACGATCTGGGTCGGGGGATTGCTGGGACTGTTGCTGCTCTGGCCGAGGCTGGGCAAGCGTGCTGGCGTCACCGTGCAGCGCTACTCCACCGTGGCGCTCTGGTGCTTTGTCCTCGTGGCCGGATCCGGGTTGCTGAATGCCGCGGTCCGCCTCGGTGGTTGGGGTGGACTGACGACGCGATACGGCGTCCTCATCATGGGCAAGACCGTGGCGCTCATCGTGCTCGGCATGTTCGGCTATCTCCAGCGCGAGCGAGTTGTCCGCACACTGGAGGCAGACCCCTCGGCTGAGCCGCCGCGAAGACTCTTCGTGCGGCTGGCAGCCGTGGAAGTGGCGGTCATGGGTTTCGCGGTCGGTCTGGCCACCGCGCTCACTCGATCGGCGCCACCTGTTCCGGAAAAGATCGTGGAGAGCGACCCGGTCTTTGATCGGACTGGCTACTGGATGCCGCCGGACTTCACCGTGTCTCGCCTCTTCACGATGTGGCGTACGGAGTGGTTGTTCACCACCATTGCGGTCCTCGCTATCGGTGTCTACCTCGCGTGGGTCTGGCGGCTGCGCGCACGAGGTGACTCCTGGCCAATCGGCCGCACGATTGCCTGGGTGAGCGGCTGGGCGCTGTTCGCCTACATGATCGATAGCGGCTTCGGCATCTATGGCCGAGTCATGTTCTCCATCCACATGATCGAGCACATGTCGATCGCCATGACCATCCCGTTGCTGCTGGTGTTGGCTGCGCCGGTCACCCTGGCGTTGCGCGCCCTCCCGAAGCGCAAGGACGCCACTCTCGGGCCACGCGAGTTGGTCTTGGCGACCGTGCATTCCTCGGTAGTTCGGGTGCTCGCCAACCCGGTGGTCGCCGCCCTCGTGTTCTTCCTGAGCCTCATCGTCTTCTACTACTCGCCCGCCTTTGGGATGGCATTGGAGACGCATACCGGCCACATCCTGATGACCTTCCACTTCCTGCTGACCGGCTATTTGTTCGTCTGGTCACTCATTGGCCGGGACCCGGGCCCACCCAAGTGGCCGGCGCCGCTGCGTCTCCTGGTGTTGTTGGTGACGTTGGCTGCACACGCCTTCTTCGGGGTGGCTCTCATGAGCGGTACCACCCTGCTCGCGCCGGAGTTCTTCAGCGCGCTCCAACTGCCGTGGGTGCCAAACCCGTTGGAGGACCAGCAACTTGCCGGCTCGATCGCGTGGGCCACTGGTGAGATCCCGACGCTCGTGTTGGCGATTCTGGTGACGGCAGACTGGTTGCGATCCGATACGGCAGAAGCGCGCAGGCAGGGCCGTCAGGCGGACCGCGATGGCGACGCCGAGCTGGCGGCCTACAACGCCTATCTCGCCGAGCGATCCGGCGCCCGCCCCCCGAGCGATGACCAACCCCGGTCGAGCGAGGACCAACGCCGGTCGAGCCTGTCGAGACCCCCGGAGGAATCATGAAGATCGCAGTGATCCAACTCGGGTACGACGACACCGAGTCCGTACCCGAACGCACCGAGCGCGTGGCGGAGTTGGTACGAGCGCAAGCCGGGCACGATCTGGTCGTGCTGCCTGAGCTGTGGCCGATGGGTGGATTCGACTACCGCGCCTGGGACGAAAAGTCCGAGTCGGTCGAGGGCTCCGTGCGAGCAGCGATCGCGGCCGCTGCGCGGGACATCGGCGCGATGGTCCACGCGGGCTCCATCGTGGAACGCCCAGGAGAGACCGGACCTGAGGGCAAGGAACTCTGGAACACCTCGCTCGTGCTGGGGGCGGACGGAAAACTGCTTGAGACGTACCGCAAGATCCATCGATTCGGTTTTGCCGCAGGCGAACCCGCGCTCATGGAAGCGGGCGAAGACCTGCGCTTCGTCGATCTGCCCAATGGCATGAAGGCTGGCTTGTCCACCTGCTACGACCTGCGCTTCCCAGAGCTCTACCGAGCCCAACTCGACTCCGACGCAACAGCATTCGTCATCCCGGCCGCGTGGCCGATGGCGCGCGTTGAACACTGGCGAGTGCTGCTGCGCGCGCGGGCCATGGAGAACCAGTGCCTCGTTGTGGCCTGCAATACGGCTGGCACCCACGCGCGCGCCGAAATGGGTGGCCACAGTGCGGTGGTGGGGCCGCTGGGCGAAGTGCTCGCTGAGGCCGGCTCCGACGAGGAAATCCTGTCCGTCGAGGTGGCTGACGACCTGGTCGCCACTGCGCGGGAGACTTTCCCCGTGCTGGACGACCGTCGGCTCTAGCGCCGCGTCCCAACTGACATAACCGAGTTAGGTGCCCTTGACCAGGAAGTTTCCTGGTCAAGGGCACCTAACTCGGTTAGTTCCGGGTCGGGTGGTCTGAGACCCCACAGGGATCAGCGACTCTCTCACGAACGCAGGGCCGTCCGGGTTAGGGTCGACTCATGAGAGGCGCATTGATTTGGGTGGGGGCCGCGCTCCTGCTTGCTGGTGCCGAGCTCCTGGGTGCCGAGTTCTTCCTGCTGATGCTCGCGGTGGGTGCGCTCGCAGCCGGCTTCACAGCGGCAGTCACGGGTGACGCCATTCTGCTACCCGCGATCGTGTTTCTCGTGGTGAGCATCGCAATGATCACGCTTGTGCGGCCGATGCTGGTACGCAAGATGCTGGCCCCCGGCCAGCCCAAGCTCGGAATCGATCGGCTGATCGGTGCCCACGCGTTGGTGCTGGAAGAAGTCACCAGCGGGCACGGCCTAGCCAAGGTTGGCGGCGACACGTGGACCGCGCGGATCCCTGATGGCATACCGCCGTTGCCTCCCGGAACAGAAGCCCGTGTGCGTGAGGTACGCGGCGCGACCGTCTATATCGAAAGGGCCTGAAGGCCATGGAACTGCTGATTGTGCTGGCGCTGTTGGTATTCGTCGCCGCCCTGATCGTTTTCAGCGCGGTCAAGATCATTCCTCAGACACAGGCCGCGGTGATCGAACGCCTCGGGCGCTATCACAAGACCGGTATCGCTGGCGTCATGATTCTGGTGCCTTTCTTGGACCGCATCCGCGCCCGAATCGACATGCGCGAGCAGGTTGTGTCCTTCCCCCCGCAACCGGTCATCACCGAAGACAACCTGACGGTCAGCATCGACACCGTCGTGTACTTCCAGGTGAACGACGCTAAGGCCGCGGTCTATGAGATCGCGAACTACATCGTGGCCGTCGAGCAGTTGACCACGACGACCCTGCGAAATGTGGTCGGTGGCATGACGCTGGAGCAGGCGCTCACCAGCCGCGACTCGATCAACGGCCAGCTCCGCGGCGTCCTGGACGAGGCCACCGGCAAGTGGGGCATCCGCGTGGCGCGAGTCGAACTCAAGGCGATCGATCCGCCGCCCTCCATTCAGGAGTCGATGGAAAAGCAGATGCGCGCCGACCGTGACAAGCGCGCCATGATCCTGACCGCCGAGGGAAACCGAGAGTCAGCGATCAAGACCGCCGAGGGTGACAAGCAGGCGGCAGTGCTCTCCGCCGAAGGTGCCAAGCAGGCCGCGATCCTGACCGCCGAGGGTGAGCGTCAGTCGGCGATCCTGCGGGCCGAAGGCCAGCGAGCCTCCAAGTTCCTTACCGCTCAAGGTGAGGCCAAGGCCATCGAGAAGACCTTCGCGGCGATTAAGCAGGGACGTCCCACCCCCGAACTGTTGGCCTACCAGTACCTCCAAACTCTGCCCACCATGGCCAAGGGCGACGCCAACAAGGTGTGGATGATCCCCAACGACTTCTCGAAGGCGTTGCAGGAGTTCGCGCAGAACTTCGGCGACAAGGGGCCCGATGGCGTGTTCCGCTACGAAGCTCCCGAGCCGGAGTCGAACGTTCTCCGTCCGGGCGACGTCGATGAAGATGTCGAGGACTGGTTCAGTTCTACGACCGCCGACGCAGCTATCGCGGCAGTGCGTAAGGCCGAGGAAGCGGCGATGACCCCGGTGGATGAAGCTCCTCTGACCTCGCCGCGAGTCTCGCCGCCGGCTACGACCATCCGACCTGACCAGGCGCCGCCGCCCCGCCCGCCGGAGCCGAGCCGTCCGCTGCCCAGCGACGATGAGGCCGAAGATGATGGGCGTACCGAAGGAATGCAGCTGCCGCCGCAAGGCCCGCAGGGTGGCTGGAATGGCCCACCGCAGGGTCCGCCGCCCGGTCGCCAGGGTCCGCCGCCGCAGGGTCCACCACAAGGCCCACCCCCCGGTCGTCAGGGTCCGCCGCCACAGCAGCTGCCCGGCCAGCCGGGCCCGCGCCCAGACGACGAGGGCCCGCACCAGTAGTTCACTGTTTGGCAGCGCGGCATACTGGGGGTTATGCCGCACCGCATCTTCGCTGTCCTGAACGGTCCGAACCTCAACCTTTTGGGGCAGCGGCAGCCGGAGATTTACGGGCAGGAGACGCTCGATGATGTCGAGCGCTCCTGCCTGGCCGCCGCCAACGACTTGGGGTGCAAGGTTTCCTGGTTCCAGTCCAACCACGAGGGCGCTCTCGTCGACGAGGTGCAGCGACTACGCGGGAACGTCGATGGCCTCATCGTCAACGCGGCGGCATACACGCACACCTCAGTTGCCCTACGTGACGCGCTCGCGGCCTGTGACGCGCCGTTCATTGAGGTTCACATCTCGAATGTGCATGCGCGCGAGGGGTTTCGGCAGCATTCCTATCTGTCGGACATCGCCAGCGGCGTCATCGTGGGATGCGGACCTCAGGGCTATGAACTGGCCCTACGACGACTCCACGCGCTCACCGCCCGCCCTCAGGCGGAATAGGGCTTGGGGCCGGGCACCTTCGTCGCGGGGTCGCTGTCCACGGCGGCCGCCAACTGCGGGACCAAGCTCTTCAACAGGTAGGGGATGCTCAACGGCGTCAAGAAACTGAATGCGACCGAATAGGTCGTGGTCAGTTCACCCTGTTTGGTGGCATACGGGATATAGACCGCGCGGCCCTTCTTGGAAGCCTCGGTCTGCTTCCACAGGCCACCGGTCGCCTTGTTGACCTCTGCTTCTGAGGAGACCCACACAGCCGCCTGGAAGTCGACCTCGCGCGTCCGTTCGGCGCTAATCGAGCCGCCGAATTCTTTTCCACCGCCGATGTCCTTGAACTTGTCGGGAAAAACGAAGCCAAGGTCGGACATCAGCCGGGTACGGGGGTCCTGGGGGCCGTAGATGTAGATGCCCTCGTAGGCGCTAGTGACGGCACACGACTTACCCTTGAACTCAGGATGCGCAGCGGCTGCGTCTTTGATCTGCTTGCGTGTGTCGGCAACGATTTTCTTACCTTTGGCGGACTGCCCGACGGCCTTCGCCACGATGAGCGCATTGGCGTCCCAGGACACGCCGTAGTCGAGGAACTCCTTGGGCTGAGCGACGGTCGGTGCGATTTTGGACAACTTGGCGTACTCGGCGGAGGTCACTCCTGCGTAGTTGCCCAGGATCAGATCGGGCTTGAGTCCAGCGATCTTGCCGATCTGGATGCCGTCGGCAGTCGAGAGGACTACGGGTGCTGGCTTGCCGTTCAAGAGAGGCCGCGCCCACGGATAGATCTCGTCCTTCGCGCCCATCAGCCATTCAGTGACGGCAACGGGGACGATGCCAAGAGCGAGCAGCATGTCCTGTTCGACTAAGCCGACCAGCACGATGCGCTCTGGACGCTTGGTGATGGTGGTCTCGCCAAACTTGTGAGCGATCGTGACGGGGAACTCGTCGCCAGCAGTGGGCTGTGCAGAGGTGTTACCGGTTGCAGATCCTGAGTTCTCCTCAGTAGCTCGGCACGCACTGAGGGCGGCCAGAGAGAGCGCTGAGCCCCCGAGTAGGAGAGAACGGCGGGCAAGAATCACGGGTGGCCTCCAGCAGCAAAGACATCAATAATTTAGGCTAACCTAGCCTAAATTAACCAGACTGTCCGGATGGATGCATGCCCGCCGTTACGAACGCACCCGCTCCCGTCGCGCATACGGCGTCCTCGCGATCGGCTCCTCACGCAACTCGGGGTCTGGTTCTCCTCGCCGTTGTCGTGGTTGGTGGAGCGCTGCTCAGCCTCATGGTGGGTAATCAGATGCTCGCGCCGTCAGAGGTCGTCCAGGTCCTGTTCCAGCCCGACGGAAGCGAAGCCGATGGCATCGTCAACGGGCTGCGGCTTCCGCGCACGTTGCTGTTGCTGATCACGGGTTCGGCGCTCGGCGTAGCCGGAGCGTTGATGCAGGGGTACACCCGAAATCCTCTGGCCGACCCTGGACTCCTGGGCGTTAGTGCGGGTGCCTCTCTTCGCCGTGGTGCTGGGCATCTATCTCGCGAACATCAACGCGGGACTGCAATACACCTGGTTCGCCATGATCGGCGCTGGCATCGCCTCCTGGCTCGTGTTTCTGATTGGGTCCACCCGCGGCGGCCCCAATCCCACGACGTTGGTGCTTGCAGGGGCTGCGGTGAGCGCGTTGGCGGGAGCCCTGACCAGCGCCATCATCACCTCGGAGGCTCGGACTTTGGATTCCTACCGGTTCTGGGTCGTGGGGTCAGCGGCCGGCCGCGGCATGGAAGTCTTCTGGCAGGTGCTGCCATTCATCGCCGTGGGCGCAGTGCTCGCGCTCCTGGCGGCACCCGGGGTCAACCTGCTGCAACTCGGCGATGACGTCGCGAGTTCTCTCGGACTACACCCGACCAGGCAGAAGGCACTGGGCATCCTGGCAATCATGTTTTTGTGCGGTGGGGCGGTGGCCGGATGCGGTCCCATTGGTTTTGTCGGTCTCGTCGTTCCGCACATCGCGCGTTTTCTCGTCGGTGTCGACTATCGGTGGGTGGTGCCGTATTCCGCGCTCATCGGCACGGTTGTCCTCACCTCCGCCGACATCCTGGGTCGGGTGGTCGCGGGCGGGGCTGAAGTGCAGGTCGGCATCATGATGGCGCTTGTCGGCGGTCCTCTCTTCGTGGTGTTGGTGCGTCGTCGAAAGTCGATCTCCCTATGAGCGCGTTGACTAAGCAGGCAGTGCCTGCCGTACGCCTCGGCCCGGTGTCCTGGCGAGTTAATCTGCGGGCGGCGGTGGTCGCCGTCGGAGCGTCTGCGGCTCTGGTGCTGGCGGTATGCCTGGGCATTGCCCACGGCGACCCCGAGTTGAGCCTTAGTGAGGTGATCCGCTCGCTGACGGGTCGCGGCACCATGGCGACCGACCTCGTCGTGTACGAGTTGCGGCTGCCTCAGACTGCCGTTGCCGTGCTCTCCGGGGCGGCGCTCGGCCTGTCTGGCGCACTGGTGCAGACCCTGGCGCGTAACCCCCTGGCAAGCCCCGACGTGATTGGGGTCAATGCCGGGGCGGCCGTGGGTGCGGTGGGCTTCTTGATCCTGGTGGCGGGCCAGACCGGCGAAGTCGGTACGGACCTCATGGCACGGATTGGCCTCCCCGCGTCAGCCTTGGTAGGTGGCCTGCTCACGGGAATGCTGTTGCTGAGCTTGTCGGGGCGTGGTGGCGCCGACAGCCAACGACTCATCTTGCTGGGTATCGGAGTGAGCGCCGCGCTGACGGCGGTGACCTCCTACCTCATCGTGACCGCTCGCCTCGAGAGCGCCGTCCATGCCCAACTGTGGTTGACCGGATCGCTCAACAACCGCGGCTGGGTCGAAGCCACGCCGATCGTCCTGGCCCTGGTGGTTGGCGTACCCACAGCATTGCTGTTGCGTCCGACATTGCATGCGATTGCGCTTGGCGGAGATACCGCCAAAGGCCTGGGCGTGCGCCTCGACCGGGCACAAACCGTCCTTCTGTTAGGCGCGGTGCTGCTGGCCGCGACGGCTGTTGCCGGCGTCGGCCCGCTGGGCTTTGTCGCCTTCGTGGCGCCGCAATTGGCTCGCAGGATTGCCCATACTGCGACCCCGCCACTGGTGAGTTCACTGCTGGTGGGTTCGACCCTGGTGGTCATCGCCGATCTGGTGTCGCGGGTCCTGCTGCCCACGCCGCTGGCCGCGGGGATCGTGACGTCGCTGATTGGTGCGCCCTATTTCATTTTTCTGCTCCTTCGCTACAACCGGAAGCGATCTGTATGAGTACCAGCCGACTTCGCGCGGAGTCGTTGACGATCGCCTACGACGACCACGTAGTAGCCCGTGACCTCAGCCTCGACCTTGCCGACGGCCGTATCACCACCATCATCGGTCCGAACGGGTGCGGAAAGTCGACCGTCTTACGGGCTCTTGCCCGGTTGCTGCCTTTGCAGGCGGGCACGGTGTGGCTCGACGGTCAATCGATCCACGATCGCCCCAGTCGGGAGGTCGCTCGCGAGTTGGCATTGCTCCCGCAGGCGCCGCTCGCGCCCGAGGGCTTGCTGGTTCGCGACCTGGTCACGCGGGGGCGTCATCCCCACCAGACGTGGTTCCGTCAGTGGTCGCCCGGAGACGAGGTTGCCGTCGATGAGGCACTTGCCTGGACCTCAACCTATGAGTTCAAGGACCGGCCGCTGGAATCCTTGTCCGGCGGGCAGCGACAACGCGCGTGGATTGCGATGACGCTGGCTCAGCACACCGACCTGGTGCTGCTGGATGAGCCCACGACCTACCTCGACCTTGCGCACCAGGTCGATGTCTTGGAACTCGTGGCGCGGCTGAACCGGGAACAGGGCCGTACCGTGGTGATGGTGTTGCACGATCTCAACTTGGCCGCGCGGTATAGCGATCAACTCGTCGTCATGCATGCGGGGGCGATTGTGGCCCAAGGCGCACCACGCGACGTGGTCTCGACCGACCTGCTGAAGGAGGTGTTCGGCCTCGACGCGATTCTGGTCGACGATCCCACCGGGGCCGCTCCGATCATCGTGCCAACCGGGTCCAAGACTCCGAGCCCGGCTGACGCTGTATGACAGCGCAGACCGCTCAGACTGACCAGACACTCTCGGCGCGCGGCATCTTGCTGCGTATGGTGCGCAGGCATCGCCGCCGCCTGGCGGCCTACTGTGCACTGCTGATGCAGTGGCAACTGTGCGAGGCGTTGGTGCCGGTGTTGATCGGGGTGGTGATCGACCGGGCGGTCGCTACTGGAAGCGGCACCGCCATGGTCTGGTGGGGTACGGCTTTCGTGGCGTTGTTCCTGGTGCTCAGCATGTCCTACCGGTTCGGTGCGCGGATCGGGTTCCGGGTCATGCAGTACGAAACCCATCAGTTGCGTGGTGAAGTTGCCGAGCACGCGCTTCATCCGCGCGGAGTGCGGTCGACCAGCTTGACCGGGGAGGTCTTGTCCCTCGCGACCAGTGATGCCGAGCATGTGGGGTCGGTCGTTCGGTCTCTGGGCTATTCGCTCGCCGCTGCCGGATCGATCATCCTGAGCGCCGTCGTCCTATTGCGGGCCGACCTTGTTGTTGGTTTGGTCGTGCTCATCGGTGTCCCGATCTCGCTGGGCCTGGTCCAGATCCTGACACCCGTGATCTCGCGCCGCAGCGCTGCGCAGCAGGCGCAGATCGCGAGTGCCAGCGGACTGGCCACCGACTTCATTCGCGGGCTGCGGATCCTGAAGGGCATCGGCGCCGAGAGCGCCGCGAGTGAGCGCTACGCGAAACGGTCGCAACTGGCCCGAGACGCGAGTATCAGGACCACAACGTCCTACGGTGTGATGCAAGGAATCACGCTCACGACCAGCGGAGTGTTCCTCGCCGTGGTCGCCCTGGTCGCCGGCCAACGTGCGGTGTCGGGCGACGTCACGATTGGCCAACTGGTGGCCGTGGTGGGGCTGACTCAGTTCTTGGCCGAGCCGATGACTGGCCTGGGCCATGTCGGGGCCCAGATCGGGATGGCGTACGCCTCTGCTGGCCGGATCGCCACATTCCTGGCGTCGCCGCCGCTCCTGCACTCAGGCGAGCGAGGATGCGAGGCGCCCGCTCCAATGGTCGCGCTCCAAGAGGTGGACGGTGCCACAGTTCGCGGCGTGACCTTCCACGTCGCACCCGGCGAGATGGTGGCTCTTGCAGTCGATGATCCAGCGACGGCAAGCGATGTCGTCGGGCTTCTGACGGGCGAACGGCAGCCAACCGGCGGCGAGGTCACCCTGGCGGGTGTGAATTTGGCCGAGCACCGTATTTCTGAGCGACGTCGCGTGATGTTGGTCAACCCGCATCACACCGACCTGTTCGCGGGCAGCCTGCGCAGCAATATCGACCTGCTGGGGAGCCTGCCGGAGGCGTACCTCACGGACGTCCTCCTCGCGTCGGCCACGGATGACGTCGTGGACTTGCACCCCGATGGCCTCGAACAGGAAGTGACGGCCAAGGGACGCACCTTCTCAGGAGGCCAGCAGCAGCGCATCGCGTTGGCCCGGGCGCTCGCTGCTGACCCGCCGGTGTTGGTCCTGCACGACCCGACGAGCGCCGTCGATGCAGTGACTGAGCAACGCATCGCCGAGGGTATTCGGCGTATCAGGCATGAGGTCGGGAGCACCCGCTCGACCTTGTTGATTACCACGAGCCCGGCGCACCTGGCCGTGTCGGATCGGGTAGTGCAACTGTGAGAACGAACCAGTTGCTGCCGATCGCCGATCGCCGCGAGACCGTACGCGGAACCCTGCGTTTGCTGCGTCGCTACTGGGTTCCTACCAGCGGTGCGGTCGCGGCCTTCCTGCTCGCGGGTCTGGCCACGATGGTGCCGCCATGGCTGCTCGGTGTGTTGGTCGACGACGTGAGCACCGACCAGAATCGCGTGGTTCCCCTGGTCCTTGGGATTGCCGGATCGGCCTGTGCAGCAGGCGTTTTCATGATGCTGGCGGTGTCGCTGATGAGTCGCGCCGGGGAGCCCGCGCTGGCCGATCTGCGCGAAGAAGTCGTGACCTGCGCCCTTGATCTAGATTCCGAACGGGTGGAGCGCGCAGGCACGGGCGACCTGTTGTCCCGGGTCGGTGATGACGTCCGGACGGTCACCGAAGCGCTGGGGGAAGTGCTTCCGCTCGTGGTGAATTCGGTGATTGCCGTGGCGTTCACCACCGCAGGACTGTTCGCCCTCGACTGGCGGCTCGGCCTGGCAGGCCTGGCGGCGGCGCCCTTGTACCTCTTGGGCTTGCGCTGGTATCTCCCGCGATCGGCTCCGCTCTATCGCGAGGAACGTATCGCGCAGGGTGAACGCGCACAGGCCCTGGTGGATGGCATCAGCGCCGCGCCAACGGTGCGGGCGTTCGCGCTGGAGGATGTGCAGCGCGGCCACGTTGAGCGCACTTCGTGGCGAACTGTCGGCATCGCCGAGACGGTGTTTCGGCTCCTCACCCGTTTTGGAACGCGCAACAACATGTCCGAGCTCGTGGGGTTGTTGAGCATCCTGACCGTGGGTTTCTTCGGGGTACGCAGCGACTGGTTCACGGTGGGTGCCGTCACCTCGGCGGCGCTGTACTTCCACCGCCTGTTCAACCCCATTGGCGCGCTGATGATGCTCTTCGACCAGGTTCAATCGGCGGGCGCTTCCTTGTCCCGGCTCATCGGCGTCACGCTGATGACTCCTCCGGCAGCGCGCGAGGCTCTCCCCACTGGGTCTGCCGAGGCGATCGAACTTCGGGGCCTGGAGCATGCGTACGTCGCAGGGCGGCCCGTCCTGCACCCGCTCGATTTGCGACTCGAGGCCGGTGAGCGCGTCGCGGTGGTGGGCGAGACGGGAGCGGGCAAGACCACGCTTGGATCCATCGTCGGGGGTGTCCTGCAACCAGCGAAAGGCTCGGTACTGCTCAACGACCGCCCCTATGCACAGGTCGATGTCCGGCAGCGGGTGTGCGTCGTCAGTCAGGACATCCACGTCTTCACGGGCAGCATCAGAGAGTCCATCAACCTGGTCCGTCCGGAGGCCAGCGACGACGAACTCTGGGCGGCACTCGACAACGTCAGCGCGACTGGCTGGGTTCGGCACCTACCTGACGGGCTCGACACCGTCGTCGGTGAACACGGGCACCCCCTCACCGCAGCGCAGTCCCAGCACCTCGCCTTGGCGCGGATCGCGCTGGCCGACCCTGGGGTGATCGTGCTCGACGAGGCGACGGCCGAGGCCGGATCCGCCGGCGCCCGCCACCTGGAGACAGCCGCGCTCGCGGTCACGCGCGGTCGTACGTCCCTGGTCGTGGCTCACCGCCTCACCCAGGCGCAGTCGGCCGATCGAGTCCTGGTCATGCACGACGGGCGAGTGGTTGAAGACGGTACGCACGAGCAACTGGTGGCCGCTGGCGGGACTTATGCGCGTCTTTGGGAGGCGTGGTCGCGTGGGCGATAGGGGGACAAAATTCCGGCCCCCGCACGGATGTGCGGAGGCCGGAAGTGGACTAGTTCACCAGCCAGTGCTGGAGTCGAATGTGCTCATGTCCGACGCCTCCTCATAGGTCGTTCGCGCACTTAGCGCATACGTGATCTTACCCAAATGTGCCACGGCCTGGCACCCTTATCGCACGCCAATTCGATTACGGTGGCGTTTGTGTCCTTGAGATGGCAGTCAGGCTCTGAACAGGTCGTTCTCCCCGATGTGACCCGTGAGCGAGTACGAGGTCTGCTCGACGTTGGCCGATATCGCACCCTTTTGGTGTTGGGTGCGCACGGCCCGGAGAAGGCTCATGTGCTCGCGAAGCACACCAGACTCTCGACCAAGGAGACCGTCGGGCACCTCCTCGCGCTGAGAGACCTCGAATTGATCGAACGCGATCTCGATGCCACGCAAGACCGGTGGGCCCACTGGCAGGTCATTCGAGGTTCTTTCGACATCACCCAACTGGCCCAGAGCGAGGACGCGGAGGACCACAAGACATATGTCGAGTGGCTGGGTGTGGTCGCCCAGCACCAGATGATCGCGTTAGGTGACTGGCGACGTGACTGGGACGCCTACCCTGCCGAGTTGCGGCGAATGGCTATCAGCGCCGAGCGCATCCTGGTGTCGATGTCCGATTCTGACCTCGATGAGCTCCACGCTGAGATCGAGGCGCTAGCGGAGCGCTGGCACCGACGGGCGCGGCAGAATTACGAGAGCCCGGACCCTGAAGCCACCTATCGACCTGCTTTCCTCTTCTCCCACATGTTCCCTCTAGAACCGTCATCACGTGAGCGTTGACACCTGGAGCCTGCGTCAGGTCGCTGGCCACTCCCAGTTCCAGATCTACTGGATCGCGGCGATTGCCGATGCCACGGTCACCGGGCTCTGGACCGCTATGCTTCTCTGGCTCGGCACGAGTGCAAGTTCGCCAGCCATCGGGGCAATGGTCATTGCGGCTGGCATCGTTCCAGCGCTCTTGCTGGCACCGATTGGTGGAACGCTCACCGATCAACTCGGCCAGGGGCGAACAGTGGTCGTTACGACGGTCTTGCGCACTGCCATCCTTCTTGGCTGGTTGGTGTTTGGAGACAGTGCTGGGCTAGCCGCACTTGCGATCGCAGCCTTGGCATTCAACGGAATCGGGGGCTTGCACGAGCCTGCAGTGTCGACATATATGACGACCTTCCTGCCGCCGGAAGCTGCGCCCGCCGGTCGCTCGGCAGAGGCGACGGGGCAGCGCATCGCTCAGTTGGCCGGGATTGTGATCGGTGGCCTCACACTGACGGCGACGGCGAGTGGTCGCACTGCGGTCACCGCAATTGCGGTTGCGATGTCAGTATTGGCTGTCCTCTTGTTCACTATCGTGTATTCCCGCGCCCCAGACAGAGTCAGCGCCTCCGCGCGGCGGGCGGTGGCAGCCGAGCCCTTTGGAAAGCGACTCCGCCGAGGACTGGAGATCATCTGGAGCCACCCGGTTATTCGACGCACTATCTTGGCGCAGACAGTCGCCAGCGGAATGATTGAGGGCGCTGTCGTCGCCGGAATTCCCTTCCTCGTTCGTGATCACGACCTGCCCTCCGAGGCCTTCACGTGGTCGCTCGCTGGGCTCTTCGCGGGGCTCTTCATCGGAACGGTCGCGTACGGCAGCCAGGTGCATCGAGTGCGGCGCATGCCCAGGACTGGTTTGTTGAGTTTCCTTGGCGCGGCGTGGTGCGTGATCCTCATAGGTCTGCTCGGCGGTGCCCAATGGCAAGTGATGGTGCTCCTGAGCGCCCTAAGCGGGGCGTTCATGGCGGCAGGTGGCACGTGCCTCACAGGGTGGACGACGCGTCAGGTCCAACGTGATGCCGAGATTCGCGGGGAGGCGGTGCTAGGACGGTTTGGCGCTGTCATCGCGATCGCCAAGCAATCTGACCGCGTCGGCATCCTCCTCTTCGGTTTCCTCGCCACCGGAATTGGTGTCGAGACAGCAATCGTGACTTTCGGGGTCGTGCTCTTGGCGATTCTGGTCTGGACGATCGCGCCCAAGGAGGTTCGCGCGGCATGACCGCATTCGTCGCGTTGCCCGACTTCTCTGCGCGGCTCGCCGCGTTGCTCCGTGCATACGGCCTGAACGGCAACTCGCTGAGCGCGGAGTTGAGGAGTATCGGGGTCGGTTGTTCTCCGCAGCACGCGTACCGATTGCTCAATTTTCCGGACGGTCAGGTGCCGAAGCTGTCCGCGGAGTTGCTCGCCGGGATCCTGCATGTCTGTCCGGTCGAACCCCAGTACTTCTTTGATGGTGATGTCGGCGATCTGGACGAACGGCTCACGGCGATGTACGTCGAACGAACCGAGCCTGCGAACCGTCGGCCGGGCCCCCGCCCCCGCCCGTAGACCATCGGGTTTACCAACTCTTGACCAAAATCGAACCAAATTTAGATCCGCAACTCGTTGCCGCGACGACGATCATGGTCCATGATCTATTGACAAGATGTTTCACATCCAGGTGATACAACTCCGCGGCATAAACGTCCTCGTGCGAGGGCAGGCCAACGAGGAACAGGGGAGCAGCATGACGATGACGGTGATGACGAGTCCGAGTGTGACGGCTCGTGCGCTCCTGGCTGGTCCTTCGGTTGGTGCCGAGGTCACAGAGGTTGAGCGTGTTCTTCGCGATCTCATGCGAGGGGGCGGCAATGACTGGATTGCTGCCGCGGTGACCTGCCCGCTGGATGAGTATCCCCGCTTGGAGGGCGACATCTCGCGAGTGCAGACCGCGACGTCGGCCGATAATGCGCGTCGGCTGATTGAGGACGTTGCGGCTCTGGACCGGGTTGATGACTCGGTGACGGTTCTTCTCCTGAACGACCCACATCCTTTCTTCGATCTTTTTGGCGAAGGTTGTGGCCTGGCAGAAACCCTGCGTGGGTTGCGTCAATCGGGCGCACGACGTGGTGTTCACCTGTTCGCGCGCAGCCCGTTGCTGACGGACAGATTCATCAGTCGGCTCTGCCAGGCCGAGCGTCCGCGCCGCTATGCGCGCCGCGCTATCGCCTGATCGGCGAGTTTTACGCAAAGCGGCTTCCCGGAGGGGGAGGCCGCTTCGCGTTTGTCCCTGCGGTCGGCGGGTGGGGCCTGCGTACGATCAAGCGAGGCGGGTGACCACCGCACTCGACGATTGAGAAGGATGCGCCATGACTGCGGCTGTCTACGACGATGCGGGCGAGGCGGTCGCCGACATCCCGGACGGGGCCACCGTCCTGATTAGTGGCTTCGGGGCGCCGGGGCAGCCCATGACGTTGGTCGAGGCGCTCATCGACAACGGGACGACTGACCTCACCGTAGTGAGCAACAACGCGGGCAACGGCGAGGTCGGTATCGCCCAGCTCATCAAGCAGCGCCGCGTTCGCAAGGTCATTTGCTCCTACCCTCGCCAGGTTGACTCATGGCACTTCGATGAGTGTTATCGATCCGGCGAACTCGAGCTGGAGCTTGTGCCACAGGGCAATCTCGCGGAGCGAATTCGAGCAGCAGGTGCGGGAATCGGCGCGTTCTTTACTCCGACCGCCTATGGCACGCCGCTTGCCGAAGGGAAAGAAACCCGCATCATCGACGGGGTGGGGCAGGTCCTGGAATTCCCGATCAAGGCGGAGTTCGCGCTCGTCGGAGCCGACGTCGCCGATCGCAGCGGAAACCTGCTCTACCACAAGACCGCGCGCAACTTCGGCCCGATCATGGCGACAGCCGCGACGACCACCGTGGTCGAGGTCCGTGAGGTCGTCGAGACCGGGGCGATTGACCCCGAGGTCGTCGTCACCCCAGGGATATTCGTCGACCGGATTTTCACGCCAAACCCGCCGGCCTGAGCCTCGACTAGCCGTCGACCGGCGGCATACGCAGAGTGTGACCTTGTCCGGACCGTGCATTCGCCGCTAGTCGATGAGGCGGGCTCGACCGGCGTGGACTAGAGCGCGGCTTCGGGCAACTCCATGATGTCCAGGTTGACGCTCTCGGCGATGGCGCGGTCGGAGGCAAGGCGCGGCAGCACCGTCTGCGCAAAGAACTTCGCGGCAGCGACCTTGCCGGTGTAGAACATCTCGTCCTTGCCTGCGTCACCGGCCTCCAAGCGCGCCTGCGCCACCTCGGCCTGGCGCAACAGGAGCCATCCGATGACGACGTCGCCAGCGGCCATGAGGAATCGCACCGAGTTCAGACCGACCTTGTATGCCTCCGGCGCCTGCTCCATCGCGGCCATGGCGTGGCCGCCCATGACACCCAAGATCGCCTGGAAGTCATCCACCGCCTTGCCGAGCAACTCCCGCTCACCGCGGAGGGCGTCATCGCCGCCCCCACCCTTGACGGTCTGAGCGATCTCCTGGGCCAGCCAGCCGATGGCCTGACCCTGGTCTTTGATGACCTTGCGGAAGAAGAAGTCGAGCGCCTGGATTGCGGTGGTGCCTTCGTACAGCGTGTCGATCTTGGCGTCCCGTATGTACTGCTCGATCGGGTACTCCTGCAAGAAGCCCGACCCGCCAAAGGTCTGCAGCGACTCGGTGCCGAGCAACACCCACGCCCGCTCAGAACCGACGCCCTTCACGATCGGCAGGAGCAGGTCGTTGACTCGCTGTGCGAGGTACGCCGGGGAGTCAGGCGCAATGGTCTCCTGGCCCGTACGCATCTGCTCGGCATCCACGATGTCCTGCTGGGTGGCGGTAAACAGCACCAGTGCACGCAATCCCTCGGCGTACGCCTTCTGGAGCATCAGCGAACGACGGACGTCGGGGTGATGGGTGATCGTCACCCGCGGCGCATCCTTAGCCGGAGTCGTCATGTCGGCACCCTGGACGCGCTGTTTGGCGTACTCCAGCGCGTTGAGGTAACCGGTCGACAAGGTCGCAATAGCCTTGGTACCCACCAACATTCGCGCATTCTCGATGACGCGAAACATCTGCGCGATGCCGCTGTGCTCGTCGCCGAGCAGGGTGCCAGTGGCGGGCTCCTTGTCGCCGAAGGTGAGCTCGCAGGTCGTCGAAACCTTGAGGCCCATCTTGTGTTCGACGTTCGTGACATAGGCGCCGTTGCGTTCGCCGAGTTCGCCGGTCTCTAGGTCTACGTGGAACTTCGGCACGATGAATAGGGACAGCCCCTTAGTGCCTGGGCCGTGGCCTTCGGGTCGAGCCAGCACGAAGTGGATGACGTTGTCGACCATGTCGGATTCGGCCGAGGTGATGAAGCGCTTGACGCCCTGGATGTTCCAGGTGCCGTCATCGTTCTGGGTCGCCTTCGTGCGCCCGGCGCCCACATCGGAACCGGCGTCCGGCTCGGTCAGCACCATCGTGCAGTGCCAACCTTTTTCGATGATCCAGCGTGCCATCTTCTTCTGCTCGTCGTTGCCGAGGATGTAGAGCAGCTTGCCGAACGAGTAGGACGCGGCATACATGGCGATCGCGGGGTTTGCCCCCAGCACCATTTCGTTGATGGCCCACTTCAGCGAGGGAGGGGCCACGGTGCCGTCAAGCTCGCCCGGGACGTCCATCGACCAGAAGCCGGCGTCGACATAGGCCTGGTAGCTCTTGGCGAAAGACTCGGGTATCGCGACGCTGCTTGAGCTGGGGTCAAAGACGGGCGGGTTCCGGTCGGCATCGTCGAAGGACGCTGCCAACTCCTGCTCGGCAAGTCGCCCCATCTGCCGAAGCATCTCGCGCGCGGTGTCGCCGTCCACCTCGTCGTACGGGGCTGCCCCCAGGACTTCATCGCGGCCGAACACCTCGAACAGGTTGAACTCCAGATCACGCACATTGCTCTTGTAATGACCCACCACTGACCCCTTCCCGGAAGTTACTCGCTAGTACGAGTCTACCTACCCGTGAGTAGAAGAGCGCAACTTCAGGTGTAAGTAGCGAATCGGCGCCTACAAGCCGCCGCTGGTTTCAGAGTCGCGGACCGCGATCGTCACCGCTGTCGCATAAAGACTTGTCGGGATGTCGTCCCCGGTTACCCGTCGATATTCGTGAGACGCACGACGCCAGGAACCCGTGTCCGACAGTCTCCGAAATTCGACAAAGTCCGCGTCGCTCAGAAAGGCAAAAGCACCCTGGTCGGTCAGGGTGTTGGCGACGAATTTTCCGGCCGACTTGTACTTCGGCGGCATGCCAACCGTGCGGGATAACTTCTCCATCACCATGTCTGCCTCCGCTCTAGGGAATTGTGCAATCCACCAGAATATTCGGCGGTTGCGAGCCGCCGCTGGTAGGGGACAGCAACTGGCGTACGGCTACGGCAGCGGCGCGCCCCGCCCGGTTGCCGCCAATCGTGCTCGCGGACGGACCGTACCCGACCAAATGCACCCGGGGGTCTTCGACCACGGCCGTCGCGGTTTGGACGTCCTGGCTGCTCGGAACCAACCGCACCCCGCCCTGCGGAGTGAGCAGGTGCAACGGGCGCAGATGACCCAGCGCAGCGCGGAATCCGGTGGCCCAGAGGATGGCGTCAACGTGTTCGCGCGAGCCGTCGGCCCAGACGACCCCGTCCGGCTCGATCCGCTCAAACATTGGACGCCGGTGATAGGCGCCAAGCTCTTGCGCTCGGCGCTCCTGTGGGCGCAGGCCGATACCCGTCACGCTGGACACGGACCGCGGGGGGAGCCCCGCGCAGACGCGTTCCTGCACGGCGCGAATGACCGCCCGGCCGTCGAACTCGGAGATTTCATCTCGCCAGATCGGTTCCTGACGGGTCACCCAGATGGTCTCGGTGACGGGGCGGACCTCGCCGAGGAATTGCACCGCCGAGGCACCTCCTCCCACCACGAGCACCCGCTTGTCGCGGAAGTGCTCAGCGCCGGGATAACGCGCGGTATGAAACTGCTCACCGCTGAAGGTCTCGGCGCCGGGATAACGCGGCACGAACGGCCGGCTCCACGTCCCAGTCGCATTGATGAGGGTTCGGGTATGCCACACGTCGGTCCCAGCATGGACGACGAGTAAGCCGTCCTCTCGGGTTACCTGCTCGACCCGTACGGGGCGCACGACCGGAAGCTCAAAGCGGCGCTCGTATGAACCGAACCAGTCCGGGATCGCGACGTTCGCCCGCTCCGTACCGCGGGCGGGTGCAGGGGCCTCGGGCAGGTCGGCGACCCCGTGAACGTCATCCATCGTGAGCGAATCCCAGCGGTGTTGCCAGGCACCGCCAGGCCCTTGATCGGCGTCGAGCACGACATGGTCGACGCCGAGCCGCCGAAGGTGAAAGGACGCCGACAGCCCCGCCTGCCCGGCGCCAATGACCACAGAGTCGTATGCCTGCACGCACGGGCCAACGCCGCACGCTCAACGGTTATGCCGAGGCTCAGCCGCGGGCCGCGCGGTAATGTCGGCGTCACGCCCGCTTTGGGTCCTTCGCCCCTCCAGACGGGACACCCTATGCATGACAACTCCGCGCTGATCGGCCAGCAACAGTACGTTCAGCTGACCACTTTCCGCCGCAACGGAATCGCGGTTCCCTCGCCGGTCTGGATCGCCTCTGACGCGGGAGACCTTCTGATCATCAGCGTCGATCAGACGGGGAAGACCAAACGGTTGGCGCATACGGCGCGAGTGGAGTTGCGACCGTGCGATGTCCGCGGAAACGTCGTTCCGGGTGCGCCGACTTTCACCGGCAGCGCGAGCGTGCACCGCGATGCGGCCGCGATCATGCGCGTGAAGAAGGCGATCGGCGCGAAGTACGGCTGGTGGTATCGGGCCATGAACCTGGTCGAGCCGGTGATGGAGCGGCTGCCGGGCCGCAAGCCACGGGCAGCGATCATCGTGACCGACGTGACTGCGGTCGGGGCCTGAGAGAGTCCCGGCGGATCAGGACCCTGACTCGAACCAGCGAGCGATCTTCAGGATGGCCTCATCGGCGAATCGTTGTCCGGCTATTTGGATGCCAACGGGCCGACCATCGCCGGTGAATCCACCGTTCACGGTTGCGGCGGGCTGCCCGGACATATTGAAAGGCACCGTGAAGCCGATGTGGGCCATGCCTTCGTCCGAATCTCCCCACGGCATAGGCCATTCCGCGGGAAAGGCAGCCATGGGGGCGACCGGGGACAGCAGGATGTCGTACGCCGCGGTCGCCTTCGTCGTCGCCTTGGCGATCTCATCCATGGCGCGATGGCATTCCATGAGGCGCGCACCAGAAACGTCCTGCGCCGCGGTGACCCAGCGCGCGATGAACGGGAGGACCTTGGCCTGCTGATCGCGGGTCAGGGCCGCGTAATCGACATAGGACCGCACCCGCCAAAAGGTGTCCAGGCGAGCCAGCAGGTCGGGAGTCATCCACGAGTCGACAGGTTCGACGCGTGCGCCCGCCGCGGTCAGAGTCGCCGCGGCACGATCGACGACCGCGCGCACTTCTGCATCAGATTCCGGGCCGCATCCGGCGTCCTGCAGGAGCCCGACCCGCAGGCCGTCGATGCCGTCCCACCCGGGAGCCGAACGCGGCCCACCGGAGGAGGTCCAGTCGCGGGCGTCGTGCTGTCCGATGACCGACAGCAGCAAGGACAGGTCGTCGACCGTGCGAGCCATCGGACCGGCGCACCGACCGGGATAGGGAGTGTCCAGGGCAACGAGCCCGGACGTCGGCTTCAACGTCGGTATGCCAAGCCACGTCCCTGGGAGCCTGATCGAACCACCGATATCGCTGCCCACATGCAGCGGGCCATAACCACCCGCGGTGGCGGCGCCAGCCCCCGAACTCGAACCGCCCGTCGTCCAGGCCGGATTCAGCGGACTGCGCGTGATGCCATGCAGCGAGGAAACTCCGGACGACAGCATTCCCCAGTCGGGCATCACGGTCGAGCCGATGATGATCCCGCCCGCTGCCTCGATGCGTTCCACGATGGGCGCGTTGCGGTCGGGGATTGTCGGTGTGACACCGGCGCAACCAGCAGGCATCGGGATGCCAGCGCGGGCCACATTTTCTTTCACCGTGACGGGTACGCCGTCCAGCGCCCCGCGCGGCGTACCTTGCTCCCACCGCCGTGCGCTTTCCTGCGCGCAGGCCAGAACCCGCTCAGGGGCATCCTGGTGCCACAGTGCGTTGAGCTCAGATTCGCGCTCAGCGATCTGCTCCTGAACCGCCTGATGAGCCTGGACCGGCGTGCTGGTGCCGGAGGAGAACTCGGCGAGCAACTCGGCGGCGGATCGCCAGGCCAGCGAGTCTCGCACGGCCTACTTGACCTTGGCCTCGCCCTTGAGGGAGTCCGCCTGCAGCGCCTTAGGCGGCTTTCCAGCGGACTTGATGTAGAAGTCGGCCGCCTGCTTCTGGGCGATCGTCCGGGCTACCCCGGCGATGGCACCGGAAACAATCGCGAAGCCCACCGCTTCCTTCCATGAGATGTCCGGGTCGGCCGGATTGGTCGGCGGGCCGTTGCCGGTTGCCGCGTTCCAGGTGGAGTCGATGGCCTTCTTGGCGGCCTTCGCTCCGACCAGGCCTGCGGCAATTGCCATGACCTTCCACACTGCGTCGCCCATCGTCCGCCTTTCGTTCGAGGGCCGTGCCTGCGCATCGGCCAGTTCACCAGTTGGGGTCGAGACTTTCACAGTCTGCGGTGTACCGTCGAGGCACACGACAGGGGAGCGCTCCACGCGCTGAGAGTGCGGTCCGCCGCAGACCCTCGAACCTGACCCGGCTAGCACCGGTGGAGGAAGTCGAGCATCTCCTCGTTCGGGTCAGACCACGGCCTGAGCGAGACCCCTCTCACCGAGAGGACGCACGATCATGAGGCAGACGTTCGCGATTGCGGTGACGACCGCGCTCGTCCTGACGGGTTGCTCGGTCAGCGGCAGTGAGTCGGACCCCACGGACGGCCCGGAAACCGCAGGCGGCACCAAGACCGTCACGCTGGTCACCCACAACTCGTTCAGCGTTCCCAAGAAACTGCTGCAGGCATTCGAGAAGAAGTCTGGCTATCGGGTCAAGGTTTCCAAGAGTGGCGATGGCGGTGAAGTCGCCAACAAGTTGGTCCTCACGAAGAAGAAGCCGCTCGGCGATGTGGCCTTCGGCATCGACAACACCTACGCCACCCGGGTCGCTGGCAAGGACGTGCTGACGCCGTACGCCTCGCCCGCCATGGCACCCAGCGCTAAGGAGTTCTTGATCGAGGGCAAGGGGGCCAAGGAACTCACGCCCATCGACCACGCGAGCACCTGCGTCAACATCGACACCACCTGGTTCGCGAAGAAGAACATTGCGCCGCCGAAAACTCTGGGTGACCTGACGAAGGCCAAGTACAAGAACCTCACGGTCGTGCCCGGGGCGCCGACGAGTTCGCCTGGTCTGGCGATGCTGTTGGCCACGGTGGGCGCGTACGGCGAGTCGGGGTGGCAGGGATATTGGAAGAAGTTGGTCGCCAATGGCGTCAAGATCACCAGCGGCTGGGAAGACGCCTACAACGTCGACTTCAGTCAAGGTGACGGGAAGGGCAACCGGCCCATCGTCTGGTCCTACGACACCTCGCCGGCCTTTACCGTCAAGAACGGCAAGACCTCCAGCAGGGCGCTCCTCGACACCTGCTTCCGGCAGGTGGAGTACGCCGGAATCCTCAAGGGGGCACAGAACGTCAAGGGTGCCAAAGCGCTCATCGACTGGATGAGTGGCAAGACCTTCCAAGAGTCGCTGCCGGAGAACATGTACGTCTTCCCGGTCAACGACCAGATCACCTTGCCGAAGGACTGGGCGAACTTCGCGAAACAGTCGAGCAAGCCGATCACCGTGTCCCCGCAGAAGATTGATCAGAACCGGACAGCGTGGCTTCGGTCGTGGCAGGAGATCAC
The DNA here is from genome assembly GCF_000376825.1 of Demetria terragena DSM 11295. Classification (NCBI taxonomy): domain Bacteria; kingdom Bacillati; phylum Actinomycetota; class Actinomycetes; order Micrococcales; family Dermacoccaceae; genus Demetria; species Demetria terragena. Next base: position 1,696,407 of record NZ_AQXW01000004.1, on the reverse strand, counting down.
CTCCCAGTGACGTGGGCTCGACGGGCGGGGTCTCGACAAGCTCGACAAGCTCGACCGGCGTTGGGGGGTCGACGGGCGTTGGGGGGTCGACCGGCGTTGGGGGGCCGGGTCGCTTTCGCCTTCGCGGCACTGATCCCGCTCGCCTTCCTGGCGGTCTTTTTCGTGCTGCCGGTGACCGGGATGCTCCTCAAAGGCCTGCGACCAGAGGGTGCTTGGGCCGTGGGCGAGGCGCTTGAGGTGTTCACCCGTCCCCGCGTGCATCGCGTGCTGTGGTTCACGGTGTGGATGGCGGCCCTGGCCACGGTGGTCACCGTGCTGATCGGGCTGCCGATGGCCTACGTCTTGCACCGGCTAGCCGTTCCGGGGCGGCGGCTGTTGCGTGCGGTCGTCGTGATGCCGTTCGTGTTGCCCACCGTGGTGGTCGGAGTGGCCTTTCGCACCCTGTTGAGCCCGTCAGGGCCGTTGGGTTTCCTAGGAATCGACGGGTCGTGGATCGCCATTCTGCTCGCGATGATCTTCTTCAACCTCGCGGTCGTGGTGCGCACCGTCGGCGGGATGTGGGAGAGCCTGGATCCGCGGGTCGAGGATGCTGCGGCGTCCCTGGGCGCCGGACCCTGGCAGGTCTTTCGGACGGTCACGCTTCCCTCGCTCGCTCCCGCCGTTCTGAGCGCGGCGAGTGTTGTATTCCTCTTCTGCTCAACCGCATTCGGCATCGTCCTGACGCTCGGTGGGCTGCGCTACAGCACGATTGAGACCGAGATTTATCTGCTCACGGCCAACTTCCTTGACCTGCAGGCCGCCGCCATGCTCAGCCTGCTTCAACTGGTTGCTGTCCTGGCGCTACTAGCCGTCACCGAGGCGATGCGTGCTCGTCGGGAGCGAGCCGTCCCACGCTCGGGCCAAACCTCCGGAGGGCGCGCAACCACGCGTGGCGACGCCGTACCCGTGGCTATCACCGCCCTCGCGATGGCCTTCATCTTGGTGCCCATTGGCACCTTGGTGGTCCGGTCGTTGCGTGTCGAGGGGCGGTGGTCGCTGGAGAACTATGGTCATCTGGCGACACCAGATGCCACCGATGCGCTGATCGTTCCGGTGACCGAGGCCATGGCCAACTCGTGGCGTACGGCACTGGATGCCACGGTTCTCGCGATGATCCTGGGCGTACTCGTCTCAATCGTGGTGTCCCGCCGGGGTCGAACTCGACGATCACGTCGCGGGTTGGCCCTCTTGGACTCGGCGTTCATGGTTCCGCTCGGAATCTCCGCAGTGACAGTCGGATTCGGCTTTCTGGTGACCCTTGATCGCCCGCCCCTCGACTTGCGAAGCTCACCGGTCCTTATCCCGATAGCGCAGGCGATCGTCGCCCTTCCCCTCGTTGTCCGCACGCTCACCCCAGTGCTGCGCTCGTTGGATCCCCGTCCCCGAGAGGCCGCCAGCACCCTTGGCGCGGGGCCGGTTCGGGCCTGGTGCTCGGTCAACCTGCCTGTCCTGTGGCGACCGCTTCTGGCGGCGACCGGGTTCGCGATGGCGATCTCGTTGGGCGAGTTCGGCGCGACCGCCTTCCTGGCGCGACCCGACCGGCCCACCGTGCCCGTCGTGATCTACACGCTGATCGGCCGACCAGGCGGCGACAATTTCGGGATGGCGCTCGCGGCCTCCGTGGTGTTGGCGCTTGTGACGGTCACCATCATGGGCCTGGTGGAGCGCCTTCGCGTCGGATCTCTTGGGAGCTTCTAGATGGCTGAAACCAGATTGACGAATCGAGCCGTTGAGACAGGACTGGCGGTCGAGCACGTCACGGTCCGATTCGAGGATCTCGCGGCCGTTGACGATGTGTCGTTGTCCGTGCAGGCGGGGCGCGTCACAGCCGTCCTGGGTCCCTCCGGGTGCGGGAAGTCCACCTTGCTGCGCGTCATCGCAGGTCTGCAGGCTCCCGAGCAGGGAACGGTGCGAATAGGGGATGCCGACGTCACCACGGTTCCGACCCACCGCCGTCGCGTGGGTTTGATGTTTCAAGACGCCCAACTCTTCACGCACCACGACGTGGCAGGGAATGTCGCGTACGCACTGCGCCGGCAGCGAGTCCCCCGCCAGGAGGTCAGCGCAAAGGTGGCCGAACTGCTCGAGATCGTTGGTCTCGGCGGATTTGAATCACGACGACCAGCAACGCTTTCCGGCGGCCAACAACAACGGGTTGCGCTGGCGCGGGCGCTCGCAGCCTCCCCTCGTGTCTTGTTGCTGGATGAGCCGCTGTCTGCCCTTGATCGGTCGCTGCGGGACCGGCTCGGGTCGGACCTGCGGCGCATCCTGATCGAGTCGGGAACCACCGCCGTGGTCGTCACGCACGACCACGACGAGGCGTTCACACTGGCCGACCGGGTGGCCGTCATGAGCTCTGGCCGCATCGTGCAAGAAGGCCCGACCGCTGACGTGTGGCGGATGCCTGAGTCGGCTCAGACAGCGGAGTTCTTGGGATACACCTCGGTGTTGAGCGGAGCGGAGGCGCGAGCCATCGATGAGCGGGCCGAGCGCTTGGCGTTGCGGCCACAAGCGTTGCGCTGGGATCCCAGCGGAGGACATGGCGCCACGGTCGTCTCGGCAGCGCAGGGAGCCGACGTCATTCGGCTGCGGGTGCGGCTGGACTCGGGTTCAGAGGTTGATGCCGTAGGCGACATGGGTTCGACTCTCCCCGCGGCTGGAAGCCGGCTCAACCTGCGAGTGCAGACTTCGGGGGTCGCGATTCTCCCGGACGAAAGGTGAGCAATTCTGCGAATCCGGCCCCATGAGGACCCGAAGAACGGCATCCTGGCTCGCTGTGGAGTCGATCCGGCTTCTGTCACGAAAGAGGACACGATGAATCGAGCCCGGAAGTTCGCTGCCTGCGGCGGATCGCTTGCCCTGAGCGCCCTGATGGTCGCCCCAGCGCACGCAGCCACCAACGTGGGGGATCAGCCGATCGACCCGGCGTTGACCCAGCTCAGTCTGGTCAACACCAACGATTTCCACGGACACTTCACCAAAGACTTTGCGTGCGCCGTGACCACGGTGCAGCGCGAGGTTCCAGGCACCACGTTCTTGTCCGCCGGAGACAACGTCGGCGGGACACCTTTTGAGTCAGCCTCACAAGATGATGAGCCGGCGATCGATTATCTCAATAGCCTTGACCTCAAGGTCTCCGCAGTCGGCAACCACGAGTTCGACGGCGGACTGAGTGACCTCAAGGGCCGGGTACAGGACCGGGCCGACTGGACGTACGTCGGGGCGAATGTCTATCGCGCGGGCACGACCGACCCGGTGCTCCCCGGATACAAGGTGGTCGAGCAAAACGGCGTCCGGATCGGCGTGATCGGTGCGGTCACACGTGAGGTGCCTTCACTGGTCGCTAAAGACGGCATTAAAGGGCTGGAGTTCGGCGACCCGGTGGCAGCGGTCAATCGAGTCGCGACTGACCTGACCGATGGTGATCCCGCGAATGGTGAGGCCGACGTACTCGTCGCCGAATATCACGAGGGCGCACCGAGCGGGGAGTCCTCCCTTGAGAGCCAGGTGTCCTCCAACGCTCAGTTCAAGAGCATCGTGACGGAGACGTCGCCGAAGGTGGCCGCGATCTTCACGGGGCACACTCACCAGAAGTACGCGTGGGATGGGCCGGCGAGCACGGGAACTCGTCCGGTGATTCAAACTGATTTTTACGCCAGTCACCTTGGCCAACTGACCCTCGGATATGACCCGGCCCGCGACGAGGTCACGCAGTATTCGATGACGAATCGCGAGGTGACTGAGCCAACCGAGGCATGTAAGGCAGACCCGCGCTACACCGCCACTGCCAAGATCGTCGACACCGCAAACAAGCGTGCCGAACAGATTGGCAAGGAGAAGATCGGCACAAAGACCGCGCCGATCACTAGGGCACTCAATGACGACGGCACTCCCGACAACCGGATGCGGGAGTCGAGGCTGTCGAATCTGATCGCCCAGAGTTATGTCGAGTCCATCAACAAGCCCGGTCGCCCTGGCGGCGTAGATATCGGCGTGATGAACCCGGGCGGCGTGCGGGCTGACCTCGGTGGAAACGACGAGGCCATCACCTACGCCGATGCCGCAACGATCATGCCGTTCAACAACACGATCGTCACCAAGGATCTGACGGGAGCCCAGATCAAGCAGGTGCTGGAGGAGCAGTGGCAGCCAGAGGGTTCATCGCGCCCGTTCCTCAAACTCGGCCTGTCCGAGAACGTCACCTACACCTATGACCCGAATGCTGGGGATGGCAAACGCATCACCACGGTGATGGTCGACGGCAAGGAACTGGACGAGAAGGCGACCTACACGATCGCCTCGAACTCGTTCCTGCTCGACGGTGGCGACAACTTCACCACCTTTGGTGAAGGCACGAATACCCGCGACTCCGGGTTGATCGACCAGTCATTGTTCGTGGAGTGGATCAAGGAGAACAGCCCGATCAGGCCGCCGTACGAAAAGCACGCCGTGGCCGTGACCGACCAGCCCACTGAGGTCAAGGCGGGCGAGGAGTTCAGCTTCACCCTCACAGGCTTCAACATGTCCACGACTGACCCTAATGAAAACACCCAAGGATTGGCCTGGGTGGACGATGGCCCCTACTCCGGTGAGATCGGGGCGAAGGCCGTGCGTCTGGATGCTCCGCCCTATCCGACGCGGGACGGCGAGCTGAAGGTTGATCTGACCGCGACGGGGCCGAGTCGAAACGCTCTCGTCAAGGTGCGACTGACCGAAACCGGGACGACGGTGCTGTTTCCCGTCAAGGTCGTGGCTGCGGATGGACCGTCGCCCACCGGCACGACGACGGGCTCGCCGGGTGACCCCACGGGCACGGGCTCGCCGGGCGACCCCAGCGGCACCGTTTCAGGTCCTCCCGTGGAGACGGGTTTGACGGGCGACGGGAGCAACGGCGCCACGCTCATCGGGGTCGCCGGGTCGGTCACCCTGCTCGGTGGCGCATACCTGCTCGCACGTCGCCGGATGGAGAACTGACGTCACTTCGCTGCATCGTTGCTAGCGGTTCGCTGCGGTGTCATGACCTGGCACCGCAGCGAACCGCAGCGCCTGCGAATTCAAATCACAGGCGCAACGTCAGGCTCTGGGTCGCCATACCGACCGGCCCAAGACTGTCGTTGAGGACGGTATGAGTGATGCCGATTCCCGAGTCGCCAAACGTGACTGAGGTGTCGAGGCCGACCCAACCGTTCTCTGTCACGGGCTCGCGCAACAGGTGCACGGTGAGTTCGACGTTGGGAAACATCATCGTTCCCGGGCGTTGCCGAGTTGCGATGCCGTTGGCAATGTCGATGAGTGACAGGAAGCGGGCAAGCGGGCCAGCCTGAACGCCCTCGACAAGGTCAACCGCGGTGTGAACCCAGACCTGGCGGCGCCCATCGCGCCCACCTGGAATAGCTTGCCACTCAATAGTTTTCAAGAACTTCCCACCCCATTCGGCTGCGACATCGCGGGGCTCTGTCGCGCTGCGGGCCGGCATCGCCGGGAGTTCGACTCCTTCGACCGATGAGGTGTCAGAGGTGACTAGCCGCCAGGCGCGTACCCGCAGGATGGTGCGCTCGCCGCAGGTGCCGGTGACTTCCACCAGTTCGATGGTTCGCCCGGGGCGAATGGTGGCGACCTCGAAGGTCATGTCCTCACGCAACACTTGGCCGAAGATCTCGAAAGTGATGCGGCTGTATGCCATTTCGGGGCGTGGCACGTGTTGCTCCAGCACATGGCCGACCAGCCCGCACACGATCGAGACATGTTGCTCGTCATCGCGCCAGGCCCCCTGAGTGAGTTCCGTAGGTCGGAAGGTGAGGGGGCCCAGTGGAACGAAGTACGCCGACATAGACGCAGCCTAAGCAATGTCGGTGCGTACGCTGGCGAACACCATCAGCAAAAGGAGTTCGCGTGATCAAGGTCAGCGTTTTGTACCCCCGCGCCGAGGGCGCGCGGTTCGACCACGACTACTACCGGAACCGGCACGTGCCCTGGGTCGCGGAGCAGGTAGGCGAGGCGGTTCGCTCATGGGGCGTTGAGCGCGGGCTGAGCGACGGCGGCCGGGGCGAGGCGCCGTTCGTGGCCTCCTGCTGGTTCGTGGCCGACAGCGTCGAAGCCTGGAATTCCGGTTTTGGGCCAGTCGCCAAAGAGGTGCTCGCCGACATCGCGAACTACACCGACGTCCAGCCGGTGATGCAGGTCAGCGAGATCACGTCTGAGTCATAGCACCATGCGTACGCCGCCTTGGATCGGTTGATAGCCGAGGCTGTCGTAGAGGCGGCGGGCGATGACGTTGTCGCCGAAGACGTTCAGGGCAATGCCCTGCTTACCTGCGCGGTGGGCGGTGTGAGCGGCAGCATTCATGATGACCCGCCCGTAGCCGCGACCCCGTGCGGACGCCTCGACCTCGACCTGGAAGACGAAGGCGTACGCCGCGCGCAGGTCGAGCCACAGTATGCCGACTCGGTCACCGGCAACTTCGGCTACCGAGAACGAGTGTCCGTGGGTGTGCTGACCGTCCGGGAGCATCTGGGCGCTCTGCTCGTCGGCTGTACGCCGCGCGACCTCTGGCGACTCACCGTTGCGTACCCGCGTGGCGATGTATTCCTCGTGGTCGACGGCCCACCAGTCGGCGTACTCGTTGACTGTCATAGGCCGCAGTGTGACGTCCGGAGCCATTGGCAACTCGGTCAGCGGCAACGCCATGTTGGTCGAGGCCGCCTCGAAGCGCGCATCGTTGATGAATGCTGCGTGCGACGGGTCATCCGCCGTCCAATGTGCCTCAAGGGCAGTCGAATCGGCCGCCTGAGCGCGTGTCACAAGAAGGGCGCGAAGCTCGTCCGCGTCCTGCAGGTCGTCCAACCGAATGTCGCGCACGGTTGTCACGCCGGCACTGTCGGCCACCCACGCGTGTCCGACGCGTTGGTCGCCTCGCTGAACCCAGAGCAGACCAGTGTCGGGCTGGGTGGGTAAGGCCCGCTCCAGCGCCTCGGCGGCCTCCTCCGGGACCCGACCGACCGCGCTCACGGCAATCAATCCGGTCAATCGATCGCGGAGCATGGCAAGCCACGCGGGGAAGTCGTCGGGGGCGACGGGAGCGAGAGTCAGCGACACGACAGCGCTGCGTTGCTACTCGGCCGGCCGGCCACTAGTCCGTCCACTCTGGATGGCGCTTCTCTAGAAATGCGGTCATGCCTTCGCGTGCACCGGCAGATTGTGACGCGGCGGCCATCGCTTCGGCGGCCATGGCGTAGGCATCGCTTTCGGGATGGTCGAGCTGGGCATACAGCACGCGTTTGCCCCACGCCTTGGACGCGTTGCTGCCTCGAGTGGCGCGCGCGAGAAGTTCATCGACAGCGGCGTCGAGATCGGCATCGGGCACGACCTGGTTGATCAAACCCCAGTCGAGCGCGGTCGACGCGTCGATGACATCGCCGGTGAGGGCCATCTCCATGAGGCGTTTGCGGCCGATGGCGCGGGCTACTGGCACGGCGGGCGTATGGCAGAACCACCCACCCTTGCCTCCCGGGAGCGCGAAACCGGCCGATTCTGCCGCAACCGCTAGGTCTGCTGAGGCGACCAGTTGGCATCCGGCCGCGGTTGCCAGCGCGTGGACCCTGGCCACGACCACCTGAGGCATCGAGTGCATGCGTTCCATTACGGATTGGCACAGCGCGAGCAGGTCACGTACGCCGACCATGTCGCGAGCCGCGACGTCACCGAAATCGTGCCCCGCGGAGAAAACGGGGCCCTCTGCCTGAAGCACGACACCGGTGGCCCCGGAGGCGGCGACCTCGTCCAGGGCGTTCTTGAGTTGTCGAAGAGTGCTCTCCGACAGCGAGTTTCGACGTTTTGGATTGGTCAACGTCACCCGAGCGACGGAGCCTTGGTGCGTCACAGTCACAGCGCGTTCGGTCATGGTCACCAACGTACGCCGCTGATCGTGGCCCGTCAGGCGGTCTGGCCCACCAACTCGACGAACCTGGCCATGTCGACATTGCCGCCGCTCAAGATGATGCCGATGCGCTTGCCGTATGCCTCCGGCTTGCGTGCGAGAGCCGCGAGACCCAGGCATCCGGTGGGCTCGACCATGATCTTCAGGGTGCTGGCGAGGTAGGCCATCTGGGTGACCAGTTCGTCATCGGTCGCCGTTTCGATACCAGCGATGTATTGCTTCGCAAGGGCGAAGGTCACTTCTCCCATGGCCTGAGTCTGCGCGCCGTCGGCGATGGTTGAAGGAGTGGGGATCTGGATGATGCGGCCGGCGTCGAGCGAGCGCTTGGCGTCGTCGCCTGCCGCGGGTTCCACTCCGAAAACCTGCGTCACGGGTGCCGCGGACTGCGCGGCCAGGCAGGTGCCGGTGACGAGTCCACCACCACCCATTGGCGCGAGCACGGAGTCAAGGTCGGCCACGTCTTGGAATAGTTCGAGCGCCGCAGTGCCTTGTCCCGCAACGATGTCTGGGTGGTTGAACGGCGGGATGAGGGTGGCGCCCTCGTTCTCCGCCAGTGCCAGGCCGATTGCCTCGCGGTCTTCGGCCGCCCGGTCGTATGTGACCACGCGCGCGCCGTAGCCCTCAGTCGCCTGTCGCTTGATCACGGGCGCGTCGGTGGGCATCACGATCGTTGCGCGAATGCCGAGGATGCGCGCAGAGAGGGCGATCGCTTGGGCGTGGTTCCCAGAGGAGAACGCGACAACCCCGGATTCGCGCTGAGTCTGGTCGAACTGGGAGAGCGCGTTGTATGCCCCCCGAAACTTGAACGCGCCCATCCGCTGGAAGTTCTCACACTTGAGAAAGACCTCAACCCCCAGCAGTTCGTTGAGGCGGGTGGAAGTCATCACCGGAGTGCGGTGCGCGACACCCCTGATCCGGTCGGCGGCTGCGGCGACGTCATCAGGCGTGGGAAGGTTCACGCGCCCAGTCTGCCGTCAGCGCGCTGGGTAGGCCAGTACTTCGGTGGCTTTGGCGCTGAGCCAGACGTCTCGGCCGATCCGCAGATCAAGGTCAACCACGGCATCTGGGGTGAGATCGACGACTGCGGGCGGCGCACCGCTCACCGAGAGTCGGACCCGATCGCCCAGGGTCTCGATGCCGTCAATCTGCCCTGGCCAGACATTGCGCGGACTGCCCGGCCCCGGGTGCTCGCGGTGCAGGCTGATGGCGGTGGGGCGCACCGTCACCATGACGGGGCCATCAGGAATCGGCTCGTCGCCCGCGGTGGCGTGCAACTCGCCACCGCCGGTGAGTTGGATCGACGGGGTAGCCGAATTTTGTTGGCCTTCATACAGGTTCAACCCGACTAGTCGGGCGACGTAGCCCGTCAGGGGCCGACGTGCGACTTCGGCTGGTGGGCCGTCCTGGACGATGTGACCGCCTTCAATGACGATCAAGCGATCCGCCAGCACCATGGCATCGATGGGGTCATGCGTCACGATGAGGACGGGTCCGGCGAAGGCGCTGAGGTGGTCGCGCAACGCAGCCCGCACGTCCGTACGGGTGCGGTGATCGAGTGCGGCCAGTGGCTCGTCCAGGAGCAATAACTCTGGGTCGGAAGCCAGAGCTCGGGCGATCACCACTCGCTGCGACTGCCCGCCAGAGAGTTGTCGCGGTCGGCGGTCAGCCAGGTCACTGAGCCCGAGGCGCGCGATCCATGGCTCCGCACTGGCTCGCGCAGCAGACCGGGACCCGCCCCGAGCACGCGTAGAGAAACCGACGTTGTCGCGAACGTCGAGATGCGGAAAGAGCCGGTAGTTCTGGAAGACCAGCCCGACCTGTCGTTGATCTGGTGGGACGAAAACTCCGGCGTCAGCGTCGTCCACAATTCGATCACTGATGCGAATTTGACCTGACTGCAATGGATTTAGCCCTGCAAGACTGCGAAGCAGGGTGGTCTTACCCGCGCCGTTGGGACCGAGGACTGCGACGACTTCGCCCGGTTGGAGGATGAGGTCCAAGTCCATGGCGAATCCGCCCGCTGCTGCCGTTCCCCGCAGTGACGTGGCGTTCATCGGGTTGCCCCACTAGGCCACCAGCGGTCACGCAGGCCGACCAGCACGATGATGCTGACCGCGAGCAGGACCAGGGATACGGCAACCGCTGCCTCTGGATCGCGCTGCATCTCGAGGTATGCCGCCAGCGGCATCGTCTGGGTCTTACCCGGAAGGTTGCCCGCGAACGTGATGGTGGCGCCGAACTCGCCAAGAGCACGCGCCCAGCACAACACCGATCCGGCCACTAGAGCGGGAAGGACTGCGGGGAGGGTGACCAGGCGCGCGGTGCGTACCCGCGAGGCGCCGAGAGTGGCGGCGGCTTCCTCGAGTTCCTGACCGGCCGAGCGCAAGGCGCCTTCGACACTGACGATCAGGAATGGCATCGCCACGAACGTCTCAGCCAGAATCACCGCTGTCGTGGTGAACGGGATCGTGAGACCGAACCAAGCATCCAGCCAGCGTCCAATCAGGCCCTCCCGCCCGAAGGCGAGCAGGAGCGCGATACCGCCCACAACCGGTGGCATGACCATGGGGAGGGTGACCAAGGCGCGCAGCAAGGTGAGGCCGCGGGCTCGTGCCCGAGCCAAGACCCAGGCGAGGGGTACGCCGAAGATCAGCGACAGCACCGTGGCGCAGGTGGCGCTGACCAGCGACAGGCGAAGCGCGTCCAGGACCGCGGCAGTGGTCAGCAGTCGCGGCATGTCGGTCCATGGCGCGCGTACCAGCAATCCCGCTAGGGGGATCAGCAGGAAGCAGGCCGCGATCGCAGCCGGGACGCCGAGCGCCCACGGCGGGCGCCCGGCGGTGGGTGGTTTTCGCGTCATGAAGGTGCGGAGAAGCCCGCCTTGGCGAGAACCTGTTGGCCCTTGTCGGAGAGCACCAGGTCGATGAAGGCCTTGGCACCCGCGGCGTTTGGCGCCTTCGTCAACTGCACAATCGGGTACTGGGTCGAGGCGTTCTGGGACTTGGTGAGGTCAATCGTCTTGACCTTGGAACGGGCCGCCTTGGAATCGGTGACGTAGACCATTCCAGCGTCCACCTCACCAAGTTGAACCTTGGTGAGCACCGCCTTGACGTCGACCTCTTCGGTCGCCGGTTTCACCCTGACTTTGGACTTCTTGAAAACCTCGGCGGCGACCCCTCCGCACGGCACCTGAGGCTGGCATATTGCCGTCTTGACGTCGGCCTTCGCCAGATCAGACAACGAGGTGATCTTGCCCGGGTTGTCGGGCGGCGTCACGATGGCCATCTGGTTCGTGGCGAAGGTTTTCGGGCCTTTGGCGTCGCCCCCAGAGGTCACCTGCTCCATGTTCTTGGGGGCGGCCGAGGCGAAGACATCGGCTGGTGCACCCTGAGTGATTTGGGTAGCCAGGCCGCTACTAGGACCAAAGCTGAAGACGATGTCGGCGTCCGGGTTGGACTTCTCGAAGTCCTTCTCCAGGGTTGTGAAGGACTCCTTCAGTGACGCTGCTGCAAAGACGGTGATCTTGCCCGAAATGGCGGCGGCCGAGTCAGGTGCGGCGGAGGACTCAGTCGATGGCTCGTTCTCGCTGCCACCGCACCCGGCGAGCGCGATAGCAGTCACGCTTGCTGCTGCAAAACACTTCATTCGCTTCATGCGGGGACCTCCACGATGACATTGGTTGACTTGACTGTTGCGGTGGCCAGCGACCCCGGTTGGAGTTCGAGCTCGTCCGCGGCCTCTCGGCTCATGAGTGATACGACGCGAAACGGCCCGCACTGCAGCTCGACCTGAGCCATCACGGTGTCGCGGCGTACGTCGGTCACAAGACCGGTGAACCTGTTGCGGGCGGAGGACGGCGCGGGATCGTCGTGGCCACCTCCGCGAGCGACTTCCTGGGCGACTCGGGCCAGTTCGACCCCCGCCACGACCTTGCGGCCGTTGCTATCGGTGGTCGCTTCGACCTTGCCGGAGTCGCACCAGCGGCGCATCGTGTCATCACTCACGCCTAACAGGCTGGCTGCTTGTGGAATCCGCAATTGCGTCATAGTTGCGCACCCTATACCGCAGATGCGGTGATCTACCAGGTAATCTCGTCGCACTCCGACGCGCTGCGTTCGACCTGCAATGTGGCGTGCTCGATATGAAAATCGGAGCGAAGCGTTTCGCGGGCGCGGATCAATACATCGCCACTGGATGTCTGCGGGTCGGTCATGAGGTGGCAGGTCGCCACATTCATCCCGGATGTCAACGCCCACACGTGCAGGTCGTGGACGTCGGATACCCCCTCGACCTCGCTGAGGCGTTGAGCGACGTCATCAGGGTCGATTCCAGGCGGGGCGTGCTGGCCGAGAACGGCCAGCACCTCGCGACCGAGGATGACCGCCCGAATCGCGATGAAGAGCGAGATCCCGAGAGCAATCGCGGTATCCCACCAGGAGCTCCCGGTGAGGCTCACGAGGATGCCTGCGGCGATGACTCCCAGCGAGCCCACGGTGTCGGCGATGACCTCGAAGTAGGCGCCCTTGACGTTGAGGCTCTCGCTGGCTCCCGCGCGCAGCAGGCTCAGACTGATGAGGTTGATCAGCAGGCCGAGTGCTCCCACCACCAGCATGGGGCCGGCGGCCACCTCGGGTGTGTCGCCCAGGCGCCGCAAGGTCTCGATGGCGACATAGATCGCCAGGCCGATCATGAGCAGCACCGTAAAGCCAGACGCAAAGATCTCGGCGCGGTAGGAGCCGTACGTCCGTCGCCCGGTGTTGTCGGGTCGGGTCGCGATGCGGGTAGCCATCAACGCCGCGCCCAGCGCAACGACGTCAGCGGCCATGTGGCCAGCGTCGGAAAGGAGTGCGAGGGACCCGGAGGTCATCGCGACGACGAGTTCGATGACAAAGAAGGTCGCCACCAAGCCGAAGGCGGCCGCAAGCCGCCACCGATGGCGAGCGCCGGCATGCCCATGCCCATGACTGTGTCCGGCACCCATCAGGAATGCGCCATAGCCGTGTGTGGGCAGATCCGGCAAGACCCGCGGGTACGGCAGCGATGGCGCTTATGCCCGCCGCTGGCCGTGGGGCATTCGACCACCATGTCGTCGGTAGCGCCGAGAAGGCGGTCGGCTTCCTTCAAGAGGGCCGCAACGAGCGTGGGTTCGGTGACCGCATAGGCCGAGGAGCGTCCGATGGGGCGGGAAGTGATCAGGCCGCAGTCGCGCAAGCAGGCCAGGTGACCAGACACCGTCGACTGGGCGAGCCCAAGATGCTCGGTGAGCTCCCGCACGTTGTGTTCGCTCAGAAGTAGGTGCCGCAACAGGGTGAGGCGCCCGGGGTCACCCAGTGCACGGAAGAGCGCGGCGGGGCTGATCGACTCCGCAAGCTCGGTCTCGGAGGACTCACTTATCATCGGCATCTACCGATGATAACGGAAGTCGACGATGTTTAATAGCCACCAGGGGGCGGCACCATCTCGCCTCGGACACCGAGCAACCGCACGGGCCGAGCATCCTCGAGCGAGCGGTAGAGCGCCTCAGCGGTGTCGGTGATGACATCGAGGTCGTACGTCGGTTCGGGAAGCTTGCGGACCTTGGTCACGGTGAAGAAGGGCGCGAACCGCACCTTGAGATGGATCCGCTGGCATGGGCGCTCTTCGCGCTGGAGATCGGCAACGACCAGTTGAGCTAGGACCCGCAATGCGTCCTGGACCTGCTGTGGGGTGGCCAGGTTCTCCTGGTAGGTCGTCTCGTGGCCGTGCGCACGCGCGACCCACGGTGTGTCATCGACGATGTTGGGCCCAAATCCACGACCGAGGTTCCCAATATGCGGTCCTGTGCGAGGCCCAAACTCTGCGGCCAGCACCTCCTCAGGCGCGGCGGCAAGATCGTGAACTGTGCGAATCTCCAATGATGCCAAGCGTTCTGAGATGCGCTTGCCGATACCCCAGAGATCTTGAGTTGGACGGTCTCCCAGGACATCCAGCCAGTTGTCCTTGGTGAGCCGGAAGGTTCCGCGCGGCTTGCCGAAGTCGGTCGCGTTCTTCGCCCGAATGGTGGTGTCGCCGATACCAACCGAGCAGTCGAGTTGAGTGGCAGCGTGCACCGCGCGCTGAATGGCGACTGCGCTGGCTCGCGGGTCGTCGGTGTCGATTCCTACGAACGCTTCGTCCCACCCCAGCGGTTGAATCGTCGCGCCGGGAAAGTCCCGCAACGTAGCCATCACCTGCGCAGAGGCCGCTTCGTAGACCGGAAAATCCACGGGAAGGAAGGTCGCCTCAGGGCACTTGCGTACCGCGATCTTGAGTGGCATTCCCGACCGGACGCCGAACTCGCGCGCTTCGTACGAAGCCGTCGACACGACCGCGCGCTCGGTCGGGTCACCCCGCCCGCCGACCACGACCGGTGTGCCGATGAGTTCAGGGCGTCGCAACATCTCGACGGCAGCAAGAAACTGGTCCATGTCGACATGCAGCACCCACGCGGTCATGCCTGCATTGTGCGGCGTGGTCCGCGGCGGCCCCACATTTCTTGCGCTCGGGAAGGAGTTGAACCCGATACTCGCCATGAACCCGTTCCAGTTGTTACGGTCGCGTTACCATGAGCGCGATTAACTACACACGAACCGGTCAGGGCGAGCCTGTTGTCCTGATTCACGGCCTTGGCCACCACGGGAACGCATGGGGCAAGGTCCCCGCAATGCTGAGCGAGCATTGCGATGTGGTGGTCGTCGATCTGCCCGGCCACGGGGGTTCATCAGCGCCAACGGCGCCACATACGTACAACTTGGACAGCATTGCTGACCAGCTCGAGGAACTCTTCGACGAGCTGGAGGTCGACCGGCCGCACGTCGTGGGCAACTCACTCGGCGGCTTCCTCGCGCTGGAGTTGGCTCGCCGGGCCGCGGTGGTCAGTGCGACCGCAATCTCGCCCGCCGGGTTCGGCACACAGCGGGAACTGCTGGGCATCGCCATGCCGCAACTTCTGGCCTTGAAGTTGGCCTCCATGGCACCGCGCCGCGTCCTGTCGGCGGTCTCCCAGCGACCTGGTCTTCGGGCCGTGGCGTTCCGAGCGCTCTACTCGGATCCACGCCGCCAGACGCCCGAGGATGCCTACAAAGACAGCCTGAACTTGCGTCAGTCGTCCGGGTTCTGGCCCCTGCTGATCCGCGCCTCGAAAACCCATGTCGGACGCGACATTCCGACTCCCGTCACGATCGTCTGGGGAACTGACGACCGCCTCCTGATTCCACGGCAAGCCGACCGCGCGGCCCGGGCTCTCCCGAGCGCGACGGTCGAACGGTGGCCGGGATGCGGCCACGTGCCGATGGTGGACGACCCGGAACGGGTGGTGCGCCTCATTCAGCGACAGGTGGAGCGCGCTTCTGTCGCCGGCTGAGCCCGGTCTTGAGGGCCTGCTTGCGCCCGAGCGCGCGTTGAGTCGGCGTGTCCTGCTAGTCCCAGGGGCGTGGCACTAGCACGACACGCCGACTCAACGGGCTGGCGGGGTGCGTACGCGGCCCGCCCCAGAACAGCAAAAAACCCCGGGAAAACCGGGGTATCTCACTGGCAGGCTGGCGACACAAAGTCCTGACCTGCGGCTATCCAGACTTCTCCGGCGAGTTCCCACCGGTTCCGTCTAGATTTCCCAGGGCGTCGAGGAACTACGGTCCGTCCCTCAAGCGCGGGTCACGGGCTGCCCTGCTTGTCCCGTTCGCTGGCGGTGGTCGGCGTAGATGCCCCGGAAAGCTCTCGAAGCTGAATTCGAAGGTCGCATAGTTGCGTTGCTCTCCGCTGTCGCCAATGTCGTCTCCACCAAGATTTGTTGAGCATGTCCTCGACGGTAAGGAACGCACGACCCAACCCGGCGGGCCACTTCTTGGCTCGTTTCCGACGTACCGCACGCCTGAGGGCGCGTCGCCGAAGGTCTTCCCACTCGGCGCCGGGAGTTGGTATCCCTGCACGGAGTACAAACGTGATGATCGAAAAATAGCCCAAGACAAATAGCCACGCTAAGGCCGCGGTCGCATCCTGCGAGGGCGCGGTGGGCGTGGTGAATGCCAGCGCGGCGCCGACCGCGCCGACCGCAAGGAGTGCGCCGAGCCACAACAGGGCTCCGCGGACTGCCCGAGAGAAGAGTCCAATGCGGCGGAGTTCGCGCCGCATCAGATCCGCGCAGTGCAAATCCCAGCGTTCGCGAAGGTGTTCATCGGGGTGGCCGCTCAGGGACTGTCGAAGATCGAGAGCCTGCTTGGTGCGGCGGTGTGGGTTCCATCCGACGTAGAGCGCAGTCGCTGTCGTGAGGACGCCGGTGGCAAGTGTCGCACCGAGAGCTGACGCTGTTGCCATTCCATGGCCCTCCGCACTGCGAGTCTCCGGCTGTCCACAGGACCAACGTATCGGAGCACCCAGTGGCGCCTCGCCGCGTTTGACACTACTGCGCGTAGCGCAGCACGACCCCTCGCCCCAAACCTGCGCGTCAGGTTGTGTCTGGGACCCAGAATTGCCAGTCCTTGGGTGGAACTGGCCAGTCGGACTGTGGTCGCCAGCCGGACCAGGGCTCCCACATTCCTGGTGGAGCTGGCCACCCGGGTGGCGCGTTGAAGCGAATCGCCGTGGGTTTCGGTGGCACTTCGAAGGTTTCCGCGGTCGAGCCAAGCAGTTCCTCAGACCGATATCTGGCGTGGCCCGTCGTCAGCGTTGGGCTCGATGATGTGTCTGGGGCGGGGCTCGGCGTCGTGCTGAACCAAGCGGGCGGCAACTCGTGCGCCTTGGCCGCATAGAGCGTCGCCTCAACCTTGACGCTGTTGCCGCGAAGCAGTGCCTTGGCAGCAGTGAGTTCCCCCTCGGTGGCGAGGTGCTCGACAGCAGGGAGGAACTTAGCGCTCATCGTGGGCGTGAGCTCACCGATAGTTGCCCCATCTATGGAGATCTCCAGAGTGGGCTTGGTCGCATCTGGTTTCGCCTCAAGCGTGACGTGTGCCCACGCTTCACCATCGTCACCCACGAGGGGCGCCAGGACCTCGAGGTGCTTCTCCTCACCGCGTACCTGAATCGCCGACCCGTCGGGGAGCATCCGATGAGGCTCGCCCGGGGCGGTGTTGACGGGAACCAGCAGGCATGGGGAATCGAGGCATACCGATGCGTCTGCGTGAATCGAGGCCTCGTAGACGTCACGTCCGCGGCGGTCGGTGCCGGTCCACTCGTCGCGTTCCCATGCCCATATGCGACAGTCCGTCGTCGGCGTCAGGCCCTCGCCGACGATCCTGGCAAGGACCGGCTGGTACACGCTCGCCAGCTCAGCCGGTAGGTAGCCGATACGGTGCCCTTCGACCAGGACCTGGACCGCGAACGGGTCGTGGGAATTGGTCGGCTCCGGCACCAGTAGGGCGGTGCCCGTGTACTCCTGGCTGTTGTTCAGTCCGGCGCCAAGTATTTCTCGGATCTGGTCCTGGTGGTAGATCTCCCCGGCGACACTGACGTTAGGCCAACTCCGCCGACACCAGAGGCGGAACGATTGTGATTCTGTCCCATGCATCATCTGATGATGACCAACCAGTGCGCTCAGGGTGCCGAGTTCAGTCAAACTGATTCATCCCACGCCACGCGGGACCGCTTGCGCCCGAGCGCGCGCTGAGTCGGCGTGTCGTGCTAGTCCCAGGGGCGTGGCACTAGCACGACACGCCGACTCAACGGGCTGGCGGGGTGCGTACGCGGCCCGCCCCAGAACAGCAAAAAACCCCGGGAAAACCGGGGTTTTTCACTGGCGGGCTGGCGACACAAGTGCTCTGACCTGCGCGGATGCGTGACTTTGCAGGAGCGATTTCCCACTGCTGTTGACGACGGTTCCCAGGCCGGCGTGCTCGTGCGGTGGCAGCATGTAGCGGGGCGATCTGGCTTCAGCGGCGTGAATAGCGGGGCGGGCGACTGTCGCACGGGGCTGATGCGCGGAAAGGTGTCACATGATCTGTGGCGCTGGAGAGGGTCGCAGGGAAGGATGTGCATCACGCCCGCTCCTACCCTCAAGAGTTCCGTGACGACGCTGTCCGTGTCGCACGGAATCGTGAACCGGGCCAGAAGGTCTCCCAGATCGCGACGGACTTCGGGATCTCCGAGTCCTGCCTGACGAACTGGACGCACCAGGCCGACGTCGAAGACGGTGCCCGGCCCGGCATGACCCGTGAAGGGTCTTCTGAACTTCGTGATTTTGCGGCGCCGGAACCGGCTGCTGGAGCAGGAGATCGAGGCCTGCGCCGCGTAGCCGCCTATTCTTGAGTTTGGCTTCTTGAGGTTGGCCGGATCCTTGATGTCGACTACTCTGCGAGCCTCGCGCTCGTGGATGACGCACTGTCTCTGCGCTCTGACACTGAAGGTCACCCGGGCACGGCTGTGCCGCCTCAGAATGCTCCTTATTCCTGGGGGCTCGGCTTGCTTGGGGAACTTCACTGGGAGATTCAGCGGAAGGTCGGTTCCGAGTGGTCTTTCATGCCGAGTCCGCTGACGAGCCTTGCTCTGCGTGCACGTGGTTCGATGCAGCTGTAGTTATGGGGGTCTGTCCATTGGTCGAACCTAGGGGGTATCGATGAAGCGGCGAGTGGCGCGCGTATACCAACACTCAGCGCGCGCTGCGGCGGGGGCTCGCCGGGTACAGTTAGTCGTGCTGGCGGCGGTGGTCGCTGGCCTTGTGGCGATGGCAGCGATGATCCCGCTCGTGACGAACTCGGTGGCGAGGGCGATGGTCGACAACCGGGTAAGTGCGTTGGGTGATCTCGGCCGTTCGGTGGAGGCGCGCGCGGTGGGGACCGATGGGCGCGTGCCGATCGAGGAGCTGGCGCCGGTGGTCGGGGAGCAGTGGGATGGCCTCGCGGGTCCGGTCGTGGGGCAGTACCGCGTCGACGTGGGTCCGTTGCCTCCAGATGCTGGGCATCGAATCACACTGCTGGCGCGTGATGGGTTCTGTCAGCGCGTTCAGATCGTTGCGGGCGAATGCCCAACGAGGCGCTTCGATGTCGCGATCTCGCGAGCCTCGGCCAAGGCGCTGGGTCTTGAGGTGGGAGATCAGTACCGAGTCGTGCAGTTTCCCCGTAACAGGGATCGGGTCAATCGGACCCTGACGGTACGGGCGGTGTTTTCACAGAGCGGTCACTCCGGGTACTGGCGTGGGCTGGATGTGTCCGATGTGCCCGTCGACGTCCGCCCGGACGGCTCCAGGGTGCGCAGTCACGACTGGCTGGTGGATGCCACGACGTTCGCGGGAGCGATGCCCGATCATGTCCCGCGCGGTACGGAACCGTCCCGGAGCACACGCGACTCGCCGGATTCTGTGGGGTGGGCGGACGTGGAGACCACGGTGAATCGTTCGTTGTCGCAAGGCGCGTTCTCGTATGACCGGCTCGATCAGGCGAGGTCGGCGCTGGCCACGACGCAGGAGCGTGCAGCGTCTGGCACCTTGGACACCTCGGTGACTGAGCAGGTGTCCACCGTGGATGAGCACGTCGGCAAGGACGTGGAGCAGCTCCGCATGATCGGTCCGTTACTGCTCGCGCAGTTGGTCGTCTTGCAGGCGGTGCTCACGTGGATTGTGGTGCGGGCGATGCTGACTCAGAGGCGACGCGAGGTGGCGCTCATGCGGCTGCGAGCACCTGGCCGACTGGGTGCGGCGATGGTGCTGCGGCGAGAGCTGGGTCCGTCGGTGGTGATCGGACTGCCTATCGGCCTGGGGGCGGCGTACGCCCTCGACTGGCTGGTCCGGAGCACCTGGATGTCGGGGACCGCCGGTGGGTGGAGCTGGAGCGCATTGGCCGTCGCTGCTGCGGTGTGGGTGCTGACTCTGGGCACGGTGACGTGGTTGATTCGGCGGTTGGTGAGTCGACCCGTCGCCGGGTTGTTGCGGGATGTCCAGCCCCGGGCGCGGCGCTGGCGCCTCTCGGTCGGAGAGACGGTGCTGCTCACCCTCGCGGTCGGCATGATGGCGACAGTGGTGACCGGCACCTTGAGTGGGCCGCCCGTGCTGGTGACGCCGATTGCGATGGCGTTGGCTGTCGGTCTGGTCCTGGGTGGGCTCATGGTTCCGATCGCCGGACGAGTTGCCGCACGGGTGTTGCGCCGAGGTCGCGTCGCCACACTCTTGGCGCTGACGAGCTTGTCGCGCCGCTCATCGACCCGCAACATCGTGCTCGCGTTGACGGCGGCGGGGGCGATGGTGACCTTCGGGATCGGGGCACTTCAGCTGGGCGAGATCAATCGCCAGCACGCGGCGGAAGCCGAGGTCGGTGCGCCGGTGCGGCTCACGATCACCAACTACCACTCGAACGGGGACCCGAAAGACTTTGTCAAGATCATCGACCGGCTGGACCCGAAGCATGAGGTGATGACTCCTGTCCTACGCATGCGGTCGGGCAACAGTGACGGACCTGTCGTGCTGGCCGGTGACCCGGGGGCCATGAGCCGTATCGCGCTGGACGCCGGGGGAGGCGACCCATGGGCGAAACTTCGGACCGGCACCTCTCCGCAGGGTGCTCTTCCGGCCGCGGTGGCGCACTGGTCCCCGCCTGTTGAGGGCGATTCGGAGTTCTCTGCACCGGCGCTGGCGGTCGCAGACAAGGACTTCGAGACGATCGCGTCCGTGCCGTTGATCCCTGGGGCCGAGGAGCATACGTTCATCACTTCATTGTGGCCCTTGCTCGCTGACGCGGTCGCGAGTCCCTCGCTCAGCGCGGAGATTTGGGCGACCACCCAGAACCCGGCTCTGCTGAAGCGTGCCGAAAGCGACCTGAAGGACGCGGGATTCGGGTTCGTCATCGACGAGCGCGTGTCGAAGGTGAAGAGCGAGCTGGATCAGTCGGCGTCGGCGTACGGTCTGCAGCTGGGTGTGCTGGTTGCGCTTGGCGCTGTGATCGTTGCGTGTCTGGTTCTGCTGGCAACGCTCTCGGCTCAGGCACGTGGTCGAGCCGAGGACACCCGCGCGCTTCGGGCGGCACAGGTTCCCTCGGCAGTGATCGGTCGGGCCGGTCGAGCCGAGGTGCTACTCATGACCGTTCCGATCGTGATCGGCGCCGCGCTCGGATGGGTCGGGGTATGGCTGGCCGCTCCTGGTGTGCCGTGGTTCTCGCAACCGCCGCCGTACGACATCGCGAGCCGGACACCTCCATTGCTCGGATCGTTGATCGGCGCAACAGCAGCGGTCGCGGTGACGGCTGCGGTGGGCGTGATCGGGATCCGAACCTTCACCAGGGTGAGGGAGGAGAAGTCATGAGAGGCCTCGACGTCCGCGTTCGCGGCCTGGTGCACATCTACCGCAGTGACGGGCAGGACGTCGCAGCGCTGTCAGGTGTTCATTTGGACCTCGCCGCCAGCGAGACCCTGGCACTGCTCGGCCCGTCCGGTGCCGGGAAGTCGACGCTTCTCATGCTGCTGGCGGGCTTGGACCGCCCCACTGCGGGCACCATTACGGTCGGCTCGGATCGGCTCGATCAGCTCTCCGTGGCCGACATCGACAAGCTGCGCGGACGAGCACTGGGACTCGTGCTGCAAGGTGGAGCGGCCAACCTCATTCCGCACCTGACCCTGCGCGAGAACATCGAGTTGGCCCAGGTCGAAGAGCGTGATGACGTGCCCACGGCACGAACCTTGACCTCCTGGGTCGGTTTGGATGAGGCAGAGGCGGGTCTCATGCCGCACCAAGCTTCCCCGGCGCAGACACAACTGGCTGCGCTGTGCGTCGGAGCAGCAAGCGCGCCAGGTCTGCTCCTGGCCGACGAACCGACGGCGTCCTTAGGGGTTGACGAGACGGGCCGAGTGATTGATGCGCTGCACCGCCTGAACACAGAGATCGGCAGCACGGTCCTGACCGTGACCCACGACCCGGTCCTGGCGCGTTCGATGCAACGGACCGTCACGATCCGCGACGGTCGTGTCGGCGGTCAGGCGGAGGCAGGAGTCGATATCGCCATCATTGCTCCGGATGGGTCTCTTCCGCTGCCGGACGCGGTCCTGGAGGACTGGCCGCCCGGTGCAACCGTTCAAGTGGCGAACGAGGCCAGCGGCGAGGATCGCCATCTGGTGGTTCGTCGATGGCAGGCAGGCTCCCCGGAATGACGATGATCGAGCTACGAGACATCCTGACCACAGGCACGGCAGGCACACCGGTGACGGCCAGTATCGGAATCGGTGAGCTCGTCGCCATTGTCGGGGCATCGGACGCCGAGACCCATGACTTCGCACTCACGCTCGGCGGAGCGGTCTCCCCTGCCTCCGGCACCTTGCACGGCGTGCCGGAGCCCAGCCTCGTCGCCTGGATCCCTCGGGACAACCAACTGGCAAGGACCCTCACCGCACTCGAGAACCTCACGGTCCCCCTGATCGCGCACGGGGTTCGTCCGCACGAAGCGATCGAGCGATCTCAATCGATCCTTCGCGACGTTGGTCTGGCCGACCAGGAGGACCGACTGATCGAAGAACTCTCGGGCGGACAGCAGCAACGGGTAGCAGTGGCCAGAGGACTGGCTCAACGTGCCCAGCTAATTGTCGCCGAAGATCCGACCAGTGCGCTCGATGCCGCCAACCGACGGCGCATCCTGGCACTGCTCCGAGACGCAGCCTCTGATCGCGTCGTGGTGATCACCGCCAGTGCGGCAGAGTCCTTGGAAGGCACCGCGGACGTCCTGATCGACCTCGACTCACCGCGAGTGCCGAGCATCTGAGCCGCTTGTAGTTGGGAGGAGTCCGGTTGTGAACCGTCACGGGTTTGATGCCGCTCTTGTTTCGTCCGGGAGGGCGGATTCAGCTGGTTGTCGCAACGCCCCCGTTCTGGAGGTGTTGAGTGGTACGTCGTCAGCAAGCAGCAGATCGAGCGATCCGGCCCAAGTAACGCCCGCCTGGGCATCCGAAGCTTCAACGGCAGGTCGAGGCAGCGTTTCTGGGAGCAGATCGCCAAGGGGCTACTGCCGAATCTGACATCTATCCGGCAAACCGGGTACATGTCACTGGTCCAAGACCTCGACATCACCATCGCCCACGCCCAAACCGGCGAAATCATCCGCCGCCTCACCCTCGACCCCACCAAGGACTACCAACCCCAAAACCAACAAGACCCGAACCCCCACTGAGGGCCCGGGCCTTGCAGATGTCGTGAGACATCACACTGGCGGTGGCGGTGGTGTTGAGTCTCAGGACATGTGAAAGGGATGTCTCACGACATATGAAAGTCGTGGGTGCGGTCCGATTGGCGGGTGACGAAGAGGAAGCTGGTCATCACCGCGATCCTGAAGACGGGCCTGAGCCAGGCGGAGGCATCACGAAGGTACGAGGTCCCTGAGCCAACGGTGTCGCGGTGGATGGCCCACTACCGCGCTGAAGACCAGGCAGCGTTCGAGCCGCGCTCGCGCCGCCCGAAAGGGAACGCCTCGGCGACCCCTGAAGCGATGATCGAGACCGTGCTGGCCGAACGCGACCGGCTCGTTCAGGCCGGTCACGACGCCGGGCCAGCAACGATCGCCTGGCACCTCGAACAAGCCGGGCACACCCCACCCTCACGGGCCACGATCGCTCGGATCCTGACCCGCGCAGGACGCATCCGACCCGAGCCGAAGAAAAAACCAAAATCGGCGTATATCCGGTTCCAGGCCGAGCAACCAAACGAGTGCTGGCAGTCCGACTTCACCCACTACCGCCTGGCCGGCGGCAAGGATGTGGAGATCATCACCTGGCTAGATGACCACTCCCGGATGGCGCTGCACATCAGCGCCCATACCCGGATCACCGGCCAGATCGTCCTAGCCACCTTCCAGGCCACGATCACCGAACACGGTTGCCCCGCAAGCACGCTCACTGACAACGGGATGGTGTACACCGTCCGGCACGCCGCCGTCGGAGTCCGCGGCGGCCGCAACGCTTTCGAACACACCCTGGCTGCCCTGGGCGTGACCCAGAAAAACGGGCGCGGAAATCACCCACAAACCCAGGGCAAAATCGAGCGCTTCCAACAGACCCTGAAGAAATGGCTCCGCAACCAACCCCAGCAGCCAACCACCCTCGCCGACTTACAGACACTGCTGGACCGATTCCGTCAGGAATATAACCACCAACGCCCACACAGCGCGCTCCACAGACGCACCCCCGCCGCGGCCTACCACGCACGACCCAAAGCCGGCCCGAGTAACGAACCCACGCCCCGGACCCACAATCGCGTCCGCACCGACAAGGTCAACGAAGGAACCGTCACCCTCCGACACCGCGGGCGCCTTCACCACATCGGCATCGGCCGAGCACACAACGGGCAACCCGTCCTCCTCCTGGTCCAAGACCTCGACATCACCATCGCCCACGCCCAAACCGGCGAAATCATCCGCCGCCTCACCCTCGACCCCACCAAGGACTACCAACCCCAAAACCAACAAGGCCCGAACCCTCAATGAGGGTTCGGGCCTTGCAGATGTCGTGAGACATCACACTGGCGGTGGCGGTGGGATTTGAACCCACGGTGGACTTGCGCCCACAAACGCTTTCGAGGCGTTCTCCTTAGGCCGCTCGGACACGCCACCGCCGGAAAGGCTACCTGAGGCGGTGGCGGGACGCCGAATCGGCGCTACACCTGCACCCCAGACGCTTCGAGTGCGCTCGTGTTGACCTCCGCAAGCGAGGTGACTCCGGCCAAGCCCATAGTGAGCTCCAGTTCCGCCCGGAAGGATTCGAGCACCTGCTGTACGCCATCAGCGCCGCCCAGCGCGAGGCCGTACACCCACGGGCGTCCGATGCAGACCGCGTCGGCGCCCAGGGCGAGCGCCTTGAACGCATCCGCACCGCAGCGCACCCCGCTGTCGAACAGGACAGGAACCTGTCCGCCGACGCGCTCGACCACGCCAGGCAGGGCGTCTAAGGAGCCGACGGCGCCGTCCACCTGACGCCCGCCATGGTTGCTCACCACGATGCCCTCGGCGCCGGCCTCAACAGCGAGCGCGGCGTCGTCCGCGTGCTGAATTCCCTTGACTAGCAACGGCAGTGACGTGCGTTCGGCCAGCCAGGAGAGCCGATCCCAGGTGAGGTCTTGACGAGAGAAGAGACGCAAGAACGTCTCGACGGCAGCGCGCGGCTCGGGTGACCGCACGTTCTCCCAGGAGGCCCCTGGGTAGGTTCGCGAAAGCGTCGCGAGCGACCTCAGAGCGCCCGGACGTGGGCGGGGGAGTGGTTCGCCGCCGCCATCTGCGCCTTCGGCGACTCGGGCGCGTACGCGCTCCTGAAACACCGGGTCGGCGGTGTATTGAGCGATCCCCATGCCCCGGGCGAAAGGCAGCCAGGCGTGATCCAGGTCCTCCGGTCGCCACCCAAGCATCGTGGTGTCGAGGGTGACGACGATCGCCTCACAGCCGGACGCTTCCGCCCGCCGGACCAGGCTCTCGGCCAACGCGTCATCGGATGACCAGTACAACTGAAACCACCGCGGATGGTCGCCCATCTCGGCGACGATCTGCTCAGTCGAGTGGGAGGCCTGGGTCGAGATGATGACCGGCACGTCCGCCGCGCGGGCGCCTCGCGCCAACCCCAAGTCGGCGTCGGTGTGCGCCATCTCGGCCACGCCGATCGGTGCGGTGAGGAAGGGCGACGGAAGTGTTCGGCCAAACAGTTCGACCGAGGTGTCGCGCACCGTGGTGTTGCGCATCATGCGGGGCACGATCCGCCACCGGTTGAATGCCTCGCGGTTCGCCCGCATCGTGTCGCCGCGACCCGCTCCGCCCTCGACGTAGGCCCGCGCGGTCTTGCTCATGGCATGCGCAGCCTTCTTCTGCAGGCGGTCAGGGTGTACGGGCACTGTTGGCAGGTGCCCGAGCACGCCTCGACGGTAAATGTGGCTCTGGATCCGGCGACCGAACGACTCACTCATGCGGTCCATCGTGCGCTCTCCGCGCGAAATGTGCCTGGAGTCAGCGCAATCGAGTCGCCAAACTCGCATCCGGCGCCCCAAGATCGGGGTGCATGATCCGAGCCAGCGCTTCGACGCCGTCGGCCAGTCGGGGGCCGGGCCGCGCGAAGGAGGCATTGGCGTCCACGGCCCACACCTCACACCGGTCCGGCAGATTGTTCGTGAGGAGTAGGTCCTGAGCGATGTGGGTCGACTCTGGGAGGGCATACCCGCAGGGCGCGACCACGATGACGTCGGGGTTTGCGGCCGCGACACTGCGCCAACTCGTGGCGCGCGACTTCACGCCCGCCTCGCCCAACACACTGTGACCCCCTGCAACGGACACCATCTCGGGTACCCAATGTCCTGGCGCGAACGGCGGGTCCGACCACTCCAAGACCAAACAGCGCACGGCGTCCCGCCCCGCCACCAGCTTGCCCACGCGCGTCATGCGTTCGCGAAGGGACCGTGCGAGCGCCGCGGCCGCCTCCTGCTGACTTACCGCTTCACCGATTGCCTCAATAGAGGCCCACACCTCGTCCAATGTGTGCGGGTCGGTGGTCAGAACATCGGCGCGGCACTGAAGGAAATCAAGGGCGTCTCGAACCTCCGAGACGTCAACGGCGCACACGGCGCAGAGGTCCTGGGTGACGACCAGATCGGCATCCAGGTCACTCAAGGCGGCCCGGTCGAGACGGTAAAGATCCTCCCCGGCGGCGATGCGGGTGCGTACGGCTCGGTCGATTTCGGCGGGTGTCAGCCCGGTCGGAAGGTTCGAGGTCGACACCACGGTTGCGTCTCGGCGTGCGGAGGAGGGACTGTCGCACTCAAAGGTCACGCCGACGACCTGGTCCGCGGCGCCCACGGCGTGGAGGATTTCGGTCGCCGATGGGAGCAGCGAGACGACCCGCATCTCAGCAGCCGTCGTCCGGGCTGGCGGTCTCCGAGTTGACCTCAACGGTGGGCATCTCTTCACCAATGGCGACATCGACGCTGGTGCCCGTGCGGCCATCGGGCATCAGCTTGGCACCGGGAATGAGCGTCGCGAGGTGAGTCTTGGCGAGCTTTTCGCCCTCGGGGCCGAACCGAATCTCACCGACATTGCTGAGCTTCTTCTTGTACGGGTCGTTTCCGACAACCCCGAGGTCAAAGCCCCGGCTCTCCAGCGCCTTGCTCAGGTCGCCAGCGGCGCCCGACTGGTCGGACGAGTTGTAGACGTTGACGGTGAACCGCCCCTGTGGCGGAGTCGAGGTCGTGGGGGTGCAGGTCGGCTCTGGGCTTGCCGAGCCTCCGACCCAGCCCTCCCAGTAGGCCAAGGACAGCCCGAACCCGCCAAACACCATGGCGATAGCGATGATAAGCACCGCGATGCTGCGGTGGCGACGTCGCTGCCGGGCGCGTTCGAGCCCGGTCATGGTTTCTCGGCGGACGCTCATGACACTGCCCGTTGCTTTGACTTCCGCAGGCAGGGCTTCATTTGGTCCCCGCGTCGGAAGGGGGCGCCCCCGCCCACCACCTGAAACTTCACGGGGTCACTGTAGTTGCCGGTTCTGTGCGCGGCTCTGCCGACCGTGGCCCCGTGCGCATTAAGGTCATGATGTGAGCGATGAGACGAGCCCCTTAGAGCAGATCACCACTGGCTACCAATTCGAGGGCGGCGCCCTTGAGCTTGGTGCCGCAGTCATCGATGGCACCGCGCACCCCGAGGCGCTCGTACGCCTCCCGCTGGCGATGATGAATCGCCACGGACTCGTCGCAGGCGCCACCGGCACGGGCAAAACCAAGACCTTGCAGCTGATGGCTGAGCAGTTGTCCGCCCAGGGCGTCCCGGTGTTTCTCGCCGACGTCAAGGGTGACCTGTCAGGTCTCGCGGCGGCCGGGGAGAGCAACGACAAGGTCGCCTCGCGCGCCAAGGACGTCGGCCAGGATTGGGCCGGCACGGCCTTCCCGGTGGAGTTCTTCGCGCTGGGCGGCGAGGGCAAAGGCATCCCGATTCGCGCCACCATCACCGCCTTTGGTCCGACCTTGCTGTCCAAAGTCCTCGGTCTCAATGACACCCAGGAGTCGAGCCTTGGGTTGGTGTTCCACTACGCCGACAAGAACGGCCTAGCGCTGCTGGACCTCAAAGACCTGCGCGCCGTCGTCCAACACCTCACCTCCGATGAGGGCAAGGCGGATCTCAAGTCCCTGGGCGGGCTTTCCTCATCCACGGCTGGGGTCATTCTGCGCGAACTGATCGCCTTCAGCGACCAGGGCGCCGACGCATTCTTCGGAGAGCCAGAGTTCGACACCACCGACCTGCTCAAGGTGGTCGAGGGCAAAGGCATCGTCTCGTGCCTTGAGTTGCCGTCGGTGAAGGACCGTCCGGCGCTGTTCTCGACCTTCCTCATGTGGTTGCTGGCAGATCTTTTCCAGGACCTGCCCGAGGTCGGCGACGCGGACAAGCCCAAACTCGTCTTCTTCTTTGACGAGGCGCACCTTCTCTTCGAGGACGCGTCCAAGAGCTTCCTCGACTCGATCGAGCAGACCGTGCGCCTTATTCGCTCCAAGGGTGTCGGTATTTTCTTCGTCACCCAGACGCCCAAGGACGTTCCGTCAGGAGTGCTGGGGCAGCTCGGCAACCGGGTCCAGCACGCGTTGCGCGCGTTCACCCCCGAAGACTCCAAGGCGCTGAAGGCGACGGTGGGCACGTTCCCGCGGAGTTCCTACGACCTGGAGAAATTGCTCACTGAACTCGGCACCGGCGAGGCCGTCGTGACAGTCCTGTCTGAGAAAGGCGCGCCGACACCTGTCGCCTGGACCCGCATGCGGGCACCGCAGTCGCTCATGGCGCCCGCGCCGGACGCCACCATCGACGGTGTGATTTCGGCGTCGCCGCTGGGGGAGAAATACGCCGAGGCCGTCGACCGGGAGTCGGCGTACGAACTGTTGGCTGGGCGACTCGACAAGGCCGACGGCGAGCAGGAACCGGCTGCTGCCGGAGCGGATACCGCCGAGGCACCGGAAGAGAAGGCGCCACCGAAGAAGGCTCCGCAGAAAGCTGAGAAAGAAGACCCCGGAATGGTGGAGAAGGTCGTCGGGTCGAGCGCCTTCAAGTCCGCCATCCGCTCAGCCGGCACGGTCATCGGCCGCGAGATCACCCGCAGTCTGTTCGGGACCGCGCGTCGTCGCCGTTGACGTACGCCACCAGAATTCGCGGTGTGGCGGGCGCTCGGGTACCCTCGCCCACGGAGGATTCGCATAGTGGCCTAGTGCGCACGATTGGAAATCGTGTTGGGGATGAAACCCCTCGCGGGTTCAAATCCCGCATCCTCCGCCATTGTCGACAAACGGCTGGGACTTCGGTCTCAGCCGTTTGTCGTACGTCCCGGCGTTGTCCCGAGCGACGAAGGGGTGGTGTTCGACACGTTGCGCCCGAAAATGCGTGGGCCTGTCGTCGATGAGCGCGGACGTCGGTCACACTAGAGCGGCAACTAACCATCGGGGGCGAGTGAGGCGAAGTGGGTGTGATGCGGGGTAGCGGTCGAGTCGCAGGGCCTTTGGTGGCGGTGGCCATGGCGGCCACCCTCTTGGCTGCCTGCAGCGGCGACTCGGATGACGCGGCGACGCCGACCCCTTCCTGCCCTAAGCCGGTGCCCGAACCAGCTGCTTCCATCAAGCACAACACCATCTACCTCAATGTCGTCAACGCGGGCTCGAAGGCCGGGTTGGCGGGCGATACCTCGACGCAGCTTGAGTGGCGCGGGTTCAATGTGCTGGAGACCACGAACCAGGACCTCACCGACAACGCGCAACCCAAGACCGCTGAAATTCGGTACGGCCCCGCCGGCCGACAGATCGCCCTCACCGTCGCCGCCGAGATCGAGAACCCCACGCTGGTCAAAGATGAACGCACCGACCCCACCGTCGACCTGCTGATCGGCACGCAGTTCAAACTCAAGCCCGTTCCGCCGCCGGCGCCTTCGGCGATCACGGCCAACATCTACAACACGACCTACAAGCCTGGTCTTGCTGGCGATACGGCCAAACTGCTGAAGCAGCGCGGTTTCAAAATCGCTGAATCGGGCAATGATCCCGGCGGGTCGTACTTCCCGAACGACGTGGTGTTGATTCGCCATGGTGAACGCGGCGAACCGGCAGCTCGGCGGATGGCCCTGCAGTTCCCCGATGCGCGTCTTCAGGAAGACAGGCGGGAGGGAACCGACGTCGACGCCATCCTCGGCAGCAAGTTCACCTCGCTCGTTCCGGTCGCCAAGGCGACTGCGCCCCCGGCTAAGAAGCCGACACCGCCCAAGGGCTGTTAAAGGCCGACGAGGTCAGTTCGCGCGGTGTCCGAGCGTCACCTAGAGTTATCTCCGGCCCCCCGTGTGGCGGTACCTCTCCGAACTCCCCCAGGGCAGGAATGCAGCAAGGGTAGGTGAGCTCTTCCGGGTGCACGGGGGGTCCCTCTTGTCTGTTGCCGCAGATATCGTCATCGATGTGACCACCGCGCTGTACCGCAGATACCGCCCAGAGACATACGTCGACGTCATCGGGCAGGACCACGTGACCGGGCCGCTCATGCAGGCGCTGCGCACCGGCAGGACCGGGCATGCCTACCTGTTCAGCGGGCCGCGTGGCTGCGGCAAGACGACGAGCGCGCGCATCCTGGCTCGCTGCCTCAACTGTGCGCAGGGACCAACACCCACGCCGTGCGGCGAATGTGAGTCCTGCGTCGCGCTCGCACGAGACGGGTCCGGCAGCATCGACGTCATTGAGATCGACGCTGCGAGCCATGGTGGCGTCGACGACGCGCGCGATCTGCGCGAGCGGGCGTCCTATGGTCCGGCCCAAGCGCGCTACAAGATCTACATCATCGACGAGGCGCACATGGTGACGCCGCAGGGCTTCAACGCGCTGCTGAAGATCGTCGAGGAGCCGCCCGAGCATGTGAAGTTCGTGTTTGCCACGACCGAGCCAGAAAAAGTCATCGGCACTATTCGCTCGAGGACCCACCACTATCCATTCCGGCTGGTCCCGCCCGGCCTGCTATCGGATTACCTGCAATCGCTGTGCGACAGCGAGGGCGTACGCGTTGAGCCGGGTGTCCTGTCTTTCGTCACACGTGCCGGTGGCGGCTCCGTCCGTGACTCGCTTTCCGTGCTCGATCAACTCATCGCTGGGTCCACGGACGAGGGGTTGACCTACGCGGGTGCGGCCGCACTGCTGGGCTTCACCGACGGCGAACTGCTCGATGCGGTCATCGATGCGCTCGCCGCACACGATGGCGCTGCGGTATTCCGACAGATTGACAGGGTGATCGAGTCGGGGCATGACCCGCGGCGATTTATCGAGGACCTGTTGGAGCGTTTGCGCGACCTCATCGTGGTGGCTGCCGTCCCTGACGGTGCGGCTCAGGTGCTGCGTACCGTGCCTGAGGATCAGATCGAGCGGATGCGCCAGCAGGCTGCCGCCTATGGCGCTGGCGCACTGTCGCGCGCCGCCGACATCGCCAACACCGGACTGACCGAGATGACCGGTGCCACCGCGCCGCGCCTTCAGCTCGAGCTCATCGCGGCGCGCATCCTGCTGCCAGCAGCCTCCGGCGAGCAGGGTTACGCCGCCCGCCTGGACCGGCTGGAGCGGCGTCTCGATCTCGGTGAGTCCGGCAACGCTGGTCGAGTAGGCGAGCCCCCTAGGGCGAGCCGTATCGAGACCACGCCCGTCGCGCCGAGCACACCGGTCGAGCCCTCTACGCCGGTCGAGCCCTCTACGCCGGTCGAGCCCTCTACGCCGGTCGAGCCCTCTACGCCGGTCGAGCCCCCTACGCCGGTCGCGCCGCCTACGCCGGTCGAGCCGCCTACGACGGTCGAGCCTGTCGAGACCCCGGTCGAGCCCACCCCCGGCGCACGCTTCGCCGGGACGGGTGGCGGCGACGCAACCATCCGCCCGAGCTCGGCTAGCGCCTCGCCCGGACTCCCGCCAGACCCAGCCAGCGCCGCCGCCACCCATCCCGGCTCCGCGTCCCCCACGCCGGTCGAGCCTGTCGAGACTCCTACACCACACCAGCCAGGATCGATTGACACCGATGCGATCCGGCGGGCATGGCCAGACGTACTCGACAAGATCTTCCACATCAGGCGGGTGACGTGGGCGTTGCTGAGCCAGCATGCGCATGTCGTGGACTACGACGGGCAGCGGTTGCTCCTGGGTACCTCGACTCAGGCGCTCGCCGACACCTTCCGCCGCGGCCAGCACCCAGATGTTGTGCACCAGGCGGTACTCGACGCGATTGGCGTCAACACTCGTGTCGAGGCGCAGGTGCACGAAGGGTCGCCGCCCGCAGGCACCAGCGCGCCCCCAGCAGTTGATTCCTCACCGGCGCAGCCGCCAGCAACGACCAGCCCGCAACCGCCAGCGCAAGATGAAGCTGCCGCGCAGATCGGCGGAGCGGCGCCGCCCGGTGGGTGGGACGCCGATTCGCGCGACTCCTGGAGTTCACCGGCGGGACCGCCACCTGACTGGGCTTCCACAGCACCAGCTGACGCGCCAGCGGAGCCAGAGCCGACCCCCGCGGCACCTGCCCAGCCCACCCAATCTCCTCGCCAGCGTGCTGAGCAACGAGCCCGAGAAGAAAGCGCGGCCGCCACGTCGCGGGCGAGTTCGCCTTCAGCCGACGACACCGCAGTCGACCTCAACGATGAAAGCGTCGAAGACGCTACGGACGTCGGGTTGCCCGTGGTCCAAAGCGTGCTTGGCGGCACGATCATCGCGGAGGAGTCCGAGGGCTGAACCGAGGACGGGAGGTTCGCGGCGCGACCTGGCTAGGCTGGCCCCACCATGCTGTATCTCGCTTCCCGCGCCGTCGTCGCGCCGACCCTGCGCGCGGTGTGGCGCCCCACCATTGAGGGCGCCCATCACGTTCCGCTGACCGGTGGCGTGATCCTGGCGAGTAATCACCTGTCCTTTGTGGACAGTGTCGCGATCCCGGCGTGCGCGCCACGACCGGTGCATTTCCTGGCCAAGTCGGATTACTTCACGGGCAAGGGCCCCAAGGGCTACGCGATCAAGACGTGGATGACCGCGACCGGCATGATTCCGGTCGATCGGGATGACACCCGCGCAGCGCAGAAATCGCTGGAGGCCGGCCTCGAGGTGCTGCGGTCCGGTGAAGCTTTTGGGATCTATCCCGAAGGGACCCGCTCGCGCGATGGCCGTCTCTACCGGGGCCGGACCGGCGTCGCGTACCTCGCGCTGGAAGCCGATGTTCCCGTCGTGCCGGTGGGCCTGCAAGGAACCCAACACGTTCAGCCGGTGGGCAGCAACCGTTTTCACTTGGCCAAGGCGACCGTACGTTTTGGAGAACCACTGAGTTTCCGCGAGGCGTTTGCTGGCGTGGCTGCAGGTCGAGCTCGCCGGGAAGCGACCGACCAGATCATGTCAGCGATCTACGAGCTCTCCGGCCAGGAACTCGCGGGCGAATACAACGAGCACCCACCGACGACCTAGGCGGTCGACTTAGCCGCCGGTCAACGTATTCCAGACGGTCAGCACTATGCCGACCAGGAGAAGCAGGCCGATCGTGGCGACGCAGGTGAGGGCAAGTTCTCGCCAGTCGAGTGCCCAGGCCCGGTTGACTGGGACGAAGCCGATCCGCGCTTTGGAGATGAAGGTGTGGGGCACGGCATAAAACACATCCACGTGCTGGCGCGGTGCGACGTACACGTCGAGGCGAGCCTTACCGAACGTGGTCAGAAATCCTTCCAGCCCGTTCACTTCCAGAACGTGTCGGCCTGGCGCCACCGTGATCAGGGTTGACGGTGTGGTGACGTCAATTGGCTGATCGTCGACCCGCACCTGGACGCTGGTGGTCAAGTGCGCACCCCGAACGTGCAGTCCGATGCGTCCCTGGTGGTGGGAGAACATGCGGCCACCATAAGAGATGGACCGTGGGATGTCTTGGTGATAGCGGTACGTCGTTGTCCGGATTGCGACCTACCTTCGCGAGCATGGCCGATCACATACGAATCCGTGGGGCCCGCACCCACAACCTGGCTGGACTCGATCTAGACATTCCGCGCGACCAGTTAGTGGTCATCGTCGGCGTCTCAGGCTCAGGCAAGTCATCCCTGGTCTTTGACACCATCGCGGCGGAGGCCGGGTACCAGTTGAACGAGACGTACCCGCCTTTTGTGCGTAACCGGCTGCCGCACTGGTCGCGCCCCGACGTCGACCTGATCGAGGGGCTATCGCCGGTCATCGTCATTGACCAGAAGCGAATCGGCGGAAACGCTCGCTCGACTGTGGGCACGATCACCGACACCTGGGCCTACCTGCGACTTATCTGGTCTCGGCTGTCCGAACCGCATGTCGGCGAGTCAAATCGATTCTCCTTCAATGATGCTCACGGAATGTGCCCGACATGTTCGGGGCTTGGCGAGGTCGTACAGGTTGCGCTGGATCGGTTGCTCGATCTCGACCGTTCGCTGGTGGAAGGCGCCATTCGGCTGCCGGGATATGGGCTCCAACCAGTACTGGTTCCGGCAGCTCGCCGAAGGTGCCGGATTCGATGCTGACCTGCCAGTTCGTCAATGGACGCAGGGTGAACGTCATGCGCTGCTCCATGGTGACGATGGTCGGCTTGGGCGCTCGCTTCCCAGGGACTTCGAAGGTGTGGCCGAGCGCTTCGAGCGGATCTATCTAGGCACAGCTGACAATCTTTCCGAGCGCAAACGGTCGGTGATCGGTCAGTTCACTCGTTCTGAGGTGTGCTCGGACTGCGACGGTGAACGCCTCGCCGCCTCAGCGCGGACTGCCACTGTCGCAGGCTGCACCCTCCCGGAACTCGCCCGATGGGAGGTCAGCGAAGTGGCAGATTTCGCTTCACAGCTAGACGATTCACGCGTTGCGCCGGCCGTCTCGGCACTGTCAGATCGCCTGCGGGCCTTGGTGACTGTCGGACTGGGTTACCTGAGTCTGGAGCGTTCCACCACCACGCTGTCGGGTGGGGAATCGCAGCGCGTCAAGCTCGTACGCCATCTTGGATCGAGCCTGACCTCCATGACGTATGTCGTCGATGAGCCCACCGTCGGACTTCATGCGAGCGACGTGGAGCGGGTGATCCGGCTGTTGCGGCAGATCCGGGACCGAGGTAAAAGCGTGCTCGTCGTCGAGCACGACCCGATGGTCATGGCGGCAGCCGACCAAGTGATCGAGATCGGTCCCGCCGCTGGACCTGACGGTGGACACCTGACCTTCCAGGGGTCGTACGCCGCTCTCCTGCAGTCGAATACCTGCACTGGGCGTGCTCTCAAGGCAGAACCGCTAGCGAAGGCGCACGAGTCGAGGTCAGCGCCGGTTTCGATGCTGAGGATCAAGCACGCACGTGCCAACAACTTGCGCGACGTGACGGTCGATATCCCGAGCGGGCGAATGACGGTGGTGACCGGCGTTGCGGGTTCGGGGAAGTCCAGCCTCATGGGCGAATTCGTTGCCCAGCATGAATCGGTCGTGGCGGACCAGCGCCCCGTAAGCGCTACCCGCCGGTCCAGTCCCATGACCTATACCGGGGTCGCGACTGCTATCCGCCGGCTCTTTGCAACAGCCAACGGGGTTCCCGTCAAAATGTTCAGCGCCAACTCCGACGGTGGCTGTCCAGAGTGCAGTGGTGCGGGCGTGATCTATACGGATCTCGCCTTCATGGAAGGCCAGCGGACTACCTGCCCGGAGTGTCAAGGGAAGCGCTTCCGAGCCGAGGTCCTGCAGCATCGAGTAGGCGGACTCTCCATTTCCGACATCGAGGAGCTGCCGGTCGCCGAGGCACTTCGGTGCCTGCCGGAGCCCACCGTCGCACAGGCGATGCAGCCACTCGTCGATGTCGGTCTGGGCTATCTGCGCCTCGGGCAGCCGCTCAGCACCCTGTCTGGCGGGGAGTGCCAGCGGGTCAAGATCACACGCGAACTGCGTCGAGCCAGCGATGCCACGACCTATGTCCTCGACGAGCCCACCACCGGCCTACACCCGCAGGACATTGCCGGTCTGCTCGAGGTGTTCGACAGGTTGATCGATCACGGCAGCACCGTTGTGGTGATCGAACACAACGGTGACGTCATCCGCCATGCCGACTGGATGATCGAACTCGGCCCGGGGCCGGGGCGGCACGGCGGGAAGGTGTTGTTCGAGGGGCTACCTATGGCCCGCCCGTCCGGGTGAACGCGCGCTCAGCCTGCCGAGGCGGCGAGTGCCTTCTTGACCTGGCCCAACGATGGGTTGGTCATGGTCTGGTCGCCGACGACAACAGTCGGGACAGTCTCGTTGCCGTTGTTCGCCGCCCGAACGACGTCGGCGGCCTCCTCGTCCTCCCAGATGTTGATCCAGGTCGCGTCGATACGTGCCGTCTTCAGGCTCGCTCGGAGCGCCATGCAGAACGGGCAGCCTGGTCGCCAGTAGACCGTGACGTCAGCGGCGTTGATCGAGGCAGTCATGATGGTCTCCTTGAGGTGAATTCGGGCCTTGCCTGATATTCAATCCGACGTCTGGTGAAACGGAGTAATCGATGACTTCCACCCCTGAGGGACCCCGCTTCGACGGACTCAGCGCAGTCTTCATCAACGCGACCTTGAAACGCTCGCCCGAGCCCAGTCATACCGACGGCCTGGTGAACGCGAGCGCCGACCTCATGCGCTCGCGCGGCGTACAGGTCGACGTGATTCGCGCGGTTGATCATGACATCGCGAGTGGCGTCTACCCCGACATGACTGAGCATGGTTGGGCGACCGACGAGTGGCCGCAGTTGTCTGAGCGAATCATGGCGGCGGACATCCTTGTGCTGGCGGGCCCGATCTGGTTGGGAGACAACAGTTCCGAGATGAAGAAGGTCATCGAACGGCTCTATTCAAACTCGGGCGAACTCAACGCCGCCGGGCAGTACGCCTACTACGGCAAGGTGGGCGGCGCCCTGTTCACCGGAAACGAAGATGGCATCAAGCACTGCGCGATGAATGTGCTCTACAGCATGCAACACGTCGGCTACCTGATCCCGCCGCAGGCCGACGCAGGCTGGATTGGCGAAGCGGGACCTGGCCCGTCCTACTTGGACGAAGGCTCCGGCGGACCGCAGAACGACTTCACCAACCGCAACACGACCTTCATGACCTACAACCTCATGCACGCTGCAGCGATGCTCAAAGCGGCGGGCGGTATGCCGACCTATGGCAATGTGCGGACGGCTTGGGACGACGGCACGCACTTTGGGTTTGCCAACCCGGAGTACCGCTAACTTAGGACCACGGTCGCGTCGGCAGCCAGCATTTTCGGCGCAGGGACTACCCTCACAGATGTGTATGAAGGTGTGGTCCAGGACCTGATCGATGAACTGACCCGGCTGCCCGGCATCGGGCCGCGCGGGGCGCAGCGCATCGCCTTCCACCTGTTGCAGACCGATCCGGCTGACGTTCAGCGGCTTACCGAGGTACTGACGATTGTCAAGGACAAGGTGCGCTTCTGCGAGACCTGCTTCAACGTCGCCGAGTCCGAGCAGTGCCGCATTTGCCTGGACCCCGAGCGCGACGGCACTCAGATCTGCGTAGTCGAGGACTCGAAGGACGTCAACGCCATCGAACGCACGCACGAGTTCAAGGGGCGCTACCACGTACTCGGTGGGGCAATCAGTCCCATCGACGGCATTGGACCCGACGACCTGCGGATCACCGAACTGGTCAAGCGGCTCTCCGATGGCCGTATCGGCGAACTGATCGTGGCGACTAATCCCAACCTGACGGGCGAGGCCACGGCCTCCTATCTCAACCGGCTGGTTTCGCCGATGGGACTGAAAGTCAGTCGACTCGCCAGCGGCCTCCCGGTCGGCGGCGATCTGGAATACGCCGACGAGGTGACTCTCGGCCGGGCATTCGAGGGGCGGAGGTTGATGCATGCCTGAACAGGACACGGATCCACGCGATGACCTGAAGACCCTCGCCGAGGAGACGGCGCGAGACGCCGTTGACTTCATTGGAGCCGTTCGAGGCATTGCCTCTGGAGCTGGCCCGGAGTCGCTGCCGTTGCTGTTGTTGGTGCTGAGCCAGGTGCAGGTCACCGGCGCTCGCCTCGGCGCGATCCAAGACGTGCTTCCTGTCGAGCGCTTCGAGCCTGATCCCGGCCGCGAGGACGACCAGGATGCGCTGCGTACATCCCTTGCGAATGTCCTTGAGGGGCTAGACGATTACGCCGACTTGATTGATCCCTTGACCTCGGTCGAGGTCGGGCGCGGGTCGGTGAGTGATGACCTCACGGGAATCGTGTCAGCGCTGGAGCACGGTCTTGCCCACTACGAACGCGGCCGCCCGGTCGAGGCCATGTGGTGGTGGCAGTTTTCCTACCTATCCGAGTGGGGCGTACGCGCCAGTGCGGCATTACGCGCGGTGCTGACGATCATGGGTCACGTTCGGCTCGATGCCGATGAAGACACCGTCGCAGACGCGGAGTTCGACGCGCTACATCCTTGAGCGTCAGCTAACTCGGCCGGTTGTCGACGAAGTTTCACGGTGGGCTCGTGCCCCAGGGCAGGGGGACACAAACCCACCGTGGTCGCCAAGCCGAATGCCACCCTGTGAACATTCGACCTCAGTAGATTCCGCCATGATCTGGTCGGCACTTGAAACCTATGACTTCATAGTTCAATGGGCAAGGGTTTTATGGAAGGTGTTCGCGCTAATCTCTGGCGATCAGGAGGTGCATGACGTGCGGATGTTGACCGGCGATGCCCGGCAAGCGGTGTTCGCGCCTGTCGACGACGGGGTGGGGCGCGGGGTGGTTGTCGTGCGTCGACTCGCGAGTGCGATCGCGTTGGGCATCCTCGAGGACGGTGAGCAGTTGCCCCCGGAGTCTGCGCTCGCGGCTTCCCTCAACGTCTCCACCGTGACTCTTCGCGACGCGCTCGCCGACATGCGGGCTCGCGGACTTCTCGAAACTCGTCGAGGGCGCGGGGGTGGCACCTCAGTGCGTGCGGACGAGGCAGCATTGCGGACCTTGGCGAGGTCGCGCCTCACCGAAATCGGAACGCCAGAGTTGCGCACCCTGGGCGACTTGCGGATGGCCGTAGCAGGCACGTCCGCTCGGCTGGCTGCCGAGCGCGCGGGGGCGCGCGATCTCGACCGGCTCCGTGACCTACTGGACCAGCTCGCCAGCGCTGAGGACCACCTCCAGCAGCGGCGCTCCGAAGGGCGTTTCATGATCGGCCTCGCAGTCGCGGCCCAGTCTTTGCGCCTGACTCAACAAGAGATCGAACTGCAGACTGAATTGGGGCAAGTGTCGTTCGGTGTGAATCGACCGACTCAAGAGTTTCGCGCCGCCGTTCGGGGCCACCGCGCGACCGTTAAGGCCATTGAGCGGCGCGACGGTGCGACCGCGCGGGACCTCGTCGAGCGAACGGTGGAGGCCTCCGTGCGGGCGCTAGTGAATCAGCGAATGAGTCTCAGTCGACAGGAGGCGGGCAGCCATGATGAAGAGTGAGGTGGCGGACCGGGTCGCAGACGTGGTGCACGGTGTCGTAGAGCGCGCCTTCGCCCCGGTGCACGAGGTACGTAACGCGTTGGCGCGCAGCGTCGCTGAAGAGGGCCTGCCAGTGCCTCGTTCCGCCCTAGCGCCGTTGCGGGACCTGGTGGCGACCCGGCTGGGGGAGAAGGGCGCGATTCAGTTGGGTCTCGGGGTGGTCGTGGCTCCGGAGGCCGTCGAAGATGCCGAGTTGTTCCTGGAGTGGTGGCAGCATGATGGGGGCGACAAGCCCCGACGGTTGGAGTTCGACCTCAACCGCAGCAGCATGGGGTTCTATGACTACCTGTCCGCTGAGTGGTTTGTGAACGTACGCCGCACGGGCCAGCCCGGCATCGCAGGCCCATATGTCGATGTCCACGGCACCGATCGCTACGTGTTCACGATGTCTGCACCCATCGAAGCCGAGGGTCGCTTCGTCGGAGTCGCGGGTGGTGATTTGGCAGTGACCAAGCTGGAGCAGTTGGTGCTGAGTGAACTCGCTGGCGACGTCGCCGAGTTCGTCGTCCTGTCCGACGAAGACCGGGTGGTGCTGTCGACATCGGGGAAGTGGCTGGTCGGCTCGCTCATGAAGCGCGTACCCCCGAAGGCACAGGTTCGTCGGCTGCCGGATGTCCCGTGGCGGGTTGCGGTGCGTACGCAAGCCTGACGGCGTGGCGGCGCCTGGCAGATCCCGCGATGTCCCGCCATCTGGTCCCCCGAAGTCTCGCAAAGCGGGACGGGACCTAGAATAAGGGTTCCCTCTCCCGAACTACTTGAGAGCGCCCACGTGAGCCTGATCGTCCAAAAGTACGGCGGATCGTCCCTCGCCAACGCCGACAGCATCAAGCGAGTCGCGCGCCGCATCATCGAGACCAAGAAGGCCGGAAACTCGGTGTGTGTCGTGGTGTCGGCCATGGGAGACACCACCGACGAGTTGCTCGACCTGGCCGCGCAGGTCAGCCCGTCGCCGCCGGAGCGCGAGATGGACATGCTGCTGACCGCCGGGGAGCGCATCTCCATGGCGCTGGTCAGTACGGCGATCGCCAACTTCGGCGACTCGGCCCGCAGCTTCACCGGGTCGCAGGCCGGCGTGATCACCGATGACGTCCACGGCAAGGCCCGGATCATCGATGTCACGCCCGGACGCATTCAGGGCGCGCTGGACGCTGGCCACATCGTGATCGTCGCCGGTTTCCAGGGCATGAGCGAGGGAACCAAGGAGATCACGACGCTCGGTCGTGGGGGCTCCGATACGACCGCTGTCGCTCTGGCCGCCGCGCTCAAGGCCGATGTGTGCGAGATCTATACCGATGTCGACGGGATCTTCACCGCGGATCCGCGGATCGTGCCCTCGGCGCAGAAGGTGAGCCGGATCAGCAACGAAGAGATGCAGGAGATGGCCGCCTCTGGCGCCAAGGTCCTCATGCTTCGCTGCGTCGAATACGCGCGCCGCTTTGATCTACCAATTCACGTGCGGTCATCGTTCAGCCACCACGAGGGCACCTGGGTGCTCCCGCCCTCGCAGTCCGAAGGAGACGACATGGAAGCCCCGATCATCGCCGGAGTCGCGCACGACCGAGGCGAAGCCAAGATCACGGTGGTTGGCGTGGCAGACCTGCCGGGAAAGGCCGCGCAGGTCTTCAATGCGGTGGCCAGTGCCGAGATCAACATCGACATGATCGTGCAGAACGTGTCGGCCATCGGCACGGGCACAACCGACATCTCGTTCACGTGTCCCAAGGCAGACGCACAGCGGGCCGTGCAGGCTCTGCAGCGTGCCAAGGACGATATCGACTTCGGCTCACTGCAGTTCGAGGACCAGATCGGCAAGCTGTCGTTGGTCGGCTCGGGTATGCGCAGCCACCCCGGGGTGAGCGCCACGTTGTTCCAGGCGCTCGCGGACGCGGGAATCAATATCGACATGATCTCGACCTCGGAGATTCGGGTGTCGGTCGTCACGCGGGATGATCAACTCGACGAGGCCGTACGCGCCGTACACACCGCATTCGGGCTCGACTCCAGTGATGGCGAGGCCGTGGTTTATGGAGGTTCTGGACGATGAGCAACGACACTCTCAACGTCGGCGTTGTGGGCGCCACAGGTCAGGTCGGTGGCGTCGTGCTGCGGCTGCTGGCCGAGCGCAACTTCCCCGTCGGTGACTTGAGGCTCTTTGCCTCGTCCCGCTCCGCCGGGAAGACGATTACCTGGCAGGACCGGGACGTCACGATCGAGGACGCAGAGTCGGCTGACCCGGCGGGACTGGACATCGCGATCTTCTCCGCAGGTGGTTCCACCTCTAAGGCGCTCGCACCGAGGTTCGCTGCGGCAGGCGTCACGGTCATCGACAATTCTTCCGCTTGGCGCCGCGACCCCGAGGTGCCGCTCGTGGTGTCGGAGGTCAACCCCGATGCTGCCGCGAACCGCCCGAAGGGCATCATCGCCAACCCC
This sequence comes from Demetria terragena DSM 11295, assembly GCF_000376825.1. NCBI lineage: Bacteria > Bacillati > Actinomycetota > Actinomycetes > Micrococcales > Dermacoccaceae > Demetria > Demetria terragena. The sequence continues at coordinate 1,654,597 of NZ_AQXW01000004.1, read as the reverse complement.
AACTGCACCACGATGGCGGCCATGCCGGTGCTCAAGCCGCTCGCGGCGGCGGCCGGGCTGCAACGGCTGAATGTCGCGACGTACCAAGCGGTTTCAGGGTCTGGTCTTAAAGGCGTCGAAGAACTCGCATATCAGGTGCGCAGCGGCGCCGACCAGATGGAAGGCCTCGCGCACGACGGCAGCGCGGTCGACCTTGGGCAGCCACAGGCATACGTCGAGCCCATCGCCTACAACGTCCTTGCTTTGGCCGGGTCGATTGTCGACGACGGCTCGGGTGAGACCGATGAGGAACAAAAGTTGCGGCACGAGTCGCGCAAGATTCTCGACCTGCCTGATCTGCGGGTTGCTGGCACGTGCGTACGTGTTCCGGTCTTTACCGGTCACTCGCTCGCCATCCACGCCGAATTTGATCAGGCCATCACGGCCGACCAGGCGCGCGAGATCCTGGCCGCTGCGCCAGGAGTCGAGATCGACGAAGTGCCTACCCCGTTGAAGGCCGCCGGCGCCGACCCGTCCTTTGTCGGACGCATCCGACAGGACCAATCGGTGCCCGACAACAAGGGCCTGGTGTTGTTCGTGAGCAACGACAACCTGCGAAAGGGCGCAGCCCTCAACACCGTTCAGATCGCAGAACTTCTCGCCACGGAGGGGTGACCAGGATGGTCGACGGCCCCACGCTGGTGATCGTTGGCTCGAGCGGCGCAGTCGGTCGAGCGGTCCTGCAGGCTCTCGGAACGCGGAGTCTGGTGTGGGGTGAGATACGCCTCGCCGCGTCGAGTCGGCACGTTGGCCAACGGGTTTCGGCGTACGGCCAAGAGCTCGTGACGAGAGCCGTCTCACCAGAGTTGTTCGCCGGTGCCGACGTGGCGATCATTGCAGTGCCCGACGATGTCGCCGAGAGCGTTGCCGAGATGGCTGTTGCCGCGGGGGTGCCCGCGGTCGATTGCTCGCCGACGTTCCGTGCTGCCGAGGACGTTCCCCTGGTGGTTCCAGAGGTCAATCCCGCGCAGATCCACCACCGCCCCCGGGGGATCGTCGCCAGTCCGAGCGCGTCGTCCACGGCCTTCTTGACTGCGCTCGGCCCCTTACACCAAGGGTGGGGTCTGAATCGGGCGATCGTCACCGCGATGCAGGCCGTGTCGGGTTATGGCGACGCTGGTACGGCTCAACTGGTGGCGGAGACCGATTCACTTGCCGGGCAGCGTTCAATTGGATTGACGCCAGGGGATATTCGTCACTTGCTTGACCTCGACACGGTGTCGCCGTTCCCAGCCCCGGTCGCCGCGAACGTCGTCCCGGTCACAAGCGAGCTCGACTCCGAGGGTTGGTCGCAACAAGAGGCGCGCATGCGACGTGAGGCGCGCAAGGTGCTTGGGCTGCCGGAGTTGCGCATGGCGGCCACCACGGTCTGGGTGCCCGTATTGACTGCGCACTCGCTGTCGGTGCATGCCACCTTCGAGCGAAAGATCAGCGCCGACGAGGCGCGCCAGACTCTCATGGAGGGCATGAACTCGGTCGTGGTGTTGGACGATCCTGAAAACGAGGACTGGCCCAACCCCGTCGACGTCGCCGGATCCGACCCGACCTTCGTCGGGCGTATCCGCAGCAGCCCCGACTTCCCGCGCTCACTCGAGCTCTTCGTATGCACCGACAACCTGCGCAAGGGCGCGGCCCTCAACATGATTCAGATCGCCGAAGCGATCGCGCAGGAGTAGCTAGCGCGAGTCGCCATCGACCAGGGACAAATGAGGGGTGTTGACCCGCCAACACCCCTCATTTGTCCCTAGTCGATGGCCCCGCGAGCGTCGCGGTGTCGTACGTGGCAAGACCCAGGTCGCGCCATGCCTGAAGGAGTCGGTGGTCGCCGGTGGCGGCGACTAACTCATCGCTCGCGAGGAGTTCCGCGGAGGCACAGTGCACGGCGTCGTACCCGCGTAGCGCCATGGTTCGCGCGATCCGCGCAGCATGGCGAGTTACCGCTGCGTCGACGTTGATGACTGCGACTTCGTCCCACACCTGGTCCAAGAGTGAGCGTGCAGCATCGTGTTCGCTGGGGGTTAGCCGTTCCAATCGTTCGGCTTGGGCGAGTGCCGCAGCAGCCTCTACGTACGCGATCCGGCTGGACGCAACTATGTCGGCGTCATTCCAAAGTCTTTGGCATGCTGTGCTTCCCGGTTCAGCGACGAGAAGCGGGACAATTGCCGAGGTGTCGAGGTAGACGATCAACGGCGCTGGTCGTCGATGAGGTCGCTCACGGTGCCCTGGGTGCGGATCGGCGGGGGGGCCTGCTGCTTCGACGTGTTCGCCGGGCGCGCCAGGCCTTCGGCGATGAGCTGCTCCAGGCGGGTGGGCCCGTCAACCGGCACGATCCGGGCCACGGCGCGACCGTGATCGGTCACGGTGATCGTGTGTCCTTCTCGAACCTCGGCGAGGCGTCGGCTCAAGGTGTCTCTGAGTTCGCGTACGCCGACGTTCATGGGGACTCCTGTGGCTAGATTCTTATAACCAACTATAGCCACAACATAACCGAGGCTCGCTCCGTGACCTACCCGGAGTCGACTAGGGAAAAATGAGGGGTGTTGATCCGCAAACACCCCTCATTTGCCCCTACTCGATGCGCGTGCCCCCCTAGGCTGGGGCCATGAACGCTGTCTCGACTACGCCACTGACTCCGCTGTCCTATCTGGAACGTTCGGCCCGGGTATGGCCAACCAAGACCGCCGTGATCGACGGCGACCAGCGGTTGACGTACGCCGACCTCGGCCAGGGTGTGCAGCGGATGGCGAAGTCGTTGCACCAGATGGGAGTTCAGGCAGGCGACCGAGTGGCCTTCGTCTTGCCCAACATCACCGAGATGCTCATGGCGCACTTCGCCGTCCCTCTTGCTGGAGGCGTCCTCGTCGCAGTCAACACCCGACTGGCGCCGCCGGAGGTGCGCTACATCGTGGAGCATTCCGGCGCCAAGATCGTCGTGGCCGGGCCGGCAACGTACGACCTCGTTGATGCCGCGACCGATGGGCTGGACCTCACGCGGATCATGATCCGAGAGGAACGCGATGGCTGGCAGTCCTTCGACGATTACGCGCCAGGCGAGGACGTGCCCGACCTCGACTGGAGGGTCGAGGACGAGCTCGCGCCGATCTCGATCAACTACACCTCAGGCACGACCGGCCGACCCAAAGGCGTGGTCTACAGCCATCGGGGCGCCCATCTCAACTCACTGAGCGAGTTGCTGCACTCACGACACTCGACGCAGACGATTTACCTGTGGACGTTGCCGATGTTCCACTGCAACGGGTGGTGCACGCCATGGGCGATTACGGCGATCGGTGGCACGCACGTATGCCTGCCCGAAGTGCGCGGCGACGCGATCTGGGCGGCGATCCGCGACCACGGCGTGACCCATCTCAATGCTGCGCCGACCGTCATCACCACGATCCTCAACACTGAAGGCGCTGGTGATTTGGAACGGCCGGTGCTCATTACCACTGCGGGCGCACCGCCGAGCCCGACCACGCTCGCTCAAGTGCACGACATGGGCTTCGAGGTGGTGCACGTCTATGGGCTCACCGAGACGTATGGCCCCTACACGGTGTGCGAGTTCCAGCCGGAGTGGGCGGAGATCGACGCCACGGAGCGTTCCCGGCTGATGTCCCGCCAAGGCGTGGGAATGATCACTGCAGAGACCGCCCGCGTCGTCGATTCCGATATGAAGGACGTACCAGCAGACGGGGAAACCCTCGGTGAGATCGTCATGCGCGGCGACAACGTCATGCTCGGCTATTACCGCGACGACGAGGCGACGGCAACGGCGTTCGAAGGCGGCTGGTTTCACTCTGGCGATGTCGCGGTGATGCACCCCGACGGCTACCTACAGATCCGAGACCGCGCCAAGGACGTCATTATCTCCGGCGGCGAGAACATCTCCACGGTCGAGGTCGAGCAGGCCCTGATGAGCCACCCGGCGGTGTTGGAGGTGGCGGTCGTTGGCGTACCGGATGAGAAGTGGGGCGAGCGTCCGAAGGGGTTTGTCACGGTCAAGGCCGGGGCTCAGGTGGCTGAGGACGAACTCATCAACCACGTGCAGCAGCAGATCGCACGCTACAAAGCGCCGCGCGCGGTCGAGGTCGTTGAAGAACTTCCGAAGACCTCCACTGGCAAGATCCAGAAATTCAAGCTGCGTGACGCGGAGTGGTCCGGGCGCGGGGCCCGGGTTCAAGGCTGAGCGGTCCACTCCGCGCCACGGCGCTCACGATGGCTGCTGGACGTCCAGCTCTCCGTCGGCGTAACGCTGGCGTAGCAACTTCTTGTCGAACTTGCCGACGCTGGTCTTGGGCACCTCTTCGATAAGCGCCCACCGCTCGGGGATCTGCCACTTTGCGACCTTGTCCGAGAGATAGTCCCGCAACTCGGCCATAGTGGCTTCCTGGCCCTCCTTGATGACCACGGTGGCCAACGGGCGCTCTTCCCACTTCGGGTCAGGTACGCCGACGACCGATGCCTCGGCTACGGCCGGGTGGCCCATGATCGCGTTCTCCAGGTCGACCGAACTGATCCATTCGCCACCGGATTTGATGACGTCCTTGGAGCGGTCGGACAGCCTGATGTAGCCGGTTTCGGTCATCGTTCCGACGTCGCCGGTACGCAGCCAGCCGTCGTCGAATTTCGACTCCATATCTGCGAGTTCTTCGTCGGTCTCGCTGCCGTTGGAGTAGTAGGAGCCGGTTACCCACGGGCCGCGAATCTCCAACTCCCCGACCGCTTCACCGTTCCACGGTTGGACACCATCGTCGCCCACGAGGCGCGCCTCGATGCCGGGCAGGATCTTGCCCTGGCTCCTGCGGTGACTCCAGTCGTCTTCTGAGCCCGGTTCGGTGTGCGCGGGCGGGAATGACAGGCTCCCGACCGGCGAGATCTCGGTCATGCCCCAACCCTGAATCATGTCCACGTCGTAGCGCTCCTTGAACGATGTCATGAGCGCCGGCGGACACGCGGACCCGCCTGACATCAGGATGCGGCAACTCGACACATCGCCTCCGGCCGAATCCAGGTGCTGCAGTAGTCCATTCCAGATGGTCGGCACGCCTGACCCGCAGGTGACCTTCAACTCGGCCATCATCTGCGCCAGCGGCTCCGGCTGCAGGAATCGGTCGGGCATCACCAGAGAACTGCCGGTCACCATCGAGATGTAGGGGAAGCCCCACGCGTTGGCGTGGAAGAGTGGCACGACGACCAGCGTGGTGTCCTCGGCCGAAAAGCCAAGCGACACAGCGCATCCCATCGCGTGGGTGTAGTTGCTGCGATGTGAGTACGCCACGCCCTTGGGCTTGCCCGTGGTGCCGGAGGTGTAGCACATCGAGGAGGCGTCGTTTTCGTCGATATCAGTCGGCCAGTCGAACTCGTGCGGTTCGTTGGCAATGAGTTCGAGGTAGTCGTGCACTCCCTCGACATGCTCTGGTTCGGCCAGCGCGGCGCGTACGTCGTCAGGGATCGGTCCATTGACGATGACGTGGCGAATCTCTGGGAGGTGAGCGAGAAGCTTGCCGAAGGGCTCTGCGAGCGTGTTGTCGACGATGACGATCTCACTGCCGCCGTGACGTGCCGTATAGATCAACTGCTCGGGGAAGAGACGAATGTTGAGCGCGTGCAACACCGCTCCCATGGAGGGGATCGCGAGATAGGCGGCGAGGTGTTCGGCGTTGTTCCACATGAACGTCGCAACGCGCTGGTCACCGGTGATCCCGAGCCTGCGCAAGGCGTGCGCGAGTTGCGCACCCTGGACGCCAACCTCACCAAAGGTCGTGGTGCGCGCGCCGTCACCGGTCCAGGTGTGGACCTTGCTCTTCGCGTGCACCGTGGTGCCAAAGCGCAGGAGCGAGGAAATGAGCAGGGGCGGTGTCTGCATAGTGCTCTTCATGGCATGAGCCTGCCAGGTCGACGTCACTCACGCTGCCCATATGTCGCAACCCGCTCCGGCGCGAAACAGTGGGCTCCCGACGTCAGACCTGGCACTGGATTGCGGAGCACGGCATGCTGGGTGGTGACTGGACGGGCAGGAGGGCCTCGGCATGGACATGATCGCGAGCGTCGGTTTGATCTTGGGCGGTCTGCTGTTGGCGGCCCTCACGTGGCTGATCTGGACTCGCCGACCGGCCCGTCACGAGTGGTGGACCGACGGGTCGCCTGGACAGCTGGTCCGATGGGCCGAACGCGACCGCTCACCCGTCCGGTTGGGACACTCGCGCGTGGCGCTCGCTCAGATCCCCGTGCGAGTCCAGCCGCCCGAAGGCGTCAGTCCGGCCGAGGTCGGATTGATCCTGTCCGGGCGAGTGCAGCGCCGTGATCTTTCGGCGTTCGTGCTGGACATGGTCGGCCGTGGGGCGCTGGAGTTGGTGACCGGGTCGGATGGCTCGAAGCGACTGCTCGCCGGTGGTCGCTCCGGACTGACCACCGCGCAAGCAGCGGTCGTGGCCGCGACCGCTGGACATCCGCAAGGTGTTCCGCTGAGGAGCCTGTACGACGACCTGAAGACCCCGTTGCGGGAAGTCGCTCAGGAAATTCTGCGCGCACGTGGGCGGCGTTGGTGGCGTCCTCGCGAGTCTGCGCCGGTCTGGCTCTTCGTGCCCGCTGCGGTAATCATGGCGCCGACGTTATTCGGTCAAGTGTTGTTCGGTGGGATCTTCGGGCTGGCCGCGGTGGTCATACTCGCTCTGGTCTCCCGCCGATCCAGAGCGGGACGCACCGCCGAGGGCACCGCGTTGACGATCCAGTGCCTCGGGTGGCGTGCCCACCTCCTCGCTGTCGGCGCGGGCAGTGTCTCGCCGGGCGGACGCCCGCCGGAGCCCGAACTGTTGGCGTGGCTCGTGGCCTTCGACCTCGAGGATGCCTGGCGAGGGCGACTGGACTGGGCACCGCTCGACGCCAAGGCGCTGCCAGAGATGGATAAGCGCAACCTGGTTCAGCCTTCGATGACACCGACGTCGTTGGCCATGCTCTATGTCGGCGGGTCGACGCTGCCCGCCGGCGGGCCGGTGGACATGTGCGACGACCTGATCGAAGGATGTGGCGGGGAGGACGGCTTGAGCCTGGACAGCGTCGTAGCAGGAACGGCCGGACATTCTGGTCCGCCGGGCGACCTCCCCGGTGTCTTGGACGCCGGATCGCACGGCGGTAGCGGCGACGGTGGAGGGATAGGTGGCGGGGGGTTTGACGGCGGAGGCTTTGACGGGGGCGGTGGCGGCGTTGACGGCGGGGGAGGCTCCGGGCCCTGAGTCGACCGCGTACGGCACTCGCTTGGGGCGCGCATGTCCTACCTCGGTGGAAGGCTGCGCCTATGCCCGGCGACGCGACGATCTTGCACGCTGATCTCGACTCGTTCTATGCCTCCGTCGAGCAGCGTGATGACTTCTCGCTTCAGGGGCGCCCGGTGATTGTGGGCGGCGGTGTGGTGCTGGCGGCGAGCTATGAAGCCAAGGCCTTTGGGGTACGCACCGCGATGGGCGGGCGCCAGGCACTTCAACTGTGCCCGCAGGCTGTCGTGGTTCGGCCGCGGATGTCGGCCTACTCCGCGGCGAGCAAGGCGGTGTTCGAGGTCTTCCACGACACGACGCCGATCGTGGAGGCCTTGTCGATCGACGAGGCGTTCCTCGACGTCGGTGGCCTGCGGCGTATTTCGGGGACGCCGGAGCAGATCGCACATGCTCTGCGCACGAATGTCGCTGAGCGGGTCGGGCTGCCGATCTCGGTGGGAGTGGCGCGTACAAAGTTCCTGGCGAAGGTTGCCAGCGCCTCGGCCAAACCCGATGGGCTGCTGGTCGTGGAGCCTGACCACGAGCTCGACTTCCTGCACCCGTTGCCGGTCGAACGTCTTTGGGGTGTCGGCAAGGTGACGGCCGCGAAATTGCACGCGGCTGACGTACGCGTCGTGCGGCAGATTGCCGACCTCCCCGAAGCGCGGCTGGTGGAGTTGCTCGGTCCGTCGGCTGGCCGCCACCTGCATGGACTTGCGCTGGGGGTTGACCCGCGGCCGGTGCGCGCGCGCACCCAGCGCCGGTCGATCGGTGCGCAGTCGGCGTTAGGGCGGCGTCGGCGTAGCGCGGCGGAACTGGACGGGGTGCTTGCTGGTTTGTGCGATCGAGTGTGTCGGCGGCTCAGAACAGCGGAGCGTACGACCCGTACGGTGACCCTGCGGCTGCGCTTCGATGACTTCACCCGGGTCACGCGCTCGCATACCCAGTGGCATCCGACGGACCGCACCGAGGAGGTGTTGCGCAGTGGGCGGGATCTCCTGCGGGCCGCGATGCCCATGATTGAGGAGCGCGGAATCACGCTGTTGGGTGTGGCGCTCGGCAACTTGGACTACGACGCCGGGCAACTCATCCTGCCGGTGGGGGAGCCCGACACCGGGGCACTGGACGCATCGGTCGATCAGGTACGCGATCGCTTTGGTTCCGGGGCATTGACCCGCGGGACCTTGGTGGGCCGCGAACTTGGTCCCTCCGTTCCGCTCCTGCCGGACTGACATGCACACCGCCTCCCCGATGACCCCGATTCCTCGCATGACAACCGGAAGCTTCCGGCGACTGGCTCCTCCACGGGCTCTCGCACGCGGCGATGAACGCTGATCTCCCCCGACAAATCCATGTGGGGTGACCTTCCGCCTCATTCGAAACTGATCGGCAACCGCGCTACAGGACCGAAATCGCGCTTCTAGTTGCGGAGGTTCGCGAACGGTAGGCGTCCGAACTCGGTCGTGAACTTACGGAGCATCGCACTCTCGACGAGCGCCGGCTCCACGGCAGTCTCTTTCCAGCAAACGAGCAAAGTGTCGCTCTCCTCGAGCTGCCAGATGAGACGACCACCCTTGTGCCCGACCGGCTCGCCATGTCCAAAGCGACGGAACTCGTCGAGCCGCTTGCGCAGACCTCGTCGACCAGTTGCACCACCAGATGCTTTGCCGATGTAGACGACCTCCGAGCCTGGAACCCACTCGGCATCAAGTCGCTCACGGGAGACGCTTGGGTCCTCCCCCTTGAACCGTCCGCCGGAGCTGCTCAGTAGGAACTCGGGTTCGCCAACGGGCTGTCGAACGACGGCGTACACCCCCGGCACCGCCGGGACCTCTGCTCCCAGCAGATCACCAAAACGCACGAAGCCACTGAAGCCGTCGCCCTCGAGGCCTTCCCTGGTCCACTCCATCGCCTTAAGGTCTCACTCAACCGTCGACAGCCGCGACGACATAGCGGAACTGGTTGCCTTTCGTCTGTCCGCTGCCGTAGTCGCTGAGGTTCGAGAACTCACTCCACAGCATCGGGAAGCGTCCCCTGAGCGTGCGGGTGTTTCCCGGGTACATGTCGTTCGCCCACCGGAGTTCGCCGGCCAGCTCCACGCCTTCATGTATCCGAAAGGCAGCGTCGTTGGTCGGATGGCGTCTGGTGGGAGCAGACCAGTACGATTCGTCGTTCGTCAGGAAGATGACGAAGGCGGTGCCACCATCTGTTTGGGACCAACGCTCAAGGCGAGAGACGTCGTTGACGAAGTACCTGCGGCCGAGGTCTGCTGCGGAGTGGTGCAGGAGTTGAACGTCTTCCCCGTCGACGCTTCCGGACCATCTCCGCGTCTTGTACTTGAACTCAATCGCAGTGAGCCCGCCTCCAGCGGCGTCGCTGCAGAAGAGATCAACGACGGTGCGCGGGCCGAGATCCGATGAACCGATGACCCTGTACGGGATCTCCAGGCGGGCGTTGAGGCTCGTGTGCATTTTCACGAGCAGCTGCGCGAAGGCATGCTGGAAGTCGGCTTCTGAGTGAAACACTGGCCGCTGACGGGAGAGCTCGGACATCACCTCGTGAACTTGATCGAGGGTGAGTGCGCCGGGCTTGCTTGGTGTTGCTGCCATGAGGATGGCACCTCCGTTGGTGTCCGCCTGTCGCTCGGCAAGCTCACCGTGCGTTGCTGTCAGCACAATAAACCGTTGCGTCCGGACAGCCGCGTTGCTGTCAAAGCTGCTGTCAACACCGACCTGGAGACCTTCCCCTAGAGGAAACTTCTCCGGCCTGACCTGCAGTGGGCCCGGAGGGATTCGAACCCTCGACCCGCGGATTAAAGCCATGGGCAGTTGGGCCGATCGACAGTGGCTGGCGGACTACGAGCGAGCTTGCGCCCCATACGCCGTCTGTCGGCTGGTGCGGGCCAGCACCAGACCCATGAGCGCCCGGGCGTGGGTCATCACTGATCTGCACGACGAGCGAACTCGCGTCGCCTATCCGGATTTACCACTGGCCTGTGGGTCTGCGGCGGTCGCAGCCTGGCGTCGGCGCCACCACGTCCACGCACCCGTGCACCACAGTGCCCAGGCTATGAGCAGCGGCTGGAACAGCAGACGGATGGCCCGGCCCGAGTCCGTGGTCAGGCCGAACGCGTCGCGCTGCTCGACGAACTGGCTGATGTTCCCTGGAAAGACCGCGACGAAGAGTGCGGCGACGGCCCACCCAGCCCAGGCCCGAGTCGGATTGCGCCAAGACAGCAGTACGGCAGCGCCAGCGATGATTTCGATGACCCCCGAGGCGACGACGATGAAGTCGGCATCGCCGGGCATCCACGGTGGTATCTGTGCGTAGAACTCGGTGCGTGCAAAGGTGAGATGCGCTAGTCCCGCGAAGAGCAAAAAGCCCGCCAACACGACTTGGGCTGTCCCTCTGATCCAGGTGGTCACGCTCAAGGTTCCCACGACAGTCACCCATCAAAGAGGTGAAGGTTGGAGGTCAGCTAGGTCAACGCTCGGCTCGAGGCGCCGCGTCCTGTGGCTGGTAAAGACACGGTCGCGCCGGTGGTGGCCGACCTCATGGCTGCCTCGGCCAGCACGAGAGCAGCGAGACCGTCGTCAAAGCTGGGCGTCGGAGCACTCTTGTCTCGGACAGTGCTGACGAGTCTCTCGATGGGAGCGAACTCACACGTCTCGTGAATGAGGAGTTGGTGGTGCAAGCGCGCTCAATGGACCGCGGTTGCACCACCAGAGGCAGGATCAGGCCACACCTCAAAACAAAACGGCCTCTGACCCGCGTTTTCGCAGGTCAGAGGCCGTTTCAGACGGTCGGGGTGACAGGATTTGAACCTGCGACCTCTTCGTCCCGAACGAAGCGCGCTACCAAGCTGCGCCACACCCCGTCTCACGCCCCACAGGGCGCGAGAGCACACGATACCCGCAGTGGTCGGGTCCGATGAAATCGGGACCAATCAGCTGCTGTAGCGCTGGTCGAGCGCGTCCCAGGCGTCCTTGTCGACGAGTCGCTGACGCTCCGCGAACGGGATCACCAGGTTGTCATCTTCGGTGATCTGGCCGTTGTCGCGCAGTGCGGTCAGGGCGCCCTGCATGCCATGTACCGCGCCCTGCAGGGCGGCGTTGGCGTAGAGCACGATGGCGTATCCCGCCTCGCCTAGTTCGGCGGCCGAAACGATCGGGGTCTTGCCGCCGATCACCAAATTGGCGATGAGCGGCTTGTCGAGCAGGCCCGGCAATGCCAGCAACTGTTCCCGGTCCTTGATCGCTTCCACGAACAGGATGTCGGCGCCAGCCTCACCGAAGGCGCGGGCACGCTCCACCGCAGCATCGAAGCCGTCGACCGCAGCCGCGTCGGTGCGGGCCATGATCATCAAATCCTGGTCGGTACGCGCCTCCACCGCAGCCTTGACCTTGCTGACCGCTTCTTCACTGGACACCACGGCCTTGCCGTCGAAGTGGCCGCACCGCTTGGGATTGACCTGGTCTTCGAGCTGGATGCAGTCGGCGCCGGCGCGTTCGAGCACCTTGACCGCGTGCCGCACATTAAGCGCGTTGCCGAACCCGGTGTCAGCATCGACCAACAGCGGAAGGTCGACCGCATCCCGGATGCGGCCGGTGTGCTCGGCGATCTCGGCCAGGCCCATGAAGCCCTGGTCGGGCAGGCCGAGCGACATGTTGGTGACGCCCGCACCGGTGACATAGGTCGCCTGGAAGCCGAGGTCGGCGATGACCTTGGCCGACAACGCGTTGAACGACCCGGGGACGACCAAGCCAGAACGCTGTTCGGTCAGGGCGCGCAGATCTGTACGAGTCGACATCAGGTGCTCACGCCCCCTGCGAGTCGTCGGTGACAAACAGGTCGACGTACTCGTGCGCCGGTGTGCTTATGAGCTTTTCGTGGTCGAGCGAGACTGCCAGGATGGCTTCCTGCTGTGCGCTGTCGAAGCGGCGGGCCAAGTTGGTGCGGAACTTCTGCTCGAGCAGCGGCCAGCCCTCCTCGCGGCGACGGCGGTGCCCGATCGGGTACTCGACGACGACCTCGTCCAGCACGGTGCCGTCCTTCAGCGTGACGGTGAGTGCGTTGGCGATGCTGCGCTTTTCGGCGTCGTGGTAGTCGGTCGTGAAGGCCGGGTCCTCCACACAGGTGATGCGCTCGCGCAGTGCGTCGATGCGAGGGTCGGCCGCGACGTCGTCCTCGTAGTCGGCGGCGGTCAGGCGACCAAAGATCAGCGGCACGGCGACCATGTATTGGATGCAGTGGTCGCGGTCGGCGGGGTTGTTCAGCGGACCCTGCTTGTCGATGATCCGGATGCACGCCTCGTGCGTCCGGATGCTCACCGATTCGATGTCCTCCGCGCTCTTGCCCGCCTCATCGAGCTGGGCCTTGAGAGTATGCGCGGCTTCAACAGCGGTCTGGGAGTGGAACTCGGCCGGGTAGCTGATCTTGAACAGCACGTTCTCGGCGACATAGCTGCCGTATTCACGCTGGAAGGTGAAGGGCTTGCCGCCGAAGCTGACGTCGTAGAAACCCCAGGTCGGCGCGGTGAGCGCGCTCGGGTAGCCCATTTCGCCAGTCTTGGAGATCAGTGCCAGGCGTACGGCGCGGCTCGTCGCATCGCCCGCGGCCCAACTCTTGCGGCTGCCGGCGTTGGGCGCGTGCCGGTAGGTGCGCAACGACTGCCCATCGACGAACGCCTGCGACACCGCGGCAAGCGTCTGGTCTCGGTCGAGGCCAAGGAGCGACGACACGACCGCCGTCGTGGCGACCTTCACCAGGATGACGTGGTCGAGGCCCACCTTGTTGAACGAGTTCTCCAACGCGAGCACGCCCTGGATCTCGTGCGCCTTGACGACACCGATGACGACGTCCTCCATCGTCAAAGGCGCCTTGCCCTCGGCGACGTTGGTGCGGGACACCCAGTCGGCAACGGTCAGGATGCCACCCAGGTTGTCGCTGGGGTGGCCCCATTCGGCCGCCAGCCAGGTGTCGTTGAAGTCGAGCCAGCGAATGAGCGCGCCGTTGTCGAACGCCGCCTTCACCGGGTCGAGTTCGAACGAGGTCCCGAGCACTCGCGCGCCGTGGGGAACCGTTGTCCCCGGCACGATCGGCCCGAGCATCTTGACGGCTGCGGGGTATTCGAGGGCCTCGAGCCCACACCCGATGGCGTCGAGCACGATGTTGCGGGCCGTGTTGAGTGCGATGTCAGAGTCGATCGTGGCGTCACGGGCGTAGTCGACGATGTCGACGATGACGTCATCCCACGTACGGCCGGTGGGAGCGGAGGTGTCAGATGCTGCAGTCATCGGAGCCAATCTTTGTCTTGGGCTGGGGAGAGAGCGGCGTGGCCTATTAGACCCGGGCGTCGAGCGGAACGAACGTCTGGGGGTCCGGGCCGATGTAGTTGGCGCTGGGGCGAATGATCTTGTTGTCGGAACGCTGCTCGACGACGTGCGCCGCCCAGCCGGTGACCCGCGAGATCACAAACAACGGGGTGAACATCGCCGTCGGAATGCCCAGCGCCCGATAGCCCACCGCGCTGAACCAGTCGAGGTTGGCGAACATCTTCTTCTCTTCCATCATCACCGACTCGATCCGGTCAGCGACATCGAACATGCGACGGTCCTGGTTGGCCTCGGACAGCTCGAGCGCAACGTTCTTGATGATCGAGTTGCGCGGGTCGGAGGTCGTGTAGACCGGGTGGCCGAATCCGATGACGACCTCGCGCTCGGCGATGCGGCGACGGATGTCTTCCTCGGCCTCATCGGCGCTGTCGTAGCGCTGCTGAATAACGAGGGCTGCCTCGTTGGCGCCGCCGTGCTTGGGTCCGCGCAACGCGCCAATGGCTGCGGTGATCGCGGAGTAGATGTCCGAGCCGGTGCCAGCGACGACGCGGCCGGTGAAGGTCGAGGCGTTGAACTCGTGCTCGGCATACAGATTGAGCGAGGTATGCATCGCGCGGACGGCCTCATCGGAGGGCGGCGTGCCGTGCAGCAGGTGCAGGAAGTGCCCGCCCACGGACGCGTCGTCGGTCTCGACGTCGATCCGACGCCCATGGTTGGACCAGTGGTACCAGTAGAGCAACATCGAGCCGAGCGAGGCAACGAGCCGATCGGCGATGTCCCGAGCGCCGGCGACGCTGTGGTCCTCCTGCTCCGGAAGCGCGCAGCCCAGCACTGACACACCGGTCCGTAGTACGTCCATGGGGTGGCTCGCGGCCGGCAGTGCCTCTAGTGCGCCGCGTACGGCCAACGGAAGGCCGCGGTATGCCTTCAACTGCTTGGTGTATTGCTCCAACTGGGCGGCCGTCGGGAGCGTCCCGTGGATGAGCAGGTGCGCAACCTCCTCGAAGGTGCATGCCTCCGCCAAGTCGGTGATGTCGTAGCCGCGGTAGGCCAGGTCGTTGCCGTGACGTCCGACCGTGCTCAGCGCGGTATTTCCCGCGGCCACGCCGGACAGTGCGACGGACTTCTTAGGCTTGGGCGTCTCGGTCGTCATGGCGACTCCTCGGTTCGTGAATGGGACTCTTCACAACATATGCACTGTGATTGGTCTGCGAAAGCCCAGACGCAGTGCGAAAATCGGACAGTTCGATGCTCCAACTTGTAAAGATTGTGAAGGTGGCTCTATGGCGACCAGTGACCTTGCGGGCTTCGTGGTGCGCCGGGAGCGGGAGCGGGCCGGGCTGAGTCAGGCTGCACTCGCGCGCCGGGCCAGCATCTCGGCCAGCTATCTGAACCAGATCGAGCACAATCGCCGCGCGCTCACCCCGCACGTCCAGCTGCGGCTCGCTGAGGTGCTCGGCATCGAAGCGCAGGCGTTGTCGGCCGATGAACAGGCGCGCACTGCCGCGGCTCTGGTCGACCTGTTCGCTGCGCAACCGGAACTCACCCGGCCCTCCACGTCTGACCTTCGGGCGGTCGCCGACCAGATGCCCGACGTCGCCGACGCGATGTTGCGGCTGGGCGCGACTCGACGCCGTGACCTGGGGCGCATCGAGGCACTGGAGTCCCGGCTCGGTGACCAACGTGGCCCGGTTGCCTCCGTGATGCCGTACGAATCCGTGCGCGACTACTTCGCCCACCACCGCAACTATTTCGACGAACTTGACCGCGATGCCGAGGCCTTGGCCGATGAGCTGGGGCTGGTGCCGCGGCAGCGCTACGACCAGTTGAGCCGGCACCTGCACAGCCTTGGTGTCGACGTGCTGGAACGTCCGCGCTCGCTCGTGAAGGGCCAGCGACGCTTCGATCCGGACGGCCGTACGCTGCTCATCGCCGACGAACTGCGCCCAGACCAGAAGGCCTTTCAGGCCGCGAGCCAGATCGCACTGTTGCGGGTGTCAGGTCTCATCGATGACCTGGTGACCGACGAACTGATGGAAAGCCCAGTCACCCGTCGCCTCGCACGAATCGGCCTGGCGAACTATTTCGCGGGGGCGCTGGTCTTGCCGTACGCCGATTTCCTCGCGGCCGCGCAACGAGTTCGCTACGACATTGACCTGCTGTCGCAGCGGTGTGAAGTGAGCTTCGAGACGATCTGCCATCGCCTCAGCACCCTGCAGCGGCCCGACAGCCGAGGCGTGCCCTTCGCACTGGTCCGCGTGGATCGTGCCGGCAATATTTCTAAGCGGCAGTCGGCGACGCCATTCCACTTCTCGCAATCGGGAGGTACCTGCCCGTTGTGGACGGTCTACGACTCCTTTTCCCGGCCGGACGAACTGTTGCGGCAGGTGGCCGAGATGCCCGACGGGCGCGCCTATCTGTGGGTCGCGCGCACGGTCACCAGCACCGTCGGCGGCTTTCGCGCACCCAACAAGACGTTCGCCGTCGGCCTCGGGTGCGACCTGGCGTACGCCTCTGAACTGGTCTACTCCGATGGTCTTGACCTCGATGACCCGCGCGCGCGAACACCCATCGGCATGGGTTGCCGAGTCTGCGAACGACCCGCCTGCCCGCAGCGCGCCTTCCCCTTTGCGGGGCGGGAACTTCAGGTCGATGAAAACCGGGCACAGCTCTTTCCGTATGTGCACGAGCCGGAGCCGCGCGACCCCTACGCAGGCTAGGCCGAGCGCGGCACCAACGTCAGGAGCGAGGCTTCCGGGCGGCACGCAAACCGAACCGGCGCGTACTTGCTGTGGCCTAGTCCCGCGGAGACATTCATCCACGACGCGTTCTCCGGTGCGTGGGCGGAGCGCTGACCGTTGGCCCCGGGCCACCAACGGGAGACGCCCTTCGCGCGGCGCAGGTCGAGATCGCAGTTGGTCGCCAAGGCGCCAAAGCCGGGTACGGCCACCTGCCCCCCGTGCGTATGCCCAGCCAGAATGAGCCGTGCGCCATCGGCACTCATGGGGTCCAGCACATGTGTGTACGGCGCATGCAGAACGCCAAGGGTGAGACCCGCACCCGAGTCGGCGCGACGGGAGACCTCGGCGTAGCGATCCCGACCAATGTGCGGGTCATCCACGCCCACCAGATCCAGATCGACACCGCGCACGGTGACCTCGGCGCGCTGGTTGTTCAAGTTGGTCCAACCCTGCTCAAAGCCCGCGATGAGGCGATCGACGGGCAAATTGGGTTCTGCTGAATCACCGGGGCCGTTGTGGCCACCGATGAGATACCGGAACGGGTTCTTGGGGACCGGGGCGTAATAGTCGTTCGACCCGAGGACAAAGACGCCAGGCACCGCCAGCAGAGGTTCCATGGCATGCAGCACCGCGGGTACGGCATCCGGATCCGAGCAGTTGTCCCCGGTGTTGACGACGAAGTCGGGAGACAGGCCAGTGAGCGAACGGACCCAGTCGGTGCGGTGTTGTTGCCGGGGGACCAGATGCAGGTCGGATAGGTGCAGCACCCGGATCGAGCGTGACCCAGGGGCCAGGACTGGAAGGACCGCGCGGCGTACCGCGTAGAGGTGACGCTCGACCAGCGAAGCCCACGCAAGGCTGGCTGCGCCGACGCCCACGGTGGCGGCGGCAGCACGTTGCAGAGATGGCATGCGAGCGATCTTCGCAGGCTCCCCTGAAAATCCCGTCTGCAGTGTCGGCTTCGGTAGGAGACAATCACGGCATGAGTGACCTCAAGAGCCAACTTCGTTCCGACCTGACCTCCGCCATGCGCGAACGCGACCAGGTGCGCACCGCTACTTTGCGGATGACTCTGACGGCGGTGAGCAACGCTGAAGTGTCGGGCACCGAAGCACGGGAACTCTCCGACGACGACGTCTTGAAGGTCATCACCAAGGAAGCCAAGAAGCGCCGCGAGGCGGCCGAGGCGTACGACGGCGCGAACCGCCCAGAACTCGCCGACGGCGAGCGCAACGAACTTGCCGTGTTGGAGGGCTACCTCCCCGCACAACTCGATGACGCCGAGCTCGACCGGCTCGCCACCGAGGCGGTCCGGGAATCGGGTGCGACCGGCATGGCACAGATGGGTCAGGTGATGAAACTCGTCCAGCCCAAGGTGGCCGGTCGCGCCGAGGGCGGTCGGATCGCGGCGGCCGTCAAGCGAGCGCTCGCGGGTTGATGACGGCCGTCCTGCCGCGGGAATCATCTGAGGCTTCCGGTGCTTCACGCGCGAGGTCATCGCCCGCATCGGTGTCGACTTACCAGTTCTTCATCCGCTCGAAGGGAAGCAGTATCACCATTCCGATAACCGCGGCATACACTGCGGCAGCCACGAGGACACTGGTTGGCGTCTCCCCAACTTCATCCCGCACAAGCATCCAAACCGCGTAGCCGATGGGCGCAAGGGTAAGAAGCGCGCCGTACGTAGCGTGGCGACCTACGTCGGAGTTTGCGCGCGCAGCCAAGTCCGGGTTAGAGCGAACGGATTCAGGCACATAGTCGTACCCGTCTTCAGGGGAGCACACGAGCCCGCGTCGCGCGGTGATGAGCATAAGACTGCATGCGACCAGAAGTAAACCAAATAGTGCAAGTAAAATGAAAGGCACCGCTGAACTCAATGGGGCTACCGGATGTACTTAATAATGAACGCCGCGACCAGTTCGACGGCCTTCTTCTTGACTGCCCCCGGAAGGACCTTCCATACGAAGCCGCCGATTTCCCCACCGATGCAGCCAATGATTGCGTTTCGGACGTAGTCCGTGCCTTCGCCTCCATTAGCAACGTCGTCGATCACCGAGGTTGGCACGCTCGCAAGCGCTCCCTTGGCGCACCACGCGGCGGCACCAATAGCGACTGCCGCGATCGGGAAAGCCCTTGATGCCGAGTTCTTCGCCTGAGTGCGGGAAATCTCGTCGAGAGTGGGTTTCCCAATCCTTTCAAGGAACCGAATCTGCTCTTCGGTGATTGCAGTGCTTGCGTTTGAAGCATTTGCCGCCGGAGAAGTTGTGATCGATGATGCCTGGGCGACCGAAGGTGTGACCATGGCAGACAAGGCGACGATCGAAGCAGTTGCCAGAAATTTTGAGCGCATTATTAAATCCTCCCGAGATCTGTATAACGGGAATCAGTTTAGGTTTTCCTGCGCTGGAGTGTCAAGGGATAGCGGAGGAGTAACTTGGCGCGACGGCAGTACTGGATATCGACGCCACGTTCGTGATTGCCATAGCGAAACAGATGCTGCGGCCGTATCCAGGTGGACCTTCGGAGTGCACCCAGACTGGGTTGTGGTGGGACAACACCAGCGAGTTCCTAACTGGCGACGTCACCGGGCTGGCCTGCTTCGAGCCAAGAAGCGCCGGATCGCGGCGGCCGTTAAGCGAGCGCTTCTCTAGCCCCGAGGACGGGGGATCACTCTGAATCGCGGCTGTATTGAGCCGGTGTCAGCAGGCGCACTTGGGTGCCTGCCTTCACCTCGGTGCCGGCCTTGGGGTTGGAGCCACCAACTGCGTTGTCACCCCACGGCCCGATGGGCACCAGTCCGACGGCCGATAGCGCTGACTGGGCCTGGTCGGGCGTCATGCCTGCCGTGTTCGGCACTTGGACCTCAGTGTCGCTGTCCGAGTTCTGAGCTATGGAGCCGCTTGGCTTGGGGAAAGACTTCTTCGGTGTCCCCTTCAGCGTGGCGTCCATGATCTCCTTCCACATCGGCGCGGCAATGGTGTCTCCGAAGATGAAGTCCGGGTAGTACTTGCCGCCGAGCGAGATCCCCTTCATGGGCTTCTGGTTGTTGGCGCGTCCGACGAACACCGCTGTTGTCAGTTGTGGCGTCGACCCGACAAACCAGGACGCGATGGCGTTCTGTGTCGTTCCCGTCTTGCCGAAGGCGTCCCGACCGCCTGCAAGTTTGACCTTGCGGGCGGTGCCGAGACGCTCAGTGAACGGCGCGTGGAAGAGCTGCGCTGTCCCGCGCGCGACGTCCTTGCTGAGGACCTGCTTGCACGGCGCGACCTCGACGGGTACTTCCTTGCCCTGGGCAGTCTTGATCGCACGCACTGGGCGCGGGGTGCACTCTTTACCGTCGGCGGCGATGGTCGCGTACGCGTTGGCCAGCGCCAGCGGCGAAGAACTGTCGCTGCCGAGCACGATGTTGGACGGGGTGGCCTTGATCGGGGCGCCGGTGGGCCGGGTCAATCCCAGTTGGGTCATGGTGTCGCGCACCTTGCAGGCCCCGAGCTCGCCGGTGAGTTGCGCAAAGGCCGTGTTGACCGATTCACCGGTGGCCCGGTCAAGTTTCATCGGCCCAGCGGGCGAGGCGTGGGAGTTGCCGACTTTCCACAACTCGCTTGACCCCAGACCGCAGTCGTCGTTAAACAAGCTGCGGGTGAAGACTGCGCGAGGCGACCCCTCGTCGCTCTTCGCGGTCATCCGGGGCACGTTGATCGTGGAGTTGATCGAGCGACCTTGCTTCAGGGCTTCGACGATCGCGAAGATCTTGATAGCCGACCCGACCGGGAATCCTGCCGAGGTACCGCCGGAGGGTGCGGAGTAGTTGACCGAAGTCTTCCCCGAACCTCCGGAGTTGCTGTATTCGGTGTTCTGGCCGATCGCCTGGACGAGTCCGGTGCCCGGCTCCACCATGACGGCTGAGGACTGCACGTCCTGTGCGTTGCCAACCGGAACCCGCTTCTTGATCTCCCGGTCGATGATCGCCATCTTCTTCGGGTCCAGCGCGGTCTGGATGATCAAGCCGCCACTACGCAGCTTCTGCATCCGTTCCTTGGGCGTCTTGCCCAGGGAAGGCTGCTGAGACAACCAGGTCTGGACGTAGTAGCAGTAATAGGCGTACTTGGCGGATGCGCAGCTCTGGTCAGTCCGCCCGCCCTCCTTGAGCCCCAGCGGGCTGGCTTTGGCTTTTTCGCCCTCGGCCGGCGTCACCATCTTCTGCTCGACCATCCGCTGGATGACGACATTGCGGCGAGCCTTGGCTGCCTCAGGATTGCGGATCGGGTCCGTGGCGCCGGGGCGCTGAACCACGCCCGCCAGGGTGGCGGCCTGCTGCAGGTTGAGCTTGGCGGCCGAGACGTTGAAGTAGTTGCGAGCCGCAGCCTCGACACCGTAGGTCTGGTCGCCCATATAGACGGTATTGAGGTAGCCGCCGAGGATCTGGTCCTTGGTCATCTTGGTCTCGAGCGAGACCGCGAACTTCAGTTGCTGCAACTTGCGCAGGTATCCCTCGGTGCCGGTCCGCGACACGGCATCGGCGGCTGCGTCCTTGTCGCCACGCTTGAGCGCCTGGTCCTGCAGGACCACCTTGACGTACTGCTGCGTGAGCGTGGAGGCGCCCTGGGTCGAATCGCTCACCGCGTTAGAGGCAAACGCCCGCATGATCCCCTCGGGGTCCACGCCGCCGTGCTCATAGAACCGGTGGTCTTCGATAGCCACCTGCGCCTGGCGCATCACGGGCGCGATCTTCGACATCGGAACCACGATGCGGTTTTCGTCGTACGGCGTCGCGATGGTGCTGCCGTCGATGGCAAGGATGCGGGACTGCTGGTTGAGGGGGTTGACCTCCAACTCGCCCGGCAAGTTCTTGAACATCGAGACGCCCTCTTTGGTCGCCTGGCCCGTGGCGCCGACAGCAGGCAAAACGAGGCCAGCACCCAAGAGACCGAGGACCACGGAGGTCGCGACGAAGGCTCCAAGCAGGCTGAGCACCTTGGCGACACGCGATTCTGACGGCATAGCTCCAGCGTAACCCGCGACCCTGGCGACTCCCTGGACACAGATCTAGGCGCGCCGGAAGCACATCTTCGACCGCCGAATACACATCTCAGACCCTTTTGGGGGTGAGGAAGGCAACTAGTTCATAACAAATGACCTTGTGCACCCCTCCAAGGGTTGGTGATCTGGGCCACACCTTCGTAGAGTCACCTCGGGACCTCTCCCGTGGGGGAGGCATCCGGATGCCCGTCCGGATGACATGACAGGAGGACCAAGACGATGACAGCAGTGCTGCCAGACCCCAAGGTGTGGGACGCGAATTGGACGGCTCGGGCCGTATGCCGAAACGGAGCGCCCGATGAGTTATTCGCCAAAGGAGCGGCGCAGCAATCTGCGAAGGTCATTTGTCAACGGTGCCCGGTGGTCGCCGAGTGCCTCGCGGACGCACTCGACAACCGCACCGAATACGGCGTGTGGGGCGGCATGACTGAGCGTGAACGCCGCGCCCTGCTGCGGCGCCGCCCGGATGTCCCGTCGTGGGCCAGCCTGTTCAAGGCCGCGCGCGCCGACGAACTGGCCGAAGCCAAGGAGCGTTGATCCTCCCTAGTCTCCGGTGAGGTAGCCGCCGATCTCTCGTAACTCGTCGACGTCGTTGATGTCGTGAGCGCCCGTCGGCACCTGAACCAGCGGGATAGTCGGGTGGGCTGCGATGAATCGGCCGATTGCCGCCGCATGGCGGCGTCCGAGGTCATCGAGGTTGGCGTGCAAGCGCAACAGGCTGGCGGTGTCAGCTGCGCTCCAGGTGCCAGATCCGTTGTCTTCGGATCCTTCCAGCGACTCAGCGGCGAGGATGGCCCGCGAGCCGGACAGCGATGGCACATAAGTCATCTGCACCCGGTTAGCCACCAGGCCGGCCAGGGGCATGTCCTCCTCGGCGAGGCGCTCGATGAAGTAGGACGCCTCGCGCAGCGCGTCCCGGTCGGGGGTGGCGACCACGACGAAGGCGGTCCCGGGGTCCTTGAGGAGCGCATAGGTGTGGTCGGCGCGCTCGCGGAACCCGCCAAACATCGTGTCGAGCGCGGCGACGAAGGTCTGGGCGTCCTGCAGGAGCTGGGCACCCAGAATCTTGGTCATCGCGCTGGTCACCGCCGACATGCCGACCGACATGACCCGGACGTAGGCCCGGCCCCCGACCCGCGCCGGCGCCATCAGCAACCGGATGAAGCGGCCGTCCAGGAACGACCCCAGGCGCTTGGGGGCGTCCAAGAAGTCCAGGGCTGAACGCGACGGCGGAGTGTCGACCACGATGAGGTCCCAGCGCGGCTGCCCTTCGACCTGCTCGGCGATGAGTTGGCCGAGTCGCTCCATGGCCATGTATTCCTGGGTGCCGGCAAAGGAACTGGATACCGCTTGGTAGAAGGGGTTCGCGAGGATCTGTTCGGCCTTGTCCGCGTCCGCGTGAGTCATGACGACCTCATCGAAGGTCCGCTTCATGTCGAGCATCATCGCGTCGAGGCTGCCACCGGCTGAGGTGTCGATCGTGGTGACCGCGGTGGGCTCGTTGCCCATCTCTTCCAGGCCGAGCGCCTGGGCAAGGCGTCGTGCGGGGTCGATGGTGAGGACGGCGACGTGCCGCCCGGCCTCAGCGGCGCGTACGGCTAGCGCGGCCGCGGTGGTCGTCTTGCCGACGCCGCCAGAGCCACAGCACACGATGGTGCGCAGGTCGAGGTCGCCGAGAAGGTGGTCGGCATCGAGGGGAGGAGCCGTGTGCATCTAGACCAGTCCCTGCTCAGTGAGTGCTTCGCCAAGTTCGTGCAAGCCGCCAGCGTCCATGCCGTGTGGCAGAAGGGGGAGTTCGTAGGTCGGCAGCTCCAGCTCGGCAATCCGCTGGCGCTCGCGGCCCTCCAGATCGAGCCGAGCTGAAAGGTCGCGCCCGGCCTGGGTGAGGCCGTCGACCAAGACCGGGCCGACACGTAGGCCCGCGTTCGTGAGGTCATCGACGAGCGGTGCTGGCCCATCCGGCTCGTGCAGCGCGTCCATGGCCTCGGAGCGCAGCGGACTCTCGCGCACCTGGTTGACGATCACGGACCCGACGGTGAGGTGCATGGCGCGCAGTTCCTCGACGGCTTCCAGAGTTTCTTGGACCGGCATCTCTTCGAGCAGCGTGACGAGATGGACCATCGTGCGTGGCGAGCGCAACATGGTCATGATTGAGTCGGCCTGCTGGCGGACAGGGCCGACCTTGGCCAGGTCGGCAACCTCTTCCCCGACGTTGAGGAAGCGTCCGATGCGACCGGTGGGCGGAGCGTCCAAGACGACGGCGTCGTAGGAGCGCCCGCGACGCTTGGTTGGCGTACGCCCCACGGCTTCATAAACCTTGCCGATGAGCAGGACGTCCCGCGCGCCAGGAGCGATGGTGGTGGCGAAGTCGATCACGCCGAATCGCTCCAGAAGTCCGCCCGCGCGACCGAGTTTGTAGAACAGGTGCAGGTACTCCAGGAGGGCGCTCTTGGCATCGACGGACAGCCCGACGACTTCACCGTCTCCCCAACCCCGCGCGATGCGTACCTCCTCGGCCCCCAACGGCGGGGCATCGAACGTCTGGCTGATGCCTTGGCGGCCCTCCACCTCGCACAGCAGGACGCGTTGTCCTGCCCGGGCCAACGCAGTGGACAAGGAGGCGGCCACCGTGGTCTTCCCAGTGCCGCCCTTTCCGCTCACGATGTGGAGCCGCGGGCCTGTCATGCCATCGGAGCCTACGTGGTGAGTGTGGTGGGCGAAGGTGGTCCCGCCGAGGTTGCCTCGACTACCCGTCCCCACGCTGCCGACTCCGGATCGATCACGTCGTAGTGACCTGCCCCAGCCACGGTGTCGAGACTGACGTGGGCGCTTCCCACGTGGTCGACGTAGGCACGGGAGACCTCCAGCGGAACGATGGTGTCGGCGCGACCGTGCACGATGCGCACCGGGGCCGGTGGCTGACCACACCGTGCGGGGTCGGCGGCCAGCCACTCTGAAGGAGCCTCGTCCGGTGCAGACCCCATGAGTGCCTGCGCTGCCCCGTCGCCGAGATTGAGGTCGTACGTCCGCCTGAGGTCCGCGCACGGCGCGAGAGCCACCGTTCCGAGGAGTCCGTCCGCAACAGGGTGGTGTTGCAACCAGAGCGCAAGGTGCCCACCGGCGGAATGACCCATCGTGAGCAGCGGGTCGGGCAGGTCCGCCTCGTGCCGAATGGACCTGGTCGCGCTGACCAAGTCCTCTCGCATCTGGTTCCAGCCACCGCGCGCCGCCCGGCGATATTCGACGACCGCAACGTGAAAACCGTTACCTGCCAACGAATCTGCCATGGCAGCGGTATGGGCACGGTCGTAGGCGGGGCGCCAGAACCCACCGTGGATCAGCAGGACCGTCACCTCGCGCGGGCGCCGCGGCTCGCGTACGTCGTAGACCTGATCAGGGTCTTGGCCATACGAAATGGTCCGGGCCGGAGCGGAGGCGCAAGAGCCCAGCCGCTCGAGTCGAGTGCTCACCCGAACGACCCTACTGGCGCGTTGGAGGTGAAGGATGACACGCTCGCTGACGTGCAGCGGCCATAGCGGCACACGGTTCCCGGACAACGGCGTTCGGGGTGGCTTTGAGAAGAGGTATGCATGGCACAGGTGGAGCGTCTTCGTCCAGTGGCGGGGAGCGGTCAACCACACGTCGTGGTGATCGGCGGCGGCATGGTCGGACTATCGACCGCGTGGTTCTTGCAAGAGCACGACGTGCGGGTCACCGTCGTCGAGCGCAGTGGGATCGCAGCCGGGAGTTCCTGGGGCAATGCCGGATGGCTCTCACCCGGACTAGCGGTACCCCTATCTGACCCCTCGGTGCTGAAGTACGGCCTGAAGGCTGTCCTTGACCCCGACTCGCCGCTCTACCTCCCGCTGAAGCCAGACGCTCAGCTCATGAGGTTCCTTATCGGGTTCGGACGACGGTGCACCCCGGGCCAGTGGATGGCCACCATGAAGAAGTTCGTGCCGGTGAATAGCCGCGCCCTGAGTGCCTTCGACCAACTGGAAAACGGTGGTGTCGAGGCGACGTCCCACGAGGCGCCCATCATGGCCGCCTTCCTGCGCGCGGGCGACGCATCCGGGCTTGAACACGAGATTGAGCTCATTCACGATGCCGGCCTGGAACTGGAAACCAGCGAAGTCGATAACGCAACGCTGCGGGCCAGCCACCCGATCGTGTCCGATCAGGTCGAGAAGGCGATCCGCATTGCTGGCCAGCGCTACATCGACCCCGGCGCTTATGTCGAGGCGCTGAGCGCCTCAGTCGCAGCACGCGGCGGTCGCATCGTCGTCGGATCCAACGCGCACGCCCTCCGGCACGGCCCGCGGGGTGTCACCGTTGAGATGGTCTCTGGTGAGCCGATCAGCGGCGACGGCGTCGTGCTGGCGACCGGCACGTGGTTGCCCGACCTGGCGCGCGATTGCGGCGTCCGGGTTCAGATGCGCGCCGGCCGTGGGTACTCGATGTCGGTGGGCATTCCAGAAGAGGGCCACCGCCCCGTCGCGGGCCCGATCTACTTCCCGTTTGAGCGGGTGGCCTGCACGCCGTACGGCGACCGGTTGCGCGTAGGCGGGACCATGGCCTTCGAGCAGGCCGATGCACCCCTGTCGATTGATCGCGTCGACGCGATCGTGAAATCTGCGCGCGGCCTCCTGACCGGTGTCGACTTCGAAGATCGTCGGGACGTCTGGGTGGGGTCGCGTCCGGTGACCGTCGACGGGTTGCCCGTGGTGGGCCAGACGGCCGTACCGCGGGTTTGGACCAATGGTGGTCATGGCATGTGGGGTATCACTCTTGGCCCACTGACCGGCAAGATGCTCGCCGACCAGATGGTCACCGGTCAGGCCACCCCAGAGCTGCAGCCGTTCAAGCCAACCCGCTGACCGCGCCGCGCGAGGACGACCCACGTCGGTAGCGTGGCCCCATGGCAACGAAATGGGAGTACGCAACCGTCCCCCTCATGATTCACGCGACCAAGCAGATCCTCGACCAGTGGGGCGAGGACGGATGGGAACTGGTGCAGGTGGTGCCAGGGCCCGACGGGAATGGTTTGGTCGCTTACCTCAAGCGAACGAAGGGATGACTGATCTGATGTCGACCGTTGAGCAGAACCTCGCCAACCTCGAACTGAGCGTGCCCGAGGTGGTCACGCCGGTGGCGGCCTATGTCCCGGCGCTGCAGCAAGGCAACCTGGTGTATACCTCCGGCCAGTTGCCGATGGTTGACGGAAAGCTCGTGACCGAAGGCAAGGTCGGCGCTGAGGTCACCGCCGAGGAAGCAAAAGACCTCGCGCAGGTCTGTGCGCTCAACGCGATCGCTGCGGTGAAATCCGTGGTGGGTGATCTTGACAAGGTGGTCCAGGTGGTCAAGGTCGTCGGGTTCGTGGCGTCCGACCCCGCCTTCAGCGGCCAGCCGCAGGTCATCAACGGCGCGAGCGAACTCCTCGGAAAAGCGTTTGGCGACAAGGGTATTCACGCTCGCTCCGCTGTCGGTGTGGCCGCCCTCCCGCTCAACGCACCCGTTGAGGTCGAAGTCATCGTCGCCGTTCAGGACTGATCGAGATGAGTGCGACCGACCCGGGTGCTCGCCCTCGCGACTTCCGGGTCGGCCGCGGGCTCTCCGAGAAGGCCAGCGCCCACCTCGCGAACCCACGAGAGCAGGTGGACATCGTGCCGCCGCGGCTGGCCTCGACGGTTCTGCTGGTCCGCGACGGCGAGCCTGACAGCGCATCCAGTGGCGCCTCTGGTGTCGAGGTCTTCATGATCCGCCGGGTGCCCACGATGGAGTTCGCTCCCTCGATGTGGGTTTTTCCGGGCGGTGGCGTGGACGCGCGGGACGCCGAGACCGCGATCCCGTGGGCAGGCCCGTCCCCGCAGGAATGGGCGGCGCGGATCGATGTCGCCGAACCCGTCGCCCGGCAACTCGTCATTGCGGCCGTCCGAGAAGTCTTCGAAGAATGTGGGGTCCTGCTAGCAGGGCCCCACGCCGACTCAGTCGTCGGAGATCTCACAGCAGCCGAGTGGGCTGCCGAACGAGCTGCGCTCCTGGCCAAGGAACAATCCCTCGCCCAGATGCTGTCGCGGCGGAAGTTGGTCCTGCGCTCGGACCTGTTGTCGTTGCGCGATCACTGGGTGACGCCACCCTTTGAACCGCGGCGCTACGACACCTACTTCTTCGCCGCGCTGCTCCCCACGGGGCAGATCGCTGATGATGCAACCACCGAAGCCGATCAGGTGGCTTGGGTGCGTCCCGAGGACGCGCTCGCCAGAGTTGCCGCACAACAGGACCGCATGATGCCGCCGACCATCGTCAATGTGGAGCGCGTCGGACGGGCCCGCAGCGCCGCCGCGTTCGTCGCTCATCAGCCACAGGTGCTCCGCGTGATGCCAGAGCCAGTGGTTGAGGGCGACTCAGTGGTGCTGCGGGCCCAGCTGCCGGAAAACAGCGAGCCGACCTAGCCCTTCGCGAGTGCCTTGAGCCGAGTGAGGTCGCCATTGAAGACGTCCTGATCCATCGGCGTATCGGTGTACTGCCAGAAGGTGTAGGTGCTCCACCCCGCGGGCAGGGTGCCCACCGTGGAGTTGTAGCGCGCGATCCACAGGGGGTTCTTTGCAAAGGCGCTGGAGTTTCCGGTGCACTGCTTCCACCAATTGGTGTTGGTGTAGATCACGGCGTCTCGACCAGTCAGTGTCTTGTAGCGCGCGGTGAAACTTTTGATCCAGGACACCATCGCCGAGGCCGACATATCCCAGCAGTCATTGCCTTCGTATGGATTCCATTCGATATCGAGGACACCAGGAAGAGTCTTGCCGTCGCTGCTCCAGCCGCCTCCATTCTTGACGAAGTAATCGGCTTGGACCGAGCCGCTGGAGTCCGTCGGGTTGGCGAAGTGGTACGCGCCGCGGATCATGCCGACGTCGTGCGACCCGTTGTACTGCTGGGCGAAAGTCGCACTCTTGTTGTAGGTGCCTTCCGTTGCCTTGACGTAGGCGAATCGGTGGCCGAGGCCCCATTGGGCCTTCCAGTCGACGTTCCCCTGCCACTTGGAGACGTCAATGCCCTCAACTGACGCGGCAGCGGCGCGGCCCGGGCTGGTTTGGCTGCTGGACCGTTTGGGTTCGGCGGGGTTGTTCCAGCCCATGAAGGCGTCACCTTCTTGGGCGATGCCGGCACGCTCAGCTTCTGACTTCTGATGGGGCTCAACTGTGCCGCCGGTTGCGGATGTGGTGGATGCGAAGGTGAATGTCAATGCGGTGGCCAGGGCAGCCAAAGTCGGACGGGTGATATCCATGCGAAACACCTCAAATGGAAGGGACGGGATCCCCCGACGGGCATTTCCACGCTAAGGCATGGTGATTCAACGGCGAGTCAACAGAACGTAAAGGTTCAGTCTTGGCTGCGACCGCGGAGCGTGCACCCAAACGCCTGGCCTACGGTGGAGCAATGACCGACAGTGAACCGTGGCGAGGTGACGCAGCGCCTCGGGTTAATGCTCTTTTGGCGCCCAATCCGGGGCCGATGACTCTTGATGGCACTAATACATGGGTCCTGGGTGATTCCAGCAGTGACGCGGTCGCTGTGGTCGACCCGGGGCCGCGAGACGAGGGCCACCTGAAGGCCGTCCTCGATCATGTGGAGTCGCTGGGCTCGCGCGTCGGGCTCACGTTGCTGACGCATAGCCACCTCGATCACACCGAAGCCGCGCAGCGGTGGGCTGAACTCACCGGGGCTCCGGTGCGCGGAGCGGGCATCGGTGATCCGCTTCATGACGGGGAGCAGTTGGCGGTTGGCGGAGTCGACATCAGAGTGGTCCACACACCCGGTCATACGGCCGATTCGATCTCGTTCCACCTGCCGGATGACGGGGTCTTGCTGACCGGCGACATGGTGCTAGGACGGGGAACCTCCGTCGTTGCCTACCCCGACGGCGAAGTCGGCGCCTATTTGAACTCCTTGCAGCGCATGGCGGCACTGGCGCCTGTCGACGTCATCGCGCCAGGCCACGGTCCGGTCGTCACGGAACCGGCAGCGCTACTGGAGCACTACCGGGACCATCGTCGTCGCCGCCTCGACCAGGTCGCCGCCTGTCTGGACGACGGCGCCCAGCAGGCCGGTAGCACCGAAGACGTGGTCGAGGCGGTCGTGCAAAAGGTCTACGCGGACGTTCCTCAGGACGTGTGGCCCGCGGCCCGGCTCACCGTGCGTGCGCAGATCGAGTACCTGCGGACGTTCGGCGAACCAGCCTGAGTCGTACCCCGCGGGGGATCAGCGGGCGCGTCGCTGCAAACGCTCGACGTCGAGCAGCAGCACGGCACGTGCTTCGAGGCGTAGCCATCCACGTCCGGCGAAGTCAGCCAACGCCTTGTTGACCGTCTCGCGGCTGGCGCCGACGAGCTGAGCGAGTTCTTCTTGGGTGAGGTCGTGCGCGACGAGAACACCCTCGTCGCTGGGTCGTCCGAAGCGGTCGGCAAGATCGAGGAGCGCCTTGGCGACGCGACCGGGAACGTCGGTGAACACCTGATCGCCCAGCGCCTCGTTGGTGCGTCGCAGCCGTCGCGCGAGGGCACCGAGCATGCTGACTGCCACGGCAGGGCGCTCGGTGAGGTATTTAGTGAACTCGGCGTGGTCGAGGGCCACGAACTCCGAGTCGGCTACCGCCGTCGCGGTGGCCGTACGCGCACCCGGATCCAAGAGGGACAACTCGCCGACCATTTCACCGGGACCAAGAATGGCGAGCAGGCTTTCGCGACCGTCCGGTGAGGTACGTCCGAGTTTGACCTTGCCTTCGACGATGACATAGAGCCGGTCACCGTCTTCTCCTTCGTCGAACAGCGCGGTGCCACGCACGCACTGAGTCCGCGTCATCGAGGCAAGGAGAGCCTCGGCCGCTTCGTCGTCAAGGGTTGAGAACAAGGGCGCCTTGCGCAGTACATCGAGGTCCACGTCACACATCCTGCCATGAGCCGGGGCTGAGTAGCGGTCACCCGCCAGATGCCTCGATGCCGGGGGTCACCTGGTGTCAGTGGAACGGCTTAGGGTCGGGGGAGTGAACCCCCTCGATACCCAGGCCGAGACCCCCGTGGGCCTGACCCGGCGAGCCCGAAAAATCTATCGCGTACTCGGTGAGACCTACCCGTACGCACGATGCGAACTGGACTTCGACACTCCGCTGCAGCTGTTGGTGGCCACCATTCTGTCGGCGCAGACCACCGATGTGGGGGTCAATAAGGTCACTCCAGAGTTGTTTCGGCGCTATCCAGACGCCGCCGCCCTTGCGGGCGCCGACCGGAGTGAGATGGAAGAGCTCCTCCGTCCGACGGGCTTCTATCGCGCGAAGACCAACTCCGTCCTCAAGCTTGGCCAGGCCCTCCTCGAGCGCTACGACGGTGAGGTTCCCGTCCGGCTGAAAGACCTGGTCACGCTCCCTGGCGTCGGCCGCAAGACGGCCAATGTGGTGTTGGGCAACGCGTTTGGCGTTCCTGGGATCACCGTCGACACACACTTTGGGCGGTTGGCTCGGCGACTTGGATGGACCGAGCTCACCGACCCGGTGGAGGTCGAACACGCGGTGGGCGACCTGTTCCCACGTAAGGACTGGGTCATGCTCAGTCATGTGCTGATCTTTCATGGCCGACGGATGTGCCACGCCAAGCGACCGGCGTGCGGTGCCTGCCCGGTCGCGCGCTGGTGCCCGTCCTACGGCATCGGTGAGACCGATCCGGAGAAGGCCGCGGCGTTGCTGAAGTTTGAGTTGGCGCCGGGCGCCGTGGCTGGACCGTCGTGACGGAGGTGACGGTCCCGGACTGGCTGCAACGTGTTGCCGATACGGCGGCCGAGGACATCGACCTCGTGCGGCGTAGTGCACATCTGACGGGTGGTCGGGAGTCAGCCGTGCTGATGTTGTTCGGGCCATCCGCCCGCGGCGTGACCGTCGTCTTGACCGAACGCGCGCAGACCCTGCGCCAGCACCCGGGCCAGGTGTCGTTTCCTGGCGGCGGCGTCGACCCAACCGACGACGGACCGGTGGCGGCAGCCCTTCGCGAGGCCCAGGAGGAGGTCGGTGTCGATCCGGCTGGCGTCGAGGTCGTTGGCTTGCTGCCGCAGCTTCCGCTGAGCGTGACCGGCTTCTCTGTAACGCCCGTGCTCGGCTGGTGGGCGCGACCGCGGCCGGTCGGAGTGGTGGACGCCGCCGAGGTTGAACGGGTCGCCGTGGTGCCGATAGCCGAGTTGCTCGATCCGGCCCACCGCTTCATGGCCGTGCATCCAGCGCGAGAGTTCGCTGCGCCAGCGTTCGAAGTGGGGGATCTCTACGTCTGGGGCTTCACGGCCATCGTGCTCAGTGAGTTCTTTGACGTCGCGGGACTCACCGTGCCGTGGAACCTCGAGGATGAGAGGCCGGTACCCCAGCGCTTCCTGCGCTAGCGGCGCCGCGTCCTTCAGATCGTCGCGAGCCACTGAAGCAGCAGCTCATTGGTGCGTTCGGGAGCTTGCTCCGGCACGAAATGCCCGACGCCTGGTAGCCGAACCTCGCGGTATGGGCCGCGACAGTAGGTCTGCGACCCGAGCGTCGACGCCGGGAGGACACATCCGTCGTCCTCACCGTGGACGAACAAGGTGGGAAGTCGGCTCTGTTGACTCAGCCGATTGACGAATCGGCGGCCATCGGAGCGCAGCACCGACCGTACGATCCAACGGAAGTATTCCGCCGAGGAATGCGCAACAAACGGCAGGGTGAGCGCGGCCGCGTAGCGTTGGACCAGGTCCTCCGCGGGCCAGTCGCTGCCAGACCACGCGCGCATCACCCTGCGGGTGTAGCGCGGCCCAGCCACCAACTGGCGCTCCGGAACGAACGGCATCTGCATGGAGTGCAGATAGCGGTTGGCCCGCACTTGAGCCGGGACGCGTGCTGAACTTTGCCGCATGACCAGGGGGTGCGGCATCCCGAAGGAGGCCACGGCGGTCGTGACATCCGGCTGCATCGTCGCCATGGCCCACGCAATCCAGCCACCCCAACCGTGCCCGACGACCACCACTCGACGTTCGCCGAGACACCGGACCAGGGCCGCCGCGTCTGCCGCCAGGGTGAACGTGTCGTAACCCTGCGGTGGTTTGTCGGAGGCGGCATAACCCCGCAAGTCCATGGCCGCAACCCGGTAGCCCGCGTCGGCAAGAACGGGGATCTGATGGCGCCAGGCCCACCAGAACTCGGGAAAGCTGTGCAGCAACAGCACCAGCGGGCGGTCGGGTCCGCCAGTGCCGGCCTCGGCGATATGAAAACGTGCGCCGTTGGCAGCCACCATGCGGTGGTTCCAGGGTCCGTCAATCAGGACGCTCGAGACGTCTTCGGTCATGGAAGTCCCCGACGACGTCTAGAGGCGCGTGGCCAGTCAGCCCTTGGCGGGCTTAACTGCCTGCACTGTCTTCTGGGCGTTATCAATGGCCGACTTGGGCCCGCCTTGCATCTTGTCGAACTGCTTCTTGCCGACGAGGGCAAGGACCAGAACGATCACCAGCAGCACCAGCGCCACGATCAAGAACGCGAGCCAGGGGGAGAGCCCCGCGGCGTACAGACCCCACGCCCCGGCGGTCAGCAAGAAGCCAAGCATGTAGAGGGCAAGGACTCCTGCGACGGCGAGCATCGCTCCGCCCTTGCCAGCCTTCTGCGCCTCGGACTTCAGCTCGATCTTTGCCAGATCGAGCTCGCCCTTGACGATGCCCGACAGGTCGGACGACGCGTCGGCGACGAGCTGCCCCAGCGTGCGCTCGGCACCGTTGGTGTGCTCTGCCATCTTTACTCCTGGTGTGGCCGGGTACGGAGCCGTGTGCGGCTCCCGGGAAGGGACTGCACAGGACCCTACTTCGTTGTCACCCTACAGATTGTTCGGGGTGTTGGGCTGATCGTCGTACACGTCGGGAATGCCGTCGGAGTCGGAGTCGACTGTCTCCTTCTCGTGCATGGTCCGGTAGTGCCGATTGCGTCGGGTCAGCACGATGGCTCCGAGGATGGCCGACACGAACGAGCCGGTCAGCACACCGATCTTGACGAACTCGTCAGCCTCGCTACCGGTGCCGAAGGCGAGTTCGCCGACCAGCAGCGCGACCGTGAAGCCGATTCCGCCGAGCAGGCTCATGCCGAACACGTCCGACCAGGACAGGTCGCTGTCGAGGTCGGCCTTGGTGAACTTGGCCAGGAGGAAGGTGCTACCGAAGATGCCGATCACCTTGCCGAGCACCAGACCGAAGATGATGCCGAGCGTGATCGGGTTGGACAGCGCCGTCGTGAACCCGCCCCCGATGAAGGTCACTCCGGCGGCGAAGAAGGCGAAGATGGGCACGCAGAGTCCGGCCGAGATCGGCTGCCAACGGTGCGCCCACTCGGTGCACAGGGCCGGGGTTCCGAAGCGGTTCGTCGCGGCCGGGACGACCAGCCCGAGGAGCACTCCGGCGATGGTCGCGTGGATCCCCGAGCTGAGCATGAAGACCCAGCAGATGACGCCGATCGGGATGAGGATGAGCGGCTTGCGCACGCCACGGTGCGCGAGGTAGCCGAAGAGCGCAACCAGCAGGAGGGCTCCCAGCAGGAAGCCGATCTTGATCTCCTCGGTGAAGAAGATCGCGATGATCAGGATGGCGATGAGGTCATCCACCACCGCCAGCGTCAGCAGGAAGGACCGCAAACCGCTGGGCAGGTGCGTTCCGATGACAGCCAGCACCGCGACGGCGAATGCGATGTCCGTGGCGCTCGGGATCGCCCACCCCGCGAGATCTCCGTTGCCGACCACGTTGATGAGGACGTAGACCAGCGCGGGGACGATGACGCCGCAGGCTGCGGCGATGATCGGCACCGCGGCCCGGCGCTTGTCCTTGAGGTCCCCGACGACGAACTCGTGCTTGAGTTCGAGCCCGACGACGAAGAAGAACACCGCGAGCAGGCCGTCCGCCGACCAGTGCGCCAGGCTCAGGTCGAGGTGAAGTCCGAGGAAGTCCTTGCCGAGGTGGGCTTGGCCGAGCGAGGTGTACGCGTCGCGCCAGGGCGAGTTGGCCCATACCAGAGCCGCGAGCGAGGCCACCAGGAGCAAGACCCCGCCGACGGTGTCGGCGCGGAGCCGCTCGGCGATGCGCTGTGCCTCGGGCCAACTACCGCGGCTGAATAGACGGTTCTGGCTGGATTTCTCGGTCATGAGGGCCTTTCGGGTCGGACTCGTTCACAGCATCCACCGGTCACCCGCGTGGATGGCCGACCAGACTTCCCGGCACACCGTCGCCCACCCTAACCGCGGGTGGGCGACGGTGCGCCGCGTGTCTTATGAGGCGGGCTTGCCCATGCCGTCCTGGATGAGATTCATCACCGAGGAGTCGGCCAACGTGCTCACGTCGCCCACCTCGCGGTTCTCGGCAACGTCTTTCAGCAGGCGCCGCATAATCTTTCCCGAGCGGGTCTTGGGCAACTCGGGGACGATCATGACCTGGCGCGGCTTGGCGATCGGTCCGATCTCCTTGCCGACGTGGCTGCGCAACTCCTGGATGAGTTCCTCGCCCTCGGCGCCGCCCGCATCCGCGCCCTCCGAGCGCAGGATCACGAAGGCGCAGACGGCCTGGCCGGTCATCTCATCGGTCGCGCCGACGACGGCGGCCTCGGCAACCCGGGGGTGGCTGACCAACGCTGACTCGATTTCGGCTGTTGAGAGGCGGTGGCCGGACACGTTCATCACGTCGTCTACGCGGCCTAGGACCCAGATGTTGCCGTCCTCGTCGTAGCGCGCACCGTCGCCGGCGAAGTAGAACTCCGGCCCGAAGCGGCTCCAGTAGGTGTCCTTGTAGCGCTCGTCGTCACCCCAGATCGTCCGCAACATTCCGGGCCACGGCTCAGTGAGCACCAGGTATCCCACGGCGCCCGGGTCGGTCAGTCGTTGACCCTCGTCGTCGAGGATCTCGGCCTTGATGCCAGGAATCGGACGCTGCGCCGAGCCCGGCTCGAGAGTGGTGACTCCCGGCAGCGGACTGATCATGATGCCTCCCGTCTCGGTCTGCCACCAGGTGTCGACGATGGGGGCCTTGCCTGCGCCGATGTGGTCGCGGAACCAACGCCATGCCTCGGGGTTGATCGGCTCTCCGACGCTGCCGAGTACCCGGATGGAGGACAGGTCGTACTTCGCGGGGATGTCATCGCCCCACTTCATGAACGTCCGGATCGCCGTGGGCGCGGTGTAGAGGATGGAGACGCCGTACTTCTGGACGATCTCCCACCACCGTCCCTGATGCGGGGTGTCGGGCGTGCCCTCGTAGACCACCTGAGTGGCGCCGTTGGCGAGCGGGCCATAGACCAGGTAGCTGTGGCCGGTCACCCAACCGACGTCAGCGGTGCACCAATAGACATCGGTCTCGGGGTGGACGTCGTGTACGACAGCATTGGCGTAGGCGTTCTGCACTAGATAGCCACCACTGGTGTGCAGGATGCCTTTGGGCTTCCCGGTGGTGCCGGAGGTGTAAAGGATGAACAGTGGGTGCTCGGAGTCCATCGGCTCCGGCGTGTGCTCAGCGCTCTGACCGTCGACGAACTCGTGCCACCAGACGTCGCGGCCTTCGACCCAGTCAACCGGCGAATCGGTCCGCTTCACGATCAGGACGTTCGTCACTGAGTCGGCGTCCTCCTTGCCCTCGGTGACGGCCAGTGCCTCATCGACCGTTGCCTTCAGCGGTGCGGGCTTGCCGCGGCGCCACTGCCCGTCGGTGGTGACCACGACCTTGGCCTCAGCATCGATGACGCGGGTGCGCAGCGCGTCAGCAGCGAACCCGCCGAAGACTACGGAGTGCGGTGCGCCCAGCCTTGCGCACGCCAACATCGTGAAGACCGTCTCAGGGATCATCGGCATGTAGATCGCGACCCGGTCACCCTTGCCGACGCCCAGTTCGGCGAGGGCGTTGGCGGTCTTGCTGACCTCCTGCTGGAGGTCGGCGTACGTGATGGTGCGGGTGTCGCCCTGGTCGCCCTCGAAGTGAATCGCGACGCGCTCTCCGTTGCCTGCCTCGACATGGCGGTCGACGCAGTTGTACGAGACGTTGAGTTCGCCGCCGACAAACCACCGAGCGAATGGGGCGTTGCTCCAGTCGAGGGTCTGGTCGAAGTCAGTGCTCCAACTGATGCGCTCGCGAGCTTGCGTGGCCCAGAACCCTTCGCGGTCGGCTTCGGCATCGTCGAACAGGGTGGACTGACCCACCGCCTGCGCTGTGAATGCCTCGTCAGGGGCGTACGTCTTGGCGCTGCTGTCCTGCGTCACCACAAACTCCTTTTCCTCGTCTTCAGCTCCTGCACGAGCCAGCGACTCCCAGCCATCGTCGCGGCGGGGCCGACCGACTCGTGGCACAACGCTAGTCACGCAGCGTGCTGCCGTGGTCCGATGGGCCACAACTCGTCCAAATCTGAGATGACCACTGTCAGCCGGGACTCGCCGGCGAGGAGGAAACTGTGACGGTATTAGTGGCCTACGCGCCCGATGATGCAGGCGACGCCGCCCTCACCCGAGGTATCCAAGAAGCCTCTTCGCGCGGTGAGCGCCTGGTGGTGGTGCACGGAGCCAAGAGCGACCGCATGGTTGATCCCTGGCGCGCCGCCGACCGCACCTGGGAACAAGTCACGGCTGAGGTCGCCGCGTCCGGGGTGGAACACGAGGTCCGAGAGCTCGAGGGCCCAGACGTCGCGAGGCTGATCATTGAGGCGGCCGTCGAACTCGAGGCGGACCTCTTGGTGATCGGCTTGCGCCGTCGTACCCCGGTCGGCAAATTGGTCCTGGGTTCCATCGCCCAGCAGGTGTTGTTGGGCGCGCCCTGTCCGGTGCTATCGATACGGCCCTGAGCCGACCCGCGCTGGCAGTTAGGCGCGGGTGTAGTAACGCTGGGGTCGGCCGACTTTGCCGTACTGCTGGCGTGCGACTGCCATGCCGCTGTCCACGAAGTACTCCAGGTAGCGACGTGCGGTCACCCGGGCCAGACCCAGCGTCGTGGCGCACTCGGTCGCAGATAACTCACCCTCGTCGATTGCCTTGAGGACCAGGTCCGCGGTGGTGCGGTTGAGTCCGTTGGGGAGCGCAGGAACCGGCTGGTGCGACGCCACGCCAAAGACCCGGTCGATATCCGCCTGCTGGGGTTGGGCTGCGGCACTCAGGCCGAGCAGGCGCTTGCGGGCTCGGCGCACTTCGCGCAGGCGCTCGTGAAGTTCGTCCTGGGTGAATGGCTTGACGAGGTACCCGGTGGCTCCGCTAGCGCGAGCCAGTTGGACGGCTTCGGCTTCGCGATCAGCCGTCACCATCAGGACGTCGGCGGCGACTCCTGCTGAGCGCATTTGGCGGAGGACCTCAAGTCCAGACCGGTCAGGTAGATGAATGTCGAGCAGGACGAGGTCCGGCTGCTCGTCGATGGCGAGTCGCAGGGCATCGGCGCCAAGATGTGCCAGGCCCACCACGACGCACCCACCGGCTTGTTCGACGAACTTCTGATGGAGAGCCGCGATCCAGGTGTCGTCATCGACGATGAGGACGCGCAGGTCGTCGGATGTCATGGCTGCCCGGCTCCGCTGACGACCGCGGTCAACACCGCACCGTGGTCTCCGTTCATGGCTTCGACGTTACCGCCATGGCCCTCGCACACTACAAAGAGTCGAACGCTCATTCCGCAGAAAGACAGTTAGATTTTCTGCAAAAGGTAGAATGACACCATGGAGACCTACCACCCTCGAATCGCCGACCAGGAGCTCGTGGAGCGACTTGGGTACATCGGCGCGGTCCTGATTGAGGGCCCGAAGGCCTGCGGCAAGACCGCGACGGCGACCCGGCACGCCCGGACCGTCATCCGTCTCGACGAGGACCAGCGGGCTCGCCAGTTGCTGGACCTTGCCCCGGATCGGCTGTTCGAAGGCTCCACTCCGATCCTGTTCGATGAGTGGCAGGTCGCGCCGTTGATCTGGAACCGGGTCCGGCGCCAGGTGGACGATCGCCCAGGTAAGGGTCTTTTCATCCTTACCGGATCGGCGACGCCCACAGACGACGCGTCGCGACACTCAGGGGCAGGGCGCTTTTCCGTCATGAAGATGCGTCCGATGAGCCTGTTCGAGTCAGGCCACTCGAATGGAGAGATGTCGCTGCGCGCTCTCCTGAAGGGGCAGCCGCAGACGGGCCTCGACACGCACCTTTCTTTCGAGGAACTGCTCAAGCGCATCGTGGTCGGGGGATGGCCCGAACTGGTCGATGCCGACGAAGCCAGCGCCCGGCGGTGGCTTCGTGACTACCTCACCAATCTCGTCGAGGTCGACATCCAAAAGCTCGGCTCACGCCGCGACCCCTCGAACCTCCGCCGGCTCCTCGAATCCTTGGGGAGGTCCGTCGCGCAGGCCACCAAGGCCGCTGAACTCGCGAGGGACGTCGGCGGAGAGGGCGGGCCGATTGCCAAGGAAACCTTGACCGCGTACCTCAATACCCTCGATCGACTTCACCTCCTCGACAACTCCCCGGCCTGGCTTCCCCACATGAGGTCGCGCGCCCGCCTTCGCGTTGCGCCGGTTCGCTACTTCGCCGACCCGTCCATCGGCACCGCAGCGCTCGGCATCGGCACGAGCGACCTCACCTACGATCTCGAGGCGTTGGGGCTCCACTACGAAGCTCTCGTCATCCGCGACCTACGGATTTATGCCCAACTGCTCGACGCCCGCGTGGACTCCTGGCGAGACGCCGACGGCCACGAGGTCGACGCCATCGTCAGCGTCGGACCCAATTCGTGGGGAGCCTTCGAGGTCAAGCTCAACCCCAAGGCCGTCGATGAGGCGGCCGCATCACTACTGCGCTTCAAGGCCAAGGTGGACACGAGTCGGCAAGGTGAGCCGTCCTGCCTCGGCGTCATCACCAGCACCGGCGCCGGTGGCCTCCGCCCCGACGGCGTGCACGTCATCCCGATCGGGGCCTTCGGGCCCTGACCGGCGGTCGTCGGATGTCATGGCTGCCCAGCTCCGCTCACGACCGCGGTCAACACCGCACCGTGGTCTCCGTTCATCGCTTCGACGTTACCGCCATGGCGCTCGCACACCGCGCGCACCAGCGCCAGCCCGACTCCTCGTCCGACCGCGTCCGACGGCTTGGTGGACCAGCCCCGCAGGAAGACATTTCCCAGGTGGGCGGGGTCGATGCCGGGTCCGGTGTCGGCGACTCGGACCTCGGTCACGTTGCCTTGCTCGCGATGGCGCAGGCGTACGGAAACCTCGCCACCATGCCCGCGCGTGGCGTCCAGGGCGTTATCGATGAGATTGCCGAGCACGGTGAGGACGTCGGCTGCGTGCTCGGGGGCAAGGCGTGGAAGGTCGGTCTCCGGCTCGAGGTGCAGTTCGATGGCCGCTTCGGCGGCGGCAGACGTCTTGGCGATCACGAGCGCCGCGACGCGCGGGTCGCGGATGACGCGGGTCACTGCTTCGGAGATCTCCGTGCGTTGTCGACTGAGGTCGCTGACCAGTCCGACCACGTCGTCGTACGCCCCGAGCTGGAGCATCCCGGAGATGGTGTGCAGCCGGTTGTCGAACTCGTGGGTCTGCGCGCGCAGCGTCTCAGTGATGCTGGCCTGCGCCGCGATCTGGCTCTCCAGAGCAACCAAGTCGCTGCGGTCGACAAAGGTCGTGACAGTCCCGACGAACCGCCCGGCGTCGAGCGCCCGTCGGCGGTTGAGCACAAGGACGCGGCCTTGGTGGACCAGAACCGTGCTGGCGCTGTCTGCGGGATCGGTGAGGAAGTCACGGACGTGTTCGGGAAGTGCATGGTCGGCCACGGCGCTCCCGGTGGACGAGGAAGGCAGGTCGAGCAGTTCGGTCGCGGTGGCGTTGACCACGGTGAACACGCCGTCCCGGTCCACCCCGACGACGCCCTCCCGGATGCCGCGCAGAAGAGCCTCTTGGTGGTCGGCGAGGCTGGCGATCGCGACCGGTTCCAGGCCGCGGGTCTGGCGCCGGATCAGGCGCGAAAGGGCATACGCACCAGCGCTGCCCAGGAGTGCCGCCATGCCAAGGAAGAGCAGCAGGTCGGGCGCCGACCCGACCAACTGGGACCACCACGACGGGTATTCCTCGGAGACCAGGACTGCGCCGATGGTGCGACCGCTGTCGTCCAGGACAGGAGCCTGCCCGCCGACTGAACGTCGCCCATCGACTTCGAGGTCGCCTGTCCACGAACGCCCTTGCGAGGCAGGAGATCCCAGCTGTGGTTCGGTGCCGTTGGCGGCGGGGTCCGACGCCGCTTCGACGGTGCCGCCCGCGCTGAGGATGAGCACTTGCCGTGCACCGGACAACAAGGTGGCGCGCGCGATCTCGCCGTCGAGCTGGCGCGGATTGCGGTCTTCGGCCAGAACATCTCGCACCAGTGGCGCTGCCGCGAGGCTCTCGGCGACCGCCACCATGCGGGTGCTGCGCGTGGCGCGGAAGTCCTGGGTCGACTGCTGCACGGTCACCACCGCGACGGCGGCCAGCACGAGTCCGAGTACGACGAGTTGAAGCATCAAGAATTGCCCGGCGAGTGTTCGGGGACCATGGCGAAGACCGCGGCGCGTCATCCGACCTCACCCCCTTCCTGGCATCCGGCGGGTCGGCGGGGCATGTGTGCGAGACCATCGAACCGTACGCCGGGCCACGAAGCACCCGAACCACGAGAGGCCGAGATTCATGACCAGTCGACTGACCCGACGCCGCCTTCTGGCCGCCGGACCAGCCCTGGCCATGGCACCTGCCGTTGCCGGGTGCGCACGCGGGGCGGGCGGGGCGTCCTCCGAGCTTCGGATGATGGTCCCGAATAGCCCCGGCAGCGGATATGACCAGACCGGCCGTGCGGTGGCAATGCAGCTCGAGGACAGCGGGGCCACCGGGCGGGTTGAGGTGTTCAACGTCATCGGAGCCGGGGGCGCGGTCGGACTGTCCCGATTGCTCAACGAGCGGGGTAACGGCAACCTGATCATGACGATGGGGTTGGGCTTGATCGGAGCGACCTATGCGCAGAAGAGTGCTGCCCGAGTCGCCGATGCGACGCCAATCGCTCGGCTATTAAGTGAGCCGGAAGGCATTGTGGTCCAGGCGGATTCGCCCTTTCGACGGCTGCCCCAACTGCTGGCTGCATGGCGATCTGACCCGCGCGCGCTGGTCGTGAGCGGTGGTTCGTTCCCCGGCGGGCCCGACCATGTCTTCGCGATGGAATTGGCCCGCGCGGTCGGGATCAGCCCGAGCTCGGTGTCATTCCGGACCTATGACGGGGGCGGGCGACTGCTATCTGCCCTCCTGGGTGGCCGGATCGACTTCGCCACGAGTGGCATGGCCGAGTTCC
Organism: Demetria terragena DSM 11295; assembly: GCF_000376825.1. NCBI lineage: Bacteria > Bacillati > Actinomycetota > Actinomycetes > Micrococcales > Dermacoccaceae > Demetria > Demetria terragena. The sequence goes on along the minus strand of NZ_AQXW01000004.1, from coordinate 1,612,859 downwards.
AGGCGCAGGTAGACAACGGGCAGCTGCGATTTCTTGCGACCTCGGGAGCGCGGCGTGAACCCACCCTTCCCGCCATTCCGACGCTGCGGGAGGAAGGTGTCGACCTGACCTTCACCAACTGGCGCGGTCTGCTCGCCCCACCGGGGATCGGTGCCACCCGACGGCGCGAGATGGTGCATATCGTGCGCCAGATGCGGGATTCGACGGCCTGGAAACGGGCCATGGAGTCGCGCTCATGGAGCGATTCATGGTTGGCGGGCGATGAGTTCGCGGGCTATTTGCGGTCGCAAGACCGACGGATGTGGCGAGTGATGGATGGCCTCGACCTGCCCTGAGCGGGACGAGGGGTGACCATCACCTCGTCCAGGAGATCGTGACGCGGCGATTCTTGGCTCGTCCGTCGGAGTTGTCTTGGCCGTCGGACGTGACGTTGGCGGCCACCGGCTCCGTCTCGCCAGCACTGCGTACCCGCAGATCGATGCCCGGAATGTCCTGACTGAGTTCAGCGGCGACCGCGTCGGCGCGACGCTTGCCAAGTGTCTCGTTGTACGTCGCGCTCCCCTTGCTGTCCGTGTGTCCCACGAGATTGACCGGTTTGCCCTTGACGCTCGTACGCATGCTGCGGGCTGCGCTCTCGATGACGGCCCGCCCCGCCGGGGTGAGCTCGGCGCTGTCGAAGCGGAACAGGACGTCGGAGTAGAGGTCGACACTCGAGGTGTTGCCGACATTGCAGACGGTAAATCGCCCCGCGAGTGAGTTGACCGCAGGGCTCTTGCCGCCGGAGACCTGGGTTCCGTCTTTCTCGGCATAGAAATAGCCCCCTGTGTCGAGTGCACCCTTACTGCCGTTCGAGCCGACGAACTGGATTCCCTTGCTGTTGCCGCACGTAGTGCTGCCGTCAGCCGCGACGAGCACGACGCCCGTCGCGTCGGCAACGGCTCCCACGCCTTGGCGATTGACCGTCGTGACTCCGCGCGCCGTGGTCAGGGTGGCACCGCTCTGGTTGATCAGGAGCCTGCCTTTGCTCGTCGGCAGGCTCACGTCGCCCTCGGGAATGTCCTGGCCGAGATCGACCGCGTGGCGCATACCGTTGCGATACACGAAGGTGATGGTCGAGCCCTGAAGGACATATCCACCGTCTTGGGTCAGGTGCTCGCGTCGTCCGGCATCGGTACCGTCCGGTCCGACATCGCCTGCCGTGGTTGATCCGGTCGTGACGCCAGCAGAGGAAGCGTTGGAGGTCTCCGTAGGAGCCGTGGACGTTGCGCCAGTGTCTTGGCAGGCGGTGAGCGTCATCACGCCGGCAAGGGCTGTGACGGCGGCAGTGATCTGGGATGTGCGGCGCATGGGGACTCCTGGACTTGGCGAACGAGACTTGGCGAACGACTCGAGTCCGACGCGCAGCCGCGTCCGCCGGTTCCGTGCGCGGTGGTTATCGGCCGTTGATGACCAAACCCGCACGGGCACGGCTTTGCGCGACCAGCGCCGCATTACCGCCGTCGGGTCCATCCGCGCGTCGCTGTGCGTGCTCGGGTGTGCTACCGAAGGCGACGTGGCGGGCGATGAGCCGTGCGCGGCGTACGTCCTCAGACGGAGGGTCCAAGAACCACGAGATGTCGAGCAAGTTCCGGATTTGTGACCACGGATCTTCTTGAAGCAGAAGGTAATTGCCCTCAGTCACCACCAGGTCCACGTCGGGTTCTGCGGCTATGGACCCAGCGACCGCCTGCTCGAGTGCGCGGTCGAAGGTGGGAGCCCAGACCGTCTCTGACGGGCGCTCGCGCAGGCGCTGGAGCATGGCGACATAACCCGCGGCATCGAAGGTCACTGGCGCGCCTTTGATGTCGGAGAGGCCTCGGGCGTCCAGGACCTCCTGGGCGAGGTGAAAGCCGTCCATCGGCACTAAGACGGTCCGGATCCCACCAGCCTGGGCGCGCGCGACGATCTGCGCCGCGACAGTGGACTTGCCCGATCCGGGTGCCCCGGCGATGCCGAGGATCACGCGTTCTCCGGGGCGGTGGTGGTGGATGAGATCACGCACGGCGAGGTCGAGGTCGGTCACCAGCGGTCCTTCGGACAGTCGAGACGGGGGCACCCGCAGGACGTGCGGTGAACCACCTCCGCGGGGAGGCGGATGGTGCGGCGGGGAGCCATCGGGTCGGTGAGCCGGCGCATTAGGAGTTGGACCGCTTGGGCGCCCATCGCGAAGAAAGGTTGCGCAACGGCGGTGAGGCCCGGCGTCATGGCGTCCGCCCACTCGAAGTCATCGAACGCGACGACCGCGATGCCGTCGGGGATGCTCAGCCTGAGCTCGTTGATTGCCAAGAGGATGCCAACGGTCATCGCATTGTTTCCGCTGAAGAGGGCCGTTGGAGGATTGCCCGAACCCAGCAGCTGAAGCGCTGCGGCCCGGCCGCCGGCCACGCTGCTGTGACCCGGGACGACCTGTCCCGCTTCGTGGTCGACCCCCGCCGAAGTCAACGCGGCACGAAAACCACTGACGCGGTCCCGCGTGGTCGAGATTCCCTCGATGCCGGCGATCATCGCCACCCTGCGGTGGCCGAGATCGGTGAGGTGCTCGACTAAGGCAGCCGAGACAGCCTCGTTCTCGGTGCTGACCTGGTCGCAGCGCACCTCGCTGGAGCGGTCGACCAAGACGAAGGGTCGTTGGTGCTTACGCAAGATCGGCAGCGCGAGTTCCTGCCAGTCTGCGGTGGGTGCCAGGACGATGGCGTCGACGGCGTGCTTGACCAGTGTGGTCAGTCCGTCCGCTTCTCGACGCGGGTCGTCATGCGAATCGCACAACATAACCGCGAAACCGTTGCGCACGGCTTCCTGCTCGACGCCCTGAAGAAGTTCACCGTTGTAGGGGTTGGAGGCCCCCGTGACGACGAGACCGACGGTGCGCCCGCCGCCCGCGCCACCGGAAAGCCCAGCGGTTCGAGGCGCCTGGAATTCGAGGACTTCCATGGCCGCGGTGACGGCCGTACGCGTTTCTGGCGCAACGAATCTCGTCCCGTTGATGACGTGCGACACCGTGCTCGTGGACACGCCGGCGTGGTCGGCAACATCCCGGAGCCGGACGCGCTTCCTGGGCGTGGGCATAGGGGCAATCTCCGCTAAATACGTGAGTTTGGCAATCTGTTGCGCAACGCATGGTGTTGCGTGGTGAGTCGCCCTAGCGTGTGAGTCGCGTCACTCCAAGGGCGTGACTGAGCGCTGCCGAAGGCGCCGGTCTCCGAAGGACGATCGAGGTCAACCATGAGGTTTACTCCCCCGCGAGCGCGACGTCATGTCGCGCTCCTCCTGGTCGTCGGTGCCACCGTCACCGGCTGTACGAAAGTCCCCACCAACGGACCGCTGGCTGAGAGCAATGGCGGTGGCGACGGGCCGATCAAGGTTGGCTTGGTGACGAAGACCGAGAGCAACCCCTTCTTCGTCAAGCTGCGCGACTCTGCTCGGGCTCAGGCTAAGAAGCAGGGCGGGGAGTTGATCGCGCTCTCGGGAAAGTTCGACGGCGACAACGATGGCCAGGTCGCTGCGATTGAGAATCTGGTGCAGCAGGGGGTCAAAGGAATCCTCATCACCCCGAGTAACTCCGGCGGAGTCATCGGTGCGCTGAAGAAGGCTCAGGAGCAAGGCATCGTCGTGATCGCTCTTGACTCCGAGACAGACCCTAAGGATGCGGTCAGCGCGACGTATGCGACCGACAACACGGCCGCGGGTCGCGTCCTTGGCAAGTACGTCAAAGCCAGCATGGGCAAGACCTCGCCCCAGTTGGTGACCATGGACCTTGACCCCAGCTCGGCGGTCGGCAAGCAGCGACGAAGTGGCTTCCTTGCCGGAATGGGATTATCGGCGAAATCACCGGCCGTCATCGGCGCGGCTCTGACCCAAGGTGACCAGAGCAAGGCGCAGCAGCAGATGGAGAACCTGCTGCAGCGGGTCGGCACCAAAGTCAATGTCGTCTACAACATCAACGAGCCAGCGGCGCGCGGCGCGTACCAGGCGCTGAAGGACAAGGGCTTGACCGACAAGGTCACGATCGGCGCCATCGACGGCAGTTGCTCTGGCGTGAAGGACGTGAAGTCGGGAAAGTTCGCCGCGACCGTGATGCAGTTCCCGAAGACGATGGCGCAGCAAGGAGTTTCGGCTGTCATCAAATATGCCAAAGAGGGCGAGACGCCCAAGGGCTTTGTTGACACCGGCGCTCAACTCATCACCGACAAGCCGCTCCCCGGTATGTCCTCCAAGGACTCCGCCTGGGGCCTGAAGAATTGCTGGGGCTGATCATGACGAGCACTACTGCGGGGTCAGCGGGCCGTACTAATTGGCGTGACCTCTTCGCCCGCCGCCCTGTTCTGGGGCCGGCCGCCGCCCTCGTGGCTGCCATCGTGGTCTTCTCACTGTCGACCGACACCTTTGCCAGCATTCCCAACTTCTCCCTGATCCTGCAGCAGACCGTGGTGATCGCGACGCTGGCCTTAGGGCAGACGTTGGTGATCCTGACTGCCGGTATCGACCTGGCCAATGGCGCGACGTTGGTGCTCGGCACGTTGTTGATGACCCAGTTGGTCACCGGCGGACTCAACGGAGTGCTCGCACTCGTGGTCGGTTTGGCCGGGTGCGTCGGTGTGGCCACGCTGTCGGGGCTGTTGGTGACCTCCCTGCGGTTACCCCCGTTCATCGTGACCCTGGGCATGCTGACGATCGTGACCGCGGTCGGCGCGCTCTACTCGGGCGGCACGACCACGAGCGTCCCTGACGGCATCCTGCGCTGGATGGGCACGACGCGCTATCTCTTCGGGCGCTACCCCTTCACTGTCGGCATGATCGTGGCCGGATTGCTCTTCCTGCTGGTCTGGATCATGTTGGTCAAGACGGCTTGGGGACGGCACGTCTATGCCGTCGGCGACGCGCCGGAGGCCGCCCGGCTGACCGGTATCGCGGTCAACCGCGTTCTGCTCAGCGTGTATGCCCTTGCTGGACTGATCTACGGCATCGGCGCGTGGCTGGCGCTAGGTCGAACGCCCACTGCCGATCCCAACGCCTACCAGACCGCGAACCTGGACAGCATCACCGCAGTGGTCATCGGTGGAACCAGCCTGTTCGGTGGGCGCGGCAGCGTCTGGGGAACGGTCGTCGGGGCGCTCATCGTGGCGGTGCTGCGCAGCGGTCTCACCGCGCTGGGCATCGACGGCAACTATCAGAACCTTGCAACTGGCGCGCTCGTCATCCTGGCTGTCGCGTTCGACCAGGCGACCAGGAGGGTCAAGTCATGACACCGACCACAGCGAACGATCAGCAGGGCGAGGCGAACACCGACACGGTCGTGCCGGTCATGGAGGCTCGCGGGCTGGTCAAGCGGTATGGCCATGTCACGGCGATGAACGGCGCTGACTTCGAGCTATTGCCGGGCGAAGTGCTCGCCGTCGTTGGCGACAACGGGGCCGGAAAGTCGACCCTGATCAAGGCGATCACCGGCGCCGTCACTCCCGACGAAGGCGAGATCCTGCTCGATGGCGTCCCGACCACCTTCCGCAGCCCCAACGAAGCGCGCGCCTTGGGCATCGAAACGGTCTATCAGCAACTGGCCGTCGCCTCAGCGATGGACATCGCCAACAACCTGTTCCTCGGTCGCGAGCAACGACGCTCAGGACTCCTCGGCACGTTGGGTTTTCTGGACCGCAAAGGCATGCGTGAAGAGGCCCGACGCCAGCTCGACGCGCTCGGCATTGGCACCGTCCAAGACATCACCGTTCCGGTCGAAGCGCTCTCCGGCGGCCAGCGTCAGGCAGTCGCCGTCGCGCGGGCGGCGATGTTCGGCAGCAAGGTCGTCATCATGGACGAGCCCACTGCGGCCCTTGGCGTGCGAGAGACCCGACACGTGCTGGACCTCATTCAGCGCATCAGCGCACGCGGTCTCCCGGTGGTGTTGATCAGCCATGACATGCCCGCCGTCTTCGACGTCGCCGATCGCATCCACGTCCACCGTCTCGGTACGCGGGCCGGCATCGTCAAGCCGTCCGACGTCACGATGAGTGACGTGGTGTCGTTCATCACCGGCGCCGCGCAAGTGCCGCAGTAGAGATCCGTCTAGACGCACGAACGGCTCGCGGTCCCTTGTCAGGGGCCGCGGCCGTACGCGTCGCGGTGCCCCGCGCGCACCTGACTCGTGCCACTCTGGGCGATCTGGCGATTCGGGACGGCGTTTGTGCTGGTCAGGGGCTTGCTGTTGGTCGAGTTGACCCACTAAGCGGGTGGGTAGGGTCGGCGCGTGGTGTTCGTGCGGAAGGTCAAGACTGGCTCGGGCGCGACCGCGGTCCAGATTGCTGAGCGGGTTGGTGGCCGCGACCGGGTTATCGAGCACCTGGGATCGGCTCACACCGACGGTGAGCTCACGGCGCTGCTGGAGACCGCACGGCACAAGATGCACCCCGAGCAGGGCGAGCTCGATCTGAGTCCCGGAACCGCCGGGGTCGGCCCCTCGGTGATCACCGGTCATCAGCATCAACGGCTCCCAGCAGACCTTCCCGCCCGCGATCCCCGCCGAACAGCAGGCCGTCCTCGACGCCCTCGCAGACCCGCGGCCAAGGCACTAAGACAAATGGCAGAGCTCAGGTCGCATGATGCGACCTAACATATGGCTTTGCAAGCAGGGGGTTAGGGGTTCGAGCCCCCTAGGCTCCACCACGAGAAACCGCAGTTCAGCCTGCGGTTTCTGTCATTCTTGTGGTCCCGGGGATCCGTCCCAATTGGTCTCTGTGGGGGACTGGTGGGGGAGCCCCGACATCCTGCCCTGACTCCGAGCTAACTTTCCGGGTTTCGACCATTCAGTCGGACCACACCACTACTGTGGCGGAAGTCAACAGTTGAAGGGCTGAACGGGGGGCTGGAGCGTGGCCGACAAAGCTGACGTCGATGCGAGCGACCGCACTGCCGACCTCTTCTTCCCGACGGCCCCAGACGCGGTGCGGATGTGTTCGGGACCATGTGGGGAGGCCAAGCCCACTGCGTGCTTTCCGACTGTGAGCGGCCGGCCGGGAACCCGCTTTGGTGAGTGCCGCGGATGCCGAGACGAGCGACTAAGCGGTGCAAAGATCGCCGCTCCCAGAGTCGCGGAGGGCGGGACCGTCGCGGAGGGCGGGACCAAGGGCTTCCCTGAGGGTGGGCGACGAGCGAAGGCTCGTGCCCAACGCCAGGTCATCGGCGAGGCTGTCCTTGAGGTCGTGATTGCGCACAGCGGGACCGCCATGACAGTCAACCAGGTCTACGAGGAGGTCTTCGACGGACTTGAGATCGTCCCGCCTGAGGGGGATGTGCGCGACAGTTTGCGAACCCTGGCCAAGGCCGACGGCCGTTTCGTGAAGATTGGTCGCGAAGCGTACGCCTGGGCACCGGACGGGGTGATTCCGCCGCCGCCAGCGCCGCCGCACGTTGCAGACATGATCGATCGGCGGTGGCGCGGGGAAACCCTCGATGAGATCGGCGCTGCCCATGGCGTGACCCGCGAGCGGATTCGGCAGCTGCTCATGAAGTATGGGGGTCCGAGCGCCGAGCAAGTACGCGATCTGCGAGCGGCGGCGGCACTGGCCGCCCAGCACGACCACGAAAAGGCCATCGCCGCGGTGGTCCGTGGCGCGCTGGAAGGTCGCGGGCCCATGACCGTTGCGGAGGTCGTTGAGGCCACGGGTGCCGAGGCGGGCGACGTCTCCAAGTTCTGGCCGCATGAGCTCGCCCACCTGCGGCTGCACGTAACTGGAAACTACGAGAGCCATTGGTCAGACGACGCGATCCTGGATGCGATCCGCGAGGCCGCGCTGTACGAGTTCCCGCTGACGGCGAACGCCTATGCCGATCTGGTGGCACAGGGACAGGTCAAGGGGCCTTCGATGCCTCGTATCGGGCAGCGGTTCAAGTCTTGGACGGCGGCATGCGAGGCCGCCGGTGTCGTGACGGGACAGACGATGCGACCGCACTATGAATCTCGATGGTCTGACGACGATCTGCTTCAGATCGCTCGGCGGTACCTGCTCGACCCCGATTCACCGAACTCCGCACGTCGCTTCGATGAGTGGAAGCGCGCGTTCGCTCCCGACGGCCCGTCGTTTCAGACGCTGCGCAACCGGTTTGGGTCCTGGACTGAGGTAAAGCGACGCGCGCTCGCGCAGGGGGATGTGGCTGGATGAGCGAGATCGAAAGGCTCGACGGGGTGCTCGCGTCATCCATCGACGAAGAGACCCGCGCCGGCATATGGCACGCCGTGAAGGAGATCCTGGAGCAGGGTCCAGCGGAGGGCACTTCGTCACAGTCGACGGTCCTTGCTCTCGGCTATGTGCAGTCGGGAAAGACCACCTCCATCACCGCTCTCGCCGCGGCTGCGGCGGACGTCGGATATCAGGTGATCGTTGCGCTCCTCGGCTCCACCAACCTTCTGCTCGACCAGAACAGCGACCGTCTGGAAGCCTCGTTGGGTATCACAACGCGGTCCGACTACGTGTGGATCAGCGAGACCAACCCTGCGAGCGAGACGTCCGGGAAGAAGCTCCGAAGGTTCGTCGACATGGGAAGGGTGTGCCTTATCCCCGTCCTGAAGCACGCAGGGCGCATCCGCGCCGTGGCAAAGCAAATGGAGAAGATCCCAGACGACCTGCGCGTCCTCATCATCGACGACGAGGCGGATCAGTCGTCTCTGAACACGAGCAAGGATGCTGAGAGCAGCACCTACGCAGCCATCCGAGAGCTCCGGAAGTCCGTACCTAGTCACCTCTACGTTCAATACACAGCCACTCCCTACGCGCCCCTCCTCCTGGACGCCGCGGACATCCTCAGCCCGCAGCACGTCGAGTTCCTCACTCCCGGCAATGGGTACACCGGGGGCAAGCAGTTCTTCATCGACAACGCTGATCGCGTCGTGCGAAACGTTCCGCTGCTTGACGAACAGGCATCCAAAACGCCGCCACTCCAGCTGCAGAAGAGCCTGTACCACGCGCTTTCGGCCTTCATTGCCGGGTCTGCGCTGCTGCTCCTCCACGATGCGGCAAGCCCGCCGATCAGCATGCTCGTGCACTCAACTGCTCGCAACGATGTCCAAGCCAGGTATGAGTTCCTGGTCCGCCGCCAGCTCGAACAGTGGAAGAAGACGATCGTTGCGGACGACATCAGCACCATCCCCGACGCGATAACCGAGGAGCGCAACCGCATCGTGGCCAATGGAGCCGGCGATGTGGATGACTCCACCTTCGTCCACCAGCTCAAGGTCGTCATCTCCGAAGCGATGACTTGGCTCGTCAACAGCACGGCCGACGTCAACAAGGTCGACTGGCACGTCTCGCCGATTCACATCCTCGTAGGGGGCAACAAACTCGACCGCGGATTCACAGTCGAAGGACTGACCGTGACCTACATGAACCGACCTGCAAGTCCCCAGGTCGACACACTCGAGCAGCGGGCACGAGCATTCGGATACCGCGGCGATCTCCTGCCGTACTGCCAGTTCTTCGCAAGCAAGAAGACGATCCGGTCTTTGACGGAGGTCGTCCACACCGAGGAGGACCTGCGAGCTCGCCTGCGCGACCACGTCGAGAACGGTGGCTCCGTCCACACCTGGGCTCGGGAGATCGGCCTTCTACTGCCGGAAGGAATGACACCAACCCGATCGAGCGTAGTGACCGCACTCTCGACGATGGGGTTGGGATGGCACCAGATGCGAACGCCTTCGCGCTTGTCGGTGGACACCGCCCACAACCGCGCGTTGCTCGAGCACCTCGGCCTCATGAGCGCTCCCCACACTCCGCAGGGCCGACTGGCATTCAGAACGGTCTACCTCGACTCGGTCGAACCCCTCGAGAACCTGCTCAGGGACTGGGCGCGGCCGAGCTACAGCCCGGGGTGGCTACACGAGGAGTTTGTCGACGCCCTGGTGCGAGGCTTTGCCCACCTGAAAAAGGCCACCATCATGCTGATGGAGGATGGGAACGAACCTCGGAAGCGCAAATGGTCAGGTGACCTCGGGTTCGTCAATCTCTTCCAGGGCCGCGACCTCAAGCCACAGCCGAATGGCGACTTCTATCCGGGAGACCGATTCGTTGAGAACGTCGAGCACGAGCCGAATCAGATTGTGATCCAGATCCACCGCACGCAAGTACGGAACCATGAAGACGAAGGCGAGGTGCTGGCCCTGGCCGTCTACCTCGGCTCCGGTCTCGTTGTTCGAAAGGAATCGAATGTCTGAGTCCCTGCCGGTGAGTGCCGGTCGTTCTGGGAGCATTCCGCTTTCGGCGCTGCGTCTCGACCCGGAGAATCCACGAATTCCAGAGACGCGCCGGACGAAGGACACTGCCGAGCTCGCAACTCTGCTGGAGATGGGCTTTGAGGCGTACCCGGTGGCTCAGTCGATCGCTGAGCTCGGCTTCTTCAATGCTGAGCCGCTCATCGTCATCCCGAGCCCCGACGAGATTGACGTGTGGATCGTCGTCGAGGGGAACCGACGACTGACCGCCCTCGTCGGCTTGGCCTACCCCGAGATTCGCGCTGGGTTCGCGACGCCCGACCGTTGGGAGCAGCTCGCGGCAAAGCGCTCGATCAGTCCCGAGGTGTCCATCCCCGTCGTCATCCACGAGTCTCGAGAGACAACCCACGCAGAGGTAGCCCGCGTTCACGTGGTGGGCAAGCTCCCATGGCGACCCTTCATGCAGGCGAAGTACATCGCCGCTCGAGTGGCCGAGGGACGAACTCTCCAAGAAGTTGCTGATCTCATCGGCATTCCAAAGAGCAAGGCGGCCGACCTCTACCGCGACCAGGCGGTGCTGACACAGGCCTCGACTCTCGGGCTCGAGACCTCTCAGGTTGAGAGTGCCTTCTCTCTACTGACGGTTGCCATGGGAAGCACCAAGATCCGCAACCACGTCGGCGCTCCACTTGGATCACAAACGGTCATCGGCCAGGACCCCGTCCCGGCAGAGAAGGCCAATGAGCTCAAGGAAGTTATCCAATGGGTGTTCGGAGATGAGGAGCACGAGTCGCTCATCTCTGACTCGCGCCAGATCTCGCAACTCGGCAATGTGGTCGCCTCCGAGGTAGGCCTGAACGCACTGCGCGACGGCAAGACCCTGGAGGAGGCGAAGCAGCGCATTCAGGAGAAGGGACTCGACCCCTTGAAGGCGCTAACCCTGAAACTCACCGCCGCGAAGAACTCCCTCAACGCCGCCAGTAGTGACGTCGCAGAGTTTGCAGTCGATTCGGAGATCCGGAACCTCGTCGACGACATCGAGTCGCTCGTCGGAAGCATTCGTTCGACGTTGGACGACGTCGAGGCGGAGACCGGACTGTAGTCGATGACCGACTTGGAGGTCTCCAGCACCGAGGCCATTGCTGACTGGGTCGAGACGAGCGTGCTTGTCAGCTCCTCGGGTCACTTCGGGCGAGACAAGTTGGACGACCTCGCCAGCACCGAGATAGGCGTCCCTCCTACGAAGGTCGCGATGGCCATCGACACGATGGCCAAACGGGCGAACGTGCTTGGGGCGTCCTACCCCTTTGTCGTGAGCGACATTGCCGTCCTTCGTAGGAAGAGTCGCCACGTTGGCCACTATGCGGCCCTACTATTTCTGACACCTGGTTCCGTGGCACGCCAGACGGTGCGAGCGTCGGAGACAGCAGAGATGGGCGAGTTGCTGGAGGAGATCGCTGAGGGGGCGCTCGCCAACTTCTGGGGTGAGGGCGGAACTGCGCTGTCCTTCGGATACCCCTCGAAGCACGGTCGACCGGAGGCGTTTGATCAGGCTGTGGTCTGGCTGGCTGGCGAAATCGGACTGGAAGCGGGCCGAGGATACCGGCCGCCTCGCCGAAAGGATGGCGGGGTCGATGTCGTTGCGTGGCGCCAGTTCGCCGACCGTCGTCCAGGCTTTCCCGTGGCACTTGCACAATGCACGATTCAGGCGGAGACGTTCACCAAGACCACCGACATCGACCTTCGACTTTGGGCAAGCTGGCTTGCGATGGACAGTGACCCACTCAGCCTGCTCGTGATTCCCGGAACGATTCGGTCGGCTGGCCCTGACTGGCGACAGTTGACCACCGTCGTCATGGTGATCGACAGGATCCGCCTGATGGACTTGTTAGGCCGAGGCTCCGAGGACCACGGTGACCTGGGCTGGGCGACAGAGACGACCGCCGCTTTGAGATCCGTCTTGAGGGCCGCCGAACTGTGAGCACCAAGGCAGACATCGTCTGGAACATTGCAGTCAAACTCGGGGCCGAGGCGCCGAAGATGTCGACGGGCTCAACCGAGCCGCGGGAGATCTTCGAGATCGTCAACGACCGGCTCGGACTGGGCATCGACGCCAGGCTCACGAAGCCGGACATGGCTCGTCAGATCGTCGAGGCTGCAGGTATGACCTGGAATGCTCACTATGAGTCCAGCGGCGGCACAGTTACGAAGGTAGGACTCGAGGCGGTGCTCGAGGCCGTCGCCCACTTCGTTGCGTGAGCTCCTAGCCGGTGACGCGCTGAGTGCCCGTGGCGGCCGTCCGGCGGCGGACAATCACCTCTCAACTCGAATCCCAGTAGCGCTCGATTGCCGCGTCGGGACTGATGTCGGACTGCTCGACAGCCTTAGCCAGGCCGGGAGCTCGACCACGAACGGTTTCCAACGTCCGAAGCACGTGCTCACGAAACACGTGGTCGGCTGCGCCGACGTTCACGCCGTTGCCCATCTGCTTGTAAGCAGCCGCATCCGGCTGGTCGTCGAAGTCGAACCATTCTGGAAGACCCTGAAGCCTGGCAGCCTCGCGAGGGGAGATCCGTCGCTGCCGGTCACCAAGAATGCTCGTCTGAGTGATTGCGACCAACGCCGGGACGTAGGTGGCCTGCTTGACGCGAAGGCCAGAAGGTCGCAGGTGCATCACTGTATCGAGGAGCGACCCTGCGTCCTATCACGATGAGCGACGTGGTGTCGTTCATCACCGGCGCCGCGCAAGTGCCGCAGTAGAGATCCGTCTAGACGCACGAACGGCTCGCGGTCCCTTGTCAGGGGCCGCGAGCCGTACGCGTCGCGGTGCCCCGCGCGCAGAATGGGTCAGTGGTCCACGGCCTTCCCGACTCCGTGGCCGGTCAGACTGCGGACTTCCATCTCGGCGTACTTCGCCGAGTTGTGTTCCTTGCTGGTCTTGGACCCGAGCCAGCCCAGGAAGAAGCCGACCGGGATGGAGACCAAACCGGGGTTGTCCAGCGGGAACCAGTGGATGTCAATGGATTCGGGCAGCATCGACAGGTTCTTACCCGTGGCGTCCACGCCCTTGCCGCTCACCACTGGGCTAAAGATGATCAGCCCAATCGCGGTCGCGAGGCCGCCGTAGATGCTCCACAACGCGCCACGGGTGTTGAAGCCCTTCCAGAACAACGAGTAGAGAATCGTGGGCAGGTTGGCGCTCGCTGCAACGGCGAAGGCAAGCGCCACCAGGAAGGCGATGTTCTGGTCCTTGGCCAGCATTCCGCCGAGGATCGCGACGGCACCGCCGACGAGGGCAGCGATTCGCGCCACCTTGACTTCCTTCTCGGGCTCGACGTTGCCGCGCTTGAACACCTCCTTGTAGATGTCGTGCGCAAATGTGGCACTTGTCGTGATCGTCAAACCGGCGACCACGGCAAGGATCGTGGCAAACGCGATACCGGAGACGACTCCCAGGAGGACCGACCCGCCGAGCTCGAAGGCCAGGAGAGGCGCCGCGGCGTTGGCCCCGCCGGGAGCGCTGCCGATGGTTTCCGGCCCTACCAGGGCACCCGCGCCGAATCCGATCACCAGGGTCAACAGGTAGAAACCGCCGATCAGCCAGATAGCCCACTCGACTGATTTTCGCGCCTGCTTGCTGGAAGGAACCGTGTAGAAGCGCTGTAGGACGTGTGGCAGGCCCGCCGTGCCGAGGACCAGGGCCAGGGCCAACGAGATGAAGTCGATCTTGGTGGTGTCGCTGATGCCGTACTTCAGGCCGGGCTTCAGGAGGTTCTCGCCAGCGGCCGGGTTGGCCTGGACAGCGGCATCAAAGAGACCGCTGGGGTTGAAGCCGTACTTTGCCAAAACCCACACCGTCATCACGGCGGTCGCGCTGATGAGCAGGACGGCCTTGATGATCTGCACCCAGGTGGTGCCCTTCATCCCGCCGATGAGGACGTACATCACCATGACGATTCCGACGATCGCGATGACCAGGTTCTGGGCCGCTTCGCCGTCGAGGCCAAGCAGCAGGGACACCAGTCCACCCGCGCCAGCCATCTGGGCCAGCAGGTAGAAGAACGACACCGCGAGTGCGGATGAGGCTGCGGCGAGTCGAACCGGCCTCTGGCGCAGACGGTAGGACAACACGTCGGCCATCGTGAGACGCCCGGTGTTGCGCATGAGCTCGGCCACGAGAAGCAGCGCGACCAGCCATGCGACGAGGAAGCCGATGGAATAAAGGAATCCGTCATATCCCTGGAGGGCGATCGCACCCGCGATCCCGAGGAAGGAGGCCGCCGACAGATAGTCACCGGCGATGGCGATGCCGTTCTGGCGACCAGAGAAGGCGCCGCCCGCGGTGTACATCTCGCTGGCCGTCTTCTTGCCGGAGGCGACCTTGATGACGATGGTCAGCGTGACCAGGACGAACACGGCGAAGATAGTGATGTTGAGCGCCGGGCTGCCGACATTCGAGGCTTCCGCCGTCGGGAGCATCAACGGTGTGTGAGTCATCAGTCGTCACCCTCGCTGAGTCGGGCGCCGAGTTCGTCGGCGCGTGGGTCGAATTCCTTGCCTGCCCAGCGCGCGTACCAGAAGGTGATCGCGAAGGTCGTCACAAACTGGCCGAGGCCCATGAGGAGACCGATGCTGACACTCCCGAACACGATCTTTCCCATGAACTCGGGGGCAAAGACGGAGAGCAGAACGTAGAGGAAGTACCAGGCCAGGAAGAAGCCTGTGACTGGGAAAACGAACGCCCGGAAGCGCCGCCTGAGTTCAGCGAACTCTGGGCTGCGTTGCATCTCTTGGTATGGCGTCAATGGCGTTTCGTCGTCGTGCGTCGAGGCACTCATACAACCCTCCGTGCGGGTCGGGATGGCATTAGCGCGGGTAGGAAACCAGCGGACCCCATCCTGCACCTGTGGAGCGCTCGCGTGGGGGATGTTCGCGAATCTCATACGCTGGTGCCGTGATTCGCGATTCAGATCTCGATGGTGAACGCGAGGCAGTCGCCGCCCTTGCCGCGGTTCCGGATGTGCGTGCCGGAATCGACCGAGCCCGCGATGCGTGCACCACGCTGCGTTGGCATGAAGCGCTGCGACGTCGTGGCGCTGCTGCCGCGGCGGAGTCTCGGGTACGCGGCGCCCGGGCGAGTGCGCTCCTGGATGGGGCGGACGTCGGCCTTGACCGGGTGCGCGACCTCGTGCGGGGAGCGGTGGCGTGGCCAGACGAGCCGGACGGCGTCACGCGCACGCTGCGCGCGGCCGTTCAAGTCACCGCCGAGGCCGAGCACGCTCGGGGTGTGTTGGGCGCTGCTCCGCGGCAAGGCCTGGCGCGGCTCCATGTCGCGGCTGGCTCCCCCTTGCTTGATCCTGAGCGCGTCGGTCGGCCGCGGCAGCGCGACGAGCAGGTCCGTGAGCTGGTTGACCTTGGTCCAGCACCCCTCGCGGATGGTCTGGCCGAGCGACTCGGGGGAGTCGCGAGGTTGCTCTCGCTCGATGAGTCCGCCCCCGCGATCGTCGTGGCGGGGCTCGTCCACGCCGAACTGGCGACGTGCCGCCCCTTTGCTGCCGCGAACGCTCTGGTCGCACGTGCCGCTGAACGCGCGTGGCTGCAAAAATCCGGCGTGGACCCGACGGGCGTCGCGGTTCCAGAGGTCGGTCATCACGCCCGTGGGTCGAGCGGATATGTCACGGCGCTCAGCGCGTACGCCAGTGGGACGCCCGACGGCGTGGCGTACTGGTTGGAGCATTGTGCGGAGGCGGTCGTCGCGGGAGCCGAGGAGGGCGTCCGCATCGCGGATGCGGTGCTGGCAGGGCGTCTCCAACAGTTCTGAGCGGGCGTGAGTATGCGCCTCTGCGTGGCGGAAGACAAGTCTTGTCGTTGCTGTCCAATAGGAGTAGAAACGAGTCATACCGACGGACGTGAGTCCGACGATTACCGCCTCTGACCCAGGCACCCACGCGCGGCCAGTCCACTGATGGACCGCTCGTTTCCGGGGCTTGTCCCCGGGCGACAATCGAGAATGCACGCTTGGTCACCTGGCTAGGAAGCGGTTGGTGGCATCCCATCCCGGAGGGGTGGGATGCCACACCCCCGCTCCGGGCACACTCATCCTTCTGATGGCGCTGAAACCCTGCCAACCGGCAGTTCTTTTGTTCAAGAAGGAAATTTTGACAAGAAAGTTGCCGCTGACGTTGCGTTTAGGGTCCGGATAGGTTCATGATGGTGTCTAGCGCTCCCTTCGGGTTGTAGCGCGGCGGACCCGGCCCCTCCCCCCCGGGGCATGGTTCCGCCTTGACGGCCCCCGTTGCCCCCCCAACGGGGGCCGTCCCATATCCACAGCCAGGTCGCGTGCATGGCCGTCGTCCACAGGCCCGCCGCGCGCAGTGGTGTCGAACCTCTCGACGGTGTGCGATCAGGGACATGGAACACACGGAGTCGGACCCACGCGGCGTCTCACTGGGGCTCGTCGGAGCCTCGGGTGGATTGGGTACCAGCACGGTCGCGGCAGGACTAGCAACCCGCGCGGCCATGGCTGGACGCGACACGGTGCTGGTCGATCTTGATGTAGGAAGTGGCGGCAGCGACCTGCTGCTGGGCTGTGAACGTGAACCCGGTCCGCGATGGGGTGACCTTGCGGGCGCCTCCGGTCTGGTGGATCCGGTTGCTCTGTTGGATCGGCTACCTCGCTCCGAGCACGGGGTTGCCACCCTCACCCACGCGCGCCGTTGGCAGCCGGTGACTGATCAGACACTGCGCGCTGTCCGCGCGCCGCTCCTCGGGGCAGTCGAGGTCAGCATCCTCGACTGCGGGACCAACGTGCCACCGTGGATCGCTGAACTCGATGCGGTGATGGTGGTCGTGGGAGGCACGGTGGCCGCACTGGCCGCGGCAGAGGTCGCCGCGGATCGGCTCCTGCAGGCGGGAGCCTCACCGTGGCTAGTCACCCGGGGGCTCGAAGAACGTTGGGAGGCGGCGGTTTCCGAAGCGATGCAGTTACCGATCCTGGCGCGCATACCCGATGACCGCAGGATGATCGAGGACCTCGAAGTAGGCGTGGCACCGGGCTCGCGCAGCCGATCGCCGCTGACCCGAATGTGTGACGAAGTTCTGCGGTCGGTGCTGATCGAGCGGGAGCGTGCTTCGTGACGGCAGGCTCCCGAGTCGGGACGTCCATGTGGGATCAGATCCGGGCCGGTCGCGCGCCGAGCACCGCCGGGGTCGAAGCCTTGGCGCGCGACGATGTCGCCCTCCTGGGTGATCACGGAGCCGAGCTGCACTCGCGACTCTCGAACGACGTCCTCGGCGCAGGCCCACTCGAAGAACTCTTGCGCCGCCCCGGAGTGACTGACGTGCTGGTCAATGGCACGGCCGGAGTGTTCGTCGATGCGGGTGATGGGCTACGGCGTACGTCCGTCGAGGTCGGCGATGCCGATCAGGTGCGACGCCTCGCTGTCCGGCTGGCGGGTCTCGCCGGACGGCGACTAGACGACAGCTGTCCCTATGTCGACGGACTACTCCCGGACGGGGTGCGATTGCACGCGGTGTTGCCGCCGCTCGTAGCGGAGGCCGCGCACCTTTCCCTGCGCGTGCCGCAGACCCGATCGCTGGGCTTTCCTGAATTGGTGGCCAATGGATTTGTTCCGGAGGCGCTGAGCAGCGTGCTACGCCACCTCGTGCAGGCGCGCCAGGCTTTTCTTGTGAGCGGCGGGACCGGAACGGGCAAGACCACCTTGCTCGCCGCGCTGCTCTCAACAGTTCTTCCGACCGAACGATTGGTCGTCGTGGAGGACGTCCGCGAACTGGCCGTGTCCCATCCGCATGTAGTGCGGTTGGAGGCCCGCGCTCCCAATATCGAAGGTCGAGGCGAGGTGCCGATGGCCGCCTTGGTGCGGCAGTCCCTGCGCATGCGTCCTGACCGGCTTGTCGTCGGCGAGGTTCGGGGCCCCGAAGTCCGCGAACTTCTGAGCGCCCTCAACACGGGTCACGAGGGTGGCTGCGGCACCCTGCACGCCAACGCCATCGACGATGTTGTGGCGCGCTTCGAGGCACTCGGCGCGCTGGCGGGGCTCAGCCCCGAAGCCACGCGTACCCAACTGGCCAGCGCCGTGCGCGTCGTCCTTCACCTCAAGCGCACTGCGGGACATCGACATCTTGCGCAGATCGGTGTCTTGCGGCGAGTGCCATCCGGCCTGCAGTGCGTGCCAGCCTGGTCGTTCGCCCGAGGGGTGGTCGAGGCCGGCGATGCGGCGGGCGAGCTCGACCGGTTGCTGGCGGAGGGATCGTGCTGACCCTTTGCGCGGTGTTGGCTGCGGCTGCGGTGGTGTGTTGGCCGCTCCGGCGAGGGCGACGCGATCTCGCGTTGAGCCTGGCCGTTGAGACCGATGTCGGCTCCCATGCGAGCGCGGTTGCCGGTGGTCCGGTGCGTTGGCTGCGGCGTCGCCGTCGCGGGGTCCGTGAGAGCGAGCCCATCCTGCTGGAGTTGTTGGGTGGTATTGCCGCCGGGCTCGAAGCAGGGCTTCCGCCACCCGATGCGATGGCTGGATCCCACCGAGCGCTGGAACCCAGGCTGCGCGATGTTCCCGAGCTCGGGACGTGGTTGGAGCGCCTGGCCCATGCGGCGCGGGAGGGGCGATCCGTGGGCGCGCTCTGGGTGAAACTCGGTGAGGACCTTCATCTCCCGGTCGCGATTCAGGTCGGCCGGGCGTGGTCAGTCAGCGAACAACTCGGGTCACCGCTGACCGACGCCGTGCGGTCGACGGTCGCGGCACGGGAGACCACGGCCCGGCTTGACCGGGCGTTTGCCGCACAAAATGCAGGGCCGCGAGCCACCGTTCAGGTGCTCACTCTGCTCCCGGTCCTCGATTTAGCGCTGATGCCGGTGCTGGGGGTCGACGTGGCCGCGGCCTACCCACCGGCAGTGCTGCTCCTTGCGGTGGTCCCAGGCCTGGTCTTGCTGGCGCTAGGCCGCATGCTGACGACGAAGATGGTCGACCGCGCGCTGCGTACCCCGAGGGTGACATGAGCGCCAGTGTGGGTGGGGTGCTCCTGGCTGGCCTGTTCGCGATGCTCGGGGTGTGGTGGTGGCCGACCAAAGCGGCGGTCCGGGCTCAGCATTCCGCGGCATTCGCCACCGAAGCGCGCAGCGCTGACTCAGCCACCACCCTCGATGTTGCCGATGCCATGGATCTGATCGCGCTCGGCCTCGAGAGCGGGGTGGCGGTGACCGCCTGCCTCGAGCGTGTTGCCGAAGAGTGCGGACCAACCATCGCCGCGCACCTACGGCAAGTGGCCGCTGCGCTGCAGTGGGGCGTCGATCCACGTATCGCGTGGGATGGAGTTCCAGACGCCTGGGGCGCCGCGACAACAGCGTTGGCTCTTGCCGAACGCGCTGGCGTGCCACCTGCCGACTACCTTCGCGACGCTGCGCGTCGAGTCCGTGAGGCGGAGCACCACCGCGTGGAGATCGCGGGCGCCAAGGTGGCCGTCCGCCTCGTGCTCCCGCTGGGCCTGTGCTTTTTGCCCGCCTTCGTGCTGCTGACGGTGGTGCCGGTCGTGGTCGCGATGGCTGCGAGTCTCCTGCGGTCAGGCGCGTAGCAGCGGAAGGTGCAGGCGAGCGCTGAGCTCGTCGACGCTGATGCTCCAAGTCTCCGCCACGGTGACACCCGCTGGTCCGAGCTCGAAGATGGCGAGGTCGGAATAGACCCGGCTGACGCACGCCACTCCGGTCAACGGATAGGTGCATTCGGAGACGAGCTTGGCGCGGCCGTCCTTGTCGAACAACGTCATCATGACGAAGACGTCCTTGGCGCCAATCGCCAAATCCATCGCGCCGCCGACGGCGGGAATAGCGTCCGGGCTGCCGGTATGCCAATTGGCAAGGTCGCCCTGAATGCCGACCTGAAATGCGCCGAGGACACACACGTCGAGATGTCCACCGCGCATCATCGCGAATGAGTCGGCGTGGTGGAAGTACGAAGCGCCAGGCAGTTCGGTGACGGGAATCTTCCCAGCATTGGTCAGGTCAGGGTCAATGTCCTCGCCGGTGGCGACCGGGCCCATCCCCAACATGCCGTTCTCGGTATGCAGAACGACGTCGCTGTCCACGTCGAGATAGTTGGACACCAAAGTCGGTTGGCCAATTCCCAGATTGACGTATGACCCTGCGGGGATGTCCCGTGCGATCTTCGCTGCGACCTCGTCCCGGGTCAGCGGTTCGTGGTCCAGGTGCTCGACCGTCCGGGTTTCAGCGGTCATACGGTCGACTCCAGTACGACGGCCAGTCCTTGGCCGACACCAATACAGATCGCGGCAACGCCCCACCGCTGCTTTCGCTCTCGCAAGACGTGGGCAAGGGTGCCGAGGATGCGGCCGCCGGATGCACCCAGCGGATGCCCGATGGCGATGGCGCCGCCCCTGGTGTTCACCAGATCCGGGTCGATGTCCCAGGCGTCGACGCACGCCAGGGACTGCACGGCGAAGGCTTCGTTGAGTTCGACGGCGCCGACATCCGACCACGAGATCCCGGCCCGCCGCAGTGCAGCGTTGGCTGCCTCGACCGGTGCGTAGCCGAACATCTGGGGATCCAACGCGGCGGCGGCACGGCCTGCGATCCGGGCCACGGGGGCGGTACCGATGCGCGCTGCCGCGTCCTCCGACCCGAGGACGAGCGCCGAGGCGCCGTCATTGAGTGGGGAGGCGTTACCGGCGGTGATGGTGCCGTCAGTGCGAAACGCGGGCGCGAGACCGGCGAGCTTCTCCACCGTCGAGCCGGGGCGGATTCCTTCATCACGTGCCAGGTCGACACCATCGACCGACACCACCAGGTCGTCGTAGAAGCCGTCCTCCCACGCAGCATGGGCCAGAGCGTGCGAGCGCGCGGCGAACTCGTCCTGGCGCTCGCGGGAAATAGCGAACTTCTCCTGAAGTTGCTCATTGCACTCACCCAGCGAAAGTGTCCATTCCGCAGGCATTTTCGAGTTGACGAACCGCCATCCCAGCGTGGTGGATACCGCTGTGGTGTTCCCGGCGGGAAAGGCTCGAGAAGGCTTCGGCAACACCCAGGGCGCCCTGGTCATAGATTCGACGCCACCTGCCACGACGACGTCGGCATCTCCCGTCTCGATCGCGCGGGAAGCCATCATGGCCGCATCGAGGCTCGACCCGCACAGGCGATTGACGGTGGTAGCCGGGACCGACGTCGGTAAACCCGCGAGGAGCACGGCCATACGTCCGACATTCCGGTTGTCTTCGCCTGCACCATTCGCCAGGCCCCACACCACATCGCCCACCTCGCGTGGATCGAGGTGGGGAACCTTTCCCAGGGCGCCTCGTAGCGCGGTCGCGGCAAGATCGTCGGGGCGAGAGTCGGCAAGAGCACCATTGAACCTGCCGAACGGTGTCCTGGCCGCGGCGTATACGTAGGCGTGCGTCATGGGTTCTCCATCCATCGATCATTCCGGTCCTGGCGCGCGAGCCGCATCATCCACAGGTGCCTTCGGGCGCAAGGCGGCCATCCACAAGGAACTGCGGCGCCCTAGATGACAAGCACGAACGGGCCGAGGCTGAGGGGGAGCGGTGCATCAGGCACCACCATAGGAGGAGGTCCCCATGACAACCAGGTTGGCTGGACGGTGGCAACGTCTGCGCGCACTAGGCGATGCAGGCATGACGACGGCTGAATACGCCGTCGGCACTCTGGCCGCCGTCGCGTTCGCTGGATTGCTCATTGCCGTCATCAAGAGCGGTGCGGTGAAGTCTGCCCTGAGCGGCATCATCACCTCGGCGCTGAGCGTCGCCGGCTGATGGTCCGGGCGCGGCTGCGAGCACGGCGGGACGCCGGAATGGTGACGGCTGAGCTGGCGGCTGCGCTCGCGGCATTGATGCTCGTCCTTGGGGTGGCGCTGACCGCCGTCGTTGCGGGAGTCGACCTCATCAGGGTGACTGACGCGGCGCGGGTAGCAGCCCGCGCTGCGGCCCGAGGGGATGACCCGGCGGCTGTGCGCTCCCTCGCTCGTGAATCGGCGCCTTCGGGGGCCACCGTGAACGTGAGCGGCGGTGACCAGGTGCGGGTCGTCGTAAGCGCTACGGTGCGCGGGCCATTTGCGGCAATGATCTCGACTGACCTGGTGGGTCGTGCCGTCGCTGTGCGAGAGCAGGCCGATGCGCCGACCTGACCGGGGCTCAGCGACCGTCTATGTCGTGGCGGCGATCGGTGCGGTGGCCGCGCTTCTCCTGGGCGCTCTGACCCTGGTCAGCGCGTCGCGCGCGAGTTCGCAGGCACGTACTGCCGCCGACTTGGGTGCTTTGGCCGGCGCGCAGGCATTGGTCGCCGCTACCAGCGAGCACCCGTGCTCGGTGGCCGCGCAGGTCGCCCAGCTCAACAGCGCCCAGGTGCGCCGGTGTGAGATTTCGGGAGAGGAGGTCGAACTCGTGGTGGCAGTGGCCCCTTCGTGGCCGGGCCTGGGCGATGCGCAGGCGCGTAGTCGTGCTGGGCCGGCGCGAGATCGTGGTTAGTTGGGCGGCGCGGACTCCAGGAGAAGCGTGAGGACCTGGACAGCGCCAGCCTTGTCGAGTGGCTGATTCCCGTTGCCGCACTTAGGTGACTGCACGCACGACGGGCAGCCCGTCGCGCACGCACATCCGCGAATCGCGTCGCGGGTGGCCCGGACCCAGGTCTGCGCATGGGCGAAGGCGCGTTCGGCGAATCCGGCACCACCGGGGTAGCCGTCGTAGACCAACACAGTCGGGAGGCCGGTGTCTGGGTGCAGGACGGTCGACACCCCGCCGATGTCCCAGCGGTCGGATTGGGCCACCAGGGGGAGCAGTCCGATCGCTGCGTGCTCCGCGGCGTGCAGCGCCCCTGGCTGGTTGGCTGGGTCGACCCGATCATCGAGCAGCGCGGGCGGGACCGTCCACCACACTCCACGCGTACGCAGGGACTGCTCCGGAAGGTCAAGGGCGTGCTGGCCCAGAACTTCACCCGAGGGGAGCCTCCGCAGAAAGGAGGTCACCTGCTCACGAACATCGATCACTCCGTGGCTCCAATGGACTTGGCCCCAGGTGTCTTCTCGCTCGGTCTGCACGATGTCGAAGGCCGATACCGACTGGGCCACGGTCGACCATCCGGGATCGCCCTCGGTCACGTGCGCGGCATCGCCGTCGAGGTCGAGCTCGGAGACGACGTACGGACGCCCCTGATGAACATAGACCGCGCCGGTGTGAGCGGCGGAATGCGAGCGCCCGCGGTCCACGGTGCCGAGCACTCGAGCGGTGCGGTTCTCGACGATGCTGATGGCAGCAGCGCCGCTCCCTCGAAGGGATAGATGATCGGCGGGTCGGTCGGCGCGAGCCCAGAACCACCCGCGCGGCCGACGCCGCAAGATTCCACGGGCGACGAGTGTCTCGGCGAGCGCCGGAAGGCTCTCGCCGAACCACCGTTCGTCCGCCTCGGTGAGCGGCAACTCGGCTGCGGCTGCGGCGAGATGGGGTGCGAGAACGTATGGATTGCGCACGTCGAGAATCGGGGCTTCGGTCGGCCGGCCGAGCAGCACGTCGGGGTGCTGCACGAGGTAGGTATCGAGCGGATCATTGTCCGCGACGAAGACGACCAGCGCAGGATGGCCGCGTCGTCCGGCGCGACCCGCTTGTTGCCATAGTGAGGCCGTGGTCCCGGGCCAGCCCGCGAGGAGTACGGCGTCCAGCCCGGCGACATCGATGCCGAGTTCAAGCGCATTGGTGGCTGCAAGCCCGCGCAAGGCGCCCGACCGCAAGCGTCGTTCGAGATCACGGCGCTCCTCGGGGAGATAACCACCGCGGTAGGCGGCGACGTGATCGACCAGGTGCGGTGCCTCGCGACGGAGCCTGGCCCGCACCATGTCGGCCACGACCTCGACCCCGACCCGTGAGCGCGCAAAGGTGAGGGTCTGGACTCCGTCGCCCACCAATCTGGCCATCAGGTCAGCGCACTCGGCGACCGCGCCACGGCGCGCGTCAGGGGGTGCACTTTCGGTCTCGTCAACCCCGTCATCGTGGGTGGATCCCGGCTCCCAAACGGCGAAAGTCATGGGGGCTCTGGGAGATCCGTCATCCGTTATTGCGGTGACCGGGACCCCCGTCAACGTGCTCGCGTGCGCGGCCGGCTCGGCCACCGTCGCAGACGCAAGGACGAAGGTTGGCTCGGTCCGGTATCGGGCAGCGACCCGCCGGAGGCGACGCAAGACCGATCCAACGTGAGCGCCGAACACGCCGCGGTAGGTATGGCACTCGTCGATGACGATGTATCTCAACGCGCGAAGGAATGGCGCCCACCGTTCGTGCTGGGGCAGCAAGGTGTGATGGAGCAGGTCGGGATTGGTGAGGACGATATCGGCGTGCTCACGGATCCAGCGACGTTCGTCGGATGCGGTATCCCCGTCGTAGGTCGCGGCGCGTACCGACGGGACGGCCAACGAGTTGATGGCGGCCAGTTGATCGGCGGCGAGTGCCTTGGTGGGGGACAGGTAGAGCGCAGTTGAGTTGCGTCCTAATCGATCTTTCGAGGCGGCGATGTCGGAGAGCACCGGCAGCAGGTAGCCGAGGCTCTTGCCGCTCGCCGTGCCGGTGGCGATCACGACATCTGTTCCGCGATGTGCCAGATCCGCGGCCTGGCGCTGGTGAGACCACGGGCGCTCAATGCCGATTCCGCGCACGGCGGCTTCGACGGGCGGCGCGAGCCAGTCCGGCCAATCGGCCGTGCTCGCGGGGCGCTCAGGGAAATCGGCGACGTGCACTACGCGGCCGGTGGCCGCTCCATCAAGGGACGCCACCAGGCGGTGCGGGGCGGACGACGACGCTGGAGTCATGGTGCTGACACGGTAGGCGCTCGAACCGACCGCGCGGGGATCGCTAGGGTTTCCCCAGCATCAAGACCCGTGACCTGGAGGCCTAAGTTGGAACTCACCGTGCAGACCAGCGCTGTGGGCGATTTCACTGTGGTGGCCGTGAGCGGCGAGGTCGACATCGTGACCGCGCCGACCTTGCGTCAGCTACTCAACCAAGCGATCGACGATGGCGGCCCGCGACTTGTCGTCGACCTCACCGCAGTGCCCTTCCTGGACTCCACCGGCTTGGGCGTGTTGGTTGGACGACTCAAGGTGGCCCGTCAGGCGGGTGGTGACTTGCGCTTGGTCCTGACGAGTGAGCGTTTGCTTCGAAACTTCAAGATCACCGGACTCGACACGGTCTTCAAAATTTTCCCGACGGCCAAGGAAGCAACCGCGCACGGTTTGTGACCTGCCGTGGCATGGTTGCCCCATGCAGAGCAATCTTTTCGACCAGAGCAATCTCGAGGTCCAGAGCCAGAACCGTTTCAGCTTGCAGAACTCTCAGATGCTGCGAGTCGCCTTGGGCCCGGATGTGCTCGCGGTCAAGGGGTCGATGGTCGCCTTTCAGGGACAGATCACCTTCAACCATGAGGGCGCCGGCTCTATGGGCAAACTCCTCAAGAAGGTGATGACCAGCGAGGACGTCCCGCTGATGCGGGTCGCCGGTCAGGGCGAGGTGTTCTTCGCTCAGGAGGCTGGCTACGTCTTCCTGATCGACCTCACCGGCGATGCGCTGTCGGTCAATGCGCGCAACCTCCTCGCCTTCGACTCGGGGGTTAGTTGGGACATCAAGCGGGTGCAAGGCGCCGGAATGATGACCGGTGGGTTGTTCAATTTGGAGCTTCAGGGACAGGGAACCGTCGCGCTGCAGGCCAAGGGTCACCCGGTGGTGCTCGATTGCTCGCAGCAGCCGACGTACGTCGATATCCAGGCCGCCGTCGGTTGGTCGGCAAACCTGGTGCCCAAGATGGTCAACTCGATGAACATGAAATCGATGCTGCGCGGCGGCAGCGGCGAGGCGATGCAGTACGCCTTCCACGGCCCGGGCTTTGTCGTAGTCCAGCCGGACGAATGGATGAACACCACGAGCCAGCAGGGCGGGTCCGGCGGCGGCCTCATCGGCAACCTCATGAGCTGATCGGGGTTTGGTGGTGAGCCCCATGGCAAGCCCCGCTCCTCCCACGGACCTGGCGTCCTTGCCCGCGCTTCGGGACGCGTTGGCCGCAGCCGACTACACCCTGGACGGCATCTTGGCGTGCCTCGGGGACCGCGCGGCCAGGGCCTTGCACCGGGAGCAGCCCACGCCAGCGGAGCGATTGACCCGTCCGCTGGATTCACCGATCGGCACCCTCGTGCGTCTGTTTGCGCTGGGTTATCCCGTTCCGGCTGACCGGCTCGATGCTGCCCTTCCCGGTTTGGACCCTGGCTGGCTCGCTGACCGGGGCTTGGTTCGACTCGGTCCGGATGGCGTACGCGCCGCGTTTGACCTGCGTCCGTATATGGCTGGTGATGACCAGTGGTGGGTGCTTTCTGACCTGTCGGAGGTGATGACCGGGGGCCCACTGCCTGAAGATCACGTCCTGGGCATCGGTGGCGCCTCCACGACGTTGGCGTCCTGGACGGTGCGTCGCCCCGGACAGCGTGTTCTGGACCTCGGTACCGGCTGTGGTGTCCAGTCCCTTCATCTGTCGACACATGCCGGTGAGGTCGTGGCGACTGACACTTCAGGCCGAGCCCTGGCGTTGGCGCGCGCCAACGCCAGCATGAACGGCCTGACCTGGGACCTGCGCCAGGGCGACCTGTTCGAGCCGGTCGAGGGTGAGACGTTCGACCAGATCGTCAGCAACCCTCCGTTTGTCATCACGCCACGGGTGGGGCAATTGCCGACCTATGAATATCGTGACGGGGGCCGCGTCGGCCACGAGATTGTCCGGTCTTTGGTCAGGGGGCTCGCCGATCAGTTGCGGCTTGGTGGCGTTGCGCAAATGCTGGGTAATTGGGAGGTCGCGGCAGGTGGCGATTGGCGCGAGGTGGTGGGTGAGTGGCTGGAAGGCACCGGTCTGGACGCCTGGGTAATCCAGCGTGAGGTGCAGGACCCATGTGAATACGCCGAGCTGTGGGCCGGGGATGGTGGGCACCGGAAGGGAACGCCCGGCTACGAGCAGATGTATGCCGCTTGGCTCGCTGACTTCGAGGCCCGCGGCGTTGACAGCGTCGGCTTCGGGGTGCTGAATTTCCAACGGCCAGAAGGCGATCGGGAGCCGTGGCGTGATCTCGTCGAGTCGACCGGTCCCCTGGTTGAGCCGATGGGGCCGACCACCGAGGCGGGGATCGCGGCCCGCACGTGGTTGGCGGAGCACGGGGACTCCGGGGTGCTGCAGACCGCTTGGCGGAGTGCCGATGACGTCACCGAGGAACGGTACGGCCGCCCAGGCGCCGAGGACCCGAGCGTGATCATGATCCGCCAGGGTGGCGGTCTGGGTCGGTCGGTTCGCGCGAGCACGGTGCTGGCGGCATTCGTGTCAGTATGTGATGGCGATCTCACCGCAGCACAGACACTCGGGGCCATCGCCGAGTTGGTCGGGGCCAGCCCCGAGGCCGTACACGCCGAGGCACTGCCCGACATTCGGTCGTTGATCGCCGACGGTTTGCTGGTGGCGACCTGAAGGGGAAGGGGACAACGATGTCAGTAGGTCAGTTGCGCCAGACCCTGTTCACCATCTGGTTGGCGTCGGCAGCGGGCGCGTTCGCGTACGACACGTTCGTCGGGCCCAATGGTCGACGCTTCACCACCCTGCTCATGATCGCCATGGTCATTCTGGCGCTGCCCACCCTCCGGATCGGGCGCCTCCAGGGCACGACGTCATTGGCTGGCCTCGGCATAGCGGCGCCGTCGGTCGTCTACTTCGTGCTCGGCCTCACCGGGCCATTGCTCCTGATCGTGCACTCGGCCATTGCGGGCGCGGTATGGGTTGGTCTGGTGGTGGCGTACATATGGTTCGAGCGGGCGGCCCGTGGCGCGCTGGAGGCACAGTCAGCGACGCTGCACACCAGTCGCGGCGATGCCGACGTGGGGGCGTTCACGGCCTTCACCCCCATGGCGCTGCCGCCCACCACGCGACCGGAACCGAAGGACGCCAAACCGCATTCGCACTACGACCCCAGGCCGGTCCGCGATTGGACCGAACGCTAACGCGCGACGTATTGCGCCACGGCTCAAGAAGCCGTGACTGTGCGGGTCGTGCAACGGCACAGCCGCGGAGGGCTTATGGTCGAGGCGGTCCCCGCGTCCGCTAAGCAGCGACGAATCCGCTGCAACGCGAGAACCGCAGAGAAGGAGTGCGTACGTGCCGCGCAAACTAGTCATCGTCGAGTCACCGGCGAAGGCCAAGAAAATCAGTGACTATCTCGGGCCCGACTACGTCGTCGACGCCAGTGTTGGTCATATCCGCGACTTGCCCTCTCCTTCGGAGCTTCCGGCCGACATGAAGAAGGGCCCCTACGGTCGTTTTGGTGTCGACGTCGACAACGGGTTCGACGCCTACTACGTCGTCTACCCGGACAAGAAGAAGAAGGTTTCCGAGCTCAAGCGCCTGCTCAAGGACGCCGACGAACTCTTCCTCGCTACCGATGAGGACCGCGAGGGTGAGGCCATTGCCTGGCACCTGCGCGAGGTCCTCAAGCCCAAGGTTCCGGTCAAGCGCATGGTGTTTCACGAGATCACCAAGGAAGCCATTCAGCGCGCGGTGCACACCACCCGCGAGCTTGACGATCGTCTGGTTGATGCGCAGGAATCTCGTCGAATCCTCGACCGGTTGTACGGCTACGAGGTCTCCCCCGTGCTCTGGCGCAAGGTGCGCAGCAAACTCTCCGCCGGTCGGGTGCAGTCGGTCGCGACGCGCATGGTGGTCGAGCGAGAGCGGGAGCGAATGGCCTTCCGCGCCGCGAACTACTGGGACGTCGAGGGCGATTTTCAGCCTGAGTCAGCCGGACAGTCTTATACCGCTCGGCTGGTCGCTGTTGATGGTCGGCGGGTGGCCCAGGGCCGTGACTTCACCGACCTCGGAACGCTGAAGGGCGAGGGCCTTCACCACCTCGACGAGCAGCGCGCGAGCGCGATTGCCGAGGCCGTACGCGCCGGGCAGGGCACGGTGAGCGATGTCCAGGAGAAGCCCTACAAGCGTCGGCCGTCGGCTCCCTTCACCACCAGCACGTTGCAACAGGAAGCCGGGCGCAAGCTGCGTCTCTCTTCGCAGAGCACGATGCGCACGGCGCAGCGGCTCTATGAGAACGGCTACATCACCTATATGCGTACCGACTCGGTGACGTTGTCCGAATCGGCGCTCACCGCAGCCCGGCAGCAGGCGCGTGACTTGTATGGCGCCGATTATGTTCCCGAGGCGCCTCGCCGCTACTCGGGCAAGGCGAAGAACGCGCAAGAGGCGCACGAGGCCGTTCGCCCTGCGGGCGATCGATTCCGCACGCCCGCCCAAGTCTCTGGAGAACTTCGCGGCGACGAGTTCCGCCTCTACGAGTTGATTTGGAAGCGGACCATCGCCTCCCAGATGGCCGATGCCGTGGGCTCCACGGCGACGGTGAAGCACACCGTGCCGATTGCCGAGACAGGCTTCGCTCAGGTTGCCGAATTCAGCGCCAGCGGCACGGTCATCACCTTCCGCGGCTTCCTCGCGGCCTACGAAGAGGGCCGCGACGTGGGCCGCGACCCGGGCGAGGACCAGACCGAGCGGCGATTGCCCAAGTTGTCGATCGGCGTCAACCTCGACGTGTTGCGGGCCGAGCCAGACGGCCACGTCACCAGCGCACCGCCGCGCTATACCGAGGCGACGCTCGTGAAAACCATGGAGGCCAAGGGAATTGGTCGGCCGTCTACCTATGCCTCGACGGTGGGAACGATTCAGGACCGCGGCTATGTCAATAACCGGGGGAGCGCGTTGGTGCCGACCTGGCTGGCCTTCGCGGTCACCCAGTTGCTGGAGCAGCACTTCCCGCGGTTGGTCGACTACGACTTCACCGCGTCGATGGAACAGGGACTCGACGGCATCGCGGCCGGCGAGGACGAGCGCGTTGATTGGCTGCGCCGTTTTTACTTCGGCGACGAGGCGACCACCGGTGAGGGTTTGCGCCGAATGGTCGACAGCCTGGGTGATATTGACGCCAAGGCCATCTCGACCATCCCGATCGCTGACGGCATTGTGGTGCGCGTCGGTCGTTATGGGCCGTACGTCGAATCGACCGTGCCCGAGGGCGTCGACCCTGCTACGGGTGAGGTGATCGACGCGGAGAAGGCGGCGGCTGCTGAGGATGCCAAGCCCAAGCGCGCGACGATCACCGACGACATCGCTCCGGATGAGATGACCGCCGAGAAGGGGCGAGAACTTCTCGCGCAGGCCGAGGACGATGGACGGGTGCTGGGCCAGGACCCCGAGTCTGGCCACGACATCGTGGCAAAGTCGGGCCGGTTTGGTCCTTACGTCACCGAAATCCTCCCCGAGCCGCCGGGCCCGGCCGAGGGCACGAAGCCGAAAAAGAAGGCGGCCAAGGCCAAGCCACGGACCGCGAGCCTGTTTAAAGACATGGATCTTGCGAGCATTGACTTGGCGACCGCGCTCAAGTTGTTGTCGCTACCGCGCGTGGTCGGTGAAGCGCCTGAGAAGGTCACGGCCGAGGACGGCACCGAGTCCGAGAAGCTCGTCCCGATTACGGCCCAGAACGGGCGCTATGGGCCGTACCTCAAAAAGGGCACTGACTCGCGATCCCTTGAGACTGAGGCGCAACTGTTCGACATCACCCTGGAGGAAGCGCTCAAGATCTACGCCGAACCCAAGCGGCGTGGACGCGCGGCGCAGCCGCCGTTGAAGGAACTTGGCGATGACCCGGTGAGCGGTAAACCCACGGTGGTGAAAGACGGCCGCTTTGGTCCGTACGTCACCGACGGCGAAGTCAACGCCACCTTGCGCAAGGACGATGACCCGGAGACCATCACGCCGGAACGCGGGTTTGAGCTGCTAGCCGAGAAGCGAGCAAAGGGCCCGACCACGCGTAAGCGCGCGGCTAAGAAGACGACGAAGAAGGCGGCCAAGAAAACCACCGCTAAGAAGTCGACCGCGAAGAAGTCGACGGCGAAGAAGTCGACGGCGAAGAAGTCGGCCACAAAGAAAGCGCCCACGTCATAGCTCGCTGGTGATTGGGTGCGCGCCTCAACTATCGGGTACGCTCCTCCGTGGCGCGAGGTGGCGGGCCCGGGGGGCTGGCGTGCACGAGCGCACGAAGTTTCTTCGAATCTGCGAATCCGGATGGAACCACATCCAATTCGGTGCCGTCAGAGGTTCGAATTTCACACACCAGCAGGGAGAGGATCCCCACCATGTTTAGCACCCGATCGCGCACCAGCCGGACCGTCGCAGTGACCTTCGCGCTGGCTGGCGCACTCGGCTTGAGCGCCTGCCAGGACTCCAGCCCGGATGCTGCACCGCCCACGTCCGCTGCTCCGACCTCCGCGGCGGAGAGCTCCAGCGCACCGGAGACCAGCGAGTCGAGCGCAGCACCGGAGACCAGCGAGTCTTCGTCCAGCTCCAGCAGCGAGTCGTCCTCGAGTAGCGAGTCCCCATCGTCCTCCGGCGGCGACGCTGGCGACACCACGCCGGTAGCGCCTGGCACCACGCTGAAGTATGGCCAGGCGGCCAACGTGGTGGAGTCCTCCACCGCTAGTTCGTCTGCTGCGGCTTACCGCCTGCAGGTCGACGCGCTGGAGAAGGCGCCCGACTCGGTCTACACCGGCAACGTGACCAAGGCTGACGGCATTGTCTATTTCTTGCGTTACACCGTCACCAATAACGGTGGGAGCCAGTCCAGCACCTTCGACGCGGGTGATGTCAACGGGTTCATGCTCAAGCCTAAGTTGGGCCCCGACCAAGAGGGTAAGAAATTCGTGAGCGCTCCGGGTTGTGATTCAGACGACACCGACCTCGCCGTTGGAGAGAGTGGCAAGGGCTGCGACGCATATATCGCCAAGGGCGCGGAGATCAAAGACGTTGTCTTCGCTCCGGGTTCTCGTATCCAGGTGTCCTGGACCCCCTGATCAGTTCGTGTCTGCGCCCCGAGACCAACGTCGGTCTCGGGGCGCAGACACGTGTCAGCGAGTGCTGCGGTTGGGCAGGTCCTCACCGAACGCCAGGGGTTCGCGGGTGAATCGGTAAGTCGCCCAGTTCAGTTGGCGCACGGACCCGTCAGGATGACGCCGGATCACAAGACGTTCCCCACGCTCGCGGCCCGAGGCCGTCACGAACTCATCGGCACCGACGGACTCAAAGACCGATGGTGGTCCTTGATCCCCGGCGATGCGCGCTTCCAGTGCCCCCTGGCGTACCCCAAAGGTGAAGGACGCCCCTTCGGAGAACCAGGTGCCGACCAGTGGTGCGAGGTCAGTGGGGACTTCGGTTCCGGGGACCCAGGGCTCCGGAATGGGGGGTTGACGGTCGAGGACGGCCGCTCCGAGGGTGGTGGCGAAGGCGCTCGGCCGTCCGGCAACCGATGAATTCATGCAGACCAGACCGGTCGTGGCGCTTTCACGATGAGTGAAGAAGCCCGTGATCGAGCCGGGGAGTCCGCCGGTGTGGCCGACCCAGATCCGGCCGTCACTGTTGGTGAGTTGAAGACCGAGCCCGTAGGCGATCCGCCAGTCCTCGGTGTCGGCGAATCCATGCGGCTGGCACATTTCGTCAACCGTGTCTGGGGACAAGACGGATGAGTCGGGGTCGGCAAGGAAGCCGTGCCACGTCGCCATGTCGGTGGCGGTGCTCCACAGACCGCCTGCTGGCGCGATGGCCGCTTTACTCAGGAGCGGCTCTTTCACGGGGACGTCGGTGTAGGGCTTGACGTAATACCTGCCAGCTTGCACACCCTGACCAGTCAGACCAGTTTGCTTCAGCCCCAACGGATTCAGCAGTCGTTCCTGCAAACTCTCGGCCCATTCACGGTGATCGAGCCGGGCCACGAGTTCGCCCAACATGGCATAGCCAAGGTTGCTGTAGTGCCAGTAGGCGCCCTCGGGCAGGATTCGTTCGGCTGCATTCCAGCCCTGGATCAATCCGGCGCGGTCAGGAAACTCCAGGGTGTCCCAGACATCGCCGACTGGCTCGCGTTGCACGCCCGTCAGGTGGGACAACAGGTGACGGATGGTGACCCGATCGTGGTGTGAGTCGGGCAGGTGCTGATCAATCGGGTCGCTGAGCCGCAGCTTGCCCTCGTCCCGGAGTTGCATCACCATCGCGGCAGTGAAGGTCTTGGTATTGGATGCGACGGTGACGTGCGTATTCGGGTCGTGCGGAACGCCAGGATGCTCGAGGTCAGCAGTCCCAATACCGCTGTGCCACAGGAGTTTCCCCGACTGGGCCACTGCTGCCAGCAGGCCAGGTACACGATGGTCGCGCTGGTGGTTCGCGGCGATGAGGGCGAGTTCGTGCGCAGTCTCGGCGAAGAGGGTGGGTTGGCTCATGCCTCGAACATACCGAGGAACGTCACGCCATCTTCATCGAGAGGTTTCTCCCTGGCCACGTCGGCGGCGCACGGTGGTGACGGGACCTGACGTGCGAGGAGGGGTGATCTGATGGCGCTTGTTCCGCATCAGCGTGGGCGCCGCAGCATGTCTGATCTTGCGGTGCGGCTGACCGGCGACCTTCGACAGATTCACCTCGCCTGGACGGCCCCGAGTGAGGCCGAGACGTTTGTTATCCATGGGCGTCCCATGCAGGTAGCGCCGAGAGGTGCTCGACCGTTAAGCGGGCCGCAGGTCTTGGCGGAAGTGTCCCGGGCGGACTACCTGCACGGCGGGCTGAGCGTGCATGGCGAAACATGGGAGTACGTCGTGCGCGGACTCGACCGTGATGGAGTGCCCTGCGCTCAGTCGAGTCCGATGTCGGTGACGTCGAAACCGTCCGTGACGGTGACCGGCCGCGCGGTCGCGACGGTTGGATCGTTTGATGGAGTGAGTAGCGAGTTGGCGCTCGCCGGACGCGCGTACGTCCGCTACCAGTCGACCTTTCCGCGCGATGTGGACTTCCATCACGGGCGGGACGAGGCAGCCACCCAGTGGAGTTGGTTGCACCCCGGCCCGGAGGACGCCTGGGCGGGGCGGCGTACGCACAGCTTCCGACTCCATTTCGATCTCGCCGGGCCACCGCGCTCAGACTTCGATTTCGCGGTGTGGTTGACCGACCGCCATCCGTCGCGGGCCGGTGCTGCGTCCGTATGGATCAATGACATCCTCTGCGATCCGGTCATCTTCGCTGGACCCTTCGACGCCGACCTCTCAGGGCCGGAGCTCCAGAGTGACCTTCCCGGTCGGGGGAGCGGGCCTGCATATTTTGAGCGCCCCTTGCCCCACTCGCTCTTGCGCGCTGGCGAGAACTGTCTGGAGATCGTGAAGGACCAAGGTTCCTGGATCGCCTACGACGCCGTCGGTATCTTTGCTCGCAGCTGATGAGTGGACGACGCGACGACAATCTGACTTGACCCTCACGCAACGTGAGGCGGTCTGATGGTCGGCATGACCAGGAGCGCGACGGTGACCGGTGCGGCATTGACAGTGGGCGAGGTCGCCCGCGAGGTCGGCGTGACCGTGCGCACCCTGCACCACTACGACCAGATCGGTCTGGTGGTCCCCAGCGGACGGTCGCAAGCCGGCTACCGGTTGTATACGGCGGCCGATCTTGAGCGGTTGCAGCACGTTGTGGTGTACCGACGGCTTGAGATGCCGCTCGATGACATCCGCACGATGTTGGAAAGCGGAGATGCCGCCGAGCATCTCCGTCGGCAGCGGTCCGTGGTCATGTCCAGGCTCGATGAGCTCAGTGAGCTTGTCGCGGCAATCGACGATGCATTGGAGAAGACCATGGATCAGCAGGCCATGACATATGAAGACATGAAAGAACTGTTCGGCGGTGAGTTCTACGACCACCAGGACGAAGCCGAACAGCGCTGGGGCAACACCGACGCCTGGAAGCAGGGCCAACGGCGGGTGAAGAGTTACGGCCGGGCCGAGTGGGAGCAGATCAAGGCCGAGACGGACCAGATGCAGACCGCCATGGCCGAGTTGTTTGCCGCGGGAGTAGCCGCGGACGAGGTGCCCGCGATGGATGCGGTGGAAACTCATCGTGCCCACATCGACCGGTGGTGGTACGACTGCTCGCCCGCGATGCATTGTTGTCTCGGCGACCTGTATGTCTCGGACCCGCGGTTCACCGCGTCCTACGACGAGGCGATGGGGGCCGAGGGCTTAGCCGAGTGGGTTCGTGCCGCGATCTATGCGAATGCCGAACGTCAGGGAGTGCACGACGTAGGGGTTGAAGAAACCGCCGAACAACCTTGAAAACTATAGGTTTTGGCAGTCCACGATCTCATACGGGTGCTCTGTGGAGGCGATTCCGAGACGCAGTGTGATTGATGTACTCTTGCCGAGAACGTTGTTCTCTCTGAGGGCGACGTGCGCGGTTGGGGGCAACCGTGTGAGGAGCGGGGGCTCCTCTTCAGGGGCATCGACACCAGGTGCCGCCTTCGACTCGCAACATGATGGAGATCCACTGTGCCCAATTTCACGCACGCCTCAAACGCAGAGGTCAGTCAGCGGGTGTCACGTCGCACCATCGCCAAGGGCGCAGCGTGGTCGGTTCCGGTGCTGGCCGCGTCGTCGGCAGTGCCCGTCATGGCCGCCTCGTGCACGGAGACCAAGTCAGCCGAGGCCGTCGTCGCGGCGTCGGCGACCACTAACCCGACCTTCGGGCCGAAGACGACCGTAGAATTCACCGTTCCCGCAGACGTCACGGAGATCACCTTCGAGGTGCTTGGTGGCGGAGGTGGATACGGCAGTTATGGCAACGCGTCGGGGTCCTCGGGCATCACGGCCGGTTCTGGCGCGTTGGTCACCGGAACGATGACGGTGGCGCCCGGGAGCGTACTCACGCTCGTCGCGGGCAACGGAGGAGCCGGACCCGCGCGCGAAGATCAGCGCATCGTCACTGGCGGTGATGGCTACGGCGCAGGCGGTCATACGGGAAACCCGACCGCAATCAACGGTCACACGCTGACCGGAGGTAGTGGTGGCGGTGGATCGGCCATCCTGGTCGGTGGACAGCCGGCAGTCGTCGCTGGAGGGGGCGGCGGCATCGGCTCCATCGAGTATTTCCCGACGAACGGGTACGCCTACACCACGGCCGGCGCGACCGGCGACGGCGGTCTACCCAACGGCGACACTGGCCACGACATCACGATCACCCGCACTGGTTTCAACGACCAGTTGTTCGGCGGTGGCGGCGCCTCGGGATCAACACCGGGGGCCACTCGGACGTCGGCCCTCTATCAGGCCAGCAATGGCAACAACACCCGCTACTCGCGTGTCGCGAGCAACCCGGGGCTGCCGCCGAGCGGCAGCGGCGGCGCGGGTGGCCAAGGCGCCACATCGCCAGCGTTCTACTCCGGTAACAGCTGGGGTTGGATCCAGATCGGCGGCGGTGGTGGTGGCGGCGGCTACGCCGGTGGCGCCGGTGGCGCCACGAGTGGTCGACTTCAGGCCAATAGTTACGTCTACCAGGCGGGCGGTTCTGGCGGTGGCGGCAGTAGCTTCGTGGATGACGCAGTCGTCACCGCGTCAGCGTTTGCCGATGGGGGAAATGCTGCGGCGGCCGGGAGTGCGGCACGGCACCCCGGTTACGTGAAAATTTCTTACAAGGCGCCCTGCGACTGATCGGCTTACGGCGTTTCGAGGACGCCCTGGTCGCGCATCTCGTTGAGGCTCGCTTCCACGAGACTGCGTGCCGAACCGTTCGGTGGCTCTCCGTGCTCGGCAACGACGGCCGCTACGAAGTCATCGAGCGCGAGGTCGTCACCGGTTCGGGCGGCTCGCCAGATGGTCGGGCCGATCCCGTCGAGGACCATGACGCGAGACGGCTGGCCGTCGAGAAAGATCACGAGTTCGGTGTCGGTCGCAATGGCGTCGTGGGTTCCGGGGTCGTCAACGCTTCGCCACTCGTTCACGTGGCCAGGCGTCTCGAGAAGGACCTCGGGGAGGTCTCGAAGGTCCTTGGCGTCGGAGTAGGTCAGCAGGAGCACCCCTCCGGTCTTGTCGATGACTGACGACATCATCACAATCGGGCTCTCCCACCGAGAGAGGTAACTCACCTCGGATACCAACCGGCCAAGGGCTTGCGCCAGCGGGAGAGGGTCGATCCGCGGTGGCCCCTCATGGTCCGGGTCACGTACGAGCATCACGATGCGCGCAAGCGTTGGTGTCTGAGTGAGTTTCTCGAGCCCGAGTTCAGCCGGTCCTGCCTGCTCTTTGATGGAGCCTTTCGCGCCGATTGACAGCGGTTTCTGATGCGGGAGGACCGTCAAGTCGGCTGGGTCGATGGCGACGGTCTCGTCGCTGACGTAGCCCCAGTCGGCGCCCAATGTCCTTGCAGCAGTAGTTTTTCCGGTCCCAGAGGGGGCGACAAGTGCGATGGTTTTGCCGGTCGCAGGGTCGGACAGGCCGGCGGCATGGAGCATGAGAAGTCGGCCCGCTTGGTGGGTCAGGGCCGCGACCGTCACGGCGGTCGACAGGGAGGACTCAAGGCGGTCCAGCGCGGTGGCGTTGCTGACCCCCGGGGAGTCGAGGACGAGGTCATGTGGCTCGGCGGACGGCTCGGGGAGCGCCGCGTAGGACCATTTTTCGATCAATCGCGCGCGATCGTCTGCCTGGAGCCAGTCATGGTTGAGTGGCACGGCGATCGTCACACCCATGACTCGGACGACCAGGTCGAACTCGTCAGCCTCGGAGGCCATCTTCATTTCCTCCCGGCCGTGCGGCGGCGCTCGGATCGTCTTTCCCCGGTGGCGATCTTACGAGACTTCCACGGGTTGGCGTCATCCAGGCGGAACCCAGGCGCTCGGCGTACCATCCTGAACGTGAACCAAGGGGATGAAACGGACGCTGATGCGGGCCAAACGCCGGGTGATACCCGTGCCGCGCGGCGTGCTGCGTCACCAAGAAAACGCCGTCGCAAGGGCTGGGTGATTGCCCTCGTCATGGTCTTGGTGCCGGTCCTGGCTGTGGGTGGCTATCTGCTCTATCTCAACGTCCTGGTTTCGGGCAATGTCAAGCACGCCAAGTTGCTACCCGACTCGGGCCCAACAGATCTCAGCGGCAAGGAGATCACCCAACCCGATAAAAACGGCACCAACTATCTGCTGATCGGCAATGACGGTCGCGATGGTGTGGCCGGCAAGCGCTCCGATGTCATGGTTCTCGTCCACGTTCCCGAGGACCGACACAACGTCACCCTGGTGCACTTTCCACGCGACCTGTATGTGCCGATCCCTGGCAAGGGCAAAAACAAGCTGAACGCCGCCTACGCCTTTGGCGGAGCGCCGCTGCTGGTGTCGACGATGCAGAACATGTTGGGCGTCAAGATCGACCACGTGGCGATGACGGGATTTGACGGATTCCAACGCATGACCGACGCCGTGGGTGGCGTTGATGTCCAGGTGGAAGAGGCCTCGACGTCCGAGGGCGTCGAGTTCCGCAAGGGCACGATGCACATGGACGGCAAGACTGCCCTCACCTTTGTCCGGGAGCGCAAGCAAC
Organism: Demetria terragena DSM 11295; assembly: GCF_000376825.1. Taxonomy (NCBI): domain Bacteria; kingdom Bacillati; phylum Actinomycetota; class Actinomycetes; order Micrococcales; family Dermacoccaceae; genus Demetria; species Demetria terragena. The sequence goes on along the minus strand of NZ_AQXW01000004.1, from coordinate 1,574,140 downwards.
TCAGCGAGGGAGATATCTCGCGGGGCCGTCGCCAGCAGGCCTTCATCAAGGCACTCATGCTGAAGTCGCTCACCCCCAGCACGATTGCCAACCCCGTGAAGTTGCGCGGATTTCTTAATGCGGCCACCACCAATCTCACGGTCGATAACGACTTGACTGTTGGAAAGATGCGGTCCGAAGGCTTCGCGATGAGAGGAACTCGCGGAGGCGACATCAGGTTTGTCACCGCGCCGTTCTCTGGCTTTGGCCGCAGCCCTAGCGGCGCGTCCATTGAACTCGTGGATGGGAAGAAAATGACTCAGCTCGGCACAGCCATCCGGACTGACACTATGGACAGTTATCAGGAGTGAGGCTCGCTCCGACCGTCGGTGCCGTCGCCTAGGCTGACGCTCATGCCCGAACAGTCGCCCACGACGCGTGGAGTCTTCATCGTTTTTGAGGGTGGTGACGGGGCGGGCAAGACCACCCAACTCGACCGGCTCGTGTATTTCCTACGAAGCCGCGACGAGGACGTCGTCGTGACCAGGGAACCGGGCGGCACGACATTGGGCCATAAGATTCGTGAGCTTGTCCTGCACGGCGAGGATGTTGCCCCGCGTGCCGAGGCGTTGTTGTTTGCCGCTGATCGCGCGCACCACGTGGCCACGGTCGTCCGGCCCGCTCTTGAGCGCGGCGTGACCGTCGTCCAGGACCGCTACATTGACTCGTCGGTTGCCTATCAAGGTGCCGGGCGAGACCTTGATCCGGGCGAGATCGCTCAGCTTTCCGCGTGGGCTACCCACGACCTTCGCCCTGACCTGACGGTGTTGCTCGACGTGACACCCGAACTCGGCCACACCAGACGATCCGGAACGCACGATCGGTTGGAGCGGGAAGCCGACGAGTTTCACGCCAAAGTACGCGCGCATTTCCTGCAATTGGCCGAGGCCGAACCGCAGCGCTACGTCGTGCTCAGCGCGGAGCGAGAGCCCGATGAGATCGCCGCGGATGTGCAGCGCGCGGTGACCGACCTTCTGGACGGCCGAGTGAAGAGCGGCACGTCATGACCAGCGTGTGGGATGACGTCGTCGGTCAGGAGCACGCTGTCTCGGCCTTGTCCGCAGCGGCCCACGACTCTCAATACATGACTCACGCGTGGTTGCTTACTGGGCCGCCGGGGTCCGGACGGTCCACTGCGGCAAGGGCTTTCGCTGGTGCGCTGCTGTGCCCGCAGCGCGGGTGTGGGGACTGCCATGAGTGCCGTACGGCCCGCGACGGCAGCCATGCTGACGTTGAGGTGGTGGCAACTCAGGGCCTGTCGATCCAGGTGAAGGATGCTCGCGAGTTGGTGCAACTGGCGGGGCGGCGTCCCTCAGTGGGTGCGTGGCGGGTGATCATTGTCGAGGACGCTGACAGGCTGACCGAGAGAGCCGCCGACTCACTGTTGAAGGCACTGGAGGAGCCCACACCGCGCACGGTGTGGTTGTTGTGCGCGCCCTCCTTGGAGGACGTGATCATCACGATCCGCAGCCGCTCGCGACACGTACGCCTGCGCACGCCAGCCCCGGAGGCCGTCGCCGACCTCCTGGTGCGCCGCGATGGCATCGATCCAGAGCAGGCGTTGTATGCCGCTCGCGCCACGCAGTCTCATGTCGGGTTGGCGCGGCGATTAGCGCGAGACGAGGGGGCGCGTACCCGCCGCCGCAACACCCTGCACCTGGCCGTGGGCATTCGGTCGCTGGGGGAGGCGATGAGCGCTGCAGCCAACCTCGCATCCATCGCGAGCGAGGAATCCGGCGCGAGCAGTGCAGAGCGTGACGCGGCTGAGCGGAAGCGACTGTTGGAGCAGTTGGGCGCCGACCCGCAAGCGCGGACCCAGCCGCCGCATATTCGCGGCCAACTGAACACCTTGGAGAAGGAACAGAAGACGCGCGCGACCCGGTTTGGCCGCGATGTCATCGACCGTTCGCTGGTCGACCTCATGTCGGTCTATCGCGATGCGCTCATGGTCCAGGTCGGTACCCCGGTGGAGTTGGTCAACGCCGACGAGTCTGAATTGCTCGCCACGCTCGCGCAGCTATTTGGGCCGGAGCAACTGTTGGGGTGCATGGACCAGATCGGCACGGCACGCGAGCGCATCGAGGCCAACGTGCCACCGTTGCTCGCGTTGGAAGCCATGGCGATCGGGCTGCGAGTTCCGACCAGGCACACCGGTTGACGTTCAGGACTGTCGGTTAGCGTGCAGTGTCAGGGTCGACGCCTAAGCGATTACCACGTGAGGACAGGTCAGTGAAGACGAGTCGAGCGACGACGGCTACGCCCAAGAGCGTGCTCGCTGCGGTGGCGGCGACGGCATTGGTGCTCTCGGGATGCAATGGATCTGGCGATGAAGCCGACCAGTCAGTCGATCCCAAGGCGACCAAAGCGCCGTCGAAATCGTTGGCCAAGTTTTACGACCAGAAGTTGTCGTGGACGGACTGTGAAGAGGGCGCGCAGTGCGCTCAGCTTGAGGTGCCGATCGACTACAGCCAACCTTCCGGCGGCACGCTCAAGGTCGCGGTGCTGAAGCGCAAGGCTACTGGTCAGCGCCGTGGCTCCCTCGTGGTGAACCCGGGTGGGCCGGGTGGTTCAGGAGTTGACTACGCCGCGGCAGCAGACTTCATCGTGAGCCGGGACGTGCGCAAGGCCTATGACGTCGTGGGCTTCGACCCTCGCGGTGTGCAGCGGTCGGCGCCGATTGTCTGTTATGACGCACCCAAGATGGACGGCCAGCTTGGCGGGGACCCCACTCCCGACGACTCAACCGAGCAGAACGCCATGATGAAGAGCGGGCGTGACTTCGGTTCAGCGTGCAAAAAGAAGGCGCCCGAACTCATCGGACATGTCTCGACGGTCGAGGCGGCCAAGGACATGGACGTGCTGCGGGCCGCGCTCGGCAGCAGCAAACTCGACTACCTCGGCAAGTCGTACGGCACCTTCCTTGGCGCGACCTACGCCGACCTCTTCCCCAAGAAGGTGGGTCGGTTCGTCCTCGACGGCGTGGTGCCCCCAGACATCACCAACAGCCAGGTCAACCAGGGGCAGGCGGATGGCTTCGAGCGAGCGACGAAGGCCTACGTCAAGGATTGCGTCGACTCCGGTGACTGCCCGCTCGGTGGGTCCGAGAAGGAAGGGATGAAACGCATCCGCGACTTCCTCAAAGAGGTTGATGCCAAACCTATTCCGGTGACCAACGATGAACGGGTCAAGAAACTCACCGAGGGTTGGGCGTCGTCGGGGATCGCGGCTGCCATGTATGACCAGGGCATGTGGGGGTCGTTGACGAAGGCCTTCAAGAGCGCCTTCGCGGGCAATGGCAATGACTTGATGGCGCTCGCGAACTCCTACTCCGAGCGGGACAGCGAGGGCAACTATTCAAGCAACATCATGCAGGTCATCAGTGCGGTGAATTGCCTTGATCGGCAAGGCTCCCCGGACGTGGCTGACTATCGCAAGGACCAGGCAAACTTCACGAAGACCGCGCCGACTTGGGGTCCGTTGCTGGCCTGGGGCGGGGCCGTGTGTGGCGAATGGCCAGTGAAGGCGACGGGCAAGCCGAAGAAGATCACCGCGCAGGGGTCGAGCCCAATACTGGTGATCGGCACGACCCGTGATCCTGCAACGCCGTACGAGTGGTCGGTTCGGCTCAACAACATGCTCGACAACAGTCGGTTGATCTCGTGGGACGGCGACGGACACACCGCCTACATGCGGAGCAACAAGTGCGTGGACGGCGCGACCGACAAGTACCTGCTTGAGGGGAAGGTCCCCGACAAAAAGGACACCAAGTGCTGAGCGTCGAAGGCGACACCAGCCGGGACGCTTAGGCCAGTTCGACGACTGCCTGCACCGGCATGTGATCGGACGGCCACACGCCCTGGGGTTTGGTGGAATTCACCGCTGCTGAGTGAACACGAGTTCCGGGCGTAGTGAGGATCCAGTCGATGCGCTCCGCGCCGACCCGCGGTGTGTCGTATCCGGCGAAGGTGCCGTATGCCGGGGTTACGTGACGTCGTGCGCTGACCCAGGTGTCGACGTATGGCTTGGTCAGAGGCGCGTACACGGCCTTGTCGGTTGTCGCCGCGTTGAAGTCGCCGGTGACGACCATCGGCATGGACCCAAACTGACCGCGCAGGTCAGCGACGACGCGCGCCGAACGTGCTCGGGACTTTCGAGACTCGTGGTCGAAATGCGTGTTGACGTAAACGAATTCGCGGTGGCTTGTGCGATCGCGCAGGCGCGCCCACACCACGGTCCGGGTGACGACGTTGCCCCAGTTCGCGGAGCCCACAACGTCTGGAGTGTCCGAGAGCCAGAACTGTTCCCACCCGATCAGCTCGAATCGGCGGGTGTCGAAGAAGATGGCGTTGTGTTCATCGGTCGAGCCGCCACTTCGCCCGTAGCCGACCATCTCGTGGTGGGGCAGCGCAGCGCGAATCGTGGGGAGCTGGAGGAATGTCGCCTCTTGCACGCCGAGGAGATCAGGCTGCTCTTGCGTGATGAGCGCCGTGAGCGCAGGCCGGCGCCGGGGCCAGGAATCCGGGTCATGGGCTGGTGCGTAGGTGTCGAGTCGGATGTTGAACGACATCACGTGGATGCGCGGTGCTGGCTGGGCTCCGATGAGGGCCGGGGGCTGTTGCGGGTGGTTGGCCCCGCTCGTCGCTACTGCGGTCAGCGGTGGAGCCGACACAGCGATGGCGAGGCCAGTGAGGATCGAGCGACGAGATAGACGTACGGGGCGTGGCATGCAACTCCTCGTGGGTGCTCTCGAAGAACACCGCTGAGGATCCTTGGGCCTCCTGACTTCGACGTAGCCGCGCCTTGTCCCCTGTGCGACCTGGCGGTGACATTTGTGGTGGTTAGCGAACCTTGATGAGGACGCACTGTGGAACACCTCGGGGAGCAAACGGCACGGCCGGGGTGCCCAGACAAAAGTCTGAGCACCCCGGCCGTTGCCGTGCTGTATGACTGGTGCTGACTACGGGCACACCGTGTCGTAGGTCACCGTCGCGAAGCCCGGGTTGCGCCTGCCCTGGGTCGCGCTGCCGTTGCCAGCGAGCGACGGGGTGGCTTGGGCCGCGTCGTTGAGGTAACTCGACCCGCCTCCAGCCGAACCAGAGAACATGTAGGCCAAGCGTGACCCACCGGCCTGCCAGTAGATCTGGCACCACACGGTGCCACCGGCACCACCGGCGTATCCGCCGCCGCCACCAGAGCCGCCCAGGAGCATGGACTTGCCGGTTGATCCGGCGATGCGACGATTGAGCGCACCGACCCCACCATTACCACCCGTGGTGAGGTTGCCAGCGCTGCCGGCCGCGGCCTTGTAGTAGCCGTACCAGTTGTTCTCGTTGGTGATCGGGTTGGTCGAGGCCGCGACGGACGCGACGCCAGACTCACCTGGTGTCGCGCCGTAGGCGTTGCCCGAACCGTTGATCCACTGGCTACGCATCGGCGAAGCGCCCGTGACTGTCACGTTGTGCCGAGACGTCGCGGTTGCAGTGCTCGCGCCGGGGAACGTGGCGTCGCCGCCATTTGAGCCGCTAAAGGTCGCGTGCGAGCCACTGCCGGTGATTGTGTACGAGCCCTGGCCAGCGGCCCCTCCACCGCCACCGGCGATCACCATGGCCGTGCCATTGACGAGGATGGCAGAGCCACCACCGCCGCTACCCCCAGTGAGCGTGTCGTTGCTGTTGGAAGGCACCGTGCCGGAGTTGGCGCCATTGCCGAATCCCTGTCCGCCCGTTGCGGTGTCGGCTCCCCACCCCGCAGGACCAGTCCCGCCCTGACCTGCAACGATGCGGATCGTCGCCCCAGCGGGCACGTCCAGCGTGCCAATCAAGCGGACGCCCGAGCCACCGTGATAGTTAGCCGCCGGGCTGTATGCGCCGCCACCCCCACCGGCGATGTCGAAGTTGATCGACGTGACGTTTGATGGGAGCACAAACGTCGACTCACCAGCCGCCGCGCTGGTCGTCGAGGCCGGCTTGGCCGACTCGGTCACCTTGGTCGGTTCACACACCGAGGCTGCGGTTGCGGGGGCAACTGACGCCAATGCAATGGTGGGGACCGACCATGCCGCCCCCCTGGCGATCGAGCGACGTGAGACGCCGGTTGTCTGGGTGTTCTGAGAATTCACTCTCGGACTCCATCGTGAAGAAATCTGGTCAAAGAAGCCGCCGGGTAGGCGTCGCAACATGTTGTGCAGCCCTGTCGGAGCGAGCGCTGCGCTCACCATGCGAAGGAGGGCCGAACTACTTCTCTGCCCCCAGAGAATCAGCAACTCGACGACGACGCGGCACCAATGTCGTGACGCGTCCTCATGAGTGTGGACGATGTACTGAAACCTGTCTAGCCCAGAGTGCCTTCAGGGAGCTCTCGGGCACGTGGGATCAATCACATCGACGATGTAAGAGGCAATCAGGCGGCCTCTAGTGAGGCTTTTGGATGTCGTTGAAGTCGGCACCAGCACATGCGCGCAGCAAAAACGCTCCCAGCGCGGGGCTGGGAGCGTTGGTGGAGCCGCCTATCGGAATCGAACCGATGACCTATTCATTACGAGTGAATCGCTCTGGCCGACTGAGCTAAGGCGGCGTGCGACCGGTGATGCTGGACGCGAGGCCCGAGTATACGCACCGCCCGGCGCACCGCCGAAATCGTCGGCGGGCCACCTCATCAAATGGAGTTCAGTAGGGCTTGTCGAGTGGGGGTAGGTCGGGATAGCGCTCGCCCTTGATGGCGCCGTCCTCAGTGCGTAGAAAGCTGGCTCGCACGGTGCCGCGTGGGGTCACGACGCGTTCCAGGCCATGCGGCGTCGTCCACCGATAGACACCGGGTCGCGGTTGATCGACCTGGTAGTTGAGGTGGGTTTTGGCGCGATGGTGTCTTCGGGTGAGTGGCGCGTCGTTGTGGTCGCCCGTTTGCCCTGGTGGGCCGGTGTGGTCGTACGGCACCGCGTGGTCGTGATCGACTCGCGCATCGGGTCGGGAACCCGAGTGTGGGAAAACGTCTCCGCAGGTGCGTAGTTCGCCCCGGGTACGCACATCGGCGGGGTGCTCGTACCCATTGACCGCGCGTGATTCCCGCAGATCCACAACCGGAAGCATCTCGATGTTGCGGTGCCCCACTAGGCCGGCCAGGTGGTCAATCAACATGGGGCCCAGGGCTTCGACGCGCGCGATGCCGGGCTGGTCTCCGGTCACGGTGGTATCGGTGAGGTGGACGACTACGGTCGCGGAGCGCCGCGTGGTTTGTGACTTCCCGTTGTCGCCGCTCATCAGCGCGAGCGCATCGGCCGGGCGTGCAAGCAAGCTCAACCCGCGGGCGCGGAGCTGGTCCCAGGTGAGTTGCTCCTCGGCAGCAAAGTCGCCCCGCTCAGCGAGGAGACCGGCCAGATCATCTACGGCCTGCTCGAGATCAGCGGCCTCACCTGGGTCCAGCCGCGCGAACACGGTGCGGATTCCTGCCGTGTTGTCGAACTGGTCCACTTCGGACCCAGGTAGCGGCTTGGGAAACCAGACACCGACCTTCGACTGGTTTTCCCGGATCCGCTCGTGATGGGCCGCCTGGTCAGATTCAATTATCTTCGCTTCAGCCAGGCTGAGCAGCCGGGATGGTGATTGGTCGATTGCTTCAGCGACCGCGCGGTCCACGATGGCCACGGCATCTCTGCTCAACGGTCTGGTCATGCGGGCGATCTTGCGCGCGACCCACACCTCGCAGCGCAGGCTGTGCACCTGGGACCACACCTTCGGCAGCCGGTGTCGAAGATCGAGTGCGTCAGCCGTCGAATTCCTGGTGGCGGCCTCACCGGTCTGCCGGGCGATAGCCATCTCGGCGAAGCACAAGTCCATCACCTGGGGCGTGCCGGCCCCGCCAACAGTCACCAGGCGTGGGCCGCCCCTCCTCGCAGGCACCGCCCCAGGCTCAGCCTGTGGGTCTTGGTCGTGGGAATCGGCCCAGATCAGCAGCAGTTCGAGATCGTCAACGTCCGCCTGTCGCCGGGCAATAGCACCGCGCTCGGCACGCGCAAGGATCTCGCGACGCTGCCCAATCGGTGGTGACCCCATGACCACATTTTAGTCGAACATATGTTCGAATACTAGGGTTGGCGTGGTCGGATTCTTCCGAGTGTGGTGGCATGGCCACTATGCCGAGCCATCAGCACCCGTTCGACTGGGTTCCAGGTCACGTACGCCTAGGGAGAGCACGCGGCCAGGTGGTGTTGCACGAGGCGTCCGGCCACGCATTGTTGTATGCCGACCGAGCCAGGACGCTCCTGCCCGAGGCGGACCGGGTGCTGATGGCGCCAGACACGAAGTTCGATGTCGCATCGATCACCAAGGTCTTCACCAGTCTGCTACTGGTGAGCGCAGTTGAGCGCGGTGAAGTCGACCTGGACTCACCCGTGGCCGAGTACCTTCCAGACTTCATCGACAAGCCTGACGTGCTCGTGCGCCACCTAGCGCTTCACACCAGTGGAATGAGCTGGTGGTTGCCGCTGTGGAGCGACTGGCCCGACGTGGCAGCCCGACGGCGCGCGGTCCTGGAGTGCGACCTGGAGGCGCCGGCTGGCACGCGGTACACGTACAGCGACCTCAACCTCATCGCGCTGCACCTGCTGTTGGAGCGGATAGCCGGACGTCCCCTGCAAGATCTGGTCAGGCAATACATCACCGAGCCAATCGGCATGGTTGACACCGGTTTTGGCCCTGTCGACCCTGCGAACTGCGCCGCTACGGAGGATGAGGTCGACACAGGTCGGGGGATCGTTCGGGGTGAGGTGCACGACGAGAACGCGTGGTCGCTGGGTGGGGTGAGCGGCCACGCCGGGATCTTCTCGACAGCACACGACCTCGGACTGCTCGGTCAGGCGGTGCTCGATGGTCACGTCGGCGGCGACCTCGTCACATCCGATCTCAGTAGCGGTCAGCCAGGCGAGCAGCACAGCCTGGTCTTCGAGATTGACCGCCCACGTTGGATGGGTCGGCTCTCAAGTCCTGAATCGCTAGGCCACACAGGCTTCACGGGAACCTCCCTCGTGATCGACAGACGCCGCGAGGCTGTCGCAGTCTTGCTCACCAATCGGGTGCACCCAACTCGCGAAACCCCACCGATTTATCCGCTCCAGGCGAAATTTGCCGATGAGGTCGTCGCGTTCACGCGGTGAGGTGTGGCCGTACCCGCTGGATAATCTCGTGCGCGACAACCTCGGCCTCGACTTCGGGCAGCCAATGTCCAGCGTCGACTTCAACGAAACGGTAGTCAGCAGAGACGAATTCGGCGGTCTTCTCGGCAGCAGCGCGGCCGAGCGCGAAGTCGCGACGACCCCAGACGTACGTGGTGGGCACCGTGATCTTGCGCGGACCCGAGTGGCCTCCGCCGCGGCGTCGGCTCACCATCTTCTTCACGGAGCGACCGATTGCCGCGGAGGCAGGCATACCGCGGTACCAGTTCATTGGAGGCGTCAACGACTCCGGCGTCGGGAACCGGTCGACGTAGCGCTGCGCCTGGTCGGCGTCCATACCGGTCCTGAGATACAGCGACCGCAGACCGCGATGCAGGCGCTTCTCTGGCAGCCGAGGAATCTGGAAGGTCACCATGTACCAGCTGCGTCGCGCTTGATCGCCATGGGTGAACGCCCATGCCATGGCCGTGGGGTGTGGCGTAGAGAGCACTGTTGCTGAGGCGACCCGATCGGGGTGCGCCGCGGCGACGGCCCACGCCACGGCGCCACCCCAGTCGTGACCGACGACATGGAAGGTCTGGGCGTTCGCCGCATCAGCGAGCGCCACCACGTCCGCCACGAGCTCGCGCATTGCGTACGCAGACCTGGCCGTCGGGCTCGCTCCGGGGGAGTACCCGCGCTGATCGGGGGCGAGCGTGCGCAATCCGGTGGCATTGAGCTGCTCGGTCACCTGAGACCACGCGGTGCGGTCCTGGGGAAAGCCATGCAGCAGGATCACCACCTCGCCCTCAACGGGACCGGCGTCCGTGACATCAAAGGTCAGACCATCGCGTGAGAAGGAGTCCATGCGGCCGACGATACGGCGCCCGGTGGTCTTATTCTGAAGGCATCATGACCCAGACTTACCCGCTCGGCGGGCGGCGAGCATGGATGGTGTGGGCGACGGCGGTCGCGATCTACATCCTGGCGATCTTCCACCGAACCTCCCTGGGTGTTGCCGGACTGGTCGCTGCCGACCGCTTCGACATCTCCTCTGCCGAGCTTGCCACCTTCGCGATAGTCCAGCTCGGCGTCTACGCCGCGATGCAGATTCCGGTTGGGGCGCTACTTGACCGGTTCGGCTCCAAGGCACTCCTTGGTGTTGGGCTCATCACCATGACGATGGCGCAGATCGGCTTCGCCTTCGCTGGGACCTATACCGCGGGTGTCGTCGCGCGGGTCTTCATCGGGGTTGGCGACGCCATGGTGTTCGTGTCCGTCTTGCGCCTGGTCGCGCTCTGGTTTCCTCCAGCCAGGACCCCGATCGTCACCCAAGTCACGGGGATCATCGGCCAGGTCGGGTCGCTCCTTGCGGCCTATCCGCTCGCTTTCGCGCTGCGCGAATTTGGTTGGACCACAAGTTTCCTCATCGCGGCGGGTGCCGGTGTGGCACTCTCCGTGGCTCTGGTCTTGGTGGTCATCGACAGCCCTTATGACGACCAAGAGCGAACTGACCTCAAGATGCGCGCCGTCGGCCGCGCCGTACACCTCGCCTGGAAAGAACCTGGCACACGGCTTGGCCTGTGGTGTCACTTCACCGCGCAGTTCTCGTCCAACGTTTTTGCCGTGATGTGGGGATACCCATTCCTGACCGTGGGGCAAGGACTCAGCGCCAGTGAGGCGTCGGTGCTGCTCGCGCTGATGGTTCTGGCGGGTGTGATTGCCAGCCCCGCGTTCGGGGTTTTCGTTGCGCGCTACCCCTACTCGCGATCGACACTGGTGCTCTGGCTCGTTGGAGTCATGATGGTCGCCTGGGCTGTCGTGTTGTTGTGGCCCGGTCGCGCGCCGGTCTGGCTCTTGGTCGTGTTGGTCGTCGTGACGGCTGCTGGGGGTCCAGGTTCGATGGTCGGATTCGACCTGGCGCGGACCTTCAACCCCTCGACCCGGCTGGGGAGCGCGACCGGGATCGTCAATGTCGGCGGCTTTGTCGCGGCGTTGAGCACCGTGGCGCTGATCGGCATCGTGCTCGACGTGGTGGCGCCCGGCGGTCCCGCGACCTACACCGTTGACTCGTTCCGGTGGGCCATGGCCGTGCAGTACCTCGTCTGGATCCCTGGCTTGGTGATGATCGTGAGATACCGCCGACGCACCAGGAGACTCATCCAGACCGACAATGCCTACGCGCACATGATCCCGCCGCGCCGCATTGACCCTGGGTGGTGACGGCGCTCAGGTCGAGGTCGTGGTCGTCGTGATGATCGTGCTCGTCACGATGCCGACCATGATGGCGTTCGTCACGTCCTGGACGGCCTTGCCGACGGCGCCACCGGCCCAGTCGCCTTCGGCTATTTGACCGGCGCGTGCCTTGACTTCCTTGGCCGACATCCCCCCGTTATCGAGGACGCTCAGTTCGTTGGCGCTGTGCAACAAGGCGATGAGTGCCGCGGTGCGGGGTTGTGGCACTTCGCCGCCGACCAGAGCGCGGCTAATGTCCTGGCGTACCTGGACCTCATGCCTGGAATCGTTTGCAGGCCAACGCGTCCGAGAGAAAAGTCCAAGAACCTTGTCGTCCTGACGATGGAGGATGCCGCGTTCGGCTAGGCGTGCCAGGAGGGAATCGCTGACTCCTTTACCGATCGGCCCAACAAGTGAGCCGGCTGGCTGGGGCTTGTTGGCGATGATCGCCAGGGCACCCTGGAGGATCGGATCGGCTGGCCGTGCGTTGGGGGCCGGTGCGACAGTGTCCCCAGACTGCCAGCGGGAGGTCGACTTATGGAGTTCGAGTTGCCCGGTGGCGGCGAGTTCGGCAAGAAGCGCGCCGCCGAGCAAGGCGTCAGAGAACGTCTTCGCCCGCTGCTTCCCCGTCTCATCGTCCAGCAAGAGCAGGATCAGATCCTCGGCGAGCAGCGTGTCCATGTCAGGCCTCAGGCTGGTCGGCCTGGCTGTCGCTGCTCTGGTCGCGGTCGATTGAACGCTCGGTGTCGTCGGCCGCGTGGCCGGGCATGGCCCACCGGGCGGTGGTCATGTTGTTGTCCTTGGCGCGCTGGAGGGCATCGCCGACGACCTGGTCGGCATCGGAGGCGCCGACCCAGTGGGAGCCCTCTTCTACCGACTTGCCCGGTTCGAGCGCCTTGTAGGTCTCGAAGAAGTGCTGCACCTCCTTCAGCGTGAAGTCGCTGATGTCCTTGATGTCGGTGATGTTCTCTTGACGGGGGTCGCCGGCCGGAACGCACAGAATCTTGTCGTCGCCGCCAGCCTCGTCGACCATCTTGAAGACGCCGATCGCCCGCGCGCGCACAACGCATCCGGGGAAGGTCGGCTCGTCCAGGATCACCAGGGCATCCAGCGGGTCGCCGTCCTCACCGAGGGTGTCCTCGATGTAGCCGTAGTCGGCCGGATACGACATGGCGGTGAACAGCAGGCGATCCAGTCGGATACGGCCGGTCTCGTGGTCGATCTCGTACTTGTTGCGAGTCCCGCGCGGGATCTCGATGCTGACGTCGAACTCCATAAGTCCTGTGTTCCTTGCCTTCTGTCGGTGTCACTCGCGAGAAACGGCGAGCACTCTTTGCGGGTTAGTCTCTCCCACGAGGCGCATTCACGCGAGCGAAGGGGGGCCTCGTGCGCAGAAGTCGCAAGATCTTGGCCGGTTCGTCGGCCGTGGTCGTGCTCGTCGCTGCGTATGCCACCCTCGACGCCGTCGACATCGTCCCTGGCGTCCTCACCACCGCAGATGCGCCGCGCGAACCGGTCCCCCTGCCCGGCGAGTCGGCGCCGCCACAGAACGTCCGAGTCCCTTCCGCACCGCAGCTGCCCCAGCAGACCGGGACGCTCAAGGGGCCGATGCCAGATCGCGCAGCCTTACGCGCCGCGATCGCCCCGCTGGTCGGCGCCAAGAGTTTGGGCACCACCGCCCTTGACGTGCGCGACGCCAAGACCGGAACTCGGCTCTACCAAAAAGCACCCGACGCAGCGCTCACACCAGCCTCTATCACCAAGGTGCTGTCGGCGTACGCCGTGGCCAAGACACTCGGCGCCGACCGGACCCTGGCGACGACCGCCGTATCAGGCGGAGATGGCAAGGTTGTTCTCGTCGCAGGGGGCGACACCGCGCTCGGCACTGGCGCAGGTGATCCCGACGCCGTGAGGGGCCACGCTGGGTTGGGAGACTTGGCCCAGCAGGTCGCGATCAAGCTCAAGGCCGAAGGGCGCACCGAGGTTCAGATCAGCTGGGATCTGAGCTATGCCCCCGGCCCACTGCAGGCATCGACCTGGAGCCAGGACGTCGTCGATCAGGGCTTCACTACCCGGATCTCCATGCTCGGCCTGGACGAGGACCGCTCCGACCCAGGCAACGCCCCACCGCAAGACCCAGCCAAGAGTGCGTCCGAGGCGTTCGTGAAGGCGCTGCAGCGACAGGGCATCACGGCGACCGTGGGACAAAAGACCACAGCTCCCACCGACGCCAAGCAGTTGGGCGTCGTGCGCTCTGCTCCCCTCAGCGCCGTACTCGGGCTGGCCATGCGAAGCAGTGACAACGCCATGATCGAGTCCCTGGTTCGCCAGGGCGCGGCAGCCCAGGGCGTGCCGGGCGACACGACGTCGGTCACTGCGTGGGTAGTCGGAGTGCTGCGCGCGGACGGCATCGACGTGCGCGGCGTGCGACTGCGGGACGCCGCCGGGCTCGCCGACGGCACCACGATCCCGGCCCGAGTCATCACCGATGTGCTGATGCGTGGGGTCACAGGGAAGGCGCCCGCCTTCCAAGAGGTCGTTGCGCAGTTTCCCGTAGCCTCGCTCAACGGGACGCTCGATGATCGGTTCTTCATCAAGGGTGCCGAGGCTGGGCGCGGAATCGTCCGGGCTAAAACCGGCAGCCTTCCCGGTGTCAGCAGCCTCGCGGGCACCCTGGTGACCCAGGACGGTCGGGAGCTTGTCTTCACCATCGTGAGCAACGGCAAGGCCGCTGCCGGTCCGGTGCAGACCCGGGCCGACCTCGATCGAGTGATTAGCGCTCTCGCGAAATGTGGCTGTTAAACCTGCAAGCGGACGACCGAACCGACGGCTGAGGGCACCGCGCTGGAGCCTCGTTAGAGTCGCCACCATGAGCCAGACGTACATCGACTGGGATGTTGCCCGCAAGACGGGCCATCGCATCGCCTCCGACGGACCCAAGACCAGCGTCGCAAACGCGCGGGTGGTCGTCGAGGAATTGCGGTCGGCCGCCGAGCGAGCTCATCAGCCCGTGGCCGACACCGCGCGCCTTAACCCGGGCTCGACCCAGACGCCCGTGCATGTCGTGGATCGCACGACCTGGATTGACGTCAACGCCGGTTCGATGGGTGCCCTGGTTCAACCGGCTGTTGAGCGCATTACCGCGCAGCGTTTGGCGGGGCCGCGCGTACGCGCTGTTGGCGCCAAGATCGCTGGCGCCGAGGTTGGTGCGCTGCTGGGCTACGTGTCCTCCAAAGTGCTTGGACAGTTCGACTTGGCGCCTGAGGGTCAGCCGAGCCTGATGCTGGTGGCGCCCAACATCGTCAAGGTGGAACGTGAACTCGGTGTCGACCCGCACGATTTCCGGCTCTGGGTATGCCTGCACGAAGAGACCCATCGCGTGCAGTTCACGGCCGTGCCGTGGTTGCGTGAGCATGTGATCACCAGTGCGCGCGAACTGATGATCGACCTGGTTCCCGACCCGGAACAGCTCCCTGAGCGCATGCAGCAGGTGGTGGCGCGGCTGCCAGAGGTCGTGCGCGGCGGCGGCGGTGGACTCACCGACCTGTTCACGACCCCAGAGCAGCGGGCTGAGGTCGCCAAGGTCACCGCGGTGATGTCGCTGCTGGAAGGCCACGCCGATGTCGTGATGGATGAGGTCGGGCCGCAGATCGTGCCGTCGGTGGCCGACATTCGCAAGAAATTCGACGCGCGTCGTGCGGGCGGTTTCGGGCCGGATCGGCTGCTGCGCCGATTGCTCGGGCTCGAGGCCAAGATGCGCCAGTATCGCGACGGCGCCATTTTCGTCCGGACGGTGATCGACCAGGTCGGACTGGACGGGTTCAACACCGTCTGGACCTCGCCAGAAACCCTCCCGCTCCCCACCGAGATCGCTGACCCGCCCGCGTGGGTTGCGCGGGTGCACGGCTGAGCGCATGGCCGGTCCGTCGCCGGCCGTCGCCCACACTCGGGTGGCGGTACGAGAAGCACTCACAGCGCTGTCCCTGCCGCCCGATTCACTCATTCTCGCCGCCGTGAGCGGTGGCGCCGACTCGTTGGCGCTCGCCGCGGCACTGTCCTTTGAGGCGCCCCGGATGACCCTGCGCGCTGGCGCAGTGATCGTGGACCACGGGCTGCAGGCCCACTCCCACGAGGTCGCGGACCGAGCCGCAGCGCAGTGCCGTGAACTCGGACTCGCGCCTGTCGAGGTGCGTACCGTCCAGGTGAACCTCGAAGGCGAGGGTCCAGAGGCCGCCGCGAGACGGGCACGTTATGCCGCCCTCGAAACATCGAGGGTGGCCCAGCGCGCCGTACACGTCGCGACGGCGCATACTCGCGACGATCAGGCCGAACAGGTGCTGCTCGGCCTCTTGCGGGGCTCCGGTGCGCGGTCCTTGAGCGGTATGTCCCCGGTATCAGCGACCCTCGTTCGGCCGTTTCTCGATATCACCCGCGAACACACCGAGGCCGCATGCGAGGCGTTGGGCGTGCAGCCCTGGCAGGACCCACACAACGAGGATGAGACTTTTGCCAGGGTCCGCGCTCGCCGGCTCCTCGCCGACCTGACCGGCCGTCTCGGCGGGGACCTTCGCGCCAACCTGGCGCGGACATCCCGCCGAGCGCGCGACGATGAGGAGGCCCTCGCCCACTGGGCCGAATCGACGCTCGCCGGATGTGCGGGCACGGCTTCGGAGGGCATCGCGGTGGCCGACCTCGTCGACCTGCCGAGAGCGGTGCGTACCCGTGCCCTGCGACGGCTCGCGTTGGAGGCGGGAGCCGATGCGTCGGCGCTCAATTTCGGGCAGCTGACCGAGCTAGACCGGCTCATCACGGATTGGCGTGGGCAGGGGCCGATCGATCTGCCAGGAGGGCTCCAGGCGCAGCGGGTACGGGGTGCGCTCGCCTTCGGCCCGCGCCGTCCGGTTGAATGAGTGCGGACTGACCAACCAGCGGAGGAGCGAGCGTGGACGCCGACCATATGGGCAGCGACCTGGAGAAGGTGCTCTATACGGAGCCGCAGATTCAGCAGCGGCTCGCCGAGCTAGGCCAGGAAATCTGGCAGGACTACGGCCCACAGCGCGATCAGCTCTTGCTGGTGGGTGTTCTCAAAGGCGCCGTCCTGGTGATGGCCGACCTCATGCGAGCCCTGCCCGGCAGCGTGCCGATGGACTGGATGGCCGTGTCCTCCTATGGTTCTGGCACCAAGAGTTCGGGAGTGGTGCGCATCCTCAAAGACCTCGATACCGATATCACCGACCGCCATGTCCTGATCGTGGAGGACATCATCGACTCCGGTCTGACGCTGTCGTGGATCCGCTCGAACTTGGAGTCGCGCGCGCCAGCATCGGTAGAAATCTGCACGCTGCTGCGCAAACCGGACGCTGCCAAGGTGCACATTGACTGCAAGTACGTCGGATTCGACATTCCCGATGAGTTTGTCGTGGGATACGGCCTGGACTACGACGAGCGCTATCGAAACCTGCGCGACATCGGCACCTTGGCGCCGCACGTCTACAGCTAAGGAACATCACGCGCACCTCGGACGTTTGCCAACCTGAACCGGTGTCGCCCCGCATCTGCGGGCGAGATTGCCGGACGTGTACGGTCGTCGGGGCTTAGACCCCTGGCGGCATGCGGAGCCAGTGGCATCCATCCGGGGGCTGCCGTCGACTACTTGAGCAGGAAGGATCGGGGCCGTGACGGCCTCGCAGCTACATGAACGCTAAGCGTCTCGCCCGGGCACCGGGTTTTTGGATCGTCCTCGTCGTGGCGATCGGGTTCCTGTGGTACTCCGTCGGCACGTCGGGCGGGTTCGAGAAGGTCGATACTTCCCAAGCCATCACGCTCATCGAGAAGGGCCAGGTCAAGTCGGCCAAGGTCACCCCAGACCGAGTCGATCTCACCCTGAAGTCGGCTCAAGACGTCGGTGACGTCAAAAACACCGACACCGTGCAGGCGTTCTATGTCGACGCGCGCGGCGAGCAGATCGTCCGCGCACTCAACGAGAACGCGCCAGCCGACGGCTTCACCGACGACCCCGAGCAGCAAAACGTCTTCGTCAGCTTGTTGATGACCATGCTGCCGCTGCTCCTGCTGGTGGGTTTGTTCTGGTTCCTCATGTCGCGAATGCAGGGTGGTGGCGGCCGGGTCATGCAATTCGGCAAGTCCAAGGCCAAGCTCGCATCCAAGGACATGCCCAAAGTCACGTTCGCGGACGTGGCTGGATCAGACGAAGCCGTCGAAGAACTCCACGAGATCAAAGAATTCCTCGCCGAGCCCCGCAAGTTCCTCGAGGTGGGCGCCAAGATCCCCAAGGGCGTGCTGCTGTATGGCCCGCCCGGCACCGGTAAAACCCTGCTGGCTCGCGCGGTCGCGGGTGAGGCCGGGGTGCCGTTCTACACCATCTCCGGTTCTGACTTTGTCGAGATGTTTGTCGGCGTCGGCGCCTCGCGAGTACGCGACCTGTTCGAGCAGGCCAAGACCAATGCCCCCGCCATCATTTTCGTCGACGAGATCGACGCTGTCGGACGGCACCGTGGCGCTGGCCTCGGCGGTGGCCACGACGAGCGGGAACAGACCCTCAACCAGCTGCTGGTCGAGATGGACGGCTTCGACGTCACGACCAACGTCATCCTCATTGCCGCGACCAACCGGCCAGACATCCTGGACCCGGCGTTGCTGCGCCCGGGCCGATTCGACCGGCAGATCGCGGTCGAAGCGCCCGATATGGCCGGACGGCACCACATTCTGCAGGTGCACGCCAAGGGCAAGCCCATGAGTGATGACGTCGACCTGCTTATGGTCGCTCGGCGTACCCCGGGCTTCTCGGGAGCCGATCTGGCCAACGTCCTCAACGAAGCCGCACTGCTGACCGCGCGTACCAACGGGCGAGTGGTGGACAACGCGGCCCTGGATGAGGCCATTGACCGAGTGATGGCTGGTCCGCAGAAGCGCACCCGCGTGATGAGCGCCAAGGAGCGCAAGATCACCGCCTACCACGAGGGTGGGCATGCCCTGGTTGCTGCGGCGCTCAACTACACCGACCCGGTGAGCAAGGTGACGATCCTGCCGCGCGGGCGTGCCCTCGGCTACACGATGGTGCTTCCGGCGGATGACAAATACTCCACGACCCGCAACGAGCTACTCGACCAGTTGGCCTACGCCCTTGGCGGCCGGGTCGCCGAAGAGATCGTCTTCCACGACCCGAGCACGGGTGCGTCGAACGACATCGAGAAAGCGACCGGGATGGCCCGCAAGATGGTCACCCAGTTCGGCATGAGCGAGCGGATCGGTGCGATCAAGCTCGGACAGGCTAACTCTGAGGTGTTCCTAGGCCGCGACATGGGTCACGAGCGCGACTACTCCGAAGGCATGGCTGCTGTGGTCGACGAGGAAGTTCGTCGGTTGATCGATGCCGCCCATGATGAGGCGTGGTATGCCCTCAACGACAACCGCGACGTCCTGGACGCCCTGGTGCTGGAGCTCCTGGAGAAGGAAACGCTGAACGAGCACCAAATCGCCGAAGTTTTCCGCGAGGTGCGCAAGCGTCCGACCCGGCCGGTGTGGCTGTCTAGCGACGTCCGGACCGTCAGCGATCGGCCACCGGTCATGACTCCGCAAGAGCGGGAGGCCATGGCTCGCGGTGAGCAGCCGCCTGCCGAAGAGAAGCAGCACGTGCAGCCGCACGCGCCGGAAGCCACGATCGAGTCCCCGGACCGCGGATATGAGCCAGGAGCACATTGATCTCCCCCGCGCGAGCGCGGCTGTCAGGGAGTTGCTCATCGCGGTGGGGGAGGACCCCGACCGCGAGGGTTTGAAGGACACGCCGGACCGGGTGGCGCGCGCCTATGTGGAGGCCTTCGCGGGCCTGCGGCAGCGGCCCGAGGATGTCCTGCAGCGCACCTTTGATGTGGATCACGACGAGTTGGTTTTGGTCAAAGACATCGAGGTCTACTCGACCTGTGAGCATCACTTGGTGCCGTTTCACGGCAAGGCGCATGTGGCCTACATCCCCAACCAGGAGGGCCGGGTGACCGGTCTGTCCAAACTGGCGCGGCTGGTCGATGTGTTTGCCAAGCGTCCCCAAGTTCAGGAGCGCCTCACCGGCCAGATCGCCGACGCGATGATGCAACATCTCAGCGCGAGCGGTGCGCTGGTGGTGTTGGAATGCGAGCACCTGTGCATGTCGATGCGCGGGGTACGCAAGCCCGGGGCCCGGACCATCACGTCCGCCGTACGCGGATCGTTGCGTGACCCGACGACGCGTGCCGAGGCCATGAGCCTCGTGACCTCGGCGTAGCCCATGAGCCCCGTGACCGCGGCCTAGCCCATGAGCCTTCCCCAGCGCCCCGTCGACCGTCCGCTCGTGATGGGGGTCGTCAATGTGACCCCAGATTCATTCTCGGACGGTGGTCGCCATCTCGATGGGAGCGCGGCCGTACGCCACGGGGTGGCACTGATCGAGCAAGGCGCCGACCTCCTCGACATCGGTGGGGAGTCGACGCGTCCTGGTGCGCGTCGAGTCGATGAAGACGAAGAGTTGCGCCGGGTGCTTCCGGTCGTGACCGAACTGGCCGCGGCCGGGGCGACGGTGAGCGTGGACACCATGCGTTCCTCGGTCGCCGCGCGCGCTGTTGACCATGGTGCTGCGCTGGTGAACGACGTAAGTGGCGGGCTTGCAGATTCGGCCATGGCGCCGGTGGTGGCCAGTCTTGGGGTGCCGTTCCTGGTGATGCACTGGCGCGGGCACAGTCACGATATGCAGACCCGTGCGGTCTATTCGGACGTGGTGAGCGAGGTTTACTCCGAGCTGGCCGAGCGCGTCGAAGTTCTTGTTGGGCAGGGCATTTCGCGCGATCGCCTCGTGGTCGACCCTGGTTTGGGGTTTGCCAAGAGCCACGAACACAACTGGACGCTACTGGCGGACCTCGCGGCATTCGACGGTCTGGCGCTGCCCGTATTGGTGGGCACCTCACGCAAGGGCTTTCTCGGGCAGATCGGCGCAGGCGATGGCGAGCCGGTGCCCGCGCCAGAGCGCGACCTCGCGACGGCGGCCACGAGCGTGCTGCTGGCGCAGGCCGGGGTCTGGGGAATCCGCGTTCACGATGTGCCCTCGACGCGCGCCGCGATTGAAGTGGTGGCGGCGGTGCAGGCAGCGCGGCCATGACTGATCGCATCCACCTTGAAGGCCTCCGCGTGGTGTCCTGCCACGGGGTGCTGGAGCACGAAAAGGTCGACCCGCAGCCTTTCATCGCCGACATCACCCTAGAAGTTGACCTCACCGCTGCGGGCCTCTCTGACGACCTCAGCCGGACCGTCTCCTATGCCGATATCGCTCAGGCAGCCGAGGCCATTCTCGCCGGACCGCCAGTCGATTTAATCGAGACGCTGGTCGACCGCATCGCCACCGCCGCGTTGGCATACCTGGCTGTCGAAGCGGTAGAGGTCACCCTGCACAAGCCGCACGCACCGGCCGGTGTCACCTTTCAGGACCCGGAATCGGGCGGCCCATCGGTGACGATTCGTCGTGAGCGTGATGCGGCGTTCGTGGTGGCGCTTGGGGCCAATCTGGGGCGGCGTGAGCGAACCCTGGTGAGTGCGCTTGAGGCGATCCGGTCCGATCCGGCGATGCGGGTGCTCGCAGTGTCGGACCTGTATATGACCGACCCGGTGGGCGGACCCGACCAGCCTGACTACCTCAATGCCGTGGTGGTCGGGCGCACGCGATTGGCGCCGTGGACCATGCTGGAAAAACTGCACCTCATCGAGAACTGGTACGGCCGAACCCGCGACGTGCGCTGGGGCGCTCGAACACTCGACCTCGACCTGATCCAGTACGGCACGCCCGGTGATCCGAGCGAATTCGCTTCTGAAACAAGCGAACTCACCGTTCCACACCCGCGGGCACACGAGCGCGCATTCGTGCTGACGCCGTGGCTCGATGCCGACCCGCAGGCACACGTTCGAGTCGGTGATCGCATCACGCCCGTCGCGGACGTTCTGCAAGAGTTGGGCACAGATGGCGTACGCCCGGGGCCGGAGTGGTTACGATGACTGAGGACAGCGGACTCAAAGCCCGCACAGTGGTTTTCAGTGGCGGTATCGCGTTGGCGCTGTCCTACTTCCTGCTGCGGGTGCTGTCCGACCGCGGTGTGGCATTGCCGCGCAACTCGTGGTTCACCGTGGCGATCATCGTGTTGGTTGCGGTCGGCTTGCTGAGTTGTGCGTGGTCCATTCGGTCCTACGTCGAAGGCAAGAATCCGGAGCCACCCACCCCGCAGTTTGGTCGAGGCGTGCTGGTGGCAGCCCGCGCCTGCGCCCTCACCGGGGGTGTGGTCGCTGGTTTTTATGCGGGCGAAGCGCTGATCCGGATGCCAAACGCTGCCATTCCCAGCCAGGCCTCGGCGATGTGGCTAGCGTTGGTGCTCACCGCGGTCAGCCTCGGTCTGGCCTCGGCGGGCTTGGTCGCCCAGTCCTGGTGCCGCATCCCTCCGCAGGATGATGACGAGCAGCGTGCTTAGTCCCTGAGCCGACGGCGAGCGGCAGCCGTTAGCGCCGCGACGCCACCAACGCCGAGAATCCCTAGCGCGACCGCACCGCTATTGGTGTCGTCTCGGCTGACTCCGGTCTCGACGGGCGGGCCGCTCACGGTTGAGGTGGATGTTGTCGGGGAGTCGGACCCTGGTGAAGCCGAGGTCGCAGCCGGCTGCACCTCGATCG
Source organism: Demetria terragena DSM 11295 (assembly GCF_000376825.1). Lineage (NCBI taxonomy): Bacteria > Bacillati > Actinomycetota > Actinomycetes > Micrococcales > Dermacoccaceae > Demetria > Demetria terragena. The sequence continues at coordinate 1,552,023 of NZ_AQXW01000004.1, read as the reverse complement.
GGTACAGCACATTGTTGGCGCCCGCGGCGGGGGCGCAGTCAAACGCCAGATCAGTCGTGGTGCCGTCGTGCGACAGCTTGACGTTCATGGTCATGTTTTCGATCGTGAGGTCATAGGCCCCGGGCACCTCAGGGGCCTGAGGTGTGTCTGAGAACGTCAACTCGGCCGAGTAACTAAGCCCCTTGCCTTCCTCAGGGAATGGGTTGGACCCGTCGACAACGATTTTGGTGTGTCCAGTCTTGTCGCCGATTTGGTAGGTCAAGTCGTTCGATATCTCGAACTCGGTCGGGTCATATCGCTTTCGCAACTCGTCGGCCAGAGCGGGGCTCGACTTCAGGTACATTGCGGAGGAGTCGATGCTCAGGTCGCCGCCCGCGACAGGCAGAGGGTAGATCCCGAGGTCCGCCTCGACCGTCCAGGGACCGGAGAATGCGGCCTCAGAAGAGGTGCAGGTGTAGTTGACGAGATCGTCGGCTGCTGCGGATGCCGGGTAACTCCCGCCGCCGACTCCTGCTGCGAGCGTTGCCAGTCCGACTGTTGCCACTGCTGTGCGCATGATGTGTCCCCCAGGTTGCGACCAAATGGTGTGAGCCAGTTAACACTATTTATCGACGTCGCCGACGACAAAGAACGTCGAACCGAGAATGGCGACCATATCGGCGAGCAGGGTGCCGGGGAGCAATTCGCGCAGCACCGCCACATTGTTGAATGACGCGGACCGCAGTTTGAGCCGCCACGGCGTCTTCTCACCCCGGGACACCAAGTAATAGCCGTTGAAGCCCAACGGGTTTTCCGTGGCCGTGTAGCCATCCCCTTCGGGCACCTTGAGGACCTTCGGCAGACGCACATTGATCGGACCGGCTGAGAGGCCGCGCAGCGTGTCCACGCAGGCCTCAGCCAGATCGAGGCTGACGTGGACCTGCTCCAACAGCACTTCGAGCCGCGCCAGGCAGTCGCCCTCGGTGCGAGTCACGACCCGTCCCGGCCCGCCCTTGGCGAACAACTCCTCGTAGGCCAGGTAGGGCTGGTCGCGACGTAGATCAACATCGATGCCACTGGCCCGCGCGATCGGCCCGGAGACGCCGTACTCGAGGGCCAATTCTGGGGCAAGAACGCCCACCCCGCGCGTCCGCCCATGCAGGATCTCATTGCCGATCAACATGCTTTCCAGGTCAGGCAGTCGGCCGCGTACGAGGTCAATGGCCGCGGATGTCCGATCCAGCCAGCCCGCCGGGAGGTCGTCACGCAAACCGCCAACCCGGTTGAACATGTAGTGCATTCGCCCGCCGGAGATTTCTTCCATTACCGCTTGCAGGTCTTCGCGCTCGCGGAAGGCATAGAACATGGGGGTGATGGCGCCGAGTTCGAGCGGGTAGGAGCCGAGGAACATCAAGTGGTTGAGGACGCGGTTGAGTTCGGCGAGGAGGGTGCGGGTCCAGGTAGCGCGTTCGGGAACGTCCATGCCGAGCATGCGCTCGATGGTCAGCACGAGTCCGATCTCGTTGCTGAAGGCCGACAACCAGTCATGCCGATTGGCCAGCACCAGAATCTGGCGATAGTCGCGTACCTCGAAGAGTTTTTCCGCGCCGCGGTGCATGTAGCCGACGATGGGCTCAGCGCTAAGGATGCGTTCTCCGTCGAGCACAATGCGCAATCGGAGTACGCCGTGCGTCGCCGGATGCTGTGGCCCAATGTTCAGCACCATGTCGGCCGTCGCGAGGCCGCCCGCGCCCACGCCAACGGTCAGTTCCTGCGGTGCCTGGGTCATGACCGCAAGTATGCCGGTCAGACCGCCTCGTGCTCCCGACCCAGCGTCATAGCGGGCGTGTTCGGCTCATCCTCGTCGCGCTCGGCCAACCGAACCAGGATGACCCCAGAGACGATGAGCACTCCACCGAGGAGTTGAACGGCGCGCGGGATCTCACCGAGGGCGATCCAGGCAAAGAGCACCGCGAAGAGCACCTCGGCCAGCGCCACGAAGGACGCAACCCGCGATCCGAGGATTCGGGCCGAGATCAGACCGGTGCTGTAGGCGAGCGCCGCGGCGACCAGCCCGAGTCCGATCAGCGGCACCACGATGCTGACGCTCGAATCCATCAGCACGACATCGTCAGCGGAAACTTCAAACGGGATGACGCCGGTCAGCGCGACGACCACGAGCGACGCTAGCCCCGCGAGGAGTCCGAATCCGGTGAGCGCCATGGGAGGTAGCCCGTCTTCTCGGGTGCTGGCCGCGACGAGGAAGTACGTTGCCGAGCACACCGAGGCGCCGAGTGCGAAGATCACACCAAGTAGGTCGAGTTGAACGCCACCGAAAATCTCCAGCACGAGGGCCAGGCCGATCATGGCGGTCACGGTGCCGGCGGCTGTCATCGCCGACGGGGCCCGTTTGGAGGTGGCCCACGCCAACAACACCAGCAGCACCGGGGAGAGGTACTCGAGCATGAGCGCCACGCCGACTGAAAGGCGTTCAATCGCCAGGAAATAGAGCAGTTGGATCCCGGCGACGCCGGCGAGTCCGTAGAGCGCCACGGTGCCGGTGTTTCGACGGAGCAGATGCCAGCGGCCATTCATGGCAATCATCGCGGGGATCGCGAGGACGATCGCGGCGATGCCAATGCGTGCGGTGACCGCCGCGAGGGGCGACCAGCCGCCGGTGAAGAGGGCCTTGGCGAAGGCTCCTGAGGTTCCGAACGCCGCGGCGGACACGATCGCCAACGGCAAACCCAGCCGAGCTCGATCGTGTAAGGAGTTAAACTGCATCACGATCCTGACAGTATGAGTCCGACGGCTAAGGAGTCAAATTGCTTTTTACTCATGACACCGAAGTGGCGTTGGCGAGCGCTGTCGGACTGCTCAACACCCACCCCGACTGGTCCGGTGATGGCGAGTCGCTGCCCGATGTCGCGGCGCTGGATGCGTTCTACGCCGAGTGGGGCTGGACCGGGCGACACGATCGGGATGAGGCCGAGTTGCGTGGTGTGCACGAGTTGCGTACCCGCCTCGTTCGGCTCTGGGAGTTGGATGAGGTTGAACTGGTGAGCGAGACCAATGCGATGCTCTCGGAGGCCCAGGCCGTCCCGCAGTTGGTACGCCATGACGAGTGGGATTGGCATCTGCACGCCACGACCCACGATGCGCCACTGGCCACGCGCATGGCGGTGGAGGTCGCGATGGCGCTTGTTGATGTCGTCCGCGCCGGTGAGCTTCAGCGGCTGAGTCGTTGTGCGGCTGAAGATTGCGAGGCCGCGCTAGTTGACCTGTCCAAGAACCGATCCCGGCGATATTGCGACGGCGGATGTGGCAATCGAGCCAATGTGGCGGCGTACCGGGCTCGACAGTCGGCACAATGACGGAGCCACATGCAGGGGCGTTGCGTCAGAACGCATGAGGCCATGAGCGAGTAGACGGGTAGAGATGTGAGTTCGGGTAACTGGGGTCCCCCAGATGAGTGGCGAGACAACGAGTTCGGTCATGGGCAAGAGCGCTACTACGGCCGCCAACCGCAGCCGCAGTCCCCACCGCCGATGCAGCAGCCCGACCGGGCGCCGGGACCGACGAAATCCGGTGGGGGCAACGGTCGACAGGTGGCGTTGATCGGTGTCGGTTGCCTCGTGGCCGTCGGCCTCGTCGTCGGAGTGGTTGTCGCCGTGCAGATGCTCGGCGGGGACGAGGAGACGCAGACCGTGGCGACGAGCCAGTCACCCTCGAGTGGACCGTCCTCGTCATCAAGCTCGAGCCCGCCGACCGAGGACCCCGCGGCGCCGCAGACCAATCGTGGCACTGATCAGGACAACGCGATGTTCGACGTTCCGCCCGCGGGGAGTTACAAGGCGGCACACGACAAGGTGATGCCGATCTGGGACATGCCGTCAGATCCTCGCGATCTAGCCGGGATCCTTCCCAAAGGTGGATCGCCGGTGTTGGGTCACGGTCCGACGGAATATCGCCCGGACTACTGCGCCGCGCTCAAGCAGGGGGATCTGGGCACGATGGTGTGGGCGAACCGACACGCAGAGGAGCCGCTCGGCGCAGCAAGCGGCGAGTTCCGCAGATGGATCGACGCGCTGGGGACGACGAATGACGGTAAGAAGGAAAAGATCAAGGAAAACCCACCCAAGAGCGTGGTCCTGACGGGTCACAAGGTTCCTGCTGTTCAGGTCACGGGGACCGTCGCTCACACAGACTCCGATGCGAAGAGCTGCAATGCGACTGGCACGGAACTCGTGGTGACAGCCTTCGAGACGGGCAAGGGCACCGCGACGATGGTGGCCTACCGACGGACTGGTCACCCGGACTCCATTCCGGATCGTCAGTGGAACGCCATCCTCAACTCCCTCCGGCCGGCGTCCTAATGGCCAGTGCACGGGTGGATCGGTGGAGCAGAAGGGTCATGATGTGAGTTCGGGCAACTGGGGTCCCCCAGAAGAGTGGCGAGACAACGAGTTCGGCCATGGCCAGGAGCGCTACTACGGCACTCCTGGCCATGGCCAGGAGCGCTACTACGGCACTCCCCAGCCGCAGCCTGATCCCTCGCCTGCCTCGCCCCCGACACACCGCGAGCCGGATAGTGGGGGTGGCGGGGGCAAAGGTGTGGCCATCGGTGTGGCGGTCGTGGCGGCCTTGGCGATCGCTGGAGGCGGGGCGTACTGGGTGAGTCAGGCGGGAAGCGACGAGTCGGAGACACAGACAGTGACGACGGCGACCCCGACGGCGGCCAGTACGAGTTCGACGTCAGCGGGCCCGGGAGCGTCCACCACAACATCGGCCTACACGCCGATCACCCAAGGATGGCGGGTCGGGGCGATAGAAGACTCACCGTTGATGTTCGACGTGCCGCCAGAGTCCGAAACGTTTCAGAACATGCACGGTCAGAGCGCGCCAACCTGGAGTTTCGAGGATGGCCGGTACGGATATCCAGACCCGAGGAACCCGCTCGCCGGTGCGTTCGTGGATGGTCCCGCCGTCTTTCGCATCAAACACTGCGAGGCGAAGCCAAACACCTCACTGGGGTTCATCGGGTTCATCAAGTCGACCTCCGGCTCCGACCCGCTGTCGGCGGCGAGCTCCGTCTCGAGCCAATTCCTCGAGACCATGTCGCTGAAGAGCGATGGCAAGTCCCGGGTGAAGTACAAGGAGGGTGTCGCGAAAGATGTGAAGGTCAACAACGGCAAGACCAATGCGGTCCAGATCCGCACGTCCGTGCCGTGGTCGCTCGATGAAGATTTCTGTGAGAAGCGAGAGCGCGACCTTGTCGTCACCACGGTGCCGACGTCCAGTGGGTCAGCCACTGTCGTCGCGTCACGGTTGAAGTCGGCGAAGGGCGGTCTGGACGAGAAGACCTTCGAGAAGATCCTCGACAGCATTCGCCTGAAGCCATCGTCCTAAGTCAGGTTTTTCGCAGTACCCACCAGAAGTCGCCGAGCCCGGGGCTGGCGCTGGCATGTTGTGCCGCCTGGCGGTGGGCGAGCGCGGCGAGATAGGACGGCGGGTCGGTGCGCGCCAAGTCGTGGTCTGGCCGCGGAGGAATGACGCCGAGCTCGTGCAGCACATCGTGCTGGGAAACCCGTCGAGCAGCCACCAGGGTGTCGACAGCCACGTGCGCGGTGATGTCGCGCGAACCGTCAGGTAGGGGCATGGCCTCGCGCCCGCTGACGAATGCGGTGAGGCTGCCATAGAGCGGTCGGGCGGATATTTCGTGCCCGTAGTCGACCGCGACGACGAGTGAGCCCGGTGAGCGCTCGCAGAGGGCTTCCCAGGCGATCTCTCGAGGCCTACCGATTTCGGCCCGAGCGCCGAACTCCGTGAGGGGCCAATGGTCTTCGCACCATCCGAGGTCCTCCTGAGACGGGGAGCCGCCCAGACGTTCATCTCCGTCCGAATCGACCTCCACGAGACGAGGACCGTCCGTGCCCAATTCCACAACGGGTACCGGAATCACATCCAGCCATTCGTGGGCGAAGACCAACGAGTCAGTGAACGGTCCGTCAGGCAGTCCTGAACCGCCCGGTGACTCCAGCCACTCGATGGAGTCGGGCAGATAGACCGGTCGGGGAACCACATCGCACCCTTGCAGGCGGATGTCGGGATCGAGTGTCCGCAGAGTCGTCAGGAGTTCTCCGCGGCCAGACCCGATCTCGACGAATGAGCCAAGCTCGTGCCTGGCCATGAGCGCCAAGACCGCCTGTGCCAGAACCCTGCCGACCCCGGGGATGCCTTGAGCCGACGTCGCGAAGTGTCCGGCAGGTCCCTCGTGGCGGCGGTAGAAGCCATTGGGTCCATACAACGCGTCGTGCCAGGCAGATTCCCATGGACGCCATGTCATCCGATCAGGGTAGGGCGCTAGCGTGCCTCGCAGTCGGATGGTGTGAAGGAGTCCCACATGGACGAAGGAGCTCGCCCCACGTTGCGCGTTGGGGTGGTGGGGTGCGGACGGGTTGGCGCCGTCCTCGGCGCAGGGCTGCGTGACGCGGGGCACCTGGTGGTCGCGGTTTCCGCGGTCAGCGATGCGTCCGTGCAGCGCGCAGAAGGACTCCTTCCAGGAGTTCCGATCGTTTCGCCCGATGAGGTGGTCCGGCGCGCGGATCTCATTCTGGTCACCATTCCGGATGACCAGATCGCCTCTGTCATCAGGGGATTCGCCACTCTCGGACTGTTCGACGAGCCCAAGATCGTGGCCCATGTCGCCGGTGCGTTGGGCCTTGAGCCGCTTGCCCCGGTCACGGAGCGCGGCGGGTTGGTCTTCGCCTTGCACCCGGCCATGACCTTCAGTGGTGAGGCCAAAGACATTGATCGATTGGTCGGAACTCCTTGTGCTGTCACTGGATTGGCAGAAGGTCTAGCTGTTGGACAGTCGATCGTGATGGATCTGGGAGGAGAACCGTTCGCCCTCCCACCGGGGGACCGGGTGACCTATCACGCGGCGCTGACTCATGCCGCCAATCACACGATCACCCTGGTAACACAGGCGATGCAGATTCTCCGCACCGTGGGAGTCGACGACCCGGAGCGGGTCTTGCGGCCCCTGATGGAGGCGAGCCTCGATAACGTGCTTCAGCGTGGTGATCGAGCCTTGACCGGCCCCGTCTCGCGGGGTGACGTGGGCACCGTGGTGGGCCATCTTGAGGCATTGGAGCGCGATGCTCCGCAGGTGGCGGAGGCGTACCGCACGATGGCGCGCGCGACAGCTGAGCGCGCGATCGCCGGACGACGGGTGCCGCACGAACATGTCGGTGCCCTGCGAGAGGCCCTGCGAGACCGGACGCCGTGACTGCCTGGTCCATGTCGGATTTCGGCTAGTTCTTTTGCCGTTGGGCCGGGACACTGAAGTCATGCACTTCACCACCGAGGCCCAGGTTCGGGCCGTGCGATCCCGTGACCAACGTTTTGACGGATGGTTTTTCACGGGAGTGAAGTCGACCGGAATTTACTGTCGGCCGAGCTGCCCGGCGATGACTCCCCGCGAGACCAACATGGTGTTCTATCCCAGCGCTGCGGCCGCGCAAGCCGGTGGGTATCGCGCCTGCCGTCGATGCCGCCCCGACACCACACCGGGCTCGCCGGAATGGAACGTCCGTGCCGATGTTGTGGCGCGTGCGATGCGCCTGATCGCCGACGGTGTGGTGGACCGCGACGGAGTCGAAGGATTGGCCCAGCGGTTGGGATACAGCGTGCGCCAGATCGAGCGCCAGGTCCGTGGCGAACTAGGCGCGGGTCCGTTGGCGTTGGCGCGCAGCCAACGCGCGCAGGCCGCGCGGGTGCTGATCGACACCACCGACTTGACGATGGCCGAGGTGGCGTTTGCTGCCGGCTTCGGCAGCATCCGGGCGTTCAATCAGACGCTTCAGGACGTGTACGCGTGCTCGCCTCGAGAACTTCGCGCGCGGCGCCGGCGTGGTGCCGGGGTGCAATCCGATGGTGCCTGGCACCACGTGTCGGTGCGACTCGCGTTCCGGCCGCCCTTCTTTCCGGACAACCTGTTTGGCCACCTGGCAGCGACCGCCGTTCCTGGTGTGGAGGAATGGCGAGGCGGTGCATACCGACGAGCCCTGCGGTTGGCCCACGGGCCCGCCGTGGTGGCACTGACGCCGCACGATGATCACGTGGCTGCTCGGTTCTGGCTCGCGGACCTACGCGATTTGAGTGGCGCCGTCAGCCGATGCCGCTGGTTGCTGGACCTGGACGCGGACCCCGAAGCCATCGACGAAACGCTCGCGAGGGACCCGTCCTTGCGACCGCTCGTTCGCGCCGCCCCGGGACGTCGGGTGCCGCGTTCGGCCGACGCGGCAGAGATGGCGCTACGCATTGTCCTGGGCCAGCAAGTGTCGACGCGCGCCGCACAAACTCTGGCCGCCCGCGTCGTGGCGTCACATGGCACCTCTCTTGTCGAGCCGGTGGGCGGCATCACGCATACTTTCCCGGCTCCGGACATCGTCGCCCAGATCGACCCGAGAGATTTGGCGATGCCCAAACAGCGACGGCAGGCCGTCCTTCACCTCGCGGCCGAGTTGGCCGATGGCGTGGACGTGTCGCCAGCGTGCGATCCGGAACAGACCCGGGCCAGCCTGAATGCGATGCCCGGAATCGGTCCCTGGACAGTCGAGTCAATCGCGATGCGAGGGTGGGGCGACCCCGACGCCTTTCCGTCCACCGATCTGGGAGTTCGCGCTGGCCTTGTCGCCATCAATGCGCCGTTGCGAGGCGACGTTCTGGACCGAATATCTCGAGCGTGGAGTCCGTGGCGGGCCTATGCCACACAACACCTCTGGGCTACCAGCGACCATGAAATAAACCACATTCCTCAGGAGGCCACCGCATGAAACCCTCGACGATTCGACACCTGCTCCTGGAGGACACTCCGGTAGGTCAGGTACTGGTTGTCGCCAACGGAAATGCCGTTTCGGGTGTCTACCTGCGAGCTGGCAAGCACTATCCCGACATGTCAGAGGTCGGGCCGAATGCGCCATTCGATGACCTGCTCGTCGCGGCAGGCAGAGAACTTGCCGAGTATTTTGTGGGTGAGCGTTCTGAATTTGGTGTTCCAACGAAGGCGCAGGGCACAGAGTTCCAGCAGATCGTATGGAATGCTTTGCGTGATATTCCGTACGGAGACACCTGGAGTTACGGGGACCTCGCCGCCGCTATCGGTCGGCCCAGCGCGAGCCGGGCGGTCGGCCTAGCGAACGGCAAGAATCCGATCTCGATCATCGTTCCCTGCCATCGCGTCATCGGCGCCAGCGGAAATCTGACCGGCTATGGCGGGGGTATTGAGAATAAGAAGGTCCTCCTGGAGTTGGAACGCTCACGGCTAGGCAGCACGCTGTTCTAGGGCGAGCAGCAGGCTCGAGGGGGCCCGGGATATCCTCGGTTGTCAGCCCGAATCGTGCGAGAGGCGCAACGTTGTCAGAGTTGTGGAAGTACATCGCAGCCCTGTTGCCCACAGTCGGCCTGCTCTACCTCTTCTACGTCGTGATGAAGCACATCCTTGAAGCCGATCGTCGGGAACGTTCGGCGGTCCGGGAGTGGGAAAGCGCGCAGGAATCTTCCACAACACGCCCGCCAGATAACACCACCGACTAGCGACGTTCCGCCCGAAGGCGTACGGTTTGTTGTTAACACGTACTTAGCCCAGATCTACGTACCGTGCCTAGCAACTAGAACACTCTGAGGAGAGTAATTATGGCTCAGAAAGTCATCGTTCAGCTTTTGGACGACGTGGATGGCCAGACCGCTGATGAGACCGTGACCTTTGGGCTGGACGGTGTGACCTACGAGATTGATTTGAGCGCCGCAAATGCGGCAAAGCTGCGCGATGAACTGGCCACCTGGGTCGGCCACGGCCGTCGCGTGGGTGGTCGTCGCGCTACCGGTGGGCGAACCCCCGTCCGGGCATCGCGTTCGGATCTTGGCGCCATTCGCGAGTGGGGCCGCTCCAACGGCTATCAGGTCAGCGACCGCGGCCGGGTGTCGCAAGAGCTCCAGGACGCCTACGACAAGGCCAACGGCTGAACACCCTTCAGGACCTTTGTACGAAAGCCAGCCGCACCAGCGGCTGGCTTTCGTGCGTTGTGGGGCGCGAATCTCCTGACCTGAGATGTGCTGAGGTGCTGAACAGCCAGGACGCTGGAGGCGACCCCACGCGGGAGTGGCGTCAGGAGTGTGCCAGAGATTTGGCACGGCAATACGCCATACCGCCGCCGCAGCAGGTGGCTGCGGTCTTTGTGTTGCAGTGGTACCTCGGGGCGGTCGCGAGGGCGAGTGCCCATCTCACTGTCGCTTCAGTCGGTCTCCAGTTGGACCTGGCGCCCGAGAACATGGCAATCCGACGATCGGCAGTGGGCGGCTACCCGGTGGCGGTCGAACTGTCTGCGGAGACCGCATGGGAGTCTGCGCCATCTAGCGAGGACAGGTGGCTGCGCGCCACGTCTGAATTCCACGCGCACGCACAGCATTTCGTCGCGGGCTATCGACCCGAGGTCAAACTTGGAAGCGCGCTGCGGGCCGGATCGATCCGGGACTCCTGGGACTCAGCCCGCGCGTCCGCCGATCCCGATTGGCCACTGTCGACCCGACGTACGTCGTGCTGTTTCATCTACCCGCTCCCTGGTGTCATCGAATGCGCACGCTGCCCGCGTCGGACCCTGTCAGGTCAGCCCAGGCCCTTCTGAAACAGGTCGCCGTGGTCGGTGAGACGTTCGAGGACCTCGTCGATCTCCAAGTGCTGCAACGCATCTGCGTCGTGTGCGCCGTGCTCGACCTCGTCCCATGTACGCGGCGTCGCCACGGTCGGCCGATCGCGGCCGCGCAGGCTATATGGCGCGATGGTGGTCTTTGCTGCCACGTTCTGTGACCAATCCAAGAAGACCTTGCCTGCGCGAAGAGACTTGGTCATGCGGGAAACCACCAGTGTTGGCTCGGACTGTTGAAGCTTCTCGGCGAGCGCCTTGGCCAGGTCGCTTGCCTGCTGGCTGGTCAAGGTGCTGTCCAAGGGTGCGTAGACCTGCATGCCCTTGCTGCCCGAGGTGACCGGCACCGTGGGCAGACCCGCTGCGGTGAGTTCGTCCCGGACCAGGAGGGCGACCTGAGCACACTCATGCAGGCCGGCCGGGGCTCCTGGGTCCAGGTCAATCACCAGGCGGTCGGGGGCTGTTGGTATGCCGCTCTCCCCGACTTTCCATTGCGGCACATGGAGTTCCAGGGAGGCAAGGTTGGCAAAGTAGGTCAGATCAGCGACGCCGGAAATCAGCGGATAGGTCACCGAACCGCGAGTGCTCCGCGAACCATGTCCCTCGATCGTGACCCGATCGATCCAGCGTGGAACCCCGCCGGGGAGGTTCTTCTCGAAGAACGACATGTCGCCGGTGCCGTGCGGCCACCGCACCCGGGTGACAGGCCGTCCGGCCAGAACGGGGAGCAGGACTGAGGCGACCTGGGCGTAGTAGTTGAGGACTTCGCCCTTAGTGGTGTCGGTCTTGGGAAACATCACTTTGTCGAGGTTTCCGACCTTGAGGCGATGGCCACCGACCTCGACAAGGAGTTGCTCGGGTGTTTCAGGCATCGGCTCTCCGAGGAAGGAGGTCTTCGGGAGTGAGGTCAGGGCGGATACCCTTCCAGCTTGGCTGGCGCAGACGCCCATCGTCTGTCACGGCATGGAACTCCACATCGATGACGATCTCAGGCGAAACCCATTGTGTGCCCTGGCGATCCGCGGTCGGAATGTCATCGGCGAAGGGAACCTTCTCGGTCCTCAGTTCGCGGAGTCGGGGGAGTAGGTTCGCGCCAGCTCGCCCCGCGAGCCCGCTTCCGATCCGGCCCCGGAATGCGAGCCCTCCAGGACCAGGCGTTCCAATCAGTATGGCGCCCAACCGATCCCGCGTATCAACCTCGTAGCGCCAACCGCCGATGACATAGGACTCGGTATTGCGGTGCACGACCTTGCGCCAATCGTCGCTGCGTCGGCCAGGAAGGTACGTCGAGTCCCACCTCTTGGAGACGATGCCTTCGATCCCTTGCTCCGCCGTGGCAGTGACAAGGTCGGCGCCATTGTCGAATGCCGGCGGCACCTGGACCCAGGCGCTGCCCAGCCCCGCGCCCTCAAGCAACTGACGGCGTTGTCGCAGCGGGCGGGAGGTGACGTCGGTGCCCGCCGCGCGCAGCACGTCGAAGGCCATCAAGGTGACCGGCGCCTGGGCGGCGAGCTGGTCGGCGACCCGGGCGCTGGTGACGTTGAAGCGCTCGGCCAAGGCGGCAAACGAAGGGCGTCCGCCGCGCATGACGACGATCTCGCCGTCAAGGAGTAGGTCGTCGAAGGCGCTCAGGCCGGAGGCGTCGGCCACGAGTTCGGGGAAGGCGACCGTGACATCTCGCTCGGTGCGGGAGGAGAGACGTACACGTCCCGCGCGTACGTCGACAAGGGCGCGCATACCGTCCCACTTGACCTCATGGCACCAACCCGTGCCGAGCGGCACGATCGGGCCTGGGGTGGCGAGCATGGGGCGCATGGGTTCATTCTTGAGGCATGCGAGCCATCTGGAAAGGCGCGGTGTCCTTCGGCCTGGTCAATGTCCCTGTCCGCCTGTACTCCGCAACCGAAAATCACGACGTGCAGTTCCGGCAAGTCCATCGAGAGGATGGCGGCCGGATCAAGTACAAGCGGGTCTGCTCGGTCGACGGCGAGGAAGTGCCGTACGACCAGATCGCGAAGGGCTATGAGACCGAGGACGGCGACATGGTCGTCCTCACGAATGAGGACCTTGCGGACCTACCGATCTCCAGTAGCCGCGAGATTGCCGTCGACAAGTTTGTGCCTGCGGATCAGATTGACCCGCTGCTGCTCGACAAGTGCTATTACCTCGAACCCGATGCTGCGGCAGTGAAGCCGTACGTCCTACTGCGCGAGGCGCTCACCCAGTCCGAGCGAGTCGCGTTGGTCACGGTGTCGCTCCGGACGCGGATGACACCCGCGGTCTTGCGGGTCAAGGACGACGTCATCGCCTTGCAGACCCTGTTGTGGCCAGACGAGATCAGGGCTGCCGACTTTGGTGTTCTCGCCGACTCGGAGAGCGAGATCAAACCGGCTGAACAGGCGATGGCACAGATGCTCGTGGACTCGCTCGCGGGTGACTACGCTCCCGACGAGTACGAAGACGATTACGCCGCGGCGGTGCGCGCCGTGGTCGAGGCAAAGCTCGAAGGCGGGGAAGTCAAGGCTGCTCCGGAGCCCGAGGACTCCGGAGGTGAAGTGGTCGACCTGCTCGCGGCGCTCCAGCAGAGCGTGGCACGCGCCAAGAAGGGGCGCGGCGAAGAGGCCGGCTGAGGTTCGGTCTGACCACACCACGGATGCGGTGAGGCAGGTCAGGCGACGAGTTCTGCCTGCACGGCAGGCGTCGAGACGTCCCGCTTCGCGAGGCGCTCGGCGGCGACCAGCACCAGGAGCGCGGCGAGCGCCGCACCGGCTCCGACCCACAGCGGCGAGGTGTATCCGAGCCCGGCAGAGATCGTGAGGCCGCCCAGCCAGGCGCCCGCTGCGTTGCCGAGGTTGAACGCTGCAATGTTGGCGCCTGAAGCGAGCGTCGGCGCGCCACCGGCGTAGGTCATGATCCGCATCTGTAGGCCGGGCACGACGGCGAACCCGAACCCGCCCATGAGCACCAGCGAGATCACCGTGGTGACCTGCGCCTGCGCCGTGAGGGCGAAGAACGCCATGACAACCGTGAGTGCGGCCAGAGCCACGGTCAGGGCGACCGGGACGGATCGATCAGCAGCCTTGCCGCCCAGCGCATTTCCGGCGAACAGCCCGACGCCGAAGGCCACCAGCAGCCATGGCACTGTCGAACTCGCGAAGCCGGATACCTCGGTGAGTGTGAACGCGATGTAGGTGAATGCACCGAACATGCCACCGAATCCCAGGACGGTGACGGCCAGCGACAGCCAGACCTGCGGTGCGCGGAAAGCGCCGAGTTCGGCGCGCAGGCGCGGTGCAGGCTCGTCGGTACGCGGCGCGGGGACGAAGGCGGCGATCGCGAGGGTGGCAACGATGCCGATGCCGGTGATCACCCAGAAGGTGGCGCGCCAGCCGTAGGCCTGTCCGATGAAGGTGCCGAAGGGCACGCCGAGCACGTTGGAGGCGGTGAGTCCGCCGAACATCAACGCAATGGCTCCAGCTTGCTTCTCCTTCGCGACCATCGAGGCGGCGACGACTGACCCGATGCCGAAGAACGCACCGTGACAGAGGGCGGCAAGGATGCGCCCGCCCATGAGGACGGCGTACGTCGGGGCCAGGGCGGACAGCAGGTTGCCAGCGATGAACAACGCCATGAGCGCGAGCAGCACCTGCTTGCGGGGCAGGCGGCTCACCGAAGCGGTGATGACGATGGCACCAACCGCGACAGCGATGGCGTAGCCGGAGATGAGCCATCCGGCGGTGGCTTCGTCGATTCCGAAGTCGGCGGCGACCTCGGGGAGCAGGCCGGCGATGACGAACTCGGTGAGTCCGATACCGAAGCCACCTGCGGCGAGGGCGAGCAGTCCGATGGGCATGAGCGGTGGTACCTCCAAAGCGAGATTAAGCGCGTGTGCAAATAACAGCGCATGCAGCAAACTAGTTGCAGACGCGTGTTGTTGCAAATCGCTGCTATGGTGACGGGGTGGGAATCGCTGATGACGCTGTGGAGATCCGTGCCCAGGGCTGGCGCACGCTGGCCGCGCTGCATGGGCTGATCGAGACGAGTCTGGAACGCGCGCTACAGCGCGAGCACGGGCTGTCCGTCGTCGAGTTCACCGTGATGGACGCGCTCAACCGACAAGACGGCTGGCACATGAGAATGCAGCAGCTGGCCAGGGCCGCAGCGCTGTCCAGCAGCGCCACGACGCGTCTGGTGACGCGGTTGGAGGATCGCGGGATCCTCACCCGCATTCTGTGCGCCGACGACCGGCGGGGGATTTATACCGAGCTGACCGGTGCCGGCCGGGTCGCATTGGAGGAAGCTCGCCCGACGCACGGGCAGGCACTCGAAGAAGCACTCGACGCTGCGTGCGCGCAGCCTGAGCTCGCGCCGTTGGTGGAGGCGCTGCACCGGCTCCCGGCGCGTACATGACTTCAACCCCGGTGCGTACGCGTTCCGCCCTCAGCGAAATCACCCCACGTCGGCGCCCGGATGGAACAACGAGCCCCGCCCGCGGCGTTGTGCCCCACGAAACCCGAGAGCGACAACCGGGGACGATGGGCCAAGCCCCATGGTGACGGCATAGCATCAAGGTGTCCGGACCGCGGAACTCGGCATACGAGGAGAGAACATGTTCGAACGGTTTACCGACCGCGCCCGGCGAGTGGTGGTGCTCGCCCAAGAAGAGGCACGCATGCTCAACCACAACTACATCGGCACTGAGCACATCCTGCTCGGCCTCATTCACGAGGGCGAGGGCGTCGCGGCGAAGGCCCTGGAGAGCCTCGGCATCTCGTTGGAGTCTGTCCGCGAACAGGTGCAGGAGATCATCGGGGAGAGCCAGCAGACCCAGCCCGGTCAGCACATCCCCTTCACCCCGCGCGCCAAGAAGGTCCTGGAACTTTCGCTGCGTGAGGGTCTGCAACTCGGCCACTCCTACATCGGCACCGAGCACATTTTGCTGGGGTTGATTCGCGAAGGCGAAGGCGTCGCCGCCCAGGTGCTCGTCAAGTTGGGGGCCGACCTGGCCAGCGTTCGTCAGCAGGTCATCCAGTTGCTCGCTGGCTACCAGGGCAAGGAAACGGCCGGAGCCGGAGTGGGCGGACAGAGCAGCCAGCCCGAAGGTACGCCAGCGGGATCGCTCGTCCTTGACCAGTTCGGCCGCAACCTCACGCAGGCCGCCCGCGAAGGCAAGCTCGACCCGGTCATCATGCGCGAGAAGGAAATCGAGCGCGTGATGCAGGTGCTGTCGCGTCGTACCAAGAACAACCCCGTACTCATCGGTGAACCGGGTGTCGGTAAGACCGCCGTCGTCGAGGGGCTTGCTGCGGACATCGTGCGCGGTGAGGTTCCCGAGATGCTCAAGGACAAGCAGCTCTACACCCTCGACCTCGGGTCGCTGGTTGCTGGCAGCCGCTACCGCGGTGACTTCGAAGAGCGCCTCAAGAAGGTCCTCAAAGAGATCCGCACGCGCGGCGACATCATCCTGTTCATCGACGAGATCCACACGTTGGTCGGTGCTGGTGCGGCCGAGGGCGCCATCGACGCGGCCTCGATTCTGAAGCCGATGCTGGCCCGTGGTGAGTTGCAGACCATTGGTGCGACCACGCTGGAGGAATACCGCAAGCACATCGAGAAGGACGCCGCGCTGGAGCGCCGCTTCCAGCCGATTCAGGTGGCCGAGCCGACCATCCCGCACGCCATTGAGATCCTCAAGGGCCTGCGCGATCGCTACGAGGCGCACCACCGGGTGACCATCACCGATGGCGCGTTGGTGGGCGCGGTCAACATGGCCGACCGCTACATCAACGACCGGCACCTGCCGGACAAGGCGATTGACCTCATCGACGAAGCGGGCGCGCGACTGCGCATCCGTCGATTGACCGCTCCGCCGGACCTTCGGGAGTTCGACGAGAAGATCGCGCACGTACGCCGCGAGAAGGAGTCGGCCATCGATGGCCAGGACTTCGAGAAGGCTGCGTCCTTGCGCGATGACGAGAAGAAGCTCATCGACGCCAAGACGGCCCGTGAGAAGGAATGGAAGTCGGGCGACCAGGATGTCGTGGCCGAGGTCGATGAAGAGTTGGTTGCCGAGGTGCTGGCCGCCTCGACGGGCATCCCCGTCTTCAAGTTGACCGAGGAAGAGTCCAGCCGCCTCCTGCACATGGAAGAGGAACTGCACAAGCGCGTGGTCGGCAACGAGGACGCCATCAAGGCGCTCTCGCAGGCGATCCGGCGTACTCGTGCTGGCCTGAAAGACCCACGCCGGCCCGGCGGTTCGTTCATCTTCGCCGGTCCGACCGGAGTCGGAAAGACCGAGCTGGCCAAGACGCTGGCGGAGTTCATGTTCGGTGACGAGGACAGCCTCATCACGCTCGACATGAGTGAGTTCTCCGAGAAGCACACGGTGTCGCGGTTGTTCGGCTCGCCTCCCGGATACGTCGGCTACGACGAGGGCGGTCAGCTCACCGAAAAGGTGCGGCGCAAGCCGTTCTCAGTGGTGCTGTTCGATGAGGTCGAGAAGGCGCACATCGACATCTTCAACTCGCTGTTGCAGATTCTGGAAGACGGTCGCCTGACCGACAGCCAGGGCCGAGTGGTCGACTTCAAGAACACCATCATCATCATGACCACCAACCTCGGAACGCGCGACATTGCCAAGGGCATTTCGCTGGGCTTCGCCGGCGGCGGTGAGTCGCTGACCGACTATGACCGGATGAAGGCCAAGGTCCAGGACGAGCTCAAGCAGCACTTCCGGCCGGAGTTCCTCAACCGTGTCGACGACACCATCGTCTTCCCGCAGTTGAGCAAGGAGGAGATCGTCGAAATCGTTGACCTTGAGATCGCCAAGCTCGACAAGCGTCTTAAGGACAAGGACATGGCGATCGAGCTCACGCAGACCGCCAAGGATCTGTTGGCCAAGCGTGGCTATGACCCGGCTCTGGGTGCGCGGCCGTTGCGCCGCACCATCCAGCGGGAGATCGAGGACATGCTGTCCGAGAAGATCCTCTACGGCGAACTGGGCGCGGGTGAGATCGTCGTCGTCGATGCCGACGGTGACTCCAAGTCCTCGACCTTCAGCTTCAAGGGTGAGCCGCGCGCCGAGGCGCCAGACTCCCTGGCCGATGAGGCCGCGAGCACTGGCTCCGGGAACGGCGAGGCCGCGACCGGCACCGAGTAGGTCACTGCACGTTAAGGATTCCCCTCAGCTGCACCTGGTGCGGCTGAGGGGAATTCTTGTGTCTGGGTGCCTGCTCTCATGCGCGTTCTGGGACTACCGTGGGGGTATGACTCACCGCGTCCGACTCGTGGCAGGCCTCATCAGCGGAGCGATGGTCCTTGCGGCGTGCAGCGACGCCGAGGAGTCGCGGGAGTCCGTCGAGAGGACCGCTCCGGCGCCGACTGCAGCGCCAGAATCCGGGGCGACGAGCGGTGTCGAGTCTTCCCCAACATCGAGTGGGCGGTCATCCTCGGGTTCCAAAGGGTCCGCGACCGCAAGCTCCAGCGGGTCAGCCTCCGGGTCGGGCTCACAGTCCGATTCTGGATCCGCGACACCGGCGTCGAAGGCGGGTGCGTTCACCCCAGCGGTCGCCAAGAAACTTGGTCGCAGCACGGTGCCCGCTGCGGAGATGCGCAAAGCCAGCACGGGCGATTGGAAGGGGACCAAGGTCGGCATCCTGGCCCAGGGCGAGGACACCACCCTGGCCGTCAAGTCCAGTAAGGGCTGGCAGATCGTCGGCGGGTGGTGGCCGAGCAAGAGCCTTCCCGGTCCGTATCTCGGGGGCAAACGGCACGTCCTGATGCTTGGCTCGGACGCCCGACCGCAGCAGTCCGTAGCGCGTGCCCGGGCGGATGCCATACAGATTGCTGGGCTTGATGGCACTGGTGGTGGAGGCATTCTGGGCATTCCGCGTGACACTCGTACCGCTCGGACGACTGGCGGTGTCGGCAAAGTCAACGCCGCGATGGCTCGCGGTGGGCCTGGCGCACAGACGGCCACAGTGGCGCGGATGACGGGGTTGCCGATTTCGGGCTACCTCCTGGCCAGCATGGACGGATTCTCGGCGACGGTGACGGCCATGGGCGGGGTAGAAATCACACTGAACCGCCAGATCCGACACCTCAAGCCCGGAACTCAAAAGCTCAACGGCCCGGACATGCTGATGGTGGCTCGCGAGCGAAAGACCATGCCACGCGGGGACATTGACCGCTCATCGAACCAGGGCCTGGTGATGATGGCAGCCCTGACCACCATGCGTTCGCAGGGCCTCGCGAAGTTGCCTCCCTTGCTGACCAAGACCAGCCGTCACTACCAAACCAATCTGTCCGTGGCTGAGGTGCTCACCCTGTTCACGACGGCATACGTCATCAATCCGTCTCGAGTCGGTCGTGCTGTTGCTGACACGCGGCCGGCCGGCAACGACCTCGCGCTGACCGCGCAGGCACGCGCCACGTTCGCCAGATTTGCTGATGGCAACCTCTGATCCCTCGATCCGCCTAGCCACTGTTCGGGACGTGCGGTCGATCCGTGCCCTGGTGGAGCCGTACGTCGAGAGCCGAGCCATCGTGCCGAAGCCCGTTGTCGCGTACTACGAATCGGTGCAGGAGTTTCGGGTCGTTGAGCTCGACGGGCGCATTGTCGGATGCGGCGCGGTGCACGCGATGTGGGACAACGTCGCCGAGATTCGTACGGTCGCCGTCGACCCGGCGGTCAAGGGGCGTGGGGTGGGCTCGCTGCTGTTGCGCACTCTGATCCAGGAAGCCCGTGACCTCGGTGTGTCTCGACTCTTCTGCCTGACGTTCGAGACGGATTTCTTTGCGCACCATGGGTTTCGAGAGATCGAAGGTCAGGTTGTCGCGCCTGCGGTCTACGCCGAACTGTTGCAGTCGTACGACGAAGGTGTCGCCGAATTCCTCGACCTGGAGCGCATCAAGCCCAACACACTTGGCAACACTCGGATGCTCCTCGACCTCTGACCCGCGGCCCTGCCCCGCTGAGTCGGCGTGTCGTGCTAGTTCGACCCGTGTCCAACTAGCACGACACGCCGACTCAACAGGGGGCTGTGGATAACCAAACGCACCCGTTCGCCGATCCTGGCACCGTCCTCCCATGTCCCGACGAGAGCTTCCCATCGATCTACCCGTGACCTTCACCCTCCCAGAGGCTGACGCGGCCGGAGTGTCACGTTCGCGGTTGCGTGGCCTGGATCTCGCGACACCGTTTCGGGGCGTACGTCTATCCCGGGAGCTCGCGGACGAGGAGGTCGCGCAACTCACGTCGCTGATGAAGCTCCTTCCGCCGTCGGCGGCATACAGCCATCGGACGAGTGCTCGCCTGTGGAATCTTCCGCTTCCGCGTCGCCTTGAGCCGACCTGGCCGTGCGACGTGACCCTCCCTGCGCGGCTGCATCGGGTACGTCGCCCGGGCGTCCGATGTCATACCGCCGATCGGGAGCTCGCGCGGCTGGCGAATGGCCTACGCGTGACCTCGCTGGGTGCGACGTGGTGTGATCTCGCCGCCGAGCTGTCGGTCTGGGAGCTGGTCCAGGTCGGGGACTCGATCGTGGTCAGAGACGGGTGGGATGTCCTGGAGCTTGGTGTGGCAGCCGATCGTTACGACGGCAGGCGCGGGCGAGTGACGATCCACGAGGCACTGCCTTTGATTCGGGCGGGTAGCCGGTCGCCGCGAGAGACGTACTGCCGCCTGCTCTTTCATGACTGGGGGCTGCCCGCGCCAGAGCTCAACGCCGATATTCATGACCACTCCGGGTGGATCGGATGCGCCGACTTCTTGTGGCGGGAACGACGCACGATCGTGGAGTACTACGGCGCGGTGCACGGGCCGACCTGGAAGGAAGACCTGGCGCGCGCCGCGGCGTTTACCGACGCGGGATATGCCGTGGTGACGGTCACCAACGACGACCTGGCTCTGCGCAGGCCGGCGATCCGTACCCGACTGGCGCGCCTGCTGTGCACTCAGCGGGCCGGGAGGGGGTACGCCTGCGCGCCAGCGACGGGAAGGTAGCGGGCTCTGTTCAGAACGACGAGGACACCACGGTGCGCGATCGCTGGTCGAGGACGACAAAGCCGGCCGCGTCGTCACGCAAAACCGATGAGTTCAGGTTGCACACCATGCGCCGATCACCGGTTCCGACGAACTCCCCAGCATCGCGGCGTTTTCCGTCGTCGTCGATGACTTGGACGACGTAGGGCGCACCAGCGGTGAACCCGGACGCGGTCATGCGCACTTCCATTCCCCAGGTGTGCGGGATGACTCCCGCAGTCACGTCGAGGTCGCCAGCGCTGCCCGTGGGGACCGTGACCGCCACTTGCTCAAACGGCACATCTGGCGGACGCGGGGCGAGCAGCCAGCCACCAATTCC
Source organism: Demetria terragena DSM 11295 (assembly GCF_000376825.1). Classification (NCBI taxonomy): domain Bacteria; kingdom Bacillati; phylum Actinomycetota; class Actinomycetes; order Micrococcales; family Dermacoccaceae; genus Demetria; species Demetria terragena. The sequence goes on along the minus strand of NZ_AQXW01000004.1, from coordinate 1,530,977 downwards.
GCCGACGACGACAAGAGCGGCTGCGGCGGTCAACGCCATGGCTCGTCGACGGCGCGGACGACGTGGGACGGCGGCGGTGCCAGCGAGCCGGGCGCCGATTTCCGCCTCGAGTTCAGGGGGCAGTTCAGGGACAGGGTCGACCTGCGCAGCGGTGAGACGGTCGGGGTCGACCTGACGTAGGAGCGGACCCAGGTCGGCGAACTCCGCGAGCTCGGATCGACAGGCGGCGCAGGTCGCGAGGTGCTCCTCGACAACTGCTTGCTCATCAGCGTTTAGCCGGCCCAGGGCATGCTCACCGAGCAGGTCGCGCATGGCCTCGTGGTCGGCATCCCCGAGTGGTGCTGACTCCTTCATCGCAGGCCTCCCATCTGGTCGATCTCTGCCCGCAAGGCGCGTAAGCCGTGAAACAGCCGGCTGCGTACGGTGCCCGCCGGGATGTCGAGGTCCGTCGCGACCTCGACGGTGGGTCGGTCGCGCAAATAGACCTCGGCGATCACGTGACGGTGCTCTGGACTGAGCCGGCGGAGCGCTTCTTCGACCACCAGGACGTCGAGGCGGGACTCGGCTGCGTCGGAAGCGAGCGTATCCACGATCTCCTCCAGGCCTTCAAGGGAGGCAGCGGGCCCAATGCCCGAGGACCTCCGCCGGTGTTGGTCAACCAGGACGTTGCGAGCAATGGCGTACAGCCAGGTCCGAATCCCCGCGAGCTGCGGATCGTACGACTCCGATGCGCGCCACATGCGCAAGTAGGTTTCCTGCACGGCGTCTTGCGCCGCGTGTCGATCGCCAACCCGCTGCAGGCAGTAGCCGAGCAGCTCGCCAGCATGGTCGCGGTACGCCTCGCGCAGGGCGTCCGCGTCCAGCGCGGTGGGGCGGTCCATGCCTCATCCTCTCCCGAGTGCGGACCCCACCCGACAGCGGTGCGACCGCCCGCTCATTCATGAGACTGCCTGTGCCCAGACCACCCGGTTGTCGAGGTGAGTCTGGTTGACCCGGTCCCACTGGCCGGTGCAGGTAATCAATCGCAATTCGTCGCCAGCGCTGGCGCCGAAGACGGCCTCGGTGGGGAAGGTGTCCTTAGGGACGTCCTGGGTACGGGTCACGCGATAGATGACCTTTTGGCCGTCGCCGCGGGTGACCGTGACGCGGTCACCCGGCTTGAGACTGGTCAACTTGTAGAACACTGCTGGACCGGTACGAGAGTCCACATGGCCGGCGAGCACGGTGGGGCCGGGGCCGCCTGGGCGCCCGCCACCGGTGAACCATCCGACCCGATCGGGGTCCGAAGGCACTTCCATGGCACCGTCCTTGGCCAAGCCGAGCCCGATCAGTGGCTCATTGCGCAAGCCCAACTTGTCGACTGTGAATGATGCGGGTGCGCTCGGCGCCCCGTTCCGCGGGGACGCTTGAGTGCGTCGCGAGGGGGCGGGTCGAGAGGGAGCGACAGTGGTCGGCTGGGCCGACGCCGAGGTGGTGGGTGCCGAGGTAGGGGACGACGGTCGGGAGGTCGCCGTCGGTGCGGCCGTCTTTGATGGGGCGGCCGTCGAGGTGGCAGTCGTCGGTGGTGGTGCAGTCGTCGCTGGGGCTGAGCTGGTCGGAACCGCGACCGCTCGTGGACTGCTGGGTTGACTGCTCGCCGCAGGGGAATCGGGAGCGTTGGCCGAGTCCTCTCCGCCACACCCCGTCAGGACTCCCGCGAGCAGCGCCGCGCACGCCCCGGCCGCCACCCGAAGGTGGGGCCGAAACGTACGCGCGCTGCCCTGGGTCATGCGCGGCCGCTCGCGTTGCGGCGAGCCATGACGACCACGGCGCCGCCGGCGAGGAGAACAGCACCAGCGCCCAGTCCAAGCACGGGCGCGCTGGTCTCCTGACCCTGGTTGGCGGTGCCACCGAAGCCGGTGTCAACGCCGCCGACCGGAATGGCCTTCAGTTGGCCGCGGACCGCGCCAGGGACAAACGCCGACGTGTGGGTGTCAGCGGAGAAGCCAGCCGCGTTGGCCTCAATCTGCTTGAGGGAGAAGCCAGTTCCGGTGTCAGCACCGTCCGGACCCGGGAGCCCGGTGGTGAATGGTCCCTTCAGGCAGCCCTTGCTGGTGCGGGTGTCGCCACTGCCTTCCGGGTTCGGGAAGGAGATGCGCGGCGGGCCACCCTTACCGGCAACCGCTTCGTGCAGGTGCGTCGCAGTCTTGGCCTTGCTTTGGTACGGCGGCGTGACGCCCTTGGTGGTGATGTCGTAACAGATAATCTCCTCGTCGGAGTTGATCATGAAGGTGAAGGTCCCGCTGGTGCCAGGCTCGCCGGGGGCTGAGTTGCCGTCCGGGTCGATGACGGCGTCAGGTGTCGCCATCACCGTGAAGGCGCTGGTAAAGGTGGATGGGCGATCAACTTCGGTCTCGGCCGCGGCCGGTCCGGCAAAGGCGAAACCACCGAGGGCGGCAAGGCCGGTGATGACCCCGGCGCGTTGGCAGTGCTGGCGAACGGACATCGGCGTGCTCCTGTCAGCGGGGCACCGTGTGGCGCCCGTGTGCAGGGATATACGCAGCCCGAGGCGCTGGTGTTCACCCGAGTTCAATCGAATTCATGACATGACGAGTGTCATGGACGGAGCGCGGCGGCTTCCCGTCAAGATCACCGGAGTTCGGGTCGCCGAACGCTACAGAGTGATATCTGTCACATGACGAGGTGACTCGCGAGGCTGCCTTGCGTGCCGCGTCGTCGGTTGGGTAGGAGCACACCGACTCAAGGGGAATGGTCATGGATGACCGCTACTTCTATTTCGCGCTGGCCGACCCGGACTTCTTTGACTTGCCCGGCACCGGAGACCATCCCGAGTTGCCGGTCCCCGCACATCTGGTGGCTGCCTTCACCCGGGCGGCCCACGGCCCGTGGGTCGCATTTCTGCCCCCGCATCAGGTGCTTGCCGACGCTGGATGGAAGATCCACGTGAGCGCGGTTCCCGAGCACGCCCGTCATGCGGTCGAGGTGGTGGCTCGGGTATGTGCGGCCGAACACGTGCCGTGGAAGATGATGCGCACGGAGCGACTGGTGCAGGCATCACAGCACAAGTACGCGCCCCAGTCCCTGAGCGGCAAAGTGTGCGTACTTTATCCGCGAAGCGACGATCAGACTGCGCTCTTGATCGAGCGCCTAGCAGCCGACCTGACAGGTGTTGTCGGGCCGCGGATCACGGGTGACCACTCCCACCCCACGGCCCCCCTCGGTGTGCGGTGGGGCGCCTACAAGGAGCACTGGCTAGAGGCCGCTGATGGGCGAGTAGTGCCCGGCGCGCAGGGTCCCGATGGCGGCGTCCCAGACGACCGGCGGAGACCAGCGCCGAACGTGCCAGCGGTCGTTGCCGATCTCATGCGGGCGGAGCGAGAACCACAACCGCTCCCGGTGCAAGCCGCTCGGCTCGTTCACCGGTGCAATGCAGGATCGGTGTATGACGCTCAGTTGACCGACGGGCGCCGCGTGGCACTGAAAGAGGCGCGTCGTCACGCGGGACTTGACGGCGATGGCATCGATGCGGTCGTGCGGCTGCGCCATGAGTACGCCGTCCTCCAGCGGTTGAGCGGGTCAGGGGTCGCACCGGAACCGATCGACTACTGGGAGGTCGAGGCCAGCGAGTTCCTCGTGATGGAGTGGGTCGACGGCGAACCCATGGGTCAGCACATATCTCGCCACCACCCTGGCGCCCGCGCGGACCTCGGCGCGGACGTGTCGGCCGACTTCGCCGAGTGGGTCGCGCAGATTTCGGTCGAACTCAGTGAAGTGGTCCGAAGGATGCGCGCACTGGGCGTGGCGCATGGGGATCTTCATCCGGGCAATGTCGTCCTCGGGCCGTGCGGTCCGACGCTGGTGGACTTCGAGGCGGCCAGCCTCGATGGAACGGTGGCGACCCGGACGATTGGCACACCGGGCTATGTGTACGAGCATGCCGACCCAGTCGCTCGCGACGACTTTGCGCTCCAGCGCACCCTTGCCACATTGAAAAACGTCGATGTGCCGCTGCTGGATCGGCGCCCTGACCTTGCGCCAATCCTGGGGTGCCCGACGGTGGCTGCTGAGCCCGTCGACGTTCCGGCGACGACTGCGGACCTGCTCGAGAGACTGGTCGAAGGACTGCTGGGTCGTGCCACGCCCGAGCGATCTGATCGGCTGTTCTCTGGCGGCATCGAGCAGTTCACGACACCGCTCGGGGCACATAACCTGCTTTCTGGTGCCGCCGGGGTTCTGTTGGCGCTCCATTCGATGGGCTACGAGCCCGATCCACGGCATCTGGACTGGCTCGCTGACCTCCCCGAAGGTCCCGACACTCAAGTTCACGGTCTCGCAGAGGGGGTTGAAGGCGTCGCCCTGGCGCTCGCGCTCCTGGGCCGCCCGGAGCAGGCCGAGGTGCTGATCGACAGACTTTCACCCTCGCTGCCCAGGAGCCTGTCGTGGACCCGCGGACGGTCCGGGTGTGCCGTGGCGTTGGTAGAACTGGGAATCGCCCTCGATCGCGCAGACCTTCTGGAACGAGGAGTCGAAGCCGGGGACGGCGTGCTACGGGCGATACGGGATGAGGCGACGACGGTCGCGGGTCCTGGCCTTCTGGAGGGGTGGGCCGGGATGGCGTTGGCGCTAATGCGTATAGGCGAAGCCGTTCCGTCGCGCACGGCATCCTATGAGAACGGAGCTGGGCATGCGTTGCGTCGGGAGGAGCGGCTCCTGCGCACCGTGGACGGGCACCTCGTGGCCGCGCCTGGTTCACGGGTCCGCACCGGACTCGGACACGGCAGCGCCGCGTTCGCACTCGCACTCGCGCTCGCTCACCACCGAGACCGAGACGCAATGGCGTCACTTGGTGATTCGGTCGCTGCTGGGCTGCGGACGACACCAACTCCGCTTGCCGGGTTGATGGATGGCGCGGCCGGGATCGCTGCCACGCTGCGGCTGCGAGGCGAGCGTGGAACGGCGGATCTTCTCGATGCTCGGGCTGGCCGCTACTGCACTCCGACGGCACGAGGTTGGAGCACTTTAGGGGCCGCTCGACTGCGTTGCTCTGATGACCTCATGACGGGTGCTGCCGGCCTCATCGCCACGCTCGGCGACAGTGGCGCGAAGCGCATTGCCGAGGTGTTGCGCCTCCCCGAAGCGAGCCCGCCCACGACAGCTAATGACACCTGTCATGCGGGTTCGTTGGCAGTGCCCACTCTCGCAAGGGCTCAGACCGGCGTTTGATGACGAATGTCAGATCCCTCCCGTCGGATCTGACACCTCAAAGATAGACAACGAAGGAGTCCGACATGACACTTGAAAAGCTGCACGACCTCGACGCGGAGTGTGCAGAATTGGCAGCAGTCGGGGACGAGGTGATCACTGGGCTGTCGTTCTTCGTCTTCAACTGCTAGGACCGCCTATGCGGATTGGAGCCTGCACGTGCGCACAGTCTTCCGAATGCAAGCCGCGGCGTCGCGGCGTGCGTTGGTGCTGTGCTGGGTCGTACTGGCGGTTGTACTGATCGGCTCCTGGATTGTGGCTTTTGCGGAGCCGGGGGGATCGATCATCAGATCGACAGCCGTCGCTGGCCTCGGCACGGTCGCGGTGTTGCTATTCGCCCGAATACAACTCGCGACCTGCCGGGGTGGGGAACATCTGGGGACGGCGTGGTTGACGCCGCTGATCGTAGTGTTGGTCTTTATGCCACTGCTGTGGGGCGAGTTGATGCTCGCATCAGTGACCGGGTGGGCGGCAGTGCTCCTCCAACGAGATATCCGCGCGGTCGTCGCCGGATCGGTGGCCTTGCTAGCATTTTTGGCTTGGGTGTATCCCCGGACCGAGTTTCCGGCCATTGGGAACTTTGCAGAGTTCCTGTTCGAGGTCGGTCTCTATTCCGCGGTCCTGGTGATTGCGACCCGTCTCGTGGTCCTCTTGGACTCGCTGCAGTTCACCCGAGAAGTGCTGGCGCGCAGGCAGATCGATGTTGAGCGAGACCGAATTGCACGGGACTTGCACGACATCATGGGCCGGACCTTTGTCGCCGCGTCCTTGCGAAACCAAGCGGCAGTTCGCGAGGTTGACCACCAAGACACAGTTGGCGTTGCCCAGCTGAACCACTTGCATGACACCATCGCCAAGGGGCAAGCACAATTGCGTGCCCTGACCAGCGGCCCGGCCATCGGCCGACTAGAAGACGAACTCACTGCTGCTCGCGAGATGTGTCACCGGGTCTCAGTCGCCCTCGTGATCAATGTGCCAGTCAGTCTGCCTGCGGCACAGGACGGGTTAGCTGCCCTGGTGGTGCGAGAAGCGGTGAGCAACGTGCTCAAACACAGCCGGGCGAGTTGGTGTCGAATCGACTTTGACGTCGAAGGACACACCGACATTACGGTCACCAATGATGGTGGCAAGCACCGTGCCGATAGCGACAACGACGGTGTGGAGAGCCGACTCAGCAGTGCCGTCGCTGCTGTCGGCGGCAGTACCCACGTCGACCAGCCAGCAACTGGGATCTACCGCACGCGGTTTCGGATACCCGGGGTTGGCGAGGTGTCATGACGTGGACCGAGAAGGCGCGAGATCTCGTGTCCGTGGGGGGCGGCGCTCGGATCCTCACCTGGGTGTGGGTGCTCACCTGGGCACAGCACGCAATCACGACTCGAGACGATTTGCTCGTTCAGGTCGTGGTCGCTGTCGGCGGCGTGGTGATGTTGGTCTGGGAAGCGCTCCACGACCGGTTGCACGCCTGGTCAGTCGTACCAGGGTTGGGCTTGCTGCTGTGCGGGCTGGTGCTCGCAGGTACGGATAGCCCACGGGACAGTGGATACCTGCTCGGGTGGGGTGTGGTGGTCCTACTCCTGAGTGCGAGCCGTGCCCGCCCAGCGTTGGTGGTCGCGGCGATTGCCGCTCCGCTCATCGCGGCGATCCTGGTGTCGGACAGCGCTGCCCTGTTGGTCAACATGGTGAATCAGTTCCTCGTGGTCTACCTCCTGCAGAGGCTGGCGCAGACCGCACGAGAGCTTCGTCGCACGCAGGACCAACTGGCGCGATCTGAGGTCGATACCGAACGTGAGCGGTTGGCGGGTGAGATCAACACCATGGTGGGGGCGACACTCGTCGATGTGTCCGCGCAGACGGCCCAGGCGCGAATCCATTTTGCTCGCGACGACCGAATCTCCGCGCACCTGGCTGAGGTCGAGGATTTGGTCGAGCACGGTCTCACCCAATTGGCGCAACTTTCCCAAGAGCCAGTGATCGACACACTGGATGCCGAGCTGCATACCGCCCAGACGTTGTGCCGCCGACTCGGCGTGCAGTTCACCGAGTCCGTCGATGATGTCGACGTCTCGGTCACCCCAACCTTTGCCCTGCTGCTCCGCGAAGCAGTCACCAACATGTTCAAACATGCCCAACCCACGCGCTGCACGGTGGTCGTGCGCCAAGTCGACCGCGGCGCCGTGTTCATGTTCACCAACGACGGCACGCCAGAGGGGAAGCCAGCGGCAGAACTGCACGGAAGTGGGCAGGACCGGATGCGCACCCAAATTGCCGCAGTCGAGGGCGAGTTCGAGGCGGGACCGCTTACGGATGGCCGATACCGTGTGGTGGTGCGAGTGCCCACACCCGTGCGAGTAGATCAGGGCTCGAGTCCGATCGCTCTGGAGAGGAACAGTCATGGATGAGCCACTGCGACTGCTGATCGCCGAGGACATCGACTTGGTGGGCGAGGCGTTCGAAGCATTGCTGGCCACCGAGGCCGGTTTTCAGATCGTCAAGCGCGTGGTGCGGGGCGACGCGGTGCTCAAGGCCGCGTTGGCGTACCGACCGGATGTTGCGCTTCTGGACATCGACATGCCTGGCATGACCGGAATTGAGGCGTGCGCAGAACTCACCGCTGCCATGCCGGAGTGCAAGGTCATCTTGCTCACCGCGCTACCTGGCAGCGGACACCTTCCGCGCGCCCTGGATGCGGGCGCGTCGGGCTACCTCGTGAAGTCGATGTCGGCGAAGCAACTGATCGACGGAATCAATTCGGTGGCCACCGGGGGGACGGTCATCGACCCGACTCTCGCCGCCGAGGCACTGCGCTCCGGTCCAAGCCCGCTGACTAGCCGTGAGTGCGACATTCTGCGACTGGTGGATCAGGGCGTTCCGACGAGCCAGATCTCCGAAGAACTGTTTCTCTCCACCGGAACGGTGCGTAACTATCTCTCTAACGCCATGACGAAATTGGACGCGGTGTCGCGCGTCGAAGCGGTCAAGACCGCTAAACAACGCGGCCTGCTGTAGTCGGACGGTCATTCCGTGACCTGACAGTTGTCAATCGAGGTCGTGACGGTTGCGTCCTGCGTCATGACCACCCCCTCGCACAGGCTGGACCTCGGAAGGGACTAGCCCGAGGGAGGCCTAGTAATGACAGTGAGTGCGAAGTCGCGGCCTGAGCGCGTGCGAGCCGAGGAGGACCGCGTGCTGGCGCTGAGCCCGTCCTCAGGAGTTCTTGGTTCTGGTGAGGATCTGGCTGAACCACAAACAGTGCAGGCCGTGTTGGATGCGGTGACGGACTCCACGAGGGCCGAAGGCGCGCTGGTGATCGTGAACGGGGCACCTGGTGCGAGTTGTACGGGCGTCCTGCGCCGCACCGTCTCTGCGCGTGGTCGACCCTCGCTGTGGGTTCATGCCATGCCAGGGGCCGATGACGGCGAGCAAGGATGCATGGGGCAATGGGTCAGCGTCGGTGACGAGGGAGCCGAGGTAGCGACCACGCCAACGCCTGAGAGCGGCGCGACCATGGCCGAATTCCTCCAAAGCGTCGATGGTCACCTCGGCCACGACACCGTGGTGGTCGTCGACAATTTCCACCTGCTCACACCGGCGTCCGCCAACGCTCTGCTGGTCTGGAGCCAGGTAGCGCGGGTTCATGGTGCGACCCTGCTGATGGGCTATCACGCCTCGTTGGACGCTGCTGGCGTCGGCGCTCTTCTGACGATGGCAACGGATGTCCGCTGGATCGACCTGCGGTGGAAGTCTGACGCCGAAGCCCGCGCCTTCCTACGCGATGCGTCGGAGTGGTCGCATGACGACCTTCTCGAGGTGGCAGTGGCGGCCTCGGGGGGAAACCCCGAAATGCTTCGATGCGTCAAACGCGCCATTGGTCAGGAACCTGTCGTCCACGCCGACCAATGGCCGCGATTCCATCGCCAGGCGCTCGAGGCTTTCGGGCTGTACGTTCTGTCCCAGCAGGACCAGGATGCTCAGGTGCTCGCCCGGGTCGTGGCCTGGGTATACCCGGAGTTGTCGGTCTCCGATGTAGCCCAGAACCTTGGGCTGGATTCACACGTTGCGGTTCGCGTGGAGCGACTCCTGCGTGAACTTGCCTTGGTATCAGACCATCCCGCCGTGATGTCCGAGATTCGCAGTGCACTGCACGACCACACGTCGACGGCGATGCGCCGCCGGTGTGCCCAGGCTGCACGCGCGATGCTGACAGATCAGGACGCCACCCGGTGTGCCCATTTTGAGATGGTGGCCGAGGCCGCGGAGGATCTCACCGGGTCGGGCTGTCTGGCCGAAGAGGCCTACGAGGAGGCATTGGCCAGCGGACGTGCTGACCGTGCCGCGGAGATCGCGACCCGCGTTTTCGCCAGATCGACCGACGAGCAGGAGAGATCCTGGGCTAGCCGAGCTCAATTGCGAGTGTGGCTCCGACACGACTGGAGTCGTGCGGCGGCGCAGCTCACCAAGATTGACTCCTCATCAATCGAATCGGACCTCGACCTGACCGGCATTTCGCCGCTGTTTGGGCTCGAATCCGGACTTGCTGCAACGGTATTGCTGAATACGTGCGTTGATATTGATCCACGAGTCCAGAGCGAGGCGAGGGTGTGGGCGGGGCAGGACAGCCCCGGCGTCAGTGCTCCCGATGCCAGGGACTCGGCCGCGTATGCGACCTTTTTGGCGCTGAGTGCGTTTGCGGGGAAGTCAACGTCGACTCAGTTGGCTGAACTGGATGCCTCCTGCTCGGCGGGCGGCGCATGGCTGGACACCGACGCGTGCCTGGCGAACCGTCTCGCGTTGGCCTGGCTCGCGCTCGCCGACTATGAGCGAGCCCAACAGTGGGCCGCTCTTGCCACCTTCAATGCGGCACCCGATGAACATCCCGAACGCGGCCTGGGCCATCTCGTACGGGCACAGAGTTTGCTGCGTCAGGGCGAACTGGCACGAGCTCGTGAAGAAGCCAGAGCCGCCCGGTCGGAGTTTGAGGAAATCAGAGCCGGCAACCTTTCCGCGGTCGCGGCGTTGACGCTGGCGCATGCGACGCTGGAGGAACGCGAAGACCCTGGCGTCCTTGCGGACTTCGTCGGAGATGACGTCCACCCGCTGTTTTCCGCCTACCGCCGGTATGTCCAAGCCCGCCACTCGCTGCTCCTAGGAGCGCATCAGGAGGCAGTCCGGCAGCTGTTTGAGACGGGGCGTTCATTGCAAAAGGTGTGCCCGAACAACCCATCGCTGACGAACTGGCGATTGCACCTGTCGGCGGTGTTCCGGGCAACGGGGCAGCGAGAGTTCCTGGAGCACATCGAGCAGGACATTGTCCGATCGTGGCGTCAGTGGGCACAGGAAGAGCCCGAGGCGGTGGGCCGTCGGTCGGTCGTCCTCGGACGCCTGGCCGAGGAGGTGCTGACGAACTCCGGTGACCGCGTTGGGCTGGAGGCGCTCTCGCCTGCCGAACGGCGAGTGGTGGATGTGGTGGCGCAGGGCATGAGTAACCGTGAGGTCGCCAAGTTCCTATTCCTCAGCAAGCGGACTGTCGACACCCACCTGGGCAACGTGTATCGCAAGCTTCAGATCGAATCGCGTGATCAGCTCAGCGCCCTCGTCGCTGCGGATTGCTCGGGGAGTACGACCGAACTGGTCGCCTTCGGGTGAGGTGACGGCTCCTCGACCACGGAGGGGGTGGAGGGGCTTCGCCGTCGGCGAGGCCCCTTCACACGTGAACGGACAGAAACCCCTCGAGGTGCGCCGCGCACGCCTCGGGCTCTTCGAGGAGCGGAAGGTGGCCGACAGCGGGCAGCTCGGTCATGAATGCTTGTGGTGCATGTGCGGCAATCAGTTCGGCATTCTCGCGAAACAGAGGCATGTCGTGCGATCCGCTGAGCACGAGTACCTCGGCCCGCAAGCCGGCGAGTTGGTCTGTGGTTTGCGATGTTTGCGCCAGAGTTGCCATGGAACCGGTGCGAAGCTCGGCGAAGGAATGGGTGGCCACCATCTGCGCCAGCCGCTCGAATCGCGCAGGGTGTTGGCGCAGACCCGTGAAGATATCCGGGGGTGCAGCCATCCAGATGTCGGCCAACGGCCGCCCAGACACTCCGCGAAAGAGCGCCTTCGCTAATTCGATGTACTTGTTCCGTGCGGCGTTGTCGTCGGTACGCCCGGACAGGGTCGGCGCCGCGAGAATCAGGCGATCGACCTGGTCGGGGAACTCCAGCGCCACCTGGAGCGCGATGCTCGAACCAAAGGACAGGCCCACGAGGTCGCGAGACCCGGCCTCGGCCATGCGGTGTGCGACGTGCTCGGCCCACCCAGTGAGTGAACTCGGCATCGCCGTGGCGGATTCCTGGCCATGGCCCGGAAGATCGATTCCTACGTGGCGGATGCCGGGCAGATTCTCCCAGAGTTCGCCCCAGATCGCGGTCGTCATCGTGTAGCCCGGGACCCATGCGAGCGGCCGGTCGCTCATGGCACTGGTGCCGAACGCGGCGCGACTAGTGACGGGAACCGATCGATCCAGGCGCGGTATGCCACGACGTTGACGTCGGCGTCATCAAGCGCCCACGGTGCGTCGTGATCGAGGTGGGCCCACACCTCCGTGTCCTGGGCAATCGCGACCTTCGAGCCATTCACGATGTGGGGGAGGGCAGGGCTGTCCTTGCCGATGACAGACACCCGCACGCGCGTGCCACCGGGCTCCGGGGTGGCCGCCGTCAGAATGACCGGCGGGTTGTCTTCACTGCCGAAGGAGGTCGCAACGACTGTTGGGCTGAATGCGACTGCCCTGAAAGCAGATCGGCGCGAGGGCTTCCAGTCGCCCCCGGCGAGATAGGCACGAGCGGCCTCAGCGAAGCGTTGGTCGTACCAGGGGTCGGTCATGGTGACGAAGTCTCCACCAATGACCAGGGTGCCGTCGGGCTGTGCCGAGGTGACCATACCGTCGAGGTTCGGCACCGAGTGAACTGGCGAAAAGTGTTCGACATCGAAGGCGTTCTCCACGACGAATTCACAAGGAACGTCGACCAGTTCGTTCACAGCCGGAAGGATCACGCTCCCCTCGGTCATCGTGCGGAGCGCGGCGGGGAACCCGCAATCCCCTGGCTCGCCGTCGGCAAACCGAACGAACAGCAACGGGCCGATGTGAAGCGTCTCGTAGGCATTCACACTCGCCCGCTTGGGGTGATTGCTGGTCGCGATGAGACGCCCATGGAAGGGGCACACCACGCAGTCACCGCGTACCTCTCCGCCCTGGGCAAGGTTCGCGCCACGATGCGGGCACGTGGAGTCTGTCACTCGATAGACGGGTCCGCCATCGACCTCGGTGCGAATCACCATGATGCGGCGATCGCCGATGCGTAGCGGAGTGAGGTCTGAGGTGATCTCGTCTGTGAATGCTGCGAGATACCACCCGGCATGCGTGGCGGTCATGGGTGAGCCAACTCCTTCGACGTCAGGTGGAACAAGTGGTCGATCGCGCGGCGGGCTGTCCCCACCGCGCGATCGAGGTAGGGATGTGATGGCCCGGCGCCGCACGCTTCGCCAGCCATCACCAGAGCGCCGACGGCCTCGGCCCAACGTGCACCGTCAGAGGCGGTCGCGGTGGCCGCTGTGAACGTGCCGCCAGCCCACGGGTCAGAGGTCCAGTCGTGCGCGGCGTAGGGCGTTGGAGTCAATGCCATTCCGCTCAGCTCTACCAACGCTGATGAGAGGCTTCCGTCCCGGATGGCGAGGTCGAGTCCTCCTGCAGCGGGCCCTTTGGAAACCAGGGTGGCAATCGGCGAATCCTGTTGCCAAGTCAGGAGTCCCACGTCCGGGAGGAAGGCGAATCCGGTGTCAGGCGCGGGCGCCTTGGCGGCGTACGCGGTCACTCGACCGGGCCCTAACGGGAGTGATTCGGCGAGGGAGTTCTTTGCTTCGGCGAGTCCGCCGAGTTTGAGCGTTCCGGTGGCGACCACCGGGGGCGGCACCGTCAACAGCACGGCGCGGGCGATGAAGGTTTCCTCATCGACCTCGACCTCGGCTGCGTGGTGTCCGACCTCGACGCTGCGCACGGGCGTACTGAGCCGTACGGTTATACCGCTACCCGCGAGCCGCTCAGCTGCCTCTGACATGCCCCTGCGGGGAACGTTCTTACCGGCGGGGGCGGGTGCCCATTGGGCTTCGTGGACAACGTGGTGCAAAGTCGCGGTGGTCGGTGTCGTGCCGGTGAGTTGCTCGATCCACGCGAGGAACTCGGCGGACGCTGATGCTCCAACCTTGGCCATCTCCAGGGCGCGTGGCACGGACATGGCGTCGGAGAAGGACCCCATCACTCGATCCAATTCCTGGAGCTTTGCCTGGACGGCCATCGGATGATCGCGATCACCAGGTTCGAATGACCGAGGACCGTCCCGCCACAGGAGCGCGCGATCCGGATCGGGCACCGTGATGAGGTCGGTCTGGGCAAAGAGGTCAAGAACGGGGTTGTCCCCATGGATGACCTGGGCGCCGAGTTCAATCGGGAGACCTGTCGGGCCCTTGACCGTGTGGATCCGACCGCCGAGGCGGTCCCTGGCCTCAAGGACCAGAACGCTCACACCACGATCGGCCAGGATGCGCGCGGCAGTCATTCCGGCGATACCGGCACCAATAACAATGACGTCCCAACTCATGACAGCAACACCGCTGTCGACAGGGGGCGCCGCGGAAACACTCCCGGTCGCCAGGCAAACAGCGTGCCACGCGTGCGGGCGCCGGGAAGGCCCCGGAAGAAGGCATCGAGTGCAACCGGTAGGACGGCACGGACCAGGGGTGCGCCCAAGCAGAAGTGAGCGCCGGCGCCCAGTGCGAGATGCTGGCGAACTTGCGGGCGATCGATCGCCACGCCGGCTTCGGAGAACTGCTCGGTATCGCGTCCCGATGACCCGATGTGGATGATCACCTGAGTCCCCTTGGGGACGACTCCACCCGGCAAGTCAACGTCGGTCGTAGCTTTCCGGGCGACGAAGGGAATGGGGGTGTGCCAGCGAATGACATCCTCGCACCAGGTGCTTGCCTGGCCACCCAGTGCAGCTTGTCGGTGATCGGGGTTGTACAGCGCTAATTCAATTGCCGTTGTGAGAAGTTCGGCTAACGGTGCCCAGCCGCCTACGACGGCGAGGTTTGCGATCCCGACAACATCGTCCCGGGCAACATCGGGGGTGATTAAGCGTCCGAGGCGGCCGTTCGGATACGTACCGAGGTGCCGCTCTACCCACGTGTCGAGTTTGGCGACCGCGCGGCGTGCCTGCGCCGCTCCGTCCGCGGACGGCATGGGGTCAAGGGCAGCAGCGGACTCTGCGAACAGGTGCCCAAGACCGTCAGGTTCCGGGCCATCTTGAACGCCAAGAGCACAAGTTAGCGCGAGGGTGGCTAGGGGCTCGCTGACCTCGGTTGCCAGATCCACGGTGTCCCGGTCGGCGACCTGGGCAAAGAAGTCCGAGAACTGACTCCGCAGAGTCGGAAGGATGCCGTCGATCGCGCCCGGGCCGAGCAACTGGTGGCCCGGGCGCCGTAGCCGACGGTGGGCGTCATCGTCGGTGTTGAGCATGGATGTGGCAGCCCCAGATCGTTGCTTTCGATCAGCTTGCCCACCTGCGGCGGACAGACCGGGAGCCACGAGAGCGGCCCGGCAATCCGCGTACCGCGTCACGACGATCACCCCAGGGGCGAGCAGGTGCAGTGGGTCGGTGTTCCGCAAGTGCGCCAGTGTGGGCTCGGGATTGATCGCGAAGCCCGGCGAGAAGAGTGGCGTCGGGCCTGCGGTCGTCGTGGCGGGCACGGTGACCCGTCACTTCACCCGGGCGCCGCGCCAGCGGAAGGTCAGAAGCGCGGCCAGACCGCCAACGACAATCCACGCGGTCAGGACGATAGCGACCATCTGCAGGTCCCATGCTCCGCTTGCCTCGTTCGCGGCGAAAGAGTCGGGCAGGAAGACGGATCGGAATCCTTGAGTCATCCACTTCAACGGGAACACACTGGCCACGGACTGCATCCAGCCGGGCAGGTTGGTGAAGGGGAAGAACACGCCCGAGATGAACTGCAGGATCAAGAACGGTGGCGTCACCACCGCGGCCGCAGCGTTCGCGCTGGGAATCAGGTAAGTGAAGGCCAGGGCCAAGAGCGCACAGGCAGCAGTGCCGAGCGCCAGCACCCAGGCGAAGGTCAGCCAGCGGCTGAGCTCAGTGGGAAGTTCCAGGCCGTAGACCGCGGTCCCAATCGCCAGCAAGATCGCGGCTTCGAGCGCGGACGTGATGATCACCAACACGACCTTGCCGATGAAGTAAGCCCCCTTGGGCATCGGTGAGATCGCCAGGCGGCGGATGATGCCGTTCTCTCGGTCCATTGCGACGCTGATGGCCAAACCGGTAAACGCGGTGCTCATCACGCCTGCTGCGATGATGCCGGCAATGAAGTACTGCCGGAACGGAACGTTGGAACCTTCGACGTTGCCGTCGAAAATCGACGCGAAGATCACCAGCAGCATGATCGGCAACATCAGAGTGAAGACGACGTACTGCGCGTTCCGGAAATAGGAGCGAAGCTCTACCCCGGCGCGTGCGCGGCTTGCCGCGGCGAGGCCGGGTACGGCGCGGCGTTCACCACGAACGTCTGGCTCCGGTTGGGCGGGGACTGTCCTTGACTGGGTTTTCGCGGTGGTGCTCATGCCGCGTCCTCCTGACTGATGAGACGTAGGTAGGTGTCTTCCAACGTGGGGCGGGTCACCGTGAGGCCGGGAATCTCATCCAGGCCAACGGCACGGGCGTGCTCGATGAGGCGGGTCAGGATGACGGTGGGCTGCGAGGTATGCAGCACTGACAACGGTTCTCCGCCACGGGAACTGACCTGATCAGGCACTTGGCTTACCAGCGCAGCCGGAAGGTGGTTCCAGGCCTGCGGGAGGCCAGAGAAGGTGATGGTCACGCCCGCGCCGGCCGCGTTCTCAAGTTCCTGGACGGTTCCCACGGTGAGCATCCGCCCACCTGCGATGATCCCCGCGCGGTCGGCCAGCGCTTCGGCCTCATCCAAGTAGTGAGTCGTCAGGAGAGTCGTGGTGCCGCGCTCGCGAAAAAACTCGACGAGATCCCATGCCTCGCGACGGGCCTCCGGGTCCAGGCCTGTCGTCGGCTCGTCGAGGAATACGACCTCGGGGTCGCCGACGACCCCCACGGCAACGTCGAGTCGGCGCTGTTGGCCGCCGGAGAGTTTGGCGCTCTTGGTCTTGGCTTTGCTTTCCAGGCCAACCATGGCAATGAGCTCATCCCGCGGGATGGGGTTGGAATAGAACGCGCTGTAATGGTCGATGATCTCGCGCACGGTGAGGTCGGTGTATTCGGCGGTGCGTTGTGGCACGGAGCCAATGCGGTTGCGCCACGCGCCAGGGCCCTTCCCTGGGTCGATGCCGAGCACTTCGACGTGTCCACTCGATCGGCGCTGCTGGCCGACCAGAATGTCTACCGTTGTGGTCTTTCCCGCGCCGTTAGGGCCGAGCAAGGCGAATACCTCACCGGCATGCACCTCGAGATCGAGCGAGTCGACGGCCACAAAGGAGCCGTAATTCTTGTGCAGGTCACGGACATTGATCGGTGCTGTCGCAGCCATCTGCCTCTCCTTTGGTCGGGTCCTAGTCACAGTCTTGGAGGGCGCTCGGGCGCTTCCGAGACCCAGATAGTGCGCAATACCGCCGAAACGCACGTAGCCGGTACGCATGAGTGCGTCGGGAACTCTGCTTCCACCGTCTGATGCACGACACGCGAGGGCCCCGGGCCAGGTGGCCCGGGGCCCTCGCGGAACGACAGCTGAGATCAGCCGCAGCAACAGCTGCAGCACACTCCAGCGGCGGTGGCCTGAAGTTCGCCGGACGTGAGGTCGGCGCCATCGATCGCCGGGGATTCCGGGACGTGTAGCTCCACCGCGCCCTTGGCGATGCCCTGGTCGATGAGGGCGGCCTGCTGGTCGACGATGGCGTCCTGCGCCTCGTCGCTGGAATCACTGGGGGCCTCATGCCGGACAACGGTGACGGACACGTTGTCAGGGATGGCGAGCCCAGCTTCAGCGGCCGCGCCCTTGGGGTCGGCGTCGAGACGAGCGTTGAACTCGTCATCGCTCCAACTCTTCAGCAGAACTTGTGTATAGGCATCACGCGTGGTCATGGTGTGCTCCTTAGGTCAGATTGGTGGTGAGGGGATCAGCAGCAGCAGCAGGGGCAGCAGCAGCAGCAGGTGCCTCCGGCGGCACCTTCCAGTTCGGCATCCTCTAGCTCGGAGGTGTCGATCTGCGGGGTCGAGGGAAGGTGGAACTCGAAGACGCCGGTCTCCAGACCCGTTTCGTACAGGGCGACCTGGTTGTCGAGGCGGGACTGCTTGGCGTCTTCGGTTGTTGCTGGTTCGGCGCTACCGCGGGTGATGGTGACCTTGGCGTCTGCCGGAAGGACGAGACCGGCCTCGGCGAGGGCGGCGCGCGGGTCGCTGTCCAGACGCTGGCTGTACTCGTCGCTCGACCAGCTGGTCAGCAGCACCTTGGTGTAGGCGTCGACGAACTGGTTCTTGTTGTCCTCAGTGAGAGCCATGGCTCCTCCTTCATTGTTTGATCGAGCGAAATCCGTTGATCTTTAACAGATTTCGACTCGTCGGCAGTGGGTCTACCGAGCGATGACTTCATCCTGTGAGTGCGCTCCTACGGTGTGGAACCCCTGAACCAACCGATCAGCCGACGTAGGGCTCACGGGGGCCGTCGCAGGCTTGCGCAGAGGATGCTGATCCCGACGTAGCGCATACCGGGCGGTGGAAGCTCCCGCGCGCCGGCGCGCGGTTCGGTCAGACCATCCGTGAGGCTGAGCGCACGCATGGTCTGACCGAACTCCAGAAAACGGTGGGGCGAGCCTCGCACGGCGCCTCTCGCGGCCGCCCCAGGACATGACATGACTGACGGCCAGACCGGGTGCGGTCTGGCCGTCAGTCGGGTAGGTCGGTCAGCCGCAGCAACAACAGGGGCAGCAGCAACAGGACACGACGCCCGCGGCGACTTCATCCAACTCATCGAGATCGAGCTCGGAGGTATCGATCTGGGGCGTCTCCGGGATGTGCAGGACCACGAGCCCGGTTCGCAACCCTTCGACGTACCGCTGTACCTGCCGCTCGAGCCGAACGGCGGTGCTTTGGCTTTCGAAATCCGCTGGATCGTCGCTCGCGGTATCGGCTCGGGTGATCTGGACAGCGACTCCTTCGGGGAGAAAGAGGCCGGCCTCTGCAAGGGCGGACCTGGGGTTTTCATCGAGGCGGTTCGCGTAGGCATCGTCGCTCCAGGACGCGAGGAGAACCTGGGTGTATGCCGCGACGAACTCGTCCTTGCGGTCATCTGTGAATGCCATGGCACTTCCATTCGACGGGTTGTGTGGGTTCCCGCTCATCGTGGGCAGCCGAACCCGCGACGAAAAGACCTGAACGTGGCGGTTGCCGACGTAGTTGATGCAGGAAGCGATGCAGCAGTGCGCGCGTGACGTACGTAGTCCTCTCTGGACGTTGCGTAAAGACCGGCACCCGCCTTGAGAAGGACCGGGCCGGGGGCTCTGATGGCGATATGACGACGCAGGCACGACAAGGCAGTTACACCGTTCTGCCTGCCCTGAGGGGAGCTGAGCTAAACCGTCTGGAACGTCAGGCGCAACTCACTTTTCCCCGGGAGTTGGAAGCAATGGTGGAACACGGTTTAGACGAGAAGGGCGTGGTTCTGGAGGTCGGCTCCGGGAGCGGGGCGGTCGTGCGTCGGCTGCGGGAGAGCCTTCCGCATGCTCGGGTCATGGCGGCCGATGTTGTCGATGACTTCTTCGGTCAGATTGCGGCACCGACCATTCTGATCTCACCCGAGGGCCGGTTGCCCTTGGAGGACGAGTCAGTCGACGACGTCGAGTTGAGATTCGTCCTCCAGCACCTGCGGCCCGGTTCCAGGTGTGATCTCCTTCGCGAGGCATACCGAGTTCTGGTGCCAGGCGGGCGGATTCACGTCATTGATGTGGACGACGGGGACGCCGGGCACAGTACCGGCCGGGTGGTCCGCGGCCTTGTTGAAGTCTTCAACGCCATGCGACGTAGCCAGGAGGACGCTGGCGGCGATCGCTTTGTCATGCAATCGATCCCGGGCGAACTCTCCGAGTGCGGATTCTCTGGTGTCGAACGAGTCAAGAAGGTCGTGAGCACCGACGATCACCCGCTCTCCGCGTTCTCGGTCCACATGGGCCCGGAGCGCTATATCCCGTTGGTCGTTGACGGCGTCCTCAAGGCAGAACAACTTGCCGTCGTCGCCTGGTCTTGGGAGAACTTGCAACGCGATCCGGACACCTACATCGCCCTGAACGTCCACAGCGCCCACGGATACAAACCACGCCAGGTGGCTGAATCAACCGAGCACCTCGAGGACATCACATGAACTCCAACCTCAAGACCTTTCTGGCGATCTTCTGCTTCATCTGGGGGGTGGTCGGAGCCGTGCTTGCCGTGGTCAATCTGCGCACGGAGCCCGCCAATAACCCCGTGGCGCTGATGTTTGCCGTCGTCGGATGCCTCGGCTTCGTCATCGGATGGCTACTGACCCGCCGCCCCAGGTACTGACCTACACACCCGCCTTCGGACAGGAAATCCTATGAGCACCTTGCGTTTTCGCTCCAGCGCCCAAATCGATGTTGTGCACGGAACGTTGTTCATGACGAACGACGAACAGACCTTCATCATCGAGGACAAGAACACCGCACGGGTGGCCGAGCTGATCGATGGCACGCGGTCAATGCCGGACATCGTGAAAGAACTCAGCGGCGAGATGGCCTTCGATCAGGTCTTCGTTCAGCTCGCCCGACTGCGCAAGTCGGGGCACGTCGTGGAGACCCCGGACGCAGGCACGCCAGAAAGTGCGTACGCCGAGACCTATGGGGCAACCGATCGCCTCCTAGGCGAGGCCGCCTACCACGTCACGGTGCTGGACCGGACCGAGTCTCCTTTTGCGGGCGCCCTCGTCGACTGTCTTTCGCCGTACTCAGGAATCAGCGTTCACTCCGTGATGTCGGTGGATGCTCTGGACACCACAGATCTCGTGGTCGTGGTCGTCCGGGATTACCTCGACGACGACTTGCAGTCGGTCAACAAGCAGATGCTCTCCCGCAGCCAGCCGTGGCTACTGGTGAAGCCCGATGGTCGCGAAATGTGGGTCGGGCCGCGGTTCATTCCTGGCGAAACGGGGTGTTGGGAGTCGGCAGCCGAGCGCATCTCGGCGAACCGGCACGCAGCGCGCTACCTGTCCCGCTACAAGGGCGGGCGAGCCCGGGTGAAGCCAGCAGGTCGCGCCCCTGGTGCCGTGGCAGCTTCGGCTGGTTTGGTTGCCAACGAGATCACAGCGCTCGCCCTGGGCGCTCCAGGCGAGTTGGCCGGCGCGATGCGCTCGGTCGACATGAAGCGGTTCGAGACGCGTACGCACGTCTTGGTGAACAACCTCCAACACTCGACGGATGACCCGGCTGCGCTGCGTCCGACCAGCCAGGTCGAACTCGGCTCCGAGAAAGCGCAGTACATCGAGGACAACGGCTATCGGGTGTGCACGCCGAAGGAGACGTACGACCGACTCGAGCACCACATCAGTCCGATTCTCGGCGCGATCTCTCACCTGGAGACCCTCAACACCGATGAGGAAGGCATCACCTACTCCTTCGTCGCTGGCCACAACTTCGGTGTCGCCGGCCACAACATGGGTCTACTGCGCAACAACATGCGAGGGCAGTCAGGCGGCAAGGGGCGGACTGAGATTCAGGCCAAGGTCTCGGGAATGTGCGAGGCCATCGAGCGGTACTCGGGGGTGTGGTCCGAGGGACTGCCCGAGGTCCGGTCGAGCTACAACGCGCTGACGACGCGGGCCCTGGATCCGGCCGGCTACCTGTGCTATTCGCCGGCCCAGTACGCAATGCGCAAAGTGTGGAACGCGGACCCCAAAAACCGCCTGCAGGTCATTCCCGAGGTCTTCGACCGTGACCGGCAAGTCGACTGGACCCCGGCTCGCTCGCTGACGACCGGCGAGGAAGTGATGGTGCCGTCTGGCCTGGTCTGGTTCGGGCACCCCGACCTGGAAGTCCCTGGTCAGCGTTACGCGATCACCGACTCAAATGGCGGAGCTGCGGGCAACACTCTCGATGAGGCCGTCTTGCAGGCCATGTGCGAAGTCTACGAGCGGGATGCCGTCGCACTGTGGTGGTTTAACCGCAGCCCTCGGCCAGGCGTCGATCTGGACGCGATCGAATCGCCCTATCTCCAACAGATGATCGATTTTTACGCCACGATGGATCGCGAGATCTGGGTGCTCGATTTGAGCAACGACCTTGGCGTCTCGACCTTTGCCGCCTTCTCTCGGCGCAAGCACGAGGTGGAGGACATCATGGTCGGCTTCGGTGCCCACCCTGACCCGAACATCGCGTTCTATCGATCGCTCACCGAGCTCAACCAGTTCCTTCCCTTCGTGCGAGCCCGCGACGAGGACGGCAACACGGTGTACGGCACCGAAGACGAGGCGACGCTCGACTGGTGCAAGACCCGCACGATGGCTAAGGACTCGTGGGTCGCGCCCGCGACGGACCTACCCCTGACTCAGTTGGACAGCATCGAGCGGCAGTTGCCCAGCACGATGGGAGATCTCGTGCGGTACCTGGTCGACGACCTGGCCGCCGCAGGCATGGAGACCCTCGTGGTGAATCAGACGCGACCGGACATTGAACTTGCCGTCGCGAAGGTCTTCGTGCCGGGGATGCGGCACTTCTGGCGCAGGACGGGCCCCGGGCGAATCTTCGACGTGCCAGTGAAGCTCGGGTGGCGCTCGGAGCCCATGCGGGAAGAGGACGTCAATCCCATCGGCGTCTTCTTCTAAATCCACTGATCGATCGCGGGAGAAGCACATGACAATCGTTGAGGCAACGTCCACGTACGCAATCCATCTGGCCGTACGACCGGACGGCAACATGGCACCGGTCGAGAACGGACTCCGTGTCGATGTCGGCTCCTGGCAGCAAACTATCCCTGTGGCCAACGCAGCCGTCAGAGACGCGTTCGCCCAGTTGGCTGTCGAGCCGGTCACCAGCCCGCAGTTGATGCAACGGGCGCTCGCCGCGGGCGGCGACATGGCGATTGCCATGGAACTGAAGATGGCGCAGGCTCGACTGGAGGCCATCGGGCTTCTCGAATACCGCGTCGTGGACCCCGACGGCCAGGCGATCGCCGCACTCCGGAGCGCGGGCGCCCTCGCCGCGAGCGTTCGTCCGGTTCCGGATGATCGACTTCAGCGGTCAATGAGCCCGCACCTGGTGGCAACCCCGGCGGCCGGGCAGGTCCTGGTGGAGTCGGGTGCTTCTCATCTCCAGGTCCGACTGACCGCTGACATTTTCGGCGAGTTGGTGGCGGGCCGAGGCGAACTGTTGCCACGAGCCGTTCTCGACCTCCTGCACTCTGCCGGACTGTGGCTGACTGAGGAACAGATCACCTCCCGTGAGTATCGCCAATGGGATGCGTGTGATCTCTGGTTCCATCGCAAGGTCTCGGACTTCCGCCGCGGCCCGGGATATGGCGGAACCTTCAGGCTGGCAGGGGAATTCGAGCCGATTCCGTTTGATCGGCCCATTCCACCGGACGCGACGGTGATCGATCTCCCTGTCGCCGATCTGAATCGGGAGGACGAACCGACTCTGGCTCAGGCGATGGAGCGCCGACGCAGCACGCGGGCCTTCGCCCCAGGGGCCACGACGCTTGAGCAGGTGGCCGGAGTGCTCTACCGCACGATGCGGACTCGTGGCACGACAGAGTCTGAGCGGGGCCTGGAAGTAGTGGATCGTCCATACCCCAGCGGCGGTGCGATCCACGAGCTCGATGCCTATGTCCTCGCGGCGGACGTCAACGGATTGCAGCGCGGCCTGTATCGATACGACTCGCGCAATCACCAGCTCGTGTTGGTGACCGACCACGAGCGCCGCGTGGCCGCGATTTCAGCCGAAGCGCAGATGAATGCTGCAGCCGACGGCCCGGCTCCGGTCGTGGTGCTGCTGTCCGCCCGATTCGGTCGGCTGATGTGGAAATACGAGGGCATGGCGTACGCACTCCTCACCAAGCATGTCGGGGTGGTCTATCAGTCCATGTACTTGGCGGCTCAGGCTGAAGGACTCGGGTTGTGCGGACTGGGCGGGTGCTCGTCGATGACCTTCGCGGCAGCGACGGGTGTCAATCCGATGGCCGAAGACGTCGTGGGTCACCTGATCATGGGAGCGCCGGACCCCGGGTTGGCTAAGGGGCGCCAATCATGAAGTTCCGATTCAAGGCGCTAGAGCGAAAACGCCAACCAGACCAACTTGATTCGCCGCTTCTCCTCGCTTCCCCGCGCGGATGGATCGCGGTCTTCACTGTGCTCATCACCACGATCATGATCGGAATCTGGGGTCTTCTGGGGGCCGTACCGCGCGCCGAGGCAGCTGATGGCCTCCTGGCCTATCCGGGCGGCATCACCACGCTCGAATCGGGGCTCCCGGGGAACGTTGAATCTGTCGCTGTAAACCAAGGAAGCCGAGTTCGTGGCGGGCAGACGGTCGTCACCGTGCGCACGTCCAAGGGCGACAAGGTGCCGATCAAGGCAGCGTCGGACGGGCGAGTCGTCGCAGTCATGACGGCCGAGGGCCGGTACGTCACGCCCGGAAAGCCCGTACTGCAGATCGAGCAGGAGCGCGCCGCGTCCTTGGAAGTGACCTTGCTGGTCAGCGCCGAGATGGTCCCCTACATCCATATTCGGCAGACCGTCACGATGGCGGTGCCCGGTGTGAATCCGCGGACGTTCGGGCGCCTCAAGGGCAACGTTCGGTCGGTGTCGGCATTTCCTGCAACCGCGGGCGAAATCGCCACGGTGACAGGGCAGCCCGCGAGCAACATCCCGACAAAGCCGCAACACCTTGTGCGGGTGGCCTTGCGAAAGGACCCGTCCACGCCGTCCGGATTTGAGTGGACGAGTGCAGCGGGCCCGCCGATCACCTTGGAGTCGAGGACGCCTGTCGCTGCCGAGTTGTCACTGGGGACCTGGAAACCCATCTCAATTCTGTTGGGGGACTAGGCCATGCGTAAGCCGACGAGAACCGCACCGCCCAGAGTGGAGGAGGAGTGTGCCGGACTCGCGCCCCGCCGATCTGCGCGCCGAGCCACTCCCACGGTCATCCAGATGGAGGCTGTGGAATGTGGAGCTGCCTCGCTCGGCATCATGCTCGCCCACTACGGCCGCCATGTGCCGTTGGAGGAGCTGCGGGTGGCCTGCGGGGTATCGCGGGATGGGTCTAACGCAAAGCACCTGGTGGAGGCCGCGCGAGAGTACGGGCTGACGGGCAAGGGCCGGCGGATGGAGATCCCGGCTCTCATGCAGATCGAGCACCCCGTCATCGTGTTCTGGGCGTTCCAACATTTCATGGTGGTCAACGGGTTTGAGCGACGCCGGGGTCGCACGATGGTGCTGCTGAATGACCCGGCAACCGGGCCTCGACGGATGGCGCTCACTGAGTTCGACCAGGGTTTCACCGGGATCGTCCTCGACCTTGTCCCTGACGGGAACTTCGTCACTGGCGGTCAACCGCCTCGTACGGTCGAGATGCTGCGGGAGCGGGCGTCTCGGAACGGTCGTGGCCTGGCGCTCGCGCTCCTTGCGAGCGTTGTGCTCGTCATACCGGGCATCATCTTTCCGCTGTTCACGCAGTATTACGTCGACTCGGTGTACGGCACTCCCGGCTTCCTATCGGTGGTGCCGTTGCTCATCGGGTTGGCCGTCACGGCGACCGGGACGCTGATCCTGACGACAGTTCAGACCCATTATCTGCGCCTGGTCGAAGCCCGGTCAGCCCTCACGTCAGCAGGCCGGTTCATCTATCTGCTCCTGCGCCTTCCGATGAACTTCTTCCTGCAGCGACGACCTGCCGAACTGGGCCGGCGCGTTGCCAGCAATCGGCAAGTCGCCCAGACGATGACGCGGGACCTTGTCGTCACGCTGGTCAATCTGGTGCTCATCGTGGTCTATGGCGCAGCACTGATCTATCTTGATGTGCTGCTCGGCGTGCTCGCGATCAGCGTGGCGCTGATCAACCTTGTGGTCCTTCGAGTGGTCATGCGACGCCGAGTCGACAACGCCGCGGCTTTGGAGGCCGAGGAGGGGCGGCTGGCGGTCGCCACCTTGCACACCATCGCCTCCATCGAGACGGTCAAATCCTCCGGAACGGAGCCAGCGTCGTTTGGGCGGTGGTCTGGATCCATGGCGAAGGCCATGACGGAGTCCCAGCGCCTTGGAGTACCCACCGCACTGCTGAACGTCGTTCCGCCCATGCTGGCCACCGTCAACTCAGGTCTCGTGATGCTGGTCGGAGGACTTCGGGTGACCGACGGCGCCCTGACGGTGGGCGTGCTGTTCGCCTTCCAAGCCTTGTTGACCACCTTCACCCGCCCTCTGACGCAGCTCACGAATCAAGCCGCTGCGATGCAGGAAATGCAAGCCCAGCTCTACCGGCTTCGCGACGCGGAGAACTACGAGACCGACCCGGCATTCCACGAAACGGCGGGCGCGACTGACGACGGCCGGGTGTTGTCTGGGCGGGTCGACTTCGATTCCGTTGACTTCACCTTCGGTTCGTTGCAAGCGCCACTTGTCTCGGGCCTGAGCTTGAGTGCTGAGCCAGGTATGAGAGTTGCGCTCGTCGGCGCATCGGGATCCGGAAAGAGCACCATCGCCAAACTGGCGGCAGGGTTGTTGGAGCCGACCTCGGGGCGGATCCTGTTTGACGGACGACCGCGCAGCGAATGGAGCCGACAGACCATGTCGGCCTCAGTGTCGTACGTCGACCAGACCACGACCTTGTTCGAGGGAACGGTGCGGGACAACATCTGCTTCTGGGATGAAGAGATCCGCGACGAGAATGTGTTGCGGGCGTTGCGGGACTCGGAGATGTTCGAGGTCATTGCTCGCCGCCCCGGGGGGATCACCTCGGCCGTCGCGGAGGGCGGAAGCAACTTTTCCGGGGGCCAGCGTCAGCGACTGGAGTTGGCGCGCGCGCTTGTCACCGACCCCACCTTGCTCGTGCTGGATGAGGCAACCAGTGCATTAGATACGGCAACCGAGCGCATCGTGATGGACAACCTTCGGCGACGTGGGTGTGCGTTGCTGATCATCGCTCACCGGATGTCGACGGTGCGAGATGCGGATCTCATACTCGTGGTGGAAGACGGGGCGGTCGTCGAGTCGGGTCGGCACGACGAGTTGGTTGCGCTCGGTGGCACCTACCACGGCCTGGTCATGTCTGACCGGACAGATGACGAGGAGGACTGATGACCACTATTGACGAGACCAGCCGCGCGGATTGCTTAGGGCAACTCATTGACGAATCGGTCCCGATCCGGTGGTCGGAGCGGGACATGCACCTGGTCGCCGTGGCCGAAGCCATCCTCTACGTCGAGGAGGGCATGGTCGACCTCTTCGCGGTCACCACCGACTCCGATGGTCAGCCGACCGGGCCGTGGCACTCCTTGGCACGTCTTGCGCCAGGGGACATCATCACCGGACCGATCGCAGGACCCCGGCATCGGGTGCTCATGCGTCGAGTCGAGAATGCGCAGGTTCGCTCAATTGGCCTGCGAACACTGCGTCGTCGCCTTCGGGCGTCGGATGAGACGACCGGTATGGGGGCCATTCGTCGGCTCCAGGCTGCAGTCGCCTCTGGAATGGATTCGGCGCTACGCAAACTCGAGCAGCCTGTCCGTCGCACGCTTCCACCCCGAGACTTCTCGGTGCTGCCTGTTGGGGCCGTATGTCAGTTCTCGGCGGGCGATGTGTTGCGCCCCGTCGATGATCTTGCCTGGGTACAGGTCGCGTCCGGAGAGCTCACCCAGGGTCAATCCTCGACAGACCACACGGCCGGGAGCTTCTTCTGCGTGAGTCGTCAAGACTGGCTTCGGCTCACCAGCAAAGAAGCCCTGTTGCGGACCCACGACACCCACACGTTGGTCGCCTCGGGTGAGATCTGGCCGCTCATCGTTCAGCACTGGTCGCAATACCTTTACCAGATCGACCGGTCCGTGGAGCGGGCCGCGCACGCGGCCGAAGAACAGGTGCGTACCTCCCAGCGGCGCGACGAAAAGACGGCTAGCGCCATCCGAGAAGCCAATGATGACTTGCTGATTCGCGAGTCAGTCGCGCGACCAATCCATGGCCTCAGCGGAACACTGCTGAGTCACACCGAAGCGGTCGTGCGGGTGCTGGAGCAAAAGCGCGAAGACCCCACGGTTCCGGAGTCCCTTGCCCAGCGCCGAGACATCGCCGACTTCGACTCGCTCGGTGCGGGGGGCTGGGTTCGAACCAGGGGCATCCGGCTTGAAGGCGAGTGGTGGCTTACCGACATGGGCCCGGTGGTGGGCTACTGGGGCCCTGACCACTTGCCTGTCGCATATCTCTTCAATAGCGGCGGGTATGTCGCGCACGCGACCTGGCTCGAGACTCCCGTCCGAGTGACCAAGGACAACCACTTCTCAGGTGGGCGATATGTGTGGGAGATCCACGCGCGCCTCCCCGCGAGCGTGACTTCGGTGCGCACCCTGCTGCGGTACGCGATCGAAGGTTTGCGCGGTGACCTCGCGCTCTTTGGAGCTATGGCTGTCTTGGTTGGAGTGCTCAGCCTGCTGACCCCCATCCTCAACGGTACGGTCCTCGGCAGCTATGTGGCCTCGGCCAATCGGTCGATGATCGTGCAGGCGGGCATCGCTGTCATGCTCGCCGCAGTCGTCGCCGCAGCCTTCTCCGTCGTCCAGAATCTCGCTGTCCTGCGGATTCAAGGCGCCGCGACGGCGCGCTCCCAAACGGGTGTATTCAGTCGACTCCTCGACCTCCCAGTCTCCTTCTTCCAGCAGTACTCCACCGGCCGTCTCGGCACGGTGGTCTTGAGTCTGAAGTCCGGCCAAGAATTGCTCTCTGGCGTCGTGGTGACCGCGACGCTCGGGCTCGTCGTGGTGGTCGCGAACCTTGCGTTGGTGTTCTTCTACTCACCTGCTCTTGCGCTCGCAGCGCTCGCGCTGGTCGCGATCGCCATCGCGGTGTGCGGGGTCGCCGGCCGCACCGTCCTTGGCTACGAACGCAAACGCTACGGAGCCGAGCAGCGCCTCAACGGCATGGGCTTTGAGATCTTCACGGCCATGAGCAAGATCCGCGCGGCAGCAGCGGAGGAGCGGGCATTCCAGCGATGGTCCCAGCAGCAACGCATCGTGCAGGCGTACGCCCTGCAGAGCCGCAAAGTGCAGGACCGCGTGACGGCGTTTAATGCCGTGTATCCGATTCTCTCGCTTGCCCTATTGTTCACGTTGGCCAACCTGCCGAGCCAGCCGATGCCGTTGCCCGCGTTGCTGTCGTTTCTCACCGCTTTTACTCTGCTGATTAATTCGCTCCTGCTCTTTACTGGCTCAGTGCTGACGGCGGGTGCCGTTGTTCCCATGATTGAGTCCTTGAAGCCGTTGCTTTCCTCTGAGGCGGAATCTGGCGTTGGTCGCGCCCATCCTGGTGAACTTTCGGGAGCCGTGAGTCTTCGAGGAGTTTCGTTTCGGTATAGCCCGGATTCGCCCTGGGTCTTGGACGACATATCGATGGATATCGAGCAGGGTGAGTTTGTGGCCATTGTTGGCCCATCTGGTGGCGGCAAGTCCTCGATCGTCCGGCTACTCCTGGGGTTCTCCCGCCCAGAGCAGGGCGCCGTGCTTTATGACGGCCAAGACCTGCGCGAGCTCGACCTGCCGGGTGTGCGCCGTCAGTGCGGGGTGGTTCTCCAGTCCGGCAATCTCATGCCTGGCGACATTCGCGAGAACATCGCTGGCGGGGGGCGCTACACCGAGGATGAGATCTGGGAGGCCGCGGACATGGCGGGGCTCACCCCCGTCATCAAGGCGATGCCGATGGGTCTCGGTACCGTGTTGAGCGAGTCTGGGGGGACGGTGTCCGGTGGTCAGGCGCAGCGCCTGATGATTGCGCGGGCCCTGGTCAATCGGCCGCGATTCGTCATATTCGACGAGGCCACTTCTGCCCTTGATAATCCCACCCAGCAGATCGTCGCGGAGGCAACCCGGCAGCTAAACGCCACCCGCATTGTGGTCGCCCACCGGCTGTCGACGATCCGGAATGCCGATCGCATCGTGGTGGTCGATCAGGGGGCGATCGTTCAGGTGGGCACCTACGACGAACTCATCCTGGATGACGCCGGCCTCTTCGCTCAGCTGGCTCGCCAGCAAGGCAACGCCTGAGGGGGCAGAAGAGTCAGGAACGCACGAATCGGCTGCGCCAGCAGAGTGAGTCTGGCGCAGCCGATGTGTGAGTGTGGCTCGGAGATGAATTCAGACAGCAGAGCTGTCAATCTCGACTGGCAGTGTCCTTGCCGAAGGTTCCGACAACAACCCAGGCGAGCGCAACGACCATGCCGCCGGCAATTGCGATGGTTTGACGATTTTCGTCAACGAGGGCGACGACCGCGCCGAAGATGAGTGTCACCACGAGCGCGATAAACTGAAGAATCTTGCGGTCCATGTCCTGGAGTGTGGCATGACAGCGAGGTGGAGGGAATGGGTCGAGCACCCTGACATCGCAATTATCGCGATGTGGTGATGGCTGACTATTCGCGAGATGACACGTGTCATCTGGACACGGTGTGTGTCGTCAGGTGATGTATGTCAGGTGAGTACATGACACCTGCCTCCGGCGATATGGCGATCATTACGGAATGCTCTCTCATAGAAAAGGCGCCGGTAGGAGGATCATGATGTTGTGGGCTTTGGTTGGCCTCCTTTCGCCGACCTGGCGGGAACTCATCCAGGGAGAGCCTCGGTGAACCTCGTCTTGGTCGTGACCGGTTCGCTCCATGCTGCCCATGCCCCTTTTCTGATCAGTTGGCTACGGCAGAGCCGTCAGGACCTTGACGTTCGCGTCGTCCGTACCCGTAGCGCCCGGGCTTTCGTCACTCGACCGGCGCTCCAACAGTTGTCGAGCCGATTAGTCGACGACGACGAATGGGAATGTGATTCCCCGGGGCTGCTGCACCACGTCGATCTCCAGAACTGGGCGGACGCCGTGCTGGTCTATCCGGCGACGTTGGACTACCTGGCATGCATGGAGCGCGGCGAGCGTGACGCCCCGTCGTTGCTCACGATCGCCTGCGCAGGCGTACCCGTCGTCGTCGCACCCACGCAGCCTTCGGGCGGTGCGCAGAAACGACAACTGCAGCACGTTCTCCGAGCACTTCAGGCCCACCAGGGTGTTGGTGTCGTGACACCGCGAGCATCGACGGCAGACGGCACCCAAGCAATGTGCGCAGACCTGGAGGCCGTGCTGCGCACCATCGAATCGCTGCCTGCCTAAACCCCGAGGCGTGCATGAAGAAACCTTCATGCACGCCTCACCGAGCCCTCACGTTGGTCCGGCAGACTCGCCACCATGGTGATGATGCGACGACTCGGTGTGCTGGCGGTATGCCTGCTGGTCCCGGTGCTGCTCGCGCTGGCTAGTCAGGCTTTGGCCAGCAGGCCGGGCCCGCCTCAGGTTCCGTCCGGTGGGCCACTGCGGGTCACCCCCGGGCCATCGACGACCACACCAGATGGTTCGCGCTCGCCGAGCGATTCCCCCAAGAGTGCCCCCAGACCATCTCCGAGCACCACTACCTCGAAGCCTTCACCTGACCCGAGGCCTTCACTCGACCCAAGGCCAACTCGAGCGCCCGAACGGCAGCCCGCACCCGTGCGTACCGAGCGGCCACCGGTTCCGGCCGAGAGGCCAGCCCCGCCGGAACGGCCGCAACCGAATAACCCTGCGTCGCCTCAGGATGACGACGGTGGAGATGACGGGGATGGTGGCGACACCGACACAGACGATGACGATGGAGACGACGGCGGAGACGATGACTGAGCGCCCGGCTGTCGACGATGACCGACGTGGCTCCGGGGTCAGTGCGCGCTGGCGCATCGTGGCGTGGTTGATGCTCGCCCTCGTCATCGCGCTGATCTCGCTGGTGGTGACGGTGCGCAGCGCCCTGCTCGCCGACGTCGGACGTGACCTTAACGCCGACATCGAGCAAGAGATCGGTGAGTTCCGCTCGTTCGCCGAGGAGGGGCGCAATCCAGAGACGGCTGAGCCGTTCACCGAGGTGCACACGTTCTTCCAGGTGTTGCTCGGGCGACAACAGGCCAACCGTGGCGAGATGATCATCGGCGTCCCCGAGCGCGGCCCAGCCCTCCTGGTCCAGGGACCGGGAACCCCAACCCTGCAGGAGGCCGGATTCGTCGAGGGCCAACGGGCGCCAACCGACACGCAGGCGTTCGCCGAGGTACTTCGCGGTCCGACAAGCGGCATCGTCGAGACCGATGCCGGGACCATGCGGTATGCCCGCGACGAGATGCGTCTGGGCGACCAGCGCGGGACCTTCGTGGTGCTGGCATACGAGCAGGAGCGCGTCGCTGAAGTCGGGCAGACCACCCGGCTCATGGTGGGCGTCGGCGCTGGCGCTCTGCTGCTCGCGGCCATCATTGCCTGGTTGGCGGCCGGGCAGATTCTGCGCCCCGTGCGACAGGTGCGGCGCGCGGCGGCCGAGATCACCGAGCGCGACCTCACGCGACGAATTCCGGTGCGGGGCAACGATGACATCGCTGAACTTGCGGTCACCTTCAACGGCATGTTGGACCGGCTGGAGGATGCCTTTACCGCCGAGCAGAGGTTCGTCGACGACGCCGCCCACGAGCTGCGGACGCCCATCACCGTGATCCGAGGCCACCTGGAAACGTTGGGCGACGACCCGCAGGAACGTGCCGCGAGCATTGCTCTCGTCATTGACGAGCTCGGACGAATGAGCAGGATCGTCACCGACCTGCTCGCGTTGGCCAAAGCAGACCGTCCCGACTTTCTCCGTCTCCAGGAGCCTGTTGACCTGGCGGAGCTGACCCTGGACATCGACTCCAAGATGCAGGCCCTCGGCGACCGACGCTGGAGTGTGTCGAACATCGCCGACGGTACTGCGGTCGTCGACCGGCAGCGAGTGACCCAAGCGGTGCTCCAGCTAGCCCAGAATGCGGTCGAGCACACCCGGCCCGGTGACCTGATCGAGCTCACCTCGCGCTTTGCCCGAGACGCCGAGCTGGGGCCAATAGTGCATTTCGAGGTACGCGACGAAGGACCCGGCGTGCGCCCCGAGGACGCGCAGCTGATCTTCGAGCGTTTCGCGCGGGCGCGCAATCTCGGCGAGTTCCGAAGCGGCGGAGCCGGCCTCGGCCTGCCGATCGTGCGCGCCATCGCCGAAGGTCACGGCGGCGTGGCCACCGTGTTCAGTGAGCCAGGGCAGGGGGCGACCTTCGGCATTACCCTGCCCGTCGCAGAGTTGCCCCCTGCCCTTCCCGACGAGAGACAGGAAGAACTCGGCAACAGCGGTGTGGACCAAATCGGTCGGCTCCTGGGTTCAGGGAGGCAGTCATGACGCACATCCTGATCGCCGAAGACGAAGAGCGGATCGGCTCCTTCCTGGAGAAGGGACTTCGAGGTGCCGGCTATCTGACGACGACGACCGACAGCGGCCGAACTGCGTTGCTGCTCGCCCGGTCGGACTCGTTTGACCTGCTGGTGCTCGACCTTGGCCTGCCAGATCTCGACGGATCGCAGGTGCTCCAGCGCCTGCGTGATGAGGGCTCCACCTTGCCGGTCATCGTGCTCACGGCGCGGGACAGTGTGCAAGACACGGTCGCTAGTTTGGAGGGTGGGGCTAGTGATTATATGGCCAAACCGTTCCAGTTTGCGGAGCTACTAGCGCGAATTCGGTTGCGGCTGCAAGAGGTTGAGGTCGCGCGACCCATTTCCGTGGTGGAGGACTGTGGCCTGGCGCTTGACCTGCGCAGTCGCCGATTGCGAGTCGATGGTCGCTCAGTGGACCTGACCGCGCGCGAGTTCGCTCTGATGGAGGTGCTTCTCAGGCACCCCGACCAGGTCCTCACCCGGGAGCAACTTCTCGGCGAGGTGTGGCAGGCGTACGTTGACCCCGGCTCGAATGTCGTTGATGTCTTTGTTCGTTCGCTGCGCCGCAAGATCGGAGCGGAGCGGATTGAGACAGTCCGCGGGGTCGGTTATCGACTGGTGCGCCAGTGACGACCACGGGCTACCGCACGTTCCGGCCAAAGGCTCCTACTCCGCCGGAGCCACAGCGCGTGAGTTGGAGGAGGCCGCGTTGGTGGGTTGGCGCTATGGCTCTGCTTCTCCTGCTCGCCTGGCTCTGGACCAGACCGCTGGGTAGTGAGCGCGGCGACCTTACGTCGGACGGCCGCATGACGCTCACCATCTTCGCTTTGGCCGTATGCGCCTGGGCCTTCACCTCGGTCGACGACACCTATATCGCGCTGGGCGCTGGAACCAGCCTGGTTCTCCTCGGAGTGATGCAGACCGAGGATTTCTTCGCCACCCTGGGCGATGACGTCGTCTGGTTGCTGGTCGCGGCATGCGTCATGGCGGTCGCCATCACCGCATCCGGCTTAGCGCAACGGGTAGCCGGGTGGCTGGTATGTGGCGCAAGCACACCCAGGCAGCTCGTTCACCTGGTCACGGCCACACTGGTGGTCACTGCCTTTGCCATTCCGAGCACGTCCGGACGGGCAGCGTTGGCGCTTCCCATCTTCGTGGCACTTGCGCGAGCCCTGGCCGAACACCGTTCGCTCGTCAAGGTATTGGCGTTGGTCTTTCCCACGGTCATCCTGCTATCGGCGGTTGGATCACTGATCGGTGCGGGCGCGCACCTGGTGACTTCGATGTTGGTCCAGACCGCGACCGGCACCGGCTTCAGTTTTACTCGGTGGCTGCTTCTCGGGCTTCCACTGGCCTTGGTCAGTGCTCACCTTGCGGCTGAGTTGGTCTTGCGCCTCTTCAGTGCGCGCGCGGACCGCAAGGTGCGGTTGCGCCTGTCGATCACCGACCTTGAAGATCGCCCGGGCCAGCTCACGGGGAGTCTGACGGTCGGCGAGTCTCGAGCAGCGCTGCTGCTGGCGGTCACCGTGACCCTCTGGTGCACCGAGGACCTGCACGGAATTCATCCGGCGATCGTGGCCCTCGGCGGTGCACTGGTGGCGACCTCGCCGCGGTATGGCGTGGTCAAGTTAAAGAAGGCCCTCCCCGAGGTCCCGTGGTCATTGCTGCTGTTCATGGCTGCGACCCTCGCCTTGGGCAATGCGTTGCTGAACTCCGGGGCGGCCTACTACATCGCTGAGAACGCTTTCAAGAGTGGATGGTTCGACTCTCCGGTGCCATTCATGGTCATGGTGGTCGTGATCTCGACCGCGGCGCATCTGCTGGTGCAGTCTCGCTCCGCGCGATCGGCCGTCCTGATCCCCATCGTCATCGCGCTGGCCCCTGGGGCTGGAGTCAGCATTGCTGCGGCAGCCTTCGCCTCGACCGCTGCTGCTGGCTTCTGCCACACCCTGCCGTCTTCGGCCAAGCCCGTCGCACTCTTCTCCGAAGTCAAGGGCCTCCCGACATACACCCCCGCAGACCTGCGCCGGTTGTCGTTCTGGCTGGCGCCGATGAGCGCTGCGCTGGTGTTGATCTTCTCGTTCTTCGTCTGGCCCTTGCTTGGCCTGCCGGTGAGTTGAGCTCCGACTGGCTTCGTCACCAACCGTCCCTACCAAGGAGATCGAAATGTCGATCCGTGTCCCGCACCGCATTGTTGTGGCTCCGAGTGGCTTCAAGGAGAGCCTTGATGCTGAACAGGTCGCTCTGGCGATCTCGTCCGGTGTACGTCGCGCGCTACCTGGGGCGGTCGTGGTTGCCGTGCCCATGGTCGACGGTGGGGAGGGCTCGGCCCGAACACTCGCGAAGGCGACGGGTGGGCAGATCGTTCCGGTCCGGGTGACCGGACCAGTAGGGGAAGCTGTCGATGCACACTTCGCTCTGCTCGGTGGAGACGGCACGTCCACGGCGGTGGTCGAGATGGCCGCAGCGGCCGGTCTTCGTCTCGTACCAGCTGATCGGCGCGATCCGACTCGGACGACGACGTACGGCGTTGGGGAGCTCATACGGGCCGCACTCGACCACGGGGTCGAGAGGATTCTGGTGGGATGCGGCGATTCCGGGACCAGCGACGGTGGCGCCGGCATGTTAGTTGCGCTCGGTGCTCGGCTCCTCGACCGCGACGGTCACGACGTCAGCCCAACCGGTGGCGCGGCCCTTGCCACGATCGATCAGGTTGATCTGTCAGGGATGGACTCGCGACTAGCGAGGACGCATCTGGAGGTTGGTTGCAATATGACGAATGTGCTGACTGGACCGCGAGGCGTCGCAAGGGTTTTTGGACCACAGAAGGGCGCCACGCCTGAGCAGGTGGACCAGTTGTCCGCTGGTCTAGAACGGTGGGCCGACGTGCTGGAGGCTGCCTGCGCGGCCTCGGGGACTGACCGGATTGCTGGCGTTCGGGGTGCGGGAAGTGGAGCCTCAGGCGGCTTGGGCGCGGCTTTGGCCGCTGGGTGTGGCGCGCGGTTGCGCTCCCGATTCGAGGTGTTTCTCGGGGACGATCTCGGCACGCCGCGATTGGACGCGGCCATCGCCGCGGCCGACCTGGTGATCACCGCTGAGGGTGCTGTCGACTACCAGACACCCAAAGGAAAGGTGCCGGCCGAGATCGCGCGGCGTGCCAAGCTCCACGGCAAACCGGTGATGGCGTTGGCTGGATCGATCGGTGAGGGGGCGACGGACGTACACGATGTGGGGATCGATGCGGTGGTCGGCATCATCCCGATTCCGATGGAACTCGCTCAGGCGGTGGAGCGCGCGGGTGAGCTGGTCGCGGCGGCGACCGAGCGCTCGATGCGCCTGGTCCTGCTCGGCTCAGTGATCGCCGCCGCCTAAGGGAACTAACCGAGTTAGGTGCCCTTGACCGGGAAATTTCCCAGTCAAGGGCACCTAACGCAGTAAGGGTCAGCGGGTGGCGGAGTAGATGCGGCGTACGACGTCTTCGATATCGGGGTCCTCGATCGACAGATCGCGTACTTCGACCTGCTCGGACACTTTCGTGAGGACCTGCGCGACGTTGGTCTGCTCCGGGTCGTACGTCAACCGCTGCTGTAGCCCGTGCGCCTCACTAGCCACATGAGAAGTTCCGGGAATCTCGGTCAGGTCGGCAGTTGGCTCAACCAGGTCAAGCACCAGCACTCGCTGTGCGCCAACGGTGGCTGACAGACCGGGCAACGTGCCGTCGTAGGCCAGCCGCCCATGGTCGACAACCAGGACCCGCTCACACAATCGCTCGATGTCGCCCATGTCGTGGGTGGTGAGCAGCAAGGTGGTGCCGTGCTCGCGTCGTTCCTCGACTAAGAACTCGCGTAGCCGCTGCTTGCTCAGCACGTCCAGACCGATGGTCGGTTCGTCCAAGATCACGAGTTGGGGTGAATGCAGAAGCGCCGCAGCGACTTCCGCCCGCATCCGCTGTCCGAGGGAGAGCTGACGCACTGGCGTCGCCAGGAAGTCGCCCATCTCGAGCTGCTCGATCAGTTCGTCGGTGCGGCGGCGCTCCTGATCCGTGGACAGTGCGTGGATCGCCGCCAGAATCTGGAAGGACTCGCGCACTGGTAGGTCCCACCAGAGTTGGGAACGCTGGCCGAACACCACGCCAATCTCACGAGCAAGTGCGCGCCGGTCCTGGACCGGCCGGAGCCCGCACGTGCGTATCTGCCCGGAGGTCGGCACCAGGATGCCGGTCAACATCTTGATCGTGGTCGACTTTCCCGCGCCATTGGCGCCGATGTAGCCCACCGCGGACCCCGCCTCGACCGAGAATGTCATCTCATCGACGGCACGAACCCGCTTGCGCTTCAACCCATCTCGGACGTGGAAGTCCCTCGTGAGTCCTTCGGTCTCGATGATCATCCGCCGCCTCCTTGATAGTGCCGTACGCCTACGCGCCAGGACAGCCCGGCACATACCCACATCCACAGCGCCGCGAGTGGTGTGCACCACGCGAGCCAGGCGGGTAACCACTCGGGCCCGGTCAGCCCCAAAAGGTGCAGCGCGGGCAAGTAGGCGGTGAACGCCATGGGGAAGAAGAAGCCGAAGATCACCTTGAGTGGCCGATTCCACACGGCCGCAGGTTGGCTCGCCGCATAGCGCCCGCCATAGACGAAGGCGTTGGTCATTTCGGCACCGTTGATGAGGAAGAACTGTACCCCCGCAGCGCACACGAACAAGGCCGAGAAGATGGCGATGCCACTGATCTGCGACATGACCAGAAGCGTGATCGAACTGAGCGACCAGTCAATATCGTTGATTGACAGGCCAATTCCCAGGGTCACGAGGCCGACAGCCGCCCGGGTCAGTCGGCGCAACGAGATATCGCTGCTGATGAGTTGAAGGAGGAGCGGCTGGGGGCGCAGGTAGAAGACATCCAGAGTGCCCATTCGAATGTAGGTCGTGATCCCGTCGCAATGACCAAACACCATGTCCGCGATACTGAATGACAGGTCGGCCATACCGAAGACCAGCAAGATCTGCGCAAACGTGAAGCCGCCAAGTTTGTCGACGTTGAAGAAGAGGATCCACACTTCAGCCAACTCGATCAAGCCGACGAGAAACGAACTCAACAGGTCGAGTCGGAAGTTTGTCCGGTAGGACCGTTGGGAGCGGATGCGCGAGGCCAGAACGGCACGGTATGGCGCGAGGTCAGCCACCCTGCACCTCCAACTTGTGGCGTCCGGCGCGGGTGAGCAGGTGGCCAATAAACCATGTCAGGGCGAGCCAACCGACCTGCGCGGCAATCAGGACGAACGACTCCGGTCCGTCTGCCCGCCCCGACAGAATGTCGACGGGATACATCATCATTGCGGGAAAAGGCGTGGCCTCAGCGAGGATTCGCAGCCAGTCCGGGAACAAGTCGATCGGCACGAAGAGCCCGGCAAAGAAGCCCGAAATGACCATGTACAGAATCTGCACGCCGCGGGTTTCGATCAGCCAGAAGCCGAAAGTCGCCACCACGTAGACAGCCGTGGCGCCGAGGGTGATGCCCAGGAGGAGGCTCAGCAAACCCAAGACGTACGGCAACACTGTGGTGGGCATCGTCATGCCCACGGTGAGCGCGCCCATGGCGACGCTAGGAATGCCGCGCGGTACCAGAGACCAGATCGAGCCGCCAACCTCCTGTGCGATTGCTGCGCCCTGGACACTGAGCGGCCGCAAGAAGTCGACCGCGACGTCGCCCTCTTTGATGCGGTTGGCAAGGTCGCTTCGTCCGGACAGGTTGATCGACCCAAGAAGCCCCTGGCTCAACCAGATGTAAGCGCTCATCGCGCCGATGTCATAGCCATTCAACTCGCCGCCGGCAGCATCAACGGTCGCGAAGAGCACCGCGACTTTGAGAAAACCGAACGTCACATTCGCGACAAGCCCGCCGAGTGCCGCAAGTCGATAGGTCGACTGCTGCCGGATGCCCGCCATGAGCAACCGGTAGTAGGGGCTCAGGCGAAGGGACACGAATCCGAGAACTTACCGTTGGAACGTCCTCGGCACAAGACCCCGACCCTCTAGGGTGACCAGATGATTGAGGAATCGGCGCGATGCGTGATCGTGATGGGTGTCTCGGGTTCGGGCAAAACCACGATCGCCGAGGACCTCGCGGAACTGCTGGGGTGGACCTATGCCGAGGGCGATGACTTTCACCCGCAAGCCAACCGGGACAAGATGGCCAGCGGTACGCCGCTGACCGACGAGGACCGATGGCCATGGCTGCGCACCATCGCCGATTGGATCAGCGCCAAAGGCGAGTCCGGCGAATCCGCCGTCGTGACCTGTTCGGCGCTGCGCCGGGCCTACCGTGAGGTGCTCGAAGCAGGCAACCCGCATGTCCAGTTCTGCCATGTGGCGGTGTCGCCCATCGAGTTGGCGTCCCGCATGCAAGAACGCGAAGGCCACTACATGCCAGCGTCCCTCCTTCAGAGCCAGCTCGACACTTTGGAACCGCTCGGAGACGACGAGCCTGGCATCACCGTGGTGGCGGAAGGTCCGCCCGATCGAGTGTTTGAGCAAGTCGTTGAGGAGTTGCGGGCCTCCTGGACAGCGACCGACCAGGCTTAAGTCGGTTCTGTCCCAGGCAACCGGAAGGCGTCGTGCGACACAGGCTCGAGGAGTCCGTCGGCCACGAGCCCATCGAGGCAGCGCTCGCGCTGGATGTCATCCGGCCACCCCGCGCGGAGACGGTCGTGGGCTACCGGCGATGAGGCCTCGCGCACCATCTGCAGGAGTCGTCCTCGGACCTGTCTGTCCGTGCCTGCCCATGCCTGGCCTCGCCGCGGTGGCCCTTCGTAGGCAGGTCGACCTGCGGCAACCCACGAGCATCGGGAGGCCACCGGGCACTCCTCACAGCGGGGACCGCGTGCGGTGCACACCAGTGCACCCAACTCCATGACCGCGACGCCCCAGACGGGAGCCGACCCGTCGTCGGGGAGTAGGTCGTCCGCAAGTTTGCGTTCTGCCGCCGTCAGGCTGGGTGCTGCGTGCTGTGTGCCAGTGACCAAGCGGGCCTGGACCCGTCGGACGTTGGTGTCGACCACCGCGACCTCAGCCCCGAAGGCAAACGCGGCGACCGCGGCGGCGGTGTACTCGCCGATGCCCGGGAGTGCGCGGAGGGCCTCGACGGTTCTGGGCACCTCACCCCCATGGTGTGTGGAGATCGCCAGAGCAGCGGCGTGCAGGCGCAATGCGCGTCGCGGGTATCCAAGCCGCCCCCATGATCGGACTGCCTCGCCGGGAGGCTCCGCAGCCAGGTCCTCTGGTGTCGGCCAGCGGTCCATCCATGCCTGCCAGACCGGCTGCACGCGCGCGACCGGGGTTTGTTGCAGCATGATCTCCGACACCAGGACGCCCCAGGGTGAACAGTCGGGCTGCCGCCACGGGAGGTCTCGGGCTTCCGTGGAGTACCACTGCAGGATCGGCTCGTGCAGGTCGTGCGGTGAGGTCACACGTACCGCTCGAGAATGCTGGATTCGGCGATGCGGGATAGGCCTTCTCTCACCGACCTGGCGCGAGCCTCACCGACCCCGTCCACGCCGATGAGATCTTCATAGCCGGCCCCGAGAAGCTCTTGGAGAGAACCGAATTGGTCCACCAAACGGTCGATGATGGCGCCAGGAAGTCGAGGTATCCGCGACAGCAGTCGGTAGCCCAGCGGACTGACGTGCGCCTCCATGGCATCCCCCTGGGCAGCGAACCCCATGGCTCGAGCCCCGGCGGATTGATCGAGAAGGTCAGTTGAGGACAGCGCGCTGATGCGTTGCAAAGCCTCGGTGACGGACAATCCTTCGCGGGTCGAGTGGAGGTAGTCCCGCAGGATCAGTTCGCGATTGTTGCCCAGGCCGCCGACGAGTTCCTCTAACTGCAGTGCCATCAGGCGCCCGTCGGTGCCGAGTTCGAGAAGGTACTGCTCAATCTCCGTGCTGATTCGCGACACCATCTCCAACCGCTGTACGACATTGGCGACATCGCGCACCGTCACCAGGTCTTCGATTTCCAGAGCAGACAGCGTGCTGGTCACTTCGCGGAGGCGAGCGTTGTAGCGCTCCAAGGTCTGAAGGGCCTGATTCGCCCGGGAGAGTACGGCATTCGAGCCTTCGAGTACGTGCCTCAGACCCCCCACATAGAGCGCGATAGTGCGCATCGATTGGCTCACTGAGATGACCGGGAAGTCTGTCTGTTTGGCGACTCGCTCGGCGGTGCGGTGTCGAGTGCCCGACTCCCGCGTCTCGATCTGAGAGTCCGGCAGCAATTGAGTGGCGGCCCGCATGATGCGAGTCGCGTCCCGGTCTAGAACGATGGCGCCGTCCATCTTGGCCAGCTCGCGGACCCGAGTCGCCGAGAATTCGATATCGAGCGGAAACCCGCCGGTACTCATCTGCTCCACGACGCTGTTATGTCCGAGAACGATCAGGGCTCCCGTGCGTCCGCGAAGGATGCGCTCGAGGGCGTCCCGCAACTCGGTGCCGGGCGCGACCACGGCAAGAGTGTCGCTGAGCATTTGGTCCGGTGACGGCTCCACCTGATGCCTCCTCCCGAGTCGTGGCAAGCATGTGCCGTGAGTCTAGCCGCGACATTTTCACCCGCCACCACATGTCAGAACGGCAGCGCGAAGTCGCTCAAGCAGCGACGATAAGGCGGGGGGTGAAAAACGGACGACCACACCGAGGAGGGCCGACCATGAGTCAGGATTTCGCGTCGCTGCTGCGCAGCCTGCGACGGCAGGGGGAAATGACCCAAGAAGCGCTGGCGGAGGCCTCTGGGCTGAGCCCGGAGGGCATTAGTGCCCTGGAGCGGGGGCAGCGGCGCCGGCCGCATCCGCGTACGGTTGATCTGCTCGTCGAAGGTCTTGAATTGGACCGCGAAACGGCATCCGCATTTCGCGCCGCGGCGCGCGACACCAAGCCACTGAGTACGGATTCGGCCACGGAGGAGATCACGCGGGAAAGGGTGCCCGAGCGCCCACATCAACTGCTGGCACCTCCGGCGGCTTTCGTGGGGCGTGATGAGGTCGTTCATCAACTGGTGCAGGACTTCTCTGACCCGGGCCAGCGAACGACTCCAGCGGCGGCAGCGATCACCGGCATGGGCGGGGTCGGGAAGTCGGGGCTGGCGCTCTTGGTCGCCCACCGGCTTGCAGAGCACTACCCCGACGGGCAGATCTATCTCGACCTCCATGGACACGACTCGCCGATGTCCACCGGGGATGCCCTGTCCTTTGTGCTCGCCTCGTTGGGCGTGCGTGACTTGGCCATCCTCGGAGATGCCGACCTGGGTTCGGCCTACCTTCGCTCGTCGACCAGCGGGACACGCCTGCTCTTCGTTCTCGACAATGCCGCCGACTGGAAGCAGATCGAGCCGCTCCTTCCGGCCTCTCCAGGGAACGCGGTCATCATCACCGCACGACAGAGCGTCGGAGTGCTGCGTGATGTCCGGCAGGTGCAACTGCATCCCCTGCCCCCCAATGACTCGGAGGCACTGCTTGCCGAATTTGCGGGAACCAGCAGGCTGATGGAGGATCCTGCGGCCGCGAGTGTGCTCGTTCAGACGTGTGCTGGGCTACCGCTCGCCATTCGGCTTATTGGCGCACGACTGCAAGCCAACCCCGACCTGGGCGTGGCTGATTTGGCGGCGGACGTCGCGGCTGATCCTGAACGCCTTGGTGACGGTGGCGGCCATGGGCCCGACTTGGGTGGAACACTCGTTGGTCTGATCGACGACCTCGCTGTGAGCGACAACGCGGGTGATCATGATGCTGCGCTGGCGATGCATGTGGTCGGGCTGCTTCCCTCGCCGGCAGCATCGCCGAATTCCATTGCAGTAGCAACGGGTTGGACGGAATCGCGCGCCCGGCGAGCGCTTGAGCGGCTGGCACACAACAGCCTGGTATCGAGCCCATCGCCGGGGGCGTTTCGCGCCCATGACCTGATTCATCGGTTCATGGCAGATCGGGCTCGCGAGGAGTCGGGAGATGCGGCAGTGCGGGAGGTCCGATTCCGCGTCCTGGAGGCATATCGGGCGGTCGCGTGGTGTTCTCGTGGACTGACCCGCGCCAGCGCGGAGGGTCTCGACGAAGCCGCGCTGAAGTCCGGTCCGATGTCAGTCACCGATCCCGTGGAGTGCATCGATCTCCTCGCCGCAGACTTTGAGCAGGTGGTCGCACTTATCAGGGATGTGGTCACGTACGACGACGAGGGCGCCGTGGTGGGCGCGCATACGGTCCTCGGACTGGTGTCGTATTTCGTTGCTAGGGCCGATTCGACGTCGTGGCGGGCGCTGCTGGAGGGCGCGGTGGAGTCGTTGCCTGCGGGGTGTGAGGACGAGGAGATGCACCTTCGCCTGGACCTGGCGATGTTCTATGGGGTACGCGGGCAGTTGGCCGTTGCCAGCACTCACGTTGATCGGGTGCTCGACATTGCGCGACAACGGGGGCGGCCACGAGCCGAGGTTGCGGCGTTATCCCATCGGTCCAGTGCGTGGCGACGCATCGGACGCCTGGACTATGCGCTGGAGGACGTGACCGTGGCCGTGGACCGGGGACGTGAGGTGGGCGACACTCGGATGTTGGCCGGGGCATTGCGCGATCTCGGGATCGT
Source organism: Demetria terragena DSM 11295 (assembly GCF_000376825.1). Classification (NCBI taxonomy): domain Bacteria; kingdom Bacillati; phylum Actinomycetota; class Actinomycetes; order Micrococcales; family Dermacoccaceae; genus Demetria; species Demetria terragena. The sequence continues at coordinate 1,487,541 of NZ_AQXW01000004.1, read as the reverse complement.
CCAGGCCTCAAGTGGCGCAACAGAATTGGGACTGGAAGCCGAGCGCGAGGCGCTACGCCTGTACCGCCTCGCTGACGCATCTCGCGGGATCGCGATGGCGCTGATCAATGTGGGCGTCATGCTGCGTGACCTGGGACAAATGGGTGAGGCGCGGGCCCATCTCGAGGAGGCGGTGACCCAAGCAACCGTCATCCGCGATCGCACGCTGGAGTCTGAGGCCTTGGATGAACTCGGGTATTGGTACGTGTTGGCAGGCGACCACCGCCGAGGCTTGCGGGTGCTGCGAGACGGTCTGGCGTTGGTCGAAGACCGCGGCGGGCGGACGGGCGAGGCCAGCCTCCGGCGCCGCTTAGGGCATGCACTGCACGGACTGGGGCGGCTCTCCGAGGCTGACGAGCATTGGTGGACCGCCGTCCGCATCTATGAGCAGGCCGGCGACCGAGCGGCGGCGGCCGATCTGCGCCATTGGCTGATCGACCACCGCTCGCACGACGAACGGGCGCGGTTAGACCCGCAGGAGGTGTGACCAGGTGTCGGGGCCGACGACTCCATCCGAGCCGATAGACACCGAACTCTGGAACTTCTTGACCGCTGATCCGGTGCCGCTCCCAAAGACTCCATCGACGGTCATGCTGGCGCCGCGTGCGTTCAGAGCCACCTGGAGTGCGCGGACCGCTTCGCCGCGGGACCCGTTGCGGACCTTGACCGCGAGGGGAGCCTCCCAGGTCTTCTGGCCGAGAACTCCATCGGCGGTCAGCTTCTTGGCCTTCTGGAAGGCCTTGGTCGCGGATGACGTGGCCGCGTCGAAGGATCCGGTGACGGGGACGCTATGGCCGGCCTCGCGCAGCAGGTGTTGTGCCGCTTTCACCCGGAAGCCTGACGCACCGGACTTCAGGAGGGGCCATTCCCTGGCGGAACCGCCGCCACCTCCACCGCCGGTGCCGAGCAGGGTGCCTACCTCTTTGCGGAGTTGGGGGAGGGTTGCATAGAAGGCGTCCCCTGGGCAGGCAGTGCTGTTGAAGTCCCGGTGCCCCTCGATCGCGTCCGGCGTCAGGCCGTACGTCTGGCAGAGGTAGGCGCACAGGTGCACCAGTGCTTTCCGCTGCTGTTCGGGTGGCAAGCCAGTTTCATACGTGCCTTGGGTTTCGATGCCGATGGCGGTGTCGTTCTGGCCGTTGGTGTGGGCGCCTTGCGGAAACTGTTTTTTGCCACCGTCGAGGCCCTCGACGCTTCGATGGCGACCTTCGAGGACATACCCGCCGCGGCTGACGGTGAATTGCTGGCCGGTGTCAATCCATCCATTGCCAAGATGCGAGCCTTGGATCGACCGCGCGATCGCGTGGGCTGCCGATGCGGAGTAGTCGGTGACGTTAGGGGTCGCCGTGTGGTGGACGACGATGTTGGTCGGGGGCCCCACCATCTTGACTGGATCTGTGGCGGCTTTGGCGCCCCACTCGGAGCAACCAATGATTTTGGGCCGGGTCACCGTGGCTGCGGCCGCCGGGCGGATGCCCACCAGGCCGACCCCTGCGCTAGCGACGGCCCCGGCGAGGATCGTGCGACGACTCATAACGGGATTCATGACGTACTCCTTCTCGTGGCGTTGGGCTCGCTGCTCGAGGCTCCACCCGATAGGACGCCACGTTGCCCCGCGCGCTGGTAGGACGCCACGGACAACCCGCACCCGGACGGATTGTCCGGAATGTGCGAATCCGGGCAGGGCTCAGGCCGGATGGCTTATGCGGAGACGAGTTGCACCCAATTCGGCCACATGTTGTCTCCGAACTTTCGCCACGAAGCACCTAGCGCGGGCATGGCTAGCCTGGCGGCGCGGTGCCGGGGGTGGATGGTCCAGGTCCACGTGACGCGCGTCCCGGTGCCTTCCTCGGCAAACGTGAATGACCCTTCGACGGTGGATGCCAACAAATTCAGTGGCCCGTTGAAGTTGCTGAGTTCGTAGTTGTAGACGCGTGGTGTGTCCAGGCCCACGAGCGTCTCCGTGTTGGTGGATCCGTCGGCGAGTTCGACTGTTCTGGTGTCACCCACAGCAGCCCATGTTGTCCCTCTGGTCCCCTTGACCGCGGGGATGAGCCCCCCTCGCTGGGTGAAGAGTTGCTCCAGCGGGACGTCGATGAGCACCGCGAACGCCGTCTCAGGGCCTGCGGGAATCACCGAGGAATTGGACAAGAAGTAGGGCGCAACCATGAGTGTCTCCAAGCGTCTGTGGGTTGGCACGCACGCTAGCGGACATTAACTCGCAGATTGCTCGCGTTGGGCAGCCCCGTCGACCAGCCGCACGGCCGCTACCAGGTCATCGACCTCGCGCACGGTCATGCCTGCGGGGATGGGCTCATTGCCCAGTGACCCGGTTGGAATGATGGCGCGAGTGAACCCGATTCGGGCTGCTTCGGCCAGTCGACGCGGGATTCCGGCGACGGCTCGAACCTCACCGGCCAACCCGACCTCGCCCATTGCGACGCAACCGGCGGGGAGCGGGTGTCCACTGCCTGCGCTCACGAGCGCCAAGGCGATGGCGAGGTCGGCGGCGGGCTCGGTAAAGCGCACACCACCCACGGTGGAGACGTAGCAGTCGTGGTCGCGCACCTTCGCGCCCACCCGCTGGTCGACAACGGCCAGGATCATCGCTGTTCTGGAGGAATCGATTCCGCTGGTGGTACGTCGCGGGGAGCCGCCGCCCGACGGTGCCAGAAGTGCCTGTACCTCGGCCACCAATGGTCTGCGCCCTTCGAGGCTCACGGTCACACAGGTGCCGCTGACCGGCTCATCGCGGCGGGATAGGAACAGTCCGCTGGGATCTGGAAGGCCCACGATGCCGACCTCGGACAGGTCGAAGCAGCCGACTTCGTCGGTGGGTCCGAAGCGGTTCTTGTGAGCGCGTACGAGGCGCAACCGAGAATGGCGCTCACCCTCGAACTGGACGACGACATCGACCAAATGCTCGAGCACTCGCGGTCCGGCAATGGCGCCGTCCTTGGTGACGTGACCGACGAGCATGACGGCGATGTTGCGGGCCTTGGCGTGCTGAATGACGCTGGCGGCGACTTCGCGGACCTGGGCGACATTGCCTGCGGCGCCCTCGATGTCGGCGCTCGCGATGGTCTGCACTGAGTCGATGATGACGAGGTCGGGCTGGACCTGCTCGATCTGTCCGAGAACGGTGGCCAGGTCGGTCTCACTGGCCAGGAAGAGGGTGCGGGCCATGGCCTCGATGCGTTCGGCACGCATGCGGACCTGGGCTGCTGACTCCTCGCCGCTCACATAGAGCACGTCGCGGGACTCACGAGCGGCGCGCGCCGCGACGTCGAGTAGCAGGGTGGACTTGCCGATGCCGGGCTCTCCGGCGACTAGAACGACGGCGCCCGGGACTAGCCCACCGCCGAGCACGCGGTCGAACTCGCCGACACCCGTGGATTTGGCCGCTGAACTCGTGACGTCGATGTCGCCGATTGCCTGGGCCGGTCGCTCGACGACGCGGGATGGGGCCGTACGCGCGGCCGTGACGCCTGCTTCGGTGACGGTGCCCCAGGCTTGGCACTCACCGCAGCGGCCCACCCACTTCACGGTGGTCCAGCCGCAGTCAGCGCATTTGTACGTGGCGCGGGAACGAGACTTGGATGCCATGGCGAGAACGGTAGACGGTGGCACCGACAGTGCCGGTGGCACACGCTCCAGGCGTGGGCCACCGGCACAGGGGTGGGAGGGGGTCAGGCGAACTTGTCGTAGGCCTGCTCGGCGTACTTCACCCGAGTCACTTGGTGGCAGTCGCCACAGATCTCGTACTTGTTTTGGAACACGATCGTCGCGCGTTCGATGGTTGTCGCCTTCTTGAGGTCGGACTTGCCGAACGCCGGGTAGGTGTTCAGCTCGTGGACGATGAAGTCGAGCTGGAGCTCCAATGAGGTGGCGGACTTTCCCTTGCTCGACGCATAAGTCTTCAGCGCGTCCCACCTGTCGCCCACGCTCCACTGGGCAATACCGCGTCCTGGGCCAGTCGGCTCCTGGCTGCGTGTCGGGTCCACCCCGGATTCCTGCATGAGATTGCCGACGATTCCTGCAGACTGGACCTTTGAATACCCCTTGGCGACGAAGTAGTCAAAGGCGCGCCCCTCGTTCGTCGTGTTTGGTTTCGTCGCAGGCAGTTCCACCGTGCAGGTGGTGGGCACCGCACTCATTCCACCGCTTGCCGGAGCTGAGCTCTTCGACATTGTGGACGTTTCTCCGCGACCGTCGACAGGGTCAACCATGGTGCGCGCTGTGGTGTTGCCGCTCTTACGGAGCGTCACATTGCCGCCGGGCGAGGCGATCGAGGTAGAAGTGCTGAAATCCTTGACGGCAGTGCGGGATTGCTCTTTCCACCCGGTCCCGGTGTTGCGCACGCTGGAGTAGTGCAAGTCCCCTCCGCCGTCAGTCCAGGCGAGCTTGAAGGAGCCTGGGCCGCTGTTTCCGAACATCGCGACGGGTCGATTGTTGAAACCCTCCACTCGCGCGAATCCTTCGGGCGCCTTCGTCGTCGAGACCGACGTCATGACGTAGAGCGCCTTGCCGTTGACGCCGTACAACTTGTTGCCGTCGGAGGCGAGGTGGTCGAAGTTGTACTTTCCGGGTTTGCTGGCGCTGCCGGTGGCGAGGGTGGTTCCGGAGTTGATGGTGCGCCGTTCCTTGCCGAAGGAAAAGCTCCGCATGCCACCGTCGTCGTCGGTGACGATCAACTGGACCGAGTTCTTGCCGTCTGCGTGGGCGGCGATGGCTTTGCCTGGGCGTTCCTTGGGGAGTGTTCCTGCCTTGACCCAGGCATAGGCCTTCGGCTTGGCCGATTCCAGTCCGGTGTAGCTCGCATACCAGATCTCGGTACCTCCGTTTCGGAGCTGGAAAACTCTACTCGGAGAAGAACATTCGACGTTTGACGATGAGGGCGCCTCGGCGTGTGCCGTGCTGGCGCTGCCGAGGGTTCCGGTGCCGAGCCCCGCAGCGAGGGCAACAGCACTCAGGCCAAGCGTCATACGGGTGATGGGACGTGTGTAGGTAGTCATGGCGATTTCCGTTCTTTCGGATGTGTGATGTCGGTTGGACGCGCCGCGGCCGCGGTCGGAATGGCCTGGCTCAGTTGGTGCAGCCCGAGCTGGGGAGGGCAGAAGGCGAAGGCGGTGTCTTGCCGTCGTAGACGGCGAGAAGGAGTTTCTGTGGGCAGCGAAGTTCGCCCCCGCTCCTGAGTTGGAGGTGCAAGTGCGGCCCCGTTGAGTGGCCGGTGTTCCCGGAGAGGCCGAGTTGCTGGCCAGCCTTGACCTTGGCGCCATTGGCGACGCCTCGGCTATCAAGATGGCAGTAGGTGTACTCGGCGCCGTCGTCTCCCTTAACCAGGATTCCCAGTCCGCAACCTCCAGATACATGCGTCACAGTCCCACCACGCACAGCGAGAATTTTGGTGCCTGTCGGGATTGCCATGTCGATGGCGGGGTAATCGTGGTGCGGATCGTCATACTCAGACCGAGGCTGTGCATTACGTTCCAGCGGAAGGCTGTAGCCACCGGCTCCTGTGTTTCCGCTCGGAGAAGTCGCCGAGCACACGTCGGCCACGGTGGTCATGGGGTAGTTGTTGTTGACCTTCCAGGTCGAGCTGATGGGGTCGCGGTCCTTGACACCCTCAGCGGAAGCCCGATAGCGCAACAACGACTCACCATCTGAGCGCATCAGGATGTTCCCACCGGGGCTGGCAATCGCCTCAGAGGTGTAGGGCCCCTTGGTGACGACCTTCTTGCTCTTGATTTTCCATCCGCCCGTGCTGGTGACGTCGGCGTAGGTCAACGCGCCCTTTGAGTCGGTCCAGGCGATCTCGTGAGATCCGGACGACATACCGGCGAGCGCCCGCGGCCAGAACCCGGTGAGACCGGAGACAGTGGCACGCCCGGTCGGCGCCTTCGTGGTGGAGACCCCGGTCATCACGTGGAGCTTGCCACCCTGCACACCCCAGAGCCGGCTGCCGTCGGAGGTGAGGGAGGTGTAGCGGTAGGAGCCGGGTTTGTCGGCCGTCCCGGCGGCGAGGGTGCGGTGTGAGGTCACCTTGCTCTTGGCCTTCTCGTAGTTCAGCGAGCGAAGGGAGCCGTGCTCATCAGAGAGCAGCAACTGGATGCCCTTTGAACTCGGTGAGGTGGAGTGGGCCGCGACGGCGGTTCCCTTGCCGCCAGGGATGTCGTACGCCTTCGTCCAGGAATACACCGTGGGCTTGGCCGTATTGGCGCGACTGACGCTGGCGACCCAGAGTTCGGTTCCCTCAGCGCGGAGTTGGAAGAACCGGGATGCTTCAGTGCACTTGGTGCCGTCCATGGCAGACGACGACGCAGCGGCGGGTGTCGGGGCCGCTGTCGCCTCCGACACCGGACTCATGCCGAGGCCGACCAGTGTGGTGGATGTGACGGCTGCGAGGGCCGTCGCGTTGCGCAGGGTACGCATGTCGAGATCCTTTCGAGAGGTGCCGAAGCGAACCTTCGGCGCTGCTCGAAAGACTTGTCGTTCCAGGCAATTTCGCCCACGGACTAGGCGCGTACGTCACCCGGACGAGCGTTGTCCGGGTTCGACATCTCCTGGAATTAGGCGTAGCCGGGCGCCACCAGCCGCCACCTGATTGGCAGCGCGTGCTGCCTCCTCCAGTTCGCCACGTGCAAGGTGGACGTCGGCGGCTGCAGCCCAATGGGCGCTGGCCTCGTCTTCCCGCCCAAGCTCTTGGAGGGCGCAGGCAAGACGAACTCGAATGCGTGCCTCCCATTGCCTGCCACCTTCCTCATCCACGAGGTCCAGCCCCTCGTGCAGCAGGCCCACGGCACCCTCACAATCGCCCCGGAGGTTATGCCAGTGTCCGAGCTCGTCCAGAGCTTCGGTGGTGAGTGCACGATCCCCGATCTCGCGTGCGCCTGTGAGGGCCTGTTGCAGCAACGGTTGTGCGAGCTCGTGGTGCTCGGCATCGCGCAGTACGACACCGAGGTTGATCTGTGCCATAACCACGCCTCGTTCTGCGCCAACCTGGAGATAAAGCCGCAACGCCTTCTCGCCTGCTTCGACCGCGGCCGCCATCTGCCCGGCTCCGTGCTCAAGGACAGTGAGATCGCGCCAGGCGGCAGCCTCGACCCGGAGATCCCCGATCGTGATGGCCAAGTCGCGTACCTCGCGAAGGCTCGCGCGCGCTTGCTCGATGTTTCCGTCTCGTGACAGCGCCAAGGATTCAGCGATCCGCGCCCAGCACATGCACTGGATATCGCCATTGCGCTGAGCAAGACCGCGGGCGTGCGCGGCGGACTCGGTGGCACGACTCTGATCGCCATTGCCGGAGAGCGCGAGCGCGAGGTCTACGTGCAACCATGCCGCCTCGGGCTGAGTGTCATCGGCGAGAGCTACCAGTGCCGCGGTGAGCTGATCGGGCCATCCGGCGGTGTCTGCCTCGGCGATGAAGAACGTGATCAACCCCATCGTCATCCGAGCGACGGCTTGACGAATTGTGGGCTTAGCGCCCTCGGCCGAGCGCGTGATGGCGTGCCAGATCTCGGCATGTGCTGCCAGTTCACCCATGCAGCGCTCGCGGGACCAATTCGGTGGTGCCGGTGCCGTCAATTCGGTCACGGCGAACGCGACCGGTGTTGGTCTGGCGAGTTCGCGGGTTCGCCACGCCAACCCGCTAAAGAGCGCAATTAGGCGGCTGCGGACTTCCTCAACAAACTCAGCGGCACACCCTCCGGCGAGGTCCTGGGCAACAGATCTCAGGACGTTATGCATGACGTACGTCCCGGGCTGGGAGCCTGGTTCGAGGAGCCTGACCTCGACCAGGCGTTCGACGACAGGGTCGACTGCCAGGTCGTCCAGCCCGACGAGACACCCGATGACCGTCAGCGAAACCGGACCGCCAGGGATGAGGCCAAGCGCCAGAAAGACCTGGTAAGCAAGGATATCCGTGGGGTCAGAGCTGGCATCAAGTTCCTCCACTGACGTCACGAGTGTTTGGCGTAAGGACAGGTCGCCAATCGTGAAGTCCAGGAGATTTCCCCCGGCAGAGTCGATGCGTTCGAGGAGGTACCTGGCAGGCCAGTGCGAACGGGACGTGAGCCGGGCGCCGATCATGCGCAGCGCGAGCGGCAGCCCATGGCATCGATCCGCCAAGGCGTGCAGATCGGACTCCTCGTCTTCGCCTGGGCGGGCTTCGGAGGCCGATCGAGCAGACGCCAACTCCAAGAGCAGCGAGCGGGCGTCCTCCTGGCTTAGCGGGGTGACCTCGTGTTGCTGCATGTCCAGATGCCCGGCGGCAAGGCCGCGCCGACTGGTGAGCAGGACGGTTCCGCCGGGCGAGGGGAGGAGCGGCTGAACCTGGTGAAGGTCAGCGGCATCATCCAAAACCAGAAGGAAGCGCTGTCCAGCGGTGGCGGAGCGCCAACTGGCGCTCGCCCGTTCGATGTCAAGCGGCAGCGAGTATGGATCCGCACCGATGGAGGCCATCATCGAGCGGAGCGCGGGGAGTGGCCCGAGCCGTTCGGACCGGTCGGTGCCGCGCAGGTCGAGGTAGATCACGCCGTCCGGAAAGTGGTGGCTGATCTGGTGCGCGAGCGAGATCGCGAGCGCTGACTTTCCGACGCCACCGAGCCCGACTAACGCGATCACCGGACCCGAGCCTTGCGCGAGAGCCTCGAGGCGTTTCAAGTCCGCGTCGCGTCCCACCAAATGCGCGGGTAGTGGGGGTAGTTCGCGCGCAGGCCGGCTGGTCGCCGACGGTGTCTGAGACGGTTTGAGGTCTATCGGGACCTCGGGCTCAGTCGAGGTGTCGCCTTCGACCGCGGCAATGCGAAGGGCTGAGGCGTCCTCCGCTGGCAGGTCAAGAGCTTCCACGATGAGCGCGACAGTGCTGCCGCGCGGTCGGGTCCGGACGCCGCGCTCGAGCAGGCTAATGCCCTCCACGCTCAGGCCGGATGCTGCCGCGAGGTCTTCCTGGGTGAGCCCGCTCTTGCGCCGAGCCTGGCGCAAGAGCGGGCCAAACGTGCCGCTCATGTGATCCCACTTCCGTGCTGTCGACGTTGCTACAACGTGGACTCACGGAGCAGGTGGTTCGTTCCATGAAGCTCTGGTTCTTGCGGACGCGGCTACTTCTGCCAGGTGGTCCAGCCCAGCCAGAGGTTGGCGTACTTGTCGTGCATCTGCGGCGAATCGGCGGGCACGACCTTTCCCTCGCGGTCGGTGCAGGTGATCCGGGTGACCCCGCTTCCACCGCTTCCGCCGCACGAGATGCCCTTCTCGGTCAGCGTTTCGTCCGGGTTCACCGCGATAGTGACGATCGCCTGGTCCGAGCCGTCCGTGCGCACCACCAGGCGGCCGCGATCGTCCACCGTCGGCTCGCTCGTGACTCCGACGCAGTAGTGCTTGCTGTTGGCATGGATGCGCGGCTGGGTCTTGCCATCTGGCCCCGAGGTGTCGAAGCGGATGACACACCCGCGTTGGACGAGCGGGTTGTCCTGGGCAGATGGCTCGGTGAAGTTTCCCGCAACCGCGCTTCCGCCCGCGAAGGTGGCGGCCCCGATGAGGCTGGCGACGACGGCGGTGCGAGCAGTGCTACGAGTGGGTGTACGCATGTCGAGCTCCTGTGTTTGTGGCGAACTGAGTACGCCCACGAGCCTGCGGTTTTGGCTGGGTCTGTCACCACGAACATCGGTGATGTACGAGTGATGTCCGGGCTGCCTTCGCTACGCCCTCAGCCGTGAAGACTCCCGAACCAGCAGAGCGCTGCCGGCGGCCACCGTAATCACCGCACATATTGCGAGGGGCCAAGTGGCCTGCGGTCCGGCCTGCAGAACTCGTATGAATCGAGATCCGGGGGCTGCAGTTCCGTACGTTAGGACAAATACGACAAATAGAGTCAAGAACGAGGTCGCGGCGGGAGGTGAGAGTCGGGCTGCGACTGTTGTTGACATCCCCACCAAAAGAATTGTGTTGCGGGGAACCTCCCAGCGCGAATCGGGTTGGGCGACTGTCAGGAGAACTACTAGGGCCACCGCGGCCAGCACAAGAAGCGCGTCAAAGGACTCGGTGTTCCGCAAAGCGCTTTCTGATAGATGAGTTCGACGCGCCGTAAGCGACCATGCGGCGACTATTGCCAGCAGGAGAGGGCAGGCGATGGCGAGAGTGACAACGCTGCCCTGGCCTGGACCGAATATGCCAGGGAGAGCAATCTGGGTATCAACTGTAGTGGGTAGCAAAGCGGTAAGGAATGCCGCTGAAAACAGCCATATCCAGCGACGAGATCTCAAATAGTTTTTCATGGTGAGCACCCCGCGATCTGTCGTGAAAATGTTGCCCTTCGACCGGTCGAGGATAGGTCGTCAAACTGCACAATAGTCGCCGACATATCTGGATTGCGTGCGATAAGCGCCGAAGGCGACACTCCCATTTGACGGGCGATGTAGGAGGCCGTGATGAGTTCATCATCTGGGTGGCGGCATCCAAGGCGGTGTGCTATATCAATACCTAGCGCATAGGAATGTTCTTCGCCCGAGGATTCATCGGACCAGACAAAATACGCTGCACCCCGTTCTGGGCGTTGACTCCAATGCCTAGGGAGGTCTACGCCCAATGACTTCGTCGCGTTTATCGCCGTGTTGATCTTGTAGTGCACTTGTGAAAGGTGTGAAGCGTTTTCAGGCCAAACACATATTTTTAGGCCGCTTTGAATTTGACATGAAAGCGAGGTGGATCGAGCTTCGACCTGCGCCCGTTCTCCAAGCGTCACACCCAGCACGGCTGCCAAAACCGCGCTGAGGGCGAAACTGGTGGCGAGCGTAATTGACCGAGCAGTTCGACCGCTCAATAGTGTTATGGATAGTGTCGCGCCGGCTGTTATCAAGAGGGCCACGAGGCAAGCCGCCACAAGAGTCTGGGGATTGATCTGTTCGTTCGAGGAACAGCATGGGGCGACAATTCCGGTAAGAGTGACTTGCCCCGGCCATTGGGCGGGGTCGATAACGGGAAGAGCCATCGCCGCATAGGCGACCGCGACCGCGACAGGGCAAGCGGCGATCCTCGGGGCAGTAAGTCCGATTGCAATTCCCGCCGCTGCGAAGGCCAGCATCGTGATCGTAGCGGTTGCATACACGGACCACTCAAGGAGCGAACCAGGTGAGCCAGCGACGAACGAGACGGTAGCTGTGACCAAGGCCGCGCCCGCGAACATCGCAGGTGCTAGCGCCCGTTGAATCGCCCGTGCGCGATACCCTCTTCCGCTAGAGTGCAGATCTAGCCAAGCGCGCAGCCGACCCGCATCCCACGCTCCCCACCCCGCCAGCAGTGGTGCGACAGTGATCATGCTCACCCAGGGTTGCGAGGATGCTACTAGGGGGTAGTTTCCAAAGTAATCCAACTCGGAGATTGCTGCAGAGTAGGTGCTGACGATTATGAGGGGAATGAATAGCCACGCGCTTGACCACCGCATCCCGCCCCAGTAACTCACTGCGCAGACTCCGTAAGAATCCCAAACGCGCTCTCCGCTAGTTGAGCAACACCCGTCCCGTGGCCATTCGAAAGGAATTCGTCCATCGTGCCGGCAAAGACGATGCGACATCTGTCGAGTACTGCTACGGCGTCGTAGACGTCGTAGACGTCATCAAGTTGGTGAGTTGATACAACCGTGGGGTGGTTGATTGACATGAGTGTCTCACGGAACTTCGCACGTTGTAGCGGATCAAGTCCTGCGGTCGGCTCGTCGAGAAGTAACATCTGGGCGGGGCGGGCGAGAGCCTCGGCAAGTCCGAGCCTTCGTAGCTCCCCGCCTGATAATTTCTTTGGGTCGCGATCTCTAAGGTGGAAAAGATCCGTCAATTCTAGGGATTTTAACGCGGCGGACTGTGCTCCTTGGGCTGAACGGCCTGCAAGCCACCCCGCGAACGCAACCTGTTGGACGACAGTCAATCCGGGGACTTCAACAATTCCCTGAGGCATCAACGCGACCGTGCGACGGAGATCGATAGGCTTCGCCCTCTTGCCGTTGAGTAAAATCCTGCCGGCGCGTGGGCGGAGACTCCCCGACATCGTTCGTAAGGTTGTCGTTTTTCCCGCGCCATTGCGTCCTAGAAGTAAGGTCCGACCGCGTTCGGGCGGGTTCCAAGTCAATCCCTTGAGGACATCGCGACGTCCACGTTGGACCGCGAGGTCCTCAAGGGATATGCGCAATTTTTCCTCTATCAAATCTAGTAACCGACCTTGACTTTGCCGTCAAGCCCGCCACTATCCCCGGTAGACTTCACGGTGAAGTGAATGTCGCCCTTGGTTCCCTTGTTGTAGGTCGCCTTGGCATCGCAGGTTTTCTTCTCCACGCCCACAACTTCGTCCGGAACCGGAAACTGTCGGTTGCGATAGGTTGCTACGGTTGCGCTTCGGTCGCACGAGTAGATCTGAACATAGTTGGAGGCGCTATCTGAGTTTTTGTCTATCCAAGTCCGGGAACCGAAGCCCGGCTGGGCATCTGTCACGCTTCCCGTCCAACTCCCCTCAGCGTATGAGGGGCCGGCCATTATGAGGCACGCCCCCCCACCAAAATTCCACGAAGCACGATATTTTTCATGCCAACCTCCACCTATTCTCTGGCCGCGGGGCTCCCATCTGAAGCCGCGCTAGGGCAACCATCATCGACGGTACCTCCGAGCCGTGCGTGCGGGGCAGAAACGCACCGAGGGATGTGAGTGGGTGCTCTCTGGACCGGCTCGCAGAACGCGCGACGACAGTAGCGCCGCCACCTCAGCGCGACGGCGTAGTCGACTGAGGTGCCGATGTGCTCCTTCGAGATCGCTCGCGCGATGCACGGCTGGAACTCGAGATGGATGACCCGCTCGAAGTCAGCGCGGGACTGCATGTGCCAGCGCATCACGAGCGGCTCGGTCGTGAAGCCCTGCGCGTCCCAGAATCGTTGGACGGCCAAGGGGTCGTAGGAAGGCCAAGCGGAGCGGAATCATGCGCCGAAAGTCGAGCGGGTGGCGTCGTTATCGATCAGGTACGCAACCCCTCCAGGCGCCATGGCCCGCTCCAGTTCACGCACCCCCGGTTCGCACCCGGCCCGAAGAGGTACGCCCATCCGGTCTCGGCAAACATCGGCAAGTGGAAACCGTCTCGTCATCTTGAGCGGCGGTTCGCATCCTGCGCTGCCAACGTCGCGGGATGCACCAGCAGGGGCAGCATCTTTCGGCCACCAGGTCGTCGGGCCGCCTTCGCCGCGGCGAGGTGTGCCACACAGTGCTCTACCAAGACGGCGTACGCCTCCTCGCCCATCAGGTGCACCAACTCGCCCTTGTTGGAGATATAGACCGGCTCCGACCCGACGTGCGCCTCTGGGTTGCTCGAGCAGTACCAATCGAGATCGTGGCCGCCGGGTCCCCAACCGCGACGGTCGTACTCGCCGATGGACACCTCCAAATAGGAAGTGTTGTCGGGCATCTCCACCGTGCGGAAGGTTCGCCGGATGGGCAACTGCCAGCACACCTCGGGCTTCATGGTGTGCGGCTCTTCACCGAGCAATAAGGCGTGCTGGTGCAGAGCGCAGCCGTCGCCAGCAGGAAAGCCGGGCCGGTTGTGGAAAATGCAGGCGCCATCGACCACCCGGGTCTTGGTCTCGCCGTCCTCCTTCTCCCGCCACCCCTGCGCGCCATGCCCCTCGTCGTAGTACTGCCACTCGTCAGGGCCGAGCTGGGCGACGATCTTCTTGATCTTCTTCACGTCGGCCTTGTCGCTGAAATGGGCGCCGAGCGTGCAACACCCGAAGTCAGGGGCGTCGGCATAGATGCCTTTGCAGCCATTGCCAAAGATGCAGGTCCAGTTGGATGTCAACCATGTCAGGTCGCACCGGAACCGCTCATTCTCGTTGTCCGGGTTGGGAAACTCTGCCCAGGTCCGCGGACCGTCGCTACGCATCTCGGTCACCACCCGGAGCGTAGTAGCAGATCGCGGGATGACCTATGCCGCAGTGGTGATGCGGCCTGAACGTGTCGTTAGTGTGCTCGCATGCGACTAGGGGTCATCGACGTCGGTTCCAACACCATTCATCTCCTGGCGGTGGACGCCCACCGTGGGGCACGGCCGATTCCCGCGTCCTCTCATAAGATCGCGCTGCGGCTGTCCGAGCACACCACCGCGGACGGATCGATCGACGATGAGGCCTCTGACAAGTTGGCGACTTTTGTCGCTCAATGCGTCGATGTCGCCGAGGACGAGGGCATCGAAGACGTCATGGCGTTTGCGACGAGCGCGATCCGGGAGGCCCCCAACGGTGAGGATGTCCTGGCCCGGGTCCGCAAGGAAACCGGAGTCGAACTGCAGGTGTTGTCCGGAGCGGACGAAGCGCGGCTGACCTTCTTGGCCGCTCGTCGTTGGTTTGGGTGGTCAGCGGGTCGGCTGCTGTGCTTGGACATCGGCGGTGGCAGCCTTGAACTCTCGACCGGAATCGATGAAGAACCCGACGCCGCGATCAGCCTCCCGCTCGGTGCGGGTCGCGTGTCGCGCAGACTCCCGGGCGATCCCCCCACGGCCGAAGATGTCCGTACGATACGCCGCGAGGTGCGGAGCGACATCGCACGAATCGTGCGTGATATCAACCGGTTTGGGCCGCCTGACCGGGTGGTCGGATCGAGCAAGACCTTCCGGTCACTTTCTCGGATCCTGGGCGCGGCACCCAGTGCCGAAGGTCCGTTCACCCCGCGCCGGTTGGTTCGGGCCGAGCTCACCGAGCTCATTCCACGGATCGCAGAGATGACCGTCCAGGAACGTGCCGAGTTGAGCGGGGTGTCGGTGGCGCGGGCTCCGCAGTTGATTGCGGGAGCCCTGGTGGCTGAGGCCGCAATGCATCTGCTGGACGTCGAAGAACTCGACATCTGCCCATGGGCGCTTCGCGAGGGGGTCATTCTGCGCCATCTGGACTGGCTGGAATCCTGAAGGCAATGACCTCTCCCAGTCGCACGCCCCAGATGCCATTGGTGCCCGACGCCCCGATCGGGCTCTCCACGGCTTCGGTCTACCCGCTTGGCGTGGAGCAGGCGTTCGAGATTGCTGGGCGGCTGGGCTATGACGCCGTCGAAGTGATGGTGTGGACCGACCCACTCAGCCAGCAAGCTGACGCCTTGACCGAGCTTGCCGATCAACACGGCGTCTCGATCTGCTCGATTCACGCGCCGACCTTGCTTCTGACCCAGCGCGTATGGGGCACCGACCCGTGGGAGAAGGTCGATCGCTCCGTCGAACTAGCCGAGCAGGTTGGCGCAAACACCGTGGTGCTCCATCCACCGTTTCGGTGGCAGCGTGACTATGCCGCTGAGTTCGTGGAGGGCATCGCCGACCGTGAGGCCCGTACGCCCGTCAGCCTCGCGGTCGAGAACATGTTTCCGTGGCGGGCGCGCCAGCGCGAGATGCAGGCATACCTGCCGCATTGGGACCCCGTCGACCTCGACTACCAGCACGTGACTATCGACCTGTCCCACACCGCGACCGCAGGATCGGACGCGATGCAGATGGTGAATTCGCTCGGCGACCGGCTCGCGCACCTTCATCTAGCGGACGGTCTGGGGTCCTACAAGGACGAGCACTTAGTGCCTGGGCGTGGCAGTCAGCCGTGCGCCGAAGTGCTAGAAACCCTTGCCGCACAGGGTTTTTCGGGAGCGGTAGTCGTTGAGGTCGGGACTCGTCGGCTTGACGACGAGCGCCGCGAACTCGATCTGACCGAAGCGCTCGCCTTCGCGCGCCTCCACTTCGCCGCGCCCAGTTAGCCCCGCGCCGATGGGCTCAGCTCCGCCCCAGCCCACGAGACCGCAGCTGTTCCACCTCCGCGCGCAATTGGGCCACCTCCGCAGCCAGTTTGGCCACCTGCTCCTCGGACTTCCTCTGTGCGGCTGTGGTCTCGGCGCGCAATCCCCGCACCAGCCCCGCCGGCGACTTGACGTCCGTCGCATCGAGTTCAAAGGACGGGCGGTAGCCGCCATGCGGGCGGTGGTGGTCGCCCCAGCGGCCCTGGCGGATCCAGCGAATTCGGGTGGCTAACCCCTCCGGGTCGGCCGCGCTGATGGGCCGGATCGGTGGTGGAAGATGGAGATGCGCCAATTGCCGGTCGTAGTCCGGGTTGGCGAAGCCGGGCTGATGTATGTGCTGAAGACCGTTGCGTTCCAAGAAGGCGTGGTAGCGATCCCACGCCTGCGGCATGGCCCGGTTCATCGCGTCGACATCGGCGCTCTCGTAGAGGTCTTGGGCCAGGTAACGACCGGATGCCACCAGCGTGCGCAGTGAAATCTGGGGGATGCCGTGATAGTCGGCCAGTTCCTTCGTCCGAGAGTCGCTGGACAGCATGACGGCCGGTGTGCCTGCCGTCACCGCGGCGATGTTGCCGTGGATGCGGACGCCGAACACAAAGTCGCGATCCTGCAGATATTCCCGCCACGTCCTGGGGTGGGTGAAGGTGCGAAGGCGGTCCTCGCGGTAGGCCGCGTCGTGGACGGTCTGCGGCGTTCCCGGCGGGCATCCTTGGGCGGGCTCACCCCACAAGATGAGCTCCACGCCGGCAAGCGTTTGGTAGACGGCGGTCAGGTCGGCGTAGGAACGCTCGTTGGCCCTCCAGATGTCACCCAGGCCAGTCATCGTGTCCGCGTCGCCCTTGCCGTTGTCGGCACCTTCGAGACTCATCGTGAGACGGGCGTCCGGGCCGAGCGCATCAACCTTGCGCGTGACCGCAAAGTCGCGCGAGTTGATATAGATCGACGGGCATCCGATGACGTCGATCCGGTCGCCGGGAAGGCCGAAGGACACCAGGAGATCACGGGTCATCTCACCGCGGACGCCGATGGAGGCCGATCTCTCGAGTACCGCTCGAACAAAGGCGGTGGTGTTGGCCCGGCCAGCCTCACTCACCTGGGCGTTGCGTCCGTCCAGATCCATCTGCGCCCCGACCCCGACGACCACGACCGGAATGGTCAAGTTTTCGATCAGCGCGGTCATGCGGGGAAGGTTCTTCTCGGCGAAGGTAGCCCGAAAAGCGTTTGCCATCGGCAACACGTAGGCGTCGTAGTTCTCGTTGATATCGGCCGACTCGGCGGCGGTGAACTGGCGCCACTCCGGGGCGTGGGCGTCGCATTCAAGGTCCGCGCCCGGCACGTTCAGGGTGCGATAGACCGAGTCGGCGAACAGCATGTTGCCGATGTTTGTGGCGAAACTCCCGGTGCCACGCCAGCCGACCGCAGCCTCGTTTGAGGTCGTGTCGTGAGGTGGGCGGCCACCGCGGATGAGTATGCGCATTGACGTCAGCTGTGCACCGTGTCGGTCTGGTCGGGGGTCACCGTGCCGTTGGGTCGGAGCACCGGCCCGGGGCGTCCTGCGCGGTCGGTGTAGGCGGTGCTGGCGCACGGGTAGGGCTCGGCCCTCTTCGGCAGGGGCTCGATGAACATCGGGTTGATCACCCAACGCCCATCGGCGTTGTCGTACGCCCGACACATGAGCTCGTCCTTGTTTCGGTTGAGCACCACGCGGGCGCCCGTGGCATCACTCAGCATGGACACATCGGTCGTAGCGTCGCCCCCGGCCACGACCGGCCGCATCAGTCGTGGCGCCGGCTTGAGCGCGCGCGGACCCTTGATGCCGAGGATGTCCTGGTTGATGAAGCAGCGTTTGCCGTCGACATAGGTCATGATCGCGTCGCTGCCGTCGGCTTTCCCGCCGCAGCCGCGCAGATGGCCGGTCAGTTTTCCTCGCTTGGTGAGTTGGCTAATGCCAAGGGTGTGCTTGCGGTCGATCCCGACCGCGCCGCCCCAGACGTCGGCGAACTCCTTGGGTGAGGCCGACACGACGTACGGCTCGATGCCAGCCTTCTTGAGCGTGGAGATGAGGTCCTTGACCTGGGGGTAGTAGCGGATCCACGCGGTCTCGCGGGACGAGCCGATCTTCTGGGTCGCGCCGACGGGCGCCTTCAGCGCGGCCGCTCGCGCCTGGCTGGCGATCGCGCGCACCTGAGCAGGGCGGTACCCCTGAAGGATCTGGGCGACCCAGGCGTACGAAGCCTCCATCTCGCGGTGGTCAAACCCGGTGAAGACGGCCTTTCCCGACGTCGTTTCGGCCGTCTTGCGCACCGACAGGATCTCGTCGGCGCACGTCACCGAGCGCCCGGTGGGCAGTGGCTTGCCAGGCGCCGCGAGAGAACCGCAGGCTGCCTTGAGTGCCTTGGCGCCGGCTGTGGTCATGTAGCGGCTGGTCTTCTTCCAATCCCGGTTTGGCGGCTGCAGGATCTTGTTGTGGCGCAGCATCCAGAAGACCGTTTGGTCGGAGATGTCGTTTTTGATGACGGTGTTGTCCCAGTCGAAGACCGCGTACGGCCGGAATCTGGGCTCAGTCCCGCGCCAACTGCACCGGCCTCGCTCGTCGATCGCCTGCTGAATCTGCACCGCGTTGTCGCCGTACCAATCGCTGGCGCGCTGAAGCGTGGGGCAGTGGGCGGCTTTTGGTGTGGCATCTTTTGCCTGCTGGGGCTGCGCACCAGCGCCAGAGAGGCCAGGCCCGGCCAGAATGAGCAGGGCCATCGCGCCAGCCATGGGGCCACGCGAAGAACGGAAAACGCGACGCATCTCAAGGATCCTTCGACTTTGTGCGCCTCCGGGCAGGGGCGCTGGATGACAACCCTCCGACTTTGGCACGTTTGTTCCGGCCTAGGCGTGGATTCGCGCAGATGTGTTCGCGGGGTGGACACCGGCGTCGTTCTGCCCCATCAGTACGTTGGGTTCACCATGCACCGGAGCCGAGGAGCGAGATGAACCAACCGGCAGACCACACGCAGATTTCGCAGGATGAGACAGTCGCCTTCATCGGCGCCGGGGCGATGGGGGAGGCGATCCTGTCGGGATTGCTGCGCTCTGGATATCGCAGCGAGCAGTTGATCATCAGTGACCCCAGCGCCGATCGGGTGACGCACCTCATCGAGAAGTTTGGCGTCCGCGGGCTTGCCACGACCGAGGCGGTGGCGGCCGCCGACACCGTGGTCCTCGCCGTCAAGCCCAAAGACATGGCGACTGTCCTCGCGGAGATTGGAGGCAGCCTCAAAGCTGACGCCTTGGTCATCTCCATCGCCGCTGGGTTGACGACATCGAGCCTGGAAGGCGGGTTGCCTGAGGGAGTCGCCGTCGTGCGCGTCATGCCCAACACCCCCTCACTCGTCGGCGAAGGCATGGCAGCGCTGAGTGGCGGAACGCACTGCACACCGCAGCAGGTGGAGGCCGCCGCCGAACTGATGCGTGCGTGCGGGCAGGCCGTCGTCGTGCCCGAGTCATCCCAAAACGCGGTGACGGCCGTGAGCGGCAGCGGACCGGCCTACGTCTTCGCGGTCATTGAATCCATGATCGACGGTGCTGTGCTCCTTGGCCTACCACGCGACATCGCGCGCGAACTCGTCGTCCAGACAGTCTTCGGGGCGGCGACGTTGGTCAAGGAGTCCGGGGACAGCGCGACGGTTCTGAGAGAACGAGTCTCTAGCCCTGGGGGCACCACGGTCGCCGCGCTGCGGGAACTGGACGAGCGAGCCGTGCGCGCGGCCTTCCAAGCCGCGATGGAGGCTGCGGCACTCAGGTCCGCGGAACTGTCCGGAGAGTGAGCGGTTCGCGGGTTGCAGGCCCGCCTCTTGGCACAGGCCCAGTAGCGACATGGGACAGTGGAGGCATGACGGACATCAGCGTGCGCGCTCTTGGGGACGATGACTGGCAGGCCTACCGGGATATCCGGTTGGCTGCCCTAGAAGAGTCGCCGGATGCCTTCGCGGCCTCCCATCAGCGCGAGAAGCAGTTTGACGAATCTTTCTGGCGTCAGAGGATGTCGCGCTCGCGGCGTCTCGTTGCTGAACTTGATGGCGCGCCCGTGGGCGTGGTCTCAGTCGGAGACGTCGTGGACGAAGCCGACGTCGATCAGGATGGCGACACCAGTGAGGCCGTTGCCGAGCTGTTTGGCCTGTGGGTCAGCCCGGACCTGCGCGGCAAAGGCGTGGCCTGGAAACTCGTGGAGGCCGGGGTCAACCAGGCTCGCGAGGAAAAGCTCGACCACGTCGTCTACTGGGTCGGCATCGACAACGGCCGTGGTGTCGCGTTCGCCAGTAGTTTCGGATTCCGACCCACGGACTCCCGCCGACCGATGAAGGCGGAGGCCGCGTCCGATGACGAGGACGACGACAACCTCGAAATGGCGATGATTTTCCCGCTCGGTGGTGACCCGGGCGCCGTGCCCACGTCCGAGCCGGTCTGAGGCACCGGTGCCTGGCACCCACCTCTTCTGGGATCGAGTGCTGACTCAGTACGACTTCGGAGCCGGGCACCCTATGGCGCCAGTGCGCCTCGATCTCACCGCGCGCCTGCTCGACCAGTTGGGCGTCTTAGCCGCCCCAGGGCTCACGACGGTCTCACCGGCGATGCCGGAGGACGTTGACGGAATGCTCGGCACGGTGCATACGGCCGAATACATCGCTGCTGTGCGCCGGGCCTCCGCTGATCCAGCGCAGGCAGATGTGGCTTTCGGTATGGGCACGGACGACGTGCCCGCATTCGCCGGAATGCACGAGGCGTCAGCGCTGATTGTGGCCGCGACGCGGCAAGCCTGCGAGGACGTGTGGACCGGAGCTGCTGAGCACGCGGTGAACTTCTCCGGCGGCATGCACCACGCGATGGCCGATCGAGCCTCCGGCTTCTGCATCTACAACGATGTCGCGGTCGGAATCCAGTGGTTGCTCGATCATGGCGCGGAGCGCGTGGCGTATGTCGACGTGGACGTTCATCACGGCGACGGAGTTGAGCGCGCGTTCTGGGACGATCCACGGGTCTTGACGATCTCGGTTCACGAAAGTGGCCGAGTTCTGTTCCCTGGCACCGGATTCCCGGCCGAGGTCGGGGGCGCTGGGGCCGAAGGAACCGCGGTCAACGTGGCACTGCCCCCCGGCACTGGCGACGCCGCCTGGCTGCGGGCGCTCCACGCGGTCGTTCCGTCCCTGGTGCGCGCTTTCGCGCCACAAGTCCTGGTCACCCAGCAAGGGTGCGACTCACACTTCTCGGACCCACTGGCGCACATGGCTTTGTCGATCGACGCGCAAGTCAACGCCTATGACACCTTGCACCGCCTGGCGCACAGCGTGTGTGACGGAAAGTGGGTAGCGCTCGGCGGGGGCGGGTACGAGCTCGTGGACGTCGTACCTCGTGCCTGGAGTCACCTGACCGCCATCGCGGCCCACCAGCCCATAGATCTGAATGAGCCTGTCCCGACCGCCTGGCGCGAATATGTGCGCCAGCTAGTGGGGCGACCCGGCCCACCGCGGATGGGGGACGGAGTGAGCGAGGACGGCATGATCTGGTACCGCTCCTGGGCCAGCGGCTTCGACCCAGACAACGCCCACGACAAGGCCGTCTACGCGACCCGTGAGGCAGTGTTTCCGCTCCACGGCTTGGACATCTACTTCGATTAGCGCACGGGTCAAAATTTCCGCACCGTTCCCGGCGTGTTGACTGGACGTGGGGGCTTTTGAGGGACTCAGGACTTTTCAGGAACCCCACAGGGGGCCTATGGTTGCGTCGCAGAGCCGCACCACCGTCACCCTGCGTCTCGCAGGCCACAGGCACCCCAGGTGTGGGCTCGTGGGCCCGGATGGTGGGCCCGCGGGTGTCAACACATAAGGAAAGGTCGGGGTCATCCAATGGCCGAAGAGCGCCAGGTCGAGGATGTGTCGTTCATGACCGTCGCCGAGGTTGCGAAATTGATGCGCGTCTCGAAGATGACGGTGTATCGCCTCGTCCATAACGGAGACCTCCCCGCAGTCCGCGTGGGCCGCTCCTTCCGGGTTCCCGAGGACGCGGTGCACGAATACCTGCGCAACTCCTACATCGACTCTGCCTGATTGGTGCGCCGAGCGCCGTCCTGGACCGCTACGGCGACGACGGTATCCAGCCACTGAATTGGGGCCTAACCGGCACGGGCGATACCCTGAGCCCGACCGGCGCGGTTATCCGATCGCGTCACAACACAAACTCACCCTTCGGTGGATCGATAGGACGACGTATGGGTTCAGTAGTCAAGAAGCGACGTAAGCGGATGGCCAAGAAGAAGCACCGCAAATTGCTCCGTAAGACGCGTCACCAGCGTCGTAACAAGAAGTAAGCGCCAGGACGTTCGCGCCATGGCCGAGGTCGTGCTGGTCACAGGGGTCTCCCGCCTGGTAGGCGGGTTGACTGCGCGAGCGCTCAGCGAGGGCGACCACGTCCGCCGGGTGATCGGTGTCGACTCGGTTCCACCGCCGCACAGCATCGGGCGGGCGCAGTTCGTCCGCGCCGATATTCGAAACCCGATTATCGGCAAGGTGATTCGGCAGGAGAAGGTCGACACGGTCGTCCACCTGGGCGTCATCACGACTCCTCGGCAGGCCGGGGGGCGTGCCGCGCAGAAGGAAATCAACGTCATCGGCACCATGCAGTTGCTTGCTGCGTGTCAGAAGGCGGAGTCACTGCGCCGACTCGTAGTGAAGTCCACGACTGCGGTCTATGGCTCGTCACCGCGCGACCCCGCGATGTTCACCGAGGACATGACGGCTCGCAAGGCCCCGACCAACGGTTTTCCGCGCGACTCGGTGGAAGTCGAGAACTACGTTCGCGGGTTCGCCCGCCGCCGGCCCGACGTTGACGTGAATTTGTTGCGGATGGCCAACATCGCCGGTCCCGGTATGCGCACCCCGCTGTCGGATTACTTCGGCATGCGCGCCCTTCCAGTGCCAGTCGGCTACAACGGCCGCATTCAGTTGTTGCATCTCGACGATGCGGTCGGTGCCCTGGTCGCCGCGACGGTGAGCGAGTCCAGCGGCATCGTCAACGTCGCGGGTGACGGGTTGGTGACCGTACGCCAGGCCGCGCGACTGGCTGGTCGACCCACGTTGCCCTTTGTGCCGGTCATGCCACAAGCCGTTAGCGCGGCCACGAAAGCCGCCCGACTGGGGGCTTTCGATGCCGCACAGTGGGAATGGTTGTGCTTTGGGCGGGGCGTGGACACCACGCGCATGCGCGAACTTCTCAACTTCAGCCCCGAACGCACGACCCGCGACACCATTCGCGATGTCTTCGGCGCGGACCGGGTGTTCCCACCGTCCGTGGGCGCCGCCGTGTCAGCCCTGATAGGTGATCCGACGTGAGTGAACCTTCGACGCCCCGCCGTCGGACGACGAAGAAGGCAGCGACGGCTAAGAAGTCGCCCGCGAAGAAGGCACCCGCCAAGAAGGCGCCAGCCTCGAAGTCTGGGGCCGCAAAATCAACGGGCAAGCCGCAGAAGAAGCCTGCGGCAAAGAAAACCACGGCCGCCAAGCTGACGCCGAAGTCGTCGGCGGCAACGCCAGCCGAGCTCGGCGCGGTGAGCCGCGCCCCGCGACGTCGACCACCCCGCGGGGCCGTACGCGCCGCTGCCGCCGAGCAGGCTGCGCGCTCTCGACCAGCCCTGCACGCCGTACCCGACCTGGCGACCCCCGACCCCACACCAGAAGCGCCCCAGGGCGACGGCGACGCCTCGCTCTTGTCCGTAGGCACCCTTGAGCAGGGCGTTGAGGTGCTCATTGGCCTGCTGCGAGCAGCAGGCAAGGCCTCGGGTCTCGCCGGTGACGATCTCGAGCAGCGCGTTGCGCGCACCCTTGCCTACCTACGCCGACGCGTCGCGGGGGACTACCCCATCGATGAATTCGGCTTCGACCCCGAATTCGCCGAAGAGGTCTGGCTGCCACTCCTGCGCCCGATCTACCAACGGTGGTTTCGCGTCGAACTCGTGGGCGTCGAGAACCTTCCGAAGGACGGCAGCGCACTCCTGGTGGCCAACCACTCCGGGACCGTGCCCGTCGACGGGCTCATGCTTCAGGTGGCCGTGCACGATGCCATCGGGCGGCACCTGCGAGCCCTCGGCGCCGATCTGGTCTTCTCCTCACCGTTCATCGGTGACCTGGCGCGTAAGGCGGGCAGCACCCTGGCGGCCAACGCCGATGTGGAGCGGCTCCTGGCTCAGGGTGAGCTTGCGGCGGTCTTCCCCGAAGGTTTCAAGGGTGTCGGCAAGGGATTCTCCGAGCGGTACCGCTTGCAGCGCTTCGGGCGGGGCGGATTCGTCTCGGCCGCGCTGCGGTCGGGTGTGCCGATCATCCCGTGCTCGATCGTGGGTGCCGAAGAGATCTACCCGATGGTGGGCAACCTCAAGAGTCTCGCGCGGGTGCTCGGGTTCCCGTACTTCCCGATCACGCCATTCTTCCCGCTCCTGGGTCCACTGGGCGCGATCCCGCTCCCGTCTAAATGGATCATCGAGTTCGGTGAGCCGATTGACACCGCCACCCTGGGCGCCGAGGCGGCCGAGGACCCGATGCTGGTCTTTGATCTGACCGACCAGGTGCGCGAGACCATCCAGCAGTCGCTCTATTCGCTGTTGTTGCGCCGCCGCTCGGTCTTCTTCTAGGAGTTCAGAGTTCTGTGGGTTGGCTGCGGTCCGGGTCGGACCACGAGGTCGTCCTCCTGAGCAAACCCGGCTGCCATCTGTGTGATGCCGCACGCGCCGTGATCGAGGCCGTCTGCGCTGAGCTCGAGGTCCCGTGGAGCGAGCGCAACATCCTGGACGATGACGACCTCATGCAGCAGTACGCCGAGATGATCCCGGTCACCCTGGTCGATGGGAAGCAACACGACTACTTCCGCGTCGACGAGCGGCGTCTGCGCCGCGCCCTGCTCGCCCGCTGATTCCCGGCGTGGGCCGTCGCCTCGCGACGGACTTCGAGCTAACTCGCCACTACCACAGCGAGCCCCATAACACGTGAGGGGGTCTCAACGCGACTTTGTGCCTGTGTTCACAAGTGCCTATATTGCGGGGGTCCCTTCATCGACGGCAACGTCGTTTGGTATGGGGCACCGATGAACGCAGGAACCGCGTTCTCACCTGGTCAGTGTCGGCTGTTCCCGATGCCGCCTGGTTTGCCTAGCGGTCTCCTGCAGCGAGAGGAGCCGAGGCAGCCGTGTCCGCAGAGCCGAGCCCACGCCGCGGGATACCTGCTGCGACCGTTGCGCGCCTGCCCGTTTACCTGCGCGCCTTGACGGCCCTGGTGACCGCTGGAACGGACACTGTCTCCTCCGAAGAACTTGCCGACGCTGCCGGCGTCCGGTCTGCCAAGCTCCGCAAAGACCTCTCTCACCTCGGTTCCTATGGCGTACGTGGCGTGGGCTACGACGTCGTTCGGCTCCAGGATGAGATCGAACGCGAGTTGGGGCTGCGCCACGATTTCGCCCTTGCCATCATTGGGATGGGCAACCTGGGGCACGCGCTGGCGGCATACTCCGGATTCGCGACGCGCGGCTTCGCAGTGAAGTGGCTGGTCGACGAAGACCCTGAGGTCGTGGGCCGATCGTTCGCCGGTATTTCGGTCATCAACTTTGCCGACCTGGCGCGGGAACGCACCGACAGCATGATCGGTGTCATCGCCACCCCGCCAGCGGCGGCCCAGTCAGTGGCCGATCGCCTGGTCGACATGGGGGTGCGCTCGATCCTGAACTTCGCTCCCGCCGTGCTTGTGGTGCCCGAAGGCGTCGAGGTGCGCAAGGTCGACCTGGCCACCGAACTCCAGATTCTGGCGTTCCACCAGCAGCATCCCCGGCTCGCGAGCGCCGACGGGATGCACGCCTCCGAGCGTGCGACGAAGCGGGAGGAGACGGCATGACCGCGATTGTCATTGGCTTGTCCCACCGCACGACGTCCATGTCGATTCTGGAGCGCGCGACGCTAGACGGGGCGCAGCGCGAGGATCTCCTCAAGCGGCTCAACCGCAGTGAACAACTGCACGAAGTGTTGTTGCTCGATACATGCAACCGCATCGAGGTCTACGCCTACGCGGCAACGTTCCACGGCGCCGTAACCGATATCGGCGATGCGTTGGCGGAGTCCACCGGGATTCCACTCTCGACCCTGCGCGAGCACCTCTATGTGCACTTCTCCGATCGGGCGGTCGCCCACCTCTTCTCGGTGGCGGCTGGCCTGGAGTCGATGGCGGTCGGGGAGTCTCAGATCCTGGGCCAGCTTCGTGATGCGCTGCGGGTGGGCCGCGCGGGCGGTTATGTCGGCGGCCACCTTGATGGTTTGGTTCAGCAGTCTTTGCGGGTCGGTAAGCGCGCGCACTCTGAGACCGATATCGACACGGTGAGTCGTTCTCTGGTCGAGCGCGGCATTGGCAAGGCCGAGCCACATGTTGGCCCGCTAGCTGACCTCAACGTTCTCGTCGTGGGTGCTGGGGCGATGAGCAGCCTTGCCGCTCATACGATTTCACGTGCGGGTGCTGCCTCGCTCACGGTGATCAACCGAACGCACGACGCCGCCGAACGCCTCGCATTGGCGGTCGGCGCGACCGCTCGCCCGTGGACGGAACTTCCGGACTCGATTGCCCAGGCCGATCTCATCGTGTCGTGCACCGGCGCCTTGGGCTACGTCATCGATGGTGCGGTGATGAGTCCGGGTGGGGGACCGCAATCGTTCGTCGACCTCGCGTTGCCCCGAGATATCGCGCCGGAGATCGCCAATTGGCCAATGGCTCAACTGATCTCGCTCGAAAGCCTCCACGAGGGGGAGGGGCAGGATCAGGATCAGGTGTCTGCCGTACGCGCACTCGTCGCCTCCGAAGTCGACGACTTCCGCACGGCGGAGCGAGCAGCCTCGGTGGCGCCTACGGTCGCTTTGCTGCGGGCCCAGGCCGCTGACGTGATGACGTTGGAACTCGATCGCCTGCGCCAGCGCGCCCCTGGGCTCACCGAGGAGGACGCGGCCCAAGTGCGCATGACGGTCCACCGAGTCGTAGAAAAGCTGCTGCACACCCCCACCGTGCGGATCAAGGAGTTGGCCGGCGAGGGCCACGACTACACGGCGGCTCTCCGCGCCCTGTTCGACCTCGACCCGGCCCACGCCGCGGCCGTGACCCGTCCCCCTGCCGAAGGTGGTGAAGCACCATGACGACCGCCGCTCTGCGCCTCGGCACTCGCCGAAGCGCCTTGGCACTGGCGCAGTCCGAGCAGATTGCTGACCGCCTGCGCGATGCCGGACAGCAGGTTGAGATCGTGACGATCACGACCGAGGGAGACACCAATCGGGGCTCACTGGCCACGATCGGTGGCACCGGAGTCTTTGCCGCCGCGCTGCGTGCCGCGCTGCTGGCAGGGGAGGTGGACCTGGCGGTGCACTCGCTCAAAGACCTTCCTGTGGCACCAGAGCCAGGCCTCACCGTCGCCGGTATCCCGGTTCGCGAAGACGCCCGCGACGTTCTGGTCGCTCGAGACGGATTGACCCTTGGCGAACTACCTGCGGGCAGTGTCGTCGGTACGGGCTCACCTCGCCGAGCAGCGCAACTAGCGGCCCTTGGACTCGGTCATGAGGTTCGCGACATTCGCGGCAACATCGATACGCGCATCGGCTACGTTCACGCGGGCCAATGCGATGGCGTGATCCTCGCTCGTGCCGGGCTGGTGCGTACCAACCGGGCCGACGATGCGACCGAGATCATCGACCCGCTGCAGATCTTGCCCGCGCCCGGTCAAGGGGCATTGGCCGTTGAATGTCGATCCGACCGGCCCGCACTCATCGAGCTCATCGCCACTTTGGATGACGCCGACACGCGAGCCGCCGTCACCGCCGAGCGCGCACTCTTGGGTGCGCTGGAGGCCGGGTGCTCCGCGCCAGTCGGCGCCCTCGCCGAGGTCGTCGAAGACGTCGACGGACAGCTGGAGATCTCCTTGCGCGGATTTGTTGGCAGCACCGACGCCACCGTCGATATCCGTCGCTCGCGCGTCGGTCCGTACGCCGACCCTGAACGAATAGGCCATGAGTTAGCCGAGGTCTTCCTCAGCGACGGCGCCGCCGAAGCGCTGCCGCCGCCGAACCGGCCACCGGCTACCAGTGCCAGCACCAATCCTGCACGACCCGACAGCTTTCCGGAGGCTGAGCAGTGAGCACCACCAGTAAGAAGACCAAGGCCCCAGCAATCGTCGTTTTCGTGGGAGCAGGCCCGGGTGACCCCGGGTTGATGACCGTGCGGGCTCACGAACAGTTGCGCGACGCTGACGTCATCGTCGTCGACCAGATCGCGGACGAGACGTTTGCACGCGCCCACGCGAGCGAAGACGTTGAGATCGTCGAAGGCGGACACGGCGAAGCCGGTCAACGTCTCACCTCGGCCTCCCGCGCCAAGGTGGTCGTACGCGCCGCCAAGAACGCTGGCGAAGGCCACGTCGTCGTGCGCCTCATGGACGGCGACCCCTCGACCTTCAACGGTCTCGCCGAGGAAGCAGCGGCCTGCCGTAAGGCCGGTATCGCCTTCGAGATCGTTCCTGGCGTCAGCGCCGTCCAAGCCGTTCCGGCTTATGCCGGAGTGCCGCTCACAGCGAGTTCGTCCAAGGCGCTGCACGTCATACCGGCGCGCGCGACTGGTGTCGACTGGAGCGCTTCCATCGATCGGAACACCACGGTGGTGCTCCTGGGCGGTCCTGATGTGCTCTCGAGCGCCTTGGGCAAACTGCTCACGGCGGGACGGGATGCGCAGACTCCGGTTGCGCTGACCACTGGCGGAACCACCATCCGCCAGGCCACCCACACAGGCACCCTCGCCGAGGTCGCGGAGTCGCTCGCCAATGCGGAGATCGCCGAGGCGTCGCTCGCTGTCGTGGGTCTGACCGTCGACCTGCGCGAGCAGCTGTCGTGGTGGGAGACCAAGCCATTGTTTGGGTGGAACGTTCTGGTACCGCGCACCAAGGAGCAGTCCGGGTCGATGACGACGCGGCTGAGCCGGTTCGGTGCGGAGAGTTCGGTCGTGCCGACGATCAGCGTGGAGCCGCCGCGTACCCCGCAGCAGATGGAGCGGGCCGTGAAAGGCCTGGTCACCGGACGGTATGAGTGGATCGGCTTCACGTCGGTCAACGCTGTCCGCGCGGTGCGCGAGAAGTTCGTCGAGTTCGGCCTGGACGTCCGCGCTTTCGCTGGCCTCAAGATTGCCGCCGTGGGCGGCGTCACCGCTGAAGCCCTGCGCGAATGGGGCCTGGAGCCCGACCTGATCCCGAGTGGAGAGCAGTCGGCGCAGGGACTGCTGGAGGACTGGCCGGACTACGACCAGGTGCTTGACCCGATCAATCGGGTCTTTTTGCCTCGTGCCGACATCGCGACCGACACGTTGGTCGCTGGTCTGCAGGAGATCGGCTGGGAGGTTGACGACGTCACGGCCTACCGCACGGTTCGCGCCGCGCCGCCGGCCCCCGAGGTGCGCGAGGCCATCAAGACCGGCAAGTTCGACGCGGTGTGCTTCACCTCGTCCTCGACGGTGCGCAACCTGGTGGGAATCGCGGGGAAGCCCCACCCCGCCACGATTGTGGCGTGCATTGGCCCGGCGACCGCCAAGACCGCGGAGGAGCACGGACTGCGCGTCGACGTTCTCGCCTCGGAGCCCTCGGCTGACGTGTTGGTCGATGCCCTTGCCGACTTCGGTCACAGCCTTCAACTGGAGGCTGCAGAAGCAGGTGAAGCCGTACGCCGCCCGAGCGAAAAGAAGAAATCGGGGTCGCGGCGCAGCAAGGCCAAGGCGTGACATCGTCCTTGCCACGTCCGCGTCGCCTGCGGCAGACGCCGGCAGTACGCCGGCTGGTGCGCGAAACCCGGCTGCACGCAGCCGAACTCGTGCTGCCGATGTTCGTCAAGGAAGACGCGACCGAGCCGACCCCGATCAGTTCGATGCCCGGCGTCGTCCAGCACACACTGGAGAGCCTGGTGGTCGCGGCGCGGGAAGCGGTCGAGCTCGGTGTCGGCGGGTTGATGCTGTTCGGGATTCCAAGCGAGCGCGATGAAGTGGGCTCCGGCGGGACCGATCCCGACGGGATTCTCAATGTTGCGCTTCGGCGCCTACGGGATGAATTCGGCGACGACACCGTGCTCATGGCCGATTTGTGCCTGGACGAGTTCACGTCGCACGGACATTGCGGCGTCTTAGACGCCGAGGGAAAGGTCGATAACGACGCCACGCTGGTGCGCTATGCCGACATGGCTGTCGCCCAGGCCCGCGCGGGCGCTCACGTCGTGGGGCCCTCAGGGATGATGGATGGCCAAGTCGCGGCGTGCCGTACTGCCTTGGATGAGGCCGGTTTTACCGATGTCGTGATCCTGGCCTACACGGCCAAATACGCGAGCGCGGCGTTCGGACCATTTCGGGAGGCCGTCGAGTCGACGCTGCGCGGCGACCGGGCGACCTATCAGCAGGATCCGGGCAATGGCGTTGAAGCCATGCGGGAGTTGGCGCTCGATCTGGCCGAAGGCGCCGACATCGTCATGGTCAAACCCGCACTGCCCTATCTCGATGTGCTGGCTGCGGTCGCCGCCGAGTCTGATGTGCCCGTCGCGGCATACCAGGTGAGCGGCGAAATGGCCATGATTGAGGCGGCCGCTGGCCACAACTGGATTGATCGAGACCGTATGGTGATGGAGTCCCTGACGTCGATTCGACGGGCTGGAGCTCAGATCATTCTCACCTACTACGCAACCGAGGTCGCCCGGTGGATCGCTCGCGATCGAGTCCCATGCTGACTCTTTCTCGACGGCACCTACTGCGGGCCGCCATCGGCTCCTCCGCCGCGCTGGGCATCGCTCTTGGCAGTTCGGCGTCGCCCGTGAGCGCGGCGTCGAGCGCGGATGTCGACGTCATGGCAGAGCCGATGACGACCGATCGTGTCCTGGTGGCTGTCGATGCCGCGAAGCCGGGCAGTCTCAGCACCGCCGTCGTGCGTGGGCCCGCAGGCAAGGCCTTGGGCAAGGCCACATTGTCCGCCACCGGAAAGGCACTGGTGCCGGTGAAGGTCGCGGCGAACGCCGAGACCACGCTCACGATCACTGTCCTGACCGCGGGCAAAAACCCGACCGTGGGATTCGAAGAAACGATCACGGTCTCGACCCAAGAGTCGAGGTTGGCTAGCAGCATCTGGCGAGTGGTCAACAAGCGACTTCCCATGGGGGCCGATGAAGTGCCCGAGGGATTGGAAACCGTTGCAGGGCTGCAGTTTCACCCTGCGGCCGCAGTGAGTTTCCTGGTCTTTCAGGAGGCGGCACTGGCACAGAAAGTGTCCTTCCAGGCGGTGAGCGCCTACCGCACGTACGCGCGACAGAAGACCCTTTATGACGGCTACGTCGAGCGCGAAGGCAGGGACGCGGCAGACCGCTACTCTGCTCGGCCGGGTCATTCCGAGCACCAGACTGGGCTGGCGATCGATGCCAGGGCCTCCGACGATGAATGCACCCTTGACGAGTGCTTCGAAGACACCCCCGAAGGCACCTTCATCGCGCAGCACGCGGCCGATCACGGGTTTGTGATCCGCTACACC
This sequence comes from Demetria terragena DSM 11295, assembly GCF_000376825.1. NCBI lineage: Bacteria > Bacillati > Actinomycetota > Actinomycetes > Micrococcales > Dermacoccaceae > Demetria > Demetria terragena. The sequence goes on along the minus strand of NZ_AQXW01000004.1, from coordinate 1,456,126 downwards.
AAGGGCAACGGCGGTCACACCGGCTATGACCCCGAACCATGGCACCTGCGCTATGTCGGGACATGGATGGCCCGCTACCTCAAGGAGTCCAAAGCGACGTCGCTTGAGGAAGCCTGGGGGCTTCCGGCGGCGCCCGACTACGGGCCCTGACGCGCCAACGCTGGATTGACCGCGCCGCTTTAGCGCGCGGAGCCGGGTATGGCTTTATTATGTCTACCCTTCACTGGACTTGAATGTCTATGTTGGGATAGACTAGGTTCGTGACCAAGCGGGCGGATCTGACCAAGCAGATCGCCAAGGCAGCTAAGCGCCAGGGCGTGGAGTGGGCGCTCCTACGCGAGGGCGGCAGGCACACGATCTACGCACTGGGTGGCCAGAGCGTTGCGATTCCCCGACACAACGAGATCAACGAGATCACCGCAGAGAGCATCCGCAAGCAAGCGGGGGAGACGCTGGGAAAGGACTGGTGGAAGCGATGAGCACCTACACGGGCACGGCCCGGCAGGTCGGGAAGTATTGGGCTGTCGAAGTGGATGGCGTCGGCCCTACTCAGGCGCGAAATCTGCGCGAAGTGGACGACATGGCTGCGGATCTGGTGGCGTCGCTTCTCGACGTTCCGGTCGAGGATGTGCAGGTCGATGTCGCTGTCGAACTCCCGCAGGACGTTGCCGCCGACCTGGCGAAGGTTGAACAACTGCATCGGGTTGAGGCTGACGCTCGTGCTGAAGCCGCCGATCTAAGGCGTGTGGCGGCGCGCAAACTTGCGGAGCGTGGCCTGCCGGTGCGTGACGTCGGTAAGGCGCTGGGCGTGTCATACCAACGCGCTCACCAGTTGGTGAGGGGCGACTAGATGCGTTCCACGATTACGTCGGCGGCGCCCGACTACGGGCCCTGACGCGCCAACGCTGCATTGACCGCGCCTTGATGGCGTACGTCGCGTGTGCGGCTCGTACGATGACCTAATGGACTCAGGGCAGCCCGCGTGGCTAGATGCGCGCGAGCAAGCGGCATGGCGCGCGTATCTGCGCGCCTCGCGGCAATTGTGGGTCGCATTGGATCGTGATCTACAGGCCGCCTTCGGGATCTCCCTGGCCGAATACGAAGTGCTATCCATGGTGAGCGAGGCCGATCGACAGCGCCTGCGCATGAGTGCCCTGGCTGAGATCGTGGTGCAGTCCCGGAGTCGACTTACGCATACGGCCAAGCGCCTTGAGCAGCGCGACCTGGTCACGCGCCGCTCGGCCACGGACGATCGACGTGGCGTCGAGTTGACCCTGACCACCGCCGGTGCCGAACTTCTTGACGGTGCGTCCACCGTTCACGTTCAGGGAGTCCGTCGATACCTCGTCGACATCCTGGCGCCGGCGGAGTTCGCCGAGCTGGGATCATTTTCGGCCAGGATCTCCGAGCAACTCGGCGATGCGGCGGAAGCGCCTCGCGCGGGCGAAGGCTTCTGACGGTGACCGGCCTGCCGGTGTGACCACGCCCGCTGAGACACTGGGTCCATGTCGAGCGAGCACCCCACGACCCGTTCCGCCGCACTGATCGAGCACGCCCGCACCGTCACCCCTGGAGGCGTGAACTCACCTGTGCGGGCGTTCCGTGCAGTGGGCGGGACCCCTCGCTTCATCCGCAGCGCGCGAGGCCCGTGGCTGACCGACGTCGATGGCAATCACTATGTCGACCTGATCTGCTCCTGGGGGCCGATGATTCTGGGTCACGCTCACCCGGACGTGCTCGCTGCGGTGCAGGAGTCAGCCGCGCGCGGGTTCTCGTTTGGAACGCCGAGCGAGAACGAAGTGGCGCTTGCGACCGAGATTGTGGCGCGTACCCCCGTCGACCAGGTTCGTCTGGTCAGCAGCGGCACCGAGGCGACCATGAGCGCGCTGCGCCTGGCGCGAGGTGCCACCGGACGCTCCAAGGTAGTGAAGTTTGCAGGGTGCTATCACGGCCACGTCGACGCCTTGCTGGCGGCAGCTGGCAGCGGGCTGGCCACCTTCGCGCTCCCCGACTCAGCAGGGGTGCCGGAGTCGTCGGCGGGGGAGACCATCGTGTTGCCCTATAACGACCTGGGGGCTGTCGAGGCAGCATTCGCTGAGCATGGTGACCAGATCGCCGCCCTCATCACCGAGGCATGCCCGGGCAATATGGGCGTCGTACCACCGCAGCCAGGTTTCGAGCAGGGACTGCGCGAGATCACCCGAAAGCACGGTGCGCTGCTGATCAGCGACGAGGTTATGACCGGCTTCCGCTGCTCGGCTTCTGGCTGGTACGGCGCCGAAGACTCCGCGAGCATCGAGCCAGATCTGATTACGTTTGGCAAGGTCATGGGTGGTGGGTTCCCGGCTGCTGCCTTCGGCGGGCGGGCCGACCTCATGGCATACCTCGCACCGGACGGGCCGGTCTATCAAGCCGGGACGCTGTCAGGCAATCCGGTCGCCACGGCGGCCGGTCTGGCCACGCTGCAGGCGTGCACCCCAGCGGTCTACAGCCAGCTCGATTCGGTCGCGCACACGATCGCGGAGGCGGCATCAAGCGCGCTTTCGAAGGCGGGCGTACCCCACGTGGTGCAGTGGGCCGGGTCGATGTTCTCGGTCTTCTTCCGCGATGAGCCAGTGCTCAACTATGCCGACGCCAGCACCCAAGACACCGCCGCCTTTGGGCGATTCTTCACCGCGATGCTTGAGCACGGTGTGCACTTGCCCCCGAGCGCCTACGAAGCGTGGTTTGTCAGTGCGAGTCACGACGACGCCGCGATCGAGCGCATCACCGACGCGCTCCCAGCAGCCGCGGCGGCCGCAGCAGCCGAGCGATGAGCCAGTTCTCAGGGTCGGATGGGACACTTCCTGCCATGGTCACCCGTTCCGTGCGCACCAGCGTGCACGTTGTGCGCCACGGTGAAGTCGACAACCCCGGCCGAGTGCTTTACGGGCGGTTGCCTGGCTACCACCTCTCCCCGCGTGGTCATGAGATGGCGCGCATTGCCGCCGACTACCTCGCGCCCCACGACATCACACACCTGGTTTCCTCACCTCTGGAACGGGCGCAAGAAACCATCGCACCGCTTGCCGCGCACCTCGAACTGACGCCGCACCTCGATGAGCGCGTCATCGAGGCAGGCAACTCCTTCGAAGGCAGCACGATCGGCTCCCGCCCGCAGCAGCTAGCCCACCCGCGATATTGGCGGCGATTGATCAACCCGTTGCAGCCGAGTTGGGGCGAGCCGTACGCCGAGATCGTGCAGCGCATGGCAGCCGCGATCCGGGACGCCCGCACGGCCGCCTATGGCCACGAAGCAGTGATCGTGTCTCATCAGCTGCCGATCTGGACCATCCGCCAAGCTGCCGAGGGGCACCGTCTCGCGCATGACCCGCGCCGCCGCCAGTGCTCATTGGCGTCAGTGACCACGTTCGTATTTGCCGATGACGACCTGGACGCCCTCGAGTACGCCGAGCCCGCCGCGCGCCTCCTGACCGGCGAGGGAGTGGCCGGAGCATGAAATTTGCGTGGCTGCCGCGTACTGCGGCGCTGCTCGCCGGTGCGCTCGTCCTGGCCGGCTGCGGCGCCGATGAGGGTTCGATCTCCGACCAGGCCCGCCAAGGCGATAACAAGAACTACATTGCTGGCGACGGCTCCATTGAGACCCTGTCCGCAGGCGAGCGCAAGGGACCGGTGACGGTCTCTGGTTCGACCCTTGAGGGCAAGAAATGGAACGTGTCCGACGAACGCGGCACCGTGGTTGTGCTGAATGTCTGGGGCGCCTGGTGCGGCCCGTGCCAGAACGAAATGCCTCACCTGCAAAAAGTGTGGTCGCAGTACGAGAAGAAAGACGCTCCAGTCCAGTTCATGGGCCTTGACCAGCGCGACAGCGTTGCTGCGGCGCAGTCGACGCTCGACAAGTTTGGCGTCTCCTACCCCTCGCTGCGGGACGACGGGGGCAAGACGCTACTGGGCTTGCAAGGCAAGGCGGCCACGACACCCACGACGTTGGTGCTCGACCGTTCGGGCCGGATCGCGGCCCGCGTCTCAGGCGAGACCAGTGAGGCAACGCTGCGAACCTTGGTCGACGATGTGGTGAAGGAATCGGCGTCCTCGTGAGGGGCGCAGTCCGATGACGGCTGACGCCGCCCAGACCATCGCTGCCGGCAGTCTTCCGCTCGCGATGGGGTTGGCCGTCGTGGCGGGCCTGGTGTCCTTTGCCAGTCCTTGCGTCCTTCCCTTGGTCCCCGGATTTCTGGGCTATGTCACGGGATTGACGGACGAGAGCAGGCGCAGTCGGCTGGTCGCGGGGGCGTTCCTCTTCGTGCTCGGCTTCTCGGCCGTCTTCGTCAGTATCGCGCTTGCCGCAAGCACCGCCGCGGAGTTCTTACGCGGCAACCAGACCCTCTTAATGCGCATCGGTGGCGCGATCGTCCTGGTGTTCGGACTCGTCTATCTCGGCGTCATCGGTCAGCGCGGGCGACCCGTTCGCTGGCGCCCGGCCGCGGGCCTCACCGGGGCGCCTTTCCTCGGTGCCGCCTTCGGGCTCGGGATGAGCCCGTGTGCCTCACCGGTGCTGGCCGCCATCGTGTCTCTGACTGCGTCGCTGTCTGACGATGGTTCGGCCATGCAGCGCGGCGTCCTGCTCGCTTCGCTCTACAGCCTGGGGATGGGCCTGCCCTTCCTCCTGATCGCGGCGGGGTGGTCGCGGGCTGAGCGCGCATCCTCTTGGCTGCGTGATCGGCATCGCCCTATTCAACTGGTGGGTGGCGGCCTGATGGTCGTCCTGGGTCTGCTGATGCTGACCGGGGTATGGGAGCAGGTGACCTCGTGGGTGCAACTGCAACTGGTCAATACGTTCGAGCCGGTGATCTGAGATGAGCGATAAGAAGTCGGCAAAGCGCCGGGAGTTGGCACCAAGCCTCGGCGTCATCGGGACGGCGCGGTGGTTCTGGCGCCAACTCACGAGCATGCGTACGGCGCTGTTCCTGCTGTTGATGTTGGCGGTTGCCGCACTGCCGGGCTCGATTTGGCCGCAGCGACGCATTGACGCCGCACGCGTGGCGGACTATCTCGACCGCCACCCGGACCTCGGGCCGTGGCTAGACAAATTTGGTTTCTTCGATGTCTATGCGTCGCCGTGGTTTTCGGCGATCTATTTGCTGCTGGTCGTCTCGTTGCTGGGCTGCATCCTGCCGCGTATGCGTCAGCAGTGGAAGTCCGCCAGGGCCCAGGTCCCCGTGGCACCCAAGCGATTGAGTCGGTTAGAGGCATATGCCACCACCGAGGTCGAGGCGACTCAGGAGGAAGCCCTCGATGCAGCGCGGAACGTATTGGGCAAGAGGCGTTTTCGGCTGCGTGAAGGCGAGGGATGGTTGTCGGGCGAGGTCGGTCTCGGTCGTGAGATCGGCAACCTGGTCTTCCATGTCGGCTTGGTCTGCATCATCGTGTCGGTCGCGTTGGGCCACCTGTTCGGGTGGCGCGGCGATGTCATCGTCACCGAGGGCGAGTCGTTCGCGAGCACCGCAGGTCGATACGACACCTTGGACCCCGGCCCGTGGGTTGATTCGTCGTCGCTTCCGGCATGGAGCCTCAAGCTCAACAAGCTGAAAGCCGAGTTCGAGGACGGGGTCCCACCCGGTAGTTCGCAGTACGGCCAGCCGCGCGGCTTCGACGCGGACGTCACCACCGAAGACGAGCAGGGCACCAAGAAGCAGTCGAATGTCAGCCCGAACCACCCGACCGGGCAAGACGGCAGCTCGATCTACCTGCTGGGCAACGGTTACGCACCCAAGATCACCGTGCGCGACAAGGACGGCAAGGTCATGTACCAGCAGGCCACGCCGTTCCTGCCGCAGGACAATGTCTACAAGTCGACAGGCGCGGTCAAGGTGGCCGGCGCCAGCCCCGAACAGCTCGGATTCTTCGGGTTCTTCATCCCGTCCCTCGATTTTGACGAGAAGCAGGGTCCGTACTCGACCTTCCCGGGTTTGAACGACCCGGCGCTGGTCCTGGGGCTCTATGAAGGCGACCTCTTCCCGCAGGGTCGGCCGCAGTCGGTCTACACCCTCGACACCAAGGCGATGAAGCAAGTGCGCGCGGCCAATGGTGAGCCGCTGCGCCTGCTGGTGCGACCTGGGCAGACGGTCGACCTGCCGGGGGATCGCGGCTCGATCACCTTCGAGAAAGGCATCCCCCGATGGGGCGGGTTGTCCGTACGCCGGGACCCGGGCAAGATCCCCGCGCTCGTCTCGGCGATGGTGGGCCTCGGTGGACTCATCGCGTCGCTGGTCCTACGGCGACGGCGGGTGTTCGTACGCGTGAAAACTGACCCGGAGGGTGGCCGTACCCTGGTAGAGGTCGGCGGCATGGTGAAAAACCACGACCCCCGACTCGAGTCCGCAATTGAGCAGTATGCCGATGACATCGCGGGCTCGCTGAGACGAACAGGAACGAAGCCATGATGACGCAGGCGGCCAACCAGGCCTTCGCCGACAACTCGACCTACGCGCTCGCCGGGTCAGCGGTTGTTCTCGCGCTCGCGATGCTGGCCTTCGCGCTCGACCTTGCGGGCGGTCAGAAGCGGCGCGCCGTGGTCGAGGCCGCGGCGGAATCGCAGGCCGAGATGAACGGCAACACGATGGTGTTGACCCGAGAGGTGTCCCCCGACGAGCCGGTCAAGCGGCAATGGGCGGGCGTAGGCATGGCGCTGTCGTGGCTCGGATTCGGGCTGCTGCTTGTCGCGATCGTCCTGCGTGGACTGTCGGTGCACCGGACACCGCTGGGCAATATGTACGAATTCGCCCTGGCCGCAGCGGGCTTCACGATGGCGGTGTTCCTCATTTGGAGCACGCAGCGCGACCTGCGCTGGTTCGGTGTCTTCATCACGGCGCCGGTCGTCCTGACCGAAATGCTGGCCGCGATGGTGCTCTACACCGACGCGACCCAGCTCGTGCCGTCGCTGCGCAGTTATTGGTTGTCGATTCACGTCACCATTGCGACCCTGTCGGTTGGTTTGTTCACCGTCGGATTTGTCCTGACCTTGCTTCACCTCGCTCAGGCGCGCCGGGAGGCGGCTGCCGAAGAGGGGAACGGCAAGGCGAGCTTTATGGATTCCTTGCCGAGGGCGCGCACGCTGGACCAGGCGGCATACGGCGTGCACGTCATTGCCTACCCGTTGTGGACCTTCACCGTGATCGCCGGCGCGATCTGGGCGCAGGTGGCGTGGGGGCGTTATTGGGACTGGGACCCCAAAGAGGTGTGGTCATTCGTGATCTTCGTCGTCTACACCGCCTACATGCACGCTCGCGTCACGTCGGGGTGGACCTCGAAGCGGGCGTCCTACCTCGCCATCGCGGGTTTCACGTGCGTGATCCTCAACTACACCGTCGTCAACGTGTTCTTCGTTGGTATGCACTCCTACTCGGGGCTCTGATCCGTGCGATACACCGTGCTGCGGCTTTTTGTCTTCTTCGCGGTCCTGCTGATCTTGTGGCTTTTGGGGATGCGCGGCATCCTGCTGCTCGGCGTATCGGCTATCGCCTCGGCGATCGTGTCAGTTTTCCTCCTGGTCGGACCCCGTGAGGAGTTCGCGGCCAAGATTGAGGGAAAGGTCGCGCAGCGTCGGGCTAAGGCTGAGGAGAACCGGACCTTTGAGGATGACGAGGACTAGGCCCCCAACGCCGGTCGAGTAGGCGAGCGCCCAACTAACGTCGGTCGAGCTTGTCGAGACCCTCTCGCGCTCCGCCGGGATGACGAGCGCGACGCAGCCATCCGCCCGTCTCGGCTGGCGCCTCGTCGGGCTCCCGCCAGACCCAGCCAGCGCCGCGCTCATCATCCCGGCTGCGCGCTCGTACGCCGGTCGAGTAGGCGAGCGCCCTGGCGCGAGCCGTATCGAGACCAACGTCGGTCGAGCGCCCAACTAACGCCGTATCGAGCCCAACGCCGGTCGAGACCAGCGTCGGTCGAGCCCTCACGTCGGTCGAGCCCCTACGCCGGTCGAGCTTGTCGAGACCCGCTAGCGATCAGACCAGGGGACGATCTGGTCCTCTGTGAAATAGACCTGCTGGGTTCCGGAGAAGCGGACCAGGTATTGCTCTTTCTTGTCGTAGAACCACACCACGGTGGCGTAGAGGCCCTTCATGGGACCCTCGGTCACGGTGACGCCGTCTCCGACCTTGAACTTTTGCACGATATGTCTCCCTTTAGGGCTTGCGGGTCAAGGTGAGGTGGACGACTCCGGAGGGACTGCTGGTGGGCTCGATGTCGTACCGCTCCTCGAGTGACTCCAGTCCGTCCCAGACACGCACCCCGCGCCCGAGAAGAACAGGCGCGAGCACGATATGGGCGATGTCGATGAGCCCTTCGGCGAGAAAGTCGCGCACGACACTTGGGCCGCCACCGATGCGTACGTCGAGTTCGCCGGCCGCTTCCTTCGCCTGGGCGAGCGCTTCCGCGGGCGTGGCGTCGATGAAGTGGAACGTGGTGCCGCCCTCCATCTCGATCGGCTCACGGGGGTAGTGCGTCAGAACGAACACCGGAGTGTGGAACGGCGGGTTGTCACCCCACCATCCGCGCCAGTCGGGGTCGGACCAGGGGCCGCGCTCATAGGTGAACTTGTGTCGGCCCATGATCTCGGCGCCGATGCCGTGATCGAAGGACGACGCATAGACATCGTCGATTCCGGTAGTACCGGTCGCGTTGACCTGCCCGTGCGTGCGGGCGAAGGAACGGGTCTGCATCGCCCACTGCATCAGTCTGCTTGGATCGGCGTGGCCGAAGGGCGCCTCGAGGCTTTGGCCTTCCCCGGTCGCGAAACCATCGAGGGAGACGGTGAAGTTCTGAGTTCGGGTCAGTCCCATGGGTTCTCCTCGGTGGTGGCGAAATACGGGGTTGATCGGTCAGGCGAGAACGGGCACCAGCCACAGTCCGAAGCCGACCAGGACGCCGTACGCCAAAAGGTAGCGGCCCGTTGAGGCGAGTGCGGGAATCAGGTCGCGGCCCAGCGCCCCGCCGGTGACCACCCGAATGGCTGGTACGGCCGCAGCGAGGGCAAGAAGCCCGAGAAACGCAGGTGGCTGCATGAGGCCGATGGCGATGACCGCGGCGACGGAGGTCGCGAGCAGGACCAGATAGAAAATTCGCGTCGCTCGGTCGCCCATCCGGACGGCCAGAGTTCGCTTTCCGGACTCGCGGTCCCCAGGGATATCGCGCAGGTTGTTCATCACTAGCACCGCGCAGGAAACGGCGCCGACCCCGATAGCTCCGGCAACGGAGATGGCGTCGATGCGTCCCGCTTGGGTGTACGTCGTCCCAAGCACGGCCACCAGGCCAAAGAAAATAAAGACGAAGACTTCGCCGAGACCGAGATAGCCATACGGGTTCGACCCGCCGGTGTATTTCCACGCGGCGATGATCGACACCAGGCCCACCAGGATCATCCACGGGGCGTTCGCCAGTGTGACCAGGGCCAGGCCAGCGAGACCTGCAATCCCAAAGCAGATGAACGCCGCCATCTTGACGCTTGCCGGCATCGCGAGTTTTTGCCCCACGAGGCGGACCGGGCCGACGCGATCGTCATCCGTGCCTCGGATGCCATCGGAGTAGTCGTTGGCGTAGTTGACGCCCACCTGCAAGGCAAGGGCGACCACGGCCGCAAGGAGGGCGTTGCCCGGGTTTGCGTCCTCCATGGCATACGCCGCGCCAGTGCCGACGGCGACCGGAGCAATCGCAGCCGGGAGGGTGCGCGGGCGGGCGCCATCAACCCACTGTTTCAACGTGGCCATCAGTTGCGGTGCTCCAATTGTGTTCTGGTGAAGGGAATTACAAGCCGCGGAGGAAGTCTGGGTCGTCATCAGGTCCTCGCGGACGAGACCGTCGACTCGGGCCAGGTGCCTGGCGAACTTTCCCGACAAGGAGCCAGCCGGCGGGGCCGAGGAAGGGGAGCAGGACGATGACCGCGAGCCAGGCAGGCTTGGGCAGGTAACGCGTACGCCGGGCCCCAGTTTGGCCGCAGTCGACCAGCGCATAGACCGTCAGCGCGAGCCCGAGTAGCGGGACAATCACTCTGGGCATGCTGACCTCCTCGTGAATCCCCGTGGTGTGGACCAATTCTGCCACTCGTCCATGGACGCGATGGCCGCGCGGTCCGGCTTACCAGGTCCGCGGGTCGGCAACGAGGAGAGAACGATCAAGCGGGTTGGTAGTGCATGCGCAGGCAGCGAGCCGCGCAAGTCCTCGCGGATCGCGGCAATGCTCAGTGAGTGATCCGACGCCACCGCCAGGCTGACGGCCTGTCCCCACTTGTCCGACGGGGTTGCGACGGCCACCGCATCGTCCACGCCAGGTAGCGCCAGTGCCGCCTCCTCAACGAGTCGTGGTGCCACCTTGAGGCCGCCGGTGATGATGAGGTCATCGCGACGACCGAGTACGCGCAACGCCCCGTTTTCGAACGCGCCAAGGTCATCGGTCCAGAATCGTCGTTCGCCAGACGGGGCGGTGTCGAAGACGCTGTTGGCCGGGCCTTGGCTGAGATAGCCCGCCGCAACCATGGGACCGGACAGTCCGATGCGTCCGTCGTCATCGAAGTGAACTTCGGTGCCGTTCAGAGGTTTTCCGTCGTAGACGCACCCGCCAGCGGTCTCGCTCATTCCGTAGGTCGTGACGACGTTGATGGCCTCGCTGCGAGCATGTGCCAGGAGTGCTGGTGGGCACGAGGCGCCGCCGATGAGAACCGCGTCGAACGTCCGCAGCGCCCTGGCGCCCTCGGCGTGGTCGAGCACCCGCTGCAGTTGCACCGGCACGAGCGAGGTGTAGTGCCGTCCGGGCGGCGCCCAGGCGAGCGCATCGCCGATGTCAGCGGGATCGAATCCTTGGTCGAGGTTGAGCAGGATCGGCGCTTGTCGAGCAAGGAGGGAGCGCAGGAGGACCTGCATGCCAGCAATGTGGTGAGCCGGCAGCGCGAGGAGCCACTGCCCAGGGCCACCCAGCCGTTCGTGGGTCGCCGCGGCGCTCGCGATCAGGTTGGCGCGGGTGAGTGCTGCTCGCTTTGGCGGTCCAGTCGAGCCGGAGGTCGAGGCGACGATGCCGAGATCGTCGGGGAAGGGACCCGAGGGTGTGGACGGCTCGGGTGTCCCGGCGGCATACGGCAGGAGGGCTGGGCCGCTGCCTTCGAGCATCGCTGTCAGCGCTTCGAGAAACACGGGAAGTCGCGCAGGGTCGACAGCGACAGGCAGGAGTTCAGGCACGAAGACAGCGTAAGTCGTGAAAATAGGTGCGGCAGCAGCGAAAGATTCAGGGCAGATCCTCTTTCGCCGCTGCCGCGGAACCGCCGACCCGCATGGAGAGGCGACGACCCCCAGAGAACAATGTTCTCTGGGAAGAACGCTAGTCCCGTTTGACTAGTTTGTCACCCCTGACCGTGGCGTGTTTCACGCCTCGGTCTGATGATCGTCTCACCAAGTGTCCAAGACTGGTGGGTAGTGCGTGCGAATAGTTTTCGTAACCGCTTGGATGGGGTCATGACGCAGCGACGAGTGGCGGTAGTGACTGGTGCGAGCAGCGGAATTGGCCGAGCCAGTGCGCGCAGGCTTGCGGCGGATGGGTACGAGGTGATTTGCGCGGCTCGCCGAACGGGGCGAGTTCGAGAACTGGCCCGTGAGATCGACGGCCGTGCGGTGACGTGCGATGTCACCTCAGCTGAGGAGGTGGCGGCGCTCGCGGCGGAGGTTGGTGACCGTCTCGATGTTCTGGTTGCGAACGCAGGCGGTGCGCTGGGTGTCGAACCGGTCGTGGACGCCAACCTCGACGAGTGGCGAACCATGTTTGAGACCAACGTGATTGGCGTTGCCCGTTGTGTTCAGGCGCTCATGCCAGCGCTGGTACGAGCGGAGGGCGAAATCATCGTGATCGGTTCGGTGGCTGCTCACGTTTCCTATGAGGGTGGCGGCGGATATGTCGCGGCGAAGCATGCGGTGCGTGCCATGATCGGCTCGCTGCGACTGGAGGTCTATGACCGGCCGGTTCGGGTGTGTGAGATCGACCCGGGCATGGTGCAATCCGACGAATTCTCGCTCGTCCGGTTCCATGGTGACGCCGAGAAAGCAGCTGCGGTGTATGCCGGTGTTGTCGGTCCGCTGACCCAGGAAGACATCGCCGAGTGCGTCTCCTTTGTGGCCGCGCGGCCGAAGCACGTCAACATCGATTCCATGGTCGTCCGCCCCCGTGCGCAACCGGCGCAGCACAAGGTGCACCGTCGAGCATGACGACACCCCCATTTCGTATTGGGGCTCCGAGCGAGGCTCAACACGACGTGATGCGTCGACTCTGGCTCATGTTTCAGCACGACATGTCGAGCTTCACGGGTGGCTTACCCGATGCTGAGGGCAGGTATCGCTCCGAGCGACTCGAAAACGCGTTGGCCGGTCGGCCCGGCTGGCAGTCGTACCTCATGACGTCTGGCCCGCACCCGATCGGTTTTGCTGTGTTGCGGTCGCTCGATGAACCAATCCACGTGTTGAGCAGTTTCTTCGTGGTGGCGGCGGCGCGGCGGGATGGCGTGGGATCCCGCCTGGCGACCGAAGTGATGGCGGCGCACCCGGGCCGCTGGCAGCTTGCCTATCAGGACGCCAACGGTGGGGCGTCCCGCTTCTGGCCGTCCGTCGCGGCGAGTCTCGACCCGGAGTGGACTCTGGAGCGGCGGGCCGTACCAGGGCGGCCAGAACTCCCGCCAGACGTCTGGATCGACCTTATGGTCGCCGGGAGTAGATGAGCCCGTTGCAATATGCAGGCATATGACTGCATAATTGACGGGTGAGTGCAGATCGAGACCTCGATCCGGCTTTCCGTGCGTTGGCCGATCCAACCCGACGGCTGGTGCTGGATCGGCTGCGCGCGCAGAACGGGCAGACCCTGAGCGGGCTGTGCGAGAGCGTGGCGATGGCACGTCAATCGCTGACGCAGCACCTCGACGTATTAGCCGAGGCGCAGCTCATCACGGTCGCCCGTCGTGGGCGCGAGCGCCTGCACTTCCTCAACCCGGTCCCCATCCAGGAGATCGGAGAGCGCTGGATCGCCGCCTACGAGGCAGACCGCCTCGCGGCGCTCGGCGCGATCAAGCATCGAGCAGAGGAGATCGCCATGGCAGAAGTCACGGTGCCGGACTACCTGTATGTCACCTACATCCGCGCTACTCCTGATCAGGTATGGCAAGCGTTGACCGACGCCGACCTCACCGCAAGGTACTGGGGGCACGCCAACGTTTCAGACTGGCAGGTGGGGTCGCGCTGGGAGCATCGCCAGGTTGATGAGTCCGGTGTGGTCGACGTGGCGGGCACAGTCTTGGTCGCCGATCCACCGCGCAGCCTGACGATGACTTTCGAGAGTTCCTCCGGTGAAGGCCGCCCGAACGGCTCGTCAGAGGTGGCCTTCGTGATTGAGCCTGAGGACGGCTACGTACGGCTAACCGTGACCCACAGCAAACTGCCGAACACCGAGATGCTGCAGGGGATTTCCAACGGGTGGCCAGCTGTCCTCGCCAATCTCAAGTCCATGCTCGAGACCGGTGACGTGTTGTGGTCTACGCCGTGGGTCAAGAGCTGACTCGCGACGCGCTTAACGATGTCGCTCAGCTGCACCAGATGAGGCTGAGCAGCATCGCTAGTCGTACGGGCCTAGAAGTACCATGGAAACGGCGACCAGTCCGGGTCGCGCTTCTCCAGGAATTGATCGCGTCCCTCGACAGCCTCGTCGGTCATGTACGCCAACCTCGTCGCCTCGCCGGCGAACACCTGCTGGCCCATCAGGCCGTCATCGGAGAGGTTGAACGCAAACTTCAGCATGCGTTGGGCCGTTGGGCTCTTGCCCATAATGTCGCGGGCCGCCGCCAGTGCCTCGACTTCCAAGTCGGCGTGATCGGCCACGATGTTGACCGCACCCATCCGGTGCATGTCCTCGGCGGTGTAGGTGCGTCCCAGGAAGAAGATCTCGCGCGCGAACTTCTGGCCGACCTGCTTGGCGAGGTAGGCCGAGCCGTACCCGCCGTCGAAGGAACCCACGTCGGCGTCCGTCTGCTTGAAGCGCGCATGCTCGCGGCTGGCGATCGTCAGGTCGCACACGACGTGCAGGCTGTGCCCGCCACCGGCTGCCCACCCGGGGACCACTGCGATGACGACCTTAGGCATGGTGCGGATGAGGCGCTGCACCTCCAGGATGTGGAGGCGGCCACCTTCGGCCTTGACCCGTCGCTCATCCACCGTGTCCGCGGTCTCCCCATCGGCGTACTGGTAGCCGCTGCGGCCCCGAATCCGCTGGTCGCCGCCGGAGCAGAACGACCATTTGCCCGACGCGGACGGGCCGTTTCCAGTCAACAGCACGCAGCCGACATCGGCGGTACGCCGGGCATGATCGAGCACCCGGTACAACTCATCCACGGAGTGCGGGCGAAAGGCGTTGAGGATGTCGGGTCGGTCGAACGCGACGCGTACGCATCCCACGTCCTTGGCGCGGTGGTAGGTCAGGTCGGTCAGGTCTTCAAACCCGGGTACGACCTCCCACTCGTCGGGGCGGAAGGGGTTGGCTTCGGTCGACTCAGTCACGCCTCGATCGTAGGAGACAGCGTCCGCGGGCTATGGCGTGAGATCCAGGAAGTCGCGCAGCCACACCTGGATGGTCGCCAGGGTGTGCGGCGTGACAGTCCCGGCGAGCGCGTCGAGCCGCTCCATGCTGAGGGTCCGCAGTTGCTCGGTCATCGCCCAGCCCGAAACATGGGGAACACCTTGTATCTCAACGTGATTCGGCCAACCCCGCTCAGTCGATGACACGGGGACAACGATGGCCAAAGTGTCCACGACCTCGAGGTAGGCGGTGCTGGCAATCACGACAACGGGGCGTCGATCACCCTGCTCGAGCCCCGCTGTCGGGTCGAGCCAGGCCCACCAGACGTCCCCCTGGCGCGGCGGTCGACTCTCACTGATCACGGGATGCGTCCGTGAGCTCGACGGCCTCCCACTCCTGAACTTCCGTGGAATAGGCGTCGGCTTCGGCTGAAGGGGTCTGTGAGATCGCGGTGCGCAAGGACTCCATCCGAGCGCGCCGATCGGCCAGATCAGCGAGCCGAGCGAGGTGCTCGCTTAACGACGTTCCCGTCGCGGCCGCTTGGCGCTTCAGGCGGTCGCGTGTCTCGCGGCTGACCTTGATAGTCGTCGACGTCATACTTTTAGTATACCGCTGGGAGGGCGTCGCGGCCGCTCACATTGCGGGCGGCGGTGTGACGTGGCGATCAGAGTCCGCTACCGTTGGCTTCGCACGATCCATCAAGACCGGCTGAGGGACAGGCCCGATGAAGCCGGGGCAGCCTTTCGCGAAGCAATTCGTGAAAAAGGTGCCAAGTCCTGCGGCGGTTTGTCGTTTCGCTCTGAAGCGCTTGCCTAGCCGGAAGATGGAGGGTCGCGGACGCCTCGGCGCCGGTGGCTCGTACACCTCCCGGTCCGCATGGCTGGCCACCTGACGACCAGGAGGACACCATGACTGACATCTCTCGCCTCACCCGTGGACTCACCACCGGCATCGGCACCGACACTTCGCACGGCGCGGTCGTTCCGCCCCTGCACCTGTCGAGCAACTTCAGCTTTGAGGGCTACAACCAGCCCCGGCAGTACGACTACACCCGCTCAGGGAACCCGACCCGGGACCTCCTCAGTGAGGCACTCGCCACGCTTGAGGGCGGCTTCGGCGCCAGCGTGACGGCAACCGGTATGGGTGCAATCACCTTGTGTCTCAACGCGTTGCTGACGCCGACCGACACCATTGTGATCCCGCACGACTGTTATGGCGGCAGCTGGCGGCTCTTCGACTCTCTGGCCGCGCGCGGCCAGTTCCGGCTGCGCACCGTCGACTACACCAATGCCGACGATGTCGCCGCGGCGATCGCCGACAAGCCGACGGTGGTCTGGATTGAGACCCCGTCGAACCCACTGCTACGCCTCACGGACGTTCGCGCCGTCGCCGATGCCGCGCACGCGGTCGGCGCGACGGTCGTCGCCGACAACACCTTCCTCTCGCCGATCCTGCAGCGCCCCATCGAACTCGGCGCCGACGTGGTCGTGCACTCGACGACGAAATACATCAACGGCCACAGCGACGTCGTGGGCGGTGCGGTGATCGCCGCAACACCGGAACTCCACGAAGAGATTGCCTACTGGAACAACACGTTGGGTCTGACCGGCGCGCCGTTCGACTCCTACCTGACTCTGCGTGGCCTTCGTACTCTCAACGCCCGGCTGCGGTCGCACCAGGAGAACGCGGACGCCATCATCGCGGCAGCGCTTGAGCACGCCGCGGTCGCTCGCGTACACCACCCGAGTTTGCCGGATCATCCCGGACATGAGATCGCGAAGAAGCAGCAGGATGGCTTCGGTGCGATGTTCTCCCTTGAACTGCACGGTGGAGCCGATGCCGTACGCGCCTTCGTCGCGGACCTGCACTGCTTCACCCTCGCGGAGTCACTTGGTGGGGTGGAAAGCCTGGTCGCTCACCCCGCCACCATGACCCACGCCTCCATGACCGCGGAGGCGCGTGAGGTCGCCGGAATTGGTGATGGCTTGCTGCGCTTCTCGGTCGGCATCGAATGCCCTGAGGACCTCGTGGCGGAGTTCACCACGGCCCTCGACCGTGCGCACGAAGCGGCGCGAGTTTCGGCTACCGTCTAAGGCGTGGCCGAGAAGGCGATCGGTGGCTCCCCTTCGCCAGTTGTGTCGTAGGTCGCTCAGGGCTGAGTGCCGACCAGGCGACGTACGCCGCGGCGATCAGAATCACCACGCACATCACACCCCAGATCACGCGATAACTCACGGCCGTCACCAGTGCGGCGCCGAGAGCAATGGAGATGGACTGGGGGACTCCGAGAATCACTTCGACGCTTGCGGACACCCGACCCATGAGGGTGGTCGGTGTGCGTCGTTGGACGGGGATTCATCCAGCACATCGGATAGCTCGGTAGCGGTCGCCGGTCCATGCGCGGATAGTTGCTCCACGATCGCCATCTCCAGCGGGTGCGCGATGATCGGCGCGCGTTCATAGACTCGACTCATGCCGATCCCCGAACATGTCCTGGCGTTGCGAGAGAAGGTCGGCACCGACCTGCTGTGGTTGCCGGGAGCGTCCGCGTATGTCCTGCGCGAGGGCTCGCGCGGCCCTCAGGTGCTGCTGGTCAGACGTTCGGACAACGGTCGGTGGACGCCCATCACTGGCATCTGCGATCCCGGCGAGGAGCCGGATGTCACGGCCCAGCGCGAGGCGTTGGAGGAGGCGTGCGTCGAGATCGAGGTGGAGCGCCTCATCGCGGTGTCCTCGCTGATACCGATGGAATATCCCAACGGGGACCGCGCTCAATATCTCGACCACGCCTTCCGCTGCCGCTGGGTGAGTGGGGAAGCGCGGGTCGGGGACGAAGAGTCCACCGATGTTCAGTGGTTCGAGGTCGATGGGCTTCCGGATCTGCAACCGCGCTTTTATCGGCAACTCGACCTGGCGCTTTCGGAGGATCGACCTGTGCTCTTCGGCAAGGAGCAGCGAGAGCGATGAGCACTCCACCGCTAGCCGACTTGCTCAGCACGCTAAGAGTCGTGCGGTTGCCGTTGCGGACGCGCTTCCGGGGGGTCACCGAGCGCGAGATCGCTTATATCTCAGGGCCGGTCGGCGTTGGCGAGTTCGCGCCATTCTTGGAATATGAACCCGTCGAAGCGAGCCGCTGGTTGGCGTCGGCCATCGAGGCTGCCTATGTGGGCTGGCCCGATCCGGTGCGCGCCACCATCCCGGTGAATGCCACGATTCCTGCAGTCTCGGCGGCTGAAGTTCCGGGCGTCTTGCACCGCTACGACGGCTGCACGACGGCCAAGATCAAAGTCGCCGAGCCGGGCCAGACGTTGCAGGACGACCTTGATCGGGTCGCTGCCGTACGAGATGCGATGGGAGCGCGCGCCAAGATCCGTGTCGACGCCAACGGCGGGTGGTCTGTCGATCAGGCGGCCGATGCCCTAGGGAAACTCGCGGTCTATGACCTGGAGTACGCCGAACAGCCGTGCGCAACCGTGGAAGAGTTGCGCGACCTACGGATGACGCTGGCCCGCAACGGAATTGATGTCCGGGTGGCGGCGGATGAGTCGATTCGCAAGGCCGAAGATCCGATACGAGTGGCACAGCTTGACGCCGCCGACGTCGTCGTTGTCAAAGTCGCGCCACTCGCAGGTGTGCAGCACGCGCTCGACGTGGTGGCTGAGTGCGGGCTGCCCGCAGTGGTCTCGAGCGCGCTGGACTCTAGCGTTGGAATCCGCGCCGGTCTCGCGCTGGCCGCGGCGCTTCCACAACTAGAGCACGCCTGCGGACTGGGGACGCTGGGATTGTTTGAGGCCGATGTCGTGAACGAGAGCCTGGTCCCGGTCGGCGGGGCGATCGCGCTGCGGGACGTGGAACCGGACCCCGAATTGCTCGAGCGGTACGCCGCGCCCGCCGGCCGTCAGGGGTGGTGGCGCGAACGGGTGGGTGCATGTCACGAGGTGCTCCGTTCGGGTGAACGCGCCTGAGTGGTCTCGATACGGCTCGCGCTGGGGCGCTCGCCTACTCGACCGGCGTGTGTGGGGGTTCGCCTACTCGACCGGCGTGTGTGGGGGTTCGCCTACTCGACCGGCGTGTGTGGGGGTTCGCCTACTCGACCGGCGTGTGTGGGGGTTCGCCTACTCGACCGGCGTTGGTGGGGGTTCGCCTACTCGACCGGCGTTGGTGGGGGGCTTGCCTACTCGACCGGCGTTGGTGGGGGCTTGCCTACTCGACCGGCGTGTGTGGGGGCTTGCCTACTCGACCGGCGTGTGTGGGGGCTCGCCTGCTCGACCGGCGTGTGTGGGGGCTACTTCAGGAGCGGACTGACCCGATCAGCGATCTCGACCGACGCTGCTCCTAGCAGGCCGCCGCGAGTCTCATATGGGCTATACGTCGAGCCGTCGAGGTGGCGCAGGACACCGCCGGTCTCCGCGAGGAGAAGTGCGCCCGGGGCGTGATCCCATGGCATCGCGTGGGTGTACGTGATGAAGTCAGCCCCGCCCATGGCCAGCTGGGGGTAGTCGACGCCGCAACACACCCATGACAGCTTTAACGGCGGTAGGTCGCCCAGGACGACGCCCTCGGACGAGCGGCGCGACGTCACGCCGGCAAGGGCGCCCATCGGATCAGGGGCGCGGTGGGCGATGCGTACGCCATCGACCCAGGCGCCAGCGCCGCGTTCTGCGACGAACGCCTGGCCGTGCTCCGGTTGCCAAATCCAACTGCGCACAACCTCGCCGTGCAGGACCTCCGCCACCATGACGGCGTGGTCAGGGGACCCGTGCACAAAATTCTTCGTGCCATCAATAGGGTCGACCGTGAACCAGTGGTCGAGCTCGGACAAGCCCTCCAGCAGCGTCGGGTCGGCGGCAGTGGCTTCTTCCCCAATCACGGTCGCGTCAGGGTAGGCCGACTGTAGCTCGCGGGTGATGACCACCTCGGCCTCGCGGTCAGCGACAGTCACGAGATCGCCGGGGTTCTTCTCCATCACCTCGCCCTCGGCGAGTGCTCGAAAACGGGGCGTAATGACCTCAGCGGCCACCTCGCGCAGCATGGTCAGGACGGCATCGGAGTCCACTCGATCATCATGCCTCACCGCGCACGGACCTGCTGCCCCGCCAGCGACGCGGGCCATCGGCCCCGAGCGCCGTACCCTGTACGCAGGAGTCGGCATTCGTCGGCGGTCACCTCGATCCAAGGCAGGCAGCGATGAAGCGCGAAGGCGTCAAGCGGATGGTCACCGGTGGTGTGTTCTTCTTCCTGCTGGCCCCGCTGGTGTTTGTCGTGGCCCTGGTGTTGGGCGTCGGCCAAGTCATCAGCGGTATCGACGAGTCCACGGTCCCACCCGGTGGCACGATCCAGCTCGACTCCGGCGCCGAGACGTCCGTCTTTGTGCTCGGGCTTGACCCGCAGGTCGACACAGAGACCGGATCGGCCACCGCCCTTCCCGACTGCACGGTCAAGGATCCCTCGGGTTCAGAGGTCGCACTATCGAGAACCAGTCAGAGCTCCGAGGTGACCTCGGGTGACCAGACGTTCACCTCGGCCTACTCCTTTACCCCCGCGGAGACCGGCGCGTACACCGTGACCTGCGGCACGAACGACACCCTCGTGATCGACTCCGGCCTTGCTGGCATGGCTGGAAAGGGAGTGATCCTGGTCTTCGTCGCGATCGGAGTGCCGTTCATCATCGGCATTGTGGGTCTCGGGCTGTTCATCTGGGGACTGGTGAAATACAACTCCTCAAAGCGGAGAATGGCCCAGGGCGGCCCCGGTCCGCATGGCTACCCGTACAACCAGCAGCCACCCCCTTACTACAACGGTTGAGCGTCCGCACCGCGAGCAGATCGAATATCAATTTCGGCACTCCCGGATGAGCCGCTAGCCTGACCAGTGCAGATGTCTGTGTGGCGTGAGTACCGGTGCGATGTGGGGATCCGAACCACTCGACTGCGTCGCGACATCCGCTCCAATTCATGTGAGAAGTAGGTGGACAGTGCCATCCGGCAAGGTGAAGTTCTTCGACGCCGACAAGGGTTTCGGCTTTGTTTCTGGCGACGACGGCCAGGACGTGTTCCTGCCCTCCAGCGCACTGCCCTCTGACGTCACCAAACTCAAGGCCGGTACGCGGGTCGAATACAGCGTTGCCGAGGGCCGTCGTGGGGCGCAGGCGCTCAGCGTGACCGTGCTCGACGGTGGACCGTCGCTGCACGCGCGGTCGCGTAAGTCGACGGATGACATGAGCATCGTGGTGGAAGACCTGATCAAGTTGCTCGACGGCGTCGGCACGTCGCTGCGCCGGGGTCACTACCCGCCGGCGCCACAGGCCGCCAAGGTTGCCGCTGTGCTGCGCGCCGTTGCCGACGACATCGAGGGCTGACATGCCGACGCTCAAGGTCGACAAAGTGCTGGTGGATGACGCCGCCCAGGCCCTGGCCCGCGAAGCCGCCGTGGCGATCGCCGAACCGGGCACGGTCGGTGACCACGTCAAGGCCGAGATGACCTCGGATCGGCTGGCGACCCATCACTTCGCCTGCACCGCCAAGGGATACCCGGGCTGGGTGTGGTCGGTGTTGCTCGCACGGGCACCCCGCCAGCGCCATGCCACCATCTGCGAAACCCACCTGCTGCCGACCTCCGAAGCGCTGCTCTCGCCGGAGTGGTTGCCCTACGCTGAGCGGCTCGCGCCGGGTGACGTCAACGCCGGGGATGTCACGCCGTATGTCGCGGACGACCCCAGTTTGGAGTTTGGTTTCGAGGCAACGGGCGAAGAAGACGTTGACCAGGTCGCGATCTTTGAATTGGGCCTCGGGCGTACGCGTGTGCTGTCCGGCGAAGGCCGAGAGCTCGCCGCGCGCCGGTGGTACGACGGCGACCACGGCCCGCAGGCAGAGGTCGCCAAGCAAGCTCCTGCCGCGTGCGGCTCGTGCGGGTTTCTCGTGCCGATGGCTGGCGTGCTCCGACAGACCTTTGGCGTCTGCGCCAGCGAGTGGTCACCCTCCGATGGCTCAGTAGTCTCCTTGGACCACGGGTGCGGCGCGCACTCCGAAGCCGATGCCCCTGCATCCTCGCCGGAGCGCGTCGAGCCACCGGTCATGGACGACTTCGCCGTCGACGTTTCGACCTAGGCGCTAGCCGCCCCACGCTCAGGCTTCGGCCGCATTTCCCCGGCCGCGTCGGACGTAGATCCAGCCGAGCGCACCCAGGACGAGCCCAGCGACGGGCACCCAAACCCACCAGGCGCGCTCTCCTTCATGCAGCGTCGGAACCGCGAGGACGACCGCTAAGGCGACTGCCCACAGTCCGAGACCGATCTCAATAACTCGGGCGGTGTTGACCTGCACGGGTGGAGGCGTCACGGGCGGTTCGTCGGCCTGAGTCCCGAAGTCGCCCGAATTGCTCACCAACCCAGCATAGGCTCGGACCATGGGCAATCCCGAAACTCGTACGCAGGCCTCCGCGCTCGACCGCTACTTCCACATCAGTGCTCGTGGCTCCTCTGTGGCCCAGGAAGTCCGAGGCGGCCTCGTCACGTTCTTTGCCATGGCCTACATCGTCGTGCTCAACCCGTTGATCATCGGCACGGTCAAGGACGGCACCGGTGAATTCTTGGGCGGGGGAAATGCGCCCAATCTCGCCATGGTGGCGGCCGCGACGGCGTTGATTGCGGGAGTCATGACGATCCTGATGGGACTCGTCGCCAATTTCCCAATGGCCCTCGCAACAGGCTTGGGGCTCAACGCTTTTGTGGCGTACGGGATCGCGGCCCAACCCAATGTCACCTGGGCCGATGCCATGGGCCTGGTGGTGCTTGAAGGCATCATCATCCTGTTGCTCGTACTGACCGGGATCCGCAAGGCGGTGCTGCGCGCGATTCCCGCTGCGCTGCGTACCGCGATCACGATTGGCATCGGCCTGTTCTTGACCTTCATCGCCTTGTATGACGCTGGCATCGTGCGCCAGGCGCCCGCGGTCCCAGTCGAATTGGGCGCCGGGGGCGAACTCACCGGATGGCCAACCCTCGTCTTTGTCCTCGGCCTGTTCACGATCGCCGTCCTCATGGCACGCAAGGTCGGTGGCGCGATCCTGTACGGCATCGTCGGAGCGACGGTTCTTGCTCTGATCGTGGAGGCGGTCGGTCATGTCGGTGGTCGTACGGACGCCACCGGCAAGGTCGTGAACCCCGGCGGATGGAGCTTGACCATCCCCAAACTGCCTGAGCAGGTCGTGGATTTGCCCGACCTGGGCTTGCTAGGCAACTTCTCGCTACTGGGCTCGTTCGAGTCGTTGGGTGCCGTAGCGGTCATTCTCACGATCTTCACCCTGCTGCTCGCCGACTTCTTCGACACCATGGGCACGATGGTGGCGGTCGGCTCAGAAGGCGACCTGTTGGATGAGGACGGGTTGCCGGAGGGCAGCCAGAAGATCTTGGTCGTCGACTCGGTCGCCGCGATTGCTGGTGGTGCGGGCGGCGTGAGTAGCAATACGTCGTACATCGAGTCGGCTGCGGGGGTCGGGGATGGTGCCCGGACCGGACTGGCGTCGATCGTCACGGGCGGGTTGTTCTTGCTCTCGATGTTTTTCGCGCCGTTGGTGTCGATGGTGCCGCACGAGGCCGCGACCCCTGCGCTGGTCATCGTCGGATACCTCATGATGACGAACGCGACGGATATCGACTGGAAGGACATCGAGGTCGCACTGCCAGCGTTCCTGACGATGGTCCTGATGCCGTTCTCGTATTCGATCTCCGCAGGAATCGGCGCGGGCTTCATCTCCTACGTCCTGCTCAAGGTGGTGCGCGGGAAGTCCTCCCAGGTGCACCCGCTGCTCTGGGCCGTGTCTGGGTTGTTTGTGCTCTACTTCGCGGTCGACCCGATCAAGACGTTGTTCGGCGTGAGCTGAACTTCCCGCCGCGTCGAGTGGCGGCGAATGAGTGGTGTTAAGGGTTTCGTACCCCTGATTTGGCGCTAGTCGACGCGGGCGGCGGCGCGGGGGTGTGGTCTCGACAGGCTCGACCGGCGTGAGGGCGTGGTCTCGACCGGCGTGAGGGCGTGGTCTCGATACGGCGCTCGCCTACTCGACTGGCGCTGTCGGCAGATCCTCGGCATCCACGATCCGGTACGCATACCCCTGCTCGGCGAGGAAGCGCTGCCGGTGGGCGGCGTACTCCGCATCGACGGTGTCGCGGGTGACGACCGTGTAGAAATGCGCCGTACGCCCATCGCCCTTGGGACGCAGCACCCGGCCGAGACGCTGGGCCTCCTCTTGGCGGGAGCCGAACGTCCCCGACACCTGAATCGCCACGGACGCCTCAGGCAGATCGATCGAGAAGTTGGCGACCTTGCTCACGACTAGCGTGGAGATCTCACCGTCCCGGAACGCCTGATAGAGCTTCTGCCGCTGCCCCACCGGCGTCTCGCCGGTGATGAGGTCAGCGTTCAACCGCCCGGCAAGGCCTTCGAGCTGGTCGAGGTACTGGCCGATGACCAGCGTGGGGGCGCCCTGGTGCTGGCGCACCAACTGCTCGACCACGCTCTCCTTGACCGGCGCGCACGAGGCATAGCGGTAGCGGACGTCGGCCTCGGTGGTGGCATACGTCATCCGCTCGGTCTCGCTGAGACTCACGCGCACCTCGACACAGTCCGCGGGCGCGATGTAGCCCTGGGCCTCGATGTCCTTCCACGGGGCGTCGTAGCGTTTCGGGCCGATGAGGCTGAAGACGTCGGACTCGCGACCGTCCTCGCGTACGAGCGTGGCGGTGAGTCCGAGTCGGCGACGGGCTTGCAGGTCAGCCGTCATGCGGAAGATCGGCGCGGGCAGCAAGTGCACCTCGTCGTAGAGCACCAAACCCCAGTCGCGGGCGTCGAGTAGTTCCAGGTGCGGGTGGACGCCCTTGCGCTTCATCGTCAGCACTTGGTACGTCGCAATCGTCACCGGGCGAATCTCCTTGCGGGCGCCCGAATATTCACCGATCTCGTCCTCCGTGAGCGACGTGCGCGCCAACAACTCATCGCGCCACTGCCGGGCACTGACGGTGTTGGTCACCAAGATGAGAGTGGTCGCCTTCGCCTCTGCCATCGCGGCCGCGCCGACGAGGGTCTTGCCCGCGCCACACGGCAGCACCACGACACCGGACCCGCCGTGCCAGAAACCGTCAACGGCTTCCTGCTGGTACGGCCGCAACGACCACCCATCCTGGGCGAGGTCGATCTGGTGGGCCTCGCCGTCGACGTATCCCGCGAGGTCTTCAGCGGGCCAACCGGCCTTGATCAGTTGTTGCTTGATCGCTCCGCGCTCGGAGTTGTGCACCACGACCGTCAGGTCGTCCAGGCGCTTGCCAATGAGCGGCTGAATCTTCTTGTGCCGCAACACTTCTTCGAGGACAGGCTTATCGGTCGTGACCAGGGTGAGTTGGTCGCCATCGCGCTCGAGCCGCAACCGGCCGTAGCGGTCCATCGTCTCGGCGACGTCAATGAGCAGGGCCTGCGGGACGGGGTACCGCGAGAAACGAAGCAAGACATCGACTACCTGCTCGGCGTCATGACCCGCCGCACGCGCATTCCACAACGCCAGCGGGGTGACGCGATAGGTGTGGATGTGTTCAGGTGCACGCTCCAGCTCCGCGAACGGAGCGATGGCGTGCCGCGCTTCCGTCGCCAGGTCGTGGTCGACCTCCAGCAAGATGGTTTTGTCACTCTGAACGATCAGCGGCCCGTCTGGCATGCATACCTCATCTCAATAGACGCCCACGGGGCGTAACGACGCGGCAGCCGACAACCTTCCCGTCGTACGGGTTCAGCTTGTTGCGATGTAGATCAGGCCGCCCAAGATGGCGAGATTCTTAGCGAACTGCACCTGCTCAGCCGCCTTCTGCTGCGGGTCGGTCTTCTCCCAAAAGGCGTGCCCGGCGAGGGTGGTCGGCACCAGGGACGCACCCAACGCGGTAGCCGAGAGGCGGGGCGCGATACCAAGGGCCAGGGTGCTGCCAGCAACGGCCTGGACGACTGCGTTGGCCTGCACGAGTTGCTCGTCGCTTGCGGGCACCGGAGCAGTCTGGCGCAGTTGGGACAGCAGGCCACCGGCAAGTTGCGCTCGGCCGGACGGGTTGCTGAAGCTGTCGATACCGCCTTTGATGAAGATGGCTGATGTGCAGGCGCGGGCTGCGAAGCGAAGAAGACTCATACCCTCCAGCCTAGAAGGCAATCCCTGGCCAGTGTGCGGGGCGGGGCGTGGCGTGAGATGGCACGATGCCAACCATGAGTCTTCCGACAACGGTGTCGACGCCTGGTATGCCCGAGCAGATCACGATCTACGAGGTCGGACCGCGCGACGGATTGCAGAACGAAAAGTCCGTGATTCCCGCCGGGATCAAGGCCGAGTTCGTCCGCCGTCTCGTGGCGGCGGGTCTCAACACCGTCGAGGTCACCTCGTTCGTCCCGCCGTCGTGGATTCCGCAACTTGCCGATGCGGCCGAGGTGATGGAGTCGCTTGGCGAACTCGGTCGCCAGCGCACCCGGCCGGTGCTCGTACCCAACCAGCGCGGACTCGACAACGCCCTTGAAGCGGGCGCCCGCGCGGTCGCGATCTTCGGCTCCGCGACTGAGACATTTGCCCGCAAGAACCTCAACCGCACCATCGCCGAGTCGATCGACATGTTCGCGCCGGTGGTCCAGCGCGCCCAGGAGGACAAGGTGTGGGTGCGGGCTTATGTCTCCATGTGTTTCGGCGACCCGTGGGAAGGGCCGGTGCCCATCGCGCAGGTGGTCGACGTGTGCGGCCGATTGATGGACCTCGGCTGCGACGAGTTGAGCATCGGCGACACGATCGGCGTGGGTACGCCAGGTCACGTCTCCCGGCTCCTGGAGGCGCTGGATTCCCAAGGCATCGCGACCTATCGCACCGCAGTGCACTTCCACGACACCTATGGGCAGGCACTGTCGAACACGCTCACCGCCCTGCGGCACGGCGTACGCACCGTGGACGCCTCAGCTGGAGGACTCGGCGGCTGCCCCTATGCCAAGTCCGCTACGGGAAATCTCGCGACCGAGGATCTCGTCTGGGCCTGTCGGGGTCTGGGCATCGAAACGGGCGTCGACCTGGACGCGCTGGTGGCGACAAGCATTTGGATGGCTGAGCAGCTTGGGCGGCCGTCGCCGTCGGCGGTGGTTCGTGCCCTGGCAGGTGCCACATCCACCGAGCGCACGCCTACGGTGGAGTCATGACGCGCTCTGGCATCACCCTCGACAACTTTGATCGCTCTGTTCGCCCGCAAGACGATCTCTTCGGTTTTGTGAATGGCACCTGGTGTGCCACCCACGACATTCCGGAGGACCGCGCGAGGTACGGATCCTTTGATCGGTTGCGCGAGGAAGCCGAGGCCGCGATGGTCGACATCATCCGGTCGGCGGCGGCGTCCGACGCGGAGCCGGGGAGCGCGCGGCGCAAGGTCGGCGACCTGTTCACCTCGTTTGTCGACGAGGCCCGCGCCGAAGAACTCGGTATGACGCCCATCGCTGACGATCTCGTGGCGGTCGAAGCGATTTCTAGTCCGCGTGACCTTCTTCAGGTGCTCGGCGGGTTG
Source organism: Demetria terragena DSM 11295 (assembly GCF_000376825.1). NCBI lineage: Bacteria > Bacillati > Actinomycetota > Actinomycetes > Micrococcales > Dermacoccaceae > Demetria > Demetria terragena. The sequence goes on along the minus strand of NZ_AQXW01000004.1, from coordinate 1,428,975 downwards.
GAGCGCGCTGGTATCGACGGCTTTGTCGGGTTCTACTCGATTGCCGACGCCCGCAACAGCACGCACAACGTGCTCTACCTCTCGCAGGCTGGCATCGGTCTTCCCGACGAGTCCTACTACCGCCTCGAGGAACACGCCGAGGTGCGTGACAAGTACGTCGCTCACATCGGGCGCATGTTTGATCTCGCGGGGCTCGACCCGACCGAGGCTGATCGGGTGATGGCACTAGAGACCCGGCTGGCTGAGTCGCACTGGGATCGGGTGGCCTGCCGCGACGCGGTGAAGACGTACAACAAGTTGACTCGGGCCGAACTCGAAGAGATCACGCCCGGTGTCGCCTGGGACGCGTGGCTCGGCGGGCTCCAGGCGGACCCCAAAGTGTTGGACCCCGCCGTCGTCCAGCAGCCTTCCTATCTCACCGGATTCGCCGACGCACTGCGCGAAGAGCCGTTGGAGGCGTGGCAGTCCTGGCTGCGGTGGCGCATCCTCCGTGGCCGCGCGTCCTACCTGGCCGACGCACTCGTGCGCGAGCAGTTCGCGTTCTACGGCAAGGAGCTGTCGGGTACGCCGCAGCTGCGCGAGCGCTGGAAGCGTGGCGTCTCGCTCGTCGAGGAATTCATCGGCGAAGCGGCCGGCCAGCTCTATGTCGAGCAGCATTTCCCGCCCCACGCCAAGGCGCGTATGCAGGAGTTGGTGGCCAACTTGACGGAGGCATACCGGCGCGATTTTGAGACTTTGGAGTGGATGAGCCCACAGACGCGGGAGCGCGCGCTGGACAAACTCTCCAGCTTTCGGCCAAAGATTGGCTATCCGGATGAGTGGAAAGACTACTCCGACATAGAAATTCGTCCCGACGACCTGGTGGGGAATGTGGCCCGCGCGACGGCTTGGGAGATTGACCGGATGCTCAATCGCGTCGGTGAACCAGTCGACAAGGGCGAGTGGTTCATGACCCCGCAGACGGTGAACGCGTACTACATGCCCACCATGAACGAGATCGTTTTTCCGGCGGCGATCTTGCAACCGCCATTCTTCGATGTCGACGCCGATGATGCGGTCAACTACGGCGGCATCGGTGGCGTCATCGGTCACGAGCTGGGCCACGGCTTCGACGATCAGGGCTCCCGGTTCGACGGCGATGGCAATCTCACCGACTGGTGGACCGAGCAGGACCGTGAGCGTTTCGATGCCTTGTCGCAGAAGCTGATTGATCAGTTCAGTGAGCTCGAGCCGCGAGACGCGCCGGGTAGCAAGGTCAATGGTGGTCTCACGGTGGGAGAGAACATCGGTGATCTGGGCGGCCTGACCATCGGGTTCAAGGCGTACAAGATCGCGCAAGAGACTTCGCCTGCGCCCGAACTCGACGGATTCACCGGAGACCAGAGGTTCTTCCTGGGCTGGGCGCAGGTGTGGTGTGGCAAGGCACGCGAATCCGAGGCCAAGCGGCTACTGACGATCGACCCACACTCCCCAATGGACTTGCGTGCCAACGTGGCTCGCAACCTGTCCGAGTTCCACGAGGCGTTCGGGGTTGGCGAGGGGGACGGGATGTTCCTGGCGGAGGACGAGCGCGTCCGCATTTTCTAACGCAATCGACCACCAACGCCGGTCGAGCAGGCGAGTACCCACTAACGCCGGCCGAGCGCCTACTAACGCCGGTCGAGCGCCTACTAACGCCGGTCGAGCAGGCGAGCGCCCTGGCGCGAGCCGTGTCGAGACCTTGGGGGGGTGGTCTCGACTCGGCCTCGGCTAGCGCCTCGGCCTGCTCGACCAGCAATGGTGGGGTCAACGGTGTGGTCTGGTGTCATCCGATGACACCAGATCAAACCGCTGGCCCATGAGGTCAGCATCCGTCCGGAAGCCAGGTGGTGATGAGGCATGAGCACTCGACAACTGCAGATCACGATCGATGCGCGAGACCCGCGCGCCCTATCCGCCTTATGGCGGGAGGCCCTCGGGTACGTCTTCCCGCCCCCGCCCGGTGTGGAGCTCGAACCGGGTGAGCGCCCACTGACGCCGGTCGAGCAGGCGAGCGCCCTGGCGCGAGCCGTGTCGAGACCTTGGTAAGTGGTCTCGACACGGCCTCGGCTAGCGCCTCGGCCGGCTCGACCGGCGTTAGGGGGTGGTCTCGACACGGCCTCGGCCTGCTCGACCGGCGTTGGGGGGTGGTCTCGACTCGGCCTCGGCTAGCGCCTCGGCGCGCTCGACCAGCGTTGGTGGGTGGAGTTCTGTCTCGACTAGGCCCTCAGGAGACGGGCTCCGCCGCGCGGTCGCGTACCGGTGGCCTGGAGTATTCCAGCGCCGGGTCGACCGGGTCGGCTCCGAAGACCTTGCGGTCTTTGAAGTAGTTCATCTTCAGGCGCCACGGCTCGCTTGAGCCCTGCTTGGGGAACTGGTCCACGGCTCGCAGCACGTAGCCGGCGGCGAAGTCGAGGAACGGTTCTTCGCCGACCGAGTCGTCGCGTCGCGGAGTCACAACCGTCTGGCCCGTGGTCTCCATGTGCCGCAGCATGCGCGCGGTGTAGGCGCACACCAGGTCGGCTTTCAGGGTCCATGAGGCGTTCGTGTAGCCGACGATGAAGGCAAAATTGGGGATGCCGGAAAGCATCATTCCCTTGTACGCCATCGTGTCGGGTAGGTGCACCGTCTCGCCGTCGATGGCGAGTTCGGCGCCACCGAAAGCGACCAGGTTGAGGCCGGTCGCCGTGACCACGATGTCGGCCTCAAGCTCCTGACCGGACTGCAGCCGAATCCCCTTCTCCGTGAAGCGATCGATCTGGTCAGTGACAACGTCGACGTCGTGCCGGCGCAGCGCCCGGTAAAGGTCGCCGCCAGGAACCAGGCACAGGCGCTGGTCCCACGGGTCATACGGCGGCTTGAAGTGCTTATCGACGTCGATGTCCGACGGCAGCTGACGCTTGGACATAGCGCGCAGGTATGCACGCGCCGCCTTGGGGCGCGCCTGGCAGAACTCGTAGAACGCGGTTGACTGCGCGATGTACCGACCGCGCACCAGGACCGATGAGATCTTCGGGGGCAGTTTCTCCATCATCGCTTTAGCCATCGAGTCCTTGCCCGGCTGGCTGATGATGTAGGTCGGAGTCCGCTGCAGCATGGTCACGTGCGCTGCTCCGGAGTCGGCCATGGCGGGTACGAGGGTGACCGCCGTTGCGCCAGAACCGATCACGACGACACGCTTGGCGGTGTAGTCCAGATCCTCCGGCCACAACTGGGGGTGAATGACCTGCCCCTTGAAGTCCTCACGACCGGCGAAATCTGGTGTGAATCCCTGGTCGTAGCGGTAGTAGCCCGACGTGGAAAACAGGAAGTTGCTGGTGAGTTCGATGGTTTCGCTCGTGCCCGATTCGGGTTCCGCGCGCTCGACAGTAACCGTCCAGCGAGCATCGGCGGACGACCAGTCGGCGCGCAGCAACTTGTGGTGGTAGCGCACGTGCTGGTCAATGCCGTGCTCGGCGGCGGCCTCGTGCAGGTAGGAGCGGATGTCAGCGCCGTCGGCGATCGACTTCTCACCACGCCACGGCTTCCACCGGAAGCCGAGGGTGTACATGTCCGAGTCGGAGCGAACACCGGGGTAGCGGAATAGATCCCACGTGCCGCCGATGGCTCCGCGCATCTCCAGGAGGGCGTACGTCCGCTGCGGGAACTCCTTCGACAGGTGGTAGGCCATGTCGATGCCGGACAGGCCAGCGCCGATGATCAGGTGGTCGACGTGCTCGGGTTGGGGACTCATGCGGCACCTGCCTGGTCAGTGGTGGTCGTGTCAGCGGTCTGGCGGAATCGGGCGCTGGTCGAGCGGCCGAGCGCACGCACCTCGGCATCCATCTGCGGGAGCAGCTTTCTGGTCTTCGGGTTCATGATCGCCTGGGTGAGCCGACTCGACAGGACGGCACGGCCCTGGGCGAGCGCACCGACCCAGCCGGGGACGTAGACATGGCGGCTGCGCCGCTCCAAACCTTCGACGACCGCTGCGACGCAAGTCTCGACATCGGTCGTCTTGCTCATGGGGTACGGCATCGACTTGAGCATTGCGCGGAAGGCGCCGAGGTCCTTCTTGGCGTCCTGCACCATCGGGGTATCGATCCAGGACATGTGGGCCGTACCGACATCAACGCCCTGCCAGTTGACTTCGAGGCGCAAGGCATAAGCGAAGTGCTCGACGCCAGCCTTGCTGGCGTTGTACGCCGCGAGGCCGGGTGCCGGGGCAAAGGCTGCGAGTGAGGACACCACCAGCAGGTATCCCTTGCGTTCGATGAGGGTGGGGAGTGCCGCCCGCGCGGTATGGAAGACGCCGAGCAGGTTGATATCGATGACCCGCTTGAAGTCAGCCGGGTCGACCTGGGCCACCGAGCCATAGGACGCGATCCCAGCGTTGGCGAGCACGAGATCAATGCCGCCGAAGCGCTCGGTCGCCGCAGCGACCACAGCCTCCATCTGCGCGAGATCAGTGACGTCGGCAACGTGCGTGAGTACGTCATCGCCCAGCTCGCGCGCGATGAGGTCAAGCGCTGCGGTGTCGATGTCGGATAGGACGAGGCGGGCACCGCGAGCGGCGAGTGCCCGGGCAGTATCGGCGCCAATTCCGTTGGCAGCACCAGTGATCAGCGCAACCTTGCCGGTGAGGTCGGTCGTACGAGGCATGAAGATGCTCCTCGGTCGGGGTGGATTCAGGCAGATGGTTCGGTGAGGTCGAGCGCTGCGAGCAGCTCCTCGATGGGCACGTCCGGTAGATCGATGCCGCGCGATGTGGCCATGCCTTCGATCTGAAGCCAGACCACTTGGCAGGTGAACTCGGTGAAGTAGGCCACGTCAGGTCGCAGGGTGTCGCGACTGGTCCAGCGGCGTACGGACTCAAAGCAGTTGCCGATCAGGCCAAAGACCCAAGGCTCTAGGCTGTCGCGGTCGTCTTCTGAGAGCTCGGCGCCGAGGAGCACGACGAAGGCGCTCATGAGAAATTCGATCTGCTGGGCGATCTGTTCGATCGAGGTATCGAGCGGTTTGGGAGCATCGCCGGGCAGGTCACGCTCGGCGAATCGCATGAGCGCGGGGTTGGCGACCGCCCAGTGCACGAATCCGGTCACGGCTCGATCGGAGATCTCGCGCGGGGTGCCATGGAAGTCGAGCTCCTCGGCGAGCGCCATCCCGAGCTGCGAGCAGATCTCCTGTTGTACGGCGAGGTCAAGGTCGGCACGGTCCTCGAAGTGGCGGTAGAGCACCGACCGGTTGATCCCGGCGCGCTCGGCAATGTCCTGAACGTTGACTTCGGCACCCGGTTTGCTGGACTCGATGAGTTCGAGTGCAGCGGACAGGACCGCCTTGCGCCGCTCAGTCTTGTGCTGTTCCCATCGCAGGCTGCGGCCGTCGGTCGAGGCTGGTGCATTCACGAGAACAGGATGGCTCATCAGGCGACCCCACGCGCTGTCAACGGCCGCGGCATCGCGGTCGCACCGGCGTCTAGGTCGTCCAGGAGTGAGCTGACGGTCTCCTGAGCGCAGGTCTTGTTGGTGCCGATGAAGCCGCTCGGTCCGCGCTTGATCCAGCCCACGACATAGACGCCGGGAGCGACCCTGCCCTGCTCGTGCGGCACCGTTCCCGCGACCTCATTGAACGGCAGGTCCGCAACGGGTTTGCCGCGGAACCCAATGGCGCGGATCACGATGCCAGCCTCGATCGTCTCGGTGTCGCTGGTCATCTGAGCGCGGACGCCACCGTCGGGATCGGCGATCAGTTCGTTGCGAGCGACGAGGACGCCGGTCACTCGTCGGGTGCCGGTGACCTCAACCGGCGAGGTCGTGAAGCGCAGCACGATGCGTCGACGGTGGTCGTCGGGAGACTGTGGCCTGGCCGCAAGGTCGGCCAGGACTCGCCCACTCGCCGTCGTTCGGTCGAAGTCGGTCGAATTGGCCTCGACTCGCACGTTGATGTCTTCAAGGCCGGCGAGACCAATGAGTTCCGGGGCGGTGAAGGCGGCCTGGGCCGGCCCGCGCCGACCGAGAATGACCACCTCGCGAAGGTCGCTGTGCTGCAAGGTTTCCAGCGCCATGTGATCGATGCTGGTCTCGGCGAGAGCGGCAGGGTCGGCCGTCAGGATCCGGGCCACATCAAGGGCGACGTTGCCGTTGCCAATGATGACCGCGCGCTGGGATGGGTTGGCAATCTGGCCGAGCGGAACGTGGAGATCGCTTTGCTCTGGGTGGCCGTTGTACCACCCCACGACATCGGTCGCCGCGAGTGAGCCGGTCAAGTCTTCGCCGGGGATACCGAGCGGTCGATCGGCGCTGGCGCCAACGGCATAGACCACGGCGTCGTACGTTTCCCGCAACTGCGTCAACGTGATATCGACTCCGACTCGCTCTCCAAGGCGGTAGGAAAACCGAGGTTCGCGCTCGATGGCCGCGAAGAGGTCGGAGATGCCTTTGGTGTGCTGGTGATCGGGTGCAACGCCGAACCGGGCTAGGCCGTGCGGCGTTCGAAGTTGATCAAAGACCTCGACCGATGACACTTCCGGGTGGGCCAGCAACTCGTCGGCGGTGTAAAGGCCCGCCGGGCCGGCACCGACGATCGCCACGCGAAACGGGCCCGGGCGACGCAGCCTGCGCTGGGCTGGGACATGCGCCACCGGCGAGCGATCTTCGTGCGGAAACATCTCGTAGTACTCAGCATTCAACTGCAGGAAGGGTTTCTGCGCAGAGTTCAAGCTGGTGTCGGGCACGATCGCCCCGACGGGACATGCCGTGGTGCAGGCGCCGCAGCCCACGCATGTCTTGGGGTCGACGTACAGCATCTCGGTGGTGCCGAATCCTGGTTCTCCAGGTGCCGGGTGGATGCAGTTGACCGGGCAGGCCACCACGCAGGACGCATCCGCGCAGCAGGACTGGGTGACGACGTAATGAGCCATGACGATCCGGAATCAGGTGGCCGCGTTGGCGGGCTGGCTGCGGAAGCGCGAGGGGCGGCCGTTGATCTTCATCAGAGACCACACGCGCCGAGAGGTGCGGTTCATCAACCCGGTCTCTTCGGCCAGCATCCGCACATCGCCGAACATGTCGCGTAGCACCTTGGCGGAGCGGTCAGACTTCCACCAGATCTCCTTGACTACGTCTTCTGGGATTTGCAGGTCTTGGACCATTTGCTTGCTCGGCTTCATGATCACGTCGCACAGGGTGCGCATGATGACCGGCATCAGGACCGACACCACGCCCCGCTCGACCTTGTTGAGCGAGCCGGCACGGTTCTGCAGGTATTGATGGGCGAACCCGATGTGCCGGGCTTCTTCGGCCACATGGATCTGCATGATGCGCCTCACCAGCGGGTGCATTCGGTCGCCCGAGCGCAGGATTTCCTTCTGCAAGTGATCGATTGGTTCCTCGCCGGCGAGCACCCCAATGAAGAAGACATAGGGGTGAATGCTCCCGGCCATCGCAATGATCGGGACCATTCGGCGGAACCAGGCCGGGCTACCCGCGGCGTTCGTCCCTGAGCGATTCACGAACTCCTGGAACATCTGAGTGTGGTGGCACTCTTCGGTGGCCTCATGAGTGGAGTAGCGGAACTCCGGGCTGCCGTTGGGCAGGGTCAGGGCGTGATTCATGATCCCGCCGATCAACAGCTGCTCGAACTGCAGGCCGACCTTGGCGAGGTTGGCCATCCGATACATGCCCACCTCGATTTGGCGCTCTCGGGGCAGCGATTGGTACCACTGTGTGCCGCCGAGCGCGTCCACCGCGGAAAGAATCCACCGGTCGTCGTCGGGGACGATCGCATAGTCCGGATGGTCCCAGTCGATGTCCTTGAATGCGTCGAAGTGCTGCTCGACCGATGCCTCGGACAGCGTTTGCAGCGTCGCGAGGTAGTCCTCGCTGCGCTCCGGCGCCGTGTTGTCCATCTGCGGCTTACGAGCGGTCATCGTCATGGTCGTCCACCTTTCGCGACGTGGTGCCCGGCTGTGAGCCAAGTCACTGCAACATCGTGTCGCAGTGAAATCTAGACGCAACATGGTGTCGCACACAAGGGGGTGCGGCCGAAAACTTTCGTAAAGGTAAGTTGCGGATGTCGGCGGCAGGCTAGTCCGGGAGAACAACCCCGGTGACGCGGTGCATCGCGAACGCCCGCCGGTTGGCCGAGCCGTCGACGGTGCCGACGGCGCGCCCGCCCTGCACCTGCTCTGGGCGGAACAGCGCTCGGCGCGGGGACCCGGTTTCATCGACATACCCGATCCATACCGCGGCGCCCTCAGCGGCGGCATCCGCAAGCAACGTGACCGCAACGGTCGCATCGGTCTCCGGAATCGGCGGACCCTGTTGTGTTGCAGCGCGTTCGACGTCTGCGGCCTCGCGTCCACGAAGCCGCCCGACCAGTTCGATGGCCAGGTCGGCGTCCAGCGACTCAACACTCACCGGGGAGGGGCCGCCTCGGGTCACGCGAGCCCGTCGCGCCTGACGACCAGTCAGCAGGATCCCGCCGTCGGAAGTCTCAGCCACCGGGGAATGCTCGGACAATTGGGCCACGGCGGTCGCCGCGGGCACGGGTGACACCAGAACGGTTGGGGCGATCCGGCGAAGTTGGAGCGGTGCCAGATCGGGGTCGGCGAGCATCGCCGACAGCGCGGTCTCGTCGTCGCTGCGGATGTAGCAGCCGACGGCGCCAACCCGGGCTTGTCCGTGTCGACGTGCAACATCGGCGGTGAGGTATTCCAAGGGCTGCGGCAAGGGGGTCAGGGACGCCGCTCGAAGTTGTTCGAGCAGGTCGCCAGAGGACATCCCCGAGTCCAGCGCGCGGCGTACGCTTCCCGGGCTGAAGCGGAAAACGGTTGCCCCACCGCGCGATTCGATGTCGGCGGAGAGGCGCATCAGGCGGTTGATCTCGTCAGTCAGCGGGCCCGGTGCCACTGCGGTCAGGTCGGCTTGGATGAGCACATGACCGATGGGCTCTGGCAGGTGGGCTGCCGCCAGCGCGATGAGGCCGTCTAGGTCGACGGCGTCGTGGAGTCCGCGTCCGACGGCACTCAGCGCTCCGCGACCGAGCACTCCGAGCCAGGTCGCCTCCTGAATCACGGTCGCGGCTTGCGTCGGCGCGCCGGTTGGCAGCCGGAGTGGGCGTCGCCAGCGCAGGTGGTCTTCGATTGCGTCGATGGATGGGGCCGATCCCTCCGGCAGTCCGGCGAGAACCGCGACGACGTCCCGCCGCTGGGTACGCAGGAGTGGCCAGGCGGCCTGCTCGCTGAGGACATTGATGGCTTTGCCGTCGAGGCGTTGGCTCACGAGTGATGGTGCACGGCTGGTGTTCCACCATGCCGTGGCCAGGCGGGCCCAACGGTCACTGGGGGATGCGGCGCGCCACGAGTCGTATCCAACTGTTGGCAACCAGGACGGCTCAATTTCGGCGTCAGTCGCGAAAAGTCCTGCCGCAGTGGCGATCTCGATGACGAATGCGGATCGTTCCGCCGAGATATCGAGGAGCGAGGAGACGGCCTTGTGATCCTTGACCGCCAGGCCTCCGGAGCGTAAAACCCGCGGCGGGTTCGACTCCCAGGCATGTGCGACTTCTTCGACTTGGCTGAGTAGTTCGAGCGCCTCGGCGCCTGAAGCTGCGTCCACATCGGTGGTGCTGCGCGTGGGCAGCCCGGTCGAGGGTGGCGGGTCTAGCGGGTGCTGGTGCAAGCGGCCGCCGCGAAGGGCCAGAGCCACCTCGCGGGGCAGAATCACATCAGTGCCGTCGGCTCGTACGAGTAGCTGGGCGTCGATGAGTTCTTCACGCGCGGCGCGCAGAGTGGGGCCGTCGAGGGTGGCCCGGGGAACCGTCCAGCGCATCCTCTCCAGGACCGTGCGCGCCGCCTCGCCGAGGCGGCCGACAGCGGCGTCGATGTCGGCAGGTGGGCGGTGCGCGAGCGTCGCGGCTGGCGGGCCGAGGCCAGCCGGGTGGGTCAGGGATTCCCCAATGGCCCGCGCTGGGCGCAGTCCATTGGGCGCAGACCACAGCAGGCCGCGTCGCCACAGTTCGTCCAGCGCATGGGTGATACACGCCATGTCAGTGCCCAGCAGGTCCGGCGCGCCAGGTGCCGAACCGGCGACGAGCACCGCCTCAAGGACGTGCAAGAGACCGGCGTCGAGGTGTTCCAGGGCGCGTCGGGTGCTGGGTACGGTCGCCGCGCGGGCCGCAAGCGCGCTCAGATTGGCCGGGGCTGGCCGCGCTAAGTCGGGGCGGTGCTGCACGAGGAGGGCCAACTCATCGTCGTTGCGCGATCGTAGGTCGTCGGCATACGAGCGAGCGGGTTCAGGCACTTGCCCACTTTAGGTGTACATCGCACCCGGCCATGCGTCCGACTCCTATGGTGGAACCCATCGCACCCTCGCACCCAGGAGGTCATCGTGCCCGGCTCCACCGCCCCGCCGTCCTATGCGTCCGGAATCTCCGACGTGCCCCTGCTCGGGGACACCATTCCGGCCAACCTCGCCCGGACTGTTGCCGCGTTCGCGTCGCGGGAGGCCTTAGTCGATGTGCCGACAGGGCGACGGTGGACCTACGCCGAGTTTGCCGCCGACGTCGATGCCGTGGCCAAGGGGCTGCTTGCCCGCGGGGTCCAGAAGGGCGATCGGGTCGGCATCTGGGCGCCGAACTGCCCCGAATGGACCTTGCTGCAGTACGCCACGGCGCGGGTCGGTGCGGTGCTCGTCAACGTCAACCCTGCCTATCGCGCGCACGAGCTGACGTTTGTCATCAATCAATCGGGGATGCGCACTCTGGTGAGTGCCAAAGCACACAAGACATCTGATTACCGCAGCATGGTCGAGGAGGTGCGCGCCGACTGCCCCGGGCTGGAAGAGGTCTATTACATATCGCTCGACGCCAGCCCGATCGAAGGCTCGAGTGGTTGGGCGGACCTGGTCGGGGCGGGCTCAGGCATCGCGGACGAGGATCTTGAGGCGCGTACGGCGGAACTGACGACCGACGACCCCATCAACATCCAATACACCTCTGGGACAACGGGATTTCCCAAGGGGGCCACCCTCTCGCACCACAACATTCTCAACAACGGCTTCTTCGTCGGCGAGACGGTCGGCTACAGCGAGGCCGACCGAGTGTGCATTCCGGTGCCGTTCTATCACTGCTTCGGCATGGTGATGGGAAACCTCGCGTGCACCACCCACGGCTCAACCATGGTCATTCCGGCGCCATCGTTCGATCCGGTCGCGACGCTGGATGCGGTGGTCGCAGAACGGTGTACGTCGCTCTATGGCGTGCCGACCATGTTCATTGCGGAGCTTGGCCTTGAGACTTTTGCGGATTATGACCTGTCCGCGCTGCGTACCGGGATCATGGCGGGCTCGCCGTGCCCGGTCGAGGTGATGAAGCGGGTGGTGGCCGAGATGAACATGAGCGAGGTCGCGATCTGTTATGGCATGACCGAGACCTCGCCGGTGTCGACGATGACTCGCGTCGACGACGATTTGGCGCGACGCACGGAGACTGTCGGCCGGGTGATGCCGCACTTGGAGATCAAAGTCGTTGATCCAGTGTCCGGTCTTCCGATGGCGCGGGGCGAGGCGGGAGAGCTGTGCACCCGCGGCTACTCGGTGATGCTCGGGTACTGGGAGCAGGAAGAAAAGACGGCTGAGGCGATTGATCCCGCGCGCTGGATGCATACCGGTGATCTCGCCACGATGGATGACGACGGCTATGTGTCCATCGTCGGTCGCATCAAGGACCTGGTGATCCGAGGTGGGGAGAACGTCTACCCGCGTGAGATTGAAGAGTTCCTCTACACCCACCACGGTATTGCGGATGTGCAAGTGATCGGGGTGCCGGATGAGAAGTATGGCGAAGAACTCATGGCCTGGATCATCATGAAGCCCGACGCGGAACCGTTGGATGCCAACGCGATTCGCGAGTTCTGTACCGGGCAGCTGGCGCACTACAAGATCCCAAAGTATGTGCACGTGACCGAGGAGTTCCCGATGACCGTGACCGGGAAGGTCCGCAAGGTCGAGATGCGCGAGCGCGCGACAGAGATCCTGGCCCCATGAGCCAGTCGTATGCCCCCAGCGGCGAGCAATGGACTATCCGCTACGGCGACCAGCACGCCACCATCGTGCAGGTTGGTGGCGGCATCAGGGAGTACGTCGTGGGCGGCAAGCCCGTCCTCTTCGGCTATGACGCATCAGCCAAGGCTGATGCCGGGCGAGGCCAGATGCTCATGCCGTGGCCGAACCGGATCCGCGACGGGCAGTACACCTTTGCGGGTCGCGATCAACAGCTCGCGTTGAGCGAACCGGCGCGCGCCAATGCATCGCATGGACTGGTGCGGTGGGCCATATGGACGCTTGAGTCGATGGAAGATAGTGCGCTGACAGTCACGTATTCACTACTACCGCAACAAGGTTGGGATGCCGCGCTAAAACTGACGATGCGTTATGCCCTCGGCGAGGACGGGCTGACAGTGACGCCTTCGGCGACCAACGTTGGTGACACTGCGGCTCCGTTTGGCTTCGGCGCCCACCCTTACCTCACCGCTGGCGAGCCGACGGTGGACGAGGCGAGTCTGCGACTTCCCGCGGAGACCCTGATCCGGGTCGATGACCGGCTCATCCCCAACGGAAGTGCGCCCATCTCCCCGGACCTGAATTTCTCGGCGCTCCGGTCAGTCGGAGATGTGGCCCTCGACCATGCCTTCACCGATCTGCAGCCTGACGACGACGGGCGGTGGCGGGTCACGATCGCCTACGGGGGGCGGGTAACCACCCTGTGGGCCGACGCGAGCGCCTACCCCTATGTCCAAGCGTTTACCGGAGACTCGCTGCCCGGTGGCCGCAGTCGCGCCACCGGAATTGCCGTCGAGCCGATGACCTGTCCCGCAAATGCGTTCGCGACTGGAGACCACCTGATCGTGCTCGAACCGGGGGAGACCTGGAGCGCCGGCTGGGGAGTACGCGCGGACTAAGCGGTGCGTGCCGGGTCGCGTACGGCAGGATTGGCCGGGTGAATCCTTCGATGGCCATCGCGACCGTGCTGATTGACGAACTGATCCGGCACGGCATAAAGGACCTGGTGTTGTGCCCGGGCTCCCGCTCGGCGCCGCTGGCGTACGCCGCGCATGAGGCCGACGCCAAGGGTCGCCTGAGGCTCCATGTGCGTGTCGATGAGCGCTCGGCGGGGTTCCTCGCGCTGGGGCTCGGCAAGGTGACGCGCGTTCCGGTGCCGGTCGTCACCACCAGCGGAACCGCAGCGGCAAACCTCTACCCAGCAGTCCTCGAGGCTGCGCACGCAGCGGTCCCGCTCATCGTCATGACCGCCGACCGCCCGCCGGAATTGCGGGGTCTCGGGGCGAATCAGACGACCGACCAGGTGAAGCTGTTTGGTGCGTCCTGTCGTTGGTTCCATGAGCCGGGGGCGCCGGATATTCGAGGTGGGCAGAACGCCAACTGGCGCAGCGTCATTGGGCGCGCGGTGGCCGAGAGCGAAGGTCTGCCCAGCGGTGACGCCGGACCGGTGCATCTCAATATCCCGCTGCGGGAGCCGTTGGTGCCGACTGACGATGTCGCCGAATGGCCCGAATCCCTTGAGGGTCGGCCCCGCGGTGTGCCATGGCTGGAGTTGCGTACCCCCGGTCATCACCCAGCGGTGGGCTCCGGTCCGGGTATCGCGCCCGTACCCCGAACTCTCGTCATGCTCGGCGACCTACCCAACCCGAGTCGGGCGGTAGAACTCTCGGAATTGGCTGACGTCGCCGGATGGCCGTTGATCGCCGAACCTTTCGGCCGTTATCACCGTGGCCGCAGCATGCCCCACGGGTCACTCATCCTGCAGGCCGAAGAATGGCTTGAGGAAAACCGGCCCGAGCGGGTCCTGGTAGGTGGGCGCCTGACGCTGTCCCGCCCGGTGCAGCGCCTGCTCGCGCACCCCGACACCACGGTCGAGGCGGTCACGGCGCTCACGACCTGGGCGGACCCAGGTCACGTCGTCCGTCGGGTGCACGACTGGGCCGACGTCCTCCGCAGCCACGACGCCGTCTCTGGGTGCGTCGATCGCCAGTGGGCTTCTCGGTGGCGCAAGGCCGGATCTGCTTTGGTGGAATCCGTGGGTGATCTGGTCGCGGAGTCCTGGCCGAGTGGGCCAGCGATTGCCTCCACGGTGGTGCACCACGCGCCGATGGGGTCGCACGTCTACGTCGGGTCGTCGAACACGGCCCGCGATTTGGAGATCGGACGAAACCCGTCGCGCATCGCCAAAGACGTTCTGGCAGTTAGTAATCGAGGTCTTGCTGGAATCGATGGCGTGCTCAGTTCGGCGATCGGGCTGGCACTTTCCCGACCAGACTCACCAACCTTCGCGATCGTTGGCGACCTGACCTTCCTGCACGATTCGAACGCCTTCCTCATCGGGCCGAACGAGCCGCGCCCAGATCTCACGATTGTCGTCCTTAATGACGATGGTGGCGGCATCTTCGGCGTGCTGGAGCCAGGCCAGGCCGAGTTGGCAGGACCGTTCGAGCGGATCTTCGCGACGCCGACCGGGACACGCTTCGCTGACCTGTGCGCCGCCCACGACATTGAGCACGAACTGGTCTCCGACGTCGATCGCCTCGCAGAGCGGATCATGCACCCCTCGAAGGGAATTCATGTCGTCGAGGTACGCATGGACCGGGCCGGTCAGCGCGACTTGCGGGAGTCGATCGTGGCGGCCGCCACCCAGGCTGTGCTGGCGACCTAAGACATCGCGAAGGTCAGAATCCCACCGAGCCAGCTGGCCCAGCAGCCGTGCGCATCATGTGCTCCAGCTCCACCACCGCGCCATCGCGCTGCTCGGTGAGCAAACCGCCTCGGTGGAGTGTCGGCAGGCCGCCCGCACCGAGGTAGGCGCTCGCCAACTGCTGAGTCGTGAGCGAGAGGTCGGCCGCACGATCGGTACGTTCCACACCGCCTTGGCCGTGGGCGGTCGCGGTGAGGAGCCAACGGCCGCCTTGGTCGGGCAGAACCTCGTCCGCGACCTCAATAACGACCTCGCCGGGTCCGGTATAGCCGCGCAGCGACATAGCCTTGGGCAGGTCGACGAAGCGAAGCCACAGGTTGTCGACGGACGGCCCGATGACGCCGCGCTCGCTGCCCAACCAGGCTCGAAGGACGTCGTCAGTGGGACGTGGCGAGATCTTCACTGTGGACATCAGATCCAGGCTGAGAAGTCTGCGCATTAGCGCGAGTTGAGCTGGTGGCGTCCCGACCAGTTCCACCGTGACCACGCCCTGGGGTTGGTCGTTGTCCCACTTGGGCTCGCGACGGAAGAACGCATAGCCGATGTCTGCACCGTTCTCGGTCGCGAGGAAGCACTGCCACGGCTCCTTCTCGTAGAGCACCTCGTGTGGCTCAGCGACGAACCGTTCGTAGGTCCGTAATTCCCGGACCACGCTGCCGTGGGCATGCATCGCAGCAGCGTGTGCGGCTGCACGCATCCGCTCCGGGACACCGTCCGCTCGTGCAGTCACGAGTCGGGTGGAGATGCGCGCGGCATCCTCCTCGAGTCCGGTCGCCTCCAGGGTCGTCCCGGTGCTCAGGCTGGCGACCGTCTTCGCCGCAGCGACTCCATAACCGAAGCGCCCGTAGATCGCTGGCTCGCTGGCGTTGAGGACCGAAAGCCCTGACGAATTTGCCGCCGCGGTTCGTTCGAAGTGGTCGCGCATCATCGCGCTGAGTACGCCCCGCCGTCGGGCATCGGGATGGACACCAACCCAGGTCAGACCGGCGACGGGAGCAACCAGGATCTCGTCCTGCGCGCCGGGGATGCTGAGCTCCAGGTCATAGACGCCGTAGATTCCGGCGTAGCACTCCTCGGTTGCCGGCCAGTCGTCGAGAACGGCAGCAAAGCGCTGCTCCTCTTGGGGTAGGACTGCGGTGTCCAGCGGAAGCGGCAGCCGCCCATCGGCCCATACCGTCAAGTCAGTCTGAAGAAACTTCTCGGCATCGTCCGCCCCGCGGATCTGAATCGTCACAGAACACAGTCAACTCCGTGGCTGGCGTCGTCGGCAATCGAATTGAATTGCTCAGCCCATCAGAAGGGCAGCGAGCGTGCCTCCGAGCTCGACCAGGAGAGCTTGATCGCCATCGGTCAACGGTTTACCGATCACCTCGACCGGTTCCGCCGCGAGCTTCCACGCCAGGCCGGTGGTGATGGACTCCACCGCCCGGCGAGCGCCAGTGGTGTCGCTGCGCCCATGAATCCAGAAGGAGAACGGGCGGGCATCGATCTTGCCGCGAATGTCGTCGTAGGTGCTGTCGAACGCGTGCTTCAGCGCGCCCGACATGTAGCCAAAATTGGCGGGAGTCCCGAGCAGGTAGCCGTCGGCGTGCAGAAAGTCATCGATCGTGACCTCCAGCGCCGACACTGCGCGTACGTCGACGCCGTCGATCGCGTCATCGTGCGCGCCTTGCAGCGTCGCCTCGTGCATTTCTCGAAGCAGCGGAGTCGGCGTGTGGTGCACGACCAACAGGGTGCGGCGGTTTGTCACGCAGTCCAGAGTAGGTGCCTTGCCGCGAGTGCCATGTTGGTCTCATGAGCCTCCCGTGGGTGTGGGGTGCGACGCGCGAGGACGTCGCACGCGAGTGCGGTGCTGACCGTTGGTCGCCCGCTAGCAGCAGTCGAGCCGTGCGCGCCGTGTCAGTCGCGGCACCGCCCGAGCATGTCTTCGCATGGCTCGGCAACCTGCGGCTGGCGCCCTACAGCTATGACCTGGTGGACAACCTTGGACGCAAGAGCCCGCCCGAGCTGCGATCGGACCTGGGACCAGTCGAACCCGGTGAGCGCGTGATGACGATCTTCACCGCGGTCGAGGTGACCGCCGGTCGAGAACTCGTGCTGGCCATGTCGCCCGGTCTAGGCCGCCGACTGTTTGGCGAGGTCGTCGTGAGTTATCAGGTGATTCCGGACGGTACGGGATGTCGGCTGGTCGCCACGCTGCGTTTCTGGCGGGGCGAAGGTCCGCTGTCGAGGGCACACGCAGCAGCGCTCGCCTGGGGTGACCTGCCGATGATGCGCAAGCAACTTCACACCCTCGCCGCGCTCGCGGAGGCAAGCCACTCGCCTTAGGCGAGACGTTCCGCGTGCTCAGATCGCGCCGAGTGCTTGCCGCATCGGCAGCAATTTCGCCTCAGATTCGGCGAGTTCGGCTTCCGGGTCAGAGCCGGCGACAATGCCGCAGCCGGCGAAAAGGCGTACGCGCGAAGGGTTTTGGGCATCAAGCTCGCCACAGCGCAACGCGATAGCCCACTCGCCGTCGCCAGCGGCGTCCATCCAGCCGACCGGGCCGGCATAGCGACCGCGATCGAGTTCTTCCAACTCCGAGATCACCCGCGCCGCTTCGGCGGTCGGAGTGCCACAGACCGCCGCGGACGGGTGCAAGGAGGCCGCCAGGCGTAAGGCGGAAGATTCGTCGCCGAGGACCCCCGCGACGTCGGTCGCGAGGTGCATCACGTTGGGCAGGTGCAGCACGAACGGCGACTCCGGAACATTCATGGATTGGCAATGGGGAGCGAGGGATTCGGCTACTGACCGCACCGCATATTCGTGCTCTTCTAGGTCCTTGGACGAGCGGGCCAAACTCCCGGCGAGCGCGAGGTCGTGCTCGTCGTCCTGGGTACGGCGAATGGTTCCGGCAAGAACACGGGAGGTCACCAAGCCGCGCTCGCGGCGTACCAGCATCTCTGGGCTCGCGCCGAGCAGGCCATCGACCGCGAAGGTCCAGGTGTTGGCGTAGTCCTGCGCGAGTTTGGCCAACAGCCACCGAGGGTCTAGGGGCTCATCGCAGGTGGCGATGACATCGCGCGCGAGGACCACCTTGTCGATGGCGCCGCCCTGAATTCGGCGCACGGTTTTGGCCACGGCGTCGGCCCATTGCGGTCCCGTCAAAGCACCCGGCCGCAACGCCGGACTGGACGGGGCGATGGGACGTCGCGAGGGCTCGATGACCACGTTCTGCGGCAGGGATGCGCCCGTACGAATCGTGGTGACCCAGCACTTGCCACCCTTGCGGCCGACGACGACGGAGGGCACCACCAGCGTCGAGGCGATGGCCGAGTCCGAGGCGAAGCTAAAAGTGCCGAAGGCCACAGGACCGGTGCCTGGCTCGTGCACGGCGTCGCGGATGACTGACTGCTCGCACACCGCACGCCACCAGGTGTCGGCTTCGGCGAATCGATTCGGTCCGGTGCAGGTGATGGATGCGGCGCGCCCCCACCCGACCAGTCCGTCCCCATCGCGCAACCACGTCATGAGGTCGCGGGGGTCGGCGTCGTCAGGCAGCAGCGCGGCCAGATCCCCGGGGTCGGCGACCAGGGCCGTACGCGCCACGAGGGACGGCGCGCTGCGAGATGTCAGCGCCGGTTCGGTGGTCACGAGGGGTCAGACTATTCGCCGCGGCGGTCAGGCGCTCGTTGGAGGGTGAGCGGACGGGGGTGAGAGGCCTGCGCGAAGATGGACCCATGATGCGCGCCAGCCTCGACAAACGCCCCCAGGACGTCGCCCGCATGTTTGACGACGTCGCGGCGCGCTACGACATCACCAACGACGTGATGTCCCTTGGTCAAGACCGTCGTTGGCGCGGCAAAGTCGTCGAGGCCGTTGCGCCCCAACTGGGCGAACGAATCCTGGACATCGCTGCAGGCACCGGCACGAGCAGCGTTCCTTTCGGTGAGGCGGGGGCGCACGTCGTGGCTGCGGATTTCTCCCTCGGAATGTTGCGCCAGGGCAGGGCTCGTCAGGCCAACCTGCCGTTCGCGGCCGCCGACGCAATGAGCTTGCCGTTCGCGGACGCCTCGTTCGACGCGGTCACGATGTCCTTCGGGTTGCGCAACGTCGCCAGCACCGAGGCGGCGATGCGGGAGTTTGCGCGCGTCACGCGGCCCGGTGGGCGCGTAGTGATCTGCGAGTTCTCCACGCCAACCAACCCTGCCTTCGCCAAGGTCTATACGGAGTACCTCATGGGCATCCTGCCCAAGGTTGCTCGACGGATCGGCTCCAATGCCGAGTCCTACGTCTACCTGGCCGAATCCATTCAGGCGTGGCCGAATCAAGAACAACTCGCCCGACTCATCACCGGCGCCGGCTGGCAGGACACCTCGTGGCGCGACCTGTCGGGCGGAATTGTCGCGCTCCATCGCGCATACCGGCCCTAATCCCCAGCGCCGGTAAGGCCCTCCTTAGTAGGGCTCCGCGCGGCCCCGGCCCTAGACTCCGGGAGTTCGTGAAAGCTGTCACAAGCACGAGGTCTCGCGGTCTCAGTTTGACGTCGGCCTTCATGAGTCCGCCCGCATGACCCGGCAAAAGGTGCGACGGTGAATACGATGGATAAGGCGCTTCACCCAGGCGTTTGGAAGGAGCCAGCTTCGTGAATGGGCTGACCAACTACTCCTACGCTCCGCTGCTCATCTTTGCTGGCATCGGAGCGGGCTTCGCGATCTTCTCGGTCGTCGCAGGCGCGCTCGCCGGGCCCAAGCGCTACAACCGCGCCAAGTTGGACGCCTACGAATGTGGAATCCAACCCAGCCCCCACGCCGATGGCGGCGGCCGGGTGCCGATCAAGTACTACCTGACCGCGATGTTGTTCATCATCTTCGACATCGAGAGCGTCTTCCTCTATCCGTTCGCAGTGGCCTTCGAACAACTCGGGCTTTTCGCCCTGGTCGAGATGGTCCTGTTCATCATCACGGTGTTCGTCGCTTACGCCTATGTGTGGCGTCGCGGCGGCCTGGACTGGGAGTAACACGACATGGGTATTGAGGAAAAACTACCGGCGGGCTTTCTGCTGACGTCGGTCGAACAACTTGCCGGCTACATGCGCAAGAGTTCCGTATGGCCCGCGACCTTTGGCCTGGCCTGTTGCGCCATCGAGATGATGGCCGTCGGCACCCCCGACTACGACCTCGCACGGTTCGGGATGGAGCGCTTCAGCGCAACCCCCCGCCAGGCGGACCTGATGATCGTGGCCGGTCGCGTGAGCCAGAAGATGGCGCCCGTCGTACGCCAGGTGTATGACCAGATGCCCGAGCCCAAGTGGGTCATCTCGATGGGCGTCTGCGCCAGCTCGGGTGGGATGTTCAACAACTACGCGATCGTGCAGGGCGTCGATCACATCGTCCCGGTCGACGTCTACCTGCCTGGGTGTCCGCCGCGGCCACAGATGTTGCTCAACGCGATTCTCACGTTGCACGACCAGATTCAGAACACCCCGCTCGGCGTCAACCGCGTCGAGGCTGCCCGCGCCGCCGAGAAGGCTGCGCTCGAGGCGACACCGACGCACCAGATGAAGGGTTTGCTGGCGTGACGGACGAGACGACCAACGGTGAAGTTGCCCCAGCGCAGGACGGCCCTGAGCCCGTCGTCATCGCGCAAAAGAAGGGCATGTTCGGCTCATCCCTGGGCAATGACACCAGTGGCTACGGCGGCCTTGAGCGGCCGATTATGTTTCCGGCCGACGCGGTTCGGCCTTATGGCGGCTACTTCGACGATGTGGCCGACAACCTGGAGCGCGTGCTCGGCGCCGATGCCTATGGCATCGCCGTGGAGCGAGTCGTCGTCGACCGCGGCGAACTCACCCTGTTCGTCGCGCGCGAACATTTGCCCGCAGTGGTCAAGGTGCTTCGAGATGACCCTTCGTTGCGCTTTGAGATGTGTACCGGCCTCTCCGGCGTTCACTATCTGCACGACGAGGGTCGCGAACTCCACGCGGTCTATCACTTCCTGTCGATCACGCACGCCAGCCGGCGCGTACGCCTCGAGGTGACCTGCCCCGACAGTGACCGGCACATCCCGTCGATTGTGTCCACCTACCCCGGCGCCGACTGGCACGAGCGCGAGACCTGGGACATGTTCGGCATCATCTTTGATGGACACCCCGCTTTGACCCGCATTCTCATGCCGGATGACTGGCCCGGTCACCCTCAGCGCAAGGACTACCCGCTCGGCGGTATCCCGGTGGAGTACAAGGGCGCCACCGTTCCGCCTCCCGACCAGCGGAGGTCGTACTCCTGATGACCAACACGACTGAGACCCCAGACGTCTACGCCCAGACATCCAATGAGGGCGACACCAGCGACGCCAAGGTGTTTAACGCCTTTGGCGGCGACTGGGACGACGTCGCGGAAGAAGCGGCCGCGCTCCACGAAGAGCGCATCGTCGTCAACATGGGTCCGCAGCACCCGTCCACGCACGGCGTGCTTCGCCTCATCCTCGAACTCGATGGCGAGACCGTCACCGAAGCGCGGGCAGGTATCGGTTATCTGCACACCGGTATCGAGAAGAACATGGAGTTCCGCACCTGGACCCAGGGCGTGACCTTCTGTACTCGCATGGACTACGTCATGCCGTTGTTTAACGAGGCGGCCTACTGCCTGTCGGTCGAAAAACTGCTCGGCATCACCGATCAGATTCCCGAGCGCGCCCAGACGATCCGGGTGCTCATGATGGAGCTGAACCGGATCACCTCCCACCTGGTGTGCCTGGCCACTGGCGGTATGGAGCTCGGGGCGACCACGGTCATGACCATTGGCTTCCGCGAACGTGAGCGGATCCTGGCCATCTTCGAGATGGTGACCGGTCTGCGCATGAACAACGCCTACATCCGCCCCGGGGGTGTCGCGCAGGACCTGCCCGCAGGCTGCATCGACAAGGCCAGGGAGACCATCCCTGCCCTCAAGCGCGGTATCGGCGAGCTCGAGAAGTTGCTCCTGGAGAACCCGATCCTCAAGGGACGCACGGTCGACGTGGGGTACCTCGACCTGGCCGGCTGCATGGCGCTTGGTATGACCGGGCCCGTCCTTCGCTCGACGGGTTTGCCCTACGACTTGCGCAAATCTGATCCCTACTGCGGCTATGAGACCTACGACTTCGAGGTCGCGACCTGGGACAGCTGCGACGCCTACGGCAAGTTGCGCGTCCGCATCGAGGAGATGCACCAGTCGCTGCGCATTGTCGAGCAGGCCCTGGACCGCTTGGAAGCCACCAGCGGCCCGGCCGCCGTGGGCCAACCGGTCATGGTCGAAGACAAGAAGATCGCGTGGCCCGCTCAGATGTCCGTCGGCAGCGATGGTCAGGGCAACAGCCTCGATCACATCCGCGAAATCATGGGCGAGTCGATGGAATCCCTGATTCACCACTTCAAGTTGGTCACCGAAGGATTCCGGGTGCCGCCCGGCCAGGCGTACGCGGCCATCGAGTCGCCCAAGGGTGAGATCGGGTGCCACGCCGTGTCCGACGGTGGGACGCGCCCCTTCCGGGTGCACTTCCGCGATCCCAGCTTCAACAACCTGCAGGGCGCTGCCGCCATGAGTGAGGGCGGCTCGGTTGCCGACGTCATCGTGGCCGTCGCGTCCATCGACCCGGTCATGGGAGGAGTGGACCGATGAGCGAGGTCCCGACAAGCTCGACCGGCGGGTTGCCTAACCCGTTGCATCCCCACACCCCGCTGCATTCCAGCGAGGAGCCGTACGACGCTGAGACGCTTGCGGGCTTGACTCGCGACTCGGCGGCGATCATCGCGCGCTACCCGGTCAAGCGCTCGGCGTTGTTGCCGATGCTGCACCTGATTCAGAGTGTCGACGGCTTCGTCACCGGTCGTGGCGTCACTTTTTGCGCCGAGCAACTCGACCTGACCGAGGCCGAGGTCGCTGGCGTCGCGACGTTCTACACCCAGTACAAGCGCCACCCCAACGGCGAATACACCGTCGGCGTCTGCACCAACACCCTCTGCGCCATCATGGGCGGCGACCAGATCTGGGACACCGTCTCCGAGCACCTGGGCATCGGCCACGACGAGACCACTGAGGACGGCAAGGTCACGCTCGAGCGTGTCGAATGCAACGCCGCCTGCGACTTCGCCCCGGTCGTCATGGCCAACTGGGAGTTCTTCGACAACCAGACGCCGGAGTCCACCACGCAACTGGTCGACGACCTGCGTGCGGGCAAAGACGTACGCCCCACCCGCGGAGCCAACACCGTCTGCAGTTTTAAGCAGATGTCGCGCGTGCTGGCCGGCTTCTCCGACGGTCGCGCCGACGAGGGCGTGGGCGCAGGCCCGGCGTCCTTGGAGGGCTTGCGCATCGTCAAGGGCGACTCCGACGCGGACCAGGGCGTACTCGACCCGAACCCGAGCCCGGCTGGCGAGGCGGCGGCACCGCAGCCGGGACTCCATAGTTCCGCAGACTTCGGGAAGGACCCGGCATGACGACCGCCCTGACTCCCATCCTCACGAAGTTCTGGGATCACCCACAGTCCTGGACGATGGCGACCTACGAGGACAACGAGGGCTACCAGGCCCTGCGCACCTCGCTGAAGATGAAGCCCGAAGACCTCGTGCAGATGTCCAAAGACTCCGGCCTGCGTGGCCGTGGCGGGGCGGGCTTCCCGACCGGCATGAAGTGGGGCTTCTTGCCCCCACCGGACGGCGGTCCCCGTTATCTGGTGGTCAACGCCGACGAGTCCGAGCCGGGCACCTGCAAGGACATCCCGCTGATGATGGCGGCGCCGCACTTCCTCATCGAGGGGGTGGCGATCACCTCGTTCGCGATCGGCTGCAACCACGCGTTCATTTACCTTCGTGGCGAGGTCCTGCACGTTTACCGGCGACTGCTACGCGCGGTCGAAGAGGCGTATGCAGCCGGCTACCTCGGCAAGGACATCCTGGGCACCGGCTACGACCTGGACGTCACCGTCCACGCTGGCGCCGGGGCCTACATCTGCGGTGAAGAGACCGCGCTCCTGGACAGCCTCGAGGGACGTCGCGGCCAGCCACGGTTGAAGCCGCCATTCCCAGCCGTTGCAGGTCTCTATGCCCGGCCGACGGTGGTCAACAATGTGGAGTCCATTGCCTCGATCCCGCCGATCGTCAACCACGGCGTGGACTGGTTCTCCGAAATGGGCACCGAGAAGTCCAAGGGCTTTGGCATCTTTAGCCTGTCTGGGCACGTCACCCGCCCGGGCCAATTCGAAGCCCCGCTGGGCATCACGCTGCGTGAACTCATCGACATGGCCGGCGGTATGCGCGGCGGCCGCAAACTGAAGTTCTGGACGCCAGGTGGTTCCTCGACACCGATCTTCACCGATGAGCACCTCGACGTACCGCTGGACTTCGAGTCGGTCGCCGAGGCTGGCTCGATGCTGGGAACCCGTGCGCTGCAGATCTTTGACGAGACCACGTCGGTCGTGCGTGCGGTATCCCGCTGGATCGATTTCTACGCGCACGAGTCCTGCGGCAAGTGCACGCCGTGCCGTGAGGGCACGTTCTGGCTGAAGCAGATCATGACCCGGCTGGAGTACGGCCAGGGCACCCAGGAAGACATCGACAAGTTGGTCGATATCTGCGACAACATCCTCGGCCGCAGTTTCTGCGCGCTGGGCGACGGTGCCACCTCCCCGGTGACCTCGGCCGTCCAGTATTTCCGCGAGGAGTTCGAAGCAGGAATCACTCAGCCGTGGTGGGAGCTCTTCCCGCCGGAGCGCAACACCCTGTTTGCTCAGCCCGAGCAGGAGGAGGCGACCGTATGACGGTCTCGACAAGCTCGACCAGCGAGGCAAGCTCGACCAGCGGGGCGGACGCCCCGGCGAAGGTCGATGAGGTCACGCTGACGGTCGATGGTCGACCGGTGAGCGTTGCCAAGGGAACCCTGGTCATTCGCGCTGCCGAAGACCTGGGCATTCAGATCCCGCGCTTCTGCGACCACCCACTGCTCGAGCCCGTGGGGGCTTGTCGGCAGTGCCTGGTGGAGGTGTCGACCCAGGGCCCGGACGGCTCGAAGCGACCGATGCCGAAGCCCCAGGCCTCCTGCACCCTTGAGGTCAGCGAAGGCATGGAGGTCAAGACCCAGCAGAGTTCGCCGGTGGCCGACAAGGCTCAGCAGGGCGTCATGGAACTCCTGCTCATCAACCACCCGCTCGACTGCCCGGTGTGTGACAAGGGTGGTGAATGCCCGCTTCAGAACCAGGCCATGAGCAATGGTCGGGCCAAGTCACGCTTTGTCGACGTCAAGCGCACCTTCCCCAAGCCGATCAATATCTCCAGCCAAGTCCTGCTGGATCGTGAACGGTGCGTCCTGTGCGCGCGCTGCACGCGATTCTCCGACCAGATCGCGGGTGACCCGTTCATCGCCCTGATCGAACGCGGCGCCCTGCAGCAGGTCGGCATCTACGAAGATCAGCCGTTCGAGTCCTATTTCTCTGGCAACACCGTGCAGATTTGCCCGGTCGGCGCGCTGACCGGCGCGGCCTACCGGTTCCGGTCGCGCCCGTTCGACTTGGTCTCGACCCCGAGCGTCTGTGAGCACTGCGCTGGTGGCTGCTCGTTGCGGGTGGATCATCGCCGGGGCGCCGTGCTGCGTCGGATGGCGCTCAACAACCCCGACGTCAACGAAGAGTGGAACTGCGACAAGGGCCGCTGGGCGTTCACCTACGCCACGGCCAAAGACCGTCTTGCGACGCCGCTCGTGCGCGATGAGCACGGCGACCTGCAAGTCGCCGCATGGCCAGAAGCACTCGAAGCGGCAGCCCGCGGACTCCAACTGGCCCGCGCTGGCGGTGTCGGTGTGCTGACCGGTGGCCGGATCAGTACCGAAGACGCTTACGCGTACGCCAAGTTCAGCCGCCTCGTGCTGGGCACCAACGACATTGACTTCCGGGCCCGCCCGCACTCCGCTGAGGAAGCATCCTTCCTGGCGCACAGCGTGGTCGGGACCAACCCGGCCAACGGTGCGGTGACCTACGCCGATGTCGAGAACGCCAGCTCGGTCCTGTTGGTCGGACTGGAACCCGAAGACGAAGCCGCCATGCTGTTCCTTCGCCTGCGCAAGGCGTGGCGCACGAACAAGACCCAGGTCATGTCGCTGGCGCCCTACGCCACCCGCGGCCTGGAGAAAATGGGCGGAACGCTCATCCCGACCGCGCCAGGCACCGAGGCTGAGGTGTTGGCGGCGATCGGCCAGGGCGGAGCCGACCTACCCGACGAGGTCGCCGAGCAGGTCAAGAAGCTCGATGACGGCACCGTCATGATCGTCGGCGATCGCCTGTCGACCGTGGCCGGTGGACTGTCCGCGCTGATCGACCTGGCGGAAGCCAAGGGGGCGCGCGTGGCGTGGGTGCCACGCCGCGCAGGGGAGCGGGGTGCGCTCGAGGCTGGTGCGCTTCCGAGCCTGCTGCCCGGCGGCCGCGAGGTCACTGACGCCGATGCGCGGGCCCAGGTGGGCACCGTGTGGGGTGCTACCGACCTGCCCGATTCCGTGGGTCGCGACACCACCGCAATCCTTGAGGCTGCCGCGTCCGGTGAACTTGCGGGACTGGTCGTCGGAGGTCTGGATCCCGATGACCTGCCGGACCCGGACCTGGCGCGCGCCGCGCTGGAGCGGGCCTTTGTGGTCTCGTTGGAGATCCGTGAAATTGGCGCCGCTCCGTATGCCGACGTCGTGCTCCCGGTTGCACCACACCAGGAGAAGGCAGGCTCCTTCCTCAACTGGGAAGGTCGCGATCGCCCCTTCGAGCAGTCGCTGGAGTCCAACGCCATGTCCGACTTCCGGGTGCTGGACCTCTTGGCTGCCGAGCTCGGCGAATTCCTGGGGACCCGGACGGTCGACCAGGTACGCGCCGAACTGGCCGAACTCGGATCGACCTCCGCTGCGCGCGCCGAGCGTCCGCGGGTGCGCCGTGGCGGCGTACCCCGTCCGTTGATCGGTGAAGCAGTCCTCGCGACCTGGCCGCAGATGCTCGACCTCGGCACGATGCAGGACAACGAGCCCTTCCTGGCTGGCACGGCACGGCGCCCGGTGGCGCGCATCTCTGCGACCACCGCGCAGAGCGTCGGGGTGACCGATGGCGCACCGTTGTCCGTGGCGACCAAGCGGGGCCAGTTGACGCTGCCCGTGCAGGTCACCGAGATGCCCGACTACGTCGTGTGGGTGCCGTCTAACTCGCCCGGTTCGACAGTCTGCGCCACGCTCGGCGCTGGCGGTGGTTCCGTCGTGAGCCTCGCGCCCGGCACCACGCCGGTCGAGTCCGCAACGCCGGTCGAGTCCGCAACGCCGGTCGAGTCCGCAACGCCGGTCGAGCTTGTCGAGACCAACCAGAAGGGCGGTGCGGTATGACCGTGACAGCGGTAAGCCACGCCGTGTCGATGCTTCCGGCGGCGACCGACAACCCGACCGCAGACTTCAGCGACACCCCGCTATGGCTCTCTGCGGTCAAGGCGCTGCTGCTGTTCGTCTACCTGCTGGTCAGCACCCTGCTGATCATCTGGTTTGAGCGGCGCGTCATTGGTCGGATGCAGCAGCGACCCGGCCCGAACCGCACCGGTCCGTTCGGTCTGCTGCAGACCCTTGCCGACGGCGTCAAGCTGGCCCTCAAGGAAGATGTCGTCCCGAAAAACGCCGACAAGATCATGTACTGGACGGCGCCCGCGCTGGCCGGTGCGATGGCCTTCGTCGCGTTCGCGATCATCCCGCTCTCTGGCGATGTGTGGATGTTTGGTCACTACACACCGTTGCAATTGACTGACACTCCGGTGGCCACCCTGCTGGTGCTCGCGGTCGCCGGTGTCGGCGTCTACGGCATCGTGCTCGCCGGCTGGTCCTCGGGTTCGACCTACCCGCTGTTGGGTGGTCTGCGCTCCAGCGCTCAGGTGATCTCGTACGAAATCGCCATGGGTCTCGCGCTCGTCGCGGTCTTCCTCTACGCCGGCTCGATGTCCACGAGTCAGATTGTCTCGGCTCAAAGTGACCTGTGGTTCATCATCCCGGCGTTCTTCTCCTTCGTGGTCTACCTCGTGACCATGGTGGGTGAAACCAACCGTCTGCCCTTCGACCTTGCTGAGGGCGAAGGCGAGCTGACGGGTGGCTTCCACACCGAGTACTCCTCGCTGAAGTTCGCGATGTTCTTCCTCGGTGAGTACGTCAACATGTTCACCGTTTCAGCGCTCGCCACCACCCTGTTCTTGGGCGGCTGGCAGGCACCTCCGG
This sequence comes from Demetria terragena DSM 11295, assembly GCF_000376825.1. Lineage (NCBI taxonomy): Bacteria > Bacillati > Actinomycetota > Actinomycetes > Micrococcales > Dermacoccaceae > Demetria > Demetria terragena. The sequence goes on along the minus strand of NZ_AQXW01000004.1, from coordinate 1,400,983 downwards.
GGATCGCGGCCATCGGCGATGGCATGTTCAACGGCGGCTGGTGGGGCCTGTTCTGGTTCACCGCCAAACTGTGGAGTTTCCTGTTCTTCTTTGTGTGGCTGCGTGGTTCGTTGCCGCGTGTCCGTTACGACCAGTTCATGAAGCTCGGCTGGAAGGTCATGATCCCGACCACGCTGGTCTGGGTCGTCATGGTCGCCTTCGTCCGCGCATCGCAGTTGGGCTTCCTGGGCGATGGCAAGGTCAGCCTCCTGGGCCGAGAATTCCCCCGAGCCACCTTGTTCGTGGTCGCCTGTATAGGCGTGGTCGTCCTGGCCATCGTCTGGGTCTGGGACAGCCGCGACGCGCGTATCCAAGCTGCGCGCGAGGCCGAAGAACCGGCCGTGGAGATCGACCCCTTCGCCGGCGGGCACCCGGTTCCACCGATGCCCGGACAGCGACTCAAGGAGCCTGCGCCAGCGCTCGCTGCTGCAGCCCCGCAGCCTGCGGGTGCCAGAGCAGGCTCCCACCCGACCGACGCCCATGCCGACTCGGAGGACACCCATGGCTGACCGTAAGAGTGACGAGCCGGGCCTCTTTGCGAAGGTCGCCGGATTCGGCGTCACCTTCGGGACGATGTTCCGCAAGATCGAGACCGAGCAGTATCCCGAGGAGAAGCGGCCCACCCAGTTGCGGTTCCACGGGCGCCACCAGCTCAACAGGCATCCTGATGGGCTGGAGAAGTGCGTGGGGTGCGAGCTCTGCGCTTGGGCCTGCCCAGCCGACGCGATCTTGGTCGAAGGCGCCAACAACGACGATGCCGCCGGTGAGCGGTTCTCGCCGGGGGAGCGCTACGGCCGCGTCTACCAGATCAATTACCTGCGCTGCATTTTTTGTGGCTTGTGCATCGAGGCGTGCCCGACGCGCGCGCTGACCATGACCAACGAGTATGAGTTGGCCGACAACAACCGTGCCGACCTGATCTTCACTAAGGATCAGTTGCTCGCGCCCATCCAGACCGGCATGCTGCCCGCCCCGCACCCGATGGTCGACGGCATGGAAGAGCGCGACTACTACCAGGGCAAGGTCAGTGGATCCACCCCCGAACAGCAGGAGTGGGTCGACGCGCAGGTAAGCACCGCGAGTGACACCAACGCTAGCGCGAGCGACCCCAACGCTGGTCGAGCAGGCGAGCGCGCTAGCGCGAGTGACCCCAACGCCGGTCGAGCAGGCGAGCGCGCTAGCGCGAGCCGTGTCGAGACCGAGGAAACCGCATGATGACGGTAGGCGCCGGCGAAACGGTGCTGTTCTGGTTGGCGGCGCCGTTGGCTGTCGCTGGCGCGCTTGGTCTCCTCTTTGCTCGCAAGGCTGTCCATGCCGCGATGGGTATGGCCCTGACCATGGTGCTGATGGGTGTGTTCTACATCGCCCAGCAGGCTGAATTCCTCGGCATCATCCAGGTATTCGTCTATTCGGGTGCCGTCATGATGTTGTTCCTCTTCGTCATCATGCTGGTCGGTGTCGATGCTTCGGATTCGCTGGTCGAGACGATCAAAGGCCAGCGCATCGCAGGTCTCTTGCTCGCGGGTGCGTTCGCGGCGATGGCGATGTCACTGGTGGCCAAGGCCAACACGCCGCCGCCGGTCGGGCTCGAGCAGGCCAACGCCGATGGCAACGTCAGCGGTGCCGCCAAGCTGATCTTCGGCCCCTACGTGTGGGCATTCGAAGCCACCAGCGCGCTCCTTATTACCGCGGCGCTCGGCGCGATGGTGTTGGCGCACCGCGAACGGTTGACCCCCAAGGCCTCGCAGGCCGACTGGTCCCGCCGCCGTATCCGCCGCAACGAGAACGTTTCGGGTCTGCCCGTTCCCGGTGTGTACGCCCGCCACAACGCGGTTGACACTCCGGCGCTGCTCCCGGACGGAACGCCATCGGAGCTGTCGATCTCTCGGGTGCTGCGGGCCCGCGGTCAGGTGGTCGGCACCTCGGAGTTCACCGACTCCACGAGCGCGCTGGAGCGCGAGACCGGGGACTCGACCGGTACGGCGAGTGACCGTGTCGACACCAGCTCGACCAATGACGGGGAGGACGCCCGATGAGCCTCATGAACTACATCTACCTGTCGGTGATCCTGTTCTCGATCGGTGGCGCAGTCGTCCTGCTCCGCCGCAACGCCATCATCGTGTTCATGGGCGTTGAGTTGATGCTCAACGCGGCCAACCTCGCCTTTGTGACCTTCGCCCGTATGCACGGCGAGCTCGATGGCCAGGTCATTGCACTGTTCGTCATGGTGGTCGCCGCAGCTGAGGTGGTCGTCGGATTGGCGATCATCATGGCCATCTTCCGTGCCCGCCGTTCGGCTTCGGTCGACGACGCCAATCTGCTGAAGCTATAAGGGAGCCGGTGTGAATTTTGTGACTCCTGCGGCGAGCATGCTCGCCTCGAGTGGTGAGGTAGCCGAGCCGGTTGCCGCATCGGGAGTGGCGTCGTACGCCTGGCTGCTGGTGGCCCTGCCGCTCGCCGGTGCCGCGCTGCTCCTCGTCGGCGGAAAAGCCACCAATAAGTTCGGTCCGCTGCTCGCGACCGCACTGGCCTGGGCAAGCTTCGTCATCGGCGCCGCGGCGATCCTCCAGATGGCCGGTCGCAGCGCCGAAGAGCGCGGGCAGAGTGTCGAACTCTTCGAGTGGATCCACGCCGGCTCATTCCAGGTCGACGCTGGCCTGCTGGTCGACCCGCTGTCGCTGGTCTTCGTCATGCTCATCACCTTCGTCGGGTCGCTCATCCACGTGTACTCGCTGGGCTACATGGAGCACGACCCTGACAAGCGGCGCTTCTTCGCCTACCTCAACCTGTTCATCGCGGCGATGCTGCTGCTGGTGCTGGCTGACTCTTACGTCTTGCTGTTTGTCGGTTGGGAGGGTGTCGGTCTCGCGTCCTACTTGCTGATCGGGTTCTGGAACCACAACCCGGCGTACGCCACCGCCGCCAACAAAGCGTTCATCGTCAACCGTGTCGGTGACATGGGTCTGCTGCTGGCCGTCTTCACGATGTTTGCGGTCATCGGCAAGGTCGACTTCGCGGGCGTCAACGCCGCTGCGGGGCAACTGAGCGAGGGCGCGGTCCTGGCGATCGGACTGTTCCTGCTGGTGGCTGCGTGCGGTAAGTCCGCGCAGTTCCCGCTGCAGAGCTGGCTCGGCGACGCGATGGCTGGCCCGACCCCGGTGTCGGCCCTCATCCACGCGGCAACCATGGTCACCGCCGGTGTCTATCTCATCGTGCGTAGCCACGCGATCTTTGACGCCTCCGAAGGCGCCCGGTTGGCCGTGGCCATCGTCGGCGCCATCACCTTGCTGTTCGGGGCGATCGTTGGTTGTGCCAAGGACGACATGAAGAAGGCGCTGGCCGCCTCCACGATGAGTCAGATCGGCTACATGATGTTGGCCGCGGGACTGGGGCCGGTGGGATACGCGTTCGCGATCTTCCACTTGCTGACGCACGGCTTCTTCAAGGCGGGGATGTTCCTCGGGGCTGGGTCGGTCATGCATGGCATGAACGACCAGGTCGACATGCGTCGGTTCGGTGGACTGTCCGCCGTCATGAAGATCACCTGGATCACGTTTGGTCTCGGCTGGTTGGCGATCCTTGGAGTCCCACCGTTCTCCGGGTTCTGGTCAAAGGACAAGGTCATCGAGGCGGCGTTCATCGGTGAAGGTTGGCAGCCATGGGTCTTTGGTGGAGCCGCGCTGATCGGTGCCGGAGTGACCGCCTTCTACATGTCGCGGTTGTTCTTCATGACCTTCCACGGCAAGCGCCGGTGGATTACCGAAGGTGAGCAGGCCGTGCACCCGCACGAATCGCCTCTGACCATGACGATCCCGATGATCGTGCTCGCAGTCGGCTCGGCGTTCCTGGGTCTGGCGCTTGGCCCGACCGGGATCATGACGCACTGGCTGGAGCCGGTCGTGGGTGCCCACGGCGAGGAACACCCCGTGCTCCCGATCCCGGTGATCATGGCCGCCACGCTGATCCTGGTCGCCATCGGTGCTGGGTTGGCGTTTATGCGTTACTGGCGCGATGACGTCCCAGAGACTCCGCCGGTGGGCTCCCTCGCGACGCGTGCCGCGCGCAAGGACCTCTACCAGGACGACTTCAACGAGGCAGTGTTTGCCCGTCCGGGCCTGCATCTGACCCGCTCGCTGGTCTTCGCCGACAACCATGGTGTTGACGGCGCTGCCGGTGGCTTGGCCGCCATGGTCGGTGGCTCGTCCTCCCGCCTGGCCAAGCTGCAAAACGGGTTCGTGCGGACCTATGCCCTGACGATGCTCGTGGGCGTCGTCGTGATCCTCGGTGCCGTGTGGGTGGTGCAGTGATGTCGAATGATTTCCCCTGGCTCACCCTGCTGGGTCTGATTCCGCTGGTCGGTGCGCTCGTGATCGCGCTGCTGCCCGCAAAGAGCGTGGCGTTGGTGCGACCCATTGCGTTGGGTATCTCGCTGGTCACCCTCGGGTTCGGTGTGGTGGCGGCGACCCAGTTCGCGTGGGACGGCGGCGACCAGAAGTACCAATTCACCGAGACGCACGCCTGGATTCCGCAATTCGGGGTGTCCTACGCCCTCGGTGTCGATGGGATCGCCCTAGCGCTCATTCTGATGAGCCTGGTGCTCGTGCCGATCTGCCTCCTCGCGGCCTGGGACGACGTCGAGTCCGACAGCGACAACGCCGGCCGGCTGAAGCTCTACTTCGCGCTGATGCTCATCCTCGAGACGTTCATGATCGGGGTCTTCGCCGCGCGCGACGTCTTCCTGTTCTATGTCTTCTTCGAGGCGATGCTGATCCCGGTCTACTTCCTGATTGGGATGTTCGGCGGGGCTCGCAGGCAGTATGCCGCCGTCAAGTTCCTGCTCTTCTCCCTTGCTGGCGGCCTCATCATGCTGGTCGCGGTCATCGGGCTCTACCTCAACGGACCACGTGGCGGGGACGGCTTCCTGGTCGACACCCTCGCGGGAACCGACTTCGGTGGCGCCGAGAAGTGGCTGTTCATCGGCTTCTTCTTCGCTTTTGCGGTCAAGGCACCGATGGTGGGTGTCCACACCTGGCTCCCGGATGCCGCAGCCGCTGCCCGACCAGCCACCTCGACCCTGCTGGTCGGCGTGCTGGACAAGGTCGGCACGTACGGCATGATCCGCTTCTGCCTGGAGTTGTTCCCGGGTGCCTCGCAGTGGGCCACCCCGTTCGTGATCACCCTCGCAGTCATCTCGATCCTGTACGCCGCCATCGTGGCGATCGGTCAGGACGACATGATGCGCCTAATCGCCTACACCTCGATCAGCCACTTCGGCTTCATCGTGTTGGGCATCTTCGCGCTGACCAGCACCTCGCAAGTGGGCTCGAACCTGTACATGATCAACCACGGGTTCACGACTGCCGCGTTGTTCCTCTTCGGCGGCATGCTCGTTGCCCGTCGGGGGAGTAGCAAGATCTCCGACTTCGGTGGCTGGCAGCGGGTTACGCCGGTCCTGGCCGGGTTCTTCCTGATCGCCGGTCTCTCGGCGCTCGCGTTGCCGGGCCTGAACTCGTTCGTCTCCGAGTTCCTGGTGATGGTGGGCAGCTTCGGCAAATACAAAGTCGCCACCATCATTGCCGTCTTCGGTGTTGTCCTTGCGGCTCTGTACGTCCTGTTGATGTACAAGAAGGTTGCGACCGGACCCAAGCCGCTCGACCAAGACCACGTGCTCGACGTGTCGCTGCGCGAAAAGCTTGTGGCGGCACCGTTGATCGCCATATTCCTGTTCCTGGGCTTCTACCCGAAGCCTGCCCTTGACCTCCTGGGTCCAGCTGTCGATGCGACGCTGCAGCAGGTCGGGGTGACCGATCCGGCGCCTGAGCAGGGTGTCGCCGAGGGGAGCCACAAGTGACCGCCGCGCCAGTCAGCGTTCCGGCTGCTGAGTTTGTTGTCACCAAGATCGAGTACTTCGGTGTCCTTCCGATCTTCCTGGTGTTCGGCGCCGGTTTGATCTCGGTGCTGATCGAGGCGTTCGCACCACGACAGTCTCGTTACGTTCTGCAACTCGGCCTCACCGTCGTCGCGCTCCTGGGGGCGCTGGTCGCCGTCGCGACGGTTGCTCGCGACCACCAGGGCGAAACCGCAGCAGGCGGGATCATCATCGATGGGCCCGCATTGTTCCTCCAGGGCGCGATCCTGGCCCTCGGGTTCACCGCAGTCCTGGCGATGGCCGAGCGACTCGACCAGGACCAGCCGGACAACTTCACCCAATCGGGTGCCACGGTTCCAGGCTCTCCGCAGGAGGCGGCCGCTGTTCGGCTCGGCGCAACGAGCACCGAGATTTTCTCGCTCGTGCTGTTCTCGATCTCCGGCATGATGATGTTTGTGGCAGCGGGTGACCTGCTGATCATGTTCGTCGCCCTTGAGGTGCTCTCGCTCCCGCTCTACATCCTGACCGGTTTGGCGCGCCGCCGTCGACTGCTGTCCCAGGAAGCCTCGTTGAAGTACTTCCTGCTGGGTGCTTTCTCGTCGGCCTTCTTCCTCTTTGGAGCGGCGCTGATCTATGGCGCCACCAAGTCGATCAAGTTCGGTGAGATTGCCGCGGCGATCGGTACGGTCACCGGAGTCGACGCCATGCTGATCCCCGGACTGATGTTGGTATTGGTGGGATTGCTCTTCAAGGTGGGAGCAGTGCCGTTCCAGTCCTGGACGCCAGACGTCTATCAGGGCGCGCCGACCACCGTGACGGGCTTCATGGCTGCGTGCACCAAGGTCGCGGCGTTCGGTGCGTTACTGCGTTTGCTGTATGTCGGCTTCGACGGCCTCGCCTGGAACTGGCAGCCGGTCGTGGCCATCATCGCGGTGCTGACCATGCTGGTGGGAGCCATTCTGTCGGTGACCCAGACCGATGTGAAGCGGTTGCTGGCCTACAGTTCGATCACCCACGCCGGTTTCATTCTGGTGGGCCTGGTGGCCTTGGAGAAGGCGGGCGTCACCAGCGTCATGTTCTACCTGGTGGCCTACGGCTTCAGCACGATCGCGGCGTTTGCGCTCATCACCCTGGTGCGTTCGCAGGGCAACGAGGCAACGCGATTGAATCAGTGGGCTGGTCTTGGGCGGCGCAGCCCGGTGGTGGCCGCAGCGTTCTCCTTCTTGCTGTTGGCCTTCGCCGGAATTCCGTTGACCGCTGGCTTCACCGCGAAGTTTGCGGTGCTGAGCGCCGCGATCTCCGGCGGCGCCACCTGGCTGGCCGTGATCGCCGTCATTGCCTCGATGATCACCGCGTTCGTCTATGTCAAGATCATCGTCCTCATGTACTTCTCGGACCCTCAGGACGACACCGTGGCGGTGACTCCTACGGCCATGACGGCAGTGGCAGTCACCATCGGGGTCCTGGCCACGGTGGTCTTGGGTGTCGCACCCTCGCCGCTGCTTGATCTGGCCAACGACGCGTCGATCTTCATCCGGTGACCACGCCCACCGCCATGGCCGGGCTCCCGGCGGTGTCTCCAGCTCTCGGCAAAAAGCTCCTCGAGGGCCTGGAGTTGGTTGATCAGAGATTGCGGGAAGTCGTCGATCACGACGATCCGTTCATCGCCGATGCGTCAGGTCACCTCGTCGAGGCTGGGGGCAAACGTTTCCGCCCGATGCTGACGCTGTTGGCAGCCGAGATCGGCGAGGGGCGCTCACCGGAGGTCGTCGACGCGGCTGTCGGTGTCGAGCTGACCCACCTCGCGTCGCTCTACCACGACGACGTGATGGACGAGGCCACGCTTCGACGTGGCGTCGCGAGTGCCAATGCGGCGTATGACAATTCGACGGCCATCCTCGTCGGCGACTTGCTCTTTGGGCGGGCTTCGGAGATCGTGGCGGGCCTCGGTGCGGAGGCTGTGCTGATCCAGGCGCAGACCTTCGTCCGGCTGTGTGCCGGGCAGATTCAGGACGACCGCCAGTCCACCGATGAGGCGAACCCGCTTGAGCATTACCTGAAGGTGCTGGCGGACAAGACCGGTGTGCTGATCGCGACCGCCGCTCGGTATGGCGCGATGTTTGCCGGGTGCCCGTCGGAGCGCATCGACACCCTGCGCGAATATGGCGAACTGATCGGGATGGTTTTCCAACTCTCCGATGACATTCTCGACATTGTCAGCGACGCGGAGGAATCGGGCAAAACACCCGGGACCGACCTGCGCGAAGGCGTACTCACGCTGCCCGTGCTCTATGCGCGGCAGTCCACCGACCAGGGCAGCGCGCGCTTGCGTGAGTTGATCTCCGAGCCGTTGGTCGATGACGCGCTGCACGCGGAGGCGTTAGGCCTGTTGCGCGCGCACCCGGCGATCGAGCAGGCGCGGGAGCACACTCAGCGTCTTGCCAGACGGGCCGCCGACTTGGCGCGTACCCTTCCCGCCTCAGACGCGCGGGATGCCCTGGAGGCACTGCCGCTCGCCGTGGCGAGCCGTACCTCCTGAAGCGGGTTTTAGACTGACCCGAATGGCCGGAGTAGGGTGAAGTGGCAAAAATACCGTCAGGTGACGTTGGGGGAGAAATAGTCTTGGCCGTGAAAGTAACGCTCGTGGTTGCGGTATACAACCCGGGCACTGATATCACCGAGCTCCTCACGAGCATCGACCAGCAGTCCATGCCCTCCACAGAGTTCGAGGTGATTTTCGCCGACGACGACTCGACCGACGGGACGCGGGAGCGCCTGCACGAATGGGCTGCTTCCCGACCACACGTGCGGGTCCTGCACAGTACGCCCAACTCTGGGTGGCCGGGCAAGCCTCGCAACCTAGGCATCGATGCTGCACAAGGCGAGTTTCTCTTCTTCGCGGACAACGACGACAAACTTGCGCCGCGTGCGCTGGAGTGGATGTACGACTATGCCCAGGAGACTGGCGCAGACATCGTCATTCCCAAGGAGGTTGGGGTCGGACCCGGGCGTGGCGTGCCCCGCCATGTCTTTCGGAAGAACATTAAGGACGCCAAGCTCGGCAAGGACCCGGTCCTTGCAATCATGACGCCACACAAGTTGGTCCGGACTGAGATGGTGCGTGCGCATGGAATCCGCTTCCCGGAGGGGCGGGTCCGGTTGGAGGATCATCTCTTCTTCATCAAGTGCTACTTCGCTGCTGAGCGGATCTCGATCCTGGCAGACAAGCTCTGTTACTACTGGATGCGGCGCAGCACGGGTGACGACAACGCGAGCATGACGCAGTTCGACCCGGCACGGTATGTCCAATGCGTCGAAGAGATCCTCGAAGTCATCGAGGCCAATACCGAGCCTGGGCCGCTGCGCGACAAGCTCTACGCGCACTGGTATGACCGAAAGGTCTTGGTGCGGCTGCGCGGCGGTGCCCTGCTCAACAAGTCGGTCGAATATCAAGAAACGCTGTTCCGCGAGCATCGCCGGGTGCGAGAGCGATTCGGCCTGGGCGAGAAGCAGTGGCCGTGGCTTGGTGCAGGTGCTCGGCTGCGCTCTCACATGTTGGCCAACAACACCCTGGACGACATTCGGATTGTTGGTGACGCCGAACGCGGCGTGACTTCCCGGATCACGGTCGATGAGGTCGCCTGGACCGACGACGACAAGATCCGGGTCCTGGTGCACGGTCGTCTGATCTACTCCGACGGGCGTGCGATCCGAACCGTGACGGAGGGCGACACGGTGTACTGGGACACCCACCACTTCGTACCCGATCTTGAGCTGCCCAAGATCGACATTTCCGACCAGACAGTCGGGATGAGCGTGCTGGTGGTCGACCGAGAATCGCTTGCTGTTGATTACGCCCCAGGAACGTCGGAGCGCATTGAAGGCGACACGCTTGAGGCCACGACAGAGGTCCTGATCGATGCTCGTCAACTCGCCGAACAGCACCCCAAAGGTGGGTACCTCGATCTGCGTGGCCGCGTTGTGGGCGCTGGGTGGGCCTCGGAATATCGGGTGCCACTGCACGGTCAGCCGCTGCCGCCCCCGCGCCTTGTGGGCGGAATGATGGTGTGGCCGTACGCAACTCGCGGTGCAAAAAATCTCAGTGTCGCAGTGCGGGATCCGGGTCGTTTTGCCGCCGAGCGTGAGGCCGAGATCAAGAGACAACAGTCAGTGGCAGGCCGCAGCCGCACGTTCGCGGAGGCGGCCGAGAGCCGGTCGCGAGCAGGCGCTCGCGACCTCAAACGCTTGGGGCGCCTGGTCCGTCGCCGCTTGCAGCGCGTACAACGTCAGGTCAGCAGGATGGCGTCGCGCCGCTGAGCACACCTGTCGTCGCGACGGCTAGCGTTCCTTCCACACCTGAATGACCGATGGCCGTGGCTGGCGGTTGCGCTCGTAGGGGAACTGCGAGGCGGGATTCTCCGGAGTCGCGCCGTCGATCTCGCCAGGGTGTTGCACTGCGCAGAACACCGTGGCGTCGTCAACGATGAGCGGACCGCAGGCCTCTGCACCTGTGGGCACGTTGAGGAAGCGTTGCAACTTGCCCTTGTCTCGCCCCTTCAATGGCATCAGGAAGAAGCCATCGTTGTGGCCGAGTTTGTTGCCGTCGGTGGAGATCCACAAGTCACCCCGTCCATCGAAGGCGACGTTGTCGGGACAGGAGATCGAGGTCACCTCTGACTTGTCATAGCCATTGAAGTAGGTGGCGGGGTCGTCGGGGTCACCAGCAATCAGTACGAGTTTCCAGGTGCAGCGGGTGCTCGTGTGATCGCCCTTGTGCGGCGTAATTTCGATGATCTGGCCGTGCTTGTTGAGTGCCCGCGGGTTGGCCTCGTCAATTTGGCTGGGCGACCGCTCGTCATTGTTGGTTAAGGCCCCATAGACCCGGCCATTGACCGGGTTGATGTCGACATCCTCGGGCCGGTCCATCTTGGTGGCGCCGAGCCGGTCAGCTGCCGTACGCACGTTCACGAGCACCTCGGCGACCGTCATGTCAGCCACCATTGAGGCGCCATCTTTGACCAGGGCGAGCCACTGGCCGGTGCCGTCTGAGACGCCGTCCTCGAACCCATCGCCGGTGAATTTCGCGACGTAGAGGTCGCCCTCCGATAGCAGCGTCAGGTTGTGTTGTCGGTCGCGCTTGCGGTACTTATCGCGTGACACGAACTTGTACATGTACTCGAACTTCTCGTCGTCGCCCATATAGGCCACGGCGTGCCCGCCCTCATCGATGATGACATTGGCGCCCTCATGCTTGAAGCGACCCATCGCCGTGTGCTTGCGAGGTGTGGAGCGCGGGTCGGTCGGGTCGATTTCGACGATCCAGCCGTGCCGATTGGGCTCGTTGGGTTCTTGGCCGGTGTCAAAGCGCGGGTCGACGCGCTCCCACCCGCGGCCGGTCCCGCTGAACCCGTAGCGTTCGTAGGCCTGCTGCTGGTCCTCGGGCACGGAGGTCACGTTGAAGTAGCCGTGAATGTTCTCCTCGCCGTGCAGCGTCGTACCCCAGGGGGTTGTACCGCCCGAGCAGTTGTTGAACGTGCCGAGCGCGGTCCGGCCTTTTGGATCGGCGGAGGTACGCACCAGCGGATCACCTGCGGCCGGGCCGTCGAGTCGGAACGGGGTTGAGGCGGTGTAGCGGCGGTTATGGCGCGAGCCGAGTCGGGCACGCCAACGCTTTCCGTCCTTGCGAACCTCCACGACAGACAATCCATGGGCGGCCATGGCGATCCGCAATTGCTCGTCGGACAGTTTGGCGTAGTCGGTCACGCCAAACATCAGGTCTTCATTGGTGTATTCGTGATTGACGCTCAAAAGTCCGGTGCGTCGGCCGGTACGCACCAGGCCGACATAATCGCAGTTATAGCCAAACTGCCGTTCCTGGGCTCGGGCGGTTTGGTGCTCGAAGTCGAACCGGGGAGCGCCGGGCAGAATCGGGTCACCCCAGCGCAACAGCGGCTCCCACCGGAATCCGCGCGGTACGTCGACCTGGTCGCAGTCCGCCGACCGGGCTGGAATAGAGCTGAAGTCGTAGACGTACTTGCTGCGTTTCGACGGGCGCCCACCGCCGGCGGCGGCCGGCTCCGCCGCCGCGACGCTGGAACCGGCGACGGCGAAAGCCGCGCCGCCGCCGAGCAGCACCGTTCTCCTCGAGGCGCCGGCAGCGACGATGTCACCGAAGTAGGGGTTGTTCGAGGTGTTCGGCGGAGCCTGATCGCACTGGTTGCTGCACCGGTGACGACAGGTCATCGACGCACGGCCGCCACCGGCGCCCGCGATCGGGAGCATGGAACGGATTCGGCTGACGTTGGCAGGCACGTCGTCTCCTTCGCAGCGGTTTGCTATATCAGCAACCGTAGGCTGATTCGCCTCGCGAAGGGGGAAATGACAGCGGTGGCCTTAGGAGTTAAGCCTCCTTCGGGCCACCACTCCCGCCGCTGCGATACCGCCGAGCGCAAGTGCGCCGAAACCCACGGAGGCGGCGTTGTCGCCTTCGCCGGACACGCCTGTCTCCACGGGAGGTCCCGACACAGTGGAGGAGTGGCCACTGGAACTGGTGGGCGACCCGGTCTGTGAACCGGTAGGAGACTCGGACGGGTCCGCGGTGGCTTCCCGGAAGATCTGGATGACCGACGGGCGGGGCTGCTTGGTGCCGTCGTAGGGGAACAGTGACTGCGGGTTGCTTGGCGAGGCATCGTCGACTTCGCCGGGGTGCTGCACCGAGCACAACACCGTGAGGTCGTCCACGATGAGTGGGCCGGCGGATTCGGCGCCGTGGGGCACGGTGTGGAACTGCTGCAGGTGACCAGTGTTTTCTCCGGCAAGCGGCATCATGAAAAACGCGTCGGCGTTGCCAAGAGCGTTGCCGTCAGTGGAGATCCACAGGTTTCCTTGGCCATCGAAGGCGACATTGTCCGGGCACGAGATGGGGCTGACTTCGCTGCGGTCGTAACCATTGAAGTAGGTCGCTGGATCGTTGGGATCACCACAGATCAGGACGAGCTTCCAGGTGAAGTCGGTCGCCGTGTGGTCGCCGTCGTTCGGCGAGAGTTCCAGGACCTGACCGTGCTTGTTGCTGGCGCGGGGATTGGCGTCGTCAATCTGACTCGGCACGCGGTCGGAATTGTTAGTGAGTGCGGCATAGACCTTGCCATTGACCGGGTTGGGCTCAACGTCCTCGGGCCGGTCCATCTTGGTCGGTGACACCGTGTCGGCGGCCAACCGAGTGTGGACGAGGACCTGTGCGACCGACATGCCCTCGACCTTGGACTCGCCGCCTTCCACAAGTGGAATCCAGGTGCCCGTACCGTCGGCGATGCCGTCCTCGGCGCCATCGCCGCTGAACTTCGCGACATACAGATCGCCCTCGTGAAGCAGCGTGGCGTTGTGTGCGTCGTCGCCGTCACGGTAGGTGCCCTTGGAGACGAATTTGTACATGTAGTCGAACTTCTCGTCGTCGCCCATGTAGGCCACGGCATGCCTGCTGTCATTGATGACGACGTTGGCGCCCTCGTGCTTGAGGCGACCCAACGCGGTGAGCTTCTTGGGGGTGGAGTTGGGGTTGAGCGGGTTGAGTTCGATGACATATCCGAACCGGTTGGGTTCGTTCGGCTCCTCGGCGGTGTCGAACCGCGGGTCGACGCGCTCCCAGCCGCGACCTTCGCTGTCGAATCCGTAGCGTTCGTAGGCCTCCTGCTGGTCAGCCGGAACCTCGCTCGCATTGAAATAGCCGTTGATGTTTTCCTCGCCGGACAAGATGGTGCCCCAGGGAGTGGCGCCGCCCGCGCAATTGGCGAAGGTGCCGAGGACGGTCTCGCCCTTGGGGTCGGCGGAGGTCTTCACCAGGTCATCCCCACGCACCGGACCAACGATCTGGAACGGGGTGCTGGCCGTAATGCGCCGATTGCGGGCCGCGCCCATCTGGGCGGTCCACTCCGCGCCGTCGCGCGTGACCTCGACTACCGACAGGCCGTGTGCTGCCATGACGATCTTGATCTGCTCGTCGGAGAGCTCTTCGTCGCGGAACATCAACTCGTCGTTGGTGTATTCGTTGTTGACGGCGAGGACGCCGGCGTTGTCGCCGGTCTTGACCAAACCGACGTAGTCGCAGTTGTAGCCGAACTGCTTCTCCTGAGCGGCTGCAGTCTGGTTGTCGAAGTCGAAGTCGGGCGCGCCCTTGACGATTGGGTCTCCCCACTTCACCAGCGGCTTCCAGGTGAATCCCTCGGGCGTGGTGACCTTGTCGGTCTCAAAGGGGACAGGGGCGGTCCCGGTGAATTCGTAGACAAAGGTGCCAGAGCTTGCAGGCGGCGCCGCCGCAGCGGGCGCAGCGCCCGCGACGGAGTAGGCCCCGGCGGACGCGGCAGTCACACCAAGAGCCTTCAGGACTGTACGGCGGCTTGCGCTCCGAGCGACGACATCACCGAAGTACTCGTTGGGTGAGGTGTTCCTGGTGGGTTTGCTACAGGCGTCATCGCACTTGTATTTGCAGGTCATGGGGCTGCGGCCGCCACGATGGGGTAGGGGCAGCAGAGGCAGAAGTGATCGGGATTCGACAGTCACGGGAAAACGTCGTCCTTCAGGTCGGTCAGGGAGTTGACCCTCGAAACCTAGAAGGCGATGGCGACCGCTTCCCTGCACAGCGCATGACTGCAACCTGAAGGCTGAGTGACGAACGGGCGACGCTCTGACCTTCGTGGGCGGGCTAGTTCGTCGCGCAAGACCGCCCGCTGACCGGCAGCGGACGCGTAGAATTAAAAGAATGAACAGTGTTCACTATTTGTCGTCGCTGCCGCCAGTTGTCGCCCCGATGGCAGTGGTCGATAACGCAGCGATGCGTGCCAACGCGGTGTCGATGCGCGAGCGGTCCCCGGTTCCGATCAGGTTGGCCTCCAAGTCGATTCGCGTGCGTGGTCTGATCGAGGAGGTCCTCGCACAGCCTGGCTTTGCGGGGGTCCTCGCGTATTCAGCGCCCGAAGCGCTGTGGCTTGTCAGCAAGGGAATTCGCGACGTATTGGTGGCGTACCCGACGATCGACCCGGCCACGATCGCGGCCGTCAGCAATGATCCCGTCGCGGCCCGTGAGGTCACCTTCATGGTGGATCTACCCGAACATCTGGAGATGGTGCGGGCCGCGGCCACGGGCGCGCCGGTCCGAGTCTGCCTCGACATCTGCTGCGCGGTCAGTCTTGGTGGGCTGCAGGTCGGCGCGCATCGTTCAAGTATCAGGACGCCCGAGCAAGCCGCGGCACTCGCCGCGAGTGCGGCCAAGGAGCCGCAGGTGCGTCTGGTGGGCCTGATGTTCTATGACGCGCAGATTGCGGGGGTCCCGGACACCGGACCACATATCCGATGGATGAAGCAGCGATCGTGGGGCGAGCTGACGCGGCGCCGGGCCGCGGTGCGACGGGCGGTCGAGGACCATGCAGATCTGGAGTTCGTCAATGCAGGCGGGACCGGGAGTCTTCACTGGTTTCAGGACGACGGGGTGGTGACTGAACTCGCGGCCGGGTCAGGGCTTTTCGCTCCTACGCTGTTCGATCGGTACGACGGGGCCGAGCATCGGCCGGCGGCATTTTTTGTGTCGCCTGTGGTGCGCAAGCCTGCGGAGGACGTGGTGGTCGCGGCGTTTGGTGGTTACATTGCCAGCGGCCCCGTAGGCTCATCCCGTACGCCGACTGTCGCGTTCCCTTCGGGTCTGAAGCCGTTCACCCACGAAGGATTCGGTGAGGTACAGACCCCGTTGCGCGGCCCGGCGGCCCGCGGAATGCGGATTGGTGATCCGGTGTGGTTTCGGCATGCCAAAGCCGGCGAGATGTGTGAGCGCTTCGACGAGGTGCTGTTGGTGGACGGCGAGCAGATACGCCGGATTCCGACGTACCGCGGTGAAGGGAAGAACTTTGGCTGAACGCATGTGGCAGAACTGGGCTGGCAATGTGGCCGCCAGCGGCTTCGACGTGCTCGCGCCGGCGACCACCGAGGAGGTTGCCGAGGCCGTTGCGCTTGCTGCTCGAACTGGACGCAAGGTCAAGGCGATTGGCGCGGGACATTCGTTCAGCGCTATCGGTCAACCGGTTGATCTCCAGCTTCAATTGCACCGACTCACGGGGATCGTGAGTCACGACGTGCACACCCAGCGGGTTCGCGTCCGCGCTGGGACCCGGCTGCGCGAGATGAACCCCGCGCTCTGGGACCTTGGTTTGGCAATGCCCAATCTGGGCGACTTCGACGGGCAGACGGTGTCGGGGGCGATTGCGACCGGGACTCATGGCACGGGCGATGCCCTGACTGGTCTCGCAGGCTTCGTGCGCGCGATCGAGATGGTGCTGGCAGACGGGTCCGTCGTTCGCTATGACGACGCCCACCAGCCAGATCGTGTGGCTGCGGCCGCGGTGGGCCTGGGTGCGCTCGGCATCGTGACGGAATACGAACTGCAATGCGTACCAGCCTTTTTGCTGCGTGCCCATGAATCACCGGACCGGCTTGATGCCGTCCTTGAGCGTCTCCCCGAGATAGTCGAGGGCCAGGACCACTTTGAGTTCTTCTACTTCCCGCACACCGACCGGGTGCAGACCAAGACGAACGTCCGGCTAGAGGCAACGGAGCAGGCGAACCCGTTGCCGCGCTGGCGAGCGACGCTCGATGACAAGATCCTCGCGAACTCCGCATTCGAAGGAATCAACCGAGTGACATCTCGGGCACCTACGTTGATCCCGCGCGTGAACCAACTGACCGCACGCGTGCTGACCGAGCGCACCTACACCGATCGGTCGTACTCCGTCCTGACTACTGAGCGGACCGTGCGATTCCGCGAGAGTGAACTGTCGATGCCACGGGACCAGGTGGCTGGCGCGCTGCGGACGTTGCGCGACTATTTCCACCGTGGTGATCAGCGAGTGACTTTCCCGGTCGAGGTGCGGTTTACGGCGGCGGATGACCGGTGGTTGTCGACGTCGTACGGGCGCCCGAGCGCCTATGTCGCGATTCACCAGTATCACCGGCTTTCCGAGCAGCCCTATTTTGGTGATGTCTGGAAGATGCTCATGGGCCCGGAGGTGCGCCCGCACTGGGGCAAGATGCACGATCTCCGCGCGGCCGACCTGCGCGCTCGCTACGAACGGTTCGACGATTTTGTCGAGCTGCGCGATCGGCTCGACCCGGACCGGGTGTTCGGCAATTCTCATCTGGAGCAGGTGCTCGGGGGGTAGCAGCCGCCGCACGACTGGCGTTTGGCTAACTGCGCTCCAGGGCGACAGCCTCTGGCTATGATCCACAGATCGACAACCAGGCGGGGAATGTTGTTCAACGCGGCCGAGGCTGGAAAGTGAATGACGCACATGCGCACAGTGCCAAGTTGATGCGTAGGACCCATCCGTGAGATTCCTTCGTACCCACCTTCGCTCGGTAGGTGTTGCTTCGGCGTGCGTGCTGTTTAGTGTCGTGGCATGGACCGGGTGCGGCGGGGAAGCAGATTCTGAGCGTGATGGCCCGCTGTCCATTGTGGCCGGTGATGGTGAGTTGACTCTGAGGCCGTCTGCCAAGCCGCGTTTCCGCAGTTTCGGGTACGGACTGTGCACGAAGGGCGAGGGGCAGGGTGTGGTCAGCACCATTCGGAAGGTGCGGTATTCGGCGTCGGTTGAGCCGCTGCAGTTCATCCCTGCCATTCGACGGGTGGGACGGTCCGAAGTGGTCATGAAGTCGAAGACCGAGGTGGCGCCGCCGTTCGAGCTTTTCCAGTCGGCATACGGTCGCCCAAAGGCTGGTTGGACTGAGTTTGGGGCTGAGCCTGGGGCGGCGGCGAACCGGGGGCACTACATCCTTGACTTGGAGGGGTACAAGGTGCGGCGGTCGTGCAAGAACACTGGGGACCCGGCAAAGGGCATCCTGGATTTCATCTACTCGGTAGAGGCCGGCGCTAAGGGGGCAAAGATCGAGGAAGTCATGGTGGATTACACCGCTGGTGGTCGGGACTACACCGCCGAACTCAAGTGGGCGGTCACCATATGCGGCTCGGCGTTGAACAAGGCGGACCGTGTCGCGTGCGCGAAGAGTTGACGGCGGCGTCGTGCCTACGCGGACTCGGCGACCGGCCGCGGCGTGCGAATCGTGTATAGGCAGTAAGCGATGATCACGCAGAAGCACAACGCCGGGACGATGTAGGACCAGTTCGAGCCGATCGAATCCACGAGCGCGCCCTGGATGAGTGGGACGGTGGCGCCGCCGACGATCGCCATGACTAACCCGGCCGCACCGAACTTCGTGTCGGGCCCAAGACCTTCCAGCGCGATGCCGTAGATGGTGGGGAACAGCAGGGACAACGACATCGACAGCGAAATTACCGCGATGGCCCCGACAATGTTGGGCGACACCATGACGACGGTGCACAACACGACACCAAGGGATGTCATCGCCAACATCAGGTAGCGGCTGTCGAACTTGCCCATCAGGGCCACCATCGCAAAACGGGTGATGGAGAAGATGATGAGGCTTCCGAGCAACCAGAACCCGGCCTCCTTCTTGCTCGCGTCGACGAAGTCCTGCACGTAGATGATGGTGAACGTCCAGATGCAGGTCTGCGCGGCGACGTTGAAGTACTGCGCAACCACCCCGAAGGAGTAGTGGCGATTTGCCACGAGTCGTCTAACCAGACCACCGCTGCCTTGGGCGGACACCTCGCGCCCACCACTCGTGATCCCGGGGACTTTAACGAACGCGATGCCGAGCCAGATGATCACCAGCAGGACGGCGAGCCCGACGTACGGCGTCATCACTGCGCCGAGTTCTTGGTCTTGAAGCGCCGACAGTTCACTGGCCGGCATGGCGTCTCGTTCGGACTCAGTGGCGTCGCTCTGCTGCGGCAGGATGACGAAAGTTGCCAACAGCACGCCGGTGATCGTGCCCGGCGGATTAAACGACTGCGCGAAGTTGAGTCTGCGGGTGGCATTTGCCTCTGGCCCCATCGACATCACGTACGGATTTGCCGACGTCTCCAGGACGGACAGGCCCGCAGCGAGCGCAAAGATCGCGATCAGGAAGAACGCGTACTCCTTGGAGGCCGCCGCGGGCAGGAACAGCAGCCCACCGCCAGCGGCGAGGCCGAGGCCCAGTAGCACGCCGACCTTGTAGTTGAAGCGTTGATTGACGAAGGCGGCCGGCAGAGCAAGCAGGAAATAGGCGCCGTAGTAGGACGACTGAACGAGTGTCGCCTGGGTGGTGCTCATCGAGAACACGCCGCGGAACGTCGCCACGAGGGTGTCGGTCATGTTCGCCGCGATGCCCCACGCGGCGAAGCAGGTGACCATCAGGACAAAGGGCAGCAGCATGCCTGGATAGAGGAACGACGACCGTTCCTGCTCGACAGGCTTTTCTGAGGTCACGCTGGACATGGGCGCACTCCCTACGCTCTGGGCCACCCCGCGGCCGTTCAGAGCACGCTAACCCGGCAACCCTCTGTACGGGGCAGAATGCGCCCGCGTCTCACCTGCTGTCGCGGTGGGAAATGGCACGAGTGGCGCTAGCCCACGCGGCCGTGGTGTGTCAGTGGTCGGTGCTTGACTGTGGTCATGGAAAAAGTCCATCCCGACCGCGAGGCCATCGGCCTGCGAGACATGATCGAGAAGGTCATCGGGATGGGTTGCGCACCACAGGATTTCGACCTGATCACTCAGATCGAACAGTTGCAAGTGCTGGCAAACGCAGCGCAGGGCGCGATCGCCCGATTGTCGGTCGATTTCGACGCATCGCAGCGAGTGAGTCAGCGACAGCTGGGGGTGCGAGGCAGCCGAGTGGGGCAGGGCGTCGCTGACCAGGTCGCGCTGGCTCGAAAGCTGTCGCCATCTCAGGCGTCGCGCGACCTTGGCCTGGCGAAGGCGTTGCATGACGACCTGCCGCGCACCGCCGATCTCTTCACCCGCGGCGTGATCAGCGCTGAGGTCTCTCACGCGGTGCACCGCGAAACCGCGCACCTTGGGCACTCCGAACGACACGAAGCCGATGCGCGACTCGTCACGATGCTGCCGACTGCCACGCGCCGAACGGCGGCCGCCGCGGCGCGCAAAGTGGCATACGCGATTGACCCGGCGGGGGCGGTTGAGCGCGCTGCGAAGGCTGCGGCGGACCGGTGCGTGTGGTCCCGTCCGGCACCCGACACGATGTGCATGGTCACCGCGTTGGTGCCCGCGGCACGAGGTGTCGCCGCATATGCGGCGCTGCGACGAGATGCGATAGCGATCATCGCGGCGGGGGACCCAGCCGAGCGGAGCATGAGCCAGGTCATGGCAGACCTGTTCGTTGAGCGCGCCACGGGCCAGGCAACGGCGGCGGGTACGCCAGTTGAGGTGCAGCTGGTGATGACGACAGAACAGCTTTTTGGCGACGCGCCACCAAGCGGAGCGCCATTCGAGAGCAAGGCCAGTGGTGCCATGAATGCGACGCCCACCGACAACTCGGACCCGGACGGACCATCCTGGCTGAACGGGTACGGGCCGGTGCCAGCCGCGTTGGCCCGTGCCGTCATTGCTGGAGTGCCGGATCTACTGGGAGTTACGCCGGTCGACGTCGACGTGGCCCAGGCCTGGGTGCGCCGGTTGTTCACCGATCCCGCCACCGGCCAGTTAACCGACCTTGACGGCAGGCGCCGCAAGTTCGATGGCACCCTGCGCCGGTTTATCCGAATCCGCGACCAGGTCTGCCGGATCCCGTTTTGTGACGCTCCGATCCGGGACATGGACCACCTACGCCGGCACACAGACGGTGGGCCGACGTCGATCGACAACGGCGCTGGCGTGTGCCAACGGTTTAATCACGTCAAGGAGATTCCCGGATGGGTCACCGAGGTCATCCACGATGACGACGGCGATCATGACCAACGAGCAGGCCCAGCGTCAGGGGCGCACCCGCACACCATTCGGATCACCACGCCGACGGGCAAGACCTACGTGTCCACCTCACCGCCGGTTCAGGGCACTCGGGCATCGACGCCTGAACCCGACACTCCGGCCGAGGTCATTCGAGTGAAGTTCGCCGACCTTTTCGCTCTTGCGGGTTGAGTGTTGGTGCTGCGGTATCTCAACCGGCGGGCGGAATTCGCCGTCGGCGGCGAGTGTTCGCCGCTGACCGCAAAGAGTCGATCGTCAACAGCACCAGCGCGACCCAGACGATGCCGAAGCCGACCCAGCGGCTGGTCGGCACCACCTCGTGCAGGAGGAGGACGCCGCAGAGCAGTTGGAGGATCGGCGTAGCGAACTGCAGGAGCCCAACCAGGCTGAGCGGGATGCGGCGGGCGGCCGCGGCGAAGAGCAAGAGCGGTACGGCGGTCGCGGCGCCGGAGAAGACCAAGAGCGCGGTATGGCCAGCGCCATAGCCGGTGAAGGTTCCCTCGTTCTGCGCGGTGATCCAGATCAGCAGTGGCACGGCGGGCACGCTGAGGATCACGGTTTCGGCGGACAGGCTCTGCAGCGGTGTCATGGCGCCGCCGACACGGTTCTTGATCAGGCCGTATGTCGCGAACGATCCAGCCAAGGCCAGGGAGATCCACGGTGGCTTGCCAAAGGTGACGGCGAGATAGACGCAGGCCACTCCACCCACGGCGACGGCGGCCCATTGCAGACGACGGAGCCGCTCATGCAGCACGATGACGCCGAGGGCGACGGTCACCAGCGGGTTGAGGAAGTAACCCAGGGCTGCCTCGCTGGTGCGATTGGCCATGACCGCGACCACATAGATGACCCAGTTGGCCGCGATGAAGAAGCTCGCCGCCGAGAGATACGCCAACCGCTGCCGGTCTTTCAGCAGGCGCCAGAGCGCCGGGATCTGACGGGTGGCGACCAGGATGACGACGCACAACAGCATCGTCCACAGGATCCGGTGGGTGAGGACCTCCCAGGCCCCGGCCGGGATGAGCGCATGGAAGTAGAGCGGAAAGGCACCCCAGAGGGAGTACGCCAGCGCGCCGTAGATCGTGCCCTTGCGGGTCTCGGTCTCCTGCTCGCTCACCGGGTCAGGTTACGACCGCGCAGGCCGACTTTGCTCAGCGTGTCTGCGCCTCGAACCCCGCAGCATTCTCGGCAACGGTCCAGGTGTCATTTCCGGTCAGCAGCGCGGCCAGGTCGCGGTCGGCTGCCGGGCCGCCGGCCGACTCCACCGCACCGTCGACCTGGGTGCGTACGGCGTCGTCATAAGTCGGCCGCGAGACGGAGCGGAAGACGCCCATGGGTACCTGCGCGAACGTCGGGTCATCGAGGCGGCTCAGCGCGAAGGCCTGACTCGGGTCGTCGGCCGTTGGGTCGTGGCGGACCACCCGTGCTGGATCAGCGTCGGCTTCGGGAACGACTGCAAGAGAACCAGATTCGTCGCGTACGACCACCCGGGCCTGCTCGCCTTCACCGGCTCTCACGGGCTCGCCATCGGTCAGGTGCATGATCCGCGCGCTGGCCTCGTCCCTGTCCTTGAGGATCTGGAAGGCGCCATCATTGAAGATCGGGCAGTTCTGGTAAATCTCGACGAGTGACGTGCCGCGGTGCTCCGCTGCCGCTTTGAGGACGCCGGTGAGGTGTTTGCGATCGGAGTCCATCGTGCGGGCCACGAAGGTCGCCTCAGCGCCGAGCGCGAGAGACACCGGATTGAACGGGCGGTCCACCGACCCGGCAGGCGTGGACTTGGTGACCGAGCCGACGTCCGAGGTGGGGGAGTACTGCCCCTTGGTGAGGCCATAGATCTTGTTGTTGAACAACAGAATCGTCATGTTGACGTTGCGGCGCATGGCGTGGATCAGATGGTTGCCGCCGATCGACAGCGCATCGCCGTCGCCTGTCACCACCCACACCGAAAGGTCCTTGCGGGAGGTCGCGAGCCCGGTCGCGATGGCTGGCGCGCGTCCATGAATCGAGTGCATGCCGTAGGTGTCGAGGTAGTACGGGAAGCGCGAGGAGCAGCCAATGCCAGAGACGAACGTGATGTTCTCCCGCCGCAGGCCGAGCTCGGGAAGGAATCCTTGGACCGCCTTCAACACGATGTAATCACCGCATCCGGGGCACCAGCGCACTTCTTGGTCGGAGGTGAAGTCCTTCCCGGTCAGCTTCTCGTCCTCGCCCCGTTGCGGGACGTCGGCGGTGCCCAGCGTCGGAATGCCCAGGTCGATGCTCATCGTGTTTCCTCCGTGGTCTCGATACGGCTCGCGGCAGGCCGCTCGCCTACTCGACCAGCGCTGTCGAGCACATCCCGCCGGTCGAGCTTGTCGAGACCAGCGCTAGCGCCGGTCGAGTAGGCCGGAGCGCTAGCGGAGGCCGTATCGAGACCAGCGTGGGTCAGTTCGTCGAGTGCTTCGGTGATGACGCTCGCGAGTTCGGTTGTGGTGAAAGGCAGTCCGCGCACTGCTGTGTGGCTCTGGACATCAACCAGGAACTTCCCGCGAAGCAACAGGGCGAGCTGCCCGAGGTTCATCTCCGGGACGATGACCTTGTCATAGGACTTGAGTGTTTCCTCTAGCCCGTGCGGGAAGGGGTTGAGGTGACGCAGATGTGCCTGGGCGATGGGCGCGCCGGTCGCCCGGACCTTGCGGACCGCTGCGGTGATGGGGCCGTACGTCGACCCCCAGCCGAGCATCAGAATCCTGGCGTCGCCGGTCGGGTCGTCCACCTCCAGGTGCGGGACCGAGTCGGCGATGCCGTCGATCTTGCGTTGGCGCAACCGCACCATGTGGTCGTGGTTGCCCGGGTCATAGGAGATGTTGCCGGTGACGTCGGCCTTCTCAATGCCGCCGATGCGGTGCTCCAGACCGGGTGTGCCAGGCACCGCCCACGGGCGGGCGAGGGTCTCGGTGTCCCGGGCATAGGGATGGAAGACCGGGTTCCCGTCGTCGTCAGTGCCGTTCTTCTCGGTTGTCTGCTCGACGCGAAGGTCGGGGAGAGCGTCGACCGCTGGGACCTGCCACGGCTCCGATCCGTTGGCGAGGTAGCCGTCAGAGAGCACGATGACCGGGGTGCGATAGGTCGTGGCGATGCGTACGGCCTCCAACGCGGCATCGAAACAATCCGTGGGACTGCTCGGCGCGATGACCGCGACCGGAGACTCGCCGTTGCGGCCGTACATCGCCTGCAGCAGATCGGCCTGCTCAGTCTTGGTCGGCAGGCCAGTGGATGGTCCACCGCGCTGAACGTCGACGATGACCAAGGGCAGTTCGAGGGAGACCCCGAGTCCGATGGTCTCTGCCTTGAGCGCCAAGCCCGGACCCGACGTGGTCGTCAGGCCGATTGACCCGCCGAACGCCGCGCCGAGTGCCGCGCCGACGCCGGCGATCTCATCCTCTAGCTGCATGGTCGTCACGCCGAAGCGCTTGAGCCCGGACAACGCGTGGAGCAGGTCCGAAGCCGGGGTGATCGGGTAGGAACCGAGCACGAGCGGAATCTGTGCGCGATGCGCCGCGGCGACAAAGCCGTACGCCATCGCCGAGTTGCCCGTGATGTTGCGGTAGGTGCCGGTCTTCATCGGGGCCGGCCGCACCTCGTAGGTGACGGCAAAAGCCTCGGTGGTCTCGCCGTATGCGTGACCGGCGTGCAGTGCGGCCAGGTTGGCTTCGAGGATTTCTGGCTTGCCGCCGAACTTGGCCTTGAGGAACGCCTCGGTGCCATCGGTCGGGCGGTTGTACATCCAGGACAGCAAGCCGAGCGCAAACATGTTCTTGGCCCGCTGCTTGTCCTTGCGGGTCAGGTCGAAATCGGCCAGCGCCTCGACCGTGATCGAGGTCAGCGGGACCGACTGCACCTGCCAGGACTCCAGGGTGTCGTCGTCCAACGGGTTGGACTCATATCCCACCTTGGCGAGGTTGCGCTTGGCGAACTCATCGCTATCGGCAATGATCGTCGCGCCGCGCGGCAGGTCGCCGAGATTCGCTTTGAGCGCAGCGGGATTCATCGCAACCAGCACGTCGGGCGCATCGCCCGGAGTGAGCACGTCGTGGTCAGCGAACTGCACCTGGAAGGAACTCACGCCCGGCAGCGTGCCCTGCGGGGCTCGAATCTCGGCCGGGAAGTTAGGCAGGGTCGACAGGTCATTGCCCAGCACCGCGGTCTCAGCAGTGAACCGGTCACCGGTCAACTGCATGCCGTCGCCGGAGTCGCCGGCGAATCGGATCACGACTCGGTCGACTTGTTGGACGTGCGAGGTGCTCACGCGCTATCCCTACAGTTGGTTATAGGTAATCAAACACTCCGTAGGGTACGCCTTCGGTAGGGCTCCCCAGACCAGTGTCCGTCCAGCGTACTCTCGCCCGGAATCGCGGGCCTGACGTCCTCGATGGGGTGCCCACATCGGTCACTGCTGGTCGGTTTCGGGACCCGGGTCGCGACAGATTGCCCCATCGGGCACCTTTCGATAGGGCATCGCTGTCTGACGCGGCGCGATCGGCACCGGGCAGAGGTCGTGCGCCGACCTTTCCGCCTCCGACGCCAAGTGAGGCCTACGGGTAGCGGTGGCGGGCCGATTGCCTGACTGCCTGCGCGGGTTCGCACTCGGCGCCGCCTTGCTGCGGCTAGCCTGGGTCAGGTGACAGGGGAAACTGCGGGGTTTACGGTCAGCATCATCATCGCGACATACCGCTCGGGGGATGGCATATGGCGGGTGGTCGAGTCGCTCGATGCGCAGACGATGCCGGCCTCGAGCTTCGAGGTGATCTTCGTGGACGACGGGTCCGGCGACGGTACGGCCGACCGGTTGCGCGAAATCGTCGCGACGCGGCCGACCTGGCGGGTGCTCGAAATACCCAACAGCGGGTGGGCGAGCCGACCGCGCAACGTCGGAATCGACCACGCGCGCGGCGAGTACCTGCTCTTCATGGACCACGACGACTCGCTCTATCCAGACGGGCTGCGGCGCTCTTACGAGTACGCGCTTCAGACCAGCGCCGACGTACTCAGTCCCAAGGAGTCCAAGACCAACGACGGCTGGTGGGGGATCTCCAGCATGCGTGCGGGAAATCTGCCCGACGTCCGCGCGCGCGACGCCATCGACTATCTGTTGCCGCTGGTGCCACACAAGTTCTACCGACGAGCTCTAGTGGAACAGCACGGGATTCGCTTTCGCGACGGCGCAAGAGTGCTGTGGGAGGACCAGTTCTTCAACATCGATGCCTATCGCCACGCCAAGGTCGTCTCGGTTCTTACCGATACCCCGGTCTATCTCTGGCACGCGAGCGACACCAACACCTCGCACAGCTTTGACTTGTCGCGGCCCGACTACTGGGAGTGGCTCGCTGAGTTGATGCAACACGCCGACCGGGCGCTCTCCGGCCGTGATAACGCCGACTCCCGGCGGATCATGCTCGACCTGCACCTGCGGGTGCGTGTGATGGATCGGATGATCCGCTTGCTCGCCCGGCGTGACGACGCAGGCAGCGAACAGGCGCTGCGGCACGCGAGCAAGCTCGTCCAGCGCTACTGCCGCGGAGACGTTGAACGAGCGCTGCCGCGCAAATACCAGATCCTCGCCGGACTAGTGCGTCGCCGCGACCGAGAGCAGCTGGTCGCGATGCACACTCTGGAGAAGAACGTCACCGGCGAAGCGGTCGCCAAGGATGTCACTTGGTCGGGGCACACCCTCACGGTGCAGATCGAGGCCACTATTGCTCCGGAGAATCCAGCCCGTCCGCTAATGGTGTATGACCGTGCTGGCGTGATGCTCGCGCTCCCCGAAGTGGTCCGCGAGAAGGTCGCAGCCTCGGCGGCGCACCTCACCGATGCCGAGCTCACCGGACTGCGCGCCGAGCCGGTTCTGCGAAGTCGCAGCGACTACCTCACCTGGCCGGTCGCCTTCGACGCCACGCCGGTTGGCTTGGTGGAGACATCAACCGGACTGGGCGTGCGCGTGACCGGGACCGCGACGATTGACCTGCGCACCGCCGCCGAGGGCAACCCGCTGCGCGACAACGTGTGGGACCTGCGCATGGAGTTCAACTGGGTCGGCTACCGCGCATTGAAGTCGGTGCGGTTTACCGGCCCACCGATGCCGAGGGTCATTGACGGACAGCCAGCGGTCACCTACTCGAGCGCGTCGCAGGCACTATCGATCGACCTGGAGCAGCGACTGCGGACGCTCGTCAGCGACGCCGGCCCGCGGCCTGGCCCCGCAGGAACCGCTCGCGACCTGGCGGTCGAGTTGACCCGGCTTCCCGAGCCGTCCGGTGCGCTCCAGGTCGAGGAGCTGTCCCTGGTGCCCGGTGACTCGACCAAGGACACACCGCCGGAGGCGCTCCAGGCAGCGGCCGTCCCGCTACCCGGGAAGGTGGAGCAACGTGGCGGTGTAGGCGTGTTTATTGCCTCGACATCCGCGGCGCCGGGTAGATACAGGATCGCAGCCCACCGCGAGGGAAGGCTGCACCTGACTAAGCATGCTCTTGACATCGCCTCAGACGGAGCCGTGACCTGGCGTACGCCGTAGGAGGCGCTTACCCCTAGTCGTCGGTCCCGACTGTTGCCAACCGGCTGGAGACGCTGTCGATCATCCGGGCGACGCCGTCGGTCAAGGCAACCTGCGGGTTCCAGCCCAGCGCCGCTAGTCGGCTGCTGTCCAATCCCTGCATTTTGGCGCGCTGATAGATCGACGGGTCGACAGCCGGGCCGAAACGCAGCGCCGAGCCCCGCTCGGGACGCACCTGTGTGAACGTCTCGGCGAGTTCGCGGATCGAGATCAGGCCAGCGGGATCAGCCACGTTGTAGGCGAGCTCGTCGCCACGAAGCAGGATCGTGAGCATGCCGGTGATCGCGTCGGCGACATAGGTATAGGTGCGCACCGCCGAGCCGTCGCTGTTGAGCACGATGTCCTCGCCGCGGGCAATTTGACGGGCGAACTCCGCCTGCACCCGCGTGTCGGCGAGGGACATCCCTGGTCCGTAGATGTGCCCGAGCCGGGCGATGCGGATCGGTAGGTCGTGCTGTTGGGCGTAGGCCGCACAGGCGGTCTCGCCGGCACGCTTGCCCTCCGCGTACGAAGCCCGCGGCGCGAGGTGGTCGAAGCCGCCATACGAGGACTCGCCGATCAGGTCGGTGGTCTCGGGCTGGGCGCCATAGACCTCGGCGGACGAGGTGAACACCATGCCGCGAAACTGTGCGGGGTGCTTCCGGGCCAACTCGAGAAGGTCTAGCGTGCCAGTGACGTTGGCACGGAACGTGCCTACCGGGTCGGCGACGTGGCTCCCGGGCTGGGCTGCGCTGGCGGCGTGCACGATGACGTCGGCCTCCAGGTCGGGCAGGGCCGTCACGTCGCCGATCACGACGTCCATGTCGGCCCGGTCGACGGCGGGTCCGAGAGCGGCCTGCGCCCGATCGGCGCTGCGCGCCAGCGCGTCGACGTGTAGGCCCAGGCCATGCCGCTCTGAGGCGGCGAGCAAGGCAAGGCAGGCGTAACTGCCGATCATGCCGCTGGCGCCGGTGACCAGCACCCTGGCGCCCGCCAGTTCACTCCAGGGCAGGTCGGCTTCGGCGATTGCGGTCGTGTCGGCATCGACGACGGGATCAGCGCTTGTCACCATTTCAGAACCCCGAAATCTGTTGACCTTCGACAAGGTCGAAGAAAGTGCGACACACGTAGTAGTCCTCCGCGGTAGTGATCTTGAGGTTCGAGCGAGGCCCGACGACCCTGTGCAGCGGGTAGCCGTAGGAGTGCATCAGTGTGCAGGAGTCGATCGAATCCAGCTCACCGTCGGCGACGGCGCGCTCGTAGACCGACAGGATGTCCTGTAGCCGGAAAGACTGCGGCGCCTGGGCGGCGTAGATGTGGTCGCGCGGGATGACGTCTTCGACCCGGTCGGTCGGTGTCGAGATCACCGTCTCGTTGAACTTCGTGCAGGTGATCGCCGACCCGTGACGGCGCACCGACTCCAGGTTGGCGTCGATGAGGGCTCGGTTGATCACTGGCCGAACCCCATCGTGGATGAGCACGATTGTCTCCGGCGGCTGGTCGTTGGCTACTGCCACGAGCGCGGCGTGGCGGGATTGCTGGCCGGTCGCCCCGCCATCAACTATCCAGCGCACCTTGCTGAGCTCGTGCCGCCGGACAAGCCGCTCCAGGTGATCGCGTCCCTCGGGCAGGATCGCGATCGCGATCGCATCGACCTCCGGGTGCTCCTCGAAGTGCTCAAGTGTGTGCACGATGATCGGCTTGCCGTGGATCTCCAGGAATTGCTTGGGCTGGGCCTGCGAGTTCATCCGGCTGCCGATGCCGCCCGCGAAGATGACCGCGACGATGGGAGACCGGTCTGCCCCGCTCTCCTCTTCAATCATCGGTCTGCTCGCCTGATCGCAGGTGGGCGGAGATGCGAGGGTGGCTGAGAACTAGTTGGTCGATCACTCGGTCGGAGGAGCCACAGTCGGTGTGGTCGAAATTCTCCTTGAGGAACGCTTCGACCTTCCACTCCTCGAAGTCGGTGCTGTGCAGCGCCTCAAGCAGGTCGTTGAACGTGGTGACGACTCGGCCGGGCGCAACTTCATCGAAGCTGCGGTGGAAACCGCGGGTCGCTGCATAGTTGTCCTTGTCGTAGGCGTAGAACAGCATCGGCCGCCGCAGTAGCGAGTACTCGTAGATGATTGAGGAGTAGTCGGTGATCAGCAGGTCGGTCACGTGTAGTAGATCGTTCGTGATGCCAACACCGGTCAGATCGATGATCCGGTCGGCAAATTGCGGGGGGATCGGCGCCCGCTCGTTGACGAAGTGGTGCATGCGAACAGCGAACACCGTGTCTTCGCCAAGGACGTCGTATAGCCGGGCGAAGTCCAGCTGCTCGAACGGATAGTGAGCGTCGCGGAAACCTCGTCCGCGGAAGGTGGGGGCGAAGAGGATGAGTTTTTTGCCAACTAACTCGGGGTGCGCGGCAGAGAACTGTGTGCGTGTCGTAGCGATGGTGCCGGGGTCGAGGAACGTATCGATGCGCGGTAGCCCGGTGGGGATCACCGCGGACTCCTCGATGCCGAACGCCTCGGCGTACACACCGACCAGGTGGGTCGAGCCAGCGATGGCGTACGTGTAATGCCGGTGCGCGTTCTGCAGCTTGGGCGAGCCGTACTTGCCGAAGCGGCTGAACCCGATCGACTTGAAGCCGCTGCCTGCGTGCCACAACTGGATAACCCTCGTGGTCGGCTTCAGTTTGATGCTCTCCAGCATCGGGAAGTAGTCGTCGATGAGAACGACGTCGGCTTGGCCGAGCTGCCAGAGCAACTGGGCGGTGCGGGCCTTGTCAGTGCTGCCCGGCATGCGGAAGGAGTAGTCGAGCTCGACGTGCTTGTCGAGGCCACGCGCGACCATCCGATCACGCACAGCGAGAAGGTTGCCTTCCAGTGCCGGACGCATCTCAGAGGCGAACAGGATTCGCGGCCGGTCGGGGATCGGACTGAGCTCGGTCGCGCGCAGCAGCCCCTGGGCCGCCCGCACCTTGTTCTTGCGGCTCGCGACCCGCTTCTCAACCCGTATCAGCGGGTTACGTGACTTCGCCGGACGCTTAGTCCGGCGGAACAACTGGTACGTGCGCAGCAAGAACCTTGGGTCGTAGTCGTCCTCGGTGATGGCGATCTCGACGACGTACGCGGTCCGGTTTCCGTCGTAAAGGAACGTACGGGAGTCCTGCTCGAGAGTTTCGACGCGATCCAACCGAAGTCGAGCCGGGGGACCCTCGCCGTCCGCAGTCCGGGGGACGATCTGCCAAGTGCCGTCGGGGATCTGCCGGCGACCGGCGAACGTCGTGACGTTGGCGTGGAGCTCATAGCCGCCAGCGGGCAGCGGCGTCGCCGGGATCGGCAGGTCGCGGCGCCCCGCCCGCAGGACGAACTCCAGGCCGGAGGTCTCAGTCCCGCCCGCTGAGGCGTCGGGGGCGAGCGTAAGTCGCAGGTGGACGCGCTCCCATGACAACGCATCAACGACGTATGCAAGCTCGGGCAGAACCGCAACGCCTTGCTCTTGCTCGTCCGCAACTTGCTCGTCCGCAACTTGCTCGTCCGCAACCGGGCCAGCGACCCCGTCTCGACGCCGATTCCACATGTGGGTCGGCATATCCCCTCCTCGATATTTCACCGGCACACAGGACCGGGCCCGCGGTCACCTATGCGTTGCCCCGGGTACGTGGAAGGTTAACCCGCGAGCCATGCGCGGCGGGGGATTCGAGAAACTGAGTATGTCTGACGATGTGTTTCATCGGTCTATGCGATGCGCGCCGTCCCCGATCTGCGCGATGAACGAGGCTGGCTTCGGGTGGTGAGCAGCGGCCGCGGCGGCGGCGCATGCGTTCACGATCGCATCGACGTCGCCGGCGTCCACCAACGCAATGACGCACCCACCAAATCCGCCGCCGGTCATGCGGGCGCCGTACGCCCCAGCCGAGACGGCAGTCTCCTGCAGCAGGTCGACGGTGGGCGCCGTGATCTCGAAGTCATGCCGCATCGACTCGTGAGAGGCGTTGAGGAGCGGGCCGATTCGTCGTGGGTCTGCGCCACCGGCCAAGAGTTGGGATACCTGCTTGACTCGTGCGCTGTCGGTGATGACATGGCGTGCACGTCGGCGCAGCACATCAGGCAGATCGGCAAGGCTCGACGCCACGTCATCGATCGGCACGTCGCGCAAAGCAGGCACGCCGAGTGCCTCGGCGGCCGCTTGGCAGGAGGCTCGGCGCTCGGCGTATTCGCCATCGGCGTGGGTATGCGGGGTGTTGCTGTCGATCACGAGTATCGCCAGGCCCGCGCGGTCGAGGTCGAGTGGCACCGGACGAATCTCGCCGGTCCGGGTGTCGATCTGCAGGACGTGGCCGACCCGACCGCACACCGAAGCGAGCTGATCCATCAGACCGGTCGGGGCCCCAGCGATGTGATTTTCTGCGTCGCGACCGAGCGCGGCAATCTCTGGGCCGTCCAGGCCCCACCCGGCGAGATCGTTCCACGCCTGCGCGGTCACACAGCTGAGCGCGGCCGATGACGACAGGCCGGCGCCGACGGGGACATTCGACGTGACTGCCAGGTCGATGCCCGGCACGGGGAGTCCGCGCTGGGAGGCGGCCCAGCCGACGCCCGCGACGTATGCCGCCCATCCGAGCCCAGCCCCGGGGGACACCTCGCTCAGACGCACCTCACACGACTCGTTCAGGTCCACGGCATGCAGGCGCAGGAGGTCGTCGTTCCGGAGTCGAACCTGTGCGGTTGCGCCCTGGGCGAGCGCCGCCGGTAAAACGAATCCGTCGTTGTAGTCGGTGTGCTCGCCGATGATGTTGATGCGCCCCGGAGCGAACCACGTGCCGTCGGGGGTTTCGACGCCTTCGAAGCGCTGCGCCTTCACAGTGACCGCAACCTCTCGGCCAACTGTTCGGGCTGGCCATCGTTGACCCAACCTCCTTGACCTGACTCGGAACCCGCGAGGAACTTGACCTTGCCTTCGGCTCGCCGCACCGACAAGAGTTCTAGGTGCAGCCAGGCTTCCTCGCGGTGCTGGCGCACTGGCGCCTGTTGCCAACCCGAGATGTACGGCGTCGGTTGTGAGTAGAGCCGGTCGAGCCTGCCCAACAGATCGAGATAGAGATGAGCGAAGTCATCCCGCTGCGCGGTGTCCAGTTCGGGCAGGTCACGCACCCGTCTCAGCGGGTAGACGTGAATCTCGATCGGCCACCGAGATGCAAACGGCAAGAAGGCGATCCACTCTTCCGTTTGCGCGATCACCCGGGCGCCGTCACGACGTTCGGACTCGATGATGTCGCCGAACAGGTTGCGGCCGTGTTCGGCCGCGTAGGCCTCTGCGCTCGCGAGCTCGCGTGAAGCCACATGGGGCACATAGGGATAGCCGTAGATCTGCCCATGGGGGTGCTGCAGTGTCACGCCGATCTCGGCGCCGCGGTTTTCGAATGGGTAGACATACTCGATCGTGTCGATCTGACTGAGCGCGTGCGTACGATCCGCCCAGGCGTCCAGGATGAGACGGGCGCGCTCGGGGCTGAGGTCAGCGAACGAGGCGTTGTGGTCGCTGCCGAAGCAGACCACCTCGCACCGCCCGAGGCCTGCGCTGGTCTGCTGCAGTGGAGTTTCGACGGTAGGTGCGGGCTGGCTATGGGTGCTGAATGAAGGAAAGCGGTTCTCAAAGACGACCACTTCGTAATCGCGTGAGGGGACCTCTGAGAGCCAACCATCCTTGCTTGGGCACAGCGGGCACTCACTGGCGGACGGCATGAAGGTGCGGGTCTGCCGGTGCGACGCCACGGCGATCCAGTCGCCGGTTAAGGGGTCGCACCGCATCTGCGAGTCGGGGTACGTGGACGGCAGGTCGCGTTCGTCCCGCGGCGCAACGCGGGCGGTGCCATCGATGTCGTACCACACGATCTCGCGTCCATCGGCGAGGAGTCCGTTTGTCCGGTGCATGTCATCCTTGGGTCTTCCGCTGTCCACGTCGACAGGGGATTGTGGTCGGTATGACTCTACGATTTCGTACTGCCGCGATGGTGTCGATCACCGCAGCGATAGTCAGTGGGACTGCGCTGCCTCCCGCGGGGGCGGCACCTCCCCATCCGAAACCACGCGGCGCCTTCGACTTGCAGGCGCATCGCGGCGGAATAGCCGAGCGCACGGAGAGTTCGCGGAGCTCGTTTAATCACGCGTTGTCCGTGGGCGTTTCGACACTCGAACTCGATGCGCAGATCACCCAGGATGACAAGGTGGTGGTGACTCATGACCGCAAGACCAACCCGGAGGTCTGCACGGACACTGCGCCTGCCAACCCTGGTGACCCCGAGTTTCCGTATGTCGGGAAGTACGTGAAAGACCTCACCCTCGCCCAACTTCAGACCCTTGACTGCGGCTTTCAGCAACGGCCGGGATATCCGCAACAGGTGCCGACCCCCGGCTCGCGGATGCTGGAACTATCGGATGTCTTTGATCTGGTGAAGAAGCGCAAGGCGCACAAGGTCGGCCTCAACATCGAGACGAAGGTGGAGGCCGGAGCGCCCGAGCAGACGGCACCTCGACAGAAGTTTGTCCGCCTGGTTCATCAGGAAATCAAGCGCTCCGGATTGCACCGTCAGGTGACCGTTCAGAGTTTCGACTGGGGCGCGTTGCGTCAGATGCACCGGTTGAACCCGCGAATTCCCCTGGTAGCGCTCACGAACTACGACTTTCTCGAGGTCGGCAAGCCCGGCGCGTCGCCGTGGACTGGTGGTCTCGATGTGGACGACTTCGACGGGGATTTCGTACGTGCTGCGGATGCCCTGCCCGGGGTGCGCACGGTGTCGCCGGTGGCCGGGTTCCCACAGGGTTGCTCGATGGCCGACCCCGACTGCGAGCCGTACGTCACCCGCGCCATGGTCCGCCGCGCACACGTTCGCGGGCTCACCGTCGTGCCGTGGACGGTGGATGATCCAGCGACCTTCCGTTACCTGCTGAAGGTCGGGGTCGACGGGATCATCACCAACGACCCCACGCAGGCGCGCGAGTTGCTCTGCGCGGCTGGCTACAAACTCCCCAAGCCCGTTCGCTGAGCGAATTGGGTCCCCGTGGGCGCGGACCCTGGACCACGCCCACGGGAAGTCTGATGTCAGCCGATCGCGCGCAGTCGCTCGAGCCAGGCCGAGCGCTCCTGTCGGGCGACCAATGCCTCCTCGAGCGTCACTTCCCGGAAGTGGATCGTGGCGTTGGGCGGCAGTTGGCCGATGGCGTCCATGTCGGCGCTGATCACGGCGCCAACCATGAGGTAGCCCCCGCCTGAGACGGCATCCCGGTGCAGGATGATCGGCTCCTGGCCCGAGGGGACCTGGATCGAGCCGATCGGGTAGCACGCGTCGGTGATGTTTGACGGGTCATCGCCCGCACCGAATGGCGGCTCGCGATCGATAAATCTGAGCGGTGTCCCGCCTTTGAGGCGATAGCCGACACGGTCCGCCTCCGAGGCCACCTTCCAGGGCTCCTGGAAGAACCCATCGAGTGAATCAGGCTGGACGCGATGGTCGTAAAGGCCTCGTACGACACGTAGCTCGCGCTCCTTGGCTAGAGGCATCCGCAGCGCCTCGGGGAGTGCACGGTGAGAAACCGCCGCACGTGGATCGCCCAGGGGGAGTGGGTCGCCCGGTTGCAGGGCCCGCCCGTGATGGCCGCCCAAGGAGCCGAGCCCGTAGGTCGCCCGACTGCCGAGCGCGACGGGAACGTCGAACCCGCCACTGACGGCAAGGTAGGCGCGGGCTCCCGCCGTGGCGAAGCCGAACGACAGCGTCTGCCCAGCCTCTACGTCGACCACCGTGTTGGTGGGATGAGGCGTGCCGTCCACGAGCGGCGTCATCTCCGCGCCGGTCACGGCAATCTGTCGCGAGTCGTTGAATCTCAACTCCGGACCCATCAGCGCGCATTCCAGCACGGCCGCGGTCTCGTCGTTGCCAAGAAGCAGATTGGCCGCACGGAACGAGATCTGGTCCATGGCACCCGAGGGCGGGATGCCGAGGTGGTACTGGCCGCTTCGGCCGTGGTCCTGAACGGTGGTCGACAGGCCGGGCTTGACGACCTCGATGGATGCGCTGTGCTCAGCCACGGAGTGCCTCCTGCAAGGTTGCCGGGTAGCCGGCCGGATCTGATTCAAAGTCCTTGAGCGCGAACGTGATTGGCGCTGTGCGTGGAATGAACTCATGGCGCTCGACCGACTCCAAGATGGAGTCGTACTCGGGTCGGTCGATGGGGCGGAATTGCACCACGTCGCCCGGGCGGAAGAAGATCATCTCCTCCTTCAAGTACGGGGTCTCTGCGGCCGGGTCATAGATCGGCATCGGAGTGACGCCAAACATTTGATACCCGCCGGCGCCGCGTACGGAGTAGATGCAACTGAACGCGCCGCCGTAGCCCACGGTCTGCTTAGGGGTATCAGTGCGGGGTCGCACATACTTCGGCACCTGAATCTGACGGTCTCGCTCGACCATTTGATACATGAAAGGCAGCCCCGCGACGAATCCCACCATAGAGACGAACCACGGTGTCCCCGAATGGGCTTCGATGAAAGCGGGCACGTCGTCATACCCATTGATCCGGGCGGCGTACTCCAAGTCAGTTCCACTGGGATCCTGGTGCCGGTCCCGGAACCGCATGAGTGTTTCGTAGGTCCAAGGATCGTTGTAGAGCACGGGGACCTCGACGATCCGAGTGTCTAGCGTCGCCTCCTGGCGGCCGACCCCAGCCTCAATCTCTTCAACGGTGCCGCGCAACTGCTCCAGCGGCAGGATGTCGGGGTCGAAGCGAACCTGAAAGGAAGCATTCGCCGGGCAGATCTCGGTGATGCCAGGAATCTTGCGCTCGGCAAGTTCCTGCGTCACGAGCAAGCTGGTGAAGTACGCGTCGAGCGACATCTCCTCTGACACTTCGACAAAGAGGTGCTCATCGGCACCAACGGTGTATCGGCTGGCCATCAGCTCATCGCCTCGCTCTCAATCCAGGTGGTATGAAAGGTGTTTGCCCGAACATCGGGGTGGGCCAGCAACGTGTCGAAGAACGGCAGGGTGGTGGCTGGACCGTCGATGTCGATCTCACGTAGCGCGCGTTCGAGGCGGGCAAGTGCGTGCTCGCGATCAGTGCCCCACACGATCAGTTTGCCGATGAGCGAGTCATAGAACGGGGGGATGCGATAGCCGGGGTATGCCATCGAATCGACGCGGACCCCAGGCCCCAGCGGCCATGTCAGGCTGGATATCTCCCCGGGGGAGGGCATGAACCCGCGAGCGGGGTCTTCGGCGTTGATGCGGACCTCGATGGCGTGCCCCCGCCGGGCAATCTGATCCTGGGTCAGGCCGAGCGGCTCACCCTGGCACACTCGAATCATGGCCGCTATCAGGTCAATTCCGGAGATTTCTTCAGAGATTGGGTGCTCGACCTGGATGCGGGTGTTCATCTCGATGAAGAAGAACTCAGTCGTGGTGGGGTCGTAGAGGAACTCCACTGTCCCCGCGCCGACATAGCCGACCGAGCGCGCGAGATCGACCGCCGCGGTGCACATCTGCTCGCGCACGTCGTCTGAGAGCGCTGCCGCTGGGGCCTCTTCCCAAATTTTCTGCCGACGACGCTGAAGTGAGCAGTCGCGCTCGAAGACGTGCACGGCGTCGTGACCATCACCCAGGATCTGCACCTCGATGTGACGTGCGCGGGGAACGAACCTTTCGAGGTAGACGGTGCCGTCGCCGAATGCCGCCTCGGCCTCCTGCTGCGCGGCCACGATCTCGGTCCTCAACTCGGCCTCATCAGCGGCCGGACGAATTCCACGACCGCCACCACCAGCGGAGGCTTTGATCAGCACGGGGTAACCGATCGAGTCGGCGGCCACCACCGCGGACTCGACATCGCGCACTGGGCCATCGCTTCCCGGAACCACGGGAACCCCGGCAGTGCGAGCCGTTTCGATGGCGCGCGCCTTGTCGCCCATCTTTTCAATCATGTTGGCATCCGGCCCAATCCACGTCAGACCGGCATCGGCAACCGCCCGCGCGAAGGCAGGGCTTTCCGACAAAAACCCGTAGCCGGGATGGATGGCATCGGCGTTGCTCTGGGTCGCTGCGGCGAGGAGGACCTCAGCGTTCAGATAGCTCTTCTTGGCGTGTGCGCCGCCAATGTGGACCGACTCATCGGCGAGCCAGACCGGGAGGGAATCTCGGTCCGCGTCGCTATAAGCGGCGATGGTTGTGATTCCCATTTCGCGGGCTGTGCGGATGATCCGTACGGCGATCTCGCCGCGGTTAGCGACGAGTAGGCGGGTGACTGAACCCACAGCTCATCCCACCTCGAGGCGGACCAGCGGATCGCCCACATCGACGGCGTCTTCGGTTTCAACTAGGACCTCGACAACGGTGCCAGCGACGTCTGTGGTGACCGGGTTAAACATCTTCATGACCTCGACCAGTCCGATCGTGTCCCCGACTGCGACCGTATCGCCCACGGAGACAAAGGGATCGGAGGTCGGCGACTCTCGGGTATAGAACGTGCCGGGTAGGGGTGAAGTGACGTCATGCGTGCTCATAGCTGAATCTCCTTCTGCGTAAAACTCTGGACGGTGATGCCGGAGTCATCGAGTGCGGTACGAGTGGCCGTTACCAGATCGAGGGCTCCGGGGGTATCGCTGTGTAGGCAGATCGAGTCGAACTCAAGGGGAACCTCGTCGCCATCGACCGTGGTCACGGTGCCCTGGCGACAGGCTTGTAGGACCTTGGCCGCAACATCCTTCGGGGACAGTCGACCGACATCACGAGTAAAGACAATGGTGCCGTCGGCGCCGTAGTGCCGGTCGCCGTACAACTCGCGGATCACGGGCTGGCCGAGCTTGCGCGCGATGACGTCGATCACGGTGCCCCCCATGACCAGGACGGGCAGGCTGGGGTCAACTCGTTGGAGTGCCTCGACCAGAGCGGTGGCGAAGTCTTCGTCCCGAGCCGCGTGCATGTAGAGAGCGCCATGCAGTTTGAGGTGCTGCAGGGGCACGTCCATGAGACGGGTGAACTCGCGAACAGCGCCGAGTTGGTAGATGACATCGGCGACGAGTTCATCGGGTGCGGCGTCGATATGACGCCGTCCGAACCCCACGAGATCGCGGAACCCGGGGTGGGCGCCGACGCCCACGCCGTGCTCGCGGGCGCGCCGGACGTTCAACGCGATGGTGGCTGGGTCGCCAGCGTGGAAACCCCCGGCGACATTGATTGAAGAGACCATCGGCATCAAGAGCCCGTCGATGTCGCCGTCGATGCGCCAGGTGCCGAAGCCCTCGCTCATGTCGCAGTTGAGATCTACTGCGGTCTTCACCGGGATGTCTCCTCGAAGTTGGAAGGTGTATTCAGCAGCGTGGCAGCGACGTAGGATATTGGGAAGACGAATGTTTCGATAGGTTGATATCGAATAACTGGATACCTGGAGATGTAGTGGGATTCACCATGCGGCAGCTGACCTACTTCGTCGCGGTGGCCGAAGCGGGACAGGTCAGTGCGGCGGCGCGGGAGCTCTATGTCTCACAATCTGCCGTGACGACGGCCGTGCAAGGTGTTGAGCGCGAGTTGGGGAGGGCGGTCTTCGAACGAAGCCCACGTGGCGTGACGCTGACCGCGGCAGGCCGGAGCCTCTTGCCCAAGGCTCGTCAGATCCTGGAGCTGGCACGTGAGGCGGAGACCTCCGCGCCCGGCGACACGGATATCCGGGGAACCCTGCGAGTCGGGGTGACCTACACGGTGATGGGCTACTTCTTGCCGACGCACATTCACCGGCTACGGCTGCAGTTTCCCCATCTGGACCTCCAGTGGTTCGAGATGGATCGAACCTCGATCGAGCAACAGGTAGTCGATGGCGATCTTGACTTGGCCGTGGTGCTCACGTCCAACGTCGACAGTCCAAAGATCCGCTACGAAACCCTGGTGCACTCCAGCCGGCGCCTGTGGGTCGCGCCACACCACCCGCTCGCCGAACTTACTGAACCGACACTCGCGGACGTCGCCGAGTTTCCGTACGCGCTCCTCACCGTCGACGAAGCCGATCAGACGACCCGCGCCTACTGGTCCGCGAAGCCGCCGACGGTCTATCTCAGCACGTCCTCGATCGAAGCGATCCGCAGTTTGGTCGCAGGCGGAGATGCGATCACGGTCCTGTCGGACATGGTCTATCGCCCGTGGTCGTTGGAAGGCGGGCGCATCGAGGCGGTCGTGCTCGCCGACCCCGTCCCAGACATGGACATTGGTCTGGCGTGGGCGCAGGGGCGAGAGTTTTCACCAGAGATGACGGTGCTGCATGACTATTTCCGGCACGTCATCGGTGGTCGGCTGACCTGACCGACAGGCCGGTGTGCACGCTCAATCGGCATCGATGACCTCACCGCGGGTGTTGACTACGCGAAGGTCGATGAGGTCGGGCAACTCCTTCTCGACGGCGGTCGCCAGCCGCGATACCGGCGGAAGATCGGAGGGGCTGGTGACGTGCACCTCAAACACCGTGCCCCGCTGACTGACTTCGGTGACCTCTGCGCCCGCAGTGTCGGCCACCCAACGATCGGCGGCTTGTTTCACCGCGGATTCCCAGTGTGCGAGAAGGTAGTTCGCTGCCGTGTTGATGCCGAGGAAAACGACGACGACGGTGAAGAGCAGGGCGACGGTCTTGGAGGTTCGGTCGGCGTGCGCATCGTCGGCGGTGTCGCCCGGCGCGGTGTATCCGAGGACCGTGAACAAGAACAGTCCTGCGATGACCAGCGACACCACGTTGGAGACGAACAGCAGCATGGCGCCCGCCGCGAGCCCGAAAGAGCCTTGCCCCAGACATAGGCCCACGACCACCAGTGGCGGGACCAGCGAGATCGAGATCGCCACTCCGGGCAGGACCGACCCGACGTCGCGCCGAGCAAACGCCAGCGCCCCGGCCAGCCCAGAGCCCAATGCAGCGACCAAGTCGATCAGGCTGGGAGAGACCCGGCCGGAGATCTGGCTATTGCCCAACAGTTCGTAGTCGGCCGGGAGCGCAAGGGAAAACAGCAGGCCAAGGGCAACGACGACCGCGACGCCGCCGAGGACATACGGGATGGACCCGTTGATTTGCCGCTTCACCACCGCAAGCGCAATTCCCATGATCGGTGTCGAGAGCGGGGCAATGATCATCGCGCCGATCACGGTCGCCGTGGAGTCCGAGAACACGCCAGCAGCCGCGATGATGCCCGACAGCACCAGCATTGACCAGAAGGCCGATTGCTTACCGACCGTGTCGCCAGTGAACTCCAAGTCCTCGGACAGCTCTTCTAGAGTTCGGCGCTGGGATTCGGGAAGCAGCTTCTGGCGCAAGGTGGTGAGCATGCCTGATTCTGACCCCACCGCATCGGCACTGGGGCATAGACCCGCAGAGAAGGAACAAAGACCGACGGGCATTGGTTGAAACGTCAATGAAATCCTTCGGCTTCCTGAGCTTCGGCCACTACTCACCGCTACGCGGTTCACAGACCCGCACGGCCGCGGACATGCTGCACCAGACGGTTGACCTCGCCGTCGCGGCGGACGAGCTCGGCGTCAACGGCGCGTACGTCCGGGTTCACCACTTCGAGCGGCAGGCGGCCGGGCCGATCCCTTTGCTCGCGGCGATGGCAGCGCGTACCCAGTCGATCGAGGTCGGCACTGGCGTGATCGACATGCGCTACGAGAACCCGCTGAGCCTTGCCGAGGACCTCGCCGCGCTCGACCTCCTCGCCGACCAGCGGATCGCCATCGGCATCTCGCGGGGATCGCCCGAGACCGCGGTGCGTGGATATGAAGCGTTCGGCTACACCGGCGCCCAAGACCCGCGCGGCGGTGACCTTGCTCGCGAGAAGTTCGCGACCTTCCTCCAAGCGATCGACGGTGAGGGCATGGTCGACGCCGACCCGGCACGTGCGCCGCGCGGAACCCGGCTGCCGGTGCAGCCTCACTCGCCTGGCCTGCGCGATCGCATCTGGTGGGGTTCGGGCTCGCGCGACACAGCCGGGTGGGTCGGTGAACTCGGTCTCAACATGATGTCCTCGACCCTGCTCACGGAGGCAGACGGCACCCCCTTCCACGAGTTGCAGCGGTCGCAGATCGATCGCTATCGGGAGGCGTATGCCGGCGCCGGGCACCCGCGTACCCCGCGGGTTTCGGTGAGCCGCAGCGTGTTTCCGCTGGTGAGCGACCTGGACCGCGCATACTTCGGTGGTCGACCCGACGAGGACCAGGTCGGGATCATCGACGGCTACCGGTCGACCTTCGGCAAGACCTACGCCGCTGAGCCGGATGTCCTGATCGAGCAACTGAAGGCTGACTCGGCGGTCATGGCCGCCGACACTCTGATGCTCACGATCCCCAACCAGTTGGGTGTCGACTACAACGCCCACGTGCTGGAGGCGTTCGCCGAGCACGTCGCGCCCGCTCTTGGCTGGGAGCCCGCAACGTCACGTACCTGACCGATCCCCCAGAACGCAGTGGGCTGGATAAATCCCGCAGATGGGCTACCCGCTGCTGGATGCATGACTCCAGGCGTGGACCTCCCGCAGGAAGGCCAGCTGGTCCTTGATTCGACCGTTCAGGTTAGGTGGCAGTGCGGTCGCCGGGCCGCCGAACATCGAGTGATCGGCCTTCAAGAGTCCCTGTGCGAGTGCGCCGTTGGGAGGCGGGATGGCCGCCTGGGCTGTCTCGTTGAAGCGGACATAGAGGAACTTCGGACTCCCGAGCTTCAGGCTGTACTGGTCGACGGAACCCACCCACGCCCACGGAATCACGTTCGGCCCCCACATCAGTTGGTGCGGCTCGACGATAAGCCGCGCCGGGCGGGCGAGGCGCACTATCGAGGCCACGACACCTGCGAGGCCGAACAGGATGATGAAGCCAAACCATGCCACCCCGAGGGGCCGGTTGCCGTCACCATCGAGCGTCACCATCAGGCCGATGACGCCGACGGCAAGAAACACCACACCGACCAGCAGCAGGAGCGAGGCCTTCACGGGGCTCGTGTGCAGCAC
This sequence comes from Demetria terragena DSM 11295, assembly GCF_000376825.1. NCBI lineage: Bacteria > Bacillati > Actinomycetota > Actinomycetes > Micrococcales > Dermacoccaceae > Demetria > Demetria terragena. The sequence goes on along the minus strand of NZ_AQXW01000004.1, from coordinate 1,358,628 downwards.
GACGCGCCCGGTCTGCGCCATCTCGGCGTGCCACCTCTGCACCTGTGGGGATGGCCGCCGTGCATTCATGGCCCCGACCCTAGACAGGTATGCCCCGCACCCCGACAGCAGCCGCGAGCGCGTTTGATTCACACCGCACCGGCTCGGGCTCCCGCGCTCGGACCCATGGGGTCGTTACTCTCGGGGCCGTGAGCCAACCACTTGCCGGCTATGCCGTCGTCCTCGCCGTGGGTCTCGCTGGGGTCCTGCTCTTCGGCGCCGCGATGGTGATGAGACGCCTCCTCGCGCCGGTGTCGCCGGTCGCGACCCGACTCACGACGTACGAGTCCGGCGTCGATCCGGTGGGGCACGGCTGGGCGCAGTCGCAGATTCGCTATCTCGGGTTCGCCTTCCTCTATGTCGTCTTCGCCGTGGACGCGGTTTATCTCTTCCCCTGGGCCACGGTGTTGCGAGACACCAACCTTGGGATGGCGAGCCTGGTGGAGATGGCCATCTTCATCGGCGTGCTTCTGGTCGGGCTAGCCCACGCCGCGCGCCGCGGACTGCTGCGGTGGACGGCATGACCGAAAAGTCCTCTGCCGTCGACCTCCCCACTCCTCGTGTCGGTCCGCTACAGCAGGTAGCACCCAAGCCGATGCGGCTGATCCTCAACTGGGGTCGGCGCTATTCGCTGTGGGTGTTTAACTTCGGACTTGCTTGCTGTGCCATCGAATTCATCGCCGCCAGCATGGCCCGGCACGACTTCATTCGGTTGGGTGTCATCCCCTTCGCTCCTGGTCCGCGCCAGGCCGACTTGATGGTCGTCTCCGGGACGGTGACCGACAAGATGGCTCCTGCTGTTCGTCGTCTCTATGACCAGATGCCCGAGCCGAAGTACGTCATTTCGTTTGGCGCATGCTCCAACTCTGGTGGGCCGTACTGGGATTCGTACTCAGTCACCAAGGGCGTCGACCAGATCATTCCGGTCGATGTCTACGTTCCTGGATGCCCGCCACGTCCAGAAGCACTGCTACACGGCATCCTGACGCTGCAGGAGTCGATCGCGAGCGAGCGCCTCACCACAGAGGGTGTTGCGGCCCGGCGCCGCTTTGCTGGCGCCGTGACGCGGCCGCTGGTGGCGCCGCCGGAGGCTGCCGATGAGCAGTGAACCGCTGCGCCGAGAGTGCGCTCCCCTCGACTGGTACGCCACGCTCGAAGGTCTGCGCGGGGAAGGTTTCGCGTTCTTCGACTTCCTTACCGCCGTGGATCAGACGGACGCGGAAGAGGACCCAGGGTTCGAGATCATCGTCCACCTGTACGACATGGGGTCGCCCGCCGCGCTCCGCTCAGTCTTGGTGCGTACCCGCATCGCTGATGGCGCACCGCTGCCGAGCGTCACGACCCTGTGGCGCGGCGCCGCCTGGCATGAGCGCGAGACCCACGAAATGTTCGGCATTGCCTTCACCGGATTCGAAGACGGCAGCCGACTCGGGGTCCGACCACTGCTTCTTCCCGAGGGCTTCGAGGGACACCCGCTGCGCAAGAGCTTTGTGCTGGCGGCGCGTGTCTCCAAGCCGTGGCCGGGCGCGAAAGACCCTGGTGAGTCAGGAGATTCGCCAGCACCGAAGCGCGGACGCAGGAAAAACCTTCCGCCGGGAGTGCCCGACTCGTCATGGGGGCCGAGGTGATCGGCCTGACGATTCTGGAGATCGTGCTCCGCGCGGCTCTGGTGCTGGGGGCGTTCTTGGTGCTGCCCCTGCTCGTAGGGCAGACCGAGCACAAGGTCATGGCGCACATGCAGGGCCGTCTGGGGCCGATGCACGCCGGGGGATTCCACGGCTGGGCACAACTCATCGCCGACGGGGTGAAGTTCGCCCAGAAAGAAGACATCGTTCCGGCTGCTGCCGATCGAACGGTTTTCCGACTGGCGCCTGCAGTGGCATTGGTGTCCTATCTCGTCGCGCTCGCGGTCATCCCGCTCTCCGACGGAGTGGCCGGGGCAAACATGCCAGGCAGCCTGCTGGTTGTTCTCGCGGTCACGGGCGTCGGTGCCCTCGGCACCTTGATGGCCGGGTGGGGGTCGGGCAATAAGTACGCCCTCGTGGGCGCAATGCGTTCGGCCGCGCAGTTGGTGAGTTACGAACTCCCGCTGATCCTGGCGACCGCATCCTTTGCTCTGGCAGCCGGCTCGCTGTCGCTGACCGACATCGCCCACGCCTGGACACCGTGGTGGCTGATCTGGCAATTGCCTGCCGCGCTCGTGCTGATGGTCGCTGCCACTGCCGAGTTGCAGCGGCCGCCGTTCGATATGCCGATCGCTGACGCTGAACTGGTGATGGGTCCTTATACCGAGTACGGCGGTCTGCGCTTCGCCTTCTTCCTTCTGGCCGAATATGCCGGAATCGTCGTGATGTCACTGCTGTTCGTCGTGCTCTACCTCGGCGGCTGGACGGGTCCGTTCGACGACACGATCGGGTGGCTGTGGACCCTTCTTAAAGGATTCGCCGTGGCAGTGTTCATCATCTGGATGCGCGTTGCCTGGCCGCGGATGCGTGAAGATCAGTTGCAGCGACTTGCCTGGCTCGGGTTGGTGCCGCTGGCGTTGCTGCAGTTGGCCATCACCGCCATTGGGGTCGTGCTCACCACCCGATGAGTCAATACTGAGGGGCATGGGACTCCGTGACTGGCTTTCTGGCAGCCGCAAGGGCGACTCGGACGCAGAGCACGAACCGAGCGAAGCACCTCTAGTCGCGCCCGAAGGGCCGGTGCCAGGCGAGCGCGAGGCGTGGCGGCCCCACCCCGTGATGTCCTCGGCGTACCCACCATATGAGGGCGCGACCTTCGCGGGGCTGGTCATGAGTTGGGTGGTGATCGGAACGGAGGACAGCAGTGACCTTGAAGAGCGCATAAGCGACCTCATCGACAGCGGCGAGTTCGCCTGGGAATTTCCCGATGAGCCCGAGTTGAGCGAGGACGAAGCACGGGAGGTGCTCGAGGCCGTCATTGCCGAGCACAATCGCCTGGTCCCGCACTCCGCGCGAGACACCATCAACCTACGGCGCGCGTTCAGCAGACTGGAGGCCGATGGCATCGCCGTGTCTTTCGGCGTGGGCTGGGACACCGGTGAAGGGGCCGAAGACGGATATGAGCAGGCTCAGGCCATGGCTACTCGCCGTGGCAATGCCGTTCTGGGGTATGTGTATTCGCACACCCAGGACATCGATCGGCTGGTCGCGACCGGCACCCTCCTGATCGGCTTCTCCGATATGTCAGGAGACATGGGGTCCGGCGCGGCACGATTGGCCGAGCGCGTGGTGGACACGGTGCGCGGCTATGACCTTCCGGTGCACTGGAGCGGCGACCCCACGGCCTGCATCGAGGTCGGACCGATCCGCTATGAGCAGCCCTTCCCCGAGGCCTGAGGTCGCGCGCCTGGTCACTTCACGTAGAGGTCCGTCAGGTTGGGCCGTCCCTGATTGGGATCGATCACGAGACCGCCAACCTTCGTGCCGTGGATCACGGACGCCCGCGAGTACCAAGTCGGCACGACCGGAACGATTTCGGAGACGATCTTCTTGTCGATCTTGGTCCATTCCGGGCCTTGCTTGGCGAGCGGCATCTCGGAGATGCGACGCATCTCGACGTCCAACTTCTTGTTCTTCACGTTGCCGACGCCGCCGTTGCGCGGCAGCGAGCTCTTGAACAGGGGAGGATAGATGGAATCACCGGAAGGCCAGTCGTAGCACCAACCGTTGGTGAAACCGTTGCCGAGATTGGTCGGTGCATCGGGATTGTTCCGTTTGGCGCGGTGATCATCCGAAGACACCCCAATGGGCTTGAGCTTGAACCCTGCCTTCTCCAGGCCCTGCTTCTTGGCAGCCTGCGCCTTGATGGACTCAGGTGTGTCGTTGACGTAGTAGTAGGACAACTCGAAGCCCAACTTTCCGGCCTTCTTCAGCATTGCCCGCGCTTTTTCTGGATTTCCTGCGCCTTGGCCGTTCTGCCCTTCAGGCAGGGAGTAGCGGGTGAATCCGGGCAACTGGGGCACGGCCAGAGTGCCGCCGGGTGCCACGTTGAACTGGGTGGCTCCCGACGCGATCCGGATGGCGTTGGTCGGCCAAGCCATCACCACGGCGCGACGCACAGCCAGCGGAATGCGAGTCGTGTCCATGGTCCCTTCCCAACTGGTGCATGGGTTGGGTCCAGTGACAACTTGGTTCTTCTTCGGTCCGAGCGCATCGCGCAAGACGGTGGGGCTGACACCCTCCCAACTGAGGGCGAACTGCTCCGGGCCTTTGTCGGCCATGATCGCCTTCGCGGTAGCAGACTCATCCCGCCCAAAGTTGAACTCGAAAGTGTCCGGAAACTGATTCCGCGAAGGGTCAGTCTTGGGGTTCCAGTGCTCGTTTCTGTCCAGAACGAGTTGCGAGCCGAGCTTGTGGGTCTTGATCTTGTACGGGCCGGTCGAAACCCAACGCTTGCGGTAGTCGAGCTTGGTGTCCTTAGCCTTCGGGATCCCCCCGAACATCGTCAAAGAGGCGAAGTAGGGAAATGACTCCATCTTGCGGACGAGGTTGAAGGTGATGGTGCCCTTGGCGTCGTCGTAGGAGATTCCCTCAAACTTTTCACCAGATTTCCACGGACCTTTGTACGAGTCGCCGCCTTTGAGGTATTCGATCTGGAAGGTCGGTCCGCCAGGCATCTCCTCAGTGGCGAAGGAACGCTTCACTGAATAGGCGATGTCGCGTGCCTTGATTGGCGTACCGTCCTCGTATTTCAGGCCCTTCTTCAGCGTGTAGGTCCAGGACAGGCCGTCCGGAGACTTGCGTCCCAGGTCCGTGGCCAGATCCGGGACCAGAACCGAATCCTTACCGTCCATTTTGAACTGCGTGAGGGTGCGCGTCGTCAGACGCAGTATCGCTTGGGCGTCGTTGGAGTACTGCGTCGAAGGATCCGAGGTGTCCAGCGTTCCTTTGGTATTGAGGATGATTTTGCCGCCGGGCTTGGCGCCAGCAGGCTGCGGCGCAGGGCCTTTCGCTTCAGGCTGAAAGCCGGCGCTGGCCGGCACGGTGGCGCCATCGTCGCTCGGCCCGGCCTCCTCGGAGTCCGAAGTGGAGGTGCTGCACGCGGCGAGCGCGAGCATTCCGGTGGCGATGGTGACAGCAGTGGCGCTACGCATGACGTCCTTTACCTTGCTTGGGCGGCTCAACGAGGGGAGCCGACCCGCGTGAGCCTAGCCCCCACGGCACGCATCGAGATGGGACCGATCACTTCACATAGAGGTCCGTCAGGTGTGGCATGCCCTGGTTGGGGTCAACGATCACGCCACCGACCTTGGTACCGAAGATGACCGACGCCCGGGAGTACGACATGGGCACGACAGGCACGATCTCGGACACGATCTTCTTGTCGATCTTGCTCCACTCGGGACCCTGCTTGCCCAACGGCATGCGGGACACCCGCTCCATCTCCTGATCGAGTTCCCTGCTCTGCACGTTGCCCACACCGGAGTTCTTGGGGAGGGTGCTCTTGAAAAGCGGCGGGTAGACCGAGTCGCCGGATGGCCAGTCATAGCACCAGCCTGCGGACACTCCGTTGCCCATGTTGGTCGGCGCCTTGGGGGCAGAGATTTTGCCGCGGTAAGCGCTCGAGTTGACGCCGATGGCCTTGACTGTGAATCCGGCCCGCTCGAGGGCTTCCTGCTTGACGCCCTGCACCTTGCGACTTTCGTCGGTGTCGTTGCCGTAGTAGTACGACAGTACGAAGCCGATCTTTCCGGCCTTCTTCAACATCTCGCGGGCCTTCTCCGGGTTGCCTGCGCCTTGCCCGTCTTGGCCTTTGGGGAGGGCGTACCTCGTAAACCCGGGCATCTGCGGTACCGAGATCGAGCCGCCAGGCGCAGAACTGAAGCGGGTGCTCCCGCCGGCAAGCCGGATACCTTCTGTCGGCCAGGCCATCACGATCGCGCGGCGTACGGCGAGCGGAACCTTGGTGGTGTCGATGGTGGCGCCACCCCAACTGGTGCACGGGTCTGCGCCGGTCGCGACCTGGTTCTTCTTGGGACCGATCGCGTCGTTGACGATCGAGGCGTCGACCCCGGCCCAACTGAGCGTGCGCTGGTCGGGCCCGTTGTTGGCCATGATGGCTTTCGCTGTCGCGGTCTCTTGCTGCTGGAAATTGATCTCAATGCGATCCGGGAACTGGTTGCGCGACGGGTCGCTCGCGGGGTCCCACTGATCGTTCTTGGCGAGGACGAGCCGGGAGCCCTTGGCATACGAATCGATCTTGTATGGGCCGGTCGCGACCCAACGGTTCTTATATGTGAGCTTGGTGTCCTTCGCCTTGGGAACGCCGCCAAAAAGCGTGAGCGACGCGAAGTAGGGAAAGGACTCCATCTTCTTGCGCAGGTGAAACGTGACCGTCCGGGAGCTGTCGTCGTGGGTGATCCCGGCGAACTTCTCCCCGGACTTCCACGGACCCTTGTAGGTGTCCCCGTCGTTGAAGTACTCGATCTGGAAGGTCGGTCCGCCCGGCATCTCCTCGGTGGCGAACGATCGCTTGACCGAGTACGCCACGTCGGACGCCTTGACGGTCGAGCCGTCCTCGAACTTCACGTCATCCTTGAGCGTGAACGACCACGAGAGCCCATCCTTGGATCGCTTGCCGAGGTCGGTTGCCATGTCGGGTACGAGAACTGACTTCTTGCCCTTCATCTTGAACTGCGTCAGGGTCCGAGTTGTCAGCCGCAGAATGGCCTGGGCGTCGTTGTAGTACTGGGTCGAGGGGTCCATGTTGTCGGGGACGCTCTCGGTTTTGATGATGACCGTGCCGCCGGTCTTTGCGCCGTCCGGCTTGGGAGCGGGTCCCGTTGCGGTGGGCTCGAATCCCGCACTGGCGGGCACCGATTCGAAGTCTTCCTCAGGCCCATCGGAACCGGTGGAACTGGTGCCACCGCCACTGCACGCCGCGAGGGTGAGTGCCCCGGTGGTCACGATCGCTGCAACTCGCCTCGTACTCACGCCGTGCCTCCCTGTCGTGAACGTATCGCCTGGGGAAACTCATACCATCGGCGGCGGCCGGCGCGGGGAGAATCGCATCGAACCCGATCAGATTGGCGGTCAAGTCAACCTGTGTCGTGGCAATGCCGTGTGGCTCCCAGGCGGGACGACCTTGTGCCGGTAGCGTTCCCGACGGCAATCCAGCGAACGGACGTGATGGCACAGCAGCGCTCAGGCAAGGGTTTCGTACCGGGACTCGTCAAAGGTTTGGCGACGACGGCCCGGACCTTGGCGCGCCCTGCACACACGCAGCAATACCCAGAGACCAAGCCAGAACTCGCGCCGCGCACGCGGGGAGTCATTGCCCTGCTGGAGGAAAACTGCACCTCCTGCATGTTGTGCGCGCGCGAATGCCCGGACTGGTGCATCTACATCGATTCGCACAAAGAGACGATCCCCGCGGGGCCTGAAGGCGGCCGCGACCGTCAGCAGAACCACCTTGACCGGTTCGCCATCGACTTCAGCCTGTGCATGTATTGCGGGATCTGCATCGATGTATGCCCGTTTGACGCGCTGTTCTGGAGCCCGGAGTTCGAGTACTCGGCGACCGACATCCGCGATCTGCTGCACGAGAAGGATCGGCTGGGCGAATGGATGCCGACGGTGCCGCCGCCGCAGGCGCTGGAGGCGAGCGGCGGGGAAGGCGATCACGCGCAGTGACGACGCATGATGTCTTTTTTCTCCTCGCTGGCCTGGTGACTGCGGGGGCGGCGATCCGTGCGGTGACGACCAGTTACCTCCTGCATGCCGCGCTCTGGTTGGTCGTCGCGCTCGGCGCGCTGTCTGGGTGCTACCTCGTGCTTGGCGCCGAGCTGGTGGCACTCGTCCAACTCATCGTCTATGTCGGTGCCGTCGTGGTGCTGGTGATCTTCGCGATGATGGTGACGCGGTCACCGACCGGGCGTACGACAGCGCACAACACCTCGGCCGCCACCCGGTGGGCGGGCTTTGTGCTCGCCGCGGGCACTGGCGGACTGGTCGGGGCGGTTCTGGTGAGCGCCTATGCGGGCAAGGTTGCGGTGCAGTCCGCCGGGACGAGTGCCCTCGGCGGCGAACTGTTCGGCACGTGGGTATGGCCGTTCGAGTTGTTGTCGCTGCTGTTGCTGGTCGCGCTGGTCGCGGCGTTGGCGATGTCGCGCCTGGGCGTCGGCGATGCAGACTCGGAGAGCATCCGGTGATTCATCTCCAGTTGCCGCTGATCCTTGTCGCGGTCCTGGTCGCGACCGGCCTCTACGGCATCGTCGCCCGCCGCAACGCCGTGCTGATGCTGATCGGCGTCGAGTTGCTGCTCGCGAGCGCGGGACTGCTGCTGGTGACGATGGGTGCGGCACAGCCGGATCCGTACGTCGCGGGCCAAGTGCTCACCATCTTTCTCATCACCATCGCGGCTGCGGAGATCGCGGTCGCTCTCGCGCTGGTGATCGCGGTCTATCGAGCGCGAGGCGACATCGACCTGACTCGCCCAGGCGATGAGGACAGTCCATGAACCTCGCCTTGGACGGCGCGCTGCAGCCCAGCCACGCCGTCATTCTGCTTCCCGCCCTGGGCGGGCTGCTCACCCTTCCGCTGGTACGCCACTCCTCGCGCGCTGCAGCCGCGGTGGCGTTGATCGCAAACTTCCTGGGGCTCCTGGCTGCGCTCTGGTTGCTGATCCAAGTGACCGAAGATGCCGCGATCATTGACCCGGAGACCGTGGGTGCGCTCGCCCTCGGACCCGCACTCGACGTACCCCTTCAGTTGCACCTCGAGGGCTGGAACGTCTTGGTGGCAGTCGTGGTCGCCGTGGTGTCCTTTGTCGTCCAGGCGTTCGCCCGGTGGTATCTCTGGGACGATCAGCGATACCGCCAATTCGCTGCAACCGTAGGCCTGTTCACGGCAGGTATGCAGCTCGTGGTGCTGTCGGGTGACCTGCTCCTCACGCTCGTCGGCTGGGAGCTCATGGGGTGGTGCTCCTACCTGCTCATCGGGCACGAGTCCGAACGGGAAAAGGCTCGCCGGGCGGCCTTCAAAGCGTTCCTAGTGACCCGACTTGCTGATGCGCCCCTCGTCGTGGGCTTCGCGGCGCTCGCCATGGGAGCGCGGTCGACCTCCCTTGAGGCGGTCGTCGACCACTGGTCGGCGGCGCCGCTAGCGGGCGGGACCGCGTTGACGGCAGCGCTCCTTGGGGTCATCTGCGGTGTCCTCGGCAAGAGTGCCCAGGTTCCGTTCCAGGACTGGCTTCCGGACGCGATGGAAGGCCCCACTCCGGCATCGGCGTTGATCCACGCGGCCACGATGGTGGCCGCCGGCACCATCGTCTTAGCCGACCTCCTCCCACTGCTGCAGGAAGCTCCCGCGGCGCGGACCGTCCTGCTCGTATTCGCCGGGTTCAGCAGCATTCTGGCGGCGTTGCTCGCGGTCTTGCAGACCGACCTCAAGCGGCTCCTGGCCTGGTCGACTGTCAGTCAGGTCGGGCTGATGTTGGGCGCCTTGAGCCTGATCCCCGACGGCGCGGGACCGGACCTGGCCATCACTCATCTGGTGAGCCACGCTGCCTTCAAGGCCCTGCTCTTCCTCATGATCGGTTGGCTGTCGGTCCTCGTCGGCGGCACGGTGGTAGCCCGCATGTCGGGCGGTATCCGCCGCTACCCACAGACTCGATTCCTCCTGGCGGTGGGCTTGCTCGCGCTGGCGGGCGTACCGCCGACCGTGGGCTTTGTCTCCAAGGACCTGATTCTGGAGGCAGCCGCCGAAGGTGTGGCGGAGGGCCAAGAACTCGCCACGGCCGGGTTCTTCGTCGTGGGCGTGGTCATCGTCCTGACGGCTGCGTACAGCATGCGGGCCTGGTTGGTCATCCAGCACCGCACGGTGTTTCAGCGCCGAGTCGAGGAGACGACATTCGTCGACAGCCGCACCGTTGCTGAGGTCAGCATTGTCGAGATGCTGCGCGAGGCGCCGCAGGTTGATGCGCTCGGGCAACCCACTGATGAAGTGGAGGCGACGCCTGGCCCAGAGGAGGCCGACCCGGAGCCGACTTCCATTGCCCGACTCGGGCTGAGGCTCTTGGGCTTGCTGAGCCTGTTGGGTGGGCTGGTCGTCGCGAGTCCGCTCATTGAGCTGGATTGGCGGCACGCCAACCTGCTGTTGATTGCCGCGGGCCTGCTGTTCATGACCGCGGCAGCACTGCTCGTGCGGATCATGTCGTTGCGCACGACCTATGGCGACGCTGCCGAGCGAGCACCGCTGGCGTGGCGCTCGGCCGCTTCCCGTTCGCTCGGCATCGACACGGTGTATGTCGCGTTGGTCGCCCAGCCCGTCCTGGCGCTTGCGCGCACGGTGCATCGTGCGGAGGCCCACCTCGACCGCGGCGTATCCGGACTCTCCACTGCCGCGCGCACGCTGGGGGATCGCGGTTCGGCCGTGCACCGGCGTACGCCGTCCTCGGGCTTGGTCGCCCTCCTCGCGGGCACCCTGGCGGTCGCTCTGCTGGGGGTGATCCTGTGGTAGCCGTGCTGCTGGCCGCGGTCCTCGCGCCGTTGATCGTTGGTGCCGCGCTGGTGATCGCCGACAACATCGCCGGTGTGGGCCAGCGGACCTCGGCGGCGATCGCGCTGTCCGCGTCGGTTGTCTCCGCGGCGTGCGTCGGCATCGCGGTCATCGAGCGGCCGGTCCTCGATCAGGACTGGGTGCCAGCGCTTGGGTTGCGCCTGCATCTCGGGATCGACGGCATCAGCGCACCATTGCTCGTGCTGACAGCTGGCATTGGCGTCCTGACGGTGCTGCACGGAATCGCGCGCCCACCGGCCACCGCGGTCACAGGGCGGCGCGAACGACACGGCACCTTCCTTGGCAGCCTGCTCCTGGTGATCGGGGCGGCCATCGCGACCTTCCTCGCCCAAGACGCGATCCTGTTCTTCGCTGCCTTCGAACTCGTCCTCATCCCGATGTGGATGCTCATCAAGGGATTTGGCGATCCGCACACCCGGGTTGAGGCGGCGTCGCGCTTCGTCCTCTATACCGTGCTCGGCTCGACCCTCATGTTGGTCGGCATCCTGGCGATGACGTATGCCGTCGGCAGCAGCGATCTGGCCACCTTGGCGGCGCAGGGTCCGGCAACCCTCAGCACCTCCCAGCAGGTGCTGATTGCCGCGCTGTTGTTGGTCGGCCTCGGCATCAAAGTGCCGGTCTTTCCGCTGCACTCGTGGCTCCCGTCGGCGCATACCTCGGCTCCCACGGCGGGCTCGATTCTTCTCGCTGCGGTGCTTCTCAAGCTCGGCACGTACGGCGTCGTGCGGCTCGTGGCCGGTCCAGTGTCTGATGGCTTGGCGCAGCTCTCACCTGTCGTCGGAGTGATTGCCGTGGTCGGCATCCTGTGGGGTGGGCTCGTCTGTTTGGCCGAGCCTTCGCTGAAGCGCTTGGTCGCTTGGTCCTCGGTGGCCCATATGGGTTTCGTGGTGCTCGCGCTTTCGACGGGAACGGTGACGGGTGTTCAAGCCGCGCTCTACGGCAACCTGGCCCATGGCGTGGTGTCGGCGCTGTTGTTTGTCGTCGCCGGTGGGCTCAAGGAGCGCTGGGGCAACGACGATGTGACGATGCCGCGTCCCGCCCTGCGCGAGACGTCGCCACGGCTGGGGTTCGCACTGGTCGTCGGCATGGCGGGCTCCTTGGCGCTGCCGGGGCTGGCCGCGTTCTGGGGTGAAGTGCTCGCGGTGTTCTCCGCGTGGACCCCGGGCGCCTATCGTCCGGAGTTGCTGTTCCGGATCTTGACGATTCTGGCTGCCCTTGGTGGTGTGCTCGCCTCGGCCTATGCGCTACGCGTGCTGCGATTGGTGCACTTCACCGGTGGGGGCTCCGACGACAAGAGCGAGGGTGCGGACGATTTTCACGGGGCTGAATGGGTGGTCGCCGCAGTGCTCATCGTGGCCGTTGTCGGGCTCGGTCTGGCGCCATCGGCCATCCTGCCGATCAGTGAAGCTGACGTGATCCAGTTGCTTGGGGTGAGCCGATGAGCTTCGACATCGACTACCTCGTCCTGGCCCCAGCGCTGATCCCTGCACTCGGTGCGGTCCTGATCCTGGTCATCGACGCGATCCGCCCCCACCTGGTTCGGGTGCATTGGTGGCTCGCGGTGGCCACCCTGCTGGCAGCGGTGATGGCGACGGCTCCAGGTCTGCGGCCGGAGAGCACGCAGCGGGGGACGTTATGCCTGGCCGACACCACCTGCCTGTATTCGGCGGACCGGCTGACCCTGGTTTTGCAAGTCAGCGTGCTGGTCTCGGCGGCCGTCATCGCGCTGCTCGCGATTCCGATTCCAGCGCCTAAGGAGCACGTGGCCGTCACCGTCTCCATGCTGCTCGCGAGTACGGCCGGCGCCGCCGGGGTGGCCGCAGCTCGAGACCTTGGGTCCTGGCTCGTACTGCTGGAGTTGGCGACCCTGCCGACGGTTGCGCTCGTCGCGTTGCGAGCACGGCGCTCGTCCCTGGACGGCGCGCTGTCCTTGTTGATGACCTCGTTGGTGTCGTTTGCGTTGCTTGCCGTGGGCGCCGCCTTCTGGTTCGCCTCGTCTGGCTCGCCGTTGCTGGCCGGAGACGCGGTGATCACCGCGGCGGGCCAGCCAGAGACGCGACGGGTCCTCATTGTGGGGGTCGTGTTCCTGGTCGCCGGTCTCGGTTTCAAACTCTCCTTGGTTCCCTTCCACGCCTGGACGCCTGAGGCATACTCCGGAGCCTCGATTCCGATCGCCGGATTCCTCGCGGTGACCTCCAAACTCGCTGCCCTCGGCGCCTTGCTGGCTATGTTGCGCGGGCTGACTGTGTTGGGGGCGCCCGCGCTCGCTGCGATCGGCGTCCTCGCAGCGCTGAGTATGACCGTCGGCAACCTGTTGGCCCTGCGTGAAGGCAACACCCTGAGGCTGCTGGCGTGGTCGACCATCGCTCAGGCGGGCTGGATTGTTCTGCCGCTGGCGACGTTGGCCTCTGGGGCGGTGAAGGCTGCGACGGGATACCTACTCATCACGAGCATCGGCACCCTCGTGGTGTTCGCGGGTCTCACGATGGTGGCGCACGCCGAAGGCCGGGAGAACGTACGAGAGTTGTCCAGCCTGAAGGGCCTGTTCCGCCGGCGCCCTATCGCCGCGGCGGCGATTGGTTTCGGGCTCCTCACGCTGGCGGGGCTTCCGCCCGCCGTGGTGGGTCTGCTCGCGAAGGTCTTGGCGCTGCGGTCGGTCGTCGCGGGTGACCTGTGGTGGCTGGCCATTATCGCGGCGCTCAACGCGATGCTCGGGGTCGCGGTCTACCTTCGGGTTGTCCTGGCGATGGCCGGTAACTCGCCGAGCGACGCGGTGACCGATCGACCCTCCGCGGTTCACGCTGGTGTAGTGGCGGTGGGCCTGCTCGCGCTCGTCATCGTCAGCCTCGCGCCCCAGACGCTGCTCGCGCTCCTGGGGTGAGGCGCGACGCGCTGACTAGTAGGTCCCGACGGGAACAGGCTCCCCGGGGTGCTCGTTAAGCAAGATATGCACAATCATTTCAACGGTCTCAAGACCGCTGGCCTCTTTGGCGTGATCTTCGCCGTCCTTCTTAGTATCGGTGCCCTCATTGGCCCGGGCTATATCTGGATCTTCGCTCTGCTGGGCGTCGCGATGACGGCCTACGGCTACTGGAACAGCGACAAGATCGCGATCAAGGCCATGAAGGCCTACCCGGTGAGCGAGGCTCAGGCGCCGGAGATGTACCGAATCGTGCGCGAGCTGTCCAACACCGCCGGCAAGCCGATGCCGCGGCTCTATATTTCTCCGACCCAGGCGCCGAATGCCTTTGCCACGGGGCGTAATCCGCAGAATGCTGCGGTCTGCTGCACGGAGGGAATCCTGGGGCTGCTCGACGAGCGCGAGTTGCGCGGCGTGCTCGGCCACGAACTCATGCACGTCTACAACCGCGACATCCTCACCTCATCGGTTGCCGCAGCGCTCGCCGGAATCATCATGTCCGTCGCGCAGATGCTGATGTGGATGCCGTTCTTCGGTGGCAACAGCGAGGACCGGCCCAACCCGTTGGTGTTGATCGCCATGGCGATCTTGGCGCCGGCCGCAGCCATGCTGATCCAGGCGGCGATCAGCCGTACCCGTGAATTTGATGCCGATGAAGATGGCGCCAAACTCACTGGCGATCCGCTCGCACTGGCCTCTGCGCTGCAGAAACTCGAGCGCGGGGTGCAGGCTGCCCCATTGGCCCCTGAACCCAAGGTGGTCAACGCCTCACACATGATGATTGCCAACCCATTCCGGGCCCAAGACATCTCCAAGTTCATGTCCACCCACCCGCCCACCGCCGAGCGCGTTGCCCGCCTGCAGGGGATGGCCGGCGGCCCAAACCTCCGCTGAAGATTCAGCAGCCCGGACCGGCACGTGTGAGAGTGGAGTATGAGCCTGCAGTGGAGCATCCTGGTCCAGCCACTCCCACCGGAGGGCTCCGCGTCAAGCGCGGAGACGCCCGATCCACCATGGCTGGTGGAGAACCCTGACGAGGTGCTGCGTACGGCCTCGGTCGGCAAGTGCTTGTTGCTGAGCGAAGCGGCACGCCAGATCGGGACCGGACAACTCGACGCTGATCGCCAGATCCGTTGGCAAGACGAGGAGTTCGTCCGCGACTCGGGGTTGTGGAGCGCGCTGGATCAGCGGGATATCACTGTGCGTGATGCGTGTCGGTTGATCGGTGCGGTGAGCGACAACCTGGCGACCAATGTGCTGATCCGCGAGATCGGCCTGGACCCCGTCGCGGCGCTCGCATCGGCGCATGACCTGGCGCCCATGGCGCTGCTGGATCGAGTCCGCGAAGACCGCGACCCCAGCCTGCCTGGCCACGCCGAGACGCTTTCCGTTGCCTCGGCCCGGTCGCTCGTACGGTGGCTCACCCTCGTTCACGAAGGCACACTCGACCGCGGCGTCCTTGACTGGCTGGCCCTCGGCACGGACCTGTCGATGGTGGCGTCGGCGTTCGGGCTCGACCCATTGGCACACACAGAGGCAGACCGAGATGTGTTGCTGATCAACAAAACTGGAACGATCAGCACTGCCCGTGCTGACATCGGGTTAGTCACTGTCGGCGCGCGAACGGCGGCGTACGCCGTGGTCGCCAACTGGTCCAACGGTGACGATCCGCGCGACGAGGTGCTCGCCCGAATGGCTGATATCGGCCGCGACATCCGCGCCCGTCTCGGGGCATAGCCCCGGGCACAAAACTGCGTTAGGTGCCCTTGACTCGGAAATTTCCCGGTCAAGGGCACCTAACGCAGTTAGGGCGTCGGAAGATCAGACGTCGTAGCGGTCCAGATCCATCACCCTTGACCAGGCAGCCACGAAGTCGTTGACGAACTTCTCAGCGGCGTCGTCGGAGGCATAGACCTCGGCGAGCGCTCGCAGCTCGGAGTTGGACCCGAAGAGCAGGTCGACCCGGCTTCCGGTCCACAACGTCTCGCCGCTCGCGTCGTCCGTGCACTCGTACGTCGTCGCGTCGGCGCTCTCGCCGTCGACCGGACGCCACGTGTGACCAAGGTCGAGCAGGTTCACGAAGAAGTCGTTCGTGAGCTGACCCGGGTTCTTGGTGAGCACACCGGTGGTCGACCCGTCGTAGTTCGCGCCGAGTACGCGCAGCCCACCCACGAGCGCAGTCATCTGCGGAGCGCTTAGGCCCAGCAAGTTCGCGCGGTCAACAAGGAGGAACTCACTGGGCAACTCGGCACCCTTGCCGACGTAGTTGCGGAAACCGTCAGCGACCGGCTCCATGTAGCCAAAGGACTCGACATCGGTCTGCTCCTGGCTCGCGTCGGTGCGGCCGGGGGTGAACGGCACAGTGACCGGATGCCCCGCGTCCTTGGCGGCCTTCTCGATCGCGGCAACACCACCGAGAACGATGAGGTCTGCCAGCGAAACCGTGATGCTGCTGGAGTCCTTGATGCCCTTGAGCGTTGACAACACCGTGTTGAGTTGGTCGGGGTTGTTGACCGCCCAGCCGTTCTGCGGCTCCAGTGCGATGCGCGCACCATTGGCACCGCCACGCATGTCGCTCACCCGGTGGGTGGACGCTGCCGCCCATGCCGTGGTGACCAACTGGGACACGGTGAGATCAGAGGCCAGGATCTGCTCCTTGAGCGTCGCCACGTCAGCCTCAGACAGGTTGTACTCGCCACGGTCAGGCACGGGGTCCTGCCAGAGAAGCTCCTCGGAGGGCACCTCGGGGCCGAGATAACGCTGGATGGGGCCCATGTCGCGGTGGGTCAGCTTGTACCAGGCGCGAGCGAAGGCGTCCGCCAACTCCTCCGGGTTGTCCAACCAACGCCGGGTGATTTCGCCGTAGATCGGGTCCACGCGCAGAGCCAGGTCGGTGGTGAGCATCGTCGGACGGTGCTTCTTTTCCGGGTCGAACGCGTCGGGGATCGTCTCGGGGGCGTCTTTGGCGACCCACTGGTGGGCGCCGGCCGGGCTCTGGGTGAGCTCCCATTCGAAGCCGTAAAGATTCTGCAAGAACTCGTGGCCCCAACGTGCCGGGGTTGAAGTCCAGGTGACCTCGAGCCCACTCGTCAACTGGTCTGGGCCCTTTCCGGTGCCGTACCCGTTGGCCCATCCGAGACCCTGGGCCTCTAGCGGCGACGCCTCGGGCTCGGGGCCCTGCTTGTCGTCGGGGTGGGCACCGTGGGTCTTGCCGAAGGTGTGACCACCCACGATCAACGCGGCGGTCTCTTCATCGTTCATCGCCATGCGGCCGAACGCGTTGCGGATGTCGACAGCAGCCAGTTCGGGGTTGGGCTGGCCTTCGGGGCCTTCTGGGTTCACATAGATCAGACCCATGTGGTGGGCGCCGAGTGGCTTCTCCAGGTCGCGCTTCTCGTTGAGGATGCGCTTGTCGCTGCCGAGCCATTCGGTCTCGGCGCCCCAGTAGACCTCCTCAGGTTCCCAGACGTCCTCGCGTCCGCCGGCGAAACCGAAGGTCTTGAAGCCCATCGACTCCAAGGCAACGTTGCCGGTCAGGACGAACAGGTCCGCCCAAGAGATCTTCTTGCCGTACTTCTTCTTGACCGGCCACAGGAGGCGGCGTGCCTTGTCCAGGTTGCCGTTGTCGGGCCAGGAATTGAGTGGGGCAAACCGCTGCTGCCCGGTGCTGCCGCCGCCGCGGCCGTCAGTGACGCGGTAGGTACCGGCAGAGTGCCAGGCCATCCGGATCATGAGCGGGCCGTAGTGGCCGAAGTCGGCTGGCCACCAGTCCTGCGAGTTGGTCAGGACGGCCTCGATATCGCGCTTCACGGCCGGCAGGTCGAGGGAGGAGAACTCTGCTGCGTAGTCGAAGTCCGCGTCCATCGGGTCGCCGACAGCCGGGTTAGGGGCGAGCATTTTGAGGTTGAGGCGGTTGGGCCACCAATGGCGGTTGGGGTCACCCTGCGTGGGGTGGGGGAGTTCTTCGTGGGCAACGGGGCAGCCGCTCATCGCGGGGCCAGCAGTCTCTGTCATGGTTCCCTCCGGGTTGGGATCGTGCTGTTTAGGGCGTGCGGCGAGATGCGCAATCGGGGCACTTGCCCCAATAAATCACTTCTGCTTGGTCGATAGTGAAGCCGTGATCATTTGATGCCGCGAGGCACGGCGCGTGACCCTTCGCGCAGTCCACGTCGGCGATCGCTCCGCAGGCGCGGCACACGACGTGGTGATGGTTATCACCGACCCGTGACTCATACCGCGCGACCAAGCCCGTGGGTTGGATTCGACGGAGAAGTCCGGCGCCGGTGAGGGCGTCCAGACAGTCATAGACCGTTTGATGGGAGACGTCCGGAAGATCACGTCGTACGGCGTCGATCAACAGGGCGGTCTCCGCGTGGGGGTGCGCGCGCACGGCATCGAGCACAGAAAGACGAGGGCGGGTGACGCGCAGTGCTGCATCGCGCAGCTGCTGCTCATCACCCGCCCTCGTCGACATGCTCACGAGTCTGCCCCGCTAACTTGAACGAGTCAAGATTACTCGGTCAGGGCACGATGACTGACAAGGTCTCCGCGATGCACGCGGGTTTGTCAGCGCCCTCGAGCTCAATCGTGACCTTCGCGGTGACGGTGAAGCCAAGCGAGGACGGTTCCACCGACACCAGTTCCACTCCAGCGCGCACCTTGGACCCGACCGGAACGGGAGTGGGGAAGCGAACCTTGTTGGAGCCGTAGTTGATTCCGAGTTTGACGCCGGTGACCTCGTAGATCTCCCAGACCAGTTTCGGGATCAACGACACCGTCATATAACCGTGCGCGATCGTGCCGCCGAACGGACCAGACTTCGCCTTCTCCACATCGACATGGATCCACTGGTGGTCGCCGGTGGCTTCGGCGAACTGGTTGACGGCCTCCTGGGTGACCTCGTGCCAATCGCTGTAGCCCAAGTGCTCGCCGACAGCGGCCTTGAGCTCGTCGACTCCGTTGAATGTCTTCATGATGTGCCTCTCGTTGAGCGCGGCTGATGGGAATTAATCGCGGGGCCCGCCCGCGACGTAGACAACCTGGCCAGAGACGAATCCGGCTTCCTCGCGGGCGAAGAAGGACGCCGTCGCGGCGATGTCTTCGGGCTGGCCGACGCGCTGCACGGGAATCTGCTGGGCTGCGGCCTGCTTAAAGGCGTCGAAGTCCATGCCGACGCGCTCGGCCGTCGCGGCCGTCATGTCGGTCTCAATGAACCCAGGAGCGATCGCATTGGCGGTGACGCCAAACTTGCCTAGCTCAAACGCGAGGGTCTTGGTGAAGCCCTGCATGCCCGCCTTGGCGGCCGAGTAGTTGGCTTGGCCCCGGTTGCCGAGCGCGGAGGTGCTCGACAGGTTAACGATGCGCCCGAACTTCGCTTCGGTCATGTACTTCTGAGTGGCCTTGCTCATGAGGAAGGCGCCACGAAGGTGAACATTCATGACGGCGTCCCAGTCCTCGACACCCATCTTGAAGAGCAGGTTGTCGCGAATGATCCCGGCGTTGTTGACCAGGGTCGTCGGTGCGCCGAGCTCGCTCGCGATGCGTTCTACGGCAGCGGCCACTGCTGCCTCGTCGGAAACATCACAGCCCACTGCGAGGGCCTTGCCGCCTGCCGCGGCGATCTCGTCGACGACCGTCTGGCAGGCGCCTTCGTCGAGGTCGAGCACGGCAACCTGCATGCCGTCGGCGGCGAAGCGCTTGGCGATCGTTGCGCCGATGCCACGCGCGGCGCCGGTGACGATCGCAGTACGAATGCTGTCGGACATGCTGGGGTTCTCCTACTGGTTGGTTGATTGATCTGGTGCTGACTCATCGAGGCGCTGCTGCAGTTTTTGCATGCTGCGCAACCACGAATCGGTTTTGGTGCCGCGGTAAGCGAAATAGTTGCGTACCTCGGGGTGGGGCAAGACAAGAAACTCATCGGCCTCGACGGCCGCGATGAGGGCGTCCGCGACGGCCGCTGGTGGGAGTGCGCCGTCGTGGCCGATGACATCAGCAAGGCCGCCATCTCCTGTGCCCGGGTACATGTCGGTCAACACACCCTGGGGGCAGATCGCGTGAACTTTGACGCCACGGTGACCGTAGGTCGCCGCGAGCCATTCGGCGTAGGCCTCGGCACCGTGCTTGGTCACGGCATACGTCGGTTGGCCCAGGATGGTGAGCAATCCGGCGGCCGACGCGGTGAGGACATAGCGCCCCTCGCCTCGCTCTAGCCAACCAGGAAGGAGTAGTCGTGTGGCGCGGACGTGCGCCATGACGTTGACCTCCCACGAGTCGGCCCAGTCGTCATCGGACGAGCCATCCAGGCCCTCCCCGCGAGCGATGCCAGCGTTGCCGATGAAGCAGTCGATCTGTCCCAGGTGATCCTGTGCCCGGTCGACAAGTCGGCGGGCGCCTAGGTCGGAGGAACAGTCCCCAGATACCGCGAATGCGTCTAGGGCAGAAGCGGTTTCGGCCAAGGGGTCGCTCAAGATGTCGGCGACGACAAGGCGTGCGCCCTCGGCGTGCAATCGCTCGGCGATGGCGCGTCCGATGCCGCGGGCGGCTCCGGTGACGACCACGCCTTTGTCAGTCCAGGTCGACATCCGCTCAGGCTCCGCCATTGAGGGTGACGCCGCCGTCGATGACCAGCGTCTGGCCAGTCATCCATGCCGAATCATCACTGGCGAGATAGGCGACCGCGCTCGCGATGTCCTCGGGTTGGCCCAAGCGCTTCAACGGGTAGGGCTGCGCGACCTTCTCCTCACGACCTTCGTAGAGCGCCTCGGCAAACTTGGTTTTCACCACGGCTGGTGCGATCGCATTGGTGCGAATGGTGGGACCGAGTTCCATCGCGAGCTCCTCCGTGAGGTGGATGAGTGCCGCCTTGGAGGTGCCGTACATCGCGATGCTGGGCGCTGGGCGAACTCCGGCGATAGACGCGATATTGATGATCGACCCGCCGTGCTCCTTCATCCAGCCAGCATGGACCTTCTTGACCCACTCCAGTGCGGCAATCACGTTGACCGCAAAGATCTTTCGCGATACCTCAGGGTCGATTTCCAGTAGCGGACCATATGCCGGATTGATGCCGGTGTTGTTGACCATGATGTCGATCGACCCGAACGTCTCGAGTGCCGTACGCACGACCTCGTCTTGGTGCTCGGGATCGTCGGCTCGTCCGGCGACCGAGAGGGCGACGTCGGGTCCGCCGAGTGCGGCGGTCGCTTCCGCGAGGGCCTCAGGCTTGCGCGCAGTGATGACGACCCGGGCGCCTTCGGATATGAGTCGCTCAGCCGCGGCATACCCGATGCCGCGGCTGGCTCCGGTCACGATGGCGACCTTGCCAGCCAGCCGTTGTGTCAGGTCAGTGGTCATAGGTCGAGAACCTCTCCAAGTTTTTCATCAGGTCGCGCGCTGCGCCGACTAAGCGCTTGCTTAGCGTGGCCCACATAGGACATGCTCGTCAATGGAGAAGTCAAGATCCGTCAATCTATGGCGTGCGTAGCAGGCTGCAGCAAGGAAGGCAGGTGATCACGGTGAGCCAGTCGGAAGCGGGTCGCGCCAGCGCGCGTACCCCGGACATTGAGGCCCGTGATCGATTGGTCGAGGCTGCGCGAGTGGCGTTCGGAAACAACGGTTTTCACGGCACGACGACCCGTCACATCGCAGCGGCTGCAGGGATGAGTCCGGCAGCCGTCTACGTGCACCATCCGAGCAAGGAGGCGCTCCTGTATGCGCTGTCGCTCGCTGGTCACACCGCCACCCTCGCCGATGTGACTGCTGCGGAGGCGTCCAGCGCTGATCCGGTGGAGCAGGTCTATGCGATTGTGCGGGCATTCGTCTTGCGTGAGGCCGAGCAGCACGCCACCGCCCGCATCGTGAACTACGAGTTGGACGCGCTGACGACCGAACACCGAGTCGAGATCGACGATCTGCGCCGCCAGATCCAAGACACCCTGCAGTCCGCCATCGAACGCGGCATGAACTCAGGTCAACTGGACTGCGCGGAGCCCACCATGACGGCTGTTTCAGTCATGGGCATGTCGATCGATGTGGGCCGGTGGTACCGGGACGAGGGGCGTTGGACACCGGCCGAAGTCGCCGACCACCATGCCGACCTGGCCTTACGCATGGTCGGAGCCCAGCGCGGTGAGCGACCGTCGCGTCAGCGGTAGTTGGTGTACTGCAGCGCGACATCCAGATCGGACGCCTTCAGTAGGCGCTGGACCTCCTGCAGGTCGTCTCGCGACTTGGAGGACACCCGCAGTTCGTCGCCTTCGATGCGCGCCTTGACCGACTTGGGTCCTTCGTCTCGAATGATTTTGGAGATCTTTTTGGCGTTCTCCTGGCTGATGCCATCGCGAAGCGAGGCTGACAGGCGGTATTCCTTGCCGGAGAGCTTGGGATCGCCGTCATCGCTGTATTCGAAGGACTTCAGCGAGACCTGGCGCTTCACGAGTTTGGTCTGAAAGACGTCCAGCAGCGCGCGGACACGCTCCTCACTGTTGGCCTTCATCAGGATCGTGTCGCCAGACCATTCGATGGACGCATCGACGCCGCGGAAGTCGTACCGCGTCGAGATCTCCTTAGCGGTCTGGTTGAGCGCGTTGCTGACCTCCTGCTTGTCGGTCTTGCTCACGATGTCGAATGAACTATCGGCCATGTGGTCCTCCTATGGGCGGTCGGCGAATATGTCTGAGGCTAGTGGGGCATCCTCGATTGGAGTCGGTGCCGTCTGGGTTGCTATCCTCGGCGGCGCACGTCAGGCCAGGTTGCCCGAGCGGCCAATGGGAGCGGACTGTAAATCCGTCGCGAAAGCTTCGAAGGTTCGAATCCTTCACCTGGCACCCAGTGCGACGAAGGCCCCGACCAGTCGGTCGGGGCCTTCTGTCTTGCCTTGAACGCCGGTCGAGACCCTCGCCCTAACGCTGGTCGAGCAGCACCCCCTAACGCTGGTCGAGCAGCACCCCCTAACGCCGGTCGAGCAGCACCCCCTAACGCCGGTCGAGCAGGCCGAGGCGCTGGCCGAGCCCCACTCCCTAACGCCGGTCGAGCAGGCCGAGGCGCTGGCCGAGCCCCACTCCCTAACGCCGGTCGAGCAGGCCGAGGCGCTAGCCGAGGCCGTGTCGAGACCGAGTTCGCGCCTCAGGGGTCTCGACACGGCTCGCGCTGGGCGCTCGCCTGCTCGACCGGCGTTTGCTCGCCTGCTCGACCGGCGTTAGGTGTGGCTCGACCGGCGTTTGCTAGTCGACGGGCAGGTAGATCTCGGTGACGAGTTGCTCTGGGGGAGTGGTGCGTACGTCGTTGATATAGATGTAGCGCATCCCACCGGTGCCGGACAGCCCGCGCTCGGCGGCCCAGGCCACGAGTTGGTCGCAGGCATCGCCGATGAGGTCATAGGGCCCGGTGAGGGTGGCGCAGACTGCGCGCTGTTCTGGTAGGTCGCGGACTTGCACAGGCTCGATCGCGGTCGCGCCAGCAGGCACCGGCGCAAACACTTCCTTGTCGACGTTCTGCTCTTGGTAGTCCTCGTCATGGTCGAGAGCGCCGCACGGGCCGAGAATGGCAATCTGCTGGCGTCCCAGCTCTGGCATGAAGCGATCCCAGAGCTGGCTCTCGTCCTTGTAGGTCGGGATGGTGCCGCGCATGGACGCGACCCGGCGGGCCGCGAACGCTCGCTCTTCGATGGTGACTGAGTGGGTAGACATGGTTTGCTCCTTCTGATGCGCCTCGCGCATCCGGTCGATGAGGTCGAGTCGGTGCTGCGCTGCGCGGACCTCGTCCACGATGACGTCGCGCTGCTGGGTGAGCGCATCGCCATAGGTGGAGGTGCTCCGGGCGGCCAGAAGGGCACCGATGGCGGGTACGCCGAAACCCACGTCGCGCAACTGCCTCACCAGGACGGCGTTTGCGAGTTGAGCGGGCGCATACGACCGGTAACCGGTGACGTCATCGACTCGTGCCGGGAATAAGACGCCGTGTGCGTCGTAGTGGCGCAACATGCGAACGCTGATCCGGGTGAGCGAGGAGAACCGGCCTATGGTCATGAGTTTCGGGGTATCGGCCATGGGACAAGCCTGAGCGCTGACACGATGTGAGAGTCAAGTGGTGCGGCAAAGGAGGTGCTGGGTTTGTATCTCACGCTGACCGCAGGGGCCGACCTCGCCGCCGAGACGGAGGTGCGTCGCTCGCGGTTTCTCGCCATCGTGCGCCGGGTCGAGGACGAAGAGCAGGCGCGCGCGTTGGTGGATGAGATGCGGCGACGGCACCGTGACGCACGCCATCACTGCACCGCCTTCGTCGTGGGTCCTGTGCCCAGCGTCGAGCGATCCAACGACGACGGCGAACCAGGCGGTACGGCTGGGGCGCCGATGCTGGAGGTGCTGCGCGGGCACCAGCTCAGTGACGTAGCTGCCGTCGTGGTCCGGTGGTTTGGGGGCATCAAACTCGGAACGGGTGGGCTGGCGCGGGCCTACGCAGGCGCGGTGCAAGAGGCCCTCGCCGATGCCCAATTCGTGCGTCGTCGTGAGCTCGGACGCTTTGAGCTGAGCCTCGCGCACGCCGATGCGGGGAGGGTGGAGGCGGAACTGCGGGCACATGGCGTTCAGGTGCTCGGCGTCGACTATGCCTCCTTGGCAACCCTTCAGATGGTGGCTGCCGATCGCGCGGCGTTGGTTGCTCAGATCGCTGCCCTCACGGGTGGCGCAGCGGAGCCAGTGCAGGTGGGGACAACCTGGATCGACGACATTCTCTGAACCAACTCACCAAGGAGAACGCATGAGCACCGTCAGCACCGTGACCGGCCACGTTGAGTCAGAGGACCTGGGGAAGGTCCTTGTTCACGAGCATGTCTTCGTCTTGGGCGAGGAGTATCGCGAGAACTATCAGCGTGACTGGGATGATGAGGAAAAGATCGCCGAAGCCGTTCGAGACCTGCGCGAACTGAAGAGCTTGGGTATCGACACGATCATGGACCCGACCGTGCTTGGCCTTGGGCGCTATATCCCGCGGATTCAGCGCATCGCCGAGCAGATCGACCTCAACATCATCGTCGCGACGGGGCTCTACACCTATAACGACATCCCGTTTCAGTTTCACCACACCGGCCCAGGGCTGCTGTTCGATGTGCCCGAGCCACTGGTCACCCTGTTTGTCGGTGACCTCACCGAAGGCATCGCGGATACCGGAGTAAAGGCGGCTTTCCTCAAATGCGCGATCGAGGAGCAGGGTTTGACCCCTGGAGTGGAGCGGGTCATGCGTGCCGTGGGGCAGGCCAGCGCCCAGACCGGCGCGCCGATCACGGTGCACACCAACCCGCATACCCAGTCCGGGCTGGTGGCGCAGCGGGTCCTGGCCGACGAAGGCGTGGACCTCACCAAAGTCGTGATCGGGCACTCGGGAGACACCACCGACCTGGACTACCTCATGCGGGTCGCTGACGCTGGGTCAATTCTGGGGATGGATCGATTCGGACTCGACGTGCTGTTGCCCTTCGAGGATCGGATCAACACCATCGTGGCTCTCGCCGCGAAGGGGTACGCCGATCGAATGGCACTGGCCCACGACGCAGCCTGCTTCATCGACTGGTTCGCGCCTGAGGCGAAGAAGCAGGCTGTGCCGAAGTGGAACTACCGCCACATCAGCCAGGACGTGCTCCCCGCGCTGCGTGATCGCGGTGTCACTGACGCCGCGATCGAGACGATGCTGGTCGATGTCCCGCGCCGACACTTCGAATGAAGCATCCGTTGCCCGAGCGCTCAGCCGTTGCCCGACGTTTCGGTGACACCTTCGTACAGCCCGATGGCGTTGCCGTCTGGGTCCTCGAACACGGCGAACCATGACGTCTCGCTGATGGGTGACTTCTCCATCGTGACGCGTGCGCCACGCTCGGTCGCTTGAGCGAGCACGTCATCGATGGAGTCGACCTCGACGTAGGACCGTGGCTGGGTGAACCCTTCTCCGCGCGGCGCAAGCCCGCCGCCGCTGATCTTGTTGGGCGCCTGCCACATCGGGTAGCCCTCAAAGCCAGGGATTTCGGCGATCTGCCAGCCAAACAGGTCGCCGTAGAAACTGGTCGCGGCGGCGTGGTCTGCCACCGGAATGTCGATGTGGGTGATGTCTCCGTGTGGCATGTGCGTCTCCTCGCATGGTGAGCACTCCCCATTGATGCGCTCTGTGCCTAGCGTTGCATTGACCACCGACATCCGGTGGGTAAACGGCATATGGTGGGTGCCGCACCATCAGATGTGACGGTGCGGCACCACCGACGTGCGAATCAGTAGCAGTAGTCGAACTTGACGGCGCCTCGGTTGATGTAGGGGAACCGGTGGGTGGCGCTGAGCTTCTGCCATTTTCCATCCCAGACGTGGTACTTAATCGCGGTGCGCGCCTTGCCATTGAACGGCTCGTTGGTCTTCAGGCGGAAGCCCTTTGCCGGGCGCTTCCAGAAACCGCCGTTCACGATATTTCCGCTGGAGTACTCCCAGTACGTCGTGTTTTTGGTCGTCTCGTAGACGTACCACGTGCAGCCACCCGCCTCGGCGGATGGTGCTGCGATCAGCGGTGCTGCACCGATCAGTCCAGCAGTGGCAAGGCCAACCAGTGTCTTCTTCACGATGTCTCCTTCGTCGGGCGCGGATGCTCCTCAGTGGCCCCCTTGAGGCCCCAGCACCGCGTGCAGTGCGTTTCCGACTATGGATAAGCTCGATCGGTTCCGTCTCTGCCGGTAACGGTCAAACCCTCCGCGCAGCGATCGGCGCGGTGATCAACGCCTCGGGCACTCCCATGCCATCCACGAGGACATCAACGTGTGGGCGCAGGGCCTGGCACAAGTCATTCACCTGGGTGGTGATGGCGCGCGACCGGGTGGTGTTGATTCGGCCGTGCTCCAAGAACCAGGCGCGGTCAGCTTCGATGGAGCTCAAGGCATACAAGCTGCATACCTGGTCCAGGAGGGCGCGGGCCGGACCCTGGTCCATCCCGTCGACGGCCTCGGCGAACGCCTCAAAGACGACCCGGTCGATGTGGGTACGGGCGGCGAACAGCAGGTGGTCTTGTGCCTTGTTAAAGACCTCGAAGGCGTCGCCGTCGCCAATGCGTCGGAGGCGTCGGGCCAGGCCCTCCAAACTGTGGTCTGCGCGCTGCTCAAACATAGACAGCTGCCAACCCCGGTCATCGAGAGCGCTGTCATCGTCGCGGCCCTTTGCCACGTCGAGCAGCTTTTGCAAGCGTGCTCGTCCAGT
Organism: Demetria terragena DSM 11295; assembly: GCF_000376825.1. Taxonomy (NCBI): domain Bacteria; kingdom Bacillati; phylum Actinomycetota; class Actinomycetes; order Micrococcales; family Dermacoccaceae; genus Demetria; species Demetria terragena. Next base: position 1,331,902 of record NZ_AQXW01000004.1, on the reverse strand, counting down.
AGTCCGCTCGACCATGCCTTCGGCGAGCTGACGACTAATGGCTCGTGCGGTTCCGCGGGGGTCGAGGTCGCCCCACATCTCTTTGTAGTCAGTCAGCAAACCCTTGGCGCACAGTTGCAGGAGCACGGTGTTGTCACCCTCGAAGGTGGTGAAGACGTCGACATCGGCTCGCATCTGGGCAAGTTGGTTCTCCGCCATGTAGCCCGCGCCACCGCATGCCTCGCGGCACGTTTGGATGGTGTCGAGCGCGTGCCAGGTCTGCACGGCTTTCAGGCCGGCGACCCGAGTTTCCAGCTCGCGCTGGCCCTCCTGATTCTTGTCGCCAGCCTCCGCACCCTGGAGTTCTTCCAATCGCTCGATGACAAGGTTCTGAGCGAGGGAGAGTGCGTAGGACTTCGCGAGCCGGGGGAGCAGCTTGCGCTGGTGCGCCAGATAGTCCAAGACCACCGTCTCTTGTTGGTCGCCGGGTGCTTCGAACTGACGCCGCGACGCGCCGTAACGCAGAGCAATGGCGAGCGCCTTCTTGGCAGCGGAGCCGGATCCGCCACCAACACATACTCGCCCACGGACGAGTGTTCCGAGCATGGTGAAGAAGCGGCGGTTCTCGTTTTCGATCGTGGAGACGTAGTTGCCGGAGCCGTCGATGCCGCCGTAGGCGTCGAGCAGGTTGGTCCGCGGTACGCGCACCTGGTCAAACGCGAACGTCCCGTTGTCGACGCCAGGCAAGCCGGCTTTGACACCGTTGTCGCCAATGGTCACCCCCGGCATCGTCGCGCCCGTCTGATCGCGCACGGGCACGAGTACCGCGTGCACGCCGTGGCCACCCTCAGCCGTCATGAGTTGGGCAAAGACGACGGCCAACTCCGCATCGCGTGCGGCGTTGCCGATGTAGGTCTTGACCGCGGATGGCGTCGGGGTGTGGATCACCAACTCATCGGTCTCTGCGTCGTAGGCGGCAGTGGTCTCCAGGCGCTGAACGTTGGAGCCGTGACCGACCTCAGTCATGGCAAAGGAGCCCAGCAATTCGCCGTCCATGATCGGACGTAGATAGGTCTCGTGGTGCTGAGCGGTGCCCAGGCGGGCGACGGCCCCACCGAAGAGCCCGAACTGCACGCCGGACTTCACCAGCAGGGACAGGTCCCCAAAGGCCTGGATCTCGAATGCTGCACATGAGGCGCCATAGTCGTGGGTGCCTCCGTATTCGTGCGGGAAGCCGATGCGGCCGTGGCCGCGCGCTGCCAGAGCGCGGAGCTGGTTGGTCACCCGCTCCCGCTGCTGATCGACTGTGCAGCCGGGCTCACCGAGCTGAATCTGCGGGTCGACCTCGTCACGCAACGTCTCGCGTAGATCGTGCCAGGCGCCGTCCAAGACGGTCGTGATCTCGGCTGCGATGCTCGAATTGTTAGTCATATCAGGCCCTTTCGCGGTTATCGCTGGGTCGGTTAAGAATCCCGGTCAGTCCGTACGCCGCGAGATCGGCGAGCTGGTCCACCACGGTCGAGCGCGGGGCTCGGTCTGGTGTGGCGAGCCACCGGTCGGCGGATTCTCGGACGAAGCCGACCAGCCCATGAGCCCACGGGGTTGCGGCGCCCGGATCGCGTCCGTGCGCGATCAAGGTGGTCCGGAGAAGTTCGGCCAGTGCATCAGCAATGGTGTTGGACATCCCTGCGACGGGATCTTCATCGACCGGTACATCAATGAGCGGTCTACGGGTGACGAAGCGATAGACCTCGGGGTCTTTCTCGACCAGGCTGAAGTAACTGTCGAGAACTGCGAGGACGATGGGTCGTAGATCCGACCCTTGGGGGACTTGCTGCCCCGGACCCGCTTCCGAGGTGAGGGCCCGGTCGAAGTCTTTGAGGATGCGTGCGTCGACGGTTTCGCAGACGGCCTGAAAAAGGCCGAGACGATCGCCGAGGTGGCGATAGATGACCGTCTTGCTCGTGCCGGCAACCGCGGAAATCTCATCCATACCGACGGCGGCGCCATGCTCGCGGATCGCTCGAAGCGCGGCGTCGGTGAGTTCGCGCCGCCGCTCAATTCGATGCTCGGTCCACCGGGACGTGCGACCGTCGGGGCGAGCTTGTGGTGCGGGTCCAGCTGAGTTCATCCGCCCAGAGTACCTGCTACTCGATGTATCTGCTACTCTCGGTATCGGTAACTTTCCCTGACGGCGCTGACTGCCGCCCGGGCCCCACCAGCGTGCAGGAGAGCTGATCGCATGAGCAGTACGAGTCCCCGCGACGTTGTCGTCCTCGGCGGCAACCGCACCCCATTCGCCCGGTCTGGCGGCAAATACCTCGCAGCCTCCAACCAGGACCTGTTGACGGCCGCGCTGGATGGCCTGGTCGCGCGATATGCGTTGCAGGGCGAGCGAATTGGCGAGGTCGCGGCGGGCGCCGTGATCAAGCACAGCCGCGACTTCAACCTCACACGTGAAGCTGTTCTCGGGTCACACTTGGCCGCGACGACCCCGGCGTACGACATCCAGCAGGCATGTGGAACCGGCCTGGAAGCGGCGATCCTCACCTCCAACAAGATCGCGCTGGGTCAGATCGACTCCGCCATCGCCGGCGGCGCCGACACCACCAGTGATGCGCCGCTGGCGCTCAATGACGACCTGCGTCGGGCCTTGATGAAGGCCAACTACGCCAAGACGCCGCAGCAGCGACTTGCGGCGCTCGCGACCGTGCGCCCCAGCCAACTGGTCCCCGAGCAGCCGGCCAATTCCGAGCCGCGCACGGGCCTGTCGATGGGTGACCACATGGCGATCACCGCCAAGGAGTGGGGCATCACCCGCGAGGCTCAGGACGAGCTGACCGTACGCAGCCACCAGGGCCTGGCGGCGTCCTACGACCGCGGGTTCCAGGACGACCTGGTCACCTCATATCTCGGGCTGTCGCGCGACCAGAACCTGCGCCCCGACTCTTCGGTCGAGAAGCTCGCCAAGCTCAAGCCGGTCTTCGGCAAGGGCGAGGGCGCGACGATGACCGCGGGCAACTCCACGCCCTTGACCGATGGTGCGTCTGCGGTTCTCCTGGGGAGCCGGGAATGGGCCGACTCCAAGGGCCTGCAACCACTCGCACGATTCGTCGACGCGGAAACCGCCGCGGTGGACTACGTCAGTGGCGCCGAGGGGTTGCTCATGGCTCCGGCGTACGCCATCGCCCGGCTCCTGGAGCGCAACAACCTCACCCTGCAGGACTTCGACTTCTACGAGATCCACGAGGCGTTCGCCTCGACGGTCCTGTGCACGCTCGCAGCCTTCGAGAGCGAGGAGTTCTGCCGCGACCGATTGGGCCTGGACGGAGCACTCGGTTCGATCGACCGCGACCGACTGAACGTCAACGGGTCCTCCCTCGCGGCCGGTCACCCGTTCGCGGCCACGGGTGGGCGCATCGTCGCCTCCCTGGCAAAAGCCTTGCACGAGAAGGGTTCTGGCCGCGGTCTCATTTCTGTATGCGCTGCCGGTGGGCAGGGCGTCGTGGCAATTCTGGAGGCAACCAAGTGACTGACACCTACGCGAACTTTGTGAACCAAGGATTTGGCAAGTCGGTGGCGGGCCAGCTCGGCCTGCCGCGCCCGGCACGCCTGCGCCGCTTCGAACGCGGCCAGGACCTGGTCGCGGGACCGGTTGCAGTGGGCGCGGTGCGCCCCGGCCCGGTCACCGAATCGATCCGCGCGACCTTGGCCGCCGCCTCCGCAGAAGTCGTCACCGCAGAGGCCGATGCCACTTACTCCGCCAAGCTCGGCGCTGTCATCGTTGATGCCACGACCGCACGCACCATCGACGACCTCGAAGTCGTCCGCGGAATCCTCGCCCCGGCGGTGAAGGCGCTCGGCAAGTCCGGTCGTGTCGTCGTGCTGGGTGCCGACCCTGCCGGCGCGGAAAGTGTCGAAGGCGCTGCGGTGCAGCAGAGCCTTGAGGGCCTCACCCGCAGCATTGGCAAGGAACTCCGCGCGGGCGGTACGGCCAACCTGCTGCGCCTCGATGAGGACGCTCAGCGTGACCCATCCGTCCTGGCTGGGCCGCTGCGCTTCTTCGCTTCCTCGCGCTCGGCATACGTCAGCGGTCAGCCACTGACGATCAACGGCGCCACCTTGGCCGCGGACACCGACCCGGAGCAGCCGTTTGCGGGGCAGGTAGCTGTCGTCACAGGCGCGGCGCGCGGCATCGGCGCTGACATTGCGCGGGTCTTTGCACGTGGCGGCGCGCACGTCGTCGTCGTGGATATTCCGGCCGCGGGGCAGCCGTTGTCAGAGGTCGCCAACGAGATCGGCGGGACTGCACTGCAACTCGACATCACCTCAGCCGAGGCCGGAACGCGCATCGCAGAGGTAGTGGCCCGTCGGGCAGACAAACTCGACGTCATCGTGCACAACGCGGGCATCACTCGGGACAAGCTCTTCGTCAACACCGACGCCGAGCGCTGGTCCAGCGTGCTGGACGTCAACCTGCGTGCCGAGTTGGCGATCAACCAGACGTTGCTCGATGACTCCCTCGCGGGCGGGCTTCGCGACGGTGGCCGCATTGTCGGTGTCGCGTCGATCAGCGGTATCGGTGGAAATCGCGGACAGGCCAACTACGCCGCCTCCAAGGCGGGTGTAATCGGAGCTGTTCGGCACGAAGGTGTGCACCTGCGCGCACGCGGAATCACCGTCAACGCGGTGGCACCTGGCTTCATCGAGACGGCAATGACCTCCAAGATTCCGCTCGCGACCCGTGAGGTCGGGCGCCGCCTGAACTCCCTCATCCAGGGTGGCCTCCCCATCGATGTGGGTGAAGCGATTGCCTTCCTGGCTGAGCCGGGTAGCGCTGGCGTGACCGGCCAGGTGCTGCGCGTCTGCGGCCAGAGCCAGCTTGGGGCCTGAGATGGCGCGGACCAAAGAACTCAAGGGCGCGCCGCGCCTTGCCCCGATGATGGTCAGGGCGGTCGCGACCGCCGCCGGGCGCGGGGGAGCGGTCCCCGAACTCGAGGTGGTGCGTCGCGGCGTCAGTGTCGACCCGGACGCGCTCGCGGCGTACGACCAGGTGTGTGGTTTCACGCTCCGGGACTCACTGCCCGCCACCTATATTCACGTCCTCACCTTCCCGCTGCAGGTGGCGCTCTTTGCCGATCGGGCCTACCCGTATCCGTTGGCGGGTTCGGTCCACCTCGCGAACCGGATCACTCAGTACCGGCCCGTTCGAGTGGGTGAGGACATGCGACTCAGCGTGCAGGCTGAACCGGCACGCACCCACAAGCGGGGCGCGACCGTCGACTTCGTTGGCGCAGCGTACGTCGGTGAGGAACTCGTCTGGAGCGGACGGAGCACCTACCTGCACCGCGGCCAGAAGGTCGACAACGCCGACCCCGCCGACCCCGCCGACAACGCCGGTCGAGTAGGCGAGTCCGACAACGCCGGTCGAGTAGGCGAGTCCGACAACGACAACGCCGGTCGAGTAGGCGAGTCCGACAACGACAACGCCGGTCGAGTAGGCGAGTCCGACAACGACAACGCCGGTCGAGTAGGCGAGCCCCCCAGGGCGAGCCGTATCGAGACCATCGAGACCACCGATCCGATCGACGGACCCGGTGCCCGCTGGCGCCTTCCGTCGGACCTTGGGCGGCGGTATGCCCGGGTCAGTGGGGACGTCAACCCGATCCACATGAGCAGACTCTCGGCTAAGGCGCTGGGCTTCCCGCGGACCATCGCCCACGGCATGTGGAGCGCTGCGCGCATGCTCGCCACGGTCGAGAACCGGGTGCCGGATGCCTACGACTTCGACATCTCCTTCCGCAAGCCCGTCCTCCTGCCCTCCACCGTTCGGTGCATCTCGCACCCCTCCGGTTTGGCAGGCTGGGACCTGACGTTGCGAGGCGATCGACAGGCTCTCATCCACGCGGTGGCGAGCGTGAACGGACGCACCTAGGTCTCGATTTCGTCCTGGCGAAGGTGACCGTGTAACCTCGTCGCTGCGCTGCCAAGCAGCGTCTCCCGCTGGTTCCAGAGGGTGACGTACGCCAGGCGGCAGGCCCCTATAGCTCAGTCGGTAGAGCGTTTCCATGGTAAGGAAAAGGTCAACGGTTCGATTCCGTTTGGGGGCTCGGGTTTGTGAGCTGGCCGCTGCGCGGCCGAGCTTCGTACCGCACGGCGGGGTAGCTCAGCTGGTTAGAGCGCACGACTCATAATCGTGAGGTCGCGGGATCGAGTCCCGCTCCCGCTACTGGAACAAGCGCAGGCACGCCAGCGTTGGCGTGAGCAGTACCACCGAAGCACGATCACCAAGAGCAGTAACACCGAGAGCAGGTTGCCCCAAATGGCCAAGAAGAGCCTTGACGTTCGTCCGAAGATCACCATGGCGTGCACGGACTGCAAGGAGCGCAACTACATCACCAAGAAGAACCGGCGGAACAACCCCGACCGCATGGAGTTCTCCAAGTACTGCTCGCGTTGCGGCAAGCACACCGCGCACCGCGAGACGCGCTGACGCAGATCCACTTTCGCTAGAACACCCCGCCGGGTTCGCCCGGCGGGGTGTTCTGCCGTCGCCCCCAACTAACGGCGGTCGAGTAGGCGAGCGCCCTGGCGCGAGCCGTATCGAGACCAACGCCGGTCGAGCGCCCACTTAACGCCGGTCGAGCTTGTCGAGACCAACGCCGGTCGAGCGCCCAACCTAACGCCGGTCGAGCTTGTCGAGACCAACGCCGGTCGAGCGCCCAACCTAACGCCGGTCGAGCTTGTCGAGACCGACGCCGGTCGAGCGCCCAACCTAACGCCGGTCGAGCTTGTCGAGACCCCTGGCTCCCGCGCTCCGCCGGAAGGACGAGCGCGACGCAGCCATCCGCCCTTCTCGGCTAGCGCCTCGGCGGGCTCCCGCCAGACCCAACCAGCGCCGCCCTCGTCCTCCCGGCTGTGCGCTCGTATGCCGGTCGAGCCGTTCCCTACGCCGGTCGAGCCGTTCCCTACGCCGGTCGAGCGCCCAACTCAACGCCGGTCGAGCTTGTCGAGACCCCTTGGCTCCCGCGCTCCGCCGGGAGGACGAGCGCGACGCAGCCATCCGCCCTTCTCGGCTAGCGCCTCGGCGGGCTCCCGCCAGACCCAGCCAGCGCCGCGCTCATCCTCCCTGCTGCGCGCTCGTATGCCGGTCGCGCCTCTCACTGGGGGTCTCGACACGGCTCGCGCTGGGGCGCTCGCCTGCTCGACCGGCGTTGGGTGGGTCTCGACACGGCTCGCGCTGGGGCGCTCGCCTGCTCGACCGGCGTTGGGTGGGTCTCGACACGGCTCGCGCTGGGGCGCTCGCCTGCTCGACCGGCGTTGGGTGGGTCTCGACACGGCTCGCGCTGGGGCGCTCGCCTGCTCGACCGGCGGGTGGGGGTCTCGACACGGCTCGCGCTGGGGCGCTCGCGTGCTCGACCGGCGGGTGGGGGTCCCGACGCGGCTCGTCCGGCGGGGGAGGCGGCCCGGATAGGCTGGGGGTATGCCGGTCAACTCAGCCGTCGAAGGACGGGAATACCCCCGCACCGCGCCCTATGTCGTCTCGCGCGCCAAGATCGCCGAGTTCGCTGCCGCGGTCGGTGCCAAGAACCCAGAGCACACTGACCCGGAGGTGGCCCGTCGGGCTGGCTATGCCGACGTGGTCGCGCCGCCCACCTTCTTGGTGAGTGTGGCGCAACAAGGCGAGGGCGCCGCGATGATCGATCCCGAAGCGGAGATCGACTTCACCCGGCTAGTCCATGGCGAGCAGAGTTTTGTGCACCACCGACCAACGGTGGCTGGCGATGAAGTCACCGCACAGACCACGGTCACTCGAGTGCGAGTGGCTGGCGGGCACAGCATGGTGACGCTCACGACCGAGGTGCGCGCGGGCGAGGATCCCGTATGCACCGCCACTTCACTCATGGTGATCCGAGGGGATAGCTGATGCCCGCCCTTGCTGACGTCACGGTCGGAGAGGCTCTCCCCGGCAAGACCGTCCATCTCGATCGCGCTGACCTGGTGCGCTATGCCGGAGCGAGTGGCGATTTCAACCCCATCCATTGGGACGAACGCACCGCAACCGGCGTCGGACTGCCCGATGTCATCGCGCACGGGATGCTGACCATGGGTGCCGCGATGCAGATCGTGGTCGACTGGGCCGGAGACCCCGGAAGGGTCACCGCGTGCTCGACCCGCTTCAGCGGCATGGTGCCCGTACCCCATGGCGACGGTGTTGATGTGGAAGTCGGCGGCACCGTGAAGTCGGTGGACGCCGACGCGGGCATCGCGATCGTCGAGCTCACGGCCACGTGCGCTGGCGACAAGGTGCTCAGCCGGGCTCTGGCGACCGTCCGACTCGACTGATGCGCGAACTCTTCCAGGTCCCGCTGGCGCCGTTGACCACGATGCGTGTGGGCGGCCCCGCCGCGCGCCTCGTCGTGGCCGAGACAAACGACGAAGTTGTCGACGCGATCCGCGAGGTCGACGAAGCAGATGAAGAACTGTTGGTGCTCTCGGGTGGATCAAATGTCGTGATCCGCGACGAAGGTTTCCCCGGCACCGTGGTCCGCATCGCCACCCGCGGAGTCACGGTCGAGTCAGCCGACGACTGCGGTGGCGTCATGGTCCGGGTCGCCGGCGGCGAAAACTGGGACGACGTCGTCGCACAGGCTGTGAGCGAGGGCTGGTCGGGCATCGAATGTCTCTCCGGAATCCCAGGACTCGCGGGCGCGACTCCGGTGCAGAACGTCGGGGCATACGGCCAGGAGGTCGCCACGACCATCGCCTCCGTGCGGGTCTACGACCGCCGAGATCAGCAGGTGCGAACACTTGCTGCCGCGGACTGTGGTTTCACCTACCGGTACTCGATCTTCAAGGCGTTTCGCTATTACGTCGTGCTCGACGTGCTCTTCCAATTGCGCCCCTCCTCGATGTCCCAGCCCATTGCGTACGCCGACCTCGCCACCCAACTCGGCGTCGAGCAGGGCGAGCGGGCGCCGATGGTCGAGGTTCGGGACGGCGTCTTAGCCCAGCGCCGCAAGCGCGGCATGGTGCTCGATGAGACAGATCACGACACCTGGTCGTGCGGTTCGTTCTTCACGAATCCGCAACTTACCGACGCGCAGCGCGATGCCCTTCTCGAGCGCGCTCGCGCTGTCCTCGGCCCTGATGTGACCCCGCCACTGTTTCCTGGCGAACAGGGCAGAACCAAGACGAGCGCCGCCTGGCTCATCGACAAAGCCGGCTTCGGCAAGGGATACGGCCTGCCCGGGCCTGCCGCGTTGTCGAGCAAACACACACTCGCGGTGACCAACCGTGGATCAGCGACTGCGGCCGATGTCGCGGCGCTCGCCCGCGAGGTGCGCGATGGTGTTCGCGACCGACTCGGTGTCGAGTTGGTCAACGAGCCGGTCTTTGTCGGTCTTTCGCTCTAGGCCGGTTCGCCCGCTGAGTCGGCTGGTGCCGCCAGCCAGTCATCAATGTCGGCCACGATCGCGTCCGCTATCGGTGTGGGCGCGCGGGCGGCGCGTACCGAACTGCGCGCGAGGTCGGCTAGTTCGGCATCGGTGAAGCCGTGCAGGTCGCGCGCGGCGTCATATTGAGCCACCAGGCGTGAGCCGAACAGCAGCGGGTCATCCGCACCGAGGGCGATTTGCGCACCGGACTGAGCCAGTTCGCGGAGCGGAACGGATTCCATCTGCGGATAGACGCCCAGGGCGACGTTGCTCGCGGGGCAGACTTCAAGGGCGACGCCCTCGTTCACGACGCGCTCGAGCACACGCGGCGACTCGATGCTGCGTACGCCATGGCCCAGGCGGGTGGGGGCGAGGCTGTCGAGCGTGGTCTCCACGGCGTCGGGACCGAGCAGTTCACCGGCGTGCGGGACGGAGGCAAGGCCAGCGTTCCGGGCGATTTCGAAGGCCTTGGCGAAGTCTGGCGTGGTGCCACGCCGTTCATCGTTGCTCAGTCCGAAGCCGACGACATCGCCCGCGCCTTCGCCGGCATGCTGTGCGGCCAGCCGTGCCAGCGTCCGGGCGTCCAAGGGGTGACGCATGCGGGAGGCCGCGATGATGATTGCGACCTGGCAGCCGGTGGCGGCGCTCGCCGCACGGGCTTCGTCCAAGACGATCTCGACCGCCGGGGTGATGCCTCCCAGGTGGGCCGCGTACGAGGTCGGGTCGACCTGGATCTCCAGCCACCGGCTGCCTTCTGCGGCGTCGTCTTCGGCAGCCTCCCGGACAATCCGTCGCATATCGGCCTCGTCGCGAACGCAAGCTCGAGCGGCGTCGTATAGGCGTTGGAAGCGGAACCAGCCGCGTTCATCGACCCCGGACAATGTCGGTGGCCAGTCCTCCAGCAAGGCATGCGGCAGACGTAGTCCGTGACGCTGAGCCAGCTCGTGCAAGGTCGACAGGCGCATGGAGCCGGTGAAGTGCAAGTGCAGGTGTGCCTTCGGCAGCGCGCGAATCGCACGCCGCGCATCAGGAGCATCCGGAGCAACCATGAGGTGACGGTACTGCGGCCTGCTGACCCGCTCCTGGGCAACCTGATTCTGCCGGTTCGCGTCGCCCCCTCTTGGTCGCGTATGCTGCCTTCTCGGATGGTTGACGCCAGCCACGATCCCGTGCTGTCCACCATTTCCTCGACTGTCGCAGTCCAACCGTGACAGCCGAAGGGCACTAGCTCAATTGGCAGAGCACCGGTCTCCAAAACCGGGGGTTGGGGGTTCAAGTCCCTCGTGCCCTGCATAGACCGACATTGACCGACGAGACGAGCCGACCAAGAAAGAGTGTGATTGCGTGAGCACCTCGAGTACCGCCACCGACAGTGGTGCTGGGAGCGATGCGCAAGGCCCCAAGAAGGGCAACATCTTCGCTCGGTTCTTCCTCTATGTGCGGCAAGTCATCGATGAGATGCGCAAGGTCGTGTGGCCGACGCGTAACGAACTCGTCCAATACACGATCGTCGTCGTGATCTTCCTGTGCATCGTGATGGCCTACATCATTGGCGTCGATGAGGTGTTCAAGCGCCTGGTCAGTTGGCTCTTCAGCGAGTAGCCAGCGCGCGACCCCGCATGACCATGACCGATGTACGACCGTGCTCCTGACGGGGCACGCACAGCAAGCAGCGACAAGGAAGCAGGTCCATGACCGAGCAGTGGAGCCCGACCGACGAGGCACTGGCCGACGAAGCGTCGGCGCAGGTCGACGCACCCCAGGACGGGACGAACGAGGCTGCCGCGTCGGCATCTGAGGACGACGCCGCCGCTGGCGTTGAGACTGTCGCAAGCGACGAGGCGGACGCACCCGCGGAGGACGTTGTCTCCGATGAACCCGCCGCCTCCGACGAAGACACCGTCTCGGACGACACCGTCTCCGACGATGAGGAAGCGACCGACGACGCGCCCGCTGGCGAAGACGTCCCGGTGGTTGACCCGCGTCAGGCCTTCATGGACGAGCTGCGCTCGCAGTTCGGTGAGTGGTACGTCATCCATTCCTACGCCGGCTACGAGAAGCGCGTAAAGACCAACTTGGAGACGCGCGCCATCTCGCTTGCGATGGAAGATTTCATCTTCCAGGTCGAGGTCCCGACCGAGGACTTCTCCGAAATCAAGAACGGCCAGAAGAAGACCGGCACCCGGGTACGGATGCCCGGGTATGTCTTGGTCCGCATGGACCTGACCGACGAGAGCTGGGGCGCGGTGCGCCACACCCCAGGCGTGACGGGCTTCGTGGGCAATGCCCATCAGCCGTCACCGCTGTCCCTCGATGAGGTCATGACCATGCTCAACCCGACCTTCGAGGAGCCGGAGTCTGCCGAATCCGACACCGATTCGGCCGGTTCGAGCCAGCAGAAGGCGGCGAGTAAGTCCTCGTCCCCGGCCATCGAGATTGACTTCGAGGTTGGCGAATCGGTCACCGTGATGGAAGGCCCGTTCGAGACGCTGCCTGCCACCATCTCCGAGATCAACACCGACACCCAGAAACTCAAGGTGCTGGTATCCATCTTTGGCCGGGAGACGCCGGTCGAATTGGCGTTCGGTCAGGTCGCGAAGCTCTGACCTCATCGCAACGCCCAGCCGCCGCTACCTTGCGGCGGTCCTGCAACCGGGTCATCGCCCAAGGCGTCGGCCCACAACAAGTGAAGGAACACTGAGGAATGCCTCCGAAGAAGAAGGTCTCCGGATTCATCAAGCTGCAGATCCAGGCAGGCCAGGCCACCCCGGCCCCGCCCGTCGGTCCGGCTTTGGGTCAGCACGGCGTCAACATCATGGAGTTCGTCAAGGCGTACAACGCCGCGACGGAAGGCCAGCGCGGCAACGTCGTGCCGGTCGAGATTACGGTCTTCGAAGACCGCTCGTTCACGTTCATCACCAAGACGCCGCCGGCCGCCGAACTGATCAAGAAGGCCGCAGGTGTGCCGAAGGGCTCCGGCGAGCCGCACAAGACCAAGGTCGGCAAGCTCACCAAGGACCAGGTCCGCGAGATCGCACAGACCAAGATGGACGACCTCAACGCCAACGACATCGAGCAGGCCAGCAAGATCATTGCCGGCACCGCGCGGTCGATGGGCATCACCACCGACTGAGCATCGCTCAGCCGAAAACCGTGGGATGGGTCAGCGCTTGACCCGCACACCACAACTCTGAACCACCAGGAGAATTCATGAAGCGCAGCAGGAACTACCAGAAGGCCGTCGAGAAGATCGACGCTGACACGTTGTACGCCCCGCTGGAGGCCGTTCGTCTCGCCAAGGAAACCGGCAGCAGCAAGTACGACTCCACCGTCGAAGTTGCCTTCCGACTCGGCATCGACCCGCGCAAGTCGGACCAGATGGTCCGCGGCACGGTCAACCTCCCGCACGGCACCGGAAAGACCGCCCGCGTGCTGGTCTTTGCCGCTGGCGACAAGGCCGCCGCAGCCGAGGAAGCGGGTGCCGACTTCGTGGGCACCGACGAGCTCCTCGACAAGGTGGCCGGCGGTTGGACCGACTTCGACGCCGTCGTGGCGACGCCGGACCTCATGGGCAAGGTCGGTCGACTCGGTAAGGTCCTGGGGCCGCGCGGTCTCATGCCGAACCCGAAGACCGGAACGGTGACGATGGATGTCGCCAAGGCTGTCGGCGACATCAAGGGCGGAAAGATCGACTTCCGCATCGACAAGCACGCCAACCTGCACTTCATCATCGGCAAGGTGAGCTTTGACGAGAAGTCGCTCGTCGAGAACTACGCCACCGCACTGGAGGAAATCCTCCGGTTGAAGCCGTCCGCTTCCAAGGGTCGCTACATCACCAAGGCGACCATGTCGACGACGAACGGCCCCGGTATCCCGCTGGACTCCAGCCGTACCAAGAGCCTGCTTGGCGAGGGCGACGACGCTTCCGCCTGACGACAACTCACGTGAGTGCGGCCCGAACCCTGAGGGGTTCGGGCCGCATTTTCGTTGGTGCATCAGACCATCGCGGCAGCGAGTCCGTGCGGGTCGAGGATGTACTTGACGCTGGCACCCTGGTCGAAGTCCCGGTATCCCTGCGGGGCCTCTTCAAGGGGCAGTAACTTCGCGCCGACATTCTTCGCGATGTCGGCGCGTCCGCCAAGGATCGCTTCCATCAGCGAGTGGTTGTACCTCATGACCGGGCACTGGCCGGTGGTGTAGTGCTGGCTCTTGGCCCAGCCCTTGCCAATCCGGATGGAGAGTCGACCTTCCTTGGCATTGGCATCGCTGGCTCCGGGGTCGCCGGTCACGTAGAGCCCTGGGATCCCGACGCCACCGCCGGGTTCGACGATGTCCATGAGGCCGTTGAGTACGGCTGCGGGCTTTTCCTCGGTGGCTTCGGTGCCGTGGCCCGATGCCTCGAAGCCCACGCAGTCGACCGCACAGTCGACCTCGGGGCGGCCCAACAATGAGGCGATCTGCTCGTCGAGCGGGCCCTTCTTCACATCGAGTGGGATGCAGCCGAATGACTCTGCCTGCGTGAGCCGCTCCTGGTTGAGGTCTCCTACGATGACGTGGGCCGCGCCGAGCAAAAACGCTCCCGTGGCAGATGCCAGGCCCACTGGGCCGGCGCCGGCGATGTAGACCGTGCTTCCGGGCCCTACTCCCGCCGTCACGGCCCCATGAAAGCCCGTGGGGAAGATGTCCGACAGCAGCGCGAGGTCCATGATTTTCGAACGGGCCTCGTCGGTGTCGGGCAACTTCAAGCAGTTCCAATCTGCGTACGGAACCATCAGAAACTCCGCTTGGCCGCCGATCCAGCCCGACATGTTGACGTACCCATAGGCGGCACCCCAGCCGCCTACAGTGTTCACTCGATCGCAGACGCCGGTGCGGCCCATCTTGCACATTCGGCATCGCCCGCAGGCAACGTTGAACGGAACCGAGACGATGTCTCCGACCTTGAGGGTCTCCACGTCGCCGCCGACTTCGACGACCTTGCCGGTGGGTTCGTGACCGAGCGTTTGCCCCGGCTCGGCGGCCGTCCGACCGCGCACCATGTGCTGATCGGAGCCGCAAATGTTCGTCGCGACAAGTTCCAGAATCACACCGTGGTTGATCTGTCGGCCACCCAGTTCCTTGGGCATTTCCATCTTGGGGTAGCCGATATCGACGACCTCGACCTCGCCGCTGCTTTTGTAGACCACACAGTCGTTACCTTGTGACATTTGCGCTCCTCATTGAGTGCAGACCGCCCAAAAACTACCCAGGTCCGGTAATCGCCTGGACGCGGTGGGCGCTGATGTTTCGGACATTAGACCCGGCCGCGTTCCCCGACAAGGGATGGCCGCAATTTCGCACGTGCGGGTCGCAAAGAGGGCAGGCTATGCGCATCCACCAACCCAGGAGATCGCGATGACCCCTCGCTCTGCCCCAGGCCGTACGTTGGCCACACTCGTATGCATGGGCCTGATGACGCCCGCGCTTATCGCGGCGTCGGCGGCGCCTGAATCTGATGGGCCAGTCTTCAAAGATGGTCTGAGCCAGGATGTTTTCGACAAGGACGCCACCACGTGGGAGCGCCAGGAGTTCTGGGTGGAGGGCCGTTCCGACAGCGACGGTGACGGTCGGCCCGACCGGATCCACGTCAGCCTCGCCCGACCCAAGGAGTCTCGAGATGCTGGCGTGAAGGTGCCGATCATTCTCCAGGACAGCCCGTACTTTGCCGGGCTGGCCGAGGCAGAGAACTGGTCAGTTGATCACCCGCTGGGACAGCCCCCGAAGTCGCGGATTAAGACCCCCGTTTTCAAGCCAGGTAACACCACTCCGATCATCAGTAAATCGTTTGAGTCTCGCTGGGTCACAAGGGGATTCGCCGTTGCCCAGATGGAGTCGCCGGGAAGTGGGCTATCCGATGGGTGCGCGACGACCGGTGATCGCAATGAGACTCTCGCGGCGAAAGCGGTGATCGAGTGGTTTGCCGGCAAGGGCAAGGCCTACTCCGAGCAGCGCGGGGGTGAGCGCCTCAAGAAGCCGGCGTGGACCACAGGGCGCGTGGGTATGACGGGCACGTCCTACAACGGAACGTTGCCGATCGCCGCCGCGAGCGCGGGGGTCGCCAACCTTGAGGCCATCGTGCCCGACGCAGCCATCTCCAGTTGGTACGGCTATTACCGATCCCAGGGCGCGGTGCGCGCGCCAGGCGGCTTTCAAGGAGAAGACGCCGATGTGCTGGCCGATGCCGTGACGACCCGGAAGAACCCCGAGGTGTGTCAGGGCGTGCTGTCCTCTCTGGCGAAGAAGCAAGATCGGGTGACCGGTGACTACACCAGGTTCTGGAAGGACCGCAACTACCTCGAGGACGCGCATAAGTTCCACACACCGGCGTTGATCTCGCATGGCCTGAACGACCGCAATGTGATGCCGGATCAGGCGGTGAACCTCTATCGCGAGTTGGGCAAACAGGGCGTCCCGCGGCAGATTTATCTCCACCAGGGCGGGCACGGCGGCCCACCCACTGATGAGCTCATGAACCGCTGGTTCAGCCGCTACCTCTGGAACCACCGCAACGGGGTGGAGAAGCAGCCACAGACGTACGTCGTGAACGGTCAAAGGCAACTAGAGCGACACCGCACGTGGCCGGTGCCCGGGTCGGGTTCGGTACGGCTAAAAGCGAGTGGCGACGGCAACGCCATCGGCATGCTGAACCGGAAGGGGACTAGTGCTGGCAAGGCCAAGGGTTCGCAGACGGTGACGGACAATGCTGCGATCACCGTCGCGGACCTCGCCAAAGCAACCACCTCGCCACACCGCCTGGCGTTTGCCACCGACGCCCTACCCAGTGACGTGCTGGTCACCGGATCCCCGTCCGCGCGGATCCGTGCCTCCTTCGACGCCAAGCGCGCCAACCTCACGGCGGCGCTCGTCGAGTACCTCCCGGATGGCACGGCTCGGGTCATCTCCCGTGGCTGGGCAGACCCTCGCAATGCGTCCTCGGTGAGCCGGGAAAAGGAACTGAAGCGCGGCAAGGACGTGACGGTCGACGTCAAGCTCCAACCGATCCATACGACCGTGAAGGCTGGCTCGAAGCTCGGCCTGGTGGTGCTTCAGGGCGACCAGGAATTCACCGTCCGCCCCGCGGCCGGTGCCACGATGAAGGTCGCGGTGCAGGACACCTCCATCGAGATCCCCGTAGCGCGCACGGACAAGGGTGACCTGAAGTAGGCGCGATGGTGGGCGAGCTGCCGATTTGGTGCCTCGCCCACCCTCGCCGTAGTCTGACCTCACCAATGACCGCCGGTTGTTGACACACCCGTGTTGACAGAAGGTTCCGCCAGGAGCGGGCGACCAGCGCAGGTGAGCAGGCCGTACGCCGCCCTCGGGTGGATCGCGTACACCGCACGAACTCGTGCTGAGAGCCCCGCGCATCTGCGCCGGGGCTCGTTTCATGTCCGGGCCTGGACGACCGGCCTCACCCGGAAGGAGGCCCGCATGGCGAACGCTCAGAAAGACGCAGCGATTGCCGATCTCACGGAGAAGTTCCGTGAATCGACTGCGGCCGTGCTGACGGAGTACCGCGGATTGTCAGTGAGCCAGCTCTCGACTCTTCGTGAATCTCTTCGCGAGCACGCGACTTACTCCGTGGTGAAGAACACGCTTACCGCACGGGCAGCCTCGGCCGCCGGTGTGACCGCTTTCGACGGGCAGTTGGAAGGCCCGTCGGCAATCGCCTTCGTCACCGGTGACCCGGTGGAGGCGGCTAAGGGTCTGCGTAACTTCGCCAAGGACAACCCCAACCTGGTCATCAAGAGCGCGGTGCTGGATGGCAACCCGCTGACTGCTGACGAGGTTAAGAAGCTCGCCGACCTGGAGTCGCGCGAGACGCTGCTCGCCAAGCTGGCCGGGGCGATGAACGCCCAGCTCAGCCAGGCGGTCTACCTGTTCTCCGCACCGCTCTCGCAGACGGCCCGTGTGGTCGACGCTCTGCGCGCGAAGGTCGAGACAGAAGGACCCGCGGCCCCGGCCGCAGCATCCGAGGCTCCGGCCGAGGAGAGCACCGACGTCGCCGAGGGTGGCGACGACGCCTGATCCGCGACGCGGATCAGACAGCACCACCATCAACCGCCACTCACGGCACGAGCGGCCTAGCCGTTCGAACGCAATAGAAAGGACGCCACCATGGCGAAGCTCAGCACTGACGAGCTCCTTGAGGCCTTCAAGGAAATGACCCTGATCGAACTCTCCGAGTTCGTCAAGGAGTTCGAGGACACCTTCAACGTCACCGCCGCGGCCCCCGTTGCCGTCGCCGGTGCAGCCCCGGCAGCCGGCGGCGACGCTGCTGCTGCCGAGGAGCAGAGCGAGTTTGACGTCATCCTCACTGCTGCCGGTGACAAGAAGATCCAGGTCATCAAGGAGGTCCGTGCGCTGACCTCTCTCGGCCTGAAGGAAGCCAAGGACCTCGTGGATGGCGCCCCCAAGCCCATCCTCGAGAGCGTCGACAAGGACGCCGCGGAGAAGGCAAAGGAAGCCCTCGAGGGCGCCGGCGCCACCGTCGAGCTCAAGTAAGACCCTGCCGCTTCGGCGGCAACCCGGTGACGGTGCTGCGTAAGCGCCTCACCGACGCCAACGGCGCGTGTCCCTTAACCAGGGGCACGCGCCGTTGGCATGCCCGGACCATGGCTCGCTGTACGTTGTCGTCCATGACTGAACGCATCGAAGTGCAGCGCGTCATGGAACTTCCGGCGGACGATATTTTTGCGGTGCTGTGCGACCCGGACGGGCACGTCGCCATCGACGCATCCGGCATGTTGCAGGGTGCCCAAGGTGCTCCGGTGTCGGCAGTGGGCGACACCTTCCTGGTGCACATGGACCGGGAGTCCTTGGGCGATATGCCCATGGGGCAGTACGACGTCACGGTGGTGATCGAGGCCTTCGAGTCGGGCCGCGACATCGCCTGGAGCATCATCGGCACGGTCAAACCACCGATCGGCCACGTGTTCGGCTACCGGCTCGAACCGGAGTCCCAGGCCACCAGGGTCACCTCCTACTACGACTGGAGCCGGGCCTCCCAAGACTTCAAGGATCTGGGCATCTTCCCGGTGATCTCCGAGGCGAATCTCAAAGCGACGCTGGGCATCCTGGAGCGCGCCGTGCGACGTGGCTATCCGCGGGGGTAAAGGAACTCAGCCGTTGGCCCGGTCAGTGATCCACGTCCGGTAGTCGGCGACCGAGGTGTACGCCTGAGTCTCGGAGCAGATTGCGGTCGACGCCACGCCGACCTGCTCCCCAGAGGCGCCGAACTGCGGGCCACCGGAGTCGCCCTGCCAGGCCGTGCCGTTGATGCCGGTCGATCCGAGAGCGATCCCGCCGTAGTAGTCGCTGGTGATGCCAGTGAACCGAACATTCGCGGTCTTCAGCACCGGCGAGGGCTCCGGCTCCGAACAACTGGTCTTCCCCCACCCATAGATCGGGTTCGTCTCACCGATCGGGGGACGTTCACTCGTGAGAGTCACTGTTGGTGCGCCCTGAGCCGGGGTTTCTAGCGTGATGACTGCAAGGTCGGCACCGGGATGAATCTCGATCTTGGATGGCTGATGAACGGTGCCGCCGGACGCCCGCTTCAATGAGCCGACCCGCAGGTGGTCGGTGGGGAACCGATCATCATCGACGCAGTGTCGAGCGGTGAGCACTGTGTCGGCGTCCACCAGACTTGCTGAGCATTTGAAGATGACGTCGCCGGCCGGCCCGACGATTCCGGTTACGTCCTTCGCATGGAGCGCGACCGAGCCTTGGGTGCTGGTGGCGATAGTGCCGTCGATGATGCGATCGGGCTTGTCGACTGCGTCGGCGGTTGGCGCGAGAAGTGCGGTGAGCGCGATGACGCTGGCAGCGGCACCGAGAGGGCGTACCTTCATGTGGCGGATCTCCTTCTGTGCGGCGAACAAAGCGGTTGCCTGGCCGAGGCGAGCGACCAGGCAACCGCTTTGCGATGTGAACCGGGTGGGTCAGCCAGCAGCCTGGGTAGTAATCCAGGAGCGGTAGTCAGGAACCGAGGTGTAGTTCTGCACCGAATAGCAGTCGGCGGTGGACGCGACGCCAACTTGCTGACCAGCCGCATTGAACTGCGGGCCGCCGGAGTCGCCCTTCCATGCGGTGCCGTTGATGCCGGTCGATTTGAAGGCGATGCCACCGTAGTTGTCGGACGTGAGGCTCTGAACTCGTACGTTGGCGGTCTTCAGCGTGGCTGGCGACGGAGGAAATTCAGCGCAGGTCGTCCCTCCCCAACCGAAGATCTTGTTCGTCTCGTTTGCTGCGGGGCGTGCGGTGGCCAGGCGAACGGTCGGGGCTCCGGTGGCCGGGGTGGCGAGCGTCGCAACGGCCAGGTCGGCGGAGTGCCACGTCACCTTGCTCGCCTTGTGGATCGTTCCCCCGGAGCCCTTGCTGAGTGAGCCGACGCGGAAGGAGAGCGCGCTGGCCGAACCGTTGCCGATGCAGTGCTTTGCGGTCAGGACTGAGTTGGAGTCCAGCAAGGTCGCGGTGCAGTTGTAAGCGCCGTTGACGAAGAGAGCAACGGTGCCCGGATTAGAGGTAGCCGTGGTTCCACCGACGATGCGATCGGGACCATCAACTGCCGACGCGGTCGGGACGGTGAGGCCGGTGATCGCGAGCGCTGCGGTGGCGGCTCCCAAGGCGAATTTCTTCATGAGAACTATCTCCTGGTGATCTGTAGGGATGGCCGTCGCCGGTGTAGACCACGGCCTGAAATCAACATAGATTCCGGTTTCTCTTGCGTAGGTCAGCGAAAGTTCAAGACCTCGTATGAGTATTTGCCGGTGCGGCAAGAATGTCCGGCCCCCTACGCAACACGAATGGTCGGGCACCCCCTGGGGTGCCCGACCATTGTGGAAAGCGGTGAAGAGCTAACTCACAGGCCGGCGTTCGAGGTGATCCACGACCGGTAGTTCGCCACCGAGACATACACCTGGTACACGCCGAAGCCACCGATCGAGCAGACGCCAACCTGCTGCCCAGCTGCGTTGAACTGCGGGCCGCCGGAGTCACCCTTCCAGGCGTGCCCGTTGCCGACGCCCGACTTGATGCCCTTACCGCCGTAGGCGGGCGTGGAGTTGGTGCCTTGCACCGGAACGTTCGCCTGCTTGAGCACCGGCGATGAGTCGGACTCGAAAGCGGTCCGGCCCCAGCCATACAGCGTGTTTGTCTCGCCGACCTGAGGGTCAGCAGTCGCCAGTTTCACAGTCTTGGTGCCGCTCGCCGGCGTGGCGAGGGTGAGGATGGCGAGGTCCGTAGAGGGGTGTTCGACCACGCTGGCGACGTTGTGCTTGGTGCCGCCAGACGATCGGTTCAGCGAGCCGACGCGGACGTGGGTCTCCTGGTATCCGTCAGTGCAGTGACGGGCCGTCAGAACCTTGGTCGGGCTGAGCATGCTTGCGCTGCACCCGAATACCTCCTGGCCAGTCCTGGGTGAGATCACGTGCAGGGCTGCGGCGCCTGGGCTGGAGGTGCTGGCGCTCCCTCCCACGATCCGGTCCGGGCCGTCAACGGCCTGAGCGGCAGGGGCGGCGAGTGCGGTGGCTGCGAGGGCCGCGGTGGCGGCGCCCAGAATTCGAGTCTTCACGAGGGATCTCCTTGATTGTGGTGGACTCATTCAAGGTAGGCAGAAGTTCTTCAAGAGCGGGTCAGGAAGGATCCAAGACTTCGTCTGGATACGCGTTGGCCGGGCACACCCATGGTGTGCCCGGCCAACGAGGTACGGATTAGACCAGGTCAGAGCCCTGCGTTGGACTTGATCCAGCCAAGGTGGTCAGACACCGATACGTACGACTGATCCTCCCCAGGATGGCCACCGGAGCACACGCCGACCTGATTGCCAGCGCGGTCGAACTGGGGGCCGCCGGAGTCACCGAAGATGGCGTAGCCGTTGCCGACCCCCGAGGTGATGTAGCCGCGGGACACATTGGTGACGGGCACATTCGCCTGCTTGAGGACCGGTGAATCGTTGGTACCGGAAGGCGTCGTCCCGCCCCAGCCATACAGCGTGTTGGTGTCACCGACGGAGGGGTTGGTGGTCGCCAACCGAACGGTCTTGGGGTTGGCGATCGGAGTCGCGAGCGTGAGCACCGCGAGGTCAGTGCTGGGGTGGGCGGCGACCTTCGAGACGCGATGTTTCGTGCCGCCACTGAACTTGTTGAGGGAGCCGACCCGAACATGGTCCTCCTTCTGGTCGACGCAGTGCGCCGCGGTGAGGATCGAGTTCGCGTCGAGCACCGAAGCGCTGCACCAGAAGGTCACCTGGCCCTCGATGACCACGTGGAGCGATGCGGCTCCCGGGTCTTGCGTCGAGACCGAACCGCCGACGATGCGGCCGGGGTCATCGACGCCGTGAGCGGTCGGAGCGAGAACGGCAGTCATCGCGAGAGCGCCGGCTGCTGCGGTGAGCGTGCGGAATTTCATGGTGATCTCCTCGTGCATTGGACGAAACGATGGACTTCAACGTAGGTCGCATTCGATCTACCGAGGGTTTGGTGACGGTAAAGGTTTAGTCCGGATTTCCCGGCATTCGGGGTCCAGGAGATTAGAGGCCAGCCTCGTCTTTGATCCAGTCCAGGTGGTCCGAAACCGATGCGAAGTTCTGCGGGCTGTCGTAGCCGCCTTGTGAGTAGACACCGACCTGTTCGCCCGCATCGTTGACCTGCGGCGCGCCCTCGTCGCCCATCCACGCGGAACCGTCACCGCCGTCGGTCACGATGGCGGTGCCGCCGTATCGGTCCTGGCCGCTCAAACTCGTGACCGGTGAGCTGGACTTCTTCAACTTGGAGGGCATTCCTTCGGCTGGCGACTCGGTGCGTCCCCAGCCGTAGACGGTCGTCGTGTCGCCCACTGCAGGTGCGCTGTCGGCCAAGGTGGCGGTGTTCGGGTTGGACACCGGTTTCTTCAACGTGATGACCGCGAGGTCGGCGCTGCCGTGCGAGACAACATCTGATGCTCCGTGGGTCGTGCCCCCACCGAGCCGCATCGACCCGATGCGCAGATAGTTGAGGGGCAGGCCGGAGTCGTCGACGCAACTACGAGCCGTAAGGACCGAGTCAGCGTCCAGCAGCGTCGCTGTGCACCAGGCGAGGGACCGGTTCGGATTGCCATACAGACCGAACTGGTCCGTCACGAACAGGGACACCGCACCCGGGTTGTCGGTGGCGACAGAGCCGTTGACGATGCGCCTCGGGTCATCAACGGCTGACGACGAAGATGCCGTGGTGGCGGTGAGCGCGAGAGCCGCGGCGATGGCGCCGATAGCGTGGACCTTCATGACAGTCTCCTGAGGTGTGACAAGGGGCGGCCGGTCATGCCGGGTGGTGGGTGACCATCGACAGTGTGACCTCGCCACTCTCTTCTGCGGGTCACGATTCCCTCTAGATTTGGTGTTTTCCGCGCGGATCCTTGACGCAGCCTGGGATGTCGGGGGAGCATGCTGCGCAACGCGGCTCACGGGGGTGCAGAACGCGGCTCACGGTGCTTGACAGCACCGGCTAGACATGCTGCCCATATATCGGTATGCTGTCGCTTTGCGCTGTCCTGTGCTCACTCACCTTCGCTCTCAGTGACAATCTTTGACGCGCCCGGAAGCGACCTCGTCGCAACGGGAGCCGTCGATGTGGAAGCTGAGACTCCGTGGTGTCCGCGCCTCGCGGGCCTCGGATGAGGGCTGATCAGAGTCACAAGACGCGCTGACCGCCGCTCATTATGGCTCTGGAAGGACCCTTCGTTGGCTGCCTCGCGCACTGCGACTCAGACTCTGTCCTCGGCAAAGATGCCCTCTGGCCGACTAACCTTCGCGAAAATTCGCGAACCCCTTGAGATTCCCGATCTGCTGGCTCTTCAGACTGAGAGTTTTGACTGGCTTCTGGGCCACGAGCGCTGGCAACAGCGTGTCGCGGAGACCAAGAAGGCCGGCCGCGCTGACGTACCCGACCGTTCCGGGTTGGAGGAGATCTTCGAGGAGATCTCCCCGATCGAGGACTTCTCGGGTTCGATGTCGCTCTCGTTCCGGGACCACCGGTTCGAGGAGATCAAGTACTCCATCGAGGAGTGCAAAGAACGCGACATGACCTACGCGGCGCCGCTCTTCGTCACGGCTGAGTTCATGAACAACAACACTGGTGAGATCAAGAGCCAGACGGTGTTCATGGGCGACTTCCCGTTGATGACCGACCGCGGCACCTTCGTGATCAACGGCACCGAGCGTGTCGTGGTCTCCCAGCTGGTCCGTAGCCCCGGCGTCTACTTCGAGCGTTCCGCCGACAAGACGACCGACAAGGACATCTACACCGCCAAGGTGATCCCCAGCCGCGGCGCGTGGTTGGAGTTCGAGATCGACAAGCGCGACATGGTCGGTGTGCGCATCGACCGTAAGCGCAAGCAGTCCGTCACGGTGCTGCTGAAGGCGTTGGGGTGGACCGAGGCGCAGATCCTCGAGCAGTTCGGTCAGTACGAGTCGATCCGCCAGACCCTGGAAAAGGACCACACGGCCGACCAGGACGAGGCGCTGCTGGACATCTACCGCAAGTTGCGTCCGGGCGAACCGCCGACCAAGGAGGCTGCCCAGACTCTGCTGGACAACCTCTACTTCAACACCAAGCGCTACGACCTGGCGAAGGTTGGTCGCTACAAGATCAACAAGAAGCTGGGCCTGCAGGCACCGCTCAACGAGTCGGTACTCGGTGTTGACGACATCGTCGCGACGATCCACTACATCGTGGCTCTGCACGCTGGCGACACGACGATCTCCGGTGTCCGTGACGCCAAGCCGGCTGACATCCCGGTCGAGGTCGACGACATCGACCACTTCGGCAACCGCCGCCTGCGCAATGTGGGCGAGCTCATCCAGAACCAGGTCCGTACGGGTCTGTCCCGGATGGAGCGTGTGGTGCGCGAGCGGATGACGACCCAGGACGTCGAGGCCATCACGCCGCAGACGCTGATCAACATCCGGCCGGTCGTTGCCTCCATCAAGGAGTTCTTCGGAACCAGCCAGTTGTCGCAGTTCATGGACCAGAACAACCCGCTTGCGGGTCTGACCCACAAGCGCCGGCTCAACGCGCTCGGCCCAGGTGGTCTTTCGCGTGACCGCGCTGGCATGGAGGTCCGTGACGTTCACCCCAGCCACTACGGCCGGATGTGTCCGATTGAGACGCCAGAAGGTCCCAACATCGGTCTGATCGGTTCGCTTGCGTCCTATGGCCGCATCAACCCGTTCGGTTTCGTGGAGACCCCCTACCGCAAGGTCGATGGGCGCCACGTCACGGATGAGATCGTCTACCTCTCCGCCGATGAAGAGGACCAGTACGTCATCGCGCAGGCCAACGCGCAGCTCACCGATGACAACCACTTCGCTGAAGAGCGCGTTCTCGCGCGGACCAAGGGCGGCGAGTCCGATGACGTGCCAGTCGATGAGATCGACTACATGGACGTCTCGGCGCGCCAGATGGTCTCCGCGGCAACCGCGCTGATTCCGTTCCTGGAGCACGACGACGCCAGCCGTGCGCTGATGGGCGCCAACATGCAGCGTCAGGCTGTGCCGTTGGTCAAGTCGGTGTCCCCGCTGGTCGGTACCGGTATCGAATACCGCACGGCGCTGGACTCCGGTGACGTCGTCCGCGCCGAAAAGGCAGGCGTCGTCCAGGAAGTTTCGGCTGACCTGGTCACCGTCGCCAATGATGACGGCACGTACCAGACCTACCGGATCGCGAAGTTCTCCCGGTCCAACCAGGGCACCTGCTACAACCAGCGGGTCATCGTCGACGCGGGTGACCGCCTCGAGGTGGGCGGCGTGATCGCTGACGCTCCGGCAACGGAGAACGGCGAGATGGCGCTGGGCCAGAACCTGCTCGTGGCATTTATGCCGTGGGAAGGCCACAACTACGAAGACGCGATCATCCTGTCGCAGCGTCTGGTGCAGGACGACGTTCTCTCCTCGATTCACATCGAAGAGCACGAGATCGACGCCCGCGACACCAAGCTCGGACCTGAGGAGATTACGCGGGACATCCCCAACGTCTCCGAGGATGTCCTGGCTGACCTCGACGAGCGCGGCATCATCCGCATCGGCGCCGAGGTTCGTGACGGCGACCTCCTCGTCGGCAAGGTCACGCCCAAGGGTGAGACCGAGCTGACGCCGGAAGAGCGCTTGTTGCGTGCGATCTTTGGCGAGAAGGCGCGCGAGGTGCGCGACACCTCAATGAAGGTGCCGCACGGCGAGACCGGAACGGTCATCGGCGTCAAGGTCTTTGACCGCGATGAAGATGACGAACTGCCTCCGGGCGTCAACCAGTTGGTCCGCGTCTACGTTGCCAACAAGCGCAAGATCACCGATGGTGACAAGCTCGCTGGCCGCCACGGCAACAAGGGCGTCATCGCCAAGATCCTCCCGATCGAGGACATGCCGTTCCTTGAGGACGGCACCGCGGTCGACATCGTGCTCAACCCGCTGGGTGTTCCGTCCCGAATGAACCCGGGCCAGGTGCTCGAGTTGCACATGGGATGGGCTGCCTCGCGCGGTTGGAAGATCGATGGCAACCCGGACTGGGCCTCGATGATCCCGGAGGACGCGCGGGAAGCGGGTCCGATGACCAAGATCGCCAGCCCCGTCTTCGATGGTGCTCGTGAGGACGAGGTCCGCGGACTGTTGGAGTCCACGACCCCGACCCGTGACGGCGACCGCTTGGTCGACGACACCGGCAAGGCGCGGTTGTTCGATGGCCGTTCCGGTGAGCCGTTCCCGGACCCGGTGGCAGTGGGATACATGTACATCCTGAAGCTGCACCACCTGGTCGACGACAAGATTCACGCCCGCTCGACGGGTCCGTACTCGATGATCACGCAGCAGCCGCTGGGTGGTAAGGCGCAGTTCGGTGGTCAGCGCTTTGGTGAGATGGAGGTGTGGGCCCTCGAGGCCTACGGAGCGGCGTACGCCCTCCAGGAACTCCTGACCATCAAGTCGGATGACATCACCGGCCGCGTCAAGGTGTACGAGGCCATCGTCAAGGGCGAGAACGTTCCGGACCCGGGTATCCCGGAGTCCTTCAAGGTGCTCATCAAGGAGATGCAGTCGCTCTGCCTGAACGTTGAGGTGTTGTCCTCTGACGGTCAGACGATCGATCTGCGCGACTCCGAGCAGGAGGTCTTCCGCGCTGCGGAAGAACTCGGAATCGACCTGTCCCGGCGCGAGCCGAGCAGCGTCGAAGAAGTCTGATCTCAGACCCGGTGCGCCCCACAGCGGGCGCACCGGGAGAGGTCGGCACCACACGAATATCACTGACATTCAACTGATTTCAGACTTCACGTCATATGAAAGAAGGCAGCAAACGTGCTAGACGTCAACTTCTTCGACGAGCTGCGCATTGGCCTGGCAACCGCGGAGGACATTCGCGAGTGGAGCCACGGCGAAGTCAAGAAGCCCGAGACGATTAACTACCGAACCCTTAAGCCGGAGAAGGACGGACTCTTCTGCGAGAAGATCTTCGGTCCGACTCGGGACTGGGAGTGCAACTGCGGTAAGTACAAGCGGGTTCGCTTCAAGGGCATCATCTGCGAGCGCTGTGGCGTTGAGGTCACTCGCTCCAACGTGCGCCGTGAGCGGATGGGCCACATTGAGCTAGCCGCCCCCGTCACGCACATCTGGTACTTCAAGGGCGTGCCGAGCCGGTTGGGCTACTTGCTCGACCTGGCACCCAAGGACCTCGAGAAGGTCATCTACTTCGCGGCCTACATGATCACCTCTGTGGACGAGGACCAGCGTCACGCTGACCTGCCCTCGTTGGAGGCGCAGATCGAGGTCGAGAAGAAGGAGATCGAGAACCGTCGCGACAACGACGTCAACACCCGCGCCGCCAAGCTCGAGGCCGATCTGGCCGAGTTGGAGAAGGAAGGCGCAAAGGGTGACGCGCGCCGCAAGGTGCGCGAGTCGGCCGAGCGCGAGATGAACCAGATCCGCAAGCGCGCTGACATTCAGGTCGAGCGCCTCGAGCAGGTCTGGGACCGCTTCAAGAACCTCAAGGTGCAGGACCTCGAAGGCGATGAGGTGCTCTACCGCGAGATGCGTGAGCGTTTTGGTCTCTACTTCGAGGGCGGGATGGGTGCCGCGGCACTGCAGAAGCGTCTCGAGACCTTTGATCTTGACGCTGAAGGCGAGTCCTTGCGCGAGATCATCGCGACGGGCAAGGGTCAGAAGAAGACTCGGGCGCTGAAGCGCCTGCGCGTGGTCACCGCGTTCCAGACGACGAAGAACAACCCGACCGGAATGGTGCTGGACTGCGTCCCGGTCATCCCGCCGGACCTGCGTCCGATGGTGCAGTTGGACGGTGGCCGCTTCGCGACCTCCGACCTCAACGACCTGTACCGCCGCGTCAT
The DNA here is from genome assembly GCF_000376825.1 of Demetria terragena DSM 11295. Lineage (NCBI taxonomy): Bacteria > Bacillati > Actinomycetota > Actinomycetes > Micrococcales > Dermacoccaceae > Demetria > Demetria terragena. Next base: position 1,304,084 of record NZ_AQXW01000004.1, on the reverse strand, counting down.
CAACCGCAACAACCGGTTGAAGCGTCTGCTTGACCTCGGTGCTCCCGAGATCATCGTGAACAACGAGAAGCGGATGCTGCAGGAGTCTGTTGACGCTCTGTTCGACAACGGTCGTCGCGGTCGTCCAGTCACTGGGCCGGGCAACCGTGCGTTGAAGTCGCTGTCCGACATGCTCAAGGGCAAGCAGGGCCGCTTCCGTCAGAACCTGCTCGGTAAGCGCGTCGACTACTCCGGCCGTTCGGTCATCGTTGTCGGTCCGCAGTTGAAGCTGCACCAGTGTGGTCTGCCTAAGCAGATGGCGTTGGAACTCTTCAAGCCGTTCGTGATGAAGCGCTTGGTCGATCTCGACCACGCACAGAACATCAAGTCGGCCAAGCGCATGGTCGAGCGCGCCAACCCGGTGGTGTGGGATGTCCTCGAAGAGGTCATCACCGAGCACCCGGTGCTGCTCAACCGCGCACCGACGCTGCACCGCCTCGGCATTCAGGCCTTCGAGCCGCAGTTGGTCGAGGGCAAGGCCATTCAGATTCACCCGTTGGTCTGCTCGGCGTTCAACGCTGACTTCGACGGTGACCAGATGGCTGTCCACGTGCCGCTGTCCACCGAAGCGCAGGCCGAGGCGCGCATCCTGATGCTGTCGTCGAACAACATCCTGAAGCCGTCGGACGGTCGTCCGGTCACCATGCCGACGCAGGACATGATCATGGGTCTGTACCACCTGACCTCTGAGCTGAGCGCCTCGGAGGAGATCCGTTCGTTCTCCACCGTCGCGGAAGCACGGATGGCGTTCGACGCCCACCAGATTGGCCTCGGTACGCCCATCCGGGTGCGCTTGGTCGACTTCGTACCGTCAGCTGGCACGCCGCTGGCCGAGGGTGTCGTGGCGGACGCCGAAGGCATGGTCGCGAGTGCAGTGGTCGAGACCACGCTGGGTCGAGCGATCTTCAACGAGACGCTCCCGGAGGACTACCCCTTCGTGAACTCGGTGGTGGACAAGGGTCTGCTGTCCTCGATCATTAACGACCTTGCCGAGCGCTACTCCAAGGGTCAGGTTGCGGCCTCCCTGGATGAGCTCAAGTCGGCGGGTTTCCACTGGGCAACCCGCTCGGGTACGACGGTGTCGATTGCCGACGTCGCCATGCCCGACAAGGCTGAGATCCTGGCCGGTTACGAGACCAAGGCTGAGAAGGTTCAGCAGCAGTACGACCGCGGTCTGATCACCGAGGACGAGCGCCGTCAGGAGCTCATCGAGATCTGGACCCAGGCGGCCAACGATGTGTCGACCGCTATGCAGGAGAACTTCCCGAAGGACAACCCGATCTACCGCATGGTGGCCTCGGGTGCGCGTGGTAACTGGTTCCAGCTTCGCCAGCTGGCCGGCATGCGTGGCCTGATGGCCAACCCCAAGGGTGAGATCATCCCGCGCCCGATTAAGGCCAACTTCCGTGAAGGCCTGTCGGTGCTGGAGTTCTTCATCTCCACGCACGGAACGCGTAAGGGTCTCGCGGACACCGCGTTGCGTACGGCCGACTCGGGTTACCTGACTCGTCGTCTGGTCGACGTCAGCCAGGACGTCATCATTCGTGAAGACGACTGTGGCACCGAGCGTGGCCTGCTGTTGCCGATCGCGCAGAAGAACTCTGACGGCAAGATGGTCGAGCACGACGACGCCGAGACTTCGGTCTACGGTCGCGCGTCGGCGGTCGACATCGAGGTGGGTGGCGAGGTTCTCGTCCAGGCCAGCCACGACATCGGTGACGTCGCCATTGGCAAGTTGGTTGCGGCAGGGGTCGAGGAGGTCAAGGTCCGTTCGGTCCTGACTTGTGAGTCCCGCGTCGGCACCTGTGCCAAGTGCTATGGCCGTTCGTTGGCGACCGGAAAGCTCGTGGACATCGGTGAGGCAGTCGGCATCATTGCCGCGCAGTCCATTGGTGAGCCGGGCACCCAGCTGACGATGCGTACCTTCCACACCGGTGGTGCCGCGGGTGATGACATCACCCAGGGTCTGCCGCGTGTTGTCGAGCTGTTCGAGGCGCGTACCCCCAAGGGTGTCGCCCCGATCGCGGAGGCGACAGGTCGCGTGGTCATCGAGGAGACCGACAAGGCACGCAAGCTGGTGCTGACGCCGGACGATGGCTCTGAGGAGCACGCCTACCCGGTCAGCAAGCGTGCGCGTCTGCTGATCGAGGACGGCCAGCACGTTGAGGTCGGCACGCTGCTGGTGCAGGGTGCGATCGACCCCAAGCAGGTGCTGCGCATCCTCGGCCCGCGTGCCGTGCAGAAGCACCTGGTCGACGAAGTACAGGCGGTCTACCGCCAGCAGGGTGTGTCGATCCACGACAAGCACATCGAGGTCATCGTGCGCCAGATGCTGCGTCGCGTGACGATCATCGAAGCGGGTGACACCGAGTTGCTGCCTGGTGAGCTGGCCGAGCGTGGTCGGTTCGAAGACGAATCGCGCAAGTCGGTCGCCGAAGGTGGCCGTCCGGCATCGGGTCGTCCCGACCTGCTGGGTATCACCAAGGCGTCGTTGGCCACGGACTCGTGGTTGTCGGCGGCGAGCTTCCAGGAGACGACTCGCGTCCTCACCGAGGCCGCGATGCACGCCAAGAGTGACCCGCTGTTGGGCCTCAAGGAGAACGTCATCCTCGGTAAGCTCATCCCGGCTGGTACGGGTCTGGCCCGCTACCGCAATGTGACGGTCGAGCCGACTGAAGAGGCCAAGGCTGCGCTCTACGCGCTGCCGGACTACCAGGCCTACGACTACCCGGTCTTCGGCCCGGGCAGTGGCGAAGCCGTCCGGTTGGACGACGCGTCGTTGGGCTTCAGCGACCGCTGATCGCCGGTCGAGCTTGTCCTAACGCCGGTCGAGCTTGTCCTCACGCCGGTCGAGGTTGTCCTCACGCCGGTCGAGTTTGTCCTCACGCCGGTCGAGCTTGTCGAGACCATCAGATCGCCCGCGACGTACCCAGTACGTCGTGGGCGATCTGCTTGCGTGGAGTTCCTCCGCGGCCGCGATGCATCCATAGGTGACCGATGGGGTACCTACGGACGCCAGATGCCCAGATCGGTCACCACAGGTGACCGATGGGGTCACTTGGGGACTCGTGGGGTGCCCTGGGGAACCAATTTGGCCGTGCAACACGCGGCCGGTACGCTTGTGCTTCGTGCGTGGGCTCTGCCCTGCCTGCCCTGCAACGGGCGGTGTATCAGGCTCCGCACAACGCTGTCGCCGGGCAACTGTGAGGTCATCCTCGCAGAAGTGCGGGTGGCGGCTCCGGAAGACACGCCCGACCTCGTGGGTGGGGCAGTCGGCCGGCATCCAAGGAACGTGAGTGCGCGCATCCGCGTGCGGTCACGCAGACAAGACGAATCGATCAGGAAGTCGAGACCAGGTTGCCTACAATCAACCAGCTCGTCCGCAAGGGTCGCCAGGACAAGGCCGTCAAGGCCACAACCCCGGCACTCAAGGGCAGCCCCCAGCGGCGTGGCGTGTGCACGCGTGTGTACACCACCACCCCCAAGAAGCCGAACTCCGCGCTGCGCAAGGTTGCGCGCGTCAAGTTGACCTCGGGTATCGAGGTCACCGCATACATCCCGGGCGTCGGCCACAACCTGCAGGAGCACTCCATCGTGCTCGTGCGTGGCGGTCGTGTGAAGGACCTGCCGGGTGTCCGCTACAAGATCGTTCGCGGCTCGCTCGACACCCAGGGTGTCAAGGGTCGCCAGCAGTCCCGTAGTCGTTACGGTGCGAAGAGGGAGAAGAAGTAATGCCGCGTAAGGGCCCCGCGCCGAAGCGCCCCCTCGTCGTCGACCCGGTCTACGGTTCGCCGCTGGTCACCCAGTTGGTCAACAAGATCCTGCTGGATGGCAAGAAGTCCACCGCCGAGCGCATCGTGTACGGCGCGCTCGAAGGTTGCCGCGACAAGACCGGCACCGACCCGGTCGTGACCCTCAAGCGCGCGCTCGACAACGTCAAGCCCGCCCTTGAAGTCAAGTCCCGCCGCGTCGGCGGCGCGACCTACCAGGTGCCAATCGAAGTCAAGCCCAACCGTGCGACCACGCTGTCGCTCCGCTGGTTGGTTGGCTACGCCCGCCAGCGCCGCGAAAAGACGATGACCGAGCGCCTCATGAACGAGATCCTCGACGCGAGCAACGGCCTCGGCGCCGCAGTGAAGCGTCGCGAGGACACGCACAAGATGGCCGAGTCGAACCGGGCCTTCGCCCACTACCGCTGGTAGTCGCCTAGGGCGCGGCATTCTGCGGAATGCCGCGCTCGGCGAAGCGGTTGACCTAACCGCAACCAGAATTCTGAAGACGCACGAGAGACGAGAAGAGACCTTCTGTGGCACAGGACGTGCTAACTGACCTCAACCAGGTCCGCAACATCGGCATCATGGCGCACATCGACGCCGGCAAGACCACCACGACCGAGCGGATCCTGTTCTACACCGGCGTGAAGCACAAGATGGGCGAGACCCACGATGGTGCTTCCACGACCGACTGGATGGAGCAGGAGAAGGAGCGGGGTATCACCATTACCTCCGCTGCTGTCACCTCGTTCTGGAAGGGCTACCAGATCAACCTGATCGACACCCCCGGTCACGTCGACTTCACCGTCGAGGTTGAGCGCAACCTGCGTGTCCTTGACGGCGCGGTTGCCGTGTTCGACGGCAAGGAGGGTGTCGAGCCCCAGTCTGAGACCGTGTGGCGTCAGGCTGACAAGTACGGCGTCCCGCGCATGTGCTTCATCAACAAGATGGACAAGATGGGCGCGGACTTCTACTTCTCCGTGCAGACCATGGTCGACCGCCTCGGCGCCGTTCCGCTGGTCATGCAGTTGCCCATTGGCGCAGAGGCTGACTTCGAGGGTGTCATCGACCTGGTGACCATGAAGGCCTTCACCTGGCGCGGTGAAACCAAGCTCGGTGAGGAGTACGCGACCGAGGAGATCCCGGCCGACCTCAAGGACAAGGCTGACGAGTACCGCAGCCTGCTCATCGAGAAGGTCGCCGAAGCCGACGAGGAGCTCCTGGAGAAGTACCTCGGTGGCGAAGACTTGACCGAGGACGAGATCCGCAAGGGTGTGCGTACGCTCACCCTCGCCAACGAGGTCAACCCCGTCTTCTGTGGCACGGCGTTCAAGAACAAGGGCGTTCAGCCGCTGCTGGACGCGGTCCTGGACTACCTCCCCAGCCCGATCGACGTCGACGGCGCCGATGGCCACAAGCCGGGCGACGAAGAGGCCATCGTGCACCGCGGACCGGACTCCACGCAGCCGTTCGCCGCACTGGCCTTCAAGATCGCCGCACACCCGTTCTACGGGACGCTGACCTACATCCGGGTCTACTCCGGTGAGGTGACCGCGGGCGCGCAGTTGATCAACGCGACCAAGGGCAAGAAGGAGCGTCTGGGCAAGCTCTTCCAGATGCACGCCAACAAGGAGAACCCGGTCGAGAAGGCGTCTGCAGGTCACATCTACGCGGTGATCGGCCTCAAGGACACCACCACCGGCGACACGCTGTCGGACCTGAACGACCAGGTCGTTCTGGAGTCGATGACGTTCCCGGAGCCGGTCATCCACGTGGCGATCGAGCCGAAGTCGAAGGCCGACCAGGAAAAGCTCGGTACGGCCATCCAGCGCCTTGCGCAGGAAGACCCGACCTTCACCGTGCGCCTCGACGAGGAGACCGGCCAGACCGTGATCGGCGGTATGGGCGAACTCCACCTCGACATCTTGGTCGACCGCATGAAGCGGGAGTTCAAGGTTGAGGCCAACGTGGGCGCGCCTCAGGTCGCCTACCGCGAGACGATTCGTCGCGCGGTCGAGAAGTTCGACTACACCCACAAGAAGCAGACCGGTGGTTCTGGTCAGTTCGCAAAGGTTCAGATCACCTTCGCGCCGCTAGACACCTCCGAGGGCGAGTTCTACGAGTTCGAGAACAAGGTCACGGGTGGTCGCATCCCGCGGGAGTACATCCCCTCGGTCGACCACGGTATCCAGGACGCCTTGCAGCTCGGTGTGCTCGCGGGCTACCCGCTGGTGGGTGTCAAGGCGACGCTGCTCGATGGCGCGTACCACGACGTCGACTCGTCGGAAATGGCATTCAAGATCGCCGGTTCTATGGCGCTCAAGGAGGCCGTCCGTAAGGCCGACCCCGCGCTGCTTGAGCCGATGATGGCTGTTGAGGTGCGTACGCCCGAGGACTACATGGGCGACGTCATCGGTGACATTAACTCTCGCCGTGGACAGATTCAGTCCATGGAAGACATCAGTGGTGCCAAGGTCGTCAAGGGCCTGGTTCCGCTGTCCGAGATGTTCGGGTATGTCGGCGACCTGAGGTCCAAGACCCAGGGTCGTGCGAACTACACGATGCAGTTCGACTCCTATGCTGAGGTTCCCAAGAGCGTCGCTGAGGAGATCATCAAGAAGATCCGGGGCGAGTGACGCGTACTATCGCGTCAGCCCACCGGTACGGAAAGAGAAAACCCAACCCGGCGCCGCCCCGGCGTCAGACCAAGTCCTTGAGGAGGACCCCAAGTGGCTAAGGCCAAGTTCGAGCGGACCAAGCCGCACGTCAACATCGGCACCATCGGTCACATCGACCATGGAAAGACGACGCTGACCGCGGCGATTTCCAAGGTGCTGCACGACAAGCTTCCCGACCTCAATGAGGCGTCCGCCTTCGACACGATCGACAAGGCGCCCGAAGAGAAGCAGCGCGGCATCACGATTTCGATCGCTCACATCGAGTACCAGACCGAGTCGCGTCACTACGCGCACGTTGACTGCCCGGGTCACGCTGACTACGTCAAGAACATGATCACCGGTGCCGCTCAGATGGACGGCGCAATCCTCGTGGTTGCGGCGACTGACGGCCCGATGCCCCAGACCAAGGAGCACGTCCTCCTGGCTCGCCAGGTTGGCGTTCCTTACATCATCGTCGCCCTGAACAAGGCCGACATGGTGGACGACGAGGAAATCATGGAGCTCGTCGAGATGGAGGTTCGTGAGCTGCTTTCGGCGTACGACTTCCCGGGCGACGACGTTCCGGTGCTCCCGGTCTCGGCGCTGAAGGCGCTCGAGGGCGACGCCGAGTGGGGCGAGAAGCTCATGGCACTCATGGACGCTGTGGATGAGTACATCCCGCAGCCCGAGCGTGACCTCGACAAGCCGTTCATGATGCCCGTTGAGGACGTCTTCACGATCACCGGTCGTGGAACCGTTGTCACCGGTCGTATCGAGCGCGGTGTGCTCAACGTCAACGACACTGTCGACATCGTCGGCATCCGTCCGGACAAGCAGACCACCACGGTCACCGGCATCGAGATGTTCCGCAAGCTCCTCGACGAGGGTCGCGCGGGCGAGAACGTCGGCCTGCTGCTTCGCGGCACCAAGCGCGAGGACGTTGAGCGTGGCCAGGTTGTCGTGAAGCCGGGTTCGATCACCCCGCACACCAAGTTCGAGGCGCAGGTCTACATCCTGTCCAAGGACGAGGGCGGCCGTCACACGCCGTTCTATGACAACTACCGTCCGCAGTTCTACTTCCGGACGACCGACGTGACCGGCGTCGTTGACCTCCCCGAGGGCACCGAGATGGTCATGCCAGGCGACAACACCGAAATGCTGGTCGAGCTCATCGCTCCGATCGCCATGGAGGACGGCTTGAAGTTCAACATCCGTGAGGGTGGCCGCACCGTGGGTGCGGGTCGCGTCACCAAGATCATTGAGTGATCTTGTGTTGAACGGCTGATCACCAGCCTGTACGAACGCCCCCGGGCTCCGCGAGGAGTTTCGGGGGCGTTCGTCGTTCAGTCCCCGACGGTTGGCGGGGGAGTTCGCCCCTGCTGAATGAGGCCGGCGATGTTGTCGATGCGTTGGCCGCTTTCGGACCAAGACCCTGAGGGCGCATCCCACCAGAGGTCGCCTGGCCAACTGCCCTTGCGAGCCTCGACGACCCAGTGATGGCCGAAGAGCACACGGGCAAGGACCACAAACGGAAGCAGCAACAGCAAGAGCAGAAACTCCAGCGCGACCACCAGCAGCAGGATGAACACCGGGAGGAAGATCACCAGGGCGATCAGCCCGATGATCATGCTGATCGGATCGTCGCCCAGGCCGCCGATATGCGGAAACCAGTCCGGGGTCATGTCGCGCAGTCGGCGCCTCCAGGGGAGCCAACGGCGGCGTACCCGCCAGACAGTGCCGAGTCGATCGGTGACCTTCATGCCCGTAGGTTAATCCGCGCAAGGCGAGGCGGCCCAGATCGCCGGGGTGGGTTGTCGGCGCGCGCCACTAGCATGCGGTGGGTGTCGACCTCGATGTCTCTGGCGCAGGCCCGTCGGGTGGCTCTGGCCGCCCAAGGTTTCGCTGACCTGCCTCACGCGCGCCCGACCATGCGCACGTTCGAGCGGACGGTGGCACGCACCGGCGTGCTGCAGGTCGACAGCGTCAATGTACTGACCCGGGCGCATTTCCTTCCGCTCTACTCGCGGATGGGTCCCTACGACACCGACCTGCTGCGTCGGGCCGCTGAGACCCGTCCCCGTCGGATGGTCGAATACTGGGCGCACTGCCAGGCGTTCATGCCCGTCGACCTGTGGCCGGTGATGCGGCACCGGATGGAGCGATACGCCCAGCGGCGGGCAAAGTGGCATGCGCCGCTGCCGCTGGACGTCGAGCGCGAGGTGTTGGCACAGGTTCGGGATGTGGGCGCGGTGACTGCGCGCGACTTGGACGATGGCGCGCCGCGCCGGAAAGAGCATTGGGGCTGGAACTGGTCGCAGGCGCGCGTGGCGCTGGACTTCCTGTTCATGTCGGGCCAACTGGCGGCGGCGGGGCGCAATAGCCAGTTCGAGTTGCGCTATGACCTGCCCGAGCGGGTGCTGCCTGCGGAGGCCCTCGACGCTCCGGCGATCTCACGGGAGGACGCTGAGATCGAGCTGGTCCGGCGGGCTGCGCGCTCGCACGGGGTCGCGACGGTGCACTGCTTGCGCGACTACTACCGCCTGCCCTATCTGGCCGACACGCAGCGCGCGGTCGATGTGCTGGTGGAGTCCGGTGAGTTGACGCCGGTGACGGTGCAGGGATGGAAGCGACCGGCATACCTGCACCGCGACGCCCGCATCCCGCGGCGCATGACAGCGCGGGCGCTGCTCGCGCCCTTTGACCCGCTGGTGTGGGAGCGGGACCGCGCCGAGGCGTTGTTTGACTTCTTCTACCGGATCGAGATCTACACTCCGGCCGCCAAGCGAGTGCACGGCTATTACGTGCTGCCCTTCCTCCTCGGCGACCGGTTGGTCGCCCGCGTCGACCTGAAGGCCGACCGGGCGAGCGGACGCCTGGTGGTGCGCGGGGCTTACGCCGAGCCCGGCGCGCCCGCCGACACGGCGGCTGAACTCGCGGCAGAACTGCGCAGCATGGCCGACTGGCTGAGTCTCAGCGAGGTCGCCGTGGAGCCCCACGGCGACCTCGCATCAGCCTTGGCGAGCGTTCAGGAGCCGACGTAGCACTTGGCCGGCTTGAAGCCATCCGGCGCGAGGATCAGCTTGACCTCGAATGGGGTCCAGGTCGGTGATTCGATCTTCTCGACCGGGCTGCTGGCTGCATGGACGATGCCCTGGGCGTCGGTGCAGATGGCGGTGAGATTGGTGACGCTGGCCTTGCCCTCGGTCTTGTAGCGCCCCTTGACGATCGGGAAGTTACCGTCCGGGTCGGTGGCGAACTCGAACTTGGGGTCGATCGTGGTGACCGTCGCGAACTGATTGGCCGTGTTCTTCGTCACCCGGAGTTGGACCTTCTCCACTTTGCCTTCGCTCGCCGGCGGCAACTCACCCGAGGCGCGTGTCACCTTAAGCTCGTCTTTGGTGCCGCCGACGTTCAGGCCATCCTTGATGGCGCCGATCTCCTTGCCGGACTTGTCCAGCAAGACGTATTCGAGGTCGACCAGGCCAGGCTCGGTGGAGTCAACGTCGAGCACTGCATAAAAGGTGCCGTGCTCACCGTCGCCGGAGGCGTCGTAGCCGCCGAGGGTCTTGACCTCGACCGAAGTCATCGGGCCGGCGGGGATCTTGCTGCGTTCTGCGGGAATGCTCGACTTGCTCTTGGCGTCTTCGCGCTCGCTCTCGGGCACCGCGCTGGCCGACTCGTCGGACGCCGAAGTGCTGGAGGACCCTGATTCGGTGGGAGCGGCAGTCTCAGCCGGAGCCGACGACTCACTGGTCGATGACTCGGCGGCCGCTGACGTAGCGGCCGCTGAGGTCGGGCTGGCCGGCGGTGCTTCGTCCTGGCATGCCGTGAGGCTCGCAGCGGTCGCTGCGGCGATCAGCGGCAGGACGGCGATGCGGTGGATAGCGCGCATGTTTGGAAACTCCTCGGTGTGGCTTTGTTTGTTCGATTTCGTGGCCTGTGACGGTCAGCAAGCCGAACGCGTTCCATCTGAATTCATCAGGTCGGCCAGAATGACCAGTATGCGTGACTTCAAAGCGAGTGTTCGGGTCATCGGGCGCCGCGTTTTGGTGACATTCAGTGAGCCCCTAGGCGTGGCGTCGCTCGACGGTGCTGCGCTCGACGGTGCTGTGTCCGCAGCGGTTCTCGAGTTGCATGCGGCCGGTGCGCGGGTTGTGGTGGCGGGGGAGGGCATGCCTTCCTCGGTGCACGATCTGATCACCCGTGGTGAGGTCGAGTCACGGTCCGCTGCCACTGAGCATCTGGTTCAGGAAGCCGACCTCGTGGTGAGCGTGGGAGACACGCCCGACGTGCAGCGTTGGGCAGATGCCGCGAACGTGACGTGCTTGCACCGCTCAGTGCCGGCCTCCGGTCAGCACGATGGCGGGACGGTCACCCTCGTGGGCGGCGGACCGGGCGATCCCGGGCTTCTGACGCGAGAGGGTGAGCGCGCCCTTCGCCAGGCGCAGGTCGTGCTTTTCGACCGACTGGCGCCGGTCGCGGCCTTACGCGAACTCGCGCCCACCGCAACGCTCCTCGACGTCGCCAAGGTGCCCCGTGGTCCCGGCACCAGCCAGGAGCGGACCAATGAGTTGCTGGTCGAGCATGCGCGCGCGGGGAGCCGGGTCGTACGCCTCAAAGGTGGTGACCCCTTCGTCTTTGGCCGCGGCGGGGACGAGATGCTGGCCTGCGCGGAGGCTGGAATCCCCGTCACGGTCGTGCCGGGCGTGAGTTCGGCGCTTTCGGTTCCTGCTCTGGCCGGTATCCCACTCACGCATCGCGGTGTCGCACAAGGGTTTTCGGTCGTGTCAGGGCACCTGCCGCCGCATCATCCTGACTGCCAGGTCGATGTGGCAGCGCTCGCCCGCACCGGGCTGACCATCGTGCTGCTCATGGCCGTCGCGACTCTTCCGGACTACTGCGAGGCGCTCATGGTCGCCGGGCTCGACCCGCAGACGCCTGGGGCCACCATCGCGGACGGTTCGCTAGCGGGCCAGCGGGTCATCCGGGCTCCGTTGCGGTCGCTCGCTAAGGACGTTGCGCACTCGGGGATCGGCGCGCCAGCCATTACGGTGATCGGTCCCGTTGTCGGTCTCGACCTCAGCCCCTCTACCCCCGATTGAAGGAAGCCCACCATGGATCATTTCCTCGACAAGTCCTACGGCAAGGCGGGCTTCGACGCCGCTGTGGCGCCGGCGCTCAGGATCGAGCCCGGAACCGGGGCGGTTATTGGCTTCGAGACCGACGACGCGGTCTACGCCCAACTCCACGAGCGCGGCAGCCTCGACAAAGTCACCGCGCAAATCAACCCGATCACCGGACCGGTCTATGTCGAGGGCGCTGAGCCAGGCGACACGCTGGCGGTCACCATCCACGCCATCGACTTCATCGATCACGGCTGGTCGGTATATCTGCCGGGGGTCGGCGCGCTCGCTGGCCGTATGGGCTCCGAGTCGATGACTCGCAGTGTGCCGATCACCCGCGACGGGCAGGTCGCGCTCACCGAATCGCTCACTGTCCCAGCCCAGCCGATGATCGGGTGCATGGGTGTCGCCCCCGCAACGGGGGTCGGGTCGACGGTGATGCCGAGCTATGCGTACGGCGGAAATATGGACCTCACCGATGCCAAGCCGGGCTCCACGGTCTACCTGCCGGTGCAGGTGCCCGGCGCGCTCCTGTCGATCGGTGACCTGCACGCGATCATGGCGCGTGGTGAATCGTCCTTCGTCGCCATCGAGGCGCAGGGCACCGCACACGTGTCGATCGAGTTGGTGAAAGGCGGGGCGGGCGGCGCTCGAGTTCTGCGTGCCCCGCGCGTTGATACCGGCGAGGAGATGGTCTTTGTTGGTCTGGGCGACCCCGTCCAGCAGTCCATCAACCGTGGCTATGAGGACATGTACGACTTTCTCGTCGAGGATCACGGTTGGTCTGGAGCCGATGCATACGTCGTGATGAGCGCGCTGGCCCACTCCGAGCTTGGCGGACCGACAGGGTCGATCGACCCAGATCCGCTGCACCCCATGACTGCCGTCGGAGCCGTCACCGTGCACCGGTTGCCCACCTCGATCCTCTGAGACCCAGTCCCTGGACGGGCGATCGGGGACATAAGGTCCTTTGCGAGAATGGCCCCACCAACTATCCGTGCGCATCCTCGAGGAGCCGAGCGTGGCCCTGTCCGACCTGTCGTCCGAAGAACTGTCAGCCTTTGTCGAGGAGCAGCGCGCGGCATATGAGCAGTACGTGGCCGCTGGACTGTCCCTCGACCTCACGCGCGGCAAGCCCTCGGCTGAGCAGTTGGATCTCTCGGAGCGGCTGCTGAGCCTCCCGGAGGGCCACACCTCCGCGGACGGAACGGATGTCCGCAATTACGGCGGGCTCGCGGGACTACCCGAGCTCCGCGCCCTCTTCGCCGAGTTGCTTGGCGTGGAACCCGGCCAGATCATTGCGGGCGGCAACAGCAGCCTGACCCTGATGTCGGACACCTTGGTGCACCTCCTGCTGCACGGTGGTGTCGATTCAGAAGGCCCCTGGGCGGGCCAGGGAACGATGCGGTTCATCTGTCCCGTGCCCGGCTACGACCGCCACTTCGCGTTGCTGGAATCTCTCGGCATCGAGATGGTCACCGTGCCGATGAACGCCGACGGCCCAGACGTGGCGGCGGTCAAGGAATTGGTCAAGGACCCGAGCGTCAAGGGGATGTGGCTCGTCCCGACCTATGGCAACCCCTCCGGGATCACCTGCAGCCAAGAGGTCGCTGCTGAACTCGCGGGGATGGAGACTGCGGCGCCAGACTTCAAGATTCTCTGGGACAACGCGTACGCCTTGCATCACCTGACCGACACCGAGGTCAAGAGCGCAGACATCCTTTCGCTAGCGTCGGCGTCCGGTCATCCGCACCGCCCCGTGGTGTTCGCCTCGACGAGCAAGATCACCTTTGCTGGCGCGGGTGTGGCCTTCCTCGCGGGCTCGACCGAGACCGTGAAGTGGTTCACCGGTCACCTCGGCAAGAGCTCGATCGGTCCTGACAAGGTCAACCACTTGCGCCACATGCAGTTCTTCGGTGACGCCAACGGCGTGCGCGCTCATATGGCCAAACACCGGGCCATCATCAAGCCGAAGTTCGACGCGGTCGACGAGATCCTGACCGACGACCTCGCGGCACATGAGGTTGCGACGTGGACTCGTCCCGAGGGCGGTTACTTCGTGAGCCTGGACGTGCTTCCTGGCACCGCCGCGCGCGTGGTCGAGTTGGCCAAGGCCGCCGGTGTTGCGCTCACGCCAGCCGGGGCGTCCTTTCCCCACGGCAAAGACCCGCAGGACACCAACATCCGGCTCGCGCCGACCCTGCCGCCGCTGTCAGAGGTACGCGACGCGATGGCCGTCGTGACCACGTGCGTGCTGCTGGCCGCGGCGGAGCGTGTTACCGCTTCCTGACGCACGGGCCTACGCGGGAGCCTTCCAGTAGCGGACGTAGTCGATGAAGGTGTCCGTGGGGTTGCCTGTGGTCGCGCCGACGCGAGAACCCCAGTTTTCGCCGATGAACTGACTGAATCGAATGTCCAGAGATCCACTGAAGGCCTTCATGATGTCTGGGTCCTTCGTGCGATAGGTCTCGACTCCGTCGATCCTCATGATGATCTGGCTGCGACTCCAGTCCAGCGTATAGACATGCCATTCGGCCGCAGGTGATTTCAAGGTGAAATTTCGCTGGTGGTAGGGATCGGATTTAACCCCCATGTTCGCATAGACTGTTTGTTGAATTCCGGTTCCATCGGAAGGGTAGTATTTCGGCTGTTTGTTTGGTGTGCCGATCATCTCGGCCAGGTCGATTTCTCCATTCAGCGTGGTGTCCCGAAACCAGATTGCGGTCCAGATCCCGGTTGAACTCCCGGTGGGCAACAGTTTGGCTCGGACGTCAATCCGTCCCGGCCCGACGGTGTGCTTGCCGCGGCTCCAGACGTAACCACCGGCATGGGTTATCGGCTGACTCCAGAAGATCTGTGGTTCGGGCAGTTTGCCGACCCGTAGTCGCAGGTGGCCGTCACCGGTGATGGAAACCTGCTCCGGGAAGTCTGCACCGTCGAGGCTGTTCTTGTCGCGGAAGAGTCGCTTCTCCCACTTGGTGGAGTCAAAACTGTTGAAATCGTCGGCCCAAGTGGGCGTGGACGAAGCCGCCGGTGTGGCGGCATCTGACGGAGTCGGGGCCGTGGTGGCAATAGCGCCGAGCGAGAGAGCGATGCTCACTACCGCGGGAGCTGTTCTCCTTTTTGAATAGGTGTATGAATGATTCTTGGACATGACATCTCCTAGAGGCGTCCCGCGCCTTCGTTCACGGCAGTTGATGCGCGGACTGGGTGCCCTGGAGGCATCTTCAATGCTATCAATGCTGGCCCATAAATAGAAGAACAGATCGATTTCTGGAACCCTTCCACAATGGATCGGCGTTCACATTAATGTCCCATTGATTAACCTGTGTAAAGCAGCCACATGGGTCGACGAGCGCACCCCCACCGTTGCGGTGTTGGCAGATTGGTTACCTCGGCTTTCCCCATGCGTCCGCGCGAGTGTGCAGCATGGAGGGGCCGTTCGAATCTGACCTAAGGAAGCCATGCTGATCACCGTTCGCCGTTCCGTTGCCGCCCTGGGGGTGGCCGCGCTCGCCGTGACCCCCACGCTTGCGTCGCCGCTCACCGCGATGGCCGCGCCGTGGCCGTCCTCCATGAGCGCCGCGTATGCCGCCTCGCTGAGCGTCACGGACGCCCTTGCCCGCCAGGACGGGTCCAGCCAGACCGTTCGCGGGTATGTCGTCGGCCAGCCCACCGGTACCAACTCGGTGGTGACCTCGAAGTATCCGAACGACTACGCCATCGCGCTGGCCGATCGGGCCGGGGAGACCGACCCGAGCAAGATGCTCTTTATCCAGCTTTCGAGCGGGCTGCGCTCGACATGGGGCTTGGCGAGCAATCCGAATCTGCGTGGCACTCAGGTGGATGCGACCGGGTCGCTCTCTGCGTACTTCTCCCATCCTGGGTTGAAAAGCGCCTCATCGATCGCTACCGCGGGCGACCCCACGGACCCGCCGACTGATCCCACAGACCCGCCCACCGATCCCACGGATCCGCCGAGTGACCCTGGCGACTACTACGCCGGCACTGAGGGCCTGACCGGGCCAGCGTTGAAGACGAAGCTCAACACGATCATCAGCAAGCAGACCGTGTTGTCGTATGGCGACGTCTGGGACGCGCTGGGCAAGACTGACCAGGACCCGAACAACAGCAACAACGTCATCCAGCTATACACCGGGAAGTCGACACCCAAGTCGAACAACGGTGGCGGCGCGGACAACTGGAACCGGGAGCACGTCTGGGCCAAGAGCCACGGTGACTTTGGAACGTCTAACGGTCCTGGCACTGACGTCCACCACCTGCGCCCAACCGACGTGACCGTGAACTCCGACCGCGGCAATCTCGACTTCGACGAGGGTGGCACGGAGAACGACGAAGCGCCCGGCAACTTCTCCGACAGCGACTCCTGGGAACCACGTGATGCGGTCAAGGGGGACGTCGCACGGATGATCTTCTACATGGCGGTGCGCTACGAAGGCTCCGGCGGCGCTCCCGACCTGGAGGTCAACGACAAGGTCAACAACGGTTCCGCTCCGTACATGGGTCGGCTTTCCGTCCTGAAAGCATGGAGCCAGCAGGATCCACCGGACGCCTTCGAGAAGAACCGCAACGAGGTCATCTTCACCTCGATCCAGAAGAACCGGAATCCGTTTATCGATCACCCGGAGTGGGTCGCGGCCATCTTCTGAGGGCGCCCCACAGCCCAAAGGACCACTATGCGCCTGGAGAACATCAGCTGGGACTGTCACGACGAGCGGCGGGTCGCCGACTTCTGGGTGGCGGCGTTCGGCCTGCAGGTGGGGTACGAAGGGCTAGGCCTGGTCGAGGCACGCCTCGATCTCGGAGAGCAACAGTTCCTCGACCTGTGCTTCGCCCAGGTCCCCGACCCATTCGAGGGCCCGCAGCGACTGCACCTCGATCTGCTCGGCGGTGCGGATCAGGACGAGGTGGTGCAGCGTCTGTTGGGGCTCGGGGCGACGCACGTCGATCTCGGACAGGGTGAGGTGCCGTGGGTGGTGCTCGCCGACCCCGAAGGCAACGCGTTCTGTGTGATGGAACATCGCGAGGAGTACGCGCGCGGCACCGGGCCGATCGCCTCCCTCCCGTTGGACTCCTCCGACCCAGAACGCGATGGTGCGTTCTGGGCCGCGATCACC
Source organism: Demetria terragena DSM 11295 (assembly GCF_000376825.1). NCBI lineage: Bacteria > Bacillati > Actinomycetota > Actinomycetes > Micrococcales > Dermacoccaceae > Demetria > Demetria terragena. The sequence goes on along the minus strand of NZ_AQXW01000004.1, from coordinate 1,287,354 downwards.
GGATGGCAGCCCGCCGTGGGGTACGCACCCGTGTCGCTGCGGCACCCAAGTGGCGCTGGACCATTGCTGGAGTTGTGCGTTGAACCCGAGCCACGCCAGGGCAAGAGTCGTCTGCACCTTGACGTACGTCCGGACCGCGGCGATCCCGACCTGGTCGAGTCCGTCAGGCGTCTCGGAGGCCGCGTGCTCGAGCAGCCTGCACCCGATCTGCCATGGACGGTGTGTGCCGACCCGTCCGGCAACGAGGTGTGCATCCTGGCGCCACAGTGAGAGAAGGGTTCGCGTTGGTGTCACCCACTGGCACCAACGCGAACCGCAGCGTGCGCGGTTGTCCACAGGGGACTTCGAGCACATAGCCCAGCGGGCAGGTTTCCAGCAGGCTCGGTAGATGGACCTGGGTGATGCCGCCGGCCTGTTGCGTCGGCAATCGGGAGTCGTGACGCGCGCAGCTGGCCTCGTACGGCGCTCAAGCGCACGACATGCGTCGATGGATCCGCCGCAAGGACCTCGCCGTCGTTCTGCCGGGTGTGATGGCCGAGCACACTGGTCCGATCAGTTGGGAACAACGAGCCTGGTCGGCTGTGCTGTGGGCCGAGCCAGCCGCACTTGCGATGGCCTCTGCGGTGCGCGCTGCGCGCGGTAGTGCAAGCACCTTTCCTGGGGCCTCAGCGGACGAGCGGCAGATTCACCTCGCGATTGCCCGCGGGCGGCACCTACGAGCGCCGACCTGGATCCGGCTTCATTCGCGCGCATCGCTCGAGCGGTCAGTCCTGTGGGTCGCCTCCCCGCCTCGGCAGCGCGAGGAGGAGGCCGCACTCGATCTGGCACTGGCATACCTGTCGAGGGGGAGGCGGCATGCTCATCTGAACGCCGTCGCTGCCATCGCTGAGCCAATCCAGGCGGGGCGGACCACGGCCGCACGAGTCCTGGAGTCGTTGGACCGACGGTCTAGGGTCGCCCACCGCGAGTGGCTGGTGGGCGTTGTTGAAGATGTTGGCGCCGGTGCCACCAGCGTGCTTGAGCAGGGCTACGTGCGACGGGTGCAGCGCCCACATGGCCTACCGCCCGGGTCGCTTCAGGTGGCTCAGGCTTTGCTGTCGGGCTCGGTCATCCGCGACGGCCTTGTTCTTGGCCGCCAGATCATCGAGCTCGACGGGCGAGCGTTTCACCAGGGCGCGGGGCGCCGCGACTCCGACCTGGAGCGTGATCTGGACGCTGCGGCGGTCGGGTTGGGCCGGGTTGTGTAGCAGTGACCACTTTCACCAGGGCCGCCTGAACTGCGAGAGGTTCGCTCTGGTGTCATCCAGTGGCACCGAGGCGAACCGCTGCCACTGGCGGCGTACGGGGGTGGCACACTCACCCCATGACGTCGCCACCGACGGAGCCCACGCCAGAATCAACTCCGGTGTTCTTTCTCGCTGGCGGCACGGGCATTTCTGCCGAGACACTCGGCAACCTGATCTTGGGCCAGTTCCCGCGGGTGCCGTTCACCAAGCGCAAAATCCCGTTCATCAAGACGGTGATTGAGGCCCAGCGTGTGGTCGCTCACGTCGACTCTGCCAAGACTGAAGCGGTGACTCCGTTGGTGTTCTCTACGGTGGCCGATGAGGCGATCCGGGAAGAGTTGGTCAAGACCGAGTGCGCGTTCATCGATCTGTTCGGCGCCCACCTGGACATGGTGGAACGCGTCCTGCACGTCAACGCCGCCCACCATGCCGGGACCGTGCACGGGATCGACGACCAACTGGCGTACGAGGCTCGGATGAAGGCCATCGACTACTCGATGGAGCACGACGACGGCCAGAGCCTGCGGGCCCTCGACCAGGCCGACCTGATCCTGATCGCGCCGTCCCGCTGCGGGAAGACCCCGACCTCGATGTACCTCGCGATCCAGCACGGCCTCAAGGTCGCGAACTACCCACTCGTCGAAGAAGACTTCGATCATCAGGGTCTGCCACGCCCCATTCGGCCGTACGCCGATCGCATTTTTGGTCTGTCCTCTACCGCAGCCCGGCTCAGCCAGGTGCGCGGTGAGCGTCGACCAGGCTCGCGCTACGCGAGCATGGCGCAGTGCAGTTATGAACTGCGCCGCGCTGAAGCGTTGTATTCCGCGCACAATGTGCCGTCCATCTCCTCGGCGAACAAGTCGGTGGAGGAGATCACGGCGGTCATCCTGCAGAATCTCGACGAGCGACCTCAGCGGCACGTACGCCGTTGATCAGTGACCCCGAAAGGAACAAACGCATGTCCGGGACCCCTGGAAGCGCGAAAAACATCGAGTGGTTCGAGGACCTTGGCCTCGGGGACGTCGAGCGAGTAGGTGGAAAGAACGCCTCCCTCGGCGAGATGGTGCAGCACCTGGCCAAGGCCGGGGTGAGCGTACCCACCGGGTTCGCGACCACCGCCGATGCCTATCGGCGCTTCCTGAGCGAGAGCGGACTTGCCGACGACATCAATGCTCAGTTGCGCGAACTCGATGTGGACGACGTCCGCGAGTTGGCCCGCGTCGGCCGCGGGATCCGCGAGGCCATTGAGAAGCGGCCTTTCCCTGAGGACCTTGAGACCGAGATCCGGAGCGCCTACGAGCGGTTGGTCGGCGAACAGGGCGATGAGGTCACCTGGGCCGTACGCTCCAGCGCGACCGCGGAGGACCTACCGGACGCTTCCTTCGCCGGGCAGCAGGAGACCTTCCTCAATATCAAGGGGATCGACAACATCCTGCACGCCATCAAGTTGGTGTTCGCCTCGCTCTACAACGACCGGGCGATCGCCTACCGCGTGCACAGCAACTTCGATCACGAGGCCGTGGCACTCTCGGCGGGCATTCAGCGCATGGTCCGCTCCGATATCGGAGCCTCAGGTGTCATGTTCACGATCGACACCGAGTCCGGCTTCGACGAAGCCGTGTTCGTGACGAGTTCATACGGTCTGGGCGAGGCGGTCGTTCAGGGTGCAGTAAACCCCGATGAGTTTTACGTCTACAAGCCGGCGCTGCGCGAGGGACGTGCCGCGGTACTCAAGCGCACCGTGGGCAGCAAAGCCACTCAGATGATTTACACCGCGGACGCCGGCGTCGGAAAGACCACGGAGTTCGTCGACGTCGAGGAAGCCAAGCGCGGCAAACTCTCGCTTACGGATGAGGAAGTCACCGAGCTGGCGCAGCACGCCCTCAAAATCGAAGCGCACTATGGACGGCCCATGGACATCGAGTGGGGCAAGGACGGTGTCGACGGAAAGCTCTACATCCTGCAGGCGCGTCCGGAGACGGTGAAGTCCCGCCAGAGCGGTTCCACCTTGGAGCGCTATGTCATGGGGGATCGTGGTGACGTCCTGGTCGAGGGGCGCGCCATCGGTCAGAAGATTGGTGCGGGCAAGGTCCGCAAACTCACTGACGTCGACAAGATGCACGAGTTCGTCCCTGGTGAGGTGCTCGTCGCCGACATGACCGACCCCGATTGGGAGCCGATCATGAAGCGCGCCAGCGCCATCGTGACCAACCGAGGTGGGCGTACCTGCCACGCGGCGATCATCGCGCGTGAGCTCGGGATCCCCGCCGTCGTGGGCACCGGCAGCGCGACGCAGCAGCTGGAGGACGGACAGTCCGCCACGGTGTCCTGTGCCGAGGGCGACACCGGGTTCGTCTACTCCGGAGAGTTGGACTTCGAGGTCAACACCACCGCGTTGGACGCGATGCCCGAGATTCCCGTCAAGATCATGATGAACGTCGGGACGCCGGACCAAGCGTTTGAGTTCTCGAGGCTGCCCCACAAGGGCATCGGCTTGGCCCGCCTGGAGTTCATCATCAACCGGCAGATCGGCATCCACCCCAAGGCGTTGCTCGACCTGGAAGAGGGCCGCGAGATTGATGCCGACCTGAAGGCGGAGATCGAAACGCTGACCGCGGCTTACAGCAGCCCGCGCGAGTTCTTCGTCACCCGCGTGACCGAGGGCGTCGCCATGCTTGCGGCTGCGTTCGCGCCGGAGCCGGTCATCGTGCGGATGAGCGACTTCAAGTCCAACGAGTACGCCAACCTCATCGGCGGCACCGCCTACGAGCCGCACGAGGAGAACCCGATGATCGGCTACCGCGGGGCCTCGCGGTACCTATCCCCGGATTTCGCCGATTGCTTCGCCATGGAGTGTGAGGCGATGAAGCGAGTCCGCGAAGACATGGGCTTGACCAACGTCAAGATCATGATCCCGTTTGTGCGCACCCTGGGGGAGGCCAAGGGCGTCATCGATCTGCTGGCGAGCAACGGCCTCACTCGCGGTGAGAACGGCCTGGAAGTCGTGATGATGTGCGAGGTCCCCTCCAACGCGGTCAATGCCGAGGAGTTCCTGGAGTACTTCGACGGCTTCTCGATCGGTTCGAACGACATGACTCAGTTGACTCTTGGTCTGGACCGCGACTCCGGCCTGGTGGCCGACAAGTTCGACGAGCGCGATCCTGCGGTCAAGAAGATGCTCAGCATGGCGATCGAGGCGTGCCTCAAGCAGGGCAAGTACGTTGGCATCTGCGGCCAAGGCCCCTCGGATCACCCGGACCTGGCTGACTGGCTGCTCGACCAGGGCATCGAGTCGATGTCGCTGAACCCCGACACCGTCCTGGAGACGTGGACCCGCCTCGCGAAGCGTTCGAGCGCGACGAGCGGGGCCTGACCTCGTACCGGGGAACTAACCGAGTTAGGTGCCCTTGACTGGAAAATTTCCCGGTCAAGGGCACCTAACTCAGTTTTGGGCGGGCGCGGTACGCGGGTCGACGCCCGCGAGACGAAGGTCATCGCAGCACCGATTTGGACGGGCACGGCCCGCTCTGGCACACTAGCCAGGTTGCTTGTTGCGCGGCGCTGATCCATGTCAGCGGCGACCTTCTTCTAGCGGCAGTGCAGACCAGGACCCAATCTCACTGGGGCCACAGCACGCCACCAGAAGAAATCACAAGCCCCCGGTCCGTCAGGGCCGACCCTCACCACGCAAGATTGTGCCGCGGTGTGCTGCGAAGCAGCCACGACACACCCGAGCGCGGGGGTCGGACACCAGGCAGGCGTTCCGGGACAAAGAATTTGTTGGACGCGAGAGAGAGACGCACGCGAATGGCGGGACAGAAGATCCGCATCCGGCTGAAGTCGTATGACCACGAAGTCATCGACAGCTCGGCGCGCAAAATTGTCGACACGGTGACTCGTGCCGGTGCCACGGTCGTTGGACCGGTGCCGTTGCCGACGGAGAAGAACGTTTTCTGCGTCATCAAGTCGCCCCACAAATACAAGGACAGCCGCGAGCACTTCGAGATGCGCACACACAAGCGCCTCATCGACATCGTGGACCCGACCCCTAAAGCCGTTGACTCGTTGATGCGTCTGGACCTTCCGGCCGACGTCAACATCGAGATCAAGCTCTGACCGGGCCGCTCGTTAACGCGAAGGATTGACTCGCTATGACTGCAACTACTGAGCGCCCAGTGACGGGCGTCCTCGGCGAGAAGCTCGGCATGACCCAGGTGTGGGACGCCGACAATCGCCTGATTCCGGTAACCGTGATCCAAGCTGGCCCGTGCGTTGTGACGCAGGTCCAGGACGACGAGGGTTACCACTCGGTCCAGATCGCCTTTGGTGCGATCGACCCACGCAAGGTGACCAAGCCGTTGAAGGGCCACTTCGAGAAGGCAGGGGTGACCCCGCGTCGCCACCTCGCCGAGGTGCGTACCTCCAACGCTGCTGAGTACGCACTCGGCCAGGAGATCACCGTTGAGGCCTTTGAGTCCGGGGCGGTGGTCGACGTTGTCGGCACCACCAAGGGCAAGGGCTTCGCCGGTGTGATGAAGCGTCACGGCTTCCACGGCGTGAGCGCATCCCACGGTGCCCACCGCAACCACCGCAAGCCGGGCTCGATCGGTGGCTGCGCCACCCCGGGTCGCGTCTTTCGCGGTACGCGGATGGCTGGCCGGATGGGCGGCGTGCGCCAGACCACCCAGAACCTGACCATTCAAGCGGTCGACGCAGAGCAGGGCCTGCTGCTGGTCAAGGGCGCTGTGCCCGGACCTCGCGGTGGCGTCGTCCTCGTGAAGACGGCCGCCAAGGCCGCTGTAAAGGAGGCGTGAGCGACATGACCAGCATCGATGTCCTCGGGCCGACGGGCACGAAGTCCGGCACCGTTGAGCTGCCCGCCGAAATCTTCGACGTGCAGACCAATGTCCCGCTGATTCACCAGGTCGTCGTGGCCCAGTTGGCCGCGGCCCGCCAGGGAACCCACAAGACCAAGACCCGCGCCGAGGTGCGTGGCGGAGGCGCCAAGCCATACCGCCAGAAGGGCACCGGCCGCGCCCGTCAGGGTTCGACTCGTGCTCCGCAGTTCGCCGGCGGTGGCGTGGTCCACGGCCCGCAGCCGCGCGACTACAGCCAGCGCACCCCCAAGAAGATGAAGGCCGCCGCCCTGCGTGGCGCCTTGTCGGACCGGGCGCGCCACGGTCGTATCCACGTGTTGACCGCTGTGGTCGAGGGCGACGCCCCGTCCACGCGTACCGCCGCCAACGTCCTCGGCAGCCTGAGCGAGCGTAAGAACCTCCTCGTGGTGCTGCACCGCGAAGACACGGTCGGCATCAAGAGCGTGCGCAACCTTGAGGATGTGCACGTCCTGTGGAGCGACCAGGTCAACACCTACGACGTGCTCTGCGCCGACGACGTGGTCTTCACGCAGGCTGCGCTCGAGCACTTCCTGACTTTTGGTGACCAGGCTCGCGCCGCTGCCAAGGCCAAGAAGGGCTCCACGAGCTCGGCCGACAGCGCCGAGCCACTAGCCGACGGCTCGGCCCCCGAGGGCTTCACCGTCAAGGGCAACAAGGACTCCATGAAGTTCCACGTGCCCGGCTCGCGTTGGTATGACAACACCGTGGCCGAGGTTTGGTTCCGCACCGCTGAAGCGGCCGCTGCTGCTGGCTTCGAGCCGGCTGGTGGCGCTGCTGCACAGCGAGGAGATGAGGACGCATGAGCATCGCACGCAAAGACCCACGCGACATCCTGCTCGCGCCGGTCGTCTCTGAGAAGTCCTACAACCTGCTCGACGAGGGCAAGTACACCTTCCTCGTTGACCCGCGGGCCAACAAGACTGAGATCAAGTCAGCCGTCGAGGCCGTCTTTGGCGTCAAGGTTGACTCGGTCCACACCATGAACCGCAAGGGCAAGTCGCGCCGTACGCGATTCGGCACGGGTAAGCGCAAGGACACCAAGCGCGCCATCGTGTCGCTGCGTGAGGGTTCGATCGACATCTTCGGCCAGGTCGGCTGAGGGGAGTAGACGCATCTAATGGCTATTCGTAAGTACAAGCCGACGACCCCGGGTCGTCGCGGTTCGAGCGTCGCGGACTTCGCTGAAGTCACCCGCTCCACGCCCGAGAAGTCGCTCGTTCGCCCGCTGTCCAAGACCGGTGGCCGCAACGCCTCCGGTCGGATCACCACCCGTCACATCGGTGGTGGCCACAAGCGGGCCTACCGTCTCATCGACTTCCGTCGTGCCGACAAAGATGGCATCCGTGCCAAGGTCGCGCACATTGAGTACGACCCCAACCGCACCGCACGCATCGCACTGCTGCACTACACCGACGGCGAGAAGCGCTACATCATCGCGCCGGCGAAGTTGAAGCAGGGCGATTGGGTGGAAAACGGCCCCGGCGCGGACATCAAGCCCGGCAACAACCTGCCGCTGCGCAACATCCCGACCGGTACGGTCGTCCACTGCATCGAGCTTCGGCCCGCTGGTGGCGCCAAGATCGCTCGTTCGGCTGGTGCCCGCGTGCAGCTCGTGGCCAAAGATGGTCCCTACGCCCAGCTGCGTATGCCCTCCGGCGAGATCCGCAACGTCGACGTCCGCTGCCGCGCGACGATCGGCGAGGTCGGCAACGCCGAGCAGAGCAACATCAACTGGGGTAAGGCCGGCCGTAACCGCTGGAAGGGCAAGCGCCCAACCGTCCGCGGTGTCGTCATGAACCCGGTCGACCACCCGCACGGTGGTGGTGAAGGCCGTACGTCAGGTGGTCGTCACCCGGTGAGCCCCTGGGGTCAGCCCGAGGGCCGCACCCGGCGCCCCAACAAGGAGAGCGACAAGCTCATTGTGCGTCGCCGTCGTACTGGCAAGAAGCGCTGATAGGAGCCATACGAGATGCCACGCAGCCTGAAGAAGGGCCCCTTCGTCGATGACCACCTGGCCAAAAAGGTCGAGGTCCAGAACGAAGCCGGTACCAAGAACGTCATCAAGACCTGGTCACGCCGGTCGATGATCACCCCGGACATGCTCGGCCACACGCTGGCCGTGCACGACGGCCGCAAGCACGTGCCGGTCTTCGTGACCGAATCGATGGTCGGGCACAAGCTCGGCGAGTTTGCGCCGACTCGGACCTTCAAGGGTCACGAGAAGGACGACCGTAAGGGGCGCCGTCGATGACCACCGAAACCGAAGGACAGACGATGGAAGCCCAGGCAAAGGTGCGGTACCTCCGCGTCACGCCGATGAAGGCTCGCCGCGTCGTCAACCTCATCCGCGGCAAGCAGGTCACCGAGGCCTTGGCCACGCTGCAGTTCGCTCCCCAGAGTGCGAGCGAGCCGGTCAAGAAGCTCCTCGAGAGCGCGATCGCCAATGCGCGTGTCACCGCCGACCAGCAGTCCCGCGCGTTTGACGAGCGTGAGCTCGTGGTGAGCGAGGCGTTCGTCGACGAGGGCCCGACCATGAAGCGGTTCCGCCCCCGGGCGCAGGGCCGTGCGAGCCGGATCAACAAGCGCAGCAGCCACATCACGCTGAAGGTCGCGCCGCGCAACAACAAGGGAGGCCGCAACTAATGGGTCAGAAGGTCAACCCGAATGGCTTCCGCCTCGGCATCACGACCGAGCACAAGAGCCGCTGGTTTGCTGACTCCAACAAGCCGGGTCAGCGTTACCGCGACTACGTCAAGGAAGACGTCGCGATCCGTAAGCTCATGTCCACGGGCATGGACCGCGCCGGCATCAGCCGCGTGGAGATTGAGCGCACCCGTGACCGGGTTCGCGTCGACATCCACACCGCGCGTCCAGGCATCGTCATTGGCCGTCGCGGCGCCGAAGCCGACCGCTTGCGCACCGAGCTCGAGAAGCTCACCGGCAAGCAGGTCCAGCTGAACATTCTCGAGGTCAAGAACCCCGAGGCTGACGCTCAGCTGGTGGCCCAGGGCATCGCCGAGCAGCTCTCCGCCCGCGTGGCTTTCCGCCGCGCGATGCGTAAGGGCATGCAGTCCGCAACTCGCTCCGGTGCCAAGGGCATCCGAGTGATGGTGTCGGGCCGGTTGAACGGCGCCGAAATGAGCCGTACCGAGTTCTACCGTGAGGGTCGGGTTCCGCTGCACACCCTGCGCGCCAACATCGACTATGGCTTCTACGAGGCCAAGACGACGTTCGGCCGTATCGGCGTGAAGGTCTGGATCTACAACGGTGACCTCACCGCCAAGGAACTTGCCCGTGAGCAGGCTGCCGCCCCGTCGCGTCCGCAGCGCGGTCGTCGGGATGGTGACCGTCCGGGTCGCGGTGGCGGACCTCGCCGTGGTGGCGATCGTCCCGCCCGCGGTGGCGACAACGCCGGTCGCGAGCAGGCACCTGCTGGCGAGTCGGCACCCGCAGCTGCGGCCGCGGAGGCCCCAAGCACTGAGGGAGGCGAATCCTGATGTTGATTCCCCGTCGCGTCAAGCACCGTAAGCAGCACCACCCCAAGCGCGGTGGCATGTCCAAGGGCGGCACGAGCGTGGCTTTCGGCGACTTCGGTCTCCAGGCGCTTGAGCCGGCCTATGTGACCAACCGTCAGATCGAGTCCGCTCGTATCGCGATGACTCGCTACATGAAGCGTGGCGGAAAGGTCTGGATCAACATCTACCCAGACCGTCCGCTCACCAAGAAGCCGGCCGAAACCCGCATGGGCTCCGGTAAGGGATCCCCCGAGTGGTGGGTCGCCAACGTCAAGCCGGGTCGTGTCATGTTCGAGCTGTCCGGTGTTCCCGAAGATGTGGCTCGCGAGGCATTGCGCCTGGCGATGCACAAATTGCCGATGAAGTGCCGCTTCGTCGCGCGTGAAGGTGGTGACTTCTAATGGCGATCGGTTCCCCGGACCTGATGCCGGACAAGTTGCGTGCGCTCGATGACGCCGCGCTACGCGGAGAGTTGGCCAAGGCCAAGCAGGAACTCTTCAACCTGCGGTTCCAGTCGGCCACCGGCCAGCTGGAAAACAACTCGCGGTTGCGTGCCGTCCGCAAGGACATCGCCCGCATCTACACCGAGATGAGTGAGCGCGAGCACGGCATTGGTCGCGCTCCGGTTGCCGACGACAAGTCGGACGCCCCCGCGGCTGACGAGAACGAGGCCGAGTCCGATAAGAAAGCGAGCGTGGGCTGACCATGGCTGACGACAACACCAAGGCAGTTGACGACGGGCAGACCGTCCTCGATGCGAGCGCGGTGATCTCCGACTCCAGCCGTCATTACCGCAAGACCCGTCAGGGTTACGTGGTCAGCGACAAGATGGAGAAGACCATCGTCGTTGAGGTTGAAGACCGGGTGAAGCACGCGCTCTACGGCAAGGTCATTCGCCGCAGCAGCAAGGTGAAGGCCCACGACGAGGAAAACTCGGCCGGTATCGGCGACCGTGTCCTGATTATGGAGACGCGTCCGCTGTCGGCAAGCAAGCGCTGGCGAATCGTCGAGATCCTCGAGCGCGCTAAGTGATGTGCCGTACGTCGGGCTCACCTGACGTACGGACCCAAGACCAGTATCCGTTCCACCAGGCTCGAATCCACGCTCGCGTGGCACCGAGAACCAGTGAGACGACAGGAGAGAAACTGTGATCCAGCAGGAGTCGCGAGTTCGCGTCGCCGACAACACCGGTGCCAAGGAAATTTTGTGCATCCGGGTTCTCGGTGGCTCGGGCCGTCGCTACGCCGGCATCGGTGACACCATCGTGGCGACCGTCAAAGACGCCATTCCTGGCGGCAACGTCAAGAAGGGCGACGTCGTCAAGGCTGTCATCGTGCGTACCCGTAAGGAGCGACGTCGTCCCGACGGCTCGTACATCAAGTTCGATGAGAACGCGGCCGTCATCCTCAAGACTGATGGTGACCCGCGTGGAACCCGCATCTTCGGCCCCGTGGGCCGTGAGCTGCGTGACAAGAAGTTCATGAAGATCATCTCGCTGGCTCCGGAGGTGCTCTGAGAAATGGCGAAGCCCAAGATGAAGATTAAGAAGAATGACCTCGTACAGGTCATCACTGGTCGTACCCAGGCCAATGGCGGCGACAAGGGCAAGCAGGGCAAGGTCATCGCGGTCTACCCCGAGAGCCAGCGTGTGCTGGTCGAGGGCATCAACCGCGTGACCAAGCACACCCGTGCTGGCCAGGGCGGCGCCGCCAGCGGCGGTATCGAGGTCGTCGAGGCCCCGATCCACGTGAGCAACGTGGCCTTCGTGGACCCCGAGGACAACAAGCCGACCCGAATCCGGACCCGGGTCGAGACGGTTGAGCGTGACGGACGGACCAAGACGGTCCGTACCCGTGTGTCCGTGCGCTCAGGCAAGGACCTCTGATGACTGAGACGACCCAGACCAACACGAAGCCCCGCCTCAAGCAGCGCTACCAGGACGAGATCCGGTCGGCATTGCAGGAGCAGTTTGGCTTCGCGAACGCCATGCAGGTGCCCACGGTGACCAAGGTCATCGTCAACATGGGTGTGGGTGACGCAGCGCGTGACTCCAAGCTCATCGAGGGTGCTGTGCGCGACCTGGCGACGATCACCGGCCAGCAGCCGGCCGTCTCCAAGGCGCGCAAGTCGATTGCCCAGTTCAAGCTCCGCGAGGGCATGCCCATCGGTGCGCACACCACGCTGCGCAGCGACCGCATGTGGGAGTTCCTGGATCGGCTCACGTCGGTCGCGTTGCCTCGTATCCGTGACTTCCGCGGTTTGTCGCCGAAGCAGTTCGATGGCCACGGCAACTACACGTTCGGTCTCAACGAGCAGTCGATGTTCCACGAGATCAACCAGGACCGCATTGACCGGGTCCGCGGTATGGACATCACGGTCGTGACGACCGCAGCCAACGACGACGAAGGCCGCGCGCTGCTCAAGCAGCTCGGCTTCCCGTTCAAGGAGAACTGACAATGGCGAAGACCGCTCTGGTCAACAAGGCCAAGAAGAAGCCGAAGTTCGCGGTACGCGCCTACACCCGCTGCCAGCGCTGCGGCCGTCCGCACTCGGTCTACCGCAAGTTCGGCCTGTGCCGAATTTGCCTGCGCGAGATGGCGCACCGTGGCGAACTGCCCGGCGTCACCAAGAGCAGCTGGTAATAGACCTACCCCTTTAACCACCAACGCCGTAGGTCGGCGCAGGCGTACCGCCTGAGCTGAAACCCCGGTGAGGAAGGGCAGAAGCCCCATGACCATGACCGACCCGATTGCGGACATGCTGACGCGAGTGCGGAACGCCAATTCGGCGCACCACGACGCGACCTCCATGCCGTTCTCGAAGCTGAAGAGCCACATCGCGGAAATTCTCGAAGCCGAGGGCTACATTGCCGGCTGGCACGTCGAGGACGCCGAGGTAGGCAAAACGCTGACCATCGACCTCAAGTACGGACCGAATCGGGAGCGCTCCATCGCGGGTGTCCGCCGGGTGTCCAAGCCGGGTCTGCGCGTCTACGCCAAGTCCACCAACCTGCCAAGGGTCCTCGGTGGCCTGGGTGTGGCGATCATTTCCACATCGTCTGGCCTGTTGACCGACAAGCAGGCCCAGAGCAAGGGCGTGGGCGGAGAAGTCCTCGCCTACGTCTGGTAACTACGGGACCAAGGAGGAGAAGAATATGTCGCGAATCGGACGTCTTCCGGTCCCGGTGCCCAACGGCGTCGAGGTGACCATCGAAGGCCAGGACGTGCAGGTCAAAGGCCCCAAGGGGCAGTTGGCGCTCACCGTGACCGATCCGATCACCGTCGCCAAGGGCGACGATGGTTCGGTCGAGGTGGCCCGCCCCAACGACGAGCGTGAGTCTCGTTCGTTGCACGGGTTGACCCGCAGCCTGATCAACAACATGGTGGTCGGCGTTGCCGACGGTTACACCAAAAAGCTCGAAATCCACGGCACGGGTTACCGCGTCACTGCCAAGGGCAGCGACCTGGAATTCGCGCTTGGCTACAGCCACACGATCCTGATCAAGGCCCCTGAGGGCATTCAGTTCGCTGTGGAGAACCCCACCCGCTTCTCGGTGTCTGGCATCGACAAGCAGCTGGTCGGCGAGACCGCCGCCAATATTCGTAAGTTGCGTCGTCCTGACCCGTACAAGGCCAAGGGCGTCCGCTACGAAGGCGAGCACATCCGCCGCAAGGTCGGAAAGGCTGGTAAGTAAGCCATGGCAAAGATCATTAAGCGGGCCGCTGGCAAGTCAGGCGCGCGCGATCGTCGTCACCTGCGGGTGCGCAAGCGCATCTCTGGTACGCCTGTCCGGCCCCGTCTGGTCGTGTCGCGTTCAAGCCGCCACGTCTTCGTGCAGATCGTCGACGACACCGTGGGGAAGACCCTCGTGTCGGCCTCGACGATGGAAGCCGACCTGCGTGGCTTCGACGGCGACAAGACGGCAAAGGCCAAGCGTGTTGGCGAGTTGCTCGCCGAGCGTGCGAAGGCCACCGGGGTTGAGGCTGTCGTCTTTGACCGCGGCGGTAACCGGTACGCCGGTCGCGTCGCAGCGATCGCCGATGGGGCTCGCGAGGGCGGGCTGACCCTGTGAACATCAACAAGGCTGAGAAGAGGAACCACTGATGGCTGGACCCCAGCGTCGAGGCGCCGCCGGCCAGGCCGGTGAGCGCAGTAGCAGCAACAGCAACGACCAGCGCAACAACGGTGGCCGCGACAACAACCGCCGCGGAGGCCGCGACAACAACCGTCGCGATAACGACCGCAACCAGTACGAAGAGCGCGTTGTCACGATCAACCGTGTCGCCAAGGTCCACCAGGGCGGCCGTCGCTTTAGCTTCACCGCGCTCGTTGTCGTCGGTGACGCCGACGGCACCGTCGGTGTGGGCTACGGCAAGGCCAAAGAGCCACCAGCCGCGATCGCCAAGGGTGTCGAGGAAGCGAAGAAGAACTTCTTCCGCGTTCCGCGCATCCAGGGCACCATCCCGCACCCCATCCAGGGCGAGTCCGCCGCTGGTGTTGTGCTCCTGCGTCCGGCATCGCCCGGTACCGGTGTGATCGCCGGTGGCCCGGTGCGCGCCGTGCTGGAGTGCGCCGGTATCCACGACGTGTTGTCCAAGTCGCTCGGCTCGGACAACCCGATCAATATCGTCCACGCCACCGTCGCGGCCCTCAAGGGCCTGGAGCGTCCCGAGGCTGTTGCTGCACGTCGCGGCAAGTCTCTCGAAGAGGTTGCTCCGGCGGGTATGCGTCGGGCCATGGCAGAGGGCGCCAAGGAAGCCGCCGCGGCTTCCGCGGCCGGGACGGGGTCCTGATGGCACAGATCAAGGTGACTCAGACTCGTTCGCAAATCGGCGGGAAGCCACAGCACCGTGAGACTCTGCGCTCGCTGGGTCTGAAGCGGATCGGCGACACCGTCGTGAAAGAGGACCGTCCGGAGTTCCGGGGCATGGTCCAAACGGTTGCCCACTTGGTGACCGTGGAGGAGATGGACTGATGGCTGACAAGACGCACGCACTGAAGGTGCACCACTTGCGTCCGGCCCCCGGATCCAAGACCGCGAAGACTCGTGTCGGTCGCGGTGAGGGTTCGAAGGGTAAGACAGCAGGTCGGGGTACCAAGGGTACGAAGGCGCGCTACCAGGTGCCCGCAGCGTTCGAGGGTGGTCAAACCCCGATCCACATGCGGCTGCCGAAGCTTCGCGGCTTCAAGAACCCGAGCAAGGTCTACTTCCAGGTGGTCAACCTGGAGACCATTGCGACGTTGTTCCCCGAGGGTGGCGACGTGACGGTCGACGCGCTGGTCGACAAGGGCGCGGTTCGCAAGAACCAGCCCGTCAAGGTGCTCGGCACCGGTGAGATCTCGGTCAAGGTCAACGTCACGGCCGACAAGTTCTCCGGCTCCGCCCGAGAGAAGATCGAAGCAGCTGGCGGTTCGATCACCCTTCGGTGATCGTGCCCCTCAGCACATGACATACGCCCCGGGTGCCCGGGCCACACGGCCCGGATCGCCCGGGGCGTATGTCGTCTCAGCTGGTGTGGCGATGTTTGCGGTGGGTAGCAGACGTCAAACCATCATGTTGAACAGGTATCGTCTCTCTTCGTTCACGACTTGCCACCCACGGTGGCCCGCCAGGAGGACTTAGTGCTCACCGCCCTCGGACGCGCATTCCGCACGCCGGAACTGCGTAACAAGATTCTGTTCACCCTCGCGGTGATGGCGATCTTCCGTTTTGGCTCTCACGTTCCGACCCCTGGCATCAGTTATGCCTTGGTGAAGCAGTGCCAGGAAGCAGCAGCCGGCAACGGCAGCCTCCTGGGGCTCGCCAACCTGTTCAGCGGCGGTGCGCTACTCCAGTTGAGCGTCTTCGCGCTCGGGATCATGCCGTACATCACGGCCAGCATCATCGTGCAGTTGTTGACGGTGGTCATTCCCCGCTTTGAGCAGTTGAAGAAGGAAGGGCAGTCCGGTCAGACCAAGATGACGCAATACACGCGTTATCTGACGATCGGTCTGGCGCTCCTGCAGTCGTCGACACTGGTGACCACCGCAGCCCGGGCGCCCGGCACGCTGCTGGGCCCGCAGTGCACCCGGATCATGGAGGACGACAGCCTTCCGACGCTGGTCCTGATGATCCTCACCTTGACGGCCGGAACCGGCCTGGTGATGTGGCTCGGTGAGCAGGTCACCGAAAAGGGTGTTGGCAACGGTATGTCCCTACTGATCCTGACCTCGATCGCGGCCGGCGTGCCGACCTCGATCTGGGCGATTAGGGAGTCCAAGGGCTTGGGCACGTTCCTGATGGTGTTGGCCATCGGAATGGTGATCGTCGTTGCGGTGGTGTTCGTAGAGAACGGCCAGCGACGCATACCGGTCCAGTACGCCAAACGGATGATCGGGCGCAGATCCTATGGCGGGACGAAGACGTATATCCCGCTCAAGGTCAACATGGCCAACGTGATCCCGTTGATCTTCGCGAGTTCGCTGCTGTCACTACCGATGTTGTTGGCGCAGTTCACTCAACCGCAGCCGCCTTCTACGGAGCAGCCAGCCGGGTGGGCGCGCTGGATCATGGACAACCTGGGCAACGGTCAGGGACCGTGGTACGCCGCACTGTTCACCGGCATGATCTTGTTCTTCACGTTCTTCTATGTGTCGATCACCTACCAGCCCGATGAGGTGGCCGACAACCTCAAGCAGGCCGGGAGCTTCATTCCGGGTGTGCGCGCCGGTAAGGCCACCTCGCAGTACCTCGGGTATGTCCTGAACCGCGTCACTGTGGTGGGCGCGCTCTACCTGTCGATCCTGGCGCTGATTCCGCTGGTGGCGCTCGACCTGTTTGGTGCGAGCCAGGACTTCCCGTTCGGCGGGGCCTCGATCATCATCCTGGTCGGTGTCGGTCTTGAGACTGTGAAGCAGATCGACGCCAAGTTGCAGCAACATCACTACGAAGGCTTCTTGCGCTAGCTCGTAGCAGAAGATAACGCTGGTCGAGTAGGTCGCGCAGCGACCGTATCGAGACCCGACACGGAAGGTCACCTGACCGATGCGACTGATCATTCTTGGCCCGCCCGGCGCGGGTAAGGGCACGCAGGCCGAGCGGCTCGCAGAAGCACGCGGGATCCCGCACGTCTCGACCGGTGACATCTTCCGGAGCAACATCAAGAACGAGACGCCGTTGGGCTTGAAGGTCAAGGACATCTTGGCCGCTGGTGGGTACGTACCCGATGAGGTCACTGACCAGATCGTGGCGGACCGGCTGACCGATCCGGACGCTCAGAACGGTTTCCTCCTGGATGGTTACCCGCGCACGATGCCGCAGGTGTTGGCCCTCGACGCGCTGCTCGAGGAACGCGAGTCACCGCTGGACGCGGTATTGCAGCTCACCGTCGATGAGGACGAAGTCGTCGGTCGCCTGCTCAAGCGGGCCGAGACGTCTGGGCGTACCGACGACACCGAAGAGGTCATCCGCGAGCGGATGGACATCTACAACCGCGAGACTGCCCCGCTGGCCGAGCACTATGGCGGGCAGGGTCGAGTCGTCGAGGTTGACGGTATGGGCGAGATCGATGAGGTCACGGGACGTATCAGCGCCGCGCTCGACGCGTTGCAGACCTCGTCGCGCTGAGCGGAGCATCTGGTCATGCTCGGATGGAGGCGCGCAGTGTTGCCGGTGAAGACCCCGGATCAGATCCGGGTGATGCGCCGGGCCGGTCTGGTGGTCCGAGCCGCGCTCGATGAGGTGAATGCCGCCCTAGAACCTGGCATCACCACCGGGCAACTCAACGACCTCGCCGCCTCGGTCATCAGTGGCCACGCCGCCGCCCCGAGTTTCCTTGGCTACTACGGTTTTCCCGGCGTGATATGTGTCAGCGTCAACGACGAGGTCGTGCATGGCATACCGGGATCCCGGGTTCTGGAGGCTGGCGACCTCGTATCGGTGGATTGCGGAGCCATCGTGGACGGGTGGCATGGCGATGCGGCGTTCACCGCGATCGTCGGCGGCGATGAGACTGGGCGTCCGCAGGACCGGGAGCTCAACGAGGTGACGGAAGCATCCATGTGGGACGGCATCCGAGCGCTGCGGGATGGCGAGCGTCTGCACGCGGTCGGCGCCGCGATTCAGGACCGGGTCGAGGCGGAGGCCTCCGCGCGCGAGCTCAGCCTGGGGATCCTCGATGGTTACACCGGCCACGGGATCGGTACCGAGATGCACCAGGAGCCGTCGGTCTATAACGAGCGAGTTCGGGAGCGCGGGCCCCTCGTGCGTACGGGTGCCACCGTCGCCATCGAACCCATGATCACGCTCGGAACGCATCAGAGCCACGAGTTGGACGACGAGTGGACTGTCGTGACGCAGGATGGCTCGCGTGGCTCCCACTGGGAGAACACGATCGCTGTCACCGAGGGTGGGCTGTGGGTGCTGACCGAAGTCGACGGGGGCGAGGCGCACCTGGGGGAGCGGTACGCCCCGCTCGACTGACCACGAACCGTCCACAATCCATCGACTCGTGAAAAGTTGCCGGTGCGCGCGACTTCACGCCAGCAATCTTTCCCAAGTCGTTGAACCTGAACGTCGGGGTCGCGATCTGCGCGTTCTCACCCGTCGGCGGGCGGATGCCCTTGGGCGAGCCAGGCTCGCACGCCAGCGAAAGCCTCCGCGCCGACGCCGGCAGCAAGGCCGGCGATCGTCACACTGGCTAAGGAACGCCGCCACGCCTGCTCGGCGGTCTGCATCGCGCGTGCGACGCCACACGGTGTGACGCAGGCTTCGGGTGGCGTCGGCAGCGGCCCGTTCTGTCGGATCTCTGTGCATCGGAACGCTGGCTCCGCACCGTCGACGGCCAGCACCACGTCAAGCAGTGTCGTTTTCTCGGCCGGATGGGCTAGGCGATAGCCGCCGACCCGACCTTCGGTCGCGGTGATGATGTCGGCGCGCGACAGGGCCTGCAAGGTCTTGGCCAAATAAGTCTTGGAAACTCCGTGTAACTCAGCCAACTGCTGTGCTGACACTGGCTCGTCGGTCTGGCTCAGGACGACGCTGCAGTGCACCGCCCACTCGACCCCGGCTGTCAACTTCATCCCCCAAACAATACCCGGATTGAACTTGTCCACGTTATCTGCCACCATAAACATAGACAAGAAATGTCCGAGTTAAGGTGGGAAGTATGCGCGTTGCAGTTGCCGGGGCCACCGGCTTGATCGGTTCACGAGTGGCCACGTTGGCGCAGGAGCTGGGTCATGAGGTGATCGGGATTTCTCGTGAAGGAGGCTTCGACCTGACGCAACCCGGGAGTCGGGAGTTGGTGGAGGCCCTGCGTGGTGTCGATGTGGTTGTCGATGTGACACAGGGCCCGGTAGGCCCAGGGGCCATCGAGTTCTTTCAGGCCGTGGCCCAAAACCTTGGTGAGGCGGCCACCGAGGTGGCCGTGCGGCGCACCGTCCTGCTGTCGATCGTGGGTGCTGACCGAAGTCCGGACTATGACTACTACGTCGCCAAGGTTGAGCAGGAGAAGGTGGCGCGCACCTACGCCCCGGGTGTTGTAGTGCTGCGGGCGACGCAGTTCCACGACTTCGCCGCGCAAATGTTGCAGTGGAATCGCGAAGGCGACGTGACTCGGATCATCGATGTGCCCACCCAACCGGTCGACGTGGCCGAGATCGTGCGCCTGCTGGTAGAACTCGCAACTGCGAACGAGGCAAAGGACACTGACCTCGCTGGACCTCAACCCGAGCAACTAGTCGACCTCGTTCGCCGATACGCCTTGCACCTGGGTGACGATGTGACTGTCGAAGCTATTGACGGGCCGCCGTCGATGGCTGGCGGCTCGATGTTGCCGCCTGACAGCGCCATCATTCGCGGTGATGACTGGCAGACCTGGCTCGAGCGTCAGGGTTAGCCGCCCGACTGGTTCGGCTGGCTCGATTTCGTGGAACCTTCAGCCCTCACGTACGATGGACGACGGCCACGTTTGCGCGTGGTCATTCCGGCTGCTTTCGTTCCGAGAGGGCGGCCGCCAACCAACGGATTGTGGAGGACATGGCCAAGAAGGACGGTGTCATCGAGATTGAGGGCACGATCGTTGAGGCGCTCCCGAACGCGATGTTCCGGGTAGAACTCACCAACGGTCACACCGTGCTCGCGCACATCTCGGGCAAGATGCGGCAGCACTACATCCGAATCCTCCCTGAGGACCGGGTCGTGGTTGAGCTCAGCCCGTATGACCTGTCCCGGGGCCGGATCGTCTTCCGTTACCGCTGAGCACGAACCCATCACCCGCACGCTGTGGCAACCGAGCCGCAGCACGACTTCAAGACAGTAGGCAGATGAAGGTCCAGCCGAGCGTCAAGAAGATCTGCGACAAGTGCAAGGTGATTCGCCGGAACGGGCGAGTCATGGTGATCTGCGAAAACCTGCGCCACAAGCAGCGCCAGGGCTGAGCAGATCCGGCATCTGTCGGAGAGCTTCACAGCACGCCAACTGAATAGCACGCAGTGCCCGACCCCTGACATTGCTCAGGACGCACCCCCGGCGCGGAGGCTGGGGACCCGCGGCCACTCCGGCCGGCCAACGGGACTGGCACTGCACCCGAGACCTCCGCAGATTCACAAGGAGAACACCGCCAACATGGCACGACTCATCGGTGTCGACCTGCCACGCGAAAAGCGTGTCGAGGTCGCCCTCACCTACATCTTCGGTGTCGGCCGTACCCGCGCCCAGCAGACGCTGGCCGCGACCGGTATCGACCCGAACACCCGCGTCCGCGACCTGGGCGAAGACCAGGTCGTCGCGCTGCGTAACCACCTCGAAGGCGAGTACCGCCTCGAAGGTGACCTGCGCCGCGAGGTGGCCGCCGACATCCGCCGCAAGGTCGAGATCGGTAGTTACCAGGGCCTGCGGCACCGCCGCGGCCTTCCGGTGCACGGACAGCGCACCAAGACCAACGCGCGTACCCGCAAGGGTCCGAAGCGGACCGTGGCTGGCAAGAAGAAGGCCACCAAGTAATCCCGCTGACGTGATCGATCGGATTGCCTCGCACATCCGATCCATGTTCCGACTGAAGCGATCACAGAACAGCCGGACGCCACAGCCTTTTTCCCCCAGCAAGCAGGAGTAAGTAGAGATGCCTCCCAAGACCCGAGCGACCAAGACGCGTCGCAAGGTCAAGAAGAACGTGTCCGCCGGACAGGCGCACATCAAGAGCACGTTCAACAACACCATCGTTTCCATCACCGACGAGACCGGTGCGGTCATCGCATGGGCCTCCGCCGGCCAGGTTGGCTTCAAGGGCTCGCGTAAGTCGACGCCGTTCGCCGCGCAGATGGCCGCCGAGGCCGCCGCGCGTCGCGCCATGGAGCACGGCATGAAGAAGGTCGACGTCTTCGTCAAGGGCCCCGGTTCCGGTCGTGAGACCGCGATCCGCTCCCTGACCGCCACCGGCCTTGAGGTCGGCGCGATCCAGGACGTCACCCCCGTGCCGCACAACGGCGTCCGTCAGCCCAAGCGCCGTCGCGTCTGATCCGCGCAGAATCTTCGAGGAGTAGAGAACTATGGCCCGTTACACCGGCCCCATCACCAAGAAGTCGCGCCGGCTCAAGACCGACCTCGTCGGCGGCGACAAGAGTTTCGAGATGCGTCCGTTCCCTCCCGGCCAGCACGGCCGTGGCCGGGTGCGGGAGAAGGAATACCTGACGCAGCTGCAGGAGAAGCAGAAGGCTCGCTTCACCTACGGCGTCATGGAGAAGCAGTTCGTCCGCTACTACAAGGAAGCGGCCCGTCGCCAGGGAAAGACCGGTGACAACCTGTTGATCCTGCTCGAGTCCCGCTTGGACAACGTCATCTACCGCGCAGGCTTGGCCCGTACCCGTCGTGCGGCCCGTCAGCTCGTGACCCACGGTCACTTCTGCGTCAACGGAACGCGCGTCGATGTCCCGTCCTACCGCGTGGAGCAGTTCGACATCATCACCGTGCGCGAGAAGTCCCGGGAAGCCTTCCCGATTCAGCTCGCCCGCGAGACCTTCGGCGAGCGTCAGGCCCCGGCCTGGATGCACGTCTCCGAGGGCTCGTTGCAGGTGCTGATTCACCAGCTCCCGACCCGTGAGCAGATCGACATCCCGCTCACCGAGCAGCTGATCGTCGAGCTCTACTCGAAGAACTGATCCAGCTCCTTCGTCGCTGGATCGGTCCCTCTCGTCGGTGTCTTCTTGCTTCGGCTGAGTGAGGGCTCGGGTCTCCCGGGCCCTCACCACGCCGGTCGAGCGGGCAACTGAACACAACTGAATAGGTGGATCGGGGACAGAGCCGATTCACTGGTACTCACTGGGCGTCATATAGCGGTCGCCCGTGGAAAGGAAACACACCGTGCTTATTGCACAGCGTCCCGCACTCTCCGAGGAAGTTCTCGCCGACAACCGCTCGCGGTTCGTCATCGAGCCGCTGGAGCCTGGCTTCGGCTACACCCTCGGAAACTCCCTCCGTCGTACGTTGCTCTCCTCGATTCCTGGTGCCTCGGTGACGAGCATCCGCATCGACGGCGTGCAGCACGAGTTCTCGACCATCCCCGGGGTCAAGGAGGACGTCACTGAGGCGATCCTCAACATCAAGGGCCTGGTCGTGTCTTCGGAGCACGACGAGCCCGTCGTCATGTACCTGCGCAAGCAGGGGCCTGGCACCGTGACCGCTGCTGACATCGCGCCTCCGGCCGGTGTCGAGGTGCACAACCCCGACCTGCACATCGCGACGCTCAACGACAAGGGCAAGCTCGAGATGGAGCTGACCGTCGAGCGCGGCCGCGGCTACGTCTCGGCGCAGCAGAACAAGTCGTTCGACAACGAGATCGGCCGGATCCCGGTCGACTCGATCTACTCACCCGTGCTCGCCGTGACCTACAAGGTCGAGGCGACCCGTGTCGAGCAGCGCACCGACTTCGACAAGCTCATCGTTGACGTTGAGACCAAGAACTCGATGGCACCCCGTGACGCGATGGCGTCCGCTGGTAAGACGCTGGTTGAGCTCTTCGGCTTGGCTCGTGAGCTCAACGTCGAGGCCGAGGGCATCGACATGGGCCCCTCGCCGACCGACGCCGCGATGGCTGCCGACTTGGCGCTGCCGATCGAGGACCTCGAACTCACGGTCCGCTCCTACAACTGCCTCAAGCGCGAGGGCATCCACACCGTGGGTGAACTCGTCGGTCGCAGCGAGGCTGACCTGCTCGACATTCGTAACTTCGGTTCGAAGTCGATCGATGAGGTCAAGGACAAGCTGCGCGAGATGAGTCTCCAGCTGAAGGACTCACCTCCCGGATTCGACGCCGGCGCGATCGCTGACCGTTATGACGATGACGAGGACGAGGACGCACCCGCCGACGAGGCTGACGCCAGCTTCGCCGAGGACGAGCAGTACTAAGAACTATTTGGGCCCCAGACGACTTGCCCCAGCGGATGAGTCGTCGACCATCAAGGAGAAACCATGCCTACCCCCACTAAGGGAGCTCGCCTCGGCGGCGGGGCCGCTCACCAGCGGCTCATCCTGGCTAACCTGGCCACGGCGCTGTTCGAGCACGACCGGATCACCACGACGGAAGCTAAGGCCAAGCGCCTGCGTCCGTACGCCGAGCGTCTGGTCACCTTCGCCAAGCGCGGCGACCTGCACTCCCGTCGTCGGGTGATGACTGTCATCCGCGACAAGAGTGTCGTGCACCGTCTCTTCACCGAGATCGGTCCCGACATGGCGGAGCGCGACGGCGGCTACACCCGCATCGTCAAGATCGCGCCGCGCAAGGGCGACAACGCTCCGATGGCCGTCATCGAGCTCGTTCGCGAGCCGGTGCAGTCCAAGCCGAAGCGCGCCGTCGTGGCCGAGGCTGAGGGCGCCACCAAGCGTGCGGCCAAGGAAGCGGCACCTGCCGAAGAGGCCGAGCCGGAAGAGACCACTGAGGCCACCGACGGTGGCTTCGGCGCCGACTCCGCGGCCCCACTCGAAGACGGCTCAGCCCCCGAGGGCTTTGACGTCAAGGGCAACAAGGACTCGATGAAGTACCACGTTCCCGGCTCGCAGTGGTACGACGCCACTGAGGCCGAGGTGTGGTTCGCGACCGCTGAGGCCGCTGCCGAGGCGGGCTTTGAGCCCGCCGGTGGCGAGAAGGCACAGCAGGGCGAAGACGACGCCTGAGCCTGACTCACTCGATACGGCCGGCCAGACCGCAACACGCGGACTGGCCGGCCGTTCGCATACCCGCGTTGACTATCCGCCGGGATCATGGCGTGGGAGGCGCTCGCGGTTTAATCTTCGACCATGGGTCCGGAACTGCAGCCGGGGGCGAATTTTGCTGGGTTCCGCATTGTGCGGCGCCTCGGCACCGGTGGCATGGGCACCGTGTATGCCGCCCGTCACCCGAGGCTGCCGCGCGATATCGCCCTGAAGTTGTTGCAGGCCGACCCGAGCGATGCGGGCGCCGCAGCTCGCTTTGACCGGGAGGCGGAGGTGATCGCCAGTCTGGATCACCCCAGCATTGTCAGTGTGCTCGATCGCGGCGTCGAGCAGGGCACCGCGTGGATCTCGATCCAACTCGTCGACGGTCAGGACGCAGCGTCCGAACTGCGCCAGCGCGGACAACTCCCCGTGGCCGAAGTGGTCGCCTACGCCCGTCAGGTCGCAGTCGCCCTGGAGACCGCTCACCGGTCCGGTGTGGTTCACCGTGACGTCAAGCCCGCCAACATTATGATCTCGCAGGAACGTCCCGGCCAGCCGCGTCGGGCGCTCCTCACCGACTTTGGAATCTCTGCCCTGACCACGCCACACGGGCACCCGCAGATCACCGGGCGGCTGGACGTGCAGCGCGCAACAGTCGCCTTCGCCGCGCCCGAGCAGTTGCGAGGCGAGTCCGTGGACGGGCGCTCCGATCAGTACTCCCTGGCCTGCACCCTGTTCGCGTTGCTGACTGGCGCCCCGCCGTACCCCGGGACCACCGGTGTCGAGGTCGGTGGAGGTCACCTCAACGCGCCCGTCCCGGATGTCCGTGCCGCTCGCGGCGAGGTGCCCGCCATAGTCGCCGCGGCGATCGCTCGGGCGATGAGCAAGTCGGCGGATGAACGATTTCCTTCCTGCCTGGAGTTCGCCGAGGCGCTGTCGGTCATTCCGTCGCGACGTGGGCGTACAGCGATCCTGGCGACAGCGGCGATTCTTGCGGTCGGGATGGCGGTTGGCGGCCTGGCCTGGGCTAACTCGCGCGGCGAGACTCAGGCGAGTCCGAGTCCGTCCACGGTCACCCAAGGAGCCAAGCCGACTGCCGTGTCGAGCGCGAGCTCTGAGATTGCCCTGTGGAAGAAGGCTCAGCCCGGAATTGCCTTGTGGCCGAAGCTATTTCCCAATGGTCCGAAGGACAAGGGCTTCCAACGAATGGTGTGTGCGCCAAGCGACGAAAAGACGGCCGCGACCGAGGTCCCCTATGAGTACGCCCTGCGATGTCGAGCGAGTGAGGATGGGTTCGGCAAACCGACCATCACCGTCGACCTGTTGTCCTATGCACCCGGGCGTTCCGATCGGGCGCTGAAAGCGCTCGACCCGCCGCAGTGGGTGCCGCGCATCACGTCGCCACACAACACCCGGATGTACCACTTCGAAGACCCGGTCGATGGTGACTGGATCCTGTTGACATTCACTGGTGACGACCGGTCCAGCTACCACCTGCAGGTCGGTAGCAAGCGCGGTGAGATGACCTATTCGGAGTTGTACGACTGGGTGGTCGCCGCACCCCTGTGAACCTTGGCCTGGGTGCGCCTACGCTGGACGGGTGCGCCTTCGGATCGACTTCGCCTATGACGGGACCGACTTCTCGGGTTGGGCGGCTCAGCCCGGCTATCGCACGGTCGAGGCCGAACTGTCCGCCGCGCTCACGACGATCCTGCGAGCGGAGCAGCCAGTACGGCTGACGGTTGCGGGGCGTACCGACGCCGGTGTGCACGCGGCGGGTGCCGTGTGCCATGCCGATGTCGACGCGCAGGCTTACGCAGCGCTGCCGGGCCGGTCTGACCACCCGCCTGAGGTGGCGGCAGTGAAACGCTTGCAGGGAGTGCTGCCTAGCGACGTCGTGGTGCGGTCGGTCGTCCCGGCCCCCGAGGGTTTCGATGCGCGGTTCTCGGCGCTCCGGCGGCGGTATCGCTATCGGCTCTGTGACGACATCACCATCCTCGATCCGGTTCGGCGCCGAGACACCGTGGTTCGCAAGCACCCACTTGACGTCGAGGCGATGGATGCTGCCGCGCGAAAACTATTGGGACTGAACGACTTTGCAGCGTTCTGTAAGAAGCGGGTAGGTGCTACGACAGTGCGCACGCTGCTCGACTACTCCTGGTCCAGATCTTCGACGGGTGTCCTGGAAGCCACCGTGGTGGCCGACGCCTTTTGCCATTCGATGGT
The DNA here is from genome assembly GCF_000376825.1 of Demetria terragena DSM 11295. Lineage (NCBI taxonomy): Bacteria > Bacillati > Actinomycetota > Actinomycetes > Micrococcales > Dermacoccaceae > Demetria > Demetria terragena. The sequence continues at coordinate 1,261,259 of NZ_AQXW01000004.1, read as the reverse complement.
GCGCGCACTCGTCGGTGTCGTCGTCCCGGTCGGCGAAGGCGACCGCGACGTCGACTGGCCGTATGACGTTCTGGCCGGCGGTATGCGACACCCGGCCGTCACGGTGATGCCCGCGCATGGCTTGTCGCTGATGGAGGTCGTCTACCCGCCGGACGACGAGGTCGCCGTTCGCGCACGAGAGGCGCGGGCCCGCCGCGACTGAATAGCGTTCCGGGGTCAGCGGATCCGCAGCATCGCGGGTGTTCCAGGCGCGGCCTGCGCGAGCCGGTCGGTTGCGGCATCGTCAACCACGGCCACAACCGGGTAGCCGCCGGTGGTGGGGTGGTCGGCCAAGAACACGATCGGTGTGCCGTTCGGTGGCACCTGAATGCAGCCACGGACCAGTCCCTCGCTGGGGAGTTGTTCGTGGCGGGCGAGTTCAGCTGCTATGCCGTCTAGCCGAACACCGACCCGGTCGGTGTGAGACGAGACGGTCCATCGGGACGCCTGCAGAGCCGCCCGACCCGAGTCGCTCAACCAGTCGGCTCTTGGCCCCCACGTCGCGGGCAATTCGAGGCCGAGTGGTGGGGTAGTTATCGGCGGGATCGAGACGCCGAGATGGGGTTCTCGATCGGGGAGGCCGACCGCCAAGGCCGTGCCAGGCTGCAAGGCAGCAGGCCCGATGCTCGAGGTTGGATCGCTACTCATGCTGCCTAAGACCCTTGGCGTTGAACCTGATTCGGCGATTCCACCGGCAACGGTGAGATAGATGCGCAGGCCGGACGTTACGCGCCCAAGGTGCAATTCGTCGCCGGGCGAGAGCAGGATTGCCTCACCAAAAGGTGCTGGCCGCCCTCCGACGGTGACGGGTGCAGGTGCTCCCGTCACCGCGATGACGAGCGGTGTCGTCGCCTGCACACCAAAACCGCCGAGCAGGATTTCGATCCCGGCCGCACCAGAATCGTTGCCGACCACGCGATTTCCCCGGCCGAGGGAGGTCCGGTCGGCGGCACCGGACGGCGGAACACCAAGGTGGCGATGACCCTGTCGGCCGGAATCTTCCACCAGTGCGAGGGTGTCGACGCGGGTGACGACGAGCGCGGTCATGCCGCCTCCACGAACTGCACGCGGGTGCCGGCGACCAGGAGGCCCGGAGGGTCGCGATCGACATCGAACATCGCGAGATCCGTGCTCCCGATCAACTGCCAACCACCTGGCGATGACGTCGGATACACCGCCGACAGGCCGGCGGCAAGCGCGACCGATCCGACCGGAATGCGGGTGCGCGGAGACTCCCGACGGGGCACATCGAGATTGTGGTCTTCGCCCGTGAGATAGCCGAATCCGGGCAGAAAACCGACGAACTCGCACGTCCAGATCTGTGCAGTATGGCGTCGAACAACCTCGTCGGGCGCGATCTGGAGGTGGTCGGCAACCTCCTGGAGGTCCGGGCCGTCGTAGGCCACGGGGATGCGTACCAGGTCGTGACCGACCTCGTGGGTGTCCGGCGCGGGTGGGAGGCGCCTGAGGGCGTCGGTGACCCTGCCCTGGTCGGTCGATGGTTCCAGGACGAGTAGGACTGTGCGCGCGGCGGGAACAGTCTCTGCCACGCCCGCCACCGGAGTATTGGCAAGACGGCGCACCAGGTCGAGTCGTTGGTTTGTTGTGTCGACTTCGACCAGGAGCGCGCCTGCGCCACAAGGGAGTACGCGCATCAGGCGAACGCGCTAAGTGAGACGCCCGCGCCTTGCAGTGCGGTGCGTACGGCATGAGCGGCCTCGACGGCGGTGGGTGAGTCACCGTGCAAGCACACGGAGTCCGCGTCGAGAGCGACCTGGCGTCCATCAATGGACTCGACCACCCCTTCGATCACCATGCGCGTGGCCCGCTGCGCGATCTCGGCCGGGTCATGAACCAAGGCGCCTCGAGTTCCTCTCGGCACCAAGGTGCCCTCGTCGGTATAGCCTCGGTCGGCGAACACCTCTCGCACACAAGGGGTTCCGGCTTCTTCTGCCAGTTCAAGAAGTGCCGATCCGGGAAGACCCAGAATGGGAAGGGTCGGGTCGACGTCGGTCACCGCGTCAATCACTGCCTCGGCCTGGACTCGGTGGTGGACGACGGCGTTGTAGAGCGCTCCGTGTGGCTTGACGTATTTCACCGACGTCCCTTGGGATCGCGCAATCGCATTGAGCGCGCCGATTTGGTAGACGACGTCGGCATAGAGGTCATCTGGGCTCATCTCGATGAACCTTCGGCCAAAACCCGCTAGGTCTCGGTAACCGACCTGTGCCCCCACAGTGACGCCGTGCTCAGCGGCTAACGCACAGGTGCGCACGAGCGTTGCGGGGTCGCCTGCGTGAAAGCCGCACGCGACATTGGCGGAGGTGACGATACGGAGGAGTGCTTCATCATCTCCCAGCGTCCACCGTCCGAAAGACTCTCCGAGGTCGGCATTGAGGTCAACAGTCACCATGAGTCCAGAGTGCCACGGCAGAGGTCTAGCGGGGCATGTCTCGGAACCAGATCTCGCGATCCAATGGGTCTGGGCCCTTCCTGGGACGGCTGGGCTCGGGACGCGGCGCGGGAGCAAAATGATCGAGGCGGCTGATCCAGACACCCTCACCTGCGGTGAGGTCGGGCAGCCGGGCCGTCAGCGCGGAGATTTCGCCGCTGGGGAGGTGCCCAGATAACCCGAGGTGGTCGCCGGTGATGTGCGAGGTCAGAACGGACCCGCCATGCCGGCCGATGAGTGAGGTGACGGAACCTAGGGCGCCTTCCGGCACCTCCAACTCATAGGCCTCGATGGGGCGGCAGACCCGGGTGCCAGCCTGAGCCAGCGCCGCGGCAAGGACCACAGGTGCCAGCAGTCGAAAGTCGGCAGCGACGGTCGACATCGACTTGTCGAACTTCTGGTGGGGACGACTCTGCCGGGGCCAGTAGCCGGACTCGGTCATGGTGACGACGCAGTCAGTGACCTTCCAGCCGGACGGACCCTGACGTAGGCCGGCGCGAACACCCGCCTCCGCCGCTTCGATGAAGGCGCGCGGCAGATTGCCACGCTCGATGCCCGGCGAGAACTCGACGCCATGACCCGCAGTGGCCGGTTCGACGCGCAGCCCCAGCGTGGCGAGGTAGGGATTGCCGTGTTGCTTGATGCGGTCAACTCCGGTGCCTATACCGACGACTCGCTCGATGCAGACCGTTGAGGTGGGAAGGAAGCGAGCCGCGACGCCATACCGCTCGAGCAGGAGCGCGGCAATGACCTCCTTCTGCACCTCGCCGTGAAGGCTCACGGCCGCTTCGCCATCGGTGGTGTCCAGTCGCAAGTCAATGAGCGGGTCCTCATCGGCCAGTTCCGAAAGCCCCGTATAGAGCGCGGTGCGGTGCGTCGGGTCCACTGGTTCGACCAGCGCCTGAAGGGTGGCCGGCGGAAAGGTGACGGTACGCCGCGCTGGCGGCCGCCCGATCGTGTCTCCGATACGGGCGTTGGCTAGACCCCGAAGGACCGCAATGTCACCGGACCCAGCTGTCCTGGAACGGTCAAGCCCACCAGGACGACTCACGCGTATCTCGGTCACGAGCTGCCCTTGGCTACTCCCGATCGTGACCCGGTCCCGTTCTCGAATCTGCCCTGACCACAAGCGAATCCACGAACGTCGTCCACGTTCGTCGCGATCGACGGCAAAGACTGTCGCGGCAAGGTCTGGTGCTGTCGTCGGGGCTTGGGGGAGTAGATCCACTAGGGCCGCCCGTAGTTCGGGAAGGCCGGCGCCTGTTCGAGCCGAGCCCGCAAGAAGCGGGGTCACAACGGCGTCGGCGACCTGGCGACGGAGTGCGTCCTTCACGTCATGGTCAGCGATCGGCCGATCCGAGAGAAAGCGCCTCAGTAGGTCATCGTCGGCCTCGGCGACAGCCTCGAGGATCTCGTCTGCGAGGAGCGACGTTCGATGGACGCTCGCTCGGGTCGTTCCCAGATCGTTGGCTTGCACGAGCGGCACGATGCGCTCGCTGAGACGGCGCTTAGCCCGCTCCTGGACACGCTCGAGGTCTGCTCCATGCCGGTCGATCTTGTTGACGAACAGCAGGGTTGGAACCTTCAACCGTTGTAGAGCGCGCCAGATCACCACGGTCTGAGGCTGGATCCCCTCGACCGCCGAGATCACCAGAACTGCGGCATCGAGGACGACCAGCGATCTCTCCACCTCGGCAATGAAGTCGGGGTGACCAGGCGTGTCAATCACCGTGACTTTTAGGTCGTCGAGGGCGCAGGAGGTCACGGCGGCACGGATAGTGATGCCCCGCCGCCGCTCGAGGTCGAGCGAGTCGGTGTGAGTGGTGCCGTCATCGACACGGCCGAGGGCCTCGATGGCACCGGCTTCGAAAAGGAGTCGTTCGGTCAGGCTCGTCTTGCCAGCATCAACATGCGCGACGATCCCGAGGTTGAGGAAGGACATAGCTCAGCTCCACGCTTGGTCCGAAAAGGAATCGGGGCGTGATAGCTGCTCGCATGATCGGTGTCCTTCGACGTCGCGTACGGGTTGATCGCGCCACCGTGTCACGGTTCGGGTCCTGTCCGCGACCGAATTTGCACGGGCGACTCGACCGAGCGCGCGACATCCCACGGACCGCAGGATCACGGCCGTAGCATCGTGGAGGATTTTTTCTGACAGGGACGAGGGAATGCGCATGGGGCAGTTGGCCGCTCAAACATCCGACACCTTGATCGCAGCCAGTGGTGTCGACTATCTAATCCTGGCTGTCTATTTCGTCTTCGTGCTGGGGATCGGGTGGCTCGCGAGCCGCCAAGTGTCCGACTCTGTCGACTTCTTCCTTTCTGGCCGATCGCTGCCCGCCTGGGTGACCGGACTGGCCTTCGTGTCCGCCAACCTTGGCGCCGTCGAGATCATGGGTATGTCCGCCTCGGGTGCGGAGTTCGGACTTCCCGCGGTGCACTACTTCTGGGTGGGCGCCATCCCCGCCATGCTGTTCCTCGGCGTGGTCATGATGCCGTTCTATTACGGCTCAAAGGTCCGGTCAGTTCCTGAGTTCATGAAGCGCCGATTCGGGACGGGTGCGCACCTGGTCAATAGCCTGTCGTTCGCGCTCGCCCAATTGTTGATCGCCGGTGTCAACCTCTACTTGCTGGGCACGATCGTCCATGCGCTGCTCGGCTGGCCGCTGGCAGTGGCGCTCGTCGTCGCCGCGATCGTGGTGTTGTCGTACATCACGCTGGGGGGCTTGAAAGCGGCGATCTACAACGAGGTGTTGCAGTTCTTCGTGATTGTGGCCTCGCTCCTGCCCTTGGTGCTGATTGGACTGCACCGCATCGGGGGTTGGAGCGGTCTCATCGACAAGGTCAAGCCCGCCGTCAAGGATGGCGACGTCACGGCCCAGGTGAGCGATCAGACGCAATCTTGGCCGGGAAATGCGTTGTCTGGCTTCGATTCCGACCTGCTTTCAGTCATCGGCATTGTGTTCGGGCTTGGCTTCGTCCTGTCCTTCGGCTACTGGACAACGAACTTCGTCGAGGTCCAGCGGGCGATGGCGTCTGACTCGATCTCGGCAGCGCGCAAGACGCCGATCATCGGCGCGTTTCCCAAGATGCTGGTCCCGTTCATCACGATCGTGCCGGGCATGATCGCGGCCGTTCTCGTGTCGGAGATGGCAGATCTTAAGGCCGGCGGGAGTCCGCCGGGTGGCGCGTCGGGGGACGGCGTGAAATACAACGATGCGCTGCTTTATTTGATGCGTGACCTGCTGCCCAACGGTCTGCTTGGCTTGGCGATCACCGGTCTGCTCGCCGCGTTTATGGCGGGTATGGCGGCCAACATCTCCGCCTTCAACACGGTATTTAGCTACGACCTGATGGCGGACTACGTCATCAAGAACAAGCCCGACGACTTCTATGTGAAGTTGGGTCGCTGGGCAACCGTCGGCGCCACCGTGGTCGCGATCTTCACCGCGTCGATTGCGGGCAGTTTCAGCAACATCATGGACTACCTGCAGACGTTGTTCGGCTTCTTCAATGCACCACTGTTCGCCACCTTCATTCTGGGAATGTTCTGGAAGCGCATGACGCCGACTGCAGGCTGGGTGGGCCTGGTCATGGGCACCGTGTCTGCAGTGTTCGTCTTTGTTCTCAACGAAATTGGCGTGATCTCTCTACCTGGCCAGGGTGCGGCCTTCTTGGCCGCGTCAACGGCCTTCGTGGTCGACATTGTCCTCAGCATCGCGGTATCGCTGGTGACGACACCGAAGCCAGCGACCGAGCTCGTCGGATTGGTGTATTCGGAGACTCCACGCGAGATGCGTTCTGATCCCGACGAACCCAACTTCCCGTGGTTCCGCCGCACGATTCCCTTGGCCGTGATTGCGCTCGTCATGGTCCTCGTCCTCAACCTGCTGTTCTAGGAGATCGCGATGAGCAATCGAGCCAAGCACGCTGCCGGAACGTTGGATATTCGCAATGTCATCGGCGCACTTCTGCTGATTTACGGCGTCATCCTGCTCGCGATGGGCCTCTTCGGTGACGGGGCGCCAGAGAAGACCGGAGGTGTCAACGCCAACCTTTGGGCGGGCATTGCACTCCTGGTCGTGGGCGGAGGATTCGCGGCATGGGCGAAGGCTCGCCCGGTCGTGGTCCCAGTGAAGAGCGACGAGTAGCGCTCAGGCGCGTTGACTCGCGAACACGTCGGCTAGGTCGAGGATCGCGGGCGTTTTCTCGGGTGGACCGTCATCGCTTGATCCACACACCGCGACGCGCGTCACGCCCGCATCGCTGAGGGCGCGTACGTCCCGCGTGAGCCCCTCGCCATCGACCGGTAGGGGGACGGCCCAGAACGCGACGACCTCCAGGGGCGCCGTCACGCCTTCGTGGTGGCGGGCCTGCTGCGCAATGGCAATCGACTCGCGTACCTGATCGAGACTGAGCCCACCTGTCAGAATCACGCCGTCGCCATGAACTCCGGCCAGCGCCAGCGTTTTGGGGCCCTCGCCACCGATCAGCAGCGGGGTCGGCGGCGGGGGATAGCGCAGTTGAACCCGGTCGAGGGTGACATAGCGACCCTGGACGGAGACCTCGTCTCCCTCAAGAAGCCTGCGCAGCGCGGTGCTCTGCTCGCGCAGCAGGGTGAGCGGAGAGGACACCTTGGCCCCGGCCTGCGCCATCCACGACTGGACACCATGACCGACTCCGGGCAGCAGTCGGTCGGGGAACATCCGCGCCAGCGTGGCGATCTCCATTGCCGTGAGCGCCACGTTGCGCAGCGGTGCCGGAAACAGCCCGACGCCCACGCGAAGGTGATCGGTGGCACCCAGTATTGCTCCGGCCGCCGTCATGCCACCTGGAGCGAAGCAGTCCTCCCACAACCACACCTCGTCCACGCCAGCGTCTTCCGCAGCCCGGGCAAGCGACACCAGCTGCTCTGGAGGCTGGTCGGGCGGCAGGATCAGTCCGAGTTGTGGCATGGAGTCAGGCTAGTCGCGAAACCCGGATGACGCGGGTCGTGCTGGCCGGGGACACTGGCGTCTATGGGACATATCGACGCGCAAGAAATCTCCTACGCGCTCCCGGACGGCCGACCGCTGCTCGGTGGGGTCAGTCTGCGCGTGGGTGATGGCGCGAAGGTCGCGTTGGTTGGTCCCAACGGCGCAGGAAAGACCACCTTGCTGCGCATCATCAGTGGAGAGCTCGCGGCACACGATGGCGCGATCACGCGCACGGGCGGGCTGGGCGTCATGTCTCAGTTCGTCGGTCGTACGGGCCTGCCCGGCGGCCCCGAGACTGTTCGCGATCTGCTCGTCAGCGTGGCTCCTACCGCCGTGCGCGCGGCGGCTAAGGCCGTCGACGTGGCCGAGCATGCGGTCATGGAACGCGATGAAGAGGCCGACCAGATGGCATACGCGCAGGCACTCTCCGATTGGGCTGACGTCGGCGGCTATGACCACGAAACCCTTTGGGATGTATGCACGGTCGCGGCTCTGGGGGTGCCGTACGACCGAGCCCAGTTCCGTGAACTCACCACGCTCTCTGGCGGCGAGCAGAAACGACTGGTCCTTGAGGCGCTACTGCGTGGACCAGATGAGGTGCTGCTCCTGGACGAGCCGGACAACTACCTGGACGTGCCGACCAAGCGTTGGTTGGAAGACCGGCTCAACGAGTCACCGAAGACGGTCCTACTCATCAGCCACGACCGTGAGTTGCTCGACCGGGCAGCAACCGCGATCGCGACCCTCGAGCCGACGGCTGCGGGGAGCATTGCTTGGGTCCACGCTGGGCGATTCTCGACGTATCACCAGGCCAGGCTCGATCGAAACGCCAAGCTGGAGGAGTTGCGTCGCCGCTGGGATGAGGAGCACGCAAAGCTCAAGCAACTGGTGCAGATGTATAAGCAGAAGGCGGCATACAACTCCGACATGGCGGCGCGCTATCAAGCCGCCCAAACTCGTTTCCGACGGTTCGAGGAAGCGGGACCGCCGGATGCGACGCCATACGAGCAGAACGTCCGAATGCGCTTGAAGGGCGGGCGAACTGCGAAACGCGCGGTCATTAACGAACGGCTGGAACTAACCGGACTTATGAAGCCGTTCGACCTGGAAGTTTGGTACGGCGAACGGGTCGCCGTGCTCGGCAGCAACGGTTCTGGCAAGAGTCACTTTCTGCGACTTCTGGCTGCAGGCGGGAGCGACCCCGACGTCGAACACCAACCGATCGGGGATATTCGCCCAAAGGCTGTGGAGCACAACGGAATTGCCCGCCTGGGGTCACGCGTACGTCCCGGCTGGTTCAACCAGACCCACGAGCATCCGGTGTGGTCCAAGCAGACACTGCTGGAGATCCTGCATCGTGGGGATGACCACCGCGCAGGTATGCCGCGCGAACAGGCCGCGCGGGCCCTCGACCGCTATGAACTTGCCCGATCCAGCGAGCAGACCTTCGGTTCGCTCTCTGGCGGGCAGCAGGCGCGCTTTCAGATCCTCATGTTGGAACTCTCAGGCGCCACGCTGTTGCTGCTCGATGAGCCCACCGACAACCTCGACCTGCACTCGGCTGAGGCGCTGGAGGCAGGACTGGACGCCTACGACGGCACCGTCATCGCCGTCACCCACGACCGCTGGTTCGCCAGAGGCTTTGATCGCTTTCTCGTATTCGGCGCCGACGGCCGGGTCTATGAGGCGGATGAGCCCGTGTGGGACGAGACTCGGGTACGCCGGGCCCGCTGACCAACCCACGCTGAGTCGGCGGGTCAGGGCAGGATGGGCACATGAGCCACGCATCCCGCCGAGTTCGGCTCCTTGTCGTCCTGCTCGTGGTTCTTCTGACTGCTGCGACGCTCGTCCTCACCACTCGCGGATCGTCTGAGATCCAGGTGACGCACTCTTTCGTCGCAGGCACGCCCGAAGATGGGTCGCCGGTTCGACTGGATACCTCGCTCTACCGACCCGACACGGGGCCCGCCCCGGCGGTCCTGCTCACCCAGGGGTTCGGGGGTGACAAACGGTCGCTCGACAGCAACGCCCGCGTGCTCGCCGACCGCGGGTACGTCGTGCTCACCTACAGCGCTCGCGGCTTCGGACGCTCCGGCGGGAAGGTTCATTTCGCCAGCCCCGACTACGAGATCCGCGACGGCAGAAGGCTTCTCGACTATCTCGCTGACCTGTCTGCGGTGCGGAAGGTCGAGGGAAAGCCACAACTTGCAGTGGCTGGTTCCTCCTACGGTGGAGGGATCTCCCTGCTGCTTGCCGCCGCCGACACGCGCGTGCAAGCGGTGGCCGCCGACATCACCTGGAATAGCCTCAGGCACTCCCTCTTTCCGAACTTCGGCGGTACCGGACCGGGTGTCTACAAGAAGTTGTGGACAGGTGCCCTGTTCAGCAACGCCTTCCCGCAAAACACCAACCGATTGCAGCCCGGCGTGAATCGCGGGGCCGGTCGCGTTCCGGCGACGTCAACGGCAGTGCGGTGCGGCCGACTCGCCGAGGATGTCTGTGCCGCCTACCAGGCCTCGGCGGCTGCCGGTGCGCCGACTCCGGCGATGTCGCGACTCATGGCGCAGGCGAGCCCAGCGTCCGTGCTTGACCGGATCAAGGCTCCTACGCTCTTGAGCCAAGGAGAGCAGGACTCCCTCTTCCCGCTGAGCGAGGCGGACGCGAACGCTCGCGGGCTGGCGTCGCACGGGACACCGGTCCGAGTCGTGTGGCGGCAGGGCGGGCACGATGCCGGTGCCGCGGGTGGGTCTGCCGTTGCCAGCTCAGCCGCTGACTGGTTCGGGGATGTCTTCGCCGGGGACGTTTCGGCCAAGCAACCGTTCCGGTTCGCCGAGGAGGCCGGTGTCGTCTCCGCGCAGTCTGGCGAGGCCACTTCCCAGACCCGGGAGGCCCCCAGCTACCCCGGATTGGCCGGCGCAGGCCGTCCGTCCGCCACTGTGCAACTGCGCGGTCCCGGCCAACCCATTGCGGGCCCGGCCGGGGGTAGCCCAGCTGTCATCACCAGCATCCCTGGGCTGGGCGGCCTCTCGGGCCAGGCCGACCGACTCGCGCCGAGGCTCTCCAGCGTCGCGCCAGGCCAGACGGCCGTGTTCTACTCCGACCCCCTCGAGAAAACGGTGCGGGTGGTCGGATCAGCTAGCACCCGGCTGCGAATCACCAGTCATACGAACGAAGCTCAGCTGTTCGTCGGCCTGCGCGATGTCGCTCCCGACGGCAGGTCGTCATTGCCTTCCCAGCTGGTCAACCCGGTTCGGATCACGGGACTGACCCCTGGAAAACCGAAAGACGTCACGGTGCGCCTGCCCTCAATCGTCCGCGAAGTGCGAAACGGACACCGCCTCGCGCTCACCGTCAGCGCCACCGACTTCGCGTACGCCGCGCCGAACCAGGCACGCGTCTATCAGATCGGGTTGCCTGACGATTCAGCCGCGGTCACCATCCCCACCGGTTCGGGAACGGTGATCGACGCCGGACGCCCCTACGCCTGGCTACTGGTCGGTGGTGGGCTGTGCGTGCTCGTCGCCGCTGCCGTAGCTCTAACCATGAGGCGGCGCCGCAGCGTGCTCAAGCAGCGCCCCGATCTGGCCGACGTGCCGATCAGTATCCAGTCTCTGACCAAGGAGTACGCGGGCGGTTACCGCGCTGTCGACGACGTCAGCTTCACCGTCCCCAGAGGTCAGGTGGTCGGCCTGCTCGGCCCGAACGGTGCGGGCAAGACGACCACCCTGCGCGTCCTGGTTGGGCTCATCACGCCGACCTCCGGTGAACTGCACGTGTTCGGGGAACCGGTTCATCCGGGGGCGCCCGTGCTCGCGCGACTTGGCGTACTCATCGAGGGGCCCGGGTTCTTGCCGCACCTGACCGGCCGCGAGAATCTGCGCCTGTTCTGGGCAGCGACCGGTCGTCCGCCCGAGGAGGCCGAATTGGATGTCGCGCTGGACATCGCCGGTCTTGGCGGCTCGGTCGATCGCCGGGTGCAGACCTACAGCCAGGGGATGAAGCAGCGGCTTGGCATCGCGCAGGCCATGCTCGGGCTCCCCGAGGTGTTGATCTTGGACGAACCGACCAACGGGCTCGACCCACCACAGATCGCCGAGATGCGAGAGATGCTGCGCGACTATGCGCGTACGGGTCGCACTGTGGTCGTCTCCAGCCACCTGCTCGCCGAGGTCGAGCAGACCTGCACCGATGTGATCGTGATGCACAACGGTCGCCTCGTCGCGGCAGGCTCGGTGGAGGAGATCACCGGGGTCACAGCCGAGGTGGTGCCGGTCCGCCGCGCACTGGAAGACGTCTTCCTCGGTCTCATAGGCGAGGATGCCGCGTCCGGTCGCGCGGCAGGCAAAGGAGACCACGATGAGTGAGCGCGAGCTGTCGGACATGGCGGCTACCCGGAGAGGTGTGCACGCGCGGTTGGCCGAGCGGCCGGCCGAACAGGCTCCGCGGTTCAACCCGCGGCGCACCCTGCGACTGCGAGTGGAGTTCGTCCGTCAGGTCCGGCGGCGGCGAACTCAGGTCGTGTTCGGGTTGCTGACCCTGCTGCCAATCATCATTGCGATCGCCTTTCAGGTGGGAGGTGACGCTGGCGACGGCGCACCCGAGTTGGTCGCGCTGGCGACGTCGGGCGGGTTCAATTTTGCGCTGTTTACCGAGTTCGTCTCGGTCGGATTCCTGCTGGTGGTCGTGGTCGCCCTGTTCTGCGGCGACACCGTTGCCAGCGAGGCGAGCTGGTCATCGCTGCGCTACCTCCTGGCTCAGCCCGTACCGAGGGCACGGCTGCTCCGCCAAAAACTCATCGTGGCCGGCGGGCTGTGTGTCGCCGCGAACCTTTTCCTGCCCGTGTGGAGCCTGCTGGTCGGAGGACTGTTCTTCGGCTGGTCACCCGTACGCTCGCCGATCGGTGGCGCGTTCGACAGTGGAGAGTCGGCGGTGCGACTGCTGGTCATCGTGGGATATGTGTGTATCCAGTTGATGGTGTACGCCGCCCTGGCCTTCCTCCTGAGCGTGAGCGTCGACAATCCGCTGGGAGCCGTCGGCGGCGCCGTCATGATCGCGGTCGTCAGCAACATCCTTGATCAGATCACCGCGCTCGGGCAGTACCGCGACTACCTTCCCACCCGGTTCGCGTACGCCTGGGTGGACGCGCTCAGCGACCCGATCGCGTGGGACGACATGATGCGCGGCTCGGGCGTGGCGCTGGCCTACACCGCCGTCTTCCTCGGGCTGGCCTGGCTGCGCTTCGACCGCAAGGACATCACATCCTGACGTGACGCCGACGCCTCAACGCGTGGAGACGCAGGTCAACTGAACTGGATCCCGCCGTCGACCAGGATGGTCTGCCCGGTGACGTAGTCCGAGTCTTCACCGGCCAGGTAGGCCACCAGTTGTGCCACGTCGCGCGGCTCTGAGACTCGGCCGAGTTGGATTGATTGGGCATTCTCGGCGATGGCCTCGCCCTGTTGCTGTCCGTTTTTAGCGGCAAGCTTCTCGTCAATGAGGTCCCACATCGCTGTCCCGACGATTCCGGGTCCGTACGCGTTCACCGTGATGCCATGCTCCGCCCACTCCATGGCCGCGGCTTGGGTGAGGCCGCGGACCGCCCACTTGGTGGCGGAGTAGGGCCCGAGGAGGGCGAACGGTCGGAACGCCACGATCGACGCGGCGCCGATGATCTTGCCGCCGTGCCCCTGCCGCACCATCTGCAGGGCCGCCTGGCGATAACTGTTGTAGACGCCGGTCAGATTGACAGCGACGATCTTTTGGAAGTCGGCCGAGTCGTAGTTGAGCATCTCTTCGACCTGGGCGATGCCTGCGTTCGCGACAAAGACGTCCAGGTGCCCGCCGGCCTGGACTGCCGCCTGGATCAGTGCTTCGACGGCGGACTCATCGGAGACGTCGACGTCGGCGGCGGTGGCTGTGCCGCCCGCAGTGGTGATGGTGTCAACGACCTTGTCGCTCTCGGCACGCATGCCGGGGAGGTCTGCAACCACGACGTGGAACCCGTCCCGGCCGAGTCGCTCTGCAATGCCCAGGCCGATTCCTCGTGCGGCGCCGGTCACGACGGCGACGCGCTGGCCAGCTGGCGCTTTCGCCTTTGCTGCTTCGACAGTGGACTGATGTGATGCCGTGCTGTTGCTCATGCCTTCTCCTCGGTGAGAGTTCGCGACCGCTTGTCGGTGACCTGGGTCACATAATCAGCGGAAGGCTTGAGTCACAATCTCTGTTCTCGTCGGGCGATAGCCCGCGCTGCCCGAGGCGACTAGCGCGGGTCGATCGGGAGCAGCGCCGTGTATGCGGCCACCCGTCGCGCGCCCGGCGTCCCGGCGCCCATCCTGCGGTAGCGCGCTACGACCTCCTCGAGTTCGGTGCGAAGCGCCGCGAGCTGTTCCTCGCTGACCAAGACGAGGCCGTCCTCAAGTCCGCACTCGTCCTGCCACACCGGTTCCCACTCATGGGCGCGGTCGATGAACGAGTGCGCCTTCTCGGCGAAGTGGTCGACGTAGTCGTGGGCAAGCCAGCCGCCCATTCCCTCATCATCGGCGTCGCCGGGGTCGCTATCGAGTTCGTCGTCGTTGTCGGCGAGCGCCCAGACGCGAGTCTTGGCATTGCCGAGCCCGGTGTCCTCGACTAGGCCAGCCTCAGCCAGGACGCGTACGTGGTAGCTCGTGGCGCCGGTATGCGTGCCCAGCGCCTGGGCCAGTTCGGTGCCGGTGGCGCCGCCGTGCAGTCGAAGATGAGCCACGATGCGAGATCGAAGCGGGTGCGCAAGGAGTCGCCATTGCGGCTGGTTCGGTCCCGGCGAAGTCGTCACAGATTGCACAATAATTGTGTAATCTGCGGAGGGCAAGGCAGGAGGTGGTCGAGGTGATGGTGCAAAACCGTTGGCATTCAAGGGGTCTGAGGGTTTCGATCGGATTTGGGTGGCGCTCTTAACCTCCGTAACATGGTGTATCGGTGCTCAGCCCGCGTCATGCGGTGTTCCTGGGCAACAGACCACAGCAACAACGACCAAAGGCGACGACCAGTGCGTACCTTCACCCCCAAGCCGGCCGATGTCCAGCAGGACCGTGTCTGGCACATCATCGACGCCGAAGACGTCGTGCTCGGTCGGCTCGCGAGCCAGACCGCTCAGCTGCTGCGCGGCAAGCACAAGCCGATCTTCGCGCCGCACGTCGACTGCGGCGACTTCGTCATCATCATCAACGCTGACAAGGTGGCCTTGACTGGCGCCAAGTTGCAGAAGAAGAAGGCCTACCGCCACTCCGGTTTCCCGGGTGGATTGACGGCGACTTCTTACACCGAGCTCATGGCCAAGGACCCGGCCAAGGCTGTCGAGAAGGCGATCCGCGGCATGCTGCCGAAGAACTCTCTCGGCCGCGACCAGTTCCGCAAGCTCAAGGTCTACGCCGGCTCGGAGCACCCGCACTCTGCTCAGCAGCCCGTGCCGTACGAGATCAACCAGGTCGCGCAGTAAGCGCCCGGCCCCCCAAGCTGAAGAATTCTTAGAGGAGAACCGTGGCAGACCAAACTCAGCTCGACGCCCTTGAGGCTGAAGAGCCCCAGATGACCGAATACACCAGCGAGAGCACCGGCGCCCCCGCCGGCGACGCGACCGAGCAGCGCCGTCCGAGCGCATCGGCGCCCAGCTCTGGTACCGGCCGTCGCAAGCAGGCCATCGCCCGCGTGCGCATCATCCCCGGCACCGGCGTGTGGAAGATCAATGGCCGTACGTTGGAGGACTACTTCCCCAACAAGGTGCACCAGCAGGAAGTCAACGACCCGTTCACCGTGCTTGAGCTCGATGGCGCCTATGACGTCCTCGTCCGCGTGCACGGCGGCGGCCCCTCCGGCCAGGCCGGTGCCGTCCGGCTCGGCGTCGCGCGTTCGCTGAACGCCGTTGACGAAGAGCTCAACCGCGCCTCGTTGAAGAAGGCAGGCTTCTTGACCCGGGACGCGCGCGTTCCCGAGCGCAAGAAGGCCGGTCTCAAGAAGGCCCGCAAGGCTCCGCAGTACAGCAAGCGCTAAGTCACACCCTCCGTCGGTGGGGCGACTCGCTCCACCGCGCGAATGGTGGACTCCAGAGCGGCATCCGGTCCATCCGGGTGCCGCTCTCGGCGTATCCCGGCAGTACATTTGCTGGGGGCAGATGGTGCTGGACCGATCGGTCAACGGCACTCTCGTGGGGATCTAACGAAAGGTATGGGCGCATGGCGCGACTGTTCGGAACCGATGGCGTACGGGGCCGCGCCAATGACGTCATCACCGCTGAGTTGGCGCTGTCTCTCTCGGCAGCGGCGGCCAGAGTACTTGGTGCTGGTGCCAGTGGGCGTCGCGCCAAGGCAGTCGTAGGCCGTGACCCGAGGGCGTCGGGGGAGTTCTTGTCCGCAGCCGTGGTCGCCGGACTCGCGTCGGCTGGCGTCGATGTCTACGACGCCGGAATGGTGCCCACCCCAGCCGTGGCGTACCTCACCGCTGATGCCGGTGCCGACTTCGGCGTCATGCTGTCGGCGTCGCACAATGCGATGCCCGATAACGGCATTAAGTTCTTCGCCGCTGGCGGCCACAAACTGCCGGATGAGACCGAAGACGCCATCCAGGCCGCGATGGGCGAGAGTTGGCAGCGCCCGACCGGCGCGGACGTCGGTCGCGTTCATCAGATGACCGACGGGGCCACGCGCTACCTGTCCCATCTCTTGAAGGCACTGCCGAATCGTCTCGATGGCCTCAAGATCGTCGTTGATGCAGCGCACGGTGCGGCGAGCGAGGTCTCGCCAGAGGTGTTCCGTCTCGCGGGCGCCGACGTGGTGACCATCGGTGCTCGTCCCGACGGCCTCAACATCAATGACGGCTACGGCAGCACCCACCTTGACCGACTCCAGGTCGCAGTCCTGGCCCAGGATGCCGACTTCGGCATTGCCCATGACGGGGACGCCGACCGTTGCCTCGCCGTCGATGGCGAGGGCAACGAGGTCGACGGCGATCAGCTCATGGCTATCCTCGCGGTCGCCCTCAAGGAGCAGAGTCAACTCGTCGACAACACCCTCGTGGCCACGGTCATGAGCAACCTGGGCATGCTCAACGCGATGCACGACCTAGGCATCAACGTGGTCCAGGCGGGCGTCGGCGACCGCTACGTCCTCGAAGAAATGCGCGCCCACGGATATTCCCTTGGTGGGGAGCAGTCGGGCCACGTCATCATGCTCGAGCACGGGACCACCGGCGATGGAGTGCTCACCGGCCTCATGGTTGCTGCCCGGGTGGCCGCCACCGGAAAGTCGTTGACCGAACTGGCTTCGGTGATGACTCGGATGCCCCAAGTCATGATCAACGTCAAGAACGTCGACAAGGACTCCCTGGATGGCCACCCAGAGGTACGACGCGAACTCGACTTGGTGACAGCCGAACTCGGCTCATCCGGGCGAGTGTTGCTTCGCAAATCCGGCACGGAGCCGGTCGTTCGGGTGATGGTCGAGGCCGACACTGCTGAGCGCGCGCAGAGCGTGTGCGAGGGCCTGGTCAAGGTCGTCGAGCGAGAGCTCGCGCTGTAGGACTCCTTTTGGGCACCGTCGGACGATTCACATCTCGGGCAGGGCTCATGATGGCACTGATGAAGAGCGAGGAGATCTCATGAGGGCGCCTTCGCAACGTGGCGTCGTGGAGCCATTCCACGTCATGGAGGTGCTCAAGGCAGGAGCGGATCGAGCGCGCACGCATGGCGACGTCATCCTGATGTGCGCCGGTCAGCCGTCGACACCGGCCCCGGCCGTGGTGCGCGAGGCCGCGCGTCGAGCCATCTGTGAAGACGTTCTGGGATACACCGAAGCAACCGGAATCCGACCGCTACGCGAGGCGATCGCGCAGCATCACGCGAGGACCTATGGCATCGAGGTCGACCCCGACCAGGTGTGCGTGACGACCGGATCTTCGGGTGGCTTCGCCGCGCTGTTTTTGGCGGCATTCGACGTCGGCGACACCGTCGCGATGACTCGTCCGGGCTATCCTGCCTACCGAAACACGTTGCAGTCGCTCGGAGTTCGCGTTCACGACCTCGAATGTGGCCCCAGCACCCGCTATCAGCCGACCGTAGCGATGCTTGAGGAACTCGATGAGCCGCCAGCCGGATTGATCATCGCCAGTCCGGCCAACCCGACTGGAACCATCATCGATGTCAATGAACTCGCGGCCATTGCCAGATGGTGCGAAGACCACGACTGCCTGCTGATCAGTGACGAGATTTATCACGGAGTGTCGTACGGTCGCGAGTGCGCTAGCGCGTGGCAGACCTCGACCTCGTCGGTCGTCGTCGGCTCGGTCAGCAAGTACTTCTCCATGACGGGATGGCGTCTCGGATGGATGTTGTTGCCTGAGCCGCTCGTCCGGCCCGTTGAACTACTCAGTGGCAACCTGTCCATTTGTCCGCCCGCTGTGGCACAGCACGCCACGGTCGCCTGCTTCTCGCCGGAGGCGCGCGCTGAGCTGGATGGCCACGTGCAGCGGTACGCCATGAATCGGCAGTTCTTGGTGGATCGACTGCCCGAGCTCGGCATCAATTCGTACGCCCCACCTGACGGCGCGTTCTATGCCTGGTGCGACGTCAGCCACCTGACGTCCGATTCCACGTCCTGGTGTCGCGAGGTCTTGAACGGTACGGGAGTGGCGATCACGCCGGGCGTCGATTTCGACCCCGTGGAGGGTCACCGATTCGTACGACTGTCGTTTGCGGGAGGTCCCGAGGAGGTTCGGGAAGCAATCGACCGCCTTGCAGCGTTCACCTTGGTGTAGGCCCCCAGGGCGCAGTCGGCAATCCGTCCGCTGCTTGACTACGAACGTCGGTTAAAACCACGAAAGGACGATTCATGGAGCAGGTCAAGAACGTCGCATATACCACCGCAGCCACCGCCAAGGGCGGGCGCGATGGTGTCGTCACCAGCGAGGATGGCGTAGTCGACCTGCCGCTGGGCAAGCCCGGCAGCACGTCCAACCCGAAGGCGAACCCCGAGACGCTGTTCGCCGCGGGATACTCCGCCTGTTTCAGCGGTGCGCTCAACCTGGTGGCCTCGAAAGAAGGTCTCGACACGTCCGAGTCCACGGTCACCGCGACGGTGAAGTTCGGCGAGACCGAGGCGGGGTTCGGCCTTGCGGTCGACCTCGTCGCGAACATCCCGGGAGTGGATGAGGCCAAGGCCAAGGAATTGGTGGAGAAGGCGCACCAGGTGTGCCCCTATTCGAAGGCGACCCGCGGCAACATTGAGGTCAACGTCAGCGCTGGCTGATCTCAGTTCTGGGCTCCCTGTACCTCGACGTCATCGCCGAGGCGCAGGGAGCCTTCGTTTTCGGCGACCAACTTGATCGCGAACCACGTCTTGCCATCCCACCGCCTATGCCGGGCCAGGGTCTTGATCGGCTCGTGGCCCTTCTCCAGGGTCGCGGGGTTAAAGGTGGTCATGACGCAACGGCTGACGAGCGCCGCGACGCGGAACGTGACCTCGCCAATCCGCACGCTGCGCCAGGTGTCCTCCGCGAACGGCTCGGGGATGCCATCGACCACAATGTTTGGCCGAAATCGCTTCATGGTCAGGTGATCTGGTGGCTCGGAGTCGCGTTCGAGCGCAGCCTCCACCATCCAGTTGTTGACCTGGCCGAGCGAAGTCATTGAGGCAAGGGTGATCGGGGAACTGTCCGCGAATGCGGTGAAGTCCTCGGGCTTCGCCCACGCCGGGTCAAGCCGGCGCTGGCTGGGCCGGTGGCACCATACGAGCCGCAGGTCGTCGCGACCGGTCACTGCCCGGATCCACCGATCGGCAACTAGGCCCGAGGGGATCGCCGTGACTGGGGTGCGATGCACCTTCACGTCGATTGCGGGTCCGGTTGGAGTCGCAACCTCCAGTGATGAGGCACCGGGTGCGGTGAGGCGCAGGTCGCAGCCTAAGCCGGGGTCGGTAATAGGCGTGGCAGCAGCGATACCAAGCAGCGCTGGAAGGTCTCGTGCGCTGACCAACTCACCGGCGGTGTTGACGACCATCCATTCGCGATCGCCACGCAGTCCCACCGCGCTGACGACCGTCTGACTGAGGGGCCGGGCTTCGGTGCTCTTGACAGGATGAATGTTGAGGCCGACGACCTTGGGCCTAGGCATGCTGGGTCAGCAGGCCCGTATCGACGTCATAGATAAACCCGCCGACGACAGTGCCCTGCTTCACCAAGGGGTGGCTCCGCACTTTGTGGACGTCTTCAGTCAGGGCCTGGACCTGGTCGTGGATGACGTGGAATCGATGCCATGTCGCGTCGACTCCGGCCGAAGCGGTGACTCGTTCCCGAATCTCTTGCTCGGTGCCCGACGCCATTGCGCAGCGAGTGTGTGGGATGACCAAGATGCGCTCGACGTTGAGCAGGTGAGATCCCAGGACAAGCGCCTCCAGTGCGGCCTCGGTCACTCGCCCTCCGGGATTGCGGAAGATCTTGGCGTCACCGGGTTTCAACCCGATCATTCCGAGTGGGTCGATGCGCGAATCCATGCAGGTGACCAAGCCGACCCCAGCCCGGGCGACACCGTCGAACCCGCCGAGCGAGAAGTCTTCTGCAAAAAGGCGATTCGCCGAGAGGAGGTCGTCGAATCCGGAGTTCTCGGAGGTCATAGTCCCGGCCTTGTCGAGATGGTGAATGCTGTCGGTTTGGAGGTGGCTGCGAAGAAATCGTTTCCCTTGTCATCCATCACGATGAACGCCGGGAAGTCCTCTACCTGGATCTTCCAGATGGCTTCCATCCCCAGTTCTTCGTATTCAAGGACGTCCACTGAGGTGATGCAGTCCTGAGCTAGACGTGCGGCTGGCCCGCCGATCGACCCGAGATAGAAGCCGCCATGGGATTCGCACGCCTCACGAACCTGTGCGCTGCGGTTGCCTTTTGCGAGCATGACCTTTGAGCCACCGGCCGCCTGGAACTGCTCGACGTAGGAGTCCATGCGACCAGCAGTGGTCGGTCCGAACGAGCCAGAGGCATATCCATCCGGTGTCTTCGCGGGTCCGGCGTAGTAGACGGCGTGGTCCTTGAGGTATTGCGGCATCTCCTCGCCAGCGTCCAGGCGTTCTTTGATCTTGGCGTGGGCGATGTCGCGGGCAACGACCAGCGGCCCAGTCAGCGAAAGACGCGTCTTGACAGGGTGTTTCGTGAGTTCAGCCAGGATGTCGTCCATTGGCTGGTTCAGGTCAATCTGGACCGCTTCGACATCGTCGGCCGATGACGCGCCATCGAGATGTTCATCCGTGGTGTCGGGGAGGAACCGAGCCGGGTCGCGCTCCAGCTCTTCGATGAACACACCGTCCGGGGTGATCTTGCCCAGGCACTGTCGATCAGCCGAGCAACTGACCGCGATCGCCACGGGGAGGGAGGCGCCGTGCCGGGGGAGGCGTACGACGCGCACGTCGTGGCAGAAGTACTTGCCGCCGAACTGGGCGCCAATGCCGAACTGACGCGTCAGTTCGAGCACTTGTTCCTCCAGGTCACGGTCGCGAAAACCGTGCGCTGTCAACGGATCTCCCTCCTTGGGGAGCTCGTCGAGATACTTGGCGCTGGCGTACTTCGCGGTCTTGAGGGCGAACTCTGCACTGGTGCCACCGATCACGATGGCCAGGTGATAGGGCGGGCATGCCGCAGTGCCGAGCGAGCGCAACTTCTCGTTGAGGAAGTTGAGCATGGCGTCGGGGTTCAGGACGGCCTTCGTTTCCTGGTAGAGGAAGGACTTGTTGGCACTGCCACCGCCTTTGGCCATGAACAAGAACTTGTAGGTGTTCTCGTGGCCGGGCGCGGTGTCGGCATACAGCTCGATCTGGGCCGGCAGGTTCGAGCCGGTGTTCTTTTCCTCCCACATGGTCACCGGGGCCATCTGGGAGTAGCGCAGATTGAGCTTGGTGTAGGCGTCATAGACGCCGTGGGCGATGGACTTCTCATCGGGCGCACTGCCGTCGCCGACAAGCACCTGAGATCCCTTCTTGCCCATGACAATCGCGGTGCCGGTGTCTTGGCACATCGGGAGGACGCCAGCGGCAGCGATGTTGGCATTCTTGAGCAGATCGAGGGCGACGAACTTGTCATTGTTGGAAGCCTGATCGTCATCCAGGATCGAGCGCAACTGCGTCAGATGCGCCGGGCGGAGAAAATGTGCGATGTCGCGCATCGCGGTGTCGGTCAGCAGCCGCAGCGCCGCTGGATCGACCTCAAGGAAGGTCCGCCCGCCTGGGCCGTCCACGGTGCGGACTCCCTCGGACGTCAGATGGCGATACGACGTCTCGTCCGCACCGATCGGCAATAGGTCTTCATACGCAAACTCCGGCATGTCTCGAGGATATCGAGTCGGGTGAGGCGACTACCGCCGTGGGAGATTGAGCTCGCGGATCATCGCCCGGGCCATGACCGCCTCGCCCTTGGCGTTGGGATGGGTCGGCGCGGCATTGATGGGCTCGAGTGGCTCGACCCAGCGGGTATTCGGAGCTTGGCAGGCATCGTGGCCCCTGGAAGCGGCCCAGAGGTCGACATAGTGGACTCCGCTCCGACGCGCCGCCTTCTTGACGGTCAGGTGGAGGGTCTTTTGGAGGTGGCCGAGGTAGGGAACATCGCCCTGGGCGATGCCCGTAACTTTGGTGCAATGCGGGGAACCCTTGGCCGGCAGAATCCGTAGATAGGTGGGCACCGCGACCTTCGCTCGCGGGGCCGCCCGGTGTATCGCTTTGAAGGTTCGGACCAGCGCCGGATAGGTGTCCCGAGTGACCTGTCGCTCGAACTTCTTGCCATACGTGCGCTCGCACGGGTTGCCGGTCGGATCGGAGGCCGTCAGAGTGGCGCACCCGCTAAACGAGTTGCCGAAGACGTCTCCGTCGTTCCCGCCGATGGTCAGAGTGACCAGTCTTGTTCTGCGGTTCAGGGCGTCGAGTTGCGGTGCCACGCCCGGGTGTTGAGCGGTGGTGAAGTCTTTGGTCTTGGCGCCGCCGCACGACACATCGGTGAACTTCTTGACGCTCGTGCGGTGGGCGATCACGTGGGCGTAATTGAGTGTGGACTGGCTGCACCGCGGGTCGGCGGCAGGGTCCAGCGGCATAATTCCGGCCCCGGAGGCGTAGCTGTCGCCCATCGCGACGTACGGGCCAGGCTGATGCCGTGCTTCAGCGGGAGCACTCAGGACCGCGCTACTGGAGAGGGCCGCGCTCGCGACCAGGGCGACGGAGATCAGACGACGGCGCACAACGTGTCCTTTGCTGACGGGGGATCGATTTCGCAAGTATGACCCTCACGTTGCCGGGATGTGGGGGATCCGCGGAGTCCGAATCCGGTGTATCCAAACCTCGCGTTATGAACTCGTGATGCTTGCAGAGTGGGCTATCGGGGGGTGTCAGTGGCACAGGTCACAAAGAACGGTGTACACCTAGCACTACTAAGAGAAAGAAGGGGAGCCGATGCAGCACGCACCACCGCGTCGCGGTGTCGCCGTTTCGCTGGCAGTTGCACTCACCGCGACCATGGGTCTGGCCGCATGCGGGAGTGACGATAGCGCCGGAGGCGGCACACCGACTCTGACCTGGTACATCAACCCAGACGTAGGAAACTCCGATCCGAGCGCCGAGAAAGGCGGCCAGGCATACCTGGCCAAGCGCTGCAGCGACGCATCGAACGGCAAGTACAAGATCAACGTCCAACTTCTACCGAATGATGCGAGCGCTCAGCGGGAACAGCTCCTGCGACGGCTCGCAGCAGGCGACAAGTCGATGGACCTGATGTCCATCGACCCGGTATTCGTGTCGGAGTTTGCTCAGGCGGGCTATCTCGCCCCCGTGCCGAAGAAGTACGAGGCCGAGTTCACCGAAGACCGCGTGAAGTCCTCTGTCACCGCCTCAACCTGGGAGGGCGAGCTCGTGGCTGTGCCGTTCTGGTCGAACACGCAGTTGCTCTGGTACCGCAAGTCCGTGGCCAAGAAAGCTGGCCTGGACATGTCTCAGCCGGTGACCTGGGATCAGCTGATCAAAGCCGCCAAGTCCGGCAAGACCGATATCGGTGTTCAGGCCGCGCTCTATGAGGGATACACGGTCTGGATCAACGCGTTGATTGCTGGAGCGGGCGGCAAGATCCTGGATAATCCGGGAGCCAAGGGCAAGGACATCAAGCTTGACCTGGATTCGCCGGAGGGCAAGAAGGCCGCCCAGATCATCGGGACGATCGCTCGCGATGGACTTGGCGGACCGGCGATGGGTAACAGCACTGAGACCGAGTCGCTCGACAGCTTCAAGTTGAAGCGGGCCAACTACCTGGTCAACTGGGCTTACACCTACGGCGCGCTCGGTGACAAGGCGAAGGCCGATGTCGCGGCGACCCTCTACCCGCGCACCGAGGACGGTCGCAAGTCGGCGCCTCCGTACGGCGGTATTCAGTTGGGCGTCGGCGCCAAGAGTGCACACACCGGGCTCGCCTATGACGCGGCTGCGTGCGTCGCGGGCAAGGAGAATCAGGCGATCTACATGTCCAAGGCCGGCAACCCCGCCAGTCGTAAGGCGGCTTACACCGACCCGGCCGTCCTCAAGGCATTCCCCAATGGCATCGCGAAGACCATTCGAACCTCACTGGATCAGGCCATTCCGCGCCCGCAGTCGCAGTACTACGGCGACATTTCCACGGGAATCCAGCAGCGATTCAGCCCGCCGAGCTCGGTGACGACCAAGACGCCGGCATCGACGCAGAAGTTCATCCTCGAGGTCCTGAAGGGTGAGGCGTTGCTATGAGTACGGCGACCGAAAATGCGGCTGCTGCGCCGCCCAAGAAGGCTGTGCTGAGCGATCGCGCCAGGGGCGAACGAAACCTCGGCTGGAAACTCGCCGGACCGGCGTTTGCCGTCATGCTCCTGGTGACGTTGTATCCCATCGTCTACGCGGTCTATCTGTCGCTGTTCAACTATCGACTGACTGACCCGGACGCGCGCGAGTTTGTCTTCGTGCAGAACTACGTCACGGCGTTGACTGATCCGCTGTTCTGGCAGGCGTTCACCACCACGTTCATCATTGTGGTCATCACGCTGATCATCGAGTTGGTGCTGGGTATGGCGATCGCGATGGTGATGAACAAGATCGTGATCCCGCGGCGCACGTTGCGCACGGTGGTGCTGATTCCGTACGCCATCGTCACGGTGGTCTCGGCGTTTGCGTGGCTGTTCGCGGCTCAGGTCGACACCGGGTTCTTCAACCACTGGCTGCACGCGCTGACCTTCGGGTGGTTCGACCTGGAGTTCAACTGGTTCGCCAACCAGGCCGGTTCGCTGGTGATCATCTGCCTGTCAGAGATCTGGAAGACCACGCCGTTCATGTCGTTGCTGTTGTTGGCTGGCCTCGCCCAGATCGACGGCGCAATGGAAGAGGCGGCCGAAGTCGACGGCGCCACCTGGTGGCAGCGGTTCTACAAGGTCGTTATCCCCAACATGAAGGCCGCGCTGATGGTGGCGGTGCTGTTCCGATGCCTGGATGCGATCCGAATATATGACAACCCCGAAGTCATGACGGGAGGGGCAAATAACACGATGTCCCTCTCCATGCTGGTCGCGACCGAGACGATCGACCGAGTGGAAATCGGCATGGGTTCAGCCCTTGCGGTGATCCTCTTCGTGATCGTGCTGATCGTGGCCGCGATCTTTGTGCGTGGGTTCAAGGTCGACCTGACGGGCGGTAAGTGACATGGAAGGCAAGACCAAGAAGATCATGCTGATCGCGGCAATCCCGATCATGATCTGGACCGTGATTCCCTTGCTGTGGATTTTGGCGACATCGTTCAAAGGCGACGAAGCCCTGGGCGACTCCAGCAAGAACATGTTCGGAAACTTCTGGCCGAAAGAGCCGACGCTGGAGAACTACAAACTGATCTTCACCGGCGGCGCTTCGGACCTGTTCAACCCGGCATTGCGCAACTCGATCATCGTGTGCGTCATCGCGACGTTCATCTCGGTGATCCTCGCGACCTTCTGTGCGTACGCGATCTCCCGGTTGGACTTCCCCGGCAAGAAGTTGATCCTGACGACCGCGCTCGCGGTGTCGTTCTTCCCGGTCATCGCGATGGTGACGCCGTTGTTCAACCTGTGGCGCCAGATCGGTCTGTTCGACACCCTGCCCGGCCTGATCATCCCCTACCTGTCGCTGACGCTGCCGCTGTCCATCTGGACACTGTCGGCGTTCTTCCAGGCGATTCCGTGGGAGATGGAGCAGGCCGCGCAAGTGGACGGCGCCACCAGTTGGCAGGCGTTCCGCAAGGTCATCGCGCCGCTCGCGGCACCGGGTGTGTTCACCACGGCGATCATCGCCTTCTTTACGGCGTGGAACGACTTTGTGTTCGCATCCAACTTGACCTCCTCGGGCGCGTCCCGGACGGTCCCCGCTGCGTTGGCGTTCTTCACCGGAGCCAGCCAGTTCACTCAACCCACCGGTGCCATCGCTGCGGCGGCGGTCGTGGTGACCATTCCTGTCGTGATCCTGGTGCTGCTCTTCCAGAAGCGCATCGTGGCCGGCCTGACCTCGGGTGCGGTCAAGGGCTGACGCCCGGCCGCCTGAATCGACTCCACGAAGGAGCACATGCCATGTCCAGCATTGAGCTGAAGAACATCGTCAAGAAGTACGACGACGGCTTCCAAGCCGTCAACGACGTATCCCTGAACATCGCCGACGGGGAGTTCATGATCCTCGTCGGCCCGTCCGGGTGCGGCAAGTCCACCTTGTTGCGGATGGTCGTCGGGTTGGAGGACATCACCTCCGGAGACCTGGTGGTCGGCGGTAAGCGGGTCAACGAACTCGCGCCCCGCGACCGCAACCTCTCGATGGTCTTCCAGAACTACGCGCTCTACCCGCACCTGACTGTCTTCGAGAACATCGCCTTCCCGCTGCGGTTGGCCAAGGGCCAGCACAGTGATGCCGAGATCACCGAGAAGGTCAACGCCGCCTCCAAGATGCTCGAATTGAACGACCACCTTGAGCGCAAGCCGGCCAACCTCTCCGGTGGTCAGCGCCAGCGGGTCGCCATGGGACGGGCGATCGTGCGGGAGGCTGAGGCCTTCCTGTTCGACGAGCCGCTGTCCAACCTGGACGCGAAGTTGCGCGGCCAGATGCGTACCGAGATTGCGCGGATGCAGCGACGTCTCGGCGTGACGACGATCTATGTCACGCACGACCAGACCGAGGCCATGACTCTGGGCGACCGGGTCACGGTGTTGAAGAAGGGGATCGTGCAGCAGTGCGCAAGCCCGCGTGAGCTCTACGAGCAACCGGTCAACCTCTTTGTCGCGGGCTTCATTGGCTCCCCGCCGATGAACTTCCTCCCGGCCGAAGTGGGCGACGGGGTGCTGCGTTTGCCGTTCGCGGACGTGCCGATCGATGGCGAACTTGCCGAGAAGGTCAAGGGATTGGACCTGACGATTGTCGGAATCCGCCCCGAGCACTTCAAGGACGCCTCGCTCGGCGGCAGCTCAGGTGTGGAGTTCACTGCGGTCGTCGACCAGACCGAGTGGCTGGGCAATGAGCAGTACGCCTACATCCCCTACGACACCAACCCTGCCGTGCAGGGCAAGCTCGATGAGCTTGACCGGGAACTCGATGGGGAGGGCATGCGCTCGCAGATCGTCGTCAACCTCGACGCACGTTCGCGCGTTCGGGAAGGCGAGGATGCCCGCCTGGTGTTCGAGCCTTCGGCGATGCACGTCTTTGACCCCAACTCGGGCGACTGCCTGACGAGGGATGACGAAAAGGCCGCAGAGATCGCCCGGGACAGCGAGGAGCAGCGCAAGGCCGCTCTGGCTCGGGCCAAGGAGCGCGAAGCGCAGGCGCAGAGCGCCTAAGCACGACGAGTCGTCAGGGTCGGTGGAGCGCCAACTGCTCCACCGACCCTGACGGCTTTCTGCTATCTAGCGGCGCTGTTTCTGCTGCAGCTGACGCGCTCGCAATGTCATGGCGAGTGTCGCGATGCCGCAAGCCAGGGCGACCATTGCCGCGATGCCTTGAAAGGTCACCAGTTCTTCGGCACGGATGATGCCGTACACCCCGATGGCGACGAGCAGGAACCCCCAGGTGAGACTCCGGTTGATGTTCATACGTCCTCGATGATCGCGTCGTCCGATGGTGCGGTCAGCATCGCAGAAGATCGGGACGCCAGCCCCACCGTCGGACGAATGAACGCGAAGCGTGATACGACAGGGCCATGAGCAATCAACCCGTGGTTCTGATCACCGGCGGCGCGCGAGGTATCGGCCGGGCGTGTGCTGATGCCCTGGCCAAAGACCATCATCTGATCATCGGAGGGCGCGACGAGGACGTTGTGCGCGCTGCGTGCGCGCAACTGCCCTCGGCCGAGCCGTTCGTCGCGAACCTGAGCGACGAGGACTCCACCGCGGCTGCGGTCGAGCGTCTTGGGGCAACCCGGCTCGATGGTCTGGTGCATTCTGCAGGAGTTTCAGGCGGGTGGACCACGCCAGATTCGAACCGCCAGAAGTGGCGAGACATGTTGGAAATCAACGTGATTGCCGTGTCTGAACTGACTCGGCTCATGCTCCCCGCACTCGCTGCGGCGGATGGCACGGTCGTCATGATCAACTCGGGTGCCGGCCTGCTCGCGACTGGACGAGGTGGCCATTACCCCGCCTCAAAGTTTGCGCTGACTGCCCTCACGGACGTACTTCGCGCGGAACTGCGCCCCGAAGGAATCCGGGTGTGCTCGGTCCATCCCGGCCGCGTCGACACGGACATGCAGCGTGAGATGCAGGCAGCCCAGAACAAGCCGTATGACCCGTTGCACCACCTTCGTCCGGAAAGCGTGGCGATTGCCGTGCGCACGGCACTCACCGCGAGCCCGGAGGCCACCTACGAAACGATTTCAATTCGCCCTGGGCCTGCGGCAACGAACCGTGAGGGCGGCTGGGTTTAACGCGAACTACGTTGCAGGTCAGACCAGTTCGTCGCGTCTCGGGGGTTGCGCACCAGGCCGGCTCACCGTAATCGAAGACGTATAGATCGCTCGGTGCACGGCGTCGAGCACCGGCTCCCTGGAATCCTGGGCGAGGCGCTCCCGCGCGTCAGTGCCGCCGAGGAGACCGTGGTCGAGGAGTCCGGATAGCAGGCCGGACATGAAGGAATCGCCGGCGCCGACGGTGTCGGCAACCTCCGCAGGCCGACCTTCCACCGAGACCATGTCGTCCGCGCGCGGCAGGTACACCAGGGCGCCGTCGGCTCCCCGCGTCACCACGATGACCAGGGGTCCTAGACGGCCCCACAGCCGGGCGATTTCCTCAAGCGGTGTGCCGTCGTAAAGCCACTCGATGTCCTCGTCGCTGGCCTTGACGACGTCGGAGAGCCCGATGAGTTGCTCCATCTCCTGGCGTACGTCGTGGGGCTCACCCATCAAGGTGGGGCGGGAGTTGGGATCGTAGGACAACGTCGCGGTGGCGCGGGCTTGTTCCAGGGCTGTGCGTACGGCCGTGGCACCCGGTTGCATCACTGCGGCGATCGACCCGGTATGCACGTGCTGGAAGCCGGTGGGGACTGCACCGAGATCCCATTCCATAGCGAATTCGTATTCGGCAGCGCCACTTTCGTCGGTCGTCGCGATGGCGGTAGCCGTGCGATTCGTCGAGTGACTTCCGGGGGAGAGCGGTACGAAGTCGTGACCGAGGTGCTCCTCGATCAGTCGACCGTGATCGTCCTCCCCGATCCGCGTCGCCAGTTCTACGTCGTGCCCGAGCCGCGCCAAGCCCACGGCGACATTGAGTGGGCTGCCGCCCACATGCTCGTGTTGCGCACCGTCGGGTTCACGCACGATGTCGACGAGCGCCTCACCAATCACGAGGGTACGAGCGCCCATGGCTACGGCTTCCGTCCCGGACCGGCGTAGCCCTCCAACTTCTCGGTCTGATGAACCGCCTCAATGGTGCGGATCGTTCCGCTCTTGGAGCGCATCACGAGCGACTGGGTGTAGATCGATCCCGACTGGTAGCGCACGCCACGGAGCAACTCGCCGTCGGTGATTCCGGTGGCCACGAAGAAGCAGTTGTCGCTCTGCACCAGGTCATCGGTCGAGAGCACCCGATCCAGGTCGTGGCCGGCATCGATAGCGCGTTGCTTTTCCTCATCGCTGACCGGATAGAGGCGACCCTGGATCACGCCGCCCATGGACTTCATCGCGCACGCCGTGATGATGCCCTCAGGCGTGCCGCCGATGCCCAGGAGCAGGTCAATTCCGGTGCCCTCGCGGGCCGCCATAATCGCGCCGGCGACATCGCCATCGGAGATATAGCGGATGCGGGCGCCCGCTTGGCGGACCTCTCGAGCGATCTCTGCGTGGCGCGGACGATCGAGTATGACGACGGTGACGTCGGAGACGGTTCCGTGCTTGGCCTTGGCCACCCGGCGTACGTTCTCCGCGACCGGGAGACGGATGTCGATCACGTCGGCGGCCTCTGGGCCGGTGGCGATCTTGTCCATGTAGAACACGGCACTCGGGTCATACATGGAGCCGCGCTCGCTCACGGCCATGACCGACACGGCGTTGGTCATGCCCTTGGCGGTGAGTGTCGTACCGTCAATCGGGTCGACGGCGACATCGACCTCAGGCCCCGTGCCATCGCCGACAGATTCGCCGTTGAACAGCATCGGCGCTTCGTCCTTCTCGCCCTCGCCGATGACGACCGTGCCTTTCATCGACACCGTCGCGATGAGTGCTCGCATGGCTTCAACGGCGGCGCCGTCAGCGTCGTTCTTTTCGCCGCGGCCTACCCATCGGCCGCCGGCCATCGCGGCAGCCTCGGTCACGCGAACGAGTTCGAGTGCGAGGTTGCGGTCGGGGACCTTAGGTGCCCCGGGCACGGAGGCGGGGGCAACTCCATCTTCGGAGGGCGTCATTGTTCTCCTCGTTCTGGCGGCCCGGTGCCTCGTCGCATCCGGTAGGGGTGAGCCTATCGACGCTGCTGGTGACCTCGTGGCCGATCCCGATGGCTGATCAGGGACGATAGAGCCGTGCCCGACCCCACCGCGCAGGACTCGACACCGGAACCCACCGCGCCGCCACCACAGCCGCCGGGTCGTCGGGGCATGTCTGGCAACGCCAAGAACATGATCTATTCGATGGTGGCTGTGTTGTTCGGGTGCGTCATCTGGCTGTGGGCGGTCCCGCAGTCACCGCAAGACCCCAAGCCGGTCGCCAACGTGGAGTCCATCGCGCGCGAAGTCACGAAGGAGCAGAAGTGGGATGTGGCGCTGCCGCAAGGTCTTCCAAAGACCTGGACGCCCATCAACGTGCGGCTGATCCGAGCCGCAGACAAGCCGGCGACCTGGCACGCGGGCTACCAAGAGCCCGACAGCGAGTTCGTGTCTGCCGAGCAGACCAAAGACGGGGATACGGGGTGGGTCAACAATCAGACCCAGGACGGCAAGCCCGCTGGGAGTAGCACGGTCGAGGGCCAGGAATGGACCCGTTATGCCGATGGCAACTTCAAGAGTTTGGTACGCGCCAAGCCCCTCAACGGCCTGTCCACCGTGGTGACCGGCAAGGTCGACTGGGACCAACTCGAGCAGTTCGCGGGTGCGCTGAAGCCGTTATCGACCACGACCTCACGCGACGGGTGATGGTCTAGCCGTCTCCGTCTGGAGCGGCGTCGCCAGCATCGGTGGCAGCAGCATCGAGTTGTTCTTCGACGGAGTCGAGCTTGCGCTGACAGTGCGCTGCGAGCTTCTCGCCGCGTCCCCACAGGTGCATGCTCTCCTCCAGGTCGGCGGAGCTGCCCTCAAGTTTGGAGACGATCGCGACCAGTTCATCGCGGGCGTCCTCATAGGACAGGTCCGGGATATCAGCGTCCGTATCGTCGACCGCAACGATCGAGTCGGCAGGTGCGGCGGATTTCTTAGGGTCGGGCATGGGTACCAGCCTAGGAGACGGGGCGGACCGCGAAGTCGCCCTCGGCGACTCGGACCCGCAGAGTTTCGGTGGGATCCACGTCGCGGCGGTCTGTCACGACCGCGCCGTCGGCGTGTTGGACGATCGCATAACCGCGCCGCAGAGTGGCCTCCGGTGAGAGCGTGCGGATCTGGCTAAACAAGTGGCGAATATGGACCCGAGCGCCTTCAACGCGACGGTGTTGGCTCTCGATGCGGCGCCGATCAAGATCCTGGATTTCAGCCCGCCGGATGGTGACGTAGGTGGTCCGGTCAGCGAATGCCGGACGGCTGAGGGTGGCCGCCAGGCGTTGGCGTTCGTTCTGGAGTCGCTGCCGCAACGCCTGGGCGGCTCGCGCTCGTGCAGTCTCGACCGTGCGCAACTCCAGGGCGAGGTCGGGGACGATCAACTTGGCGGCATCGGTGGGTGTAGAGGCGCGTACGTCGGCGACGAGATCGAGCAAGGGGGAGTCGACATCGTGGCCAATGGCGCTCACCACAGGAGTACGCGCAACAGAGACCGCGCGAATCAGCGCCTCGTTGCTGAACGGCAGAAGGTCTTCGACTGAGCCGCCGCCGCGGGCGATGACGATCACCTCGACGTCGCGGATGCCGTCGAGTTCGGCGAGGGCATCGCTGACTTCGCTGACCGTGCGCGGCCCCTGAACCGCGACCTCACGGATCTCGAAGCGGGCGCCCGGCCACCGGCGGTGCGCGTTTTCGACGACGTCCTTCTCAGCCGCGCTCTCGCGACCGGTGATGAGGCCCACCCGTCGGGGCAAGAAGGGCAACGGTTGCTTGCGACTCGGGTGGAAGAGCCCCTCGCTGTGCAGCATCCGTTTGAGTTCTTCGAGGCGCGCGAGGAGTTCGCCGATGCCGACGTGACGGATTTGGCGAGCATCCATCATCAGGCTGCCGCGCTTAGTCCAGAACACCGGCTTCGCGTGCACGACCACGCGGGTTCCTTCTTGGATCGTCGGGCCCATCGCCGCGAGCGTGTTGGCCGGGGCGGTCACTGAGAGGGACATGTCGACGTCGGTATCGCGCAGCGTGAGATAGCAGGTGTTGCCGCGACGGTTGAGCTGCATGATCTGCCCCTCGACCCACAGCGGCGCCATCTTGTCGACGTAATCGGCGATCTTCATGCTCAGGGTGCGTACCGGCCAGGGCTGCTCGGCCGTGGTGTCGGAGGCGCGCTCGGGCAAGGTGGTCACGAGAAGCACTGTAAGACCGAGTGGTGACGGTGCGACGGGGGTGGCGGCGCTCCGTACACTCGCGCTCATGCATCCGTTGGGGCAGGTCTTGGTCGACACGATCGATGGCCGGTTCCCCAACCCGGACGGACGGTGGGAGCGGGTTCCGCTCTGGCGGGACGGTGTCGAAGGTGCGATATCACTGACCGGACGCGCCTATCTGGCGGTCGCCAATGACATTTCCGACGGGTACCTGGGCGAGTTGGGCGTCAATGGTCTCGGTGGCGCGGGCCAGGCGCGCGTGACGGTGGCGCTCGCGGGCTCGGGTTATGTCGAGTGTTTCGACGGGTTGTTTGGGCGACGAGCGCCCCGTAGCGACCCACAGGTCACGCCGTTGGTCGAACGTCCCGATTTGTCTGACCACCCGCGAGTTGCGCTCGCGCGGCAATTGCGTTCGGACGTCAAGGTTCTCGGCCGCGCAGACACCGATGGCGGGCTCCTGACCGTGGGATATGGGATTGGTGGGCTGATCGAGTTCGGCATTGAGACGGCCACACAGGGCCGTGGACAAGGTGCCGCGCTCATTCGTTCAGCGCTCGCGACCCTTGAGCCCGGCACACCCGTCCTGGCGGCATGTGCGCCAGGCAATACCCGTGCCGTACGCACCTTCTTGGCGTGTGGATTCGTCCCGGTGGGCGAGGCGCAACTGTGGTGCCCGCAACGGGGCCGTGGCGGGCGATCACGCGACCTCTAGCATGGGTGGTATGACGGATACCGCGACTCGCGAGCCCCAGCCGAGCGATGCCACTGGCACCAAGCGGGTGCTGCTGGCCGCGCCACGCGGTTATTGCGCGGGTGTGGACCGGGCGGTGATCACGGTGGAGAAGTCTCTCGACCTCTACGGCCCGCCGGTCTACGTGCGCAAGGAGATCGTGCACAACAAGCACGTCGTGACCACGTTGGAGAAGCGGGGCGCCATCTTCGTCGACGAGACCGACGAGGTGCCCGAGGGCGCGACGGTCGTGTTTTCCGCGCATGGTGTGGCTCCGGTCGTGCACGAAGAAGCCAAGGCGCTTTCGCTGAAGACGATTGACGCAACGTGCCCGTTGGTGACGAAGGTGCACCGCGAAGCGGTCCGCTTCGCCAAGGACGACTTCGACATCCTGTTGATTGGCCATGAGGGCCACGAAGAGGTCGTCGGAACCTCCGGTGAGGCGCCCGAGCACATCACCTTGGTGCAGAGTCCCGACCACGTCGATGAGGTTGAGGTCCGCGACCCAGACAAAGTGGTGTGGCTCTCGCAGACCACGCTGTCGGTCGACGAGACGATGGAGACAGTGCGCCGCCTTCGCGAGAAGTTCCCCAAGTTGCAAGATCCGCCCAGCGATGACATTTGCTACGCGACGCAGAACCGTCAGCTCGCGGTCAAGCAGATGGCTCCCGACTGCGACCTGATGATCGTGGTCGGCTCGACCAACTCCTCCAATTCGGTACGACTGGTCGAAGTCGCGTTGGAGCATGGCTCACGCGACGGGCACCTAGTCGACTATGCCGATGAAATCGATGCGTCCTGGCTCACTGGCGTGGAGACCGTTGGTGTGACCTCAGGTGCTTCGGTGCCCGAGATCCTGGTGCGGGACGTACTCGACTTCCTCGCCCGGCACGGCTACGAGGACGTGAAGGCCATCACCGCCGCCGAGGAGAGCCTGCTGTTTGCGCTGCCGAACGAGTTGCGCCGTGACCTGAAGGCCCGTCAGGGCAAAGACGCCGAGAAGGTTCGCCACGACGCAGGTTCTTTGCACTGAGCGCGCAGAACGAGTGAACAACGCCGGTCGAGGAGACGAGTGCCCCGCCGCGAGGAACGCCCCCCACGCCGGTCGAGCAGCCGCGAGGAATGCCACCCACGCCGGTCGAGCAGCCGCGAGGAACGAGCGGCGTGTCGAGACCGAGACCACGGTCACTCGTCGTGCTCTTGCGGGGGCAGCGCCTCGCAGCAATGACTGGTTCACGATTGGGGGTCGGCAATCCACTTGTCCATGAGCCGCAAGACCGCCGCAGTCTTCGCGTCCTCGGCACAGTGGGTTGCCGGGTGCTTTGCCGCTGTTTTCATCCAGCTGATCCTCATCCTCGGTGACCCGGACGAGTCAGATCGGGTACTTCTCGCCGTCGCTGTGTTTGGCGCGGCTATCTTCTCCCTCGCCGCGCAGGTCCTGATGCGTTGTGCCCTTGGGCGTCATCGGACCCGCGGCAGTCTGAGCAGGTTCGCTGGCTATCAACTTGCGGGCATTGGTATCGGAACTGCCATCGGGCTCGGATTCTGGGCCAACGTCGTCACCCAGCAGCAGAACGCACGTCTGCTTGGGACTGTCGGCGCGGTGCTCCTGCTTGGCTTTTCGTTGCTGCCTTTGAGGCCCGCGCGTCATCGTTCGCTCAACGCGCCGCCGAGCGCGGACCTTGAGTTAGTGCCTGCTCAGGTCGTGGAGCACTGGCAGGGAGGCCCGAGAATCGGCGTGCCGCAGTTATTCGTGATCGAGTTCCATGACTCGCAGGGTCGGTGGCGCAGGGCCATCCATCTGTACCAGCAACCTGTCACCGCATGGTGTGTCGTCGGTCAACTGCAGTTGGATCGGACCCGGCCCGACTGGATCGGGCGCTTCAGCGTGGCCGGCAAGCACCCCGACCCATCGGGTGGATCGCTGCACTAGCTGAGGACTGAGACCACCAGCCGATGAGGATTCAGCCCGCGTCGCGGCGACGTTCGTCCAGTGGGAGTTCGAAGTCGAGGTGCGGCCGGTCGTCCTCGCGCGTCACGTGCTCAAGAAGTTCCGGTGCGCTGAGCGACCGTGGCTGTGCCTCGACCAGCGGCACCTCGGGCACAGGCTGATCGACGACATCCATCTCGGAGAGCTTGCGCGCCGTCACCAGAACGCGGGACTCCAGCGACCCGACCATCGCGTTGTAGGCGTCCACGCTTCGGCGCAGCGCCGTCCCCGTCTCGGTGACGTGCTGGCCGAGGCGCCCTAGGCGGGAGTGCAGTTCTCGGCCGAGGTCGAGAAGTTCGCGCGCGTGGGTGGTGAGAGCGTCTTGCTGCCAGGCGAGGGCGACCGTGCGCAGCAGCGCGAGCAGCGTGCTGGGGGAGGCAAGTACGACGCGACGCTCCAGTGCCCGGTCCATCAGTGCCGGGTCGGCCGAGAGCGCAGCGGCCAGGATCGCGTCGCCTGGCACGAAACACACGACCAGTTCAGGCGCGTTGTCGAAGGCGCTCCAGTAGTCCTTGGCGGCCAGCCCATCGACGTGCTGGCGCAGGGCTTTGGCGTGACGCGCGAGGGCCTGGCGCTGTTCGTCAGCGGGGATTCCCTCGGCTTGTGCCGCGAGGAACGAGGTCAAGGGCGCCTTGCTGTCGAGCACAAGCGTGCGCTCCCCGGGCAGGCGCACCACCACGTCGGGGCGTACGCGCACGCCGTGCCGGTTGGTCGCGCTCACCTGTTCCTCAAAATCACAGCGGGACAACATGCCGGCATGCTCCAACACCCGACGCAGCTGCATTTCGCCCCACGTGCCGCGCGTGGTCGAGGAGTTAAGCGCACCCGCAAGGGTGGCCGTTTCCTGTTGCAGCGACGCAGTGGATTGGGCGACTTCACCGAGGCGGCTACTGAGCGCGCCGTACTGCTCGAGCCGGTCTCGTTCCAACGTCGTCACCTGGCGCTCGACTCGACCCAGAGCATCACGCAGAGGAGACAGCACCGCCGCCGTTTGGGCGTCTTCGGAGACCGCGGCCTCCAAGTCGACGACTCGCTCGCGTAGCAAGTCGCGCTCCGTGGCAAGTGACGCCGAGCGCGCAGCGAAGGACTGACGCAGCCACAGCGCGGCGAGCGCGGCGCCTATCACGACACCGAGCGCGAGGGTGATGAGAACGTCCATGGGGCCACCGTCGCAGAGACCACTGACATCGCCGTACGCACCAGGTCCGTAGACTGCCGCCCCGTGGCACTCTCCATCGGAATCGTCGGTCTTCCCAATGTCGGCAAGTCGACCATGTTCAACGCGCTGACCAAGAACAACGTACTTGCGGCGAACTACCCGTTCGCCACGATCGAGCCCAATGTCGGGGTGGTCCCTCTGCCGGACCCACGGCTCGATGCGCTCGCGGAACTCTTCAACAGCGATAAGACGATTCCCGCGACCGTGTCGTTCGTCGACATCGCGGGCATCGTCAAGGGCGCCTCGGAAGGTGAAGGCCTGGGCAACAAGTTCCTCGCCAACATCCGCGAGGCCGACGCGATCTGTCAGGTCGTGCGCGCCTTCGTCGATGACGATGTGCACCATGTCGACGGAAAGATCTCCCCGAGTTCGGACCTGGAGACCATCAACACCGAGCTGATCCTGGCCGACCTCCAAACCTTGGAGAAGGCAGTTCCCCGCCTCGAGAAAGAGGTCAAGGGAAAGAAGACTGAGAAGGCGGTTTACGAGGCCGCGCTCGCAGCCCAGGGCATCCTCGAAGCCGGCGACACCCTGTTCTCTCGGTCGTCTGAGGTCGACTTCGCGGCTGTCAAGGAACTCGGCTTGCTCACGACAAAGCCGTTCCTGTACGTGTTCAATGTCGATGAGGACCAGCTCACCGACGAGGCCTTCCAGGCTGAGATGTCTGCGTTGGTCACGCCCGCTGAGGCGATCTTCCTCAATGCCAAGTTGGAGTCGGATCTCGCGGACCTGGACGAGGACGAGGCCGCGGAACTGTTGGAGTCGGTCGGCGTCGAAGAGCCCGGTCTGCACCAGTTGGCCCACAAGGGATTCCGCACGCTGGGGCTTCAGACCTACCTGACCGCTGGTCCCAAGGAATCACGCGCGTGGACTATCCGCACGGGTGCGACCGCGCCGCAGGCGGCCGGGGTCATCCATACCGACTTCGAGAAGGGCTTCATCAAAGCCGAGATCGTGTCGTACGAGGACCTCATCGAGACCAAGACCGTGGCCGAAGCCCGTTCCAAGGGCAAGGCGCGGATGGAGGGCAAGGACTACGTCATGCAGGACGGCGACGTGGTGGAATTCAGGTTCAATGTGTAGTCGAGTTCCGGTTTGACGTCTGGGCTGTGACGGTGAAGTGCTTGTCGCCGGTCGTGTTTTCGACTTCGTCGACGACGGCGATGGCGAGGTCGGGTGCGGTGATCCGGGAGATGCCGTTCTCGTCGGTGAGCAGTCTGGTCGTTCCGCGCCGGTAGTGTCCTGTGCGCTCGCCCGGTTCGAGGATGGCGGGCGGGCTCAAGTAGACCCATCCGTTGTAGCGGTGCTCTCGGCAACCGTTGAACTGATCGAGGCTGGCCTGAGCGATCGATTTCCAGGCTTCGGGTACGTAGCTCGGGTCGTCGATCAGGAGCCGATCGGGATCGTTCGGGGAGCGCAGCGGCGCAGCGCCGCCGACGATGAGGACGGGTGTGCCGTGCTGCTCGGCGGCATCGAGAAACCCTCGTGTGAGGGAGGCGAGGCGGGATTCTTCGCCTGGGGCGAGTCGGATCGTCAGGACAGCCGCATCGGCTTCGGCGAGTACCGGTAGCAATGACGCGGTGTCCTCGATATCCAGGGCCCATGCGCTCAGCCGGTCGATGCCGGCGTCGGCTCTTGGACGTCGGGAGAGCGCCGTGACGTGGTGTCCCCGGTTGAGGGCTTCTGTGGCGATAGCGCTACCGGCCATGCCGGTGGCTCCGATGATGGCGATTCTCATGGGTGGATCCGTGCTTTCTTCTTCGGTGACGTGAGCTGACCGGCGACCATCGCAGCGAGCGCGATGGCGAAGCCGATGAGTTGGATGAACGTGAGTGCCTCATCCGCGATGACCGCGCCGAGAACCGCGGCCACCAGCGGAGACAGCAGCCCGA
Source organism: Demetria terragena DSM 11295 (assembly GCF_000376825.1). Classification (NCBI taxonomy): domain Bacteria; kingdom Bacillati; phylum Actinomycetota; class Actinomycetes; order Micrococcales; family Dermacoccaceae; genus Demetria; species Demetria terragena. The sequence goes on along the minus strand of NZ_AQXW01000004.1, from coordinate 1,222,796 downwards.
GCAGGGCTGTCGCGGTGACGGGCAGCCTCCGGATGCCGGAGAACCACAAGCTGTAGGTCAGCAGTGCTCCGATCACGCCCAGCCACACGTACCCGGCGACTGCCAGGCCATCGATGTCGCTGGGGATTCCGTCGATGAGCATGGCAGGGATGAGCAAGACGAGTCCGGCGGCGGTGAGTTGCCATCCGGCGAGTCCGATCGCTGAGACGCCCTCAGGCCGCCCCCACTTCTTGGTGAGCACGACACCGGTGCCCATCGATGCAGCCCCGCCCAGGCCCGCGAGGACGCCGATGGGATCAAGCCCCGCTCCGGGGCCGAGCACCACCAGGGCGATGCCGAACATCCCGATCACGCCCCAGGCGACTCTCCAGGTGGAGAGCTTCTCGTGCAGGATCGCGACAGCGAGGAACGCCACCACGATCGGCTGTGCCGCACCCAGGGTCGCAGCGACACCGCCCGGCAGGTGCTGGGCGGCGAGGAACAGCAGCGGAAAGAATGCGCCCATGTTCAGCGTGCCGAGCACCAGGCTCTTCCACCACCATGACCCGTGCGGTAAACGACGCGCGATGAGCAGGGCGACCACGCCGACTGGAAGCGAGCGCATCAGCGCCGCGAACAAGGGGTGCCCCTCGGGCAGCAGGTGCGTGGTGACGATGTAGGTCGTGCCCCATACGGCCGGGGCGATCGCGGTCAACACCGTCAAGCCGACGCGCCCGGACATCGTCGGCGGCGTAACCATTGATGCCGGAAGTGCACGTGGCGGGGTCGTGGTCGTGCTCATGGATCCATCATCAGTCGCCCGTTCCCATGAGTCCAACGCATTGTTGTCATTCCAATGATGAACTGAGAGCATGGATCGGTGGATCTTCAGCAGATGCGATACGTCGTGGCGGTCGCGGAGGAGCGCAGCTTCACCCGTGCCGCAGAGCGGTGCCATGTGGTGCAGTCCGCGCTCAGCCATCAGATCAAGGCTCTGGAGCGCGAGCTGGGAGTCGTGCTCTTTGCTCGCACAAGTCGCCGCGTCGAGGTGACCGCCGCTGGCGAGGCATTCCTCGCCGCGGCTCGCGTGAGTCTCGACGCTGCCGAGCGAGCTGGGTCAGATGCCGCCGCCGCGGCTGGCGAGATTCGTGGTACCCTGACCATCGGTGTGATTCCCACGGTGACCGCGATCGACATTCCGACTGCGCTCGGAGCGTTCCACCGCAAGCACCCCGCAGTGCGGATCAGGCTGCGCGGAGGCGGCAGCGACGAGTTCATCGCGGCCATTGCCGACGGCAGCATGGACGTAGCTGTGCTCGGGCTTCCCGACACTATGCCGCCGAAGAACGTGAACACGCGCGTGTTGGCACGCGAGCAGCTCGTCTCCGTCATATCTGCCGACCACGCTCTCGCCGCGCGACGCAGATTGCGGCTCGAGGACCTGGTCGATGAGGCATTCGTCGACTTCCCCGAAGGAACTCCAGGACGGGCACCCTCAGACCTGGCGTTCCGTGCCGCTGGCATACATCGCGAGGTGGCGTTCGAGGCGATGAGCACCGACCTCATGCTGGGTCTCGTGAAGAACAATCTCGTGATCGCGTTGCTGTCACCCGCTGTGATACCCAACAGCGACGAAATACGCACCATCCCGGTCACCAACGGCCCCACCCGCGTCGAGTACTTGGCGTGGAGCGGCTTCAACCCCTCGCCCGCTGCGGGCGCGTTCCTTGATGGCCTGACAGCGACGACCCTGGGCTGACGGGTCGACCGTCCTCCACGAACGTCATGTTTCCCAAGTGACGGAACTTGGTGGAGTTCCGCTTCGACGTGTGAGGGCGTTCACGTCGCGGTCCGGTACCTAGACGAGGGGTCTCCCGCGTGGTCACTGCGAAGTCGTCGATATCGCGAGCTGCTCCATCGCGTCGCTGAGTTCGGACAACGCGGTGACGATCTCCCCGGCCCGCGTCGCGCCCAGTTCGTCGATCAAAGCCAGCGCGGCATGGCGATGGGCAGGATTGATGCGTCGCACGGCGTCGCGACCGGCCTCGGTCGGGGAGAGCAGCTTTGCGCGCCGGTGGGTCGGGTTCTCGTGGTACGACGCGAGGTCGTCGTGGACGAGCCGATCGGCGATCCGCTGCACCGCCTGCCGGCTGAGTCCCATTGCCCGAGCAATGTCCGACACGGTGAGCGGCGCATCCAGGATCGCGCCGAGCACCTGCCACCGGGCGGCGGTGAGCCCGACCGGACGCGAGAGACCCTCGGCGAGTGAAAGGAACTGGCCGTTGAGTCGGAAGGATGCCAGGGCGGCTCTCGAGAGGAGGTCCTGCTCCATCGTCGGCTCGCTCATGCCGACATCAGCTCGTAGAATCCGGCCGGATCGCGGTGGGCATACAGCTTGAACCAGGATGCCAATGTGTGGGGCGGGTAGGCGCCGAGCCGCTCGAAGATGGCGCGCGCGAAGTGGACGGGGGCGACTCCGCTCGCGGTGATCAGGTCGCCATCGATCACTGCTGGCTCGGTCAGGTAATGATCGGCTCCGGCGTAGCCTGAGCTGGCGAGGAAGCTCGGGTCATTGCTGGTGTGCGGGCGGTGGTCGAGCAGTCCCGCAGTGGCGAGGGCGAAGGTCGCGCCGCAGATCGCGGCGACCGGTATTCCGGCCTCGAGGAACGCTTGAGCGGCGTCGACGAACGGTTCGTTTTGGGCGTCTCCCCAGGTGTCGGCCCCCGGGAGGACGAGCAGGGCGCTGTCATCGGGTCGGAGGTCGGTGATGACGACGTCTGGCGTGAGTCGGAGCCCTCCCATGGTGGTGACGGGTTCGCTGCGGAGTCCGACGAGTCGGATCTCGTATCCACCGTCGTGGTGGACGCCGTTGACATGTGCAGTGAGGTAGCCGATCTCCCAGTCGGCCAGGGTGTTGATAGCGGCGATATGGATTGTGGTCGCTGACATGACAACATGCTGTCATTGTTGACAACGTATTGTCAATGGGGTCGCTGAGGCTGCGCCCGCGATCCGGCTGCGCCGGCACGCGTTAGGGCCGCTTCGACATCGTCGGGTCGCCGTCGCGCGACTGAGGAGCGACGGTCATCGGCGTTGTTGCAGATGGCCGTACTTGCTGGAACTCGGTGGAGTTCCGCTTCAACGTGTGATCCTCAGTGCTTCAGAGACGGCCCCGTGTGCTTCGGCAGGCGGGGCCCGTTGTCTGGATACGGACAGCACAGATCCGTGCTACTGGGAGCGAATAGGCTTCTCCACGTGACAGCGGAGTGGAGCTTTCGACCGAGCGTCCTCGCCGACGCCACCTGGATGGCCGAGCTTCGAGCGGTGGTCATGCGTCCCGATCTCGAGCGCCTGGGGCGCTATCACCCGGACCGGGTGCGACAGCGATTCCTCGATGCGTTCACCCCGACGCACACCCGTGCCATACAGGTCGGTGGCATCGACGTCGGCCTTGTCGCGGTGCGACCTAATGATGACGGGGTGTGGATCGAGCACTTCTATCTCGACCCCGCGCGGCAGGGCCGGGGCGTCGGTAGCTGGGCCCTCGCCCAGATCCTGCTCACAGACACCGCAGGGCGTCCGTTCAGGCTCAATGTCCTTCAAGGGAGTCCTGCCCGCCGCTTGTATGAACGTCACGGATTCAGCCTCGTGAGTCAGGACCCGATCGACGTCTACCTCATGAAGCCAGCACCTGAATCCCAGTGCTGAGGCTCCTCTGGAATCACGTCGAGGGACTCCTTGCGGCCCGCGACTGGACGTTGAGCTCGGCTCACGACGCTCTGCGTTCAGACGACGCGGCAGAGGTTGCTCGGTATAGGAACTCGGTGGAGTTCCGTTTCAACGTGTAGTCGCGTTCCGGTTCAACCTCTGGGGTGACTCCTGAGTCCCTCGAGGGCATGCGCGACCGTTGCGTACAACTTGTACAAGTAGTACGATTGACACATGCCTTCAGCGACTCTTTCCCAGTTCCGTAGCCAGCAGAGCGACTACATCGCCGCTGCGCAGCGTGAGCCTGTCGAGATCACCTCCCGCGGTGCGGGTCGTCGGGCTGTCGTCGTGTCGCCCGAGTTCTTCGACCGTGCCGTGCAGGCCTTGGAGGACCAGGCTGACATCCGCGCGGCAGCGGAAGCGCGCGAGGAGCCTGGTATTCCTTTCGAAGATCTGATGGAAGAGCTTGGGCTTTGATCCCGGACTGACGTGACGTACCGGATCATCATCGCGCGGGGAGCCGCGAAAACCTTCCGTGGGCTTCATCCGCAGGTTGCTGCACGCCTGAAGACTGCGATCCAAGAGCTCGCAGAAGATCCACGTCCGCCGGGAAGTCTGCAGCTGAGCGGCGGTGACGGCGAGCTCCGCATTCGCGTCGGCGACTACCGGATCGTCTACGACATCCAGGATGATGAGCTTGTAGTCCTGGTGCTGCGAGTCGGTCACCGCCGGGAGGTCTATCGATGACGCGACGAAGCGAGCAGACCGAAGGCAAGCTGGCTCAGATGGCGATCGACGTCGTTGCACACACGGAGCTGACAGCAGGCGACGTCGCAAGGCTTCGCCGATTGTTCGACGCCGAGTACCAGCAGGGTTTCGGGGAGTGGGACCCGGACTTGCCATATGGCTATGCTCCGCATGACCTCCATGTCATCGCTCGGCAAGAGGACGAGGTTGTCGGCCATGTCGGCTGGGCGCGACGCGCTATAGGCGTCGGCGGTCGTGAGCTTGCTATTGCAGGCGTGGGCGGAGTGTTGATCTCGGACCATGCGCGAGGCAGGCGACTGGGCGAGGCTCTGATGAACCGTGTGGCAGAGACGATGGCGGATGCGGCTGGCATTGCGTTCGGCTATCTCGGTTGTCGCGAGGAAGTGGTCGCTTTCTACATCGCGTGCGGGTGGACTCGAATCTCTGCTGCGGAGCGTTCGATCAACCGCGCCGGACAGTCAGTTTCCGACCCGCCAGGGCAGCCGCTGCTCGTCCTGCCGGTCGGATACCGGCTTGCTTCCTGGCCGGACGGTGAGGTCGACCTGCGCGGTCGCGCGTGGTGATCATTGAGAGGTTGGTCCGTGCCGGAACTCGGTGGAGTTCCGATTTAACGTCTAGCGCTGCGATCACGCCGCAGGTAGTCGCGTGAGCCGTTCGAGCAGTCATGCCGCGTCGATCGTTCGGACGGCCAGCGAGGAGGATGTTCCTGCGCTTATCCAGTTCTGGGCGCTGGCGGGGGAGAACGCGGCCCGCCCCGGCGACGACGCAGAGTTGGTCGAGAACCTGCTGCGCCGTGACCCGGATTCACTGGTGGTGGCCGAGTTGGACGGCGCAATCGTCGGGACGGTCATCGCTGGGTGGGACGGCTGGCGTGCACACCTGTACCGCCTGGCGGTGGACCCGGACTCGCGCGGTCGGGGAATCGGGCGGCGGCTGGTGGGAGTGGCGGAAGAACGGTTGCGTTCGCTCGGGGCCATTCGTTTCGACGCCATGGTTCTGTCGGACAACGCCCTGGGTTAAGGCGCGTGGGAGTCGATGGGCTACCGCCCGCAGGAGGACTGGACGCGTTGGGTGCGGTTAGCATCGGCGACGATCCTAGTGAGTGTCTTACAGTTTGTGTGACAATCTCACCATGGCTGCAACGATCTCCTTTCGCCCTGACGACGACGCGCGACTCGCGCTCAACGAGTTGACTGCCGACGGAACGCCGGTGTCGCGAGTTGTGCGCGATGCGCTCATTGCAGCGGCTGAGCGTCATGCGAAGGCTCGGTTGCGTGCGGAGGCCGGTGCGCTCGCTGCCGACGAGCACGACCGGGCTGAAGCGGCTGAGGTGTTGCGCGACATGGAGTCGTTGCGTGCGTGGTGACGTCTTCGGTCTCAACGCTCCTCGAAACGCACAAGGCCACGAGCAGGCAGGGAAGCGATACGCCGTGGTTGTGCAGGCCGAGGACCTATCGATGCTCTCGACGTGGCTGGTGGCTCCGACCTCGACGTCGGCACGGTCGGCCTCGTTTCGTCCAGAGATCGAGATCGACGGTCGACGCACGAAGGTGCTTGCCGAGCAGGTGAGTGCCGTCGACCCGAACCGTCTCGGTAAGCACGTCGGACACCTCGGCTTCGACGAGTTGCGCGCTGTCGATGCTGCCCTGCGCCTGGTGATGAGTCTGTAGCTCCCATAGGCTAATCGGCTACTGAACGTGGTGGACTTCCGGTTTGACGCCTAGCGTTATTGACGCGTTGCGTTATATCCTGATCGCGTGATCAGATCGTTCGGGAGCAAAGACACCGAACGGCTGTGGCGTCGCGAGCGCGTGCGTTCGACCCTCGGATCCATCGGACAGCGCTCCGCAAGTTTCGTCAGGTGGGATCCGCGGAGGTGCTCGACGACCTCCGCGTCCCGCCAGGCAACCGGCTCGAAGTACTGAAAGGTGACCGCGCCGGTCAGAACAGCATCAGGATCAACGACCAGTGGCGGATCTGCTTCGTGTGGACGGACGCCGGTCCGGAGGAGGTGGAGATCGTTGACTATCACTAACAAGATCGAGCCTATCCACCCAGGGGAAGTCCTCATGGAGGACTTCATCGGGGGATTCGGCATCACGCAGCACAAGGTCGCCGTGTCGATCGGCGTCCCGCCCCGGCGGATCAACGAGATCGTGCACGGCAAGCGCGGGATCACCGCGGACACTGCTTTGCGGCTCGCGAAGTACTTCGGCACCTCGGCGGAGTTCTGGATCAACCTGCAGAGTCACTACGACCTCGACCGGGCCGAGGAACGGGCCGGGGAGCAGATCGCCGCGATCGCGCCCCTCAGGTCCGCATGAGCGACGAGACCAAGTCGCTCCTTCGAGCCATGCCGTCGCTGTCGGGAGATGCGCCACCGCTCGATCTCGACGACTTGCCGGGCGATTGGGTCGCACTGTTCCTGGAGTGGCTTGACCTCGCGTGTCGTGCAGGCGTGCCAGAGCCGCATGCGATGACGGTGTCGACGGTTGATGCGAACGGCGTACCTGATGCGCGAGTCCTCGTGCTGAAGGACGTCGATGCACGTGGGTGGGCGTTCGCCAGCACGGGATCGAGCGCGAAGGGCGAGCAGCTTGCTGAGAGTCCGCACGCCGCGCTGACCTTCTGGTGGCAGCCACTTGTCCGATCGGTTCGGGTTCGAGGCCTCGTGGTCGAAGCATCGAGTGAAGAGTGCCTCGCAGATCTCCGCGCCAGAAGCGAAGCGGCACAACGCGGCGTGGATCCGGCCGACTGGAAGCTCTGGCGCGTTGTGCCGGACCGCGTTGAGTTCTGGCAAGGTTCGCGGGACCGCCGTCATCGGCGGATCGTGTTCGTCTGGGCGGCCAGCGGCTGGCACCGGGAGGTCTGATTCCCGGCACAGATCAGATGGTCATATGTACTGGAATGCGGTGGAGTTTCGGTTTAACGTTTAGTCGTCGGCCCCTCAACCTGCGGACCTCACGCCGCGGGCGGTGTGTCAGACCGGGGCAGTGAGCGACAATGGCTTTCCGTTGGCTCAAGTGATCTCCGTGCCGTGGACCTATCCGATGTACCGACCGGGGTTGACCGCCACCGCCCGATCAGTCAGGTCGATCTGGTGCAAGCTGGTCGGGCGGCGCTCGACCCCTCACGTGATATCGCGATATCATCTTGATGGAGGTGGTCACGATGGCGAACGTGCTGATCCGTGGACTGAGTGAGGCTGCTGTCGAGCGCATCGATGGTGAGGCGGCGGCGCTAGGGCTCTCGCGCAACGAGTTCCTTCGTCGGCGACTGGAGCAGGACGCCTCGACTCCGGTCGCCGCGACGGTCGCGGCCGATGACTGGCGTCGCTCGGCGGCGGCCTTCGGAGACCTCGCCGATCCGGACGTGATGGATGCCGCGTGGCGGTGACGAACTGGCTGGTCGACAAGTCGGCATACGTGCGCATGCAGGCGGGCCAGGCGGCGAGCATTGCCGAGTGGAACTCGCGCATCGAGCGTGGGCTGATGCGTCTTTCGGCGGTAACGCGGCTTGAACTTGGCTTCTCCGCCCGCTCGGGTCAAGTAGGTCGCGAGACGTTCGGGCTTCCACCGCTGTCGCTCATGCCGATCGAGCACCTCACGCCCGCGATGGAGGACCGCGCCTTCGAGGTGCAGATGCTCCTTGCCGACCGTGGCCAGCACCGCGCTCCGTCCATCCCGGATCTGCTCATCGCAGCTACCGCGGAGAAGGCCGGGCTGACGGTCCTGGCCGTTGACAAGGACTTCGATCTCATCGCCGAGGTCACCGGTCAGGCCGTGGAGACGCTTCTGCTGGTCTGACTCATCGACTGAAGTCTCTTGCGTCCTTGAGGTTGCCGCCGTCCCTGAACTCCGGCGACGCTGCCGCCCAGTCCTCGCGGGGCGACATCGGCAGGAGCGTGTGCTGTTGCTCGTGCGTGCCGTCGTCGAGCGTCGTCGCCTCGAGCTTCGTTCGGGTGGTCCTTGATCAGCAGTATCTGGACGACCTGCGCCGCGTTCTGTAGATCATCGGCGATCGTTCCCGCCGTGACGCATGCAGGGGTGGCCCGTGAGCACCCGGCAATTCGCACCGGACGGCAGTTGAACGAGGCATGGCACCGAGTGCCGCCACGAACGTTGAACCCCGTTCATCTGCTGCCGATGCCCTGGGCGAGTGACTTCAAATATCCGAGTCCGGCTGCGTAGTGGAGAAGCGCACCGACTGTGCATACAACCGCGCCTGCGGCTCCGACGAGGCGAAGACCCGGCAGCAGACCGAGCGCGACGAGCGTGATGCCCGACATGAGTACGGCGGTTCGGATCTTCCCGAGCCACGACACCTCAGGCGCACGGGCCGGATGCGTGATCAGGTAGATGACCATGACTGAGACGTCCACGACGGCGATGAGCAACACCGTCCAGATGTGCAGATGGCCGGAGATGACAAGGGCGAGCACGATCGCCGCAATACCGACGCGATCTGCGATCGGGTCGAGTATCTCCCCGATTCTGCTGGCCTGATCGAGTCTGCGCGCGAGGTATCCGTCTACCCAATCGCTGGCTCCGAAAGCGGCCAGCAGAACGACCGTGAGGTTCGCATGTGCATGGTCGACGATCAGAATCGCGATAGGGGCCACCAGGGCAAGGCGCAGGAGAGTGACCGCGTTCGGAATCGTCGCCCACCGGGCACGCCGCCCTTTCGTCGAACCATCGGTCACACTCGACTCGCCTTCGTGCGCCTCAGCAGAAGCCAGCCCGCGGCAGCCGCGACCGCGACCGCGGCGAAGGCGAGCGAGTATCGCTCGGCGAGTTCGAGAAGCGCCGCTCCGACGATCGCTCCTCCTGCGATCCATATCGCGGCCCAGACCAGCGCCGCCAGGGCACACACCCACGCGAAACGCGCGTACGTCATCGTCGAAGCGCCCGCCGCGGCCGGGACGAACGTGCGGATTCCGGGGAGGAGCCGCGCGACGAGCACCGCCACCCAGTTCCCGGCGACCTGGTCGCGCGCTCTGTCCCAGCGATCGACGCCGAGCCGTCGAATCATCGTGGTCTCTCCGAGCCGCGGGCCGAGACGACGGCCGACGACGAAGCCCACGTGATCGCCGATGAAGGCACCCAGCGCAGCGGCGACGACCGCGAGCAGGACAAACTCCGTACGGTCAGCCAGCGCCACAGCCACCAGAACGAGCCCGGTCTCGCCCGGTGCGATCGCGCCGATGCCAAGGGCCGAGTCGGCGGCGGCAAACAATGCGGTGCACCCCAACAGGAGGGGGATATGGGCACCGGCCTGCTCGAGGAGCGCCTGGATCAGATCGATCATGCTGTCGACGCTAGGCTCGCGGATCGTCGCTCCGATGCTCCCAAAAGCCTGCAGTTGCACTGACGAAAGTCAGTTCCTCGCGCTTGGCCGCTCGACTACGTTCGATTCATGAGTCATGAAGACCCTCGCGAACGTCGACGCCAGACGGTCGTGGCCGGTCTAGTTTCCCTCGCCCCGGCCGCGTCCACACGCTGGCTGTCAGACGCACCGTTGCTGACCCTGGCCATCGTGGCGATCGCGGCAATCGTCCTGGTGCTTCTCACGCCGTATGCGCTGGTGCGCGCCGTCCTCGGAGTATCCACGGCGACGGCGGTGGCCGTGCGTCTGCCGGAGCCGCGTGCCGCCGAGCTCGTGCTGGGCCTCGTCTTCGGCCTCCTGACGGCCCTGGTCCTTGCGGCTCCTCTAATGAGTCGTCGTGCGATGCACCAGCGACGGGAATTCCAGCGGCGCGGCTGGGAACTGGCCGCAGTGGAGTCCCGCCGACAAGCAGGTGAAACCCACGCTGCCCTCCAGCGAGAGCGAATGGCACTCGCTGCAGAGATGCACGACGGCCTCGGACACTCGCTCACGCTCATCGCCGTTCGTCTGGGCCAGTTGTCGCTGGCGCAGTCGCTCTCGGAGGACGACAGGGCGCAGGTTGCCAGCATCAGGGCTGCGGCAGCGGAAGCATCCGATGAACTCGGGCTCGCCGTCCGTCTGCTGCGGCATTCCGAGGATCCTTTTGCCGGGTGGACGCCTCCGACGATCGAGGGTGCGATCGCCGGAGCGCGCGACGCAGGCATGGTCGTCGACGCGCACCTCGATAACGGCCCCACCGACCGGCTCAGCGATGAAGCATCGAACGCCGTTGCACGCATGATTCAGGAGACGCTTACCAACGCGGCCAAGCACGCCCCAGGGGAGCGCGTGACGGTCGACGTCGCGACGGGTGACGAGTCGGTCGTCGCGCATGTGAGCAGCCCGCTCCGGGCCCGTGGTTCTGCGTCGAGCCCGCGAGCTTCGGGATTCGGTCTTCACGGGCTGCGCCACCGGGCCGAGATGCTTGACGGCGAACTCGAGGTCCGTCGTGGTCCAGACGAATTCTCCGTCGCGCTCACCTTGCCGGTGCGCGCACGACCGTCGGTTGACCGCGCTTCCCATCCGACTGACGTCGCCGCTGCCGAGGACGCCGCCGCGATGGTCCGGTCGCGGGCCAGCCGAGCGGCTTTCGCGCTGCCGATCGCGGTCGCGAGCGCGGTCGTGTTCGTCACCGTCGGATACTTCGTCTTGGCAAGCGTGCTCTCGATCATCAGCGGGTCACAGTTCTCCGAGGTGTCGGCCGGTGACGACAGGCAGACCGTCGAACGGATGCTTCCCGCGCTTGAGATGCTCGATCCGCCCCGCGACGATTTCCCTCCCCGTGCGGACGAGGAGTGCTTCTATTACGAGTCAGAGATCAGCTTCTTCGAACGGGCAGACGTCTTCGTCGTCTGCTTCGCGTCCGGTGAGGTCAGCAGAACCGGGAAGGTGGCGGCACCATGACTGGAGACCGAATCGACGATGCGACCACCGTGCCGGCACGCATCGTGGTCGCCGACGACGACCAGATCGTTCGCGCGGGAATAGCGGCGATCCTGTCCTCGGACGACGACATCGAGATCGTGGCACACGCAGCGAACGGATCTGAGGCGATCGGAGCGGTCGACGCCCACAGGCCGGATGTCGTCCTCCTGGACATCCAGATGCCGCACCTGAACGGCATCGATGCCCTGCGCGAGATCCGCAGACGGCGACCGGATCTTCCGGTTGCAATGCTGACGACGTTCTCGGATGACCATCTCATCTCGGACGCCATCGGCTCAGGCGCGCTGGGTTTCCTATTGAAATCGGATGAGCCGCAGCAGCTCATCAGCGGAGTCCGCGCACTCGCATGCGGAGGCGGCGCGTTCTCACCCCGCGTCGCACGCTGGCTGGCATCGCGCGAGCAGGCTGGGCATCGTGCCGAGACATCACGACGAGACCTCGCGCGCACCCTCTCGTCGCGCCAACTGGAGGTGCTGACCCACATCGGCGGGGGACTCTCGAACGCGCAGATCGCTGCGTCCGTGCACCTGTCCGAGGGAACGGTGAAGCAGTATGTTTCCCAGCTCTTCGATGAGTTCGGCATCGACAATCGCGTGCAGGCCGCGATCATCGCCTTCCGAAATGGCCTGATCGATTGAGCTCGGCCTTCGCGCCCCGTCTGGCCGAGCTGCGCACGATCCTCGATGTGCCTGAACGTGTGCGATGGCAACGTTGGATGGGGGCTTCCGATATGTACTTTGTATCGTCGCGGCTGCTGCGGACTGAGGTGGATCGCGTGCTGCGGCGCGATGAGAGGCCGTTGTCGGACGCGGATCCGCTGGTCAGTCCCGTCGGATTGTTCGACATCACCCGTGAAACGCACACAGTTGCGGAGTCGATCGAGCGGCACCTCAAGACACTCGACGCCTTACATCTTGCTACCGCGTAATTGATCGGAGAAGCGGTGACAGTCGCGACCCATGGCGTGAACATGAGGGCTGTAGCCCCGAGCACCTCGGCTCGGCACCATTGATCCTGTGGCGCCCAACTGACCGGGCCCGTGTCGGAAACCAAGAGTCCGACCCAGTTCGAATAGTGGTACCGTTATGTCGTACCAGTCGCCCAAGCGAAGAGGTTCTCATCGTGTCCATCAGCGCAAGCGAGGCGCGCAAGACCCTCTTCCCGCTCATTGAGCGAGTGAATGAGGACCACGAAGCTGTCGAGATCGTCTCTCGTAAGGGCAATGCTGTTCTGATGCCGGCTGACGAGTATGCCGCGTGGCAGGAGACCGCATATCTGTTCCGCTCGCCGGCCAACGCCCGCCGCCTGCTCGATGCTTACGACCGTGCCCGCGCCGGAAATGTCAAGGTCCACGACCTCGATCGCGCAGACGAGGAAGCCTGAGTGCGTCTGGTCTGGGACGAGTCGGCCTGGGAGGACTACAGGCACTGGCAGGCCGCCGACCGGAGGGCTCTGAAGCGCATCAACACGCTCGTCGATGCCTGCCTACGCGAACCGTTCTCCGGGATCGGCAAACCTGAACAGTTGAAGTACGGCGCGCAAGGCTCATGGTCGCGTCGCATCACCTATGAGCATCGACTGGTCTACCTCGTAGAGGACGAGGATCTCGTGATTCTTCAGGCCCGCTACCACTACTGAGCAAGATCGTCCTAGGTGTGGGCACGTGGTTGAGTTCCGGTTTAACGGATAGCGTTAGTAACGGCGCCCGCGGGGAAACGCCATCCATCGCTTCCACGGGCCGGTCAGTTATCGCAGAGCGGAAGTTGGGTTCGGCCCCCATGGAATGAGCCGTTAATTCTTGTGTAGCGCGAGTGCTACGATGCTGCGATGGGCATGAGCGAGCCGCAGGACGAGACTCTTTCCCAGCGGGGGTTGCGCAACGAGTCCGGACGCGTGCTTCGCGAGGTCAGTGAGGGTCGTTCCTTCGTGCTGACCAACCGCGGAGTTGCCGTCGGTCGCATCGTCCCTCTCGATGCCCCGGCTCCCACCTTGCCCATCGCCCGGTCGGCCAAGCGTGTCGGGGGCTGGGCGGCGCTGAAACCTCAGCCATCCGAGGACGACCGCCCAATGATCCAGATCCTCGATGAGTTGCGCGAGGACCGGGTATGACGGACATTCCGCTCGTCTATGCAGACACCTCTGCGCTCGGAGCGCTTTTGGTTGCACAGCCCGAGACGCAGGCGCTGGTGGACTGGCTCGACCAGACGCCTTCCAGGCTCGTCTCGAGTGATCTACTCGAGACTGAGCTGCGCCGCATGGCAATGCGGCAAGGGCGTGATCAAGCGAAGGTCACCGCGATTCTCGATGGCGTGTCCCTCGCGGCACTTGACCGGGCGACGTATCGATCTGCAGGCTTCCTGCCGATGCCGTATCTACGCACTCTGGACGCATTGCACCTTGAGGCGGCAATGCGTCTCGACGCCGAAGCGATCCTCACCTATGACAATCGGCTTGCTGAGGCGGCGAGGTCCGCCGGACTCGACGTGATCGCACCGGCAGCGAGAAGCCACGTTGACGAAGCGTGACGATGCGTGCTCGCCGTCGCATGAGTGACTGGCGCTCGGGTCGTGTGGGATCCGCCCTCGCGCGTCGGATCCTGGCAGATGTCGACTGGGCCGCTGATACTGACTCGCCATGCTGAACATGGGGACCCCTTTGCCCGACGCCGCAAGCGCTCTGGCCGTCGACGAGTCATCGCAGGAATGAATCTCGCGGTAGGTCAGATCGGATGCTGCGACGGCAGAATCCAACGTGATTCGACTTACCGCATGACCTCACCGACGATTTCTCGGCTGGCGGTGGCGCTGCGGGACTTCCAAACGGTCAACTTGGCGTTGAATGGATGGTGATCGGTTGTCGTCGCCGCATCTCACGACGAGCGGAAACGGTCAATCTGCCCGTCGCTGTGGCCACGGCCGTGGGCCCGCAGAGTTGCGGCGCGGAACGAGCGCAGCCACATCGGCCGACCAATCGTCGAGCAGCGTACTCAGCCGCTGGGCGATCTCGGGGTGATGAGCGCGCTGATCATGGTGCTCGGCCGGGTCGTCGGCGAGGTTGAACAGCGACTCCTTGCCATCCTCGAAGAACCGGATCAACTTCCAGTCGCCCTCGCGAACCCCTGCGCCGGGGGTTCCGCCCTGATTGGAGTAGTGGGGGTAGTGCCAGAAGATCGGGCCGCGCTCGAAATCCCCACCTCCTAACACATCGATCAGGTCGACACCATCGGAAGCCTGGTTCGCCAGCGGTTCGATCTTTGCCAGGCCAAGCAGTGTTGGGTACAGGTCCGGGGTGGTGGTGAGCGCACCGGTCGCGCTCGGGATCGCAACACCTGGATAGCTGACGATCAATGGCACCCGCACTCCGCCGTCCACCATCCAGCCCTTGCCCTCGGAGAGTGGGGCATTGCAGGTGGGCGACCCCTCCGCGGTCGAAAGTCCGCCGTTGTCCGAGGTGAGGACGATGACTGTGTTCTCTAGTTGGCCCGTGTCTCGAAGTGCTTCGACCACCGCACCGACACTGTCGTCGAGGGTTTCGACCATCGCCGCGTAGGTCGGGTCTGACTGCAGCGTGCGGCGCATCACCCGCCGCCCGGCCAGATGCCACGCCGTCATGTCCTCGCCAGGCTCGATGGCATCGATCGGCAAGCCGAGCCGTTCAGCCTTGTTGCGGTACTTCTGCACCAGGCCTTCGGGCGCCTGCGCGGGCATGTGCACCGTGTAGTGCCAGAGGTTGAGGAAGAACGGGCGGCTCTGATCGTGGTTGTTGATCAACTCCACCGCCTCATCGGTAAGGCGTGTGGTCAGGTACTCGCCCTGCGGGCCATCGGGCAACGTTGGGATCGCGTACGGGCTGAAATAACTAGACGGCGACCCGATGTCGCAGCCACCGATGTTGACGTCGAAGCCGTGTGCCTCCGGGCTCGATGAGCCCTCACCGAGGTGCCACTTACCAACATGCCACGTGCGGTAGCCGCCGTCGCCGAACGCCCGCGCAAGGCTGTATTCGTTCTCCGGTAACCCATGAAAATAGGGCACGTCGCTCAGCTGCCCCACTCCCTGCCCGCCGATCCAGTCGGTGATTCCAACGCGCGCCGGGTACTTGCCGGTCATCAACGAAGCGCGCGAAGGCGAACACACCGGTGACGCTGCATACGCGTTGGTGAATCGCACCCCGGTCTCAGCGAGTGCATCGATATTCGGCGTCTCGTAGAACCTTGAGTCGTAGCAGGTGAGGTCGGTCCACCCCAGATCGTCGACGAGGATCAACACGACATTGGGTGCTGTGCTCACCATTTCTCCGTTGTTCTCGCCGTAGTCTCCAGAGTTTACGTGGGCCTGGCGCACTCACCCTTATGTATCGCGTGACGCTGGGCCCGCTGGACGATCGGGGACGTGGACGGGCGGCACGAACGGTTTGGGTGCGGGATCGAGTGCAGTGACGTCGACCTCGATCACCATCGGGCTGCGCAGGTCGACCGCTTTGCGCAGCGCACTGCCGAACTCGCTGGCATCACGGGTGAGTGCGTAGGGCAGGGCGAGCGATGCGGCGAAGGTCCTGAAGTCGGGCGTGAATAGGTCAACTCCGTGCCGCTGACCTACGTTCGCTTCCTGAAGGTTGCGAAGGACGCCATATCCGCCGTCGTTGAAGATCACCACGATGCACCATGGAGATTCCCCCGCCAGGGTGGCCATCTCGCCCAGATGGACGGCCAGACCACCGTCGCCGACCATCACGAGGGTTGGCACGTCGGGGCGACCGATGGCCGCGCCGATCCCCATGGCCAGGCCCTGACCGATGCCTCCGCCGAGCGGGAAGATGTTGGATCGCGGGTCCAGGATGGGCAGCAAGCGGTTGCCCCAGGAGCTCGATGGAATGGTGACGTCCCGAGCAATGACGGATCCAGTGGGCAGCACCTGTTCCATCGCCGAGCAGATGTCGGCATAGGCGCCGATCTCGTCGCGCTGGGTCGTGCGCACCGCCTCGCGGGTCGCCCTCACTCGATCGGTCCAACCCGGTTCCGCGCGCTCGGCGGCACCGGCGCCGAGCGCTTCCAACAGTTGCCGCACGGCGACCGCAGCGTCGCAGCAGAGACCGAGGTCGGCTGGAAACACTCGGCCAATAGCGGCCGGGTCGATGTCGATCGCGAGGTGCGGGACAGGCAGCGTCAGGTGATAACTGCGGGTTTCGTTGGAGCGGAAGTGGGTGCCGATTGACATCAGGAGGTCGGCGTCGCCGATCAACTCGTCCAATCCGGGGTTGGATGCGTAGTTGCCGAGTACCAGGGGATGGTCCTCCGGTACCGAGCCGCGGCCTGCGTTGCTGGTGAGGAGACCGGCGCCGAGCGCCTCGACCAGCTGGCGAAGAGGCTCCCCGATCGCGCGGGCACCTCCGCCCGCCCACACCAGCGGTCGCGACGCACTGCGCAGTAGCGCGGCAGCGGACTCGATCTCAGCCGTCGTGGCTACCCGTGCGCTGGCCTCGGTGACGGTCGGGGCGACTTGGTCAGCAGGGTCGGCGAGGTATTGGAAATCGATCGGCCACTCGATACTCGCCGGCGCGTGGGGTAAGGACATGAGATTGGCGATTGCCGATTCGAGGACTGCACGCGCCCCGTCGACTTGTTCGATCCTCGCGGCGAACCGGGAGATCGCCTGCAGCATTTGCAACTGGTGAGGCACCTCGTGGATGACGCCGCGCCCGGAGTCGAGGAACTCGCTGTCGATCTGACCGGTGATGTGCAGCACGCGGCTGCCGGCCGAGAGCGCCTCCAGCATGGACCCGGCTGCGTTGCCGGCGCCGGTGCCGGTACTGGTGATGGCCACCCCGAACTTGCCGGTGGCGCGTGCGTAGCCGTCGGCGGCGTTGACGGCGGCAGCTTCGTGACGTACCGGCACGAAACGCAGGTCGCGATCGACGGCCTCGACCAGTGGGAGGTTGTGAATGCTCACCACCCCGAAAGCGACGTCGACGCCGTGGGCGCGCATGACGTCGACGAGGACGTCGCCGCCGGTCGGGAGGGTTAGGTCGGTCATTGCGGGCTCCTGAGGGTCAGACATAGCGAGCGACGCCGCCACCGACGTCGAGGCAGGCGCCGGTTGTATAGCCGGACAGCGGTGAGAGCAGCGAGACGATGGGCCAGGCGACCTCGTCGGCGGTTCCGAGGCGGCCGAGGTCGACGCCGCGTTCTGCGGCCAGATCACCCGACCAGGCTGCGTAGGACTGGTCGGTCCCGGCTTCGTGAAACCTCCGGGTCCACTGCCCGGTATCGATCAGGCCGAGTAGTACCGAGTTGATCCGGATGTCGTCCGCCGCCAAAGTGTGGCTCAGCGTCGTCGTGAGGTTTAGCAGCGCGGCCCGGGCAGCGGAGGTAATCGCTAACCGGGGCTCGGGCTGCCGGGCGAGGATGGCGTTCACGGCAACGACGGCCCCGACATCGGACCTGGCGAGGTGGGGTTTGGCTGCCCGAACGATGTTGAGGACGCTGAACAGTTTGAGTTCGAATTCGTCACGGATCTGCTCGTCCGTGGTGTCGTCGATGCTCGCCATTAGGGACCGGCCGGCGTTGCACACCACTGCGTCGACGGCGCCGAGCTCGGCGACGGTCGACGCGACGAAGGACTGCATGGACGCGGCGTCTGTCACATCACCGCCCACGGCGTGCACACGCGATCTACTCCCTGAGACCTGCCGTGCCTCGGTGAGCACCTTCTCCAGACGTTCGGTGTCGCGGGCGCAGCCAGCGACGTGGGCGCCCTCGGCCAGCAGCATGTGGGCAGTGGCCAGCCCGACGCCGGAACTGGCGCCGGTGACTACGACAACGCGGTCGCGGAGTCCGAGGTCCATGGGATATCTCCTCTGTGCAGGTTTGAGCGTGGGCTGGGCGGGGCTTGCCTTGAGTCAGGACGACATGCTGTCTGCCTGGGTGAGAAAACTGTCCATGACGGACGCGATCTCCTCGGGACGTTCTTGGATGGCGGCGTGGCCCGCGCGCTTGATCAGCGCGAACTCAGCTCGGTGGATCTCGCGTGCCAGAAGGCGCGATTCCTCGACGCCGGTCACGCGGTCCTCGTCCCCGACGACCACCAGGGTCGGGACGGAGACCTGTGAAAGGTGAGGGCCGGTGTCGCTCTGGGCCATCATCTCGGCGGCACCGGCATAGCCGGGAGGTCGAACGGCTGCCATCTGCCGGGTGACCTCGTTCAGTACAGCGGTCTCTGCCTCGGCGGCTAGCAGTCGAGGCGCCCGCCGCGCAGCGAATGCCTCTCCGCCGAGATCGGCGAGCTCGCTAACCCGCTCACGCATCGAAGCGGCCCGTTCGGGTGTGACGCTCGAGCCCCGCGTGGAGTCGATCAGGGTGAGGGAGGCGATCAGATCGGGGTGCCGTATGGCCACGTGGGTTGCAATCACTCCACCCCATGAGACTCCGGCAATGTGTACGCGGGGTGCCCCGAGCGCACTTAACAGGCCGCCCACGAGGTCGACATACGCACCGGGGGAGTCCTCGCCGGTGACGGCGGATTCAGGATCACGCGAGGCACCGTAACCGGGAGCGTCCCAGGCAAGGGTGCGCCATCCGGCCGCGGCCAGTTGCGGCGCGACACCGGAGAAGGTCGCGGCGCTCCCGCCAATCCCGTGCAGGAGGAGCACCGGCACGGCAGAACGTTCATTCGTGGCTTCGTGTATCTCGACGGCGATGCCGTCGAGATCGCGCAGGAGACGCAGGGTCATATGAGGGTCTCTCGTCGACCAGCGAGATCCTGCAACGCACGGAGGACCGCAAACGGGACCAGGCTCGAGGTGGCCGGATTGTCGGGAGAGGGCAGATTCTTGATCTGGAACCAGTAGTTGCCCGTGCTCGAACGCACGCTGAGTTCGTGCGTGGTCACGGTGCAGGTGGGGTCGGCATACACGACGGCCTCCACCTTCGCGGAGTCGTCGGCAGCGGTGGCGACGGCCATCGCGACATTAGCTGACTTGGGGAAGGCCGTTGCGACGCGTTGTGGCGTGCTCCGCAACACCTCGGTGCGGCCGCTGCTATCCAGGATCGCGGCGCGCTGCTCGTCGTCCATCCAGTCCTGCAGCAAGGTTCGTGGCTGCTTGGTCGTCGCGATGGTCACCTGCTCGAGTGTCCCCGCGTCGGCGACCGCGCGAAGCAGGTCTAGCCCTCCGATCGCACCCGTCGAAAGATAGAGGCGTCCAGGTCCGCTGGACAGTGTGCGGCGAAGGTTCTCATCGGCCATCGCGCCGATCGACAGGACCAGGAGGTCGAGCCCCTCGGCGATGACCCGTGGCCCGATCTCGGCGAGCACCTTTTGCCCGGCGGCCTCGACCACAAGATCGGCGCGGCGGTTTAGCTCGCCGAGTGAGATGGGGGAGTCGTCGGGTGTTGTGACACCTTGGGAATCAACGACCGCGACCAGTCGAGCACCGGTGACGTGTCCGGCCTTGATCGCCGCAGCGACGGGGCCGCCGATCGCACCCTTGCCGAGCACCGCGATGCGTAGGTCTCGCGAGCCGCTGTCTCCTTCGGGAACGTGGGTTGCTGACATCTCAGGCTGTCGCGGAGAGACGTGCGAGATGCCCAGCGTCCGGTGTGCCAGCCATATGGGTGCGGATCTTCTCGGTCGGCGGGCCGGCAGTACCCCATTGGTCAGACAATTCAGGCGTGCGCTGCCAGACTCGGCACAGCCAGGTGTCCTCCTCGACCTGGGCGACCTCGGAGGTGTATTCACAGACCAGCCCAGCGGGGTCGGTGAAATAGGAGAACGTGTTATCGCCGGGACCGTGACGTCCCGGACCCCACTCGGGAGCGATGCCGGTCTGCTTGAGCTTGCCGATGCCGCGCATGAAGTGGTCGACAGTCGGCATCTCGTATGCGACGTGGTTGACGGAGGTCCAGGGCGCCTGGTTGAAGGCAATCACGTGGTGATCGCTGTTGCAGCGCAGGAATGCCATCTGGTGCTCCGACCAGTCGGAGATCCGCATGCCGAGGACTTCTGTATAGAACGCGCAGGCCGCGTCGATGTCGACTGTGTTGAGCACGACGTGCGCGACCTTACGCGGGATCGCCTCGCGGCCATTGGTGTCCCTCGCCGTGACGGCGAAGCGTTCGACCGACAGTTCGATCAGGCGGCCTTCCGGGTCGACAAACTGGACTCCGTATCCACCGGCGGCGTCATCAAGGGGCCCGGGCTCGTGCACGATCGGCACCCCCAGAGACTCCAGCGCGCGGGCGGCATCGTCGACCTCGCGGCGGGTGCCGAGGGCCAGGACGATGCGCCCGAGCGCGTTCTGCTCGTGGTGTCCGATCTGAAGGATGTGGTGTTCCTCGCCGGTGCCACGAAGCCAGGCGACGTCGTCCCCGCGGTCGACGGCGCTCAATCCCCACGACTCGGTGTAGAAGTCGATCGACGCCTTCGGGTCAGGCACTAAGAGCGCGACGGAGCGCAGCGATCGCGGCGAGGCGACCGGTGGGCCCGGGTTGATCACCAAGTTCTGGGTCATGTTCATTCCTCTCTCGTCCCTGCGCTCAGGGCAGCCCAGGGCGGGCGTGCTGCCCAGGCACTTGCTGCCCAGGCACGTACTACGGTGCCTGCCGACTGGCGTTTCTCGCCACCTTCGAGGCCGATCAATCGCGGGTGACGCCGTACATCTCTGAGGTTTCCGGATACGTCGGCAGTTGCGGCTTCTGGGCGCCGATGATCACGCAGATGAGTGCGTCAGTGTCGCTGACGGTCTTCAGGCTGCGCGGAACGCCTGCCGGAACGCGGATCAGGTCGCGGTAACCGAGGACGCGACTAGCGGTCTTGGTGCCGTCCTCGACGTCGTGGACCGTGAACTCCACTTCACCCTCGAGGACGAAGAAGGCCTCCTCGACGTCGTGGTGGGTGTGCTCGGGCCCGACGCAGCCCGAGGGAAGGAGCATGTTGGAGAAGGTAAACCCCTCGGAGGGGAGGCTGCGGCTGTCGCCGTCGTGGTTGCCCGTGGCGCCAGAGCCGATGTAGCGGATTTGAGCCCGACGGAACTTCTCGCCGCCCTTCTCGGCCTGGAACGCCAAGGTGTCCCAGTCCTCGTAACGGCTCGCCTTGGTGGCCGTGCAGGTGTCAATCAACTCCTCGAGTTCGGCGTGGTTGTCGACCGAGTTCGGGGTGGTGGTCATTTTTGTTCCTCTCGATTGTCTCATGTCTAAGATACTTAGTACTATGATGCTTGTTCCTGGGTGAGGTCAAGTCCCTGACTGAGAAATCTCGATTACCCGGGCCGAGAGCAGGTATTGCGCGGGTGAGCATGAACGCGAGCCACGAGCAACCTCGTTGAACTAAGGAGAGGTCGCCCATGGACCGGATAGTTGAGGACCCATCAGATCCGTTCGCCGAGGCACGTGATGAGATCCTGGTCGGCGGCACCTGGCGCACGGGTGGCGGTGAACTGGTCGAGAGTCGCGATCCTGCAACAGGTCGGGTGGTCCATCGTTTCCACGGCGCGTCGATCGAGAATGTCGACGAAGCGGTTCGGCGCGGCTTGAAGGCCTCGCAGGACCCGAGTTGGCGTGATCTACTGGCGCACCAGCGCGCCGCAATCCTGCACCGGATCGGCGAGACGATCGATCGGCATGCGGATCTGATCTCCGCCGTGCAGACGGCCGATACCGGAAAAACCCGCGCCGAGACGCGCGCCCTGGCAGTCAGTGCGGCGGGCACCTTTCGCTACATGGCAGCCGCCCTCGAGACTATGGAGGAGGCTATGCCCCCGCGGCGCGGCGGCAGTTTGACCATGACCGCCCACGAGCCGTACGGCGTTGTCGGGGCGATCACCCCGTGGAACTCACCGATTGCCTCCGACGCGCAGAAGGTCGCTCCCGCGCTGGCCGCGGGAAACGCTGTTGTGCTGAAGCCGCCGGTCTGGGCGCCGCTCACTTCTCTCCTGCTCGGTCGGCTCTGCCAGGAGGCTGGTCTGCCGGCCGGAT
Organism: Demetria terragena DSM 11295; assembly: GCF_000376825.1. Lineage (NCBI taxonomy): Bacteria > Bacillati > Actinomycetota > Actinomycetes > Micrococcales > Dermacoccaceae > Demetria > Demetria terragena. Next base: position 1,200,505 of record NZ_AQXW01000004.1, on the reverse strand, counting down.
TGTTGTCGGTGCTTCCCGGCCCAGGCTCCACCGTCGGCAACGCGATCGTTGCGCATCCACAGGTGGGCAAGGTGTCGTTCACCGGCGGTACCGCGACCGGACGAACGATCGGCCGAGTTGCGGCGGACAAGATCATGCCGCTCACCCTCGAACTCGGAGGTAAGTCCCCGACGATCGTGTTCCCCGACGCCGATATCGACCAGGCCGTGTCGGGGATCCTTTATGGGATCTTTTCGTCCAGCGGGCAGAGTTGTATCGCGGGCTCCCGCGTCTTCATCCATGGCTCCGTGTATACCGAGGTTCTCGAGCGTCTCGTGGCGGCGACCGAGCGGCTAAGGGTCGGGCCCGGCACCGATCCGGCTACTGAGGTCGCGCCACTGGTCCACCATGCGCATCGTGACCAGGTCGCCGGGATGGTGGCAGAGGCTGTCGCTGCCGGTGCGCAGGTGCTGACGGGGGGAGCGGTACCCAATGACCCGGCCCTGGCTGATGGTGCGTACTACCTGCCGACAATTCTCGCCGGAGTGACGAATGCCGACGCGATCTGCCGTGAGGAGATCTTCGGTCCGGTGGCAGTGGTGCTGCCGTTCTCGGACGAGGAGGATCTGCTAGCGCAGGCCAATGACAACGAGTTTGGGCTCGCTTGCGGCATCTGGACTGCCGACTATCGGCGTGCCTACCGAATCGCGCGGGCAGTCGACGCCGGTACGGTGTGGATCAACACCTACAAGCAGTTCAGCATCTCCACTCCCTTCAGTGGCCACAAGGCAAGTGGCCTGGGCACGGAGAAAGGGCGCGACGGGATCTCGTCCTACATGCGCCAGAAGAGCATCTTCTGGGATCTCACGGGCGAGCCGCTACCGTGGGTCCGCGGCTGACGGGATGCCTCCCGGTCCTACCGCTCGGGGGAGCCGGGTTCTGCCGGCGTCGGATCGCTGTCGGCACGCAGCCTCTCGGCGACTTCGAGCGACACCTCGAGCTTGGACAGCAACTGGCTGAGCTGCTTTTGCTCGCTGCGGGTGAGTCCGACCAGGAATCTGTTTTGCTCGGCGAAGTGCTGCTTCAGCACGGTGTCGATCAGCGAGCGGCCTTCGTCGGTGAGTTCGATGTCGACCACGCGGCGGTCATTGGCATCACGCACTCGCCGGACCAGGCCGGAACGTTCCAGCCGATCGATGCGTTGAGTCAGCCCACCCGAGCTGATCAGCCCGATCTGGGCCAACTGCCCTGCCGTGCGACGGTAGTCGGGGCTGCTGCGGCGCAGCGAGGCAAGCACGTCGAACGCCGCGGTGCTCAGATTGAACTCCTCGAGTACGGCGCTGACCATGGCCTGATAGCGAATGTCGCAACGGTGCAGACGGCCCAACACGTTGACACTACTGACGTCGAGGTCGGGGAGTTCTCGGGTCCATTGGTCGACGATGAGATCGACCAGATCTGAGGATCGCTTCGCTCGTTCTTGCACCATGGTTCTGTCCTCTGAGTTCTAAGGCAATCTGTCTTCATCGGTAGCGGTGAAGGCGCAACGTTGGACGAGTGTGGCACAGTTCGACGTTCGAAACACGAGGCTGCCAACGAGCATGCTCACAGGTAATCTCTCTTAGCGCTTGACTTCTTAGTGACAAGACACCAGTCTTGTGAGGAATCCCCTGTTACGGGAGGGATGGGCCTCAGCGATGAGGGTTACCCCGTGACGACGCGCCGTTGTCACGACTTGCGTGGCTCGGATTTGTGCAATGTCACCGAGATCGAGCACCGGGCTTCGCTTGGTGCGAAGGAGCGACGGAAGAGTATGGCTGAAGAGGAAGCGGAGCGCTTCGCGCCGACATCGCCTGGGGTCGGGGCATGAAACCGGCGCCCTTCGACTACGTCGCACCGATGACATTGGACGAGGCCCTGAACGCCTTGGCCGCTGAGCGTGACGTCAAGGTTTTGGCTGGCGGTCAGTCCCTGATCCCGGTGATGAATCTGCGGATGGGTCACCCGGAGGTCCTCGTCGACATTTGCCGCATCGAGCAGTTGCGGCGACTCGAGATCGATGACGAGGGGCATCTGCATGTTGGAGCGGGCGTACGGCAGGCGGCAGTGCTAGCCGATGAGCAGGTCGGTGCCCGATGGCCCCTGCTGCAGGCGGCGCTCAGCCACATCGGCCACCCCCAGATCCGCAGCCGCGGCACCGTGTGCGGCAGTATCGCGCATGCCGACTCGGCGGCTGAGCTTCCCGCTGCCGCGGTGGCCCTCGACGCCACGGTCGTCGCGGTCTCGCGGCGGGGCGAGCGGAAGATCGCGGCCAGGGACTTCTTCGTGGGGCCGTTCATGACGACGCTAGAAGAGGATGAATTGGTGACCGAGGTGACCTTTCCCAGCGCCGCGCGTGGCTGGGCGTTCGAGGAGTTCGCTACTCGCCGTGGCGACTTCGCGACGGCTGGGGTGGCCGTCGCTATGGACGGCGCGGGGGCAGCGATCGACTCCTGCCGCGTGGTCTTTTTCGGCGTCGCCGGGACTCCGGCGCGGAGTCAGGCCGCTGAGGCAATGCTCACCGGCGGACCATTAAACGACGACAACCTGAGGGCTGCCGTGGCCAAGGTCGCCACCGAACTCGACCCCCCTGATGACGTCCACGCGGCCGGAGCCTTTCGCATCGAGATCGCCGGCCGACTCGCAACTTCTGCGATCACGACTGCCTGGGAGCGCTGCTGTGCCTGAGATCCGTGACTCCATCGTCCGGCCGCCCCGCTGGGATGCCGACTTGCCGCCGTTGGCCGAGCCTTCGACCTGGCACGAAATTGGGCTGGAAATCAACGGCCAGCCCGTGCGGGCCATGGTCGAGTCGCGGCTCCTGCTGGTCGACTTCCTTCGTCATCGCCTCCGGCTCACCGGCACCCACGTCGGGTGTGAGCAGGGTTCATGTGGGGCGTGCACCGTGATCATTGATGGGCACGCCTCGCGATCCTGCCTCGCCTTCGCCGTCCAGGTCGATGGCGCCAGCATCCGCACGGTGGAGGACTTGGCACCCGGCGATGCTCCGCTGACCGACCTGCAGCGCGCCTTCCACGAGGAGCACGGGATGCAATGCGGCTTCTGCACCCCAGGATTCCTGATGTCGTTAGCTTCGCTTGAGGGCGAGGATGATCTCGACGAGACTGCGGTCACCGAACAACTTGACGGCAACCTGTGTCGGTGCACCGGCTATCTCAACATCAAGAAAGCGGCTTGTCGTGCGCTCCTCGGCGGCGCCGAAGACGCCGCGCCGCCCTGTTCGTCCGACCGCAGCGCTGAGGAAAACAACACCCAGGACGGATCACGATGAGCATGTACGGATCCGGCGCCGCGATCGGTGACGGCATTCTCGGGCGCAGCGTGCCCCGCGTCGAGGACGAACGTCTGCTCCGTGGCCAGGGGCGTTTCGTCGATGACCTCCGGGTCGACGGTGCACTCGAGGTCGCGTTCTTGCGCAGCCCGGTGGCCCACGCGCACATCACCCGCATCGACATCGCTGCCGCCCGTGCGTCGCCAGGCGTGGTCGCGGTGTACGACGGAGCACAGATCGCAGCACGTGTCGAACCGCTGGTCAACACCGAGGAGCTGCGCATCCCGGAGGGCATCTTGAACCAGCTCGATCCGATAGTGCGGGTTCAGCCCAGCCCCCTGCTCGCTGTCGACGAGGTGGTCTACGTCGGGCAGCCGGTGGCCATGGTGATCGCCGAGTCTCGTTATCTCGCAGAAGACGCACTCGAGTTGATCGAAGTTGAGTACGACAACCTCCCGGCCGTTCTTGACCCGGAAGCCGCACTGGCTGACGACGCCCCCAAGGTGCTCACCGACGCCGAAGACAACATCGGTCTCCAGGTTGCCCACGGAAAGGGTGACGTCGACGCAGCGTTCGCGCAGGCTGCGGTGGTCGTCTCTGAGACGTTCGCTTCCCAGCGATATGTCGCCTCGCCGATGGAATGCCGTGGGATGCTCGCCTCCCATGATCCCTTCACCGGGGCGTTGACGATCTGGTCCAACACCCAGACTCCGCACCGGGTGCGCAATCACCTAGCGTCCTCCCTGGAACTAGACCCGGAGTCGGTGCGCGTCGTGTCCGTAGACGTTGGTGGTGGGTTTGGTCAGAAGGGCATCCTCATCGTCGAGGAGGTTCTCGTCCCCTTCGCTGCCCACGACCTGGGCCGACCGGTCCGCTGGCAGGAAGACCGCAACGAGAATCTGATGGCGGGCACGCACGCCCGCGAGCAGGTGCACCACGTCGACATCGCTGCCGACGCGGAGGGTCGGATCCTCGGGTTGCGGGATCGCATGATCGTCAACCTGGGCTCGCGCAATATGGTCGGCCTGGTCGTGCCCTACAACTCGCTGGCCCACCTGATGGGCCCCTACAAGGTGCCTACGTTGGAGGTCGTTGCGGTCGGGGCGTTGACGCACACCATGTGCACTGCGCCGTATCGCGGTGCCGGCCGCCCCGAGGTGACCTTCGCGATGGAGCGAGCCATCGATAGATTGGCCGTCGCACTGGACATGGACCCTTGGGAGGTTCGGCGCCGTAATGTCGTTCGTCCTGAGGAGATGCCCTACCTGACCGGGATCCTGGACCGACGTGGAGAGCCGCAGGAGTACGACTCCGGCGACTACCCGCAGATGCTCGATCGGATTCGCGACCTGGTCGACTTGTCGGGTTTTCGTGAGCGTCAAGTCGCTGCGCGCGCCGATGGCCGCCACCTCGGAATCGGCTTCTCGATGTATCTGGAGGCCACCGGTCTGGGGCCCTTCGAAGGCGGCAAGGTGACGGTGCTTCCCTCGGGTCGGGTTCGGGTGCACACCGGTGCTCCTTCCCAGGGGCAGGGCCACCGCACGACATTCGCGCAGATAGCCGCGGCAGCGCTAGGAGTTCGGGTCGAGGACGTTGAGGTGGTTGCCGGCGACACCTCTGACGTTCCGTTTGGAGTCGGCACCATGGCTAGCCGGGCGCTGGTGACGGCCGGGAACGCGATCCATCAGGCTGCCGTCCTCGTCAAGGAGCGGATCCTCACGGCCGCCGCCGAGTTGCTGGAGATCGATTCCGGCAAGCTCGACCTCGTCGACGGAAGGGTTCGCGTGGCCGGTGCGCCCGAGCAGACGCTCAGTTTGGCCGAGGTGCTGCGCTCGCTGCCCATGCGGGCGCATGCCGATGGGCGTGACTCGTTGTCGGAGACGTCGTACTTCCAGCCTCCGAACTACGCGACCTCCTCAGGCCTGCATGCGGCCGTGGTCGATGTCGATATCCACACCGGGCGGGTTGAGATTGAGGACTACGTCGTCGTCCACGAGGCTGGTCGGATCGTGAATCCGATGATTGCCGACGCTCAGATCGTGGGCGGTGTCGTGCAGGGCTTAGGTGGGGCGCTCCTTGAGCATATGCAATACGACGATGCGGGTCAGCCTGTGACGACAACCTTCATGGACTACCTGATCCCCACCGCCACCAGCGTTCCCGACGTGCGGCTCGACGAGATTTCGTGTCCCAGCCCGACGAACACACTGGGCGTCAAAGGGCTCGGCGAAGGGGGTGCCGTCGGTCCGCCGGCGGCGATTGCCAACGCTGTCGAGGACGCGCTGCGCCCGTTCGGCGTCGTCGTGCGATCGTGCCCGCTGACGCCCGCCCGGGTGCGCGAACTCGTGCGCTCGGCCGCCGGAACCACTATGGATGCGAAGGAATAGGAAGCGATCGTGCAACTGACTAATGAGTTCTGCATCCCGGCCGGAGTTGACCAAGCATGGGCGGTGCTGACCGACCTGTCTCGGGTGGTGCCCTGCCTGCCAGGAGCCTCGCTGGACGCTCTAGACGGACCCGACTTCACCGGACAAATGGCGGTCAAGTTGGGGCCGATGAGCCTCAAGTACGCCGGGTCCGGCACGCTGCATCCCGACGAGCAGGCGAGGCGGATCATCGTGGTCGCGACAGGCGGCGAGCAGCGTGGTGGCGGCAGCGCCGAAGCGACGATCAGTGCGACGCTGTCGGCTGCGGGCGCGACCACAACCCAGGTCCGCGTCGAGACGGACCTGGCCTTGTCTGGGCGGCCTGCTCAGTTCGGCCGCGGCATCATGATGGAGGTCGCTGGCCGGATGCTTGACTCCTTTGCGACTAATCTCGCCTCCGAGTTGAGCTCGGCGCCTGCAGGGGAGGCGGTCGCCCGCGCAGACGAGGTCTCACAGCCGGTTGCGCGAACGGCTGCAGAGCCCCTCGACCTCGGCAATATCGGTCTGGTTCCGGCGCTGAAGCGGGCTGTTCCGGTGGCCGCCGTGGTGGTCGTTGGGGTGGCGATCTGGCGACTGCGTCGCCGCTGAGCGAGCGCCGTAAAAGCCGCACAGGGGACTCTTGACGGGGTAGGTTGTCCCAACTATGTTAGGCCTTATAAATCAAGGCCTAACAGGAATGGTGGGATGAGATGCACGGTGCGGTTGCAGTGGTCGGTGGAGGCATCGGAGGTCTGGTGGCAGGCATTGCGCTGGCACACGCTGGCCAATCGGTTCGGGTCTTCGAACAGGCGCCGCAGTTCGCGCGAGTGGGTGCTGACATCAACCTCACCCCGAACGCGGTACGCGCGATCGATGGCCTGGGTGCCGATCTCGGCGCTGCCCTGAGGCGTTCTGCTGCTCGACCCACATTTCGGATCAGCCGCACCTGGGACACCGGTGAGGAGACCTCCCGGCTGGAGATGGGCAATGTCGCCGAGGAGCGCTATGGGTCACCGCAACTGACCTTGCACCGCGCCGACCTGCTGACGGCGCTAGAGCGGGTTGTTCCCCAGAAGTCGTTGCGTCTCGGTGCTCGACTGACCGATCTCGCCGAGGATGCCGACGGTGTCACCCTCCGGTTCGCGGACGGCAGCGAGGCCCGCGCCGATGTTGTCGTCGGTGCCGATGGCATCCACTCGGCGGTCCGTCATGCCATCTTCGGTGAGGAAAGCCCGGAGTTCACCGGCGTTGTGGCCTTCCGCGCCGTGGTGCCGATCGAGCGTTTGGCCGGACTGCCCAACCTCGGGGCGTTCACCAAATGGTGGGGCCCGAATCCGGAGACTCAGATCGTCACCTTCCCACTCAACGAGGGGCGGGATATTTTTATCTTCGCTACCGCGCCGCAGGACTCGTGGACCGAGGAATCCTGGACGGCCCCCGGCGATGCCGATGAATTGCGGGCCATGTATGCCGATTTCCACCCTGAGGCTCGGGGGCTGCTCGATGCGGTGGACGAGGTCCTCAAGTCCGCGCTCTATGTCCGCGACCCGCTGCCCACCTGGTCGACCGATCGCATCACTCTTCTCGGCGATGCCTGTCATCCGATGATGCCGTTCATGGCGCAAGGGGCAGGTCAGGCGATCGAAGACGCGGTCGTGCTCTCGCGCGCGCTCACCGAACTCGATGCGCCGATCGCCGATCGACTGCACGCCTATCAGTCCGTGCGTCTCGATCGCACGTCCCGTATCCAGATCGGCTCGCGCGGCAATGAATGGCTCAAAGAGGCCGGTAGTGGCGACTGGGTCTACGGGTATGACGCCTGGGCGACGCCCCTGGCCGGTGGCACGGCCTGAGCATGAGGTCGACGGAGCGCTAGTGGCTCCTCAGTGATGTCGTCGGACAGGTCACCAATCGGACTGAGTCTGGCTCGGGTGGCGGGTGGACTCGCGGCGTACGGAATCGGCGAGTTTGTGCAGTAGCCGAGCCAGTTCGGCCTGCTCGCGGGAGGTCAGCTCCGCCATCATCCGTTGCTCGAGTGCGATGTGCTCCTCGAAGATCGCATCGATGCGGTCGCGCCCCTCATCGGTGAGTTCTGCGTGGACCTGACGCCGGTCGCCGTCAGTTCGCACCCGGCGGACGAGTCCGTCACGTTCGAGATTGTCCAGGCGCAGGGTCACGGCGCTCGATGTCAGCAGTGAGGACGCCGCCAGTTCGCCAACGGTCTTGCGGTACGGCTTCCCGGAGCGGCGCAGGCTCGCCAGCACGTCGAACGCGGCGACGCTCAGCCCGTGCCGTTCGTGGAGGTGTGCGGTCGCGGCGCGTTGTAGAGGCTGGAGGCGGTTGATGCGTCCGAAGACGCCGATGCTTGACGCGTCCACCTCGGGTCGCTCGATGTGCCACTCGCTGATGATCCGATCGACTTCGTCGCCGGCGTTGACTTGCTTCATCGCCTGTTCCACTCCTCGCTTGCTCTGTGTTGATCCAGGACGTCGGGTCTTCTGGTTCACGTCTCCATCTGCCTTGGCATGCGGCGTCGGACCATAACGACCAGCAAAGCCTATTGACAATGATTATATAAGCACTAATATTTCAAGGACTCACGAAGGTTGGGCGTTCCCTGGAAGGCGGACATCGATGTTCAAGCGAGCAATCGCTGGCCTCGCGGCCTGCGGCCTGATGGCTGGCATGGCGGCTTGCGGTAGCAGCCCAAAGGCGGGAGTGGACGCGGACGGAAGGTCTGAGCTCATTGTCGCGCTGCCCTTCGCTAGCTGTTTGGCCTGGTGGCCGTTCTACACGGCTAAGGCACAAGGGTTCTACGACGACGCCAAAGTAGCGCCGAAGTTCGAAGGGCTCGACGGCTCGGCGGCGGCGATCCAGGCCACCCTGAGCGACAAGGCAGATGTCGCCGTGAGCGCGCCCGACAACTATCTGAGTGCAGCCGCCGAAGGTGCACCGGTCACCGGGTGGTTTTCCCTCTATCAGAAGCAGGCGTTCTACCTGGTGACGCCTACGAACTCTGGCATCAAGGATCTGAAAGGCCTGAAGGGCAAGACCGTCGGGATCAGTACTCCAGGTGGCGGCGACGTGACCTATGCCGAGTCCGTCCTGGCGATGTCTGGGCTCACCAAGGACAAGGACTACAAGGAGCTCGCAGTCGGTGATGGTGGCTCGGCGGCCAGCGCGTTGAAGAAGAAGTCAGTTAATGCCTACTCGGCTTCCTACTTCGACCTGGAGGTTATCAAGGCCTCTGGAGTAGACGTCAACATCTTGGAGAGCGAGGACTACCCCGACGTCGTGGGCCAGTTGCTGGTGTCGACCGATCGGTGGCACGAAGCCAACCCGGAGGTCGTCAAGAACTTCGGCAAGGCCGTAGCCAAAGGGTGGGCGTGGGGCCTGGCCAATCGGAACAAGATCGTGGACGTCTGCGCCAAGTACGCGCCAGACGAGACCAAGGACCGCGCCTTCGCGCAGGTCATCGTGAACAGGGTCGCCGACATCGTCACGCTGCCCGAATCAGCGCGGGGGCGCTATGGCTTCATCGACGAGGGCGACTGGGCCGGGTATCGCGACCTACTGATTGATCTCAAGATCGTGCCCGAGGGTGCCAGCGAGGTGGGTGTCGACAACGATGACGTCGCCGCCTGGAACAAGAAATGACAGGGATGTGAGCGCGATGACAGAACATTTCGCAGCAGGCGCCTCCGGCGGAGTCGATGCTGACCTGACGGCCGTGAAGGTTCAGGATCTGGTGCGCACCTTCACGAGTCGTGGCGAGACCGTGCATGCGCTCGGACCGGTTTCCCTTGAGGTCGAGCGCGGGGAATTCATAGCTCTGCTCGGGCCATCCGGCTGCGGCAAGACCACCTTGCTTAATGTGGTCGCCGGGCTGTTGGCGCCCTCGTCCGGCATTGTCGAGGTGCATGGCCAGGCCGTGGCAGGCGTCCCCGACGACGTGGGCATGATGTTCCAGCGCGCTGTCCTGCTTCCTTGGCGCACGATCGTAGAAAACGTGCTGTTGCCGATCGAGTTGGCCGAAGGCAAGCGGGCCGCTCGCGCTGCCACAGATCGGGCGAACGAGTTGCTGGACATGGTCGGGTTGAGCGGATTCGCCAGTCGAATGCCGAACGAACTCTCGGGCGGTATGCAACAACGTGCGGCCATCTGCCGGATGTTGATTCGCGATCCGCAACTGCTGTTGCTCGATGAACCGTTCGGCGCGCTGGACGAGTTCACCCGGGAATACATGAATGTCGAGTTGCTCAAGATCACTGCTGCCGTAGGCAGCACGGCGCTCTTCGTCACGCACAGCATCACCGAAGCGGTCTTCATGGCCAACCGCGTCGTCGTGATGAGCGCCCGCCCGGGGCGCATCGCAGGGGTCGTCGACGTCGACCTACCCGCCGACCGCGACGCCGAGATCGTCACCTCCGAAGAGTTCCAGACCTACGTCCGCCGGGCTCGTGACCTGCTCAAGGTCGGCCATGACCAAGCCGCGGGAACGCCGAGCGCGAAGGAAGCAAACTGATGAGCGCGACCAGCAAGCGCCCTGCTCGGGCAGGCGGCGCCCTCGATGCGCGGACGCCCTATCTCGAACGGATCCCTGGTTGGTTCCTCGTCACTGTCTCCCTGGTCGTACTCGTGGGCATCTGGCAACTCGTCATCTCGGTCGGGCTAGTCTCCGAGTTTGTGTTGCCTTCGCCTGGCGCCACGGCTGCAGCGCTTCTCGACCTCAGCAAGGATCTCGTCTCCGGGGGGCAGACATGGGACAACTTCCTCGTCACGGTCACCGAGACGCTGATCGGTCTCGCTCTGGCCGCTGTGGTCGGGGTCGCCCTGGGTGTGTTGATCGCCGAGACGGTGTTTGGCCGCAAGGTGATCCAGCCGCTCATGATCGCGCTCTACGCCGCGCCGAAGGTCGCGCTGGCCCCACTGTTTGTCGCCTGGTTCGGTTTCGGCCTGACTCCGAAGGTTGTGATGGCGGCTACTATCGCGTTCTTCCCGGTCATGGTTGACACTGCCGCCGGCTTGGCTGGCGTCGACGAGGAGCAGGACAAGTTGTTCCTCGTCACTAAGGCCAACAGGGTGCAGCGATTCTTCAAGCTCAAGCTCCCCACAGCCCTCCCGTTCATCTTTGCGGGACTCAAGAGCGCCGCAGTGCTGTCGATCATTGGTGCGATCGTCGCCGAGTTCATGGGCGGTGGGGCGGGCCTAGGAGTGATGGTTAAGACCGCCAGTGTGAGCTTCGCACTGGACCGGGTCTTCGCCCTGATCGTGTTGCTCTCCGTGTTGGCGTTCCTCATCTACCTCGCAGTCGACCTAGTCGAGCGCAAGGTCGTGCACTGGCGCTCGACAGGGTTCTTGCCTACCGAATCGTAGAGAGATCGTGCCGATGGTTGGGGACACACACGACGCCCAGCACTACCGACCTTCACGTACTCCCGTGTCTACGGTGCCGGTGCGGGACGACGCCGAGACGCTGGTCGAGTTGACCGGTTCGCCTGCGCGGCCGGTGCTGCTTCGCGGCGGGACGGTGTTGACTCAGGATGCCGCCCTGGGGAGTCTGGCTGTCGGCGATGTCCTCATCGACGAGGGCAGAGTCGCTCAGGTCGCACCCTGTTTGAGCGTTCCGGTCGACGCGGTGGTGATCGATGCCAGCGATCACATCGTCATGCCAGGTTTTGTGGACTCCCACGTGCATGCCTGGGAAGGGCAACTTCGCGGGACTGCGCCCCGGCTGAGTTTTCCCGAATACATGGCCTACACCCGGGCTGGGTATGCGCCGCACTACGCAGCGCACGATGTCTACACCGGAACGCTGGCGACCGCCATCGTGGCCCTCGACGGTGGCATTACGACCATCATTGACAACGCCTACAACAACCACACCCCAGATCACGGTGATGCCGCTGTCGAGGCCATGTGGGATTCGGGGATCCGCGCGGTCCATGCTTCCGGTGTGCTCGGCGACGGCGCGAACGCGCAACACTGGCCGCGTGACGTGCTTCGGCTGCGCGACAAGTACGGAACCAGCGACGAGGGGCGCCTGACATTTCGGCTCTTCGCCACCGAACCGAACGCTGATCTGTGGCGCTTCGCCAAGGATCACGACCTATGGGTCTCCACCGAGATGGGTAGTCACGTCCCAGCGTTGGACGCCTTACTCAAACAGTTGGACGACGATGGCCTGCTGACGCACCGCCATGCTTTCAACCACTGCTACGGAATGAGTGACGAGGTCTGGCGCCGTGTCGCCGACGCAGGCGTGGCGGTCAACATGTGCGCGCGTTCGGATGCTGCGTTTGGGCTTGGAAGCGGCTTCCCTGAGGTCGACGCCGCCCTCGGCGCAGGCATCCGACCAGGTCTGAGTGGCGACAACGAGTTGAGTTATGGCCTGAGCATGTTCACTGAGATGCAGGTGCTGCTCAGCGGGCATCGGGCCCGGTCCTTCGAACGGCAAGCGGCTGCGCCCTCGGCCATGGCGCCCTCGCATCTCAGTCCGGAGGACGTGCTCGAGTTCGCCACCGTGGGTGGTGCCCTTAATGCTGGCGTCGGGCATTGTCTTGGGACCTTAGCGCCGGGCATGGTGGCCGACGTGATCATGGTGCGGACCACCGACGTGAATACCGCGCCTGCATCCCACGCCGCGTCGACGATCACGTCGTTCGCTCACGCGGGCAACGTCGACACGGTGTTCGTCGGCGGAGACGTTCGAAAGTTCCGCGGCCAGCTGGTGGGCCACGATCTACCTGCGCTGCGCGCAGAGATCGTCGCGTCGCGTGATCGACTGATGGCCGCGCAAGACGTGCAGCATGATCGCCTAGCCGAACGGAGCGTACGTTCGAAGTGAAGGGCGAGTGCTGCGGTTTCGGCGTTCTCGAGGCTCACAAGGGCGATCGCTCAGCGGGCGACAACGACGGCACTTCAGCTCGCGCGATGAGCGAGGTCGTTGAGATGCCGGGGATTCGGGAGACCGGTGGGGTCGAAGTGCCGTAGTTGTCGCCGAATCACGACGCCGCGCACTGTGAGGAATGACCTCCTGGAGTGTGGCGTTGACCCGGTCATGCGAGCCATTAGCTATGACACATTCGGCGATAACGACGTCCTGCACGTCACCGACCAACCGGTCCCCAAAGTCGGGCCAGGTGAGGTCCGAATCCGGGTCACCGGAGCGGCCGTCAACCCGGTCGACTGGAAGCTCATGGCCGGCGGTTTGGATGCACTCATGGACGCCTCGTTCCCGGTCATTCCGGGCTGGGATGTCGCGGGTGTGGTTGACGCGGTAGGCCCGGACACCCCGGAGTTCGTCGAGGGTGATCGAGTCGCAGCTTATGCGCGCAAGCAGATCGTCTCAGCGGGCACCTTCGCGGAGTACGTCACGGTCATGGCCGACGCGGCTGCCGCCGTGCCGGGCGAGGTTGAGGACGATGTCGCTGCCGCCTTGCCGCTGGCGGGACTCACCGCGTTGCGGACTCTGGAAACCCTTGCCGTCGCGAAGGGTGACACCGTGCTGGTGCACGCAGCGGCTGGCGGTGTGGGTTTCCTCGCTGCCCAGTTGGCGGTTGCCGCTGGCGCACACGTGGTCGGTACGGCGTCCCAGGCAAACCACGCCAAGCTCAGCGCTATTGGCGTGACGCCGGTGACCTACGGCGAGGGTGTCGTGCAGCGCCTGCGTGAGATCGCGCCCGACGGCTTCGACGCGATTGCCGACCTGGTGGGCGGCGTCCTAGAGGAGAGCCTGGAGGTGCTGCGTGAGGATGGTCGCCTAGCGTCCATCGCAGACCCGACGGTGCAGGAGCATGGTGGCCGCTGGGTATGGGTACGCCCCGACGGCGAGCGTCTCGGAAACCTCTTGGACGAGGTTGCGGCTGGTCGGCTGCGGGTCGAGATCGATCGGACGTTCCCGCTTGAGCAGGTGGCGCAGGCGTTCGAGGTGAGCCAATCTGGTTCTGCGCGAGGCAAACTCGTTATTGAAGTGGCCTGACTAGCGGTTGTCTCGCGCCTCGAGCGTTCTCAGCCACTCGATCAGGAGTTGAGTCTGGGTGCTGCCCAGGACCTCGGGGCGGGCCGCCGCCATCTCGATGACCGTCGCCACCGGCGCCGCGGAGTGCCTATCGGTCCCGGTGATGGCCGCGATGGCACCCTCACGAACTGCCGCTGACAGGTTTGGATCTGGTGAGGCCATGATGATCTGTCGCAGGGTGACCCCGATGTTGGTCACCAGAATGTGCGCTGCGGCTTGCTCTGATGTCACCACGAGGCGACCCTGGTCGGCGGCACGCGCGGTCAACCCGCGCAGGATGTCACTCGGGCGAGACTGGGCTGCGGGGGAATGGCCGGGCTGGATCTTGCCGTACATCAGCGTGTAGAAACCCGGATTGGCTAGGCCGAACGCCACGTGTGCATCCCACCCGGACCGGATGTCCTGGATGGGGTCGCCGGAGGTCTCCATGGCGGCTTTTTCGCCGAGATAGAGGTCGAAGCCGTGCTCGACGACGGCGTCGATGAGCCCCTGCTTGGACCCGAAGAAGTGGTAGAGCGTCGGCATCTTGACGCCGACCGCGTCGCAGACTGCGCGCAGGGAGAAGTCCTCACCCGGTGACGCCGCGATCAGGTCAGCCGCGGCCGCGATCAGGCGCTCACGTGTATCACTTGTCGGCTCTCCTATCACGATGCTACGTTAGCGCATGTAGCGTAGAGATATTGCTACATATCGACGATACGGAAGAGAGCTTCATGTCTGAGCACACGCTCAACGGAAAGAACGTCCTCATCGCGGGCGGCGCAAAGAACCTCGGCGGGCTCATCGCGCGCCAGGCGGCAGAAGCGGGGGCCAATGTCGCGATCCATTACAACTCTGAGTCCAGCGAGCCCGCCGCGCAGGAGACGCTGGCGGCGGTCCAGGCCGCTGGCGGCACAGGTGTGATTCTTCAAGGTGACCTCACGGTTCCTGCCACTGTTGCCCGCGTGTTCGCCGACGCCGCGGCAGCGATCGGCACGATTGATATCGCGGTCAACACGGCAGGCAAGGTGCTGCGCAAGCCGATTCTGGAGACCACCGAAGACGAGTACGACTCGATGTTCGACATCAACTCCAAGGCCGCGTACTTCTTCATCCAGGAGGCCGGAAAGAACCTCGCTGACGGCGGAAAGATCATCACGATCGTGACGGCACTGCTGGGCGCATTCACCGATGGCTACTCCACGTACGCGGGCGGCAAGTCGCCGGTGGAGCACTTCACCCGGGCGGCCGCCAAGGAGTTTGCCGACCGTGGGATCTCGGTCACTGCGGTGGCTCCTGGTCCTATGGACACGCCGTTCTTCTATGGCCAGGAGACGCCCGAGCGCGTTGAATTCCACAAGTCGCAGGGAATGGGAAACCAACTCACCCAGATCGAAGACATCGCTCCCATCGTCCGGTTCCTGGCGTCCGAGGGCTGGTGGGTCACCGGTCAGACGATCTTCGCTAATGGCGGCTACACCACCCGCTGACTTTTCTGCGGCGGGCGACGAGGTTGCTGGTCCCACCACCGCGGCCCGCGGTGGTGGGACATACTTCGTGACGAGCCTTTCGGTCCGTCTGAGGAGTCCAGATGAGCACAATCACCCTGTCGCGCCATCTCCGGGTCGGTGGAGGAGCGACGGCTGAACTGCCAGAGCTTCTCACGACCCTCGGCGCCGCCCGTCCGCTCATCGTGACCGACGCCTACCTCGTCTCGACTGGACTGATCGCGAAGGTGTCCGAGAGCTTGGTCGCGGCGGGGTTTGAGGTCGCGGTTTTTGACAGAACTGTGCCCGACCCGACGACGGACTCTCTGGATGCTGGCGTCGACGCGGTGCATGCGCATCGCGCCGACCTCGTGGTCGGCATCGGTGGGGGCAGTCCGATGGACACGGCAAAAGCCTTGGCACTGCTGGCAGTTCAGGGTGGAAGCATGCGTGACTACAAGGCGCCAACAGTTAATATCGGCCCGGCCCTTCCTGTTGTCGCGGTGCCGACCACAGCGGGTAGTGGTTCTGAGGCCACCCAGTTCTCCATCATCACCGAGAGCGCTACCGACGAGAAAATGTTGTGCGCTGGCCCGGCATTCTTGCCCATTGGGGCGGTTGTCGATTTCGAGCTCACGGTGTCGATGCCGGCACGGTTGAGCGCTGACACTGGTATTGACGCGCTGACCCACGCAGTGGAGGCCTACGTCTCGCGCAAGGCCAACCCGTTTGCTTCGGGGATGGCACTGCAAGGGATCCACGCGATCGGTAAGAACTTGCGCACGGTCTATGCCGACGGGACCAACCGCGATGCACGCGAAGCCATGATGCTCGCGGCTACTCAAGCGGGAATCGCCTTCTCCAACTCCAGTGTTGCGCTCGTGCACGGAATGAGTCGACCGATTGGCGGCCACTTCCACGTTGCCCACGGGCTATCCAACGCCATGCTGTTTCCGGCCGTCACAGAGTTCTCGCTCGAGATGGCGACCAGCCGCTATGCGGACTGTGCCCGAGCCTATGGATGTGCCACCGACGCGGAACCAGACGAGCACGCAGCCGAGGCTTTGGTGGCCGAACTGCGTACCCTCAACGTCGACCTCGAGGTGCCCACGCCGCTGGCGTACGGCATCGATCGCCAGGTCTGGACCGAACGTCTCCCGCTGATGGCCGAGCAGGCGCTCGCTTCTGGTTCGCCGGGAAACAATCCACGAGTGCCGAGCGCCGAGGAGATCGTATCGATCTACACCGCCATCTTCGGCTAGCCGCCTGCTGGAGTGAGGACACTGAGCATGGGTTCAACTGACGTCGCCAGTGCGGTCTGGCAAAGATGCCGTACTGGCGAATTCACAGGACCAACAACGGGTTTGGCGCCCGGGTACGTTCAGGCCAATCTTGCGATCCTGCCTCGGGCGGATGCGTTTGACTTCCTGCGGTTCTGTCAGCGCAATCCGAAGCCGTGCCCGATTGTTGAGGTGACCGATGTCGGTGACCCCGTGCCGCACCTGACGTCGCCTGGCGCAGATCTGCGCACGGACCTTCCCCGTTACCGGGTCTACCGTGGCGGCGAGTTGGTAGCTGAGCCGACCGACCTGCTCGACGTGTGGCGCGACGACCTCGTCTCATTCCTCATTGGATGCAGCTTCACCTTCGAGCACGGACTGCTTGAGGCCGGAGTACCGGTGCGCCACCTCGAGGCTGGCCGGAACGTGCCGATGTATCGCACGAACCAACGGTGCATACCGGCAGGCCGCTTCGACGGTCCGCTCGTGGTGTCGATGCGGTCGATCCCGGCCGACCTGGTGTCCCGTGCCGTGACCGTGTCGGCGACTCGCCCCGACGTACATGGAGCGCCGATCAGCATTGGCTCACCTGAAGCGCTCGGAATTGCAGACGTGAACCATCCAGAGTGGGGCGACCCGCCCGTGGTGGAGCCTGGTGACATCCCTGTTTTCTGGGCGTGTGGGGTGACTCCGCAAGCCGTGGCTCTTGAGGCGCGACCTGAGTTGATGATCACGCATGCGCCAGGGCACATGTTCGTGACCGGTATCGCGACCACGCCTTCATCAGTCGAGCCACACTGAGGCCATGGATACCGACGCAGCTCTTCAGGCGTTGGAGGCAAAGCGCGCCGAGGCGATCGAGCGGCTACGCGGCCTTGATGCCTCGTTCGCTGACATCGTCGAGTCAGCTCGGGACAGCAATCTTGATGACGAGCATGACACCGAAGGCACCACGATCGCAGCCTCGCGCGCGCAAGTGGCCGCCCTTGCTTCGGCAGCTCGCTTGCAACTAGAGGCGATTGACGACGCGATGGGTCGACTAAGCCGAGGCGAGTACGCACACTGTGCCGCCTGTGGCGAGGCCATCGACCCGGCGCGGCTCCTCGCCCGACCCACGACGTCCTGGTGCCTGGAGTGTGCTCGCGCCCGAGGTTCGCGTGCGCGTCGTTAAGCAGGATGTCTCCCCACCCGTCGCGCGATCTCATCAGCGCAGCAATTTCTAGCCGCAGGAAGCCAATTCGGCTGGACACACGACATATCGGTGAGCCAGGCTGCGCCTTGTGATGAACCCCGGTGACCTGTTGGCGGCGTACGACCAGCAATTGCGCACGGTGGCCGCAGAGTCGCCCAGCGCCCTGTCAATGACCACGATTGGCCCATTGCGGCTGGCGACCTATCTGAATGGGCGTGGTCGCATCACGTATCGCGATCTCGGCGGCGCTGACCGCGCGCAAGTCGCGGATCTGGTCGCCGCCGCGGTCAAGCACTGTGCTGACGATGCCTCGCTCAACAGAGTCGAATGGAAGACTCGAGGGCACGACCACGCGCCTGGCCTGGAGAACGCGCTGACCACCGCCGGATTCCTGGCTGACGAGCCGGAGTCGATCATGATCGGTGAGGCGCACCAGTTGGCCGTCGACGTTCCGCTGCCGGATGGGGTGACTCTCCGGAGGATCCACCAGGAGCGCGATGTTCGGGAGATGGAGGAGATGCTGAGTTCAGTCTTCGGGGGACCCTCGCTCGCCGACGAACTCCTGATGCAGCTTGAGCAGGATCCCTCCATTGAGCTTTGGGTAGCGGAGGCAAACGGGCAAATGGTCTGTGCCGGCCGCCTGGAGCCGGTTGAAGGAACATGCTTCGCCGGAATCTGGGGAGGTGCGTCCTTGCCGGCGTGGAGGGGTCAGGGAATCTACCGGGCGCTGACGGCCGCACGGGCACGATCGGCACTTGCCGCTGGCAAGACGCTGATCAACAGCGACTCCACCGAATTCTCCCGGCCCATTTTGGAGCAATCGGGCCTCGTCAAGGTGTCGACCACGACGCCGTACTTCTGGAGCCGCGAGCCCTAAGCCGAGACGTCGTCGTCGAGACTCCTCGAGCTATCGCGCTGAACCAGCACACCTACGCCAGGGCGGTGCACTGGCATGGGTGTCCCGCGAAGGTGGGCTAGAAGGGCCGCGATGGCGCGCTCGGCGAGAACTTCCGGCTCGAGATCAATGGTCGTGATCGGGATGTGCGCATCGCGTACGGGAGCGCATTCCACGCCCGCGACCACCTGAACTCGCTCGGGCACCCGAATGCGACGCTCACGAAGGTGTCGGAGTACCCCGACCGCGTGTGGCCCTTGCAGCGCGTAGATCGCATCGGGCGGGTCAGCGCGTGCCATTAGGGCCTTGCCCGCTGTGAGCCCGCTGCGTTCGCCGCCGTACGCACGTCGGGCCTCGACAATGACCTCCTGTCCGCGCTCGCGGGCCCACTGGGTGTAGGTGCGGATGGTTTGCAGATTCCACTCGTTGCGTGCGGTGCCCACCACGATGGCGACGCGTCGAGCGCCGCGTTCGACCAGGTGATCGAGGCCAAGTCGGGTGAGGCGAGGCGTCTCGATATCGACGTACGGCGCCCGTGCGGCACCACCAGGGACGCGACCGACCGTGAGATAGGGAATGCCGCTGCCCTCAAGCAACGTGATTAGCGGGTCGTCCTCGACGGGCTCGGTCACCAGGAAGGCATCGGTGGCCAGCGTCGAGCCGGAGGCGTGCGGTCCAGAGGGATCGGCGACCAACATCAGTGCGTAACCCGTCTCAAGGCTGGTCATCGCCGCAGCGCCGGAGAACCGGATGAAGTAGTCAAGTCCGTCGCCAGCCTCTCGCAGACCGGGTAGCCCTCGAACGACGAGGGAGACGATTGGAAGGCGTTCGCCTTGGGCCGCACGTACGAGGACGTCGGGGCGGTACCCGAGGCGTTCGGCCACCTCAAAGACACGACGCCTGGTGGCAGCCGCGACCGACCCTCGGCCCGAGAAGGCGTGTGACACCGTCGTCACGGACACGCTCGCCTGCGTTGCGACGTCGTGGATCGTGGCTCGTCGACTCACCGACCCATCATGGACGAGCCAAACAAGTTTGGTCCTGTCTGCTCAAGAAAACGCCCAACGCCGCGCGCCGGTCTGGGAACGTAACCGACGCCGACGCTATCGCCGGCGGACAAGGACGGGCCCATGACCCAGCAAGCAGGTATCGAGCAACACGGAATCGACATCATCCCCGACGCGGAGCGCGGTGGCGAGCCTCGATCGCTCTTCGCTGTATGGGTGGCACCGAACGTCAACTATCTCTCCATTGTGGTGGGCGCGACCTTGATTGTCCTGGGACTCGAACTGTGGCAGGCGTTGCTGGTCAGCGTGGTCGGCAGTCTCTTCTCTGGATTCTGTGGTGTCGTAGCCGTCAGCGGGCCACCATCAGGGACGTCCAGTCAGGTAGTGAGCCGTGCGATGTACGGCATCCGCGGCAACAGGATCGCCATCGCGCTGAATGGCTGGTTCGTGTCGGTCTGCTACATCGCGCTGAACTGGGCAGCCGCCTCGACCGTGGGCTTCAGCCTGGTGGAGCGGATGGGTGTTGAAACATCGAACCCGGTGAAGATCGTCGTCATCCTTGCCGTTGCCGGAGCGACCACCCTGATCTCGGTCTACGGCCAAGGCACGATCCTGCGTCTTTATCCGGTGCTCTCGACAGTGCTTTCCGCAGTCTTTGCCGTGGTGGTCGCGATTATCGCTCTCAACAGCGACTTCGGTTTCAGCCAGCCAGAGCCGCTTGAAGGCACTGCGCTCTGGGCGGCACTCACCGCCGGACTCACGCTCGTGGCGTCGAGCCCGATGTCGTATACGAACAGCTCAGACTTTGCGCGCTATCTTCCCCGGTCGGTGAACCCGCGTGCCGTGGCGTTCTGGACCGCATGGGGGAGCTTCATCCCCAGCGTGGTGTTGGTGAGCGCGGGCGCGCTCGGTGCGACGGTGGTCGATATGGGGGACCCGCAGGCTGGTCTGAGCACGATCGTGCCCTCGGCGCTCTTGGTGCTCTTCCTCATGGGCGTCATCGCCTCAACACTGTCCAACAATGCCCTGACGACCTACAGCGCGGGGCTCGCCCTGCAAAGCGTTGGCGTCCCGACCTCGCGTCCGGTGGCGGTCCTGATCTCCGCCGCTTGCGCGGTCTCGATGACGACGTACGCACTGCTCATCGGGAACTTCCTGGAGACAGTCGGCAGCATGATGTCGCTGCTGGTCGTCCTCGTGGGGCCAATCATGACCGTCTATTCCATCGACATCCTGATGCGGCACAACAGGTATGACGGTGACGCGCTCAGCGTTGTCGGTCGTCGGTCTGCCTTCTGGTACTCCGGGGGAGTCAATATTGCGGGTGCAATAGCGATTCTGGTGCCTGGCGGGTTGGCTCTTTTGTGCGCGTCGACTCCGGTCTACACCGGGCCGATCGCGCAGGCCCTCGGCGGCGTAGACCTTTCGCTGGCGGTGGGGATCCTCGGGTCGGCGGGAATCTACTTCGGCCTCACGCGTTGGCTCTACGGAATGCCGTTGGACGCGTCCAGACCAGCCGATCTCGAAGAAGAAGGAATCTCGGTATGACCGTCCGCTACGTCCGCGGCCGAATTTTCACCGCAGATCCAGAAAACCCTTGGGCCACAACGCTTGTCGTCGGCAAAGACGGGCGACTTGCGCACGTCGGGGACGGGGATTCTCCACCACAGCCGGGCGATGAGGTCGTTGACCTAGCCGGTGCGGTCGTGTTGCCCGGAATCATCGATGCCCACACCCACCTGATCTATCTGGGCCGGTCCCTGACCGAGGTCGCGCTCGTGGATGCCCGAGACCTTGCCGACATTCAAAGCCGGGTTCGGGCCGCGGGACAGAAGAACCCAAACGCTGCGCGTATATGCGGTAACGGGTGGCTCTACACCGCGCTCGGGGGGAGAGCACCCATCCGGGAACTGCTCGACGAGGTACTTCCTGACCGTCCGGTATACCTCTCGGCCAACGATCAACACTCCGCCTGGCTCAACACCGCCGCGCTCGCTGAGCTCGGCATCGACGATGAGACCCCGGACCCGGTCGATGGCACCATCGAACGCGATCAATCCGGCCACGCGACCGGGCTGCTGATCGAAGGCGCGATGCAGACGTTGATGCGGCGATCGCTCGAGACATCGATGACCGAAGCCGATCATGAGGCTGCCATGGCTGCGGCACTTGACGCATACACCGCCGCTGGGGTGACCGGTGTCGTCGACATGGGGCTGGATGAGACGAGTTTGAGCGCGCTCGAGCGACTTTTGGCCAAGGACGCACTACCCATTCGGGTCAGTGGCCACTGGCTGGTGCATCGCACGGGCGACGAAAGGGCTGACCTGGCTCAGGTCGACATCGCACGCCAACACGCTCTTCGGATTGACCACCCGCGGCTGCGGGTGCTCGGGATCAAGGTCAAGACCGACGGGGTGATCGATAGTTGTACGGCGGCAATGAAGGCGCCCTTTGCCGATGGCCGTCATCCGGCACCCATCTGGGATCGGGCCTCGCTGACGCCGGTGATCGAGGCGGCTCACCGGGCCGACTTGCAGATCGCAATCCACGCGATTGGTGATGAGGCATCTGACGTGGCACTCGATGTGCTGGAGGGTTTAGAGCAGGCAGGCGGCGGAGCGGGTGCGTGCCGTCGTGACCGGCTCGAGCACTTGGAGACGGTCACGCCCGAGAACGTCGAGCGAATTGCCCGGCTCGGTGTGATCGCCTCGATTCAACCGGTGCACAGCGATCCAGCGATCCAGGAGAACTGGCGAGAAAGACTGGGTGATGAGCGGGTGAGCCGCGGCTATCCATGGGCGGAGTTGGTCTCGGCGGGCGCGACCATCACGCTGGGCTCAGACGCGCCAACCGCGCCCTACCAACCGCTACCCAACCTCTACATCGCCGCGACCCGCCGCTCAGCAATGAACCCGGGCCTTGAGGCGAACCTGGCGGAAAACTCATTCCCCCTTGAGGCGGCGATTGCCCATGCCACCGCAGACGCGGCGTACTCCTGCTGGAGCGAGAGCGTCACGGGTCGGCTCGCTCCGGGGATGTCTGCTGACTTCATTGTTCTGGACGCGGATCCGTTCCGCGACGGGCCGATTGCCCTGCGGGATGCCACCGTCGAATGCACGGTAGTTGAGGGCGTTCGGCTGGCCATGAAATGCCCATCGTGATGCGGACACCGGCTCGATGAAGCGCGAGAGTTCGAGCCGACCATGCCCATCCGGCGCGCGCATCATGGCGATCTCCACGGCGGGCCGAGGCGCAGGCGGAGAGAGCGGATAGACCAGGGGCGTCCCAAACCCCTACCAGCCCAGCAAACCTGTCACCGTTGTCACTGCCCGCTCGTCCCCGGCGCGGGTGCTGTCTCCGACGGGGAACCGCCCTTGAAAGGGGAGACTCATGAAGAACATCTCGAAGTCGCGTCGGCTGGCGTCGGTCGGTCTGGCGGCGATGGTGCTGGGGTCCGGCTTCGCGGCCAACCAGTCGGCCGGTGCGGCCGAGGCTGCAGTCGCTCAGGACAGCGCCCTGCCGAAGATCTTCCTGAAGACCGAAGCCGGTCAGCAGGAATTGGTCTCGTCCGATTACTGCTGGATACCGCAGGGCTGCTACTCCGGTGGCGGTCCGAGTGGAGAACTCCCCGTCCTGGAAGGCAAGGCGGCGCATATCTCGATTCCAGGCGTTGACTTCCGGGAGGTCACGCTGCAGATGGTCCCGATCTCCCCGGATGCCGATCGCAGCGGACTGCGGCGGGTGGACTCTGCAGCTGGCGGCGTCTACACCTTCCGGCCGATCAACCACGTGGGCACCTATGAGGCGACGGTGCTCGCCGTGAAGAACGCGCGTGAGGAGATTTACGCCAGCTTTACCTGGACTTTCCCGGCCAAGGGCTGACGCACCTGGCTCGTCTGCCCGGGGTGTAACGCACCAGGGCCGTCTGCCGATAGACCACGTGAAAGAGCCGCTTACTTGGACCCCCGAGCAAGTAAGCGGCTCTTTTCATGTCTCGAGGCACCTGGCTGCGGGCACGTGCATCGATCTGGCACTCTCGTGCGGTGGGGAAATCAGCACGAGATCCGGCCGACTACGACTCATGGCGTGCGTGGCAGGACGCCCGTGAGCAGGACGGCAAGATGCCAGTCATCGCCAAACCCGTGCCCTACGCCATCGCCGCAGCGTTGCTCCTTCTGGTGGTCACCTGGCGGATCGTTGACTACGTGGGCGGGACCCTCGGGGACGAGGTCACCCGATCAGGGACGGCGGTCATTTCGGGCGACTGCCGCCAGCCCGTCGGTGGCCGCTATCAATGCCCCGCACAGCTGTCCTGGGGAGGATCTGCTCGGGTGTGGTCGACGGAGCGACTTTCCGGGTCGGTCGAAGTGGAAGAGCGGACGTCCTTCCAACCCGACAGCGTCCGCCGTCGAAGCGCGACCAACCAGCCGCAGATCTGGGCGACCGAGCACACACCTGAGGCGAGACCGTGGCTTTTCCCTGTCGCGTACGGCACGGCCGGAATCCTCGGGATCGCCCTCGCGGGCATCGGGATCGTCTATGGCTCGCGCTGGGCGACGCGTCGATCACAGCAAACGTGGTCAGACGCGCGCCGTGCCGCCGGACGCAACACGTGACGCCCCAGGCGCGAGGCCGGGGGCGTCACGTAGGGGGTGTGCGCGGCGGTCAGGCCAGGAGGTCCACCATGTCGTACTCGCTGACCCCGGCGGCCAGGCCGGCAAGGTGCTGGCGAGTGTCGCCAAAGGTGTGCTCGATGGCAGTGAGGCGGCTGGTCAAGTGGCCCACAGAGTATTCCGCGGTCATCCCGATGCCGCCGTGCAACTGGATCGCTTCCTGCCCGATATGCCGACCGGACTGGCCCACAACGACTTTCGCGCGCGATGCGGTACGCCCGTCGCTGGGGTTTTCGGCCAACGCCATCGCAGCAAACAAGACTGTGCTGCGGGCGAGTTCAAGCGAGGTATACATGTCGGCGGCCCGCTGCGTCAGCGTCTGGAACGTCATCAGCGGCACACCAAACTGCTTGCGCGTCTTGAGGTAGTCCGTCGTCAAGGTGAGGGCCTGTTCCATGGCTCCCAATGCCTCGCCCGTGATGGCCACGACACCGAGGCCAATGGCCGCGACGGTGACCTCTGCGGCCTTGTCGGGGCCCACGAGCTGAGTTGCTGCGGAACCGTCGAGCGTCAGGACGCCCGCCGCAGAGCGCTCGCCGGCTTCGGTGAGGAAAAGCGCAACGCCATCAGGAGTTTGTGCGGGCACGATGACAGCTGTTGCGTCCGACAGGCAGCCGATCGGTCCGACAGCACCGGATAGCGTCCAGTCGTCGCCAGCGGCGGTCGCGGTGGTCGCGGGTTCTAACGGCGACCATCCTCGCCCCGGTTGAGCGAAGCTAGCGAGAATGAGGCTCTCGCCACCGATCAGTTGCTCAAGCATGTCCTGCTGCCCTGCGCTGGCCAGGACCTGGCCGGCGACCAGCGCATCTGCGTACGCCGACTGGAGTCCCGCGCGGCCCAATTCGGTAGCGACCAACGACACCTCAACGTGAGAGGCACCGAAGCCGCCGACCTCCTCGGCAAAGGGGAGTCCTAACGCACCCATCTCGACCAGGGCTGTCCAGGCGGCGCTGTCGTGCGGCGCGGGACCGACCGGTACGTCGCCTCCCTCGCCGTGCTGCGGGGCATGTCGGGTGGCGAGTTCGCGGGTCGCGTTGCGCAGGGCCTTTTGCTCGTCATCAATCGTGAAATCCATGAGTTCAGCCCTTCAATCCGAGGATGCCGGTGGAGATGATCTGGCGCTGGACCTCGTTGGATCCGCCGTAGATCGATGCCTTGCGGAAGTTGAGGTACGTCGCCGTGGCATGCGAAGCCCAGGCGAGCTCGTCCTGGATCGAGGTCCAGGCGAGGCCGCTCGGCCCGGCGATATCGGTGATGAGCTCGAGAACGTCCTGCTGCAACTGAGAGCCGCGAAGCTTCAGAATGGAGCTCGCCGGATCGGGCTTACCGTCGCGGGATCCGCCCGCGACCCGAAGCGCCGTCAGTTCCAGTGCCATGACCTGGCATTCCAACTCGGCGATGCGTGCGGCGAGCAGCGGGTCATCGAGCAGGGTGCCGTGGGCCGTGGTGATCTGCTGTGCGTGTGCCTTTGCGTTGGCGAGCCACCGCTTGATTGAGCCCACCGGCGCCACGCCCACGCGCTCGTTGCCGAGCAGGAACTTGGCGTAGTCCCAACCCTTGTTTTCTTCGCCAACGAGCTGGTCTGCCGGGACGCGGACGTTCTCGAAGAAAACCTCGTTGACTTCGTGTCCACCGTCGATCAACTGGATTGGGCGCAGGCTCACGCCAGGCGCATCCATCTCGATGAGAAGGAAGGAAATGCCCATCTGCTTCTTCGGTGCGTCAGGGTTGGTGCGCACCAGGGCGAAAATCCAGTCGGCGTGCTGCCCCAGGGTGGTCCAGGTCTTTTGACCGTTGACGACATATTCATCGCCCTCGCGTACGGCCGTGGTGCGCAGCGAGGCGAGGTCCGATCCGGCATCCGGCTCGGAGAATCCTTGACACCACCAGATGTCGAGGTTTGCGGTGGCAGGCAGGAAGCGCTTCTTCTGCTCTTCGGACCCGAAGGTCGCGATGACCGGGCCGACCATGCTGGCGTTAAAGGCCAGGGGTGGGGGGACCGAGGCGGCCTGCATCTCGGTGAGCCAGATGTGACGCTGAAGCGTGGACCAGTCCCGGCCGCCGTACTCGGTCGGCCAGCCGGTGACCGCCAAGCCCGCCTCATTCAGGAGGCGCTGCGCCGCTCTGATGTCGTCAGCGGCGGGCTCGCCCCCACCTGCCCAGCGATCACGCAGGTCTTGGGGAACTTTGGTGGTGAAGAAGTCGCGCATCTCCTGTTGGAAGGCGGCGTCCTCTTCGCTGAGCTTGCGATGCATGCGCATCCTCCTCGATGGGTGGCCAGATGACCCATGCTAAGCGCTTGCTTAGTTGGCTGCCAGGGGTTGGGGTGAAGTCATTCCGCATGTCGGTGACTCGTGCCACCATGGGATATGGCTGATATAGCGGGCAGTGGTGCAGAAAGTGGCGGTCAGGTCGACCCGGAGGGCAGTGCGCCCGAGGGGGCGATCGTCGCGGCGATCGATGGTCAAGACCATGACGCGCACGTGGTGGCGTGGGCTGCGGATGAGGCGGTACGCCAGGGGCGACCTCTGCATATCCAGGAAGTCATCGATCTGGGCATCAGTCTGATGGCAGGGGAGGGCTACCTCCCAATGTCCGCATTGCCAGCGGACTCCGTTGATGGGGAGCATTCCGCGCTTCGGGCCGCGACTGAGATTGCTGCGGCGCGTGCGCCGGACGTCCCGGTCACCATCGCTTCGACGCCAGGCTCGGTCACAGGAGTCCTGGTCGCCCTGAGTGGGCACGCACACACGATGGTTCTTGGGGGCGGTGGCGCGCCCGGCGCGCCCTTCATCGGGTCAACGGCTCTGTCCGTCGCTGCCCATGCGAAATGCCCCACGGTGGTGATCCCCGATGTTGCGCCGAGTCCGACGGGAACCGTCGTGGTCGGGGTCGATGGCAGTGCCGCGTCCCGCGCGGCGGCTGCCTATGCCGTCGCGTTCGCAGAGAAAACTCATTCGACGGTGCGCTGTCTGATCAGTTGGTCGGTCGAGGTCGTTGATGGTGCCGTCGTCACTCAACCGGACACCCCAGAATGGCGAGTGGTCGAAGAGCGGCACCGAGCAGTCGTCGAGGACACCCTGGCGCAGGTGCGTACGCGCCACCCCGCGGTCGAGATCGACACAGTGATTTACCGCGGCGCCGCATCCAGCCTTCTGGTGCACGAAGCGAGAGAGGCTCAGTTGCTTGTGATCGGTAGCCGCGGGCGGGGCGGGTTCCTCGGGATGCTCCTGGGTTCGACCACGAAGCGCGTGCTCAAAGAGGCCACGTGCCCGGTGGCAGTGGTGCGCATCTGACCGGGGGTCAGTGGGGCGAGCGTGTGACCTCGAGGAATCGCTGCGCAATGAGGTCGTTGACTGCGCGCAGGTCATCCTGGTGCTCGCGCACCTCGGCTGCCGCCGCACGTGCCACCGCCGTTGGTTCGGGCTTGTCAACGGTCCATTGGTCGAAGATGTGCGGCCCCGCCTCGGGGTGAAATTGCAATCCCCAAGCGCGGGGAGCAAACCGCACAGCCTGCGGTGACCCATCGGGTGCCATCGCGAGTGTTGTTGCGCTTGAAGGGAGTTCGGCCGCGATGTCTGAGTTGTACTGGATGACGTGGCTCCCCTGAAGACCACGAATAAGTTGGTCGTCGGCACCGTCGGACGTGAGGTCGACTGGAATCCGCCCGGCGGCTGTCCCTGCAGGGTTACGCACCGCGACTCCACCGGTAGCCACGGTGAGGAGTTGATGGCCAAGGCACACGGCAAGCGTTGGAACGTCGTGCGAAATCGCCTGGCGCAGAAGCTCTTTCGTGGGAGTAAGCCACGGGGAGGTCGCGTCGCTATTGGCGCCCATCTCGCCGCCCAGCACGATGAGCGCGCTGAAATCCGTCAGGTCGGCAGGTAGTCGGTGAGTTGGATCATCGAGATGTTGGTACGGCATGCGTACGTCCATCGCCTGCCCGTCGGCGGCCCAGGCCTCGCCGAGCCAGCCGACGGGAGCGTCATCCTCATGTTGGATGACCAGGAACGGACGAGCATCGCGTGCGGGTTCAGGCCGGGTGCCCTCAGAACGCTCTGTCATCGACCTGGACCTCGACCGGGTCACTGTCGGGTGTCACGATCTCGGGCCGCACCTCGTGGCGTTGCAGTTCACCGGTGAAGATCTGCTCGGCGAAATGGCATGCGACACGGTGCGATTCGGAAACACCCTCGACCTGGACGGTGCGCAACTCGGGTCGCTCGGTGTCGCACCGGGTTTCCTGGCGCCATGGGCAGCGGGTGTGGAACCGGCATCCGGATGGGGGATTGGACGGGCTGGGGAGGTCGCCCTGCAACAGGATGTGCTCACGTTGATCTTCGGCCACCGGGTCCGGCACTGGCACCGCCGACATGAGCGCGCGAGTGTAGGGATGCAGCGGGGTGGCGTACAGACTGTCCGCGTCGGCTTCTTCAGCCAAGGACCCGAGGTACATCACGCCGACCACATCGCTGATATGGCGCACCACCGCCAGGTCGTGCGCGACGACCAGGTAGGTCAGACCGAACTCTTCCTGGAGTGAGTCCAGCAGATTGATCACCTGCGCCTGTACCGAGACATCCAACGCGCTCACCGGTTCGTCGGCCACGATCAGCTTGGGATTAACCGAGAGTGCGCGCGCGATACCGATGCGCTGGCGTTGCCCGCCTGAGAACTCGTGCGGGTATTTTTTCAGTGCCTGTGGTGGTAGGCCGACGGCCTTGAGCAATTCGCGCAGTCGCGTATCGGCCGCGGCTCGGTCCTTGGTGAGACCGTGAGCCTGCATGCCTTCCAGCAGAAGGGATTCCACCGTCTGGCGTGGGTCCAGGCTGGACAGCGGATCCTGGAAGATCATCTGCATGTCCTGGCGGCGCTGCCGAAGGTCCTCGCCCTTGAGTGCGGCGACGTCGGTGCCGTCGAAGAGCACTTCGCCGGCGGTGGGCTCCCCCAGACGAAGCAATGCTCGGCCGAGTGTTGATTTGCCGCAGCCGGATTCGCCGACCAGGCCGTACGTTTCACCCCGGCGAATCTTCAAGTCAATGCCGTCAACGGCGTAGACGTATCCGATGGTCTTGTCGAAGATGACGCCTCGTTTAATCGGGAAGTGGACTTTCACTCCGCGAGCATCGAGCAGGACGTCATCGCTCGGCGGAGTCTGTCCCGGGCGGTCCGCATCGGTGGCGACGGTCATGACGCGTCTTCCTTCGCAGTCAGGGGGTGGTGGCATCGCAGGAGTCGCGGTCCCTCGAGTCCGCCGGGTAGGTCATCGAGGTCGGGCGAGGACTGGCGGCATTGGTCAACGGGTTGGGAGCAGCGCGGCGCGAAGGCACAGGCGTGATCCCAGGGAAGGTTGTCGGCAACCGACCCGGGGATCGGATTAAGTGGCTCGTGGCGCGATGCGTCCAACCGGGGGATAGACCCCAGCAGGCCGCCGGTGTATGGGTGGCGCGGCGTAGCGAACAGGTCGTGCCGAGAGGCGCGCTCCACGATACGGCCGCCGTAGAGCACGTTGACCTCGTCGCACAGCCCGGCGACGACTCCCAGGTCGTGCGTAATCATGACCAGTGCCGTGTCCGAGCCTTGCACCAGTTCACGGAGCAGCGACAGGATCTGCGCCTGGATCGTCACGTCCAGGGCCGTCGTCGGCTCGTCGGCGATCAGTAGGCGCGGCTTGCAGGCCAGCGCCATCGCGATGAGCGCGCGCTGCCGCATACCGCCCGAGAGTTGGTGCGGGTATTCCTTGAGGCGTCGATTCGGGTCGGGAATGCCGACCCGGTCGAGGAGCTCACGTGCCTCAGGTATGGCCTGCTTGCGCTTCTTGCCTTGGTGGCGCTCGATCACCTCGGTGACCTGGAGGCCGATCGGGACGACCGGGTTCAGCGAAGACAATGGGTCCTGAAAGATCATCGCCAGGTCGCGGCCGCGCCGATTGCGCCGCTCTTTGTCCGACAAGGTCAGCAGGTCGGTGCCCTCGTAGTGCACCTCGCCGGTGATCTGGTTGCCGCGCGATGGCAACAAGCCCATGATCGCCATGGACGTGACCGACTTGCCGCAGCCTGACTCGCCGACGAGGCCGACGGTCTGGCCGGGGCGCACATCGAACGAGACGCGGTCGACCGCCGTAAACGGCTCCTCGCCTCGGCGCTGAAACACGACCGACAAGTCGCGGACCGACAGCAGCGCGTCCGATGCGCGCCCTTCGTGGTGTACCTCTGAACTGGTCGCAGTCATCGACCTCACCTCCTGCTCTTGGGATCGAGTGCCTCGCGCAGGGATTCACCCATCAAGGTGAATCCGAGAGCGGTGATGATGATGCACACCGCCGGATAGATGGCCAGTTGTGGGAACTGTTCGAACAGATCCTGGCTCTTGCCGAGCATCTGACCCCATTCGGGAGCGTCATCGCTGGCTGGCCCCAGGCCGAGGAAGGTCAGCCCGGCGGCGTCGATGATCGAGGACGCCATCACCAGCGTCGCCTGCACCAGCACTGGCGCCAGCGAGTTTGGCAGCATATGCCGCCGGATGATGGCGCCACGTTTAACGCCGAGAGCCTCCGCGGCCAACACATGGTCGCTGTGCCGTTGGGCCATCATCGAACCGCGCAACAGTCGGGCGAAAATCGGGACCTGCACGATGCCGATCGCAACGATGAGCGACCACTGGGACGGACTCCCGAAGAGCGTCGCCACGGTGATCGCCAGCAAGATCGAGGGCACCGACAGCATGAGATCGACCAAGCGCATGACGATCGAGTCAACCCAACCACCGAAGGCGCCCGCGAGGGTGCCGAGGACAAGCCCGCCGAAGAACCCGCAGAGGGTGGCGAAGAATCCGATCTGCAAGGTCTGGCGGCTGCCCCAGATGAGACGCGATAGCAGGTCGCGGCCAAGGGTCCCATCGGCGCCCAGGGGATAGCCGGGCTCGGGTCCAGGCACCGGATTAGTGGTCGGCGAGACCTTCTTGATGAGGTCCTGTGCTGTCGGGTCGTGCGGCGCCAGCCACGGGGCGAGGATGGCGACCACGATCACAAGCAAAGTCAGGAACGCGCCGAAGAGGAAGGCGGGGTTACGCCGAAGGCGATTCCAGGCACTGGCCAGAAGACTGGTGCCTTCGCCGCCAGCGACGGTTCCGGCCTCCCGCACCGAGGGCTCGCCCGTGGCCGCCGCCAGGTCATCGATGCGCTGCTTCTTGCGGGTCATGGGATTTCGGGTCATGGGCTTGCGGTTCTTGTCATTCGGGCTCATCGGGCTCACCTCGTCCGAACGCGCGGGTCGATGACGGCGTAGGCAATATCGACGAGCAGGTTGATGAAGACGTACCCGGCCGCGGCCATCAGGATGAAGACCTGGATGACGGCGTAGTCCTTGAGTCTGAGGGCGCTGGCTAGGGATTCGCCGACACCGCCCCAGACAAACACGGTCTCGGTCAGCACCGCGCCCGTGAGCAGGGCGCCGACTTGCAGTCCCAAGGTGGTCACGACGGGCAACAACGCATTGCGCAAGACGTGCCGCCACCGGATCGTGCCAACCGTGAGGCCTTTCGCTTCGGCGGTGCGCACATAGTCCTCATTGACGACGTCGAGCACCGAAGCGCGCGTGATGCGAACGATCACGGCAAAGGGGATGGTCGCCAGTGCGATCGACGGCAGGATCAAGTGCTTGAACGCATTCCAGGCGGCGTCCCACTCCTGGGTGATGATCCCGTCGAGGACGAAGAAGCCGGTGACGCGTGTCGCGTCGATGCTGTCCTGGCGGCCCTGGAGCGGCAGGATGTGGAGTTTGATGGCGAAGTAGTACTTCAGGGCGAACGCCAGGAAGAAGACCGGCACCGCGATACCGATCAGCGTTGAGGTGACGGTGAGGTTGTCGAGGATCCCGCCACGCTTCTTTGCTGCCAAGTAGCCCAGAGGTATGCCGATCAGCAGCGCCAACAGGATCGCGCCGATCGA
This sequence comes from Demetria terragena DSM 11295, assembly GCF_000376825.1. Lineage (NCBI taxonomy): Bacteria > Bacillati > Actinomycetota > Actinomycetes > Micrococcales > Dermacoccaceae > Demetria > Demetria terragena. The sequence continues at coordinate 1,168,306 of NZ_AQXW01000004.1, read as the reverse complement.
CAACTCGATGGTCGCGGGCAGGCGACGGAGGAAAATCTCCATCGCGTCGGTGCCGGGAAGCACACCAGTTGAGGTGCCAAACCGCCCGTGGAGGGCGTTGTTGAGGAAGGTGAAGTACTGCTCCCAGACCGGTCGGTCGATGCCGAGTTGCTTGGCCAAGGCCGCCTTCTGCTCGGCCGTGCAACGCTCGCCACAAATGGCGTCAACGGGGCCGCCGGGCAGGCGACGGACCCATGCGAACAACAGGATTGAAAGAACGAAGAGCACACCGACCATTTGCAAAAGTCGGCGCACGATAAATCTCAGCACGTCAGCCTCCGGGGTAAGAGGAGTGGGTCAAGTTCGGGCAGAACCGGTGAGCACGGCAGTGGCCGCCGCGACAGGTGTCGCAGACGGCCACTGCGTAGGGCTCACTTCTCGATGACTGCCGTCGAGAAGTCCTCGGAGGTGAGCGGGCTGGGCACAACTCCGGTGACGGCCTTGGTGAAGACGATGGCCGGCGGGCTGTGCGAGATCGGGACCCCGGGCATGTACTTCGACATCAAGTCGCCACCGAGCTTCTTGTAGGCCGCGGTGCGCTGGCCCTTGTCGACGATGCCGTCAGCGTCGCCGATTCGCTTCACCATCTCCGCGCCGTTGGGCAGCGCCAGTGGCTGGAATCCGCCGGCTGGTGACCCGAAGAAGTTCGCGATGAAGTTGTCAGGAGTGTTGTAGTCACCCGTCCAGCCGAGGAAGAACGCTTCGGCCTGGCCGTTGTCGGTGCTGGTGATGTATCCGCCGTTCCACGGCTTGGTCACCGGCTCGACCTTGACACCGATCTTTTCCCAGTCAGACTTCACTGCCTGGAAAACCTTCTGGGGGTCCGGCATGTATGGACGGCTCACCTCAGAGGGGTACCAGAGCTTGATCTTCAGGCCCGCCTTGCCGGCTTCCTTGAGCAGAGCCTTGGCCTTGGTCGGGTTGTAGTCGTACTTCGTGGCGTCCTTGTTGTAGCCGTCCACCGTGTCGGGGTACCACTGGTTTGCTACCTCGGCGCCCTCGGGAAGCTGGGTCTTGACGAACTGTGCCCGGTTGATGCCGTAGGCGAGCGCCTGCCGCACCTTGAGGTCCTTCAGGTCCGGGTTCACCTTGGCGTTGAACCCGAGGTAGAGGATGTTGAACGGGTCGCGGATCTCCAGGTTGAATTTCTTCTTCAACTGGGGCCAGTCGACCGGGTTGGGCAGGTCGTAGCCGTCGATGGTGCCCGCCTGTAGAGCCTGCTTGCGCGAGGTCTCGTTGGGGATGATCTTGAAGACGAGTTTGGCGATCTTGGCTTTGTCTCCGTAGTAGTCCTCGTTGCGGACCAGCGTGACGGTCTTGTTCGCCTCGTCATAGGAGTCGAACTTGAAGGGGCCGGTGCCGGTGACGTGCTTGTTGGCGTAGTCGGAGTAGGTGAATCCGTCGCCCTGGGCCTTGATGTCGTTGGCTTTGTACTTGTCCATCGCGGTGGGGCTCTGCATCGAGAACGATGGGAGTCCCAGGAGAGCCGGGAACCGCGAGGTGGAGCGGAGCAGCTTGATCTCGACCTGGTTGGCCGACTTCGCCGTGCAGCCCTGGTAGAGAGCGGATTTGGCGTCCTTGGACTTGTAGCCACCCATGTTGTCGACCCAGTAGTTGCTCGCGGTCTGGCCGGCGGCGTTCTGGTCAAACATGCGCTCGAAGTTCTTGCATACGGCGTCGGCGTCGAACTTGGTGCCGTCGGAGAACTTCACGCCCTCCCGCAGGTCGAAGACCCACGTCTTGCCGTCCTTGCTCGGCGTCCACTTGGTCGCGAGCTCAGGTGCGAGGTCAGGGGTGCCGGGCTTGAACCCGACGAGGCCTTCGGTGATCTGCCGGGTGATGCGGAAGGTCTCACCGTCGCTGGCATAGAACGGGTCGAAGGTGGCCGGTGCGCCAGCCGCTCCGAAGGTCAAGGTGCCGCCGCCACCTCCCTTGTCGCCGCTTCCTTTTGATTCAGAGTCGCGATCCGACGAGGCGCAAGATGCGAGCGTCAAAGCGACCGCACTGGCCGCGGCGACGGCCGCTGCTCGGCGATTAACCATGGGAACCTCTCAAGTGTGGACGGGGACGTGAGCCTGTGGTGACATGACTCACATCAGTCGTGCGTGACCGCGAGACTACCCAGGCCCATACCGGTTGGTGGTCCGAATAGCCAGGGTGTGTCCTACTCGACACCAAAGAGGGCCCCGTACGCTGCCCCAATGTCTGATCTTCACGGGGTACGTCGGCTGGTCGTGGGTGCCGCGCTCGTGGATGACCTCGCGGCACCGACTCGACTCCTGGCGGCGCGCCGTACGGAGCCCTCGCGGCTGGCGGGCGGGTGGGAGTTGCCCGGCGGCAAGGTGGAGGCTGGCGAAGACTGCATTACCGCACTCCACCGCGAGATTCTCGAAGAACTCGGGGTGCGCATCGAGCTTGGAGACCCGATCACGGGTCCGCTGACCGACGGCGATCAGGCAGGTGCCTGGCCACTGGGCGACGCGTACGCGCTGCACGCCTGGTGGGCGACGCCCACCGATGGCGAACCTCGGCCGCTGGAGGATCACGACGAACTGCGGTGGCTGAGCCGCGCCGCGGTGTATGACGTCGCCTGGCTGCGGGATGATTTACCGGTCGTGCGGGCCATCGAGCCGCGCCTGATTCTCCCTCAACGCTGACGCTTGCCTGGCCGGCGTCCGGGGCCGCGTCGGGGCCACGGTTCGGAGTCTCGGCGAAATCCTGAGACAATGCCCGTCGTGCCTACTCAGACCAGGAGCGACGTCCGTAACGTCGCGATCGTTGCCCACGTCGACCACGGAAAGACGACCCTCGTCGACAAGATGCTCTGGCAGACAGGGACCTTCAAGGAACGCGACACCGTGGAGACCACGGGGGAGCGCGTCATGGACTCTGGCGACCTGGAGCGCGAGAAGGGCATCACCATCCTCGCCAAGAACACCGCGATCCACTATGGCGGCGCGGCGGCGCAGGAGGCTGGTGAGGCCGACGGCATCACCATCAACATCATCGACACCCCAGGGCACGCCGACTTCGGTGGCGAGGTCGAGCGTGGCCTGTCCATGGTTGACGGTGTCGTCCTGCTGGTCGATGCCTCCGAGGGCCCGTTGCCTCAGACCCGCTTCGTGCTGCGCAAGGCGCTCACCGCGCACATGCCGGTCATCCTGTGCATCAACAAGGTCGACCGGCCCGACTCGCGCATCAAAGAGGTCGAGGACGAGACCTACGAACTCTTCCTCGACCTGCTCGATGACGCTGACGGCCAGGCCGACCAGCTCGACTTCCCGATCGTGTATGCCTCCGCCAAGGCAGGCGCCGCAAGCACCAGCCGTCCCGACGACGGCGGACTGCCGGATAACGCGGACCTTGAGCCGCTGTTCAAGACGATCCTGGAGACCATCCCGGCGCCGACGTACGACGATGAGGCGCCGCTACAGGCCCACGTCACCAACTTGGACTCCTCCAACTTCCTCGGCCGGTTGGCGCTGCTGCGGGTTCGCAATGGCACCATCCGCAAGGGCCAGCAGGTGGCCTGGTGCCGGGCCGATCAGACGACGCAGAACGTCAAGATCACCGAATTGTTGATGACCGAGGGACTGGAGCGTAAGCCCGCCGAACAGGCCGGACCTGGCGACATCATCGCCGTCGCGGGTATCCCGGAAATCACCATCGGTGAGACCCTCGCCGACGCAGACGACCCGCGTCCGCTGCCGTTGATCACGGTTGATGAGCCCGCGATCTCTATGACGATCGGCACCAACACCTCGCCCATGGTCGGCAAGGTGCGCGGCTCCAAGGTGACCGCCCGCATGGTCAAGGACCGCCTCGACAAGGAACTGGTCGGCAACGTGTCGCTGCGTGTCCTGGCGACCGAGCGTCCCGACGCCTGGGAGGTCCAGGGCCGTGGCGAGCTGGCGTTGGCGATCCTGGTCGAGCAGATGCGACGCGAGGGCTACGAGCTCACCGTCGGTAAGCCCCAGGTCGTCACCCGCGATGTCAACGGCAAGGTCCACGAGCCCGTTGAGGCACTCACCATTGACACACCTGAGGAACACCTCGGCGCGATCACCCAAATCCTGGCTTCGCGCAAGGGCCGGATGGAACAGATGACCAACCACGGCACCGGGTGGATCCGGATGGAGTTCAAGGTGCCCGCGCGTGGGCTCATCGGGTTCCGGACCCAGTTCTTGACCGAGACCCGCGGCACCGGCATCGCCCACCACGTCTTTGACGGCTACGAGCCGTGGTTCGGCCCGATCGTCACCCGGATGTCCGGCTCGCTGGTCGCCGACCGTACCGGTCCCGTGACGGCGTACGCCATGGTCAACCTGCAGGAGCGCGGCGTGCTCTTCATCGACCCGGGAACCGAGGTCTACGAAGGCATGATCGTCGGAGAGAACAGCCGGGCCGACGACATGGACGTCAACATCACCAAGGAAAAGAAGCTCACCAACGTGCGGGCCTCTAGCGCGGACAACTTCGAGAAGATCTTCCCGCCGCGCAAGCTGTCGCTGGAGCAGAGCCTGGAGTTCTGCCGCGAGGACGAGTGCGTCGAGGTGACACCGGAGACGGTGCGCATCCGCAAGGTCGTGCTCGAGGCCAACGCACGCGCCCGGGCAGCGGCGCGCGCCCGACGCTGACCGACCGCCCCTCGGTGAGACCATGGCGGCGGTTCACGGAGAGGACATACCGTTGCGGCTCTTACTGATTCACGCCCACCCCGACGACGAGTCGCTCGCGACTGGCGTGACGATGGCCCACCACGTCGAGCGCGGCGATGAAGTGCACGTGCTCACCTGCACTCTGGGGCAGGAGGGCGAGGTCATCCCGACCGAGCTGAAGCATCTGGAGCTTCCGGTGGGTCAGCCGCGCGACCCGGACGCACCCGACCCGCTGGGCGAGGTGCGCCGGGCCGAGTTGGCGGCGGCTATGACCGCGATGGGAGTGGCCTCTCATCGAGTGCTGGGCGAGGACGGCGGGCCGTGGTGGCGCGACTCCGGCATGGTCGGTACGCCCTCGGCGGCGCATCCGCGCGCGTTTGCCGGGGCAGACGTGGAGGCCGTCGGCGCGCAGGTGCGGAGTTTGATCGACGAACTCGCGCCGGATGCCGTGGTGACCTATGACCTCCACGGCGGCTACGGGCATCCCGACCACATCCAGACCCATCGGGTCACGCTGGCGGCGATTCGTGGGATGGCGGTTGAGCGACGGCCACAGGTCTTCGGTGTCGTGACTCCGACGTCGTGGTACGAGCAGGACCTTGCCTGGCTGCGTCGTGAACTGACGCCGCAGCGCTGTGCTGAGTGGGGCGTACACCTCCCGCCGGAGGACGACACACACCAACTGTCTGTCGTCCCGGACGAGGCGGTCTCCCACGCCACGGTCGCCCCAGATGCGGTGCCCCGGCAGCGCGCTGCGATTGCCGAACACCGAACCCAAGTACGGCTCATCCCGGGTGCCTTCGTGCTCTCCAACGACCTCCCGACCCGGACGGCCGGGCGCGAGGCATACCAATTGCTCGACCCTGACTCGGGCCGACCACAGCCCGTGACCGGGCCGATCACCGACCTATGGGGTGCCCGCGAATGAGCGTTGACGAAGACCTTTACCGGAGGGCGATGGGTCGCTTCGCGACAGGCGTCACAGTGGTGAGCACCCGCGCTGGGGAGCACGACCACGCCATGACCGCCAGCGCGATCTGCTCGGTATCCCTCGAGCCGATCCTGTTGTTGGTGTCGGTCGAGCAAGAAGCCAGGTTCCATGACGCGGTGGTCGACGCGGGAGTGTTCGGGGTGAGTGTGCTGGACGCCGACCAGCGGGCTACCGCCGAATGGCTCGCGACGCGGGGCCGTCCGTTGCATGGCCAGCTCGATCGAATCCCGCACGTTGCCGGTGAGGCCACCGGGGTGCCCCTGATCGAGGGCAGCCTGGCGACCTTTGAGTTGGAGACCACCGCCATTCACCCCGCAGGGGATCACTCTCTGGTGGTCGGGCACGTACGCTCGGTGACGATGAACGAACGCCCTGGACAGGCGTTGCTGTACTACCGAGGACGATTTGGGGCGGTCAAGTGACACATCAGGGTGGGACGCGCGGACGTTGGTTGGCCGTATTGATCGGTACGCCACTCGTGCTGCTTGCTGGCGCCTACCTCGGGTTATGGCTCTGGCAGGGGGACCGGGTCGCAACCGGGACATCTGTCGCCGGAGTAGAGATGGGCGGGATGACCAAGGAGGGTGCTGAGGAAAAGTTGGGCACGTACGCGAAGGAGGCCGGTGCCCGGCCCGTCACCATCCAGGTCGGTGACGAGGGGAGCGCGAAGATCGTTCCGAACGCATCGGGACTCGCCCTCGATGTGGACGCTTCGCTGAAAGGCGTGGGCGGTTCGACGGCGAATCCCATGACCCTGTTGAGTCGCGCCTTTGGCGGCGAAGATCGCGAAGGGGTCATCGCGACCGACAAGACCAAGCTCGCCGACGCCATCCAGCGCGCGTCCAACAGCAAACTGAGGACGGGCACCAAGGACGGCTCGGTCACCTTCGAGGACGGCTCAGTTCAAGTCGTACGCTCCACTCCCGGTCAAGGTGTCAATGCTGACCGGGTCGCCGCGGAGGTCAGCAAAGATTGGCCAGCCAAGAGCACGTACACCGCGGAAGTGGCCGAGCGTAAGCCGCGCTTGAGCAACGCCGAGATCGACCGTTTCGTCAAAGACTTCGCAAGTCCAGCAGTGTCTGGGCCGCTCACGGTGGTCCGGGGCGCAGAGACCACGAAGCTCTCGCCGGACCAGATCGGCGACCTGATCACCGTGAAGCAGTCTGGCTCCAAACTGAGCGCCAAGGTCGATGGCAAGGACGCCGCGAAGGTGCTGCGCGAAGCCGAGCCGAGTCTCGAAGTGCTGGCGAGGAACGCCAAGGTGACGATCTCGGGGAAGACCGCGAAGCCAGTCGCTGGCAAGGACGGCATTGAGCTTGACGAAGCAAAGCTCGGCGCGGCGATGACCTCCTCGCTGACCTCGGACTCTCGCCGGCTGACGGTTCCGACCAAGGTCGCCAAGCCGGAGGTGTCCAACGAAGACCTCAAGGGTGTGGAGACGGGGAAGACCATCACCGAGTACCGCTCGAAGTTCCCTGGCGGCGCGAGCAACAAGGTTCGTACCCAAAACATGAAGGTGGCGCTGGCCGCCATCAACGGCACCGTCGTTCCGGCCGGCAAGCAGTTCAGTTTGATCCAGACTCTCGGCGGCGACCTGACTCCGGAGAAGGGCTACGGCGCGGCACCCACCATTCAGGGTGGCAAGGAGCGTGCGGCGCAAGGCGGCGGTGTGTCACAGGTGTCGACGGCGATGTATAACGCAGCCTTTTTTGCTGGCGTGCAACTTGACGAGCACAAATCACACTCCTTCTGGATTGAGCGTTATCCCGCGGGGCGGGAAGCGACGATTTGGGTACCGCACATCGACAACACGTGGACCAACGACACGGGCAAGCCCATTGTGGTGTTGGGCAAAATTGAGGGCGACGAGGTCGTCGTGACCTTTCTCGGTCACCGTAAGTACGAAGTCGAGACGACCAGTAGCGACAAATACAACATTCGGCAGCCGGAGACCGTCGAGGACGATCACGCCGGTTGTCTCCCTGTCCCGACCAATATCGGCTTCGACATCGACGTGACCCGCACCCTGAAGCAAGGCGGGAAGGTCGTCAAGACCGAGAAGGACACGACGTCCTATCAGGCGGCCAACCGAGTGCGGTGCACCAACCCCTCGGCGGGATGAGGTGGTAGCGATGTCACCGACTGCGCGAAATCATGAACGCCGAGACTTATTTTCGGATATGGCGAGTTCGAACACCTCAGTTCGAGGCCTCGTTGCTTATCTTGGGTTAGGTCTCCTGATAGGGGCATATGGGCTGAAGAGCCTCACATCCTCCGGCGACCACGGGGTGGCTTATCTGCTCACATCGGGGGCTGCGAGCTTAGCGGGGATCCTCTTTTGCGCCGTTGCGGTGATGGGATTTGTCAGACTCATGCGCCAGGCGCGCAGGACCCGCTGACGACCGTCGGACGCAGTCAGCGCTTCTGGACCAATTCCAGGATCGCGACCTCGGGCGGCGCGCCGACGCGTACCGGCGGACCCCACGCACCGGCGCCGCGGGAGGCGAACACCTGAGTGCTCCCGAACTCCGCGAGCCCATCAACCATGGGTTGGTCAAGCCTGACGGCATAGTCAAACGGCCAGACCTGGCCACCGTGCGTGTGACCGGACAGTTGAAGGTCGACGCCGTGGGTGCGGGCGTCCTCGACCTGCGAGGGCTGATGAGCCGCCAGGAGGAGGAACCGATTGGAATCACGACCGGCGACGGCACGAGCCAGATCAGGCTCGTGTGGGGCTGGAGCGGTGGCGTCAAAGATCCCGGCCAGGTCGATCTCATCACCATCGCGACGCAGCGCCACGCGTTCGTTGCGCAGCGGGCGAATTCCGAGGGTCTCCCAGTACGTCATCCACGCCTCGGCGCCGTCGGCGTAGTACTCGTGATTTCCGCTGACACCGAATGTCCCCAGCGGGGCTTTCACGTGGGCGAGCGGTCGCAGATCCGGTCCGACGTAGTCGACGGTTCCATCGGTGAGATCGCCGCCGTACACAACGAGGTCTGGCTTCTGTTCGAGGACCAAGTCCACGACCTTCTGGGTGAAGTCGCGGCCACGCGCTGGACCAATATGAAGGTCGGTGATGAGCGCGACGCGGATTCCGTTAAAACCTGCGGGCAACCGCGCGAGCCGGATGGTGGTGTGACTAACCCGCGGCCTCGCCGCCGCGACCAGCCCATACCCGACGGTGGCGGTGCTCCCCAGCACGAGCCCCGCTGTCGCGCCCCGCAAGAAGTGCCGCCGCGACGGCTCCGGTGGGGGTGTCGGGCGACCTTGCACGCGGCGTACGACGCGGGCGCCTAGACAGACCAGGCCAATGAGGCCAAGGCCCAGCAGGAGATAGAAGATCATCGCGAACCAGGTCAAGCCCATGAAGCCCATCGGGCGAGCCCAGGTCGGGTCGAAAAGGTCGCCGCTACTCATGCCGACCACCGCCATGGCGGCAAGGAGAATCAAGATCGCCGTGGCGGTCTTGGCCCAGAGGCCGGGGAGGCCGACGGCGCGTACCAGTCTCCGTTGGAAGAGCCAGGTGAGGAGCCCAAGGACGATGGCGAGGACCAGCAGGCGGATCATGTCGGGCGGCACCTGCACAGCGTGCCACTCGCGGCATGCCCGAATGGCGGCGCGGTTCCCAGAGCAAGGGTCGGCCACTATGCAGACCCGACGTCAGAGATTGTCTACAACGAGGCACGATGGTGTCTGTGACCACCGAGCTGCTGGAACGTCTGCGCGCTGCCGGAGTCCGAGATGTGCTGGGCGACAACACCAGTCGCGCTGCCTACTCCTCCGACGCATCTCTCTATCGCGTCCTGCCTGAGGCAGTCGTACGCCCACGCGACCGCGACGAGGTCCTCGCCACCCTTGCGGTCTGTCGGGATCTAGGCGTCCCCATCACGTCCCGCGGGGGCGGTACGTCGTGCGCCGGCAACGCAGTGGGCGCGGGAGTCATCATGGACTTCTCTCGCCATATGGGGCAGGTGCTTTCGGTCGATGCCGAGGCTCGTCGAGCGATTGTGCAACCGGGGACCGTGCACGCCACCTTGCAGAAGCAGGCGCTCGCTGCCGGACTGCGCTACGGGCCGGATCCGAGTTCGCACAGTCGCTGCACCATCGGCGGCATGATCGGCAACGATGCCTGCGGGAATCGTGCGCTGGGCTATGGCAAGACCTCCGACAACCTGCTCGGTGTTGAGTTGGTGACGGCTAGCGGTGATGTCCTGCGCACCCGCGAAGGCGATGCGCGGGCCGACGTGATTGCCGCGTCGTCGGTCTGGGCCGGGCTGGATGAGGTGGCTGGTCGGCACCTGGGCACGATTCGCACCGAGCTGGGCCGGTTCAAGCGTCAGGTGTCGGGCTATGCGGCGCAGCGACTGCTGCCGGAAAACGGATTCGATGTCACCCGCCTGTTTGCTGGGAGTGAGGGCACGCTCGGAATCGTCACCGAGGCCGAGGTCGCTCTGATTGCCGAACCATCGCATCGCCTGCTGGTCGTGCTGGGATTCCCCGACATCGCGACGGCCGGGTCGGCTGCGGTCGAGCAGTTGCCGTTCGGACCCGTCGCCGTGGAAGGCCTCGACCGGCGCATCATCGATGTGCTGACGCGTCGCCGTGGCCCAGACGCGGTGCCGCCGCTGCCGCGTGGTGACGGTTGGCTTCTGGTTGAGCTCACCGGAGATGACCCGGGCGAGGTGCAGGCACGGGCCGAGGCATTGTGTGCTGCAGCTGATGCGGTCGAGGCGCGAATCGTCAATGATCCCAAGGAGGCTGCCTCAATCTGGCGAGTTCGAGAAGACGGCGCTGGGCTGTCTTCTCGCAGCCCCCGGGAACGCCCCGCGCACGCGGGTTGGGAAGACGCGGCCGTACCCCCAGACAAGCTGGGCCCTTACCTGCGGGACTTCGACGAGCTCCTGCTGCAGCACGACCTCACGGGTCTGCCCTACGGACACTTCGGCGATGGATGCCTGCACATTCGCATCGATTTCCCGTTGGACGCGCCGGGTGGGCTCGCCGCCTTTGGGTCCTTCCTGGGTGAGTCCGCGGCGTTGGTGGCGTCATACGGCGGCTCGGTCTCCGGCGAGCACGGGGACGGGCGGGCGCGCAGTGGTCTGCTGAAGCACATGTACTCGTCGGCTGCGTTGGATATGTTCGCCGAGATCAAGCACCACTTTGATCCGGACAACCTGCTGAACCCTGGCGTACTGGTGGATCCGGCGGCTCCGACCGAGGATGTGCGGGTAGCCCTAGCCAAGCCCGTGCGCGTGCCCTTGGCGCTCGCCTACGAGGGTGACGGCGGCGACTTCTCCCAGGCAGTTCATCGGTGCACGGGGGTGGGTCGTTGCCGTGCTGATTCGACCGCGACCGGTGGGGTGATGTGCCCGTCCTATCTCGCCACGGGCGAGGAGAAAGACTCCACGCGCGGGCGTGCGCGAGTGCTGCAAGAGATGGTGAATGGCTCTCTTGTGCAAGGGTTTTCGGCGCCGGAGGTGCATGAGGCCCTCGACCTGTGTCTGTCCTGCAAGGGATGCCTGTCGGATTGCCCGACCGGCATCGACATGGCGTCCTACAAGGCCGAGGTGCTCCACCAGACCTACCGCAAGAAGATTCGCCCGCGCTCGCACTATGCGCTGGGACAGCTGCCGCGCTGGGTGCGTGCAGGCAGTCGAGTGCCCAAGGTTGTCAACGCGATGTTCGAGGTCGGGGAGAAGTTCTCCGCAGCTAAAAAACTTGCTGGTGTTGATCCCCGGCGGAGCATTCCACCGCTGGCCACCGAGACATTCCGACGCTGGGCGCGGTCGAACGGCGTTGGCACCTATGGTGATCCGATTCCGGGCGGGCGCGTGGGCGTGCTCTTGGTGATCGATACGTTCACCGATCATTTCTCGCCCGAGGTGGCTCAGGCTGCGGTACGAGTGCTGCGATCGGCGGGCTATGAACCTCAGATCACTGAGCGCAACGGGTGCTGTGGGCTCACGTGGATATCGACCGGACAGTTGGACGCTGCACGCAAGATCCTTGGCTCCCACCTTGATGATCTCCTCGGCGCTGCCGAGGCGGGTATGCCGATCGTGGGTCTAGAACCGTCCTGCACGGCGGTCCTTCGCTCAGACAGCCTGGAACTCACGCCGGGGGATCGCGCCGAGAAGGTCGCGCATGCGACGAAGACCCTTGCCGAGTTGCTGCAGGACACACCTGACTGGAAACCGCCAAGTCTCAACGGAACTCGCGTGATCGCCCAGCCACACTGCCATCACCACGCGGTGATGTCCTGGTCACCGGATGCCGAACTGCTTCGCCAAGCGGGGGCGGACGTACGCCGCCTGGGCGGGTGCTGCGGTCTCGCCGGGAACTTCGGCGTCGAACTCGGCCACCACGATGTATCGGTCAAGGTCGCCGAGCACCAACTACTCCCAGCGCTGCGGGACGAACCCGATGCGGTCTTGCTGGCCGACGGCTTCTCCTGCCGCACTCAAGCGGACGACCTGCTCGACCGCCAGGGAGTCCACCTCGCACAGCTTCTGGACCCGCAGCGGGATTAGGCGCTGGCGCGGTGCGCCAGGAGTGCTGCTTGCACCCGGTCGCGGGATCCGGTCTTAGCCAGCACGTTGCTGACGTGCGACTTCACGGTGCTCATGGAGAGGAACAACGCCTCGCCGATCTCCGTGTTGTTCAGCCCGTCTCCAATGAGTGCGAGCACGTCCCGCTCGCGCTCGGTGAGGTGGAAACGGTCGAGGTCGGGCGCGGTGGCTCCGCTCGGATGGACGTGCCGCAGGACAGCCTGTGTCACTCCGGGGGATAGGACTGCATCACCGGCAGCGACGGCGCGTACGGCGTCCACCAGTTCGCGACCGGTACACCTCTTGAGAAGAAAACCCGCAGCCCCGGCGGCGATCGCCTCGAGCACATAGGCGTCGTCATCGAACGTTGTCACCACGATGACCGATGGAGCCGAGGCAACGCGTGCCAGGCGCCGGGTCGCCTCCAGCCCGTCCATCACGGGCATCCGGATATCGACGAGTGCGACATCGAGGTTGCTGCCTCGATGGACCGCATCAACCAAAGCCTGACCATCCGCGCATTGCAGCGCGACCTCTATGCCATCCGCGGCGTTCAGAATGAGACTAAATCCCTCGACGACGAGCGACTGGTCGTCCACCACTGCGACCCGAATCGGCGCGGTCACAGCGTGCCTTGAGGTAGCGGGAGGAAGGCATCGAGTTGGCTGCCTCCGCCAGGTCGAGCGGCGAATTCCCAAAAGCCGCCGAGCGAAGTCACCCGTTCGTTGATTCCGGTGAGCCCCGAGCCAGCACCCGGTCCGGGTCCGCGTCCGTCGTCCAAGACGCTGAGCCGAAGGTGTGAGTCGGTGACACGCACCACGACCCACACCCGTTGCGCCACAGCGTGTTTCAGGACATTGGTCAGTCCCTCCTGAACGATGCGGTAGGCCGCTAGTTCGACCACTTCGCCGATGTGGGAGGTCTCCTCGACGTCGACATCGACGGCAATACCGGATTGGGTGAGGGGAGCCGTGAGGGCCGGGTTGATATCTGCCAATCGCGGTGGCGCCGCAGTGTTTGCGGCCGCCTGGGGGTCACGCAAGTGCACCACTAGTGCGTCCAACTCGACCAGGGCGGTGCGCCCGAGGTCCGCGATCCTGGTCAATGCCGATCGCGGATCGCTGACTCGGCCAGCCTCGGCCTGGATCACCATGGCGGTGACGTGGTGGCCCACCACGTCGTGGAGTTCCCGGGCTAACGCGGTGCGCTGTTCGAGCCACACCGCGTGGGACTCACTGGCTTCGGTACGCACCCGCAAGTGATGCTCGCGCTGTGCCGCGCGACGGCTGGCGATGCCGAGGGTCAAGCCAATAGCCGCCGCGAACGTGCTGTTGTGCGGCAGCGAGACGTAGCCGAAGTCGCCCATGTTCGGCGGCGCGAGTCCGGCCACGACGGCCGCCACGATGGGCACCCAGTGCAGGCGTTCAGGCGCGAGCACGATGCCAAGGAAGATCAAACAACCGACCATGATTGCCGACCCAAGGCTGCTGCTCGAACTGTTCCACGCAGGGATGACGGCTGCCACAGCGAAGACCCACACCTTGAGGTCGGAGCGCCTCGTTCTCGCGGCGAAGACCACCAAGAGCAGCGCGATGAACTGCCCGCCGCCGGGCATCTTCTCCGCCACGACCGCGACAAAGAAGCCAATCAAGACGCCCGTCGCCGCAATCGTGACGCCGAGTCGGTGCAGTTCAGCGAACTGGTCGTACAACGTGTCCTTGGCCCGGAGCGCGCGGTTGCGCCAGGCGCCGCTCGGTCGCCGCGCGCGGGTCAAGGCCAGGTGAGGTGCCACGGTCACAGTGTGCGCCAGCGCCGGCCACGACGGCGGGAGGCGACAGAGATTCGGTACCGAGGTACCGAACCCCACCGGCACGTGCCGGCCAGGCGTGGTCCCGCAGCCTGTTCCCGGCGCCTGCGCTGCGAGCCACTCTCGATGTCATGGCTTCTCTCACGACTCCGCTCGCGGTTGACCCTGGCCGATCCCAACCTCCCGACCCAATTGGTCGCTTGAGCACCACGCCCAACCTCATCACTATCCTGCGTACCGCTCTGGCGGTTGGTATAGCGACCTATGCGCTCGCCGAGCACAATGGCACTGGGCTGATGGTGGGATATGCCGTCTATTGGATCGGTGATGTCGCCGATGGTTGGACAGCCCGTCGACTGCGCCAAGAGACGCGCTTGGGTGCGGTCCTCGACATCGTGGGTGACCGCGCATGCACCGCGTTGCTCGGCGCCACGGCCCTGACCTTTGCGCCCCATCTGTGGTTTCTCGCAGCACTCTTCTTTGTCAGTTTCATGGTCATCGACACGATGTTGTCGTTAGCGTTTCTCGCGTGGCCACTGTTGAGCCCCAACGATTTTCACCGCGTCGATCGCCTGGTGTGGCGCCTGAACTGGTGGCCTCCGGCTAAGTGCCTGAACACCGCAGCGGTGGTCTTGCTCGTGATTGCAGGATTCCCAACGGTGGCCTACGCGGTTTGCATTGTGGTGCTGGCGAGCAAGGTGTGGTCCTGCCGCCGCGTGGTGGAAGCGTTGGGGGACCGTTGGCCATGACCGTCCTGGCTCATCGCGCTCACGCGGACGGGGCGGGTTCCTCGGTGCCACGAGAGTCGGTTAGGGACAGCGAGCCGAAGCCCACGACCAGTCCAACCACGACAGCGAGAACGGTGAATGTCACGCGCTCACCGCGGAAGAACGAAGCGACCAGGTCCGGGGACCACTCACCGATCGGCAGGGCAGTTGTGACCAAGGCGGCGATCGCGGTGCCGACCAGGGCCGTACCGATGCTGGTCCCGACTTCCTGCGCGGTGTCGTTCAGAGCCGCACCGAGGGACGTACGGTTCTCTGGCATCGCGGCGATGAGGGCGACCGCACAGGTCATGAAGACCGTGCGCAGGCCCGCCGTCATGCCAACAATTCCGATCGCAATTGCGAGGTAGCCGTGCTCGACCGCGACGGCGAGCCACCCGATGGAAACGGCCATGACACCGGCGCCGATGAGGCACGCGAGCCGATGCCCGAACCGCTTCACGAGCGCTTCGGTGAGCGGCGAGAAGAGCAGCATCGCGATGATCATCGGCAGGTTAGCGAGGCCAGCCTTGATGGGGCTCCAGCCGTAGGCGTACTGGAAATGCAGGATGAGCGAGAACATGACCGCGGCCATCGCGATCGCGGTGCCCAGTTGGGCGATCGCCGCTCCGCGCACCGTGCCTTGGCTAAACACGCGAAGGTCGAGCATGGGAGTGGCAGTGCTGCGTTCACGTCGGATGAATCCAAGCGCTGCGGCCAATGCGCCTAGCGCGCACGCGAGCGTGACGACCGATAGCCAGCCGTGCTCCACGCCGCTCGTCAGCGCATAACATCCGAGCCCAATCGCGCTCATGCTGAGTGCGGCTCCTGGCAGGTCCAGCACGTCATTGGTCAGGTCATCGGCGTGGTCCTTGGCCACCCCGGCCCGTACGCCGATCCACGCGATCAGCGCAATGGGTGCGTTCGCGAGGAGAAGCCACTCCCATCCGACGTGTGCGAGCGCTGACCCGCCGATGAGGGGGCCGAGGATGAAGCCGCTCATGCCGACCGTCATCATCACGGGGAAGGCCTTCCGCACGAGTTCTTCGTCGTCGAAGAGGCGAAAGATGAGCGAGTTGGTGATGGGCGCCATCGCCGCTGCGCACAGGCCGAGCGCTGCACGTAGGACAATCAGCTCGGCGGTCGACTCGACAAACCATGCACCGAGACTGATGGTGCCAAATGCCGCGAGCCCTATCAGGAGCACGCGTCTGCGACCGAATCTGTCGGCAAGGGAGCCGGCGGTCAGCATCAATCCGCCGAAGGTCAAGGCGTACGCGCCACTGACCCACTGCAGCGAGGTTGTGCTGCTGCCGAGATCTCGGCCAATCGTCGGCAAGGCGATCGACAACAACGTGTTGTCCACCATCTCTACGAAGAACGCGAGACATAGGGCGGTGAGGGGAATCCAGGCGGCGCGCAGCGATGAATAGGTACGTCGCGCAGGAGCCGTGCTGACGGAGCTAGCCGTGGTGCTCATGTGCACCTCCAATTATCGAACGACGTTCGACTATCGAACGACGTTCGAGACTATAGAACAATGTTCGATGTGCTGCAAGGCGCACAACTGATGCGTGACAGGATGTGACGTATGACTCCTCCGCAGAAGCGCCGATCTGGCCGGCGCGCCTCGCATTCCATGGAGTCCGTGATGACCGAAGCGGTTCGGCTGCTCGATGAAGCTGGGGACTCAGCACTGACCTTCCGGGCGCTCGCGCACCGTCTCGGTGGTGGTGTCGCCAGCATCTACTGGTACGTCGACAGCAAGGACGAGTTGTTCGATCGGGCCGCCGACTTCGTCATGGACGGGGTGCTGGATGAAATTGAGGGGCTCATGAACCCCGACCCGATCGACGACCTGCGTCGCACTGCGATCGTGCTCTACGACGCGGTCGTTTCCCGGCCGTGGTTGGGCTCCTACTTCATGCGCAATACGGGCAGTCAGCCAAACTCACTGCGCTACTACGAACGAGTGGGTCAACAGGTGCTCCGTCTCAAGTTGCCGCCGCTGGAGAGTTTCCATGCGACCTCCGCCGTCATCGGGTATGTCGTGGGCGTCGCAGCTGACCTGGGTCAGCAGCCGCCCGAGGATGTCACCAACGGAACGGTGGCGCGCGATGAGTACTTCGCTGGGGCGGTGGCGGCATGGAGGGACCTCGACCCAGACGAATGGCCGTTCCTCCACGCCATCGTTGACGTCTTCGAGAATCACGACGATGCGCTGCAGTTCCGGGCCGGCCTCGACCTGCTCCTGGAAGGGTTGCGGCGGCAAGCACGCGACGCCGACTCAGTCAGGTGAGGCGACGGACCTCGAGTCTCGCCTCCACCGCGGCGCACCCCGATCCGCGCTCGACCCAGTAGGCGCCCTTGCCGTCGACCTCGGTGACGGCTTCGGCCAATTCCGTTCCGCGGTAAAGCAATCCGACTCCGTCGTCGGTGGCATACCCGGGCGGAAGGGCGCCGTCGGTGATAAGGGACTGGAATAGCGGACGGCGTTGCGGTTCCGAGTCGTAATGGACGCCGTTGCTGTAGGGCAGGAGCGCCAGCCCATTTGTGACCGGCCGCAGATCCGTGCCAAACGAGTCGGTCGTACCGCCGATATGCCAGCAGATCGAGCCAGCCGAGACGCCGGTGAGGACCACGCCCGCCTCCCATGCCGCTCGCATCGCCTCGTGGACCCGGTGCACACGCCACATCGCGAGCAACCCGGCGACGCTGCCGCCCATCACCCAGACCACGTCCTGGGCGAGCAGGTGCTCCCGGATGTCGGGGACGTTGGGCATCGGAAAGAGCTGTACGTGACTGGACTGCCAGCCCGCTAGCCGTGCCGCATCATGCAACCGCGCGAGCACCGCTTCGTTGTCTCCTAGCGCCGTGGCCAGAAAGCAGACTCTC
This sequence comes from Demetria terragena DSM 11295, assembly GCF_000376825.1. Classification (NCBI taxonomy): domain Bacteria; kingdom Bacillati; phylum Actinomycetota; class Actinomycetes; order Micrococcales; family Dermacoccaceae; genus Demetria; species Demetria terragena. The sequence continues at coordinate 1,150,604 of NZ_AQXW01000004.1, read as the reverse complement.
GGGGCTCGCCCGGTGATTCCGGCCAACTCAACGGCGAAGGTCGAGAGCGCGCTGAACTCAAAGAAGGTGTGCCCGCCCGGTCTGATGCCACCCGAGGTCGCCAGGATGGTTGGCTCAGGTGCGGTCATACGGGTCAGTTAAGCAGGCCATGCGCGGCTCAGGAGCGACCCGCCGTCGACTGGCGGCATATGGCGGGTGTCGATCACCAAACACTCGTCATATGCCGCTAGTCGATGCTTGCGAGGGGTGGCGGAGGTAGGCGTATTCGTGGTGCGTCTCAAAGCCCAGGGACTCGTACAGCGTCACGGCGGCCGTGTTGCCGGCCTCCACCTGCAGGTACGTCGCCTGCGCTCCGGCCGCCTGCGCCGCGCGGGCGAGCACGCCGACCGTACGTCGCGCCAGGCCCTGCCGTCGCAGACTCGGCTGCACGTGCACGGCGAAAATCCCGGCCCAGCCTCGTCCGAGCGCCAGGCGCCCCACGGCGTCCGGAATGCGGTCTGTGCCCAACGTCACATATCTCCCGTCGCGGACTCGTCCCAGAATCTGCGTGAGCGTGCCTGAATTGTCCCGCTCGCGAGCGGTGGCGCCCGCAATCCAGCGATCGCTTACCCGCTCGGTGACCGCGACATCGTGCTCAGGTGAACCCGCTGCAGCCACCACGGCGTCGGTCGGTGCCGTCATCACCAAGACGTCAGGCATTGCCCGCCACTCGGCCGCCACCAGGTCCCGACCGATACCGCTATTCAGCGCTTCGGCGGCGGTTGGCCCATAAACCTGAACCAACCCGGGAAGCCCGCGGCTGTCGTACCAGCGTTCGATCGCAGTGATGGCGTCCGCCACTGGCATCCCTGGATCTCCTAGTGGCAGAACGCTATTCGCGCGCCCGGTGTAGCCATTGGCCGCGCGAAGTAGCCAGCGTCCCTGCCAGTGCGACTCCAGTGGTGGCATCCCGCCGACCATGAGTTCTTGCAGGTCGGCGGCGCCGACTACCCGATGGGGTCGGCCAGGACGTTTCGCAGCCGGCGGGACTTCCTTGCCGGTGACGATGGCGTCGCGGGGGACTCGAACGTCGCCGCGGCGGGTACGCACGACGGCCACCTCGTCGTCGAAAGAAAGCAACTCACCGAGAGCGTCGGTCAGCGCCCCGTCAGCATCGCGATAACGCAAAACCACACGTGATCCCACGCCTAACTGCCGGTTATGTGGGCGGGTGTCGCCCGAAGTCAGGTGAGGCTCACTCGGCGACGCATTCATGAGTCGGCATACTAGAAGAGTTGCGCCCAGCGTCGGCGTGCCCACCCGCTTGCCAGGAAGGACCGATTCGTGACTTACGTCATTGCTCAGCCGTGCGTCGACCTGAAGGACAAGGCGTGCATCGAGGAATGCCCGGTCGACTGCATCTATGAGGGCAAGCGATCGCTCTACATTCACCCCGACGAATGCGTCGATTGCGGTGCCTGCGAGCCGGTCTGCCCGGTTGAGGCGATCTATTACGAGGATGACACTCCCGAGGAGTGGGCCGACTACTACAAGGCCAACGTCGAATTCTTCGACGACCTCGGAAGCCCTGGCGGTGCAGCCAAGCTCGGTGTGATCGAGAAGGATCACCCGATCATCGAGGCGCTGCCGCCGCAAGAGCACGACGAGTGACCGTGGTCTCGGTCTCGACACGCCGCTCGTTCCTCGCGGCTGCTCGACCGGCGTGGGGGTCGTTCCTCGCGGCTGCTCGACCGGCGTGGGGGTCGTTCCTCGCGGCTGCTCGACCGGCGTGGGGGTCGTTCGTCGCGGCTGCTCGACCGGCGTCGGCGTGATGGACCTTCCCGACTTCCCCTGGGACAGTCTCGCGGCGGCCAAAGCCGTCGCCGCGCAGCACCCGGACGGCATCGTCGACCTTTCGGTCGGCACTCCCGTCGACCCGACACCCGACCTCCTCCAGGAGGCGCTGCGTGATGCGGCGAATGCTCCGGGCTACCCCCAGACATGGGGTACGCCATCGCTGCGGGAGGCGATCTCCGCCTGGTTCGCCAGGCGCCGTGGTGCAACCGGCATCGACCCCGACGGGGTGCTGCCCACCATCGGCAGCAAAGAACTGGTGGCCTGGCTGCCCACCCTGCTGGGCCTCGGAAAGGGCGACGAGGTCGCCTTCCCGGCGGTGGCATACCCGACCTATGACGTCGGCGCTCGGATCGCGGGCGCCTCGCCGCGCCCGATGACGAGCTTGGTCGAGCTCGGACCCGGACCCGCGCCAAAGGTGTTGTGGCTCAACACCCCGAGCAACCCGACCGGCCAGGTGCTCGGTGTGGACCATCTCAAGAAGGTCGTGGACTGGGCGCGTGCGCGCGGGGTGCTAGTGGTCAGCGATGAGTGTTACGCCGAGCTGGACTGGCGAGCTGACGCAGACGGTCCGACGACGCCGAGCGTGTTGGACGATCGGGTGACCGGTGGGACCCATGAGGGCGTCCTGGTGGTCTACTCCACCTCCAAGCAATCAAACCTGGCTGGCTATCGCGCGGCCTTTGTCGCGGGCGATCCCTCAGTGGTGCGCCAACTTCTCGAGGTACGCAAGCACGCGGGAATGATCCCGCCCTGGCCGGTCCAGCGCGCACTTGAGGCCGCGGTCAGCGATGACGAGCATGTGGCAGTCCAGAAAGAACGCTATGCGGCCCGTCGCGCCGTGCTGCGCCCCGCACTGGAGAGCGCCGGCTGGCGGATTGATCACAGCGAGGCGGGCCTATACCTGTGGGCGACCCGTGGCGAGCCCTGTCGCGAAACCGTCGACTGGCTGGCCAAGTGCGGCATCCTGGCCGCCCCGGGGGACTTCTACGGCCGCACCGGCGCCGAGCACGTACGCATCGCCCTGACCGCCTCCGACGAGCGGATTGCTGCCGCCGCAAGGCGACTGCCATAGGATCCGGACGTGGGTCAACCCCCTAGTTGACGCCACGTCAAAGATGGCGAAAGTTCTAGACCCGGACCACGGTCAGCGGCGCCCTAGACCTGAGGTAACGTCATCCACGCTGACTTCCCGGCTCCGCCGCCGGGTTAGAGGAGGATGGACTTTCACATGAGCAACGAAGGCGCTGCGACCTTCCAGGCTGTCGGGAAGACACTTGAGCTTCCGCTTCACCCAGCCACCGAAGGCAACTCCGGCTACGAAATCTCGTCGCTGCTGAAAGACACGGGCAACACCACGCTCGATGTCGGCTACACCAACACTGCGTCCTGCCAGTCGAAGATCACCTACATCGATGGTGACGCAGGGATCCTGCGTTACCGCGGGTATCCGATCGACCAGCTGGCTCAAGACTCAAGCTTCCTAGAGGTTTGCTACCTCTTGATCTATGGCGACCTGCCGAGCAATGAACAGCTCGACGCGTTCACGGCCAAGGTCAACCGTCACACCCTGCTTGATGAGGACCTCAAGGTCCTCCTCGAGGCCTTCCCACGTGACGCGCACCCGATGTCGGTTCTCTCGGCGGCCGTGTCCGCGCTCGGGACCTTCTACCCAGACTCACTGGCGATCGACGACCCTGACCAGATCGAGCAGTCGACCATTCGGTTGTTGGCCAAGCTGCCAACGATCGCGGCCTATGCGTTCAAGAAGAGCCAGGGCCAGCCGACGCTCTACCCGGACAACAGCCTTGACCTGGTGGGCAACTTCCTGCGGATGACCTTCGGGTTCCCCACGGAGGACTACGAAATCGACCCGGTCGTTCACCGGGCCCTGGACCAGTTGTTCATCCTCCATGCTGACCACGAGCAGAACTGTTCGACCTCGACGGTGCGCCTTGTCGGTTCGGCTCACGCCAATCTGTTCGCCTCGATCAGCGCGGGCATCCACGCCCTGTCCGGACCGCTGCACGGCGGCGCGAACTCGGCAGTTTTGGCGATGCTGGATGAGATCCACGCCAGCGGCGACGACGTCGACACCTTCATGAACAAGGTCAAGAACAAGGAAGCTGGCGTACGCCTCATGGGCTTCGGGCACCGGGTCTACAAGAACTACGACCCGCGCGCGACCATCGTCAAGGAGACCGCGCACGAGGTGCTCGAGAAGATGGGTGTCGATGACCCACAGCTCGAGATCGCCATGCGGTTGGAAGAGATCGCGTTGGCCGACGAATACTTCGTCGAGCGCAAGTTGTACCCCAACGTCGACTTCTACACCGGCATCATTTACAAGGCGATGGGCTTCCCGACCGACATGTTCACCGTGTTGTTCGCTATCGGGCGCCTGCCGGGCTGGATTGCCCAGTGGCGCGAGATGATGGAGGACCCGGCGACCAAGATCGGTCGTCCGCGGCAGGTCTACATCGGCGAGACCTTGCGCGACTACGTCGCACCGGCAGATCGCTGACCCCTAGGGGCTCAGACTCCCACACACAAACGCCCGCTTCCTCTGCAGAGGAAGCGGGCGTTGTGCATGCTCGATGGACTAAAGGAGCGGGACGCCGTAGCTGCGGCACTCAGGCTGGAAGTTCTTTGGTCCGCCCTTGAACGCGTTCAGCGTCATCTGCATCGTCGGTTCGTCATTGAACAAGCCCACGTGACCCGCGAGGTCCTTCGGGCACTTGTCCTGGAGCACGATGTTGTTGACGTCGGACCCCGACAACGTTTGGCGGGTGTACGGCGTCACCACCTTGTCCTGCTCGGTCGCGATGACGGTGTACTTCGGACCGCTAGGCACATCCGAGGAGCCGTCGGGGAACAACTCCTTGGTGTACGCGCTGGTGTTGGCCTGGTCGGTCACCCCGGGGAACTGGCCCACGTTGGACACGCCGGTAATGAATCCCATGGCTCCCAACCCGTTGGCCAGGGTGATGAGGCCGTTGAGGTCGGTGCCACGGCTGCTGGGTGCCCAGCCGACATAGTTCCCGGTCTTGGACGCACCGCCCATCTTCTTGATCCACCAGATGGGAACGTTGCCACCCTGGGAGTGGCCAAGAATGTCGACCTTTTTTGCGCCAGTGGATTTGAGCACCTTGGTGACAAACTCATCCAACTGCTGGGCGGAGTCCTTGATCGAGCCGAGGCCACCGACTCGGCCAAACGAGGCGGCGGTCTGTCCGTAGTTCAGGGCGAAGGTGCAGAACCCGTTGTTTTTCAGGCGTGGGCCGATCTTGATGAAGTTAGCGCCGTGGTTGAAGAACGTCCCGGGGAGCATCACGACGGGGTTGGGATTCTCGGCGGACGGTTTGCAGTTCCAGTCGTTGGCGCCGGCGGTGCTGTTCGGTGCAAAGGTGTATTTGTAGACGGCGGTCGCCAGATTGCCTTCGCGGATCTCGGCCGCCTGGGCGGGCGCGGCACTCGAGACGGCGAGCGATCCCGCGGCGAGCGTGGCTGCCGCCGCGGCAAGGGTGAGGCGGCGTCGAGTCGGTCGAACGGTGCGAGTCACAGTCACTCCTAGAGAGGTCGGGCCAGGAGTTGTGAGGTTACTCACACGTAGCGATGTCGTGGGCTATTCGGCCCAATCGATTATTTGACGGTGATTCGCACGACTCGGTCAGAGCCGGTGGGGTCTGATGCAGCGTGCCAACTCCACCCGTCGCGGCCGCGTTGCCGCTTCCACTCGCGATCGCCGAGCGTGACGGTGGTGATGTCTTCAAAGGCCGCATGGGTGACTCCCCACGCGGCAATGGTCCGAGCCGAGCGCGCATCGTCAAGGGTGACGGTGACACCCGAGGCGCTCGTCTGCCCGCGGTGGCCCGTCTGTTCGCGCAACGTGGTGGCGACCTGCGCCGGATCGCCATCCGCGGCGGGGTCCAAGCGGCAGCCCACTCCCTCGGTCGTGGCACCCGTGAGCGCGTCGCTCATGATGTCGCCTTCGGTGTCATGGTCGGCGTACGCGTCAGGATGCCCGCTGCGCTGCACTTCCTGGGCAACCTCGGTCAAGGGGCGGGTTTGCCAGGAATCGACCTCAATCAGCACATCGTAGAAAGCGGACGCTGAGTAGACCGGGTCGTTGATCTGTTCGGCGGTGCCCCATCCTTGGCTGGGGCGTTGCTGGAACAGGCCGATGGAGTCACGGTCGCCGCCGGTGAGGTTGCGCAGTTTGGATTCTTGGATAGCCGTCGACAGGCCCAGATGGGCGGCCTTGGGCGGCAGGTTCATGCGCTGCGTCGCGACCGTACTGATGGTGGAGGCGTTGGCTGCCTGCTCAGGGTCGAGCTTTTCTTCACCGGCGTCTCCGCGGAGCAGGCAGGTCTCGCCGCCGAAGTAGTTTCCGAGGTATTCGTACGCCTTCCACCCGCCGAACCCGACGCCTGCCACCACGACAACGGGCAGCAGGCAGCCCAGAAGGCGTCGACCGGTTCCACGCCTTCGGTGCTCTTCCCATGCGAAGTCGCCCTGGTCCCACTCCTGGAACTGATCGGCGTACGACTCATCGCCCGACGGGTTGATGTCGTCGAATTCGTCACGGCGCCACCGCGGCACATGGGCTCCTGGGGTGTTGTCGTAGGTCGGGCTGGGTCAGTTGGCGTGCAAGTCGTCGTTGAGCTGAATGCCGTGGCCCGAGCGGCCCCGGCACTCCACGACGCCGGTGGTCGAGTTGCGGATGAAGAGCAACCCGTCACGCCCAGACAACTCTTTGGCCTTGACGACGGTTCCATCTTCAAGGGTGACCTTGGTGCCTGCGGTGACGTAGAGCCCAGCCTCGACAACGCAATCGTCGCCGAGCGCGATCCCGATACCGGCCTGGGCCCCGATCAGGCAGCGCTGGCCGATGGATACCCGCTCGGTGCCGCCGCCGGACAGGGTCCCCATGATGGAGGCGCCCCCGCCGATGTCGGAGCCGTCACCCACGACGACGCCCTGCACGATGCGGCCTTCGACCATGGAAGCGCCCAAAGTGCCCGCGTTGAAGTTGCAAAAGCCTTCATGCATCACGGTGGTGCCAGCGGCGAGGTGAGCGCCGAGGCGGACGCGGTCGGCGTCGGCGATGCGGACGCCAGCAGGAATGACGTAGTCGGTCATGCGGGGGAACTTGTCCACGCCGAACACCTGCACCGGGCCCGTCTGGCGCAATTCCAGGCGGATCGCCTCGAAGCCTTCGACCGGGCAGGGACCCGCACTGGTCCACACCACGTTGTTCAGCACGCCGAAGAGCCCGTCGAGGTTGATCGTGTTGGGCTCGACCAGGCAGTGCGACAGGAGATGCAGGCGCAGGTAAGCGTCCGGAACGTCTTGCGGTGCCTCATCGAGGTCGATGTCGGCCCGTACGACGCGGGTACGGACACCGCGCCGAGGGTCCTCTTCCGCAAGGGCTCCCAGTGCCGCCGGGGCAGCGTATGGCCCGTCCTGGTCCGCGGGTGCTGCACCGAGTTGTGGCTGTGGGAACCAGGTGTCGAGGACGTCGCCGGAGGTGGTCTCAGTGGCCAGGCCGAAGCCCCATGCTTTGCGCTCGTCGGTCATGGCGACAAGGGTACGGGCGTCGACGCTGCGACCGGCGTGCCCGGTCCGCTAGGCGTGCGCGAAGATGGCGGTATGCCCGAACTCGACCTGTCCACCGATGTCGTCACGCTGACCGCCGCGGTGTGCGACATCCACTCTGTGAGTCACCAAGAGCAGGATCTCGCCGACGCCGTCGAGACCGCGCTGCGCGCCTACCCACACCTGGAGGTGCTGCGCGACGGCAACTCGGTGATGGCGCGAACCAACCTCGGGCGCGACGAGCGGGTCGTCCTGGCCGGACATCTCGACACGGTGCCGCTGACCGACCCGCCGAACCTGCCCGTGCGTCGCGTCGACGGGCTGCTTTACGGGCGCGGCACCACCGACATGAAGGGCGGGGTCGCCGTGCAACTCAAGCTCGCAGCCGACCTGGCCGAGCCGACTCGAGACGTGACCTACGTCTTCTATGAGGCGGAGGAAGTCGAGGATGAATACAACGGGTTGAAGCGGCTAGCGGTTGAGCACGCCGAGTGGTTGCGCGCAGACTTCGCGGTGCTGCTTGAGCCGACCGACGGTGGCATCGAAGGCGGCTGCAAAGGCACCTTGAGTGTGCACGTCAAAACGAAAGGCACCGCAGCGCACTCGGCGCGACCGTGGAACGGGCACAACGCGATTCACGATGCGTCCGACATCTTGGAGCGATTGCGTGCCTACGAACCACAGACCGTCACGGTCGACGGACTCGACTACCACGAGGCGCTCAATGCGGTGCTGATCTCGGGTGGTGTCGCCCGCAATGTGATTCCCGATGCGTGCACGGTGACAGTCAATTACCGGTTTGCACCAACCAAGTCCGGCGAGGAGGCGCTCGCCTACGTCCGGACCTTCTTTGACAGTTACGACGTCTCGGTAAACGACCTGGCCGATGGCGCCCGGCCGGGTCTGGACCGGCCTGCGGCACGGGCCTTCGTCGACGCGCTGGGGCTGCCCGTGACCGCGAAGCAGGGATGGACCGACGTGGCGCGGTTCAGCACGCTAGGCGTACCGGCGGTCAACTTTGGTCCGGGCGACCCCAACCTTGCGCATACCGACGACGAACGTTGCCCGGAGCAGCAGATCATTGATGCCGAAGCGGCGCTGCGCCGCTGGCTGGAGGGTTAGGCCATGACTGATCAACAGACGCCGCACGAGTACTACAAGGGCGCCACGACGTTGAGGGGAAAGCACGTTCCTCAGACGACCACCGATCAACGACTACTCGACCGCTCCGATGGTGCGGACTGGGTGCATACCGACCCGTGGCGGGTGCTGCGCATCCAGAGCGAGTTCGTTGAGGGATTCGGCACGCTCGCCGAGCTTGGGCCGGCGATCAGTGTGTTCGGATCGGCGCGTACCAAGACCGGCACGCCGTTCTATGAACTCGGCGTCGAGGTCGGTCGGCTCCTGACCGAAGCCGGGTATGCCGTCATCACCGGCGGTGGCCCCGGCGCGATGGAGGCGGCGAACAAGGGTGCCCGCGAGGCGGGTGGGGTCAGTGTCGGTCTGGGCATCGAGTTGCCGTTCGAGACTGGCGTGAACGAGTACGTCGACATCGGGGTCAACTTCCGTTACTTCTTCGCCCGCAAGACGATGTTCGTGAAGTACGCCGAGGGATTCCTGGTACTGCCAGGCGGTTTCGGCACCCTCGATGAACTATTCGAGGCGGTCACCCTCGTCCAAACCCGCAAGGTCACGGCCTTCCCGATCGTGCTGGTCGGGCGCGCATTCTGGGAGCCGATGCTGGAGTGGGTGCGTTCGAGCCTGCTCGCGGAAGGCATGATCGGCGAGCGCGACCTGGACATGTTGCAGGTCGTGGACGATCCGGCCGAGGCGGTGCGCCGGGTCACCAGCGTGTCCGCACCAGCTCCGCGGGTGGACCAGGACTAAGACCGCCCGAAGAACCGTCCGAGCCCACGTTTCTTGGGTGCGGGCTCCTGCGCCGGCTCTTCTTGTGCCGGAGCGTCCACTGGTGGCGTCGGCAGGTCTTCCGGTCGTGGATACCACGACGGGATGTGCTCGGGGCTTCGCGGGAAGAGCGCCAAGTCGGCGATCAGGTCCGCATCGGTGGGGTCGGGGTTGTCGGTCACCGCGTGGTAGTCGAGGCGCGGCCGGTTGAGGTCAAACCGTCGCTCGTAGTTGAAGAAGAAGCGTGCCTGGCCGTCCGGGGACATGGTGACCATGACGTGATACCAGGGCAGCGTCTGGGGGTTCCACATCTCATCCCGAAGCCGAAGGAGCAAGGGAAAGAGCTCCCCTGGAACCGGGCGGGACTCCTGGTGGCCCCGGTCGTCGATCACGACCATCGTGCCTGTGACGCGGTCACCTGCCTGGGCGAAATAGACCTTGGCCTCCAACCAGGTCGATGCGGACAAACCGCGGAACAGGGCGTTGCAGATTTCACGCTGGGTATTGCCCTGGGTGACCATGTCCACGGGTCCGTCTGCAGCCATGACGATTCTCCTTCGAGCCGGATGATGGAGATGAGCATACGGAGCAGGTAGCGCGGGCGATTCGATACGAGTGATGCGTGACGGGAGCCCAGAGACCTGGCGCGTGCCGGGGCTGACATACGTGTCGCTTATGGTCGTGACGTGGCATTCGTTCTCGCGCTCTTGGTGGTCGTGGTCGGTCTGGCGGTCGCGGTCGCCATCGGTCGCATCCCGGCGACCCCCATGGACGACCCGACAGCCACCACCCCCTATGAGGGACTTCCGGCTGGGCCGATCAGTGATGACGCGCTGGAAAGCCTGCGGTTCGACCAGACGATGCGCGGATATCGCATGACCCAGGTAGATCACGTCATTGATCGCTTGCGAGACGAACTTGCTGAGCGTGATCGCGAGATTGCGCGGCTGCGCGGCCAGGACTGGCCCGATGCGCTCCTGGCACCGCGTGCTGACGATGAGGACGAATCCGAGTGAGCGTTGCGCAGGTACGCCGTGAGGTGGTTGGCGAGGTTCAGGAGGTGTGGGATGTCGTCACCGACTGGACACGGCATGGAGATCACGTGTGGTTGACCGACGTCACCGTGCAGGGCGCTGCGGGGGTCGGGCAGCAGTTCCTCGCCGTGACCGCGCTGGGCCCGATTCGACTGCGCGACCTGATGGAAGTCACGCAGTGGGAGCCGCCGGTGAGTGGCGCCGGGCGCGTGCGACTGGAGAAGCGCGGTAGTGCCCTCACCGGGTGGGCGGAGATCACGGTCAAGGCCATCGCCCCCGGCCGTAGCGAGGTGGTGTGGCGCGAGGAGATCGTGAGTCCCGTGGCACGAGTGCCCGGACTCGGCCGCATCGAAGGCGCGGCATCTCGGGCGATGACCCACGCCATGATCGCTCGGCTCGCCACTGGCTTGACCCGTGATGCCGAAGGCGAGACCTCATGAGCGACGGGCCGCAGCCCGGACCCGATGGACGACTGAGGTGCTCGTGGTCGCTCGGTACCCCCGATTACATCGCCTACCACGACACGGAGTGGGGCCGCGCGGTGCATGGTGAGCAGGCGCTGTACGAACGCATCAGCCTGGAAGCCTTCCAGTCTGGGCTGTCGTGGATCACCATTCTGCGCAAGCGGCCAGCGTTCCGAGCGGCCTTTGCCGACTTTGATCCTGAGCGGGTGGCGGAGTTCGGCCAGGCAGACGTGGAGCGGCTCATGGCCGATGCCGGAATCGTGCGCAACGCCCGCAAGGTCGACGCGACGATCGCCAACGCCCGGGCGGTCCTCGACCTGCGCGCCCAGGGTGGCCTTGATGAGATTTTCTGGAGCTTCCAACCTCCGTCGCGGTCGCGACCGGCCGGGATGGGCGAGGTACCTGCACAGACCGACATCTCCAAGGCGCTAGCGAAGCGACTGAAGCAGGCCGGGTTTAAGCACGTCGGACCCACCACGATGTACGCCGCGATGCAGGCATGCGGCCTGGTCGACGACCACCTGGAAGGGTGCTGGGTAGGGGAGTCGAAGTGATTCGTCGGTGGTTCCTCCCGGCGGTGCTGTCGGCATACCTGCTGTTGCGGTTTTTCTCGTTCGTGGTCATCAGCATCGTCGCCGACTCGCAAGACCCGGCAGGTGTTCCGCGCGGGGCTGGCGAGGACGGAGTCGGCTACTTCGACATGACCCGGATCTGGGACGGCGACTGGTATTTCAGGATCGTCGAGGAGGGATACCCGAGCGAGCTGCCTCGGAACGCGGCGGGCGACCTCCAGCAGAACCAGTGGGCGTTCTATCCGCTCTATCCGATGCTGGTGCGAGCCGTCATGGCCATCACGGGACTGTCTTTCCCCGTGGCTGCACCGCTCCTCGCGCTGGCGCTTGGGGCCGGCGCCGCTCTGGTGATGGCGGTGCTTCTGCGCGACAAGGTGGGCCCGTTCGTGGCCTTCTGCGCGGTCGCCGTCTATGCCGCCTCGCCACCTTCGCCGACGCTGCAGTTGGCCTACACCGAGTCCTTGGCAATGTTGCTGCTGTGTGCCTTTCTCCTGGCGCTGACCCGGGAGAAATGGTGGCTGGCCACGGCGCTTGCGCTGCTCACGGGAATCGCGCGCCCGGTCGCCCTACCGCTCGGCCTGGTCGCGCTGGTCGCGGTGATCTGGCGGTGGCGCTCCCGCGCCGACCGACCGATCGATCGGTCCACTTATGCGGGAATGGCCAGCTCGCTGATCGCGTGTGGTCTGTCCGGTTTGATGTGGCCGACCTACGTGGGATGGCGGACCGGGGAGAGCAGCGCCTACACCGACACGATGGCAACCTGGCGAGCTTCGGGCGAGATCGTTCCGTTTGCGCCGTGGTTCGACAACGCGCGATATGCCCTCGGCGACGTCGCCGGGCCACTGGTCCTGGTCCTCGCAACGGTGCTGATCATCGCGGCGATGGCGGGTCCGTGGGCTGCCGCGCTGGGTCCTGAGCTGAGAGTCTGGACCCTTGGATACCTGCTTTACCTGGCGGCAGTGCTGGACGTCTGGACCTCGCTGTATCGCTATCTGCTCTTCATTTTCCCGCTGGCCGTCGTGCTCATTGGTGGCGGCTGGCTGGCCTCAGATCCGCGTTCTCGTATGAGGTTCGTCGGGCTGCGCGCCAGCGTTCTGGTGCTGCTCGGGCTGGCTTGGCAAGTGTGGTGGGTCTGGGAGTTATTGCGACTCGCCCCACCGTCAGATAACCCCATTTAGTCTGGTAATCCGGGATATACAAGAACTCTTGTACGTCACTTCGGCTGGTCCTAGCGTGGTGAGCATGGAGAACATCAACGTCGTGGTGGCGATCCATCACCCGACTCGGCGTCGACTCGTCGACCACCTGGTACTGCACGAGACCGCGCAGGTTGGAACGATTGCTGCTGCGCTCGATCTGCAGGTTGGCAGTGTCAGCCACCATCTCCGCATGCTGCGCAAGGCAGGCGTGGTGGAGCAGGTTGCCGACCCGGGGTCCGACGGGCGGACAAGTTGGTGGCGGCTCACGCGTACGAAATTCGCCTGGTCACCGGATGACTTCTCCTCGCCTGCGCAGCGGATGCAGGCGCGGGACGCCGTACGCGCCAACCTCACCCATCAATTCACCAGGCTGAAGCAGTGGCTGGATCGGCGCGACAGCGCCTCACCTGCCTGGGCTGGCGCCGCCTTCAGCAATGACAGTCTCGCGTGGGCCACACCTGAAGAACTTAGTGACCTATCGGGCCGACTTGCGGAGACAACCCGGGAGTGGCGGCAAGCCATCGACCGTTCCGACGGCCAAGAACGTCGCCCGATCTTCACCTTCGCGCACGGCTTTCCGACGGAAATCTGACATGACCGCTAGTGCGGAGCTCGTCGTGCTCCGTGAGCCACCGCCTCTCCGACGGGATCGTTTGGCGCACTTATGGATTGGTGGGCGGGCGCTGTCCGACGCCGGCGACGCAGCCTGGACGATCGCTATCGCATGGACCGTCATTCAGATTGCAACACCGGCAGTCGCTGGCCTCATCGTGGCCGCAGGCACGATTCCGCGCGCCGCGGTCCTGTTGTATGGCGGAGTACTTGCCGATCGCCTCGACACACGCCGAATCATCCTCAGCACCAGTCTTATTCGCGTCATCATCCTTCTCGGTGTGGTGGGCTGGATGCTTAGCGGGGAGCCGACAGTGCCCCTGTTGGTCGCGGCCGCGGTGTCTTTCGGCTTGTGCGACGCGATCTTTGACCCGGCGTCGAGCACCCTCGCCCGGCAACTGGTCCGAACCGAAGACCTGCCCGCCTATATGGCGAGTATGCAGACCGGCGGGCGACTCGGGTCGACGCTCGGCGCAGCCTCAGGTGGTGCGCTGGTGGCGTACGCCGGGCTTGGCGGCAGTGCATCGCTCAACGCGGTCACCTTTGTGCTGATTTTCCTCGTCGCCACGTTCTGGCTGGTGCCGCGATTCGCGCTCCCACGGGCCGAACCCGAATCGCCGTGGCGAGCAGTGCGGGGCGGCTTCCGTCACCTCAAACAAGCGCCGACCACGCGCTCGCTGGTCATCGCGCTCTCCGGGGTCAACCTTGCCGTCACGCCGGCCAGCGGAATAGGAATAGCGTTGCGCGCCAAGGAAGCTGGGTGGGGTGCTTCCTCGGTTGGGTTGCTGACCGCTATGGGTGGACTGGGAGCTGCCGTCGGCGCGATCGCCGTCATCCGGTGGCGTCCACCGCGACCTGCCGCCGTGGGTTTCGGCGCACTGATCGTGCAGGGCGTTGGGATCGCGGCGCTCGGTGTCGGGCCGGTATGGACCGTCGGAGCGGCAGCGTTCGTCATTGGCATCACGGCAGGCGTGGCCTCAGCTCTGATCAGCGCCGTATTCGCTGCCACGGTCGACGGCGCCTACCTTGGCCGGATGTCCTCGATTTTGCGCCTGGGTGATGACTGCCTGATGCCGCTGGCTCTCGCGGGGTTCGGCGCCCTTGCATCGACCACCCAGATCTGGGTGCCGTTCGCTGTCTATGGCGCAGGTTTGGTCCTCGCAGCGCTGCGCATTATGCGCAATCGCGACCTGATGGCGCTGTGATCAGCGCCGCGATCAACGGCCTTCGAAGCTTGGCTTCTCCTTGGCCAGAAAGGCCTCCACGGCAGCGCGATGATCGGCCGATGCACCCGTCAACGCCATCAGTTCGGCTTCATGCGCGAGGGAGTCGGCGAGATCGTTGCCGACCGAAAAGGTGACCGCGCGACGGATGGAGCCGTAGGCCAGGGTCGGCCCAGACGCAAGCTTTAGTGCGAACTCGCTGACGGCCGAGTCGAATTCGTCGGCGGGGACAATCTTGGTCGCCAGGCCGTAGTCGAGCGCTTCTTGAGCAGAGATCGTTCCACCGAACATCAACAGTTCCTTTGCCTTGGCCACGCCGACCAGGCGCGGAAGCGTCCAGGAGGCGCCGGTGTCGCAGGACAGCGCGATGCCGGCGAAGGCCAGGTTGAAGCCCGCGGAGTCGACCAGGATGCGGAAGTCGGCGGCGAAGGCCAGCGACGAACCGGCCCCGGCCGCGACACCGTTCAGTGCGGCGATGACCGGCTTGTTCATGGTCGCGATCAGCGTCACCGCCGGGTTGTAGTGATCCGCCACCGTGCTGTCGAGCTTCTCACCCGACTTCAGGCCGGCCACGTGCTCGCGCAGGTCCTGCCCGACACAGAAGGCGCGACCGGATCCGGTGAGGACGACGGCGCGTACGGAGGAGTCCTCGGCCACCTCACGAAGGGCAGCGAGCAGAGCCTCCTTGGTGGCTAGGTTGACGCTGTTCATGGCGTCGGGCCGGTTGAAGCGAATGGTGGCCACACCACCGTCGCGACTGAGTACAACGGCAGAGGTGGGGTCGGTCAGGTCGGTCATGACACTCCTTGAGGGTGAGACGAGTTCGCCTCTATCGAGGGCCGCGCAGCGTGCGGGTCGGCTAGACATTCATCCACGAAGGCACGACTTCGCGGAAGTAGTTCGTTGCTGAGTTGATCAAAGCAGGTGGCGGCGTCGCGTCCAGGCCAAGCAGCCGGAAGGACTACGTCGGGCAGCCCAGGGTCGCGGAAGAGGAACTTGCGCCACTCGTGGACCAGTTCAGTGCGTACGGCGTAGGCGGCCCGATCAGACAAACCAGCAGGCTCGGCTGCCAAACGGTGAGCCCAGGCGATGAACTCGCGGTAGGAATGTGCGAGGCCCTCCAGATCCCAGAGCGCGGCGGCAAGCTCGCGACCGTCATCCTCATAGGTGGCGGTGAAACTGCGAACGGTCAGGCCGGCCACTGCCTCTGCGAGTTCGGCCGATCGACGTGGCGCGATCCAGGTATCCGCCGCGAGTCGGGCGTAGCCGAGGAAGCCGAGTGAGTCGGTCAGTCGCGCCCGTCGACTGCGGTCAGTGATGCGTTCGGGAAAGACCAGGACGTCCCAACTGCCCTGCCACGTGGGCGTCTTCGCGCGGTAAATCCGATCCCGAGCCTCGTCGAGGCGGCGGCGAGCCCGCGCGCTGGCCACATAGCCGCGCATCCCGTGCCGTTCGACCGGCTCCAACCACCCTTCGCGTACGAGCCGGGAAACCGAGGTTCGTACCGCTTCGGGGCGTACGTCCACTGAGTCCAGCAGGCGAACGGTGGAGGCGATCGGCGCCCAGTAATCGCGCCGAAAGAGGTGGTCTCCGTAGAGGTCGAAGACGGCAGCGCGGGCGTGCATGTCCACAGTCTGCCGTAGTTCGTGGGGAGGGGATTTCCGAATGGGCGAGGTATCGGGAGATAATGGCCACAACAGCAGAGCGCTCGCGGCTGGCCACCTTGACGATGGTGTGACTTCGGCGCTCAAGAAGGTCGCGCGTAACGAAAGGGAGATCCCATGGCGGCGATGAAGCCGAGAACCGGTGACGGACCGCTCGAGGTGACTAAGGAGGGGCGCAGCATCCTTCTCCGAATGCCGCTTGAGGGTGGCGGCCGACTGGTCGTCGAGATGAACGCCGAAGAGGCGAAGGCGCTCGAGGACGCGATTCAGGGTTGCATCGGCTAGTCCTAGCCTTCACCGCATTGCGACAAAGGCGGCGCTACCAGGTCTGGTAGTACCGCCTTTTCGCATGCCCGCTGCGCGAGGCGTCACTAAGAGTGCTCAGCGCTTGACCGCCGTGAGCAGCCCGTCGCCGATGGGCAGGAGAGTGGTGATGAGGGTGTCGTCGGCACGCAGTTGTTTGCCGAGATCCCGCAAGAGCACTGTGGTGTCGTCGCGTACGGCCGGATCGGCCACCTTGTCATGCCACAGCATGTTGTCGCAGACCAGGACGCCTCCCGGGCGCAGCAGCCGAATCGCCTCTTCGACGTAGGTGGGGTACTCCGGTTTGTGGCCATCGACCAGAACCAGGTCGTAGGCGCCGTCAGCGAGCCGCGGCAGCACGGCCAGTGCCGAGCCAATAATCGCGCGGACTCGTTGTGAGGGCACGCCAGCCGCGGTGTATGCCTGCTTGGCCGCGCGCTGGTGCTCGGCGTTGATGTCGATGGTGGTGAGGATCCCGTCGCGGGGCATACCGCGCAGCAGCCAGAGGCCCGACGAGCCGGCGCCCGATCCGATTTCGACCACAGCGCGCGCCGCGGCCGCGGCAGCCAGAACGCTGAGGGTAGCCCCGACGGCCGCATCGACGGGTGTGCAGCCAAGTTCTTCGCCACGCAGGCGCGCGGCCTCGATGGGCTCCGGTTCGATCGGGAACTCTGCTGCGTAGGCCCACGTTGTGGGTCTCATGGTGCTCATGACTCCGACTCTATCCGCGCGCGGCGCGATGTCGGCAGTCCGGATGCTGGGTGGGCAGACAGCCAAGACACAGCACACACCCAGGTTGCTCCACCACGATGGGATCCAGCGCGACGCGGGGGCGTCGCGGGAGAGAGGATCCCTGATGAACGAGCCCCTTCGCGGACGACCCCGCACCGAAGTCCCTGATGAGGCACCACCTGGGTGGGAACCGCCCACGTGGGAAGAGATCGTGACGACGCACTCAGCGCGCGTCTACCGCCTCGCGTACCGCCTGACGGGAAACGTTCACGACGCGGAGGACCTCACCCACGATGTGTTCGTGCGGGTCTTCCGGTCACTGCACTCCTACCGCCCGGGAACGTTCGAGGGCTGGCTGCACCGCATCACCACCAACGTCTTCCTGGACAAGATGCGCCGCAAGCAGCGCATCCGTTTCGATGCGCTCGCCGACGATGCTGCCGCGCGTCTCCCCAGCCGTGAGATCGGCCCCGAGCAGGCCTACACCGATGCGCAATTCGACGACGACGTGCAGCGCGCACTCGACGGACTCTCGCCCGACTTCCGGGCAGCAGTGGTGCTGTGCGACATCGAGGGCTTGTCCTACGACGAGGTTGCCGCCACGCTGGGCATCAAGCTCGGCACCGTACGCTCCCGCATCCACCGTGGCCGCGCGCAGTTGCGCGCAGACTTGGCGCATCGGGACCCAGCCATCCGCGCTGGGCGAACCAACCTCCCGGCCATGTCAGCCCAAGCCGCCACCGGACAGGTGGTGGCGGGCACGTCATGACGGTCGGGCCGCGGTACCTGCGTGACCACCGGGAATCCGGTGGTCATCTCGGCGACCTCGTCCACGACTACGTCGATGACCTGTTGGATCCGCCCGTCGCGCACCGCGCCGATCAGCACCTCCTGGTGTGTGCCCTATGCCGTCATGAGGTGGAGCAAGAACGGCGACTGATCAACCAGTTGCGTGGCCACCACCCGGATCCGGTCCGTCACCAGAGTTTGGTCGATGGGCTCATCGGCCTTGCCGACCACGAGCCGATTCCGCGACCGCCAGCGGGCCCGCCATTGGTCACCCAGGGCGCACCACCTCAGCATCACTCGGCGCGGACCTCGGTCACCGCCGCCCTGGTGGCTGTCGTGGGGTGTGCCGGTGTCGCTCTTGTCGTGTCGTCCTCGCCGGTCCGCCCAGGCCAGAACCCCCGGGTTGCGCCCGCCCAGGTGCAGATTCGTCCGGTGGTGTCCTCTGGCGGTGTCGGTACTTCGGCGGTGAGCCGAGCAGACCTGGATGCGTCCGCCTCGTTCGCGCAGCCACGTGCCTCGGTCCCGATCCCCTCAGCGGGTGCCGCCATCAAGCGTCCCTGACGCCGCCCGGCGACCCGTGACCAGGCAGAATCAGCACCATGAGCGATGAGGATCAGTTCACTGCACCGCTCAACGTGGAACGTACCGACCGGCAATCCCAGGTGGCCCCGGTAGAGCAGCAGGCTCCACACGCTCCCCGGTGGCGGACGCCTCGGCGTCCTGCGCCTGCAGCGCCGCCTGCTCCCGCGCCCCGTCCCGGCATGCCGAGTCCCAGCCACGGGCCAGGTGGTGCTGGACCGGTAGGTCCTGGGGCGCCGGTCAGTCCCGCGCCGAAGCCTCGGGGCGGCGGCCGCTGGCTGGTCGTGGGCGCCTTGATCGTCGGACTTCTCGCGGGCCTTGTGGGCGGGTTCGGCGGCGCGCGCTTAGCCGATCGTGGCGAGCGCTCGGCGGACACGGTGTCCGACACCATCGACGTGGGCAAGGTGGCCGCGTCGGTCCTTCCCGGAGTCGTAACCCTCAAGGTGGGTGACGGCGAGCGCACCGGAGGCGGTTCGGGTTTCGTCATCCGAGCCGATGGCTACATCCTGACCAACAATCACGTTGCTGCCGCCGCAAAAGGCGGGACGATTCGCGCCGTGTTCGCGGACGGCGGTGAGGCGCCGGCCAAGATCATCGGTCAGGATGCGTCCTATGACCTGGCCGTGGTCAAGGTGGACAAGACGGGTCTGAAGCCGTTGTCGTTTGCCGAGTCCAGCAAGGTGCGGGTGGGCGACCCGGTCGTGGCAGTCGGCGCGCCGCTGGGCTTGGAAAGCACGGTGACCTCAGGGATCGTCTCGGCACTCGACCGCCCGGTCGTGGCCGGGCAGAGCCAGGATCAGGCGTCGTACATCAACGCGATCCAAACCGATGCCGCCATCAATCCGGGAAATTCCGGTGGCCCGCTCCTCGACGAGGAAGGGCGCGTCATGGGCATCAACACCGCGATTGCACGGACTCCTGGTTCAACCAGTGGGTCCCAGGGCAATATCGGGCTGGGCTTTGCGATCCCCGCGACCACCGCCAAGCGCGCCTCCGAACAGCTCATCAACACCGGCAAGGTCTCCCGGCCGGAGTTGGGCGCACAGCTCGACCTGAACTACACCGGCGAAGGCGCAAAAGTCGGTGACGATCCCGGCGTGACGGAGGGCGGGCCTGCGGACAAGGCGGGCATCAAGAATGGTGACATCATCTTGCGCATCGGCGACCGCAAGATCACCAGCCCGGACATGCTGATCGTGTCCATTCGTTCGAAGGCGGTCGGGGACTCGGTCTCCATGTTGGTACGGTCCGGGGACAAAGAACGTACTGTCGATGTCGTGCTGACCGGCGCGACGGAATGACCTGAGAGGACGGCCTGGGTGCAGATCTTCGGTGTGAACACCGCCGAGTTCATGATCCTGCTCGTGCTCGCGATGGTTCTGATCGGGCCGGACAAGTTGCCCGAGTACATCGCCAAGTTGCGCGACTGGATTCGGCAAGCGCGCGGTATGGCCGAGGGAGCCAAATCCCAGCTCGAAGAGCAGATGGGACCCGACTTCAAGGACATTGATTGGCGCCAGTACGACCCGCGGCAGTATGACCCGCGGGCGATTGTGCGTCAGGCACTGTTCGACGAGCCGGGCCAACAGTCGCCACCCGAGGTGCCCGACGTCGATCCCGTCGAACCGATCGAGCCCGATGTCGAGCCGCTACTCCATGAGAATGACGACTCCCACGAACCGGACCTGCGTCCGACCTACGGGGTTCGCTTCGACCCCGATCGCGCGACCCCGTGGGACGTCGAGGCGACCTGACCGACCGCTGAGTGGTCTTAGCGTCCGGCGGGCGTCAACCCGAGCGATCGTCCGGCCAAGCCGCGGGAGCGCGTACCCAGTGAGCGCGCAATCCCGTTGAGGGCAGCGGCCGCAGCGCTCGTCGGGTCCTCCAGGACCACGGGTGTACCGCGATCAGCGCACTCGCGTAGGCGGGTATCGAGCGGGATCTGTCCCAGCAACGGCACATTGGCCCCGACACTGCGGGTCAGTGAATCTGCGACGACCTGACCGCCGCCACGACCGAAGATCTCTTGTCGCGTCCCGTCGGGGAGTTCAAGCCACGACATATTTTCCACGACACCGGCGATGCGCTGCTTGGTCTGCAGCGCGATCGCGCCAGCGCGTTCGGCGACCTCCGCGGCGGCCTGCTGAGGCGTGGTGATGACAAGGATCTCCGCTCCGGGGATCAATTGCGCAACCGAGATCGCGATGTCACCGGTGCCGGGCGGCAGGTCCAGCAGCAGGATGTCCAGATCGCCCCAGAAGACGTCGGCCAGGAACTGCTGCAATGCGCGGTGCAACATCGGTCCACGCCAGACGACGGGCTGATTGCCCGGCACGAACATGCCGATCGAGATGACCTTTACGTCGTGGCTCACCGGCGGCAGGATCATGTCGTCGACCTGGGTTGGCTTGTGCTCAACGCCGAGCATGCGGGGCACCGAGAACCCGTAGATGTCGGCGTCGACGACTCCCACCGAGAAGCCCTGTGCCGCCAGTGACGCCGCCAGGTTCACCGTCACCGACGACTTGCCAACACCGCCCTTACCAGAGGCCACGGCGTAGACCCGCGTCAACGAACCGGGCTTGGCGAAGGGAATCTCCTTCTCGGCCTGCCCGCCGCGCAACTGCTCCTTGAGCGCGGTGCGCTGGTCATCACTCATCACACCCAGCCGCACCTCGACTCCAGTCACGCCCTCGACCTTCTGAACGGCCGCCGTGGTGCGCTCGGTCAAGGTCGCCTTCATCGGGCAGCCCGCGATGGTGAGCAGGATGGTGACCCGAACGTGCCCGGAGTCAGAGATCTCGACATCCTCGACCATGCCGAGGTCGGTGATCGGGCGACGAATCTCGGGATCGTCCACGGTGGCCAGGGCCGCCAGGACTGTGTCCTGTGAGGGGGAGGAAGGCATACGTCCCATGGTAGGTCGCGCCCCTGAACGCCTTCAGTCCCGGGGCGGGCTGCCCGGCTGTGGCGTCTCTGGCGCGGCCTCGGAACGCACGATGCCGCGCTGTTCCATCTCGTCCAGCAACGAACGCAATTCTGAGCGGACGAAGTCCCTGGTTGCGGTGTCGCGCAGCGCGAGTCGCAGGGAGGCGACCTCCCGGGTCAGGAACTCGGTGTCGGCGAGATTGCGCTCATCGCGGGAACGGTCCTGCTCCAACCCGACCCGATCGCGGTCGTCCTGACGGTTCTGCGCGAGCAGGATCAGGGGCGCGGCGTAGGACGCCTGGAGGGACAGCATCAGGGTGAGCAACGAGTAGTTGAGTTCGCGTGGGTCGAACTGCGCCGCCTCGGGAAGAAAAGTGTTCCAGGCGAGCCACACCGCGACGAAAATCGTCATCCAGATCAGGAAGGTCGCCGTACCCATGAACCGCGCGAACTTCTCGCTGAGCACACCGAAGCGTTCGCCACTCAGCGGAATCTCCGGCAGGATCCGGCGCCGTCGCTCCTGCGGTTGGTCGAGCCGGTCCGGTGTGCGTCGGCGGCTATCGCGTCGACGACCTTGCTTATCCCGGTCGCGCTCGCGGTCCTCGGAGGTGCCACGGTCGGTCATGGCGAGCCTCCTGTTCCGGTCTTGGTGCTTGGGCGGTCTCCAAAGCGCAGCGCATGGCGCTGCTCACGCCAGTCGTCGGGAAGGATGTGGTCGAGCACATCGTCCACGGTGACCACACCGAGTAGTCGCCCGGCATCATCACATACCGGCATCGCGACCAGGTTGTAGGTCGCGAAGGTGCGGGTGACGACGGCCAACGGGGAGGTCGGCGGGAGCGGCTCGACCGAGGCGTCCAGGAGTTGTCCTACCGGGCTGTGCGGAGGCTCCCGCAAGAGCCGCTGGGTATGCACCATGCCCAGGTAGCGGCCAGTCGGCGCTTCGTTGGGCGTGCGGGTCACAAACACAGCAGAGGCGAGGGCTGGGGCCAGCTCCTCGCGGCGTACAACCGCCAGCGCCTCCGCGATGGTGGCGTCCGGGCCGAGGATGACCGGCTCGGTGGTCATCAGACCACCGGCAGTGTTCTCGTCATAGGTGAGCAGTCGGCGCAGGTCAGCGGCGTCATCGGGCTGCATGCGCTGGAGCAGTGCCTCGGCGTTCTCGGCGGGGAGCTCGGCCAGCAGGTCAGCCGCGTCATCCGGTTCCATCGCCTCCATGACGTCGACCGCCCGGGCGATGTCCAAGCCGACGATGACTTCGACCTGGTCGTCATCGGGGAGTTCCTGGAGGACATCTGCGAGCCGGTGATCATCCAGTGCCGCAGCGACCTCGGCGCGGCGCTCCGGATCCAGATCGTGAATGACCTCAGCCAGGTCGGGGATGCGCAGGTCGTGGTAGGTCTCCAACAGGCGCTCGGCGCTTTGTGCCCGCGTGCGCTCCTGGAGGCCGCTGACCTCGTCGATGGACACCAGTGCGGTGCGGCCGCTGCGACGCCTCGTCAACCGTGACATGGCGCGACTGGCCGACGACGCCGAACTCGAGGTGCGAACGAAGACCCGCACCAGCATCCAGTCGCGGCGGGCGTTGACCTCGATCGCGAGATCCTCGACCACGGCGTCATAGGTGCCTTCGGGCCCGGATACCTCGACATTGCGGTCGAGCAAGTCAGCGATGGCCTGCTTCTCTCCGGGACGGGTCTCGAACCGGCGCATGTTGACCACGCCCGTGCTGATGACCGCGTTGGCGTCGATGGAGGTCACCCTGGTCATCGGCAGGAAGATGCGTCGCCGGCCGTGGACCTCAAGAACCAGTCCGATAGCCCGCGCCCGCTGCGGATTCGAGAAATGGACCACGACATCTCGGACCCGGCCGACCTGGTCTCCCACGGGGTCGAAGACAGTTTGGCCGACCATCCTGGAAATGAAGACGCGGGAACTCACGGTGCCAACCGTACCCAGTCGTGAGTGCTCAGTGATGCGCGTCTTCGACCAGTGGAAGCAGTTCGAAGACGACGGCGCCGGTCGCCCACCGCTCGGGAAGGTCTGAGGGCAGGGCCGCGGCGTTGAGTCGTCCCTTGGCCAGGGCCTCCGTGGCGCCGGTCCATCGCTCATGGCTGGGCGCGAGCCGACCGACCTCGACGGGAGCGACCAGGATGCGACTGCGGGTGTCCTTGTCCCGCAGGACCATGACGGCCTCGTCACCCAGATGGGGGACGTTCTGCTCGCCGGGCCCGGTCAGAACGTAGACGTAGGGGTCCAGGTGGGCGAACCATACGGGCACAGCCTCGTGCTCGGTCGGCCCGAGCCACAGCACGCCACTTTTGGCGAGGCCGCGCTGGAGGTTCGCGGCCAGGGCGGCCTCGAAGGGGACATCGGTGTCGGACATGACAGCAGTCTAGTGATCGGAATCACGGTCGTTGGATTCGGAACTATTCGATATCGAACATTAGGATTGAGCCAGTCCAGAAATGCTGAACGTCCTGAGAGGAGGAAAAACCACCATGGTGACAGGGATGTACACCCACGCCGGTGCGGCCCTTGTCCGCGCTGCCGACTCGTACCGCACCGAACGCTTCCGAGCTCGCTTCGGTCGCTTCCTCAGCCGCTGATGATCCCGAGGTTTCCTCGGTCGACGTCGCGAACACTGCATGCCCTCTGCCGTTGGCAGGGGGCTTTGTGTGTGATGGGGCAGACTGGGCGCATGTCCAACTCAGCCATGACCCCCCGCGCCGGTCAGGGCGCGCTCACCCTCGACTACCCCATGTCTCTGGGGGTCTACGACGACTACGTCCACGCCCAGCAGGCCGTTGACTACCTCTCCGACCACGAGTTCCCCGTGGAGAACTGCCTGATTGTTGGCACCGACCTCAAGCAGGTCGAACGTGTCATGGGCCGACTGACGTGGCGGCGGGTGTTGGCCGGGGGAGCGCTATCCGGGCTCTGGCTCGGCTTGTTCGTCGGCCTGATCTTCACGTTGTTCGGGAGCGAGGACGCCGTGTCCACGTTGTTCTCCACCATGTTGCTCGGCGTGGTGTTCGGCATCGGCTGGGCCGCGGTGGGTTACGCCGTCAGCCGGGGGCAGCGCGACTTCACGTCCGTCTCTCGCGTGGTCGCTACGAGGTATGAGGTCCTCGTCGAGCACAAGTTCGCCGAGCGCGGTCGTGACCTCCTGGCTCAGATGGCCGGCGGACCACGCCTGACCAACTGAGCCGTTCTCGATCTACGACTTCGCCCAGATTCCGGCGATCCACGCCTCGACCTCGTCCGATGACCGCGGCATGAAACCCGACAGGTTGTCGTAGCCGGTGTCGGTGACCAGGACGTCGTCCTCAATGCGCACCCCGATACCGCGGAACTCCTCCGGAACCAGCAGGTCGTCAGATTTGAAGTAGAGACCAGGCTCGACGGTGAGGATCATGCCGGGGCGAAGTTCCCCGTCGACGTAGTCTTCGGCTCGCGCGCGAGCGCAATCGTGAACATCGAGGCCGAGGTGGTGGCTGGTGCCGTGCACCATCCACCGGCGGTGGTACATCCCGGTCTCGGCATTGAGCGTCTCTTCGACACCGACGCCGTCCGGGAGCAAGCCCCATGCGTTGAGGTGCTCGGCGATGACGCGGATCGCGGCCGCGTGCACATCGGAGAATTTGTTGCCCGGCTTGATCGCCTCGAAGCCAGCGCATTGGGCCGCATAGACCGCGTCGTAGACCTTGCGCTGGACATCGCTGAACGTCCCGCTCACCGGCAAGGTGCGCGTGATGTCCGCGGTATACAGCGAGTCGACCTCGACACCAGCGTCAAGGAGGAGTAAGTCGCCTTCTTTGACGTCGCCAGTGTTCTTGATCCAGTGCAACGTGTTGGCGTGGTCGCCGGAGGCGCAGATGGAGTCATAGCCGACCCCATTTCCCTCATGGCGTGCGTAGAGGCCGAAGATGCCCTCCACCCAGCGCTCGCCGCGACCCCGCTTGATCGCCTCAGGCAAGTCGGCGATCACGGCGTCAAACCCGTGACCGGTCGCCTCGACCGCGTCACGCATCTGCTGAATCTCGTAGTCGTCCTTGACCATTCGGGAGGTCGACAACTGTCGAGCGAACTCCGCGTCCATCTCGCGTTGCTGCTCGGTGCGTTCCTCGGTCTGGGCCTCCGTGGATCGCGCTTGGTCGATGAGCCCACGAACCTCAGCATCCGCGTCGCGTACGACCCGCACGCCAATCGATCCAGCGTCCTTGGCGACCGCATCAGGGAATTCATCAATATGGCGGGCGCGCACGCCGAGCTCGGACTCGATCTCCGAAAGGGTGGGTCGGCCACCGACCCAGAACTCGCCGTAACGGCTGTCGGCGAAGAACTCCTCGGTGTCGCGGCCGGCGAGCGGGCGAAAAAACAGCACCGGCTCATGCCCGGCGTCTTCGCCTTCTTCGTCGACGATCGGTTCCATCACCAGGACCGCGTCTGGCTCACGGTCGGCGCCGAGCCCGGTCAGGTGAGCAAAGGCTGAGTGTGGGCGGAAGACGTAATCGGAGTCATTGCTGCGCACCTTCAAGCCACCGGCCGGGATCACCAACCGCTCGCCTGGGAACTGCGCTGAGAGCGCTTCCCGCCGGGGCTGGGTGTAGTCGGCAAAGTCGGCACGCGCGGGCGCCTGGGTCGAACGCTCGGCCCATCCCTGCGCGATAAAAGACCGGAAGGCTTCGCTCTTGGGTCGGGTGCGGTGGTCGGACTGTTGCTGTTCTTCGCTCACGCCTCTCATCGTGCCATGGAGTCGGCGTCGTACCGGTGCGGGCGCAAGTTGATCCGCAACCGGTCGCGGGGGCACAGTTGGTCCGTGACGCAGGATTCGCCAACCCCGCCGCCTCGCCGGTATCGCCCCGGCCCAGCGGAACTTCGCCTTCGCGCGGGACGAGTGCTGCGCTCCCACGTGCCCCCGACGATGCCCATTGGTGTGCGTGGCGATGAAGACGGACCGGGCGACCAGTACGCGCGCGAGGTCATCGACCTGGCGTTGCGCACGGGGGAGGCGCTCCTGGCGACGGGCGCGTCCGCGTCGGATGTCACGGGCACGGTGTTGCGGCTGACCAGGGCCTACTCGCTGCGATCCATCAGCGTCGACGTGACCTTGACCTCGATCACGGTGTCCTACCACCGCGGACCGTTCCGCGACCCCGTCACGGTGATGCGCATCGTGCCGAGCACGGCCGCCGACTTCACTCGCCTCGAGGCGCTCCAGGAACTCGTCCGCGACATCGTGGAGGCCGATAACCCGTACGAGGATATCCAGGCCCGCGATCGACTCGACAAGATCGTGAACCAGCCGCACCCGTACCAGCGGAACATCGTCACGGTGGCGATGGCGTTCCTTGGCGCGGGCATTACCGCCCTGCTGGGCGGTGGCATCTGGCAGATCCTGCTGACGGCGTGTATCGCGGCGACGATCGACCGGGTGCAGCGTCGCTTGGCGCTCGCCGCGCTACCGGCCTTCTTCTCTCAGGCGGTGGGTGCCGCGATTCCGACCATCGTGGCGTTGTCGATCTGGGCGTTGAGCAAGATCACGCGAGTTCCCTTGGAGTTGGGTCTCACGCCCTCGGTGGTCATCGCCACCGGTGTGGTCGTGCTGTTGGTCGGGCTCTCGGTGGTGAGTACGGCTCAGGACGTACTCGATGGCTATTACGTCACCGCGGCCGGGCGCACGCTGCAAGTGATCTTGCTGTCCTCGGGCGTAGTGGCGGGGGTGCTGGTCACGCTGTGGATCGGCAAATGGATGCGCGTCCCGTTGGGCGAGGTCGACCCATCCGTCGGGTTATCCGACGCGCTGATCTTCTCGACTCTCGCGGCCTTCGTGTGTTCCAGCGCCAACGCCGTCGTGTCTTATACCGGGCTACGGGCGACCGCAGCCGCCGGGGCGATTGGCGCCTTGGCGTGGTTCATCTTCCGGGTGGTGAACGGGCTGGGTATGGAGCTCGTCGGCGCGACGGCGGTCGCCGCCATCGTCGTGGGGGCGAGCTCGCAGTTCATGGCCGCCACCTTCAAGTTGCCGTCGCTCGCGTTGGCAACGGGCGGCATCGTGCCGCTGGTTCCCGGACTCTCGGTCTACCGCGGCATCTTCGAGATGGTCAATGGAGCACCCGATGGCGAAGGGCTCAATGCGCTCGTGAGCGCGGGAGCCCTGGGCTTGGCGCTCGCCGCAGGGGTGTCCCTGGGGTCGTTGCCGGTTCGTCGGCTACAGGCGGACCGACTACAGCGAAAGCTGTTGCGTCGATCGGCGGGCGACGCCCGCGAGTAGCGGTTCGCTACTTGGTTGGCGTTGCGGCGGGAGCTGAGGGTGTGGCCGTCTGATCCTTCGGGTCGCCCCACGACCACGAGTCCAGGATGGTGTTCTGGACGGGCGCGGTCGCCTTGCCCGCTGAGGAAGACGAGGTCATCGTGGTGATGTAGACCGTGTCGCCGCGTACGACGTAGTACTGGGTCTGCTCGATGCTCTGGTCGCTTTCCTTGGTGGTCGCGGTGCGGGTCACGCGATAGCCCGCGGCGGGAGCGCCTCCTACTTGCCGATTGGCGACCTTTGTGACGGTGCCGCCCTTCTGCCGGTGGCCGATCATGCCCTGTTCGACGAGGTCATCCAGGGGCAGAGGTTTGTCCAGCGTGGATTTGATCACGCTGAAGGTGGGAAAAATCATGTCGTCGGGCTTGGGGCCTTTGAGGAAGAGCACGACGCCTGCCTGTTTGCTGGATTCATCGGCCCAATCCTTGGGCGGAGCGACGCCAAAGGCGCGGTCTTTCGCGGCGATGGCTCCGGGCGCGGCGGTCGTGCGCAGGTCAGTCGCCGACGGCACCTGGGCGATCGTGGTGGGGAGCGAGGGCTGCTCGCTGGTCAACGCGCTGTTCTCGGCCGAGGCGCTACAGGACGCCAAGGCGGCGACGAGGGGCAGCGGCGCAAGGAGGCGGAGGGCACGACGGGTCACGCTTCCTGAGGTTACGTGAGTTGAGGTGGACGCCTTGACTGCGGCACGCACGTGCTGCTCGGTGATGCGAACGGGGAGCGGCTAGGACTGTCCGCGCCGGTTGGCGGCTCGGGTGAAAAACGCCGAGGAGTCCGGGCGCCACAGGTAGATGACGGCCGCGAGGCCGATGATCCAGGACACCACTGTGATAGTGATCAGCACGATGGGAGTGACCGACAGCAGTCGAAACAGCAGCGAGATCGTGCTGATGGCGAAGAGCACCGTGGCGATGATGCGGGCCGATGACTTGCCCTGAGCGTTCAGTCGCGCCATGAGTAGCCACAGGGCAATGGCGATCAGCCCGCCCACCAGCATCTGGAGGTTGAAGGCGCGCAGGGTGTCATCGAGCACATCCTGCGCCACGCTGTCGCCTAGCGATTCTTTGATGTCTGCCTTGATCGTGCCGGCGAGCACCAAGGTCAGGATGACTTTGAGGACCTCGAGGGCTGCTCCGGCATACATCAGGTTGACGGCCAGATCGATCGACTTCGCCCGTCGGCCCGTTCCCGGAAGCCGGACGGAGCTAGCCGGGTGGGTGGATCGGCCGCGTGCCGGGCCTTGGCTGCTCATGTGTCGTGTCCCCACTCAGTCGCGATGAGATGAATGCCCATTAGGCAGAACGTGCAATCCCTATCCTCACCCGCGAACCTGTGACCTGCCGCGTCGGGGTCGCCTACCCTGACGGCCATGCGGATTGACCTACACACCCACTCCACGGCCAGTGACGGGACCCAGTCCCCGGCCGAGGTCATCCGTTCTGCGAGCGAGGCAGGGCTCGATGTCGTCGCGTTGACCGATCACGACAGCACGCGTGGCTGGGCTGCTGCCGAAGAAGCGGCCCGTTCGCTGGGCATCGCTGTGGTTCCTGGGATCGAGATCAGTTGCGCGATCCGGAACATCAGCGTGCATCTGCTCGCCTATCTGCACGATCCATCTGATGCCGCGTTGTTGTCGGAGTCGGAGCACGCTCGCGCGTCGCGCACAACGCGAGCGAGGCGGATGGTTGAGCTGCTGGCCCAGGACTACCCCATCACGTGGGCCGACGTGCAGGCTCAGGTTGTGGACGACACGACTCTCGGTCGACCGCATATCGCGGACGCACTTGTTGCACGCGGCATTGTTCGCGACCGCAATGAGGCCTTCGTGGACCTGCTGCACTCGCGCGGCGCCTACCACGTGCCGCACTATGCGCCCGACCCCGTCACGGCCGTACGTCTCGTGCGGGCTGCTGGGGGAGTTCCGATCCTCGCGCACCCGTTTGCCGAGCAACGCGGTCGAGTGGTGGACGACGCCGACATCGAGGCGATGATTCAGGCCGGCCTGGCCGGCCTCGAAGTCGACCATCGGGATCACGACCCGGCGGCACGCAGGCATGCCGCCGACCTGGCGCAGGCATGGGGTGTGCTGGCGACAGGGAGCAGTGACTACCACGGTGCGGGCAAAGACAACCGGCTCGGTGAGAACCTCACCGAGCCGGTTGTCTTGGAGCAGATCGAGGATCAGGCCACCGGCCCGATCACCGTCATCCGCAGTTAGTCATCTGACCGTCGTTCATCGTCTGGAGTCTCCGCGTCGTCCTCGGTGGCTCCCTCGACATTTTTGGCGGAGTCAGACTCGCTCGCCGTGGTAACCAAGGCGAGTTCGTCGTGCCCGTAGGTGCTGACGCCGTCAATGACAGCGCGGCTGACGAGCACTTCACCAAGGTGTCCACGTCGCATCATCGGGTCCTGGCGCAGATCCTTCATCAGGGCCACGCACAGGGCCGCCATCACGATCACGAACGGCAGCGCCGACACGATGGTGATGTTCTGCAGGGAATCCAACGCCAACTTGGCATCGCCCTGCGCGTATCCCGCGATGAGCATGACCGCAGCGACGGCACCGGTCAGAACACCCCAGAAGACGACCGTAGGTCGCGACGGCTCAATCGTGCCGCGCTCGGACAGGCTGCCCATAACAATCGATGCCGCATCGGCACCGGAGACGAAGAAGATCGAGACCAGCACCATGACCAGCACGGTCATGACCGCGGCCAGCGGGAAGTGGTCAAGAACGCCGTACAACGCGGTGTCGCTGTTGACCGACAGCACGCCGTCGGTCTTCGTGGCCAGGTCCTGGTGCTCCCGCTGGGAGTCGATCGCCGCTCCACCGAAGACGGCGAACCAGATGAGGCTGACACCACTGGGGGCGAGGAGCACTCCGGTCACGAACTCGCGGATCGTGCGACCGCGGCTAATGCGGGCAATGAACATGCCGACGAAGGGTGTCCAGCTGATCCACCACGCCCAGTAGAAGATCGTCCAACTCGCCAGCC
Source organism: Demetria terragena DSM 11295 (assembly GCF_000376825.1). Taxonomy (NCBI): domain Bacteria; kingdom Bacillati; phylum Actinomycetota; class Actinomycetes; order Micrococcales; family Dermacoccaceae; genus Demetria; species Demetria terragena. The sequence goes on along the minus strand of NZ_AQXW01000004.1, from coordinate 1,119,860 downwards.
AGTCATGCAGGGCCTGGTCGCCGCTGGCGTTACTGCGCGACGCCATGTGGGGCAGGTAGTCGACGTAGGAGCCGATCATCGTCGGCAGCAGGTCCAAGATGAAAACCGTTGGGCCGACCACAAAGACGAAGAGCGCCAGGATGAGCGCGAGCACCATGTTGATGTTGGAGAGGTACTGAATACCTTTAGACACACCGGAGACGGCGCTGAGGATGAAGCATGCGGTGAGGACCGCAATGATCAGGACGAGCGTCCAACGACCGACCGAGTCGACCCAGTCGTTGGCCTCGATGCCCGCCTTGATCTGCAGGGCACCCAGGCCGAGCGAGGCAGCCGAACCGAACAGCGTCGCAAAGATCGCGAGCATGTCGATGATCTTGCCAATGGGGCCCTCGACTCGATGTCCGAGAATGGGCCGGAATACCTCAGAGATCAACTGGCGGCGGCCCTTGCGGAACGCGCCATAGGCGATCGCAATGCCGACTACGGCATAGATCGCCCACGGGTGGAAGGACCAGTGGAACATCGTGGTCGCCAGGGCGACTTGTGCTGCTTCGTAGGACTGACCCTCAACGCCGGTGTCTGGCGGCGGGTTCACATAGAAGCCGAGCGGCTCGGCAACACCCCAGAACATCAAGCCAATGCCCATGCCCGCAGAGAACATCATGGCGATCCAGGAGACCGTGCGGAACTCGGGCTTTTCGTCGTCAGCGCCCAGCGGAATGTTGCCGTACTTGCTCACCGCGAGGTAGAGCGCAAAGATCACGAATGTGGACGCCAGCAGGACGAACATCCACCCGGTCGAGTCCATGACCCAGGTCAGTGCCTTATCGGAGGCGTTACTCAACTGAGTCGGCGCCTTAAACCCGAAAATGACAAAGCCAATGGCGAGGACGGCAGTGATGCCAAAAATCACCCAGTCGATGCCGTTGCCACGGCGTGCAGACCGCTCACTGATCGGCGCGTTGATTCCGCCGAGTAGCACGTGTCCGGTTTTTTTACGGTCCGGTGATTGCCCGGATTGCTCTTCTGTTGTTGACAAGGAACTCCCTCAGCTCGTCTCAAGCAGATGGTTCATGTGCCCATCGACCGTATAGGGATCTGCCGCACTTGGCACATCGGTAGGTTGGCCCGCATCGAGAAAAAGCTGGTGAGCGACCCCCTGTCGGTCGCTCACCAGCCTCCACAACACACCAGTTGTTGCGACCCCCCGACCTCGCAACGCCGGCCATCTGCGAGTGCGATCCTGGGCGCGATTCCCCCGAACCCGCGCCCAGCACCAACCCAAGACCCTGGCTGTTAGTACCTAGTCAAATGCAGACCGGGTGCAGGTCGCTATGGGACTCGGGCCGATTTATCCACACCCGAGGTCCTAGGACCCCCGGGGCGGCTCAGGCTGGAGATTGCTGCCGCAATGCTGGGGGCAGGGTCCAGGCAATCTCCGACCGCTGGGTAATCCCCAACTTGCGCAACACATTTCCGACGTGCGTTTTGACGGTCTTGATCGAGATGTGGAGTGTTTCGGACAGTTGAGCGTTCGTCAGTCCGTCGTTCGCGATCAACAGCGCAACCTCGATTTCACGCGGCGTGAGGTCAGTGGGAGGTGCCCACGGCTGAAATGTACGCACAAGGTCGCTGACCTCGGTCTGGACTCGGTCGCAGGACGTGACCGCCGCTTCGGCATGTTCAGCCAGGTGTGCGAGCCCGTGCTCCGCGGCCTCGTCCGACAATCTGCGGAGAGACTGTGCAAGTTCGTCGAGACGCTCCCCGACACGGTTGATGAGGTCGCCCTCGTTGCGCAGTTGCTCGCTGTTGAGCTCGGGATAGACCGCATACAGGTCGTCGTGGAGCGAATCAGTGTCGTGACGCAAAGACAGTTCAAGCGCCCGAGTCATCCACATCTGCGCTCGCAGGAACTCTTCAGAGAAGGTATTCGCCGTCAGACTTTGCGAACTGACCAGCCCGATCGCCTCGTTCCCGGACATGATCGGTGTGAAAACGCAGTCCTTAGATAACTGGGTCGCGTCGCCGATCGGTGCTCCGCGGTGGAGCCGGTGCCCCCGATCCTCGGCGTAGATGTAGGGCTTGCGCGAGATGCGGATCCAGTCCGATACGCCGCCCTTTCCGATGGTCAGGACCTCTGAGGCGATGCGCTGATCCCCGTCAAAGACGTAGGACAAGATGAGGCTGTCCTGGTGAAAGTGCCCGATATAGAACGCATCGAGCGGGGCAAGGCTGGCGAGAGCCGCTTTGACGGCGGCGTAGCGAGCGGTGAGATCCCCGAGGTCAGCCGAACGCAACCTGCGGTCTGCGTTGCGCAAGATCGCAATCGTGTTGGCGCTGAATTCTCCGGTGCCCATAGATTCTCCGGTCAGCTGTCGCCGGTAGAAGACCCTTGTCCGCCACGGGTACGGCGACGGCGACGGCGTGGCGCCTCTCCATCGGCCCGCTGCGTGGTCGACGCGCCCTGACGCTCGCCGGACCGCCCCTTCGCTCCTTGCGTCCTGGACCCTCGGCCATCGCGCTGGCCGGAGCGTCCGCCGGATCGCCCAGAGCGCGCGCCACCGGATTGTTTCGGAGTGCCGCCCAAGTCCTCGACCCGCTCGGCGCCAAGGCCGGCGCGAGTGCGCTCGGTGCGGGGGAGGACGCCGGTGGTTCCCTCAGGAATGTCCAACTCGGCGAGCAAGTGGGGTGAGGAAGAGTAGGTCTCTGCCGGTTCGGGGATCCCGAGATCCAGTGCTTTGTTGATCAGCGTCCAGCGGTGCAGGTCGTCCCAGTCCACGAAGGTGACCGCGATGCCGGTGTTGCCGGCCCGCCCGGTACGCCCGATGCGGTGGACGTAAGTCTTCTCGTCTTCGGGGCACTGGTAGTTGATGACATGGGTCACGTTCTCGACGTCAATGCCGCGCGCGGCAACGTCCGTCGCCACCAGGACATCTACCTTGCCGCTGCGGAACGCGCGCAACGCCTGTTCGCGGGCACCCTGGCCCAGGTCGCCATGGATCGGCGCGGCAGCGAACCCTCGGTCGGCAAGATCGTCGGCGACCTTGGCAGCGGTGCGTTTGGTGCGCGAGAAGATGATGGTCAAGCCGCGATCGCGCGCCTGGAGCATGCGGGCCAGCATCTCCACCTTGTCCATGGCGTGGGCGCGATAGACGAACTGCTCGATGGCCTTGACCGTGTGGCCGTCCTCGCCTTCCTCCGACATCGCGCGGATGTGGGTGGGCTGGGTCATGTAGCGCCGTGCCAAGGTCACGACGGCACCCGGCATCGTGGCGCTGAACAACATGGTCTGGCGGCTTGCCGGGGTCATCGCGAGGAGCTTTTCGACGTCAGGGAGGAACCCGAGGTCGAGCATCTCGTCGGCCTCGTCCAGAACCACGGTGCGCGTGTGGGCGAGATCAAGATGACCCTGTTTGGCGAGGTCGATCAGACGCCCAGGGGTGCCAACGACCACTTCGACTCCGCGGCGAAGAGCTTCGATCTGGGGTTCGTAGGCGCGGCCGCCGTAGACGGTGAGGACGCGTGCTCCGCGCAACTTTCCGGCCTGTTCCAGGTCGCCTGACACCTGAACTGCGAGCTCACGGGTCGGCGCGACGATGAGTGCCTGGGGCTTGCCCGAGGCAGCGAGCGTGGCGAATCCCTCGTCACCGGGGCAGACCGCGTTGTGGACGATGGGGATTCCAAAGCCGAGGGTCTTACCGGTTCCGGTCTTGGCCTGTCCGATGATGTCGTGACCACCGAGCGCCACCGGCAGGGTCATGGCCTGGATGGGGAAGGGGTGCACGATGCCCGCGCTCTGCAGGGCCTGGACGATGTCGGGGTGGACGGCAAAGTCGGCGAAGGTAGTCGTCGCCGTTTCGGGCGCGCCTTCGATGGTGGGGATGGTGTCGTCGGTCATGCGGACTCTTTTCGATCGGCTGGCCGCACGCACGGGATGCCATGCGGGGCGACGGTGGCGGGAGCCGATCGGAGGTCTTCGAAACGGGAGGCGTACTGCGCCCTACCCGTAGTTCAACGTCTTCGTATGCCGACCGGGCACCTCTTAACGTTGACAGGGTAACTGCCGACCCGCGCCCGACTAGCATCGAGCCATGTCTGACACGCCTGCCCGCGACCTGACCGACCCGGACTTCCGCAAGGGGGTTCTCGATGTGTTGGGCGCGTTGGCGTACGGCGAACTTGTCGGCTTCTTCGCCATCGTGCGTGACGCCGAAGGCGCACCCGAGATCGGTCTGCGGATGCGCCTGGCCGAGGTCGCGGTCGCTGAGCACAGCGAGTACGAGCGCCTGACCGGCCGTATCAGCGAACTCGGCGGCGACCCGGAGGCGGTGATGGAGCCCTTCGCGGAGAGCTTTGACGCATGGCACCAGCGCACTCAGCCTGGGTCCTGGCACGAGGGGCTGATGAAGGTCTACACCGGAAACTCGCTTGCCGCGGACTTCTATCGGGAGATTGCCCGGTATGTCGACCCCGAGACCCAGCAGTTGGTTGCTGATGTGTTGGGTCGAGGACGCCACGTGGAGTTCGCTGCCGGACGCCTGCGCGAGGCCATCACCCAGGATCAGAAGATCGCGGGCCGGTTGGCGCTGTTCGGGCGGCGCATGGTGGGTGAGGCGCTCACCCAGGCGCAGCAAGTCGCGGCTGACCGCGATGCGATGACCGCGCTCCTCATGGGCGGCGGGCCAGGTGGCGGCGGCGCCGACCTGGCCGAGCTGGCGCGCATGTTTGCCCGAATCACGCAGCGGCACACCGAGCGGATGGAAGCGCTGGGCCTCTCCGCCTAATGCGCCAACCGGGTCGGACCCGTCAGTTGGAGGTGGACTTCTTTCCTACGAATCCGGCGTAGAGGCTGACACCAAGCGCAGCGACCGCGACGCTGATGATCAACGGGATCCAGTTGATGCCGTCGCTCTCCCCGACGTTGAGGATCGCCATGCTCAGGAAATTGCCGATGAGTGCACCGACGATGCCGATACCAATGGTGGCCAGGAACCCGATCTTCTGCTTGCCGGGGAGGACCAGTCGAGCCAGGACGCCGATCACGGCACCCATCACGATTGCACCGAGAATGTTCGCCATGAGATCTCCTTTGACCAACCTGCGGGTACGGCAGGTGTCGTGGCCGGGCGGTTGCGCTCGGCCAGGTTATTTTTCCTTGGCCGACAAGTCTCGGCAAGGACCGCCGCGGCGTGGCGGCTAGCCGCCGAACCCGACGCGGCCGCGGGGCTCGCCAGCGATGTCGACGTAGGCAATGGCCTGCGCGGGCACCATGACCTGTTGGCCGTGGGAGTCAGCAAGGACGAGTGGGGAGTTGTTGGCGAGCGCCTCGGACACCGCCTTGGTCACCTCGTCCGTGCTCAGTTCGGTGTCGACCACGACCTCGCGGGCAACACGCTGCACACCGATCTTGACCTGCACGAGGGCCACCTTTCTGCCACGGACACGCGAGTCGCATCCCTGTGCCGCTCACTGTAGAAACGCGACCCGTGGGTTGAACGAGTGGGGTGGGCCAGCCGTTCAACCGGCCGGATCAACTGGAGGTCGCCAGGTCCTCATCTTGCTTAGGGAATCCGGTCAGACCACGCCAGCCGAGCACCGCCACAATGCGGGATGCTTCGGCGCGCGGGATGTCTGATCCACTCGCGATCCAGTACCGCGCGACGACCTGACTCATCCCGACAAGGGCGACGCCAATGAGTTTGGACTCTTCATCCGGGAGGCCGGTGTCCTCCGCCACGACGGCCGCGATCGAATCCGCGCATTTGTCCGACATCCGTAAGACGCGGCGCGCGACCTCGGGTTCATTCACGAGGTCGGACTCGAAGACCATCCGGAAGGCGGCGTCCTTGCGGTTGACGAAGTCGAAGAAGGCCTCCACTGCCGCGGCGACGCGTTCGCCGTTGTCTGAGGTGGAATCAAGGGCCGCTTGCACCAGGACAGGCAACTCGGCGGTATGGGTGTCCAACAGGGCGAGGTACAAGTCCAGTTTGCCTGGAAAGTGTTGGTAGAGAACCGGTTTGCTGACCTGCGCCCGATCAGCGATCTCGTCCATGGCGGTCGCGTGATAGCCCGACTCGACGAAGACTGACTGTGCAGCCTCCATCAGTTGTGCACGTCGGGCCGAGCGGGGCAGCCGGCCCGATCGGCCCCGAGACTCCTGGATCGACACCGTTGATCGCCTCCTGATGTGTGTTCTGCCGATCCTATGCTCCCGATCTACTCGCCGGTCACTCATGTCGAGAACCCAGATGGCGGGTTGTCTGCCGTCCTCGGCGGATCAGGTCACAATAGGAAGGTGACCAGTCCTCGTTATGCCCGCCACCTCCTTCTGCCCGAGGTGGGAGTGCGCGGCCAGGAGCGTCTGCGCGAAGCCCGCGTGGTGGTTATGGGAGCGGGGGGATTGGGCGCGCCAACTCTGAGTTATCTGGTCGCGGCGGGCGTAGGTCGCGTGACGATCGTGGACGACGACCAGGTCGACCTGACCAACTTGCAGCGCCAGGTGCTGTACGCCACGGATGACATCGGCCGGTCAAAGGCGCAGACCGCCGCGGCTCGCCTGGCGGCGCTCAATCCCGATGTCGAGGTCGTCGCCAGCCCCACGCGCATCACGGCGGAAACCGTCGGGGAGTTGGTGCGCGGCGCTGATGTCGTCGTCGACGGCACCGACAACTTCACCACCCGCTACCTGGTGAACGATGCGTGTGTGCTGGCGGGAATTCCGTTGGTATGGGCCTCAATCCTGCGTTTTGACGCGCAGATTGCGGTGTGGTGGGCCGGTCACGGGCCGTGCTATCGCTGTGTGTTTCCGCGCCCACCGGAGCCGGGTCAGGTGCCTTCCTGCGCCGAGGGTGGCGTCCTGGGTGCGATGGCTGGGACGGTCGGTGCGGTGCAAGCGACTGAGGCGCTCAAGGTGGTGCTTGGCATTGGCGAACCGCTGGTGGGTCGGCTGCTGATTCACGACGCCCTGCGCCAAGCCTGGGATGAGATGCCCGTGCGCCGCGATCCGGAGTGCGCGGTCTGCGGAGATCATCCGACGATCACCTCGCCGCAGGAGGTCGAGCAGCCGTCTGTGGTTCCGGCTGATGACGTACCCACCGTTGAACCGATAGACCTCGCAAGCGAATTGGCGCGCGGTGCGGTCACCGTGGTCGATGTTCGTGGTGCGGATGAGCGAGCGATCGCTGAGATCGCAGGAGCCGAAGCAGTCGAGCTGGAGCGATTCCGCGACGGCACGGCGGCTGAGGTGCTGCCCGCCGGTTCGATCGTCCTGGTCTGTAAGTCCGGTGGGCGTTCGGCCGAGGCGGCCCGCTTATTGCGTGCGGCAACAGGCCGCGAGGCGCGATCGCTGGCGGGTGGGGTCACGGCGTGGGCTCGGGATGTTGATCCGACGATGCCGACCTACTGATGGACGACGAGGCTGGCGACCGCGTCGAGGATCTGCCGGATATTGCCGATCGGGTGTTGGCCATCGTTGATCAGGTGCCCGCGGGGCGGGTCGTGACGTACGGCGACATCGGCAAGATCGCCGGGTGCGGACCACGGCAGGTTGGCCAGGTGATGTCCCGTTATGGCTCGTTGGTCGCGTGGTGGCGAGTGTTACGCGCCGATGGCCGCCCGCCTCAGGGACACCTGGACACAGCGATGGCCAACTATCGCGCGGAGGCGACTCCTATGCGCGGCGACCGAGTCGTCCTTACGCAGGCGCGGTTCGCGCTCACGCCCTTGCGTGTACCCACGGTTGCTGAAAGCCGGTCCGCTGACGAGGGTTGAGCTGGAAAGCAAGGTCTGTCGGTGGCGAATGATGGGATGACGTCGTGTTGAGGATGCATCGCGCACCCGAAGTCGGCGCCGCGCCACCAGACTTGGATGAGAGCCAGCGCCGGGCGGTCGACTGCGTCGAGCGAGCCCTGCTCGTGCGGGGCGCGCCCGGTACGGGAAAGACCACCGTCGCGACCGAGATGGTGGCTGCTGCTGCCGCTCGGGGCATCCCGCCGGAACACTGCCTGATCCTGTCGCCGACCCGCCAGGCGGCGGGCGCTGCCCGCGATCGCGTCACGAGCAGATTGCGCGGCACCACTAGCGAACCGATGTCACGGTCTCACCAGGCGTTGGGCTTTGGGCTGTTGCGCCAGGCCGCGGCGTTGCGCGGTGATCCCACGCCTCGCCTCTTGAGCGGCCCGGAACAGGACGTCGTGCTGAAAGAGATTCTCGAGGGCTATGCGGAGGGGATCGCGCCAGCGCCTGAGTGGCCCGAAGAGTTGCGAGAAGCGTTGGGGGCCAGGGGATTTCGGGCAGAGCTCCGCGATCTGCTGATGCGCGCTGTTGAGTGGGGCCTCGAAGCCGACGATCTTCGGCAACTCGCGGTGGAGCATGACCGGCCCGCTTGGACGGCCGCTGCGCACGTCCTGGATGACTACGACGAGGTCACCGCGCTATCGCGGCCAGGTGCCTACGACCCGGCGTGGATTCTCGGCGCTGCCGCCGACCTTCTCCTTGATGACGACGACGCCCTGGCCAGGGTCCGGGACACTATGCGGTTCATCGTGGTGGATGACGCCCAGGAGTTGACCTTCGCAGGCGCCCGCCTACTCCGGGTAGCGGTGGGTCCGCAGACCTCGGTGCGCCTGTTGACCGACCCAGACAGCACCGTGCAGGGCTTTCGTGGCGCGGACCCGAGACTTGCCGCGACGCTTGCCGCTGAGTGGGGGGCGAAGGACCCGGTGGTGCTGGATACCTCGCACCGACAGCCTGCCCGGTTGCGTGAGGCCGCCACCCGAGTGAGTACCCGCATTGGTGCCGTGGATGGTGCACAGCACCGTAAGGTCCACAGCCGGCCCGGCGGTTCGGTAGAGGTCGCCCTCCTTCGCGCGGTGGCGCAAGAAGGCCAGCACATCGCCGGCGTCCTTCGACGGGTCCACCTGCTTCACGGTGTGCCGTGGTCCGATCTGGCGGTCGTCGTGCGCGCACAGTCGCGTATGTCCGCCTTGCGTCGGACCCTGGCCGCCTCAGGTGTCCCGGTGGCGGTGCCGCCTGGGAGCCTTCCGCTCCGCGAAGAGCCCGCCGTTCGCCCGCTCTTGGACTGTCTTGACGTGGCCAGCACGCTCGCGGCCGGCAGCAACCCTGAAGTCACTGCGGATCGTGCTGTCGATCTCATCACCTCGCCGCTCGGTGGTGCTGACGCGGTGGCGCTCCGTCGGCTGCGGCGGGTGTTGCGGGCGCAGGAGATTGCGGACGCAGGCTCCCGTAGCAGCGATGAGTTACTTGCCGACTCGGTCACGGAACCGGTCGATCGCCTGGCTCTTCAGGGGCCGGACGCCCTCCCGGTGCGCCGTGTCGCTGCCGTGATCTCGGCGGGTACGACGGCCTGTGCGCAGGAGGGCGCAACGGCCGAGTCTGTGCTGTGGGCGATGTGGGATGCCAGCAATCTCGCCGCGTCGTGGGAGGAACGAGCCCTCGCTGGCGGGGTGTCGGGAAGCCGTGCCGATCGCGATCTCGACGCGGTGGTCGCGCTGTTCGGGGCGGCGGCCGCCTACGTCGATCGTCTTCCTGGGCTTGGCCCGCGCGACTTCTTGGAGCATGTGCGCGGTCTCGATGTTCCGGGCGACAGTCTGATCGCGCGGGCACCCCATGATGAGTGCGTCGCGCTCGTGACACCTGCGGGCGCCTCGGGCCGGGAATGGCACACGGTGGTGGTGGCCGGTGTCCAGGAGGGTGTCTGGCCGGACCTACGGCTGCGCGGATCCCTCTTGGGGTCCGAGCAATTGGTCGATGTGTTGAGTGAGCGCGGTAGTTCGCTTCGAGCGGCCCAAGCGGCCGTGCGCTACGACGAGACGCGGCAGTTTCTTGTCGCCCTGACTCGGGCCCGGGAGCGAGTGGTCGTCACGGCAGTTCGGTCTGAGGACGAGCAGCCTTCGCCCTATCTCGACATTGTGGATCCGCTTGAGCAGCAATCAGGTTCAGTCGATCATCTGGAGCTACTGCGGGAGTTCACGGAGGTGCAGCGGCCCATGTCCTTGCCCGCGGTGGTCGCCGACCTGCGGCGTACCCTGGCATCGCCAGTTGCCTCGCCTGACGAGCTTGAATGCGCAGCGGTCGATGTGGCCCGGTTGGCGCGCGATGGGGTTCATGGCGCCAACCCGACCTCCTGGTGGGCGCTAGCCGAAATCTCTGACGAGCGACCGCTGCGGGAACCCGAACAACCGGTGCGCGTGAGCCCCTCAAAGGTGGAGTCCTTCACGACGTGTGGTCTCAACTGGTTGCTCACGACCCGTGGGGGGCACGGCCCAGATATCGGCGCGGCTGCCGTCGGCACGCTGATCCATGAGATCGCTGCCGAATTCGCCGATACCGCCCCTGAGCAGATGCACCAAGTGCTCGATGAGCGTTGGGTCCGACTCGGCTTGGGCTCGACCTGGATGGCGGAAAAGAAGCGCAGCGAAGCGCACCACATGCTCACCCGATTGCGCGTCTACCTAGATCGCGCTGCGGCCGACGGTTGGACGGCGGTCGATGTGGAGCGCGGATTCGCCGCGCAGGTCGGGCGCGCGCGTCTGGCCGGGCAAGTCGACCGCATCGAACGCCATGATGACCGTGGGCTGCGCGTCATCGACTACAAGACCGGAGGTAGCAAGCCGAGCCAGGACGATCTGGCCGAGCACGGACAACTCGGCGCCTACCAAGTCGCGGTGGTGGAAGGCGCCTTTCCCGAAGGCGCGACGTCGGGTGGCGCCGCCCTCGTCCAGATTGGCAAGGCCGGCGGCACGCCCACCGGAAAGCTGCCTGGCATGGTGCAGCCGCAAGAGCCGATCGTGGGTGACGAGACCTGGGCACACGAACGGGTGGCCGAGGTCGCTGACGGTATGGGCGCCGCAACCGTCATGGCCATCAAGGGAGAGCGTTGTGGGACCTGTTCGGTCAAACGCTGCTGCCCGCTGTTTCCCGAGGGAGGTGTGGTGGGTTGACCAACCAACAACCGGTGCGTTCCGCACGCGAGATCGCGGCAGCACTTGGCCAGCCATCGCCAACCGAGGAACAGGTCGCGATCATCGAGGCACCCGCCCGACCCCTATTGGTGGTGGCAGGTGCGGGCTCGGGAAAAACCGAAACCATGTCCGCGCGAGTGGTGTGGTTGGTCGTCAACGGCTTCGTGGCACCGGAGGAAGTGCTGGGCCTGACCTTTACCCGCAAAGCGGCGGGGGAGCTTGCAGAGCGAATTGGCCGTCGCCTTCGCCGACTTGAGCATGAAGGCCTCTGGACGCCCCGCGTCGACGACGACGGCACCCCAGGCCTCGGGGACAGCCCTACCGTCTCTACCTACCACGCCTACGCTGGCCGGCTGGTGCGTGAGCACGGCCTTCGGTTAGGGATCGAGCCGGACTCTCGGATGCTGTCCGAGGCCGCCGCCTGGCAGTTCGCCCATGAGGTGGTCGCAGCCTATGACGGCCCGATGGAGGACATCGACAAGGCCGAATCGACGGTCACCCACGCGGTGGTTGCCCTCGGCGGTGAGCTCGCCGAACACCTGCGTACTACCGATGAGGTGCGCGACTACCTCGACGAGGTGATCGCCGCGGGCGACGCGCTCCCCACCGGGAGTAGCCGAAAGAAGGCCTGGGGCAAGGCGCGCGAGTGGCGCGATGCGTTGGCCCAGCGACGGCAGCTCTTGCCGATGGTGGAGCGCTATGCCGAGCTTAAGGCCGCCCGAGTCTCGCTCGACTTTGCCGACCAGGTGCTGGTGGCCGCTCAACTGGCGCAACGGTTCCCGGCTATTGGAGTCCTCGAGCGCCAGCGATTCCGGGCCGTTTTGTTGGATGAGTTCCAAGACACCAGCGAGGCGCAACTGGTTCTCCTTCAGTCACTATTCGTCGCGCGTGGAGAGCCGAGTCCGGTTACGGCAGTAGGCGATCCGCACCAATCGATCTACGGATGGCGGGGCGCTAGCGCGACGACGCTTACCGCATTCCGTGAGCGTTTTTCTGACGACGAGGGACCCGCCGCGGTCTTGCCGCTGTCGACGTCATGGCGCAATGATCACGCAATCCTCGACGCGGCTAACCACACCGCTGCGCCCTTGCGTACGGCCAGTCTGGTTCCGGTCAGCACCTTGCGGGCACGGCCTGACGCAGGGTCCGGGTCGGTGACGGCGGCTCGTTTCCTCACGATCGAGGATGAGGCCAAAGCGATCGCGGACTGGGTGCGTGAACGCTGGTTCGACGACTCCGGTGTGCATACCCAGTGCAGCGCAGCAGTGCTGTGCCGCAAGCGATCTCAGTTTCCCTACCTCGCCGAGGCCATGACCCAGGCCGGGCTACCGGTCGAAGTTGTTGGCATCGGGGGGTTGTTGACCACGCCGGAGGTGAACGACCTGGTCAGCCTGCTGTGGGTCGTTCAGGACCCGACCAGGGGAGACCGGCTGATGAGGCTGCTCCTTGGGCCGGTCGTACGCCTCGGCGCGGCCGATCTTGACGGGCTGGCCGCCTGGGCACGCGAGGTGTTTCGGGAACGCTCGCCCGAAAATGATCGGTCGGCGTCGGACATCTCTGGCGATAGCCGCGATGAGGCGTCTTTGGTCGAAGCGCTGGAGGAACTGCCGGAAACTCAGTGGGCCGGTCGTGACGGCGAACACCTGAGCGAGGTGGCGCTTCGCCGCCTCGGCCGACTTGCCGCCATCATTCGACGGCTGCGTGGCCTGACCGGCCTTCCGCTCGCTGAATTGGTTCAAGAAACCGAGCGGGCCTTGGGCCTTGATATTGAGGTGCTGGCGCGCCCGGAGCACACGCCGTCGACGGCCAGAGTTCACCTGGATGCTTTCGCCGACGTCGCCGCCCGATTCGCGGGGTCGGCCGAGCGAACGACTCTGGGCGGATTCCTCGACTGGCTCGATGCGGCCGAAGACGAAGAACGCGGTCTCGACCTGGGATACCTGGAGGTCGAGACCGAGGCGGTCCAGATCCTCACGGTGCACGCTGCCAAAGGCCTCGAGTGGGATGCCGTCGCCGTTCCGGGACTCGTGGAGGGCTCTTTCCCGGCACATTCGGGGCAGGTGACCTGGCGAGAGGGAGAGGGCGAAGCGTCGGGATGGAAGATCAGCCGCGACGGGCGTCCTGGTGAGCCCGACAGTTGGGTCGTCAACGAGCGTGGATGGACCGGGGGATTGCCCGGCGTGCCCTATGACCTTCGCGGAGATGCCGAGGGTCTGCCCGAGGTCGATTGGCGTACGGCGGCGGATACCAGCGAGCTGGAGCAGCGGTATCTGCAGTTCAAGGAGGTCTCAGGTCGGCACGGCATTGCCGAGGAGCGGCGGCTGAGTTATGTCGCGCTCACGCGAGCCAAGCACCACATGATGTTGTCGGCCCACGTCTGGGGGGAGGCGAAGGCACCCCGGCTGACCTCGCGCTTCCTCACCGAACTGATCGAGGGACAACGAGCCCGCCTCGACACGTGGGTCGACCTGCCTGATCGACTCGATGAGCAGGATCCGATCAACCCACGGTTGGACGCGGCATACGAGCAGGTATGGCCCCATGACCCACTCGGCATCCGCCGGGCTCAGTTGTCAGCTGGCGCCACACGAGTCATGGAACTGTGGGACCAGGTGCCTGACCAAGGTCACCTTCCGTTGGACGAACACGAAGACGAAGTCTTCGTATTGTTGGCTGAGCGGGCCGCCGCGCGGACGCGGCACGAGCAGGTGGTGACAGTGCCCCGGCACCTCTCGACCTCGTCGGTCGTGTCCTTGGCGAGCGATCCGGAGAAGTTCGTCCGGTCCCTGCGGCGTCCGATGCCACAGCCGCCGGCGCTTGCCGCACGCCGGGGCACAGCCTTCCACGCCTGGGTCGAGCAGCACTTTGCGCAGGCAGCGCTGGTGGACATCACCGAGTTGCCCGGTGCGGCCGATCATGACCCGGCCCAGGACGCTGACCTTCCGCACCTGAAGGAGCGTTTCCTGGCTTCGGAGTGGGCGACCCAGGTCCCTCTCGAATTGGAGGTCCCGGTCGAGACAGTGCTGGACGGTGTTGCCGTACGCGGCCGCATCGATGCGGTCTTTCCCTGGGACCTTGACCCAGACGCAGACGCAGCCACCGGGCTCGGCTACACGGTCGTGGACTGGAAGACCGGTCACCCGCCGAACAACGAGGTGGCACGGGTCCGCGCACTGCAGTTGGCGGCCTATCGCGTGGCCTATGCGCGACTGCGCAATGTGCCGACCGCGCGCGTCCGGGCCGCGTTCTTCTATGCAGCGAGCGGGCAGACGGTCTGGCCGGAGCTTCCGGGCGAAGAGGCACTCATTGAGGTCTTGAGTTCGATCCCCGGATGACATGCTCAGTCAGGAGGTCGGGTCCTGCTCGCTCGACGTGTCGCGGCGCGGTCGGGCCTCGTCTGCTCCGCGCTCGGGCATCTCATCCGTGCCCGGGTGCTCTTCATCGGTGACGAGGCTCTCCTCGTCACCGAGCTCATCGTCACCAAGCTCCTCATCATCAAGATCGTCCTCGATGAGACTCTCCTCGGCAGGGGGTTCGTCGGCAGCATCGAGCTCGTCGTCATGCAGGTGGGCGACCGGGAGGTCCAGGGTGTCCTCGTCGTCGGTCGTGGGATTCTCGTCGACCACTTCGATGTCCTCCGGATCAACGACAGCCGCGCCCGGCTTGCTGCGCGGCCCAGGCGGCGGCGGAGTGAGGCTGGTGTCGTCCTGCGTCTGCGCCTCCAGGCGCTGCAGCGCTTTGGCGCACCGGTGCACCATCGCTTCGTCCCCGGCCGTACTCGCCTCCCGCAGGTCGGTCATCAACCGCAACTCGGCAGCGAGCCGAACTCGGCGCTCGAATTGGGTGTCGGGCCGCTCGCGCCGCGCCTGGGCGTAGGACTCGATCACGGTGTCGACAGCATCGGGGGTGGCGCCAAGGAACAGGGTGGCGAAGTCGATCGCCGGATCGCTCACGGCCGCAACGTGCCAACCGTCCAGGGCCACGACGTCGTCCCCGTCGACATAGACATCATCTTCGTCAACGGAGCCATGGGTCGGCACGGTGGGAAAGTGCCACAGCGCCACGTCTTCCAACGCCCGCTCCCAGCGGGCCAAGAGGCCTGCAGGAACGTGCCCGGTCGCCGCGCCAAGATCAAGTTCGGCGAGACGACGTGCGCGATAGCCCTCGGCGTCGTACGACGGCACACCCGCTTCTTCATAGACCCCCGGCTCCAGGTCATGAAGGTTTGCCAGAGTCACACCCAGGGCGCGCGCTAGAGCGGACCGTGGCGTGAGTTCATCGAACGCGAGGGGTGCTCCGGGCAACTCTGGATACACCGCGACGGTGGTGCCTTCGGGACCGGTGGCCATGCCCGCAATGTGCGGCAGGCCGACCGTCAGGCGTCCGTTGAGGAGGCGTACGAGGGACTGCGTTTGGTCCAACGCCGAGCCTGCGGCCTCAGTCAGTGCGGACTGCACCGTCCAGTGGCGCTGATCTTGTCCGGTCACCCGCACGCGTTGGTAGGGGCTCCCCGGTCTGGCGGACATTGGTTGGACCTGCGTCGGGAGCAGGCCAGGGACCGCAGTATCGGCGAGGGCGGCGAGCACGAGTGGTCGGCGAAGCACGCCCCCACGGTACGGGTAGGCGACCGCCTAGCCTGGGAAGCGTGCCCGACTCTGTGCCGCGTCCTTTTGCCCTTTCCCGTGCCACCGTCGATCGATCCGGCTTGCAACGCCGCGACCCAGCCCTACTCCCGCGGGCCCTCGCGGACGAACGGACCGGAGTCCTTGACCTGTTCGGCGACCGGGCTCCCTATGTCGGCGGGCCGGGTGAGCCACGCCTTCGCTTGCGCTCACCAACGACAGCAGACCGGGATGCCACGGCGCTGTGGCTCGGTCAGGAGGGCGATCGCGCCATGGTGGCGATCGTTCATCCGCCGCAGGACGACGGCGATGACCAGCGGGCCAACTTGCGGCGTCTCGGGGTGGCGCTCGATGACCGGGATGCCGGGCTCTTCACGACGGCGCTTGGTCTCGCGAACTGGCATGCAGCCCAAGGGTTTTGTCCGATATGCGGGCACCCGACGGTGATTCGAGATGCAGGTTGGACGCGGGTCTGCTCGGGGTGTTCAAAGGTTCAGTTTCCTCGGACGGACGCCGCCGTGATCATGGCGGTCGTCGATCCAGATGAGCGCTTGCTGTTGGCGCGCGGACCCCAATGGGGACCTGGGCGGTTGTCGGTGCTGGCGGGATTCGTGGAGCCCGGGGAGTCGTTGGAGGCCGCGGTCGCCCGAGAAGTGATGGAGGAGGTGGGGGTCCCCGTCAGTGACGTGCGCTATGCAGGCAATCAGCCGTGGCCCTTCCCGGCGTCGCTGATGTTGGGCTTCAGTGCGCTGGCCACCGACACCTCATTGCGTTTGGACCCGGCCGAGATTGCTGAAGCTCGTTGGGTGAGTCGAGACGAACTCACCCGTGAGATCGCGTCCGGTGATCTGGCGATCGCCTCACGGATCTCGATTGCCCGTCACCTCATTGAAGGCTGGTATGGCGGCGAGATCGATGCTCCATAACTCGCCGCATGTGGGGGCTGTCGGGGTGTGATGGAAGACTGCCCGTGATGGACGCAGACCGGGTACTCGAGGGCCTTGATCCTGAGCAGCGCCGGGTCGCGGCCTCCCCGCTGGGACCGATGGCGGTGCTTGCTGGTGCTGGCACCGGAAAGACCCGCGCGATCACCCACCGGATTGCCTACGGCGCGCATAGTGGCGCCTATCAACCCCAACGGGTTCTCGCCGTCACGTTCACGGCCCGCGCGGCGGGGGAGATGCGTACTCGCCTGCGCAGCCTTGGTGTGCCGACCGTGCAAGCGCGCACCTTTCACGCAGCCGCTCTGCGCCAACTCCACTATTTCTGGCCCAAGGTCATTGGTGGAGCGGCGCCCGAGATCATTCCCACCAAAGCTTCGCTCGTGGGTGAAGCCGGGAGTCGGCTACGGCTGGAGCTCGACCGGGTGGTCATGCGTGACCTGGCATCCGAGATCGAGTGGGCCAAGGTCTCGATGCTCACGGCTGAGAGTTACCCCGCGGCGGCTCGGCGGGCAGGTCGCAGTCCCGCCGACCTGGACCCGACCGCGATGGCCCGGTTGCTCGAGGTCTATGAGGAGGTCAAGACCGAGCGCAACGTCATCGATTTCGAAGATGTGCTGCTCTTGATGGTCGGCATCATGGGCGAGCATCAGGAGATCGCCCGTGAGATACGTGGGCAGTACCGGCATTTCGTCGTCGACGAATATCAGGATGTCAACGCTCTGCAACAGCGACTGCTCGACCTGTGGGTCGGAGAACGCAGGGATGTCTGTGTCGTGGGTGACCCGGCCCAGACCATTTACTCGTTCACCGGCGCCTCGCCACGGCACCTCTTGGGATTTGCTCAACGCCACGCTGACGCCGAACAGGTGCGCCTCGTCCGCAACTACCGCTCGACGCCGCAGATCATTGGCCTGGCCAATGTGGTGCTGCGTCAAGCAGGCGGGGCTGGAGTCGAATTGCAGGCGCAGGGCGGCAGTGGGCCGGATCCGGAACTGACGGCCTACGCGGATGATCAGGCCGAGGCGCGCGGTGTTGCGGCCGAGATTCGCCGGCTGATCGACCGTGGCGAAGCCCCCGCCGAGATGGCGATCCTGTTCCGCACCAATGGGCAGTCCGAGGCCTTTGAGTCCGCCCTCGCTGATCACGGCGTGCCCTATCTGGTCCGTGGCGGTCAGCGCTTCTTTCACCGTTCGGAGGTCAAAAACGCGGTCCTACTGCTGCGTGGCGCAGCCCGGTCCGACGACGGGAGCGTTCCGCTTGGCGACCTGGTCCGAGACGTGATCACCGGCGCCGGCTGGACTTCGAAGCCTCCGTCGGGAGGCGCGCAGCGTGAGCGCTGGGAGTCGCTGCATGCCTTGGCTCGGCTCGCCGATGACTTCGGGCTGGCGGGCGAGGAGGTACGCCTCCCGCATCTGGTCACTGAGCTAGATCGTCGAGCCGCCGAGCAGCATGCGCCGACGGTTCAAGGAGTGACCTTGGCGTCCTTGCATGCGGCCAAGGGTTTGGAATGGGACACCGTCTTCCTTGTGGGAGCATCCGACGGCCTGTTGCCGATCTCGATGGCCCAAGGGGCGGAGGCCATCGAAGAGGAACGTCGGTTGCTCTACGTCGGTTTGACGCGCGCGCGCCGCCGGATCGTCTTGTCATTCGCGCTGGCTCGGGCACCGGGCGGACGGGCGGGTCGCAAGCCGTCGCGATTCTTGGACCACGCATCGTCTCTGTTGGGCGAGGTAGCGCGTTCCCGGTCGACACCGCGTCGCCCTACGACGCGCAAGGTGGCGCGTCCCTCGCGGTGTTCGGGTTGCGGGCGTGACCTGGAGTCAGCTGCTGAACGCAAGGTCGGGCGCTGCCATGATTGTCCGCCGACCTATGACGAGGCGCAGTTCGAGTCACTCAAGGCCTGGCGCCTCGCGGTAGCCAAGGGTTCAGGCGTGCCGGCCTTTGTCGTCTTTACCGACGCCACGTTGACTGCGATCGCAGAACGCCGGCCACGCAGCGACAGCGAACTGCGCACGATCGCGGGCGTGGGTGCCGCCAAACTTGAGCGTTACGGGCCGGCCGTGCTCGCTGTCTTGGAAGGTTCTGACCCGGAGGGTGAAGCCGAAAAGTGTTGTGCGGCAATCAAATTGGCGAAGGGTTCGGCTTGAGTCTCACAATGTGAGACTTGCGACGTTAATTCAGTTGCTGGGTAAGAACCCCGCGCTCTAGTTTTATCTCGATCAGCCCGCCGGATCCAGGCGTTCCGGGCGGGACCGCGAAGTTGAAAGGAGGGTAGGCCGATGAACACCACCAAGACCATGACGAAGTCGACGTTCGACGTCGATGTCGCCACGTTGTCCCTGGGCGTCGCCAAGCCGATCCTCCGTGATCTCTACGCCGCGGTCCAGGGGACCAGTGTGTCCGGCATCGCCGCAGGTGCCGCGTCGCAGCAGGGCATCGCCGCAGGCGTCGTCTCGCAGCGTCCTCGCGTTATCGCATTTACCACCCAGAACTTTGCCGATGGTGTCGGCAGGTCCGTTTCCTGGAGTCCTCCGGTCTAGCTCAGACCAAGCCTCCTTCAGGCCGCGGAACCCGATACCAGGGTCCGCGGCCTTTTTGCTGTCGCGGGGCCGCTAGCAGAAAGCACGAGATGTCACATCACACCGCTTCCAGCCAGCCCACGACGATGAAGGAGGAACCCATGATCATGCTGACCGACCTGATCGATCGGGCCGAACAGGCCCGTGAACTCGGGCATCAGATGCCGTGCCAAGTCAACGACCCCGAGCTGTGGTTCGCTGACCGCCCGGCAGATGTCGAGTTCGCGAAGGCGCTCTGCGCTACCTGCCCCTTGCAGCAAGCGTGTCTGAGCGGCGCCCAAGAGCGGGAAGAACCGTGGGGCGTCTGGGGCGGCGAACTCTTCGAGCGAGGAGTTGTCATCCCTCGCAAGCGTCCGCGCGGTCGTCCGCGCAAGAACCCTGTGGCCGCATAGTCCAATGCGCTGCCACGCCATGCTCGTATTTCAGGAGAACTGTCATGTTTCAGAACGTCCACCAACAACTCGCGCTCCAACGCGAGCCACGGAGCCTTCACGGTGTGCGACGCCGTTCGCTCCAGGTCGCCCTCCAGGGGCGCCGCCGCGAGCAGGCTCGCCTCGAGCGGTGAATCCCTTCTCGCCGAAGGTGAAGATTAAGGGCAACGCCCCGGTCGTCCCGGCCGGGGCGTTGTGCTGTCTGCGGCGCGATTAGTCGAGGGCGGGTAGCGCTGCGCCGGGAACGTGAGCATCGATGATCGACCGGGGTGATGCCGTGGCATCCATCTGGCACAGCACTGCAAGGGCGCCCATCCAGGATCGGTGTATGAGCAGATACTGCGGGGGAAGGTTGAGCCGCAGGCCCACCGCAAAGTCCTGACCGAGCGGATCGTTGATGTAGGCGAAAATGCCCCGCAGCCACGAACGGGTGAAGTGGAATGAGTCCTCGCGCAACGGCTCGAGGAAGCGGCCCAAGTAGGCCAGCAAGTCTTCGGCGTCGACGTCGATGCTGGAGCGTACGAAACCCTCCTCACGCAGGATCTCCAAGACTCCGTCTGCGTCGTCACGCAACGCAAGCGTCACGAGTTCACCTAGGGCAGTAGGCAGTCCGTCAGGGAGGCGGCTGACCGCTCCGAGATCGAGAACGCCAAGGCGTCCGTCCTCAAGCATGCGGAAGTTGCCCGGGTGGGGATCCGCATGCAGCAGGCCAGAGCGGGAGGGCGCGCTGATGATGAACTCGAGATAGCGCTCAGCGGCCACGTTGCGCTCGGCCGGGGTCCCGTGGGCGATGATGTCGGAAAGCGGCCTGCCCTCGACCCATTCGGACACGATGACGTGTTCGGCGGCCATGAGCACGTTGGGGACGCAGATGGTCGGATCGCCGGCATAGGCGTCGGCCATCTGCTCTTGGGAGTACGCCTCAAGGTGGTAGTCGAGTTCCTCGGCCATGCGCCCATTGAGTTCGTCCAGGACCGGCTGCAGATCCAGGCCGGGAACCCAGCCGGCACTGACTCGCGCTACTCGTGTCACTTGGTTGAGGTCGGAGATGAGCGCCTTGGCGGCACCTGGATATTGCACCTTGACGGCGACCTCGCGTCCGTCTGACCACACGGCGCGGTGCACTTGGCCGATCGATGCCGCCGCGGCTGGCTCGTCGGAGAATTCGGTGAACAGTTGTTCCCAGTCATCGCCTAAGTCCGCGCGCAGCGTGGCTCTTGCTGTCTCGGGCGCCATGGGGGGTGCGGCTTCCTGCATCTTCACCAGCGTGGCGCGATAGGGCTCGGCGAGTTCTTCGGGGACCGCGGACTCAAACATGGACAGTGCTTGGCCGAACTTCAATGCCCCGCCTTTAAGGCTTCCGAGAACCTCGAAGACCTGCGCTGCCGTGCGTGCTTGCATTTCGGCTGATACCTGCGCGGCCGGCTGGCCAGTTGCTCTCTTGCCGATCCCCAGTGCGGCGCGGCCAGCGATGCCGAGCGGGATGGAGGCGAGCCGTGCGGATCGACGGAATGCTCCGCGCGGTAGGTCGGTCATGACTCCATTGTCGCTGATGGGGTGTCAACCCAAACCCCACCGGCCATCACCTTGTCGACGTGAAGTGCGGGGGTGAGGGCTACGAGGTCCGCCGGTGACCCGATTGACAGATCGCGTGGGGCGAGGCCAAGGGCGCGTACGGGCACTGCGGAGGTCATGCGGACCGCATCCAACAGGCGCTCGTCGTCGCTAATGTCGCCCGGAGCCGCGGCAGCGCGGAAGAGTGCATCGGTGGTGCCGGTGCCTCCCGCGATCGAGTCGCCGTGGGTGAGCCGGGCAACCCCGTCGGCGACCGTGACCTCCAAGGTCCCCAGGGTGTATTGCCCATCAGGCATGCCGGTCGCGACCATCGCGTCGGTCACCAGCGCCATCCGGTCGGCCCCAACCCAGTGCCGGACCTGCTCGACCATGGTCGGATGGAGATGTACGCCATCGGCGATGACCTCCACCACCACGCGGGGGTCTTCGGTTAGGGCGACGACGGGACCAGGTTCCCGGTGCCCGATCGGGCGCATCGCGTTGAACAGGTGGGTGCCGACGGTGGCGCCAGCGTCGATGGCGGCTCTCGTCTGGTCGTAGGTCGCGTCGGTATGACCCACGGCCGCCACCACGCCGTGCTCACGGAGCATCGCGATGGCCTCGATCGCACCCGGAAGTTCGGGTGCGATGGTGACCATGCGGATCGCCCCTTGGCCAACGTCAATGAGTCGACGAATCTCTCCCAGGTCCGGGTCGCGCAGCACTCCCGGGTCGTGGGCTCCACGCTTCGAGGGCGCGAGCCACGGGCCTTCGAGGTGGATGCCAAGGAGCTCGCCCTGAGCGACGAGGTCCGTAAGGCGAGCGACCTGCGCTTCCAAGACTGGAGCGGTCGCGCTGACCAGGCTCGCGCACAATGCCGTGGTGCCGTACGCGCGATGTGTCGCAGCGGCCAGTCGCACCTCGGTCATCGACTCAGAGGTGAAGGCGCCGCCACCTCCGCCGTGGACATGCATGTCGACGAACCCCGGGACGACGATGGACTGTCCGAGGTCGTGGTGCTCTCCGGAGCCTTGAGCGCGCATGTCGCGGGGTCCGGTCAGGGATCCGTGGTCGACAACTGTGTCGCGGTCCATCTCGACGTATCCCGGACGATGGACCTGGCCCCCGGCAACCACTGTGTCGGAGACGACGGTCGTGCGCTGAACGACGTTGGTGGTCATAGGGTTTCGGTCACCTTCTGCAGGCCGCGTGGCGAATCCGGGTTTCCTCCACGGGCCAGCGCTACGTGAAGTGCGAGCTGCTGGAAGGGGATGATCTCCACAATCGGCGACAACTCCTCGGGCACGTTTGACGGTAGCGCGACTCCCACGTTCGATGCCGCGACTGCGGCCGGAGTTCCGACGCAGAAGACATCGGCATGTTGCTCGGCCAGGCGCGGAAAAACCTGGCTCATCGCCTTTCCGCCAATGCCGTCAGCGGCGATCGTCAGGACGGGAACCTGCGGGTCGATCATGGCCAGCGGTCCGTGCAAGAGGTCAGCGCCGGAGAAGGCTTGGGCCGAGATGTAGCAGGTTTCCATGAGCTTCAGGGCACCCTCCCGCGCGGTGGGGTAGGAGTAGCCCCGTCCGGTTGTGACGAGTTGGCTGACGAACCGGTAGCGCTGGGCGATCGTGGCCAGTCCCGACTCGGCGTCGATGAGTGCATCGGCGGCGTCACACAGGGTGTCGGCGGGGGTGGCCCGCTCGCGTACGGCAGCGATGAGCAGGTGAAGGGCGAGAAGCTGGCAGGTGTAGGACTTGGTGGCGGCGACGGCACGTTCTGGTCCGGCGTGGATATGCACGTGTGCCTCGGCCGCAGTGGCCAGCGGTGAGTCTCCATTGTTGGTCACTGCGACTGTCAGGGCGCCGCGAGAGCGGGCAACCTCGAGGGCCTGCACCAGATCGGGTGACCCGCCGGATTGGCTAACCCCGATCATGAGAACGCCCGTGAGGTCGGGGCGCGCGCCGTACGCCGTCATCGTTGATGGTGAGACCAGTCCGCAGGGGAGTTGCAGGGTGATCTCGGCGAGGTACTTCGCGTAGAGGGCTGCGTGGTCGCTGGTGCCACGCGCGACGAACAGCACGAATCGCGGTCGATAGGCACGAATGAGTGCGGCTGCTCGAGCGATGTCGCTGTCGCCGGACGCACCGGATTCCAGGAGGCGCCGCCACGCTGTGGGCTGCTCGGCTATCTCTGCGGCCATCAGACTGCCGGGGCGGTGGTCGCGCGCGCTCACAGGTCTCCTTGTTTAATGGTCTAGTCCAATCATAAGATTGGCATAGACCAATGCCTTGGTCAACATGGAATGGGCGAACTATGGTCACGGGATCAGCGGTCGGAAGGGAACCAGACATGACGGTGCGAGTGCCCCGCTATCACGTCGTCATGGGGCAAATCGCCGATCTCATCGGGGAATCCGAGGCCGGCACGCAGGTTCCCACCGAGCGGGAACTTGCCTTGAGGTTCGAGACGTCGCGGACCACGGTTCGGCAGGCGCTCGCTGCGCTCGCGGCAGACGGACGCATCGCTCGAACGCAGGGAAGCGGGACCGTTGTCGCTGAACCTAATCGCGTTGTCGTGCATCAACTCACCTCGTATCACGACGATCTGGTGGCTCAAGGGCGCGAGCCCGCGAGCACGATCATCGATGTGTCCCGAGTTGCGCCGGATCGGGAAGTGGCGGCCGCGCTCGGGTTGAGCACGATGGTTTATCGAGTGGAGCGGGTTCGCCATGTCGACGGGGAACCGTTGGCCCATGAGGTTGCGTACCTTCGTGGACCGTTGCCGCGCCTGCGGCAGGAGCTTGAGCGGCATCACTCGCTGTACGTCACTCTGAGGCAGTCCTATGGTGTCGAGTTCGGCAGGGCCGAGGATGTCGTGGAGTCAGCGTTGGCCTCGCCGCAGGAGAGCGCTCTGCTTGGCGTCGATAGCGGCGCTCCGATGCTGGTGGTGCGGCGTACCGCCTATGGGATCGACGGCACGCCAGTCGAATTCACCCGGTCAGCCTTTCGCGGGGACCGGTTTAGGTTCGCCGCCGAGTCTTCCTTCTGAGGGTGGTTGCGGCGCGCATCGCTGGCACCGGGGATGAGTAGTCCATTCGTGGTGACCGACTTCGGGGTAGGGCAGTCGGACCGTTAAGGAGAGTGCTCGGGGTAGCGGAATGCCTTGCGCCAGGCACCGGACCAGGGTGGCCACCAGCCCAAGGGCCAACGCGTTTTGCGCGGGCTCGACCTGAAGTTGTTCGGGATCGTGGAGGCCGGGGTCAGGGCTGAGAAGGAGTTGGCCCCGACGTGGATCGCGATCGTGGCGATGCATCTCAACGCACTGCGGGCAGGGTGAGCACCCGGTCATGAAGATCGGCCCGATCACCACCAGGTCACCGCGGGCCACCACGGGAAGGACAGGCACGCCGCGCGCGAGCCACTCTCGGCACCGGTCGAGGTCGAGGGCTTCATGGGTCACCGCAATCACCAGATCGAGCGGGCCGTGATCGGGTATGAGCGCAGGGTCGGCGAGCTCTGGTGGTGTGACTGTGGCGGCGTACCCATCGAGCAGGGTGAGGAGTCCAGCCGCGATTGTGCCGCCACCGGTGACGACGACGTGGTCGAGTTGCCGATGGCGCGAAGCGGACTCCTCGGCGGCCTGCGCTAGTCGTCCCAAGATGTTCGCGACGGCCTCCGGCGTACGGTGATGCTTGGCCAGAGCCCGCAGCTCAAGCGTCGAGGTCGCGCCGAGTCCAAGCAGGATGCGTGCAGGCGAGTCATGCACGCCCTCGACCAGCATTCCCGGAGCGCGGGGGAGCCGCACCAGCAGCGTCGAATCGCTACGCGTAGTACGCAACGGGATCACGGGGTGGCTGCTCGTCATGGTGTCTCCTGAGGGTGAGGCCATAGCGTGACAAAGTTCGCGATCGCGTGGCGGAAGTTATCCACACCCGCGATGGAGTCGCAGAATCGCCCGGTTCTAGAGCGTGTCAGTGGGTGGCCCTACCGTGGCGTCATGGACCCGCTGCCCTTCGACGCTGATCCGGCCGGCCCTCCGGTCGAGATCCGACGCAGTGCACGGCGCAAGCGCACGGTCAGCGCCCGCATGGAGCAGGGCCGGATCATTGTGATGGTGCCCGCGCGACTGTCTCAGCGCGAGGAAGCCAAGCTGGTCAAGGAAATGGTCGCCAAGGTGCAGTCCCAGCAACGACGCACGCAGCGGGGCGTCAGCGATGAGGTGTTGCTCACCCGCGCAAGCCAGTTGTCCCGTCGATACCTTGAGGGTCGTGCCCAGCCCACCGTGGTGCGGTGGGTGACTAACCAGCGCAACCGGTGGGGGTCGTGTACCCCCACCACTGGGCACATTCGGCTGTCGGCCCGACTGCAGACCATGCCCAGGTATGTCATCGACTATGTGTTGTTGCACGAGCTCGTACACCTGTTGGTGCCCGACCACGGGCCGCGATTCCACGCACTCATGGAGGCCTATCCCGATCTAGTGCGGGCCCGGGCCTTTCTCGACGGCGTGTCCCACGTGGATCAGGTCGGCATCGGCGACGGGATGTCCCAGGCGTCCGATGAAATCACGGAGGACTAAGTCGACCTCGGCGTGTTCGGGCGTGGGCATGCGCGGGCGGCGGCGACCAGGTTGCTGAGGTCCGGGTCGGTCTTGGTCGGCAGGTCATCGACCGGCCACCACGCGAGATCGTCCGACTCATCCGAGCGCACGGGCGACGCGCCGGGCGGGGCCCATCCGGCGTAGCGCACGTCGAGGTGCTCGGTGCACCTCGTGAAGTTGCCTCCCAGCGGGTGCGCGTGGAGGTCGATGGGATCCGCCGAGATGACGATGCCGTCGATGCCTGACTCTTCGGTGCCTTCGCGCAGCGCTGCATCCCGAAGAGAGGAATCGTCAGCCTCCAAGTGGCCGCCCAGTTGAAGCCAGAGCCCGACCTTGGGGTGCAGGGTCAACAGCGCATGCTCGCCCGCAGCGTCCAGGAGCAACACTCCGGCGGTGAGGTGTATGGGCGGCCCATCTCGCCAGCATCCGGCGGGCTCCTCCGCCAGGTGGGCAACGTAACGCTCCCGCAGCCCATGCTGCTCGGCCGAACTCGCGTGCCAAGCCGACAGGGTCGTGCTGGCCTCTTCGCGCAGCGCGAGGAAGCCGGGCGGGATGGTCATCGGTTGCTGTCGGTGGGGCCGTCCTCGTCGCTACCCGCGTCGGGTTCCTCGTCCTCGGGTTTCTTGTCGGCGGGGTTCTCCGCGTCGAGCTCGGCCCGACCTTGAGACAGCAGCGCGTCCAGGGCGTCGTCCATGTCATCGCGCTCCGGCTCCACCGTCCCGCCCGTGCGGCGCGCAACGTAGGCCGCCGGGTCCTCAAGGTCATCTGCGGTCGGCGCGTGATCGGGGTGTTGCCAGGCCGCGTCCCGGCCGGCGGCGTCGGTCGCCTCCTCCAACGAGGTCCACAGGGTGGCCGCATCGCGCAGGCGGCGCGGCCGCAATTCCAGACCCACCAAGGATGCGAACAGTCGCTCGGCAGGGCCACCCGCGGCACGACGGCGGCGTACGGATTCCGCCAGCGCTCCCACGTGCGGCAGATGCGGCTCGCAGGCCCGGTTGGCGACCACTTCGACCCAGCCTTCGACCAACGCCAGCAGTCGCTCGAGCTGGAGGACGGCACGTCGTTGTGACTCACTCGGCTCCGGGGCGAAGAGCGAGCCCTGTAGCGCCTTCTGCAGTTCGGCGGGATCGGACATGTTGACCTCGCCGACGGCACGCTCGATCTGGTCAGTGTCGATATTGATGTCGGCGGCATAGGACTGCACGGCGGCGATGAGCGCTGGCGCGATCCATGGCACGCGAGCAAAGAGACGGGCGCGGGCGGCCTCGCGCGCGGCGAGGTAGAGGTGCACTTCACCCGCGTCGATACCAAGGCCCTCGGCGAAGGCCGACACATTCGACGGCAGGATCACCACAGCGTGATCCTCGATGAGAGGCAGCCCCACTTCGGTACCGGTGACCAGATCGCCAGCCAAAGCGCCCACCGCCTGCCCGACCTGCATGCCGAACATGCCAGCGCTCATCCGCTCCATCATGGGCTCCATCTGGCCCATCATCTGGGACAGGTCAAAGCCGGGTGGGAGCCCAAGTTCGGGTGGAAGTTCCTGGTCACCGAGTTGGCTCATTTGCTGTTGCATCGCGCCGCGAATGGCGTTGCCGACTCCGGAGGCCACCGGATCAACCAACTTCTTCCATACGGGCATCGTCTGCTCGACCCACTCCGACCGAGACCACGCCTGCGCCGATGCTGAGGGAGCGGCCAGATCGGTGACCTCGTCGAGCCAGAGGTTGGCGACGGAGACGACCTGCTCAACGTCCTTCACCGTGTTTTCGCTGACGCTCGGATCCCCCTCTGCCGCAACGGTCTTCCTGGCGACGTCGGTTGCCATCGCGACGTCGAATGGGCCATCCACGGGCCGGGCCATCATGGCCTGCATCTGGGCCTGAACCATGCCGAGCGTCGCGGGGTCAATCTGGTCAAGGCCCATCTGGCGAAGGGCGTCGGCGAGTTCTGGATCGTCGCCTTCACCGCCGAGCATGGCACGCAGCATCTCCTCCAGAGATGGCTCGTCGTCCCCGCCCGAGCGGGGCTGAAGTGGCTGATCAGACACGGGTGGCTCCTTCGTCGCCGTGGTGGCGTGGCGTACGGCATCTTCGCCGCACCTCATTCCAGGTAACCACGTGAGGGGCCGATGTAGTTCCATGGCCCTCGTGATGCGCGGTTCACTGTCAGAGGTCGAGGGGTCATTCGCGCGACGTGCCGCGCCTGCGGCAGGATGCCGTGGGGCGACGAGGCCCAGGTGACATGCAGGTTGAGGCGCCATCCTGGGCGCCGACCGACAGGCTGCGCTGACTAAACCGAGAACGACGAGGAACATCGTGACCGAGACTGCAGGCGACAAGCGGGTGCGACTCGCACAACTTCGCGAGACGCCGCTGTCGGTGGATGAGGTGCTGGACGCCGTACGCGATCCAGACGCCGGAGGCATTGGCCTTTTCGTCGGTGTCGTCCGTCAGCATGACCACAACCATGGCGTGACGGCACTCGACTACTCAGCACATCCAACCGCCGAATCGCTGCTGCAACAGACGGCTCAGCAGGTGCTACGCGAGGACATCACCGCGGTCGCCGTGACACACCGCACTGGACACCTGGACATTGGCGACACCGCGGTGGTCGTGGCCGTCAGCGCCGCGCATCGCGGGCCCGCGTTGGAGGTCTGTCGCGAGTTGATTGACACCCTCAAGAAGACGGTGCCGATTTGGAAGCACCAGCAGTTCGACGACGGTTCGGATGAGTGGGTGGGGTTGCCGTGAGCGCTCCTCCCGGTGGGGAGCACCTTCCGGCCCGCCCGAGCCAGCCTGCCCGAGCGGGCGCGTCTCGCCGCACCGTGGTGCTTGTGGTCGTGGTGTTGGCAGGCCTTTTCATTGGCGCGCTCGGGCAATTGGTTCAGGTGCCCTATGTGATTTTCAGCCCGGGGCCCGCCCAGGACACGTTGGGCAAGATCAACGGCAAGGACATCGTGTCCGTGAAGGGTACGAAGACCTACCCGACCTCAGGAGAACTCGACTTCACGACGGTCTCGCTCTACGGCGGCCCGGATCACCCGGTGAGTGTGTGGCGTTATCTGCGTGCCAAGACTGATTCGAACAGCGAAATCCTGCCGGAGGAGGACGTCTTCGGGGACAAGACCAGCAAGGAGATCAAGGACGAATCCTCGGCCGCCATGACAGGTTCGCAGCAGTCGGCTGAGGTGGTGGCGGTCCGAGCCACCGGGGCGAAGGTGACCGAGAAGGTCTACGTCGGCGGAGTGGAAGAGGGCTCCCCGGCTGTCGGCAAACTCAAGGCCAGGGACCTCATCCAGGAGATCGATGGAAAGCCAATTCCCTCGATCGACTCGGTGCAGACCGTCATGGGCAAGGTCAAGCCTGGGGCAACGGTCAAGGTGACGGTGATGCGCGAGGGGTCAGCCCGGACGGTTTCGGTCAAGACGCGGAACGTCGAAGGGCGTGCCGTCATGGGCATCCGGATCGCGCCACGCTTCGACTTCCCCTTTGAGGTGAAGATCAACGCAGGGGAGGTCGGAGGACCGTCCGCCGGTTTGATGTTCAGCCTGGCGATCTACGACAAACTCACCCCAGGTGCCCTGACCCGCGGGAAGAACTTCGCAGGAACCGGTGAAATCGCGTTCGACGGGACCGTGGGACCAATCGGGGGTATCCAGCAGAAGTTGGTGGGCGCCCGGTCCAGTGGCGCTGACTACTTCCTCTCGCCGGCGCAGAACTGCCCGGAGGTGAAGGGACATGTGCCCGAGGGACTGAAGGTCTTCAAGGTCGGGACCTTCGATGAGGCCAAGAACGTGGTGGAGAAGGTCGCCGCAGGCACGACCGCTGGCTTGCCCACCTGCTAAGCCTGACTACGCGCGCGACCGATTACTCAAAGGTCGCGCGCAACGCCTCGACGAGACCAGGGGCGATGTCGTTCCCGATGGCGACCTTGTCGTCGGTGTCGTGAGCACGCTGCCGGAGCAGGCATACCGATTGGCCTTCCCGCAGCACCGCCACCACGAGGCGTACGTCTTGGCGATCCGGATGGGCAGCCAGGGCGGCCGTTGCCTGATCGGGATCGGCCGGCAGGTCGCGCTCGGCGCCGGGGGGTACGACGAGTCGCTCGACTGAGACGACAGCGCCGTCGACGTCGTCGGGCCACGCAATCCTCGCAAGAAGATCGTCGATGCTGCGCGTGGGCAGCAAACCCTCCTGCTCGATCGTGCTGTATGCCTCCGGATCGGCCGCGCCGAGTTGGGCCGCGATGGCGGGCTCCCGTTCGATGAGGTCGGCATTGCGGGCGACGGCGAACAGCCGAATGGGCTGGTCCCAGCCAGATCGAGCGATGTGTCGCTCGGTGTCGATCGCACAGTCGGTTAATGGGTTGGGCATCAGGCCGGCGGGAACACTCACCCGCTCATGGTGCCTTAAGGTTCGCGGGTTAGGTTAGGGGAGGTTATCCCCACCTGCGATCGGAATCTTGCGTGAGTACCTCTGACGACGGTCCGGCCGAGCCCGACAACTCAGGCGGCAACAGCGGACGACGATTTGAACGTCCCAGCTTCCCCGGGGGTGGTCGATCCCGGCCTCGTTCGCCACTCGCTGTCGCGGGTGTAGTTGTCGTTGCAGTGATCGGCCTGGCCCTGCTGTGGTCGCGGCTGTGGACTGAGCGTCTGTGGTACCAAAGCATCGGCTTCGAATCCGTTTACACCACCGAGTTGGTTACTCGGACAGTGATGTTCATCGTGGGCGCGCTAATTTCCGGCGTCCTGGTCGGGGGCAGCTTGCGGCTCGCGTACCGGTTCCGCCCGATCTATGCGCCGGTGAGCGTCGAGCAAGACAACCTTGAGCGTTATCGGGAGGCCATCGACCCGTTCCGCCGACTCGCCTTCTGGGTTATTCCGGGCATGTTCGGGTTGTTCTCTGGCCTGGCCGCCCAGTCGCAGTGGCAGCAGGCTCTGCTGTGGGTGCACCGTCAGCCCTTCGGGCAGAAAGACCCCGAGTTCGGTCACGACATCGGCTTCTACGTCTTCACGCTGCCGTGGGTGCAGTTCCTGCTGTCGTTCCTGACGATGGCACTCGTGCTCGCGACGCTGGCTGGCGCGATTACGCATTACATCTACGGCGGGATCAGCCTGCAGGGCCGTGGTGCTCGGACGACGCGCGCGGCGCGCATCCACATCGCGTTGCTCGTCGCCAGCCTGGTCCTGTTGCGCGGTGTCTCCTACTGGCTCGACCGCTACGAGTTGTTGACGGGGGATAGCGGCAAGTTCGATGGGTTGAGTTACACCGATCAGGCCGCGGTGATGCCGACCAAGGCGATCCTCGCGTTGGCCGCGGTGTTCTGTGCCCTGCTCTTCGTGGCGGCGATCTGGACCAACACCTGGCGGCTGCCGCTGGTGGGTACCGCGCTGCTCGTGGTGCTCGCCGTGGTGGTGGGCGGGGTCTATCCCTCGATCATTCAGCGTTTCCAGGTCGGGCCCGACGAGCAGGAACTCGAGACTCCCTTCATCCAGCGGAATATCGCGGCGACGCGAACGGCGTACAACCTGGATGACACGAAGGCGGACGACTACAAGCCGACGACTGACGTCAGCGAGGGTCAGCTGCGTGAGGACGCCGAGACCGTGCCGGGTATCCGCATCGTTGACCCGTCCGTGGTGTCGCCCACTATTCGCCAACTTCAGGGTCGGGTGAACTACTACCAGTTCCCGGACACCTTGGATGTCGACCGTTATGACGTCGGCGGCAAGAAGGTCGACACCGTGATCGCGGTCCGCGAACTCGACCTGAACGGCGTGCCGGACGGGCAGCGCACCTGGGTCACCGACCACGCGGTGTACACGCACGGGTTTGGTGTGGTCGCTGCCTATGGCAACAAGCGCAACGCTGATGGCGAACCGCAGTTCTTCGAGAAGAACATCCCGCCGACCGGCGACTTGGGCAAGTACGAGCCGCGGATCTACTTCGGCGAGTCCTCGCCGGAGTACTCGATCGTCGGCGGCGGTAATACTGAGCGCGAGATCGACTACCCCGAGTCCGGTAGCGGCGGTGCAGGCGAGAAGAAGACGACGTACAAGGGCGACGGTGGCGTCCAGATGAGCTCGGTGGCCCGTCGTCTCGCCTATGCCATCAAGTACCGCGAATACAACATCATGCTGTCGGACGTGGCCAACCCTGATTCGCGGTTGATGGATCACCGCGAGCCCCGGGAGCGAGTGCGCAAGGCCGCGCCGTGGCTCACGCTCGATGGCAACACCTATCCGGTGGTCACGGGCGGTCGGATCAAGTGGGTGGTCGAGGGTTACACCACGACCGCGCAGTATCCGTACTCGCAGAAGACCTCGCTCGGTGGCGCGACCACCGACTCGGTGACCTCTCGTTCTAACAATGTGCGCAATATCGGCAGCGGTGAGGTCAACTACATCCGCAACTCGGTCAAGGCCACGGTTGATGCCTACGACGGGTCGGTTGATCTCTATGCCTGGGATGACAAGGACCCCATCCTCAAGGCGTGGCGGAGTGCCTTTGGTGGCACGGTGAAGCCGCTGTCCGCGATCAGCGGCGACTTGATGAGCCACATGCGCTACCCCGAGGACATGTTCAAGGTGCAGCGCGATCTCCTCGGGAAATATCACGTCACCAGCGCGTCGGCGTTCTACCAGGGCAATGACTTCTGGGAGGTGCCGAACGACCCGACGCAGGGCAGCAAGACCACCACGCCGCCCTACTACCTGTCGATCGCGATGCCCGATCAGAAGGACCCGACGTTCTCGTTGACTTCGACCTTCAAACCGACAGGTGACAAGCAAAACCTGTCTGGCTTTATGTCGGTGGATGCTGATCCTGGCGATACGCCAGGGAAGAAACGGCCGGGCTACGGCAAGATACGGCTGCTCGAGATGCCTCGAAATCTCACGATCCGAGGGCCTGGGCAGTTCCAGAACGAGATCGAATCCTCGAATGCCAATACACCTGGATTTGAGACCACGCTGTCGCAGTTCTTGAGTATTCAGCGCCAGCAGGGATCGACGGTGCGCCTCGGCAACCTGTTGACCTTGCCAGTGGGCGGTGGACTGCTCTACGTCGAACCGATCTACGTGCAAGCCAAGGGCGAGACCTCTTATCCGTTGCAACGGATCGTGGTGGCTTCGTTCGGCAATAAGTTGGCGTGGTCGGCGACGTTGGACGACGCGCTCGATGAGTTGTTCGGCGGAAGTTCTGGTGCCGAGGCTGGCGATGCGGACACACCGACGACACCTGATCAGTCGGGTGACGCAGACCCCTCTGAGTCACCGAAGCCTTCATCTTCGTCACCGCCATCGTCTTCGTCGAGTCCGTCGGAGTCCTCGAAGTCGGGTACGCCAAAGCCGGGTTCCGCGGCGGCTGACGTGCAGAAGTATTACAACGAGGGCCAGGCTGCGCTGAAAAAGGGCGACTGGGACGCGTACGGCGAAGCGCAGAAGAAGCTCGGTCAAGCGATCCAGCGTCTGGCGCAGGAGAACCCAGAAGGCGGTTCGGTTGATGTCACCCCGGCGCCCTCGGGAACGCCTAAGTCGTCGGGGTAGCGCAGATCACGTCACCTCGATTTGGAGGTGTGTTCACCAGCCCGTAGAGTGGAGTCATCGCCGCGGGGTGGAGCAGTTCGGTAGCTCGCCGGGCTCATAACCCGGAGGTCGCAGGTTCAAATCCTGCCCCCGCTACTGTGTGAAAGTCCCTCTGACCAGCAGAAATGCTAGTCAGAGGGACTTTTGCGTGTGCTGGGTACCCCTCCGTCTAGCGCTCGTCGGCTCGACGAAGTTCGCCACGTGCTGTAGCGCCATGTCGAGTGCGAGTTCGAGGGCCTGTGTGTTCCGTGCGACCTGGGTTAGCAGGAGCCCGCCCTGGAGTGCTGCCATGACTGCAGTCGCGAGCTCGCGTGGGCTCGCCGATGGCGTCAATTCGCCACGAGCTTGCATCGTCGCGAGCCCATCACTGAGCAGGGTCTCCCAGATCTCGAAGCTGTGGGACAACATGATGCGAGCGCTATCAGACCACTCGGCCATCTCACTGGCGAGCGAACCGATTGGACAGCCGCCGATCCCGCCGCCGGTTCGAGTGAAGGCGACGACCGCATCGCGCCACCGGTGCATGTCCTCCAGGGACTCCATCGTGTCCAGGAGTGGGCGGTGCACCGCCAGAACGCGGCGCGTTTGCTCCAGAATTACGGCGCTGACGAGGGCTTCTTTGTCAGCAAAGTAGTGGTACAACTGCGACTTGCTTGTCCCGCTCGCCGTCATGACTTCGTCAAGTGTGGTGCCTCGAACTCCATTCGTGAATACGAGATCTGCGGCCGCTGTGACGATCCGCGCACGCGTCTGCGCGCCCCGTTGTGTCGTTTGACCGGTTCGCATGCGACCTCCTATCGTCGACCGTAACGTAAATGGACTTGTGGGTCCAGTTATAAATGGGCAGGGTGGCGATCACTAGCCCCTACCCGTCAGGAACCATCAACATGTCGCTACTTCACAACAATGAGACGTTTCCTCACCTCGAGATCGCCGCTGTAGGCGGAGGAACGATCACGCTGCCATCCGACCTCGCCGGCTCATTCGGGGTGGTCTTGGCATACCGAGGCTCATGGTGTCCGTACTGCCGGGCTCAGTTGGCGTCTTTCTCGAGGGCGATGGACAAGTTCGCCGATCAGGACATCAAAGTGATCGCGCTGTCGGTTGACGACGAGGCAACGAGTGCCGCGCTGGTGGCGAAGCACAACCTGTCCTTCCCGGTCGGGCATAGCGTCAACGCGGGCGAATTCGCGGGAGCGACTGGGGCGTACACCAACGATGACCCCAATTACATCCAGTCGACGGGGTTTGTGCTCGCACCCGACGGCACCATCGTGACCGCCGTTTACTCATCGGGAGCGATCGGCAGGTTGGTGCCCGACGACGTGCTCGGACTCATCGCGTACATCAAGTCCAACGTCTAAGGCTTCGGTCAGACCATCCGTGAGCATGTGCGCACGGATGGTCTGACCGAACTTCGCTCGACCGGTGATGGGTCTCGACAAGCTCGACCGGCGTTGGCTCGTCCGGCGTTGGCTCGTCCGGCGTTGGCTCGTCCGGCGTTGGGTCGACCGGCGTTGGGGTCGACCGGCGTTGGGGTCGACCGGCTACGACAGTCCGCGCACCGTCCCGTCGTCGTCGATCGACATGCCGGCACTCGCGGGCACCTTGGGCAGGCCGGGCATCGTCATGATGTCGCCAGTGACCAGCACGACAAACCCAGCGCCTGCACGCAACCGCACCTCGCGTACCTCGACCGTGTGGCCATCCACCGCGCCGAGGGCTTTGGGGTCGGTCGAGAACGAGTATTGCGTCTTGGCAAAGCAGACCGGCAGTTTGCCGTAGCCGTCCTCAGTCAGTTGCTTCAGGCTGCGCCGCGCTGCCGGACTCCAGGAC
Organism: Demetria terragena DSM 11295; assembly: GCF_000376825.1. Classification (NCBI taxonomy): domain Bacteria; kingdom Bacillati; phylum Actinomycetota; class Actinomycetes; order Micrococcales; family Dermacoccaceae; genus Demetria; species Demetria terragena. Next base: position 1,084,713 of record NZ_AQXW01000004.1, on the reverse strand, counting down.
ACCGCGTCGGCTCGATAGATCCGGCGCGCGACGGCCTCCGCCTTGGCCACGATGTCGGCGTCCTCGGGGTAGGCGTACGTCAGATTGGCGAGGTTCTTGTCGAGGAGGTTGTTGACCGTGTCAGCAAGGGCAGTCGCTCCCGCGCTGCCATCGACGACATGGGTTGCTTCCACCGCAGGCGCATCCTCTGCCATGGCGAGTTCACGCACGAGTGCGACCTCGGCATCGGTGTCGGAGGGGAATCGGTTGATTGCCACCACCGCCGGCACACCAAAGACCTCGCGCATGTTCTGTAGGTGCCGCCTGAGATTGGCGGCGCCTGCGCGCACCGCGTCGAGGTTCTCGACATTGAGGTCGGGTACGCCCACCCCACCGTGATACTTCAACGCCCGCACCGTGGCGACCACCACGGCCACATCTGGGGCAAGCCCGGCCATGCGGCACTTGAGATCAATGAACTTCTCGGCCCCAAGGTCGGCACCGAACCCGGCCTCGGTCACCACCACGTCTGAGGTCGCCAACGCCGTTTGGGTTGCCAACACCGAGTTGCACCCATGGGCGATGTTCGCGAATGGTCCACCGTGGATGAAAACAGGCGAATGCTCAAGTGTCTGAACAAGATTGGGCTGCAAGGCATTCGCCAGCATGATGGTCATCGCCTCTGGCGCCTCGAGATCAGCCGCAGTGACTGGCTTGCGATCGCGCGTGTAGGCCACCACGATCCGGCCGATGCGTTCTTTGAGGTCGCGTAGGGAGGTTGCCAGGCAGAAGATTGCCATCAACTCACTCGCGACCACGATGTCCCAGCCCTCCTCACGGGGGACGCCGCCGGTCGTTCCACCTAGGCCGATCACGGACTGCCGTAGCGCCCGGTCGTTCATGTCGACAACGCGTTTCCATTCGATGCGCCGTTGGTCAATCCCGAGCGCATTGCCGTGGTGAATGTGGTTGTCAATCAACGCAGCCAGCAGGTTATTGGCTCCGGCGATCGCGGCAAAGTCACCAGTGAAATGCAGGTTGATGTCGATCATCGGCACAACCTGGGAATGTCCGCCACCGGCGGCGCCGCCCTTCATCCCAAACACCGGTCCCATGCTCGGTTCTCGCAGCGCCGCTGTGGCGCGGACGCCAATCCGTCGCAGGGCATCCGTCAGGCCGACCGTGGTGGTGGTCTTGCCTTCGCCAGCTGGAGTCGGCGAAATGCCAGTCACCAGAACGAGTTTGCCGCGCGGCTTGCTTTCGAGTCCGGCAATGGTCGACCGGTCGACCTTGGCAATGTGTCGGCCGTACGGATGCAACGACTCCGGTGGAAGGCCCAGCATCTCTGTCGCGACCTTCTCGATCGGCCACAGCTCGACGGAGTCGGCAATCTCAGCATCACTTCGCATAAAGGCAATCTTCCTTGATCGTCGTCAGACAGCGGCGTCGAGGCCGCGGGCTTTGAGCAGTTCACGTTGGTTGGGGTTGACCGATGGGCGGAAGGGCATCTCCACGACCTCGGCGGGGACGGGCACGCCCGGCTCGTCGGCGTACTCATCGGGCAGGTGCACCCAGAGGTCGGTCCCGAGTTCGCTCGCCGTGACCGGGACGTGGCCCATGGCAATGTTGGTGCCCAGCTCAGGGGAATACCAGGGTGAGGTGACGTAGCCGGTGGGGTCAGCGTCTTTCGCCTCAGAGATGAGCCAGAAGTCGGGCGCGTAATCGTCGATCTGGCGGCCGCCATCGAGCCGCAGACCCACCAGAGTGTGGGTGAACGGCGGGCGCCCTGCCTCGATCTCGGCGCGCGCCGATTCGAGCGCCTCCTTGCCGACATAGGCGGCTGCCTTGTTGCGCGGAACCTGATATCCCAGATTGATCTGGAACGGCAGCGTCTCCTGGTCCATGTCCTGCCCCCAGGACAGGATGCCCGCGGCGATCCGCCGGTGGTGCGCTGGCGCGATGACGGCCAACTGGTGTGCCTCGCCTGCTTTGAGCACGGCGTCCCACATGGTCTCGGCGTGAACGGACGCGTCGCGTAGGTAGATCTCATATCCTTTCTCCCCGGAGAATCCCGTCTGCGACACGATCACATCGCACCCGGCGACCTGCCCGGCGTACAAGCCGTAGGACGGGATTTCGGCGATTGCTGGACCGAATAAATCGGTCATGAGGTCAATCGACTTGGGTCCTTGGATCTGGACCGGCGCCACGTCGATCTCGTTGATCGAGACGTCGAATCCCTTGGCAACATTGATTCCTTGAAGCCAGAACAGCAGGTCAGAGTCGGACAAGCTGAACCAGTATTCGTCCTTGGCGATACGCAGCAAGACTGGGTCGTTGAGTACCCCGCCCGCCTCATTGCACAAGATGACGTAGCGGGCCTTCATCGGGGGAATCTTGGTGGCATCCCGGGTAATAACGAAGTTGACGAACTCGGCTGCGTCCGGCCCCTTGACCTGAATCTGCCGCTCCACGGCAACATTCCACAGCGTCACGTGATTGACCAGCGAGTCGTACTCGACCATCGCGCCGCCGTCTTCGGGACGGACATAGCCGCGGGGGTGGTAGACGCGGTTGTAGATCGAGGCGCGCCAGCATCCGGCTTCAGCGGACAGGTGCCAGTAGGGCGACTTGCGCACTCGTGTATCGATCAGCATCTCGACCGGAGTTCGTCCGGACTGTCGCAGGTTGATGGGAACAAGACGGTCGGACTGGTCGACGGAGGGGACGTTGTGGCTCATGGATTTCCTCACTTCGCGGTGCCCAGGGCCGGGCATGAATGTGCTGACAGCAGAAGGGGTTTCGGGGGACGGTGGTCTAGCGAGGGAGCCCACCTCCCTCCTGCAACCGAGTGGCCAGCTCGACTCGCCAATTTTCGGTCTCGGCGACTTGGTTGAACGTGAAGATGTGCAGCCCTGCAACTGCTGCGTCGGGCCTGGCCAGGGTTGGTGCCAGGTGCCGCAAGAACTTCTCGGCGGAGAACTCTCGCGGCCCGGCGAGCCGAGCCACGACACCTGGATGCTTCATCAGGTAGCGCGTCGAATCGCCCACGCCGATGCGCGTTGCCATCGCCACCAGCCGCGCGCTGCTGACCGCGCCCGGTATCCCGAGCCACAGGGGAAGTTCGACGCCGCGGGCACGCACGCGGGTCAGCCAGGTGGCGACGATGCGCGGATCAAATGTGAGGTTGCTGACCAGTTCGGTCGCAAGATGGCGCTTGTCCCACATGGCCTGGATGACTCGGTCGTCCGAGACGATGGGATGCGACTCGGGATAGGCGGTGACGCCCATGGCGGCGAAAGGTCGACCGAGAGACTCCAGTTCGCCCAACAGGCTGAAGGCGTCGGGGTAGTCGCCCGGGGTGTCTGAATCGCCACTCGGCACGAAGATCTGCCGGATGCCGAGGGACTGCAGGCGCGCCACGATGTCCAGCAAATGGGCGCGATCGGCAACCATCCGAGCGGCGAGGTGCGGGACGACGGTGAACCCTGCCTGGGACAGCCGCTCGGTGGTCTCAAGCGTGGCGTCAAGGCCGCGGGCTGGCGAAGCCGTCACCGTCACGATTCGTCCGGCGGGGAGGTGCTCAGTCACGCGGGCGGTGATGTCGGGAGTGGGGAGCACTTCATAGCGCGGACGCTCCAGCAGGCGCGCCAGGGTAGAACACCCGTCGCGGCGCTGCATCGGCTGCGGAAGGCGCTTTCGCGCCCAGTGCAGATTGCGCATTGCTCAACTCATTCCATAATACGCACTTCCTGGGTCACACGGTACGACTCCCGAGCCCGATGCAAAAGGGGGTGAGGGAGGCAAATTTGACGAGAGGTTTGTGGTGTGTTGCAGCACCGGTTGTCGGTGGTCGATGGCACTCTGCGGGCATCGGGAGAAGTCGAGGAGGCAGGTGCATGGTGGAGTGCATGACGGACCGGCATGCTGGTCGGGAGTCTTGGGCCATTCCGTGGCGTCAGTTCGAGTCGCGTCTTGCGGCGCTGGCACAAGAGTTCGGTGTCGGCACCTCATCCGGAGACCTCACCTTTTCGGCTCCGGCCCGTGGCGGTTTGATCGCTCTCAAGCTCCGCCGAGGAGAACTGCGAGTGGCCGGCGGTCCGTGGTCGTCGGAGTCGGAGGTGACGCCAGTCGAGGCGGCGCAGCGACTCTGCGCAGTACTGCGCACCTGGGTGCCGCATCCGGCGCTGATCACGGTCCGGGCTGCTGGCGTGTTCGTGAATCGGGTGGCTGCGCTCAGGCTCGCGGATAGCGGCAGCGTCGGAGAGGATGCCGTGGGTCATCGGCGGTACCCAGCATGCGACGCGACGCAGGTCGGCGCTGTCTCGGATGAGGCGGGTGAACGCCGCGCGGCACTGGATTTGGTGGTGCTGGATCACCTGCGGATGCGGTGTGGTCATGGCTTGACGCCCGATGAGGACGGTGACCTCGCCATCGAGATCGGCGGCGTCGGTATGTGGATCCGGGCCAGCCCCGACGCTTCAGAGATCCTGGTCTTTCGCCCCATCGCTCAGGGAGTGCCCGTCACGCACGCCGCGGGTGCGGAGGCCGAGGCGTTCAATCGACAGCACGTGTGGTCGCGGCTAGTGCGCCGCGGCCAGGTGATCTCGCACGTGATGGAGGTGCCTGCTGATCCGTTCTCGCCAGACCTACTCGATCAGCTGTTGCTGGTTTTTGCGCATCACCACCGTGAAGTGCGTCGAGACCTCCTTGAGCGGTGGGGAGATTCCGTGGTCGGCTGACCGTCAGCAGCGGCTCACTCGAGGTCTCCCGTGAGGAGGCGGTCGACGTTCGGGCCGACAGCCTTCACCACCTGGTCAATGCTCATGCTGGCGACAGGCTCAATCTGGAGGATGTGGCGCACGACCATCACCCCGGTGATCTGAGTTGCCGCGAGCGGTAGTCGTTGGTCCACATCCGAAACGGAGTCGAGGAGGCGGGCGCGTAGGGCAGGGGCCACAAGGTTGGTGACCAGGTCCCGGACGATCTCTGGTTCGCCGCCCAGGCTCGACCGAAACACGGCGATGAGCCCCGGACCCGCCGGCGAGCTCCAGATCGTCAGGACCTGACGCAAGAGCGCAGACCCCATGTGCTCGATCGGCACGTCGTGAAGGCGGGAGACCACCTGCGCGGGGTCGATCGGAATGTCGGCAACGGCGAGGAAAAGACCGCGCTTGTGATCGAAGTAGTGGCTGATGAGGGCGACGTCCACCCCGGCGTCCGCCGCAATTGACCGCAGGCTTGTTTGCTGAAAACCCTTGGCAGCAAACAATTTTCGGGCTGAGGCGAGGATTCGCTCGCGCGAGTCCGACGTCCCACTCGGGCGACCTGTTGGTGGCGTCATCGAGTCTGCCTCGGCATCGAGGCTGCTGCACATGCCAGCGCCGCGAGGGCGAACCCGCAGAGGATGGCGATGTCAGTGCTGGCTTCGGAGCCAGGCTGCGATGTAGTGGCGATGGCGCCCAAAGCCTCCACCGCGTAGGTCATGGGAAGGGCGTTGGAGACCCACTGCAACAGATCCGGCATGGAGTCGCGGGCTGCGAGCAGTCCACACAAGAAGATCTGTGGACCAATAAAGATCGGCATGAGTTGCACCGCCTGAAATTCGGTGCGCGAGAAGGCGGAGGCGAGTAACCCAGTGGCCACGCCCACTCCCGCGGACGCAGCGGCAACGGCCAGGAGCCACCACATGGGCCCAGCGGTCTCGACGCCAAGGGCCCACCGGGTGATGGCCCATAGTGCGAGCGATTGAATTCCGGCCATCACCGAGAACGCGATGCCGTACCCCAGGAGCAGGTCGGCTCGGTGAAGAGGGGTGGTCAGCAAGCGTTCGAGGGTGCCGGATGTTCGCTCGCGCAACATGGCGATGCTGGTGATGAGAAACATGACCAGCATCGGCAGAATGCCGAGCATTGACACCGCAATTCGGTCAAATGCCGGGCTCCCGTTGTAGACGAAGTAGAGCAGGGTGATCAGCGCCGATGGGACGACCACGATCAAGGCGATCGTTCGGGGGTCGGCGCGTAGTTGCGCCAGGATGCGACGGGCCGTTGCCAAGGTCAACTGTGCGCTCATGCTGCCGTTCCCTGGTCGTCGCGAATGATCTGCAGGAACGCCTGATCGGGGGATTGAGTCCCGGTCCGATCCAGCATTTGTTGTGGGGTGAGGTGGGCTAACAATCGCCCGTCCCGCATGAGCAGTACGCCGTCGCACCGGGTGGCTTCATCCATCACATGGCTGGAAACCAGCATCGTGACGCCCGAGTCCGCGAGATCTCGCAGCGAGGTCCAGAGGTCTTCGCGGGTGACCGGGTCGAGACCCACGGTGGGTTCATCCAGCACGAGGAGTTCGGGGGAACCCACGAGAGCGCACGCCAGCGAGGCGCGGCTGGCTTGGCCGCCCGAGAGGTTCTCGACGCGTCGGGTGGTCTGGGAGGTGAGGCCAACCATGTCGATGGCGCGTTCCACCTCGGCCGGATCCGTCGCGTGCAGCGCCGCGAAATAGCGCACGTTGTCACGCACAGTGAGGTCGCGATAGACACTGACGGCCTGAGTGACATAACCCAGACGCCGGCGAAGCCCAGCAGACGCAGCAGCCTGGCCCAGGACGTGAAGGTCTCCTCCGCTCAGATGTTGCACTCCGACGATCGTGCGCATCAAGGTGGTTTTGCCGCAGCCCGATGGCCCCATGAGTCCGGTGATGGTGCCGGTCGGGAGATCAAAGGTCAGGGAGTGCAAGACCCTGTTCTTGCCGCGTGCCACCACCACGGCGCGGGCCGAGACCGCGATGTCAACAAGTGTTGAATTCATCATGTGTTGAATATGCGGCACAAGAGCCCGAACTGTCAAGGATGATGCCGCGGCGGCGCGACCAATCAGGGGCCGAGCTCAGTCGTCCTCGCGGGAAACTCTCCAGAGCGTGACGGCGGCGAGGATGAGTCCGAGCACGGTCAGCATCGCCAGTGACAGGCCGAAGAAGGTGACCGAGTGCTTCCATAGCGGGTCATCGACGCCGCTGCCCTGGATGACGCCCTGCCGCGTGAAAATCTGCTGAACGTCCGTGATGCCGGCGGCGCCGGCGTACCCCCAGCGCGATGGGCTCAACCACGAGAGCTGCTCAAGGACCGGGCGACCGGTCAGCGGGAAGAGCCCACCACACAGGACGAGTTGAGCCATCACCGAGATCACCAAGAGCGGCATGACTTGTTCAGAGGTCTTCACGATTGAGGAGATGAGCAGCCCCAAGGACACGGCGCAGAACGAGGTGAACCAGCAGACGATGATGAGTTCGACCGTGGGAGACCCGAGCATGATCGGGTCTGCCGGCGGGCTCTTGACCAGCAACACCAGGAAGACCAGGATCGCGCTCTGAATGAGCGTCAGAATCCCAAAGATCACCAGTTTGCTGGCGAGATAAGCCTGCGGTGACAGACCAACTGCCTTCTCCCGCAGGAAGATTGCGCGTTCACCCACGAGTTCTCGTACGGACGCAGCGCTGCCCATGAAGATCGCTCCCACGATCAGCACGACCAGAATCTGCATGGGCTCGCTCAACGGCGCCGTCGGTCGGCCGTCTGGGCCGGTCTCGGGTTGGGCGCCAAGACCAAATTCGCCGGGCACCACCATCGTGATCACGGCAAGGATGACCGGCATGATCAGCATGAAGGCGGCATATCCGCGGTCGGCCAAGATCACCTTGAGGTGTCGCCGGGCCAGGGTCGACAACTGGGAGGGGATCGACTGCTGGCGTGGAGGTTTCTCCCCGGTGGCCGCCGAATGTCGGCGCGGCGCTCGCAGCGGCGCCGAGACCTGTTCCTCCATCAGCGGCGAACTGCGGAAGGCCGCCTTCGCCCGCTCCGGATCGCGCGCCACCTCGGTGAAGACGTCGGCGTGATCGGTGGCGTGGAAGTGTCCGAGGAGTCCTTGCGGCGGTCCGAAGTACGCCACCTTGCCGCCCGGAGCCAGGAGGAGAACCTTGTCGCACACGTTGAGATTGGCGACCGCGTGCGTGATGACCACGACCGTGCGACCGCCGTCAGCAAGGTCACGCAACAGTGTCATGACCTGCTTGTCCAAACCCGGGTCCAACCCTGAGGTCGGTTCATCGAGGAACAACAGCGACGGTCGAGTCAGCAACTCCAGGGCCACGGAGGTGCGCTTGCGTTGTCCGCCAGAAAGCCGATCGACGCGGGTGTCCTGGTGCTGAGTGAGGCCGAGTTCTTCGATGACCTCGCTGACTCGCTCATCGCGAAGGTGGGCATCGAGGTCGTCCGGGAAGCGAAGCTCGGCGGCGTAGCGCAGCGCCTGCTTGACGGTCAGTTGCCGATGGACGACATCATCCTGCGGAACGACACCGATGCGGTGACGCAGATCGTCGTAGTTGTCGTAGAGATCGCGACCGTCGTAATAGACCTCGCCCTCGGTGGCCTGTTGCGAACCGGTGAGGGCCTTCAGGAGGGTGGACTTTCCAGCCCCGGAAGGGCCGACGACGCCGAGCAGACTCGAACCTTCGAGCGCAAAGGTGATGTCGTCCAACAGCTTCACACCGTTGTCGAGAGTGAACGACAGGTGGTTGGCCACGAAGTTGACGTCGCCCTCATCAACGCTGGCGACAAGTTGCCCATGGCGCACGGTGAACCGGCTATGCCCGACGGCGAGGAGGCCGCCGTCGCCGAGGAAGGCGCGATCGATGCGTTGTCCGTTGACGTATGTGCCGTTGCGGCTGCCGAGGTCTTCGACGTCGAAGCCGCCCTGCCGTGGGCTCAGGCGTACGTGATGTCGGGAGGCAAGCAGATCGTCAATGACGATCTGGTTCTCCAGGCCGCGACCAATGGTCAGAACCTGGGAGTGCGAGCCGCTGGACGACTGTGCCATCGGCAGGATCTGCGGCACCTGACCGGTGACCGTGGAATGGCCCGACTTGGTTGGGATGGGACCACTCGGCAGCGTCCAGCGCTCGAACACCACACCGGCGTGCTGCCCAGGGGAGTCGGGCAACATGGCGCCCGCCCGGTCTTGATCTGGCTTCTGGGCTGAGGGCGCCGGCGTGGGATGGGCCTCGGGGCGAGCGGGGAGAGGCCCACTACGCCCGGGCGCGCCGGGAAGTGGAGTCTGTCCGCGTGGGGGAGCGGCGGTTGCCTGAGCGCGTACCTGCGGCCCGTCGCTGGCGCCCAGGCGTAGCGACCCGCCGCCACCCAGTGGCGTGGGGCTCTGGGCTGGAATGCGCTGGCCACCAACGTAGGTTCCGTTGCTGCTGCCCAGGTCAACGACGACCCACTGGCCAGTCTCATGGCGCACCTGCGCGTGTCGACGAGACGCGCGGCTGTCGCTCACGACGACATCGCACGAGCGGTCTCGTCCGATCGTGGCCTCCTGGCCAGGCGAGAGCGAAACGACCTGACTGTCATAGGCCAGTCGAAGAGCCCCCTGAGAGCCACCTGCCGGCTGTGTCATGCCCTACCCCTTGGCGTGTTGCGTTGATGCGACGTGTGCGTCGTGCTGCGGTGTCGGTACTGCGTTCGATCACACGGAGACGAGCCAGCCGTCGCGGACCTCGAACGTCGAGGCGCCAATGCCGATGCGATCGCCCTCGTGTAGGTGGGTGCGTTCAACACGTCGGCCATTCACGAAGGTGCCGTTCCGGCTCTCCAGATCTTCGATCACCAAGCCCTCATCGTCCACCGTGATGCGGACATGCTGGCGGGAAACCAACATGTCATCGAGCACGATCGAGTTGGAGCGGCCACGACCGATCGTGAGGGCCTCCTCGGCGGGCTCGTCGCCGGTCGGAGGCTCTGCCACCGCAGGCGTGACCTGGGTGGGGAGTTCTTCGGCCTCGTCCGGGGCCGGTACGTTCCCGGGCTCCTCCGCTTGCTGCGGTTCGGATGGGTACTGCTCAGCTTGGGGCTGCTGGGCCTGCGGGGGCTGAGCAGGCGGCTCCGCCTGGTGGGCCTGAGCCTCCTGCGGCTCTGCCGGGCTGGGCTCGGAGCGCTGGTGCCCGTATGCCGCGGCACCTCCGACCGCACCGGCAGCACCCGCCGCGCCAGCAGCAGCCCAGTTGGAGTTGTCGTGCTCGGGCGGCTGCGGGGCGGGTTCGTCCCATGAGGGAGCCTGTTGCTGTTGCTCGTAGGGCTGGTACGGCGGCGCGGGCTCGTCCTGCTGAACCGGTGGCTCGTAGGGCTGGTACGGCGGCGCGGGCTCGTCCTGCTGAACCGGTGGCTCGTAGGGCTGGGCAGGCTCAGCCGGTGGCGCTTCCTGGTGAGGTTGACCCCACGCCGGGGGTGTTGATGGTGCGGGCTGGGCCGGCTGCTCAGTCTGCTGGGGGGCGTAGGCGGCGGCGCTTTCGGCGCTCGCAGACCCTGCCCAGCTAGGGCCGTCGACGTCAGCTTGTGCCGGCGCCTCGTACTGGGCGGGTGCCTCTGGTTGGGCGTCCCAGGCTTGGGCGGGCGCCTCTGGTTGTGCGGGCGCTTCAGGCTGTGCGGGTGCCTGCTGGCCATTCCAGGCGAAGGCAGGCGTCGAGCCGGAGCCGCCACCTGCCGGTGGGCCAGCCCAAGCCGCCGGTCGAGTGGCAGGACGACGCGGCCCCCGCACGATCGTGGCAGGATCACGCGGTGAAATGGCGTACTGCTCCTGGTCGTAAGGCGCAGGCTTCGGCGCCTGGTACCCCGGAGGTGCCGACGCCTGGCCGCCCTGCGACGACCACGAATGGCCACCTTGCTGCGCGGACTGCTGGGCAGGGGGCATCTGGCCGTGCGCGTCGTACGGACTGGACATGTGGTGCTCTCCAAACTTTGGCGAGTACGCCGGAAACGTCTCGACTGTGCCTCGTGCTCTCAGACAGCGTATCGCCGGTGAAGATCACATTCTCGATGCGCGTATCCGCGACTATCCTGCAGGTATGACCAGCGCGCCGCATTCCACCCTCCAACCGCACCGCGTCGTCATCATCGGATCCGGGTTTGGAGGGTTGTTCGCCGCCCGGGCCCTGCGTAAAGACAAGAACGTCAAGGTCACCCTGATTTCGGGGACCTCCCACCACTTGTTCCAGCCCCTGCTGTACCAAGTTGCTACCGGCATTCTGTCCGAGGGCCTGATCGCACCGTCGACGCGCGAAGTTCTTGCTGGACAGGACAACGCCGAGGTGGTCTACGGCCGCGTCTCGGACATCGATCTGGCTCAGCAGGTCGTGACCGCCAGGGCCGTAGACCGGGACTCGACCTACGACTTCGATTCGCTGATCGTCGCGGCAGGCGCCGGTCAGAGTTACTTCGGCAACGACCACTTTGCCCGCTATGCGCCCGGAATGAAGAGCATCGATGACGCTCTTGAGCTCCGCGGTCGGATCTTCGGGTCCTTCGAGATGGCCGAGTTGGCGGCGTCCGCGGGTCGTGCGGAGGAAGCCGCGCGATTCCTGACCTTCGTGGTGGTCGGCGCCGGTCCGACCGGTGTGGAGATGGCCGGACAGATCAGCGAGCTGTCTCGGCGCACCCTCAAGCGCGACTTCCGGCACATTGATCCAACCGGCGCGCGCGTGGTGTTGCTCGATGCTGCGCCGACGGTGTTGTCCGCCTTCGGTGATCGGCTGGGCGCAAAGGCCCAGGCCAGGCTGCAGCGCATGGGGGTCGACGTCCAACTCGGTGCCAAGGTGATCGATGCCGACACCACGGGGATCGATGTCGAGCGCTCCGACGGAAGCCGTTCGCGAATCGATTCGATGTGCAAGGTATGGGCGGCCGGCGTGCAGGCCAGCCCGCTCGGGAAACAACTCGCCGACCAATCTGACGCCGACATCGACCGCGCGGGCCGCGTTCAGGTGGAGGACGACCTGACCATCGCCGGTCATCCCAATGTCTACGTCATCGGCGACATGATGTCGCTGCGCAACCTGCCAGGAGTGGCTCAGGTCGCGATCCAAGGTGGCCGCTATGCCGCCCGCAGCATTCGACGACGACTTGCCGGCCAGAAGCCCCAGGCGGGCTTTAAGTACCGCGACAAAGGCAGCATGGCCACCATCTCGCGGTTCAGCGCGGTCGCCAGTATCGGCAATCTTCGGTTCTCCGGGTTCATCGCCTGGGTGCTGTGGCTCGGCGTCCACATCGTCTACATCATCGGCTTCAAGAGTCGGGTCACCACGATGCTGCACTGGGTTGTGGCTTTCCTCGGGAAGGGCCGTGGCGAACGGACCACGACCGAGCAGCAGACCTTTGGGCGGCTCGCGATTGAGGACCTTGGCAAGGATTTCCGGCCCAGCCTGGAGAGTTCCGATCGCGATGGGCATACCAGCGCCTGACATCGCCTGAGCCGCCTCGCCTAGGGTGGCGCGCATGCCGCTGGACTATGTCATTGCTGAGCGGACCCTCCCGAACGGCTTGCGCGTGGTGGTCTCGCCGGACCACCTCGTACCGGCTGTCACGGTCAACCTGTGGGTCAACGTCGGATCCCGTCACGAGCCGAAGGGCAAGACCGGGTTCGCGCACTTATTCGAGCACCTGATGTTTCAGGGTTCGCGCAACGTTGCTGAGGGTGAACACTTCAGTCGCCTCATGGCCGAAGGGGCTCAGCTCAATGCGACGACCTGGTTCGATCGCACGAACTACTTCGAGACGGTCCCGACCGGCGCGCTCGATTTGGCGCTGTGGATGGAGGCCGACCGGCATGGTCGGTTGTTGGACGCGGTCAATCAGGCCAACCTCGACAACCAGCGCGATGTGGTCAAGGAAGAGAAGCGCCAGCGTTATGACAACGCGCCGTACGGCGATGCGCTGCAGCGGATTTACGCGCTGATCTTCCCGGAGGGTCACCCCTATCACCACTCGACGATCGGGTCGATGGAAGACCTGGACGCGGCCTCTGTCGATGATGTGCACGCCTTTTTCACCGAGCACTACGGACCGAACAACACGGTCCTGAGCCTCGTCGGCGATGTGACTGTCGAGGATGGCTTCGCGGCGGCCGAGAAGTACTTCGGTGACCTGGAGCCGACGGCCGCTCCTCGGCGCGCTCCGGTCGCGGCCTTAGCCCCGCTGTCCGAGCCGCTTCGGGAGGAGGTCGTCGAGGCGGTGCCGACCCGGCGGCTGTACTTCGCCTGGCGGCTTCCGGTCGCCCACACGCAGGAGTTCTGGGCGGCCGAGCTCGCATTCGATCTCCTCGGCGGTCTGGCCTCGTCGCGCCTCTATCGACGGCTGGTACGCCGCGAGCAGTCAGCATCATCCGTCTCACGTAGTGCGATGGGCCTGGTGGACGGCGTGTCCCTTGGCCTGCTGGTGGTTGACGTCAGCGATGACGCTGACTGTGACGCCGTGGAAGCCGCTGTCTGTGAGGAAATCACCCGCCTCGGCGAGTCCGTGCCGACCGCGGTGGAGATGGAGACGTTGCACCACGAGACGGAGCGGTGGTGGTTATCAGCCATGGCCAGCACCGATGAGCGCGCCGACACACTCGGCCAGTATGCGTTGCTGCACGACGAGCCGGAGATCATCAACACCTTTGTCGACCGCGCCCAAGCGGTGACTCCCGAAGAAATCCGCGATGTGGCCCGCGACTGGATCACCCCGCAGTCCCGGGCTGTGGTGGCCTACACCCCGCAGGAAGGTGCCTGATGAGCCTGCCCCGACCGACGACCCAACCACCGCAACCGTGGGCGTTCCCGTCGCACGAGCGCCACCAACTCGATAACGGCATGACGGTGCTGATCTATCCAGTGCCTGGTCAGTACGTCACGGCGACTCGACTGGTCATCCCGGCGCCGCTTCGCTCCGAGCCGGTCGATCGCGAGGGCGTCGCAACCCTGGTCAGTCGGACCATGGACGAGGGAACCGAGCGCCGTTCGGGCGACGAGATGGCAGAAGCGCTGGAGCGCAACGGAATTGGGCTTGGGGCGAGCGCCATGGAGGCGGGCCTGATGCTTGACATCGACGCCACGGGGCCACAACTCGAGGCTGGCCTAGATCTCCTCACGGAGTGCCTCACTATGCCCACCTTCGCTGAAGGAGAAGTCGGTCGGCACCGGCGGCAACGTCTGGTGGAGATTGAGCACACGCTCGCACGGCCGGGATCCCGCGCTGCCCTCGAATGGGCGCGAACTCACTACGCGCCCCAGGACCGGGCCTCGCGCGCATCGGGCGGTCGGTCCGAAAGTGTCGCCGCCATTACCAGGGATGATTGTGCGAATTTTCATCGCGCACAGGTGAATCCGAGCCGAGCCACGGTCGTGATCGCGGGCGATGTCGAGGCGTCCGAGGTGCTGGGTTCAGTCCAACGGACACTGGCCACCTGGGCGCCGCCCTCGCCGGGCGAGATGCCAGTCGACGATGCGAGTCCGTACGCGCTCGCGCCCGAACGCGGACGCATCGTCTTTGTCGACCGTCCGGGGTCGGTGCAGACTGAGATGTACCTCGGGACCGCAGGTCCCTCGCGTCGCGACCCGCAGGGTGGAGCGGTCTCTCGAGCACTGTCGTACCTCATCGGCGGCTCGCCCAACGCCCGCATCGACGCACTCCTTCGGGAAGACAAGGGCTACACCTATGGCATGCGCTCCACCTTCCGGCCGAGGGCATTTGGTGGCGAGGTTCTGGTGAGTGGTTCGGTGCGCGGCGATGTCACAGCTGAGGCGCTGGACCTGGTGCATGGAGTGTTGGAATCCGTTGCGGCTGAAGGTTTTTCCGCCGACGAGACTCAGTCGGCAATCGACTACATCGGGAAGACCGCGCCGGCGCGGTTCGCGACCGCCGATGTCATCGCCGATGAGGCAGCCATGCTGGCCGCCGACGGCCTGGGCACAGACTTCGTCACGACCTATCTCGCGGATCTTGCGGAGGTGACTCCCGATCAACTGCAGCAGGCTTGGTCCCCGATTGCGGCGCAGCCGTGGAGCGTGGTCCTGGTCGGCGATGCCGAAGCGTATGCCGGTGCCGTGACGGCGCTGGGGCGAGGTGAGGTAACCGTCGTCTCGGGATGACCCAGAACGATCGCAAAGGAATGTTTGCAAAGAAGTCTTTGCAGTTTTAGAGTTGGCCCATGGCCAACCGTGAGATTCCGACGATTCACCCCGATACCGACACCCTGAAGGCGATGTCGCATCCGGTGCGGTTGCGCATGCTTGGGCTGCTGCGCTCCGAGGGCCCGGCCACGGCGAGTCAATTGGCCCAGCGCCTTGGCCTCAACTCGGGAGCGACCAGTTATCACCTGCGGCAACTGGCCGACTACGGCCTCGTGAAGGACGCGCCAGACCGTGGCAACAAGCGTGACCGGTGGTGGCAGGCGGCGCACCAGTCGACGCGCACGGCGCTATCCGAGGAGAACGACCCAGACGCGCGAGCGGCCACGATGGCCTTCTGGAAGACCGCGATCGGCGAGCAGGTGCGCCAGATCCAGGCGGCGGCAGCCGAACTGGATGAATTGCCGCGCGAGTGGGCCGACGTCTCTGGGGGCAGTGACTGGGGGATTCGGCTTACGGCAGACCAGGCGCGCGAGCTCACTGACCGGATCGGCGCGCTCATCGACGAGGCGATGGCCAATGAGCTTCCCGACGATGAGCTTCCGCCGGACGCTGAGCCCATCATCTTTCAAGTGCATGCATTCCCTCGTCCCGGACACCTCACACATCGGGACGAGCAACACTCATGAAACTCGGCCGCCCCGTCGTCGCTCTCCTGAGCGCCGAGGCTTTCTCGATCACCGGAACGCGGTTATCGACCATTGCCATCCCCTGGTTGGTGTTGGTCACGACAGGCGACGCGATCCTTACCGGCGCCGTCGCGATGGCCGAGATGTTGCCGTACGTCCTCGCCAAAGCCGTGGGTGGTCCGATGATCGACCGGCTTGGTGCCAAGCGCGTCGCGGTCCTCCTGGATGTTTTGTCCGTGCCAGTCCTCGCACTCGTTCCGCTCCTGCACCTTGCGGATCAGTTGTCGATCCAGCTTCTCTTTCCCGTCGTTGCTGTGCTTGGCCTGCTCAGAGGCCCGGCTGATGCCGCGAAGCACGCGTTGGCGCCAGAGGTGGCCGAGGTCGGCGGCCTGCCCCTAGAGCGGGTCACTGGCCTCAGCGGTGCGGTCGAGCGCTTTGGCTCGACAGCTGGCGCGGCGCTTGCCGGTGGCGTCGTGGCGGTGCTGGGTCCAACTGCCGCGTTGGGCATCAACGCGGCCACCTTCTGCATCGCGGCGTTGGTTCTTTCGTGGGGTGTTCCAGGGGCGACGCCAACATCGTCTGAGGCGAAAACGCCTGAGGGCGCAGCGCTTTCAAGCACTCACCGGGTGCGCGGCTATCTCGCCGAGTTGCGCGAGGGCTGGACGTTCCTGCGTGGCGATCAGGTGCTGGTGGGCATCACGGTGATGGTCGCTCTCACCAACCTGCTCGACCAGGCCTACACGGTCGTGTTGGTTCCGGTATGGGCCCAACAGACAGGTGTCGGCGCCAGCGCGATCGGTCTCGTCTTTGCGGTGTTCTCCGGATTTTCCATCCTGGGAGCCGTGCTGGCGTCTGTCTGGGCCGAGCGGTTGCCTCGACTGCCGGTATACGCGGTCGCCTTCATCCTGACCGGTCTGCCGCGCTATCTCGCGCTGGGACTCGAAGCACCGCTTGCGCTTCTGCTGCCGGTTCTGGCTATCGGCGGATTCGCCTCAGGCTTCATCAACCCCATCCTGGGTGCGGTGATCTTTGAACGCATCCCCAAGGAGTTGCGGGGCCGGGTGAGCGCGTTGAACACCTCCCTGTGCTGGTCGCTCATTCCGTTCGGCGGCCTGCTCGGTGGTGTCCTGATCGCCTGGACCAGCACGGCGACGGCGACGATCGCTATCGGAGCGGCCTACTTCCTGACGACGCTGGTGCCTTTGGCGCGGAAGAGTTTTCGCGAGTTTGGTCGCCGACCAGACCCCTCAGTCGCAGGGAGTGAGTCGGTTGAGCAGGTCGTCGTGCAAGAGACCATTTGAGGAGAGCGCGTTCCCCGACCAGATCCCATCCTTGCCATCGAGTCCGGAGAAGCGACCGCCGGCCTCGGTGACGATCGGCGCGAGCGCGGCCATGTCGTGGACGGCCAAGGCCGCCTCGGGTGCTCCGTCGATCGCGCCCTCGGCCACCAACATGTGCGACCAGAAATCTCCGTAGGCCCGCATCCGCCAGCAGTCATCCATCAGCGCGAGTGCCTGTTCGCGTCGCCCCGTGCGAGTGAACTCCTCAAGGTCTCCGAAGGAGATCGAGGCATCGGCCACCTCGCTCACCTGCGACACCTGCATCCGCCGGGCACTCGTAATGCTGCGACCGGTCCATGCCCCCGAGCCGGCAGCGGCCCACCAGCGACGACCGAGAGCTGGAGCCGCGACGAGTCCGAGTGCTGGCTCCCCGTCGACGACCAAGCCGATCAGTGTCGCCCAGATAGGGACGCCGCGGACGTAGTTTTTCGTTCCGTCAATGGGGTCAATGATCCACTGCCGCGGGCCGTGCCCGGTGTTCTCAAACTCCTCGCCGATGACGGCATCCCGCGGGCGAGTTCGCTTGAGCTGGGCGCGGATCAGTTCCTCGACCGCGCGGTCCGCGTCGGACACGGGGGTGAGATCTGGCTTCGTCTCGACCACGAGGTCGTCGGCAAGAAAACGACCCGTCGTGGTGGGCTCGACGGCATCAGCGAGGACGTGAGCGAGGCGGAGGTCATCGTCATAGGTGGGCACCCGCCGACCGTAGCGGATGGCGCTCTCAGCGACTGTCACCCGCGCGGGAACGTAAGAGGCGGCGCAAGGACTCCAACCGTGAGTCGCCAGCGGCGCCGGCATCACCGGATGCCACGAACGCATCGAGTCCGCACTCGGGTTCGTCGTGGGTGCATCCACGAGGACAACCGTCAGTCCCGGGAGCCAAGTCGGGAAATAGGTGCACGATCTTGTCTGGGTCGATGTGTGCCAGGCCGAATGAGCGGACACCGGGGGTGTCGACGACCCAGCCGCCCTCAGGTAGGGCAAGTGCCACGGCGGACGTGGAAGTGTGTCGGCCGCGTCCGGTGACGGCATTGACGTCGCCAGTTGCCCGATCTGCCTGGGGCACAAGGACATTGACGAGAGTTGATTTTCCGACGCCAGAATGACCGACGAGGACGCTCACCTTGCCCTCTAGGGCAGACCGCACGGCATCGAGGCCCTCAATGCTGGATCCATTGATGTGCGTCACCAGCGCGTCGACGTTGAGGGGGGCGTACTGATCGAGAAAAGGCCCTGGCGCCGTCAGGTCGGCCTTGGTCAGCAGCAACAGGGGGGTCATGCCTGCGTCATAGGCTGCGACCAAGCAGCGGTCGACCATGCGCGGCCTTGGCTCCGGATCGGCGAGGGCCGTGACGATGACCAGCTGGTCGGCGTTGGCCACCAACACCCGTTCGACGGGGTCGGTGTCATCGGCGGTACGCCGCAGAAGTGTTCGGCGATTCTCCACTCGTACGATGCGCGCCAAGCTGCCCTCATCGCCCGACGAATCTCCTACGAGCGCAACCTCATCGCCGACCACGATGCTGGTGCGGCCCAGTTCGCGGGCTCGCATCGCGGTCACGGCGCGACCCTGAACCAGGACTCGCCAGCGGCCACGGTCGACGGCGGTCACCATGCCGATGACCGCGTTCTTGTGGGCCGGTCGCTCCTTGGTGCGTGGCCGTGATCCTCGGCGATTTGGACGGATGCGTATGTCGGACTCGTCGTAAGTCCGGCGAGTCGCCACGGCGTGCTCAGGCCCCAGCGGGGTGGACCATGTCGGACCACAGCCGGGTGAATTCGGGAAGGGTCTTGCCGGTCGTTTGAACGTTCTCGACCACGATGTCGGGCACGCTCAGGCCGAGGACGGCACCGGCCATCGCCATCCGATGGTCGGCGTACGTCCGGAACAGATCCCCCCGCATGGGTCGGGGACGCACGATCAATCCGTCGGGGGTTTCTTCACAGTCACCGCCGAGTCGATTGAGCTCGGTGCTGAGAGCGGCCAGGCGGTCAGTCTCGTGTCCACGCAAGTGGGCGATTCCGCGCAGGTGTGAGGGGGAATCGGCCAAGGCGGCGATGGCAGCGACGACAGGGGTCAGTTCGCCGACATCGTGCAGATCGATATCGAGGCCGACGATCTCGCCGGTACCCGAGACGGTGAGACCGTCGCGCTCCAACGACACATCGGCGCCCATGGCATCCAGGATGTCGCGGATGGCATCGCCAGCCTGCGTGGTGAATTGGGGCCAGCCGGGGATGCGAACGGTGCCACCGACGACCAGGGCTGCCGCCGCAAAGGGCGCGGCGTTGGATAGATCCGGCTCAACCTCGACATCGAGGGAGTGGATCTCGCCAGGCTCGACATTCCAGGTGTTCGCGTCGGAGTCATCGACCACGACACCGGCGTCGCGCAGCACCTCGACGGTCATGGCGATGTGGGGGAGGGACGGCAGGGGCTTGCCGTCGTGGACGACGGTCACCCCCTGATCGAAGCGTGCTCCAGAGAGCAGGAGGGCTGAGATGAACTGCGAGGACGCCGAGGCGTCGACGACCACGCGACCGCCGGCGACCTGGCCGGTTCCGTTGATCGTGAACGGGAGGGAGTTTCGGCCCTCGCTGTTGATGCGTACGCCGAGGTCGCCGAGTGCGCCGAGAATCGGCCCCATTGGACGCTCTCTGGCATGTGGGTCACCATCGAATTCTACTGGCCCCTGGGCAAGCCCGGCGACTGGCGGAAGAAATCTCATGACCGTGCCAGCCAGGCCGCAGTCGACCTGAGTTGGACCCACGAGGGGTCGAGGGTTGACCAGCCAGCCATCGGCGGTGTCTTCGATTTCGGTGCCAAGTGAGCGCAGCGCTTGCACCATCAACAGGGTGTCGCGCGAGCGCAATGGCGAGCGGAGCAACGATTCGTCGCCAGCCAGCGATGCGACGACAAGAAACCGGTTGGTCAGGGACTTGCTTCCCGGAACCGCGACTGAGGCATCAAGCGGCGCCGCCGCGCGTGGTGCTGGCCAGTCGTCAGCCGCGGTTCCGGGATTGGTGTGAGCTTCGATCAAGGCAATGCGCCTTCGGCCTTCTTCGCCAGGGACCGTGCCTCACGCCGGGTGTTCTTGGCCGCACGCTGGGCATCGCGCCGAGCTGTCTTAGCGGTCTTCGCCGCCTGCTTACGGGTGTTCTTGGCCGCCTTGCGCGTCACCTTGGCAACGTGCTTGGCCTCGCTGCGGACCGTGTCGGCCAAGGAACCGCCTTCGGAGCGTGCGGTGGAGACGGCGCTCTCGACATTGCGTCGAGCGGCGTCGGCCAGGTTGCCGCCCTCAGAGCGGGCGGTGGTCGTGGCGCTCTCGGCGTTCTGGCGAGCGGTGGACGCCAGATTTTCCGCATTGGTGCGGGTGGTCGCGAAGGCGCTGTGGGCGGCGTCGCTGATCTGGTTGCTACCGCCACCGAACCCTCCGCGGGCGACCAGTTTGGCCTCGCGGCGAGCGGTTTTGGCTGCACGTCGGGCATCGCGTCGCGTCTGCTCAATGTTCTGGCTTGCCTGCCAGCGCAAGCTCGGGCGACCGGCGGTGTCGACCGCGGCGAGCACCACGCCGCCAAGGAGGGAGACATTGCGCAGGAAGTTGGACTTCTTCTGTGCCTTGAGCGTCGGGTCAGTCTCGGCCCAGAAGTTCTGGTGGACGTACGTACTCGGGATCACCGTGCCGGCGAGCAGCGCCGCCGCCGGGCGAGGCAGTTTGCCCGTCGCGAGAAGAACGCCGCCAGCGACCGAGGCGCCCGCCACGCCCTTGACGAGAAGCTCGGGGTCATTGGGTACGGGCGTGCGCTGCGAGAGCCATTCTGCGATCGGAGCGGCTTCCTTGGCGGCAATCTGGGGAGCGCCCAGTCGGTCCAGTCCGTCAATGATGAAGTACGAGGCGAGCAGAGGTCGTGCCAGACGGCGGACGAGCATGTTCCAACTCCTTGTGTGGTTCGGGTCGTGAGTGCCTACGGTATGCGCTCCACGGTGAGCGGCACATGCGGCTTGTCCGAGAATCGGACATGGGCGGGGCGACAACTCGACCTTAGGCTGGGTGGATGTGCGGCAGATACGCCTCCAGCGCGGACCCTGGTGACCTCATGGCGGAGTTCGACATCGACGAGGAGCACCTCGCGGATCCTGGTCGCAGCATCTTGAAGAATCCGCAGGAGCCGCCACCTGGTGCGCCCGACTACAACATGGCCCCGACCAAGCAGGCGCCGGTGGTTCTCACCCGGGCGCCTCGGGACGACCGGAGCGCCGCCCCCACCCGTCAACTCCGACTCCTCACCTGGGGGCTCGTCCCAGGTTGGGCCAAGGACGTGAAGGTCGGGCTGCGGATGATCAACGCCCGCTCAGAGACGCTGCTGGAGAAGGGCGCGTTCGCGAAGGCAGCGACGGCACGCCGGTGTCTGGTCCCAGCCGATGGTTGGTACGAGTGGCAGGTCAGCCCGACTGCGGTGGATGCGAAAGGCAAACCGCGCAAGCAGCCGTTCTTTATCCATCGTGCCGATGAGACCCCGCTGGCCTTTGCCGGGCTCTATGAGTTCTGGCGCGATGCGACCCGGGGTGACGATGATCCGGGTGCCTGGTTGACGACCTTCACGATCGCGACTCGTGCCGCCGAGCCCGGCCTCGATCGGATCCACGACCGTCAACCCGTGGTGCTGGATCCCGACCAGTGGGACTCATGGCTGGACCCGAGCGTGACGGCTGCGCACGACGTCCGCGCACTCCTGGAGGACCAGCCGACGGGACGATTCGAGGCCTGGCCTGTTTCACGGGCTGTTGGGGGCGGGCGAGCCCAGGGCGCGGGGCTCCTGGAGCCCGTTCCTGCTGGCGATCTGGTGGGCGTCGTCGACCCAATGACGGGCGAGGTCATCGGCGGGGAGTGAGTTCGCCACGGGGACGACGTGGGCAAGATGGAGTCATGAGAGTCCGCGACATCGAGACACCCGTCGGCCTGGCTCGGGCGCATATCCGCCGAGTGCCACGTGCCCGCGGCGCGATCGTGCTGAGTCACGGCGCTGGCGGCGGGATCAACGCCGCCGATCTCACGGCGTTGAGCGAGCTGACCGAGGATGGCTGGACCTACGTCCTGGTGGAGCAGCCATGGCGGGTCGCGGGAAAGCGCATGGCACCGCGCCCGCCGACGCTAGATCAGGCCTGGTTGCCTGTCATGTCGGCGTTGACGTCGGGGCGCTGGCGACTGCCGACCCCGCTCATCCAGGGCGGGCGCTCTGCGGGTGCCCGAGTGGCCTGCCGGACTGCGGTCGACGTGGGCGTGGATGGTGTCTTGGCACTGTCATTTCCCTTGCGTCCTCCGGGTAAACCCGACACGACGCGTGCGCCGGAAGCCCAGAGCGTGCTCGACGCCGGCCTCCCACTGGGTGTCGTTCAGGGTCTGCGTGACCCGTTCGGCAGCCCGCACGACGTGCGGGCAGAGCTCGGTGACCGCGCACAGGTTTTTGAAGCGCGCGGCGACCACTCGTTTAGTCGGCATCCGCAGGATGTCCTTGATGCCGTACGCCGCTGGCTCAGCACCTTCACGACGTAGCCTTGTCGCATGACTCTTACCATCGGCTATAAGGCCTCCGCCGAGCAGTTTGACCCTCGTGAACTGGTCGAGATCGCTGTCCATGCGGAGCAGGCTGGGCTCGATTCGGCTTTTGCCAGCGATCATTTCCAGCCGTGGCGCCATGAGGGCGGGCATGCGCCCAGCGTGCTGGCGTGGCTCGCCGCAGTAGGGGAGCGCACCGAGCGAATCACGCTGGGAACGTCGGTGCTGACGCCGAGCTTCCGCTACAACCCGGCCGTTCTGGCGCAACAATTCGCCACGCTCGGGTGCCTGTATCCGGGTCGGATCGTGCTGGGCGCTGGTTCGGGCGAGGCTCTCAATGAGGTCGCGGTCGGGCTCGGGGAGTGGCCGGACTTCAAGGAGCGCTTCGGTCGCTTGCGGGAGGCCGTACGTCTGATGCGGCGGCTCTGGCGTGAAGACCGGGTGACCTTCGAGGGCGACTATTACCGCACCAGCGATGCCACCCTCTACGACCGGCCCGACCAGCCGATCCCGGTCTATGTCGCCGCTGGTGGCCCGACCGTGGCGAAGTACGCCGGGCGGATGGGTGACGGCATGATCGTCACCTCGGGCAAAGGCATGGAGCTGTATGCCGACCAACTCGTGCCCGCGATGCACGAGGGCATGGCCAAGGGTGAGCGAGCCGAAGGCTCGGTCGAGCAGTTGCTCGAGGTCAAGATCTCCTACGACCGCGATCCGGAGCGCGCGCTGGAAAACACCCGGTTCTGGGCGCCGCTGTCACTGACTGCTGAGCAGAAACACAGCCTGCATGATCCGCAGGAGATGGAGGCGGCGGCCGACGCCCTGCCCATTGAGCAGGTCGCCAAGCGCTGGATTGTCGCCAGTGACGCGCAGACGGTGGTCGATCAGGTGAAGCCGTACGTAGACCTGGGATTCACCCATTTTGTGGTCCACGCTCCTGGCCATGACCAGCGGCGCTTTCTGGACCAGTTCTCGGCGGATGTGCTCCCGGCGTTGCGCGAGCTGTGAATCGCGAGGCGTAAACCATTGGTTGACACGCGACGCGGCGTGAGGCTTACTTAATCTGTGGATACCGAGACTCGGGCCTGGCAAAGCCACCTCGCGACAGCGGCAGTCATCACCGTGGTGGTGCCGGTCGTGACAAGGCTGATCGACGACGAACCCTCCGTGCTGGCTACCACCCTCCTCGGCGCCGCGCTCGCCGTCTGCCTTTGGCTGATGTTGTTCTCGGGAGCGGCCGGCAAGGTCGGCATCCACAAGGCCCGAGTTCCTGCCCGGGATTATCAACTCGCCGCCGTGATCGCGCTGCTTCTCGGCGGTGTTCTGGTGGCGATGGCGGGCTACCTATTCTGGCCGGCGGCGTTCATCATGGGAGGGGTCGTGGGGTCGTTTTCCTCGATCTCGGAATCTCGTGAATCAGCCTGAGCCGCTGGCCCGCATTCGAGCAAGCGACGACGCCTTCGCTGCGGCTCGGGTGGACCTCGCACAATCCGTTACGGCGGCGCGTGAGGCCGGGCATACCTGGGCTGAGATCGGTGACGTCCTCGGCATGACCCGGCAGGCTGCGTTCAAGCGCTTTGCCACGAGCATCAGGGAGGCAAAGGTGTCTTCAGTGCGTACGACTAAGGCGTTATTCGAGGCAGCTGAGCGCGCCGTACGGCAACTCGACTCCGGCCAGATCGCTACCCTCCGAAAATCGCTGACACCCCATGCTTTAGACGTGATTAGTGAGGAAGCGCTGCGCACCGCGTGGGCGGAGACGACCGCGGCGATTGGCCCCCTGCGTGCGGTGGAGTTGCTGACGGTCGAGCAGAGTGGCGTAGCAGTTGCCGAAGACGTGCCCATGGTCAAAGGTCCCGCCGTGGTGTGCATGGCGCTGGTTCACCAGGGCGGCGACTGGCAAGCCAAGGTCGCCTTTGACGACGGCGACCAGATCTCCGGTCTGCTGGTGATCCCTCCCGACGTGAGCGGGTCGTTCTGAGGGAATGCCAGCGCGCCAATGACTGTTGACCAGGGCGAAAACCGACGCGTTGGAGGTCCTGTTGTTGTTGGCTACACATCCATCCAGTGGTGCTATCGCCGAGCCTGTCCTGTCCGGGACGGGAAGCCCAAAGAGTGGAGCACTAGGCTGGACCACGATGAGTGACACACCCACGTCCGAGGTGACCGCTGACGACGGCCAGGTCGACGTCAGCACCGAGACCGCCGAGCAGCGCGCCGCCCGTTTCGAGCGCGACGCGATGCCTTACCTTGACCAGCTCTACAGTGCGGCGTTGCGCAACACCCGCAACCCGGCCGACGCTGAGGACCTGGTTCAAGAGACTTACGCCAAGGCCTTCGCGGCCTTCCACCAGTACAAGCCGGGGACCAATCTCAAGGCGTGGCTCTACCGCATCTTGACCAACTCCTACATCAACTCCTACCGCAAGAAGCAGCGCCAGCCGCTTCAATCCGACGCGGCGGATATTGAGGACTACCAGCTGCACCGAGCCGAGGCCCATTCCTCCTCGGGCTTGCGTTCGGCCGAAGTGGATGCTCTCGACCACCTGCCAGACGCCGACGTCAAGCGTGCGCTGCAGGATCTTCCCGATGACTTCCGGTTGGCCGTCTACCTCGCCGATGTTGAGGGCTTCGCCTACAAGGAAATCGCCGAGATCATGGGCACCCCGATTGGCACGGTCATGTCGCGGTTGCACCGTGGTCGCCGGCAGTTGCGCGAGATGCTCACCGACTACGCCATCGAGCGCGGCTTCAAGGTGGAAGGTGCGTCCTCGTGAGTGGCGAAGGAGAAGACGTTGACTGCCGCACCGTCGTCGAACAGATCTACGCCTATCTCGACGGTGAACTCGAAGGCGCCGAGGTGAGTCGGCTGAAATCCCATCTCGAGGAATGCCCACCGTGTGTCACTGAATATGAACGGGACCAGCTGCTGAAGCGGTTGGTGCAGCGCTCGTGCGCCTGTGAGCAAGCCCCGACGACGCTGCGCGCGCAGATCATGACGCAGATTACGACGGTGTCCTACACCCGAGTGGAGTACCGCGCGGACGGCTGACCGTTCGCCGTGTCGGCACGGAACAGCCCCTGACCCGCGACGGCGGGGCAGGGGCTGTTTCCACACAACACCTGGTCAGGCGTTGGGGCGCTTACCGTGATTGGCGCTCTTGCCCTTGCGGGAGCGACGCTTGCGTCCACGCTTGCTCATCTTGGTCTCCTTTGAGGTGGCAGGTCAGATAGTGGCCACTACATGACTGCTGAACAGAATCGGTCGTGACGAGACGGCCCATCTCATCGTCTCACGTGGCAAGATGTACCTGTTGCGCCTGGTGATATTCCCTGGCGGATGGTGCAGAAACGGAGGAAGACATGTTGGCGATGCTCTTGGCGCTTCTCTCGGGCAGTCCCATGGTGGCTGATCCCTCGATCACCAGGGTCTGGTCGTACGAACCCTAGGTGACGACCGCAAACCGCATGGCCGGGCCTCGGCGACCGGTCCTATGTTATGTGGCTGCCCTGCTCGTTCTCCTGGGAGTGGGCTGCCTGCTGGCCTACACGCTACTCGACGTCCCCATCGACGGGACGGCACTCGCCAGCCTTCTGCTACTTGCCTTTGGGTTTCAGCGTGCGAGCCGTCAGGGGGCTCACCGAAGTACCAATGGGAGCGTTCAGGCGGTCGTCATCGTCGCCGCAATCCCGTTGACGGGACCGGTCGGGGCCGCTCTGGTCGGTGCGCTGCCAGCGTTAATCGTGCGACTGTCTAGCACGCGGCTCCATGCTCGACTGTTCAATTTCGCTCAAGCTGGCCTGCTCGGGCTGTCCTCTGGTCTGGTCTATCTGTGGTGTGGTGGCGCGACGGCGACCGTCAGCGACGCCGGTGTTCCCTACCTGTTGGGCCGGGTGCTGTTGCCGCTGGTGGCGGCGTCGGTTTTCATGTTGATTACCAACGGCGTTGTGCTCGGCGGGATCATCCGGCTAGCCGAAGGCATCCCTGTGCGGTCCTCAGCACTGCAGATCATGCGTGAGGCGCGCCTGGTGTTTCTGGGGTACGGCGCGGTGTCGTTTCTCTTCGTTGTGCTGTGGCGCGTGGAGGGGGTCGGGCCGCTGAGCGTGTTTCTCATTGCTGGGCCGCTGCTAATCGCGCAGTGGTCGGTCACGGACGCAGCATGGGAGCGCGAGGCGCGCCAACGCATGGCGCGCACGTTGGTGGCGGCCGTCGAGGTCCGGGGAGCGCAGCGCCGCGGACAAAGTGAGCGGGTCGCCGAGGTATGCGCCGCGGTGGGCGAGGGGATGCGCTTGTCCACGACGCGGGCCGAGGTCTTGCAGTTTGCCGCCGCGGTGCACAACCTTGGCCTCATTGCGCCTCCTGATGCTGCGGCTTCTGGGCAGGAACTGACCCTGGAGCAAATCCGCGAACACCCCGCCCGCGGTCGCGCGATGGTCGAGGGCATCGATTTCCTCGCGGAGTCTCAGGATGCCATCGCTCACCATCATGAGCGCTGGGACGGGCGGGGTTATCCGGACGGCCTGGTCGGTGAGCAGATTCCCCTTTTTGCCCGCATCCTTGCGGTCGCGGATCTGTACGTCGCGCTCACGTGGGGGCCGGAACGGATGTCGCCCCAGAAGGCGTTGGCCGTGGCTGAAGAGCGAGCGGGTTCGCACCTCGACCCGACCTGCGTAGCCGCGCTGGCAGGGGCACTGAAAAGGGGACGAATCGAGCATGTGCCGGCCCCCGAGGGCAGCGAGTTGCTGGTTGACCACGATGCTCCCGAGGTCGCCGATCGCATCGCTGCTTTAGGGCGTTGACCCTTGACCAGTAGCGGATTGTCGCCAGCGGTCGCCGCCACGCGACGCCACCGTCCCCGAATCATCGTGCTCATCGGGATGACGCTGCTCGCCTTGGCGTACCTCGGGGTGCTCCGCGCGGATGACCTGGGGATGGGCGACGCGATGGTGGTGGGTGCCCTGGCGATCGCCATGGCGGGCGGTGAATTCTTGCGGGTCGGCGGACCGACCCACCGCAGTATTGCCCCTGTCGCAACCGGTGCAGCCGTGGCGCTCGCGCTGGCTTCGGTGTCAGACAATCACGAGTTGGCCTATGGCGCTCCGCTCGTCGTGGTCACCGTGGCACTGATCATTTTGCTCACGGCCGTGTGGTTGGAGAAGCCCGACAACCTGAGTTTCCGCATCGCCGGGCACACCATTCGGGTCATCGTGATGGGCTTTCTCGCCGTCGCGTTCCGCGAGCTCCCCCTCATGGAGGGCGGCAGCCTTGCGCACGCAGCGGCCCAGGGCGAGATCGAACCGTGGGCGCTTGCGTTGACCATGCTGGGTCTGACCTGTCTGGCGCAGCTCCTAGAACTCAGCCTCCACGTGTGGATGCGAACGGCGCTCGGGCGGCAACAATGGCGAGAGATTCTGGCCGAGGACGCCAGGGACATGCTGCCCATTGCGGCCGCCGCGATGTCCACGGGGGTGGTGGTCGCGATCGGCTTACGCAGCCTTGGGCTCATGGCGATCGTGCTGTTCTTGGCGCCACTGGTGCTCATGCGCATCTCGATCGCTCGCCGCACGGGTGCTATCCAGGCGCGGCGCCAATCGATCACGGCGCTCAGCCGACTGACCGACCTTGCGGGCTACACCGAGCCCGGCCATGCGGAGCGGGTGGCCGTTCTCTGCGGGCTGGTCGGGCGCGAGGTTCATCTGCCTGCTCGATCCATCATCCACCTTGAAACCGCCGCACTTCTGCACGATGTCGGACAGATCGGACTCCGACATTCAGTGCCCTACGGCGCCACCATCAACCTGGCCCCACTGGACCAAGAGCAGATCGCCGACGATAGTGCGGACCTGGTGGAGGAGGCGGTCTACCTCACGCAGTCGGCGGCCATCATCCGCAGTTATCCGACCTCATTTCGGGTGCTGCACGAAGAGGCGAAGCGGTTGTCTGTCGAAGCGCGAATCCTGAAGGTGTGCAATGCGTACGACGACCTCACTCGAGGTGACCCGCTCCGCCGCGAGCCTGCACTAGAGCGCATCATGTTGGGTCTTGGTTATGAGTACGACCCCGCGGTGGTCGACGTATTGCGAACGGTCACCGTCAATCTCACCCCACCGACCGAAGTGCCGGCTGGCGCCGAGGACGAGGCGGCGCCGAGCCGGCCCTAAAGGTTGTCGGCGCGTTCGATTCGAGGGTCGCCCGCATCGGCGTGGTAGTCGCCGATCCGTGTCTCGTCGCGGCCCTCAGACACCTTCATTGCGCGGAAGATGAAGGTCAAGACTGCCGCCACGACGAGATTGAGGATGAGTGCTGTCATCGCGATGTAGCCGAGTTTCCCGATGATTGGAATCGTCAGCAGCGACCCGCCAAAGTGGTCTGTCGCAGGACTCGCGACGGTGTAGGCGGCGTACGTGCCGTAGGCGAAGCCGACAGCCCAGCCGCCAAGCAAAGCCCATCGGTGGAACCACCGCGTGTAGAGCCCGATCACGACCGCCGGGAAGGTCTGCAGGATCCAGATTCCGCCGAGCAACTGGAAGTTGATCGCGTTCTGCTTGTCCATGGTCAGCACGAAGGCCAATGCGAACAGCTTGACCAGTAGCGAGACGATCTTGGAGACCTTTGCCTCCTGCGCGGGCGTCGCGTCAGGTTTGAGCCAGGCGCGATAGACGTTGCGCGTGAACGTATTTGCGGCCGCGATCGACATCACCGCCGCCGGGACTAACGCTCCAACCGCAATGGCGGAGAACGCGATTCCCGTGAACCAGTCCGGGAACTGGTCCTCGATGAGTTGGGGCACGACCAGCTGTGGGTTGGGCTTGCCATCCAACCCGATGGGTGTCGTGCCGGCCGCGATCGCAACCCAGCCCAGGAGCGCGAGCAGTGTCAGCACGAAGGAGTATGCAGGCAGGATCGAGGCATTCCGCCGGATCGTGTTGCGGTTCTTGGAGGAGAGCACCGCTGTGACCGAATGCGGATACATGAACAGTGCCATCGCCGAGCCGAAGGCCAACGTGACGTAGGCCAGGTGCTGCTCGGCGGCCGGAACGAAGACTCCGGTGGGCTTTCCGGTTGCCGGGTTGGTGGTGTTCATCTTTTCCTCGGCAGCGCCGAAGATCGCGTCCCAACCGCCGACCTTGGCCGGTAAGTAGACAATCGCGACGATGATGACGATGTAGATCAGCAGATCTTTGACGAACGCGATCATCGCGGGTGCGCGCAGCCCGCTCGAATAGGTGTAGGCCGCCAAGATGGCGAACGCGATGAACAGCGGCGCGTCTTTGGCGATGATGTTCTCGGAACCACCGACGCCAGCGACCTCCAGCACGGCTTGGATCCCGACCAGCTGCAGCGCGATGTACGGCATGGTCGCGAGGAAGCCCGTTGCCGCGACCGCAAGCGCGAGTCCCTTTGATTCGTAACGACCTTGGACGAAGTCCGCCGTGGTCACATAGCCGTGGGAGTGGCTCACCGACCACAGGCGTGACATGAAGAAGAAGATGATCGGGTAGGCAATGATGGTGTACGGCACCGCGAAGAAGCCCGCGACCGCGCCCGCCGAGAACATCGCGGCCGGGACAGCGACGAAGGTGTAGGCGGTGTAGAGGTCGCCGCCGAGTAGGAACCAGGTGACCCAGGTGCCGAACGAGCGCCCACCGAGGCCCCATTCGTCGAGCGACTCCATCGACTCGGTGCGGCGCCATCGGGAGGCCATGAAGCCCATCACCGTGACGACGAGGAAGATGGCGATGAGGATGACCAACGCGGTCGTGTTGACGCCGGTGTTGGGCCGGCTGGGGTCAGCGGCAGCGGGCAGGAGCTGCGCCAGGCTCGTCATGATTCACCACCGTCACGTGGAGCACGGGCCTTCTTGACCAGGTAGAACGCCGTGGTGGTGCAGGCGGCGGTGATGAATACCCACAGCGTTTGGTACCAGAAGAAGAACGGCCAGCCACCCAATTCGGGCCCGACCTTGGCGTAGGTCGGCACGGCTGCCAATGCGATGAGTGGAATCACGAGGAAAACGCCTGCAGCCCACAGGTAGCGGGAATCCGTGGGCGGTGCCGTGTCGCGGCGAGACGGTTGCGACATGAAAGCTCCGATCGAGGAGGTGGGTTTACTCGGGACAAGGTATGCGAAAGCGGAGCGTCCTCGTGGTCAAACGAGGACGCTCCGCTTCGTCGAGTTGTCGCGCTGAACGCCATGCCGCTGTTTTGGGTACCACCGTGACGTGAGATCACAACTCGACGCCGTGGCGCCGGGCGATCGGCTCGAAGACGAGATAGTGCAGGGCGAATGCCAACCCGATGCACACGCCGAGGGCAATGACGACGTCCGCTACGCGTACCGCCGGGGTCAGCGAACCAAAGAGCACCACGACCACAATCGTGCGGACGCTGCCCGCCGCCACGGTGAGGATGGAAAACACCAACCATCCCAGTGCGAGAACGACATTGAGCCCCCACCGGACCAGTAACGGATCCGGCCTCGACTCGTCGATATGGTCCTCGACCTCCTCGGATACCCGCTCCATTCGGTCAGCCAAGTCTTCACCGTCGTGCTGGTCCTCGCGACGACGACGGAGAAACGCCGAAGTCGCGGCGAATCCCACTGCACCGAGGATGCCCGCGCCAAGGGCAATGGCAACTCCGGTGCGCGCGATCAGCAGGCAGCACACGACCAGGTCGACGAACCCGGTCGCCCCGGATGTCGCGACTCGCAGCCGAAACGTCGTGCGCGGTGGGCTCATTCGTCGAGAAGTTGCTCCGCGGCCTGTGCCCGTGACTCCAGATCGGCATGCATGCGTGACAGGAACGACTTGGTCCGCTCGTGCTGCGGATTGTCGATCACCGTCCCGGACGGGCCCTCTTCGACCACGACGCCACCATCCATGAAGACCACCCGATCGGCCGCTTCGCGCGCGAACGACATCTCGTGGGTCACCACGATCATCGTCATCCCCTCGGACGCCAGTTCGCGCATGACGGACAGCACCTCACCGACCAGCTCTGGGTCGAGTGCTGAGGTTGGCTCATCGAAGAGCATGAGTCGAGGCTGCATGGCCAGCGCCCGCGCGATCGCAACCCGCTGCTGCTGCCCGCCCGACAATTGCGAGGGGTAGTGGTCACCCTTGTCGCCGAGACCGACCCGCTCGAGCAGGGCGCGTGCCGCGACCTGCGCCTCCTTCTTCTTCACACCGCTGACCTGGATGGGTCCCTCGATCACGTTCTCGAGTGCGGTCTTGTGGGGGAACAGGTTGAACCGCTGGAACACCATGCCGATCTCTCGGCGCTGGTCGGCAATCGCCTTGTCGGACAGCCGATAGAGCTGGCCATTGCGGTCGGCGTAGCCCATGAGGTCGCCGCCGACGAAGATGCGGCCACCGTCGATGTCCTCGAGTTGGTTGATGCATCTCAGGAAGGTGGTCTTGCCCGACCCGGACGGGCCGAGCAGGCAAACCACCTCACCTTCGCGTACGGACAAGTCGATGCCTTTGAGCACCTCAACCTTGTGGAAGGCCTTGGTCACGTTGATGGCCTCGACCAAAACGTCGGTTGAGCTTGTCGAAACCACCATCAGGCGCCCTTTCCAATCATCGACAGCTTGGTGCGACTCGCGGCCTGCGTGCCATGACCGCGGCCAAAGTGCCGCTCGAGGAAGTACTGCCCCACCATGAGGACGGTGGTGATGACGAGGTACCAGAGGAAGCCCGCCAGGTAGGCGCCCATGATGCGCGCGGTTTGGTTGGCGACCTGATCGATCTGGAACCACAACTCCATCGAGATCGGCACCGCAAACAGCAGGGAGGTGTCCTTGACCATCGCGATGGTCTCGTTGCCCGTCGGCGGAACGATGACGCGCATGGCCTGCGGGAGCACGATGCGCCGCATGGTCTTGCCGTTGCTCATGCCGATGGCCTTGGCCGCCTCGGATTGGCCGTCGTCGACCGAGAGGATTCCGGCGCGCGCGATTTCGGCGAAGTACGCAGCCTCAGACAGACCGAGCCCAATGATGCCGACCCAGACACCTTGGGAGAGGGCATTGATGTCGAGGCTGGCGATGGTGAGATCGCTGGAGAGTCCGATGAATGACGCGAGTTCCTTGCCGAACGGAAGCCCCAGGTCGAGTTGCGGATACAGGTAGGCCGCGCCAGTTCCCAGCATGACCAGGAGCACCAGGCGGGGCACCGCCCGGAAGAACCACGTATAGACGAACGCCACACCCTTGAGTACCGGGTTGTCCGACAGCCTCATGATGGCTAGGACGACCCCACCCACGACGCCGATGATCATCGCGCCGACGGTCACGACCAGGGTGCCCTTGACCATGCCCTCTAGGACGGGGGAGAAGTTCATCACCTTGGGGACATAGGACAGGTCCCATTTGTCGTTGGTGATGAGCGAGTTCGCGGCCATCGCCAGCAGCAGCACGATGGCCGCGACGGCCACCCAACGCCATGGATGGCGGACCGGGCGGGCCTCAATCCGGCCTGGCCGCGCGCTCGCGCCGGTCGAGCCACTCCCGCCGGCCGAGCTGCCGTCGTCGGTCGAGCTGCCGTCGCCGGTCGAACTGCCGTCGCCGGTCGAGCTTGTCGAGACCCCACTCACGAGGTCGCAGGGTCCATCTCGAAGGTGTCGTACGCCCCACCCTCGGTACCCCACTTCTTCAGGACCTTGTCGTAAGTCCCGTCCTTCTTGATGGCCTCGAGGCCCTTGACGAGCACGTCACCAAACTTCTTGTCGCCCTTGGGGATGACGATGCCGTAGGGCGCGGTGTCGTACGGCTTGCCGAGGAGTTCGATCTTGCCGTCGTTTTTGTTCACGGCGTCGACCGCCACGGGAAGGTCGGCGACCATCGCGTCGGCTCGCCCCGAGACCGCGTTCAGCGTGGCTTTGTCCTGTCCGTCGTCGATGAGCGACTTGATCGGCTTCTTGCCATCGCTCACGCACTTCTTGCTGCGCTTGTCCAAGTCGGAGACCTGCACCGTGCCTTTTTGCACTGCGACGGTCAGCCCGCACGGGTCGTCGATGTCGACCTTCTTGGCGTTGCCCTTCGCGACGACCCACTGGGTGCCCGCGGTGTAGTAACTCACCATTGACACCTGCTTCTTGCGCTCTTCGTTGATCGTGAAGGAAGAGATGCTGGCGTCGTACTTGCCGGATTTCACGCCGAGGATGAGCGAGTCGAAACCGGCATTCTGGAACGTGCCTTTCAGGCCCAACTTGCCTAGGACGGCCCGGAGGAGGTCGATATCCATCCCCTGGATCGTCTTGCCGTCGGAGGCAAAGCTCTCATTAGGCGGGTAGGTCGCGTCGGTGCCGATGGAGAGTGTCCCCTTGTCCTTGAGGTCGGCCGGCACCAGGTCGGCAAGCGCCGAATCCTTGGTGGCCTTCACGGCGGGAGCGGACGACTTGGTCTCGCCGCCCTCCTCAAGGGAGTCGGACCCGCACGCAGCAAGCGACAGGCTAAGAGCCGCGCAGGCGGCGACAAATGCGGTACGGGACCGACGAGTTGCGAGGTTCATGGTGAACGGGCCTCTCACGTCAAGATGGGGATGAACTGGCCCAGTGTGTCCTATGAGCGGACATGAGGTGGGCGACTCGGGCAAGCCGTGGCCGGTCCGTGATCCTGCCGACGCTCAAGCTGGATCGGATCGGTGACCTAGACTCGCGGCCATGAAGATTGCGGTCGTGGGGTTGGGATATGTCGGCATAGCCAACGCGGTGCTGTTGGCTCAGCGGCATGACGTACGCGGTCTCGATGTCATCGCGAAAACGGTCGACCTGGTCAACGCCCGCAAGGCGCCGATCGTCGACGCCGAACTCGAGGACTACCTGGCTCACCGCGAGCTGAACCTGCTGGCCACGACCGACCCGGAGATCGCCTACGACGGGGTGGAGTTGGTCGTGGTCTCGACGCCGACGAACTATGACCCTGACCTCAACTTCTTCGACACCACGAGTGTCGAGCGGGTCATCGACGATGTTTCCCGGTTGGCGCCCGGCGTGACCGTCGTGGTGAAGTCGACGATTCCGGTGGGTTTCACCGAGCGGATGCGCGCTGAATATCCCGGCCTGAAGATTCTGTTTTCCCCAGAGTTCTTGCGTGAGGGCAGGGCGCTCTACGACAACCTGCACCCGAGTCGCATCGTCGTCGGCGGCGACGACGGCGAGGCGAAGGTCTTCGCCGACCTGCTCCGCGAAGGTGCTCTCGAGGAGCCGCCGGTGCTCCTCACCGGAGCCCGCGAGGCCGAGGCCATCAAGTTGTTCGCCAACACCTACCTCGCGATGCGCGTCGCCTACTTCAATGAGCTGGACTCCTACGCGATGGCGCACGATCTCGACGCCCGCGCGGTCGTCGAGGGAGTGGGCTACGACGCGCGCATCGGTGCGCATTACAACAACCCCTCGTTCGGGTACGGCGGCTACTGCCTGCCCAAGGACACCCGCCAACTCCTGGCGAACTATGAGGACGTCCCGCAGACCCTCATTCGCGCGATTGTGGACTCCAACACCACCCGTAAGGACGTCATCGCCCAGGACATCCTGAAGCGTGACGCCAAGGTCGTCGGGCTCTATCGGTTGGTGATGAAGGAAGGTTCGGACAACTTCCGCGACTCCAGCATCCAGGGAATCATGAAGCGGTTGAAGGCCAAGGGCTTGGAGGTCCTGGTCTTTGAGCCGGCGTTGGATGAACCAGAGTTCTTCCATTCTGAGGTCGTGGCTGACTTCGACGATTTCGCCGAGCGCGCCGAGTTGATTGTCGCGAATCGGTGGGCCGACCAACTCGAGCCAGTCTCGGACAAGGTCTACACGCGAGATCTGTTCGGCCGCGACTGAAGGCCGTGGACGTCCCTTACCCCTCAGTGAGGCGAGGAAGTATGCGGTCCAGCGCGCCCGCGATCTGCGATGCGGCGGCGTTCATGGCTTCATCGCCGCGCCGATAGGGGTCCGCGACATTGTCCCGAGACCGAGCCCGGTCACGGCGGGCTCCCACCTCAGCCACGAGCGCGGCGCCGGTGAGTTCGTCCGGCACGCTGGAAATCAACCGGTCAAGTTGGCCAAGAGTGAAGGTGCGCTTCACCAGGGTGGGGAAGTCGTCCAGGATGTAACTGCGGTGGTGGCTCTCCATCGGCAGGATCAGATCGGCCTGATCGATGAGGTCGCGGTCGAGTTGCTGGGAGACAAATCCGATGGGGTCAGCACCATGCGCCTGGGCCACCGCCGCCATCGGCGGGTCCATCGGATCGCCGACCATGGCGTACGTGCCCGCGCTGGTGAATTGCCACTGCGGGTCGGGCGCACTCGACTGGGCGTAGCGCTCGGCAAAGGCGGAACGGCAAATGTTTCCGGTACACACAAACAGCACGCGCATCAGGGGATCGCTCCGTTCTCGTGGTCAGAGGTGGTCAGCAGTCCTTGATGGAGCAACTGGTCGACCATGTCCTCGAGGGAGTCTCGAGCCTCGGGCGGCGCATCGTCGAACTGGGCGAGGGTGCGCTCGATGAGGTCCGCCCGCTCTATGCCCTCAACGCTGAGCTCCCACAGGTGCGCAGCCGCGCCACTCAAGACTTGGATAGGGCCAGTGGGCAGCGGACAGACGGAGACCTGTCCGGTGGTGTCGGAGACCACCCAACTAATGTCCGGCGCTGGGCTAACTGTGATCATGATCAAGTTCCCCTTTGGCCGTCATGGTTGGGTGATGTGCTTCCTGGCCGGTAGCATACGGACGGCCACATGCTGTCGCGGAGCCACATCTGGCCACTGGGGGTAGGACAGCAACGCACTCGGTTCGGGGAGTTCCCGAACTCGACCATGACGGAGACAACTCGTTGACGCTTGAAGACCTCTGGAAGATCGTCCGTCGCTATTGGACGCTCATCCTCATCAGCGTTGTCGTGTGTACGGCTCTTTCTGCTGTGTATGTCTGGACCCGCACACCTGTTTATACCGCGAACGCTACCGCGGTAGTGGTCGTCGGCGATTCCGACCAGCAGGGCGGATCTGGCGCGGCGTACTCCAACAGTTTGCTGGCCCAGGTCAAAGCCAAGGGGTATGTCGACCTCGTCAACAGCACCGGGGTGGCTGAGCGCGTCGTCAAGGACCTCAAACTCCAGGACTCCCCGAACGAATTGGCCGCGACCCTGACGGCCGAGCTGACGCCGGACACGCCGAACATCAAGGTGACGGCCACGTCCGACGAACCGGAGCGGGCTCAAGAAATTGCCAACTCTGTTGTGCGGTCAACTGCCGCTGAGGCCAAGTCGCTTGAGGGCAAGTCTTCCACCGTGACGATCAAGTTGGTGTCCGACGCCGACCTCCCGACCCGGCCCAGTTCGCCGCGGCCCGAGCGAATCTTGCCCTTTGGCGCCTTGCTTGGTGTCCTGCTCGGCCTCGGTGTCGCCATCGTCCGTCGCCGACAGGACACTCGTTTGCGCGCGCCGGAAGACGTCGAGGCTCAGATCGGCGCCAGCGTGCTGGCGGTCGTTCCCGAGACCAAGGCGCTTGCAGGTGGAGCGCGCCAGGCCGCCGGTGAAGACAGTTTCCAAAGCCGAGAGGCGCTCCGTCAGTTGCGCACCAATCTGCGCTTTGTGGACGTCGACCACCGGCCGCGCAGCATTGTGGTGAGTAGCGCGCGCATGGGTGAAGGAAAGTCGACGACGTCCGTCAACCTGGCGCGTGTTCTCGCCGAGAGTGGCGAGAACGTCATGCTCGTCGATGCCGACCTGCGGCGTCCGTCCGTGGCAGGCATCTTCGACCTGGACGCGTCTGTCGGACTGACGCAGGTTCTGGCCGGGACGGCCACACTGGCCGACGCGGTGCAGCTCGCTGAACACCGCAACCTGTCGATCCTGACTGCCGGTCAGATTCCGCCGAACCCCAGTGAGTTGTTGGGCTCCCACCGCATGGAGAGCCTGCTCGATCAGCTCACCGAGACGTACCTGGTCATCTTGGACGCGCCGCCGCTGCTTCCGGTGACTGACGCCGCGCTGCTGACGGCGAGCGCCGATGGGGCACTCATCGTGGTGCGCGCTGGCGAGACCCGCGAGGAACAGGTCGCCCGCGCGGTCCAGAACATCCGCAACGTCGGCGGCAAGGTGCTCGGTGCTGTCCTCAACCGTGTCAACACCAAGCGCCTCAACAGAATCGTCTACGGCGAGAGCCAGTACGGCTACGGCGCCTACGGGACGTACGGCGGAGCGAGCTACTCCAGCAAGAAGTCGGGCGGCGATAACGAAGCGACCCCGACCGCGGGTCCGGGTGCCAAGAAGGCAGGCAAGAAGTCTGCGACGAAGGCCGACAAGAAGTCTGCGGCGAAGGCCGACAAGCAGGTTGTCAAAGCCGACCCCGAGCCTGCCGCCGCGCCGATCCCCGACCGTGCGGTGACCGTCAACCCGGCGTCCAAGGCCGTACCGCCGACGACGCCCGCCAAGCAATCACCGCCGCCCGCACCGAAGGCGGCGAGTCCGGCGGGTGCTTCCCAGCCCCGCGCCGCGGCGACTGAGCCAGAGTCGAGTGACGACACCGCTCCGATCTCGGTGATGAGTCGTCGTGCGTATCGCCATCGTCACGGCAAGTAGTCCCGGGCGCGACATGACATCGAGACCGTCCCTTCAAAGCTGTAGAGGATAAATGAACATCACCGTTGTTGGCCTCGGCAAGATTGGCTTGCCGCTGGCCGTCCAGTTCGCGAAATCCGGCCATCGGGTGTTTGGGGCAGACACCAATCCGGCCGTTGTCGAGATCGTGAACTCGGGCAAGGCACCTTTTCCTGGTGAAGATCACCTTGACGACTACCTCGCCGAGGTCGTTCCTGGCCAGCTGACCGCGACCACGGACACGGCAGGGGCTGTCCGCGACAGCGAAGCCGTAGTCGTGGTGGTTCCGCTCTTCGTGGATGCAGAAGCACGTCCCGACTTCGGGATGATGGACAGCGCCACGGCCGCGATTGCCGAGGGGCTCACCGCTGGCACCACGGTGATCTACGAGACCACCCTTCCGGTAGGCACCACGCGTACCCGCTGGAAGCCACGCCTGGAAGAAGGAAGCGGCCTGTCTGAGGGCACCGATTTCCACCTGGTGTTCTCGCCCGAGCGGGTGCTGACCGGTCGAGTCTTCGCCGACCTGCGCAAGTACCCCAAACTGGTGGGTGGCCTCAGCGAGGAAGGCGCGCAGCGGGCGCTGCACTTCTACGAGCAGGTCTTGCAGTTCGACGAGCGACCCGACCTCGAGCGCGGCAACGGCGTGTGGGATCTGGGCTCGGCCGAAGCCGCCGAGATGGCCAAGCTCGCCGAAACCACTTTCCGTGACGTCAACATCGGCCTGGCAAACCAGTTCGCCCGCTTTGCAGCGGACAACGGCATCGACATCTACCAGGTCATCGACGCGAGCAACTCTCAGCCCTACAGCCACATCCACCGGCCCGGCATCGCCGTGGGCGGTCACTGCATCCCGGTCTATCCGCGGCTCTACCTGTGGAACGACCCGGAGGCAACCGTGGTCAGCGCTGCACGAGCCGCTAACGCCGCCATGCCGGACTACGTCGTCGCTCAGGCAACCGCGCTCAGCGGCGGCTCACTGGCCGGCAAGAAGGTCGCGGTACTCGGTGCGGCCTACCGCGGCGGTGTCAAAGAAACGGCCTTCTCGGGTGTCTTCCCCACGGTAGAGGCCGTACGCACCGCCGGCGGCGAGGTTGTCGTCCACGACCCCATGTACACCAATGACGAACTGCGCCAATTCGGTTGGGAGCCATACGCGCTCGGTGAGCAGGCGGACATCGCGATCGTCCAGGCCGACCACGCCGAGTACAAGGATGTGACCGCTGAGCAGTTGCCTGGCGTCAGTCTTGTGATGGATGGGCGCAACATCCTCGATGCGAGCCAGTTGCCCGGCGTGACCGTCGTATCCGTCGGTCGCCCTGTCGAAGAGTCGAGCCAGTGACAGCACGGATTGTCGACTCGGCTGAGGTTGATGCGAGTGCGCAGGTGGGCGATGGGTCCTCGGTCTGGCACCTGGCGCAGATCCGGGAAAATGCCGTGCTGGGGCGCGACTGTGTGATTGGTCGTGGCGCCTACATCGGCACCGGCGTGCATTTGGGCGATGCCTGCAAGGTCCAGAACTACGCCCTTGTCTACGAGCCTGCCGCGCTTGAACGCGGTGTATTCGTTGGTCCTGCAGCGGTTTTCACCAACGACCACTATCCCCGCGCGGTTACTCCAACGGGGGAGGCGAAGTCGGCTTCGGACTGGGAGCCGGTCGGTGTGACCTGCCGAGAAGGTGCCTCGATTGGCGCCCGCGCAGTCTGCGTCGCACCCGTCACCATTGGGCGCTGGGCAATGGTCGCCGCTGGCTCCGTCGTGGTCCAGGACGTTCCGGATTTCGCTTTGGTCGTGGGGGTTCCCGCCCGACGGATCAGATGGGTTGGTAAGGCGGGCGTACCGCTTGAAGAGGGCAGCAACGGGCAGTGGACCTGCCCGAGCACGGGGGCGAAGTACATCGAAACCGAAGGTCAGTTGACGGAGGAAGTGGCATGACCGAATTCATCTCTCCAGCGAAGCCAATCGTTGGTGATGACGAGCGCGCGGCTGTTGACCGGGTGATGCGCAGTGGAATGCTCGCGCAAGGCCCCGAGGTCAAGGCATTTGAGGAAGAGTTCAGCGCGCATTTCGGCCTCGGCCGAAGCTGCGTCGCCGTGAACTCCGGAACCTCAGGTCTGCATCTGGGGCTACTCGCCGCGGGTGTGAAAGCTGGCGATGAGGTGCTGGTCCCGTCATTCACCTTTGCCGCGACCGCCAACAGTGTGGCGCTGACGGGCGCGACCCCGGTCTTCGTCGACATCGACGAGGACGATTTCTGCCTCTCGCCGCAGGCGATCGAGGCGGCCATCACCGATCGGACCGTCGGCATCATGCCGGTGCACCTCTACGGTCACCCGGCCAAGATGCCCCAGATCCTGGAGATCGCGGGCCGTCACAATCTGCAGGTTTTCGAGGACGCGGCGCAGGCACACGGAGCCAGCCTGAACGGCACTCCCGTCGGCGCGTTCGGCGCGTTCGCGATGTTCTCGCTCTACCCGACGAAGAACATGACCTCCGGTGAGGGCGGAATGGTCTCGGCGGCGGACGCTGAGACCGACCGGCTGCTGCGGCTTTACCGCAACCAGGGCATGGAAAAGCAGTACCACAACGAGGTGGTCGGTCTGAATAACCGGATGACTGACATTCACGCGGCGATCGGCCGCGTCCAGTTGACCAAGGTCGACGCGTGGACCCAGCAGCGCCGCGACAACGCGGCCTTCTTCGACGCGCACCTTTCCGGTGTCGTAGTTCCGCCGTTGGCCGACGGTGCCGTGCACGCGTACCACCAATACACCGTGCGCGTCCCGCAGGATCGCGATGGCTTCTCCGCCGCTCTGCGCGAGGAGTACAACATCGGATCGGGCATGTTCTACCCCGTTCCCAACCACCGGTTGAAGCCGTTCCAGGCCGACGTCGATCTGCCGGTCACCGAGAAGGCGGCCCGTGAATGCCTGTCGCTTCCGGTGCATCCCTCGCTGTCCGATGGCGACCGTGAGCGAATCGTCGAGGCTGTCAACGCGCTGGCTAAGGCGGGAAGCTGATGAGCACGCTGCGCGCCGGCCTGATTGGTGTCGGCATGATGGGGCGTCACCACGCCCGGGTGCTGTCCTCCCTTGAGGGCGTCGAACTCGTCGCGATCGCTGACCCCGGCGGAGACCCGCACGGCGTGGCAGGTGACCGTCCACTGCTTTCCTCGGTCGAGGAACTCATCGCCGTGGGCATCGACTACTGCATGGTTGCGGTGCCGACGGTCTTTCACGAGCAGATCGGATTGGCACTCGCCGAGGCCGGCGTCCACGCGATCATCGAGAAGCCACTCGCGAACGACACCCAGGAATCCGGCCGTCTCGCGGAGGCGTTCGACAAGGCCGGGCTCGTGGGCGCGGTGGGCCACATTGAGCGCTACAACCCCTCGCTGCAGGAGGCCCGTCGCCGTCTAGAAGCGGGTGACCTCGGCGATATCTACCAGGTGGCGACGCGCCGGCAGGGCCCTTTTCCCGGCCGGATCGCCGACGTTGGTGTGATCAAGGATCTGGGCACGCACGACATCGACCTCACCGCGTGGGTGACCCAGCAGGACTACGTCTCGGTCTCCGCGCGTACCAACCACCGTTCGGGCCGTGAGTATGAAGACATGGTTTCGGCCGTGGGCCACCTCAGTGGGGGTGTCGTCACGTCGCACCTGGTCAATTGGTTGACGCCCTTCAAGGAGCGTCTCACCGTGATCACGGGTGAGAAGGGCTGCTTCGTCGCCGATACCCTGACTGCGGACCTGACCTTCTATGGCAATGGCAGTACGCCAACCACCTGGGCCAGCATGCAGCAGTTCCGCGGCGTCTCTGAGGGAGATGTCATTCGCTACGCCATCGCAAAGCCGGAGCCGTTGAAGGTTGAGCATGAGAACTTCCGCGACGCGGTGCTGGGCAAGGACGCTGACATCGTCACCTTGGCTCAAGGTGCGAAGACTGTCCGCGTCGCCGAGGCGATGATCAAGTCCAACGGAGCAAGCATCGATCTATGAGTTCCCTTACCGAACCTGCGGATTCGCAGCCCGAATCGCTTACTGTATGGCTTGTTAACCAGTACGCCATCCGGCCCGGCGACGCAGGGATCGCGCGGCATAACATGCTGGCCGAGCGTCTCGCGCAGGGTGGTATCGCCGTGAGCATCCTTGCGGGTGGTCGCCATTACGCCCGCCAAACGTCCAACATGTTGGGCCGCGCCGGCAGCGAGATCCTGGAGGGCGTCGAGTACCGGTGGCTTCCGGTTCGTAACTATCAGGGCAACGGCTTTGAGCGCGTCCTGAGCATGTTGGCCTTTGGGGCAACCGTGGCTCGGGTGTCGGTTCAGGGGCCCAAGCCCGACGTGATCATCGGTTCCAGCCCGCACCTTTTCGGTGCCTTTGGTGCCTGGCTGCTGGCGCGGCGGGTGGGCTCGGCGTTCGTACTCGAAGTTCGCGATATGTGGCCCGGCTCGCTCATCCACATGACCGGGATGAGCCCGAACCATCCGGTTGCGCTAGGCCTGGGCGTGATCGAGAAGGTTCTCTACCGCAATGCCGACCAGATCGTCGGGGTGCTCCCAGGCGTGGGGGACCGCGTCGAGGAGGTCGTCCCCGGCGGGCGCGACAAGGTGACCTGGATTCCTAACGGTGTCGAGCTCGCGGAACCATCGACGAGTTCGCAACGGACTCGCGGCGATCGCCCATTTGTCTTCGCCTACACCGGAACTCACGGGGTACCCAACAGTTTGGACACCTTGATCGACGCAGCCGAGATTCTGCGCGATCGCGGTCGCCACGACCTGGAGTTCCACCTTTATGGCGACGGGGTCAGCAAGGCCGATCTGGTGGAGCGGGCGCAGTCCAAGAATCTGAAGAACGTGATCTTCCACGAGTTCGTGGCCAAGAGTGAAGTCGCCGGGATCCTGGAAGCCGCCGATGGGCTCACCCTGTGCTGGCGGGACACGGCGCTGTATGAGCACGGCGTAAGCCCGAACAAGATCTTCGACTATTTCGCAGCTCAGCGTCCGGTCGTGCAGGGTCTGTCGTTGCGTCCAGAGTTGGACCCGGTTGCGAGCGCGCGAGCCGGAGTGACGGTGCCAGCCGAGGACCCGGTGGCCCTCGCCGACGCCTATGAACTCGTCGCCGATCTGTCCCCTGAACAGCGGGACGCGATGGGCGCGCGCGGTCGCGCCTATGCCGAGGCCGAGCACGATATGAACAAACTCGGACGCCGGCTGGCCGGAGTTTTGCGGTCGGCAGTCGAGCGCCGGCGCCTCTCGGCAGGACGTGGGCGGCGGTTACGGTGACCGCAGCGGCGCCCGCGCCGAGTCGCGTACGCCGCGCCGTGACCAACCCGTACGTCGTCACGATCGCCAGTACGGCGTTCGTGGCCCTTCTGAGCGCCGCGACCTACAGCCTGGTCAGCCGGATCGGCGACCCGGACCAGCTCGTCGACTACTCCACCGCACGGCGGTTGGTGTCCTTCGTTCTCCCCATCGCCGCTCTCGGCTATGTCATTACTCTGCCGGTCTTCATCGCGAAGAATCCGGGTAGGCCACGCGCCGCCAAACGACTAGCCGGAGAGCAGTACGCCGCCACGATCATCCTCGCCTTGGTCCTCGCGGCACTGGTGGTGATCTTCCGGAACCCGGTTGAGGACCTGCTTCTGTTGCCGTACGAAGTGCTCCTGGCGGCGATCTTCCTGACGGCATCCATCACCTATGTCACGATTCTGTTTGCCTACCTGCGCGGGCACGAGAGGTTCACCGCAGGGGCCATCCTGAACGTGCTGGCCAATGGTGTCTTCGCGGTGGCGGCTGTCTTTGCTGTTCCCAGTGGCCTCTGGGCTGCG
Organism: Demetria terragena DSM 11295; assembly: GCF_000376825.1. Lineage (NCBI taxonomy): Bacteria > Bacillati > Actinomycetota > Actinomycetes > Micrococcales > Dermacoccaceae > Demetria > Demetria terragena. Next base: position 1,040,789 of record NZ_AQXW01000004.1, on the reverse strand, counting down.
CTGGTGGGGTGGGGCTGTGCGAACCTGCTGTTGGCCTACGGGCTGGCGCGTCGCTTTGGCGCTCAGACTCTCCCACGCCGCATTCGCTCCAAGAAATTCTTCCTTCGCTCGCTGGCCCGGGTTCCTGGTGATGCCGCCTTCGCTGGCCTCTTTGTGCTGCCCGTCCTGATGGCCCCGGCGTCGATCGCGGCTGCGGATCGCGGCGTCTTCAACTACTTCTTCGTGCTGTTGAGCATGGTGCTGGCCGCGACGCAGCCCATTGCGATCGTCCTGCTTCCGCGAGTAGCGGGTGTGGACGCCAAGAGCGGCAGGCGAGGACGGCTGGCGTTCATTCTGTTGGCGGGTAGCGCAGCGATCGGCCTCATGGTGGCACTGGTCATGAAGTTTGCGGCTGAGCCCTTCATCGCGATCGCGTTGGGCGAGGAGTACCGATCCGGTGCCTACGTGCTGGAGGCCATGTGGCTGGCGCCGATCGGACTGTCCATTTTCGCGGCTGTACGCACCTTGTTGGATGGCTGGTCGAATGTCCCGCTGTCACCGCTGTCCTCCCTGCTAGCGCTTGCCGTGCTGATCGCGATGACTCAGGCTGACTCCCAGTTCGACGGGCTACTCTCAGGCGTGGGTGTGGCCTACGGCGTTCTAGGGGTGGCTGTCACGGCCGCCGTGCTCGTACTGATTCGACGTGGAGAGGCAACATGATTATTGCCCTCAGTGCCCTGGTTTTCCTGTCGGTTGTCGTCATGACGGCTCGGCTGCGTACCTATGACTCGTTCGTCTCGCCGCCGATGATTTTCGGGTTCGCCACGCTGTACTACCTGGTCGGAGTGCCGCTGGAGCTGCACCTTCGCGGGTGGACGGAGGTCGTTCTGCAGGGCGGGCAGGGCTACGTGATGGACGATGGCATGAAGATCCGCGTGCTTCTCGTGGCCCTCATCAGTTATCTCAGTTTCAGCCTCGCCTACTCAGCCACGATTGATAAGTCGCACAAGATCGGAGAGATCTATCCAAGCGCGTTCGCGGATCGTCGAACCGTATGGGTGTTGCTTGGCTCCTTCGCTTTCCTCGTCGGGATCTTGGTCTTGCGTTACTCATCGAACTTGATCGCCGCCAGCGACTACGAAGCCAACGTTGCGCAAGGCTACGAGAACTCGACCTATGCGCTCTTGCTGCGATTCGCGATTGTTGTTGGTGGGGCCGTCGCCTTCTATCTGCTGGCCTTCGGAATCGGAATCTCGCGGCCCATTGGTCTGGTGGTCGTTGCGCTCATGATCGGCTGGTCGGTCTGGTCGAATGATAAGGACTCGATGCTCGTCGGCGCCTTGGCTCTGAGTGGCCTGTACGTCCGACACAGCGAACGGTTCAAGAGTCGACTCGCGCTCATGCTGGCGCTCGGCGGCGGTGTTGTGGGCTCAGCGGTGATTGTCGTCGTCTACTCGGTGAACCGAGGCGGAAATACCCGAACCGTTGGCCAAGTCACCCAAAGCAGTGGCTTCTTCACCAGTACTGAGCCATCCGGACCGATGTTCAGCTTGGTGAATACGCTCGATAAGTCGGGATCGGCCAGCCTGGATTACAACTACGGAAGCTCATTCCTGACGGGGCTCTTTCAGTGGGTACCGCGTTCGGTGTGGCCGGGTCGGCCGACGGACCTTTCCGAACAGTTCGCGCGCGACAATATGAATGACTGGCGGCCAGGCCAGGGCTTCGGTTATTCCTTGCCCGCCGAGGGCATCCAGATCTGGTCTTACTTGGGCGTCGTCGTGCTGCTCGCGATCTGTGGCTATTTGGTCGGCAAGATCCGGAACATCTGCTTCGACCCGGGAAACATCAGCACGATCGCGTTGCGTCTCTCGGTGTTCTACTCCGCCGTCATGTACGTCGTTTTCCTGTCGATGCGTGGACCGTTCTCCAGCAGCGTCTCGACATCAGTGAGGTATCTGATTTTGTTCGCGATCGTGGCTGCGCTGTGTCGAACCTCGAGCGAAAACTCTGAGGTCTTCGGCGAGAAGGGCGTCCGGCGACGTGCGGCCGCCAAGATGCCGGTGGGAGTGGGCCGGTGAAGATCGCCTACGTCACGGCCTGCTACCCCTTCGGCGTCGGTGAGGAGTTTCTTGACGCCGAGTTGCGCGCGCTGCTCGACCAGGGCGTCGAGCCGGTCCTTGTCCCCACGAACTATCGAGGCATGCGAAAGCGTGACCTCCCACCTGACCTGGCAGCGATTCCGGTATTTGAGTGGCAGGCCGCCAAGCCCATGGTGGCCCTGCGCATGGCAGCTCGACGGTCGGGCGCGCTGGCCCGAGTCGCACGCACCCTGCCGGCCGACCGAGCTCACCTGACCAAAAACCTCCTGACCGTCCCGGGCGGTGCCGCGGTGGCCGCGATGATCACTCAGCGCGGACTCACCCGAGTGCACGCGCACTGGATGTCGACCAGTTCCACCCTGGCCATGGTGGCGGCCAACCTCGCGGACGTTCCGCTATCGATCAGCTGCCACCGGTGGGACATCTACGACGCCAACTTGATGAACGCCAAGGCTCGCGCCGCCACCTTCGTCAGGGTCATCTCCGACCGGGCAGCCGGTCTCGTGCGAGATCGCATCGACGCCGATCTGCATGAACGAGTTCGGGTCATTCACATGGGCGTGGAGATCGACGACATCGCGGCGCCTTCGGCCCCGAGTCCACCTGAGGCCACCAAGCAAATCACGATGGTGGCCAACCTGATTCCGGTCAAGGGACACCAACACCTCATTGCCGCTCTCCGACTCGTGCGCGATCGCGGTATCGCCGCGGAACTAGACCTCATCGGTTCCGGCGAACGTGACGCCGAGCTGCGCGCGTTGGTGGCCCAGCACGATCTCACCGACGCGGTGAACTTCGTGGGCCAACTTCATCGTCCGGATGTGCTCAAGCGCTACGCGGACGGACTCGCCGACGTAGTGGTGCTCTCCAGCGTGGACTTGGGACAAGGTCTGCACGAAGGAATTCCGGTGTCGCTGATGGAGGCTATGGCGGCTGGAGTTCCCGTGGTGTCGACCACAACCGGATCGATCCCAGAACTCATCGAAGACGGTACGTCCGGGCTACTTGTACCCGCGGAAGATCCCGAGGCGCTTGCCGACGCGTTGGTCAGGGTGCTCACCGATCCTGGCTTCGCCCGCGCACTCGCCGAGCGTGCCGCCGAGCGCGTCCAGCAGGACTTCTCCGCACCAGCCTGCGCACAACAACTCCTGGAGGCTCTGCGATGACCTCGACTCTTGGCCGCTGTGTCGGGCTGGCCGTCGCCAGCGCTGTGGCAACCGGGCTGCTCGTCCCGATCGTGCGGAAGGGTCTCCTGCGCGCCAACGTCGTGGACATTCCCAATGCGCGTTCCTCCCACTCGCAGGCGATTCCGCGCGGGGGAGGGCTCGCGGTCTTTGGTGGCTCAGCCGCTGGGCTTGCTCTTCACCACGCACAGAGCCGAAGAGCCGTCGGACCCACCGCCGCGTTCGCCCTCGGGTTGGCCGATGACGTGACGGGCGGACTTCCCGCCTCTGCTCGCTTGGGTGCCCAGGCAGCCATCGGTGCTCTGTCTGGCCGAAACCTCCGGGAAGCGGTTGTCGGTCTGGTGGCAGTGCCCGCCTCCGTCAACGTGTTCAACTTTATGGACGGCATCAACGGCATCTCGGCGACGACTGCCACGGTGGTGCTGACCAACGCGGCGCTCGAAAGCGGACTTGACGCCGACACTCGAGCGCTGGCGCTCGCCGGCGCTGGAGCCGCTGTGGGTTTCCTGCCCTGGAACGCGCCGAAGGCATGGCTCTTCCTTGGGGATGCGGGCAGCTATTACGTGGGTGGTCTCATCGCGACCTGCCTGATTGGCGCGAGCAGCGCCGGGCCATCCGCGCTCATCAGGGTGGCCGCGCCGTACTCGCTCTATGTGCTCGACGTTGCCCAAGCCATCGTGCTGCGAGCTCGCCGTGGCGAGAACCTCTTTGAGGCGCACCGACGGCATGTGTACCAACAGGCTTTGGATGGCAGTGGGGCGAGCCATATCGAGATCGCTGCGCTTCACGCGATCGCCGCGACGGCGATCGCCGCCGCCGTCCGTGCTCCGCTTTCGCCTGGCGCGCAGGGCGGAATCGTGGCGACCGTCGCCGGTGCCTATCTGTCAGCCGGGGTCTGGGTGCCGCGCGTCCGGCCGCGCGGCTAGGAGCCCTTCGCGCCGTTTAGCTCCGCTCGCCGCGCGGCCCCCACGGCACCCGGTGTGCCAAATGCGCATTGCGCGGAATTACCAGACGGAACGCCGTCTTACGCCCAAACGCGATCCTGCGCTTCATCGGCGACGCGTTATAGGCCTCGAATCGGTCTGCAATTCGGGTGTATTCGGGGTGATCCACTAATTTCGCCATCGCCCTCAACTGGGTGATGTGCAAAAGGTGGTACGCCGAGCTCGCGATGTTGACGACCGGGAAGGGGAAGAGGTCGTAGCGGGACCAGGTCCCGAGGTCGTAGCGATGCAGGTTGTCGCCGAGCGCTCGTGCAGACGCGGCAAATAGCGCGGTGGTCTCAGCGTCGTCGAAGGCGACGCCGACGTCGTACCAGCCCCAAATGGCAAAGATGCCACCGTTCAGGACCAGCGACGGGGTCTGCGTGGGGTACTCCTCGAGGAAGAACCCATCGCCCAGCGGCGCTTGAACGCCTCCCTCGGAAACCGGGATCGACATCAATCGAATGGCCCGTCGGGTCGCGTCGACATAGCGATCCCCGCCATGTTCTTTGTGCAAACGCACCAGCAGGCTGGCGATCTCGCCCTGTGCCATCGCGGACACCCAACCGGCAGAGATCTTGTAGGTGTGCTTCGACGGCTTGGGATACAGCCAGGCACCGTCCTTGGGGCCGCCACTCACCTGGGTGTCCAAGAGGTACTCGCCAGCGTCTGTTGCAGCCTGGAGCCATTGGTCGCCCTCGCCATCGAGATAGCGTTCGTAGCATCCCAAGGCCCACTGCGCCACGGCAACGGGTAGCCGTGAGCCCTCATCCGCCATCCACGGTGGCGGCCAAGAGGCCTCGTCAGTCTTGATGCGGAAGTCAATGAAGTAGCCCCCGAGAGTTCCGCGCTCGACGTGTCCGCCTAACTCGGGTGCGAAGTTCTTGGCTGAACTGAAGAGGCCAGGCGCACCTGGACCAGGGCCCTGTTCTGCGGTCTCAGTGACGTTCTCCTGGTTCTCCGTGGCGGGTAAGTCGCCGAGTGCTTTCCAGGCGTCCCGCGAGTACAGCGGGCGCCACCCGGCCCCGGTGAGCCAACTATGGGCTTGTTGCTGTCCGAGCAACAACATCCGAGCACGACGAACATGGGCATCGATCCGAGCGGACGGGCCGCCGCGCTCCAACGCGGCGATGGCACCTATCGCGGCCCTCCGAGGAATCCGCCGTGGTTCCTTGCCGCCGAGGAGAAACAGGATGTCCCGCGTGCTCAATTCCTCGGAGGGATGGATGACGACGCGCGGCGGAGCATCGGACACCGCGGCCAAGAACGTCACGGCGGACCCGACATTGCCCACCAGAACCTGGGGGGAGTTGTCGGTGCCTGGCGCGGCGACCACGGCGCCGGGACTCCGAGCGATGCGCACCAACGACGAGGTGGTCCTGCGACCAGCGCCGTGCACACCCGGCGGTCGATAGACGACAGTCTGCTCCGGGCCGTGCCGCAACGCCTGATCTTCGCCGAGGCACTTGGATTCTGAATACGGCGAGAAGGGCTCACGGTGCATCGAGTCATCGAGCATCGGGCGTCGCCCCTGAACGGCGGCCGAACTGATGTGCACGAACCGGGGGACCCGCGCCGCGACCGCTGCCGCACCGATCAGACCTGGCAGGTGACCGTTGGCGGCGTTCAGCGTGTCCACGTCGCCAGCCCCGGCGTCGGAGCAGCCCGCGGCGTTGATGACCGCATCGCAGCCGCGAAGCCGATCGGCTAAGGCGCTGACATCGGCCGAGGTCCACGGCCCGCTCAACCGCGGCGCCGAGAGCGCGACGACCTCGTGCCCAGCCCTCTCAGCGGCACCGGCAACGGCGGTTCCGACGAAGCCAGATGCTCCGACAACGGCGATACGTCCAGGCGGGTTCATGCTCACGGGCGTCATGGTTCTCCTCGGGTTCCTCGGTCAACGAACTGCAGAAAGTCCTCGGCGCGTGTCCTGGGGCTCGGGAAGGTTCCTGCGATCACGCGTGCGGCCTCGGCCCGCTGCGTACGCACGTTCTCATTGGTCAATATCTCGGCCAACGCCTCGGCGCATGCGCGCGGGTCGGTCGGTTCAAAATAGTGGGGCGCATCTCCGCAGGGGATACGCACAAAGTCGCGATCGGAGGCCGCGAGATGGCCGTTCAATCGCAGCGACTCCAGGGGTGCTGCCGATGCGGATTCGATCAGGCTGGGGAAGACCATGGCGTCGCAATACTCATAGACCGAGGGCACCTGCCTGATACTTAACTCACCGACGGAATAGACGAACGCACGAGTTGCCGGGTCGAGGCGCTCCAGCTCATCGGGACGTAGGCTCACGATGAAGCGAACTCGAATTCCGTTCTCTTGCAACAGTTGTGCCGCGCTGCCGAGAATCTCGAAGTTCTTGTGCGGGTACCACCGGGTCACGAAGCCGACATCGAAGGTGCCGGGTTCTTTAGCGGGCAACGGGGCGGGTCTCCACAATGCTGGCTGGGAGAGCACGCCATTGGGCGTATTGGGTATGACACCAACCCTGGTGGCGTCGAAGCGCAGCGAACGCGACAACTCGGTGGCCGTCCGTTCGGCCTCGGTGTAGAGGAGGTCCTGACGAGCGAAGAAGAAGCGCGAGGCGCGGGTCCTGATACGACGCCGCAGCCGGCGCTTCAAGGTCTGGTCGGACAGCGTGGGATCACGCAGGATCGCAGTTCCATCGGCGAAGCCGGAGATCGCGACCCGCCCCCGACGCACACCGTAGGCAGGTCCAAAGATCGTCACGTAGACGTCGGGCAGGGGTCCCCGCCGATGCCACAGTGCGGGCGAGTGCCACCGGCGACTGACCACTTCATGCTGAAGCGGCTCGCGGCCCATCTCGGCTGCAACCTCGGGGGACATGACGATACGTAGCCACTCGAGCCAGGGATAACGATCGCGCAGCTCGCCCTGGCGCAGGATGTGGGTGATCTCATCGACGACCGAGGCCGCCGATTGCAAGGCCCCGCCCTGATGGATGTTGCTGGCATCGATGACCACCTGCGTGGCGGTCGACGAGGTGCCAGCCTGGTGACCCGCCGTCACTTTTGCGCTGTCATTCCGTCCCCCGGCGTGGCCGAGTCAGCGGCGGTGACCTCGGGCGCGCCCGGGCGAACCGAGAGGTCCAGACCGCCGAAGGCGTGCTCTTTCATCCACTCATGCGCGGCTTCGGGAGTCTCGTGCGAGGTCGTCGTGACCGTCAACGGGTCAAGGCTGGGAACATCGACGCTGTCGACCCAGTCGCGGTCAGTCGTCCGCCGTTGTTCGAACGGCGAGAACAACTCTTCGCTGAGCTTTTCACCGGGCCGCAAGCCCGTGAAGGCGATCTCGACATCCTTGCCGGAATGGCGGATCAGCGACTTGGCGACGTCGACGATCTTCATCGGGTCGCCCATATCGAGGACCATGACTTCGCCGTCTTCGCCGATGGAGGAGGCCTCCAGGACGAGCTGACACGCCTCGGGGATCAACATGAAGTAGCGCTCGACGTCAGGGTGGGTGACGGTGACTGGTCCGCCGCGTTCAATCTGTGCGGTGAACGCGTGCACCACCGAGCCACGGGAGCCCAGCACATTTCCAAAGCGGACGCTGACGTAGCGGCCTTCCTCGCGCTGGGCGAAGTCTGCGGTGAGTCGCTCAGCCAATCGCTTGCTGTAGCCGAGGTTGCAAGTGGGGTTGGCAGCTTTGTCGGTGGAGATGTTGACGAAGGTTTTGACGTTGACCCGCGCTGCGGCGCTGAGGATGTTGAGCGTGCCCAGGACATTGCTTTGCCATGCCTCGCTGGGGTATTTCTCCAGCAGCGGCAGGTGCTTGAGTGCCGCGGCGTGGAACACAACCTCGGGCTGTAGGCGATCAAACAACTCATTGAGGGTGCGTGGGTCGCGGATGTCGGCGAGGACGACCTCGTCGTTGTCCAGCAAACCGTTGCCGACCAGCGTCATCTGGGTGGCCTGCAGTCCGGACTCGTCCCGATCCAGGAGGTAGAGCTTGGCCGGTCCGAAGCGCGCGATCTGGCGGCACAGTTCCGATCCGATGGAGCCACCCGCGCCGGTCACCAGGACTCGGCGGCTGTTGAGCTGGCCAGACACCAAGGTGCTGTCGAGATCGACCGGACGCCGACCGAGGAGCTCGGTCAGGTCGACATCGCGCAGATCCTTGACCCCGCCACTGGTGCCGTCGAGCAGGTCGCGTACTGGCGGAATGGTCAAGACCCGAAGGTTGGCCTCGGTTGCGAGCTGGGAGACCTCACGCAGTTCTGCAGCGTCCATCTTGGGCACCGCGACGACCAGAACGGTGGCGCCGGTCTCCTCGGCGAGAGAAGCCATGAGGTCGCGAGTACCGCGGACGCGAACGCCTTCGATGCGCATCTTGCGCTTGTGCTGATCGTCATCGAGGAAGGCCACCGGCAGATAGCCGCTGTTGTCATCGCGCAGCATGGAACGAGCAAGTCGGCGGCCGGCCTCTCCGGCGCCCAGAATGATCGCGGCCTGCGCTCCCTCGGAGTTGGTGGCACGACGCAGGTCCCAGGAGCGCTTGACGAAGCGAGCGGCGAACATCCCGCCGATGGCTAACACCATGGCGATGAACGGCACGGACCGCGGGAGCGGCGTTCCGATGATGAAGTTGATGATGATGAGGGTGAGCCCGACGATGCTTGCGGTGCGCACCACGTCCAGGGTTTCTTCGAAGGAGCCCCGCTGGTGCCCGCGGCTGTACGGGCCGAGGACCGAGCCCAAGACGATCTGCATCACGATGGCGCCGAGGATGAACCACGGCAAGGCGACGGATCCAAGGCGGGAGATATCGAAGTCGTAGCGCAGCCACACCGCCCCCGCAAGGCTGGCGAGCCAGACGAAGGCGTCCATGCCGGGCAGACGACCCCGACTGCGGATGACGCGCGTCAGCGCAAACTCTCGTGACACCGGCTGGCTCCTTCTTAAGCCCTATCGTGAACGACGATAGGAGGCCAGTCGCACGGCGATTCCGGGCAGTTGTCGCGCGCCACGCCAGATCCGGTTCAGTGACACACCACCCCCGGGGCCAGAACCTTTCTCTGGGTAGATCACGGCCGCCCGTAGAACATCCCTACGTTGCCTCCATGAGTCCGCCTCAATGAGTCGGACTACCCACCGCAGTGCCCCTTGCTGCGGATTCCTCATGATATCAGCCCAGAGCTGGCCCTCGATAGTTGAATCTGGTGATATAGGCAACACCGAGGACAGGGCGGGCCGGCAGCCCAACTCGGTCGCGACCGCCAGCAGGTGGTCCATTTCTGCGGGGGTGAGGGAGTCGATGACGCGGCGGATATCTGTCTGACCCTTCTGGCCAGAGTCGCCTCGTGCAGCGTGCAGCAGGATCAAGAGCCCATGGACGGGACGCGCCGGGGCGTGGCATACCCGGGCTGCGAGCAGGACCTCTTCGTGATCGCGATCAAGGATGTCGAACACCGTGGTGACGCCGAGGTGAATCCCGGGGTAGTGCGTGTGGAGGTCTACCGTGCACGCGAACTCTGGGTGTTCTAGGACCCGGGAGTGATGCCACTCGGCCTCGATGGTCTTGTCGTACTCGACCCAGCCGTGGCCGAGCATGGCCTGCGACAGGGCGTCGAGGTCCTCGCTGCGCAGGAACACGTCGACGTCCGTGGACCGGCGCGGCTGACCATCGTGGGGAAAAGTCGCCGCGACGAGTGGACCCTTGAAGTGAAGGATCGGGACCTGGATCTCGTCGGCGACGTACTGCACAGCGGCGTGGTGCAAGAGCACCCGATCCGCAAGAGGTACCGGCACGTTCGGCGGTACGTCCGCTGAACTCACAGAGAAAGCCAGTCCTGCCAGCCTGCGTGCAGAACGAGCCAGGCGATGAGGCCGTAGCCAGCCTGGCCAGGATGGAAGCCGTCACCAGCGGCCAGGTCGCTTTGCCATTGATCGTGGCCAAGCAGCGGCCGGAAACAGTCGACATAGGTGACTCGCCGGCGAGCGCAGACATCGGCTTGGGCGTCGACCAGAACTTCCAAGCGCTGGTTGATCTCGTGGTCGGAGGTGGGGGGCGGACCCACCACGAAGGTGGCGATGCCCGAGGTCGAGGCGTCGTCGAGGATGTTGGCCATATTGAGCCTGGAGCGGGCCGTGGTCATCCCTTGCATGACGTCGTGGGTGCCAAAGCCGATGACGAGTCGGCGCTCGTTGCAGGTTGCCCACCGGGGAGCCGTCTCGGTATGCCACCGGCCGAGGACGTCACTGGAGGTCTCACCGCTCACGCCAAGGTTGTAGGAGCGCAACTCCGCACCGGAGTTCTGGGTGCGGGCGACAACTCGTGACACCCAGCCCAACGCCTTAGGGTCACCGAGTCCGGCGACCAACGAGTCGCCCACGAAGCAGAGGCCAACCTCTCGATCGCCCTCGGCGATCTGAAACTCTGCGCTAGGGGTGAACTCCGGATCACTGCCGTACTGCGGGTAACTCATGCTGGTCGGCGCCTTGTCACTCGGGTGTCTCGCTGTCGTGTCGATGAACTCAGGATGAGGCTATCGCGGAAGAACGCGAGACAGCCGGTGCCACGCGGCCAGGGCCGGTGCGGCCGTCGGGGCTGACCCCTCACTCGTCCTCGTCGTCCAGCCGCGCAAGCCACGTGGCGAGTCGTTCGACAGGTGTCTCGAACTCTGGGTTGAGGTCGACGAAGGTCTGCAAGTGCTCAGCCACCCACGCCAGGGTGACCTCTTCATCACCACGTCGCCCGGTGAGTTCCTCGATACCTCGGTCTGTGAAATACACGAGGCGAGGTTATCGCGCGAGATAGCGTTCGTCGTTGACCGATACCGCGCCGGAGGCGAGCAATCTCTCGAGATGGAGCGCGGCGGTTCGCCGCTCCACCGGATCGACGTGCGGACCAGTCACGTGTGGGCGGTACACGATGCGATGCGCCACGATCTCCTCAAGGGTGCGCGGTTCGGTGAGGAAATCCATCAACTGAGCTTCACGACGACTAATAGCCCCGGCGTAGGCGTCAAGACGCTCACGGAAATCCGTCGCACCCTCGATCACACCTTTTTGGTGTGCGGTGCCGTACCACCGCGCGTCCACCTCGCGGCAGGCGTGCAGGGAGGCCTCGAAGTCCTCCAGGTTGCTGTCGAGGCCCCCATAGAACGGTCCGAAACCCGTGAGGTCGATGTCGCCGGTGAAGAAGAATCCGTCGGGCTCGATGAGGAAACCACAGTGGCCTCGGGTGTGACCAGGAAGAAAGACCACCGTGATCTGACAGCCCCCGAGGTCAAAGGTCGATCCGGACTCGAAGGCGACCGCGTCTGGTCGGCCGGAGACCTCGAACTCGTCCACCACCATCGCGGTGATGTCGTCGAGCGTCTCCGGTGGTGCACCGGTGGCCTGCGCCAAGAGGGACGGATCGTGCACGATCGGCAGATCCTGACGGTGACAGTGAACAGGTGAGGCGTAGCGATCGAGCGCGACCATATGGTCTTCGTGCCCATGACTGACCAGCGTCAGGTCGGTTGCGGGTGGGGCGTCCAGTAAACCTCGTGATGGGTCAATCAACACGCTTTCGGCTGAGCCGCGCACCAGAAGCGAGTTGGCATAGGGGTAGCCGCCGCGCTCTGGAGAGTCGAGGACGCTGACGTGTGGGCCGTACGCCGTCCAGGAGATCGACATGGCGGCTCAGTCGCTCGGCTGGGGAACGTGCAAATCCCGCTGCCAGGACTGCGTGCGATAACTCGTGGTCCACCCGAGTGCGAGGTAGAGCCCATCGGCGCCGGTGGGGGAGTCGGCGTCGACTTCAAGACCGACACGGTTGCGTCCGCGCTCTAGTGCATCGCGAATCACCGTGAACAACAACGCTTTTGCGACGCCACGTCCGCGCGCGCGTCGGTGCACACCGATGTAGTCGATGTAACTGCCCGGAGTTCCGCTTGCGTCCGCAGGCAGGACCGAACTGACCACGCTGCCTCCGAGCAACTCGCCACGATCGGTCTCGATGGTGGCCAACCACCAATGATCCCAACGGTGCCCAGGGTCCTCACGCAGACGCTGCGCAAACTCGGCGAAACTCTCCCGATAGGAATTGAAGTGGTCGGCGAAGGATTCCTCGAGCACCTGATGGACCCCGCGTAGGTCATCGGCAACGGGCATCCCGTCCTCGTGGCGCGCGACCCGTCGGACGAGTACGCCATCGCGCGGACCGGGAAGGTCTGCGTCTTCGGAGGTCACGGGCCGGGTCATCTGCAACCAGGTACGGGTGTGGGCGAGCCCGGCGCTGGCATACCAATCGTTGAGTTGGCTATCGCCTTCGACCGTGGAGGCATCGAGTTGGGTAGAACTCGCGCCTCGCGCCTGCGCGACCTCGGTGGCCTGTTGGACGACCCAGTCGAGCAGGGCTGTTGCCACGGCGTTCTGGTCCTCGCGGGTCCGGCTCGGTGTGACGACCAACTGAACGTTGGTGCGCCCTGCTGCCCGGTCGTGGACTGAAGCCCAGCCGCCAACGGTGCCAGACTCATCGACGGCGACAAGATGCCAGCGCGTCCAGGATCCCGTCCCGACGACCTCGGAGGCCACCGCTTCGGGGTCAACGCTCGATCGACCTCGTACCGCAAGCTCCCGCTCGCGGACGAGGTCAATCAGAGCGTCGACGTCAGCTGCTGTCGGCGTACGCAGCACCCACCCGGACGGAAGGTCCGGGGTATTAACGGGCAAAGGCCTTCTCGATCAAGGTTTCCTGCTGCTCCTTGTGCAACTTCATCGAGCCGGCAGCTGGCGACGCCGAGGACGGGCGGGACACGACGCGCAGCGACCGCGGCACACCACGGTCGGCGAGCTGCTGCGGGAGATTAAGCGCCATGAACGGCCAGGCACCTTGGTTCTCCGGCTCGTCCTGGACCCACACCAGTTCGGCCTGCGGATAGGCGTTGGCGACTTCGGCGATTTCGGCCGAAGGAACCGGCGCCAACTGCTCGACTCGCACGATCGCGGTCGTCTTGTCCTCGCGCTTTTGGCGCTCGGCCTCCAGGTCGTAGACCACCCGGCTGGACGCCAACAACACGCGCTGAACCTGGTCGCCAGCGGGCACCGTGGTGTCCGGGATCACCGGGCGGAAGGTGCCCTGCGTGAAGTCTTCAGGACTGGAGGTCGCCGCCTTGAGCCGGAGCAACTGCTTCGGCGTGAAGACGATCAGCGGACGCCGCGGACGAGCGAACGCTTGCCGACGCAACAGGTGGAAATAACTCGCCGGAGTGCTGGGGTAGGCAATCGTCATATTGTCCTCGGCGAACAACTGAAGGAATCGCTCGATGCGCGCAGACGAGTGGTCTGGTCCCTGGCCCTCGTAGCCGTGTGGCAACAGCAACACGACCGAAGAGTTCTGGTTCCACTTCTGCTCCGAGGATGAGATGAACTCATCAACGATGGTCTGCGCGCCATTAACGAAGTCACCGAACTGGGCTTCCCACAGCACCAACGCATCTGGGCGCTCCACGGAGTAGCCGTACTCGAAACCCATGGCGGCGTACTCGGACAGCATCGAGTCATAAATCCACAGCCACGCCTGCCCGTCGGACAGGTAGCGAAGTGGCGTCCATTCCTTCGATGTCTGTTTGTCGATGAGCACCGCGTGCCGTTGCACGAACGTGCCACGCCGAGTGTCCTGGCCGGTGAGTCGGACCGGCACACCCTCGAGCATGAGTGAACCAAAGGCCGTGAGTTCTCCCATGGCCCAGTCGATTCCGCCCTCGGAGACCATGGCAGCGCGCTTCTCCAGCAACTGCTTGATCTTGGGGTGAAGGGTGAAGCCTTCCGGCGGGTTGACCCAGGTATTGCCGATCAACTTGAGGTCATGCGGGCTGATGGCGGTGGGTCGGTGGGAGCGAAGCGACCCGGTGGCGTCGTCTTCACGCTGCGCTGATGGCTGCTCGAGACCGGCCTCGGAGTCGGACTCCGTGCCCGATTGCGCACGAGAAGCGGCGGCGGCCTTGCGGGCCTCCTTGGTTTCGGTGAACACCCGCTCCAACTGCTGCTGGTAGTCGCGTAGCGCCTCGGCGGCATCTTCCTGCGTGATGTCACCACGTCCGATGAGCGCCTCGGAGTACAACTTGCGGACGCTCTGTTTGGCCCCGATGAGGTTGTACATCAGCGGCTGAGTCATCGACGGGTCGTCGCCCTCGTTGTGACCACGGCGGCGGTAGCACACCATGTCGATGACGACATCTTTCTTGAACTTCTGCCGGAACTCATAGGCCAACTCGGCAACCCGTACGCAGGCTTCGGGGTCGTCGCCGTTGACGTGGAAGATCGGCGCCTGGACCATACGCGCTACGTCGGTGGAGTAGGTCGAGGACCGCGATTGGCTTGGGGCAGTAGTGAATCCGACCTGGTTGTTGACGACCACGTGGATCGTTCCACCGGTGCGGTAGCCGCGCAGTTGGGACAGGTTGAGGGTCTCGGCTACGACACCCTGACCGGCGAACGCCGCGTCACCGTGCAACAGAATCGGCAGCACCGTGAAGGCGGTGCCAGCCAGGTTGATGCGGTCCTGCTTGGCCCGGGTGATGCCTTCCAGGACAGGGTTGACCGCCTCCAGGTGCGAAGGATTGGCCGCGAGGTAGACCTTGGTCTTGTTGCCCTCGTCTGACACGAACTCACCCTCGGTACCGAGGTGGTACTTCACATCGCCAGAGCCCTGCACGGAACCGGGCTGAGCAGACCCATCGAACTCGGCAAAAATCTGCCCGTAGGACTTGCCGGCGATGTTGGCGAGGACGTTGAGGCGACCACGGTGCGGCATACCGATGCAGACTTCATCGAGGCCTTCATCGGCGGCTGCGCACAACACCCGGTCCAGGATCGCGATGGTCGATTCGCCACCCTCGAGGCTGAACCTCTTCTGACCGACGTACTTGGTCTGCAGGAAGGTCTCGAAGGCCTCGGCGGAGTTGAGCTTGCGCAGGATGCGCATCTGGTCTTCGGGAGATTCCTTGGAATAAGGCTTCTCCACCTTCTCCTGGATCCAGCGACGCTCGGCGGGGTCCTGCATGTGCATGTATTCGATGCCGGTCGTGCGGCAGTACGAATCCCGCAGGATGCCAAGGACTTTGCGTAGTTTGAGGAACGGCTGGCCACCGAAGCCGCCAGTCGGGAACGTGCGGTCCAGGTCCCACAAGGTCAGCCCGTGGCTGGTGATGTCGAGGTCGGGATGCTTGCGCTGCTTGTATTCCAGCGGGTCGGTGTCGGCCATCAGGTGCCCACGCACGCGGTAGGCGTGAATGAGTTCCTGGACGCGTGCGACCTTGTTGATGTCGTCGTCGTGGTTGACCGAGATGTCCTGTACCCAGCGCACCGGCTCGTACGGGATGCGCAGCGCAGCGAAGATCTCGTCGTAGAACTCGTTTTCGCCCAGGAGCAACTGGTGGACGGTCCGCAGGAACTCACCAGAAGTCGCGCCCTGGATGATGCGGTGGTCGTAGGTCGAGGTGAGCGTGAGGATCTTGCTCACGGCGCTGCGGGTGAGTTGGTCGTTGCTGGCGCCCTGCCATTCGGCGGGGTATTCCAGTGAACCGACACCGATGATCGCGCCAGCGCCCTGCATCAGGCGCGGAACCGAGTGGTTGGTGCCGATGCCGCCGGGGTTGGTCAGCGAGATCGTGGTGCCCTGGTAGTCCTCGATCGTCAGCTTATTGCCGCGTGCCTTGCGCACGAGGTCCTCGTAGGCATTCCAGAACTGCGCAAAGGACATCCGGTCGGCGCCCTTGACGTTGGGCACCACCAGGGTTCGGGTGCCGTCGGGCTTCTGGAGGTCGATCGCCAGGCCGAAGTTGACGTGTGTCGGTTTGACCAGGGTGGGCTTGCCGTCTTGCGAGCCGAGTGCGTAGTTCATCTCGGGCAGCAACGAGATCGCCTTGACGATGGCGTACCCGATGAGGTGGGTGAAGCTGACCTTGCCGCCGCGGTTGCGGGACAGGTGGTTGTTGATGACCGTCCGGTTGTCGATCAGCAACTTTGCGGGTACGGCACGGACGCTGGTCGCCGTGGGAACCGCGAGGCTGCTCTCCATGTTGGTGACCACACGTGCGGCGACCCCCCGCAACGGCACCTGGTCGGCATCGGACTGCTCGACCAACTCGATCGAGGTGCGGATCCCGTCGCGAGGTGTCGGACGACTACCGGTGATCTCTGCCTCGGCAGGGGACGGTTGACCGGGAGCTGTGTGATTGCCGTGCGGGTCTGGCTCCTGCGTCACGGTGGAAACATCCTGGGAGGACGTCTCGTCGGCGACGTCCTTGGCCGCGTTGACCGGCTCGTCTGCCACCGGGCGCTCCGTCGTTGGCGTGGTGGTCGCGTTCGTGCGAGGTGGCGCCTTCGCCGGCCCCGCGGTCGGGGGCTTGGTGCGGGGGGCGTACGCCGGTGGTGGGTCGTCGCTGCGGGCTTCTGATGACACGCTTGATGCGCCTCTTTCACGTCTCTTCGTTGAGTACGTACACAGCCTACTGTTGCCACCCGTCGCGCGGACGTGGTGTGCCCACACTCGGCGAGGCGAGTCGAGAACGGAGTTCTCCCTGGCGCGCGCGGTCCCGCTGAAGTTCGGTCAGACCATCCGTGAGCACAAGCTCACGGATGGTCTGACTGAAGTCGGTCACAGGTCACCCAATCCACAGCCCGCGCCCTTGCGGCAGTGATGTGATGCCTTCTTCACAGGGCGCATCCTGCGCTGGTACGGCGCGCTCGGCACCCGTCATCGTCATCTGCATGAGCTGCGTGAGGCTGTCGAGGTGACGGACACGAACGCCCGCCGGGGCCGTGATCGCCGCTTTGCGCGAGCGCGTGCGGTCGCGGAGCGGAGCGCCGATCAGGGCGGAGTGGTGTCTCGTGGACAACTGCGCGCAGTCGGAATCGACCGATTCGCAGTCCGCAGTGAAGTCGACGCCGGCCGGTGGCGCAAGGTCGGGCGGCACACCGTCGCAGTCGGTGCGGTCTCGGACATCGGGCGATCGTGGACCGCGATTCTTGAGACCGGAGAGCACGCCGCCCTCGATGGTGCGGCGGCCCTTGTCGCGGTCGGCCTGCAGGGGTTTGACCCGCGACGCATCGACGTCACAATTCCGTGGGGTACTCGGTCGCCGCGTCCGGTGCATCCCAACGTGGTCGTGCACCAGCCACGAGTTCGCGGCCAACTGCGGGTAGGTCGCGGCGGTCTACCGGTCATCGTGCCTGAACTTGCGGTCATACGCGGAGCTCGATGGGCCGCGAGCGATCGTCAAGCAGCATTCCTGATCTGCGTGGCGGTCAACCAAGGCGTGGTGAAACCAGACGCCCTCGCGCAGGAATGGGCTCGCGCAGGACGGGGAGCACGCACGGCATTTCTCAATGTTGTGGTCCCCTCAGTGACCGATGGGGTTTCGGCGCTCAGCGAACTCGACTTCGCGCAGGAGTGTCGGAGGCGTGGTCTGCCCAGACCGACCCGGCAGTCGGTGCGCGTGCTGCCGGGGCGGCGGGCATACCTGGATGTCGAATTCGACGCCTATGGGTTCGCGGTCGAGGTCGACGGCAGTCATCACCTCGAGCCTGCGCAGAACATGTCGGACCTGCTCCGCCAGAACGAGGTGGTGATCGGTGGCACCGATGTCCTGCGCATCCCTGTTCTCGGCTTCCACCTCAACCGTGACCAGTTCATGGGTCAGGTAGAGCGAATGTTGAAGATGCGGGGATGGCGGGGCGTGCGTACCCGGCTTGACGTTCGGTCAGACCATCCGTGAGCACAAACGCACGGATGGTCTGACCGGAGCCGGCGGGGGAGGGCTCAACTCACGTCGCGACGTTGGGTGAGCAAGGTCCCGAGGCCGGTGAAGACCGCGGCGTACGCGGCGAGCACCAAGGCGCCTGCCCACCAGGAGAGTTGGGCGGTGTCGCCGGCGTATCCGCCGAGCACTGCCTGGGTGGCAGGCCCGGGGAAGAACTTTTGGATGGTTTCACCGATCTCGGTTTGGGAGGCGAGGAACGTCAGGAGCGGCTCGACGATAAAGGCACCCCCGACCCCGACCAGGATCGCCGCAACTTGGTTGGGGATCAAGATTCCCAGGCCCAGCCCGATCAGTGCCCAAAGACCAAGCACGAGTAGTAGAAGACCAAGCGAACGACAGATCGCGCCGGCGTCCGGAAGCACATCGAAGCCGCGCATGGACAAGACCGTGGCACCGATAGAGACCGAGCCGATCAAGAAGATCACGCCGTACATCACCCCGAAACCGAGGAGAGCGATGATTTTGGCGAAGATGAGTCGCGCGCGACGCGGGACCGCCAGGAGCGAGCCGGTGAGTGTCTTGTGCCGGTACTCGCTGCCGATGGTCATGATGCCGATCACCATGAGAATGACATAGCCGAACGCTGATCCGGCGGTATAGACGTTGGTGGCAAGCTCGGTCGGGGTGAACACCGGGGCGCCGGCCTCGATGGCTTCGCTACTTGGGTCGGTGTCGGAGAGCAACCCGATGAACAACGCCAGCAGTGCGCCTATGGCGAACAACATAATCGCCATGCCCCACCACATACGGGTGGTCAGCAACTTGCGAACCTCAGCTTTAATCGCAGGTCCCATCAGCGCACCTCCTCCTGGATCGATGCTTGGCCTTGCGGGTCGGTCTGCGCTCCGAGGTTGCGGTTGACGTTCTGCGGGTCCTGGGTGAGGCGGAAGAACAATGCCTCCAGGTCGGTCTGGTCCAGGCGCAATTCGTGCACTGGGACGCCGGCGCGGAAGGCGAGGTCACCCACCCGGGTGACGTCGGTCGTCTTGACGTCCAGGGATTGTTCGTGGCGGTCGAACGCGAGCCCCTCGCTGGCCAGAGCCTGTTCGAGCTCCGCCAAGGCGGGCGTACGCACCAGCACTGTGTCGTCTCCGCGCAGCTCGTTGATCGTGCCCTGAGTGATGAGCCGACCGTTGGCCAGGATGATGACGTTGTCGACAGTCTGCTCGACCTCGCTGAGCAAGTGGCTCGACACCAGGATGGTCTTGCCCTCGCTGGCGAGGTGCTTGAGGAAGCCACGAAGCCACCGAATGCCTTCAGGGTCAAGGCCATTCGCGGGTTCATCGAGGATGAGAACCTGCGGGTCGCCAAGCAGCGCGGCGGCCAGGCCGAGTCGTTGGCGCATACCCATGGAGTAGCCGCCGGCGCGCTTGTTGGATGCCGCTGGGAGGCCGACCAAGTCGAGCAACTCATCGACGCGGGCGTCGCTAAACCCACCGGCCGCCGCGAGCACGCGCAGGTGGTCGCGGCCGCTTCGTCCCGGGTGGAAGTTGGTGGCCTCCAGCGCGGCCCCGACGGTGCCAAGCGGGTTGGCCAGATCGACGTAGTTGTGGCCGTCGATCGTCGCGGTGCCGGATGTCGGCCGGACCAACCCAAGCAGCATGCGCAAGGTGGTGGTCTTGCCCGCGCCGTTCGGGCCGAGAAACCCGGTGATCACACCTGGCTCGACGCTGAAACTGAGGTCGTGAACGGCAACAAAAGGGCCGAAGGCCTTCGTTAACCCGCTGATCTCGATGCGTGCGCCGCGCGCCGCGCTGGCGCTCATGTCGTACCCCTAGTGAACATGGTCCCTATCGAACCACCCTCACGCTGGGGCAGGGCAAGCAACTCGCCCGGGTCCAATACTTAAGTCACACGACCCAGCGCCCACGGAACTAACTGCGATACGTGCCTCCTGACGCGGAAATTTCCCGGTCAAGGGCACCTAACGCAGTTAGTTCCCAGGGTCAGTGGGCGTACGTTCCGTGCAGCACCGCGCGGCCTGCCGTCTTGAACGCGAGGTTGAAGGACATCACCGCGCCCGACGTGTTCTCGTCGATGCCGAGGGATTCTTCGCTCACCGCGTGGACAACGAAGAAATAGCGGTGCGGCATGTCACCGGGAGGGGGAGCGGCGCCCATGAAGGCCGCTGAGCCGCCGTCATTGCGCAGCATGTATGCACCGCCCGGCAGGCCAGCCCCACCTTCGGCGCCAGCACCGGCTGGCAACGAAGTGGTGTCGGCCGGGAGGTCGACGACCATCCAGTGCCAGAAGCCGGAGGGTGTCGGGGCGTCCGGGTCGAAGCAGGTGACGACAAAACTCTTCGTGCCCTCCGGTGCGTCCGACCATGACAACTGCGGCGAGCGGTCACCGGCCGAGTTGACCTGGTCGTCCTTGAGTGGCTGCCCTTCAACGACGTCCTCACTGGTGACGGTGAAGGACGGGACGCTGGGCAGCAGTTCGTACGGGTTCGGGGCCTGAGGTCGTTCGAGATTGCTCATGCAGCCATCGTGACACGCGAGCGCGGCTGTCGGGAGGGGGATCTACGGTGGGTCAATGGCTCTACACATCGGTGCGCATGTTGATCAGGAAGACCCCATCGCCGAGGCGCAGGCGCGTGGCGCGAGTGTCGCGCAGATCTTCCTTGGGGACCCGCAGAGCTATAAGGGCCCGGTGATTCGTTTCGAGGGCGGCGCCGAAGGGCTGAAAGCCCGCGCGGCCGAGGCCGGGGTCGATCTCTATGTCCACGCGCCGTACCCGATCAATGTCGCGTCGTTCAACAACCGTATCCGGATCCCCGGGCGCAAACTGCTGCAGCAGCACGTGAGCGCCGCCGCAGAGATCGGTGCCAAGGGGGTCGTCGTGCACGGCGGGCATATCGGTGCGGATGAGGACGCGGCCAAGGGCTTCGACAACTGGCGCAAGTGCATCGATGGTCTCGACATGCCGGTGCCGTTGTTGATCGAGAACACCGCAGGCGGCGACAACGCCATGGCACGCCGACTTGAGGCGATCGCTCGACTCTGGGAGGCCATCGGACAGGCGTCCGGCGGGGACACGGTGGGCTTCTGCCTCGATACCTGCCACGCCTATGCGGGCGGAATCGAACTGCCCACGGTGGTCGATCAGATCAAGGCCATCACCGGACGCATCGACTTGGTGCACGCTAACGACTCGCGTGACACCTTCGACTCTGGTGCTGACCGGCATGCCAACTTCGGGTCCGGGTCGATTGACGAGGAAGAACTCGCGGCTGTGGTGCGCGCTGCACAGGCACCGGTGGTGTGCGAGACCCCAGGTGGCGTTGAGGGGCAGAGCGCCGACATCACGTGGTTGCGGGAGCGCGCTGAGGGCTGAGGTCCTCTTCTCATCCTGATGGCGCCGGCCCCGGTCAAGTGACCTGACGGGCCTGGCCCCGTGACGCCGCGGACCCGATCTCCGCGTAACTCTTGACAGGCAGGTCTGTGCGTGTGACTCTCATCCAACGATTAATCGGATGAATAGGATTAATGATGAGAATCACCGAGGTCGAGACCATCCAGGTCGAGGAGTTTCCTAACCTCACGTACGTGCGCCTGCACACCGACAGCGGTCTGGTCGGGCTAGGCGAGACCTACTTCGCGGCCTCGGCCGTCGCCGCCTGGATCCACGAGTCCGCTGCCCCGGTGCTGCTGGGTGCCGACGCGGGTGACATCACCCGGATCTGGGGCCAGTTGGTTGGCTTCGTCGGGAGCAAGGGGTCCGGGATTGAGAACCGCGGACGTTCTGCGGTCGACATCGCGCTGTGGGATCTGCTCGGCCAGGAAACCGGCAAGCCGATCTGGGCACTGCTCGGCGGTCGCAGCCGTGACTCGGTACCGGCGTACAACACGTGTGCCGGGTATGCCTACACCCGGGGCCGGCCAGAGCACGGGCACCTCCCTGTGGGGAACTGGGGGATCGGAGCCAAGGACGGGCCCTACGAAGACCTCCAGGGCTTCCTGCATCACGCCGACGACCTCGCCGAGGACCTGCTGTCCGAGGGTTATATGGGGATGAAGATCTGGCCGTTCGATCGATTCGCGGAGGAAAACGGCGGGCACGGAATCTCTGCCGCTCAACTCCGTGAAGGACTGGAACCGTTCCGCAAGATCCGCGATCGGGTCGGCGACCGGATCGAGATCATGGTCGAGATGCACAGTCTGTGGGACCTGCCCACGGCGGTGAAGATCGCTCGGGCGGTCGGTGAGTACGAACCGCACTGGTTCGAGGACCCGATGCCGTTGCACAACCTCGACGCCGTGCGTCGCTTCCGCGAACAGGTCACCGCGCCAGTGGCGGTCAGCGAGACCATGGGCACGCGATGGGCCTACCAGGACCTGCTGCAGGCCGAAGCCGCCGATCTGGTGATTTTTGACCCGACCTATGCCG
This sequence comes from Demetria terragena DSM 11295, assembly GCF_000376825.1. Lineage (NCBI taxonomy): Bacteria > Bacillati > Actinomycetota > Actinomycetes > Micrococcales > Dermacoccaceae > Demetria > Demetria terragena. The sequence goes on along the minus strand of NZ_AQXW01000004.1, from coordinate 1,018,372 downwards.
GAGGGATCTCCGAGGCAAGGCATATCTGCGCCCTCGCGGACCTGCACACTCTCCCCGTTGCACTGCACGACTGCGTCGGTCCGGTCTCGATGGCCGTCAACACACACCTTTCGGTGCACGCCCCCAATATCGCTGTTCAAGAGGTGGTTCGTGCCTTCGCGACGGATTGGTACGCCGAGTTGCTGACCGACCTCCCCGCCGTTGAGGACGGCCGTGTGCTCCCGCTGGACGGTCCCGGACTCGGGACCCGGCTCCGGGACGACGTCCTCACCCGTCCGGACGTCACCCGACGGAGCAGCCGTGGGTGAGGTGCAGCGCTCGGTCCAGGAATGGCGTGCCACCTCCGAGCGGGCTTTGGTCCGTGCGGGCGCGCGCCCGCTTGAGGCGGCCGTACAGACCGACGTGTTGATTGAGGCCGAGCTGCGGGGCCACCCGTCCCATGGCCTTCAGCGGCTGCCGACCCTGATCGAACGCATGGCTAACGGGGTGCTCACACCGGGCCAAGACCCCGATCACGTCTGGGTCGGATCTGCGGCAGCCCGGGTTGACGGCCGGGGAGGGTTCGGTCCGGTCGCCGCGCGCCGTGCTGTCGAACTGCTGGTCGAGCGTGCCGAGGTTGAGCCGTGTGTCGTCGCCACGGTGGCGAACAGCGGCCACGTCGGGATGGTCGGCCTCTATGCCGAACAGCTCGCCGAGGCAGGTTTGCTCGGTGTCGTGCTCAGCACGAGCGAGCCGCTCATCGGGGCCCCCGGCGGCCGCGCCGCGATCGTGGGGTCCAACCCGATCGGTATCGGAGTCCCTAGCACCCCAGGCCCGTTCGTCCTCGACATGAGCACCGCTCAGGTTTCGATGGGCAAGGTCCTGCACCACCGGCTCACCGGTCGCCCACTCGGCCCGAACTGGGCGATGGATGGGCGCGGGGAAGCCACCACGGACCCGCACGAAGCGACAGCGTTGCGCGCCTTCGGCGGAGGGAAAGGACTCGGGCTAGCGCTCGCTTTCGAGCTCTTAGTGGGACTGCTTAGCGGCACCGGTCTGGGAGAGGAAGTCGCGGGCACGCTCGACACGGATCGTCCCAGCACCAAGGGTGATCTTCTCATCGCGCTCGATCCCACCCCGTTCGTCGGCGAGGGCTGGCGGCATCGGAGTTCCGACTACCTCGACGCCGTTCGTTCGAGCGCAGCGGGGACGGACCCAGTCCTAGTCCCCGGTGATCGAGCCCGACGCAGTCGTGAGCAGGTCATGGCGCGCGGCATCGCCGTCAGCACCGAGCTCGCCGCGACCGTTACCGCACTAGCCAATGAGAAGGATCCATCATGAACGTTGCCCACGGCACAGCGACGACACCGCACGGTGTGCTGCGTATGCCTCGCCAGACGATCTTCGGCTCCGGTGCCGTCGCGCAGGTCGCGGTATTTGCCCGCGAGCTCGGTCGACGTGTCTTCGTCGTGACCGACGAACACATCGTCCAGCAGCCGGGTGTGCGCTCCCTGCTCGCGGATTTGGAATCGAACCTCATGGTCGAGGTGTACGACCGCGCTGAGCCGGAGTTGCCCATCGCGGGGACCCGGGACGCGCTGACGGTAGCGCAGGCAATGGCCCCCGACGTGATCGTCGCGGTCGGCGGCGGCAGCTCGATCGACCTGGCCAAAGTCGTCGCCGTACTCCTCCAGCACGGCGGGAGCCCGCGCGACTTCTATGGCGAGAACATGGTGCCCGGACCCGGGATCCCAGTGATCGCGGTGCCGACGACCTCCGGCACCGGCTCAGAGGTCAGCCCCGTCGCGGTCATCGCCGACGACGAACGTCAGTTGAAGGTCGGCATCTCCAGTCCGCACCTCGTACCTGAGATTGCCGTGGTGGACCCGACCCTCACCCGGACCTGTCCGTCGTCGGTCACCGCGCACTCCGGACTCGACGCCTTGGCGCACGCCGTCGAGTCCACCACGGCTCGCCCGCTCGTGCCGGCCTGGGACGCCACGCTCCCGCTCTTCGTGGGGCGCAACGTGCTCGCAGCCCATTCCGGCGTGGCCGCAGCAGGGCTGGTCTCGCGGTGGCTGATCGCTGCCGTGAACGAAGGGCAGCCAGCCGCGCGCGAAGGAATGGCCGAGGCCAGCCTGCTCGCCGGAATGGCCCTCGGCACAGGCGGGACGACAGCGGCGCACGCGTTGCAGTACCCCATCGGCGCGATGACGCATACGCCGCACGGACTCGGCGTCGGCTTGCTGCTGCCGTACGTCCTGGAGTTCAACCTGGCGCACTGCACGCCACAGCTGGCGCGCGTCGGTCGAGAGATGGACGTCCACGGCGTCGATGACCGCAACACCGCAGCGCTCGCCATCGATCGGGTGGCCGAGCTGGTCGCCGAGAGCGGCACGCCCACCACCCTGCGTGAGATTGGCATCGACCGCGCCCAACTACCGGAGATTGCTGAGGCGGCGCTGGCCGTCAAGCGACTGCTCGACAACAACCCGCGGCCCTGCGATCGCGATGACCTGGTCCGGATCCTGCAAGCAGCGTGGTCCGGAGAACGCAGCAACCTCACCCCTGACGCCAAGGAGCTCTGACCCCTGTGAAGACCATCAATCCGGTGACCGGTGACCTCATCACCGACTACGACGAGACCACACCCGCCGAGCTCGAGCAGGTGCTCGACCGCTCCGTGAGCGCCTACCGAGGGTGGCGCTCGACGCCGATCGAGGAGCGAGCCGCCTTCCTGGAGAGTCTCGGGGACGTACTGACCGAGATGGTCGAGGAGATTGCCGGTCTCATCTCGACCGAGATGGGCAAGCCGATCACCGAGGCCCGGGCGGAAGTGCACAAATCGGCTGCATGCTGCTACCACTACGCCACGCACGGCCCGGAGCAGATTGCCGACGACGTCGTCGACTTCCCCGAGGCCGAGGACGTCAGGGTGCGCTACCGGCCGATCGGTCCGGTTCTGGCCCTGATGCCGTGGAACTACCCGCTGTGGCAGGTCATTCGATGTGCCGCGCCGATTCTGCTCGCCGGAAACACGATGGTGCTCAAGCATGCGACCAACGTCAGCGGCTCCGCACTGCTGATCGCACAGGCGATTGATCGGGCGAAGGGGCCGGCTGATCTGCTGCAGGTCGTTCTGGTCCCGGGACGTCAGGCCTCCGCCCTAATCGAGGACGACCGGGTGGCCGGGGTAACGCTCACCGGTAGCGAGCAGGTGGGCGTGCAGGTGGCACAGGCATGCGCGCCGCGGTTGAAGCCGTCGGTGCTCGAGCTTGGTGGCAGCGACCCATTCCTGGTGCTGGGCAGCGCGGACGTTGAGGCCGCGGCACAGACGGCCGTCCGGGCACGCTTCCAGAACACCGGTCAGAGCTGCATCGCCGCCAAGCGGTTCATCGTGGTGGAAGAACACGTGGAGGAGTTCACCCGGTTGCTCGTTGAGGGTGCCGCGCAGCTCGTCGTCGGTGACCCCCACTCGGACGACACTCAGATCGGTCCGATGGCTCGTCGCGACCTGCGCGACGAACTCCACGAACAAGTCCGGAGCACGGTCGACGCAGGGGCAACCCTGGAGTTGGGCGGAACGGTCGAGAGCCCGGAAACCGCGTACTACCCGCCCACCGTGGTGTCGGGTGTTCAGCCCGGCATGGTGATGTTCGACGAGGAGACCTTCGGGCCGGCCGCGGCGATCATCACCGCGCGAGACACCGAGGACGCGGTCGACCTGGCCAACCGGAGCCGCTATGGGCTCAGCTCCGCGGTATGGACCGAGGACGAGGAGGAACTGTCCGTCGTACGCGAACACCTCGATGTCGGCGGAATCTTCGTGAATGGCATGACGGCGTCGGATCCGCGCATCCCGTTTGGCGGCGTCAAGATGTCTGGCTGGGGTCGCGAGCTGGGCGAATTCGGACTCAAGGAGTTCACCAATGTCCAGACCTACCGACGCAACTAGACCCCAAGACCGATCGAAGGAAGAATCATGACCCAGAATGCCGCCGATCCCGGCTCGACAGGCTTCCGGCTGCGTACGCGCAACCTGCCACCCCCAGAGGTCCGAGATCTACCGGAGCCGCCTCGGCGGATGTGGCGTCTGATCGGCCCGGGCGTTGTGGGCTCGGGGATCGGGCTCGCTTCTGGCGAGTTCATCCTGTGGCCCTACATCACCTCCCAGGTCGGCCTGATCTTCCTGTGGGGTGCCGCGCTGGGTGTGATTATCCAGTGGTTCCTCAACACCGAGATCGAGCGCTACTCCCTCGCGACGGGTGAGACCGCAATCAGTGGGTTCAACCGCTACTGGAAGCACTGGGGCTTGGTCTTCGTTCTGTTGGCCTATCTGCAGAACCTTTGGCCCGGGTGGGCGACGTCCGCGGCGACGATGTTCTCCTACCTGTTCGGCGGAAACGTCACCGTCATCGCGGTCGTGATGCTCCTCGCCATCGGGCTCATGTTGACCCTCGCTCCAGTGGTCTACTCGATGATGGAAGGTCTGATCTTCCTCAAGGTTGCGGTGATCGGCGTGTTCTTCGCGCTGGCGTCCGTTCTGGTCATCAAGGCGAGTTCGTGGCAAGCGCTCCCCGATGCCGTGACCAACGTCGGCCGATTCCCCTCCGATTTGGAGTTCGCCGTCCTCATGGGCGCCATTGCGTTCGCCGGCGCCGGCGGCGCTCAGAACCTGTGCCAGAGCAACTGGATCCGTGACAAGGGTTTCGGAATGGGGGCGTACGTCCCACGTCTTGTCAGTCCGATCACGGGCGAGGAGAAGGTCATGGGGGACACGTCGGCCTATGTTTTCGACCCGACGCAGGAGAATCTCACCAAGTGGCGCCGATGGTGGCGCTTTGCGAACTGGGAACAGGCGATCGCCTTCGCACTCGTCACGGTCGTCACGATCACTCTCACGTCACTGCTGGCACATTCGACCGTCCAGGACGAGTCGCAGGTGGCGAACTCGATCGACTTCCTCTTTACCGAAGGTGAGGCACTGAAGGGCGCAGTGGGCGGATGGTTCGGCACGCTCTTCTGGGCCGTCGGCGCCTTCTCACTCTTCGCGGCATCGGCTGGCGTGGTTGACTACGCCAGCCGTATTACCGCCGACACGGTCAAGCACTCCTATCTGCAGCGCTCGCGGATCAGTGAGAGCAAGATCTACTTCGTGGCGGTGTGGGGACTGGTGCTCTCCGGAGTGGCCATCCTGAGCCTCGGGCTGAGCCAGCCGCTACTGCTCCTGGTCATCTCAGCGTGCGTTGCCGGCTTGTGCATGTTCCTCTACAGCATGCTGCTGCTCTTCATGAACCGGACTGCTCTTCCGAAGGCGATCCGTGCCGGTGGGTTCCGGTCCTCGGTGCTCATCTTCTGCACCGCATTCTTCGGAGTGCTGTCGGTGATCACCATCGCCGAGCAGATTCAGCGCTTCTGATTCGACTCGTACCAGATGAGGAAGGGCGCCACAGCTGCGACGCCCTTCCTCATCGGCGCTCAGCCGCGGCTCGGACCTCTCGGTACGACGCCTCAACGATGCGATTCGCCGTGTCCTTGGCCTGTTGGGGTTCGCTGCTATTGACGAGTTCGGCCAGTTGCTCGTGCAGGCTGATCGCGTCGGCTGAGATGTCGGAAGGAAACGTCAGTAGCTCGCTACGGACGTCCAAGCACGCGGCCAGCGTCGTGCGCAGATCGGCGAAGATTCGGTTGCCGGATCCGCGCAGCACCCATCCGTGAAAGGCGATGTCGGCCTGCACGAAGTGATCCTTGCGACGGTCCTGCACAGCTCGGCGCATGAGCGCCGCGCTGTCGAGCAGTCCTTGGATCGCTTCGGGGTCCTGGAGCTCGGCTGCACGGTAGGCGGCAACCGGTTCAACGCCCAGCCGGAACTCAACCAGGTCCCTGATGGTCCCGAGTTGCTCGGGGCCATCGGCGCGCCAGCGGATCACGTCGGCATCGAGGAAGCGCCACGTGTCGGTTTCCTGGACCGAGATCCCGAGACGCGGTCGGGCGCTCACCAAGCCCTTCGACTGAAGCACCCGCAACGACTCGCGAATGACCCCGCGCGAGGTGCCGAGATCATGAGTCAGTTCATCGATCGTCAGGGAGGTCCCGGCTGGGAGATCGCCGGTCACGATCGCGCGGCCGAGTTGTTCGACTACTTCATCGTGCAGGCTCGCTCCACCCGTCGTGGGACGCGGGTTCCAGGTGGGCGGGGCGGGCATAAAGGGGTCTCTCGGCTCAGGGAAGCAATAGTCCGATGATTCTGTCACGGGGTGTTTGTGGCCGGCGGGGGTGGCGCACCGGGAGTCGGGTTACCTCACGTCCTTCGACGCAACGATGCCCGTCAGCCGCGTAAGACACGGCTGACGGGCATCGTTAACCCAAAGGTGCCCCCTGCAGGATTCGAACCTGCGCTCCCGCCTCCGGAGGGCGGTGCTCTATCCCCTGAGCTAAGGGGGCGCGAGCGTTGAGATTACCAGCGCCCGACCCCGAGTCCGAATCGGCTGAGACCCGCGGACTCAGCGGCCCCAGCCGGGACGTCCGCCGTCACGAACTTTCTTACACTCGCGGGGTGACCCCCGAGGAGATGGCTGCACAGATCGGTGCGCGCGTTGGCCGGGACGTACGCCCGCGTCCTGACCTGCATGCTGCGCCGTGGCGGTGGCTAGTCCCGGTGGCCGGAAGCCAGATGGCGGCGTCTGTGGCTGCGGCGGAGGTCAGCGGCGCCGCAGCGGATGGTGATCGGGTGGTGGTGACGTTGACTGACGCGAACGTGCGTGAGGCGGTGGAGCGTGCGGCGCAAGTGCCCTTCGATCGGACCGATGGTGCGCTTGAGCGCACTATCGGTCCGATCGAAGGGCGGGGGAGGGCGCTGGTGCTCACGCGTGACGGGCGACGAGAGGTGTCGTACGCCGCGCTAGCCGAGGAGGTCGGTGTCGACGCTGCGCGCTGGGCGGTGTTGCGGATGTCCGACAGTCATCAGATCGACTGTGCGGCAAGCGATCTCGCGACCCTGACCCTGAGGAACCCGATTTTTCCGGTGCTGCTGGCAGTCTCCCGGCTCGAGACGTTCGGAGGTGGGAGCGACCCCGGTGGCGTGGTCGCCGCACTTACGGCCGAGTGGCCGCTCGTCGTCGCGGACACCCGGCGCACCGGTCGTACCCGACCGCTCGCGCTGCACGTCGAGGCGCTGGCGGGCGCGGTGCTCGACTGGTGGGAGCGTGGGCAGGGTGGTCTCGATGCGACTCTCGTGCCGTGGACGGGCGAACGCCTCGCGCGCGCGGCCCGTATCGTTCTGAGGGCCGGACTCGCGGTAGCCGACGTCCGCGCCCCTGCCCGAATCTGAAGGAGCGACTCGTGAGCACCACTCGCGCTGACACCTTGGCGAGGCACGTATGGCCGCGCTCGGCTGAGCGCACACCGGACGGTGCGATCAGCATCGGCGGCCTGGACGTCCGCGCACTCGCGGCCGAGGTCGGGACCCCCGTCTACGTCATCGACGAGGAGGAAGTCCGCACTCGAGCTCGTGAATTTCGGGCGGCCTTCACGGACGCCTTCGCGCAGATCGGCGCGCAAGCAGATGTGTATTACGCCGGGAAAGCGTTCCTCTGCACGGCGATGGCTAGGTGGATTCACGAAGAAGGTCTACGCCTGGACGTGTGCTCGGGCGGCGAACTGGCAGTAGCCCAGCGTGCCGGTTTCCCTGGTGCGCTGCTTGGTCTGCACGGCAACAACAAGTCCGAGGCAGAGATCGACGCGGCCGTCGCCTACGGTGTCGGCCGCATTGTGGTCGACTCGTTCGAGGAGATTGAGCGCGTCGCGCAGGCCGGGCGTCGGCATGGTGTGGTGGTGCCGGTCATGCTGCGAGTTAAGACCGGAGTCGAAGCGCACACGCACGAGTTCATCGCCACGGCTCACGAAGACCAGAAATTTGGCTTCAGCATCGGCAGAGGCCAGGTGAAGGACGCAGCCGCTCGGGTGCTCGATCAGCGAGATGCGTTGCAATTATTGGGATTCCACTCCCACATCGGGAGTCAGATCTTCGATACCAAAGGCTTTGCAGAGGCAGCGGTCCGTCTCATTCGGCTCCAACTCGACGTCGCACAGGCGCACGCCATCACTCTTCCCGAGCTTGACCTGGGCGGTGGCTTTGGCATCGCCTACGTCGATTCCGACACCCCGCTGGCGTTCGATGACATGGCCCGGCAACTGGCCGAGATCGTGCAGCGTGCGTGCCAGGAGGCCGGAACTCCGGTGCCGCACATCTCGGTCGAACCAGGTCGGGCGATTGTCGGGCCTGCGGGCGTGACGGTCTATGCGGTGGGCGCCGTCAAACCAGTTCAGGTCAGCGATGACTTCGTACGCACTTATGTGAGCGTCGATGGCGGTATGAGCGACAACCCGCGCCCGGTGTTGTACGACGCCGACTACACCTGTTCCCTCGCCTCCAGAACGAGCGCAGCGGAGGCAGTGGCGACGCGGGTGGTCGGAAAACACTGTGAGAGCGGCGACATCGTGGTGCGCAACGTGGACCTTCCCGGCGACGTGACGGCCGGGGATCTGCTCGCCGTGCCGGCGACCGGTGCGTACTGCCGGAGCCTGTCAAGTACCTACAACTACATCCCGCGACCGCCGGTGGTCGCGGTACGCAACGGTGAGGTCCGCACTCTGATTCGTCGGGAGACGATCGCGGACATTCTTGCGCTGGAAGGAGATTCGTGAGTCGCACGGACAGTCAGGGAGCGTTGCGCATTGCGCTGCTCGGATGCGGAACCGTCGGGTCGAGCGTGGCACGGAGGCTGCTGGATGGGCCAGAGGACTTTGCTCAGCGCATCGGTCGTCCGATTGAGCTCGTCGGGATCGCGGTGCGCGACGTGGACAAGGCGCGTCCCGGCATTCCCACCGAACTGCTCACCACTGACGCCGAAGGTCTGGTGGCCGACGCCGACCTGGTCGTCGAACTCATGGGCGGGCTGGAGCCAGCTCGCGCGCTGATCCTGCGGGCCATCGGCCACGGTGCGAGCGTCGTGACGGCCAACAAGCAACTGCTCGGTGCCGATGGCCCCAGCCTCTACGAGGCAGCCTCGGCCGCAGGTGTCGACCTCCAGTACGAAGCCGCCGTGGCGGCGGCTATCCCGCTGATCCGGCCCATGCGAGAGTCGCTTGCCGGCGACCATGTCCGACGAGTCATGGGCATCGTCAACGGCACGACGAACTTCATTCTCGACAAAATGAGCCGCACTGGCGCCGACCTGCAGGACGTTCTGGCCGAGGCGCAAGAACTCGGGTATGCCGAGGCTGACCCGACCGCCGATGTCGAGGGCCACGACGCGCAGGCCAAGGCAGCCATCCTGGCTTCGCTCGCGTTCCATTCCCGGGTCGGCACCGATGATGTGACGTGCGAAGGCATTTCCCAGATCACCAGCGACGACATCCGCGCCGTCCGCAAGATGGGTTGCGAGCTCAAGTTGCTTGCGATCTGCGAGCGGGTGGTCGGCTCCGACGGCAACCCGGCGGTGAGCGCGCGAGTCCACCCGACCATCATTCCGCGCTCGCATCCGCTGGCCACGGTGCGAGAGGCGTTCAACGCGGTCTTTGTCGAGACCGAACTCGCCGGTGACCTCATGTTTTATGGCCAAGGAGCCGGGGGCGATCCCACCGCGTCAGCCGTGCTTGGTGACCTCGTACAGGCCGCCCGCCATCGCGTACTGGGTGGTCGCGGTGCGGGGGAGTCGGCCTACGCGGCGCTGCCAATACTTCCGCTGAGCGACATCCGAACCCGCTACGCGATTCGCCTAGGCGTGAAGGACGAACCAGGTGTACTCGCTTTTGTGGCAACGGTATTCGGCGAGTCTGGAATCTCTATCGAATCGATGTTGCAAGGCATCCGACGCAGTGATGACGGTCTGGCTCCGCTCACGATCTCAACGCACGAGGCAACCGAGCAACAGGTGAACGACGCGGTGGCCAGATTGCGTGACCTCAACTCGGTGGGCACGGTGGCCTCGGTGCTGCGCATGGAAGGTATCGAGTAAATGCAGTACATCTCTACGCGCGGCGGTGGCGCCGCACGCACCTTCACTGAAACCTTGCTGGAGGGGTTGGCCTCCGACGGCGGACTCGCGGTGCCGGCCGATCTGCCGACTATCAGCGCCGAGCACCTGCAGCAATGGCGCTCGTTGAGTTATGCCGAGCTCGCGGGCAACGTCATCGGCCTGTTCGCGACCGACATCCCGCGACCTGATCTGATGCGCCTGTGCCAGGCGGCTTACACCCCAGCGGTATTCGCCTCCGAAGTGCCCTTGCGAGCCATCGATGACCAGCTCACGCTCGTCGGCTTGTCAGAAGGCCCGACGCTGGCGTTCAAGGACATGGCCATGCAGTTCCTCGGCCACGCGTTGGAGTATGCGCTCGAGCGAACGGGTGGAGTGCTGAACGTTCTCGGGGCAACGTCTGGCGACACCGGATCTGCCGCAGAGCACGCCTTGCGCGGGATGGACCGTATCGCCGTCTTCATGCTGTCCCCGCAGGGAAGGATGAGTGATTTCCAACGGGCACAGATGTATTCGCTGCAGGATGACAACATCCACAACCTCGCGGTCGAAGGTGTCTTCGACGACTGTCAGGACCTCGTCAAGGAACTTTCGGGAGATCCTGCCTTCCGCAGTACGCACCACCTTGGAGCCGTGAACTCCATTAACCTCGCGCGCGTCACTGCGCAGATCGTCTACTACGTCTGGGCCTGGTTGCGCGCTACGGATGACCAGCAGACGCATGAGGTGTCCTTCGCCGTGCCCTCGGGCAACTTCGGCAACATCCTGTCCGGCCATTACGCCAGGCAGATGGGTCTACCTATCCGGCAGTTGGTGTTGGCGGCCAACGAGAACAACGTGCTGGATGAGTTTTTCCGCACTGGGATCTATCGCCCACGTGCTGCCGATCAGACGCCGTCTACCTCCAGTCCGTCGATGGACATTTCCCGTGCGTCGAACTTCGAGCGCTTCGTCTATGACCTCCAAGGCCGCGATCCGCAGCGAGTCCAAGCGTGCTGGTCGGAGTTGGCATCGACCGGAGCCATCGACCTGTCGGACGAAACAGATCGGTTCGCGGCGGAGTTCGGGTTCGTCAGCGGGACGAGCACCCACCGCGACCGACTCGAGACGATTCGATCGGTCTACGACGCCACGGGCCAGTTGATCGATCCACACACCGCCGACGGGGTGGCGGTCGCGCGCCGGTATGCCACCGGGGACGTGCCGATGCTCGTGCTGGAGACGGCCAAGCCCGAGAAGTTTTCGCAGACAATCCATGAGGCGATCGGTGTCGAGTTGGAGTTGTCGCCTGCGCTGCACACCATGATGAGCGCCGAGCAGCGGGTCACCTCGATTCCCGCGTCAGCCGCGGCATTGCGCGAGTTCATCGGCGAGCGTGCACTCAAGGCCGGCCCATGACTTCGGATACCCGCGCCGAAAGTCCGGTGCCATCTGGCCAGGTACGCCTTGAGGTTCCAGCGAGCTCGGCCAATCTTGGCCCTGGCTTCGACTCGATCGGCATGGCGATCGACCTGTGGGACTCGGTCGAGGTCGAGATCGGTGGCGACCAACTGCTGATCGAGTGCGAGGGTGAGGGCGCTGCCGCGGTCCCTCGCGACCGTACGCACCTGGTCTTCCGGTCGATGTCGGTGATGTGGCACGGCCTGGGGTACGCCACCCCGTCGGGTGTAGTGCTGCGCTGTCGCAATGCGATTCCGCATTCGCGCGGGCTGGGTTCGTCGGCTGCCGCCATCGTCGCCGGGGTCACCGCCGCAGCGGCACTGGTCGGCATCGACCCGAACTCCGCGACGGGCCGGCAGCTCATCGGAGATGTCGCAGGTGACTTGGAAGGGCACCCGGACAACTCGTCGGCCAGCGTCTACGGAGGGATTACGGTCTCGTGGGCCAATGACGACGGAAACGGTTGGCGCACAGCACAACTCACGCCTCACGCGGACCTGCGGGCCATCGCCTTCGTGCCAGATCGACAATTGGCCACCGATGAGGCGCGGGCCGCGCTGCCGACGAACGTGGGGCACGGTGACGCGGGCCGAAACTCCGGGCGCGCGGGGCTGTTGACCCATGCCCTGACCCAAGACCCGAGTTATCTCCTGCCCGCGACGCGGGAGTGGCTGCATCAGGAACAGCGCCGCGCTGCGTACCCGGCATCCATGCATCTCGTCGATCGGCTGCGCTCGGCGGGGCACGCTGCCGTGATCTCCGGTGCGGGGCCTACGGTTCTGGTGCTCACGACCAGTGGCGATCAGGACACCGTGCTGAGTTATGCGGACGAGGTCTGGAATCCGATCTCGCGCCCCATCCCCGACACGGGTGTGAGGGCGCATTCGCGGCGTTGAGCCTGAGCGTGTAGATTGATCAACGCATCACGGCAGAAGTATCGGGGAACGTCCAGATGCCGCAGCCACCCGTTCAGCGGGGATGCACCACACCTCACGAGTGCGCGTCGTTCGCGACTGGGCGAAGTCGTCGCCCGTGAGTCCTTGACGCGGGGAATCACTCCGCCAAGTAACACCCCAATTAGCGCCCGGTGACCGGGCGCCAGACGAGGGGGAAGGAACCTTCGTGACAGACACCACTGAACTCACCGCGCCCACATCAGGTGAGTCGCAGGGACGCCCCAACCTCAGCACCATGAAGCTGGATGAGTTGAAGCGCGTCGCTGCATCCATGGGCATTACCGGCACCTCCAAGATGCGCAAGAGCGATGTCATCGCCGCGATCAACGGTGGCCGAGGCGGGTCCAGCGCCCCCGTGAAGAAGTCCGGCAGTGCTCGCCGCGCGGCCTCGGCGCCGCAGACAGCACCCGTCGCGGATGCCGCACCTGCGCCCGGAGCCACGGCGACCACCTCGGTGCCTGAGCGCACCCGGGAGGAAAAGCCGGCAACGGAGCCGCAAGACAAGGCCCAGGACAAGGCCCAAGACAACGCGCCGCAGCAGAACGCGGACCGTGACGAGCAGCCAAAGCAGCGCGAGAACCGCCGTGGCGGCGAGAAGCGGCAGCAGGATCAAGGCGACGGCAATCGCCAGAGTGATCGCGACAACCGGCAGAACGACAACCGGGACAACAACCGCCAGAGCGACACCCGGGACAACCGGCAGAGCGATAACCGGGACAACAACCGGCAGAACGACAACCGTCGCAACGAGAATCGGAATGACAACCGGGGCGACAACCGGAACAACAACCGGGGTCAGGACAACAATCGTCAGGACCGCAACCAGGACCAGGATCAGGATGGCGGGGGCCGCGGACGCCGCCGCCAGCGCGGACGCGATCGCAAGCGTGGCCGCGGTCGTGGCAATGACTTCGGCGAGGTCGACACGCAGATCCGCGAGGACGACGTGCTCGTGCCCGTGGCCGGCATCTTGGACATTCTTGACAACTACGGCTTCGTGCGTACCTCGGGCTTCCTGACCGGCGCGACCGATGTCTACGTGCCGATGAACCTGGTCAAGAAGAGCGGGATGCGCAAGGGTGACGCCGTCACCGGCAAGGTGCGTGCGCTGCGCGAGGGCGAGCAGCTTCCGGCTCGCCAGAAGTTCAACGCGCTGGTTCAGGTCGATACCGTCAACGGCAAGTCGCCAGAAGAGGCGACCGAGCGGGCGGAGTTCGGCAAGCTCACGCCGCTCTACCCGCAGGAGCGCTTGCGCCTCGAAGATGGCGACCCCAAGCACATCACCAACCGGGTCATCGACCTCATCGCGCCGATTGGTAAGGGCCAGCGTGGTCTGATCGTGGCGCCGGCCAAGGCCGGTAAGACGCTCATCATGCAGTCGATTGCCAACGCGATCACGACCAACAACCCGGAGTGCCACCTCATGGTGGTGCTTGTGGACGAGCGTCCTGAAGAGGTCACCGACTTCCAGCGCTCGGTCAAGGGTGAGGTCATCGCCTCGACCTTTGACCGTCCGGCAACCGACCACACGCAGGTCGCCGAGCTTGCGATTGAGCGGGCCAAGCGACTCGTGGAGATGGGTCTGGATGTCGTGGTCCTGCTCGATGGCATCACCCGTCTGGGGCGCGCGTACAACCTCGCGGCACCCGCCAGCGGTCGCATCATGTCCGGTGGTGTCGACTCGGCAGCGCTCTACCCGCCGAAGAAGTTCTTCGGCGCGGCCCGCAACATCGAAAACGGTGGCTCCCTCACCATCCTGGCCACCGCACTCATCGAGTCTGGCTCCAAGATGGACGAGGTCATCTTCGAGGAGTTCAAGGGCACCGGAAACTGGGAGCTGCGCCTGTCGCGTCAGCTTGCCGAGCGCCGTATCTTCCCGGCGGTGGATGTCAACGCATCCAGCACCCGCCGCGAGGAGATCTTGCTCGGCCAGGACGAGCTGAAGATCATGTGGAAGCTCCGTCGGGTGCTCGCCGCGCTGGACAACCAGCAGGGCATCGAGTTGCTGCTCGACCGACTCAAGAAGACCAAGAGCAACCCTGAGTTCCTCATGCAGGTTCAGCAGACCTCGTCGATCAAACTCGACGATGACGACGACTAACCGCACGATCTGATCGATACGAAAGGCCCCGCCAACGGCGGGGCCTTTCGTGTGCTTGGAACGGGCTTAGCGGTGGATGTGGTTGCGCACCTCAGCGGCGCGGACAAAACTCACTCGGTGTCCGAAGCTGATCTGGTAATACTGATCGCGTCCCTCGATGTTGACGTGGTCCCCGGGGGTGTCGGCGTCAAAGGTCTTGGCCTTGTAGTACGCAGTCTCCGGGTTGTCATCGGTGACGACGTATGCCTGACCGGCTGAAATCTCGTACAACAGTGGGCTGACTTCCTGGACGTCGTCCGGGTTGTCGTACGCCTTGGCCTCCGGGTAGCAGCGCCCGTAGGTCTTGGCAGTTGAGCTGGCTGGGCGGATGACCTTGCGACGTTCGCGCACGACGCGAGCCCTCGGCTCCAGGCGCGGGTTGTAGAACCACGCCTTGACGCCGAGATACCAGATCGCGGTCCAGTCGTCGCGTACCTCGGCGACGACGAACTCCAGACCGGCGGTGGCACGAGCACTGATATCGGACACCTCGGTCGAGGCGGGCTCGCCCTTCTGGTGCAGGCCGATGTCGTTCACCAGGTCAGCCTTGTGGCGCGGCTCGACCCGCAGGGTCACGAAGTTGGTGTCGCGGACTTTCCTGCCGCAGGTGTCACCCGGGCCGTCGCAGCCGGTGATCGGCTGCTTGTTGCCAGCGAACCCAGGCAGGATGCGTACGACTGACCCGACCTCGGCGCGGCGGTTGGAGGTGCCACGCTCCAAGGGGGCACCGAGCAGATCGAAGTAGTGCTCCCAGTCCCAGAACGGGCCCGGGTCCCAGTGCATCCCAGCAATCGTCGCAGTGGTGGTTCCGGGGACCTGGTCGTGTCCGATGATGTGGGCCCGGTCCATGGGAATGTCGTACTTCTTACAGAGGTACTTCACGAGCCTGGCGGAGGTGCGATACATCGGCTCCGAGTACCACGGGGCACCTTGCGCGGCGAAGCCTTCGTGTTCCAAGCCGATGGAGGTGGCGTTGATGTACCAGTTGCCCGCGTGCCAGCCGACGTCCTGGGGTCGCAGGTGCTGGGCGATGTGGCCGTCGGAGGAGCGCAACGAATACTGCCAGGACGCGGGGCGCGTGGTCTCCTGGATTAGTTTGAGGACGCCCGGGTACTCGCCTTCTGTGTCGTGGATGACGATGTACCGAATCTTGGGCGACCGCGGCCGTTTGGCGAGGTCGTGGTTGCCATATTCGAGAGTTCCGTCCTCGCCGGCGAACTCGTCGTAGGGCGCCGGAATCCACTCGACGTTCAACCCCTTCGGGGCATCGATCGGACCGCGCTTGGGTTTGCCCTTGGGCTTGCGGCGGGAGTGACGCTCCAGCCGCTCACGCTGACGGCCAGGCGACCCGACACGACGTCGGGCCGTGGCGAGGCGTGACCCGTCGGCGAGCGTGGCGGAGGTCCCGCTGCGGACGTTCGCCAGGACCGAGTCGGCGAAGCGCATCATCGAATCGGTTGAGGTCAAGCCACTGACTGCCGCCACGGACTCGTACCACTCGGCGGGATCGGTGTCTTGGCCCACGGGGTGCCCCGCGGCCTTCTGTCGGGCGGCTAGCAGAGCGGCGGCGCCACGAATGTTGGCCTCGGGGTCCTCGCGGAGGGACGTGGCGGATAGGCCGGTCGCACGGGCGGCATCGCCCAAGGTGTCGAGAGATCCGTGACCGGGCTTGTCCGCACGCAGTCCGGCTTCGCGGGCTGCCTTGCCGTCGACTAGGTGCATCGGGCCATAGCCCAGCGAGGCGCTCGGGCGGCCATCGTGGTCCTGCCACCGGGTCTGGGCGTAGGACACCCCGGCGAGGAGCGCCACGGGCACGCCGTACTCCTTTGCGGCCTCAGCAAAGGTGGGGTGTTGATCGACGCGGATGAGGGCCGTTGCGGGCTCAGCCATGACCGCCGTGGCGGAGACGGCGCCAGCGGCCACCAGGAAGTGTCGACGGGACAATCGTGAGGTCGGCATGGGATTGCGGGGCATGGGGCTCCTCCTGAGGTGCGGTGTTAATAAGTCACCATGCCACCGACCGCCGCGACAATTGTTGCAAGTGGCGCATTTGATGGCATCCGTCCCACGAACAGGTGCTGCGTGGGTCAGGGAATGAACGGCGAATCGTTCTCGTTTAGGTGACTACGTGCCTGATCTGGCAAAATGGCGCGCTGGTCATCCGGTTCACGCCCAGGGCGACCCGGAGACATCAAACATCAAGGAGACTGCCGTGAAGAAAGACCTTCACCCCACGTACCACGAGACCCAGGTCAGCTGTACCTGTGGCGCCTCGTTCACCACGCGTAGCACTGCCGAGAGCGGCAAGATTCACGCCGAAGTCTGCTCGCAGTGCCACCCCTTCTACACCGGCAAGCAGAAGATCCTCGACACCGGTGGTCGAGTTGCTCGCTTCCAGGAGCGCTACGGCAAGAAGGCCGCCAAGTAGCTTCGCGAACGCGCCGGTCTCGTCCCATGGGGGACGGGGCCGGCGTTCGTCGTTTCCAGAGCCGCCACCGTCCCCGAGAGGTCCCCTATGTTGGAGTCCGCAGCAAGCGTCGTTGCCGAGTACGCCGAGCTCGAGCGCCAACTTGCCGACCCCGAGGTCCACAGCGATCCCGCGGTGTTCCGCAAACTCAACAAGCGCTATGCCGCGCTTGGACCCACGGTGAGCGCCTATCACGCCTGGACGGCGGCCAACGACGACCTGGATGCGGCACGTGAACTGGCGACCGAGGACGCGGCTTTTGCCGAGGAGGTCCCGGCACTCGAGGCCGAGGCCAGTAGCGCGGCCGAGCGATTGCGTACGCTCCTGCTGCCGCGTGATGAAGACGATGACCGGGACGTGATCCTGGAGGTCAAGGCGGGTGCCGGTGGCGCCGAGGCGGCGCTCTTCGCCAGCGACTTGGTCCGGATGTACCTGCGCTATGCCGAGCGCTCCGGGTGGCGCGCGGAGATTGTGGATGCGACGGAGTCTGACCTGGGCGGATACACCGATGTGCGCCTGAGCATTCAGGCTAAAGGCGTGATGGAGCCGGGGACCCAACCCTGGGCGCGACTGAAATATGAAGGCGGCGTCCATCGAGTTCAACGGGTTCCAGTCACCGAGTCGCAGGGACGCATCCACACCTCAGCCGCCGGTGTCTTGGTCACTCCTCAGGTGGAGGAGGACGACGAGGTAGAGATCGGCCCGAATGACCTCAAGATCGATGTTTACCGCTCGTCCGGCCCCGGGGGCCAGTCGGTCAACACCACCGACTCCGCCGTGCGCATCACCCACCTGCCAAGTGGTCTGGTGGTCTCCTGCCAGAACGAGAAGTCGCAGCTGCAGAACAAGGAATCGGCGATGCGCGTCTTGCGCGCGCGACTTCGGCAGTTGCAGCTCGACGAGCGGGAGGCGGAGGCCTCGGCCGTCCGCAAGTCCCAGATTCGCACGATGGATCGCAGTGAGCGCATTCGTACCTACAACTTCCCCGAGAACCGGATCGCTGACCACCGGACCGGATTCAAGGCCCACCATCTCGACACCGTCTTGGACGGCGGCCTGGCGGAGGTCATCGATTCGGCCGTCGCTGCTGATGAAAACGCACGGCTGGCGGAGTTCGACGTGGCCGACCAGTGACCCCATCAGGGTCCTGGCGGATCCGAGAGGTCGCAGCCAGGTTGCGGGCCGCGGGCGTGCCGTCGCCGGAGTCGGACGCGGTCAGTCTCATGGCCCTCGCTGGAGGCCGGACCGTTGCGGAGGTGCGTCGCGCGGACATCCTCGGAGAGCTCCCTGCGAACGATGTGCTCGCCCGTCTGGAAGGACTCATTCAGGCGCGGTGCGAGCGCATACCGCTGCAGCACCTCACCGGTTCTGCACCCTTCAGGAATCTCGAACTCGCTGTGGGGCCAGGGGTTTTCATCCCGCGCCCTGAAACGGAACTGCTGGTCGATCTGGTGCTCGCGGAGTTGTCGGAGGGCGGGCGAGTTGTCGACCTGTGCACCGGTTCTGGAGCGCTGGCGCTCGCCATTAAGCAGGAGCGTCCCGATGCCGTCGTCCACGCGGTAGAGCTTGACCAGCACGCTCACGCCTGGGCCGAGCGCAACGCCGCCTCGCTGGGCGTCGACATTGACCTGCGCCTGGGACGCGCGCAGGAGTCTTTTCCCGAACTCGACGGAACAGTCGATGTGGTGGTCAGCAATCCGCCCTACATCCCGGTAGGCATGGTGCCGGTTGACCCGGAGGTACGCGACCACGACCCAGAGGTCGCGCTCTTTGGCGGCAGCGACGACGGCCTGCGGTTTCCCCTTGAGGTGGCCGCACGCGCCTATGCGCTGGTGCGCCCAGGTGGGGTGCTGGTGATGGAACACGCCGACGTGCAAGGCGACATCCTGCCGGAGCGCCTGGGCCGCTCAGGGTGGGTCGACATCGTCGATGTTCCCGACCTCGCGGGCAAGCCGCGGGCTGTCCGGGCCCGGAGGAAGCCGGTTGTGGACAACCCGCACAATCCCTGAGTTACCGCGCCCGCAGGCGCCGTCTCAGTCATCCATGGGGGCAGTTTGATGACCGGTCTAGCGCGCTGCGGGGCGGCGTTATCCATTCCGTCGCATCCGGCAGCGTGAGTCAATTCGAGAACACTGTTTCCGCCGATGTTGCCGGAAGAACTGCCGGTTTTCGGTCGATCGTCCAAAATATGGTCTACTCCCACTCCCACCTAAACCCGTAGTGGCCGGGCAGGGCGTGGCGCCGCACAACTTGGGCGTGATGATCGCGGTCGAGGGGGGAGTCGCCTACCACTCGTTCGGGCGCGCTGCCTATCTTCTCGATCTCCCAGACGCGAGCTGGTGGGTGCTCGAAAGTTACGCCGACGACGAGAACATCGATGACACGTTGGGCAATACGACCTGCCTGGCAGCGGTCGCTCGCGCTGGCGGAAGTCCCCATGATGTCGGATCCGGCAGGCGCCTCAAGGGCGAACTCCAGCGCGTAGATCTCGCCGAGTTGCTTGGGCCGGTCGAGCCCCAACTCGATCACCACAAGTCCGTTGGCAGGAAACTCATGGATGTCGAGCGGTTCACAGCCAATGGTCTCGGAGACGTAGACCTGCGGAAGGACGCCTAGTTCGTCGGAGAGGAGGGGGATGCAGTAGGTATCGATACCGTCGCGGCGTGCCTCGATCGTCACGCTTGATCTGGCCCCGCTCCGTTGCCGGTCAGCGCCGACGTAAAACGTGTTCCACGTCGCGAGCACCCGCTCCTCAATCTCCGTACGGATGGTGGTCTCAGCCGCGATGAGGTCCGGTCGTTCGGGGTTGAGTTCGGACAGTGATCGACCACGGTCGGGGGACCACGCCCGCAAGAACGCTTCACGCTGGTCGTGCTCTAGTCCGGCGGCCTTGGCGAGGGACCGAAGAGACGAGTAGTGCGGTCGTTGGACGTGCCCCCGCTCCAGCCCTCGAATGGTGCGCTCACTGACACCGGAGGCTTCCGCCAGGCCACGCTGGGTGAGTCCGCTGACCTCCCGCAGCCACCTGATGGCCGCGGGCCCGCCGCTGCCTACGGACGGCATCTGGCACCACGCTGCCCGGAGTCGCTGTGGCCCGGCATGTGCTGCACGGGCAGAAGCATAAGCATGGAACCTAGTGTGCCCGCGGTACCTGTCAGGACGCCGACGGGAGGGGGAATGTCCACTCGAAGCCATTAGCTCCCGCGCGGACGTCTCGCACCACGTAATGGGCTCGGCCGTGGCGATCCACCTCGATGGTGCGGACCTTCCGGCGAGCGCCGTTCTCATCGAGATCCACGACCCACAGCTCGTCTGGCGGCGACTCGAACTGGACCTCGAGGACCACCAGAGGGGTCACACGATGGGTGAGCCTCATGAACCATTCGGTGGGATCGGAGAACTCCGGGGGCGGGTAGTTCTCGAGGGTGACCGTGAACTCGAACGCGCCAGATTCGCCCCGCATCAGGGTTCGGTTGAGGTGGAGCTCGTAGACGATGACGCCGATGTCCGCGAAGTGATGGCGCTGTTGAACGCTGGCACCGGTGGTGGTGATGGCGATTCGCGGTGGCTCCTCGTGCACCTGATAGGCAAACGGAATGACGTAGGTATCGACCCGGTCGGAATTCGCCTCCAAGACCACCCGAGTCGTATAGCTACGCACCATCTCGTTTCTGACGACGTATCGCGTCCAACACGTGATGAGGTGCTCTTCGACGTCGTTCTGAAGAATGATCTCGGCCACGACATCCTCGACCGAGGAGAGCTTGCGACTGAGCTCGGTCAGCGAGCGAACCCGGTCGGGGGCCCATGCCCGCAAGAAGGTCGCGGTCTGGAGTGAATCCAGTTCGGCGGCGTCGACGAGAGCGTGCAGGGATGCCTGATGCGGAGTGGCGACCTGGCCGCGCTCGAGACCTCGGATCGTCCGCTCGCTGACCCCGGAGAGTTCCGCCAGGCGGCGCTGCGTGAGGCCGCTGACCTCGCGCAGCCAACGCAGTGCTTCAGGACCTGCATGGACCGTCATTGATCCATTGTGCAACGCCTCCTGAGTGCGATCACGCCATGGCGGGCCCGACTAACTGATCGGCGCGACGGTGACGCGCGCGAGTTCTTCGATGATCGAGCTCGCCTGGGCGGGGGAGATGATGGCACCGCGCAACGCGCCCAACCGGTCGAGGTCGCACGGGCCGAGCGCAGCAGCGCGCAAGTCGGCTCCCTCGAGTTTGGCGAGTGCAATGTCAGCTCCGGTGAGGTCGCACCCATCAAAAATGGCCCAGCGCAGGTCGGCCCCGCGCAGCGTGGCCTCGGTCAACCGACAACCGGTGAGGTTGGCTCGAGCGAGCGGGGCGCCGGTCAGGTCGGCGGCAAACAGATTGCATCGTTCGAGACGAAACCCGAGCCCGCCGACGTTGCGGAGCTGTGCGCCCATGAGGCGGCACGCCATGAACGCGGTGTCGCCGAGCCGGGCGCCTTGCAGATCGATCTGGTCCATGGCGCAGTCGGTGAACGTCGCCTCGGACAGGTCAAGGTCGCGCAGGCGTAGTTCGCGAAGATCGCACCGAGTGAAAGTGAGTGGTTGCTGTGCTTCTCGGACCACAGCGCGAAACTCATCCGGCTCAAACGTCCGATCGGCGAAATCATGGAGCATGGCTGCAGCATGTCACCTACGCCCGACTAGGCTCTGACTTCGAAGCTGCACGCCCTCGACCCTGGCGGTCGCGCAGACTAAGGAGCATTGATTGACGCAGGTCTTCGACTGTTCTGACGAACAGCAACGGAAGGACGGTCTCGCTGCGGCGCAGGAGACCCTCGCCGACGGCAGACTCGTCGTGATCCCGACCGACACGGTGTACGGTCTCGCGGCTGACGCATTCAGCGTCGCCGGGGTGGAACGCATTTTCGAGGCAAAGGGTCGCGGTCGCGATATGCCGCCGCCGGTGCTCGTACCGAATCCGCGCACCGTCGATGGCCTGGCGATGGCGACGCCTTCCTATGTTCGGCGCCTCATCAAAGAGTTCTGGCCTGGTGGGCTGACCATCGTGGTACGAGCACAGCAGTCTCTGTCCTGGGACCTGGGTGACACCAACGGCACGGTCGGGCTGCGTATGCCCGACGACGACGTCACGCTCAGTCTGCTGGCCGAAACTGGGCCGCTCGCGGTCAGCAGTGCCAATCGCACCGGACAGGATCCGGCCTCCACGGTGACCGAGGCGGGGTTCATGCTCGGCGGTTTCGTCGATGCCTACCTCGACGCGGGTGAACGACCCGGCGGCACCCCCTCCACCATCATCGACTGCACCAAGCCAGACCCGGTCGTCCTGCGGGTCGGGGCCATCTCCGTCGAGAGACTGCGCGCCGCTCTCGGCGAAGGAGTCGAGCTCATCGCCCCCGACGACGACAACAACGCCGGTCGAGCAGGCGAGCGCGCTAGCGCGAGCCGTGTCGAGACCACTGACGACGATCCCGACCTAGACGACACCGACCCCACCCCTTCGAACGAACGGTGACACGCATGAGCCAGCCTTACTTCGGCGCCGACTACGCCGCCCTCCAGTCCTTCGACCCAGAAGTTGCTGACGTCCTGTTGGGCGAGGTCGACCGCCTTCGGAGCGGCCTGCAACTCATTGCCAGCGAGAACATGTCGAGCCCGGCCGTCATCGCCGCGCTCGGCTCCACGCTGACCAACAAATACGCCGAGGGATACCCGGGTCGCCGCTACTACGGCGGGTGCGAGGTCGTTGACGTTGCCGAGAACCTGGCGATCGAGCGGTGTAAGTCGCTGCTTGGTGCCGACCACGCCAACGTCCAGCCGCACAGCGGGGCGAGCGCAAACCAGGCGGTCTACGGCGCATTCATGCAGCCGGGAGACACCATCCTCGCGATGGCGCTGCCGATGGGTGGCCACCTGACGCACGGCACGAAGGTGTCCTTCTCCGGCAAGTGGTTCAACGCGGTGCATTACGGCGTGGACAAGAACACCGAGGACATCGACTACGACGAGGTTGAGCGTCTGGCCAAGGAGCACAAGCCGAAGATCATCTGCGCTGGTGGCTCGGCCATTCCCCGCCTGATCGATTTCGAGTTTTTCCGTCGCGTCGCGGACGAGGTCGGTGCGATCCTGTGGGTCGACGCGGCTCACTTCATCGGCCTGGTCGCCGGTCAGGCCATTCCCTCGCCCGTGCCGCACGCCGACGTCGTGACGTTCACCACCCACAAGGTGCTGCGCGGCCCACGGTCAGGCGCGCTGGTGTGCAAGGAGGAGCACGCCAAAGCACTCGACAAAGCAGTCTTCCCGATGATGCAGGGCGGCCCGCAGATGCACACCATCGCGGCCAAGGCCGTCAACTTCAAGGAATGCGCGTCGGCCGACTATCAGGCCTACGCGAAGCAAGTCATCGCGAACGCACAGCAGCTGGCGACTTCGTTGGGAGAGAAGGGCATTCGCCCCACTACTGGCGGCACTGACACGCACCTGTCACTGCACGACCTGCAGGGCGTCCAGGTCACCGGAGCCGATGCCGAAAAGCGTGCCGATGCCGCGGGGATCGTGTTGAACAAGAACGCCATCCCGTTCGACCCGCAGAAGCCCAACGTGGCCTCGGGCATCCGGGTCGGAGCACCGTGTGTGACCACCCAGGGGATGGGCACGGAGGAGATGAAGGTCATCGCTGACCTCATCCACCGGGCCATCACCCAGGGCGACGGCACCGCAGAGCATTCAGTCGCTCAAGACGTGCGCGCCGAGGTCACCGACTTGGTGACCCGCTTCCCGGCGTACCCCGAACCCACGGCTGGCTAATCGCCCGTGCGTGAGTACGTCCTCGTCGGTCTCGTCGTCGCGGTGGTGACGTTCGTGATGACGCCTCTTGCCCGGTGGGTGGCTAGTCGCTACGGCGCCTACACCCCCGTGCGGGGGCGGGACGTGCATTCCACGGTGATCCCGCGGTTGGGTGGGCTGGCGATGCTGGCGGGCCTGATCGCGGGCTTCGCGGTGGCCTCCCAACTGCCGTACCTCTCGCAGCTCTTCCAAGAAGGTGAGGGACAGGGGCTCAAGTTGGCTGGCGTCCTCGCGGGTGCGGCCATCATGGCCGGGCTTGGTGCCGTCGATGACTTTCGTGAGGTCGATGCGCTAACCAAGGGTGCGGGGCAGGTCCTCGCAGGCGGCATCATGGCGCTCTCGGGCGTTCAGTTGGTCAGCCTCCCCGTGGGCGGCGTGACGATCCTGCCGCAACCGCTGCTGGTGGCGCTCACGATTCTCATCGTGGTCGCGACGACAAACGCCGTGAATTTCATCGACGGCCTGGACGGCCTCGCCGCGGGAGTGGTGGCGATCGCGGGGCTGACGTTCTTCATCTGGGCCTACCAGCAGCCCCGGTTTGATCCGCCCAATGTGTTCTCGGTGGCGGCGCTCCTGAGCGCTGTGGTGGTGGGGTGTTGCTTGGGTTTCCTGCCGCACAACTTCCATCCGGCCAGGCTCTTCATGGGCGACTCCGGAGCGCTGTTGCTCGGCCTGTTGCTGTCCGCAGCGACGATCAGTTTTACGGGCGACTACGACCCGGCCAAGGTCGATGTTTCTCCGACGGTGTCGTGGTGGCTGCCCATCGCGCTGCCAGTCGCGATCTTGATGCTGCCAGTCATCGACATCGTCATGGCCTTCCGGCGACGAGGCCTGAACTTCAGCCGCCCCGACCGACTTCACCTGCATCACAAGATGATGCTGATCGGGCATACCCACCGCCGGGCGGTGCTCATCCTCTACGCCTGGTCGTTTTCGATCGCAGTGGGCGTGCTGGCGTTCTCGTGGTTCCCGCTGCCGGTGGCCGCGACCATTCTGGCGGCACTGCTCGGCGGCTCGTTGGTGCTCACCTGGGGTGTGCCGAAGTGGATGGCCCAGCACACGCCCTGATCAACGCATCCGCGGCACGATTAGGTCGGTATGTCGAAGTTCGGTCAGACCATCCGTGAGCACATGCTCACGGATGGTCTGACCGAAGTTAGAACCGAAAGCCGAGGAGCGGCTGAATTCGCCACCGTCGATCTGCTTGTGATAGTTTTCACAAGCAGATCGACGGGCGCCTGGCTGCTCGTCGACTCGCATCTCCCGACCGCCCTTCAGGCAGGTGACTTTCACGATGGCCGCACCGATCGGATCAGGGCATAACCCCTTCCGGCTCGTGCTTCGGCGTGCCGCTGTCCCGACGGCGATCGCCGGTGTTGCCACCGCCGTGATCCTCTGGATCGTGCGTGACCTCACCGCGTTTTGGTCGGGCCTTGTCGGCGCTGGAATCGCGGTCGCCTTCTTCGTGTCCGGCATGCTGATGATGTCCAAGTTCGTCCGCAGCGCTGACCCCATGTTGTTCATGGCTGTCGGCATGGCGACGTACTTCGGACAGATCATCGTGTTGTTCGGTGTCCTGGTGGTCGCCCGCCAGATCGAGGCTCTCGATTCTTGGTCAGCTGGGGTGGCCATGCTGGTGAGCATCGTCGTGTGGCAGGTCGCGCAGGTCGTGGCGTGGCGACAGGCGCGCGTTCCGATCTATGACGAGCCTGCGCCTGATGCAGCAGAGGGTGCGTCATGACGACTCCTCATCCTGGGGGATCCCGTTTTTCGTGCGTAGCGCAAGGTCGGGTAGCGTACGACCTGGCTCGTGCCGCACGTTCGAGCATTCACGTTCTACGCCAGCGTCTGGCGACTGATCTGCTGAACTGCCACGGTGTGGCGGACGTCAGCGAGCACACCGTTTCGATGGAGGAGAGGCAGTGAGCCTGAGCATGACGTCCAGCCTGGCGGCGCTTTCGGCGGCCGGTGACGGAGAGAGCTTTGAGGCCCCCGGCACTGAGGTCTTCTTCTGGTCACTGATCGGCGGTGGCAGCGACTGGGCCTTTACCCGCCCGGCGGCCATGATGCTGATCTCGGTCGCGGTTCTCGGCTGGTTCTTTGTGACCGTCGCAGGCAAGTTGACCGTGGTGCCCGGTAAGCGCCAGTTCTATGCCGAGCAGATCTACGGTTTCGTGCGCAACTCGATCGGGCGCGACGTCATCGGCGACAAGCACCTGCGGCCCTTCTTGCCGTTGCTGTTCACCGTCTTCACGCTGATCCTGCTCAATAACCTCTTCGGGATTCTGCCGTTCGTGCAGTTCCCGACCATGAGCACCATCGCCTTCCCGATCGTGCTGACCGCGATTGTCTACGTCACCTACCACGTGGTGGGGATCCGCACTAAGGGTGGTTTCGGCAAATACCTCGGCTCGCTTATTCCGCCCGGCCTGCCCGGCTGGCTCAAGCCGATCATGTTCGTGCTGGAGTTCCTGACCTACTTCTTCATCCGCCCGCTGACACTCGCGCTGCGACTCTTCGGCAACATGATGGCCGGCCACCTGATGCTGTTGGTCTTCATCCTGGGTGGTCAGTACCTGCTCCTGCACGGCGACGGCATCTTCCTGAAGTTCTCCGGAGTCATGTCCTTCGGCATGGCCATCCTGATGACCTTCTTCGAACTCCTGGTGGAGTTCCTCCAGGCCTTCATCTTCACGCTGCTCACGGCCCTCTACATCTCGGACGCAGTGTCCGAGCACCACTGAGCGCCCGCACTTTCACAACTTCATACGCACCGCAAACCTTCAGACTTCCGCCCGGTGACACGCCAGGCGGGGACCACAGAAACACGAAAGTGAGTCATCGAGATGTACGGAAGCATTGCTTACCTCGGCTACGGCCTTGCCGCCATCGGACCCGGTATCGGTGTGGGCCTGATCTTCGCCGCCTACATCAACGGCGTTGCTCGTCAGCCTGAGGCTCGCGGCACCCTGCAGACCATCGCCTTCACCGGCATGGCCCTCACCGAGGCCCTCGCCATTTTGGGTCTGGTCTTTGCGTTCGTCTTCATGGGCGAGGCGCCGAGTTAATAGACCTGAAACACAGGTCCATTAGCTCGCTTGACTAGCAGAGAGGAAGCGTCGTGAGCACTCCAAAGCTTGCGGCCGCCGACAGCGTCGGTTGGCCCAAGGATCTGCCGCTGCTCCCGCACCCCGCGGAGATCATCGTCGGGCTCGTCGCCTTCGCGATCCTTTATTGGCTCTATGCCAAGAAGGTCGTGCCCCGCATGGAGGAGATGTACGCCGAGCGTACGGCCGCCATCGAAGGCGGCATGGAAGAGGCTGAGGCTGCCCAGAAGGAAGCCGAAGCGGCCAAGGCCAAGTACGAAAAGCAGCTCTCCGAGGCGCATGCCGAGGCGGGCAAGATTCGCGAAGACGCACGCGCCCAGGGCGCGGACATCGTCGCCGAAGCGCGTACTCAGGCGGGCGTCGAGGCAGGCCGGATCACCGAGTCGGCGCACAAGTCCATTGAGGCTGAGCGGCAGGCGGCAGCGGTGTCGCTTCGCGGTGACGTCGGCCGGATGTCGACCGACCTCGCGGGTCGCATTGTTGGGGAGTCGCTGGAAGACGAGACGCGTCAGCGCGGCATCGTCGAGCGCTTCCTTGCTGACCTTGAGGCTGGCGATGCCAAGACCGTCAAGGCCGGCGCCAAGGCTGAGGAGTCCTAATGGACGGCTCGTCTCGCGGCGCTCTGCTCACCTCGCGCAACGCGTTGGAGCAGGCACTGGCCCAGGGCAGCACTGCTGACCTGGCCGAAGAGCTGTTCTTTGTCGGGCGCACGCTCGACGGCAGCGCTGCGCTGCGACGGTCGTTGTCCGACCCATCTCGTCCGGCCGTTTCCCGTCAGGGACTGGTCGATCGGCTCTTCGAGGGCAAGGTCTCCGACACTGCCCGAGAAATTGTCCGTAAGGCGACGGGGCAACGGTGGAGTGCCGAGCGGGACATGGCAGATGCCATTGACCTGTTGGGCGCCGAAGCCGTGCTGGCCCACGCGGAGAGCGAAGGCCGGATCGAACAGGTCGAGCACGACTTGTTCATCCTTGGTCAAGCGGTGCGGGACTCTCCCACGCTGCGGGACGCACTGGCCGACCGTCGTCGCTCGGGCGAGGACAAGTCAGCACTGGTGTCCAAGCTCCTCGAGGGCAAGGCCACACCGGAAGCCCAGCGGCTCGCCGCATTGGCAGCACACAACCCGCGTGGTCAGCGTTTTGACCAGGCAGTGCAGCGCTATGCCGACGTCGCCGCTCGCCGCCGTGAGCAGTTGGTCGCGATCGTGACCAGTGCTCGCGCGCTCGCGGACGACGACGCTCAGCGACTCACTCAGGTGCTCTCGAAGAACTACGGCAAGCAGGTCCAGCTCAACGTCCTGGTCGACCCAGAGTTGGTTGGCGGACTGCGAGTTCAGATCGGTGACGACATCATCGATGGCAGCGTGTCGGGACGCCTTGAAGAGGCCCGACGCGCGATGGCCGGCTAACGCAACACCACGCTCGACCGACGAAGCAGATACCGAAGCCCTCGGGTTCTCACCACACGGACGAACCCGGCATAAAGGAGAAGACAATGACGGAGCTCTCGATCCGTCCGGAGGAGATCCGGGACGCGCTGGACAGCTATGTCCAGTCGTACGAACCCGATGCGGCCTCGCGCGAAGAGGTCGGCGTCGTGATTGACGCCAGCGACGGCATCGCCCACGTTGAGGGTCTGCCGTCCGCCATGACCAACGAGTTGCTGCAGTTCCAGGACGGCACGCTCGGCCTCGCCCTGAACCTGGACGTGCACGACATTGGTGTCGTCATCCTGGGTGACTTCGGTGGTATCGAAGAGGGTCAGGAAGTCAAGCGCACCGGTGAGGTTCTCTCCGTACAGGTCGGCGACGCCTTCCTCGGCCGGGTGGTCGACCCGCTGGGTCAGCCCATCGACGGACTAGGCGACATCGCCTCCGAAGGCCGCCGCGCGCTCGAGTTGCAGGCACCCAACGTGGTATCGCGTAAGTCGGTGCACGAGCCGCTCATGACCGGAATCAAGGCCATCGACTCGATGACCCCCATCGGCCGTGGCCAGCGTCAGCTGATCATTGGTGACCGTAAGACCGGTAAGACCACGATCGCGACCGACACGATCATCAACCAGAAGCAGAACTGGGAGACCGGAGACCCGGAGAAGCAGGTTCGCTGCATCTACGTGGCCATCGGTCAGAAGAACTCCACCGTCTCCGAGGTCCGCGCGACCCTGGAAGAGGCGGGCGCGATGGAATACACCACCATCGTCAACGCCCCCGCGGGTGACCCGGCCGGCTTCAAGTACCTCGCCCCGTTCACCGGTTCGGCCATCGGTCAGCACTGGATGTACGACGGCAAGCACGTCCTCATCGTGTTCGACGACCTGTCCAAGCAGGCCGAGGCGTACCGCGCCATGTCGCTGTTGTTGCGTCGTCCGCCGGGCCGTGAGGCATACCCCGGTGACGTCTTCTACCTGCACAGCCGCCTGCTTGAGCGTTGCGCCAAGTTGAGCGACGAGCTCGGCGCTGGCTCGATGACTGGTTTGCCAATCATTGAGACCAAGGCTGGTGACGTGTCGGCATACATCCCGACCAACGTCATCTCGATCACTGACGGCCAGATCTTCTTGCAGTCGGACCTGTTCAACGCTGACCAGCGTCCCGCCGTCGACGTCGGTGTATCCGTGTCGCGTGTGGGTGGTGCGGCCATGACCAAGGCGATGAAGAAGGTCACCGGTTCGATCAAGGTTGACCTGGCGCAGTACCGCGAGATGCAGGCCTTCGCGATGTTCGCTTCTGACCTGGATGCGGCATCGCGTCAGCAGCTCGCCCGCGGTGAGCGTCTGATGACGATGTTCAAGCAGTCGCAGAACGCGCCCTTCCCGGTGGAAGAGCAGGTTGCCTCGATCTGGGCCGGTACGACCGGCAAGTTCGACACCGTTCCGGTGGCAGACGTCAACCGCTTCGAGCGCGAATGGATCGAGTTCCTGCGCCGCAACGAGTCTGGGTTGCTGTCCTCGATCCGCGAGACCAACAAGCTCGAGGACGACGGTCAGGACGCACTGAAAGCTGCCATGGAGAAGTTCCAGAAGCAGTTCCAGTCCACCGAGGACCACGGCGGTGAGGGCTCGGAGCAGCACGACGAGATCACCCAGGACCAGATGGACCAGGCTCAGATCGTTCGCAACAAGTAACGGTCGAGACGAGGCGAAGAGAGGCCTTACATGGCAGGGCAGCAGCGGGTATACCGCCAGCGGATCCGCTCGGTCCAGGCGACCAAGAAGATCACCCGGGCGATGGAGCTCATTGCCGCGTCGCGGGTCGTCAAGGCCCGCGCGGCGGTCACGAGTTCGACCCCGTACGCCGTCGCGATCAGTCGTGCGTGCTCGGCGGTTGCCGGGAACTCCACGACCGATCACTTGCTCCTGACCGAGCGAGAGAACCCCAAGAAGGCAGCGGTGCTCATTTGTACGAGCGACCGTGGCCTGGCGGGTTCGTACTCGGTCAACGCGATCAAGCAGAGCGGTGAGTTGATCCAACGGCTGACGAACGAGGGCAAGGAAGTTGTCCCGTTCATCGTCGGTCGCAAGGGCGTGAGTTACTACAAGTTCCGTCGCCGGGACTACGCCGCGGAGTGGACGGGCTTCACTGACAAGCCGGACTTCGCCTCGGCCAAGGACATCGGCGAGCGCCTCGTGGAGGAGTTCGGCAAGGGTTCTGAGGAGGGCGGCGTGGACGAGGTCCACATCGTCTACACCCAGTTCAAGTCGATGGTCACCCAGGAGCCACGGGATCTGCGGTTGTTGCCGCTTGAGGTCGTGGACTCAGCCGACGCGACCGATGAGTCGTCGAAGGCGGCGATGTCTTCGGGCGCGCTGCCGCTGTACGACTTCGAGCCCAATGCGTCCGAGGTCTTGGACGCGTTGTTGCCGAAATACATCACCGCCCGCATCTACAACGCGCTGTTGCAAGCTGCGGCCTCCGAGCTCGCTGCCCGTCAGCGCGCCATGAAGTCGGCGACTGACAACGCCGAAGAGCTCATCAAGACTTATACCCGTCTCGCCAACCAGGCTCGCCAGGCGGAGATCACCCAGGAGATCTCCGAGATCGTCGGCGGCGCCAGCGCGCTCTCCGAGGCCTGAGAAGAAGTTAGGAAGCAAGAATTATGACTGTGACCACTGAGGCTCCCCAGCAGGAGGAGCGTGCGGAGGGCGGCGTCGGTCGCGTCGCGCGGGTGATTGGCCCGGTCGTCGACGTGGAGTTCGGTGTCGACTCGATGCCCGAGATCTACGCGCTGCTGAACACCGAAGTCACCCTTGGCGACGAGACCAGCCACATCAACCTTGAGGTCGCCCAGCACATTGGCGACAACATGGTTCGCGCGATTTCGCTGCAGCCGACCGATGGTCTGGTGCGCGGCGCTCAGGTGAAGGACACCGGCGGCCCGATCTCGGTGCCCGTTGGCGATGTCACCTTGGGCAAGGTCTTCAACGCCACCGGTGAGTGCCTGAACCTGGAAGAGGGGCAGACCCTCGAAGTCACCGAGCGTTGGGGCATCCACCGCAAGGCGCCGGCGTTCGACGCGCTGGAGTCCAAGACCCAGATGTTCGAGACCGGCATCAAGGTCATCGACCTGCTGACCCCGTACGTCCAGGGTGGAAAGATCGGTCTGTTCGGTGGTGCCGGTGTCGGCAAGACCGTGCTGATCCAGGAAATGATCGCCCGTGTGGCGCGCGACCACGGTGGTGTGTCGGTCTTCGCCGGTGTGGGCGAGCGCACTCGTGAGGGCAACGACCTCATGGTCGAAATGGAAGAGGCGGGCGTCCTCGGACAGACTGCACTCGTCTTCGGCCAGATGGACGAGCCGCCAGGTACCCGTCTTCGTGTCGCCCTGTCGGCGCTGACCATGGCGGAGTACTTCCGCGATGTGCAGAACCAGGACGTGCTGCTGTTCGTCGACAACATCTTCCGGTTCACCCAGGCCGGATCGGAGGTGTCGACCCTGCTGGGTCGTATGCCCTCGGCCGTGGGTTACCAGCCGACGCTGGCCGACGAGATGGGCGTTCTGCAGGAGCGGATCACCTCCACGCGTGGTCACTCGATCACCTCGATGCAGGCGATCTACGTCCCCGCGGACGACTACACCGACCCGGCTCCGGCGACGACCTTCGCCCACCTGGATGCGACCACTGAGCTCAGCCGTGACATCGCCTCGAAGGGTATTTACCCCGCTGTCGACCCGCTGACCTCGACCTCGCGCATCCTGGACCGTCGCTACATCACCAACGAGCACTACGACACGGCCGTCCGGATCAAGGGAATCCTGCAGCGCAACAAGGAGCTGCAGGACATCATCGCGATCCTCGGTATCGACGAGCTCTCCGAAGAGGACAAGATCCTCGTGAACCGGGCCCGTCGTATCGAGCGCTTCCTGTCGCAGAACACCTACGTTGCCAAGCAGTTCACCGGCATCGAGGGCTCGACGGTTTCGCTGGCCGACACCATCGAGGCGTTCACCAAGATCGCCGACGGTGACTACGACAGCTACCCCGAGCAGGCGTTCTTCATGTGCGGTGGCCTCGACGATGTCGAGAAGCGCGCCAAGGAACTCGCTCAGGACAGCTGACCTAACGCCGGTCGAGCCCAACGCCGGTCGAGCTTGACCTAACGCCGGTCGAGCTTGTCGAGACCCAACGCCGGTCGAGCTTGACCTAACGCCGGTCGAGCTTGTCGAGACCTACTGCACGAAAAAGGGCGCTTCCCCCGAGTGGGGGAAGCGCCCTTTGCGTGTCTCGGGTCCTGCGAGGCGTCCAGTTCCCGCACGCCGGACCTGGCGGCACTTAATCGCGGCGCATCTTGACGCGACCCTCGGCGTTGATTCCCTTATCGATAAAGATGAGGTTGTGGTACACGTGCAAGCCGGTGACGTTCTTCTGCACGTAGGTCGGCACGTAGCCGTCTTCGGTGTGTTCTTCGTAGTTGATGTCGTGGACCAAGCGTCTGGCCAGACCGTTGGACGTGCCGCCGGCGTCCGGGTCGAGCGTCCCGCCGTAGCGGGGCCAGTACGACGTCTGCGTGTCTTCGATCATGTAGTGGCCGCCTGCGGGTAGCAGCGGGAACAAGATGTTGAAGGTTGCCAAGATGTGGTCGTTCACGTGTGAGCCGTCGTCAATGACCACCTGCAGATCGGGGGCGCTGGCCGCGATTCTCCGAAGGACCTCCTGATCGTCCTGACTGCCCACGACTGTCTCAATGCGGTCTTCGCGGGCGAACGACTTGTCCTCGATGTCTAAGCCGATGATCCTGGCGTTCGGGAAGAACTCCTTCCACATGCGCAACGACGCTCCGCCCTGACCGTCCCGTGCGTAGCCCCCGATGCCGATCTCCAGCAACGTGAACTGTTCATTGCGCAGGTAACCAAGGTGCCGTTCATAGTGACCGGTGTAGCGGTGGCGAGTACTCCACTTGTCTGTCTTGTGCTTGACCGCGAGCTCAGTGAGCGAGGACGGTGACGACTCGGGCCGTGATGATTCGGGCGGTGATGACGGCGCCCCACCCAGCCGGCGCAACTTCTGCCAGGCATCGTCGGACAGGTGCGGCTTGACGTGGTCGGCGGCGAAACGGCGAAGCATATGAGGCCTCTCGAGTGAAGTGCAGAGTCCGCCGACGGCCCGGCGGTTCGGGTCAGTATGCCCCAGCCCACCCGAGGGGGATAGGCAACGCGCGGGCCGCCGGCCGTGCCGGTGGCATACGTCGGCCCGTGGATGACGTCACGCCTGAATGACAGGCATGAAAGCCTTGGTGCCATGGAGCCAGAGAGCATCGAGGACTACTACGAACGCATCGCTGCACACGTCGGCGCGGACGGAAGGCTGCCGGTCGCCGTCGAGGAGATGCCAGGCTGGGACATCTTTCCGTACGAGGTCGACAGCCTGCGCTTGAAACCGCTTCAGCCGCCCGCCGCCACCGAGCCCGCCCGTCGTGGTGAGGACGCGGCCGCGTGTTGGTGTGCAAATCCGGTCGACCCCGACTCGGACAGTCTGATGTGGTGGAACGAGCGTTGGAAAGTCGATTTGGGTTTCGAGGGGTCCGGCCTGCCGATCATGGCCTGGCTCAGTCCACTCGTGCACTGCGACCTCGGGACTATGCCGCCAGCCGTGGCAGCCGAACTGGGTTCACTGGTCGGCACGATGGCCGGGGCAATCGAGGGGTTACCCAGTGTCGGACGGGCGCAGCTTGCGAAGTATGGCGACGGGGGCGCGCACCTGCATCTGCTCCTCATGGGCCGTCCGGCACGCATGCTGCAACTGCGTGGGTCACCGTTGCTGGACTGGGAGGAGAACCTGCCCCGAGTTCCCTCCGAGGTGCTGGCGTCTAATGGCAGGCCGGTGGCGCGTGCGCTCGCTGAGGCCCACGGCGGCTGGATCGGTCCAGCGGCTCAGCGGTAACTGCGATCGGAATCCCTGGTCTCGACGCGGTCAGGAACACCGCCATACTTCTCGAGTGGCGAAATCTGAATCCCAACCAACGCTTCTTTCCCGATGGGGATTGTCGTGGACCTTGCACGGCGCCGACGGCACGCTCAGGCCGAGCGATGTCGTCCGGCCGGGGGAGCGGTTGTCGTGGCCCCGGACGGTCGGTATCGGTGCCCAGCACGTGGTGGCGATGTTCGGCGCCACCTTCCTGGTGCCGCTGCTGACCGGGTTCCCGCCTGCGACGACGCTGTTCTTCTCTGCTGTCGGCACGATGCTGTTCCTGGTTATCACCGCCGGTCGGGTTCCTTCGTATCTCGGAAGTTCGTTTGCGTTCATCGCCCCGATTGCGGCGGCTAAGGCAGACCACGGGATGGCGGGAGCGCTCGGCGGAGTGCTCCTGAGTGGTGTCGCCCTCACGCTGGTCGGCGCGGTCGTGCATGTCGCCGGAGCAGGGTGGTTGCGGACGTTAATGCCTCCGATGGTGACCGGCGCGATTGTTGCGCTCATCGGGCTCAACCTGGCACCGAGCGCCAAGGACAACGTGGTTAAGGCGCCCGTCACAGCGATTGTGACGCTCGCCGTGATCGTGCTGGTGACCGTACTGGCCAAAGGTCTCCTTGGGCGCCTGGGAATTCTGGTGGGCGTTGTCGTGGGGTACGCCCTCGCCTGCGTTCGCGGTGAGGTCGACTTCGCTGCCCTAGAGCGGGTTGGGTGGATCGGTTTTCCGGAGTTCACTGCGCCGAGCTTCCACCTGAGCACCCTCGGGCTGTTCGTGCCGGTCATCCTCGTCCTCGTGGCAGAAAACATCGGCCACGTGAAGTCGGTCGCCCAAATGACGGGAGAGGACTTGGACCCGGTGTCGGGCCGGGCACTCATCGCCGACGGCCTGGCGACCACTCTCGCTGGCGCGGGTGGCGGATCCGGCACCACGACCTACGCCGAGAACATCGGCGTGATGGCTGCCACCAAGGTCTACTCGACGGCGGCGTACTGGGTGGCGGCCCTGGTGGCGCTGTTGTTGTCTTTCTCACCGAAGTTCGGTGCCGCGATCGCGACCGTACCGCCGGGTGTGCTCGGGGGAGCGGCGACCGTGTTGTACGGCATGATCGGGCTGCTTGGCGCCCGCATCTGGATCGAAAATAAGGTCGACCTCGGCAACCCGATCAACCTCATGACTGGAGCGATCGCACTGATCATCGGCATCGCCGATTTCACTTGGACTGCAGGCGATCTCACCTTCTCCGGCATCGCGCTAGGGACGGTTGCGGCAATCGGGGTCTACCACCTCATGTGCATGATCAACCGGTGGACTAAGGCGGTGCCCGACCCACGCGCGCCAGCCGGTACGATGAGCGAACCATCCACGTAGTTTCCGGAGGATCCCGTGAGCCAGTTGACCGTCGAGGTCGTTGCCGCAGACCGTGTGGTCTGGGAAGGCCCGGCCAGCAGCGTGTCGGCACGTACGCTCGATGGCGAACTCGGGGTGCTCCCCGGCCACGAGCCGATGCTGTCGGTGCTCGCCGACAGTGACGTGCGCGTCCAGCCCGTCGATGGTGCGGAGCGCACCGTTCACGTCGACGGTGGGTTCCTGTCCGTCGACCACGATGTCGTGCGCATCGTGTCGGAGACCATCTCCGACTCAAACGCCTGACGCGGTTTTCTGACGGTGGGTGAGCTGGTCGTCACAGGAGAGATTCTGGGCGGCCTCTTGCTGTGTGTGGCCCTCGCGCTCGGCATCTTGGTGATGCGGCGACGGCATATCGCTCGCAGCGGCCCAATGGTGTTGATGAGCGTCAACCGGGACGGATCCTGGCACGCCGGGATGGCCAGCGTAGGCGTCACGACCATCTCCTGGTTTCCCTTATTTGGCGTGCGGTTACGCCCCACCCACGAGTGGCAACGAGGTCAACTCGTGCTCGGTGCCCCGACCGAACCACCCCACCGCCCGACAGGGATGGGTGACCCGGTGCTGGTGGCGTTTGAGCAGGGCGCGCAATCAACGGACATCGTCGTCGGTCGCTCCGCCTACACCGCAGTGCGGTCGTGGTCGGAGTCGGCGCCGCCCGGGCTCAACGCCAACCCCATCGCTTGAACCGCTAAGCGCGTTCGCCGCCAGGCACCCAGGCGACGTCGCCACCTTGAGCGATGTTGGCCACGCGGGCAAGGATGAACAGCAGGTCGGAAAGGCGGTTGAGGTATGTCGCCGTCAGCGGGTTCACCCCGCCCGTCCCGCGTTCGCTTCCCGCTGGCGCTTCCGCCTGGCCATACTCCTGCAGTGCCGCCCAGGCTGACCGCTCAGCGCGGCGGGTGATGGTGCGCGCGAGGTGCAGATGGGCCGAGGCGGGCGTACCACCCGGGAGGATGAACGAACGCATCTTCTCCAGGTCCTCGTTGTAGCGATCACACGCCTCCTCCAAGGCGTCGATCCACGGCGCCTGAACGCGCAGCGGAGGGTATTCCGGATCGGCCACCAGTGGCGTGCACAGGTCGGCACCGACATCAAACAGGTCGTTCTGCACCCTGATGAGCAGCGTGCGTACGTCGTCCTCCAGTTCGCCACACGCCAGGGCAATCCCGATGGCGCTGTTCGCTTCATCGGTGTCGGCGTAGGCGATGAGGCGCGGGTCGTTCTTGCTGGTACGGCTGAAGTCGCCCAGGGCGGTGGTGCCCTGATCGCCGGTGCGGGTGTAGATGCGGGTGAGGTTGACCATGTGGCGCATCGTCTCAGACGTCACCCGATCGTGATGCCAACCTCCTGCGTGTGACGGGTGGGGTGTGGCGTAATGGTCATACACAACACCAACCTCGGGGGTTTGATCGTGTTGAATAGGGCAGCGACTGCGACAGTCGAGGCATCCACGCGGGGTGACATCATCACCGTGACGGGATCGTTGGGGGTGGCCGCGGCCGCCGACATGCGCGACCTTCTCAACCTGACCATTGACGCGGGTTCCGGTGACGTCGTCCTCCATCTCGCCGACGCCGAAGTGGTCGACTCAACCGGCCTAGGGCTGATTATCGAGGCCCATCGGCGGGCGGGGCGTAGCGGACGGCGGGTCATCATCGCCGATGCATCGCCTCGATTGCACCGGCTCCTGCGGCGAACGCGCCTGCATCGTGTCATCGAAACGTTGCCGCAGCCGCACGACGAACTTGCGTTGGTCTAACGGCACTGCCCAAGGTCGACGGGTTTACCCGACGGCCGTTGCGGCGGCTCGGCGTGGGTCGCCGGCCGCGGTGAGATCGCCTTCAGCGCCCACCATGGCGGCTCCGACCCCGCCGAAATACATCGCGACCGGCTCGTGGCTGTTGCTTGGCCACCCCAGCGTTTCGATGGCCGACTCGATATCAGCGTGGGGTTCGTACTCAACGACGACGTCGTCGTCATCGAGAACCCGCAGGTGCAGGCGCGGATGGTCAATGGCTTCCTGGAGGCCGATCCCGCGGACGAACAGGTGAGCCAACGTTTGCTGCAGCGCGGTCGTGATGCGGTCCGCCCCAGGGCTGCCGATCGCCAATCGGGCGCCGTCGTCGTGGCGGGCGGCAGCGGGTGCCATGTTCGAAGCCAGACGGCTCCCCGGGGGCAAAGCGTGCAAGCCGTGACGGTTGAGTTCGGGCTCGCCCAGAGAGTTGTTGAGCAGGAGTCCCGTCCCGGGCACCATCACGCCCGAGGAGTAGCCAGCTGAGGCCGTCATCGCGCAGGCTGTCCCCTCGGAATCGACTGCCGACACGTGAGCGGTGTTGGGGCTCTGCGGGATTCGGTTCAGGCGTAGGGCGTCGAGTGACTGCAACAACTCGGCGCCAGCGCCCTCGAGGTCAGTCGCTTGATCGAGTTGATCGCGTCGATAGGTCAACACTCGGCGCTGGACCTCTGCGAGAGTTTGCGGCGAGGCGTCAGTGCCGTCGAGGAGGCCAAGCATGGTGGCGAGCACTGGGCCGCCGATGGACGGGGGCGGGTTGGTGGCGACCTGCCAGTCTCCGATACGGGTGAGGGTGGCCGGGCGGACGAGCGGTGCGTACGCCGCCAGGTCGGTTCGGGTGAGCAGGCCCCCGAGCTGTTGGATGTGGTCGGCGATGCGGTGCCCGAGGTCTCCTCGGTAGAGCGCCGCACTGCCTTCGTCGGCAATCTGGCGCAGCGCGTCCGCGAGCTCGGCGCTCGACAACGAGTCGCCCGGTCCGAGCGGGACACCATCGCGGGTCAGGTTGCGGCGTGACTCGTCATCGAAGGTGAACAAACCATCGCCCACGAGCTGCAGGTAGGAACCCGCAGCCGAGCCGATCTGCCAGCCGTGCTCGGCGACGTCGATCGCCGACGTCAGAACGTCTGCCCAAGCCGCGCGGCCGTACAGGGAATGTGCCGTCTCCATTGCCGCGAATGCGCCTGGCGTTGCGACGGATCCGGCGCCCGCCTGGATGTTCATGCCACCGGCATAGTTCAACCAGACCTGTTCGATGCCCTGACCGAATCGTTCCGGTGCCAGACCGCGACCGGGCATCTCGGCGTTGCCATCGATGACGATGGGATCGCCCTCAGCCGGCCAGATAGTGATGAAAGCGCCGCCCATGGCGCTGACGATGCCCGGCTCGCTGACGAAGGTGACCGACATCGCCGCGAGCGCCGCGTCGACGGCAGTGCCGCCACGGGCCACGACGTCGACGCCAGCCTGAGCAGCAAGGGCGTTGGGTGCGGCGACTGCAGTAGGCATGCGCTGATTGTGCCGTGATCGCAGGTGGTGGTGCAGACGCGGTCCATGGAGCGCGATTGCACCACCACCTGCACGTCATCCACATGCGTGAGCACAGGGTCCCGGTTGTCCACATCCACCGGGTCGGAGGCTGACTGTGGGGTGACGAGCATGCACGCTCGGGGCGTGCGGATGTATCAGCAGCGAGCCGATTGCATCTCCGACCTGCTCGACCAGCAGGCAGGTGTGGTCAGCCGGGCCCAACTGCGCGGCCGAGGGATCGACCGGCACGCTGTGCGGGCCGAAGCCGCCGCTGGTCGGTGGGAGACGTGGGGGCGCCACACGGTTGCCGTCTCAGTCACAGACCTGCCGGCTGCCATGCGTTGGTCGGCGATCTTCGAGGTGGGCAAGCACGCACGGCTCGACGGGGCGACCGCCTTGGTGGCATCGGGTCTGACCGGCTGGCAGTGCGACGCCGTCGAACTCGCCGTGCCGCACGGGATGAGCGCGAAAGGTCATCCGGGGATTCGGATATGCCGCGTGCGTGGCCTGGAGCAGCCGCAGCCGGTTGGCATACCGCGCAGCCCTGTGGTTCCGGCCACGGTGCGAGCGGCGTTGCGTGCCCGCTCGCGCCCACAAGCAGCGACCTTGCTGGCCATGGTCGTCCAACAACGACTCGTGGATGCCTCCCGGTTGCTGATGGCCTGGAACGAGGTGCGGTGGGCGCCCGATCACCGATTTATTACGACGATCGTGGAGGACGTCTGCGACGGTGCGCACGCCCTCGGTGAGCTCGACTTCGCCCGCCTGTGTCGGACGTACGGACTCCCGGAGCCAGAGCACCAAGCCGTCCTTCAAGGCCCTCGCGGTCGGATCTATCGCGACATCCGCTGGCCCGGTCTGACCGTGGAGATCGACGGCGCTCAGCACTTCGCTGGGCTGGCTGTGGTCGAGGATGCTCTTCGTGCCAACGCCGTCACAATGACTGGCGACATGGTGCTGCGGATTCCGGTGTTGGGACTGCGCCTGCGGGAAGCCGACTTCATGCGCCAGGTGGTCGCACCGCGGGCGACACTCAGAACAGGCGGGTCTCGCGGTCGTCCCTGCCCTTGAGCTCGTCGTAGTCGAGTGTCACGCAGCGGATGCCGCGGTCTTCGGCCAGGACTCGAGCCTGCGGCTTGATCTGCTGCGCGGCGAAGATGCCCGCGACCGGCGCCAGGTGCGAGTCGCGATTCAGCAACTCGAGATAGCGCGTCAGTTGCTCAACGCCGTCGATGTCGCCACGGCGTTTAATTTCCACAGCGACCGTGCTTCCGGTGGCGTCCTTGCAGACGATGTCGACCGGGCCGATCGCGGTCATGTATTCGCGCCGCACCAAGGTCCAGCCGTCGCCAAGCGTCTGAATGTGCTCCGCGAGGAGGGCCTGCAGTTGGGCCTCGACACCGTCCTTCACCAGGCCGGGGTCGACCCCCAGATCGTGGCTACTGTCGTGGAGCACTTCGTGGATGAGGACGCGGAGGCGGTCCTCGGACTTGGCGTGCTGGACCTGCCAGGCGGTGCGTACCCCCTCGGCGGCTTCCTCCTCGGTCGGCTCGACCTCGGCCATCGCGCAGGGTGGTGCCATCCAGTTGAGTGGTTTGTATGACCCACCATCGCTGTGGACTAGAACCGATCCATCGGCCTTGACCATGAGCAGCCGAGTCGCGAGGGGCAGGTGGGCGGTGAGTCGACCGTCGTAGTCAACCGAGCACCGGGCAATGACGACACGCACGCCGTCAACGTACCGCCCCGCGCCGTAACCGAGTTAGGTGCCCCTGACGCGAAATTTTCCCGGTCAAGGGCACCTAACGCAGTTAGGGCGGGAGGGGAGGGCGACTAAGCGACCGCTTAGGTACGCTCGTGGCATGACGGAGAACACACGCACCATCGAGCAGGTCGGCGTCATCGGTCTTGGCACCATGGGCGCTGGCATCGTCGAAGTTTTCGCCAAGGCGGGCTTGGCGGTTGTCGCAGTCGACGGGACCACCGAACTGGCCGAGCGAGGGCGCGGTTTCTTGGAGAAGTCGACGGGCAAGCAGGTCCAGCGCGGGCGGATGACCGAGGCCGATCAGGCTGAACTACTGGGGCGCGTGACGTTCACCGCCGAACTGCGTGACCTCGCCGCAGCCGATCTGGTGGTCGAAGCAGTGCCCGAGCGGCTTGACATCAAACGCGAGATCTTCGGGACGCTCGACGGCATCGTGTCGGATCAGGCGATCCTGGCGTCCAACACCTCGAGCCTGTCGTTGACCGAGATCGCGGCCGGCACCAAGCACCCGCACCGGGTAGTCGGAATGCACTTCTTCAACCCGGCGCCGGTGCTCAAGCTGGTCGAGGTCATCACCACGATCCTGACCGACGACGACGTGGTGACCAGCGTGCGCGATCTGGCGACCCAGATGGGCAAGAAGCCGGTCGTCGTGGGGGACCGCGCGGGATTCGTCGCCAACGCCTTGCTCATCACCTACCTCGCTCGCGCCATCCGGACCTACGAAACGGGTCACGTCACCCGCGAAGACCTCGACGCTGCAGGCCGAGTGGGGATCGGGCTGCCGATGGGACCGCTGACGCTCTGCGACCTCATCGGGCTCGACGTCGCCAAGGAGGTCTGCGGCGTGCTCTACAACGCGACCCACGACCCGTCCGCGGCTCCGCCCGCGCTGCTGGAGCAGATGGTTGCCGCCGGGCGTCTGGGTCGTAAGACGGGGCAGGGTTTCTACGACTACGGCGAGCAGGCCGACGACGGCTCGCCCGCAGGCGACGTCGTGACTGCGGACTCGGTCGAGGCGCTCGCGACGGCCCTGAGCGGCGACGGTGTCACCGTCGAGTTGCACCAGGGCGGGGACAACGGACGTCTGGCGGAGGTCGTACGCACCGCCGCAGCTGATCAGGCCACGATCGATCGTGCCCGCGCCAGTTTGCTCGCCGCCGAGGTGACACCGGTGGTCGGGCGCGACCGTGCGGGGCGCGTACGCGACGCGTTGTTGTTGCCGCACCTCAATGACGCGGTGAAGATGCTCGATTCTGGCTACGCCAGCGCAGAAGACATCGACACGGCCATGACCGCAGGCTGCGGATATCCGCGCGGCCCACTGCAGATCATCGATGACCTAGGCGCCGATCGGGTGCTGGAGGGGCTGCGGGCGATGGCAGCCGAGACCGGCGAACCCGCCCTGCACCCGTCCCCCTTGCTGGTCGAGCACGCTGCGGCCGGGCGGCCGTTCCGCGGCTGAGTCATGCCGCGCCGCAACCGTAGTCGCCGAGACGAGCCCCGCGGGGACGTCTCCAAGATCATGGGCGGCGGCGTGCGCACCGAGTCCTACGCCGGACGCACCTATCAAGTGCGCTCGGTCCGCGGGAACAACGCTGGGCGGACCTACGTCTGCCCCGGGTGCCAA
This sequence comes from Demetria terragena DSM 11295, assembly GCF_000376825.1. Classification (NCBI taxonomy): domain Bacteria; kingdom Bacillati; phylum Actinomycetota; class Actinomycetes; order Micrococcales; family Dermacoccaceae; genus Demetria; species Demetria terragena. The sequence goes on along the minus strand of NZ_AQXW01000004.1, from coordinate 975,882 downwards.
GGCGACCTCACCAGCGCCGTCCCGCACGAGGTGGTCTGGCCCGATGATGGATTGGGCGATGTCACCGATCGGCGGCACTGGCATACGCCATGTTGGAAAGCGCGGGAGCGACGTCCGCCGCGGGGGTCCTACCGGTGATGGGCGGAGGTCTCGACAAGCTCGACCGGCGCAACGTGCCAAGCTCGACCGGCGTTACCTGCCAGGGTCGACCGGCGTTACCTGCCAAGCTCGACCGGCGTTACCCGCCTAATATGGAGACAGTCCTACCCACCGTTGCCGTTGGAGGCCGTACGCCATGGCTGAGTCCGCAGACCGCACCCCCGTCCTTGTTGCTGGAGCCCGAACCCCCATGGGTCGGCTGCTCGGCTCGCTGAAGGGATTCTCCGGAGCCGACCTGGGTGGCTTTGCCATCGAGGGCGCACTGGACAAGGCCGGAATCTCCGGCGAGCAGGTCGACTACGTGATCATGGGGCAGGTCCTCACCGCCGGTGCCGGGCAAATCCCCGCGCGCCAAGCGGCCCAAAAGGGTGGCATACCGATGAATGTTCCGGCCCTGACGATCAACAAGGTCTGCCTGTCAGGCGTCGACGCGATCGCGCTCGCCGCGCAGACGATCCGCGCAGGAGAGTACGACGTCGTTGTGGCCGGTGGCCAGGAGTCGATGAGCCAGGCACCGCACCTGCTGGAGAAGAGCCGCGAGGGCTTCAAGTATGGCGACGTCCAGATGCGCGACCACATGGCCTACGACGGCTTGTGGGACGCGTTCACCGACCAGGCGATGGGCAACCTCACCGAGTCGGCAAACTGCGGCAGCCAGGAGTTCACCCGCGAAGAGCAGGACGCGTTTGCCGCCCGCAGTCATCAGCTCGCGGCCAGGGCATGGAAGGACGGCCTGTTCGACGACGAGGTTGTCACCGTCTCGATCCCGCAGCGCAAGGGCGACCCCGTCGAGTTCCGCGACGACGAGGGCGTACGCGCCGACACCACCGCTGACTCCCTCGCAAAGCTGCGTCCCGCGTTCAGCAAGGACGGCACCATTACCGCTGGTTCGGCCTCTCAGATTTCTGATGGTGCCGCCGCGGTGGTCGTCATGAGCAAAGCGAAGGCGCAAGAACTCGGGGTGACGTGGCTGGCCGAAATCGGCGCGCACAGCGTGGTCGCGGGACCTGACTCGACGCTGCAGGCGCAGCCGGCGAATGCGATTGCGAAGGCGTGCGAAAAGGAAGGCATCGCACCGACCGACCTCGACCTGGTGGAAATCAACGAAGCATTCGCGGCCGTCGGTCTGGCTTCCACGAAGCAGTTGGGTCTTGACCCTGACAAGGTCAACGTCAACGGCGGCGCCATCGCCGTGGGCCACCCGATTGGCATGTCTGGCGCCCGAATCTACTTGCACCTGGCGTTGGAACTCGCGCGGCGCGGCGGCGGAGTCGGCGCTGCTGCTCTCTGTGGTGGCGGCGGGCAGGGCGACGCGCTGATCGTTCGAGTCCCGCAGCGCACCGAGCTTTCGAGCGACGGCTCGCTGTCCTCGGCCAGCTGAGTGCGTAGCCGCCGCAGCGCCGACGTCCCCACGTTGGTCGCTCACGCCCGCGAAGGGTCGGCGCGTGCCGTGGCGCGCCTCATCACACTGGTGGAGAACGCCGACCCCTCGTTGCGGGAGGTCATGGCGGCGCTCGCCCCCCACTCGGGACACGCACGAATCATTGGACTGACCGGTTCGCCCGGCGTGGGCAAGTCGACGACCACCTCGATGCTGGTCGGCGCCCTCCGCGCTGAGGGCAAACGTGTGGGGGTGCTGGCCGTTGACCCGACCTCACCCTTCAGTGGCGGCGCACTTCTCGGCGACCGCATCCGGCTGGTCGAGCACAGCCTTGACCGCGAGGTCTACATGCGATCGATGGCCAGCCGCGGGCACCTCGGAGGCTTGTCCTGGTCGACACCACAGGCCCTACGTGTCCTAGACGCGGCAGGCTGTGACGTCGTCATCGTCGAGACCGTCGGCGTCGGTCAAAGCGAGGTTGAGGTGGCCGGGCTCGCCGACACCACCGTCGTACTCCTGGCACCTGGAATGGGCGATGGCATTCAAGCTGCTAAAGCCGGAATCCTTGAAGTGGGAGACGTTTTCGTCGTGAACAAGGCCGACCGTGATGGTGCCGACATCACGGTCCGGGAAATTCGCCAGATGATTTCGCTCGGCGACCGGACCGAGTCGGGCCTGTGGCGTCCACCGGTGATCAAGGCGATCGCCGAACGGGGTGAAGGCGCCGGTGACCTGATGGAGGGGCTGAACAATCACCTCGCCTGGATGACCGAGCACGGCGTGCTGCACCAGCGCCGCATCGACCGCGCCTCCCGCGAGATTGAGGCGATCGCTCTCCGTCAGGTGCGAGCACGCATGGGCGAGGTACGCCACGGCCGCTCCCTGGACGACCTCGCTGCCGAGGTGGTCGCCGGCCAGCAAGATCCTTATGCCGCTGCGGATCGAGTGATCGCGGCGCTGTAGATCTGGCGTTCGTATCGGACTCGGGTACGCCGCGTAGCATCCGATGCGTGAAACCTGGAAAGCCCACCATCCTGCTGGTGACCTCCGATCATCGGGAGCAGGTGGAGCACGAATTTCTCAGCCGCTACCAGTCCGATTACGACATCGAGGTTGCTGAGGGCCTCGGGGCAGCGGTGGCGTTGGCGCAGACCCTGCTCGCGCGCAGCGCCCCAGTCGCGATGATCGCGGTCGAGAGTTCGCTTCCGGACGCACAGGGTCTGGTCACGATCGACTGTCTCCACGCGCTGATCCCGACGGCACGCCGCTTCCTGCTCATCCATTGGGAGGACTGGGTCGTCACCCGGGACGCGGTGCGGGAGGCGTACGCCGCAGGACGCATCGATGTCTCCATCGGCATCCCGCGCGGGGTGCGCGACGAGGAATTCCACACCGCCGTAACCGAGTCGCTGTCGGACTGGGGCTGGACGACGGGTGGTCCGACGGTCGACGTCGTGCGGGTCGTGTTCGATGAGCGAGACGCGCACACCCACGCACTCATGGACTTCTTTGACCGGATGGGGACCCCTACCAATGTCGTGACGTCCACCAGCCCGACCGGGCGGCGCACGATCGAGGAGGCGCAGGCTGCTGGCATACCCACCGATATGCCTTTGGTCGGAGCCTTCGGCAAAAGCGTCTTGTCGCGGCCGACGGTCCGAGAGGTCGGTCGCTTCATGTTCGGCGACCCAGCCGATCTCGACCCCGACGCGCTCATCGATCTGGTGGTGATCGGCGCGGGTCCGGCCGGGTTGGCGGCCGCGGTCTATGGCGCATCCGAGGGACTGAACACGGTCGTGATCGATGCCGAAGCCATTGGTGGCCAGGCGGGCACCAGTTCGATGATTCGCAATTATTTGGGCTTCCCGCGAGGCATATCAGGTATGCGGTTGGCGCAGCGGGCACGGAGTCAGGCGATTCGTTTTGGGGCGCGTTTCTTTGCGGCACAACCGGTTTCGGCGCTCGTCGCTGGGCAGCAGGAGGAGCCGCATCGCATCGACCTGGAGGGTGGGACGTCCCTGCGGGCGCGAACCGTGCTCATCGCGACGGGGGTGTCGTACCGACGGCTGGGAGTACCTGCCATCGAAGAGCTCGTCGGCGTCGGCGTGAATTACGGCGCGGCGATGACCGCCGCCCGTAGCTGTGCGAACACCGATGTCTACGTCGTGGGTGGTGGAAATTCGGCGGGTCAGGCGGCGATTCACCTGGCCCGTTTTGCCCGGTCGGTATCGATTCTGATCCGGCGGGAAAGCCTGGCCTCGACCATGTCGGACTACTTGATCCGAGAGATCGACGCTCATCCGCGCATCGTGGTCCGTCCGCAGACCGAGGTCGTCGACGGCGGAGGGGGTGCCCGCCTGGAATGGCTCAAACTCAAGGGACCGACCGGTGAGATCGTGAAGGTAGCGGCCGGTGGCCTGTTCCTTCTCCTGGGCGCCACACCGTGCGTGGAGTGGCTGGACGGGGCAGTGTCGGCGGACCGGGACGGCTTCATCGTGTCGGGTCGGGACGTACCAACCGAGTTCTGGGATGGAGAGATGCCCCCAGTGGCGCTCGGGACCTCAGTGCCAGGGATTTTTGTGGCCGGCGATGTGCGCTCGGGATCCATGAAGCGTGTCGCCGCGGCTTCGGGCGAGGGCGCCGCGGTCGTACCTCTGGTGCATGAATATCTGGAGCGCGGCGCGTAGCACGAGCGATACGGTGAACCCATGTTGTTCGCCTTCTCCGTTGCGCCCGCCACCACCGACGATCCGGACGGTTCAGTCAGTGCCGCTGTCGCAGACGCGATCAGGGTCGTCCGCGAATCCGGCGTGCCTTACCGACTGGACTCGATGTTCACCACCCTTGAGGGGGAGTGGGACGAGTGCATGCCTGTCATCAAGGCTGCCTGTGACGCCGTTGCCAAGAAATCACCGCGGGTCAGCCTCGTCGTCAAGGCCGACCTTCGACCTGGTGTGACCGACCAGTTGACCGCCAAGGTCGAACGGGTCGAGCAGCATCTGCACGAGTCCTGAATCACGATGTCCGACAACGAATTTCCCGGATTCACGCTGTTCACGATTCGTCCCCTGCTGATCGAGGACGCCGACAAACTCGGAGCTCTGCACGTCGAGGTCTGGCGCGAGGCGTACGCAGGACTCATGCCAGCCGAAAGCCTCCGCCGACAAGACCCCGCGGTGCGAGCCGAGCGCTGGCGTGGCCTGGCAGTTGAGCAGGCCGAGGGGCTTGCCGACGCGGCAGGTAAATCGACCCGGGTGGCGGTCCACCCCGAGGGGATGCTGGCAGGTTTCGCGACCGTCGCGCCGTCTCGCGACAACGACCCTCCGGTTCCGTTGGAACTGTGGGCGCTCAACGTCGATTCGAAGTTCCACGGCACCGGTGCCGCGGGGCAGTTGCTCGCGGCAACCCTCGGGGATCGCGCCGCGCACCTGTGGGTGCTCCAGGGCAACGAGCGGGCGATCGCGTTTTATCGCAAGCACGGTTTCGAGCTTGACGGTGAGACCAGGTGGGACGACGACCATGGGGTTACTGACCTGCAGATGGTCCGCTCCTGACCGGGTGCGCAGTCCGGCGGTAGGTTGGCGCCGTGTCCGAGCCTCATACCCTGCCGTTTGATCCCATCCGGCGTGCAGCCGAGCTTTGGGAGGAGCAGTTCGGCGCTGACAGTCCGATCGCGGCGATGGCGTCCGCCACGTCAGTGATGCGGGTCCAGCAGATTCTGCTGGCTCGCCTGGATGCCGCGCTCGCGCCATTCGACCTCACCTTTGCGCGGTACGAGGCGTTGGTGTTGTTGAGTTTCAGTCGCCGTGGCGAGATGCCGATGAGCAAGGTAGGTGAGCGGTTGATGATCCACCCGACCAGTGTCACCAACATCGTGCGGCGCCTTGCCGCGCAGCGCCTCGTCGAGCAGGTCCCGAATCCACGCGACGGTCGAGGCACGCTGGCCCGGATCACCCCGGCGGGGAACGAGGTAGTGGAGACGTGCACGGCAGCCCTGCACGACATCGACTTCGGCTTGGGTTCTCTGAACCAGGATCAGCATCGCGAACTGTTTCAACTGCTGCACGCGGTGCGCACCGAGCAGGGCGACTTTAGGGAGGACTGACGTGGCCGAACGCGGGGGACCGGCCAGTTCCGTCCACTGGCGGGCGCGAACCCCACGATCGGCTCGGTCGGCGACCTGGAGACCGTCGATGAGGAACGCTGCGAACTGGTCCTGCCACGTGCGATCCGCGACCAGGCCGTCGTCGCAGCACTGCGCCGCGCTCACCCATACGAGGAGCCTGCCTTCCACGTCATTGCCGCTGCGTGAGTGCACCGCGGGGTGGGGGTCGTGGGCGGGTCTCGATACGGCTCGCGCTGGGCGCTCGCCTACTCGACCGGCGTGGGGTGGGGGTCGTGGGCGGGTCTCGATACGGCTCGCGCTACGCGCTCGCCTACTCGACCGGCGTGGGGTGGGGTTTCGATACGGCGTGGGGTGGGGTCTCGATACGGCTCGCGCTGGGGCGCTCGCCTACTCGACCGGCGTGGGGTGGGGTTTCGATACGGCTCGCGGTGGGTTCGCCAGATACTAGGACGTCCTAGTATTCTGTGGGCATGACCACCACGCCGACTGTCCTGTCCTCTGGTCGTTCGCGCTGGGAGCAGCGCTTCACCGCGGCGCAGGAGGCTGGGCGCGTGCGGGATGCTGACTTCAGCACGCTGTCCGGCGTGGAGGTTGAGCCGGCCTACGGCCCGACCGATGGTGAGGCGCCAGAGCGCATCGGGTGGCCGGGCGAATTTCCTTACACCCGAGGCCTTTACCCCACTGGTTACCGAGGGCGCGCCTGGACGATTCGGCAGTTTGCCGGCTTTGGCAATGCCGTGCAGACCAATGCGCGCTACAAGATGATTCTTGAGCGTGGCGGTGGTGGTTTGTCGGTCGCCTTCGACATGCCGACCTTGATGGGGCGCGACTCCGACGACGGTCTCGCACTCGGCGAGGTAGGACACTGCGGCGTGGCAGTCGATTCCGCGGCTGACATGGACGTGTTGTTCAGTGACATCCCGCTGCAGGACGTCACCACCTCGATGACCATCTCGGGCCCAGCGGTCCCAGCTTTTTGTATGTACCTCGTGGCGGCCGAGCGACAGGGCGCCGACCTCACCAAACTCAACGGCACCCTGCAGACCGACATCTTCAAGGAATACATCGCGCAGAAAGAATGGCTTTTCCCGCCCGAGCCGCACCTGCGCTTGATCGGCGACCTGATGGAGTACACCTCCGCCAAGATCCCTGATTACAAGCCGCTGTCGGTCTCCGGCTACCACATTCGCGAGGCGGGCTCGACCGCCGCACAGGAGCTCGCGTTCACCCTTGCCGATGGCTTCGGATACGTCGAGCTGGGCCTCTCGCGCGGTATGGATATCGACGACTTCGCACCTGGTCTGTCGTTCTTCTTCGACTCCCACCTCGACTTCTTCGAAGAGATCGCGAAGTTCCGGGCAGCGCGCCGCATCTGGGCCCGCTGGATGCGTGACGTCTATGGCGCGAAGAAGGAGAAGTCGCAGTGGTTGCGCTTCCACACTCAGACGGCGGGCGTCTCGCTGACCGCTCAGCAGCCCATGAACAACGTGGTGCGTACCGCTGTTGAGGCGCTCGCTGCCGTACTCGGCGGCACCAACTCGCTCCACACCAACGCCCTGGATGAGACGCTCGCGCTGCCGACCGATCAGTCGGCCGAAGTCGCTTTGCGTACCCAGCAAGTCTTGATGGAGGAGACCGGCGTCATCAATGTGGCCGACCCTCTTGGCGGCAGTTGGTACGTCGAAGCCCTGACCGACAAGATCGAGGCCGAGGCCTACGCCATCTTCGACAAGGTGCTTCAACTCGGCGGATCAACGCTCAGCGCTTCCGATCACAGTGCGGTCGCAGCGGCCGTGCAGGAGTCCGCTGGCGAAGCCAATGTCGCGCAGTGGCCCATCACCGCGGGTCTCCTGCGGGGCATCGAGGATGGCTGGTTCATGTCGGAAATCGCGGAGGCGGCCTTCCAGTACCAAACAGCGCTGGAGAAGGGCGACAAGAAGGTCGTCGGCGTCAACTGCCACACCGAGTCACTCGCCCACGAACTTGAGATCCTGCGCGTCAGCCACGAGATCGAGCGCGAGCAGGTGCGCGAGTTGGCAGAGCGCAAGGCCGGTCGCGACGATGCCACCGTGACGGCGGCGCTGGCAACCATGCAGCAGGTCGCCCGCGGCGAGGGCAATCTCATCGAGCCGATGATGGATGCCGTACGCGCCGAGGCGACGCTGGGCGAGATTTGCGACGCCTTCCGTGACGTGTGGGGCGAATACCGCGAGCCCGCGCGCTTCTGATTCGACCGACCGCGCTGGCGCTGGGCGTCGGTCGTGGGCAGCCGGGGTGGGAACACCAGAGCGCATCGGACAGAATGTAGCCATGAGTGACCAGCCCATTAATTCCGCGGCCCTGCGCGGCGCGGTCGACCTGTCCGGACTTTCCAAGCGTCCCGCCCACGGCGGCGCAGCAGGAGCTCCCGCGGGCGGTGCTGCGGGAGTTGGCGGCGCTCCGCCTGCCTCCGGTGGTGCATCGGGTTCTGGTAGCGGCCTTGTCGTCGACGTGCCCGACGCGCAGGCCTTCAGCGACCTGGTCAACGCCTCGATGCGCTTCCCGGTGATCATCACCCTCTTCGCCGGATCACAGCCAGCGTCTAAGGCGCCAGCCGATGAGTTGGCGGCCGTGGTGCGGGCTCAGGCAGGGCGGGTTCAACTTGGTGTGGTCGATATCGACCAGGTTCCTGAAGTGGCCCAAGCCTTCCAACAGCTCGGCCAGCAGTTGGCCCAAGGCGGTCAGTTGCCTGCGGGAAGCATGGTGACGACGGTCGCCTTCCTGCAGGGGCAGCCGATGCCGTTGCCGCCACTGCAGGATGCAGCCGCGGCCAAGCAGATCATTGAAGAAATCCTCAAGGTGTCGGTGGCCAACGGTCTTGCGGGCCGCGTACCCGGCGATCACGATGCCGCCGACGGTGTCGACGACGCAGCTGAAGGCGACGAAGAAGAAGCCCCGTCACCGCACCACGACGCCGCGTACGAAGCCTTCGAGAAAGGCGACTTTGATGGGGCGATCAGCGCCTATGACCAGGCGCTGGCTGAGAACCCGAACGACCTCGAAGCGCATTACGGACGCGGTCAGGCCGTGCTCTACCAGCGGACGCAGGGCCTGGACGCCACCGAGGTGCGCGCCGGAGCTGCGGCAAACCCCTCAGACGTGACCCTGGCGACGCAGGTGGCCGACCTGGACCTCGTGGGCGGCCACGTCGAGGATGCCTTCGGGCGCCTCATCGACACCGTCAAACTCACCGCCGGCGACGAGCGAACGCAGGCGCGCGAACACCTCTTGGGCTTGTTCGAGATTGTCGGGGCGAGTGACGAGAGGGTACGCAAGGCGCGTACCGCGTTGATGTCGGCGCTGTACTAAGGCCGGCCAGCACAAGTGTCAGGACGATCGCCGTCTTGGCTGACCGCACCGGCTGTTTCTGGTCGGCGCACGCCGCTGCAATTACCGAGCGCTCTGACCCACCCGCTCCCAGTCGAGGTGTGGGCCCCCAAGGGCCTGCGCGCACAGACGCCAGCGCCGCTGCTGTGGTGCCACGACGGATCGGCTTACGTAGAGCAGGCGAACGTGCTGCAGTGGGCAGGTGCCCACATCAAGGATGGTTCGTTGCCCCCATTTCGGCTCGTTCTCGCCAGTCCGGTGCATCGCATGCAGTGGTATTCGGGCTCGCCGCTCTACCTGCGATCGGTCGATCGTGCGGTGGATGCTCTGCGCGACCGTTATGCCATCGAACGGCCGTTGGCCTTCATGGGGGCCAGCCTCGGTGGCCTGACCTCGATGCTGGTCGCGTTGCGCCGCCCCGACGTGGGCGCCGTTCTGTCGCAATCAGGTTCGTTTTTTTGGCGCCAAGGCCCAGAAGTCGAATGGCGGTGGTTCGACCGAGTGGTGCGGCACGCCGATGCCATCAAGGCCGGGGAGCGGCGACGGGCGCGTACCGACCTGCGGGTGGCGATGACGTGCAGTCGGCGCGAGGGCAACTTTGAGAACAACAAGGCGGTGCAGGCCGCGCTGCGGAGCCAAGGACTGCGCGTCGATTGGCGGGCCGTCGGCGGCGGGCACGACTATCCCTCTTGGCGCAGCGCCCTTGATCCGATCTGGTCGAATCTGTTGGCTGAGACCTGGTGACGAAAAGCGCCCGTTGGGGCCCGTCGTAAGACAGGATGAGGACCGTGAGTGAACAGCAACGCGTCGATCTCCAGGTGCCTGGAACCGACAGCACCTTGGGCGTCATCCGGTACGGGCACTGGGGGCGACCCGTCTTGGTCTTTCCCAGCGAGGCGGGCAGCGCACAGGACTTCGCAAGCAACGGCATGGTGGAAGCCGTCCAGGACTTGGTCGACGCCGGGCGCGTGAGCTTTTTCTGTGTGGATTCAGCGGACGCGTTCTCTTGGTCGGATAACGCCGCACCCACCGAAGAGCGCGCGAGGCGCCATCAGCACTACACCGCATGGCTTGAGCAGGCCGTCCTGCCCTGGATCGGTGCTCAGACCGGCGGAGCTGGGTTGAAACTGATGACCCTGGGGGTGTCGCTAGGGGCTTACCACGCAGTGCATTTCACCTTGACCCATGCGCACGTTGCGCCCCTGGCGATCGGCATGTCCGGGTCCTACGACGTGACCTCATGGCACGGCCACGGTGAGTTCGGTGACGCGACCTACTTCGCCAACCCGATGAGCTATGTCGCGGGGATGCATGGGGAGCATCTGGACTGGTTGAGGCAGCACGCCTCCATCCTTCTCACCGTGGGGCAGGGACCCTTCGAGGTGGAGCCCACCAAGGCGCTCCCTTCCAGCCAAGCATTCGCAGAACTCCTGCACGACAAGGGAATTCCGGTCGAACTCGACCTGTGGGGACACGATGTTGCCCACGACTGGCCGTGGTGGCGCAAGCAAATGGCGCACCACCTCCCGCGGTTTTGCTGAACCGCGACGATCTGCTGAGAAGGAGCAAGAATGAATGAGCACCTGATCGGACTCCTATTGGGCGCCGAAGAAGACTGGCCGCGGGCCCTTGAGGAGCTCGTACGCCGCGTCGGCCCCATCACAGCGGCTGACGGCACTGTCCATGAGCTGACGACGGAGCGGCTGACGATCGAGCCGTTCAACCTACGGGACAAGACGCGCCATCAGCTGGTGATTGATCGGCTCGCGCACTGGTACTACCACCCGCGTGAGTGGCTCAAGAAGGCCTCGCTCATGGATGACGTCTACCTGCTCAACAGCCCCTTCACATTCCAGTCAATGGAAAAACACTCGGCCTACTGCGCACTGATGCGCCTGGGCATGAACGTTCCTGAGACCGTGCTGGTGCCGTACAAGAACCCGGTCGACAACGTCAGGTGGGCCTACACCTCAGCGAAATACAACCGCGACTTCAACCTTGAAGAGATCGCGGAGCCGCTGGGGTACCCGATGTTTATGAAGCCTTTCGACGGCGGTGGCTGGCGCGGGGTTTCGCAGGTCAAGAACCGCGATGACTTGCACCGCTCGTATGACGAGTCCGGCGAGATGTTGATGCACCTGCAGCAGGCGGTGCCGGGCTATGAGGTCTTCGCGCGCTCGCTCACCATCGGTCCCGAGACCATGACGATGAAGTTTCAGCCCGATGAGCCCATGCACAACCGCTATGCCGTGGCCTACGACTTCCTCAGCCCCGAGGTCGGCCAGGAGTGCGTGACGATCGCCCAGACCGTCAATGCGTTCTTCCGGTGGGAGTTCAACTCCTGCGAGATGTTAATCAAGGACGGCGTCGTCTATCCGATCGACTACGCCAACGCCTGTCCCGATGTCGCGCTGACCTCATTGCACTATTACTTCCCGTGGGCGATGACAGCGTTGCTGCGGTGGTCGGCGTTCTGCGTCGTGCACGACCGCAAGGCGAAGACGCAGGTCGACCCCGACGCCTGGTTCTCGATCGCCGATAACGAGTCACTCGATTACGGCGACAAGTTGGGCGCCTACCAGAAGCTGGCCGATGAGCACTTCGAGACGGAGAAGTACTGGGAGTTCTGCGAAAACTCGTTGTCGCACGTGCCCGAGCTGGTCCTGGACTGGGTGACCTCGGATGACTTCGACCGGCTCTTGGTCGAGACGGTCCGCGCGACCTACCCCGCCCATGAGCACGAGCGCTTCTTGGCGCATTTCCGTGGCCTCACTGGACTCTGGGCAAAGGACGAGGCGAGCAAACTCGGCTGACCCGCGGCTGGGGCGCCATGTGGACTGGCAGTTCATTTGACGACTGGTGCCGGAATCCCGGAATTCCGCGGGTTCCTCTTCGAGAGGTGAGCGAACTGCCAGTCGATATGTCGGCGCCGCGGCGAACTGCCACCTCAGATGGCGAGATTGGCTCACGATCCGGAGGCGAGAGCCCAGAGTATGAGCACGCCGAACGCGACTACACCGACCGCTGACCCCGCGTATGTCATGGGGCGGAGCGGGTGGGGTGTCCCTACTGCCAGCCGGCGCGCCGACCAGACCATGCCTGTGATCGCCAGCGGAACTGGCGCTCCGAACGAGAGGTAGAGGCTGAGTAGCGAGGTGGACTCGCAGGTGTCCGGGTCGGCCAGCGTCCAGCACCCGGCGTAGATTCCGATCGACACGACAGGGCCAAGCAGGGTGAACAAGAGCGACAGTCCGAAGAGAAGGAGGGCGGGCGGGTGCGGTTCATCGGTCATGAGATTTTCGCCCTCCTGTCAGCGGCGCCCTCAGTCGAGAGGTGCGGCTCAGCCGGCCAAGGCGGCACTGACGACCTCACGTGCCTCGGCCTGCACCTGCGCAAGGTGGTCTGGTCCGCGGAACGACTCGGCATAGATCTTGTAGACGTCCTCGGTGCCGGACGGGCGCGCAGCGAACCACGCGCTTTCGGTGGTCACCTTGAGCCCGCCAACGCTGGCGCCGTTGCCAGGAGCCTCAGTCAACTTAGCCGTAATCGATTCTCCCGCAAGGGATTCGGCAGTGACATCGCTGGGGGAGAGGTTCTTCAGCTTGGCCTTCTGGTCGCGATTGGCCGGAGCGTCCACGCGGGCGTACGCCGGGTCACCGTGCGCGGCAACCAAGTCGGCGTAGTGCTCGCTCGGGCTCTTGCCCGTCGCCGCAAGGATCTCGGACGCGAGCAGCGCGAGGATGATGCCGTCCTTGTCGGTCGTCCAGACGCTGCCGTCGTGGCGCAGGAACGAGGCGCCAGCCGACTCCTCACCACCGAAGCCAACCGACCCGTCGAGTAGACCAGGCACGAACCACTTGAAGCCCACGGGCACCTCCCACAGTTCCTTGCCAAGATCAGCCGCCACGCGGTTGATCATGGAGGAGGACACCAGGGTCTTGCCGATTCGCCCGGACTGCCAACCGGGCCGCGCGCCGCCGTAGAGGTACTGGATGGCAACAGCCAGATAGTGATTGGGGTTCATCAGGCCGCCATCTGGCGTGACGATGCCGTGTCGATCGGAGTCGGCGTCGTTGCCAGTCGCGATCTGGAACTGGTCCTTTTGAGCTATGAGGGAAGCCATTGCCGACGGTGAAGAACAATCCATCCGGATCTTCTCGTCCCAGTCGAGCGTCATGAATCGCCAGGTCGCGTCGACCAGTGGATTGACGACGGTGAGATCCAGGCCGTGTCGGTCCGCGATCTCGCCCCAGTACGCCACCGCCGCTCCACCCAGGGGGTCCGCACCGATGCGGATGCCCGCATCTTTGATTTTGGCTAGGTCCAAGACCTGTGGAAGGTCGTCGACATAGGTGCCCATGAAGTCGTATGACTGAGCCGCGGCGCGCGCACGGGAGTATGGGATGCGTTGCACACCGTCCAGATTGGCGCGTAGGTAGTCGTTGGCTCGCGCGGCAATGACTGACGTCGCGTCGGTGTCGGCGGGGCCACCGTGCGGCGGGTTGTACTTGAATCCACCATCGGCCGGTGGGTTGTGAGAAGGAGTCACCACAATTCCATCGGCCAGGCCAATTCCCCTTTGGGACAGGTCTTTTCCAAGATTTGCACGAAGGATTGCGTGCGAAACCGCGGGCGTCGGGGTGTAACCGTCACGGTCGTCAACGAGCACCGTGACTTCGTTCGCGATCAACACTTCCAGAGCAGAAGCCCAGGCAGGTTCAGACAACCCATGGGTGTCGCGACCGATGAAGAGCGGCCCATCGAAGCCCTGCTCCCGGCGGTAGTCAACGATGGCCTGGGTTGTGGCCAGGATATGGAGTTCATTAAACGAGGACTTGAACGACGACCCGCGATGCCCCGACGTGCCAAACGCGACCTGCTGGTCGATGTTCTCTGGGTCGGGCTGGGTGGTGTAGTACGCCGTCACGAGTGCCGCGACGTCGACGAGGTCGCGCGGTTGTGCGACCTGGCCCGCTCGGGTCTGAGTCATAGCTGAGCCTCCTTAGTGGCGGCAGTATCTTCGATCGGCTCGCCGCCCCAGGCGAACCACACCGTGGAGAGCGGACCCACGGTGACCGTTGCAGCGGCAGGCTGGCCCTGGTGCTCCTGGGCGGTCGCCTCGACAGCGCCGAGGTTGCCCACACCACTTCCGCCGTAATGCTCGGCGTCAGTGTTGAGTACCTCGACCCATCGGCCGGCGCGCGGGAACCCGATCGGGAGGTCTGCCCGCTCTGACCCGCTGAGGTTCACCACCGCGACGATCGCGTCGGCATCCTCACCACTGGCTTGACGCACGAATGCGTAGGTATTGCCAGCCGCATCATCGGCATCCAGCCAGGTGAAACCCTCTGATGAGTGGTCGAGTTCCCAGAGCGCAGGGTGCTCGCGGTAGATACGGTTGAGGTCCTTGGTCAAGGCATGGACACCCCAGTGCGCTGGCTGATCCAGCAACCACCAGTCGAGACTGCGACCGTCTGCCCACTCGGCCTCCTGGCCGAACTCACAGCCCATGAAGAGCAGTTGTTTGCCGGGGTGGCTCCACATGAAACCAAGGTAGGCGCGCAGGTTGGCCAACTGCTGCCACCGATTGCCCGGCATCTTGCGCAACAGTGAGCCCTTGCCATGGACGACCTCGTCGTGACTGATCGGCAGAACAAACTTCTCACTGAAGGCGTACGTCAGACCGAAGGTCACCTTGTGGTGGTGCCACTGACGGTTGATGGGCTCCTCGGCCAGGTAGTCGAGGGAGTCGTGCATCCAGCCCATGTTCCATTTCATGCCGAATCCGAGTCCGCCCTCGCTGGTCGGCGAGGTGACGCCGGGCCATGAGGTGGACTCTTCGGCGATGGTCACGATGCCCGGAATGCGTTTGTATGCCGTCGCATTCGTCTCCTGGAGCAGTTGAACAGCCTCCAGGTTTTCCTTGCCGCCGTGTTGGTTGGGCAACCACTCGCCGCCCTCGCGGGCGTAGTCCAGATAGAGCATTGAGGCGACGCCGTCGATGCGCAGCCCGTCGATGTGGAACTCTTCCATCCAGTAGAGCGCGTTCGCGACCAGGAAGTTGCGGACGTGGGGTCGACCGAAGTCGAAGATGTAGGAGCCCCATTCGGGGTGCCATCCGCGGCGCGGGTCTGGGTGCTCGTATAGCGGTGTCCCGTCGAATCGGGCCAATGCCCATGGGTCGGTTGCGAAGTGTCCCGGGACCCAGTCGAGGATGACGCCAATTCCGTTCTGGTGCAACGTGTCCACGAGATAGCGGAAGCCGTCGGGGTCGCCGAATCGGGAGTTGGGCGCGTAGTAACTCGTGACGTGATAGCCCCACGATGGAGGGTAGGGGTGGTCCATCACGGGCATGAGTTCAACGTGGGTAAACCCGAGATCCTGCACGTAGTTGACGAGGTGCTCAGCCAAGTCGGCGTATGAGTGACCTTGGCGCCACGAGCCGAGGTGTACTTCGTAGGTGCTCATGGGTCGCTTCGCGGGGTCCTGCTGCGCGCGCTGACTGAGCCAGTCCTCGTCGTTCCAGTCATAGGCGCTGTCGGTGACAACCGAGGCGGTCTGGGGCGCCACCTGCGCCTGGCGGGCCATGGGGTCAGCCTTCTGGCGCCAGACGCCATCAGCACACAAGATATTGAACTTGTACGCCGACCCGGGCTCGACGCCAGGGACGAACAACTCCCACACACCAGAGGATCCGAGGACGCGGAGCGAGTGCCCGCCACCGTCCCAGCGGTTGAAGTCGCCAATCACCTGGATGGCGCGGGCGTGGGGCGCCCATACCGCGAAGGAGGTGCCGCGTACTTCGCCGAGAACGCTGGGATAGGTCCGCATGTGAGCGCCCAGGACGGTCCACAACTGCTCGTGTCGGCCTTCGCCGATGAGGTGTAGATCGACCTCTCCCATTGTCGGAAGGAAGCGGTAGGGGTCGTCGACGATGTGTTCGACGCCGTCCTCATAGGTCGTGACGACGCGATAGTCGGGGATATCCGTGCCCGGTACAACGCCGGACCAGATGCCTTCATATTCATGCTGGAGGTCAACCCGGCCGCTTTCGCCTAGGTCCAGGGACACTGAGGCCGCGAGTGGGCGAAGGACCCGAACGGTCGTGCCAGCTTCGCCAGGGTGGACGCCCAGAACGGAGTGCGGGCCACGGTGAAGCCCGCGGAGCACGAGGTCTGCTTCCGAGCGGTCAAGCGAAACCGGTTGCGGTCCAGAACTATTCGAGTTCTTAGGGAGTTCTGCGATCGGCTTCTCCTCCCGTGGTTGGGCGCGCCCGGGAAGAGGAATCCGCACGTCGTCTCCTTCAGTTGAGTGGTCGGGGCCAGCAGCGTTGTCACCGTACGGGTCATCGCTGAGGAGGCGAGTAAGAGCGGTACGCGGGATCTCGACCCAGTCGGGTCGGTTGCGGGTTTCATAGACAAGTTCGTAGGCGGCCTTGTCGAGCTCATAGGCCCGCAGCAGTGCCGCCTGCCCCTGCACATCAAGTCCGCTTGACTCTGAGTAGCCGGCCAGGAATGCCGCTCGTGCCCCGCTCGACCATGCGGCGGTATCCGTCGGTCCGTGTGCAGCGATCGAGCCAGCCGCGTAGTCAAAGGATCGAAGTAGCCCGGCGATGTCACGTGCTGGGGCATCGGGCGCGGCCCGGTCGCCTGGGGCCCGCAGCGGCTCGCCTTCGAAATCGATGAGAACCCACCCGGTTTCCTTGGTATCGAGTGCTTGGCCAAGGTGTAGGTCGCCGTGAATGCGTTGCAGAGTGGGCCAATTCGCGTTCTCCAACTCGGTGTAGATCGCCTCGGCCTCCTCCTGGTGGGACGCGAGCGTTGGGTCGGCATCGGCGGCGGTAGCGAAGCGTGCGCGCAATTCGGCGGCGATGGCCCGGATGCGCTCTGGCTGAGGGGCGGCGGTGGGCAGAAATGTGGCCAACTGTGCGTGGATCTCGGCGGTCGCGACGCCGAGGGCGTGCGCTTGCGCGGAGAAGTCCTTGCCTGACTCGGCTGCGGACACCGCCTGGCGCCAGCCGTCCTGGGCATCGGGGAAGAAACGTTGGGCGAAGGCAAGGTCGCCGCCACACTGGCCCGCGCCGCTGTCCTGCCAACTCCCGGACAGCCAGCCGACCAGTTCTGGTACGCGGTCGCTTCCGGCCGCCGTCAGACTGCCTTGCACCTCGACGTCCGCATTACGCCCTTCGTGGACGACCCGAAACACTTTGGTAATGATGTCGTGCTCTTCGCCGTCGACGATGAGGCGACCAATGATCGAGGTATTGGACTGTTCGCCAATCAGCACCTGAGGCGATCGCATCGCCACGTCATATTGGCGGGGAACGGCGCCCACGATGCCACTGCCGCCGCACGTGCCCTCGACAAGACCATCCGAACGCTCAGCTTCGGTCGCGCCATTGACGATGGTGCGCAGCAACTCGGTGGCATACACCGGGTCGTGGCAGGCGTCATAGACATAGCGCGTGCCCAGAACCGAGTGCTCCATGGTGCCCAGGAAGGCGTGGTCGGCAAGGCCTTCGAGTGGTGCGTGACGATAGGTCAGGGGCACCTGGTAGACCACCGGGTCGCGTCCGGCTTCATCGACGAGGAAGAGCGTCTCGATCCCGACTTCGCCTGCGGGGTCATCGAATCGGAAGGCGCCCACCTTGCGTAGCTCGGGCGTGCGCCCTTTGCCGGTGTACCAGCGCTGGTCGCCGATCCACCGCGACACCATGGTGACCTTGTCGGGATGGAGCGTGGCTTGATGAACAATCGCCATTGGTCAGAACCTCCGGACGTGGATGATGTGGACCGGCTCTGCGCCGACGCCGAGTTCGACGTAGTTGTGCGCGCCCCAATGCCAGGTTGCATCGGTGATGAGGTCGTGGGCGACGAAGTTCTCGTCGTGGCCGAGCCCGAGTTCGGCTAGGTCGAGGTGGATCCAAGACTGACGCACGCTGTGCGGCTCGCAGCCTGCAACGACGATGATGACGTCCTCGCTGCCGTCGTCCAGGACCCGGCGCTTGGAGAAGCACAGCATCGTCGGATCGTCGACCTCGTGGAACCTCAGGTTGCGCATCCAGTCCAGGGCCGGGTGGGTGTGCCGAATGGCGTTGAGCCGGGTGAGATAGCCCGCTAGCGACTCTCCCGCCTTGGCGCCACCAGGCGCGTAGTCAGCCCACTTGCGGTCCTTGAACTCGTACTTCTCGTTGTCGATCTGTTCTTCGGCGCCGGGACGAGCCACGTTCTCCATGAGCTCATAGCCGGAATAGATGCCATAGGTCGGGACGAGCGTCGCAGCGAGCGCCGCGCGCATCTTCCAGGCGGTGGGGCCGCCGAACTGCATGAACGGCGTGAGGATGTCGTGGGTGGTCGGCCAGAAGGAGGGCCGCATGTAATAGGAGGCGTCGCCGGCGAGTTCTTCGCAGTATTCGCGCAGTTCGGTAGCTTCGTTGCGCCAGGCGTAATAGGTGTAGGACTGCTGAAAGCCGATCTTTCCCAGCGTGTGCATCATGGCGGGCCGGGTGAACGCCTCAGCTAGCCAGATCACCCCCTGATGAGACTCTTCGACGTCCGCGATCAACCACTGCCAGAACTCGGTGGGCTTGGTGTGCGGGTTGTCCACCCGAATGATGCGTACGCCGTGGCTGAACCACACCTCGAGGTCGGCGCGGATTGCCGCGTAGAGCCCTTCGGGGTCGTTGTCGAAATTGAGTGGATAGATGTCCTGGTACTTCTTGGGCGGGTTTTCCGCGTACGCGATCGTGCCGTCAGCCCGGGTGGTGAACCATTCGGGGTGGCTAGTCACCCAAGGGTGATCGGGGGAGCAGTTGAGGGCCAAGTCGAGCGCGACTTCCATGCCCAGGCGCTCGGCTTCCTCCCGGAATGCGTCGAAGTCATCCCAGGTCCCCAACTCGGGATGGATCGCCTCGTAGCCGCCGTCGGCGCTGCCGATGGCGTAGGGCGAGCCCGGGTCGCCCGGCTCGGTCTCCAGGGAGTTGTTCTTGCCCTTCTTGTTGGTGTCGCCGATGGGGTGGATCGGCGTCAGGTAGACGACGTCGAATCCCATGTCAGCGATAGCAGGTAGGCGGTCCATCGCCGTACGCAGCGTGCCCGAGGTCCAGGTCTGCGTCTTCTCGTCGAAGGTCGCACCCTCGCTGCGGGGGAAGAACTCGTACCACGCGCCCGTCAGAGCCCGCTCGCGCTCGACGACCCAGCCGTAGACATCGCTGGGACTCACCAGGTCGCGAAGCGGGGAGTTTGCCAGGATGCGCTGGACGTCGTCACCGAGGCCTGCGGCGAGCCGTTGGGAGGGAGTTTCATTGGCCTGCAAGGCGGTGGCGGCTGCAGCGATGGCATCACGGTCAGTGCTAGAGAGTTCGAGCTCGGCGGCAGCTCGCTCCAACAGCAGCGCACCCTCCTTCAGCATCAACTCGGTGTCGACCTCGGCAGCGACCTTGATCGGTGCGTCGTGACTCCACGTGCCGTAGGGGTCAGACCAGCCCTCGACGCGATAACTCCAAAGGCCAGTACGGTCGGCGACGATCGTGGCTTCCCACCGGTCCAAGCCGGGATTGGTGCACGTCATCGGGACGTGGGTGGCGGCACCGTCCGGGTCGGTCACGACCACCGTTGCGCTGACCGCGTCGTGGCCTTCGCGGAACACGGTGGCCACGACCTCGACCGGCTCGTGGACGACGCTCTTGATCGGGAGGGCCCCGCCGTCGACCTGCGGTTTGATGTTCTGCACGGGGATTCGACCCAGTGGTCGGGGGTCCGGGGCTCCGGAGTCGACCTGGGTCGCCGGACGATGGGCCGGGCGAGTTTGCTCAGTCACACACCCGACGCTACTCGGTCGAGCGCCTGCTCCGCGCGCTTCCAGACGCGTTGCTTGCGGTGTGGACATCGCGCGCTCACCTGAGCAGGAGTTCGCGGGTACCGGCGTGCCGGTGCCATTGCCCGGCGGACGGGTTTGGGAGCCTGGAGGAATGGATCTCGCCTTCCAGATCGTCTTTTCCGTGACCGTCGTCGTCAGTCTGGTGGGGGTGGTGCTGCTCTGCATCACCCTCGTTCGGTCCAGGGGAGATGAGGAGAAGGCGATCTTCGGCGGCCGGCAGTGGCTGTTGACCGCAGCGGTGGCCGGCGGGGGCATGACGACCGCGAGCATTCTGAGCGGCCACTACGACGAGTTGCTCTTCCAGGACGTGTTTCTGGTCGCATCGACCGGGGGCCTGGCGGGCGCCACGCTCGGGGGGTTCGGGCGTTGGCGCCGCGAGCGGCCCGGGGCCGGGGTGTTGAGCGTGTTGAGTGTGCTGCTGCCCTTGGTCTGTGGGGTGCTGGCCGCCTTTGCGCCCGACACGCTGTGATGTTCGTTCCGTGAACGCTGTTCATTCCACGGGTGGGGCGGTGTCGAGCCGCGTGCCGTCGGACGCCTAGCATCCCCTCCGTGAAGGCCATCCGACGTTTCCACGTCCGCACCGTTTTGCCCGAGGCTCTGCAGCCGCTCAGCGAGCTCGCTACCAACCTGCGGTGGTCGTGGCACGCGCGCACGCGCGCGCTGTTCCGCGACATCGACCCAGACCGTTGGGAGTCCGTCGGGCGCGACCCGGTCGCGCTACTCGCGTCCTTCTCGGCGGATGAACTGGACAGTCTGGCCAACGACGAGGCTCTCGTCGCCCGGATCCGAGAGGCAGCCGCCAATCTGGACGCCTATCTCGCTGCGCCCCAATGGTTTCAGGACTGGGGCGCAGATGGCCGTGGCCCGGCTGCCATCGCCTATTTCTCGGCCGAATACGGAATCGATGAGGTGCTTCCGCAGTACTCGGGCGGCCTGGGGATTCTGGCCGGAGATCACCTGAAGTCTGCCTCCGACCTCGGGGTGCCGATCGTCGGTGTCGGTCTCTTCTATCGCTCCGGCTACTTCGCGCAGTCACTGTCGGCCGACGGCTGGCAGCAGGAGTCCTATCCGGTTCTGGACCCCAACGATCTGCCACTAGCGGCCGTGCGCGAAGCCGACGGGAGTCTCGCGACCGTCTCGCTGGCGCTCCCCGAAGGCCGAATGCTGCACGCACGCATCTGGCGGGCACAGGTGGGACGAGTTCCGCTGCTGCTGCTGGACTCTGACGTGGAGGACAACGACAGTGAGCTCCGTGGACTGACGGATCGGCTGTATGGCGGTGCTGGCGAGCAACGACTTCAGCAAGAAATGCTCCTCGGGGTGGGTGGCGTACGCGCGCTGCGGGTGTGGTCGCGGCTCACGGGCGCTGCGACTCCGGAGGTCTACCACTGCAACGAGGGTCACGCCGGCTTCTTGTCTTTGGAGCGCATCAGCGAACTGGTCACTCAGCATGGGCTTGACTTCGACGCGGCCATGCAGGCATCGCGAGCCGGCACCGTATTCACTACGCACACACCGGTTCCCGCGGGCATCGATCGATTCGGTGCAGATCAGGTCCAGCGGTATTTCTCCGGTGCAGGCGCGTTGCCCGGAGTGCCGGTCGACCGGATCCTGCCGCTCGGCGCTGAGACCTACCCTGGCGGTTCGGCCGGGGTCTTCAATATGGCGGTCATGGGCCTTCGGTTGGCGCAGCGTGCCAACGGTGTCTCCCAACTACACGGCGTTGTCAGCCGCGGAATGTTCGATGGTCTGTGGCCAGGCTTCGATGACGACGAGGTTCCGATCACTAGCATTACCAATGGAGTTCACGCTCCAACGTGGGTTGATGACAAAGTCATCGACTTGGGACGTGACGTCGCTGGCGCCGAAGACGTCCGCGCCGAGACCGCGTTCGGGCGGGTCGAGCAGATCGACCCAGCGCGAGTGTGGTCGCTCAAGCGTGAGCTGCGCGAGCAGTTGGTGGCCGACGTGCGTCGGCGCACCCGGTCCTCGTGGGAAGCCCGCGGGGCCTCGGCAGCCGAACTCGGCTGGACGTCGGACATCCTCGACCCCGACGTCCTGACGATCGGCTTCGCCCGGCGCGTACCGACTTATAAGCGGCTCACGTTGATGTTGCGCGACCCGGAGCGCCTTAAGCGCCTTCTCCTGCATCCCGATAGGCCGATCCAGCTCGTCATCGCTGGTAAGTCGCATCCGGCCGATGACACCGGCAAGAAGTTGATTCAGGAGATGGTCCGGTTCGCCGACGATCCCGAGATTCGGCATCGCATCGTCTTCCTCCCCAACTACGACATCGGCATGGCAAGTGTGCTCTATCCGGGGTGCGATGTGTGGTTGAACAACCCGCTGCGCCCGTTCGAGGCGTGTGGGACCTCGGGCATGAAGGCGGCGCTCAATGGCGCGCTCAACCTGTCCATCCTCGATGGATGGTGGGATGAGTGGTTCGACGGTCGCAATGGCTGGGCGATCCCGACTGCCGATTCGTCGACCGACGCGGGCCAGTCCGCCATGGATGAGGACCGTCGCGACGATCTTGAAGCGGCCGCACTGTATGACCTCCTGGAGAACCAGGTCACACCGCTCTACTACGACCGTGACGACGCCGGACTCCCGCAGGGTTGGCTGTCGATGGTCCAGCACACCGTGGCAGAACTCGGTCCCAAGGTGCTCGCGACACGAATGGTGAAGGACTACACCCAACGGTTGTATGCAGCAGCGGCGCACGCGGCCCGCGAGCGGGCACAGGACGACTTCGCGCAGGCGCGTGACCTCGCCGACTACACCGCGCGGGCGCGTGCGGCCTTTGGCGATGTCTCGGTGAATCACGTTGATACCGAAGGTGTCTCAGATGCACCTCAGGTTGGCGACGAGGTGCGAGTGCGTGCCTACGTGTCCCTCGGTTCTCTCACGCCCGATGATGTTGCAGTACGCGTCGCCTACGGCCGAGTGTCTGAACGCGACGAGTTGTCCGACGTGGAATCGGTCCCAATGACCGCCTTCGAAGAACACGGGGACGGTCGCTTTGGCTTCGAGGCGCCGGTGCGCATCGCGCGGACGGGGCCCTTCGGCTACACCGTACGCATCCTGCCGCGGCATCCCGGACTCGCCTCAGACGCCGAGCTCGGCCTGGTGGTGAACGCCTAGCTCGTCGTGCCGAGTTGGGTGGTGAGGTCGTTGGCAAAACTCACCATGGCCGGAAGGTCCGCGCTCTTCTTGGCGGCGGTGAGGCCGAGGACCCCGTCCTCAGCCTTGAGGTAACAGACGATGTAGTCAGGGGAGGCTGCGGTTCCGCACGCGCCCGTACCGCTGGTCTTTTTCTTGCCTTTAAGGACCTTGTCGACGTCCTCGAACTTCGCGTCGTTGATTACCGTGACGCCGATGAACTTGCTGCCCTTGGTGTAGGCCGGGCCGGTGAGCTTCCATCCGGTGACCGACTTCGGGAGGCTGCCGCTGGCACCCTTCTTGATCACACCAGCCGAGTCGGCCGCTCCCGAGTCATCCGCTCCCGTGCCGGCGGCGCTCGAAGAGTCAGTGCCCGACGAGGACGTGCCCGAAGAGTCAGCGCTCGGAGAGTCAGCGCCCGCGCTGGATGGAGCGGCGGAGGTGTCCGCAGGTGACGAGGCGGCTGCGCCCTCGCTGGAGGGTGCGGCACTGTCCGGGGCTGCGGTGCCCGTCGGCGACTTCGGGCTGCCCGAGGACTCACCGTTTCCGGAGTCGCTACTGCAACTCGAGAGGATCAGGGCGCAGGGGAGTGCTACGGCGGCGATCAGACCAGGAGTACGCATCGCGGGTTCCCATCTCGGTTGTCTTCTGGCGTGCCCAGCCAGGCTAAGCGACGCCCAGGTGGCTCCTCGGGCACGGGCGGGTGGCTCGGCAGCGGGCGCGTACGCTAGCGGGGTGCTTCCTGCCCTCACCGTCGCGCTGATCGTGGGTCTGTTGGCGGTCGCGGCACTGAGCGGTCTGTCGACCGTGCGTGGACGACAGGTCGACAACCCCACGTTCTATGCCATCTGCCTGGTCGAGTTGCTGTTGGTGATCCAGTTAGTCGTCGGTATCGCCATCAGGGGTGAGGCGCCACACGGCCTGTCGACCGGTCTCTTCGTCGCCTACCTTGCGGGCATGGCAGTAGTGCCACCAGCAGCCTTCTTTTGGGCGCTAGCAGATCGGGAATCTCGCTGGGGGACAGGCGTGCTCACCATCGCCGCACTCGGCCTTATGGTGATGGTCGGCCGACTGGTGCAGATCTGGAATGGGCAGGGATGAGCTATCAAGAACGACGTAGCACCAGTAGTGGCCCAGGGCGGCTCCTGGTCGCGGTTTATGCCCTCTTCGCGCTCGCCGCGACCGGACGCTCCATCCTTCAGATCGTGGAGTACTTCGATCGCGCGCCCCTGGCCTACAGCCTGTCCGCCCTGGCGGCCGTGATCTACCTCGTCGCCACGGTGGCGCTGGCCCGCGGAGACCGCACTTCAGCGCGGGTTGCGCTGATCACCATCTCCGTCGAACTCGCTGGCGTACTCGGCGTGGGTTTGGGGAGTTATCTGCAGCCGGATGCCTTCCCCGACAAGACCGTCTGGTCGCACTTCGGCTCTGGGTACGGGTACGTCCCGCTCTTGCTTCCAGTGCTCGGCCTGTGGTGGCTTCGGCGGACTGGCAACGCTGGCGGGCGCTAAACGATCTCGCGCCACCAGTCGGCTTGATCCTCCGGGAGGTGAGCGATGTCCACGGTCTGGCCCGGCTTGGGAACCACCACGGTGACGCCACGACGTTCGGCTTCGGCTTGAAGGCGTTCCATTGGTTCGGCCCACGGGTGGAACGCGAGATTGAACGTCCCCCAGTGCACCGGAATCATCGTGTCTGCGCGGACATCCAGATGAGTCTGGATGCCTTGCTCTGGGGTCATATGAACGCCCAACCACGAGTTGTCATAGGCGCCGACCTGGATCAGTGACAGGTCGAACGGGCCGTACGCCGCGCCGATGTCAGCGAACTCGGGGAAATATCCGGTGTCGCCGGAGTAGAAGACTTTGCTCTCCGGGCCAATCAGCGCCCAGGATGCCCAGAGGGTGCCGTTTCGGCTCAGCCCGCGCCCAGAAAAATGCTGTGCTGGGGTAGCGATGAGGCGGATGCCCGCCACCGAAACCTCGTCGTGCCAGTCGAGTTCGTCGATTCGGTCGGCGGTCACGCCCCACGTCTCCAGGTGCGCGCCCACGCCCAGCGGGACCACGAACCGGGTCTGCGGCCAGGTTGCGGCCACTTCCTTGATGGAGTCCATGTCCAGGTGGTCGTAGTGGTCGTGCGAGATGACAACAGCGTCAACCGGCGGAAGGTCGCTCAGTGCGAACGGCACCGGATGCAACCGGCGGGGACCGACCTGTTGCGAAGGCGAGCACCGATCACTCCATACGGGGTCCAGCAGGATGACCGTGCCGTCAAGTTGGACCACGGCACTGGAATGTCCGCACCAGGTCAGGTGCGTACCGGTCGATGCGGGGGCCACCGGATGGCTGGAGAGTGGCACGTCGCGGGCGGGACGACGGGACTCCCGGTCGGTCATCAGTTCGCGCAGCGTGCCGGGGAGTGTCCGCAACTCGAGTTCGGCCGGTGCGGATTCGTGCTGATTGTGGAAGGTCCCGTTCGACCACTCCGGCGAGGCCTGCAGGCGTGGCGCTCGACTCCCGAGGTCGCGGCTTCCCATGGCGTCCGGAACTGCTCGTCCCGCGCGGAACATCCAGCCTGCAATGCCGAGACCGCCGAGCGCGGCCGTCATCCGAGGAAACGTCACGATGGAAGTGTCACACTCAGCTCGGTGTGGGAATGACGGGGGCGAGTGCTCGCCGTCCGCAGAGCGCCGAGACAATGGCGCGAGCGTGACCGTAGGACTGACCACTCGAGAGGCTAAGAAAATGCTGGCTGTCGACCACCTCACGCGTCGATTCGGTGATCATGTCGCTGTCGACCAGATCAATTTCGAGGTCCCCGACGGCGAGCTTGTCGGTTTCGTGGGCGGTAACGGGGCGGGCAAGACGACCACCATGCGCATGATGATGGGCGTCCTAGGAGCCCACGGCGGCGGGGTGTTGCTGGACGGACAGCCGGTGACGGCTGCGGACCGACGCAACTTCGGATACATGCCCGAGGAGCGCGGCCTCTACCCCAAGCAGGCGATCCGGGACCAGCTGATCTACCTCGGGCGGCTGCACGGCATGGAGTCCGACGCGGCAACCCGCTCGACCGATGAACTGCTGGAGCGCTTCACGCTGACGGACCGACGTAAGGATGCGCTCGAATCTCTGTCGCTGGGCAACCAGCAACGCGTGCAGATTGCCGCAGCGGTCGTGTCCGAACCTTCGGCCCTCATCCTCGACGAACCCTTCTCCGGGCTCGATCCAGCGGCGGTCGACTCGATGGTCGAGCTCCTGCACGAGCATACGGCCCGCGGCATCCCCATCTTGTTCTCCAGCCACCAACTCGATGTCGTGGAACGGGTATGCGACCGCTTGGTCATCCTTGCCAAGGGAAAAGTCGTCGCCCAGGGGACGGCCGCCGAGCTGCGCGGATCGGCGCCTCTGCGACACCGGCTCACGGTTGAGGGTGATGTCGGTTGGATACGCGACCTTGCCGGGCTAGACGTGCTCAGCGTGGACGGCTCATCGGCGGTGGTTCGCCTCGAGACGCTCACCCCGAATGACCTGTTGCAGAAGGCAATGGGCCGCGGAAGCGTGCTCGAACTCTCCGAGCTGCGACGAAGCGTGTCTGAGATCTACCGCGAGGTGACGGCATGAGCTCCTCCAACACCAACAGTCTGTGGACGCTGGTCGCCAAGCGCGAGATCAGTCTCAAACTCCGTGACAAGGGGTTTTTGCTGTCTTTCGCCGTGATGATCGTCATGGTCCTGGCAAGTTTTGGGCTCTCCACCCTGCTGTCTGGGCAGAGCGAGAGCGTGACGGTTGCCGTGCAGAATGCCGATGCGGAGAAGGTGGTGAAGCAAGCGGGCACGTTGGCCGCGGCTGATAGCGACGAACTCACGATCACGCCGTCGACGACTGCCAACAGCGCCGCCGTTCGGGAGAAGTTGACCTCGGAGGCCGCTGACCTGGCCTTGGTGCCCGGCAAAGATGGAGCCTTGACCCTCGTCGGACTGGAGTCGACTGACAGTGACGCCACGCCATTCTTGGAGCAGGCCTACGCGAGTGACCGCCTCGCCAAGAACGCCAAGGACGCTGGTACGACCGTGGCGGCGCTCACCGCAGGGAGTGACCTCGGGACCCAAACGTTGGAGCCGGATTCGGTGTCTAGCGTGGTCGTACGCATCGCGGGATTCGTCTTCGCCTTCGCCTTCTTCATGTCATCGGTGCTGTTCGGACTGTTCATTGCCCAGTCCGTCGTGGCGGAGAAGGAGAACCGGATCGTAGAGATCCTGGCGGGTCTGCTGCCGATTCGGCAGTTGCTCATCGGCAAGATCGCGGGCAACACCGTGCTCGCGGTAGGTCAGTTGGTGATTTTCGTCCTCGTCGGTCTAGTGGGCGCCCGAGTCACTGGGCTGGCGGCCGATATTCCGGGGATCGGCAGCGCGGGCCTGTGGTTCGTCGCCTTCTACCTCGTCGGCTTCGTCGCGCTGGCCGCACTGTGGGCGGCAGCCGGGGCGCTCGCAACCCGAAACGAAGACCTCCAGCAGACTCAGAACCCCGTCATGATGCTCCTGACGCTGGTGTTATTCGCCGGGATCTACGTTCCCGAGAGCTTCCAACGGCTCGCGTCGTTCGTGCCGATGGTCAACGTCGTGGCGATGCCGACGCGCCTTGTCGCGGGCGACGTGCCCGTCTGGGAACCGTTGGTGTCGTTGGTCATTCTGGGCCTCGCAGGGGCGGCGCTGGTCCTGCTGGCCGAGAAGGTCTATCGCCGATCGCTGATGCAGACCGGTGGCCGGCTGACCATGCGTCAGGCGCTCAAGGCTGGCGACGCATAGCGCCGTGCGCTACTGGGCGTAGGTGCCCAGGCCGCGCATACCCGATCGCATCATGGCGGTGTGGTTGAGCGTCAGAATCGGGCGGACAGCAGCGGCGATCGGACCAACGCCGCGTTTGGCTACGTGGCACTCCTGCTCGTAGGCCACCTGCGACAGTGCCGACCCGCTAGCGCTCACGCGGGTCTCGATCCACCCCACGAGGTCGCCGTCGAGACCGGCTCTAAAGGTGCCCGCTTCCACGTCATCGACCTGCGCAATCAGGGTGAGCCGCAACGTCATAGGCAGCAGGCTACGGATCGTGACCAGACCGCGCTCTGCGTCGATGCGCTCCACGGAACGAATCTGCGGCCACCACTGTGGCCAGTGGTCGGCATCGCGTAAGGCCGCCACCACACGGTCACGGGGAGCTGCGACGGGGTATTCGCCGGCGAAGCGGAAGAGGTGCGCCACCTCGTCAGCGTAGGGGTGTGGCCGCGTTGTCACGCTCGTATACGCAGCGCGCGCGAGTCGACCCGCACCCGCAAGTGCGTCACTTCGCGGATGATGTCGCCGTCGACCTGCATTGACCGTGGTGTGCTGGTGGTGAGGTCGAACTCCCGGGCGGAGACATGGCGGACCTGCACGTTATTGCTGCGCTTGCTCAGAACCTGAAACACCAGGCGCCCCCAGTCGGGAAAGGAACCTGCGAGCAAGAGTGCCGCGTCCAAGCGGCCGTCATCGACCTCGGCGAGGGGCATGAGCCGTACGCCACCGGTGAGCGTGCCGCAGTTGCCGATGATCACGCTCGTCAGGGGAGCAGTGCCCAAGTCGTGGCCGTCGGCGACGACGCGGGTTTCGACGGGTTTGGTGCGCAGATGCCGCGCGCTGGCCACGACGTAGGCCATCCACCCCAGGCGGGCTTTCAGTGCCTCCGGTGTCTCGCCCAACATGTCCGCCTCGAGACCGATCCCGGCCATCACCAGGAAGACCTGCTCCTCAGCGACGCCGTTGCGGTGAAACTCAGCCACGCCGACGTCGATGCTGCGTTCGCGGCCATCGATGGCGCGGCGGACGCCGTCGACGTAACGCCGGCGTACGGGCACCTTGAGATTGCGGGCGAGCAGATTTCCGGTGCCAGCAGGAAGCAGGCCCATCGTGACCCCGGTGCCGCGCAGCGCCCCCGCCACGCAGCGCACCGTGCCATCGCCGCCCACCGGCAGGACCAGATCGACGCCCTGCGCCACTGCCTCCCGGCCCTGGCCGAATCCAGGGTCATCGACGGTCGTCTCAAGCCACAACGGGGGCGCCCATCCGCACTGACGGAAGGCACCCTCAATGTCCGCGCGCAATCGCGCTGGCCGCCGCACTTTGGTCGGGTTAGCTATGACTGCTGCCCGCTGCATGCTGCGCCCTTCTCGTCCTGGTGGTGATGGTGATTCCGTCGATGCCGCGGTGGCAACGTACACGCCTTAATCGCGGGGGAGGTGGGCGCCGTGGCTGATCAGCAGGTCTTCGATCTTGCCTCGCCCGCTGACCGCACCCGAGCCAGTCGGATTCTGCGAGTTGATCAGGACCGCAGCCGGGGCGGCACGCACGCCGACGGCGTTCGCGACCGCGCGGTCGTGGTCGTACCAGGCGTAGGGAGCGAGCGGCTCAAAGCGCTCGCGGGTTGCGAAGGCCTCCGGTCGGCCCAAGAAAACGGGCTGGAGATCGAGGCCCTCGGGGAGCGCGTTGGGCCACCAACGGAACCGGTCCACTAAGTCATGGCACGCCGCGCACGAGGAACTGAAGAACACCAGCACCGCCGGTGGATCTTCGAACTCTGCAAGGGGGATGGGCGCACCATCCACATCATGCAAAGTGAGTTGTTCAGTGGCCGCTTGTCGGGCCTTTTGGGACCGGATTCGTAGCCACGCCGCGGCCACCACCAGGAGGACAGCCGCCACCACGCGAGTGACGAGGGATGGGTCGGCAGACGGCAACAGCACGGGTGCGCCGACGACCAGCAGCGCGGACAGGAGCAGTACGGCGTTTCGGGCGATCGTCCGGCCGGTGACTGGCCCTGCGCTCAGGTCACCAAAACAGTGACACTCTACGGCCCACCGCCCGTGAACAGCGCGGGAGACGATGAACAGGTACACCAGATGGATGCCCGCTGCGAGCAGCGCCGCCGTGGTGCGGACGGCACCGGTGCCCAGGAGCACCGCCAGGCCGATCAGAACCTCGACAATCGGCACCGCGTGGGCAAGACCGGGGCGGACTAGTCGCTCGGGGACCCGCAGTTCGCGCATCGCTCGGACGACGAGGGTCGGTTGCCCAAGTTTGAGGATGCCGCTCAGGAGCAGGCTGCCACCAGCGAGCGCCGCCGCAAGCAGGAGAAACGCCGAGGTCATGGATCGTCAGACGACGGTGAGTGGTGAAAGGCTCACTGCTCGATCTGGTGCGGTGTGTGGGTGGAGAAGGTGCCGCTGGCGCCCTCGGGCTGATCGGAGAAGTCCGACGGGGTGCGCCCCGGGCTGCCCTTTCCACGAACCAGACCAGATGCCCACATCGGTACGCCGACCAGGCAGACGAGGAAGGCCACGGTCACAATGACGCCGGTGAGGAAGTCGATCACCGGCCCATCGTAGCCCGGCGCCGTGCGAGGCGAGAAGCCCAGGAGGTGGGTCGCCTCCTCAAATGCGCTCGAACACCAGGAGGCTGGCCGGATCCACCGCGATCGGAGCGCCCGGTTCTGCCGTGACGTCAGGCACCGCATCCGGCCGTTCGGCAACGCTGCTCCATCGCAACTGCCACTGCGTCACACCATCGTGCTTGGGCAGGACAATCTCTGCAGGGGCCGCGTCCCCGTGCAAGACCAGGAGTACCTGAGTGTCACCGACGTCCTGGCCGTCGAAGACGACCTGCAGAGTGCGCAGGTCGGCAGAGTGCCAGTCCTCCGTCGTGAGCAGCGCCCCGTCGTTTCGGTGCCAGCACAGCGCCGCACGTTCGTCACCGGCTTCCGGCTCGCCTGGAAAGAAGTGCCGCTGCCGCAGCACCGGGTGGTCCCGACGGAACCGAGCGAGCGTGGCGGTGGTATCGACCAGGTCCTGCTGCCATGGTTCCAAACTCCAGTCGTACCAACTGATCTCGTTGTCCTGGCAGTACGGATTGTTGTTACCCCCTTGGCTCCGGCCCATCTCGTCGCCGCCGACGATCATCGGGACCCCCGAGGACAGCAACAGGGTGGCCAGGAGATTGCGCTGGGTACGTCGTCGCATGATCGCGATCGGGTCGTCAGGCTCGGCAGGGCCCTCGACGCCATGGTTCCACGACCGGTTGTCACCCGTGCCGTCGCGGTTGTCCTCGCCGTTGGCTTCGTTGTGCTTGTCGTTGTAGGCGGTCAGATCCGCAATCGTGAAACCGTCATGGGCCGTCACGAGATTGATCGACGCCATCGGTCCGCGCCGAGACGCGGCAAAGAGATCGGCCGAACCGGCGAGCCGCGTCGCGAGTTCGCGCACCCCATGACCGCTCTGGCCCGCCGCCGAACGGGCAACATCGGGGAGCCAGAAGGTGCGTACCGTGTCGCGATATTTGTCGTTCCACTCCGCAAATGGTGGCGGGAACTGGCCCGTACGCCACCCGTCCGGCCCGACATCCCATGGCTCGGCGATGAGCTTGACCTGCGATAGCACCGGGTCGCTGCGCAACGCCATCAGGAGCGGATTGTCTGGGTGGTACGCACCGCTCTTCCCCCGACCCAGCGCCACCGCCAGGTCGAACCGGAAGCCGTCGACATGCATCTCCTGCACCCAATAGCGCAACGAGTCCAGCACCATTCGCATCGGAATCGGGTGGCGCACGTCGATGGTGTTTCCGCACCCGGTGACGTCCTCATCCCGGCCATGCTGATCCAGGCGGTAATACGCTCGATTGTCGAACCCGCGCCAGGACAACGTCGCCCCGCCTGCTGCGCTCTGCTCCCCGGTGTGGTTGTAGACCACATCAAGGATCACCTCGATTCCGGCGCTATGCAGGATTTTGACCATGCCCTTGAATTCCTCGACCGCGCATTGCGGATCGGCGGTTGAGGCATAGCGGGCGTGCGGCGCGAAGAAGCCGAGGGTGTTGTACCCCCAATAGTTGGTCAGGCCGCGCTGGACCAGGGCTGGCTCGTGGGTAAAGGCATGGACCGGGAGCAGTTCAACGGCCGTCGCTCCGACGCGGTGCAGGTGAGCCACCATCGCGGGATGTGCCACCCCGGCATACGTCCCGCGCAGGTGATCAGGAACTCCCGGAAGGGTCCGGGTCAGGCCCACGACATGCGCCTCGTAGAGCACGCTGTCGGGCCAGGAGTGTTGTGGGCGGTGATCGTCGCCCCAATCGAAATCGGTGTTCACGACCACGCTGCGGGGGACGTACGGTGCGCTGTCGCGGTCATCACGAATGTCACCGTCACCACTCAACGAGTCATCGACGACATGGCCGAAAACCTCTGGGCGCCAATCGACTTCGCCACTGATTGCGTAGGCGTAAGGGTCGACCAACAACTTCGCCGGGTTGTACCGGTGGCCCTCGGCCGGTGCCCACGGTCCATCGACTCGATAGCCGTAACGCTGCCCGGAGCCGACACCGTCAACCCACACCGACCACGCGCCGTGGGCATGTTCGCGCATCGGGATGCGGCGCTCTTGATCGTCGGTGTCCAAGCACAGAGCGACTGCCTCGGCATGCCCGGCGTAGACACAAAATTGCACCCCGCCGTCAGCGCAGTGCGCACCGTAGGGCGGGGGAGCGTCAGGGAAACGGCGCGGAGCAGGCATGGAGCGAAACTGTAAGTGAGAGCCAAACGTGGCCTCACACCGTGTGTCATCCAGGGAGCGCAACCCGTTACGTTGGGGACTATGACTGATCCCACTTCACTACCCAACTTCCCGCCGCCGTCCGATGAGTCCCCGCTGCGCGGACGCGTCCTCGACGTTCTCCAGGACGAAGGCTTCCGACCCGATATCGACGAAGACGGCGACGTCAGTTTCAAGGCGCAGGGCAACCAGTTGTTCGTGAAATGCATGGATGGCGAAGTTCCCCTGATGCGCGTCTTTGGCCAGTGGCAGATAGCCGACGATCAGCCACAGGACTTGACCAAGTGGCTGAACGCCTGCAACGACGTGAGCCTCTCGCTCAACATCATCAAGACGGGGATCGCTGGCGGCACGCTGGTCGTGACGGGCGAGCACCTGGTTCACCCAGGATCCGACCTCAAGATGCTGATCCAGTCGACCGTCCAGATGCTCCTACAGGCCGTGGGTATGTGGCACTCGTCGGTGACCGGTGGGGACAGTGACCACGTCGCGACGGGCGGGCAGCCGCAGTTCTTGCAGGAGCCGCCCGCCGAAGGTGATGCGCAGTGACCCAATTCGGGGAGTTCGTCTCGACGCATGTCGAGGACGGCATCGCGACGCTGCGCATCGATCGTCCAAAACTCAACCCGCTCAACGCCGCCATCCAGGAAGGCATTCTGGAAGCAGCGCACGAGGTGAGTGACGACGACGCCGTGAGTGCGGTCATCGTCTACGGCGGCGAGCGGTCGTTTGCTGCCGGCGCCGACATCAAAGAGATGGAGGCCATGACCTACGCCGACATGGTCAAGCGCTCGGGCCGGCTCAGCGCCTGCTTCAGCGCGGTGGCACAGATCCCGAAGCCCACCGTCGCAGCCATCGAGGGATTTGCCCTGGGTGGCGGGTGCGAACTGGCGCTGACCTGTGACTTCCGCATCGCGGGCGAAGGCGCCAAGTTGGGCCAGCCCGAGGTGCTGCTGGGAGTCATCCCCGGAGCGGGCGGCACCCAGCGGTTGACCCGCCTTGTGGGCCCAGCGCGGGCCAAGGACCTCGTCTTCTCCGGTCGCTTCGTCGAGGCCGACGAGGCGCTCGCGATGGGTCTGGTCGATCAGGTTGTCCCCGCGGGCGAGGTCTACGCCGCGGCGCAGCGTCGGATGTCGTCGTACGTCGGTGCAGCGAGCCTGGCGATCCGGGCGGCCAAAGAAGCCATCGACCGTGGCCAGGACGTCGACCTCGACACCGGACTGGCGATGGAATCGCAACTCTTTGCCGGGTTGTTCGCGACCGAAGACCGGGCCACCGGCATGCGGTCGTTTGTCGAAGAAGGTCCGGGCAAGGCCCGGTTCTCCGGCCGCTGAGCGGTCGCTTAGTTCGCGTCAGTAGGATATGCCGCGGAGCCACGTAGCATCCCGAAGAAAGTGAGACGCGCGAGATGAACATCGTCGTCTGTGTGAAGCATGTGCCCGACGCTCAAAGCGATCGCACCTTCACCGAAGACAACACGACTGACCGGGAGGGCGTCGACGGACTGCTCTCCGAACTCGACGAGTACGCCGTGGAGGCGGCGCTGCAGATCGTCGACGGAGACGAAGGCAGCGAAGTCACCGTCCTGACTGTGGGGCCGGGCCAGGCGGCGGACGCCGTGAAGAAGGCGCTGCAGATGGGCGCTCACAAGGCCGTTCACGTCAGCGATGAAGCCATCGCTGGTTCGGACGCGCCAGCCACCTCGCTGGTGCTCGCTGAAGCTATCAAGAAGATCGGTAACCCCGATCTGGTGCTCATGGGCCTGGCGTCGACGGACGGCACGATGAGTGTCGTCCCGGCGATGGTCGCTGAGCGACTTGGCCTCCCACAGGTCACCCAGGTCTCGACCATCGAGGTCAACGACGGCAGCGTGAGCGGTCGCCGTGACGGCGATGTCGCGAGCGAGACGATCGAGGCGTCGTTGCCTGCGGTCGTGTCGGTGACTGACCAGACCAACGAGCCGCGCTACCCCTCCTTCAAGGGGATCATGGCCGCAAAGAAGAAGCCGGTCGAGACGTGGTCGTTGAGCGATATCGGTGTGGACGCTGGTCAGGTTGGCCTGGAGGCCTCCTGGACCAAGGTGCTCTCCTTCGCGGCGCGTCCGCCCCGTGAACAGGGTGAGATTGTGACCGATGAAGGCGACGGCGGCACCAAGCTCGCCGAATTCCTGTCCGCCCAGAAGTTCGTCTGAGTCGGACGAGGAAGAGGAGAACTCCCATGGCTGAAGTACTCGTCCTGGTCGACCACGAAGGTGGTCAGGTCAAGAAGAACACTGCCGAACTCCTGACGTTGGCTCGTCAGTTCGGCACCCCGTCGGCAATCTTTGTCGGCAGCGAAGTTGAGGCGGCGCGTCCGCGTCTGGCGCAGTTCGGCGCCGACAAGGTTTACGTCGTCGATCACTCCGACCTTTCGGACTACCTGGTGGCCCCGTTGGCCGAGGCACTGGCCGCGGTCGTCGAGCAGGCCAAGCCTGCCGCCGTCCTGCTGCCGGCGAGCCCCGACAACAACGAAGCGGCTGCCCGCCTGGCGGTCAAGACCGGCTCGGGCCTGATTACCAACGCGGGTGCCGTGGAAGGCAGCGAAGGCGACGTCACCACGACGCAGTCGGTGTTCGCTGGGTCCTACACCGTGAAGTCGCAGGTCACGACTGGCACGCCGATCGTGACCGTCAAGCCCAACACGGTGCCGCCGAAGGCCGCGCAGGCCGGGGCCACCGTGGTGCCCGTTGACTTCACCGTCAGCGATGCAGCCAAGGGAGCGAAGGTCACGGAGCGTAAGCCCAAGGAGAAGTCGGGCCGCCCCGAGTTGACCGAGGCCGCCATCGTGGTCTCTGGTGGCCGGGGAACCGGCGGCGACTTCTCACCTGTCGAAGGTTTCGCCGACACCCTCGGTGCTGCTGTGGGCGCTTCGCGTGCCGCGGTCGATGCCGGGTGGTACCCGCACAGCAGCCAGGTCGGGCAGACCGGCAAGCAGGTTTCACCGCAGTTGTACGTCGCGTGTGGCATCTCCGGTGCCATCCAGCACCGCGCGGGCATGCAGACGTCCAAGACGATCATCGCGATCAACAAGGACGACGAGGCACCGATCTTCGAATTGGTTGATTTCGGTGTCGTCGGTGACCTGTTTACCGTGTTGCCGCAAGCCGATGAAGCGGTCAAGAAGGGCCGTTCCTGACGATCACAGCCCCGACGTCATACGTGCGCCCGCCCCACATCTGGGGCGGGCGCACGTATGTCTGCGGGTCGCGGAACCCGTACGTCTACGGAGTGCTCAAGGGCGTAGGCGTCGAGGCCGGCGCGGATGAGGACGGTGCCGCCGAGCCTGAGGTTGACGGGCTCGCCGAACTTGATGGGCTCGGCTTCGGCTTCGGCCTGCCGGTCGGGTACGGCGCCTTCTCCTTGGGGTCGTGCCAGCCCGCATCACCGGTGGTGGTGGAGGTGTCTGCCCGGTGGATCACCTGCAACTTCTTCACCTGATCCGCCGCGCCCTTAGGGGCCCAGAAGATCAAGGTGTAGGTCTGGCTCTGACCAGACTGGATGAGGTCAGTGGTCAGCGTCTCGCCCTCAGTGCCAAGGGGGGCGTATCGGCACAGGCTGCCCTCGCCATCGACCATCTGAAACATGTTGCGATCGACGAAAGCCGCGGATCCCAGCGCCTCGATTTTGACCTTGACGGCCAGCCCATCGACATCGTTGGGGTGTTTGCTGCTCGGGTTGAGGGGTTTCACCGTCGGCTTCTCGACGGTGATCCGCATCTGCGCACCCTCTGAGCCCACGACCTCGGACTCACCCCAGTCCTCGCGCTCGATCTCTCCGAGTTTCATCGGTGAGGTCCGCCCGGGAGCGCAGGAGGTGGCTGCGTTAGCCGACGGCGCGACGCCCTGGCGCGACCACTCCGCGTCGGCCGCGGGCGACGCCGGGTCATCGGCATACATCACGGTGTACTTCGAGAGTTGGGCATCGTCCGGAACAAGGAAGGACACCTTGCCGGAGGCGGACTCTGCCTCATCGATCTCGCCCACCGGTAGTGGTGACTTGACCGCATTGGTGCGCGGTCGGGTGCACTGCCGGCCTTTCTCGTCGATCAACATCACCGAGTCAGGGGTGACCGCAAAAATGCCGTTGGTCAGAACCCGGGCGTGGATAGAGATGGTCGCGACCGACCAACCCTCGGCGCCGCTGGAGGCTTTGGTCAGTTGCGGAGCAGCGGCCTGGATGCCGACGGCCTTGCCCTCACCCACGGAGGCCACCGATTCAAAGGCCTGCTTGGTGCCTTTAAAGGTCGGTGCCTTCTTGCCGTCACACCCTGTCGGCTTGGTGGGGCTCGGAGACGCGTCGGGCCCAGAGTCGGACGAGCAGGCGCCGGTGACGGCAACCAACGACATTAGGCTCGCCGTTGCCAGGAGACGGCGGGAAGCGGAGCGCATGAAAAACCTCGGATGATCGGCGGAGTCAAAGGACAGTGTGACAAATGTGTCCGCCGCATGGTGCGGGCCGGTGGTTGCCGCGTGGCGGGACGTACGATGTGAGGGTGTCTGTCGAGCCCGTATACCTCGATCACGCGGCCACGACGGCGGTACGTCCGGACGTGGTCGATGAGATCGCCACGACCATGCGCCACCTGGGTAATCCTTCGGCACTGCACGCCAGTGGCCGGCTGGCTCGCCGCACGGTCGAGGAATCGCGCGAGCGCATCGCCCAGGCTCTCGATGCCCGGCCCTCTGAGGTGATCTTCACCTCTGGTGGCACCGAGGCAGACAATCTCGCCGTCGTCGGCGGCTTCCGTGCTCGCCGCGCCGCCGATCCCCAGCGGACGACCGTGGCCGCGAGCACGATTGAGCACCATGCAGTCCTCGACTCTGCTGAATATCTCCTCGAACACGAAGCCGCCACGGTTCGGTGGCTAGAGGTTGATGGCACCGGCCGGGTACGTCTTGATGTCGCCAGTGACCTGCTTGCCGAGCATGCCGCAGAGCTCGCGATCATCAGCGTGATGTGGGCCAACAACGAAGTGGGCACGGTCCAGCCCATTCGCCAACTCGCCGATCTGGCTCAGGAGGCGGGCGTTCCGGTGCATACCGACGCGGTTCAGGCGGTGGGCCAGGTTCCGGTTTCGTTCGCTAAGTCCGGTGTCGATCTATTGAGCCTGACGGGGCACAAGCTGGGCGGTCCGGTCGGTACCGGCGCGCTTCTGGCCCGCCGTGACGCGCAGGTCCAGCCGCTGACCTTTGGCGGGGGACAAGAACGCCAGTTGCGTTCCGGCACCCTTGACGCCGCCGGAATCGCCGGTTTCGCCCTAGCGGTCGAGCGTTCTGTTGCCGAACGCGAATCCAACGCGCATCGCATTGGAGCGCTGCGTGATCGGCTGGTGAAGGGAGCCCTGGATCTCGGCATCGGGGTCGAGGTGAGCGGCGCGTACACCGCGGGGGAGACCACCGACCGGCTTGCGGGCAACGCTCATCTGCGAGTTACGGGTTGTGAGGGTGACTCCCTGCTCTACCTGCTCGATGCGGCCGGAATCGCCTGCTCGACCGGCTCGGCCTGCACTGCCGGGGTGCCCCGCCCCAGCCATGTGCTGCTCGCGATGGGCATCCCCGAAGAAGATGCTCGGGGAGCCCTGCGGCTGTCCCTCGGACATACCTCATCCCAGGATGACGTCGACCGGTTCCTGGCTGCGTTGCCCGCCGCGGTGACCCGTGCCCGAAGCGCCGTCGATGCCAGCCGTCGGAGCAGCGCATGAGAATCGTGGCAGCCATGAGTGGCGGTGTGGATTCGGCGGTGGCGGCCGCTCGGATGCTCGACGCCGGGTATGACGTCGTGGGCGTACACCTCGCGCTCTCTCAGTCGGCGGCAACGTTGCGCGAGTCAGCGCGCGGGTGCTGCACCATCGAGGACGCGGGCGATGCGCGGCGGGTTGCGGACCGACTCGGCATCCCGTTCTACGTCTGGGATATGGCCGACCGCTTTCGCGAGGACGTCATGGAGGACTTCGTCGCCGAGTATGCCGCCGGCCGCACTCCCAACCCCTGCCTGCGCTGCAATGAACGCATCAAGTTCGCGGCACTCCTGGACAAGGCGCTTGCGTTGGGCTTCGACGGAGTCGCCACCGGCCACTACGCCCAGATCGTGGAGGGCCCCGACGGGCGGGAATTGCACCGCGCTGTCGACCCGGCCAAGGACCAGTCCTACGTCCTGGGAGTGCTGACCGCCGACCAACTCGCCCGAGCCCATTTTCCGCTCGGCGACACCACGAAGCCCCAGATCCGCGAGGAAGCGGCCGCCCGAGGCTTCTCGGTGGCGAAGAAGCCGGACAGCCACGACATCTGTTTTATCGCCGATGGCGATACCAAGGGTTGGTTGACCAAGCGCCTCGGTGAACAGCCGGGGGACATCGTCGACACTGAAGGCGACGTGGTCGGCCGCCATGAAGGGGCCTATGCCTACACCGTGGGGCAGCGCCGCGGGTTGGGCCTGAAGGTGCCACGCGAGGATCACGCGAAGAGGTACGTCGTCGAGGTTCAGCCGGAGCGCAATACCGTCGTGGTTGGCACGGCAGAGTTGCTCGGTGTCGACCACATCGAGGGCGCCGATGCCCGGTGGTGTGGGGCACTGCCCGAGGGTGAGTCCACGTTCGGTGCCCAGGTACGCGCCCATGGCGAAGAGATTCCGTGTCGAGCCTGGCGTGACGGCGAGGGCGTTCAGGTCCACCTCGAGCGTCGGATCCGGGGTGTGGCTCCCGGGCAGTCCGTCGTGCTTTATGGCGGAACCCGAGTCGTCGGTTCGGCAACGATCCGCCAGGTCGGGCGGATTGGCGCTCCGGGGTAGCGGTACCGGGCTATCCTGGGCGCCATCACAGGGCAATCCGGGAGGAACCATGAAGCGCGCATCACTCGTCGCGGCGACATCGGCAGGTTTGTTGACCGTGGCGCTGAGCGCCTGTGGCCAGGACAAGGGCCCCACGGTGACCCTTCCTTCGACGCCTGCAAGCGGCTCGCAGACACCCACAGAGACCTCGGCGCCAACCACTGAGAGCCCTTCGACCTCCTCGAGTTCGTCGTCGTCGACGACGACGGAGCCTGCCAAGCCGATCGCGGCGGGTGACTGTCTTGGACCCGCGCCCAGTTACACGCGGGTCAAGTGCAATGAGGCGCATACCTTCGAGGTTTTCTTCGTCAAGGACGACAAGACCTCGGCCGACAACCTGGTCAAGCGCGGCGCGTGGGTGAAAGCCACCTGCAACACCGAGGGCGCGAAGTTCCTCGGAAATACCGGCTTCTTCGTCTCGCGGGTCGACGTGGATCCGGCGCCCGCAACCGTGAACCCAGATTCTTCGTCACGTATCGCCTGCATGGCCAAGGAATTTCGCACGTCGCTGCGCGGCTTGGTCTCCAGCGCCACCTCACTGAAGGGCGCGCTCAAGGGCGACAAATACAACAAATACCAGTTGTGCTCTAAGGGAAAGGCCAGCGATACCGACCTCAAACTCGTGTCCTGCCTTGAGCCGCACGCAGGCGAGTCGGTCGGCGGGAAGATCAATGGCAAGCCGGGCGATCCGTTCCCCAAGGGTGGCGACAACAAGATTCACGCCGACGCGCGTAAGTACTGCCAGCCGCTGGCCAAGAAGTACCTCGGGGCCACTCGCAGCGACATCACCTTTGCGGAGAACTCTGGTGGCCCTGGCCCGTGGGCTAGGGGCGACATGGTGTCGGGCTGTTTTGTCGAGACCAAGGACGGCTCCACGGTGACCAAGTCGCTGAAAGGCATCGGCAAGAAGCCGTTGAAGTCCTACAAGTGACCGCTGCGAGCGGAATCGGATCCTGGCCGGGGTCGTCAGCGCGAGACGCTGTTCGTACGGTCGCCGATGTTTTGAGCGAGGGCTCCGGGGACGTCGACCAGGTGCCGTATCTCCCGGAGACGCCAGCGCGTGGGCCCGGCGCTGACCTGATTGGTCGCGCCGCAGGTCTTCTCGTGGACCTGCCGGTTGACCTCCAGCCCTCGGGATGGCGCCTCACGGATGCACCCGGCCGCGACCTGCGCCGCGCCTATGGGTTTCGGCGCGAAGACCTTGACGAAGCCGCGGAGGCGTTCGACGGCTGGCAGGGACCGCTCAAGGTCCAGGTCGCCGGTCCGTGGACTCTGGCGGCGTCAGTTGCCCTGCCACGGGGCGAGCGCGCACTGCACGATCCCGGCGCGGCCCGCGACCTGGCCGGCAGTCTTGCGGAGGGCCTGCGCCGACACCTGGCCGACGTAGCCCGCCTGGTGCCTGGTGCCCGACTCATCGCCCAGATCGACGAACCCTCCCTTCCTGCGGTGCTGGCGGGACACCTCCCGACGGTGTCTGGCTTTAGCCGGCTGCGCGCGGTTGAAGACCAGGTTGCGCAAGAGGCGCTCACGACCGTGCTTGCCGCCGTGCCGGAGGGGGTGGAAACGCTCGTGCACTGTTGCGCCCCAGACGCGCCCGTACCGCTGTTGCGAGCCGCTGGGGCAGGCGGTGTCTCGCTCGACCTGGCGCTCGCCACGCCCGCGACCTGGGAGCAGTTGGCGGAGTCCATCGAGGCCGGTACGCGTTTGTGGGCAGGCTTGGTTCCGACCGATAGCCCGGATCTGACGCCGGACACTGCGCTCGACCCCTTGCTGCGGGCCTGGGAGCGCTACGGACTGGAGCAGCACCATCTGGAAAACGTGGTGGTCACCCCGGCCTGTGGGTTGGCGGGACTCACTCCGCAGGACGCCGTCCGCGCGCAGCGCCTTGCGCACGCCGTGGCCCGGTTGCTCGCTGAGCGCAGCGCCTGACACCAGGCCTCCCGTGGGATGTCAGGGGTATGGGCGAAGATGGGCTCCGTGACCAACGCCGACACGCCTCCGGATGACGCTCGCCGCGAGTGGGCCGACGTGGCCGACGACCTGCGGGCACACCAGTTCGCTTACCACGTCAAGGATTCGCCGACGATCAGCGACGGCGAGTACGACCGACTTTTCCACCGACTGACCGAGTTGGAAGAGACCTACCCGACCCTGCGCGCACCGGACAGCCCGACCCAGCAGGTTGGCGGGGCGACCTTCAGCACCGATTTTGCGCCGGTCACTCATCGCGAGCGGATGCTCAGTCTGGACAACGTGTTCAGCCCGCAAGAGTTGGACGAGTGGTTCGACCGGATTCAGCGCGAGGCCGGTGGCGCGGAGGTGTCCTACCTGTGTGAGCTCAAGATCGATGGATTGGCGATCAACCTGCTCTACGAAAACGGCAACCTGGTCTCCGGAGTCACTCGGGGAGACGGCACAACGGGGGAGGACGTCACACAAAACGTCCGGACCATCGACGCCATCCCGCACCAGCTCATCGGCGACAACATTCCCGAGCTCGTGGAAGTGCGCGGCGAGGTCTTCATGTCGATGAGCGACTTCGAACAGCTCAACGCCGACTTGGTCGAGGCGGGCAAACCCCCGTTCGCCAACCCTCGCAATACCGCTGCCGGGTCGCTGCGGCAGAAGAACCCTCGGGTGACTGCTCGGCGCGCGTTGAAGATGCTGGTCCACGGCATCGGGGCGCGTGCTGGCTTCGACATCACCCGCCAGTCCGAGGCTTACGCGCTGCTGCAGGAATGGGGTCTGCCGACCTCGACCCACGCCACGGTGCTCACTGATCGCCAGGCGGTTCAGGA
Organism: Demetria terragena DSM 11295; assembly: GCF_000376825.1. Lineage (NCBI taxonomy): Bacteria > Bacillati > Actinomycetota > Actinomycetes > Micrococcales > Dermacoccaceae > Demetria > Demetria terragena. The sequence goes on along the minus strand of NZ_AQXW01000004.1, from coordinate 933,519 downwards.
TTACGTCCTCCACGCTGGCGACAACCGCCACGGCATGGAGCACGAGCTCGACGGGGTGGTCGTCAAGGTCGATGAGGTCGCGGTCCAGCGCCAACTCGGCTCGACTTCACGGGCGCCTCGATGGGCCATCGCCTACAAGTACCCGCCTGAGGAGGTCAACACCGTCCTGCTCGACATCGCGGTAGGGGTGGGGCGCACCGGGCGGGTGACGCCGTTCGCCGTCCTGGAGCCGGTCGTGGTCGCGGGTTCCACCGTGAGCCAGGCGACCTTGCACAACGCGTTCGAGGTGGTGCGCAAAGGCGTTCTCATCGGCGACACCGTCGTGTTGCGCAAGGCGGGCGATGTCATCCCGGAGGTGTTGGGCCCGGTGACCGACCTGCGCGATGGCAGCGAGCGCGAGTTTGTGATGCCGACCGAGTGCCCGGCCTGCGGGACGACCCTCGCCTACGAGAAGGAGGGCGACAAGGACATCCGGTGCCCCAACTCGCGGACCTGCCGGGCGCAGTTGCAGGAGCGCTTGTTCGGGCTGGCCGGGCGCGGAGCATTCGACATCGAGGCACTCGGATATGAGGGCGCGGTCGCGCTGCTGGAATCGGGAGTGCTTGCCGATGAATCGACCCTGTTCGACCTCACACGAGATGACTTGATGAAGGTCCCGCTCTACACCAGGGCGGCGAAGAAGACTGATGATCCCGAGCACGTGGTGGACGGAAAAACGCTTTCCGCCAGTGGAATTGGGCTTCTCGACAACCTTGAGGCGGCCAAGCAACAGCCGTTGTGGCGAGTCATCGTGGCCCTATCGATCCGTCACGTTGGCCCCACCGCAGCCCGTGCGCTGGCATCGGAGTTCGGTTCTATCCCCGCGCTGCGGGAGGCCGACACGGAACGCATCGCCGCCACCGACGGGGTTGGGCAGGTCATCGGAGAGTCGGTGGTGCGCTGGTTCGAGGTCGACTGGCATCAGACGCTTGTCGATCGCTGGGCTGCCGCCGGAGTACGGATGGCTGACGAACGCGACGAATCGATCGAGCGGACCTTGGAGGGCATGACGGTCGTCGTGACGGGCTCGCTGGAGAAGTTCTCTCGGGACTCATCCAAGGAGGCGATCATTTCCCGCGGTGGCAAGGCCGCCGGGTCGGTCAGCAAGAAGACCGCCTATGTCGTCGCCGGCGCAAACGCCGGATCCAAGGCCGAAAAGGCTGAGGCGCTCGGTGTCCCGATCCTGAACGAGGACCAGTTCGAGGAGTTGCTCGCCACTGGACGGGTCGAGGGACTGCCCGCAACGCCGGTCGAGCCCGTATAACGCCGGTCGAGTAGGGCGAACGAAGTCGGCCAATACAACGCCGGTCGAATAGGGCGAACGAAGTCGGCCAATACAACGCCGGTCGAGTAGGGCGAACGAAGTGAGCCCGTATCGAGACCAAGGAGATTCATGAGCACGGTCCAGCTTGATGACGTCGTGACCCACGTCGACCGGGCGCTGCGCGGGATGGCCGAGACGCTGATCGACCTGGGCGATGACCGAGCCAACGAGTCGCCCGACCTCAGTGGTGCCAATTCGCCGTTCCAGATCGTCACCCACTGCCTCGGCGTCATGGAGTTCTGGGGCGGTCAAGTGATCGCCGATCGGGAGGTCACCAGGGACCGCGCGGCCGAGTTCACCGCCCGCGGCAAGGTCGACCACCTGCTCGACCGGATCATCAGTGCGCGAGTGCAACTCGGCACAGACCTCGCTGACTTCGACGGTGCCGCGCCACCGCGTGGGCCCGTACCGGACCGCGATCGGGACGACATGCCCGAGTTCACGCGTACCCAGGGCGGTGTCCTCATGCACATCTATGAGGAGCTGTCCCAGCACCGGGGCCACCTCGAGGTGACCGCAGACCTCGTCCGCACCTGAGCCTGAGGGTGCCGGTCGGTAGTCCGCGGTGAGGTCTTCGACGATCTCGCGCGCGATGACGTCGGGCGAGGGGGATTGGCCTTGACGCCGTTGGCGTAGGAGATGCCGGTCGGTAGACGCAACATTGTGTGCAGCTTGAAGTCGGTGAGTAGCCGGTTCTGAGCCTTCCAGAAGATCGTGCCGACGACACCGTCCTCGCGGGAAAGCCCGGTGAGGATGCTGGCGTACTCGGACTCGAGCTGGTCACCGTGGGCGTCCACAAGCCGCTTCCAGGAGTACTTCTCCGGGACGATCCGCTCCGGGGCGAGCGTTCGATTCGCGCGATCATGCGCCATCTTCATCAACAGGAGGTAGGTCAGTTGTCTACCAGGCGGCGTGAGTCAGTCAGCACCTCATCGCTTGCCGTTGAACTCGTTTCGCCGGAGCTCCGCGGCGAACTTGGGCACATCGGATCGTTCGAGAATGTCAAGTAGTCGCGACAGGGTCAGTCGTGGCCTTCGCGCATCGCGGACCTGATCGCTGAGCGCGCTGAGCACGTGGGATGGGTGGAGGTCGAGCTGATCGAGCAGGAAGTCATCTGGATCAGCGAGCGTAATGCGGTGCGGCTCGATTGATGATGCCGGAAAGTCCCTGGTATTGAACGTCACGAGGACTTCGGCATTCCCGCGCACCGCAGCCGCGAGCACATGGCGATCTTTCGGGTCGCAGGTCATGGCCGGAACGAGATCTTCATAATCGGACACCGCGGCGTCCGGGAAGGCGCCACGCATTGCCGCCAGACGGTGGGTGGCGGCAGCTTGACCGGCCCGGTCGCACAGGTTCCGCTCAAGCTCAGCGAGGATGCCTTCGGACCAGAGAACGCGATACGCCCCACGCTCTGCGAGCCGCAGAAACGTGTCGTTGAGCGTGCCTCCAAACAGCGCACAGGTGTCGAAGAAGACAGGAAAGGCCACGGGTTAGCGGGTGCGTGGCGCGGGTCCGTCGGTGAGGTCGTAGAGGCCATCTTCCTGACCTTGCCGTTGCATCTCATCTAGTGCGCGACGGCGCTCGACCCGCTGCCGATCCTGGAAGTCGACCAGGTCGCTCAACCGGACGAAGCGATGCCGCCCTGGCTTTTCCATCGGGAGATCCCCACGCTCGAGAATCCGGACGAGGGTCGGTCGGGAAACGCCGAGATAGTCAGCCGCCTCCTGGGTAGTGAGCAACGCGTTGAGCGGCGCGATGCTGACCCCCATTCCGCCAGCCATCGCCTCGGCCACCAGTTTGAGCACATCGAACATGGCTGGCGGGAGCTCAAGACGAGTGCCGTCAGCTGCTACTAATGACGGGCGCGCATCTGCTGCCTTGCCACCGGCGGCCTCCAGAGCGCGCACGAAGTCGAGGATCTCAGCGTCGTTTTCATTGGCCGTCAGGTATGTGCGTGGTGCGGGTACTGCGGTTGCGCGACTCATGGCTACCTCCCAGGTGATGATGCCCTCACCGTACCTCAAACGAACAAAACGAACACCCCGTTGGTGAGGGGAGGTTGGCTGTGCCAAAGGTCTTCGAAGAAGTGCTCGTCGAGGCGACACAGGGTGACGGCCCGGTCGACCTGAGCGCCGACGCCGGAGGCCATCTGCAGCAGCGAGCGGTCGCGCTGCCGCTTGACCAGAGAGTTCTCTATTCCGGTGACAGCGTCGACCTGCGCGGCGCGAAGGCCTGTGGGGTCAAAACACAGGAAGTTGGCGGACCTGCGTGCGCCAGGACTCGGCAGACAGATCGTCGTTGGCGTCGCAGATGACGTGCGCAAGGGTGGCTTCGGCGGCGAGCCGGGCCTCGTCCCTCTGGCGTCGTCATGGTCCGCAGGGTATGTCGCTGCGGAGCGTCCGCGGTCTCAACGCCGCTTCAGCACCCCGACAGCGCCATTGGGCCCGGACGCCCAACACGCGCCGCGCTTGGTGCACTGAACTCCGTCGTAGGCCGTGGTGTCGAAGGTGCGCCAGGTCTGACCGCCGTCGCGGCTGACATCAGAGCCGGTTGGGCCCACCGCGAGAAGGGTGCGGCCGTTGCGCGGGTCGTACGCCACCCCGGAGCGGTAGCCGCCGACCGGCTTGCGGCTGAGCGTCCACGTCGAGCCGCCGTCGCGTGATGTCGCGGCAGCATCGGATCCGTCCTCGGCGGCGGTGTAGTCACCCCCGACGATCACGCCCTCGCGGGAGTTTTTGAAGGCCGCGCTGTAGATCCCGGCCGCCTCGCCGCCGCGGATCTGGGTGGTGTGTGCCGCCCAGGTGTTGCCGGCGTCTTTGGTGTGGAACACCCGCGGAGAGACGCCGCCAGACACCATCCAGAAGTTGTCCTTGGTGCGCCCGCTCTGCTGTGCAGCGCTCACGAGGCACGTGCCCGATGCGGCGAAGTTGAACTCGGGGTCGATCGCGGCAGGCATTCCCTTGGTCGGTAACACCTTCCACGACTTGCCCTTGTTGGTCGAGCGAAGAATGCGGAACTTGCCATCGACCGGGTCACTGACCGCCAGCCCAGTTCCGTTGCGATTGAACGCGATGCAGTTGAAGAAGGCGGACTCATCGGTGTTCCGGAAGGTCTCTCGCCAGGTCTTGCCGCCGTTGTCCGTGCGGAAGATCCGCGAGTCCTCGCCGGGACCGATGGAGAGCGCCACCGCGGTACGGCTATCCCACGCCTGGATGTCGCGCAAGGCGAGTTCGTCGGTTCGCGCCGTCTTGGGCGACACGTCCTTCCATGTGCGGCCGCCGTCACTCGTGCGCATCACTCCGCCCTTCTCGCCACTGATCCACGCAGTCCGGTCGCCGAGGGCTGACAAGCCACGGAACTGCTCGTCGGTCCCAGTGGAACGGTCGGCCCAGTCAAAACCGGAAGCCTGCGGGTTCGCCTGCGCGACGGTCGAGAGCCCGCTGAGAGCGAGGGCGACGATGGTGACGGACAGCACTTCGCGACGTGTCATAGACGCAACCTAGGCGTAGGCGTCGGCTTTCGGGGCGAACGACAGCGAAGTGATCTGGCGCACATTTACATATGCGTGACCCTTGTATAGGTCATATACAAACGCTAGTCTTCTGTAAATCGGGCGAGGAGGTCGTAGTGAAACCAGCCATGGGCCCGTCAGGGACCCTCATCGAGGGCTCGACTGAGCGGTGGAAAGACAAGAAGCGCTACCTCTGGCTTGTCGGTCTGGTGATTCCGTTCGCCGCAGTCGCCGTGATCCTTGGCTACCTGTGGACCGGTTGGCAGTGGCTGTTCTGGCTTGGCCCCATCTTGATTCTGGTTGTGGTGCCCCTCATCGACCTGATCGCGGGGCTCGACCGATCCAACCCGCCGGACGACGTGATCGAGGCGCTGGAGAACGACCGGTACTACCGCTGGATCACCTATGCGTACCTGCCGCTGCAGTACGTCGGCCTCATCGGCGCAATGGCCATCGTGGCTGGCCATAATCCAGTGCTGTGGGTCGCCGACCTGCTCCACCTCACGGCCTGGCTTGAGGGAACGTCCTGGGGTGCGCCGCTTGTCGTTGAGAACATGACACTCAGCCTCGTCGACAAGATCGGCCTGGCCGTCTCCATCGGCTGCGTCGGGGGCATCGGCATCAACACCGCGCACGAGTTGGGTCACAAGAAAGAAGCTAACGAGCGCTGGCTGTCCAAGATCGCCCTGGCGCAGAGTTTCTATGGACACTTCTACATCGAACACAACCGAGGCCACCACGTGCGGGTCGCGACTCCACCGGACCCCGCGAGCTCGCGGGTGGGAGAGAACTTCTACCAGTTCTGGCCGCGTACCGTTTTCGGCTCGCTTCAGAGCGCCTGGGACATCGAGAAGAAGCGTTACGCACGCAAGGGGACGCACCCGTTCCACCTTGGCAACGACGTACTCAACGCGTGGCTCATGTCGACCGTCCTCTTCGGCGTGCTGATCGCCCTCTTTGGCTGGCAGATCACGCCCTTCTTGCTGATCCAGGCCGTCGTCGGTTTGTCGCTCTTGGAAGTCGTGAACTACATGGAGCATTACGGGATGAGGCGCCAACTGGTGGGCAAGCAAGGGCGCCAGCGCTATGAGCGGGTCAACCCCAGTCACTCTTGGAATTCCAACAACATTGCCACCAACGTTCTGCTGTATCACCTGCAGCGGCACAGCGATCACCACGCGAACCCCACGCGCCGCTACCAGGCCTTGCGCGACTACAAAGAATCGCCCGTCCTGCCCACCGGCTACGCAGGAATGATCGTTTTGACGATCGTCCCGGCGCTCTGGCGGAGGATCATGGATCCACGCGTGCTCGACCACTTCGACGGTGACATGAGCCGGGCCAACATCAGCCCGCGAAAGCGAGACAAGGTGCTGGCGAAGTACCCGGTTCCCCAGGTCGAACATGGCACGTCGGCCGATCTGACTGCGCAGGAGTTCAGCGACGAGGTGCTCGCGGCACGCTGCCCTGGATGTTCCTACCTCTATGAGGTTGCCATCGGCGACGAGCACGAGGGCTTCGCTGCGGGCACGCCATGGAAAGACGTACCAAGCTCTTGGTGCTGCCCAGACTGTGGCGTACGCGAGAAGGTTGATTTTATCCCTGTGGAGACGGCGGGTGCCCCATGAAGATCGTTCCGGATCGCGACAAGTGCGAGGGCCTCGGGATGTGCGAGGCGATGGCTGACCACTTCTTCGAGGTCGGCGACGACGGCTATGTGCAGGTGCTCAACGAGACCCCTGATGAGAGCGAGCGCACCGAGGTTCTCGCCGCTGTCGACGCGTGCCCAGTCCTGGCACTGTCGCTGCAGGAGTGAGCGACGACCGGCTCGTCATCGTCGGCGCCTCGCTCGCGGGTTTGCGCGCCGTCGAGGCGGCACGGCGGGGCGGGTTCGCAGGCCCGATGACCTTGGTGGGCGCTGAACCATATCTGCCGTACGACCGTCCTGCGCTGTCGAAGAAGTTCCTGCACGCCGGCGGTGACGAGGACCACCCTCCGTATCGGACCCGTGCTGAACTGGAGCAGGATCTCGCGACCGAGGTCCTGCTCGGCCAGCCTGCCCGCGGACTCCAACCCGATCCGCGATCGGTGCTGGTCGGTGAGCGGGAAGTGCCCTATGACCGGCTCATCATCGCCACGGGCGCCCAGGCCCGCGAGCTTCCCGGGCTGTCAGCGCAGGTCCCTGGCGTCTTCTACTTGCGTACGGTCGACGACTCGCGTGCACTGCGGACAGCATTGGAGGCTGGCCCGAAAGTAGTGGTGATCGGCGCCGGTTTCATCGGTTCAGAGATCGCTTCGGCTGCGCGGGCGCGGGGCCTCGATGTGACGGTGGTCGAGGGCGCGAACCTCCCTCTCGTGCGGTCGGTCGGCCCCGACGTGGGTACCGTGTGTGCCGATATTCATCGCGCCCATGGCACCCAGATGCGACTTGGGGTCCCGACGGTCGGGGTTGAGCAACAAGACGGTCGAGTCAGCGCGGTAGTCCTGGCCGACGGATCGCGGCTGCCCGCAGATGTCGTTGTGGTCGGTGTGGGCGTTCGGCCCGCCACGGACTGGCTCGAAGGCAGCAGCGTGCGGCTTCACTCGCGGGACGGTGGGGTGATCTGCGACGAGAGCCTGTGGACTGGCGTCCCTGGCGTGTATGCCGCCGGTGACGTCGCACATGTGCCGAATCCGTTAGCGGATGGTGTCGCTCTTCGGTTAGAGCACTGGACCGCGGCGGCGGAGATGGGTGCCTTAGCAGCCCGCAATGCGCTGAATCCCATTGCACCACAACCATGTTCGTTGATTCCGTACTTCTGGTCAGACTGGTATGAGCACCGGCTCCAGTTCGTGGGAACCACGCTGGCCGACGACGTAGTTGTGACCAATCCAGATACAGTCGGGTTCACCGCGCTCTATCGTCGTGGGGATCGACTGGTCGGAGCGTTCACCGTAGACAGGAGCCGCGACATCATGAAGTTGCGTCGACACATCACCCGACAGACGGCCTGGGCCGACGTCCTCAAGGTCGCGTAGTGGTGGCGTACGCGCTTGACCCCGCAGCGAAACCGCTGGCATCCATGTCGGAGCGGGTTATTGATGCTGCGACTCGCATCACCGCCGCCGAGGGATGGTCGGCGGTCACGATGAGTCGGTTGGCCCAGGACGTCGGGGTCAGCAGACAGACCGTGTATAACGTCGTGGGGTCGAAAGAGGAACTGGCCAAGGCCGTGGTCCTCACCGAACTCGGCCGATTCCTCTCTGTCGTGGAGAACTCCTTCGAAGAGCACACCGACTCCCTCGTCGATGCCGTCCGGGCTGCGACAGTGGGCGTCCTGGAACTCGCGGTGGATAGTCGAATCCTGCGATCGGTGGTGGCCGCCACCCACGGCTCCGACACCGACCTGTTGCCGCTCCTGACGACCCATGCTGGCCCGCTGCTGGCGCAGACCAGGGCGGTGGTCGCGCACGGCCTACGGCACTATCAGACGCCGCTGACGGGTGGGCAGATCGGTATCGCGATCGACACCGTCGTCCGCCTCGTGCTCAGTCACGCGATGCAGCCCTCGGGGAGCCCAGAAGACGTTGCCGATGAGCTGGCGTGGATCACCGGCCGCATCGTCGGGTATTAGTCGCCGCTAGTGCGGGATGGGGTCGCTCGAACAGGGTTTGTCCCCTGGCTCGACTGACAGGGTGAAGCCGGGGATCTTTGCCAGGCTTTCCAAGCGCAGGCCATGCGTCGTTCCGCGGACATCGGAGAAGGAACCCACGTCGGCATCAATGCCGAACCAACCCGTCCCGGAGGGGGCATCTAGGGGATTCGGGTCGGGTTTGCCGCTGGATTCCGTGGTGGTCAGAGATTCGGCACTGACGCCCAGTTCCACCAGGCCATCGAGATTGATCCCCGGGTCTCCATCGCCGCGAATCTCGGTCATGTCGAGGGTGGCGTTGCTGCCGGTGGTCTCGTACGTCCCCGCCTTCCCGTCGCCAGCGGTGACCCGCACGGTGTAGGTCAGCCCGGCGATGTCTTGTTGCTGCGATATGCACAGCCCGTCGATCCGCATCGATGCCAGGCTGACCCGAATGACGTCCGAGGTGGTGACATCGCCGCCGACGCTGCGCTTGGTCTGCACGACCCCAATCCCGGCTTTGTCTCCGATGAGTCCGCCGGTGGCGATGGACGACGGTTTGTCCTGAAAGACCACCGCGCTGGCCATGACGTCCTGTGCGGTGAAAGTTGCCGCACCGACAGTGAGGCCAACTGCGGGTACGAGTACGCACAACGCGCGCTTCCATCGGGTGCCATAGCGAGGCCGAACTGGCGCGGTCATGACAGTCCTAGATCTGTGCGCGGGAGGCGGACGGGGAAGTTGCCCTTGGAACTGGCCTTGGCGCTGTAGGTCACGAGGTACTTGATGTCGAGCTCCAGGGCGGTCCCGAGCAGGCTTGCCCCTTGGACCAATTCCAGCAGGGGACTGTCGGCGGGGATCTGGTCCAGGCCGGTGAGCGAGAACTTTCCGTCGGTGATCCAGAAGTCGGTATACATCGCCTCGCCCGCGTCATTTTCGCCGCCGATCTGGGCGAAATTTTGCGGTTCGATCGTGAGGTTCTTGCCGGCGGCATCGGTGGTCCGCAGGTCGCCGCCACGCACGATCTGGAATCTCTTGAAGGAGAAGTGCAGCAACGTCTCGGTCTTGCCGCCGATGGTGACCTCTTCTTTGCCGACGCGGCGGATCTCTTGAACGGTCCAGCGGCCCTTGATCGTAAGGCGCAGAGTCGTCCCAGAGATGCAGGGATTCACCGATCGCGAGCCGTGATAGGCCGTGAGACTGGCCCGATGCGAGTCGCCTGGACCGCACTGCGCGCCGATGGCGGAGTCGGCCGGCGCCGCACGAGGTAGAACAAAAGCCGCGGCAAGGGCAAAGATGATGAGACTCGCAAGGACGATGATTCGCTGACGGTGGTGGGCAAAACGCTTCTGGGTCAAGGCGATTCACCGCCCAAGCCCGCTTCGGCGGGTTTCTTCTCGCCCCACGCCCACACCATGGATCCACCGACGATGCCGAGCACGGTGCCAATCAGGAGACCGCCCAAGTTTGCAGACACGAAGGCGACGAGCGCGACAAGCACGCCGAGGAGTCCAAGGAGGGGTGCATAGTCAGGGGAGAGCCAACTGACCAGGCCAAACAGGACGAGGCCGCCGCCGAGGACGTACCCGGCACTGCTATTCCACTCGGTCGCCATCGACAGGCTGACCGGCGTTCCAGCAAAGTGAATGATGGCTGCGCCCGCCAGGATGAGTAGGAGGCCACCCCAGAACGGGCGCGTTTGCCGGAAGTCTCGAACTCGTCCGCGCGTGGACGGAAGGGTGATCGTCATGAGCAGGCTCCTGGAGTCCCGTTGTCTGTGACGCCAGCGTCACCGAAAACCGTCTTCGCCCTGAGCCCCGGAAGCGAGAGCGCGCCATCGACGCGCAGGCCCGCTGCCTGGATCTGCTTGGACGTCAGGGTCAGGGTCGATGCCTGGATGCCGCCAGTGCCCGGCGTGCCCTTCCACGGTTGATCGCCGGCCTGCAATGTCTCGGCCGCCCGGCCAAGGTCGAGCTGGCTGAAGCCGGAGCCATCGCCGGTAATGCTGGTTGCTGTCACCTGTAGCCCGTCCAGGTCCACTGGTGCAGCGGAGGTGGGTCTGCCATCGACGGGCTCCCCGGCGGTCAGGACGACCGAAACCTTGCCTAGCCCCGCGAGGTCCTGGGAAGCGATGATGCACAGTCCCTTGAGTTGGGCTGACCCCAACGCGAGATGCATGGCGCCGGTGGTGCTCCCGTCGCTCGCTTCCTGCGACCCGGCATAGCCTGCGATCGAAGACCCGTTCAACTGGTCGGAGTAGATGCGGTACTGGGATGTCGCGGTCGGAAAACTGACGGCAAGAACTTCCTGGCGGGCCATACCGACGAGGCTGGCCAGGGCAGCGAACCCCGCGACGAGTGGCACCGCAACGCGGCGGCGGGTGCCGAATTGCGCACCACCAGGAGTCCTTTCAGGTGTCATTCTTTGCCTCGGCGGCAGCGACCTGATCGGGGGTGAACGGTGTCCAGGCAAAGGTCATCGCGCCACCGACGATGCCCAGAACCATCCCGATCACCCATCCGCCGAGGTTGGCGAGCGGAAGGGACGCGACCGCGAGCAGGACGGCCATGAGCGCGGGAAAATGCCGTTGTTCGGGTCGGAACATCGCCACCCCCGCTGCCAGCACCATGCCGCCGCCGAGGACATAAGCTACGACACCGCCGGAGCCGAGTTGGACCACGGCTGACATGGAACTCAGCACCGGACGGACCACGAACCATCCGCCGAGTGCGAGGAGCACCGGACCCCAGAAGGGGCGGCATCGGCGCCACTGCCGGAAGCGCAGTCGGGCGCGTTGCAGTCGGCCCTGCCAGGTAGGCGCCGCGTGCCGGGCTGCTGGCTCGGCCACTTGGTCAGATTCCAGGGTGGGATCGTCGTGCTCGGAGTCCATCCACTGGTCGAGCCGAGCGGTCCCGTTCGGTGGGGTCTTCTGCTCGTCCATCGTCATCAGCCGGGGTTAGTTCGTGCACTTCGGTGCGCCGAACTGTGGGTTGATGCTCAGCGACTCGAGGTTGATACCGCTGTTGAGGCGGATGCCGTACGCCTTCGCATCGAGCTTGTTCAAACTGATGCCCTGTTTGGTGTTGTCGGTTCGCAGACCGAATCCACCCTGGGTTCCACCGACCGCCTTGTCGCCTGCGGATGTGCCGATGTTGGTCGGGGGGAGCTTGGCGCGGGAGGAGCCGAGGGAGTCGGCGTTGAGGTCGATGTTGCCGACTTTGACGGGCGAATTGGAGGCGATTTTGAGGCCGATGGTCCCCAGGATGGGGAACTTCTGCTTGGCGCCGATGCACAGGTCGGACAAATTGCCGCCCTTGACCCGCGCCAGCGCAGCCTTCTTGGTGGTGCTGGAGTCGTCGCCGACGGATGCGGAGGCGGTGGTCGAGGCCAGCGACAATCCCAATTGGTCGGCCTTCAAATTGTCCGTGGTCAACGAGAAGGGTTCTGCCGACGACAAGGACGCCGCGACCGAGCCCTGGATGATCGCCACCCCGAAGCCGAGACTGACCACCGTCGCCGGGGCAGCAACGACGAGGAAGCGTCCGAGGCGAACGCGCCCCATACCGTTTTCGATCACAAGCTTCTCCTTTGTCCTTGCCACCCCGTGCGTGGCCCGCAGATGTACACATTGGCGTGTTTTGTTAACCAATCCCTGGGTCGAAAGCGTGACATAGTTCACGTTAATGTCAAGAGGTCGACGGTGAGCACCGGTGAAGTGGGCTCCGGGCGTGGGGCCTTCTCGTCAGCGCGCGCCTGGCTACGAGCCAAGCCGAGGCATGTCCGGTGGGCGATACTCGCCGGCCCGCCGGTCGCGCTGATAGCCCTGGCCGTCCTGGTGCTGATGACGTTCTCGGTCACGGTCGTCGGGTCCAGCATGGAACCCACGCTGCGAGTGGGAGACCGGTTGTTCCTCAATGCCTTGACGAGTGGGTCGGAGGTGAGTCGCTTCGACATCGTTCAGGCCCGCCTCGGCCCAGACCGGCAACAGTCGGTCAAGCGGGTGATTGGGCTGCCCGGCGATCGCGTACGCATTCGCCACGAGAACGGCCGAACGACCGTCGAGGTCGCGCCCGCCGGCGCAAAGGAGTGGTTCCGCGTGACAAACCCAGCCTGGGAAGCGGCGCGCCAGGATCGCCTGTGCTGTGACGCGCGCGGGCGCGGTGCCTCCGAAGTCGCTTCGACGAGGGTCCCCGAGGGTTCGGTCTGGCTCCTCGGGGACAACCTCGACGCCTCGGACGACTCCCGAACCTTCGGTTTCGTCCCGGTTGAGGAGATCGGCGCCACGCTCAACCTGCGCGTGTTGCCGTTGTCGAGACTCGGTCCGGTGCCGAAAGACGGGATCGCGCTGCGGCCCTAACCGTCGCCATTGGAAGGTCACGACAGGGAGGGCCGAGCCAGTCAGTCCTTCCAGTAATAGGCCGAACTGCCGTAGCTGTGCTCGGCACGGTTGTCGACGTGGGTGAACGTGGCATACCGGATGATCCCGGAGTACCCGGAGGTCTTGGCGTAGGAGATCGTGTTGCTGACCGACTTGCCGCTGATCACGATGTCGGCCGCGATGCCATACATGTGTTGACTGTTGGACGCGCCGCCGACGCTCGTGTTGTGCTTGATGCTGCGGAAGCCGCTGTTGATGCTGATCGCTTTGTTGCCGGACTTCTTACGCATGGCTTCCAGCTTGTACATCATGCGGCGCACGTTTTCCTTGACGGTGGCCTCCGAGACCTTGCCGCCGGAGAACTTCGAGCCGTCCTTGGAGTGGAACTCCGAGAAGTTGAAGTTCTTGGTGCCATCGGAGTCTTCGAGTGCGTTGAGCGCTTTCTGCGTGCTCGCGTCGACGGTGCCATTGGCGCTCAACCCGTATGCCTTCTGGAAGCGGGTGACCGCGGCCTTGGTCCCGGCGCCAAAATCGCCGTCGACGCCGACGTGGGTCTTGCTTGCACTGTCAGCCGCCCAACCCGCGACCCGGATCTGCAGTTCCTTGACGTCGGCGCCAGTGCTGCCTTCCTTAAGCGTGCGTTTCCAGTCGTACGCCTGCGCCTCGCCGGGCGTGGCCATCAGGATCCCGGTGGAGGTCAGGAGCGCCGCAACGGTCGTTGCCAGCGGCTTCGTGAGCGAACGGGCGGGTGTTGCCAGGTGTGACGGGTTCATGTCGTACCTCTCCTCGAACTAGCGGTGTGCCGGGAGCTCTTCACGACCTGGTAGGAGGCCGTGCGACCTACCCGATGGTTGAACCCTAGGTTGACGGATCGGGGTGCGGGGGAACCGCAGCGGATAATTTTCACCTGGTGGGGTTCCGTGATGTTAAAGACGAACATCACCCGTAATCCAACGTCCTGGGCGGTGCTCGGAAGGCCCGCATTAGACTGCCGCTCATGTCCGCTCTCACCCGCGACGACGTCGCGCATGTCGCCATGCTCGCCCGTATCCAGCTCGACGATTCCGAGCTGGATCACCTTGCCGGACAACTCGACCAGATCGTGGAATTCGTGGCCAGCGTGAGTGAGGTTGCCGCCGACGATGTGCCGCCCATGTCGCATCCGCTGCCGCTAACCAATGTGACGCGGCCGGATGTGGTCCGTCCCTGCCTCACGGCGGAGCAGGCATTGTCCGGTGCTCCTGATCAAGAAGAGCAGCGATTCCAGGTGCCGCGGATCCTCGATGAGGAGTAGGTGGGCCGCGACCCGGGCATGCTCGACCAGCAATAGATACAGGACTTTGACGTGACTGACGACCTCACCAGGCTCTCCGCAGCCGACCTCGCCGATCGCCTCTCCGCCGGAGAGACCACCTCGGTCGAGATCACCCAAGCGCACCTCGACCGCATCGCGGCGGTCGATGGCGACGTGCACGCCTTCCTCCATATCGACTCCGAGGGCGCGCTCGCCGCGGCCAAGGCCGCTGACGAACGGCGTTCGTCTGGCCAGGACGTCGCTGCGCTGACCGGCGTCCCGGTAGCGGTCAAGGACGTCGTCGCCACGCAGGGCCTGCCCACCACAGCGGGTTCGAAGATGCTCGAAGGCTGGATCCCGCCGTACGACGCGACCTTGGTGACCCGTCTCAAGGCCGCAGGGATGCCCATCCTGGGCAAGACCAACATGGACGAGTTCGCGATGGGCTCCTCCACAGAGCACTCCGCCTACGGCCCCACCCACAATCCGTGGGACCTCGACCGCATCCCCGGAGGTTCGGGTGGCGGTTCCGCGGCGGCGGTGGCGGCCTATGAAGCGCCCCTGGCTATCGGTACCGACACCGGCGGGTCAATCCGTCAGCCGGCCGCAGTCACCGGAAGTGTGGGCGTCAAGCCAACGTACGGCGGCGTGTCGCGGTATGGCCTCATCGCCCTCGCGTCTTCGCTGGATCAGGCCGGGCCGTGCACGCGTACGGTGCTCGACGCGGCACTTCTGCACGAGGTGATCGGCGGGCACGACCCGATGGACTCCACCTCCATTGACCAGCCGGTTCCTTCGGTCGTCGAGGCTGCGCGCAGGGGTGGTCTCGACAAGCTCGACCGGCCGGGTGAGTCGGGGCCGATGCGAATCGGCATCGTCAAGGAGTTGACCGGGGAGGGGTACCAGCCAGCCGTGCGGCAGCGCTTCGAAGAGGCGCTCGAGTTGTTGACCGCCCGCGGCGCAGAAGTTGTCGAGGTGTCGTGCCCGACGTTTGAGCAGGCCCTCGCGGCGTACTACCTCATTCTCCCGAGCGAGGCATCCTCCAACCTCGCGAAGTTCGACGCCATGAGATACGGGCTGCGAGTCGGCCCAGAGGGTGTCGAGCGCCCGAGCGCTGAGCAGGTCATGGCGGCCTCCCGCGACGCGGGCTTCGGCGACGAGGTGAAGCGCCGGATCATCCTGGGGACGTACGCCCTCTCTGCTGGCTATTACGACGCCTACTACGGCCAGGCGCAGAAGGTACGCACCCTGGTTGCCCGCGACTTCGCCAAGGCCTTTGAGCAGGCCGACGTGTTGGTCAGTCCGACGGCCCCGACGACCGCATTCAAACTTGGCGAAAAGCTGGACGACCCGATGGCGATGTATCTCAACGACACTGCGACCATCCCTGCGAATCTCGCTGGTGTTCCTGGACTTTCGTTGCCGTCGGGTCTGGCGGACGACGGTCTCCCGGTGGGCTTCCAGGTGCTCGCGCCGGCCACCAAAGACGAGCGCATGTATACCGTCGGCGCAGCCCTCGAGGCGGCATTGCGAGACCAATGGGGTGGGCCGTTGACCCCGCCGGAGCTGGGCGCCTCGCGCCAGGAAGGGGCATCGGCATGAGCACCACGGACAAGGTTCTCGCCTACGACGCGGCGCTTAAGGACTTCGACCCGGTGATGGGCTTCGAGGTTCACGTCGAGCTCGGCACCGCGACCAAGATGTTTTGTGGGTGTCCGACTGAGTTCGGCGCCGATCCCAATACCCAGGTATGCCCGGTCTGTCTGGGACTGCCCGGCGCCCTCCCGGTGGTGAACGCGACGGCGGTCGAGTCGGCGATTCGGATTGGGCTGGCGCTCAACTGCGAGATTGCATCATGGTGCCGATTCGCGCGGAAGAACTACTTCTACCCGGACATGCCGAAGAACTTCCAGACCAGCCAGTACGACGAGCCGATCGCTTTCGAGGGATATCTGGATGTCGAGCTGGACGACGGCGAGATGTTCCGCGTCGAGATCGAACGAGCCCACATGGAGGAGGACACCGGAAAGTCGCTGCACGTCGGCGGCAGCACCGGGCGCATCCAGGGGGCGGCATTCTCACTGGTCGACTACAACCGCGCGGGTATCCCGCTCATCGAGATCGTCACCAAGCCGATCCGCGGAGCCGGTGAGCGCGGGCCCGAGGTGGCGCGTGCGTACGTTACCGCCCTCCGAGACCTGCTGAAGGCGCTCGAGGTCAGCGACGTCAAGATGGAGCAAGGGTCGTTGCGCTGCGACGCCAACGTCTCGCTGATGCCGAAGGGCTCCGATGCGCTCGGCACTCGCACCGAGACCAAGAACGTCAACTCCCTTCGGTCGGTTGAGCGGGCGGTGCGCTACGAGATCTGCCGCCACGCGGCGGTCCTGACTGACGGTGGCTCGATCACCCAGGAGACCCGCCATTGGCATGAGGACACTGGGGTCACCACCTCGGGGCGGCCGAAATCTGACGCTGACGACTACCGCTACTTCCCAGAGCCGGACCTGGTGCCGGTTGCGCCGACGTCGGAGTCTGTCGAACAGCTTCGGGCGACCCTTCCCGAGCCGCCCGCCGAGCGTCGTAAGCGGCTCCAATCGGCTTGGGGCTATAGCGATCTCGAGATGCGCGACGTGATGAACGCCGGTGCCGTGGAGATCATCGAGCAGACGGTCGCTGCCGGCGCGAGCCCGGCTGCAGCTCGTAAGTGGTGGACCGGTGAGTTGGCCCGACGAGCGAACAACGAAGGCAAATCGGTCGAAGACTTCAACGTGACTCCGGCCTACGTCGCTGAGCTTGACGCGATGGTTGGTGCCGGCCGGTTGAACGACTCAATGGCCCGCCAGGTGCTCGAAGGCGTGATCGAGGGCGAAGGCAGTCCGACTGAAGTGGCTGATGCACGCGGACTGGAACTCGTCCAGGACGATGGTGCTCTCGAGGCCGCCGTTGACCAGGTCATTGCCGACCACGACGACATCGCGCAGAAGGTCCGAGACGGCAAAGTGCAGGCTGCCGGGGCGCTCATTGGCCACGTGATGAAGGCGATGAAGGGTGGGGCCGATGCCGCCAAGGTTCGCGAGCTGATCATGGCCCGGCTGAGTTCCTGAGTCATCCGGCAGCGCGAATTCACGCCAGATTCATGGGACGAGGAAGACGGCGCCAGATTCGTTGCGTACGCTGACGGCAGCATGCGCCGCTGTGGGGGTCGGAAGGGGCACTCCGGAGGCGCATCGACTCATGGCCGTGACCGTCGCGGCCGTCCTGAGGGAGGAATCACATGAAGAACATGACGTCGCGCTCTACGCGCGTCGCTGCAGCGGTTGCGATTGCTGGCGGTTTGTCCGTGGCCGGTATGTCCACGGCATCTGCTGCTGTCGAGGGAAACCTCGAGACCAGTAACCCGATGTACTACTGCGAGGGTGGCGCGCAGAAGTTCGTCGTCTACACGCGCACGCTGAACTCGACGGACACGGTCAGCTACACCGTTGGTGGGCAGTCCAAGGAACTCGGCGAGTTCGAGCCCAAGAAGCGTTTCGGCTACGTGTACGCGATCCGCGACCTGGGTGGGACGAAGGTCAGCATCACGTTCTCCACGAAGAAGAGCGGCGACAGCATCACGGTCCCGGTTTCGGTTCCGACCAGCTGCAACGGTCTGCCGACTGAGCGTCCCAAGACGGACTGGGAAGGCCAGGCAGTCGGCCCGGAGGGTTCAGCTGATCCGAGCGAGACGGCCACCAGCTCCGCGCCGGCAGACACCGACGCGCCGAGCGGCCCCCCGGTCGAGACCGGCGTGGTGTCCGATGGAACCAACGGCAGCACCCTGGCTCTCGTCGGCCTGCTGTCCATGGGTGTTGTGGCCGCTGGCGCCGCTGCGACCACTCGCCTCAACAAGCGCTGATTCGCATGGGTCGGACATCGACGGCGACGACTATTGCGGTGGCCCTGATCGCGTTGACCGGCTGTGCCGGCAGCGACACGGGCACCCCCTCGTCGCCGTCGGTGTCGGCCGGTGGCAGCACCGGGTTGAACGGTGCTGCGCCGGGGCCCACCGCTTCGAGCACCCAAGCGCCGGCGGGTAAGCCTGCCGGGCTGTCAATGCCAAGCATCGATTTTGACGAGAAGGTCGCGTCGATGGGTGTCTCGAAAGAGGGCACGATCAACCCGCCCGCTGGCGTGGTGCAGTGGTACAACAAGTCGGTCGTCCCCGGTGCCAAGGGAATCTCGGTCATTGCCGGGCACGTGGAGTACGACGGACCGGATGTCTTCCACGACCTTGACGAACTCGACAAGGGTGACGTGGTGACGGTGTCCTACGGCGACGGCAAGACCAGGAAGTTCAAGGTCTATGCCGAAGAAGCCATTAGCAAGAACAAACTTCAGACCGACGGCCGCGTGTGGGGGTCCTCAGATACCCCGGTTCTCGCCCTGATTACGTGCGATGCCAATTCGCAGGTCGTCGATCGGCACCACGTCGACAACTATGTCGTGTGGGCAAAACCTGTGTAAGGGGACTCGGTGAAGGTGTTTCGATCATGGTCAGCGGGGGTTCTGGCCATCGCGGCGTCTGGGGCGTTGACCGGCTGCGGGGACTCCGACTCGGCAGGGGGTACGACACCGACCGTCTCGTCATCCATCACCTCGCCTGTGCGAGCGACGGCGACGAAGACGACGAAGGCGCCTCAAGCGACGACGAGCACGGCGACCACGAGCAGCACGACCAGCACGGCAAAGCCGACCAGCACCACGCCACCGGCGCCGAAAACGACCAAGCCTGCACCAACAGCCACCTCCCGTCAGGTGGCCAGCGGAGTGCCCGTTCGGTTGACCATGCCGAGCGTGGGCCTCAACGAGCCGGTCCGCGCCATGGGCCTGAGCAACGGGGCGATCAATCCGCCCCCGCACGTGGTCCAGTGGTACACGGCCTCACCTCGACCCGGTGCGCCCGGGATTTCGGTCATTGCGGGTCACGTCGGTGCATACGGTGGACGACCGGGCATCTTTTCCACTCTGCCGAACCTGTCACCGGGCGACCGCATCACCATCGGCTATGCCGGAGGTGGAGAGCGCACGTTCCGGATCTACAACAAGGAGCCGGTAGGCAAGAAGGCACTCCAACGCGACCCCCGAGTCTGGGGTCAGTCCGCCAAGCCAGTCATCGCCCTGATCACGTGTGATGACGATGCGCCATCCAACAACGGGCATAGCGTCCGAAACTACGTCGTGTGGGCTGCGCCGGTCTGATCGCGGGTTGGAGCCGACGACAACCGATCTAGGCAAGGTTGGTCGAATCGACATGGCGGTGTGCGAGGTGTGCCGCGACGATTGATGGTGGGGGAGCATTCGCTGTCCCGGCCTGTCAGGCAGGCCACCTCAACAGGAGATTTCATGACTTCCGCGACTGAGCTCGACCCTGCCCAGGAATCCCCGTTAGCGCGTATTGCGCAGAAGAGCTGGACCTATGTCCTAGGTGTGGGAGTCCTCGCAATGCTGCTGGGCATCATGACCTTGGCATGGCCAGCACCCACCTTGCTCGTGGTGGCCATCATGTTTGGGGCGTACCTCCTGACGCGGGGAATCCTTGACCTGATCACGGCGTTCGGCCCAGACACTCCCGGCAGTTTCCGGGTCCTTGGTGTGCTGAGCGGCGTCATTTCCATCATTCTTGGCGTGATGTGCCTGCGCTCGGAGTTGCAGTCGCTGGTCTTCTTGGCCGTCTGGATCGGGATCGGGTGGATCATCAGCGGCGTGAGTGGTGCCATTCAGGCGCTCTCGGCACCCAAGCAGGCAGGCCGCGGTTGGGCCATCGTGAGCGGTGTCATCGGATTCATCGGTGGTGTCGTCCTGATCGTGAGCCCGCTCAGCTCGATTGCGATGCTGACCATTTTCTCCGCGATCTTCCTGATCTTCATTGGTGCCACGCAGATTGGGCTCGCATTCTCGCTGCGCTCGGCTCGCAAGAAGGCACCGGCGGCGGCTACTTCGGTTCCCAGCGAATAATTCGATCGTCGCCGTCGCGGGCATCACCGCGAAAGGTGTTGTTACTCATCACCCATAAGGCGCCGGACGGATCGACGTGAACCGTTCGTACCCTCCCGAGGGCGGGCATACTCGCTCTGGCGGGTGTGCCCGCCTTGCCGTCCCGCAACGGCACCTGCCACACACGTTGACCGGCCAGGGCTGCGACATACGCGTTGTCGCCGTTAATTGCGAGGCCGCTGGGGGAGGACTCAGACGTACGCCACTGGACGAGCGGGTCGATGAAGCCGCGTCGGTTGGCCTTTCCTTCTACGGTGGGCCAGCCGTAGTTCTTTCCCGGCGTGATGAGGTTCAACTCATCAAAGGTGTTCTGGCCGAACTCCGTGGCGTACATCCGGCGGTCGTCATCCCAGGCGATGCCCTGCACGTTTCGGTGCCCGTAGGACCACACCCTCGACCCCGAGATGGGGTTTCCGGTCGCTGCCTTGCCGTCCTGGGTGATCCGCAAGATTTTGCCGCCGAGATTCTCGATGTCAGGTGCGCGGGAGGGCACCCCCGCATCGCCAGTGGTGACGTACAACTGGTTGTCCGGTCCGAAGGCCAATCGGCCACCATTGTGAAACGACGCCTTGGGGATGCCGGAGAGGATGACCTTGTCACTCTTCAGCGTTGAGCCCGTCCACTTCATCCGTTCGACTCGGTTGTCGCCCGCGGCGGTGTAGTAGACGAATACCCTTTTGTCTGTGGCAAATTCGGGGGACACGGCGATGCCAAGCAGACCTCCCTCCTGGTCGGGGCGAGCATCACTCACCGTGGCAACCGTGCGCGGCTGGACGCCTGCGCGTAGGTGGAGGACGGAGCGTTGGTCGCGTTGAGTGACGAGCGCTGAGCGATCTGGCAAGAACGCGAGTCCCCATGGAACATCGAGTCCCGTCACGACCGTGCTTCCGAATGAGGGATGTGATCCCGTGGGGCCGGGAGTGGCGGACGCTGCAGGTGCCGATGGCGTGACCGTGCGAGTGTTTTCCGCTGGGTCGGCGCTCGAGCATGATGCGAGGGCACAACTGATCACGACGAGAAGGGCGCCGGTGCGACGGGCGTTGGTCAGCATGGGTGATTATCACCTTCGGACCTGTGCACGCGGTGACAACGGCGTCTCCTACGGTGAGTCCATGACTGTCGTCTCCCTCCCCGTCCTGGACTGGGTCGCTGCACTTGGCGATGTCCCTGATGTCGAGTTCGTCCACTGGGATCTCAGCGCGGCCCCAGTGCGCGAGGACATCGAGGTGGTCGTCGGCCCCTATATGGCCTCGCCAAAGCGTCTTGAGTGGCTGGCCGAGTTGCCTCAGCTGCGTGCGGTCCAATTGGTGACTGCGGGATATGAGCACGCGCTGAGGTATCTGCCAGACGGAGTGGTTCTCGCCAACGGCGCGGGAATTCACGACACGTCGACTGCCGAACTAGCGCTCGGACTGACCCTCGCCGCGCAGCGCGGCCTCCCTGATTTTGCGCGGGCTCAGGAACGTGGCGAGTGGCTGCGCGCCGCTGGCCTCCCGTCCCTGGCTGACCGAAACGTCCTCGTCCTCGGGTACGGCTCTGTTGGTCGAGCCATCGTTCGGCGCCTGAATGCCTTTGAGACCAACGTCACGGCGGTGGCCTCACGGCGTCGTCCCGGGGACGAGTTCGTCGATGAGGTGCACGGGATCGAGGATCTACCTGACCTGCTCCCGAGCGCCGAGATCGTCATTCTGATCGTTCCTCTGACTGACGCCACTGAAGGCCTGGTAGACGCCGACTTCTTGGCGGCGCTTCCTGATGGAGCGCTCGTCGTCAATGTCGCCCGCGGCAAGGTGGTCGACACTGACGCGCTTGTCGCGGCGTTGCAGGCGGGGAAGGTGCGCGCCGCGCTCGATGTCACTGACCCGGAGCCGCTGCCGAACGGTCACCCCCTGTGGTCCTGCCCGGGCTTGCTGATCAGTCCACATGTGGGCGGCGCCTCGACGGCGTTCGAGCCGCGTGCGGTGGATTTCTTGCGCCGCGAACTGACTCGGTATGCGCGTGGTGAGCGACTGAGTCACATCGTCGCGTGATGCGTCACCATGGAGCCATGACGGATTCGACTCGCGTGCTCATCCTGCTGCGCCATGCCAAGGCTGCCGACCCTGAAGGGCGGGCCGATCGTGACCGGCCGCTGACCGAGCGTGGGGTCGCCGACGCCACAGCCGCAGGGGAGTGGCTCAAAGACGAAAACTTGCTGCCCACCCAAGTGTTCTGCAGCCCCGCGCTTCGCACCCGGCAGACGTGGAGCGCGGTCGTCGAAGCGACCGGCCAGGGGGGCCTAGTCGACCACGATGAGCGCATCTATAACGCCTCCGACGAGCAGTTGTTGCAGGTCCTGCGTGAGACCGACGACAACGCGAGCACCGTTGCGTTGGTTGGTCATTCGCCAGGGGTGCCGATGCTCGCGGCATTACTGGATGACGGCAACGGGGATCAAGTTGCTCGTGCGAGCCTGGGAGATAGCTTCCCGACCTGCACCGCGGCGGTCTTCCGCATCAGCACTGCCTGGGCGGATCTTGCCGCGGGCTCGGCGGAGTTGGTGGAGGTGCGCACGTCGCGGTTCTCAGCATGAGTTCCGCCGCGTCAGCACATACGGCGCTGAGTCATAATCGACATTATGAGTACCACCATCTGGAAACCCGGCCAGGACTGCCAAGCGGTCGCCACCGCTCACCTGCTGGGACAGGACCCCGACGACGTCCACGGCGACACCTGGGGTGTGGTCGGCACGCTCGGTGACTCCATCTGCTACGGCGGTGTCGCCGACAAGGTCAGCGCTGTGCACGAGGAGTTGGGCCGTCGCATCCGCGAGCGTGAGTTGCACCGACGGTTGATTGCCCCGAGTTTTGCCAGCGGTATTTCGGACGGCCAGCGCAACGGGACACCGCAGATGCGCTACTCGCTGATCGGCCGCGAGACCGTCCACGACGGCATGTTGGTGCATCTTGAAGGCAGCGACCTGCAGGGCGTCATCGCGGTGGTCGCGTGCGACAAGCCGCCGGTGGGAACCGTTGCTGCGCTACTGGAGCACAACGTACCTGCGGTCGTGATGTCCGATGGCTCGATCCGCCCCGGCCATGACCCGGAAACCGGCGAGACGATCGATCTGGTCGGTTGCTTCCAGGTGGCGTCTGACCCTGACCTTGCCAAGCGAGAGCGCTGGGCTCGTCATGCCTGCCCCGGTATCGGGTCGTGCGGCGGCATGTTCACGTACAACACGATGCAGTCCTTCATCGCCACCATCGGCCTTGAACCAGTTCACATGGTTGCGCCTGGCTCCGATGATCCGCGCCGGCTGGAGTTGTTCCCGGAGCAACTGGTCGACTGCCTGCAGGTGATGAGCGATCGCGGTTTGCGTCCGCGCGATCTGGTCACGCCAGCCGCGCTGCGCAACGCGACCATCGTCGCGATCGTGATGGGCGGCTCGACCAACGTGCTGCTGCACGCCCCGAAGATCGCGGGTGCGGCCGGCATCGACTTCTGGGCCGACGTGATGAGTCCAGCGGAGTTCAACCGGCTTTCTCACTCGCTGCCCGTCCTAATCAACGCGCGCCCATTCGGGCAGTACTCCATGGTCGACATCGAAGACCGTGGTGGGTTGCCGGTGATCCTCCAGGAGTTGCTGGGCGCGGGCCTCATCGACGGCAGCACCATGACCTGCACCGGTCAGACGCTGGCCGAGCAGGTTGCGTCCCTCGACCCGCCGGCTCCCGACGGCGACGTCATCCACCCGATGAGTGCGCCGTTCAAAGACACCGGAGGTCTACGCGTGCTCGGCGGGAACCTCAGCCCTGACGGCGGCGCGGTGCTCAAATTGGCTGGTGTCGAAGGCGGCATCGATGCCAACAACCAGTTTGTTGGTAAGGCCCGCGTGTTCAATAGCGAGGTCGACCTCCTGGCGGCGCTGATCGATCAGCCGGAGAGTTTCGCCGATCACGACATGGTGGTCATTCGGTACGAGGGCCCGCGCGGGGCGCCGGGAATGCCCGAGATGCTCGACCCCACGTCGCGGATCACTGCTCTGTGTCGGGAGCGGGGCATCACCGTCGCGCTGCTGACGGACGCCCGCTTCTCTGGCGGGTCAGTGGGCTTGGTCATTGGACACGTTGGACCGGAGGCCGCCGCGGGAGGGCCCATCGCCCTTGTCGAGGATGGCGACACCATCGTCGTCGATCTCAATGCCGACACGTTGATGTGTCAGGAGCTGCAGGATCCGGAGGTCTTCCGCACGCGTCAGGAACGCTGGCAAGCGGAGGTCGATGCCGCAGGAGGCTTGCATCCGAATGTTCGGCCGGTCGACAGCCGTTTGCTGAAGCGGATGCGTGCCCTGGCCAGCCCTGCCATCGAGGGCGCGGGGATGACGACCTGATCGGAGAAGTTCCGGGCCCGGGTGTCAAGGACTGTGCTTGACTCGAGACATGACTCTTCTCGGGGATGAGGCACTGGTCCTGGACGGGCTGACCAAGCAGTTCGGCAACAAAGTCGCGGTCAATCACCTGTCACTTCGCGTTCCGCGCGGCTCGATGTATGGCGTAGTCGGGCCGAATGGCGCGGGCAAGACCACGACGCTGTCGATGGTGACCGGGCTACTGCGTCCCGACCTGGGACGCGCAGTCGTGCTGGGCCACGACGTGTGGAGCGACCCGGCGAAGGCGAAGTCACTGATGGGCGTGCTGCCCGACGGGCTACGGACGTTTGACCGGCTGAGCGGCCGGGAGTTGCTGCGCTATCACGGCCTGTTGCGCAGCATGCCGGAGCCGACCGTGCTTGAGCGTCGCGACCAATTACTCGGGTCGCTCGGTTTGGCCGATGCCGGTGACAAGTTGGTGGTGGATTACTCCGCCGGTATGACCAAGAAGATCGGTCTGGCCTGTGCGTTGATCCACGCGCCGAGAGTGCTCTTGCTGGACGAACCTTTCGAAGCCGTCGATCCGGTGTCGGGCCAGGTCATCCGGCAGATCCTGCAGCAGTACGTCGCCGGGGGCGGCACGGTGGTCCTGTCCAGTCACGTGATGGAACTCGTGGAGAGTCTGTGCGACCACCTCGCCGTCATCGTCGACGGTCAGGTGGTCGCTGAGGGCGGGCTCGATGACGTACGACAGGGCCAGACACTCCAGCAACGTTTTCTCGGGCTGGCTGGGGTGCGGGCCGGGGAAGGAGAGGTGCTGTCGTGGTTGCAGTCCTCGCCCGGCTCCAACTGACTCTGATGGCCCGGGGCCTGCGACAGAGCCCCGGTCGCGTCATCGGACTTCTGCTCGGTGCGTTCTTCGGTCTCGTGGCCGTGACCGCAATAGTCGTGACCTTTGCGGTGAGCGCGTCCAACTCCGCCGCGCAGATCCAAAGCCTTACGGTTGCCATCCTCACGAGCGTGGTGATTGCGTGGATTGTGCTGCCATTGCTGCTTTTTGGGGTCGACGCGACTTTGGACCCGGCACGATTCGCGCTACTCCCGTTGACGATCAACCAACTTCGCCCTGCACTGCTCGCCGCCGGGCTGTGCGGGGTTCCCGGTGTCCTGACCGCCCTGGTCTTGCTCGGCTCGCTGTTGGCCTGGACCGGACAGTCTGCTCTGACTATTGTCGTGGCGCTGCTGATGGCGCCGGTGCTCCTGCTCACCTGCTTTTTGGCGGCACGCGCGTTGACCTCGTGGTTCGCGGCCGCACTCTCCTCTCGTCGTTTTCAGGACTTCTCGGCGTTGGTGCTGGGCATCTTCGTCGTCTCGTTCGGGTTGGGATCGCAGTTGCTGACCAATGGCCTGGCCGCCGACCCAGACAGAACTGCCGGACTGATGGAGGATTCGGCGGCCGTGCTGGGGTGGACGCCACTCGGGTGGGCGGCCGCGGTGCCCGGAGACGTCGCGCAGCAGCAGTGGGGTGTGGCCGCCGCACGGTTGGTTCTTGCGCTCGCGCTCGTGGTTTTGCTGTGGGTGGTCTGGGGTCGCGCACTGCATCGCGCATTGACCACAGCCATTGAGGCCGGTTCGGCACCCGCGGCCGGTGCCGGAGGATTCGCTGACCGGATCTATCCGGCGACCCCCGCGGGTGCCATTGCCGCACGCTGCCTGCGCTACTGGCGACGCGACCCCCGCTACTCGGTCTCGCTTGTGAGCTTGGTGGTCGTGCCGCTCATGATCGGCGTGACGAGCACATTTGGCCCCGGAGGTGCGGGACTTGGGGCGTTCGCCATGCCGGTGATCCTTGCGACCCTCGTCGGGGTGGGGCTGGTTGCCGACTTGGCGTACGACCACTCGGCACTCTGGACCCACGTCGCCTTGGGCGCTCCCGCCGTTGCCGATCGGATGGGCCGGATCCTCGCGGTGCTGACGATCACTGCCCCCATTCTGGTGTTGAGCTACGCCGCTGCCCTCGCGATGAGCGGGCGCGCCGACCTGTGGCTGCCGCTGCTTGCCGCGCTACCACCGCTGCTGTTCGGCGGCCTCGGCGTGTGTTCGTGGGTCGGGGCCATAAATCCAGGCCAGGCGCCACCGCCCGGAACAAACCCCTTTGGTACGGGCGGCTCCGGAGCGGGCGTCCTCACGATGCTGATTTTCTTCGGCGCGGGGCTAGCGACCGTCGTGCTTGCCGCGCCGATCTTGATTCCGCTGATGATCTGGGGGTCAGACACCCTGGTTGCGGCCATCCTGCTCGCCGTCGGATTGGCGTGGGGCCTGCTCATCCTCCGGTTGGGCGTGACGGCTGGCGGACGGCGCCTAGAGCAGACCTGGCCGGAGATCCTGACCAAGGTGAGCGTCGGGAAGGCCTGAGGCCGGCGGCCTTATGCGGCTCGCCTCCTTCGAGATACTCGGCGACGGCGAACGGTCGCGCCATGCTGTCGGTGGTCGGGGTTAGTGTGGGGAGTAGTTCGAACACTAGTTCGGATTACTGGTTGGCGGGGAGGTGTGATTCGTGTCTGTGGATGTGCCGTTGTTGGCTGATGTGACGCCCCTGACGGTGGGCGGTGTGCCCGCGGACGCTGGGATGAGTGTTCATGAGTGTGCTGGGCGGGTGCATGCCGTACTTGAGGCGTTAACGGGGATTACTGCTGTTCGGTATCAGGCCTCGAGTGGGCAGTTAGCGGTGCTGACTCAGGAGGTGTTGGCGGTGCTGCAGTTGGCCGAGTCCGCAGCTGTCGGCTTGGTCGCTGAAGCAATACAGCGGGGTGTGATCGATGACTCGACCGCTGCCGGAGCAACACAGTGGGTATCCCGCCTGGCATCTGGTGAACCGATCGGGCGTTTGCTTCCTGATGCGGTGCACCCTGCGCGTCGTGAACCGGCACGGGTTGATTGGCCGGGGGTGGAGCCAGTGGTCGCGGCACGAATCGCGAAGGTTGCGGCCGCGTGTACCCAGCCTCAGAACGAGGTGCTGGTCACCGCGCTGAGGACCGGCCAGGTCGGGGTTGCCGCAGCGAGTACCGCGCTCGTCGAGGTCGAAAAGATCATGCCCGTGCTGCCGGGTAGCACCCGTGATGAGGTGTTCGGGTACTTCCTCGCGTTACCAGCAGGGTCAGGGTCGAGGGCGATCCGTGAACTGGGTAAACGGGTGATCGCCACGTTCGCGGACCAGGACTATCTGGATGACGCGGACCGCAAACTCGATGCGGCCGAAACGGTGACGTGGATGGACCTGCCGAACGGGATGACACGACTGGTAGCCGACCTGGGCCCGTTGCACGCTGCCCAGGTAGAACACGCGATTGACGCGTTATCCAGGCCCGCGCCGGGCAACACGTGCTGTGAGCAGGTGTTCCACCGCCACACCGGTGGAGAACGCACCGGAGAGCCGGATGACCGGACCCCTGGTAAACGCCGCGCTGATGGGTTGATGCTGCTGCTCACCCGCGGCGCGGACCAGATCGATGCCGATGGCGCCATCGTGACGAGCGGCCAAGCAAAACTCGTCATCACGATCGATCACGACGTCCTGACCGGCACCCTGCGCGGGTTCGGGCGCACCGAGGCCGGCGCAGCACTCAACCCGGGTCAGGTTCGTCGACTCGCGTGCGACGCGGACATCCTCCCCATGGTCCTGGGATCCGACAGCGAACCCTTAGACGTTGGCCGGAGGCAACGACTCGTCAGCGGCGGGCTATGCGCCGCGGTCATCGAACGAGATCGCCATTGCACCTACCCCGGATGCGCAAGACCACCCAGCTGGTGCCAAGTCCACCACGTCATTCCATGGCACAACGGCGGCGAAACCTCACTCACCAACTCAGCCCTGCTATGCCAAACCCACCACGCCACCGTCCACCGCGAGAAACACACCGCGACTGTTGGGCGATCCGGGGTGTCCTGGGACTAACGGAAGAAGCCCCGGACAACACCCTCGCCTCACTGCGCGGCGCCGAGGTTGACTCATGGCGTGGGCTCACCGCGGGTAATGACGACCTTGCCGTGTGCCTTGCCCTGTTCGACGTGGGCCATGGCGTCCAACGTCCGGTCGAAGTCGAAGCTGAGGTCGACCACGGGCCTGAGCGCGCCGCTGTCGTAGAGGTCGGCAAGGTGCGCGAGTTGGCTTCCATTGGCCTGCATGAAGAGGAAGGAGTATCGAACGCCCAACTTCGTGGCCCGCTTGCGTACCGACCGGCTCAGGAGCGCCATGACTGGCTTGAGCAGCGGCTGGCGGAGCTGTGCGGCGAAAGCCGGGTCAGGCGGGCCGACGACGCTGATGGCCAGACCACCCGGCCGGAGAATCGTGAGGGACTTCTTCAGGTTGTCTCCGCCGAGCGAGTCCAGCACCAGGTCGTACGCGGAGAGGACGTCGGAGAAGTCTTGCTGGGTGTAGTCGACGACTTGATCAGCGCCGAGGGCCGTGACCTTCTCCACGTCTCTAGTGTGCGCAGTCGTGGCGACGTAAGCGCCCAGGTGCTTGGCAACCTGAATGACCGTCGAGC
Source organism: Demetria terragena DSM 11295 (assembly GCF_000376825.1). Classification (NCBI taxonomy): domain Bacteria; kingdom Bacillati; phylum Actinomycetota; class Actinomycetes; order Micrococcales; family Dermacoccaceae; genus Demetria; species Demetria terragena. The sequence continues at coordinate 904,431 of NZ_AQXW01000004.1, read as the reverse complement.
CGAGCCCCCCGGCCCCTGCGTGCACCAGAACCTTCTGGCCGGGTTGGACCTTGGCGACATCGACGAGCGCCTGCCACGCGGCCAAGGCGACGAGCGGAACTGCGCCAGCCTCGGTGAAGGACAGCGATGCCGGCTTCAGGGCCACGTCGGCCTGGTCGATAGCGATGTGCTCGGCAAAGGTGCCTATCCGCAGATCGCGAGGTCGGGAGTACACCTCGTCACCCACCGCAAACCGCGCGACGTTGGTGCCAGTCTGCGTTACGACGCCGGCGACGTCGTGGCCGAGGACGAACGGAGTCTTGTACTTCAGTAGGTGCTTGAACTCGCCATTTCGGACCATCTTGTCCAGCGGGTTGATGCTGGCGGCCCGCACGTCGACCAGGACGTCGTCGGCCCCAACTGCAGGGGTAGGCACCTCGCTGGGCGTCAGTCCGTCAACGCCGTAGTGGGTCGCGACGAATGCCTTCACGAGGTTGTTCCGTCTTTCTGCGCGAGCTGTGACGTCGTTGAGTCTGGAGGGATGGGAAACAGCAGGCAGGTGGCCATTGCATGGGCAACGGTGCGGCCCTTCGCATCGACGATGGTGGCTTCAGCGGTGGCGGTACGGCGTCCCATCGTCACGACGTCACCGCGGCATCGGAGCAGATCGCTGTCGAGGTTGGCTGCCCGAGTGAACTTGATCGTCAGATCCAAGGAGGTATAGCCAGTTCCTGCGGGAAGCCTGGTCTGGACCGCGCAGCCGAGCGCTGAGTCGGCAATCGTGGAGAGGATGCCGCCGTGGACCGAGCCGATGGGGTTGAAGTGCCATTCGGCCGGTTCCATTTCGAAAACGGCCCACCCGTCGCCAGCCTCAACCGGCATGATCCCAGTTGTTGAGCTGACGGGCGGCAGCGGTAACTCACCCCCGCTGATCTGATTCAAAAATTCGATGCCATCCAACTCTCCCGCCGCTCGGGCCAGGATGCGCGGGTCGCTCCACGTGTGGGTACGTTCGCGGGTCATGAGTTCGGCTCCTTCAGTGATTGGATCGCGAGGGCAAACGCCCCAGCCAGCGTGAGAATGACTGACGCGACGACCGCGTTCCGCCAGCCCTCCACGATGCCGCTTCCGCTGTACGTCGCGATCATCGCGAACAGGGTGATGCCACAGGAAGCGCCGAGGTAGCGCGCGGTGTTGTTCGCGCCGCTGGCCATGGCAGCCTGGTCGGCTGGAACGCTCGCGACCGCGTCACGCCCGAGTATCGCGTTCAGCCAGCCGGTGCTGATTCCGGCGAGTGCCAGGGGCACCACCAAGCCCGCCGAAGAGTCCGACCACAGGGCCGTCAGCATGCTGAACGCGGTGAGGGCCAGCAGCGCGGCGATCGCCCCTGGCCCATGCAGGTCGAACGGCAGCCTTCTCACCGATAACGCAGCCACGGTGCTGGTGACCGCCCAGGCCAGAGGGGGCATGCTGGCCGCTTGAAGGGACTCTCCAAACCCGGCTTGGGCGACGGTCGGGAGAAATGACGCCATGCCGATCATCCCGGCGCCCAAAACCAACGCGCCGACCGTCGTGGCAAGGAATCGCGGTAGCCGCAGCAGGTCGGGGTCGATCAGCGGCTGTCGTACTCGCCGCTCCACGATGATCAACGCTCCGAAGGTGAGCAGGGCGACTGTTGCCAGGACCACGACCGAGGCGCCTACCCCGGTACGGGCCTCGGTCATTGCGCAGACCGCGAGAATGAGCCCGGACGACAGCAGTGTTAGGCCAGTTACATCGATCCTGCGCGGCGACTGCGCTCGCGAGTCGGGAATCCGGCGCATCGACAGGGCCAAGATGGCAACGCCGCCGACCGCGGTGGCTACGTAGTTCTCCCGCCAGCCGGTACCGACATCGAGGACCACCGCAAGCACCGAACCGCCGGCGATGCCGCCCCCGACGCTCGCGCCCCACACAGAGGTAGCGCGGACGCGGTTCGGTCCAGTCGGGTAGGCGTGCGCGAGTAGGGCGAGTCCGCAGGCCAGCACCGCCGCGCCTCCCGCGCCCTGAATGAGTCGTCCGCCAACCAGAACCCAGGGGTTCCAACTCGCCGCCACGACTCCGGCGCCCACGATGACGCCGGCCAACCCCAGGAGATACACGCGCCGTCGACCAAGCCGGTCCCCTAGGAGCCCCCCAGCCAGCAGGAAGCCCGCAAGGCCGACGCTCATCGAGCTCAGAATCCAGGCTCGCGCAACAGCGCCCGCGCCGACGTCTTCGGAGGTCACTGGAAGTGTCGCCATCGGCGTCACATACGTGACGAGAACCAGTGCCGTCCCCGCGGCCACGGCAGCGAGCGTGCCATGCCCCGAGCGACTAGATTGGATTTTCCAACTCACCAGCGTGACTCTACCGCTACGAGCGAGGCGGCGTGCGTCAGGCGCGTGAAAGCCCGTTCAACGAGTAGCGGACGGCATCTCGGCGATGGAGACCTCGCCGTGCCTGACAATGTCTCCGCAAGCCCTGCACGCAAGGACCGGCTGATACTCCGAGCCACAAGAATGTTCGAAGCGCACGGGCGGGCCGGACTCCCCGGCGAGGTGGCGATCGCCGAACTCCCGCATCGTGGCGATGATGGGCGTCAGTGACCGACCAATTTCAGTTAAGTGGTATTCGAATCGTGGAGGGCGTTTCTCGTATTGCACCCGCCGCACGACACCCTCGGCCTCCAGCCTGCGAAGACGATCGGTGAGGATGTCGCGCGGCGCACCGGTGTGGCGCGCGATCTCATCGAATCGATGGCACCCAATCAGCATCTCGCGCACCGCCAGCAAGGTCCACTTGGTGCCAACAAGTTCCAGAGTCCGCGCGACTGAACACTCACGCACGTCGGAAGTCATACTCCGAATAGTAGGTCGTGAGTTGGAACGCACAACCCGCTCAGGCTCAGCCACTCGCGCCGAGCACGCGATTGACGAATCGGCTCGATCGCTCTTGTAGTCCGGCGATCCGCAGTTGCCGGTACATCTCTTTGTCGTCTTCGTCATTGCTGAAGACCTCGGACTCGGTCGGCTGACGCCGCACGTTGCGCGAACACCGGAAGTCGGTGCAGATCAGCGTCCCGATCGAATCGCCACGGCGGCCGGGTGCACCGGCGCGGCGAGCCACGTACATCGACACGTCGTCGGTCTCGATCACGTCCTCGCACCAGGAGCACACCGCTTTACGCCGTCTACGCGCGGACGGCTCGTTCGTCCGCAGCATGATTCCGGTGGGCGTGCCCTCATGCTCGAGCACGACATACGCGAGTTGCGGGCGCTTAGGGTCGATCCACCCGAGCAGATCTAGACGGTCCCAGCGAATGATGTCGAGGTCGGGGAGGGTGGCCTGGGTGCGCTCTCGTTTGCTGGTGTTGATCAGGCTCGCGCGAATGGCGTCAGCGGTCAGTGGATTCATGGCACGGCTCTTTCGGTCGATGGCGGGGAGGTGAGATGGCGGGCCTGACCAGGCCGAAGCTGGCCAGTCCGGCCACCCCGCATCCTGCGGCGCTGCTGCGCATCGCGTGCTCCTTGTTCGACGGTGAAACGTGCCGAGTGCACTCTGCCTCATCGGGGTCCGGCCATGCCACGTCATTTTGGGGCGACCGGATAGTGAGATGCCTGTCTCACGATGTTGACCATTGAGTCTGGCCAACAGAAGATGAGGTCGTGGCACGAATTCTCGTACTTCCTTAGCGCGCTAGGCCTCCGGCCCTGCGCGCTCACCCTCATTGCCCTTCCGGGCTGAGGGTTTTTTTGTGCCCGACGAACGACACATGAAAGCGGTGACCTCCGTGACTGACCTGAAGGCCCAAGACCGACGTGCTCCCTCGCCCGCCGATATCGCCTCCCAGGTGCGCCCCGAATCGGTAGAAGTCACCGGCGCCCAGAGCCTCGTCCTGGCGTTGGAGGCCGCCGAAGTCGACACCGTCTTCGGGATCCCCGGCGGCGCCATCCTGCCGGCTTATGACCCGCTGCTGGACTCGGTGACGGTGCGCCACATTCTGGTTCGTCACGAGCAGGGCGCCGGGCATGCGGCCCAGGGCTACGCGGCGGCAACAGGCAAAGTCGGGGTCTGTATGGCCACGAGCGGACCTGGGGCAACCAACCTGGTCACGCCTTTGGCCGACGCCTACATGGACTCGGTGCCGATCGTCGCTATCACCGGGCAGGTTAGTTCCAAGACGATCGGAACTGACGCCTTTCAGGAAGCCGACATTCGCGGCATCACCATGCCGATCACCAAGCACAACTACCTCGTCACAGACCCTGCGGACATCCCGCGGGCCATTCGCGAGGCGTTCCACGTGGCATCGACAGGCCGACCCGGCCCCGTGCTCGTGGACATCACCAAAGACGCCTTGACGGCCACTACCACCCATGTGTGGCCCGATGCGGCTGACCTTCCGGGCTACCGCCCCACGACCCGGCCGCACCACAAACAGATCAAGGCCGCTGCCGAGATGATTCGGGCCGCCGAGCGCCCGGTGCTGTATGTCGGTGGCGGCGTGATCCGCGCCGAGGCGTCCGCGGAAATTCGCGAACTGGTCGACCTCGCGCAGATCCCCTTGGTCACGACCTTGATGGCGCGCGGCGCGGTTCCCGATAGCCATGAATTGCACCTGGGAATGCCTGGCATGCACGGCTCGGTTCCGGCGGTGACTGCTCTCCAGCGAGCCGATCTGCTGATTGCGCTGGGCACTCGATTCGACGATCGAGTCACTGGCCAACTCAGCTCATTCGCGCCGTACGCCAAGGTGATTCACGCTGATATCGACCCAGCCGAGATCTCCAAGAACCGCGCAGCCGACGTGCCGATCGTCGGTGATTGCAAGCAGGTCATTCGCGCGCTTGTCGACATGCTGAGCCCTGCGATCGAGGCAGGCGAGGGGGGCGACTACACCGCTTGGCGGCGGCGGACGGCGACCTGGAAGAAGGATTTCCCCCTGGGCTACGCCGATCCCGAGCCGGGAGGAGTGGCGCCGCAGGCGGTGATCCAACGCATTGGTGAGTTGACCGGACCGGAGGCGACCTATGTGGCTGGAGTGGGTCAGCACCAGATGTGGGCGGCTCAGTTTGTGCAGTATGAGCGGCCCAACAGCTGGATCAACTCCGGCGGCGCCGGGACGATGGGCTACGCCGTGCCAGCCGCTATGGGTGCCAAGGTAGCCGAACCAGACCGGGTTGTGTGGGCCATCGATGGTGACGGTTGCTTCCAGATGACCAACCAAGAACTCGCGACCTGCGTGATTAACAACATCCCGATCAAGGTCGCGATCATCAACAACTCCAGCCTTGGCATGGTGCGCCAGTGGCAGACCCTGTTCTACAGCCAGCGCTATTCCAACACCGACTTGCACACCTCGGCGGGCGGCAGTCGGGTGCCCGACTTCGTCAAGCTGGCGGAGGCATACGGATGTGCCGGGTTGCGTTGCGAGACACCGGAAGACGTGGACGCCACGATCAAACAGGCGCTGGAGATCAATGACCGTCCAGTCGTCATCGACTTCGTTGTTGAGCGCGATGCGATGGTGTGGCCCATGGTCCCCGCGGGGGTCAGCAATGACAAGGTCACCATGGCGCGGGCCATGACTCCGGTCTGGGACCGCGAAGACGACGAAGCCAGCGACGAGACCGCAGAGGAGCTCTGACATGCCCACCCATCACACGCTGTCCGTGTTGGTTGAAAACCAGCCCGGCGTGCTCGCCCGAATCGCGGGCTTGGTCGCGCGTCGTGGATTCAACATCGAATCGCTCGCCGTGGGCCCCACCGAGCAGCCCGAGGTGTCGCGCATGACGATCGTGGTTGACGTCGAGTCGATTGCGCTCGAGCAGGTGACCAAGCAGCTCAACAAGCTCATCGAGGTGCGCAAGGTCGTCGAGTTGGAGGGCGACTCCTCGGTGCAGCGCGAGGTGCTACTCATCAAGGTGCGCTGTGATCCGACGACCCGGTCGCAAGTGCTTCAGTTGGTCGAAGTGTTTCGAGCCAATGTTATTGACCTGCAACCAGATTCGATCATCATTCAGACGACCGGAGCGCGCGACAAGGTCGGCGCTTTCCTCGCGGCGCTGGAGCCGTACGGTGTGCGTGAACTGGTGCAGTCCGGCGTGATCGCGATGGGCCGTGGCTCTCGCTCGATCACCGACCGGTCACTCCGTTCGGCATGACCTTCGACCGCCCAATGACCCCACATCCACAAGCTGGACAACACGAAATACAGGAGATTCACCGTGGCTGAGATGTTCTATGACGACGACGCCGATCTGACCGCTATCCAGGCCAAGAAGGTGGCCGTCATTGGTTACGGCAGCCAGGGCCACGCGCACGCGTTGAATTTGCGCGACAGTGGCGTAGACGTCCGCGTCGGACTGGCCGAGGGCTCCAAGAGCCGCGAGAAGGCCGAGAATGAAGGCCTCCGTGTCCTGACCGTGGCCGAGGCGGTGAAGGAAGCTGAGGTCGTGGTGATCCTGACCCCCGACCAGGTGCAGCGCACGGTCTACGCCGAGCAGATCAAGCCCAACCTCAACGAGGGCACGGCGCTGGTCTTTGGTCACGGCTTCAACATTCGCTATGACTACGTCAAGCCCGAGGCAACTTCCGATGTCTTCATGGTGGCACCCAAGGGCCCAGGACACTTGGTGCGCCGCGAATACGTTGATGGGCGAGGTGTTCCCGTCATCGTGGCCGTCGAGCAGGACCCGTCCGGCGAGGCTTGGACGCTCGCGAAGTCCTACGCCAAGGCCATCGGTGGTCTTCGCGCTGGCGGTATCAAGACGACCTTCACCGAAGAGACCGAGACGGATCTGTTCGGCGAGCAGGCCGTGCTCTGCGGTGGCGCGTCACAGCTGGTCCAGTACGGCTTCGAGACGCTGATCGAGGCGGGCTATCAGCCGGAGGTCGCGTACTTCGAGTGCCTGCACGAACTCAAGCTCATCGTCGACCTCATGGTCGAGGGCGGTATCGCCAAGCAGCGCTGGTCGATCTCCGACACTGCGGAGTATGGCGACTACGTCTCCGGCCCGCGGGTGATCGACCCGAGCGTGAAGGAAAATATGAAGGCGGTGCTGGCGGACGTGCAGAACGGCGCTTTCGCCAAGCGATTCATCGATGACCAGGATGCCGGGGCGCCGGAGTTCAAGGCGTTCCGCGAGAAGGCCGCCCAGCACCCGATCGAGAAGACCGGCAAGGGCCTGCGCGAGCTCATGGCCTGGATCGACACCGATCAGGACACCGACTACGTCGAAGGTTCGTCGTCTCGCTGACCTGAACCCGTCTCTCATCCTGAGAAACGGGTTCCAGAACGTGGACGCGCCGCCGTACCTTAGGGCCTGTCGCTCGCGCCTCATCCTTCGGCGCGGCGTCAGGTCGATATGAGGCAACACTCCGTCGCGGAGAACCCGCACGAGTTGCTTCCCGACCACTCATAGTTACTGGCCGCCTCGTGGCGGCGCCGAACGTGAAGGACACCGACATGACTGAAGAGCAGCTGGACGCACGCCGCGCGCTGCAGGAGTCACTAGACCTGCGTGATTGATCTCCTCGCGCAGGATTTGTAGGAGATTGGGAGCCCCTGGCCGACCGTGGACATCGGCCAGGGGCTCCGCCATGTCTCGGGGAGGGTTCGTCCCCGGACTTAGGGTGCGCGCATGATTCATATGCGCTGCGATTTCTTCTCCGACGCGTTGGAGCTGAGCACCTCGATGACCGTGCTGATGCCGCAGTCGACGTCGACCCAGATCGGTATGGGTGGCACGTCACGCGAGGGACAAGCGCCCGTGCTCTATCTCCTCCATGGGCTTTCAGACGATGACACCGCCTGGATGCGGCGTACCAGCATCGAGCGGTACGCCTCCGAACTCGGGATCGCGGTCGTCATGCCTCAGGTGCATCGCAGTTTTTATACCGACCTGGCCCACGGCGGCGGGCGTTATTGGGCCTTCGTCGCGGGCCTATCGATGGGCGGGTACGGCGCACTCAAATTGGCCTTGCGCCAACCCGGCCGGTTCGCCGCAGCGGGCTCGCTGTCCGGCGCGCTCGACATTTGCGCGGTGCACGAGTCTGGCTCGCGTGAGGACTTGGTTGCCAACATCTGGGGCGCGGGCGGCCCGCCGGCGGAGGACGACCTTGTTGAGCTCCTGCGGGCAGCAGACCCGGCGGCGCTCCCGGCCCTGTGGGCAACCTGCGGCACCGACGATGAGTTGATTAGCCATCAGCGGACCGTGGTCGAGGCGGCAGAGCGGCGGGGGATCGCCATCACCGCGGAGGAGCATCCTGGGGAACACACCTGGGAGTTCTGGGACGAGCACATCCAACGCTTCTTGGCCTGGCTGCCGCTGGATCGCGAAGTGTAAGAACGCAGTTGGCCGCCGCGCAACGCGCCGCTTGATGTCGGAAATCGGCCGGAACTCTTCGATGGCAAGGGGTGGAATGGTCGTCATGTCATCGACCGTTAATTCGACCCGCGCTGCAACCCCGCACCCCTCAGGAGCGTCGAGTGGCGTGCTCTCTGGAAGCGGCGTAGTCGTCCAGTTCGTGCTTCTCGCGCTGGCGTGGGGCTCGAGCTTCTTGTTCATCAAAATCGGGCTAGAGGAACTGTCTCCGACGCAGGTTGTCCTCGCGCGCATGGTGTTCGGTGCCGCGGCGCTCGGAGTCTTCGCGACAGCCACCCGCAGCCCAATACCGCGAGATCTCCGGCTCTGGGGGCACTTGACGGTCGTGACGACCTTGCTTTGCGTCGTGCCGTTCACGCTATTCGCGTGGGCGGAACAGGAGATCTCCTCGGGCTTGGCGAGCATCTTCAACGCCACGACGCCGCTCATCGCGATGGTGGCGGCGGCCGTGATGCTGACCAGCGAACGCCTGACTCGAGAGCGGGTCGTCGGACTCGGACTCGGATTCGTCGGCGTGGTCATCATCATCGGGCCATTCGGCGGTCTGGGAGGCGGAAGCGTGTCGGCGCAACTGGCGTGCCTCGGCGCGACCACCTGTTATGGGGTGGCCTTCGCCTATTTGCGCCGTTATGTGGCGGGACGTGGAGTTCCCGCGGCGTCGTTGGCGTTCATCCAGATCCTGATTGGTGCGCTCATGATGATCCTGGCCGCGCCGTGGGTGGCGAGCTCGCCTGTTGACGGGCTGAGTTGGCGGGTGGTCGTCAGCATGGTGGTGCTCGGTGTTTTCGGAACCGGGTTCGCCTACGTTTGGAACACCAACATCGTGACGTCGTGGGGAGCCACGAACGGCGCGGCTGTGACCTATCTATCGCCGATCGTGGGTGTCGCCCTCGGCGTCATCGTGCTGAGCGAGCCGCTCACCTGGAACCAACCGCTCGGCGCGACACTGGTCGTTGTGGGGATCATGACCTCCCATGGCCGGGTGCATCGCGTCGTGCGTTTGAGATCTAGCATCGATGAATGACGACCACGCGCGCACTTGTAGTCACCGGTCCGGACCAATTTGCTCTGCAGCACTTTGACGTCCCGGAGCCGGCGGCCGACCAACAACAGGTTGAGGTGGCGGCCATCGGCGTCAACTTCATCGATGTCTACCAGCGGCAGGGTGTGTATCCGGTGCCCACCCCGTTCGTGCTGTGTTCGGAGGGTGCTGGTACGACACGGGACGGCCAACGGGTCGCCTGGGCACAGCATCTGGGCAGCGGTGCAGGTCTAGTGAATGTGCCACGCGAGGCACTGGTTCCGGTACCTGACGGCGTTGACCTGGATGTCGCCGCCGCGGTGATGCTCCAAGGGTTGACGGCTCATTACCTGATCTCCAGCACCTTCCCGATTAAGGCGGGCGATGTCGCGCTCGTGCACGCCGCGGCCGGGGGAGTGGGCCAGCTGCTCGTCCAGCTCATCACCGCCCGCGGTGGACGGGTGATCGCCACGGCCGGCACGCAGGCGAAGCGCCAGAAGGCGTCCGACCTCGGCGCGGACACCGTGATCGACTACACCGCTGACATCGACCTGACGGCGGCCGTACGCGACGCCACCGGTGGTCGCGGAGTCGACGTGGTCTACGACGGGGTGGGCAAGTCGACCTTCGAGGCATCGCTCGGATCTCTGCGCCCACGCGGCATGGTCGTGCTTTTTGGCGGCGCCAGCGGCCAGGTGCCGCCATTCGACCTGCAGCGCCTCAACAAGGCGGGATCGGTCTTTGTGACCCGCCCCAAGCTCGGTGACTACCTGCAGGATCGCGCCGAGTTGGAGTGGCGAGCGGGCGAGATCCTCGGTGCCGTGGCCGGTGGTTCGCTGCAGGTCGAGATCGGCGGTCGGTACGCGCTCGCTGACGCCGCGAAGGCGTACGCCGACCTTGAGGGGCGGCGTACCACCGGCAAGCTGCTGCTCCTCCCGTGACTGGACGGTTGATGGTGAACTAGTCCTCGGCGCATTGAGATTCCGTTCAGCCGCACCGGGTGCGGCTGAACGGAATCCTTGACGTGGGCGGCTGATCGACTGGTGCGTGCGCACCACGGTCCAGCAGCCCGGATCGTGAGACCTAAGTTTCACGATGCAAGACCCCGACCTACGCTCGCGTCATGACTGAGGCAGGCAGCGAACGGATCAATCTGGCCGTCATCGGCGGCGATGGAATCGGCCCAGAGGTCGTAGCCGAGGGCCTCAAGGTCCTCGAAGCGGTGACCTCCGCAACCGTCGACCAGACCGTTTACGACCTCGGCGCGAAGCGCTGGCACGCGACCGGTGAGGTTCTCCCGGACACGGCCTTGGAAGAGTTGCGCGGGCACGACGCGATCCTCCTTGGTGCGATCGGTGATCCCAGCGTCCCGAGTGGCTTGCTAGAGCGAAACCTGTTGCTTCGCATCAGGTTTGACTTCGACCACCATGTCAATCTGCGCCCGTCCAAGCTGTTCCCGGGCGTTTCGTCGCCGCTCGACGTCGCCCGCATCGCGCCCGATGGGATCGACTTCGTCGTGGTGCGTGAAGGCACCGAGGGTCCCTACACCGGCAACGGGGGCGCGCTGCGCGTCGGTACGCCGCACGAGCTTGCGACCGAGGTCAGCGTCAATACCCGCTTTGGTGCCGAGCGCGCGGTGCGCGATGCCTTTGCTCGCGCCCAGGCTCGTGAGCGCAAGCACCTCACGCTGGTCCACAAACACAACGTGCTGGTGCACGCTGGCCACCTGTGGCGACGCACGGTGGAGGAAGTCGCAACCGAGTTCCCCGACGTCGAGACCGCCTATGCGCACGTCGATGCCGCCATGATCTATCTGGCGCAGGACCCGGGTCGCTTCGACGTCATCGTGACCGACAACCTGTTCGGCGACATCGTCACCGACCTTGCGGCGGCGGTCACTGGCGGTATCGGCCTGGCCGCGTCGGGCAATATCAACCCCGACCGCACCGCTCCGTCGATGTTCGAGCCGGTGCATGGTTCCGCGCCCGACATCGCGGGCCAGGCCAAGGCAGACCCCACCGCCGCGATCTTGTCGGTGGCGATGATGCTCTCGCACCTGGGGCGTACGTCCGAAGCGACCCGAGTCGAAGACGCCGTCGCGGCAGACCTCGCCGAGCGGGGCGACGCCACGCGCAGCACCAGCGAGGTCGGCGACGCGATCGCCAGCCGTCTCTGAGGCACCCGCCCGCTGACTCAGCGCGGGGAGGGTCTCGGGGCAGAATCTAGGGCGTCCTAGTATCGGTTCCGTTCACCGTCGCGAGGAGTGCAAGATGTCGTTGTCGTACGCCGTCCATGAACGGTCTGATCGCCGTCCGGCGCAGGAGCGCGACGCGATCCTGGCCAATCCCGGATTTGGGAAGCAGTTCACTGACCACATGGTGCGCTCGACCTGGACTGGTGACCGGGGCTGGCATGACGCTCAGGTGTGTGCGTACGGTCCCTTCCAACTCGACCCGGCCGCCGCCGTCCTGCACTACGCACAGGAGATCTTCGAGGGCATGAAGGCCTACCGGCATGCCGATGGCTCGGTGTGGACGTTCCGTCCGGAGGCCAACGCGGCGCGGTTTAATCGGTCGGCTCAGCGGCTGGCGCTTCCGCCGTTGGAAGAGGCCGACTTCCTTGAGTCGCTGAAGCAACTCGTCCAACTCGACGTCGACTGGGTCCCAGATTCGACCAGCGGTGAGTCCTCGCTTTACTTGCGGCCGTTCATGTTTGCCTCGGAGTCTTTCCTTGGTGTGCGCCCCGCTCAGGAAGTGACCTACTCGGTGATTGCCTCGCCGGCGGGTTCCTATTTCACCGGCGGTTTGAAGCCCATTTCGCTCTGGATCTCCGAGCACTTCTCACGCGCAGGCAAGGGCGGAACTGGGGACGCGAAGTGCGGAGGCAACTACGCCGCATCCCTGGCGGCGCAGATCGAAGCCTCCGAAAATGGTTGCGACCAAAGCGTTTTCCTGGATTCGGTGGAGCAGAAATACGTTGAAGAACTCGGTGGGATGAATGTCTTCCTCGTGTACCAGGACGGCCGCATCGTGACTCCTGCGCTCACCGGCTCGATCCTGGAGGGAATCACCCGGTCATCGATCATCGAACTGGCCAAGGACCTCGACCTTCGTCCCGAGGAAAAGCGAATCTCGCTGGAAGAGTGGCGTGCTGACGCCGAGTCGGGGCAGATCACCGAGGCGTTCGCCTGCGGCACGGCCGCGGTGGTCACGCCCATTGGGCGTCTCCTGTCGACCAAGGGCGAGTTCCGCACCGGGCCTGAAGGCGACGGTGGACCGGTGGCGACGCGAATTCGTGAATCTCTCTTGGACATCCAGACAGGGCGGGCCGAGGACACGCGCGGCTGGCTCACCCGCCTGGCGTGATGGTCGAGCGTCCACGCCTGGTCGCAACCGATCTCGACGGGACGTTGCTGGCCACTGATGGCAGCGTGAGCCCCCGGACTGCCGCGGCGTGGCGGCGGTTGGGTGAACTAGGCATCGAGTCCGTTCTGGTGACCGCACGTCCGCCGCGCTGGATTGACCCACTGCGCGACATCGTCGGGACACACGGTTTGGCTATCTGCACCAATGGCGCCTTCACCTATGACGTTGGTCAGTGCGCCGTGGTCGACGAGCGCGGTATGCCCCGCTCGGTCGTGCTTGAGGTCGCAGCGCTCCTCCGCGATCGCTTTCCCGACGTCGGGTTTGCCGTCGAGTGCGCCGATGGGATGTACCGCGAGCCGGGCTATCCGGACCCGCACGCCGAGCACTTACCCGACATGCCGTTTCAGCCGATCGAGGAGTTGGCCGACCACCTTGTCGTGGGCAAACTCCTTGCGGCGCGACCGGGCGAGCCAGATCCGGAATTCGTAAGCGTGGTCACCGAATTGATCGCAGGCCGAGCTGAGGTGGCCTTCTCTGGAGTAGGAGCCCTCGCTGAGATCAGCGCGCCGGGCGTGACCAAAGGCGTTGCCTTACAGTCCTGGTGCGACGAGCGAGGGGTGGCGGCGCAGGACGTCTGGGCGTTCGGCGATATGCCCAATGACTTGCCGATGCTGGCCTGGGCTGGGCGGTCCTATGCGGTCGCCAACGCACATCCTGAGGTCCTCGCTGCGGCCACCCACCAGTGCCCCAGCAATGACGACGACGGCGTCGCGCGGATCCTGGAAAGTCTCGTGCCACCCAGCGGGAGGACGTCCGGGGAGTGAGACGCCGGTATCCCTATGCGAGATCGGCGTGCAACTATCACCGCGTGATGAGCCTGGATCGTGCGGTCACCCCCGCAACGACGATCATTATCCGCTAGCGCGCTGGATTTCACTCCGGCGCGCAACCTCCCGTACCCCGGGAGGTTTTTTCGTTCCCAGGCCACCCTTGCCGACGGAATGAGCGCCACCGGAGGTGACGTCACCAGGCCCTCACCACTCTGCCCCCTGTCATGAAGCGAGAAACACGATGACTGTCCAGGTTTACGACACCACCCTGCGGGATGGCGCTCAGCAGGAAGGTTTGAACCTTTCAGTGGCCGACAAACTGGCGATTGCCGTGCACCTCGACAACCTCGGAGTCGGCTTCATCGAAGGCGGCTGGCCAGGCGCCAATCCGAAAGACACCGAGTTCTTTTCGCGCGCTGCTGCGGGCGAGCTCACCTTGAATCATGCGGTCCTGGCCGCTTTCGGTTCGACGCGAAGGGCCGGTGGCGAGGCAGCATCCGATCCGCTCGTTCAGGCACTTCTTGACGCGCAAACACCGGTCGTATGCCTGGTCGCCAAGTCACACTCCGGCCACGTGGAGCGCGCGCTGAAAACCACCACCGAGGAGAACTTGGCGATGGTGCGTGACACCGTGAGTTTTCTGCACGGCTCGGGGCGTCGGGTGTTCGTCGACTGTGAGCACTTCTTCGACGGCTACGCGCTCGATCGGGACTACGCACTGGCTGTCGTGCGTACGGCTGCTGAGGCTGGCGCTGAGGTGGTCGTGTTGTGCGATACCAACGGTGGAATGCTGCCTACCCAGGTGTCGGAGGCGGTCGCCGATGTCGTGGAGCAGACCGGAGCCAACCTGGGGATCCATGCCCACAATGACACGGGGTGCGCGGTCGCAAACTCGATGGCCGCGATCGCGGCCGGCGCGATGCACGTCCAGGGGACGGTCAACGGATACGGCGAGCGGACGGGCAACGCCGACCTGCTGACCGTGGTGGCCAACCTCCAGCTCAAGCGCGGGTACGACCTGGTCGAACCGGCACGCCTCGCCCAATCGCTGCACCTGGCGCACGCCATCAGCGAGATCACCAACATCGCCCCCCATGGTCGACAGCCATATGTCGGTCACAGCGCCTTCGCGCACAAGGCGGGGCTGCATGCGAGCGCGCTGCGTGTCGACCCCGACCTGTACCAGCACATCGATCCGACGCTCGTGGGCAACTCGATGCGCACGCTGGTCTCCGACATGGCCGGTCGGGCGTCAATCGAGTTGAAGGGCAAGGAACTTGGCTATGACCTCACAGGTCAACCTGAGCTGCTCGCCCGGATGGTGTCGAAGGTGAAGGAGCGAGAGAACCAGGGTTGGACCTACGACGCCGCAGACGCGTCATTCGAACTGCTCCTGCGCGATGAGGTGGTCGGTGAACCGCTGTCCTACTTCCAGGTCGAGTCGTGGCGAGTCATTTCTGAGTCCGGCCAGGAGGGCGGGACGTCCGAGGCCACCGTCAAGCTGCAGGCGGCCGGACGTCGAGTCATCGCGACCGGGGAGGGCAACGGCCCCGTCAACGCGTTGGACCATGCGCTACGCGAGGCGCTCGCCAGTGCCTACCCGGAGTTGGAAAAGCTTGAGCTCGTCGACTTCCGGGTGCGCATCCTGGACGCCTCCCACGGCACCGACGCGGTCACAAGGGTGCTCATCAACACCAGGAACGACCAGCGAACTTGGACCACGATCGGCGTTGCCCCCAACATCGTGCAGGCGAGTTGGGTGGCGTTGTTGGATTCCTTCGCCTACGGACTGCTCAAGGCTGGTGTCGAGCCGCGCTGATCGGGGCGTCGTCCAGCAGCTGATCACAGACGGCGAGTAGTCGTTGCCGCAGCGCCTGTCCGCGTTCGGCGAAGGAACGCTGGCGTCGGACGTACTCGGCCTTGCCGTCGGTGGTTTCGATGCGCACCGGGTCTAGGCCCAGGTCGCGGAGGTCGTACGGGGCCGCGGCCATGTCGAGGTGGCGAATCTCCCGGGCAAGGTCGAAGCAGTCCATCAGCAGCTCCGAGGGTACGGCGGGGGTGAGTTTGTAGGCCCACTTGTAGACATCCATACCCGCGTGGAGGCAGCCGGGTTGTTCCATCTCCACCTGCGAATCACGAGTGGGTGCAAGGGTGTTCAGCGGGCGTGCTGGGTCAGTAAAGAACCGGAAGGCATCGAAGTGCGAGCACCCGATGCGGTGACTCTCGACGACGGCGTCAGTCTCAGCGGGCGAGAGCCGAAGTGGCCAGTCGGTATGCCGGACCTGCTCGGGGCTGAGTCGATAGACCATGGCCCACTCGTGCATCCCGAAGCACCCGAGATGCGGCGCTCGCTGTGCGGTCGCTTTGAGTAGGCGCCGGATGAACTGCAGGCTCTGGCCGCGCGACCGGACGAAGTCCGCCTGGTCGACGAAACCGTAGTCATCCTCGAATCGGTAGAACTTCCAAGGCCGTTCGCCACCCTCCAGGCGAACTCCGACTCCTGGGTGCCAGCGCCGAAGTTGCGCGGGGGAGTGGGAGTAGTACCGAAACAGGAAGTCCTCGACCGGATGTTTGACGCCGTCCTGGCGCCGTGCTCGGTGGTGAGCCGTTGCACTGTCCACGCGGGCATGGTGGGCCGCCTCGCGGGCGGTCCACTCGGCGCGGGAGAGGACGGTCATGGCACCCGCCAGGGTAAGTCGTAGTCTCGGGTTATGCGCATTGCGAGGTACACCACTGGTGACGATCCGACGTACGGGCTGGTTGACGGGGCTGGCGAGAAGATCGCCCAGATCTCCGGTGATCCGCTCTATACCAAGATCGAGCTGACCGGCGAGACCACGACGGTCGACGAGGTTCGTCTCCTCGCGCCAGTCATCCCGCGCAGCAAGATTATTGGCATTGGCAAGAACTACGCCGCGCACGCCGCCGAGATGGGCGGGGAGGCGCCGGCCGAGCCGCTGATGTTCCTCATTCCGAATACCGCGGTCGTAGGGCCTGGCGACCCGGTGGTCATGCCGCCCCAGAGTGAGCGGATCAGTTTTGAGGGTGAGCTCGCCGTTATCATCGGCAGTGTCTGCAAGGACATCTCGCCCGAGGAAGCACGCAAAGTCGTCCTCGGTTACACCTGCGCCAACGACGTGACGGCACGCGATCTGCAGAAATCTGACGGTCAGTGGGCTCGCGCCAAGGGCTTTGATACCTTCTGTCCGCTCGGACCGTGGATCGAGACCGAGGTCGACCTGGACCGCGCCGTCGTCAAGACGACCCTGGATGGCGAGGTCAAGCAGGACGGCACGACCGCCGACATGATTCACGACGTGTGGTCGCTGATCTCGTACGCTTCCCACGCGTTCACCCTCCTGCCCGGTGACGTCATCTTGACGGGAACACCGGAGGGAGTCGGGCTTGTCGATCCCGGGCAGCGGGTCACCATTGAGATTGACCAGATTGGGTCCCTGTCCAATCCGTTCGTTCGGCATTCCGCGTAGGGGTGAGCGTCGGGTCCGTCCTATAGTGACCTGGGTCTCGCCCTACCCTGGGGTTTGTGTCTAACGCACCGATCGGGATCTTCGACAGCGGGTATGGCGGCCTGACCGTCGCCCGCGCAGTCCTCGATCAGTTGCCCCACGAATCGGTCGCCTACCTCGGCGACACCGCTCGGGCGCCGTACGGTCCGCGCCCGATTGCCGAGACGCGCGCCTACGCGCTCGAGTGCCTTGACCGACTCGTGGATCACGGCGTGAAAATTCTGGTGATTGCGTGCAACACCGCCAGCGCGGCGGTGCTCCACGACGCGCGCGAGCGCTACGACGTTCCCGTCGTTGAGGTGATTCGTCCTGCGGTGCGCCGGGCCGCCCGGGCGACCACCAGCGCGCGGGTTGGCGTCATCTCGACTAAGGGAACTCACCAGAGCCGCGCCTATCTGGACGCCTTTGCCGCCGCGCCCCAGATCGAGGTGACGTCGGTGCCGTGTCCGCAATTCGTGGAGTTCGTGGAGGCTGGCGTGACCGGGGGTGCCGAGATCATCGAGGTCGCCCGCGAGTATTTGGGTCCGCTGCGCGAGCGCGACGTGGACACCCTGGTCTTGGGCTGCACGCACTATCCGCTACTCACCGGCGTCATCTCCTATGTCATGGGCGACGCGGTGACGTTGGTATCGTCGGCTGACGAGACGGCCAAGGACGTTTTCCGTGTGCTGGCTGATGCCGACCTGCTGGCCGTGCCTGGCCGTACGGCATCACACTCGTTCACCACCACCGGTGATCCGGAGACCTTTCGGACGTTGGCACGCCGGTTCCTTGGGCTCGGCCCGGAGTTCGAGCACGTCTTCCACAACACCTTTCGCGGCACCCAGGTGGAGGTTCCATGAGATTGACCGTCGTCGGATGCGCGGGCTCATTCGCCGGTCCCGACTCAGCCGCATCGTGCTACCTCGTGCAGGCCGAGCACGCCGGCCGCACCTGGAGTGTGCTCCTGGACCTCGGTAACGGAGCGCTGGGCGCACTGCATCGCCATCTTGACCCAGCAGATGTCGACGCTGTCGTGATTAGTCACCTCCACCCCGATCACTGTGTCGACCTCGCCGGCTACTACATCGTGCGCACTTTCCACCCTGATGGCGTGATGCCGATGCTGCCGGTGCACGCGCCAGATGGTGCTGCGGCCCGGTTGAGCCGGGTGCACGCGCTCGATGATGAAGAGAAGCCAGAGCACCTGCGCGACCGGTTCGATTTTCACGACCTGGCGCATCAGGAGTCCTTCACCGTGGGCCCGTTCACGCTGACTCCTCATCGGGTCGAGCATCCGGTGGAGGCCTACGGGATTCGGGTCGAGGCAGACGGTGCGGTGCTGGCCTATACCGGCGACACTGACTCCACTCCTCAGCTCAATGCACTCCTTCAAGGAGCGACGCTTGCGCTGACCGATTCGGCCTACATCGATGGCCGCGACGAGGTCGTGGGCATCCACCTCAGTGGCAGCCGGGCGGCTCAGGCCGCGGTCGATGCCGGCGGCGTACGGCGACTGATGCTGACCCATATTCCGGCGTGGAACGACCCAGAAATCTGTCGCGCGCAGGCCGCTGAGGTGTGGCCCGGCGAAGTCGAGCTTGCTGAGGCTGGTCGGACCTACGAGCTGTAGGCGCCGCCCTCCTCGGCGCGCCAAGCGTCACGGAGTCGTAAGGCCTTGCCGAAGGTGTGCAGAGCCGCGGGATCTAGGCTCGGGGTATGACTGATTCGACCCCTCGCCATGACGGACGCGCACCTGACCACCTGCGGGAGGTGCGTCTGACACGCAACTGGTTGGACCACGCCGAAGGCAGTGTGCTCGTGGAGTTCGGACGTACTCGGGTGCTGTGCGCCGCATCCTTCACCGAGGGCGTGCCGCGCTGGCTGAAAGGCCAAGGTAAAGGCTGGGTCACCTCGGAGTACGAGATGCTGCCGCGCTCGACCAACACCCGCTCGGACCGCGAAGCGCGTAAGGGCAAGGTGGGCGGTCGTACGCACGAGATCTCCCGACTCATTGGCCGCAGCCTGCGCGCCGTAATCGACATGGAAGCGCTGGGTGAGAACACCCTCGTGCTGGACTGCGACGTCTTGCAGGCCGACGGCGGGACGCGCACGGCCTCAATCACCGGTGCCTACGTTGCGCTGGTCGATGCGATCGAAGATGCCCGCAGCCGAGGGCTGATCAAGCAGTCAGCCAAGCCCTTGACCGGTTCGGTTGCTGCCGTCAGCGTTGGCATCATCGACGGTCGGCCGGTCTTGGACCTGGACTACGTCGAGGACTCCACTGCCGGAACCGACATGAACGTCGTGATGACCGGGGAAGGCACCTTTGTCGAGGTGCAGGGCACCGCCGAGGGTGCCGCCTTCGATCGTGCCGAGTTGGATGCTCTGCTCGACATCGCCACCAAAGGTATTGCCGACCTCACCGTCCGTCAGCAGGCAGCACTTGACGCTCCGGCGCGCGAGCGCTCGATCTGATGGACAGACTCGTCCTGGCGACCCGCAACCAAGGCAAGGTCAAAGAGCTAAGACAGCTGCTCGCCGAAGTGCCAGACCTCGCACATCTCGAGGTTATCGGCGTCGGTGATCTGCAGGGCGTTCCAGAAGTCGCCGAGACTGGTGTCACCTTCGAGGAGAATTCTCGACTTAAGTCGGCTGCGGTCGCATCGAGCACGAAACTTCCTGTGATTGCTGATGATTCGGGCTTGACGGTTGACGTTCTCGGAGCCGCTCCCGGAGTGTGGAGCGCGATGTGGTCCGGGCGCTCAGGCGACGATCAGGCCAATATTGACCTGCTGCTCGCCCAACTTGCTGAGGTGGATGAGGAACGCCTGACCGCGCACTTCTCCAGCACTGTCGTGTTGACCATGCCGGACGGGACCGAGCGAGTGCGTGCCGGCCGCGTCGAGGGCCGACTCACGCGAACCCAACGCGGTGCCAACGGTTTTGGCTATGACCCAATCTTTGAACTGCCAGATGGTCGCACTCTGGCGGAATACACAGACGCCGAGAAGAACGCGATCTCACACCGGGGCAACGCCTTTCGCGCGTTGATCCCGGACCTCGTGGACCTCCTGGGTTCCTGACATGGACGGTCTTCGGCACGACATCGCCAAGGGTGCCCCTTACGGGCTGGCGGCCGGCGCCCTCACGCTTGGCGTGGGCGAGCTCTTCGCGGGCCTGATCACTCGATTCGGCTGGTCAGGCAGCGAGCCGTCACCCGTGCTCGCCGTCGGTGGCGCCTTCATCGACCGAACCCCAGCGTGGTTGAAAGACTTCGCGATCGACACCTTCGGGACCAGCGACAAACTGGTTCTCGGCATGGGAATGGCGCTCGTATTGGCGGGTGTCTGCGCCGTCGTGGGCGTGCTCCTGGTGCGCCGTCGCCCCTGGGCCTTCGGTGCGTACGCGGCACTGGGCGCCGTAGGCCTGGCGGCGGTCATGACCCGACCGGGCGCGGCCTGGCCGGATGGCATACCGACGGTCATCGGCACGCTCTGCGGGCTAGGTCTGCTGAGTGCGCTCGCCGACCGGAGCGAGGCTGAGCGCTTGAACTCTGAGGCCGGTCAGCCGGGTAGTCCAGGGCGACGCTCGGTGCTTGCCCTGGCAGCTGGCGGAGCCGCGGTGGGCGCATTGGCGGCGCTGGGCGGCCAGTGGGTCAGCACAAGCCGACGCGCGGTGGATGTGGCGCGCGAGCGCTTTGTGCTGCCATCGGTGGCGCGACGGGTGAAGGCACCGGTCGAGGCGGACGTCGGCGTCCGAGGCGTCACTCCGTTCGTGGTTCCGCAGGCCGACTTCTATCGCATCGACACCGCCTTCAGCGTCCCGCAGGTCGACCCGAGCGAATGGCGATTGCGGGTGCACGGAATGGTGGATCGCGAGGTTGAACTCGACTGGGAAACCTTGCTTTCCAAGCCGATGCAAGAGGCGATGGTCACGCTCATGTGTGTGTCCAACGAGGTGGGTGGCACGCTCAACGGCAATGCGATCTGGACCGGGTGGCCGGTACGCGAACTGCTGAAAGAAGCGGGGGTCAAGGCGGGCGCTGACATGGTCCTATCGACAAGTGTCGACGGGTGGACCGCTGGAACGCCGATGTCAGCACTCACGGACGATCGCAATGCGCTTATTGCCGTCGCGATGAACCGCCAGGCGCTGACTGCCGAGCATGGTTTCCCCGTTCGCCTAGTCGTCCCTGGTTTGTATGGCTATGTCAGCGCCACCAAGTGGGTTACCGACCTGAAGGTCACGACCTTCGATGCGGATGAGGGCTACTGGACTCCGCGAGGCTGGTCCGCGCGTGGACCCGTGAAGACCTCCTCCCGTATCGACGTCCCGGCCGAGAGGGCCTCGGTGAAGGCCGGTTCGGTTGCCGTGGCCGGAGTGGCGTGGGCGCAGCACGTCGGCATCCGCGCCGTACAGGTGCGCGTCGATGACGGCCCGTGGCGCGCCGCACGGCTCGGCGCCGAGGCCAATGTCGACGTCTGGCGGCAGTGGGTCTACCGCTGGGAAGCGCGGCCGGGGACCTATCGCCTGGCCGTACGCGCCCAAGACCGCACGGGCGAGTGGCAAACACCGGACTTCGCCCCACCAGCGCCAGATGGCTCGGCCGGTCACCACACCATCGAGGTCACCGTCACCGACTAGGGCCGTCGGTGCCGACCAGCACGCCACGTCTGTGCGCGAGGCGGGACTCGAACCCGCACACCCGAAGGCACCAGGACCTAAACCTGGCGCGTCTGCCAATTCCGCCACTCGCGCGCGCCGCCTAGCCTAGACAGGGCACGATTTGGTGGTGCGGGCAGGCGCCCTGTGACGTGCGATAAGCCCCGTGACTACAGTCGCCGAAACCTGCCGAATCAAGAAGGAGCAGCCGTGGAGATCCTGCACACCGCCATAGCCATCGGCGCCGCCATCATCATGATCATTCGATTCCGGATCGATCCGGTGATCTCGTTGGTGGTGGCCTCGCTCTACTTGGGCCTGGCTGCCGGTCTTGGCTTCGCCAAGACCGTCGAGGAGATCACTGGCGGATTCGGCGAGATCATGACCGAGGTCGGACTCCTCATTGGGTTCGGCGTCCTGATCGGCTCGCTGCTGCAGTCGACGGGAACGTTCGCCACGCTGGTCTCGGTGATCGCTCAGAAAGTCGGCGGCCGGTTGCCGTACGCCATTAGCGCCGCGCTGGCGACCATCTTTCCCTCGATCTACGTTGACGTGCAGGTCGTGCTAGCGGCTCCGATGGCGCGTCAAGCCGCGCCCGTGGTGGACAAGCGAACTGGCCTGCCCTGGCTGGCGGCTGCCCTTGGCGTCGGCATCTTCGCTGGCTATGTCTTCGTGGTTCCCGGGCTGGCGGCCGTTGCCGTCACAGGTCTGCTGAAGGTGTCGCTAGGCACCTACCTGCTCTTTGGGGTGCCGATCGGGCTGGCAACAGCACTCCTGGTGACGTGGCTGTTCCGTCAGCTGCTGAGGTCTGAGCGCATGTGGAACCCCCACAAGGACATTGATCCCAGCGAGGTCGAGCACCCAGATCACCCGGAGCACGCCGTCTTCCAGGAGCGTCTCCTGTCCCAGGCGGGCGCTGCTACTGAACCTGAGGCGGCGCGGACTGAAGATGGAGAGTTGGTTCCAAAACGCGCTATGGCGCTGCCACTGGTCGTGCGGCTGCTCCCGATCTTGGTCCCGCTGGTGATGATCGCCTTCGGCGCGTTCGCGGACGTTTTGTCCTTTTCCAACCCGTTCATCGCGTTCGTCGGCGACGCCAACTTTGCGTTGTTCGTCGGGTTGCTCATCGCCTTTGGGATTGGGCGCCGCGCGCTCGGGGGCAATCGCACGGATGACGCGCTCTCGCGCGGCTTCAAGACGACGGGTGAGATCCTGTTGATTACCGGTATCGGCGGCTCTTTGGGTGCCGTGATCACCGCGACCGGCCTGGACAAGACGCTCGGCGAACT
Source organism: Demetria terragena DSM 11295 (assembly GCF_000376825.1). Taxonomy (NCBI): domain Bacteria; kingdom Bacillati; phylum Actinomycetota; class Actinomycetes; order Micrococcales; family Dermacoccaceae; genus Demetria; species Demetria terragena. Next base: position 881,368 of record NZ_AQXW01000004.1, on the reverse strand, counting down.
CTTCTCCGCCGATTCCGGTGCGCCTGCCTTCGTGGCCATCGTGCTCGCCTGGTTCATCGCCGCTGTCTTGCACTTTGCGATCGGTTCGGTCTCGGTCGGCGCGATCACCGCAGCGGGAATTATCGCCCCGGTGGTGGCCTCGACGGGCGTCGAGCCAGTGGCGATCGCACTCGCGATCGCCTCTGGCGCGATGTTCGCCCTGCACGTCAACAGCAACTTCTTCTGGATGTTCAAGTCGCTGCTGGGGCTGTCGACCTCTGGTGCGCTGAAGACGCTGACCGTCGCGACGAGCCTGGGCGCGATCGTGTCGCTGCCCATGGTGCTCGCGCTGGGTACGGTCCTCTAGCCGGTTCGTCTCCCGAGCCGGTTACACCGCGACCTTGAGCTGCTTGGACAGCGAGGCGACGTGGCCCGTGGCCTTGACGTTGTAGCGCGCGAGCGCGACCTTGCCGTCCTCATCGACCACGATGGTTGAGCGGATGACACCGACGACGACCTTGCCGTACAGCTTCTTCTCGCCGTAGGCGCCGTACGCCTCAAGGACCGCCTTGTCCGGGTCGGCCAGCAGCGGATAGGTCAGCGATTCCAGCCCGGCGAACTCGGCCAGTTTGTCGGGGGAGTCGGGCGAGATGCCGACGACGTCGTAGCCCGCCTGGCGAAGCGGCTCCAAGGAATCCCGGAAGTCGCAGGCTTCCTTGGTGCATCCCGGTGTCATGGCGGCCGGATAGAAGAAGATCACGAGTTTGCGGCCGCGGTAGTCGGACAGCGAGACCTCCTGCCCTTTGTCACTCGTCAGAGTGAACTCGGGTGCGGCGTCGCCTGTCTCAAGTCGTGTCATGAGGTGCCTCTCTTCGTCGTGCGGTGGGGTGCCTAGGTTAGGGTCGCATCCAGGTCCGACGACAAAGGAGTTACCCATGGCTGAGCAGCGCGCCAAGACCGCCAAGGAAATCGAGGCTGACCTCGCGGCGAGCCGTAATCGCCTGGCGTCCACCATCGACGAACTGGCGTTCCGCGCCCAGCCCAAGGAACTGGTCAAGCGCCAGACCGAGGACGTCAAGCTCAAGGTGCACGACGCGACGCACACGCCCGACGGCGAGTTCGACTCAAAGAAGGTCGGCACCATCGCCGGTGGAGTGCTCGCTGCGGTGGTGCTGATCGCACTGATCCGCCGCGCTCGTGGCTGAGCCCGCAACCTCCGGGAATCTCCCGATCCGGATGCTGCACGACCGCGTTCTGGTGTCGCAATCCGATGAGGCAGGGGAGCGCAAGTCCGGAGGCGGGATCGTCATCCCGGCGACGGCAAGCGTGGGGCGCCGACTCTCGTGGGGCGCCGTGGTCGCCATTGGCGCTCACGTACGCCAGGTCGGGCTGGGCGACCGTGTGCTCTTCGATCCCGAGGATCTTGCTGAGGTCGAATTGCAATCCAAGGACTTCCTGCTGATGCGTGAGCGCGACATCCACGCCGTCGGCGAGGAGCGCGACACCGCGGGTTCAGGCACCGGCCTCTACCTCTGACCAGGAGGATCTAACTGCGTTAGGTGCCCTTGACCGGGAAATTTCCCAGTCAAGGGCACCTAACGCAGTTAGTTGCCGGGGGCGAGGACGTCGTCCCGGGCGGCGATGAAGGCTGCGACGCAGGTGCGTACGTCCTCCTCGCTGTGGGCCGCGGACAGTTGGACCCGGATCCGAGCCTGCCCCTTGGGGACAACGGGGTAGGAGAAGGCGATGACATAGACCCCGCGGTCCAGCATGGCGTCCGCGATCTGGCTCGCCTGGCGCGCCCCGTCGTCACCACGAAACATGACGGGCGTGATCGGATGACTGCCCGGGAGTAACTCGAACCCGGCGTCATCCATCAATTCGCGGAACAGCGTGGTGTTGCGGCCCAGCGCCTCGCGCTGTTCGGTTGAACTCGCGGCCAACTCGAGTGCTTTGCGTGAGCCGGCCACCACCGAGGGAGCCACGGCGTTGGAGAAGAGGTACGGGCGCGACCGCTGGCGCAGGAGGTCGACCACTTCCCGTCGCGCGGCGATATAGCCACCGGACGCTCCGCCGAGTGCCTTACCGAGCGTTCCGCTGATGATGTCGACTCGATCCATGACCTTCATGAGTTCAGGCGTCCCGCGACCGCCATCTCCGACGAAGCCGACAGCGTGCGAGTCATCAACCATCACCAAGGCACCGAACTCCTCTGCCAGAGTGCAGATTTCGTCCAGCGGTGCGTAGAAGCCATCCATCGAGAACACGCCATCAGTCACGATGACAGTGCGTCGCGCGCCGCGTGCCGCCTCAAGCTGGGCGCGTAGGTCAGCCAGGTCGGCGTTGGCGTAGCGGAAGCGACGCGCCTTGGAGAGGCGGATGCCGTCGATGAGACTGGCGTGGTTGAGGGCGTCAGAGATGATCGCGTCCTCGGCCCCGAAGAGCACCTCAAACAGGCCGCCATTGGCGTCGAAGCAGGACGAATAGAGGATCGCGTCTTCTTGGCCCACAAACTCCGCGATCTGCTTTTCCAGGTCGCGGTGCTGCGATTGCGTCCCGCAGATGAAGCGTACGGACGCCATGCCAAACCCCCACTGGTCCAACGCATCTCGTGCGGCAGTCAGCACCTCAGGGTGATCGGCAAGCCCCAGATAGTTGTTTGCGCAGAAGTTGAGTGCCTCGGTTTCAGTGGTCGTGACATGCGCGGACTGAGCAGACGTGAGCTGGCGCTCGCGCTTGAGGAGCCCGGCCTCTTCGATGTCGTTCAGCTCGCGGGCTAGGTCGTCCTTGATGAGGTACATCGTTCTCCTTGGTCTCGACGGGCTCGACCGGCGGTTAGCTGAGCTCGACCGGCGGTTAGCTCCAGTCCATGATCACTTTGCCGCACTCACCCGATCGGGCGGTGTCGAAGGCGTCCTGCCATTGCTCTGCGGGGAAGCGGTGGGTAATGACCGATCGAACGGCTGTCTCCAGGCTCGCGGATGATGCGAGCATGGCGCTCATGCGATACCAGGTGTCGTACATCTCGCGGCCGTAGATGCCCTTGATCTCGAGCATGTGCGTGATGACCTTGCCCCAGTCGATTGGGAAGGGAGCGGCGGGTAGGCCCAGCATGGCGATCCGTCCGCCGTGGTTCATGTTGGCGATCGTCTCCTCGACTGCCGACGCATGCCCGCTCATCTCGAGCGCGATGTCGAATCCCTCTCGCATTCCTAGGGATTGCTGCGCATCGGCGATGCGTTCACGAGCAACGTTGACGACCCTGTCGGCACCGGCCGCGCGCGCCAACTCCAACCGGTAGTCGCTGACGTCGGTGACGACGACGTACCGTGCGCCGACGTGCTTCGCGATGGCGGCTCCCATCACTCCGATGGGGCCCGCTCCGGTGACCAGAACGTCCTCCCCGGCGATCGGAAAGGACAGCGCTGTGTGCGCGGCGTTACCGAACGGATCGAAGACGGCGCCGACATCAGGATCGAGGTCATCGGGCTGCACCCAGACGTTGCTGGCAGGTATCACGACGTAATCGGCGAACGCTCCGTCACGATTGACGCCAATGCCGACGGTACGGATGCACAGATGGCGGCGGCCGGCCCGACAGTTGCGGCACTCTCCACAGACGACGTGACCCTCTCCGGACGCCCGTTGGCCGACTCGCACCGAGTCGACACTGGACCCGACTTCGACGACCTCGCCGTAGAACTCGTGGCCGATGATCTGCGGCGGTTTGACGGTGGCCGCGGCCCATTCGTCCCAGGCCTCAAGGTGCAGGTCGGTGCCACAGAGGCCTGCCTTGAGGACCCGAATTTTGACGTCACGGCTGCCGCAAGTCGGCTCCGGAAGGTCGATCAGTTCCAGGCCCGGTCCCGGGCTCGTCTTCGCTAGCGCACGCACCTGCGTCAGTCTGCCGCATACCGTCCGAGGAGTGAGACCAGGGCCACGCCCGATCGGACTCATCTCGATTTCGCTCCAGGTCCAGGCGCTGCTAGTGTTTTGCCTCGTTGCTCCGCCTCGCGGCGGCAACGGTCTGGCGCCATTAGCTCAATTGGCAGAGCAGCTGACTCTTAATCAGCGGGTTTGGGGTTCGAGTCCCTGATGGCGCACCACCCAAGAAGGGCCCGGCCTCCTGGCCGGGCCCTTCTTCGTGTGCTCGGTTGCTAGCAGCCAGAGTTCAACGCGTGGGTTCGGGTTGGTCGTCCTCATCCTGGGCGACCTCCACGACGCCGCCCTGGTTGACGTACTCCTGGGAGGACTCGAACTCTGGGGTGTCGAAGACCTCGCCAGCCAGCGGGTCCACGACCTCGTTGTCCAGTCGGTGCTCCCCGGTCTCCGGGTCGATCGTCATGTCGCTCGCATCGAGGTTTCGGAACGAGATGATCTGCGGGTCCTGGACCTCGGTCGCTTGGCCCGCCGCGGGTGAGAGCCCGCCCATCGTGCTGCTCACCCCAGCCATGCTTCGTACCTCGCTGCGCAGTCGCGACTTGGCTCCCGAACCGAAGACCTGGGGCATCTCGGTCGATTCCTGGTCCTCTGACCGGGGGATCACCTGGATGTAGTTGGGCATGTTCGCCACATCGTGCCGGAACGCTCGCAGCATGGAGACACAGCCGAGCACCATGATCACCGAGAACGGCGCCGCAGTGGAGATAGACAACGTTTGGAGTGCCGTCAAGGCAGCGTCGCCACCAACCACCAGCAGTACGGCAGCGGCCACACCCTCCAGTGCCGCCCAGTAGACCCGGGTTGCCACGGGAGTGTCGACGCGTCCACCGCTGGCGAGCATGTCGATCACCAGTGACCCAGAGTCAGAGGACGTGACGAAGAAGAAGACCACCACAGCCATCGCAGTGATCGATAGCACGGTGGTCATCGGCAGGGTGTCGAAGTACTGGAACAGCGCCGTGGTGCTGTTCACGCCCTCATCAGGGTTGGTGATGACGGACTTGTTCTCCCGCTGCTCGAAGATCGCGCCGCCGCCGAAGATGGTGAACCACACCAGGCTGGCCATCGTGGGCGCGAGCAAGACCCCCACGATGAACTCGCGGATAGTACGGCCGCGCGAGATTCGTGCAATGAACATGCCCACGAAGGGCGCCCAGCTGGTCCACCAGCCCCAGTAGCCGAGCGGCCATGTGGCCTCCCAGCCGTCGGACGAGAACGGCCCGGTGTGGAACATGCTGTCGGGAAGGATGGTGATGTACTCGCCGAAGTTGTCCGGAATCGCCTTCAAGAAGAAAATCGTCGGCCCGACGATAAAGATGACCAGCGCCAGGCTCGCGGCGATGGTCATGTTGATGTTGGACAACCATTTCAGGCCCTTGTGCACACCGGAGACAACCGACCAGATCGCGATGCCGGTGATGGCTGCGATGAGACCGATGATCAGCTCGTTGGACTCCTCGGCCCAGCCAAGGAACTCCAAGCCAGCAATGAGTTGGCTGACGCCGAAGCCGAAGGACGTGGCGATGCCGAACAGGGTTCCGACGATCGCGATGGTGTCGATGGCGTGTCCCATCCAGCCTTCGACACGCTGACGGCCGATGAGCGGCTCGAGCAGCCACCGCACGGCAAGCGGACGGCCGCGCCGGAACGACATATAGGCCAGACCGAGGCCGACCACCGCGTAGATTCCCCACGGGTGCAGGCCCCACTGGAGCATCATCAGTCCGACGGAGTGCTGAGCGGCCTCCATGCTCTGTGGTGCATCGCCGTAGGCCTCCGGCGGAGTGATGAAGTTGGTCAGGGGCTCCGCTACGCCGAAGAACACCAGACCAATACCCATTCCGGCGCTGAACAGCATCATGAACCAGGATGCGATGCCGAACTCGGGCTGCTCGTCGTCGCGGCCGAGGCGGATGCGGCCAATACGGGAGAAGGCGCAGTAGAAGCAGAAGATAAGGAAGATGTTGACCGCGATGACGTACCACCAGCCGACCCCGTCGGTCACCCATTGATTGAGGGTCCCGGTGGCATCCTCGGCTTGGTCCCGAAAGATCACCACGATCGTGATCAAGCCAAGGATCGCAACCGATGCCGGGATAAAGACGGGCTTGAAGATTCCCTCCGATAGTCCTCCGCCCGGTGGGCTCTCAGTCTTGGTCGCACTACTGGATGGTGCACTCATCGGAGCTCCTCAGGTCGGGGTCCTGGCAGTTTTGTCCCAGCCACCGTAGGCGGTCTAGGCGTCGATCACCAGGTCAGTGCACGGCGTTGAGCAGCACATGAGGATCTTTCCCGCAGCGATCTCACGTGGGCGGATTCCTCCTGCGTGCTGCATGTCGACGTCCCCCTCGAGAAGATCGAGTTTGCAAGTGCCGCAAACACCTTCGCCGCACGAGGACGCCAGAGACAGGCCCGCATGAGCTGCCGCCGTGAGGAGTGGAGTCGACTCAGCGCACTCGATCACCCGCCCGCTGCGCTGGAAGGTGACCTGGTGGGAGACCGACGTGGTCGAGGTGACCTCCGACTGCCCGGTGTCATCAGCCCCGAGCAGGAAAGACTCCTGGTGATAGCGGGCGGGGTCGACGCCGAGCAGGTCGGCCAACTCGCGCACCGCGGCCATGTAGGGCGGGGGGCCGCAGGTGAAGATCTCCGTGGTGAGCAGTTGGGGACACGCCGTCAGGAGAGCCAACGGGTTAAGTCGACCGCGTGGTCCCTCCCATACCTCGTGTGGGGCGTCATCCTCGCAGAGGATGGCGATGTTGACGTTGGCGTATCCCGCCAACTCGGCCAACTCCGCACGGAAGATGATGTCGTCGGGGGTCCGTGCGCTGTGGACGAATGTGACCTGCGTGGAATCCGCGCGGTCGACGAGTGACCTGAGCATTGACATTGTCGGGGTGATGCCGCTGCCCGCGGACAGGAACAGATAGTGATCGGCTGGGTGGTGCGCCAGGCTGAAGTCTCCAAAGGGGCCGCGGGCGAAGACCGTGTCGCCCACCGAGAGGTGGTCGTGTAGCCAGTTCGACACCGGCCCGCCGGGCACTCGCTTGACCGTGATGGTCAGGGCCTCAGGTCGAGTCGGCGTGGAAGAGATGGTGTAGCAGCGCTCGGCGTATGCACCATCGACCGGAAGGTTGAGGGTGAGGTACTGACCGGGATCGAAGTCGAGTCCGCTTCCGCCAGGAATGGCGAACGTGAACGAGCGGACGTCGTGGGTGATGTCGTCAATTGCTGTGCAGAGCAACACCCCGTCGACCTCGTGCACGAGGGCTGGGGTGTGGTCGACGGTCCTCGAAAAGACCTGCGAACCAATGATTTCCGTCATCGTGAAACCTCCTGCAGTCGTTCCGTGTACCACGTGACGAAGGCATCAACGTGGTATTCGGTGGGGGCATAGGGGCCAGGCTCGTAGGCCGGATCAGTGACGCCCTCTTGGGCGCGACGGCAGAAGGTCGCGTCCTGCTCGTTGGTCTTGATCCAGACGTCGGTGAGGTGGTCGAGGTCGTAGTCTTCGCCCTCAACCGCGTCCTGGTGGACGAGCCACGTGGTGCGGACCAGCGTGCGGTCTGCTGCGAGCGGCAGAACGGAGAAGACCACAGCATGGTCGGCCATGAAGTGGGACCACATATTCGGCTGGTGATGCAGGCTCATCCGTCCGAGGCGGGCGGTGTCCAGATCGCCAAGCAGTTTCCGGCATGCGGCGGTTCCATCCATCGTGTAGGACTCGCCTGCGCCGTCAAGGGCTGCGCGCTCAACGCGAATGGCCGACGGGCGGCCCGACAACTCCTCGATGAGTTCGTGGGCATACCCCCGGTCGTCGCACACCCGCTTGAGCTCCGCCTCGGCAGCGAGGTAGCGGGCATGTGCGGGCAGCAGTCGTGGTGGGATGTCCTCTGGCGCATAGCCATACGTGGGGAAGAATGTTTCGGTCAGCTCAGGGTGGCCAGCCTCGCAGTGATAACACTCCCGGTTGTTCTCCATCACGAGCTTCCAGTTTGCGTGCTCGACGAGGTCGATCTGTGCCGCCACCTTGGTGCGTTCGAGTGCGTGGGGCGCGAGGTATGGCGAGACGCGAGCGGACACCTCGTCAAAGTCGGTCGGAGGGGTGTCGGCGAGACAGATGAAGATCAGTCCGCTTTCGGAGCGGACCGCGACCTGCTTGAGGCCGAAGCATGATTTGTCGAAGCTCGGAGCCTGCTGCCCGGCGTGCAGGAGCGTGCCATCGGTGGAATAGGTCCACTGGTGGTAGCCGCACACGATGTTGCCGACGTCCCCACGCGCCTCGGTGAGCAGTCGCGAGCCCCGGTGCCGACACACGTTGTGAAGAGCGCGGACCTGTTCGTCGTCGTCGCGCAGAACGATGACTGACGAGCGGCCGATCTCAACGGTCAGGTAGTCGCCAGGTTCTCTGATCTCGGCTTCAGTCGCGACGAAGATCCACGTTCGGGAGAAGACGGCATCGATATCGACTTCGAAAACCGTTGGAGACGTGTAGAACTCACCGTCTAAGGCATGCCCAGGTCGCCGCCGCTGGTGCAGTTTGGTGGATGCCGACAGTGCAGTCGGTGCGGCGTCGAGCATGGTCATGGCGGGTGACTCCTAGCGTTCAGAACGGGTGACAGAGGCGGAGCGCGTCGTAGATCGCGGCGTGGATGTTGCGACTCGCCACGGCATCGCCGATGCGAAAAAGTTGATACCCACTCGCGGAATTGGTGGCGATGGACTGGACGGTCCCGGCGCGGAGCGCTTCGTGATCGACCTCGCCAAGGTTGACCGAGTGGGGAAGCAACTTGGTGTAGAGCTCGTCGTTCGGGAGGGTCCCGTGCTCGACGACGACTCGATCGACAACCACCTCGCGGGTGCGGTTGGCGTACTCGTGGCGAAGGTGCGCTACCCGTCGGCCGTCTTGTTGGGTCACCCGTTCCAGCCGGTATGCCAGGCTCACCTCCACGTCATGCTCCGCGAAGGCCTTCAAGTAGGCGGGGGCATTCATCCCACCGACGCCGATGCCGAGGGTGCGCTCGGGGGTGACGAAGTGGACCCGTGCGCCAGCGCTGGCGAGGTGCTCGGCAGCGTCAAGGCCAGGTTCGGTGCCGTTGTCGTCGTAGACCAGGACGTCACCCGACGGGCGAACTGACCCCTCCAGCACGTCCCAGCTGTCGCTTACCAAAGACGTTCCGCCGTCGAGGAATTCGCGGTTTGGCATGCCGCCGGTCGCCACGATGACCAGGTCGGGCTCCTCGTTCAGGACGTCGTCGGTCTCGGCGTAGACGCCGTATTTGATGGTGGCCCCGGCTCGTTGTGCTTCGGCAACCCGCCAGTCGGTGATTCCGATGAGGTCGCGTCGACGGGGTGATTGGGACGCCAGCCGGACCTGACCGCCGGGTTCGTCGGCGGCTTCGAGGACGGTCACGCGATGCCCACGCTCGGCCAGGACGCGCGCAGCCTCAAGGCCCGCGGGTCCCGCGCCGACGACGACGGCCCGACGCTTGGCACCAGGGGAGATCTGCACTACCTGCGGGAGGCTCAACTCTCGTCCGGTGGCCGGGTTATGCAGGCACTTGGCGTCGCCCGACTCGTAGATGGCATCGAGGCAGTAATTCGCCCCCACACAGGGCCGGATGCGGTCTTCCGCGCGCGCGGCGACCTTGGCTACGAGGTAAGGGTCCGCGAGTTGGGCGCGGGTCATGCCGACGAGGTCGAGGAGTCCCTCGCGGATGGCGTGGCGTGCGGTCGGGACATCGGAGATTCGCGAGGCGTGCATCACGGGGATCTCCACCGCCCGCTTGATCTGTCCGGCGAACTCCAAGAACGGTGCGGAGGGCGTTCCCATCGAGGGAATCACCTTGGCCAGGGTGGCGTCGCTGTCGATCGTGCCCTTGATCAGGCTGAGAAAGTCGACGCCGTCGCTGACGTAGTGACGCAGCGCCTCCAAGGTCTCCTCGGGCTGGAGGCCGCCAGGGCGGTCCTCGTCCATGGACATCCGGATGCCCACGATGAATTCAGGGCCGACGGCTTCCCGGATCGCGCGAATCACCTGACGGGGGAACGCCATGCGGTGTTGCAAGTCTCCGCCATATTCGTCCGTACGGTGGTTGGTCAGCGGTGACAAGAATCCGTCGAGCAGGTGGCCGTACGCCTCGAGTTCGATCCCGTCGAGGCCAGCCGCCTGACATCGGGCGGCGGCATCGGCAAAGTCTCTCGTGATGCGGTCCAGGTCCCACCGCTCCGCAGCCTTGGGAAACGCGCGATGTGCAGGCTCGCGCAGCGGCGAGGGGTAGACCAGCGGTAGCCAGTCGTCGGTGTAGTTGCTTGTGCGTCGCCCCAAGTGGGTGATTTGGGTCATCACGGCCGCGCCATGCTCGTGCACTTCGTCGACGAGATCGCGCAGCCACGGCACGATCTCGTCCTGCCAGAGCAGGAGATTGCCGAAGGACGGCGGGCTGTCGGGGGAGACCACCGCAGATCCACCCATCATGGTCAGACCGACGCCGCCTTTGGCCTTCTCGACGTGATAGGCGCGGTAGCGCTCCTTGGGCATGCCCGCGTCGCCGTACGCCGGCTCGTGCGACGTGCTGACGACGCGGTTCCGCAGCCTGACGCCTTTGAGGTCGTACGGCTCCAGCAGCGGGTCGAAGGTAGCCATGCCGTTAGCGTGACGCGGATCACTGCTGAAGAAAAGCGCACGATTTTGCATGTAAAAGCGTACGGTTTCTGCATGATTGATCAGCGGATCCGGGTACTCCGCACAGTGTCCGAACTGGGGACGGTGACGGCGGCCGCGCACGCCTGGGGATACACACCGTCGGCCGTCTCACACCAACTGCGCGCGCTGTCGCGCGATCTGGGCTTTCCGTTGTTGGAGCCGGACGGCCGCAACGTCCGATTGACGGTTGCGGCCCAGATCCTGCTGGAGGGCGCCGATGAGATGAATGCGCGCTGGGAGGAGTTGCGGGCCGAGATTGCGGCGAACGTCCGTGAGCACGGCGGTTTGCTGACGTTGTGCGGATTCTCGACGGCAGCGGCGGCACTGTTACCGGGTGCGGTGCTCGCGGTGCAAGAGTCGTTCCCCTTTGGGACAGTGCGGATCGTCGAGGCGAATCCGGCGGAGTGCTTTGACTTGCTGTTGGCCGAGCGGGCCGACCTCGCCGTCATCGTGGCGACCGATTCGACGCCTCGACGAAATGACAGCCGATTCGAGCAACAATCGCTGCTGGATGACCCGATCGACTTGCTGGTTCCGGCAGATCACCCGCTTGCCCAGCGAGATTCGGTGCTACTGCAGGACGCATCCAGTGAGGACTGGATTCTGGATCGGCCCGGCAGTCCCTACCGTCACCTGGTGTTGGCGGCTTGCGCGTACGCCGGTTTCACGCCGTCCATCGCGCATGAGTCGGCTGAGTGGGATACCGGGGCGGCCCTGGTCAGCGCGGGTCTCGGTGTCGCGATCGTGCCGCGCTTGGGGCGCCTGCCCGAGGATCCGCGGGTGAAACGGGTGCCGTTGGGGGGTGATCCGCCGCCAGCGCGGCACATCCTCACTGCGATCCGACGGGGCAGCGCGGATCAGCCCATGCTGTCTGCGGCTCTGGCTCATCTTCGCACCCGGGCACAAATGGACGCATAAGATCACGGGCGGTTGCACCCGATCGCGCACGGCATCGTGGTCCGCAGATAGGTTGGCTCCCAGACCTGTCCGTCATGAAGGAACGAGTTCAGACATGGCCGTGGATGCCTTGGAGACCCCGGACGTCATCGAGCGACCCACCGAGATACCGCAGGTAACTGCGAAGCCTGACGTGAAAGTTGCGTTCAAGCGAGCGATTGCGAAGTTCGGCAGAGACGGCAGCACTGACACCGCGGCCACCCTGACCTATTACGGCTTGTTCTCGTTGTTCCCGGCGCTCGCGGCGGTGGTGGCGTTGATCAGCCAGGTGGTCAAGCCGGACGCAATCATGGACATTCTTGTTGAGCTGACCGGAAAATCGAGGGAGGACTTGTCCACGGTCGGCACTATCGTCAACAACTTCGCGGACAGCAAAGGCGCCGGCCTCACCCTGGTTATCGGTGTGGTGACGGCCTTGTGGTCGGCCTCCGGGTATGTCGGCGGCTTCAGCCGGGCGATGAACCGTATCTACAACGTCCAGGAAGGACGGCCCGTTTTTGCGCTACGGCCATGGCTCTACGTCGTGACCGCCATTCAGGCCCTGATGATCGTGACGATCATCGTGGCAACCGTGCTGTCCGGTTCCTTGGCCAAGACCATCTTCGATGCTGTCGGGCTGGGCACTGAGGCCGCGGGCCTTTGGGACATGGTGAAGCTCCCGTTCATGGCGTTCATGGTGATCACGATCATCGGGCTGCTCTACTGGGCAACGCCGAACGTGCGCAAGCCGCGGCGGATGTTCTTCTCCTGGGGTGCGCTGTTCGCGTTTGTCACGTGGATCCTGGCCACGATCGGCTTCGCTACTTACGTCGGCCTGTCCGCGGGCGCGAAATATCAGGAGACGTTCGGCCCGTTCGCGACCGCAGCGCTGTTCATGTTCTGGCTGTGGCTGACCAACCTCATCATGCTGTTTGGTGCCGAGCTCGATGCCGAACTTGAGCGCACCCGCCAACTCAAGTCGGGACTCCCGGCCGAGACGATGATCTTGCTGCCGCTGCGCAACGATGCGGCCATCATCAAGGCCCAGGAGAAACTCGACCAGAACGTCACCGAGGCATACGTCCTGCGCCGCGACGCCGAAGAAACTTTGGACGAGCGCGGTATGCCCGTGCTGGATCGGGAGCCCCCGGCCGCGGTGCGCAAGGTGGCAGACGGGGGCGAGTCGCAGGACCCGCTTGAGGCCCAGCGAGCCGCGAAAACGACCGCCGACGACGCAGGAGATGACGTGACGAATCAGGAACCGGCGCCGGTGACGACCGCTGCGATGCGCGCCACCATCGAGCAGGAGCGCCACGAGCGCAGGACCGCTGAACTGGCTGAGATGCGGCGCCAGCGGGTCATCCGCGACCGACTTGAGGACCAGGAGCGCAAGGCCGCCAAGGTCGAAGCAGAGCGGGAGAAGAAGCGCGCCAAGGAGGCGGCGAAGCAAGCGGCCAAGGAGCCAAAGGAAGAGCCCACGCCGATCGAGGAAGAGTGGGCGCACCGGGAGATGGTCCGAGCCCGTTATGCCCCGCGCCGCACGCCAGAGCGGGATGCCGCGGACATCGAGCGTGCCAAGCGCCGGGTGACCTTCCGTACCGAGCAGGCGGAGAAGGCAGCCAACCCGCCGCCACCCAAGCCGCCCAAGCCCGTCAAGGTGCCGATGCCCAGCCCGCTGCGCGATGACATCGTGAATGGTCGCGAAGAGCGTCGCCACACCTGGTACGACGAGAACCCTCGACAGCCCGAGGTTGTGCCGCTTCCGAAGCGTCGGGATGTGAAGGGCTCGTCCTAACCCACGCCAGGGGACTCAGGGTGGAGTGAGCTCAGCCGCGAGCATCGCGACGTGGAGTGATGCGCGAATATGCGGGTCGTCCACATCGACTCCGAGAACGCGCTCAGCCTTGGCGATCCGGTCATAGAAGACCGGTCGGGACAGATGGAGGGCCGCGGCGGCGGCGACCTTGCTGGTCGGGTGCTCCAGCAGGGCGCGGACGGCGGCCTCCAGATCGGTGCCGTGGGAGGCGTCATAGTCCCGAAGCGCCGCGAGCTCGCGGTCGACGAACAAGCCGAGCCGGTCGTCTTCGGCGAGCAATGCCAGCAGTCCGCGCAGGTGGACGTCTTCCAGCCAATGGACTCCGGCGCTGTCACCGCGTACGGCCTGGACGACCTGGTGGGATTCCCGCAACGTGCGGTCGGCTTGGGTAAGCCGCGGCACGGGACGACCGGCACCGGCGACGATGCGGCCCCGGTGCTCAAGAGCGCGGGTGATCGCGGTGACAATCGGTGCGACCTGCGCCCCAGCATCCAGTGAGAGCAGGAGGCGCACGTCGGAGTCGACCTCACACACCAAGGCAGGAGTGCGCTGCTCGTGGGCGGCGTGGACGGCGGCCGCGACCAACTCATCCACGTCAGGAGTGCGCGAAATGTTCTCACCCGGATTGGGTCGGGGATTGATGGTGACTCCCACGAATTGCCTTCGCTCGACAGGAAATTCGGCGAGCTCGCACCGCTTGGCTAGGTCTGGCGAACGCGGGTCGGAGAGAAGACCGACGATGAGTTCGTGATGAGTGCGCCGCACGACGCTGTCCTGCTGGCGGGCATGAAGGCGATCCATCGCGAGTGCCGCCGCGGCGCGCTCGATGACAGCGAACAGTCGACCCGGTGGGGGTTGGGTGGCGCGAATGAGTAGCCGGCCCCACCGCCGTTCGCGGCGGCCGACGCGACTGATGAGCCATCCGCCGTCGGCGTCCCAACTGGTGCGGCCATGTACCTGCAACCGTCGTGAACTGGGGCCCCAGTTGAGCAGCATGTCTGCTGGATCGTCCGTGCCGCTGCGAAAGTCGAGAATCTGGTGGTTCTCGTTTTCCAAGACAACGGTGCTGCCCGAAAGGCGTTGCACTGCTTCGAGAATGTCCCTCGGTCCTGCTTCGGCAACGCTCAACTCGGTGAACGTCTCGTGCACGCGCTGCGCTTCACGCAGCTCAGCGATCTGTGAGGCGACCAGGCGCTCGCCGACGTCCTGGATGATCGCGGCGAATCTGGCCTCTTGCCGTAGTGCGACCAGCGGCAAGCCCAGGTTGTCGCACGCCGTGATGAGCGACTGGGGAATGCGCTGCCAGCGCCGACCGAGTTCGATGACGATCCCCGAGGCGCCGGTATCGGCGAGGCTGGAGGCGAACTCGGCAAGTTCTGCAGGGGTGTCCGGCATGGCGATACCAGTGCTGAGCAGGAGATCATCGGGTCGCAACAGAGGCGCGATGTCGGCAAGTTCGGCAGAGTGGACCCATCGGACGCGTCCGGCGAGGCCGTCGTGCCCAGCCACCACCTCGGGCCCCGCGGCGCGCAGTACCGGCGTCGCGAGCACGTCGCGCACACTCAAGGTGCTGGCGGGACGCTCGTCCATGACAACTCCGACACTTTGACGTTGATTCGCGCTGAAGCCTACACATTGACTCCTTCCGGCCAGGGGCTCCCTCCGCCATCCTTAGTCACATCAGTCATCGAAACGGAGGACCCATGTCCAGCACCATTCCGCACTGGGTCGACGGTGCCCGCTATGACGGCGCGTCGAAGCAATGGGGCGATGTCACCAACCCCGCGTCCGGCGAGGTCAGCGGCCAGGTCGCGCTCGCGAGTTCTGCGGACGCCGAACACGTCATCGCCTCGGCCAAGGTAGCGGCAGCCGAGTGGGGCAACACCTCGCTTGCGCGGCGTACGTCAATCATCTTCCGTTTTCGCGAACTACTCGCTGAGCGCAAGCAGGAACTGGCAGCGCTGATTACCGCCGAGCACGGCAAGGTCCACAGTGACGCCTTGGGCGAGATCGCTCGCGGCCAGGAAGTCGTCGAATTCGCCTGTGGCATCTCGCATCTGCTCAAGGGTGGCCACTCTGGAAACGCCTCGACCGGCATCGACGTCCACTCCCGTCAGGAACCGCTTGGTGTCGTCGGCATCATTAGCCCGTTCAACTTCCCGGCCATGGTGCCGATGTGGTTCTTCCCCGTCGCGATTGCTTCAGGAAACACGGTCGTCCTCAAGCCCAGCGAGAAGGACCCCTCGTCGGCCATCTGGCTCGCCGAGTTGTGGAAGGAAGCCGGTCTGCCGGACGGTGTCTTCAATGTCCTGCAGGGCGACAAGACCGCCGTTGACGCGCTCCTGACCTCCCCGGACGTCGAGGCCATCAGTTTTGTCGGTTCCACCCCCATCGCTCGGTACGTCTACGAGGAGGCCACCCGCGCAGGCAAGCGCGTGCAGGCACTCGGCGGAGCCAAGAACCACATGGTGGTCCTGCCTGACGCTGACCTTGACCTCGCCGCTGACGCCGCGGTTAACGCTGGCTTCGGCAGCGCTGGCGAGCGCTGCATGGCCATCAGCGTCCTGGTCGCCGTCGAGCCGATTGCCGATGATCTGGTGGCCCGCATCGCCGAGCGCACCGGGCACATCGTCGTCGGCGACGGCAGCGAGTCCGCGACCGGTGAGGGCAAGGAAGCCGACATGGGCCCCTTGGTCACCAAGGTTCACCGCGACAAGGTCGCTGCCTTCATCGACTCTGGTGAGGAGGCTGGCGCCAAGGTCGTCGTTGACGGACGCGGCGTCCAGGCTCGCGGCGGCAAGGACGGATTCTGGCTCGGCCCCACGCTGTTCGACCAGGTGAAGCCCGACATGGACATCTACACCGAGGAGATCTTTGGCCCGGTGCTGTCGGTCGTTCGGGTCCAGTCCTACGACGAGGCGCTGGAGCTGATCAACGCCAATCAGTACGGCAACGGCACCGCGATCTTCACCAACGACGGCGGAGCCGCGCGCCGTTTCGAGCAGGATGTGCAGGTGGGCATGATCGGCATCAACGTGCCGATTCCCGTGCCGGTGGCGTACTACTCCTTCGGCGGCTGGAAGAACAGCCTCTTTGGCGACAGCCACGCCTACGGGCCCGACGGTGTCCACTTCTACACGCGGACGAAGGCCGTCACCACCAAGTGGATCAATCCGGCAGCACGCCCTGCCGGCGGACTGGAATTGGGGTTCCCGCAAAATGACTGATTCGGATCTCGCTGACCTCAGCCCCGAGCGCACGTACGAACTCGACCGGGCGCACGTCTTTCATTCCTGGTCTGCCCAGGGTGCGTTGGACCCCATCGTCATCACCAAGGCGCAGGGCAGTCATATCTGGGATGGCGAGGGCAACCGGCTCCTCGACTTCACCTCGCAGTTGGTTTACACCAACCTTGGGCACCAGCACCCTCGACTGGTGAAAGCAATCCAGGAGCAAGCGGCGACCTTGTGCACGGTGGCTCCGCCGTATGCCAACGCCGCCCGCTCGGAGGCTGCTCGGCTCATCACTGACCACACCCCGGGTGACCTCAACCGCGTCTTCTTCACCAACGGTGGGGCCGACGCGAACGAGCACGCGATTCGGATGGCGCGGCTGCATACCGGACGGCACAAGGTGTTGTCCCGTTACCGCTCCTACCACGGCGGCACCCACCTCGCGATCAACGCGACAGGTGACCCGCGGCGCTGGGCCAGTGATGATGCGACGGCTGGCACGATCCACTTCTTCGGGCCGTTCCTGTATCGCAGCGCGTTCTACTCGACCACCGAGGAGGAAGAGTGCAGCCGCGCTCTGGCGCACCTGCGGCAGCTCATTGCGCTGGAAGGGCCGAGCACAATCGCGGCGATCCTGCTGGAGTCCATCCCGGGAACAGCCGGAATCATGGTCCCGCCGCCCGGCTACCTCAAGGGTGTCCGGGAGCTGTGCGATGAGCACGGAATCATGCTCATCGCCGATGAGGTGATGGCCGGCTTCGGACGTGCCGGTGAGTGGTTCGCCATCAATCGGGATGATGTCGTTCCAGACCTCCTGACCTTTGCCAAAGGGGTGAACTCCGGCTATGTCCCACTGGGTGGCGTGGCGATCAGCGACGCGATCTACGAGACCTTCCGGGAGCGGTCCTATCCCGGCGGGTTGACCTACTCGGGTCACCCATTGGCTTGTGGCGCCGCAGTCGCCACCATCCGGACGATGGAAGACGAGGGCACCGTCGAGCACTCGGCCGCATTGGGTCGCGATGTCTTTGAACCGGGCCTGAAGGCGCTCGTGGACAAGCACGAGTGGGTCGGCGAGGTCCGCGGCACGGGCGCATTCTGGGCCATCGAATTGGTGCGGGATTCGCAGACTCGGGAACCGTTGGCGCCGTATGGCGGCAGTAGCCCGGAGGTGTCAGCAGTCGTCGCCGAGTGCAAGAAGCGCGGGATGCTGCCGATGACCAACTTCAACCGGGTTCACCTGGTGCCGCCGGTGAATATCTCGCCGGACGAGGCTGCTGAAGGAATCTCGATCTTGGATGACGCGCTGACCGCCGCTGCGGGATAGCACCAAGAATGCCCCTGCTCGTTGCCCCGGACGCCTCAGTTGCGTCCGGGGCAACTGCATGTCTAGGCCCTGCGTCGCGTCATCGCGCAGTCGGCACAGAACGAGGTTGGCGATGGGCTGCCAACACCCTAGGTGTCGTGGTGGAATTGGAGGTGCAGGCGTACCCGCCTGGACGCTCGGCACGAAGGACGAGGCCATGCCACGCAACTACACCCGACTGACCCAGCCATTGGTCCGCGAGCACGGCGAGCTGCGACCGGCGAGTTGGGACGAGGCCCTCGACCGGGCCGCCGCCGGATTCCAACGCAACCTCAGGGAGCATGGACCCGATTCGTTCGGGATGTTCTCGTGCTCACGATCGACCAACGAGATGAACTTCATGGCGCAGAAGTTCACCCGATCGGTGATCGGCACCAACAACATCGACTCCTGCAATCGAACTTGACACGCTCCTAGTGTCGCCGGTCTGGTGGCAGTGTTCGGTGCTGGCGGTGGCACCACTTCCTACCGCGAAGCAGAAGACGCCGATCTGTTGGTCTTCTGGGGGTCGAACGCCCGTGAAGCGCACCCGATCTTCTTCCAGCATGCGCTGAAGGCGATCAACTCCGGAGCCAAGGTCTACGTCGTCGACCCGCGTCGATCCAAGACGGCCGAGTGGGCTGATACGTGGGTCGGTCTCGATGTCGGTACCGACATCGCGCTGGCTTACGGCATCGCCCGCGAGATCATCCATGCCGGGCTGGTCAATCGCACCTTTATCGAACGGGGGACGACCGGCTTTGAGGCGTTTGCCGAGTCGGCCGAACCGTGGACGTTGGAGGCCACCGAGCGTGAGACCGGTGTGCCTGCCGAACTCATCAAGGCGCTGGCCCATGACTATGCGAAAGCCGAGCGCGCGCAACTGTGTTGGACGCTCGGCATCACCGAACATCACAACGGAACGGACAACGTCCGCGCGCTGATCAACCTGTCGCTACTCACCGGCCAAGTCGGGAAGTATGGCTCCGGCTTGGTGCCGCTGCGGGGACAGAACAATGTCCAAGGTGGTGGCGATATGGGTGCCATCCCCAACAAGTTCCCCGGCTTCCAGGATGTCGAGGACGACGAGGCGCGAGCGAAGTTTGAGGACACCTGGGGCGTCAGTTTGCCTCCGACCAAAGGTATGCATCTGTCGCAAATGATGGAGGCGATGGACGAGGGGCACCTCACGCACCTCTACGTCGTGGGCGAGAACCCCGTGCAATCGGACGCGGACTCAGCCGCGGTTCGGAAACGACTGGGCGATCTGGATCACCTTGTGGTGCAGGACATCTTCCTCACCAAAACTGCTGAACTTGCCGACGTGGTGCTGCCCGCAGCCGCGGCGTGGTGTGAAAGCGAGGGGACGTTCACCAACAGTGAGCGGCGCGTTCAGCGGGTACGCAAGGCCCTCGAACCACCCGAGGGAGCCCGGGATGACATCACCATCATCAAGGAGATCGCCCGCAGGATGGGCTCCGGCTGGGAGGACTGGTCGTCTGAGCAGATCTGGGACGAAGTGCGTTCTCTTTCACCGGCTTTCGCGGGTATGAGCTATCAACAGTTGGAGAAGCGCGGCGGCATTCAATGGCCCTTCCCAGACGAGGACGGCCCCGAGACCATGTTCCTGCACGCTCGACTGTGGGAGCAGGATCCGGACTTGCGCGGCCGGCCAGCGCCGTTTGGCATCGTCCAGCACGAGCTCCCGGTCGATCAGCTTGACGAGGAGTTCTCGCTGAGGCTGACAACCGGTCGCCGGCTAAGTGACTACAACACGGGCGTGCAGTCCGGCGGCTATAACTCCCCGCTCCGCCTCGGCACGACCGTCGACATGTGTCCCGAAGACCTAGCGGCCTACGGGCTCAACGATGGAGACCTGGTCCGCATCGCCTCGCGGCGAGGCTCAGTCGAGGCGCCCGCCCGCCGTGAACCGGCACTGCGCCCCGGCCTGGTCTTCATGGTGTGCAACTTCCCGGACGATGTTGACACCAATGCCCTGACCATCGAAGCGAACGACCCGATCGCGGGAACGGCCGAGTTCAAGGCCACTGCCGTCAAACTGGAAAAGGTGCACACACCGGTCGAGACGACCGACCTGGTCACCGCCGGACAGGAGACCTGACCTTGGACCTGAAGTTCACCGATGCTGAGCCAAGTGCGGACGAACGCGAGGCTGTCGATCGTCTGATTGGCGTCGCGGACAGCGGGTGGTACGGCGGCGAGCGTGCCGCCGAAGACCACCGGCGATCCTTTGGTGGGCAGAGTGCGCGCTCGCGGCGGGACCTGGTTCTGGAGGCTTTGCACGCCGTCAATGACCGGGTGGGTTGGATCAGCCCCGGTGCGCTCAACTATGTCGGTCGCCGCTTGAGCATCCCGCCCGCCGACGTCTACAGCGTGGCGACGTTCTATGCGTTGTTCTCGACGCACCCACGGCCTCGGCGAATCGTCCACGTGTGCACCGACATTGCCTGCGAGGCGAAAGGCTCGAAGCAAGTATGCGCCGATCTTGAGGAGCGACTCGGCCCTCCGAGCGCGGTGGCCGGCTGGAAGCACAGCCCATGCCTGGGTATCTGTGAGCGATCGCCAGCGGCGCTCGCCGTGGAGGCCGGCGATCCGGCGATCGAGCGCACCCTCGGGCCGACCACATCCCACGAAGTGCTGCAAGCGCTGGAGATCGGACCTGCTGCCGTGACCTCCGAGGCCGCGGCCACGATGGCCGTTCCCCAGGCCGGACAAGACGGCTTGCTTTTGCTGCAGCGGGTCGGTGCGGTTGACCCAGAGAGCCTGACCGATTTCGTTGCCGCAGAAGGATATTCGGGTCTTCGTAGGGCCCTTGAACTGCAGCCGGCGAAGGTCGTTGAAGAAGTTAAGGCGGCCAAGCTGCTCGGACGGGGCGGTGCCGCCTTCCCGGCTGCCGTGAAGTGGGAAAGCACTGCCGCTCAGGAGGCGACGCCGCGCTATCTCGTGTGCAACGCGGACGAGAGCGAGCCGGGTACGTTCAAGGATCGCGCGATCCTCGAGGGCGATCCGTTCTCGCTGATCGAAGCGATGGTGATCGCCGGATATGCGATCGGTGCCGAGCGCGGCTATATCTATCTGCGCGGTGAATACCCACGCTCACTTCGGTTGCTGCGCAACGCGATTGAGCAGTCGCGCGCACATGGCTATCTCGGAGAAGACATCCTCGGCAGTGGCTACTCCTTCGAGATTGAGATCCGGCGCGGTGCTGGGGCGTACATCTGCGGTGAGGAGACCGCGATCTTCAACTCGATCGAGGGCTATCGCGGCGAACCGCGCAGCAAGCCCCCGTTCCCGTTCGAGGCGGGGCTCTTTGGGAAGCCGACCGTGGTCAATAACGTCGAGACGTTGGTCAATGTCCCGCTGATCATGCGGATCGGCAGTACCGCCTATGCCGAGCTCGGCACCGGGGATTCGACGGGGCCAAAGCTCTTCTGCGTGTCCGGCAATGTAGCGCGGCCTGGCGTCTACGAGGTGCCATTCGGGGTGACCCTCGGTGAGGTTTTAGAGCTCGCAGGCGGTGTGTCGCAGGGGAATTCGCTTCAGGCGGTGTTGTTGGGTGGTGCTGCCGGTGGATTCGTCCGACCAGACGAGCTCGACATCCCGCTCACCTTCGAAGGCACCAGGTCGCGCAGTACGACACTCGGCTCGGGAGTGGTGCTGGCCTTCGACGACACGGTTGACCTGCCGAGCATCCTGGTGCGCATCGCTCGCTTCTTCCGAGATGAATCGTGCGGTCAATGCGTGCCATGCCGGGTCGGCACGGTCCGGCAGGAGGAGGCGCTCGTGCGCATCAGTACGCGCCGGGACGACGACCCGACCGCCACGGCATCGGACATCTTGTTGCTGCGCGATGTGGGCTTGGCGATGAAAGACTCCTCAATCTGCGGCCTGGGTCAGGCAGCGTGGAATGCGGTGGAGTCCGCGATCGACCGAGTCGGAGTTCTGGAGGAGTCGACATGACCACCACCGATAACCGGGCACCTGTGCACATGGGTATGCCCACCCGGCTCGTGACAGTCAGCGTCGACGAGCGAGAGGTGAGCGTTCCCGAAGGCAGCACCATCCTGGCTGCCTGCGACGCAGCGGGTGAGGACACCCCGACGCTGTGTTACGGCGACACCCTCACGCCCAAGAACGCTTGTCGCGTCTGCATGGTCGAGGTCGAAGGGTCACGCGTGCTCGTCCCGTCCTGCTCCCGACGGGTGCAGGAAGGCATGGAGGTCAAGACCGACACTGAGCGAGTGCGGCACAGCCGCCGGCTCGTGCTGGAAATGCTTGGGTCCTCGGTCGACCTATCGACCACACCGCGGGTCGCGGACTGGATGGTGCGTTATGCCGCCGATCCGGAGCGATTCGGTCCACCCGCTGGCGAACAATTCGACCGCGACGTGCACGAGCCGGGGGAGCACCACCTGCCTGACGGGTCGACCGCGGCCACGATGGAGCAGCCCGTCAAGGTCGATAACGACCTCTATGTGCGCGACTACAGCAAGTGCATTCTGTGCTACAAGTGCGTCGACGCCTGCGGCGAGCAGTGGCAGAACACCTTTGCCATCCAGGTGGCGGGACGCGGATTCGACTCCCAGATTTCAACCGAATTCTCCGTCGAGCTTCCCGATTCGGCCTGCGTCTACTGCGGCAACTGCGTCGAGGTCTGCCCCACCGGTGCGCTGTCGTTCAAGTCGGAGTTCGACATGCGCGACGCTGGCACCTGGGACGAGGAGCGGCAGACCGAGACCACGACGGTATGCACCTTCTGTGGTGTGGGTTGCAACCTCACGCTGCACGTACAGGACAACGAGATCGTCAAGGTCTCCTCGCCGCACGATCACTCCGTCGGCCACGGAAACCTTTGCATTAAAGGGCGATTCGGCTTCCAGCATGTGCAAAGTCGCGAGGACCGAAAGCGCCGCAACGATTGAGTCGGCGTGTCCTGCTAGTTGGGTATGTTCCGAACTAGCCGGACACGCCGACTCGGGCTCGCGCCCTTGGGGTGAGTGACGGGGTTTGAACCCGCGACAACCGCGACCACAACGCGGTGCTCTACCAGCTGAGCTACACCCACCATGCGAGTGCCTCCCACGGGAGGCAACGCCGCCTATCGTACATCCTTCGCGGCGATGGTCCGAACCACTGTTAGTCGCGTGGCTCGGGGGCAATCGTGTGCTTGGCGGCGACCGCTTTAGCCGCCTCGGAGGTTGGACCCGGGCGCTCCACGAAAACCGTCTCGCGGTAGTAGCGCAACTCCGCGATGGACTCCCGAATGTCTGCCAGCGCGCGGTGGCCGCCGTGCTTCTCGGGCGAGCTGAAGTAGACCCGGGGGTACCACCGGCGGGAGAGCTCCTTGATCGAGGAGACGTCCACGATGCGGTAATGCAGGTAGCTCTCGAGTTCAGGCATGTCCCGGGCAAGGAAGATCCGGTCGGTGCCGACGGTGCTCCCCCCGAGTGGCGCTTTACCGGCCTCCGGTACGTGTTCCTTGATGTAGGCCAGGACCCGCTCTTTGGCGTCTTCGATGGTGGTCCCGCCCGCCAACTCGTCCAACAGGCCACTGGTGATGTGCATGTTGCGGACGAAGTCGTTCATCTGGTCGAGGGCTTCGTCCGGAGGTTTGATGACGATGTCGATGCCCTCACCAAGGACATTGAGCTCGAAGTCCGTGACGAGCGCAGCGACTTCGACGAGCGCGTCATTCTGGGCATCAAGGCCAGTCATTTCGCAGTCGATCCAGACGATGCGGTCGGCGTGGCTGCGAGCGGTCGGCGCGGTCGTAGTGGTGTCGTTCACACTGTTCACTCTGGCATACCGACCGAATCTGTGTCCTGCGGCTTCGCTCGACTAGCGTGTTCTCACCATGTCCCACGATGTTCCTTCGCCGTCGATGGCGCACGCCTATTCAGATCAGGCGGTGCCCACGCCGGGCCGGTTGCGTCGGCTTCCGCGGTTGCGCCGGGTTGTCCTGATCACTGTGCTCACGGTGCTCTTTGGGCTGGGCGGCGTGAGCACGCTGGCGCTGATCGGGGCCACGACCGGCCTGACCGCCACAGTGTTCGGCATCACCTTGTCGTTGGTCGTCATCGGCATCGTGGTGCCAGTCTTCCTGTGGGTCGACCGGTTCGAGGCCGAGCCTCCAGGGATGCTCGCCTTCGCCTTCTTGTGGGGTGCGTGCATCGCCACCATCGGGGCGGTCTTTCTCAACGACTTTGGCGGCTACCTCCTGGGAGCGGGAGAGGAAGACAACGGCCAGGTCGCCGTGCTCGTCGCGCCACTGGTCGAAGAGTCGCTGAAGGGCTTGGGGCTGCTGCTTCTGCTGTGGTTCCGTCGACGTGAGATTGACGGAGTTCTGGACGGCATCGTCTATGCCGGGCTGACCGCGTGTGGCTTTGCCTTCGTCGAAGACATCATCTATCTGGCGAGCGATTACGCGACCTCCGGCGAATCCGGGCTGATGAGCACCTTCGTGCTCCGGGTGGTCATGAGTCCTTTTGCGCACCCGATGTTCACGATCTGGATCGGCATTGGCGTGGGGCTTGCTGCGGTCAGCCGGCGGTGGGTAGTGCGGCTCGGAGCGCCCGTGCTCGGCTGGCTGATTGCGGTCTTCTTCCACGCCCTATGGAATGCCGGTGCGGTGATCAGCGCCAACGGTTGGTTGTGGACCTACATCGTGATCCAGGCACCGCTCTTCCTCATGTTCGTGGCGCTCCTGATCTGGGTGCGTCGACGCGAGGCGAAGATCATCGGCCGCGAGCTGCAGGCGTACGTCCCCAATGGCATCCTCACGCCCGCGGAGGTGGCCATGCTCAGTTCGATGTCGGAGCGCAAGTACGCGCGCCAATGGGCGGATAACTCTGGTGGGAAGCCAGCCCGCGCCCGAATGGCGGAGTTCCAGGAAGCCGGCAGCGAACTAGCGATGGTGCGAGCCAAGATCAGCCGGGGCATCCGCGGCGAGCGGATCCTGCGGGAGGAGCAAGACCTCGTCACGGTGATCGCGATCCGCCGCCAGGAGTTTTTGGGGAGCGCCATCTATCGCAAGTTCGAAGTACTCGGACATCTCTAGATCCCGCGAAATTCGCGAGCGCCCCCGGCAGGATTCGAACCTGCAACCTGCGGATTAGAAGGCCGCTGCGCTATCCGATTGCGCCACGGGGGCTGAGGCGGCGTACCGCCGAGAATGCAGTCTAGAGATCTGTTTCGTCACGAGTGTTGGCAGGCGGCAGATGTTGGGTTAGGCTGTCCTCAGTTAGGTACTCCTAATGATGACTCCACAGGTCGGCTCGCGCTCCGAACGAGCAGACTCCGGCAGAGGTCCTGAGCCGCCCTGTGGTGACGCCCCTAGGGTGTCGACCGTCGTCCGGCCTGGGGTATACCGCTACGGGGGCGGTATTGGGCCGGGGCGACAGCACGTTGAGGCTGGGGCGCCGACCGCAGAACGGCGCCCCAGCCCTTCGTCATGTGTGGGGGCAGAGGAATCGGGGTCAGTGCGCACTATGCAGCGGGTCGAGTTGTTCAAGAGGGTGCGCGCTTGCGACTATGGCCCAGTGACTGATGGCCCCGATCCTGCGCCCCTTGTTGAGGCCGTGAGAGGGCTACGGTCCGCGGTGGCTGCCACCACGCTGCCCCTTCCCGTACCCGACGTGGCCAGTCAGCGCACTGACCGCGCCGAACTCTTGCATCAGCTTGACGATTACGTTCTTCCGCGGTTGTCGTCCTTGGATGCGCCACTGCTAGCCGTCGTCGGCGGTTCCACTGGCGCCGGAAAATCCACGCTGGTCAACTCCGTCGTAGGCGAAGGGGTCTCGCGCGCTGGTGCGCTGCGCCCGACTACCCGCGCATCAGTCCTGATCCACCACCCCGACGACGCTCGCTGGTTTACCTCCCAGCGGGTCCTACCGGGGCTAGCCCGGTTGACCGGGTCGCCGCGATCCGAAGAGGACCCTGGTCAATTGCGGCTGGTGTCCTCGCGTGCCCTGCCCGATGGCCTGGCTCTCCTTGATGCACCCGATATCGACTCTGTTGTCGAGGCGAACCGCGATCTGGCCCGACAGTTGTTGTCCGCCGCGGACCTATGGCTCTTTGTGACCACCGCGAGTCGCTACGCCGATGCCGTGCCGTGGCGACTACTCCAGCAAGCCACCGATCGGGGGACCTCGGTCGCGGTCGTCCTCAGTCGGGTCCCGCACGAGGCGATGGAAGAAGTACGCGCCGATCTCGCGCGGATGCTGCTTGAACAGGGGTTGGGACAGTCGCCGATCTTCACCGTGCTGGAGAGTGCCCTTGACGACGGTCTGCTCCCCGCCGTCGAGACGGCCCGGCTGAGGTCGTGGCTCTCATCGCTGGCGACCGACTCGCGTGCGCGGGCAATCGTGATCCGCCGAACCTTGGACGGTGCACTGCATTCACTCGACGGACGTGCGCAGATCTTGCACCGTGCAGCGACCGAACAGGTCGAAGCACGAGATGCGCTGTCCGAAGCGGTCGCCGAGGCATTCGGGCGAGCACGCGGAGAGGTCGACGGGGCGGTGAGCGACGGCTCGGTCCTGCGCGGTGAAGTGCTCGCGCGCTGGCAAGAGTTCGTTGGGACCGGTGAGTGGTTCCGACAGTTTGACGAGGGTGTGGGCCGACTGCGCGACAAGCTCGGCGCGATCTTGCGCGGCCAGGGCGCCAGGCAGCCGGCGGAAGACCTCGGTGAGGCGCTGCATACCGGCGTTGCGGCACTGATCGCCTCCCAGGGGGAATCAGCCAGCCTCGCGGTGGCACGGCAATGGCGCACGCTGCCAGGCGGCGCGCCGTTGCTAGAAGAGCATCCCGGTCTGGCCAAGGTCTCCGACGGATTTGATGCGCGCGTCCAGCGGGTCGTACGCGACTGGCAGGGTGAGGTGCTCGAACTAGTGCGGCGCGAAGCGGGCGGCCGACGGGCCACGGCGCGGTTCCTCTCGTTCGGGATCAATGGCATTGGGGTCATGCTCATGCTCGTGGTGTTCTCGGCCACCGGTGGCGCGCTGGCCGGAGCCGAGGTCGGCGTCGCTGGCGGATCGGCACTGGTCGCACAGCGGGTGCTCGAGTCGGTGTTCGGCGATCAAGCCGTGCGTTCCCTCACGACCAAGGCTCGGGTTCTCCTGCTGGACCAGGTCGATGCGATCTATGCAGCGGAGCGGGAGCGCCATGACGCCGCCCTGCAAGGGCTGGGCGTCGATGGTGACTCCACCGAACGACTGTCCGCCGCAATCCGTGAGGTGAAGGCCGCCCGATGAGGACTTCCGATGCTCGACCTTCCGCGGCACGTCTTCCCGCCGTGTCGGGAGAGGACCTTGCGCACCGGGCCGAGGCCATTGCTCGCGTGCTGGAACTATCAGGCTCCACGATCCCCGAGGAGGAAGCCCGCCGGGCGAAAGCTCTCAGCACCAAGGTGTCTGAGCGTACGGCGATCACCGGCGCGCGGACCGTCGCAGCGCTCGCTGGCGCTACCGGCAGTGGAAAGTCCAGCCTGTTCAATTTCCTTGTGGGGGAGCCTGTTTCGCGTATCGGCGCTCGACGTCCGACGACGTCCGCGTCGGTTGCCGCGATCTGGGGCCAGGAGCCAAGCGCCGAGTTGCTCGACTGGCTCGGCGTCGCCAGCCGGCACCAGGCGGCGCCAGGATTGCCACAAGGAGATGCGCTGGATGGTCTGGTGTTGCTCGATCTGCCAGATTTCGACTCCCGCGTCGCGGCACACCGGGTCGAGGCCGACCGGCTATTGCGCCTGGTCGATGTCTTTGTCTGGGTGACCGATCCGCAGAAGTATGCCGACGCGATCCTCCACGATGACTACGTGCGCACGATGGCCTCGCATGCCGGCGTGACGGTTGCCGTCCTCAACCAGACCGATCGTCTTGCCGAGTCCGATGTCGCGAGTTGTGTCGCCGACCTGCAGTCGTTGTTTGCGCGCGATGGGTTGAGCGAGATCGAGGTGCTCGCGACGTCGACGGTGACCCACCGGGGTCTCGACGAACTGGGCGAGGCCCTGGCCCAGGTCGTACAAACCCGCAATGCCGCCTCGCATCGACTGCTGGGTGACCTTCGCGATCAGGGTGGGGCGCTGCAGCCGTATGTCGGTGAGAGCGAGCCGAATCTGCCGGAGGCGCCGGGCAAGGAATTGGTCGAGGCACTCGAGGCTTCGGCCGGAGTGCCGGCGGTGCTGGATGCCGTCGAGCGGGACTACATCCGTCACGCCACGACAGCGACCGGCTGGCCGTTGGTGCGGTGGCGCAGCAAGTTACGCCCCGCTCCAATGCGGCGCCTGGGGCTGCAGGACATCATGCGCGATGACGACCTCAAGGGGATGAGCCGCTCGCAGGCTCGTGCCGCCACTGGCCGATCCTCACTGCCGGTGGCGACCACCGCTGCGAAGGCGGAGGTCGAAGTGACCACCCGCCGAGTGGGCGCCCGTGCGGCTCGGGGACTACCACCCGCCTGGGCAGAACAGGTGGCCCAGGCCGCGACTCCCGATGATGCCTCGATGGTCGACGCCTTGGATCAGGCGGTGGTCAGGACGTCGTTCGAGACACGACGTCCGGCCTGGTGGAGTGTGGTGTCTGTGCTTCAGTGGTTCCTCGCCGCTGTTGCCATCGCAGGGCTGGGTTGGCTGGTGGCCATGGTTGTCCTTGGCCTCGCTGGGGTTGAGGTGGCTGCGCCGAGCGTGGTCGGTCTCCCCGTCCCGCTGTTGATGGCAGTTGGTGGTGTGGTCTTTGGTCTGTTGCTCGCCGCGCTATGCCGAGTGATTGCGGGACGAGCAGCCCGAAGACGGCGCCAAGCGGTGGGCAAGGAACTGCGTCGGGCCATCGTGACGGTGGCCACCCAGCACGTGATGGAGCCAGTCCACGAGGTGCTTCGTCGGCACTCGCAGGCTCAGTACGCCGTGGAGGCAGCACGACGGTGAGTCCATCCGGATGAACTCGATTCGGAGGAACTGACTCGCGTCGATAGCCTGGCGCCTATGGCCGAGTTCATCTACACCATGACCAAAGCGCGCAAAGCCGTCGGTGAGAAAGTCATCCTCGACGACGTGAGCATGTCGTTCTACCCGGGCGCGAAGATCGGGGTCGTCGGACCCAATGGGGCTGGAAAGTCCACGATCCTCAAGATCATGGCGGGACTTGACCAACCCTCCAACGGTGAGGCGCGACTATCGCCCGGCTTCAGCGTCGGCATCCTGCTCCAGGAGCCCCCGCTGAACGAGGAGAAAAACGTTCGCGGCAACGTCGAGGAAGGCCTCGGCCAGATCAAAGCCGACCTCGACCGATTCAACGCGATCTCTGAGGAGATGGCTCAGCCGGACGCAGACTTCGACACGCTCATGGCCGAGATGGGCACGCTGCAGGAGAAGATCGACGCCGCTGACGCGTGGGACCTTGACTCTCAACTCGAGCAGGCCATGGACGCGTTGCGCTGCCCGCCTGGCGATGCCGACGTGACCGTGCTGTCCGGTGGTGAGCGCCGTCGGGTCGCCTTGTGCAAGTTGTTGCTGTCCAAGCCCGATCTGCTGCTGCTGGACGAACCCACCAACCACCTGGACGCCGAATCGGTGCAGTGGCTTGAGCAGCATCTGGCGTCCTACGCCGGTGCCGTGCTGGCAGTCACCCACGATCGCTACTTCCTCGACAACGTCGCGGGCTGGATCTGCGAGGTCGACCGTGGTCGCCTTTACCCCTACGAAGGCAACTACTCCACCTACCTGGAGAAGAAGCAGGAGCGCCTCCAGGTTCAGGGCAAGAAGGACGCCAAGCTCGCGAAGCGCCTGCGGTCGGAGTTGGAGTGGGTGCGCTCCAATGCCAAGGCCCGACAGACCAAGAGCAAGTCGCGTCTGGCGCGTTATGAAGAAATGGCCGCCGAGGCGGACCGGACGCGCAAGTTGGACTTCGAAGAGATCCAAATTCCGGCAGGCCCCCGGTTGGGTGCTCAGGTCATCGAGGTCAAGAATCTGACCAAGGGCTTTGGCGACCGTACGCTCATCGACGGACTGTCATTCACGTTGCCCCGCAACGGGATTGTCGGTGTGATCGGCCCGAACGGCGTAGGCAAGACGACGCTGTTCAAGACGATCGTCGGGTTCGAAGACGCCGACTCCGGTGAGGTCAAAGTGGGCGACACGGTCGACATCTCCTACGTCGACCAGAGTCGCGCTGGGCTGGATGCCGACAAGTCGCTCTGGGAGGTCGTCTCCGACGGCTTGGACTACATCCAGGTCGGCAAGGTTGAGATCCCCTCCAGGGCCTACGTCTCGCAGTTTGGCTTCAAAGGCCCCGACCAGCAGAAGAAGGCTGGCGTGCTGTCCGGTGGTGAGCGCAACCGGTTGAACCTCGCGCTCACCCTGAAACAGGGCGGCAACCTGTTGCTGCTGGACGAGCCGACCAACGACTTGGACGTGGAGACCCTCGGATCCCTGGAGAATGCGCTTCTAGAGTTCCCGGGATGTGCCGTGGTCATCAGTCACGACCGGTGGTTCTTGGACCGGGTCGCGACCCACATCCTGGCCTACGAAGGCACCGAGGAGAACCCGGCCGCTTGGTACTGGTTTGAGGGCAACTTCGATGCCTATGAGCAGAACAAGGTCGAGCGTCTCGGTGCGGACGCGGCGCGCCCGCACCGGGTGACGTACCGCCGCCTCACGCGTGACTGAGGCGGCGACCGCACTCAGTGCTCGTGGTCGTGACCTTCATCGTCGTGGCCTTCGTGATCGTGGCCCTCGGGACCTTCACCGGACTCATCCTCGTGGTCGTGGGCAGGTTCACCGGTGGTGACCGCGATCTCCACCGGGGTCACCGGGAGGCTGTGGCGCTTCACGACCTTGCCTGACTCCAGGTCGACCACGACGAGTTGCTTCTTCGCCGCGTCGGTGATGAATGCCTGATCGTCGGCAACCTTGATGCTGGGGCCCGGGTCCTGCCAGTCCTTCTTCTCTTTCCAGGCGTCGATGGCTGGGATTCGCTTCGAGATCTTGCCGGTCTCGGAGTCGATGACCACGAGTTTGCCGTCGTACGTCACAACCAGCGCCTCGCCCTCGGGACCGCGTGCCAGCGAGCGGAACCAGTAGGAACTGCCGAGCTCGACGAGAGAGAGTTTGTCGGTACGAGTGTCGATCAGGGCGACCTGGGTGGGGCGCTCCAGTTCGGCGTCCTTGTCGGTTTTGTAGTCGGCGAGGACGATCGGCGACTCGTGGGTTCCGGCGACATTGCCCGAGCGGGCGAAAGAGTCTTTGACGGCGACCTTGTGGAATGTGCCATCGCGGTAGATCACCGGTCCGTCCTCGCACCCGAACAGCACTGCCTCGTCGGCGGCGGTCGTCTCACCGTGGACACCGAGGCAGTCGGTGGTCTTGGTCACAACCTTGCCGTTCTTGCGTGCCTCGACGGTGCTTCGCTTCTCTTCGGTTCCCTGCGTGGTGAGCATGGTGCCGTCCTTCAAGACCAGTGCAACGCCATGGTGGGCTGATGCGGTCTTGGTCTTTTGGATCGGAGCAACCGTCGAGCCCACCTGTTCGGTCGGCACGATCTGGATGGTCCCGGCCCCGTCGCCGAAGAGGACGGTCTTGCCGCCATGGGCCACAACGTGGCCAGGGTGGCTCGCCGGGTAGCGCACGGAGGTCAGTCCGGGCTCGTATTCGTAGGCGTGGTTGTGGTCTCCATGGGGCTGCTCTTCGATCCCTGTGTCATAGACCTGGAAGCCCTTGCTGGTGGACACCATGACCCGGCGGCCGTCACCGGCGTCGCTGAGTCGGTTGAAGCCGGGCAGGTCTTCCTTCTCGACGACCTTTCCGGTGGTGCCATCAATCAAGGTAAGTCCGCCACCCTCGCCTGAGATCAGAACTCGGGGCGCAACCTTGGCGACTTCGCGCTCACCGGAGCCGGGCGTCGGGCCGGTCTTGGTGGGAGCGTTCGACGACGACGCGGCAGCGCTTGAGGACGCCGCGTTGCCGTCACCAGGGGAGGAGGAATCAGACGAGGCGCCGTGTGAGCCACAGGCAGCCAGGAGCGGGAGCGTGGCGACGGCGGCCACGAGACGACGGGTGCGGGAGACCGAAGTGAGCATGAGTGGAACCGTACAAGAACGACAACGATTCTCATAATCTTTATTGCGAAACGAGGAGCATGGGATCGGCGGTGAGCCGTGACCAGACGTCCTCGATGGCCAGCGTGGCCGCTCCGGTCGCCACGGCACGATGGGCAAGGGTTGAGCCCACAATGGTGGGTGGGTGTAGTTCGCTTTCGGGCAGGAGGGGGGCGTGGGCGCGAAGAGCATCGAGAACGCCTGGGGCCTGGGCTATTCCGCCGCTCATCACAATGGTGGCCGGATCGAGCGCGAGTTGGAGCACTTCCAGGATTCGGGCGACCTGTCCGGTCGCGCGGTGAATGCAGTCCTGTGCGATCCGGTCGCCCTCGGCGGCACACCGAAAGACGTCCTCGGAGGTGAGGTCGGCAGGATCGCCGTCGCATCGATCCTGCAGGGCGGTTGAGGTGCTTTCGTCCGTGGCCGCGCGCTGTCCGAAAGTACGGGCGAGCATCCCGATGCCGTAGGCACCGTCTACTCCTTCGATCAGCCGGGCGAACGACAGTTCGCCGGTCGCGCCGCCGGCTCCGCGCAGTAGGCGTCCATCGAGAATCACGCCAGCACCCAACCTCTCCCCGGCCAGGACAGTGATGACGTCCGTCTGTCCCTGTGCGGCACCTATTCGGGTCTCGGCCAGGCCGGCGAGGTTGGCGTCGTTTTCGATGAGGACGTTCCAGGTTGTCGATTCCGCTAGCGCGGCGGCGATATCCGCGTCAGGGAGGTCGCGAAGGTAGTCCGGTAGCGCGATGACGCGCCGGTCAAGTCGCACTGGCGCAGGCATGCCCACGCCCACCGACGTGATGTCGCTGGCGCGTACGCCCGCCGTCGACATGGACCTTCGCATGCAGGTGCGGATGACCGAGATGCGTTCGGCGGCCGACAGGTCGGCGCTGAGCCCGGTGGTCTCAGCTTCACCAAGGATGTGCGTGCCCAGATCGGTCAGCATGCTGCGCACGGAGGTGGCTCCCACGTCGACACCGAGGACGTACGTGGCGCGGGCGTTGAAGGAGAACGAGCGTGGCGGCCTTCCGCGCGTCGCTGGGCGACTGGGGGCTTCGGTCTCCAGGGCAAGGCCGGCGCGGACCAGCTCTTCGCAGGCCGCGTGGATCGTCGGGCGAGAGAGGTCGGTTGCCGCCATGAGCTCGGTGACGGTGAGACCTGACCCTGCGCGTAAGGCGCGCAGGGCTGCCGCCTGGCTCCCGCGAGGAGCAGGCGTGGCGGTTGGCTGTTCGCCCATTGGGTGTCCTCTTGACAGTGGCCTATGTCACCCACACTATAAGCAAGTCAATTTAGTAATTGTCCTTGATTTATTCGGAGCGTCCCATGGTTTCGTTCTTGGCCCGACCACCGTCGCGGCGGGACACCCTGCGGTGGGGCCTGCTCGGCCTGGGGGCGTCCGCGCTCGGCGGCAGCCTCGCTGGCTGTGGGGGATCCTCATCGTCGATCCGATTTCTTCAGAACAAGCCCGAGGTCATCGAGTACTTCGGCGGCCTGGTCAAGGATTTCAACGCCTCCCAGTCCGAAGTCCGGGTCAACCATGACGCCACGACCACCGCACTCACCCCGCAGTTCGTGCGCGGCACCCCACCAGATGTCGCCTGCTACAACTACAACCTCGAGACGGCGAACTTCCTGTCGCGCGGTGCGCTCACGGATTTGTCGGACGTCCCGGCTGCTTCGACCATCCGAGATGACGTGCAGGACCTGGTCGACCAGTTCGCCCAGTTCGAGGGACGTACATCGGTCTTGCCGTACTCGGTGACGGCTGCCGGATGCATCTACAACATCGGCCTATTCGAGAAGCACGACGTGGCGGTACCCAAGACCTGGCCCGAACTCATCGAGGCGTGCAAGACCTTTCAGAAAAACGATGTGCTGCCGCTCTACACCACCTTTCTCGACGGTTGGACGCTCAGGCAGGGCATCTTCGACTGCGTCAGCGGCAGCAACCTCGATGTGACGACCTTCTTCGAGCGGCTCAAGGAGTTGGGCGGGGACGCGGGGCCCGACGCGGAGGTCTCCTTCACCAAGGACTTCGCGGACGCGGCCCGGCGCATGGTCGAACTGTTTGCCTACTCCAATCGTGATGCTGGCAGTCGCAACTACAACGACGGCAATGCGGCCTTCGCCAGGGGTGACGTCGCAATGTTGCTTCAGGGGCCGTGGGCCATTGGCGAGATCAGCCAGGCCGCACCGGATCTGCGCCTCGGGACCTTTGCGCTGCCGGGAAGCGATGACCCGGGGACAACGAAGGTGCGCGTGAATCTCGACCTTGCGTTGTGGATACCGGAGCAATCGGGCGACGCGAAGGGCGCCCGCCAGATGGTGTCCTACCTCATGCAGCCGTCGGTAATGAATGCCTATAACGCGAAGAACCTGGCAACGTCACCGATCAAGAACCCACCGCAGCAACGAGATCCGCGCCTCACCGGGCTTGACCCCTATATCCGCAGCGGTCGCTTCTATCAGGGCGCCGGAACCTACATCTCGGAGTCGATCCCGTTGCCTAGTTATCTCCAGGACCTGTTCCTGACCAAGGACGTCGACGGGTTCCTGCGGCGCCTCGATGGAGCCTGGGCACGCCGCGCCCAGCGAGCCGCGGCGTGAGCCGGAATCAAGGAGAGTCATGAGTGTCATCCCACCGGCTCCTGCCGGAACCAGCCAGCCCGCGGACTCCGCATCGACGGAGCCCGCGGCCACGTCGCCCAGTCCGCGCGGCCGCGTCGACCGAACGTACGCGCTGATGTTGTTCCCGGCGGTCGCTCTCTTCACGCTCTTCATCACCCTGCCGGCGATCGCCGGAATGTTCTTCAGCCTTACCAACTACGCCGGCTTCGGCGACTGGTCCTTCGTGGGTCTGGCGAACTTCTCCTCCATGTTGGATGACCCTGCGATTCTGGAGTCTTACCGCTTCACTATTGGGTTCTCGTTGGTGACCACGATCCTGGTCAACATGCTGGCGCTCGCGCTGGCCATCGGGTTGAACGCCAAGATCCGGCTAAAGAAGCAGTTGCGCACGATCTTCATCATCCCGATGGTGCTGTCAGCCATCATCGTCGCGTACGTCTTCAAGTACTTTTTCGCGACCTCCTTGCCGCAGATTGCGGAGAGTCTGGGGTGGACCGGCGGCGAATCGAGTCTCATCGCCAGCCCGAACTGGGCCTGGTTGAGCGTGGTCATCGTGACGGCGTGGCAGGCCGCGCCCAGCGCGATCATCATCTACCTGGCTGGTCTGCTGTCCATCCCAAAAGAACTCTATGAAGCAGCCTCCCTCGACGGGGCGAGTTCGTGGCGGGTGTTTCGCAGCATCACCTTCCCGCTGGTCCTGGGATATGTGGTCATCAACACGATCCTGTCCTTCAAGAACTTCCTGAACGCCTATGACGTCATCGTCGGTCTGACCGGTGGCGGGCCGGGAACGGCGACCACGTCGGTGGCCATGACGATTTTCACGGGGTTCCAAACGGGTGACTACGCCTACCAGATGGCCAATGCCGTCATCTTCTTTGTGGTCACGGTGGCGATCTCGCTGGTGCAACTGCGTTTGATCCGAGGCCGAGGAGTGTCCCTGTGAGCCATGTTGACCAGTCCGCACCACCGACCGTCACGCCGACGAAGCGACGTGTACCGGCCACTCGAGAGCGCAGCAATTGGAAGGTCACCCTGCTGCTGGTGGCCTGCTCACTGACGGTCCTTCTACCGCTCTACCTTGCGGTGTCGATGTCACTCAAGACCGATGCCGAGGCGAGAACGGGTAGCGGTTTCAGCCTCCCGGGATCGCTCAACTTCGACAACTTCGCCCGCGCCTGGGAACTCACGGATATCCCTCGGGCTGCGACGATTTCGATCCTTATCGCCGTGGTTTCGGTGGTCGGCGCCCTGGTCGTTTGCTCGATGGCTGCGTACGCGATCGTGCGCAACTGGGACCGCAAGGTCTTCCG
The DNA here is from genome assembly GCF_000376825.1 of Demetria terragena DSM 11295. Classification (NCBI taxonomy): domain Bacteria; kingdom Bacillati; phylum Actinomycetota; class Actinomycetes; order Micrococcales; family Dermacoccaceae; genus Demetria; species Demetria terragena. The sequence continues at coordinate 845,367 of NZ_AQXW01000004.1, read as the reverse complement.
CTATTCCTACTTCTATCTCCTGGCCGCGATGTTCATCCCGTTCCCAGTGGTGGCGCTGCCACAGGTGAAGTTGACCGCCGTCCTCGGGCTCGATGGCCCAGTCGGCGTGGGGTTGCTCCACGTGCTCTTCGGCATGAGTTTCAACATCCTGCTTTATACGGCGTTCCTGCGATCGGTGCCGTACGAGCTGGAGGAGAGTGCGCGGATTGACGGCTGCTCGACGTGGCAGACGTTCTGGCGGTTGATTTTCCCGTTGTTGGCTCCAATGAACGCAACGGTCGGCATCTTTGCCTTCCTCGCCTCCTGGAACGACTACATGATGCCCGCGATCATCACCGCCGACCCGTCGATGCAGTCCCTGCCCGTGGTGCAGCAACTCTTCCAGAACGAGCTAAGCATCAACTACAACGTGGCCTTCGCCTCCTACCTCATGGCGATGGCGCCGACGCTGATCGTCTACCTCTTTGCGCAGCGTTGGGTGATGTCCGGCGTGACCCAGGGAGCCATCAAATAGGTCAACGGCGCTCAAGACGATGCTCCAAACCGGTTCGGGCAGAAGGCCATTCGTGAGCCAGAATCGAATAGACGACGGTGTCGCGCAGGTCGCCGGTTCGCTCGAGTCGATCGGCGCGTAGGACGCCGTCGCAGCGGGCGCCCAAGCGCTCAATCGCCTGGCGCGACTGCTGGTTTGACCAACTGGTCTCGAATCGCACGCATTGAGCGCCGAGTGTCTCGAAGGCGTGGGTGAGGAGGAGCAGTTTGGACTCTGGATTGGTTCCGGTGCCGTGGGTCGAGGCGCGGTTCCAGGTGTAGCCGATCGACAGGCGCGGGACCTTTGGGTCGATGTCGTAGAAGGTGGTGACACCGAGAACCTGATCGTCGGATTGGCGGAGCGCGGTGAATGGCACCATGGTGCCCTGGTCCTGCATAGACAGGCGGTCGCGGACCTGAGCTTCCATGTCCTGCGGCCGAGCAACACTGGTGTACCACCGGTTCCACATCTCGCCGTCGGCGCTGGCTTCTTGCAGCCCGGGCAGGTGGTCGAGCGACATCGGCTCCAGGCGGACCAGCCGCCCAGTCAGGGTTACCGGCGTCAGGGGCAGATCGAGCGGCATCGCGGCACTTTCTAGGTGAGTGTGTGGTTTTCAGTCAGGCTCACGGCTTGCGGGCGCGCAGCCAGAACCGTCGTCGACGAAGCAGAATCGGGCCGCCAGCGGCCCGTTCGTGCAAGGTCAAAAGTGCGTCCGCGTAGCGGTCGACACTGAAGTCATCAGGTACCTCCCACGGTACGCAGCGCAAGTACGCGACAAGCGCCGCGATGTCGGTGAACCGATAGAAGCCCTCGGAGGAGGCGCCGGCCTCAACAGTCAGCCCCGCGGACTCGATCTCGCGCACGAACCGCTCGTGGGATACGTCTAGGTCGGCAGGTGCCTCTTCGGTGAGGTCATGCAGCTCGGCAAGCTCACCACTACCGACCTGCTGGGTGAGGAAGACCCCGCCCGAAGCAAGCACGCGCGCGACCTCGTGGGGGCCGTACGACTCGTGACGGTTGAGCACCAGGTCGAACCGCTCATCTGGAAACGGCATCGCATCAGCGTCCGGGTCGTCATCTGAGGCGCCGAAGGCAACCACGCGAATCCCGTGTGGCTCCAATGCCTTCTGCGCGATCAGGACATTGGGCTCCCAGCCCTCGGTCGCGGTGACGTCTGTTGGTAGCCCGTCCGTGAACTCCAGGAGGTGCTCGCCGCCGCCGGTTCCCATGTCCAAGACACGGGTCGCCCCACGCAATGCCCAGCGGTATTCGGCGTCGAGATCCCACGGCGGCGGATCGGTCGACATCCTGTCGGCAAGTTGAGAGAAGTCCCAGCCGCCCGGTTGCTCGCCTTCTTCGGCGCGCCATTGGGACAATAGGGTCGCGGTCGAAGCCGAGTTCATCATCATTCCTTGACTCGCAGCATGCCCTCCTGGGCGACGGTGGCGACCAGCGTGCCATCGGCGGCGAACATCTTGCCCATGCCCAGCCCGCGGCCGCCTGATGCGGACGGCGAATCCTGTTGGTAGAGAACCCATTCGTCGGCGCGGACCGGCCGGTGGAACCACATTGCGTGGTCCAGGCTCGCGGCACGAAGACGCGGATCAGACCAGGCCAACCGGTGCCGGCGCAGTGCGGATTCCAGCAACGTGTAGTCCGAGCCATAGGCCAGCGCGGCAGCATGCAACAGCGGGTCGTCGGGCATCCGGTCACGGACCTTCATCCAGACGTTCTGATTGGCTGCTGCCTGCGCACCCGGCTCGATGTAGATCGGGTTCTCGACGTGTCGGATGTCGACGGCGCGACGGTAGGCCCAGTGCTGGGCGATCGGGTGGTCGATGTCGCCGATGTCTTGCGCGGTCGTCGGTAGGCGCTCGGGATTGGGCGCGGCCGGCATGACCGCTTGGTGGTCCAGGCCGCTGGCCTCGTCCTGGAAGGACAAGATGACCGACATGATGACTTTGCCATCCTGAAGGGCGTGAACACGGCGGGCGGAGAAAGACCGACCATCACGCATCCGCTCCACGGCGAACCGGATGGGCTGCGTCGAATCGCCGGGGCGCAGGAAGTAGCCGTGCATCGAATGAACGCTGCGGGCATTCTCTGCCGGTCCGTCGGCGACCGTACGGCCGGCGGCGACGAGGCATTGGGCGAGCACCTGACCGCCAAAAACCCGCCCGTGTGGCATGGGTTGGCTGCGGCCTTCGAACACATCGACGCGCCCAGAGCCCAGGTCCAACTCGGGGGAGTCGTCAGGCGACTCGACGTGGACACTGGCGCGCCCGGCAGGCTGCAGGTCGAGGGTGTCGAGCAAGTCGACGACGGGATCGGGTGCCTCGGTGGAGTCATCAGATGTCACAGTGAGGACTCTAGCGACGGGTTGAATCCGAGACTGCGAGGATGGCGTTATGCCATCCCGCCCGTACTACGCCGACGTGCCGCTGCGGTGGTCCGATATGGATGCCCTGCGCCATATCAACAATGTCCAATTCGCCAGGCTCCTGGAAGAAGCCCGGATCGTCGCTTTGCGCGATTGGTTTCCGGCACGTGATGGACAGTCCGCGACGCCATCGCTGCTCGTGGCTCGGCAAGAAATCGACTACCTCGCCCAGTTGCGCTATCGCAGCGAGCCGATCGTGATCGCGACGTGGGTGACAAAGATCAGCGGGGCATCCTTCGACATCTCCTACGAGGTGCTGTCCTCTCGCGATGAAGGCGCCGAGGTCTATGCCCGGGCAGAATCGACCCTGGTCACGTTCGACATGGAAAGCCAGCGCCCGCGCCGCATCACCCCCGAAGACCGAGCGCTCCTGGAAGCGGTGAAGGGCGAGCCGGTTCCGATGAAGCGTCGCGCCCTGGAGCGTCAGTGACCGCTTCGGAGCTGCGGTTGGCAGACAACTCAACCACTGCCGATCTGGCGACCTACCTCGGCAGGGCGCGCACGATCGAGGACGACGGGGCCGTACGCCTCCAAGCGCGGGGCTCCACGCTCGCGGTATGGGTCGGTGTGCTCAAAGGCCGGGGCCTGACGGGGGAGGGGACGGTGCTGGGCCTGCGCGTGCTCGCACTCGCCGAGCCCGCTGAGGTCGACGAGGTGGTTCCCTTGTCCGCCGTGACTGACCGGCTAGCGCGGATGGGGACGACCTCATCTGTGCTTCCGGTCCCTCCCATGACTCGTCAGACGACCTGGGCGGCCATCTCTCCACCACAGTCGGGCTGGTCCCCCCTTGGGGGAGTTCCTGTTGAGCAGATCCGGGATGCAGCCCATGCCGGAATCGCCGAGGTCGCCTCAGGCGCACCAGAGGGATCCGGTGCCGCGGCCGTCGAATCGCTGCGTCACCGGGTATGGAATCGATCGCTTCACGCCTCCGGTGGGGCCGACGGGTTGCCGGCGGGGGTGGCCTTCGGTGCCTACGCCCTGGGGTTTCTCACCGGCGACGTGGCCCAGGTATTCGGCGCCGGACGCTGGTTCCGCGTGACGACCGACGCCGGGCACGTCCTGGTCCGGTAGACCAGACCAGGACGTCGACCTCTGAGTCAGCCCAGCCACACCGTGGTGTCGGTTGGTACGTCTCCCTTGGCGTCGAGTGGACCTGAGGCCAACAACACCGTGGCACCCTCGGGCACCTCAACCGGGCCCTCGCCAAGGTTGGTGATGACGGTGGTCGTGCCAGCCGCGGAGGTGATGTCCACCTGCACGACCTCGCCCGTGTTGGTCGCCATCGCCAACGAGCCGCCGGCCAGTGCACGCTCCCGCCGCAGGCGAAGCATCGTGCGATAAAGCTCCAGTGTTGAGGTCTCGTCGCCGGTCTGTTGGTCAACGGCGAGAGCGGCGTATGACTCAGGCTGCGGCAGCCAGGTCTGCTCACTCGGGCCGAAGCCCAGTGACGGCTTGTCGGCCTCCCAGGGCATCGGGACGCGGCAGCCATCGCGGCCCTTGACAGTGTGGCCGCTGCGCTCCCACGTGGGGTCCTGCCGGACGTCATCCGGCATGGTCGTGTGCTCTGGCAGGCCGAGTTCCTCGCCCTGCCAGAGGTAGGAGCCACCCGGCAGCGCCAGCATGAGGGCGGTCGCGGCACGTGCGCGCCGCAATCCCAACTCAGCATCCGGCTGCGCGTCCTCGGCGCCGATGCCGTTAGGTCGCGGCGCGTCGATGGGCAGACCCAGCCGCGTGGCATGGCGGACCACGTCGTGGTTGGACAGCACCCAGGTGGTGGGGGCGCCGACCGAGTCATTGGCGGCGTAAGACGTCTCGATGACGTCGCGCAGGTCCGCCGCGCGCCAGGTCGTGTCGAGGAAGTCAAAGTTGAAGGCCTGGTGGAACTCGGTCTGACGGACATAGCGCGCCGCGCGTGACGCGGGCTTTACCCAGGCCTCAGCGCACATCACGCGGTCCTGAGAAGAGTCGCCAGATGTGTTGTAGGAGTTCAGGATTCGGCGCCATGCTTCGTAGATCTCGTGCACGCCATCCTGGTCCCACATGGGCCCCTGGCCGTCGTCGGGTCCGGTCCCGCCGAGCAACTCCTGCTCGGCTTCCCAGTCGGGCAGGCCGGCTTCTTTGACCAGGCCGTGAGCCACATCGACGCGGAAGCCGTCGACCCCCAGGTCGAGCCAGAAGTGCAGGACAGACTCGAACTCTGCGCGTACCTCGGAGTGATTCCAGTCGAAGTCTGGCTGTTTGGGGTCGAACAGGTGCAGATACCACTGGCCGGGGCTGCCGTCAGCCTCGGTGATGCGGGTCCAGGCGGACCCGCCGAAGACGGCCTTCCAGTTGTTCGGTGGCTCGTTGCCTTCGGGACCCTTGCCATCTCGGAAGATGTACCGGGCGCGTTCGGGGGAGCCAGGCCCGGCGGCGAGCGCCGCCTGGAACCATGCGTGCTCATCCGAGGAGTGGTTGGGGACGAGATCCACGATGACCCGCAGGTCGAGTTCGTGCGCGCGCGCCACCATGTCCTTGGCGTCGTCGAGCGTGCCGAAAAGGGGGTCGATGTCGCGATAATCGGCGACGTCGTACCCGGCATCGGCCTGGGGAGAGGTGTAGAAGGGGGAGAGCCAGACGGCGTCGACGCCGAGATCCCGAAGGTAGGGCAAGCGCGAGGTGATGCCGGGCAGATCGCCGATGCCGTCACCATTGGCATCGGCCCACGAACGCGGATAGATCTGGTAGATCACGGCTTTGCGCCACCACGCGTCGGGGTGGGACGTCCCGTCGTGGATGGTCGTCATCTCGGTGCTGGCGGTGGTAGCCGGGTGAGTGGCCTGGGTCTGATTCGTCACCAGGAAAGTGTGACGGCTCGCGGTCGTTGATGCGAAATGCTCAGGCGGGGTTGGAGTCATCCATCGTGTTCACGAGCATGTATGCCGCGCGGGTCAGGTAGTCACGCAGCGCGCCATCATGCGCTTCTGACAGGTCGAGGGTGTCCACGGCATTCATCATGTGCAGCAACCACCGATCTCGCATGTCGGGCGTGACGGTGAACGGCATGTGCCTCATGCGCAACCTCGGGTGACCCCGCTCCTGCGAATAGGTCGTCGGGCCTCCCCAGTACTGCTCGAGGAACATGCGCAGCCGGCGCTCGGCTGGGCCCAGGTCTTCCTCGGGGTAGAGCGCGCGCAGCGCCTCGTCTTCAGAGACCCCTCGGTAGAACTCGCGGACGAGCGCCTCGAAGGTCTCATGCCCGCCGACCTCGTCGTAGAACGTCTTGTTGCTCACGGGGCGATCCTCTCAGTCACGGTCAGGGGCGGGTTGCGCCACCCTGGCCGTACGCCGTCACCGGCGGCCCCGCGATGCCCGCCGCGTCGAGAGCTTCCTTGCTCTGCTCGCGGATTTCTCGCGTCACCGAGAAGTTCTCGTTCGCGGCGCACTTGGCAAAGATGCGCATGGTCATCACTCCGGCCGAAACGTTCTCCACCCCGGCGACTTCAGGAGTCTCCAAAACCCTGCTGTCCCAAGGTTCTTCGTCACGAATGTGCTCCACCACGCCGCGCAGCACGGACGTGACTTTTTCGACACTCTCGGTGTAGGCGACCGGAACGTCGATGACCGCCATCGACCAGCCTTGAGAGCGGTTTCCGATGCGGATGATCTCGCCGTTGCGGACATACCAGATGACCCCGTTCGCGTCGCGCAGGCGGGTGATCCGCAAGGTGACCTCTTCGACTTCACCGATCGCTTCACCGGTATCGATGATGTCGCCGACTCCGTATTGGTCTTCCACAATCATGAAAATGCCTGAGAGGAAGTCTTTGACCAGGCTCTGCGCGCCGAATCCCAACGCGACGCCACCCACCCCGGCTGAGGCCATCAGCGGCCCGATCGGTATGCCTACAGCGCCAAGGATCGTGATGATGGCGATCGCTGAGATGACGATGGTCGTGGTCGACTTCAGCACGGTGCCGGTCGTCGCCGCGCGCTGACGGCGACGGAGTGCGTCCAGGCCAGCCGCTTCCCGTAGCACCCGGGTCGCGCGACTGCCGCCATCGGCGGGTCGCTCCATCTGGTGGACGACGCGGCGGATGGCCCGATGGATCAGCCATCTGGCGGCGATCGCGATGACGATAATGACGAGAATCCGCGCGGGTGCGCCGAGGAACCAGTCGGTGGTCTTTTCCCACGTCAGGCCGGAGTCGTCGGCGGCCGTCAGCAGGGGGAGATGCGTCGGGGACATGGGACCTAGTCTCTCGCGCCCAAGGCGCGGTAGCCGCGACCCGGTTGCCGGGGTGTCTAGGCAGTGGGAAGTCGCGCAGGTGAGAGGCTATGGGCTACATCCGCACCAACCACCGAAAGCAGGATGCCGGTGTCCGCTGCTGCTCGCTCGTCGCTGCAAGATCTCGCGCACGCGTTTGGCGTCGCCACGGAGTTCTGGGATTGGAAGGGTAATCACGTCCGAGTCAGTGATGACTCGATTCGTGCCGTGCTCGCGGCGCTTGATGTCCAAGCGGCCAACGCTGACGATGTGAAGAACGCCGTAGAGGCGCATGGCGAGAAGGCCTGGCGACAGATCCTCCCGCCGGTGGCTATTACCCGAGCGGGCCAGGCGCCTGCAGTAACGCTGCGAGTTCCCCATGAGGCGTCGCTCCAGGCCGTCCTCACCCTTGAGAGTGGTGACCAACGCGAGGTCGGGATCAGCGATGGCTCGGGCGAAGAGCGGGAGATCGACGGCGTTCCGATGGTGGAGCGCTACCTCGACCTTCCCCACGACCTGCCACTCGGATATCACCACCTCGCGGTCACGCACGGCGATCACGAGCCCGCGACGTGCACAGTGATCGTGACGCCGGAACGGTTGGACCTGCCCGCTGGGCTAGCAGCCGATCGGGTGTGGGGTCTGACCGGGCAGCTGTACGCGCTGCGGTCCGAACAGTCCTGGGGCTTGGGTGACGCCGCGGATCTCGCCGAACTGGGCACGTGGGCGGCCCGGCAGGGCGCGGATTTTGTGTTGGTCAATCCGATGCATGCTGCGGAGCCACGCCCCACGATGGAGCCCTCGCCGTACCTGCCGGCAACCCGCCGCTTCCTCAACCCGATGTATATCCGGGTCGAAGAAGTGCCAGAGCTGGGTTACCTGTCCTCCGCTGAGCACCAAATGATCGAGTGGCACGGCGATGACGCCCGACGGCTGACCGCCTTGGATCACCTGGACCGCGACAGCGCCTGGGAAGCCAAGGAGGCGGCGCTGCGGATCATCTACCGGCAGCGCAGTACGCACCGGCGACGTCGCGACTTCGAAGAGTTCTGCGAGCGCGAAGGTCAAGGTCTGCTCGACTACGCCACCTGGTGTGCCTTCGTCGTGGAACACGGGCTTCCCTCGAAGAACTGGCCGAGCGGCCTGCGCGACCCCAGAAGCGAAGCGACGGCCGCGGAGCAGGACCGCCTGGCCGAGGAAGTCGAGTTCCACCGCTGGATGCAGTGGATCGTGCAGGGCCAGTTCGCCGATGCACAGCGCGAGGTCAAGGCGGCGGGAATGTCGCTTGGCGTGGTGCACGATCTCGCGGTAGGGGTGCACCCGGGTGGCGCTGATGCGTGGGCGCTCGCGGACATCTTGGCGGGCGACATCGAAGGTGGGGCTCCACCAGACGACTACAACGCGACCGGGCAGACGTGGTCGCAGCCGCCGTGGCGTCCGGACCGCCTGGCCGAGGCCGCGTACCTCCCATACCGGGACATGTTGCGCACAACGTTGGCGCTGAGTGGCGGCCTGCGGGTCGATCACATCATTGGACTGTTCCGGTTGTGGTGGGTGCCGCGCGGGCGCCCGGCAACAGAGGGCACCTATGTGCGCTACGACCACGAGGCCATGATCGGCATTCTGCTCTTGGAGGCGCAGCGCGCAGGCGCTGTCGTCATCGGCGAGGACCTCGGCACGGTCGAGGACTGGATGCGGGATTACCTCACCGAGCGGGGTCTGCTTGGTACCTCGATCCTCTGGTTCGAGCGTCAGGACGGCGGTGCGCCACGGCCGCCGGAGACGTATCGCGAGCTATGCCTCGCCTCGGTGACGACCCATGACCTGCCCCCGACCGCCGGCTACCTCGAGGGGCAGCACATCGTGCTGCGTCACCAACTCGGGCTGCTTCCCGGCTCGCTCGAAGATGAAATGGCGACCGACGAAAAGCAGCGTGGGGCCGTCCTCGCCGACCTGCGTGAGCGAGGACTGCTCGGCAACAACTCCTCTGTCGAGGAACAGGTCTGCGCATTGCATCGCTACCTCGGCTTCAGCCCAGCGCGGATGATCGGCGTGGCGGTGCCCGACCTGGTCGGGGACGTTCGCACGATCAACCAGCCGGGGACCGATGAGGAGTACCCGAACTGGCGGCTCCCGCTGGCGGGTCCCCAAGGTCAGCCGTTGATGTTGGAGGACCTCATGGTCAGTCGCCGCGCGAAACGGCTCATTCGCGCTGTGACCACCCGACAGCCGGAGTGACTACCGCTCGATAGTGGCGTCGAAGGCCTGCGCCCGCAGTGCCCGCTTGATCCCGTCGCGGTTCTCGGCCAAGCCGCGCCGCGCGCCGGCTGGGGCATCGGGATGTGAGTCGAGCCACTGCTGTGAGGCTGCCACGAGAGCGTCGCTCACCGCAGCGGTCGGGTAGGCAAGGAGCGTGACGTCCGAGGCGATGCTCGACGTCAGGTCGTGCCATACCTGGCCGAGGGCAGCGTGGTAGCGCTCGATGTAAGGCTGCAACAGGCTCCGATCGTGGACTCGCGACCACCCGATTCCCACCGCACGACGGGTCGCATTCGGGGTGGTGGTGTCCTCGACGAGACGGTGCCAGGCATCTTCCTTGGCCGCGGCGGTCGGGATCGCTGCTAGTGCCCGGGCTGCGCGTTCGGTGCCTGTGGAGGTGGAATCTCGGTCGCGCTCGGCAGTGATCTGCTCGGCGCCCACGACGCCCGCGGCCGCGAGCGAGGTGAGGAGGGTCCAGCGCATCTCGGTGTCGACAGCCAGTCCGGGCAGCGGATCGGATTCCTCCAGCCAGCCACGCACGATGGTGGTGTCCGCCTCGCTGGAGGCTAGACCCGCGTAGGCCTGCGCCAGCTGCAGCTGGGCGTCACCTCCGGGTTCAGCCTGCCGAGTCAGATCGCGCAAGGCGGCCGTGAGTTTGGCGACGGTTGCGTCCTGGTAGCCCGGGGCGACGTACCGGGTGGCGGCGACCTGGACCTGGGCCAAGAGAGTGCGAATCAGTGTCGAATCTTGCTCTCCTGGAAGGCTTTCCACCACCAAGTCGACAAATGCGCGCGCCGACAACTCAGCGTCGCGCGTCATATCCCAGGCCGAGGCCAGCACGAGAGTGCGGGGGAGAGAATCGACAAAGCCGCGCGGGTTTGCGCGCGCCGTGGCCAACGATTGCTCGTCGAGTCGGACCTTGGCGTACGCGAGATCCTGGTCGTTGACGAGCAGAAGATCGCCGCGCTGCTTGCCGATCAACTGCGGCACCTCAGTGCGAGCGCCGTCGATATCGACTTCGATGGACTCTCGCGGCACCAAGACGGCGCCCTCAAGGTCATACAGGCCGACCGCCAAGCGGTGTGGCCGAAGGGTCGGCAACTCTTCGGTCGCGGTCTGGTCAATGGCAAACGCGGTGATGACCCCGGAGTCGTCAGTCTCGATGTCGGGGCGCAACGTGTTGACGCCCGCGGTCTCAAGCCACAGCGATGACCAGGAAGACAGGTCACGACCACTGGTTGCCTCCAACTCCACGAGCAGGTCGCGCAGGTGGGTGTTGCCCCAGGCGTGCTTCACGAAGTACGCGCGCAGCCCTGCCTCAAATTCATCTCGGCCGACATAACTGACCAACTGCTTGATGATCGAGGCGCCTTTGGCGTAGGTGATGCCGTCGAAGTTCTCCTCGACGGCCTCCAGGTCGACCATGTCGGCTGAGACTGGGTGCGTCGAGGACAGCTGGTCTTGGTGGTACGCCCAGGATTTCTCGGCTGAGCTGAACGTCGTCCAGGCCGACTCCCACTCGGTCGCTTCGGCCTGGCAGAGGGTGGAAGCCCACGAGGCAAACGACTCGTTGAGCCACAGGTCATCCCACCAGGCCATCGTCACCAGATTGCCAAACCACATGTGCGCTAGCTCGTGCAGGATCGTCAGCGCTCGACGCTCCACGATGGCGTCGGACACCTTGGCGCGGAAGATGTATGTCTCGGCGTGGGTGACGCATCCCGCGTTTTCCATCGCTCCGGCGTTGAACTCCGGCACGAAGATCTGGTCGTACTTCCCGAACGGGTATGCCAGGTCGAAATGTTCTTCGTAGTAGGCGAATCCCCGCTTGGTGCAATCGAATACGTTGTCGGCATCCAGGAACTCACGCAATGACCGGCGGCAGTAGATACCCAGCGGAACAGTGCCCTGACGGGTCTGCACCTCATCGCGGATCACGTCGTATGGCCCGGCCACCAACGCGGTGATGTAGCAGCTGATGCGGTCCGTGGGTGGGAAGGTCCACTTCGCGATCGACTCCTGCTCGCCTCGGGCGTTGGTCCAACTGCCCTCCGCCGGAGCGGGCTCCGGGGCGACCGTATTGCTGATCAGCGTCCAGGCCGCCGGTGCGGTGATCGTGAACGCGAAGGTGGCTTTGAGGTCCGGCTGCTCGAACACCGGAAAGGCACGACGACAGTCGGCAACCTCGAACTGGGTATAGATGTACACCTCATCGTCGACCGGGTCGACAAACCGGTGGACGCCCTCCCCCGTATTCATGTATCGCCCGGTACCGGTGATCGCCAGGGTGTTGTCTGAGGCGAGTTCGGGCAACCTGACTCGGCTGTCGGCGAAGTGCGTTGCGGGGTCGAGGCTTTCGCCGTTCAAGACGATCTCTTCGACCGAGTCGCCGATGAAGTCGATGAACGTCTCCTCGCCAGGGGAGGCGCACGTGAAGGTCACCTCAGAGCGCGTGACGAAGGTTTCGTCACTGGTCGTGAGGTCGAGATCAACGTCGTACGCCTCCACCGAGATCAGCGCGGATCGCGTCTGTGCTTCGGTGCGAGTCAGGTTCTGTGCGGGCACAGGGGAACTCCTGGGATTGAGTCAATGTGGATGCCCTCAGGGCGGGTCTCATGCTTGCACGTCCATGCCCACCCGCGGCACCGGTTATCGGATTACCTGGCAGGATGCAGGAGTGACTTCACCACAAGGGCGTACCTCCGCCGAGATGTTCGTTGACCCCCTCTGCCCCTGGGCATGGATGACTTCCCGCTGGGTACTCGAAGCGGCCACCGTGCGCGATATCGACATCACCTTTCGGGTCATGAGTCTCGCGGTGCTCAATGAGGGTCGCGACCTGGATCCCGGGTACCGCGAAGCCATGGATCGTGCGTGGGGACCGGTTCGAGTGCTCACGGCGGCAGCTCGAGCGCACGGCGATGAGGTTCTCGGAGACCTCTACACCGCGATCGGCACGCGCAAGCACCCTGGCGGGCGAGGCGGCACCGAGGATGAGATGCGCGAAGTGGTTGAGGAATCGTTGACCGAAGTCGGCCTGCCTACCGAACTCATGGATGCCTGGGAGAACGTGCCCGGCGATGAGATCGACGTTGACCTGCGGGCGCGCCACCAGCTCGCCATCGACCTGGTTGGCGATGACGTCGGCACCCCGGTCGTCAAGGTCAACGACATCGCCTTCTTCGGCCCCGTCGTGACGCCGGCGCCTAAGGGCGAGGCGGCAGGAAAACTCTGGGACGGTTGCGTCCTGGTCGCGGGCACGCCTGGTTTCTACGAGATCAAGCGCAGCCGCCAAACCGGACCCGACTTCAGTTAAGGAGATCAACGATGCGCGTTCACATCGGCGGCGACCACGCCGCGTTCGAGTTGCAGCGTCACTTGGTGTCGTGGCTGCAGGCGGAGGGGCACGAGGTCATCGATCACGGGCCTACTGAATACGACGCCCAAGATGACTATCCCGTCTTTGTTCTGCGGGCTGCGGAGGCAGTCGCCGCCGATCCGGACTCGCTGGGCATCGTGCTTGGCGGTTCGGGCAACGGGGAACAGATGGCCGCCAACAAGGTGAAGGGTGTGCGGGCTGCGCTGGCCTACACGCCTGAACTTGCCGAGCTCGCGCGCCAGCACAACGACGCTCAGCTGCTCTCCATCGGAGGACGGTTCACGACGCCCGAGGGCGCCGAGGACATGGTCCGAACGTTCCTGGCGACGCCGTTCACCGGCGAGGCACGCCACCAGCGTCGGCTCGACATGGTCAACGCCTACGAGCAGGACGGGACCCTCCCTAACACGTCGGCCTAGGCCCGATGTGAGCAGGAGTGCAAAAGTTTGACCTAGAGAGGTTAAAGCCTTAGTAAAAGGCGTCCGGTCCGGCGGCATACCGCGGATACGTTGCGGTGGTGGCTCTCGATCTCGCTCCCCAACTGCGCTGGATAGCTCCGGCTGCGCCGCGGGGCAGTGCTGACCAGGCGACAGAACACTCCCTGCGCCGATGGTTGCCCATAGGACTGCTCGCGCTGGTCGCTCTGTGCGCGGCGGGTGGCATCGTCTGGTCCGACCTGGTCGCCGGCGCCTCGCTCGTCCCGATCGTGGTTGCCGCAGGCCTGTTTCTTGCGGGCATGGCGATGTACACCGTCTTTGCTGCCGCGGGCCTAGCCCTTCTGGTGATCTCGATACACACCGACACCCCGCCGATGACGCTTGCCGCCGTCGCCGTGGTGATGATGCTGATGATTGCCGTCGAGCGTCGTCGGCACCGGATGGGAATCTCCGGTGAGGCCTCGGCCAGCATGATGGTCGAGTTGCGCGACCAGGTCGCCGAACATGGCCGCATCCCACACAACCTGCCGCAGGGATGGCACGTCGACAGCATCATTAAGGCGGCTCACGGTGAGGCCTTCGCGGGCGACTTCCTGGTGACCTCGGCCGAGCGCGAAGGCCTCCTCGAACTTGTCCTGGTGGACGTCGAAGGGTGCGGTCAACGCTGCGGGACGCGCTCGCTCATGATGTCGGGTGCCTTCTCTGGCCTGCTCGGGTCGACGGCTCAGGAAGACTTCCTCCCCGCAGCCAACTCCTACCTCATGCGTCAGGGCTGGCCTGGTGGGCGAGCCACAGCACTGCACCTGGCCCTGGATATGCAGACGGGCGCCTACTCGTTGGGTAGCGCCGGCCACCCCGCGGCCATGCACTTCCATGCCGGAGCCGGTCGCTGGGACGCCCGTCACGACGCCACTGGCGTCATGCTGGGCGTCGTGGACTCCGACCTGGTGACCTACGAGCGGGCGACCGGAACACTGGAGCGGGGCGACGCGCTGCTGCTCTACACCGACGGGATCATTGAGAGCCCTACCTGCGACTTGAGCCAGGGCATGGACCGGATCCTGGGCGTTGCCGACCGAGTCTTGACGGCCGCGCCACATGCCGGGGAGGCGGCACAGATCTGCCAGGTGGCGCTCGCGGGCGAGTCGGATGACCGCTCCGTCATCGTGATCCGCCGCGACCTCTGAGTCACGACATACGACGAGGGGCCAAAGCGATGCGTCGCTTTGGCCCCTCGTGCGTAAGTCTGTCGAGCGGTCCTACTGCTAGTTGCCTTCGCCGCCCTGGTCCCCGCCGCCGAACTGATCGTTCGCGAAGTTCTGGGCCTGATCCACCTTGTCAGCGTGCTGGCCGCCGGTCTTGTCGTCGACGAAGTCACCTGCGGACTCGACGCCCTGGTCGACCTTGTCGCTGTTCTCGCCAGCGAGGTCCTTAGCCTTGTCAAAAAGCCCCATGGGGGATCACTCCATTCGTGTCAGCTTCCGATCCTTCAGGACCGGCTTGCTACTCCAACGTAGGCGGGCGTAGACGTGGACACAACCCCTTGCCCACCTGTGTTGGGTGGAAATTCACCCGTAGAGGATGGTCGCGAAATCCGGGTCGAATGGAGTCGATGTGCATCCTGAGGAGGCGCCGAGTACGCTTACGCCGCGTACGAAAGCCCCCCGGTTTTCGTGCTTGCGGGTGTAGCTCAATGGTAGAGCCCCAGTCTTCCAAACTGGCTACGCGAGTTCGATTCTCGTCACCCGCTCCAGACGTTCTGAATGGCCCGATTTTTGGGCTGTGCTCGCAGCAAGCTGCAGGCCGTCTGCGGGGTATGGCGCAGCTTGGTAGCGCGTCCGCTTTGGGAGCGGAAGGCCGCCGGTTCGAATCCGGCTACCCCGACCGTTAGCATGGGTCTTCGTGCCCGGTGTGCGATCAGTTCGCACCGTTCAGCACCACGAAGACCCCGATCACCCGAAAAACAGACCTGGAGTGCAGGCAGTGAAGAGTGCCGTCGAGAACCTCAACCCGACTCGCGTGAAGCTTGACGTCGAAGTCCCCTACGAGGAGCTCAAGCCGAGCATGGATAAGGCCTATGCCTCCATCGGCTCGCAGGTCCAGATCCCAGGATTCCGCAAGGGCAAGGTCCCAGCGCGGATCATTGACCAGCGGTTCGGCCGCGGTGCGGTCCTGCAGGAGGCGATCAACGAGGCCCTTCCGGAGTTCTTCGGCAAGGCCGCCGATGAGCACGAGTTGCAGCCCATCGGTCAGCCTGAGGTCGACATCACCCAGGTGCCCGCCGATGAGTCGCAGGATCTGACCTTCACCATCGAGGTGGACGTACGGCCAGAGGTCACGCTGCCCGACTTCTCCGAGATCAGCGTCGAGGTTGACCCGCTCGAGGTCACCGACGCCGATGTTGAGAAGAAGCTCGACGAGTTGCGTGAGCGTTTCGGCACGTTGGCTGGGGTCGAGCGCGCCGCGGCAAAGGATGACCACCTCTCGATCGGGCTGAAGGCCACGATTGGTGACGAGACGATTGACGACGTCAACGGCGTCTCGTACGTCGTCGGCAGCGGCACCATGATCGAAGGCCTGGACGAGGCCGTCGAGGGTCTGTCGGCTGGCGAGACCGCTGAGTTCACCGCGGCCCTTGCCGGTGGTGACCACGAGGGGGAGGACGCCCTGTGCGTCGTCACGGTTGAGTCGGTCAAGGAGCGCCAGCTTCCTGAGCTCGACGACGAGTTCGCCCAGCTCGCATCCGAGCACGACACGCTGGAGGAGCTCACCGTAGAGGTGCGCGAGCAGGTCGAGCAGGAGAAGCGGTTTGAGCAGGGCGTTCAGGCGCGGGACAAGGCGCTGGAGCACCTGTTGGACACCATGGAGCTCCCGGTTCCCGAGAGCCTCGTGAAGTCCGAGGTCGACTCCCACCTTGAAGGCGAGGGGCGTGAGGACGACGATGAGCACCGTGCCGAGGTTGACTTGAGCACCCGCCGTGGTCTGCAGACGCAGTTCATCCTCGACGCGATCGTCGAGCGCGATGAGGTCCAGGTCTCGCAGGAAGAGCTCATCGAGTACCTCATCATGAGCGCCCAGCAGTACGGCATGGACCCGAACCAGTTCGCTCAGGCCCTTGACCAGCAGGGCCAGGTGCCCGCGGTCATGGGTGAGGTCGCCCGTCGCAAGGCGCTCTCCACCGTGCTTGAGGACATCAAGGTCACCGACACCAACGGTGACGAGGTTGACCTCAATGCGCTGAACACCGGCGAGGACGCCGAAGAGGCTGAGGCCTCCGACGGTGAGGACGCCGTGGCCGAGCCCACCGACGAAGACGAGACGACCGACGAAGGCGAGACGGCCAAGGCCTGATCAGTGCAGTCACCACGACGGCCGCTGACACCACTTCGGTGTCAGCGGCCGTCGTGCGATCCGCCCAACAGCAGTCGCTATTGCGCCCATGGCGAACACGACCGGATGAGGGGACTTTCGTCCCGCATCGTGACGTTAAGGTCCGTGAAGAGTCAGCAGTCTGCGGATACCGCGGCGACGACGAAGATGGAGAACTCATGACAACGATGGAGACTCAGGCGGCGGTTGCCGGCCTGGACGACCAGATCTATAACCGCCTCCTCAAGGAGCGGATCATTTTCCTGGGGTCAGAGGTGCGCGATGAGAACGCGAACGCTATCTGTGCCCAGTTGCTCCTCCTGGCAGCCGAGGACCCTGAGAAGGACATCTGGCTCTACATCAACAGCCCCGGCGGATCGGTGACGGCGGGCATGGCCATCTTCGACACCATGCAGTGGGTCCCCAACGATGTCGCCACGGTGGCGATGGGCCTGGCCGCCAGCATGGGTCAGTTCCTGCTCTCGGCAGGTGCCAAGGGCAAGCGCTACGCGACCCCGCACGCGCGCATCATGATGCACCAGCCACTCGGGGGCATCCAAGGCACCGCTTCAGATGTCCGTACCCAGGCCGAGCAGTTGCTCGCCATCAAGAAGCAGATGGCCGAACTGATTGCCGATCACACCGGCCAGACCCGTGAGCAGATCGAGTCAGACTCCGATCGCGACCGCTGGTTCACCGCCGAGGCCGCGAAGGACTACGGCTTCGTCGACCACGTCTTTGAGCGCTCCACCGACCGCGCCGACGCCTGAGTGAGGAACGACATGACTAACGAAAAGCGCACGGCCGCACAGGGTTCTCTGCCGGGTGGTCTCTACACCGCTCCGGCACCGACAAGCCGATACATCCTGCCGCAGTTCGAGGAGCGCACCTCCTATGGCATGAAGCGTCAGGACCCCTACACCAAGCTGTTCGAGGACCGGATTATCTTCCTCGGCGTGCAGGTTGACGATGCGTCGGCGGACGACATCATCGCCCAGCTGATCGTCCTGGAGAGCCAGGACCCCGATCGCGACATCCTGATGTACATCAACTCACCCGGTGGCTCGTTCACCGCGCTGACGGCGATTTACGACACCATGCAGTACATCCGTCCCGACGTGCAGACCTTCGTCGTCGGCCAGGCTGCATCCGCGGCGGCGGTGCTCTTGGGCGCGGGCGCACCGGGCAAGCGTTTTGCCCTGCCCAACTCGCGCATCCTGATTCACCAGCCCGCCATGGAGGGCTCGGGCGGGCAGGCTTCCGACGTGGAGATCCAGGCCAACGAGATCTTCCGGATGCGTGACTGGCTGGAGGACACGCTGGCGCATCACACCGGTCGTCCCAAGGAACAGGTCACCAAGGACATTGAGCGGGACAAGATCCTGACCGCGGCTGACGCCAAAGAGTACGGTCTGGTGGACCTGGTTCTGTCCAGCCGCAAGGCCTCCGCAGAGGACTGACGGTCTCCGCCGCTGCCGTTGTTCACGACACGCCCTACTTCCCGGAATGACGCGGAAGTAGGGCGTTCGTGTGGGTTGGGCTGTCAGCGAAGGACCGATTGCGCTATCAGCGGACACACCTGTTTGGGCATGGAGTTGGTTGCACACCATGGGTTTCAATGGGGCAATCGATCACGACGTGTGAGTGGTCGAGTGATCGGGTTTGTGATGAGTACGACGACGAAAGGGAGCACATGTCGCGCATCGGAGACGGTGGAGACCTGCTGAAGTGCTCCTTCTGTGGCAAGTCGCAGAAGCAGGTCAAGAAGTTGATCGCCGGGCCGGGGGTCTACATCTGCGACGAGTGCATCGACCTGTGTAACGAGATCATCGAAGAGGAGCTTGCGGAGAACTCGGACCTCGGGTTCGATCACCTGCCCAAGCCCCGCGAGATCTATGAGTTCCTGGAGAACTACGTCGTCGGTCAGAGCCTCGCGAAGCGGGCACTGTCGGTCGCGGTCTATAACCATTACAAGCGGATCCAGGCCGCCGAGTCGATTGGCAAGAAAGATAAAGACGGCGAAACCGTCGAGATCGCCAAGTCCAACATCCTGCTCATCGGCCCGACCGGGTGCGGCAAGACGTACCTCGCACAGACCTTGGCGCGGATGCTCAACGTGCCGTTCGCGATTGCCGACGCTACCGCCTTGACCGAGGCGGGCTATGTCGGCGAAGACGTCGAGAACATCCTGCTCAAACTGATCCAGGCCGCCGACTTTGATGTGAAGAAGGCCGAAACGGGGATCATCTACATCGATGAGATCGATAAGGTGGCGCGCAAGAGCGAGAACCCTTCGATCACGCGCGATGTCTCCGGTGAGGGCGTTCAGCAGGCCCTGCTGAAGATCCTGGAGGGGACCACCGCGTCCGTGCCACCGCAGGGCGGGCGCAAGCACCCGCACCAAGAGTTCATTCAGATTGACACCACCAATGTGCTGTTCATCGTCGGTGGCGCGTTCGCTGGCTTGGAAAAGCTCATCGAGCAGCGTGCCGGCAAGCAGGGCCTTGGGTTCGGGTCGGAGCTGCGCACGGCCAAGGATGCGGCCGAACACTTCGATGACGTCCTGCCCGAAGACCTCCTGAAGTTTGGGCTCATCCCCGAGTTCGTGGGACGGCTCCCGGTCATCACGACCGTGTCGCCGCTGGACCGCGATGGCCTGGTTTCGATTTTGACCGAGCCCCGCAACGCGCTGGTCAAGCAGTTCCAGAAGATGTTCGAGATTGATGGCGTGGAGTTGGAGTTCACCGAGGACGCCGTCGGAGCCGTCGCGGAGCAGGCGATGTTGCGCGGGACTGGTGCCCGCGGGCTGCGCGCCATCCTTGAAGAGGTGCTCGCGCCGGTCATGTTCGATGTGCCCAGCGAGACCGACATCACCCGCGTGGTGATCACGCGGGAGGTCGTGCTCGACAACGTCAACCCGACGATTGTGCGGCGCGACGCCACCCCGCGTAAGCGCACGACCCGCAAGGAATCGGCCTAGCCGTGCTCGCCCTCACGTGCGGAGGGCGAGATCAACCGCGGCAAGATGATCAGCGCGCCTGCCAAGGCGAGAAATGCTGCGGTCGTGAGCAACACTGAGGTGCCGTGAGCGCGCGCCAGCAACATCCCGAGTGCCCACACGCCGGTGGTGAGGCCCGCCACGACGGCAG
Organism: Demetria terragena DSM 11295; assembly: GCF_000376825.1. NCBI lineage: Bacteria > Bacillati > Actinomycetota > Actinomycetes > Micrococcales > Dermacoccaceae > Demetria > Demetria terragena. The sequence goes on along the minus strand of NZ_AQXW01000004.1, from coordinate 825,556 downwards.
TGCGCTGGACGTAGCGCACCACGATCTCGCGGGAGAGCGGCACCCCATCGGGGAATGCCGTGAGCAACGCCGTACCCGAGAACAGGCCTAGTAGGCACCACGCCGCGGGGAGGCTGTAGGCACTTCCGACCGGAATCCCACTGAACCACCAGGCCAGAAGTGCCGCCGGCAGCAGGAGGTGACTCAGGTTGGGGGACACCAGCGTGAGGAACAGGACGAGGAGCAACCCGTAGGCGTACCAGCCGGGTTCACCGGCCACCGTGAGGGTGAGCACGTAACCGAGTCCAAGGAGGAAGATCACGCCTTCGACCAGCAGCGCGTCGCGGCGCAGCACCACGAGCCGGTCGTGGGCATAGGTCACGGGGTTCATCGGCGGGCCGCCCTGGGGCGCGGGCGGGCCGACAGTTGGCGCAACACCTGGTCCAGGGTTCCTGGGCCTTGCCAGGCGACGACGGGGATGCCGAGGCGCTGAAGTCCCGCAAGATCTGCGTCGCGCTCCAGAAGCCGCAACCGCCACGCGCGGCGGACTGAAGGGTCCTCGTCGGCGCCGTCGACCGCGACGTTCGTGGGTAGGCAGTCGACCACGACAATGGTGTGCCCGTGGGAACTCAAGCGCAGAGCCTGGTTCACGCTGTCGCGGCCGACCAGGGGTGTCAGCAGGATGATTAAGGACCCGGATCCGGCGCGTACCGGCGGGCGCGCTGGTTCCCGACGTCCTTGGACGCGCCGCGGTTGAATCATCGCCAGACTGTCGATGATGCGTCGTAGCTGGCGTGGACCCAACCCGACGGGCAACTGAAGCGGCTCGGAACTGTAGGCGCTCAGCCCCACCCGTTCACCCCGCTGCAGGAGGTGTCGGGCCAGTGCCGCTGCGGCGCGCACCGACTGGTCGGTCGAACTGGGGGTTCCGTGGATGCCACCGCTCACGCCGACCTCGTGCGTGGCGTCGACGACGAGGTGGACCTCGGCGTCCTGCTCGGCATACATGGTGCGTACGTGCAGGTTGCCCGTCCGAGCCGACACCGGCCAGTGGATGTGCCGCAGGCGATCGCCGGCGCGGAACGGCCGGATATCGGCGAACTCGCTGCCGTCGCCCTGCCGGCGACTGCGGTTGAGGCCGACTAGACCGTCGGGGTGGGGCGCGGGCGCGGCGAGGGTAAACAGATCGCCAGTCGGTGTGGTGAGGACTGGAGCGCCGGGGACCTCCTGGGGGCCGAGCCTGAAAGCGTTCCACGGACTGATGAAGGTGAGCATCGCGTCACCGATCTGCCGCTTGCCCCAGCGAGTCGACTGGAGGTCGAAATGGACATCGGCCTCACCGTGGATCACCGGGGTCATGAGTTCCCCGTGGGCCGGGGCGGTGCGCATCGTCGGAGGGATAGATAGGAGGGTGACGGCGTGATCGACATGCGAGGCGTCGGTGACGTGGGCATGCCACCGACAGGACTGCCCTTCGTGCAGAGCGGTGGGTGCTACTCCGACGTGGATGGTCGGGGTGGTGTCTGGGCGACAAACCAACGACCACGCCACAATCACGATGAACGGAGTAGCGAGGACCAGCACATCCGGGCGGCGTGCGAGCACCGCGATGCCCGTCGCCAGCGCTGCCATCACCGTTGCTTGGACCAGCATGGGTGTGGGGCTCCAGCGCCGTTCTGGAGTGCTCTGGTCGTTTTCGGCGGTGTGGTGCCACCAGTTGCCGTGGCTCACGACTCGCCGCCATCTCCTGCCGCCGTCGGCGGGGCGGGAACAGTACGCAGGAGGTCTTGGATCGTGCCGTGCGCCGTGTGATCGGTCATCCATAGTTCGGGGCGCAGGCTCACCCGGTGCGCCAGAACCGAAACGGCGATGGTCTTGATGTCTTCGGGGACGACGTAGTCACGGCCGCGGACGACAGCCAGGGCACGGCCGACCAGCGCTAACCCGAGCGAACCGCGGGGCGACGATCCGATCTGGAGGTGTGCGTGCTCACGGGTCGCCTGCACCAGTCGGACGCAATAGTCGATGATGCTCGGGTCGATCGCGACTCGCTCAACCGTGTCCTGAAGGGACTGGAGCCCGGCCGCGTCGAGCAGAGCCGGTAGTTCTTGGTCTTCTTGCTGCCGGTCGAGCCGGCGTCGGATCACGTCGGTCTCCTCTTCGAGGGTGGGATAACCGAACGAGACCCGGGTGAGAAATCGGTCGAGTTGGGCCTCCGGGAGCGGATAGGTGCCTTCGTACTCGACGGGGTTCGCCGTGGCGAGGACGTGGAAGGGACGCGGTAGGGGAAAGGTCCGCCCTTCGACGCTGACCTGGCGTTCCTGCATGGCCTCCAAGAGAGCAGCCTGCGTCTTGGGCGGGGTGCGGTTGATCTCATCGGCCAGCAGCAGTCCGGTGAAGAGCGGACCCTTTCGGAACTCGAAGTCGCCGGCAGCCTGATTGAAGACGTACGAGCCAGTGAGGTCCGCTGGAAGCATGTCTGGGGTGAATTGCGCTCGGGTGAAGGGCAATCCGAGTGTCTGGGCCAGAGATCGCGCCGCGAGGGTCTTGCCGAGACCGGGGAAGTCCTCCAGGAGCGAGTGCCCACCCGCGAGGACTGTTGCGAGAACGATCTCCAGGGGCTGGCGCTTACCGACCACGGCCCGCTCCACGTGGTCCAATACCTCGGCGGCGATGCGGCTGGCATCAGCGGGGGCAGTCATAGTTCCTCAATCCTGGTGAGCAGACGGTCCAACTGGTCGATGGGGACCCGCGGGGCGGGGGTTGCGGTCAGATAGCTGGCAAGATCCGGTGGCAACGGTGCGCCGTCCGATCGCCGATTGAGGCGGTGCTCGGCAGCGCGCCGCAAGATGGCTTGTAGTTCGGTGGCTGCGGGCCGGGTCGGAGCGTCATCTGGTGGTGGCTCTGCCGCCGAGTCAGCCATGCGCCGCAGCACTGCCAGGCGACCGTCCAGGCTCGGACGCTCTGTCGGAGCGGGCTGGGCCAGAGGCCAACTCCCTGAGGCGACGTCGTGCGCGGCGATGTCAGACGAGAACCACGCGGCTGCCGCGACTGCGGTAGTGGCTGCGACCACGCCGATCCAAGACGGGTCTGAACCGAGCCACCTGAGAACCACTACCGCGAAGAGAGCGAGGACCGCGGTGGTCGCGATTCGTCGCGACCAGGAGGGCCTGGAAGTCGTTGCGGTCATGGGTGATCGCCGCCGTTCGAGCCTGACGCGCGGTGCTGGCTCAGCGATAGGTGCACTTGGCGGAGGGCGGCACGCGCTCGCTCGCGGTGGGCGTCGGTGACGTGATGCCGGGAGAACCGTGCTTCGCGATATAACGCCGCTAGAACCATGACGCCTTCGCCGTCGAAGTCCAGGCGCTCTAGAACCCGTACGGTGAGCTCGGCTGAGGTCTCCGAAGGATGCCGAGTGATCCCTGCTCGGGCGACCGACTGCTCCAAGGTGACCCACATGGCGATGATGGCCTCGCTCGCGATGCCGTCGTCAAGGGCGTCGCGATGGCGAGCGGTGTCCTCCAGCAGGGCGGCGACCGCCGCCTCGGGCGGGATCGGTGCAGGAGGTCGCTCGGGGTCCGTACGCCGCGCGCGAGCGGTCTCCCGCACCCAACGCAGTGCGAAATACCCGGCCATCGCACACAGCGCCACGAAGATGAGCGCCACGATGGCACTGAGCCAACTCGGAGCGCTCGCGACCGATTCGCTTGGCGGAAGCGACCTGCCGCCGCCGTCGCCCAGGGTTGGCCCCGAACTGGTAGACGAACTGAGTGTCTTTGTGGGCGCTTCAAAATCCCGCGTCGGAGTGCCAGCGATCGGGGAGCCGAAAGTGCTGGCCACCAGGGTGATCAGCACGATTCCGGCCGCGCCAGCGACCACCTGACCGGCGCGTGCGGTCGCAGCGGTTTTGCCACGTCCGCCCGTCCCCATCAGTCGAGACTAGCGACGAGAGCAACCGAACGCGGGCGTTTCGGAGGAAGGTCTAGTTCCGCGGCGGCGGTGGTGTGAGTTCGACGTCGCAGACCGCAATATCGTCGCCGTCACCGAAGTCCAGCCCCGTGATCTTTCCTGCCGCCCGGAGGTCGTCCTCGGCCGCTGCAATCTGGGACTTCTGGTCTTCGGTGCCGAGGACGGTCATCGCGGTGACCTCAGCGCGCATGCCCAACTTGGCATCCGACTTGGCCCGCCGAACGCCAGCCAGCGCCCGTCCCACCGAGATCAGCACCGCAGGGTCGCCGCCGCTGGGAAGCTCAGTGGCTTCCGGCCACTCCGCTCGGTGCACCGAATCTTCGTGCCACCACGACCACACCTCTTCGGTCGCGTAGGGGAGGAACGGTGCGAACAACCGCAGGATGACGTCCAGCGCCAAGCGCAGTGTTGCCCGTGCGCTGGCCGCAGCCTCGTCACCACGTCCGCCGTAGGCGCGATCTTTCACCAACTCGATGTAGTCATCGCAGAAGGTCCAGAAGAAGGTCTCGGTGAGTTCGAGCGAGCGGGTGTAGTCCCACTTCTCATATGCCGCAGTCGATTCCGCGACTACGTCGCGTAGCGCAGCGAGCACGGCGTGATCGAGCGGCTCGGTCACCTTGCTGGCGAGGTCACCTTCCACCTCGCCCATGGTCAGCGCGAATTTGCTGGCGTTCAGCACCTTCATCGCCAGGCGTCGGCCGACCTTCATTTCGCTGGTGTCGTAGGCCGCGTCCATCCCGAGGCGGCTCGAGGCCGCCCAGTAGCGCACGGCGTCCGCGCCGAACTGGCGCAGAACGTCCTCCGGTGTTTCGGCGTTGCCCTTCGACTTGGACATCTTCTTGCGGTCGGGATCGAGGATCCAACCGCTGATGCCTGCGCCAGTCCAGGGCACGCTTCCGTGCTCAAAGTGACTTCGGACAACGGTCGCGAAGAGCCACGTACGGATGATGTCGTGTCCCTGCGGTCGCAGATCCATGGGGAAGACCTTGGCGAACAGGTCTTCGTCATTTCGTGCGCCGGCATTGCTCGTCACCGGATAGCCGCTCACGATTTGCGGGCTCAAGGAGGAGGTTGCCCAGGTGTCCATGACGTCTGGATCGCCGGTGAATCCGCCTGCCACACCACGTTGTTGCGCTGTGTAGCCTTCCGGAACGTCGCTGGAAGGGTCGACCGGAAGCGCGTTCTCCGGTGCGAAGATCGGGCTGTTGTGATCAATCTCGCCGTCGCCGTTGAGGGGATACCAGACTGGGAACGGAACGCCGAAGAAGCGCTGGCGCGAGATGAGCCAGTCGCCATTGAGGCCCGCGATCCAGTTGGAGTACCGGCTACGCATGAAGGCGGGGTGGAAGTCGATTTCCTGGCCCCGCTCGATCAGCGCAGCCTGCAGGTCTTTGTCGCGCCCGCCGTTGCGGATGTACCACTGGCGGCTCGTCACGATCTCCAGCGGCTTGTCGCCCTTCTCAAAGAAGTTCGCTTTGCGCTGGGTCTTCACCGGGTCGCCGATCAAGTCGCCCGAATCCCGCAGTGCCGCAACGATATTCTCCCGCGCAGTGTGAACGGTCTTCGTGGCAAGTTGCTCCGAATACAGCGTCTCGCCGGGACCGCCAGCAATCCAGTCTGGGACGTCGCCGTCGAGCCGCCCGTTGCGCGTCACCACTGAGCGGATCGGCAACTGCAATTCACGCCACCAGATCACGTCGGTGAGATCGCCGAACGTGCAGCACATGGCGATGCCCTTGCCCTTGTCAGGCTCGGCCGCGGGGTGCGCGACGACCGGAATCTCGACCCCGAACAGGGGTGACGTGACGGTCGTGCCAAATAGATCGGCGTACCGCTCGTCGTCGGGGTGGGCGATGAGCGCGACCACCGCTGGGATCAACTCCGGGCGGGTGGTTTCGATCTCAATGGTGCTGGAGTCGGGCCGGTGGAAGCTGATGGTGTGGAACGCGCCGGGGTAGTCCCGTGCTTCCAGTTCGGCCTGGGCCACCGCAGTCTGGAACGTGACATCCCACAGCCCCGGCGCCTCGGCCTGGTAGGCCTCGCCCCGTTGCACATTGCGAAGAAAAGCCTGCTGAGCAACAGCGCGCGATCGATCGTCAATCGTGCGGTAGGTCTGCGCAAAGTCGCACGACGCGCCCAGCGTCCGGAAGAGGGACTCAAACGCCTTCTCATCCTCGACGGTGAGTTCGTCGCACAACTCCACAAAGTTGGCTCGGGAAACTGGCCGTTGGTCGGCGGCCTTGACGGCTTTGGTGGTGCCGCGGGTTGGTGGCTCGAACCCCTCGACGTAGGGCTGCGTGGTGTCGCCTCGCACGCTGTAGTAGTTCTGAACCCGACGCTCGGTTGGAAGGCCGTTGTCATCCCAACCGATCGGATAGAACACCTCCTTGCCACGCATCCGCTGATAGCGCGCCATGCAGTCGGTGTGGGTGTAGGAGAACACATGCCCGACGTGGAGTGATCCACTCGCCGTGGGCGGCGGGGTGTCGATGGAGAAAACCTGCTCACGTGGCAGGGAGAGCGCCCGCTCTCGATCAAACGCGTACGTCTCGTTGTCGGCCCATACCTGGCCCCACTTGTCCTCGAGTCCGTCGACGGTCGGCTTCTCAGGAACGCGCGCGTGGGGCGCAGGGGGGGTGTCGGTCATGAGCCATATGTTCCCAGACAGTGGTCCGCAGGCAGAATGGGGTTTCGGCGCCTAGGCGACCACCGCCAGCATGTCGAGTACCGTCGTGCCCGGCATCACGAACGTACGACGCCTCAGGAGGCAGTCATGAGCGACCAGTTCGGGCAGGCACAGCCTGGCTATCAGCCCACAGGCCAGCCCAGTTTCGGGCAGGCGACCCAATGGGACGAGCCAGCCCAAAACCCTGCCCTGGGACCGTTCCTGCAGCGCTTCGCGCCGGACCCTGACGTCACGACTCCTAGCCAGGAGTTCCTGGCGTATGCCCAGGACAAGGTCCCGGGCGCGCTGGTTGAGTTGTGGGCCAACCACGGGTTGGGGTTCTACGGCGAGCAGCGCATCGCCATCGTGGACCCGGGGGAGTGGATGGGCACCCTCCAAGCGTGGTTGGGCGCGGACGTGACATCGGTTCCGGTTGCCGTGACCTCGTTTGGGCACGTGTACCACTACGACTCGGTGGACGGTCGCGACCGAATTCAGTGCCTCGATCCGCATTTCGGCACCAATGTGGTCGTCGGCGATGACCTGGCGGCGTTCTTCAACGAGCACCTCCCCAGCCAGCACTCCCACCTTTCGGACCTGGAAGGTCCGCGCGGTGGCGCTCGCAACAAGCTCGGTCCATTAGCGCCGGGCGAGACCTATTTCTTCGACCCGATCCTGGCGCTCGGCGGGCAGGTCAGCCCCAACACGCTCGCCAAGGGCGACGGTCGCGAGCACCTAGAGATGATTCACGAGCGGGCGTACGCCAACGGCTGACCGGGTTCGGTCAGAAGCGGCTCGGTTGCGGACAGGCGACCTACAGGCCAAGCCCTCGACCGACGATCTCCTTCATGATCTCGGTCGTGCCCCCATAGATGGTGCTGATGCGGGCATCCTCGTAGTCGCGCGCAATGCGATATTCGCGCATGTAGCCGTACCCGCCGTGGAGTTGCAGGCAACGGTTTACGACGTTGACGTGCTGTTCGGTGGCGTAGAACTTCGCGGCAGCGGCGGCCTCTGCGGTGAGCTCACCTCGGGTGTGCAACCGCAGCAGGTGGTCGAGGTACGCACGCGCCGCCTGGACGGCCGTGACCATGTCTGCCATCTCGAACCGGGTGTTCTGGAACGATCCGATGGGCTTGCCGAACGCCTGACGGTCTTTGACGTAGTCGAGCGTGCGCTGGAGGACGCCTTCGCTGGAGGCGACCGCCGCGGCCGCTATCGAGATGCGCTCCTGCGGAAGGTTGCGCATCAGGCCGACGAATCCCGATCCTTCTTCGCCCAGCAGGTTGGCCGCAGAAACTCGAACCTCGTCAAAGTTCAACTCTGAGGTGTCCTGGGCGTGCAGACCGATCTTGTCCAGGTTGCGGCCACGGGAGAACCCTTCGCTGGCCGTTTCGACAACCAACAAACTGAGGCCCTTGTGTCGGTCTTCGCTGGTGCGAACTGCGGTGACCACAAGATCGGCGTTCTGGCCGTTGGAGATGAAGGTCTTGTTTCCGGTGACGATGTAGTCGTCACCGTCGCGCACGGCTTTTGTCCGGATTCCCGCGAGGTCGCTGCCGGTGCCGGGCTCACTCATGGCGACCGCGACCACACTTTCCCCGCTGGCGATGCCCGGGAGCCAGCGTTGGCGTTGCTCGGGCGTGGTCAGACCTGTGAAATAGGGGATCACAATGTCGTTGGACAAGGAAAGCGCAGCGACACCAGAACTCACCGGGTTGCGCGCCAGTTCCTCCCCCATCACCGCGTTGAAGCGAAAATCGTCCGTGCCGCCGCCGCCATATTCCTCGGGAACGGCGAAGCCCAGGAGTCCTACCGCGCCAGCCTCGGTAAAGAGCTCACGATCCACGATTCCGGCTTCGTCCCACCGGTCGGCGTTCGGTGCCACGTGCTTGTCGACGAAGGCCCGGACACTCCTCCGGAATTCTTCATGTTCATCGTCGTATAGGTCCCGCGACCCGATCACGTCCGTCATCAGTACGGTCGTCCCGGGTTCATGATCCCGTGGGGGTCGAAGACGGCTCGGACGGCTCGCTGGCGCGCCATCTCGGCGTCGCCGAGCTCCTGGGGCAGCCACTGGCGTTTAAGAGAGCCGACGCCGTGCTCGCCGGTGACGGTGCCGCCCATCGACAGCGCCGTCTCGACGATGAGGCCAAATGCCTCCTCGGCGCGCTCGCGCCCTGGTTCGTCGCTGAAGAACAGGCAGGGATGCAGGTTGCCATCGCCGCCGTGACCAGAGAGCAGAATCTGCACCCCACGCTCCTCGCAGAGGGCGCGCGAGCGGGCGATAAGGTCACCCAGCTTGGAGACCGGAACGCACACATCTTCAATGAAATGCGGCCCCATTTTCTCCACGGCGAGCGCCAGGGCGCGACGGCCAGCCATCAGTGCATCGGCCTCCTGGGCATCGTCGGCCACCGCCACCTCGTCGGCGCCTGCCTGCGTCAAGAGTTCGGCATACCGCGCGACGTCCTCCTGGGTGTGCCCAGACCGGTCGGACTGCACCAACAGCACGGCCTCCGCGTCCTCGGGAAAGCCGAAGTCATCCATGGCCTGCACCGCCTGCAGACTGGTCCGGTCCAGGACCTCGATCAGGTTGGGGCCGTGGCGCTCGGCGCGCAGCCGCACCAGGGCGGCGGCCACCGCTTCCAACGACCCAAAAGTCGCCAGCACAGTCAGGGGTGGGTCGCTGGCAGGGACGAGGCGTACGAGGGCCTCGGTCACCACGCCGAGTTGGCCCTCGGATCCGACGAATACGCCCGTCAAGTCCAGGCCGGTAACCCCTTTTGCCGTGCGGTGACCGGTGTGGATGATCTCGCCGCCGGGCAGGACGACCTCGAGGCCTTTCACATAGTCGCCCGTGACGCCGTACTTCACACAACACAAGCCGCCTGCGTTGGTGGCGATATTGCCGCCGATCGTGCTCATCGGCCCAGACGCGGGATCAGGCGGGTAGGCCAGGCCGTACTCAGCGACGGCCTTCTTGAGGTCGGCGTTAATGACTCCGGGGCCGACGACGGCGTACTTCTCGTCAGCGATGACCTCAACGGACTTGAGTGACTCGACATTGAGCACGATGCCGTCTTGCAGCGCGCCCGCCGCCCCGCACAGTGAGGTACGGGCGCCCTGTGGCACGACCGGAATGCGGTGGGCCTGCGCATGCTCCAGCACGGCGACGACATCGTCGCGGTCGCGGGCACGTACGACCAGGAAGTTGTCTGGCGCGGCCGAGCCCAGGCTGGCGTCAGTGGCATAGGCCAGCGCGACGTCGGCGTCGGTGACGAGGCGGCCGTCGGGAAGTGTGGGGGCAGGCACCGAAGTCATGAGGTTCATCATGCCGTGCCGAACCTGACTGCGGACACCCTCGTTACCGATAGGTGAGGTAGGCAGATTTCCCTGCATATCGACTGGCACACCGGGGCAGATCAGAGCGATGCTCTCCGTCGTGCTGGGTTGTGCCTGTCGACTCGCAGCCGTTGGAGGGCGATGGCCTCACGGATGCGGGAGGCAACCCAGTCAGGTTCGAACATCACCTGAGTCCAGGTGAACCGCAGAACTAGCCAGCCTGATGCGGCCAGCACGGTATAGCGTCGGCAGTCGGCGTCGAACCCTCGGCGAGTCCCGTGAGTTTCGTAGCCCTCGGCCTCCAGCACGAGGCGGAGCGATTCGTCGGCGAGGTCAACCCGCGCATTGCCTTCGAACTCTCGGATCAAGACCTGCGGCAGAACGTTCAGACCAGGGATGCCGGCACAGATGGCTCGCAGGGTCGACTCCAATGGATTGGCGGAGCTATCACTTGCGAGAAGGGCGACACGACGAGCTTTACGACTCCCTGGTCCGCGCAGGAGGTCGCTCGCCTGAGCGAGTTCGCGGGCGGTGACATCGCCGGAGCGAAGCGCCGAGTCGGCGACGCACAGCGCCTCGTCGAGTTCAAGGTCGCGGGCACAGTCGATCACCGTCCTCAAGGGTTCGGTCACTCCGTCCACGAGATCGTGGGCGGAGCAGTCGCGATACCAAATATGGGTGCGGGCGGGACGCTGACGCACCTTGCGATGGCGTGGAACCGTCACGTTGACCTGCCTGGGGGCTTGCTTGAGGGACCATCCCCAGTGGGTGGCCGCGGACAGGTGCGACAGGTGGCCGCTGATCGCGTACGCCACGCGCTGCTGCTCGCCCAGTTCGGGGAGGACGTAGATGCCGTGACGGAGGCGTTCGATGAGCCCGCTCGCGACGGCCTGTTCTACGGCGTGGCGTCCGACTCGGCGCACGAGGTCGGCGAAGCGTGCAACCCCGCCGAGTTCGAGCAGTACGAGTCGGGCATCCATGCAGTCAGCATCAGAGGTCGGTCGCGCCAGTGCCGGTTTCCACAGGAGGTTCTTTCCCTCTCCAAGGGGACAGACATTCTCGGTTTCGGAGTGAGAGTGCGGCGCCGTACTATGGGGACATAGGCGTGTGAGCCGTCATCAGCGGCGAGCCTCCGGAAGAACGGGTCCTTTGGCCCTAGTAGAACCGGACGGGACGAGCCCGTCACAGCTCAGGAGCGAGTGGCCGCATCAGCGCGGCAAGCGAGGTGGTACCGCGGTGCCGCCCGGATTCCCGGGTGTGCCGTCCTCGTAGAGGATCGACGCGAGGAAGTACCACCGATGGCCTATCCCAAGGTCTCGACAAGCTCGACCGGCGATAACGGCTCGACCGGCGATAACGGCTCGACCGTCGATAACGGCTCGACCGGCGATAATGGCTCGGGCGCCGCCTTTGGCGTGCCACAGACCCCTGACCTGCCGCGTATCGAAGAGTCGGTGTTGGCGTACTGGGATCAGGACGACACCTTCCGCGCATCGGTGGAGCGGCGCGACGCCGGCACCGATGGCGACAACGAGTTCGTTTTTTACGACGGCCCGCCCTTTGCCAATGGTCTGCCGCACTACGGCCACCTCCTGACCGGATACGCCAAGGACGTTGTGCCGCGCTACATGACGATGCGCGGCAAGCGGGTCGAGCGACGCTTCGGGTGGGACACCCATGGCCTCCCGGCTGAGCTCGAAGCGATGCGCCAGCTCGGTCTGAAGACCAAAGACGAGATTGTCGAGATGGGCGTCGACACGTTCAATGCTGCCGCGCGTGAGTCTGTGTTGCGATATACCGACGAGTGGCAGTCATACGTCCGGCGTATGGGCCGGTGGGTCGACTTCGAGAACGACTACAAGACACTGGATTCCACGTTCATGGAGTCCGTGCTCTGGGTCTTCAAGAGCCTCTATGACAAGGGCCTGGTCTACGAAGGCTTCCGGGTGCTGCCCTATTGCTGGAACGACGAGACTCCACTGTCGAACCATGAGCTCCGGATGGACGAAGACGTCTATCAGATGCGCCAAGACCCGGCCGTCACTGTCGGATTGCGCGCGACGAGCGGGGTTGTCGATGGTGCGCTCCTGCTGGTGTGGACCACCACCCCGTGGACGCTGCCCTCGAACCTCGCGATTGTGGTCGGCACCGACATCGACTATGTCGTCGTCGAGTCGGACCTCCTGACGGGCACGACCGAGCGGTATGTCCTCGCTGAGGCCCTCGTCGGGAAATATGCCCGGGAACTCTTTGGCGACCCGAAGGCAGACTGGTCTGAGCGAATCGTCCAGCGGCTCAAGGGTTCTGACCTCTTAGAGACGACGTACGACCCGCCGTTCTCCTACTACACGGGCCACGAGAACGCCTTCCGCGTCGTCGAGGGAGACTTCGTCACGACGACCGACGGAACCGGTTTGGTGCATACCGCGGGCGCCTTCGGTGAGGACGACCATGTCGTGACCACGCGGGAGAACATCGAGGCCGTCATGCCCGTCGGCCCCGACGGGCGATTCACCGCCCCAGTCGGGGAGTACGAGGGCATGTTGGTTTTCGACGCCAACCCCCACATCATCGACCACCTCAAGGCCGCTACCCGTGTTGGTCTCGATACGGCCTCGGCTAGCGCCTCGGCCTACTCGACCGGCGTTGATGGGGTTAGTGCCTCGACCGGCGTTGATGGGGTTAGTGCCTCGACCGGCGTTGATTCGGTCGGCGTTGGTTCGGTAACCCCCGGCACGGTCCTGCTGAAGCGGGAGTCCTATGACCACTCCTACCCGCACTGCTGGCGCTGCCGAAACCCGTTGATCTACAAGGGAGTGAGCTCCTGGTTCGTGGCGGTCACCAAGATCAAGGAGACGATGCTGCGCACCAACTCCGAGATCACGTGGGTGCCGGGCAACGTGAAGGACGGACAGTTCGGTAAGTGGCTCGCAAACGCCAGGGACTGGTCGATCACGCGAAACCGGTTCTGGGGCAGCCCTGTTCCAGTGTGGACCTCGGATGACCCCGCCTATCCACGGATGGATGTCTACGGTTCTTTTGCTGACATCGAGCGAGACTTCGGCAGACTCCCCGTGGGTCCGGACGGCGAGCCCAATCTGCACCGCCCGTACGTCGATGACCTGACTCGGCCCAACCCCGATGACCCCACGGGGAAGTCCACGATGCGCCGCGTCGAGGACGTGCTTGACGTGTGGTTCGACTCGGGATCTATGCCGTATGGCCAGGTGCACTACCCGTTCGAGAACTCGGACTGGTTCGAGCACCACTACCCGGCCGACTTCATCGTCGAGTACATCGGCCAAACCCGCGGCTGGTTCTACACGCTGCACATCCTCGCCGCTGCACTCTTCGACCGGCCGGCTTTCAAGAGCGTCATCTGCCACGGCATCGTGCTGGGTTCTGATGGCGAAAAGATGAGCAAGTCGCTGCGGAACTACCCGGACGTGTCAGAGGTGTTTGACCGGGATGGCGCCGACGCCATGCGGTGGTTCCTCATGCAGAGCCCAATCCTTCGCGGCGGGAACCTGTCGGTCACCGAGGACGGTATCCGCCAGGGCGTGCGCCAGGTCGTGATCCCGCTGTGGAGCAGTTGGTATTTCTTCAGTCTGTACGCGAATGCCGATGGGTACGAGGCGAACTGGTCGACGGCAGCGACGGATCCGTTGGATCGCTACATCCTCGCGAAGACGCACGACCTGGTCACCGATCTGCAGGCACGACTGGATGCCTACGACATCTCTGGAGCCTGCGACAGCGTGCAGACCTTCGTCGAGGTGTTGACGAACTGGTACATCCGCAGGTCTCGGGAGCGGTTCTGGTCCAGCGGGACAAGCTCAACCAGCGGGACAAGCGAGGGAGCCTTCAACACCCTCTACACGGTGTTGGAAGTGCTGACGCGAGTGGCGGCGCCGTTGTTGCCGTTCACCTCCGAGGAGATTTGGCGGGGGCTGACCGGGGCACGATCGGTCCACCTTGCCGACTGGCCGGAGGCCGCCGATCTTCCGGCCGATGATGCCCTGGTTGCCGCAATGGACGAGGTGCGTGCGGTCTGCTCGACCACCCTGGCGCTTCGCAAGGGCCAGCAGTTGCGGGTTCGACTGCCCTTGGCATCGTTGACCGTGGTGACCACGGATCCGCAAGCGCTCGAAGGCTATTCGGCGTTGATCGCCGACGAAGTCAACGTGCGTGAAGTACGCGTGGTGGACCTTGCCGACCCGACCGCCGATCAATTCGGGGTCGAGCAGCGTCTGGTGGTCAACGCCCGAGCGGCCGGACCACGCCTTGGCAAGGATGTGCAACTGGCGATCAAGGGCTCGAAGTCTGGAGATTGGTCTGTTGCAGCCGACGGCACCGTTACTGCCGGAGGCCTCGTCCTCAATTCTGGCGAGTTCACCCTGGAGACGGTGGTCGCTCAGGGCAGTGACGACGCGCATCGAGCCGTGCAGATGTTGCCCGGTGGGGGCTTTGTTGTCCTCGACACCCACGTGACGGACGAACTCGCGCGCGAAGGCCTCGCACGTGACATCGTGCGTGCGGTCCAAGACGCCCGTCGCAGCGCCGGATTGGCGGTCAGCGACCGGATCTCCTTAAGCCTCGTCGGTGATGACGAGGTCTGGCAGGCGGCTGCGGCGCACCAGCACCTGATCATGAATGAGACCCTGGCTGTGCAGTTCGGAGCCGCTGGGACGGGTCATGAGCTTGAGGGCGTGACAGCAACGGTGGGCGACGGACGGACCGTGACGATCGCACTTCAGAAGGCAAGCCGTGAGCACTAACACCTCTGTCCTCACTCGAGAGGCCGACGGCGACGACCTCGTCGCCGTTGTTGATGTTGGACATCGAACCTGGCCGGTGACATTCGGCCCTATCGCAGGCGATGAGTACGTCGCGATGGGCTTGGCCAAGTGGTGGACTCAGGAAGCCATCATTCCGGCCATACGGAAGGGGCGGGTCACGGTCGCCGAAGTTAACGGCGAGGTGGTGGGGATGTCTGAGCTTGGCGTCCACGACGACCACGCCTGGATGTGGAAGCTCTACGTCTTGCCCGAATACCAGGGCTGCGGCGTCGGCGGTGCGCTGATGCGGGCCGCGATCCACCGCGTGGCAGCTCAACAGCACACGCAACTACGACTGTCCTATCTGGATGGCAACGAGCACGCGGCTGCTTTCTACACCCATCATGGGTTCGAGCACCTTGAAGTCCAGGAAGGCGGGTCGGGTATGCCCGACAACATCGTCGTAAGTCGCGAGATCACACCGACAGATGCACCGGTCGATGAGCGGGGTGAGGTGTGAGTCCGCGCCCGGACGACGCTCAGCGTGAGGCCGCCCGTCAGGTCGAGCAACACCGCAGGATGCGCGAGATTGAGGACGCCATCCTTGCCCGCACCCCGGAACACATGCCGGAGCCAAGCCTGCATCGCGTCGCGCGCGCGATGGAGTTGTTGGGCGACCCGCAGAAGGCATTCCCCGTCATCCACATCACAGGCACCAACGGGAAAACCTCGACAGCCCGCATCATCGAGCGGCTGCTGCGCGAGGCAGGTCTCTCGACCGGACGGTTCACCAGCCCTCATCTGCACGACTTGCGCGAGCGAATCTCGTTGAATGGCAACCTGATTTCGCGAGAGCGATTCATTGCCACCTGGGATGACATCGCCCCATTCATCGAGATTGTCGACGCCGAATCGGTGGCTGCCGACGGTCCTCCGATGACGTACTTCGAGGTGTTGACCGTCGTGGCCTATGCAGCCTTCGCCGACGCACCGATTGATGTCGCCATCATCGAGGTCGGCCTTGGTGGGCGCTGGGATGCCACCAACGTCGCCGACGCGACGGTTGCGGTCCTCGCCCCGATTGCCATCGACCACACCCGACTTCTTGGGGACACCCTGGAGCTCATCGCGTCCGAAAAGCGCGGCATCATCAAGCCCGGCACGATTGCCGTCGTGGCCCGGCAGGAGCCCGAAGTCGACGAACTTATCGCTGAGCGCGTCGAGGAAGTCGGCGCGAGCGTACGCCGCATCGACCAAGACTTCAGCCTCAACGAGCGTGAACCTGCGGTCGGCGGCCAACAGGTTTCCATCCAGGGCTTGGCGGCGATCTATCCCGACCTCTTCCTTCCGCTCTATGGGGAGCATCAGGCGCTGAACGCGTCCATCGCCGTCGCGGCGGTGGAAGCCTTTCTGGGCGGTGGCGAGCAACCGCTCGAGACCGAGATTGTGACGACAGGTCTCGCCGAGGTGACGTCTCCAGGACGGCTGGAGATTGTGCGGCGCTCACCGACGGTCTTGGTCGACGCGGCGCACAATCTTGCAGGGGCGCAGGCGCTGCGCGAGGCGCTGAACGACTCGTTCACCTTCACCAAACTGGTGGGCCTGGTGGCGATCCTGCAGGACAAAGACGCTGACGCGATCCTGGAAGCCCTGGAACCCATGCTCGACCATGTGGTGATTAGCCGCACGACCTCCGCCCGGGCGATGTCGCCCACCGAACTCGGAAAACTCGCCGAGGAGATTTTCGGGGAGGACCGGGTCACGGTGATCCGCGACCTGCCGGACGCCCTCGATCAGGCAGCGGCACTCGCCGATGACGGTGGCGTCGGTGGTGGCGTCCTCGCGACCGGCTCGGTGGTCACCGCGGCTGAGGTCCGCTTGCTGGTGGGGGCGGGCGGCGACGGGGCCGAAAGCTCGTGATCGGCGGACTGCGGTGGTACGGCGTCGGGGAGAAGATGTTTCGCCGTCTGGTGGCAGTTGTCCTCGTCGGGGAGGCCTTCGTCTTTTTCTTCGTGGCTCTCGTCGCGTGGGCAGTGCGGCGAGACACCCCGGGTGAGCCGGCGGTGGCATACCTCGTGATCGGGTGCGTCCTGGCTGTCGTCGCCTTCCTGACCTCCGGGCTGCTGCGCAGACCGTGGGGAGTGACGGTCGGTTGGGTGCTGCAGTTCTTCGTGCTCGCCGCGTCCTTCGTCGAGCTGACCATGCTGGTGATCGGTGCCATCTTCCTCGCCCTGTGGATCACCGCCCTGGTGCAGGGAGACAAGATGGACGCCCTCACCGCTCAATTTCACGACACGAACGGAAGTACCGCATGAGTTGGCTGGAGGCCATTGTCCTTGGCATCGTCCAGGGCCTCACTGAATTTTTGCCGATCTCATCGTCGGCGCACCAGTTGGTCGTCGCGCGACTGTTCTTTGACTCGGACGGCGGCGGCTCAGCGTTTACGGCCATCAACCAGCTCGGTACTGAGGCGGCTGTGTTGGTCTACTTCTGGCGCGACATCACCAGGATCATCAAGCAATGGTCGTTGTCGCTGGTGGGGAAGGTCGACCGCAGCGACCCCGACGCCCGCATGGGCTGGTTGGTCATCGCGGGAACCCTGCCCATCGCCATCCTTGGCTTGCTATTCCAAGACTGGATCGACTCGACGCTGCGCAACCTGTGGATCACCGCGTCCATGCTGCTCATCTTCGCGATCGTGATCGCGGCGGCCGATATGCGAGCCAAGCAGACCAAAGAACTCACTCAGCTTGATACGAAGTCCGGCATCGCGTTCGGTTTCTGGCAGGCTTGCGCGCTGATCCCAGGTGTCTCTCGTTCAGGCGGCACCATCGCCGGTGGTCTGTTCATGGGCTTCACCCGCGAGGCCGCCGCTCGCTACTCGTTCCTCCTGGCGATCCCGGCCGTGCTGGCATCTGGATTCTTCAAGGTGATCAAGGTCGCCGAGGACGATCCGAACCCCGAATGGGGCCCGATCCTCATCGCCACGGTCATCGCGTTTGTCATCGGCTATGCCGTGATCTCTTGGCTCATGCAGTACATCTCCAATCACGACTTCAAGGTGTTCGTGATCTACCGGGTGATCTTGGCGCTGGTGTTGTTCGGACTACTGGCCTTCGGTGTCGTCGACGCTGCCGCGCCGCCTGTGTAGCGACCGTGGCCTGAGGATAGGCTGACGAATGTGACTGAGCAGATTGAGCGTTCCCTGGTGATCGTGAAGCCGGACGGCTATCGCCGCGGGCTCACCGGAGAGGTGCTGCGCCGCATCGAAGCCAAGGGTTACACCGTGGTCGAGTTGGCCGTACGCACCCCTGACCGTGAGCGCCTGGCCCAGCATTACGCCGAGCACGAAGGCAAGCCGTTCTACGAGCCCCTGGTGGAGTTCATGTCCTCCGGTCCGGCCACCTTCGCGGTGATCGAGGGCCACGGCTGCATCGCGGGCTTCCGCGCGCTGGCTGGCGCGACCAACCCGACCGAGGCAGCACCCGGATCGATCCGTGGGGACCTTGGCCGCGACTGGGGCCTGAAGGTGCAGCAGAACATCGTGCACGGCTCTGACTCAGCGGAGTCGGCAGCGCGTGAGATCGGGATCTGGTTTCCCGAGAGCTGAAGCCGATTAGCGCGAGAGCGCGTCGTCCAAGCCGCTCACCGCGCGCTCCAGTAGGTCGGCCAGGTCGGTGCGTTGTTTCTCGCTGAACTGTCCGAGGACATTGCCTTCCATCACATCCGACTGCTGAATGACGTCGCGGAAGAGTTGGCGCCCGTCGTCGGTGAGGGTGATCAGGATCCGAGTGCGGTTGACTTCATCGGGTACGCGCTCGATGAGCCCGCGCTCGGCCATCCGGTCCAGGCGGTGGGTCATCGAGGACGGGGCGATCGAGAGCACCTGAGACAGATGGCTCGGGGTGACGATCTCGCCGGCCCGGTGCATGGCCATGTGGGAGATGACCGCCCATTCGCCGGCGCTTAGCCCGAGATCAGCCAACTGGTCGTCGTACCAGCGCGACAGCCGCCGGTGAACCGCGTGGACTGCGGTGATGACGCGTTGAACTGATTCGCTGCCGCCTGCCTCGACGTATGCGGCGACCGCGGCATCGTAATCCTGACGAAGGCTCGGTCCGGTTGGCTCGTCGGCGGTCATGTCCCAAGGGTGCCAGCAATCCCGTACCGCCCCACGTGGCACCCCAGGCAAGCAACTACGATCGCCGAGTGGCGGGAAAGGGCATCGGACGCGATCTGGCGATCGACTTGGGTACCGCCAACACCCTCATCTACGAGCGCGGCGCAGGTGTCGTCCTCGATGAGCCATCCATCGTTGCGCTCGAGGTGGGTACCGGCCGGCTGCTGGCCGCTGGGACCCGAGCCAAAGAGATGCTTGGCCGGACGCCAGGACACGTGCAGGTCGTGCGGCCGTTGCAGCACGGCGTGATCGACGACGGTGAAATCGCCGAGCGCATGCTGCGCTACTTCGTCGGCCAGGTGCGGCCATCCCGGCTGGTGCGTCCACGGATGGTGGTGTGCGTACCAAGCGAGGTCACCGGCGTCGAACGGCGCGCGTTGGAGGATGCCGCGACCAGAGCCGGAGCGCGCAAGGTGTTCGTCGTGGAGGAGGCTGTCGCCGCCGCGCTGGGCGCGGACTTGCCGATCGAGGGCACGACGGGCTGCATGGTGGTCGATATCGGCGGCGGCACGAGCGATGTCGCCGTACTCAGTCTGGGCGGGATTGTCAGTGCCCGGTCCGTACGAGTCGGTGGCGATGAGATCGACGAAGCCATCGTGGCGCACGTCAAGAGCGAGTACGCGCTCCTCCTGGGGGAGCGCAGCGCCGAAGACATCAAAGTCCAGGTCGGGTCCGCGTTCCCCATGCGTGAGGAAGCGTCGATGCGGGTGCGGGGACGCGACCTCATCAGCGGCTTGCCCAAGACGGTGACCGTGACCTCAACCGAGGTTCGCCGAGCCATTGATGGCCCCTTGCTGGCCGTTTGCGAGCTGGTCCGGGCCACGCTCGATGTGTGTCCGCCGGAACTCGCGGGCGACGTCCTCGACCAAGGAATCGTGTTGACCGGCGGCGGTGCACAACTGCGTGGCCTTGCTGAGCGGATGCGGCACGAGCTGGGCGTACCGGTGCGGACCGCCGAGGACCCACTGCGCTCCGTGGCCCGCGGGGCGGGGCAGTGCGTCGAGGATTTCGGCGCACTGCAGCACGTTCTGGTCGACACCAAGCGCTACTGACTGAGGATTATTCGTGCCCCTGAGCCAGCGCAGCCGCCGCCGATTGGTGATCGGTGGGGTCGTGGTGTCGGTGTTTGCATGGGGTGTGGACACGGTCGTTCCCCGTGCGGGGGATGCGGTCCGCGAGGGGGCGGCCACTGTCGTCGAACCGATCCAAGAACGGCTGACTTTGAGCGCGCGTGGCGACACCAAAAAGCTACGGGCGCAGCGGGATCAAGCGCGACGAGCGTTGACCGAGCATGGCGACCGACGGTCCGTACGGGACGATCTTCGTCGGCTCCTGGGCTCAGCGGCGGTCGCCGATCGGCAGGTCATCCCTGCGCGCGTGGTGGCCTTCACCCCGCCCGGAGCCGCTGGCGGGTCTCAACGCGTCACGATCGATGTCGGCGCGCGCGACGGCATCACCGATCAGCAGACTGTCGTGGCCGCACAGGGCCTGGTCGGTCGCACGGTCACGGTGCGCGCGAACAGCACTGATGTCGAAGTCCTGACCTCTCCCGGCGCCGTGGTCGGCGCGCGGGTGGAGCGCAGCGGATCGATGGGGTCCTTGGTCGCCACGCCTCCGCCGGCCGTACCGCGCCGGACCGCTGGTGAACTCACCTTGTCGTTCGTCGCGGATGGCGATGTGCGCACCGGGGATACGGTGCGCACCCTGGGCAGCATCGGCGAGCGGCCCTACGTGCGAGACGTGGTCCTCGGCCGAGTGACTGGGGTCGACCCGGACCGTGGTCAGCTCGGGCGTACCGCACGGGTTCGCCCCGTCGTGGACACCTCAGCACTCGATGTCGTGGCCGTCGTCCAGCCTGTCGAGCGCACCCTGCCGCGCCCAGCCGCGACGGGAACAGGTACCCGATGAGCCGCCTGGTGCCCTCAAGGCTCACCGTGGTGCGGGCAGTGCTGCTGGTGCTCGGCGCGCTCTTGGCCGCCGTGGTGGTTCCCCGGTTCGCACCTGTCGAACCTGACCTCCTGGTGCCGGTGATCGTGGCGGGTGGCTTGTGCGGCGGGCGAACCACCGGCGCGCTACTGGGGTTGGCTGCGGGGTGGCTGACCGATCTGATTCCGCCTGGTACGGGCACCTTTGGGCTGAGCGCGTTGACCTATGCCGCCGCGGGACTCCTAGCGGGCGCCCTGCACCGGCATTGGCGGCATTCGCCCGCGCTTCCCGCGCTCGCTGTATGCGCGGCAGCACTCACCGTCCAAGGCGTGAGCGTGATCGCCAGCGCGGTCGAGGGCAGACCGATCGACCTGATTGCTGCACTTCTCGGCGTCCTGGCCACCACGGCCATTGGGACGGCAGTGGTGCCTGCGCTTCTGCATCACGAGCAGCGGCTAGTGCACCGGGGCAGGGCATGAAAGCGGGACGTAGTGGGGTGCGCCTGGCTATCCTTGGCGCGTTAGCGGTGGCGCTGGTGCTGGCCATGCTCGGCCGACTCGTGCAACTCCAAGTGGTGCGCGGTGACGACCTTGCGCAGCAGGCCCA
Organism: Demetria terragena DSM 11295; assembly: GCF_000376825.1. Classification (NCBI taxonomy): domain Bacteria; kingdom Bacillati; phylum Actinomycetota; class Actinomycetes; order Micrococcales; family Dermacoccaceae; genus Demetria; species Demetria terragena. The sequence goes on along the minus strand of NZ_AQXW01000004.1, from coordinate 804,108 downwards.
ACAACAGGCCACCCGAACAATCATCGACCCGGCGCTGCGCGGACGCATCCTTGCCGCGGATGGCACCCCGCTCGCCGCGAACTCTTCGACGACTGTCCTCACGCTGGACCCCAGGGAGGTGGCCGACCGCGAGGACGGTGGCGCGGGCCTTCTTCGTCGGGTGGCGCCGCTGGTCGATCGCACCCCAGAAGAACTCATCGCGCGCACTAAGGTGTGCGGCGCAGAAGGGGCACCGCGGGCACCGCAATGTTTCAGCGGGCAGCCCTTTGAGCCCATCCCGATCGCCGCCGATGTGCCGCTCGACCGGGCGCTTCCGCTCCTCGAACGACCTGAGGAGTTCCCTGGGCTGGGGGTTCGTGCGGAGCCGCGGCGGGCGTACCCCGAGAAGGGAGTCATCAACGCGGCGCACCTTCTCGGCCACCTCACCGGCGCGAATCGTGAAGACCTCCAACGCAATTCGACGTTGACCACGCGGGATGTCGTGGGCAGGGGTGGCCTGGAGCAGCACTACGACGACCTGCTGCGGGGCACGCCCGGTCGCACCACGGTGTCCGTTGACGCGCGCGGATTTCCTGATCGGCAGGTTTCCCAAAAAGACCCCGTACCCGGACGTGATGTCGTCACCCACCTTGACCCGACCGTGCAAGAGGCGTCTGAGAAGGTGCTGGGATCCACCCTTCGCCGGGCTCGCGCTGACGGCAATCCCGGCCGCGCGGGTGCCGTCGTCGTCCTCGATGCGTCCAGCGGCGCAGTGAAGGCGATGGCGTCGGCTCCGACCTACGACCCCGGCGTGTGGGCAGGTGGCGTCACGAACAAGGAGTACGTCCGACTCACCAGCGCCGCGTCCGGCGCCCCGCTGCGCAATCGGGTCACTGAATTCGCCACCGCGCCCGCGTCAACATTCAAGGCCATCTCGGTGCCGGCGGCCATGTCTCAGGGCCACGATGCCAAGGGACCCTACGACTGTTCAGCGAACGTCAAAGTGGGTGACCGAGTCTTCCGCAACTACGAATCCGTGGCCTTCGGGCCGGTCTCGATGCGGCGCGCGCTGGAAGTGTCATGCGACACCGTGTTCTACCGGTGGGCATTCGAGTCCTGGAAGAAGGCGGGCGGACTCAACGCGCCCACGAATGCGCCGGATCCGTTCGCCTCGACGGCTCGCTCGTTCGGATTGGGTACGCCGAGTGGGGTAGATCTCCCAGGCGAATCCGACGGGCGCATCCCGGATCGGTCCTGGAAGCAACGGAACTGGGAAGCGACCAAGACCTCGACCTGTGACCGGGCCAAGCGCGGCTATCCCGAACTCAAGGACCGCAAGCGTGCGGCCTATCTCACCAAGGTGGCTCGGGAAAACTGCGTCAGCGGGAACGTCTACCGGGCTGGCGATGCGGTGAACTTCGCGATCGGGCAAGGCGACGTGGCCGCCACACCGCTACAGATGGCGAGCGCCTATGCCGCCGTCGCCAATGGCGGCACCCTCTGGGCGCCGAGAGTCGCCGCGGCGTCCCAGCAGCCTGGGGGAGCGGGACGTCGTCCAGTTGCTCAGGAGCGGGCTGGCACCGTTGCCTTCCCGGCAAACTCCCTGGCCACCTTGCGGAGCGGACTAGCCGACGTGACGCGTACCGGCACCGCGAAGGACGCCTTTTCCGGTTTTCCGCTCAAGGACTACCCAGTGTCCGGCAAGACGGGCACCGCCGAGGTCTTTGGGCAGGAGGCCACGTCGTGGTTCGCCTCGTATGGACCCAAAACCTCATCGGGAGCGCAGTACGTCGTCCTCACGATGATCACCGAGTCGGGGACCGGCTCGACCTATGCGGCGCCCGCGGCCCGCACGATCTGGGACGTGCTGCGCCAGCGCTGAGTGATCCAGCGCTGGGTGACCACGCCCGACGATTAGGGTGCGACGGCCTGCCGCTGATACCGTGGGGCCCGCCGTACGACGGCCGCGGATCCAGAGCGCCCTGGTGAACAAGCCCAGGTGCACCGCGCAACGATCAGTAGAAACGGAGTAGCCCCAACACTATGCCTCTTGACACTGCGACCAAGCAGAAGATCATCGCCGAGTACGGCACCAACGAGGGCGACACCGGCTCGCCCGAGGTGCAGGTCGCGATGCTAACCCAGCGGATCACTGACCTCACCGAGCACTCGCGTCAGCACCCGCACGACCACCACAGCCGGCGTGGCCTGCTGCTCCTGGTCGGCCAGCGTAAGCGCCTCCTGCGCTACGTGGAGTCGGTTGACGTTGAGCGCTACCGCTCGCTGATCAAGCGTCTGGGTCTGCGACGCTGAGACTCACGCACATCGAGGCGGTTACCTCATTGAGGTAGCCGCCTCGTGGCGTAGGTGGGCCCTCGGTGAGGGTCCATGAACACGAAGAAAACACTCACGGGCAACGACGATCCGCGAGTGATGCACGAAGAGAGAACAGGAGGACCCATGGAGGGTCCAGAAATCACTGCTACCGAAGCCATCCTCGACAACGGAAGCTTCGGCAAGCGCACGGTCCGGTTTGAGACCGGCCGTCTTGCACAACAGGCGGGTGGCGCTGTCGTGGCGTCGCTCGATGGAGAGACCACTTTGCTGTCGACCACCGCGGCGGGCAAACACCCGCGCGAGGGTTTTGACTTCTTCCCGCTGACGGTTGACGTCGAAGAGCGGATGTACGCCGCGGGCAAGATCCCCGGCAGCTTCTTCCGCCGCGAGGGACGCCCCTCGACCGACGCGATCCTGACCTGCCGTCTGATTGACCGGCCGCTGCGCCCCGCGTTCGTCAAGGGTCTGCGCAACGAGGTCCAGGTCGTCATCACCGTGCTCACGTTGGATCCAGATCACCAGTACGACGTCCTGGCGATCAACGGCGCGTCCGCGGCGACCCAGATCTCGGGTCTGCCGTTTAGCGGACCGATTGGTGCGACGCGTGTCTCCCTGATCGATGGCCAGTGGGTCGCGTTCCCGAACTTCTCCGACTCCGCGCGCTCGACCTTCGACATGGTCGTCGCCGGTCGCATCGTCGAGGACGATGTCGCCATCATGATGGTGGAGGCGGAGTCCACGGACGCCACCTGGGACCTGGTCAAAAACCAGGGCAAGCAGGCCCCGACCGAAGAGGTCGTCGCCCAGGGTCTTGAGGCCGCTAAGGGCTTCATCCGCACCCTGTGCGAGGCCCAGCAGGAGCTGGCTTCGCAGGCTGCCAAGGAAGTCCAGGAGTTCCCGCTCTTCCTCGATTACGAAGACGACGCTTTGGCCGCAGTCGAGAAGGCTGCCGAAGCCAAGCTGCGTGAGTTGCTGTCCATTGCTGACAAGCAGGACCGTGAAGGCCAGCTCGACGCGTACAAGGAAGAGCTCAAGGCTGAGCTCGCTGGCGAAGGCAAGGACTTTGCGGGCCGGGAGAAGGAAGTTTCCGCCGCCTACCGCAGCGTCCAGAAGAACCTGGTGCGCGAGCGCATCCTGCGCGAGCAGGTGCGTATCGATGGCCGTGGACCCAAGGACATTCGTGCCCTGTCGGCCGAGGTTGAGGTGCTCCCGCGGGTGCACGGTTCCTCGTTGTTCGAGCGAGGCGAGACCCAGATCATGGGTGTCACGACGCTCAACATGCTCCGCATGGAGCAGCAGCTGGACACGTTGTCGCCGGTGACGCGCAAGCGCTACATGCACAACTACAACTTCCCGCCCTACTCCACCGGTGAAACCGGCCGGGTCGGAAGCCCGAAGCGTCGCGAAATCGGCCACGGTGCGCTCGCCGAGCGTGCGCTCATGCCGGTGCTGCCGACACGTGAGGAATTCCCGTACGCCATCCGTCAGGTCTCCGAGGCGCTTAGCTCCAACGGTTCGACCTCGATGGGTTCGGTGTGTGCCTCAACGCTGGCACTGCTGAACGCTGGTGTGCCGCTGCGCGCGCCGGTTGCGGGTATCGCGATGGGCCTGGTGTCGGCTCAGGTCGATGGCAAAACCGAGTACCTCGCGCTGACCGACATCCTCGGTGCCGAAGACGCCTTTGGTGACATGGACTTCAAGGTCGCCGGCACCAAGGACTTCGTGACCGCGATCCAGCTCGACACCAAGCTCGACGGCATCCCCGCCGAAGAGCTCGGCAAGGCGCTGACCCAGGCCTACGACGCGCGTCTGCACATCTTGGACGTCATGAACGAGGCCATCGACGGACCGGACGAGATGAACCCGCACGCCCCGCGGGTTATCGCCGTCAAGGTTCCGGTCGACAAGATCGGTGAGGTCATCGGGCCAAAGGGCAAGATGATCAACCAGATCCAGGAAGACACCGGCGCGGACATCTCGATCGAGGATGACGGCACGGTCTACATCGGTGCGACCGACGGCCCCTCGGCCGAGGCGGCTCGGGCTGCGGTCAACGCGATCGCCAACCCGACGATGCCTGAGGTTGGCGAACGCTTCCTCGGCACGGTCGTGAAGACCACCACCTTCGGTGCCTTCGTGTCGTTGCTCCCCGGCAAGGACGGCTTGTTGCACATCTCTGAGGTGCGCAAGTTGGTCGGCGGCAAGCGTATCGATGCCGTCGAGGACGTCCTGGCCGTTGGCCAGAAGGTCCAGGTCGAGCTCAAGGAGGTCGACCCGCGCGGCAAGCTGTCGCTGGCCGTCGTCGAGGACAAGGCCGCGGCTCCGGCCGAGACCGCTCCGGTCGAGACCACCTCGCCGGTCGAGCCCACTTCGCCGGTCGAGGCCACCTCGCCGGTCGAGGCCACCTCGCCGGTCGAGCCTGTCGAGACCCCGGCCGAGACCAGCTCGCCGGTGGAGTCTGACGAGAGCAGCGAGCGCCCACGTCGCCGTCGCCGCGGCGGCCGTGGCCGTCGTCGTGACAACGACGGTGGCTCCGAGGGTGAGTCGGCTGACGCCGGCTCCTCCGACGAAAGCTGACGTTTCGCCGGTCGAGTTCATCGAGACCATCGACAGCCCGGTTCCCGTTCGCGGGGGCCGGGCTGTCGGCGTACCCAGGGAACTAACTGCGTTAGGTGCCCTTGACCGGGAAATTTCCCAGTCAAGAGGTACGTAACGCAGTTAAGTCCGGGAGTGGGGAGTCTGCTTTCCTGATGCCATGACGACTCGTGCTCAGGTGCGTAAGGCGGCGCTCGCGCTTCCGGAGGTGGAGGAAGGCACCCAGAAGGGGATGTCGACGTTCGCGGTGCGCGGCAAGAGATTCGCGGCGGTGACCACGGATGGCCAGGTGCAGCTCAGCGTGACGACGGCAGAGGCCGAAGAAATCGTGACGACGTACACCGCAGCTGCGACGGTGACGCGCGGCGCCTCGGTCGTCGGAGTTCGGGTTCCGTTGGCCGATATCAACGGGATGGCACTCAACCATTGGGTACGGCGGGCCTGGTTCTACCGGGCGCCGCGCCGCGTGGCCGACGGACTCGCCCATGCCGATCGCGCTGATTCCGGATCGGGCGACCTCCCGACGGCGATCGGTAGACCGGCGACCCGCGCCCTGCTCGGCGCAGGAATCACCTCATTGGACGACCTGACCCGGCGTACGCGTCGTCAGGTTGCCGACCTGCACGGCGTCGGACCGAAGGCCATTCGGCTGCTTGAGGACGAGTTGGTCGATCGCGGTAGTAGTTTCCGGGCGTAGTGGGGACGTCAGGCGGTCGCGTACCGGCCCTTGGCTGAGGCGAACCCCAGCCACGTGTGTCGATTGCGCCACCAGCACCATCCGACCTTGGGCGCATCACGGCGAGCCGCGCCATCTCGGCCGGTGCCGCCACTGATCCAGATTGCGGGGGTACGCGCGTCGTACGTCCCCGGCTTAGCCTTCGGCTTGCGCGACGCGATGCACATGAAGCAGTGATTCGGCTCCAGGAACTCGGGTGATTGCAGCAGCCAACTGATCCCCTCGCTGGTCGTCAGGGGAGTACGCCCCCGCTCGGCCAGCGCTGGCAGTGCCTCCTCCGGGCTCCAGTTCCGCAGGTCGTCCCCTCGGTCGACCTCGTCGAGTAGATAGAGCGGACGGTCGGGGAGCCAGATATCGGGCGTCGGCCCGAACTCGTCCAGATCGGGCATGTCGACGACCACGAATCCAGGCTTTCCGCGCCGGGTTAGCAGCGGGGCCAGGGCGCTGGCAGGAGCTAGGTCAGGGTGAACCGCCAGCACCGTCCCGGGAAGGTCCGGTAGGTCGGCGGCGAGCGTGATGAGGTCGGCGGCAGTTCGTCCGCTCGCCTCGGCAAGTCCGGCGTCGATGAGCATGTCGATCTGGGCGCGTACGGTCATGGAACTCCTCGGATCATCCGCAGTGGGCGTTTGCTCAACGGCGGGCGGCACCAAGACATTCCGCGCCCGTCAAACCTTCTGGGCGATGACATAGCCCTGCGGCTGCGGTTCGTCGGGCTCAGCCGGTCGCTGGGCGGTGAAAACCACGCGAAAGCCAGCGTCGATCAGGAATTGTTCAATCTGCTCTGGAGCGAACCAGTAGATGTCGAACCCAATACCGAGGCCGAGGGTGGTGCCGCCGCGTCGCCGAGCGCCGTCGCCGACCTTGAAGGCCGTGACGACGTAACCGCCCGGTCGAATCACCCGCGCAAGTTGGGCGTATGCCTCCGACCGAACCTCCGGCGCGAGGTACATCAGGGAGTACCAAGCCACCGCTCCAGCCAGTGCACTGTCCTCGAACGGAAGGGAACGTAGGTCAGCTACGTCGAACGCGAAGGCCGGAAAGTCGCGCCGCGCCACTCGAATCATCTCGGGCGAAAGGTCAACGCCACACGGCGAGAACCCTTGTGCCGCAAGGAAAGGGGCCAACCTTCCTGTGCCGCACCCAATGTCGCCGACGTGGTCACGGAGCCCTGCGCCGCGGACGTACTCGGCGAATAGCCCAAGCACAGCCCGATCGACCGGCATCTCGTCGAGCAGCGTGGACAGCCCGGTGGCGTAGACCTCGGCAAGGACGTCGTGCGCCTCCCGCAACTCCTGCGTCGAATCACCCACCTCGGCAGCGTATGCGGACGCGCACTGAGTCGCAGGGCAGACTGTCGCCTGTGAACTTCGTCGACCGCCTGGATGCCTACCAGCGCAAGCACCGCAGTGTCGGTTTGCCTCTGGGTGTGATCTACAAGTTCGTCGATGACCAAGGTGTGTATCTCGCGGCGCTTATCACCTACTACGCGCTGCTTTCGGTCTTTCCGCTCTTGCTGCTGTTGACCTCGATCCTGGGCTTCATCGTCCAGGGCGACGAACAGTTGCGCGCGACGCTGCTGGATGGTGTCTTGGCGCAGATCCCGGTGATTGGCGATGACCTCGGAACGCCAAGTGGTCTCGAAGGGAACGTCTTTGCGGTCGTGATCGGTGCGCTGACCGCGATCTACGGTGGTCTCGGGGTGGCTCAGGCCGTCCAGCACGCTATGAATACCGTCTGGGCCGTGCCGCGGCACCGCCGCCCCAACCCGTTCCTTGCCCGCGCTAAGAGCGCTGGTTTGCTCCTGATCCTGGGTGTCGCGCTGTTGGCGGCTGGGTCGCTGCCGCGCATGGTCGGCTGGCTGGACGGCAAACTCTGGCTTCCTGCGCACATGGTGATCGCCACGCTGGTCTTCTGGGTCTTACTCCGCTTCTCGACGCATCGCTCGCACGGCTGGCGGTCTTTGCTGCCGGGTGCCGTGGTCCTTGGCGTCGCCTGGCAGTTGCTGGAGACGTTGGGTGTGACCCTGGTCGACAACGTGATCACCCGGTCAAGCGCAACGTACGGTGCGTTTGGGTTGGTGCTTGGGTTGATCCTGTGGATCTTTGCGGTGGGCATCACCCTGGTTCTTGCCGCAGAACTCAACGTGGTGCTCTCCAGGCAGCTTTATCCGCGGGCCCTCATGACACCGTTTATCGACGACGTCGAACTGACGAGGGCAGATCACGAGGCGTACGGCTACCTTGTCTCGATGCACCAACTGAAGGGCTATCAGCAGGTGCAGGTCACGTTCGACAAGGACAACGACGGGATCCCGGACGAGCCCGGCGACACGGCCGAATGGGAAGCGCGTCGGGAGCGATGGAGGTCGCGGCGCTTCACGTCCGACGAGTAGCCCCGCGAGAAGATCTGGCTGTGGAAACCGTCCATCGGGCGGTTCGCTTCGTCAGAGTAGGGCCATGCAACGCGCACTTCGCCTACGTTCACTCTTCGCCTTCGCCACGGTCGCCGCCCTTGCTCTGGCCGGTTGCGGTGGGGGAGATGAGCCAGACTCAACCTCGTCTGCCGCCACCTCGACCGCGCCGCGACCTGGCATGTCAGTTGCTCAGGCACAGATGATCATGACCGACTACGACAAGCGCAATAACGTGGCTATCAAGGCGGCCGCGGCGCCGACCTTCAGCGACACGCCTTGGACGAAGGCAGACATGGGCCCGACGCTTGAAGCCGATACCTTCACGACGCGAAAGAACCGTGCTGACCCACCGAAGGATGCCAAACCTGCGCAGACCATGAAGCAGCGAGTTATGGCTGTGATCGGGCCAATCCGCCACCTCAAAGGCAAGGTCGCGCTGATTCGTGTAGAGGTCGACCGTGCAGGGAAGCCGCCTGCGACCTCCTCAAGCGTCGAGCCGAGCCACGAGGCCTGGCAGGTGATGTACCAGGCTTCGCCGAAGGCGGCGTGGCGGATGTGGCAGGGATTTACGACCGAGCCTGGTGCTCTGCCCGCCTCGCTGACCACGTCCAAGGACCCGACGCCGACCCCGGCACAGGTCGACGCGAGTCAGGAGTTGCCACAGCAACTCATCGACAGCGTCCGTGCAGAGCCCGGCGCACCGTATGCGAAGAGCAAGGTGCTGACCGAGGTCATGTCGCGCATGTGGGTTGGTGGGAAGGCGGACTCACATCAGGATCGGACCATCCAGTGTGAGCCGTACGCCCCGGCGGGCTCCGCAGATCAGCAGAATGCGCTGATGCTCGGTCAGGCGAAAGGGGCGGTCGTGAACGTGGTGAGTCTCCGCTGCCGCGTCGATTTCGCTGCAGACGAGGGGTGGCAGTTCGAGATGCCCAAGGGTACGGCCACGGTATACAAGGTGCCCACGAAAGGCACGCAGGTCACCTTCACGCGAGTGTTGTCGGGCTTGTTCGTGACGCCCAAAAATGGTGTGTCAGTGCTGAAGTCGGTGTCCGAGGACATCGTGCCGCCGGACTGACCGGTCTTCACAGCACGGCCCGCACCGATTCTTCGAAGTGGGCGACGTGAGCGCTGGCGAGCTTGCTGGCGCGGTCGGCGTCTGCCTGCACGATGGCGGTCAGGAGGTCGGCGTGCTCGATGATGTGCTCGCCGATGGTGGGCAGCCGGTCGAGTACGAGGCACCAGATACGGGTGGCGAGGTTATCCAGACGGACCAGAGTCTCCTCGAGGTGCGGGTTTCCGGTGGCGCGGTAGATCAGCCGGTGGACCGCGAGGTCGTACTCCATTAGTGACCGATGGTCCTCAAGCTCTGGTTGTAACGCCGTGACCTGCGTTGCTTTGGAGGCAAGCTCGCCCCGGAGTGAGTCCGTGGCACTGCGAGCGGACCGTGCCGCCGCGACGGGTTCCAGCGCCTGACGCATCTCGCTGAGGTGGGCCAGGTCGGTGATGTCGACCTGTGTCGCGAAGGTGCCACGGCGGGGGAAGGATGCGACAAGGTGGTCGAGTTCAAGCTTCTTGAGCGCCTCGCGCAAGGGAGTGCGTCCGACGCCGAGCTCACCAGACAGCTGGCTCTCGTGGATCGCCGCGCCCGGCGCAATGTCCAGGAGTACCAGCTGATCTCGTAACTGGTGATAGGCGCGGTCGGCGAGCGAGCCGTACGTGGGTTCTGGCACCTCGAGGCTCATCTAGTCCACCTTGTCCATTGGCGTGGGCACCCTCTTGACGGGCGTTCTCACCTTAGCCTAGTGTCGCCGACACTTGATATATCAGTCGTCGATGAACGTTGACGGCGCCCTTTCCACCTCGGTCACGAAAGGCCACCAGGAGGGCATTGCATGGACCAGCGACACTTGCCGGAGCACCCCGAGTTCCTCTGGGATAACCCCGAGCCGAAGAACTCCTACGACGTCATCATCGTGGGTGCCGGTGGACATGGGCTCGCGACGGCGTATTACCTCGCAAGTGAGTACGGCATCACGAATGTCGCTGTGCTGGAACGCGGTTGGTTGGCCGGTGGGAATATGGCGCGCAACACCACGATCATTCGATCTAACTACTTGTGGGATGAGTCGTCGGCCATCTATGAGCACTCCCTCAAATTGTGGGAGGGCCTCGAAGAAGAACTCGACTATGAGATCTTCTTCTCCCAGCGCGGCGTGCTGAACCTCGCGCACACCTTGCAGGATGTGCGCGACTCAGTGCGTCGGGTGGAGGCCAACAGGCTCAACGGCATTGACGCGGAGTTCCTGGACCCGCAGCAGGTCAAAGAAGTCTGCCCGATCATCAACATCTCCGACGACATTCGCTACCCCGTCATGGGTGCGACCTATCAGCCCCGGGCCGGCATCGCCAAGCATGACTGGGTGGCGTGGGCCTACGCCCGCCGCGCCAGCGACCTCGGCGTCGACCTCATCCAGAACTGCGAGGTCACCGGGTTCGACATCGAGAACGGCCGCGTCGTCGGAGTGCAGACCACTCGCGGGCGCATCGGAGCGGGCAAGGTGGCGCTCGCCGCGGCCGGGCACACCTCGACTCTGACTGAGTTGGCTGGATTCCGAGTGCCGATTCAGTCTCATCCGCTGCAGGCACTGGTCTCTGAGCTGCACGAGATCATTCATCCGACCGTTGTGATGTCCAACCATGTGCACGTCTATGTCTCCCAGGCACATAAGGGCGAGCTGGTCATGGGCGCCGGTGTCGACTCCTACAACGGCTACGGCCAACGCGGCTCTTTCCATGTCATCGAGCACCAGATGGCCGCTGCGGTCGAGCTCTTCCCTGCCTTCTCCCGCGCGCATCTGCTGCGCACTTGGGGTGGCATTGTCGACGTGACCTTGGATGCTTCACCGGTGATGGGGCTGACCCCGGTCGACCAGATGTACGTCAATACCGGTTGGGGCACAGGCGGATTCAAGGCCGTGCCGGGTGCTGGGGTGGCTTATGCCCACACGATCGCGAACGACCGGCCGCATGAGTTGAATCGAGCCTTTGGTCTCGACCGATTTGTCAGCGGAGACCTCATCGACGAGCACGGCGCCGCGGGCGTCGCACACTGACCAAGGAGAACTGGTGCTGAATATTGAATGCCCGTTCTGCGGAGCGCGACCAGAGACCGAGTTCGGATACGGCGGGCAGGCGCACGTGGCCTACCCCGAAGAGCCCCACGCGCTCAGCGATGAGGAGTGGGCCGAGTACCTCTTCTACCGGGACAACCCGCGCGGCGATTTCGCCGAACGGTGGGTGCACTCGGCTGGATGCCGCAAGTGGTTCAACGCGATCCGCGACACCCGGAGCTATCGAATCGACACGACCTACACGCTCGACGCGCCGCGCCCCAAGGCTGCGAGCAAGGGAGAATCGCCATGACAGAAGGTCAGATCAACCGGCTCGGTCACGGCGGGCAGATCGACCGGGCGAGGCCTGTCGCCTTCACCGTCGATGGTGTTGCCTGCTCGGGGTTTGTCGGCGACACCATCGCGTCCGCACTTCTGGCCCACGGCCGGCACCGGGTCGGGGATTCGGTCTACCGTGCTCGTCCACGCGGAATTGTTGCCGCTGGTGTCGAGGAGCCAAATGCGTTGGTACGTATCGCTGGTGACTATGGCGAGTCGATGCTGCCCGCTACCTGTGTCGAGGTGGAGGAGGGCATGGAGGTCACCATGCTGCGCGGCATCGGTGTGTTGGACCAGCGCCTGGACCCCGCCGAGTACGACACGATGAACGTTCACACCGACATCGCCATCGTGGGAGCCGGGCCGGCGGGACTCGCCGCGGCGCGAGAGGCTGCGGCGACCGGTCTGCGGGTCACTGTGTTCGAGCAGGACTTTCAGCTCGGTGGCGATCTGCTCTCGCGACCAGATCAGACCGTGGAGGGTATCCCGGCGCGCGAGTGGATAGAACAGGTCCGTGCCGAGCTGGAGGCCGCACCAAATGTACGGATCCTCATTCGTACCAGCGTCTTTGGCAGTTACGACGGCAACTACCTCACGGCATTGGAGAAGCGGGGTGCGCAGTTCAGCGGGACTGCTCGCCTGGGTATGTCCCGTCAGCGGGTTTGGCATGTCCGCGCGGCACATTTGGTCCTGGCCACCGGAGCGTTGGAGCGCCCCATCATCTTTGCTGGCAACGACCGGCCTGGGGTGATGCTCGCTTCGGCGGTGCAGACCTACCTTGGGCGGTACGCCGTCCGACCCGGCAAACGGGTCGTGTTTTTCACCACCAACGACTCGGCGTATGCGACGGCAGCGTTGATGCACGATGCAGGCGCCTCAGTCGTTGTCATCGACGCGCGGGAGGAATCCGTTGACTCGGCGGCGCGGGATGCTTTGCGTGCCAACGGAATTGAGGTCAGGTCTGGATCAGCGGTCCTCTCGGCCCACGGTGATCCAGCGGTCTCGTCGGTCACGATCGCTGCCCTCGATACCGAGGGCCGACCGGAGGGCGGGGCCGAGCAGATCGACGCTGACCTTCTTGCTGTCGCGGGTGGCTGGAACCCCACGGTGCACCTACACAGCCAGCGCCATGGGTCCGTGGTCTGGGATGATGACCTCGCCGGCTTCGTTGCCCATGCGCCCGCGCCCGGGCAGGCACTCGCCGGTGCGATCGCAGGCGCGTACACCCTGGAGGCGTGCTTGGCACAGGGGGCGCGGGTCGGCGCTGGTCTCGACGCGGCTCGCCCTGGGGGGCTCGCCGGCTCGACCGGCGTAGGAGATGCGGCTCGCCCTGGTGGGCTCGCCGGCTCGACCGGCGTAGGAGATGCGACTCGCCCTGGTGGGCTCGCCGGCTCGACCGGCGAGGGAGATGCGGCTCGCCCTGGGGGGCTCGCCGGCTCGACCGGCGAAAAGGGTGATGGCGTCACTCGACAGGTTTGGGTGGTCGCGCGCGAGGGTGACTCGCTGGACGATCACCTGGTCGACCAGCAGCGGGACCAGACGGCAGCGGATGTTCTGCGGGCCACGCAAGCGGGTATGCGATCGGTCGAGCACATCAAGCGCTACACCTCAATCGGCACCGGCGCCGATCAAGGAAAGCTCAGCGGTGTCAGCACTATTGGCCTGCTCACCGACGCGTTGACAGGGCTTTCGGCGTCTGGGTCCGTTCAGGTCACGCCGGGCGATATCGGAACCACGACCTTCCGAGCGCCTTTCACCCCGGTGGCGTTTGGTGCGCTCGCCGGGCGATGTCGTGGTGACCTGTTTGACGTCGCGCGCACCACCCCTGCCCACCCGTGGCATGTGGCGCACGGAGCCGTTTTCGAAGACGTCGGCCAATGGAAGCGCGCCCGCCATTACCCCCGAGATGGCGAGGACATGGATGCTGCCGTGGCACGCGAGTGCCGTGCGGCTCGTGAGGGTGTGGCGTTCATGGATGCCACCACGCTCGGCAAGATCGAGATTCGTGGCGCCGACGCCCCGGAGTTCCTCAATCGGATTTATACGAATGCCTTCGCCAAGCTCGCGGTCGGCAAGGCGCGCTACGGCGTGATGTGCGGGGTCGACGGCATGATCTTCGATGACGGAGTCTCGCTGCGGCTAGCTGACGATCGCTATCTCATGACCACCACCACTGGCGGCGCCGCGCACGTGCTCGACTGGATGGAGGAGTGGCTGCAGACCGAGTGGCCGGAACTTGACGTCACCTGCACGTCGGTCACCGAGCAATGGTCCACGACAGCGGTGGTCGGGCCCCGGTCTCGTGACGTCATCGCCCGGTTGGCCCCAGACCTGGACGTGAGTCAGGATGCGTTCGGCTTCATGGAGTTTCGTGAAACTGTCCTGGCCTCAGGCATTCCCGCGCGCATCTGCCGGATTTCGTTCTCGGGCGAGTTGGCTTTCGAGATCAACGTCGCGACCTGGTACGGCCTCACAGTGTGGGAGGACGTCGCTGAAGCTGGCGCCGACCTCGACATCACGCCGTACGGCACCGAGACGATGCACGTCCTGCGCGCCGAGAAGGCCTTCCCGATCGTCGGTCAGGACACCGACGGCACCGTGACCCCCCAGGATCTTGGGATGAGCTGGGTTGTTGCTGGCGGCGGTCGGCCCGGCGAGGGCAAGGAGTTCATCGGCAAGAGGTCCTACGCGCGGACCTCCCACACCGACGCCGTCCGCAAGGAACTGGTGAGCCTGCTACCTACCGATCGCAACCTCCGCCTCCCTGAGGGCGCCCAAGTCGTCGAGGCGGGCGCACTAGGCGACTACACCGGCGAAGGGCTGCCGAGTGCGCCGATCCCGATGCTGGGACACGTGACCTCGAGTTACCGCTCTCAGGCGCTAGGGCGCAGTTTCGCACTCGCGCTCGTCAAGGATGGCCGGAAGCGACTGGGAGACAAGGCGATTGCTTCATTCGGTGGACAGTTCGCCGAGGTGGTCATCGATGAACCGGTGCTCTTCGACAAGGACGGAGCCAAACGTGATGGCTGACCATCTCCCGACCGCCGTGCTCGACCTGCGTCGTTCTCCGGCGCACGATCTCCGCGATGAGTTCGAGGCGGGTTCGAGCGAGAAGGTTGGTCTGCGCGAAGTTCCCTTTCTCACCCAGATCGCCCTCCGCGCAGCACCGGGCGGGCCTGCCAGTGGCGCGCTCGAAGGTTCGCTGGGGTGCACACTGCCGCAGCAGGTCGGGGAGGTGACCTCGACTGGTACCGCGCACGTTCTGTGGCTGGCCCCGGATGAGTTCCTCCTTGTCGCGCCGGACGAAGCGCAAGCGGGGGAGTCGACCACGGCCTATGCCCAGCGACTGGTCGACGCCCTTGGTGCGCATCGTGGCCAGGTGGTCGATGTCTCGGCGAACAGAACAACCTTCAAACTCTCCGGTCCGATGGCACAGGTCGTCCTCGACAAAAGCGTGCGCATCGACCTTGACCCGGTCGCGGCGCCGATCGGTACAGCCCTGGTTACGGAGTTGGGTGCCACCCCCGCGATTCTGTGGCGTACCGATGAGCAGGAGTGGCAGGTACTGGTGCGTGCCTCGTTCGCGGTTCATGTCGGCACCTGGTTGCTCGATGGGATGCGCGAGTTCTCTGGGGCATCCGGCTGATTCTTGGGAACCGCTCAGCAAGCGCCCGTGCAGGCATGGCAGGGTGATCGGTGGATTCCCGCCCACACGACCCCCTGGAGTACCCATGCCTGAGCTCGTTCTCGGCCCGATGGTCCGTCATGTCAGCGAGCGGACGGCCAGTATTTGGGTTGAGACATCCGCTCGGGCCACGGTGACCGTACGCACCGCAGACCAGTCATGGAGCGCGTCGACCTTCGTCGTCCACGACCATCATTTCGCGCTTGTGAGAGTCACGGGGTTGGAGCCAGGCTCCATGCTGGACTACACCGTCGATCTCGATGGGGATGCCGTGTGGCCTGACCCGGACAGTTCTTACCCCGCTAGTCGGATCATGACCTTGGACCGCGAGCGACCCACTCGGCTGATGTACGGCTCCTGCCGCACCAGCGTGCCGCACGACGACGAGCACCACCGCTCGCACGGTGTCGATGCGTTGCGCTCGCTGGCCATCCACCTGACCAAAGACCGCGACGCGAGCGAGCGACCGGATCTGCTGGTCTTTCTCGGCGACCAGGTCTATGCCGATGAGACCTCGCCGGCGATGCAGGAGTTCATCGAGAGCCGGCGCAGTCTGGAGGAGCCCCCAGGGGAAGAACTTAAAGACTTCGAGGAGTACGCGCACCTCTACGGCCTCGCGTGGTCGGAGCCAGCGAACCGTTGGCTGATGTCCACGGTCCCGAGTGTGATGATTTTCGACGACCACGACATCCGCGATGACTGGAACACCAGTTACACCTGGCACCAGGAGATGAATGCGACGTCGTGGTGGCATGAGCGACTTCTGGGCGGCTTGACCTCCTACTGGGTTTACCAGCACCTCGGTAACCTCTCGCCGGACGAGCTCGCTGCCGATGAAATCTGGCAGCGTGTGGTCACCCACGAGGAGTCCGGTGCCACCGACGAACTCGATCTCACCGAGGCACTACGCGCCTTGTCGGCGGCGGTCGACCAACACCCCGAGCGGTACCGCTTCTCCTACGCTGTTGACCTCGGTGACGCCCGTCTGGTCATGATTGACTCGCGGGCCGCGCGCGAGTTGGAACCGGACAAGCGCAACATGCTGGACGCGACCGAACTGGAGTGGCTGGACGGTCAGTTGACCGGCGACGTGGACCACCTGCTGATCGGGACCTCGTTGCCGTTCCTGCTGCCGCCTGGTCTGCACCACGTCGAGGCGTGGAACGAGCAGGTCGCCGAAGGCAATTACGGCGCCCGCTGGAAGCGGATCGGTGAGACTCTCCGCCAGAAGGTCGACCTGGAGCACTGGGCGGCGTTCGAGCACGGCTTCGACCAGGTCAGCGACATGGTGCTGGCGACCGCGAGAGGGGAGCGCGGCCGAGCCCCAGCGACCGTGACATTCCTGTCGGGAGACGTTCACAACTCGTTCGTTAATCGGGTCGACGAGCCTGAAGAACTCGGACTCACGAGCCACATCGTGCAGGCGGTGTGCTCACCGATCCGCAACCCCCTGCCGCGCGCAGTCCGCGTCATGATGGCCGCACTTGCCCACGTACTGGCGCGCCCGATGGATGCGCTCGTCTCTCGGGCACGTCGGGTGCCGTCCCCGCCCTTTACCTGGACGATCACCAACGGGCCGTGGTTCGACAACAACGTCGGCCTGCTGCGAGTTGAGGGTGACAAACTGCACCTGACCTGGCATACGGGAGAGGTCAAAGGCCGGGCCGCAAATGACCCGATCCTGCGTGAAGTCGCCAACGTACAGATCGATTGAGTCCGGACTTCTAGGACATCAGAATCCTCGCGCCGTAGGGTGGTCGTCGTGAGTGAGCAGATCAAGGTTGCTGTCATCGGTGCGGCCGGGCGGATGGGAAGTCAGGCGTGCCAGGCCGTTGAAGCGGCTGAGGATCTCGCACTGGTCGGGCGCTATGACGTCGGTGACGAACTCGGCGATCTGTCCGGAGCCGCGGTAGCGGTTGACCTCACGGTGCCGGGCAGTTCCCCGGGCAATGTGGCGCACTGTGTCTCGCGCGGAGTCCACGCGGTCGTTGGCACCACCGGATGGGACGACTCGCGCCTCCAGGCGCTGCATACCCAACTTAACGATCAGCCGAAGGTCGGCGTCCTGATCGCCCCGAACTTCGCGATCGGTGCGCTGCTGATGATGTCGTTCGCGCGGCAGGCGGCTCCCTTCTATGAGTCGGTCGAGGTCATCGAGACCCATCACCCGGACAAGGTCGATGCCCCGTCGGGAACAGCCGCGCGTACGGCCCGACTCATCGCGCAGGTCAGAGATGAGGCTGACCTCGAGGGCGTGCCGGATGCCACAACGTCAGACCCCGAGGGCGCCCGCGGTGGCCTGATTGACGGAATCCCGGTGCACTCCTTGCGAATTCGCGGGCGAGTGGCACATCAAGAGGTCGCGTTCGGCAACCCGGGTGAGGGTCTGACGATCCGACACGACAGCTTTGACCGAGCAAGTTTTATGCCCGGAGTGCTCACGGGAGTGCGCCGGGTGGCCGCTCATCCCGGCCTCACGGTGGGCCTGGAGCATTACCTCGATCTGTAGTGATCACGCGGGTGTGGCGGACCCATGTTCTTTCGCCCCAGGACGTGCCTATCATCGAGATCTCGACACCTGCGTCAAGCGCAGATGACCTCGATCTTTGGGAGCCGAACGTGACGACCTATGCCGTGACCAACCCCGCGACTGGCGAAACTGTTGCGACATATCCAACGCTCACCGACGTAGAGATGAAAGCCGCCATCGACCTGGCCCACGGGACGTACGGGCCGTGGGCGCGGGAAACCACCCCAACGCAGCGGGCAGAGTTGATCCGCAAGGTCGGCGACTTGCACAGTGAGCGTCGGGAGGACCTTGCCGACACCATCGTCCGCGAAATGGGTAAGCCACGCGCAGGCGCGTTGGAAGAAGTCGACTTCGCTGCGGACATCTACCGCTATTACGCCGACAACATTGACGCGATCGTCGCGGACAGCCCGATTCAGTTGCTCGGGGGCGACGGTAGCGCGGTGATGCGTAAGGCCCCGCTCGGAGTGCTCATCGGCATCATGCCTTGGAACTTCCCCTACTACCAGGTCACCCGGTTCGCCGCGCCAAACCTGTTGCTGGGCAACACGATTCTGCTCAAGCACGCACCGCAATGCCCAGAAAGCGCCGCCAAGATCGCCGAGATCTTCCGCGACGCGGGTGTACCAGAAGGCGCGTATGTCGACATTCGAGCGACCAACGACCAGATCGCCGAAGCAGTTGCCGACCCGCGCATCCAGGGTGTGTCGGTCACTGGATCCGAGCGCGCCGGTGCGGCCGTGGCCGAGGTGGCAGGTCGCAACCTCAAGAAGGTCGCGCTCGAACTAGGCGGATCCGACCCGTTCATCGTGCTGTCCACCGACAACCTGGATGAGTGCGTCGAAGGCGCAGTCTTCGGTCGGCTCGATAACGCAGGGCAGGTCTGCAACGGGGCAAAGCGGTTCATCATCGTCGATGATCTTTACGACGACTTCGTCGAGAAGTTCACCGCAGCGATGGGCGAGGTGAAGGCGGGCGACCCCACCCAGGACGACTGCGAGCTTGGCCCACTGTCTTCGCTGACGGCAGCGGATCGGTTGCAGGAGCAACTCGACCGCGCTGTCGAGAACGGGGCGAAGGTAGCGCTTGGTGGCACGCGCGATGGTGCCTTCTTCGCTCCCACGGTCCTGACTGACGTGACCCCGGAGAACCCAGCCTTCCAGGAGGAGTTCTTCGGCCCAGTGGCGATGATGTTCCGAGTTGCCGACGAAGCCGAAGCGGTGGCCCTGGCCAACAACACGAGGTACGGCCTGGGCTCATACCTCTATACGACCGACCCAGAGCAGGCAGACCGGGTGGCCAACCAGATCGAGGCGGGCATGGTCTATGTCAACATCATCGGTGCGGATTCACCGGAATTGCCTTTTGGTGGAGTGAAGCGCAGTGGCACCGCTCGCGAGTTGGGCCTGATCGCCGCCAATGAGTTCGCGAACCACAAGTTGATCCGAATCGGCTGACGGCTGACCTACCGACGCGCCCCCGGCCCCGCACGAAGCGGCCGGGGGCGCAGCGTATTCTCATGAGTGTGGGCAGTGGGGAAGCAGGTCAAGCGTGATCGACCAGGTGCTCAGTGCGCTCGAAAGCCTGATTGGGTCGCCCATGATTTACGGCGCGCTCGCACTGATGTCTTTCGTCGACTCGGTTCTTCCACTATTCCCGAGCGAAGCGCCGATCATTCTGACGGCTGCTTACTCAGCATCCGCAGGTACACCGAACATCGTGGGCATATTCTTCGCGGCGGCGATCGGAGCGTGGCTCGGGGATCACGTCACCTATTTCATTGGTCGAACCCAGGCCGCCCGTATCGACCACTGGCCGGATACCACGCGACGGGGGCGAGCGGTGCGTACGGCCAAGGCATTGCTTGCCAAGCGCGGCGGCATGGCCCTGGTGGTCGCCCGATTCATCCCATGGGGTCGCATCGCGACAACCTTCGTGATGGGTGCGACGCGCTATCCCTTGCGGTCCTACTCGGCGTACGACGCCCTCGGCACCAGCGTGTGGGCTCTACACGGCTGCTTGCTCGGATATCTCGGGGGCATCGCCTTTAAGGACGAACCGCTCAAAGGCATGATTCTCGGCCTGGCCATGGCGGTCGCGGTCTCGGTGTTCATTGAGTTGGGACGATGGTGGTGGGAGCGGCGCCACAGCCAGCCGGAAGCCGACCAGGACACCCAGAGCCTGCCAACTCGCGAAGTGCAGTCAGACCACCCGTGAGGTAAAGCGCACGGATGGTCTGACCGAACGTGAACTGAGGCTCGTCAATGAGCCGTTGTCAGGTGTTCGATGGCCCGCAGTGTGATCTCTTGCTGGTCCTGCTGGCACTCCAACACCATGATGGTCGGGTCAGCGCTGGCACGGCTGACGAGCGCCTCCCGGTAGGCACGCAGGAGATCATCGTCTAACTCTCGTGCTGCCATCGCGTGAGCGGCACTCGTGCTCGACAGTCGGTGCCGCAGTCGCTGTTGCAGATGCGTCAGGCTGTCGAGCAACATCACTTCGAGGTAGTTCGCTCCGCGCTGGTCGGCGAGGTCGCGCAGCCGATCAGGAAAGTCCGGGCGGCCGCATAACTGCGCGATGGCAACGGTCCTGCCCGCTGCGAGGTGGGTGTCGATCGCAGCTGCTGCCTCTTCTCGGGCCGCCAGCCGTGCTTCGTCGGTATGCGGAAGTGGCTGCCGAGCACGCCACTGATCTGGGTCGACGTGGGTACGCGCCGGGTCGGCGGCCGCCCACTGCGCGGCGAGGGTCGATTTGCCAACACCCGGAGGGCCGTTGAGCAGCAGCAGAGTTGGCACGCCACTCAGCGTAGGCCGCACGGGCGGTCCTAGGCCGGAGGCTACCCGTCCTGATCCACGATGATCACGTGCAACGTACGGGGCCCGTGGACTCCTTCAACCCGGTCGAGTTCGATGTCGCTGGTGGCGCTCGGTCCGCTGATCCAGGTCAGTGGCCGCCGCTCGTTGATCGCTTCGCGTAGCGCGGCGGTCGCCTCGGGGACATCGGGCACCACTTGGTCGGCGCGGATTACGCAGACATGCACATCGGGGACCAACGAAATGGCTCGCCGACCCTGATCGGGGCCGTGGTCGAGCACCACGGTTCCGGTCGCGGCGATGCCTACTGCCGCCGCTGTAATGACGGCGTCGATGCTGTCGAGGTCGTACGCCGTGTGGTGGTCGTCGGTCAGAACCGTGCCAGGGAAGCCAGTCAGCCAGGAGGGGTCCAAGCCGGCCGGTCGAATGACTGAGGCGGCTGATGCCCCCGCGAGTGCCGCAGCGATGTGCTGAGGGAGGGAGTTCACTACCGTGCGCTCCACGATCGCGCGGTAGTCAGCCGTGGTCTCGACAAATTGGTCGACGGTGCGACCTGCGTCCCAGGTGACTCGAGCCCGTTGAGGCAAATCGGCCGGTGGTTGGCGGTCCGTGCCAAGCGCACTGGTTACCCGAGCGAGGATCTCCTCGCGTGCGCTCGTCATCAGCGGGACTCCGATCCATGTGTTCGAACCCACCACTGCCGGAATGTTTCTCGCGGGGGAGCCGGCGCATCTCGTGCCCCGGACCAGGATGAAGCTGGCCATGGCAATCGGCCGAGGGTGGTCCGCTCGCCGAGCAATTTGCTCGACATCGTGGAGGCGCGCTGGGCCTTCTCGTAGCGCCGATGATCAGCAAACATCCAGGACGCGGTACGCATCGCCACGCCCTCGGCGCTCGGTCGACCGCCACGATGTTCGTCGACAACCTGGGTGCGCAGGTGGACCAGCAACTCAGGGATCTGGATGCGCACCGGGCAGACATCGAAGCAGGCGCCGCACAGGCTGGAGGCATAAGGCAGTGATTGGTCCAGTGGTGAGGACGTTCCGCGCAGTTGTGGGGTGAGAATGGCGCCGATCGGTCCTGGATAGACCGATCCGTAGGCGTGCCCGCCCGCGCGCTCATAGACCGGGCATACGTTGAGGCAGGCCGAACACCGGATGCAGCGCAGCGCCTGGCGACCGACCTCGTCGGCCAGCACCGAGGTCCGGCCGTTGTCGAGCAGGACGACGTGCACCTCCTGCGGGCCGTCTCCTTCGGTGGTTCCGGTCCACATCGAGGTGTAGGGGTTCATCCGTTCACCAGTGCTGGACCGCGGGAGGAGCTGCATAAAAACGTCGAGGTCCTCCCAGGTTGGTACGACCTTTTCGATGCCGACGACAGAGATCAGTGTCTCTGGGAGCGTGAGGCACATTCGGCCGTTGCCCTCTGACTCCAAGACCACGAGCGTGCCGGTATCGGCGACGGCAAAATTCGCCCCGGAAACCGCGACTTTGGCCCGGAGAAACTTCTCGCGCAGGTGGCGGCGCGCGGCCTCGGCCAGATCGGTCGGTTCGTCGGTGAGCCCGTCGGGGGCAGGCGTGCCGACTGCCCCCATCTCTTCGCGGAAGATGTCGCGAATCTCGCTGCGATTGCGGTGAATCGCTGGCACCAAGATGTGCGAGGGGCGATCGTGGCCAAGTTGCACAATGAGTTCGGCAAGGTCGGTCTCCCACGCACTGATACCGACTTCTTCGAGCGCCTCGTTGAGCTCGATCTCCTGGGTAGCCATCGACTTCACTTTGACCAGTTCATCGACCTCCTTCGCCTGAACGAGGTCGCGCACGATGCGATTCGCCTCGTCAGCGTCGCGGGCCCAGTGCACGGTCGCCCCGCTTGCCGTGAGGCTCGCCTCCAGCTGGACCAGGTAGTCGTCCAGGTGGGCAAGGACCTGGTCCTTGACGGCTGCACCGCGCACTCGCAGCTCTTCCCAGTCGGGCACTTCATCGACGACCGTGGCGCGTTTGGACCGGATGGTGTGTGTGGCGTGCTGCAAGTTCCGACGCTGTTGAGTGTTGGCTAGGCCATCACGTGCCATCGACGGGAACTTCGGCATCCCGATGAAGGTCGCGGTCGTGGCAGCGGTCGGGCTGCTGGACCGGTGTGTGTTGGCACTCACGCCGGGTCCTCCTCGGTCGAGGCGAGCACTTCGGCCAGGTGCAGGGTGCGTACCCCCGCGCGCTGCCTGCCGAGCAGACCACCGATGTGCGCGAGGCAGGAGTTGTCGCCAGCCACGAGCACCTCGGCCTGGGTTTCGCGGACATGACGAACCTTGTCCGAGCCCATCGCCACGGAGACGTCGGCATTTTTCATCGCGAAGGTACCTCCGAATCCGCAGCACTCAGCGGCTTGGGGGAGATCGACCAGCGTGATACCGCGAACGGCCGAGAGAAGTTGTTGCGGCCGATCACCCACGCGCAGCATGCGCAGGCTGTGACACGTCGGGTGGTAGGTCGTCCGGTGCGGGAAGTAGGCGCCGACATCGGTGCGCCCGAGGACATTGACGAGGAACTCAGAAAGCTCGTACACCCGTGGCGCGAGCTGGTCGACGTCGCGGCTGAGCCCGGCGTCGCCGGCACGCGTGGCGAGGGAGGCGTACTGCTCTCGCACGGACCCGACGCACGACCCGGACGGCGCCACGATGGCGTCGTAGGGACCGAAGGTCTTCACGAAGGAGCGCACCAACGGGATGGCCTCATCGGCGTAGCCGGTGTTGGTGAACATCTGCCCACAGCAGGTCTGCTCCAGTGGGAACTCCACCGAGATGCCAAGGCGCTCCAACAGCCGCACGGTGGCCTTAGGTGCCTCCGGAAACATCGTGTCGTTGAAGCAGGTCGCGAACAGGGCCACCCGTTGCACCGCGACGGCGCTCGAAGCGGTCACGGCAGCATCCAGGACAGGACCGTGCTTTGCAGTCCGACCAGCAGGCACATGACGATGACGAGGGCGACACTCCACAGCACCACCCGCCGGAAGATGTCGGATTCTCGTCCCAGGAGGCCGACCGAGGTCGCGGCAATAGTGAGGTTCTGCGGGCTGATCATTTTGCCGACAACACCACCGCTGGTGTTGCTTGCGACGAGCAGGGTCGGGTCTAGCCCTGCCTTTTCAGCTGCTGTTTGTTGCAGAGTGGCGAAGAGAGCGTTGGCGCTGGTGTCGGATCCGGTGACGGCCGTCCCCAGCCAGCCCAGGATGGGTGACAGGAAGGCGAACGCCGCGCCCGTGCCGGCGATCCAGGTGCCGATGGTGATGGTCTGACCGGAGAGGTTCATGACATAGGCCAGGGCCAAGACTGAGGCCACCGTCAGGAACGCGAAGCGCAATTTGACTGCGCTGTCGGCGAATTCCTTCGCCCACGAACCGAGCGAGACGCGGTAGATCATGGCGACGACAAGCGAGCAGATCAGCAGCAGGCTGCCCGGCGAGGACAGCCACTGGAAGGTGTAAATGGTGGCGGTGCTGACCTCGCCGCTCTGCGTGAGGACTTCGCCGTCAAGTCCTGGCCAGGCAATCTTGATGTCGGTGCTGGCGAGCAGGTCCGTGACGGGCGTGATCAGCTTGGCGCTGGCAAACACCGCGATGACCAGAAGATAAGGCAGCAGTGCCATCCAGATACGCCGCTGTGTCAGGTCGGCAGCTCGCTCGTCCATCTCCAGGACCGTGGAGTGGGAAGATCCTGCGGTACCTGCGGAGGAGCCGTCGGTGTTGGCGAATTCCTTCTCCCGTTCCTTACTCAACTTGGCGTGCGCTTCTTCCTTGCCTGTGGGCTGCCAGAACCGCAGGAGCAGGACGGCCGCTGCGAGGCCTGCAAGCGAGGCCACGATGTCGGTGAGTTCCACGGTGAGGTATGTCGCCGCGAACCACTGCGCGACGGCGAAGGTGAGACCGACCGCAAGTGCGACGGGCCACGTCTGTTTGACACCGCGCCAGCCATCGACGAGGAAGACCAGCATGAGCGGCACGATGGCCGCGATGAGCGGCGTCTGGTGGCCGACGTACGCGCCGATCTCGTCATAGGGGATTCCGGTCAGTTTGCCCGCGGTGATGATGGGTGTGCCGACCGCGCCAAAGGCCACGGGCGCGGTGTTGGCGAGCAGGACGACGGCAGCGGCGCGCAGCGGGGCAAAGCCGAGCGCCATAAGCATGACGCCGGTGATAGCAACCGGTGCACCGAATCCCGCGAGGGCCTCGAGCAGTCCTCCGAAGCAGAACGCAATGATGATCGCTTGGATGCGCGGGTCGTCCGAAATGAGGTGGAACGTTGCGCGCAGATCCTCAAATCGGCCGCTGACAACCGTGACCTGGTAAAGCACGATCGCGCAGAAAACGATCCACATGATGGGGAAGAGTCCGAACACCGCCCCTTGGGTGCCGCTGAGCAGCGCGAGGTCGAGCGGCATACCGAAGGGCAGGACGGCGACGACCAGCGCCACGACGAGCGCCGCGACCCCCGACCAGTGCGCCTTCCAGCGCAAGGCGCCGAGGGTGATGAAGATGGTGAGCAAGGGCAGCGTGGCGATCAGGGCCGACAGCATGAGCGAATCGCCGATGGGCGCAAGGTCGGGACGGTATGACGTCGTCATGGTGACTCCGGGGCAGAAAGGTCAGACCATTAGGTGTGACGCACACCATATGAGTCGTGAGTGGAGTCGTCAAGGGAGGCGTAGTGCTTCATGTGCCTTTACCCTCAGTGCGTGAGCCCGACGCCAGCCCCGCTCGATGAGAACTCCGCACGGCGGGCCCCGCGCGCCTGGGAGTTGGTCGTGGAGTGGGTCGAGCAGCGCATCCTTGATGGTGAACTGGCGGTCGGCGACCTCCTCCCAGCCGAGCGAGACCTGGCCGCGCAGTTGGGTGTTGGGCGCTCGGCAGTGCGCGAGGCGGTCCGCACGTTGCAGGCGTCTGGCGTCGTGCGCAGCAGCGTGGGGGCAGGTGCCGCGGGCGGGACGACCATTACCGGGGTCCCGGACTTTGCGCTGACCAGGCTGCTTCGGCTGCATGTGGCGCTCGGCAACTTTCCAGCGGCCGATGTCACGGAGGTGCGGGTCAGCCTCGAGCGGCTATCTGCCCAACTTGGCTGTGCTGAGGTCGAGGTGGGTGAACTCCCTGGTCTGCGGGAGATCGTCGAGGCGATGGACGACGACAACCTTTCAATTGCCGAGTTCAATGCGCGCGACACCGAATTCCATGTGGCGCTTGCCGAGCTTGGTCAGAATCGACTCGTCACCGACCTGACCATCGCGATCCGTGAGTCGATGAAACTGCCCATTCAGCGCGGCCTGCAAGGTCTAGAGGACTGGACTGTGGTGCGGGCGCTGCTACGGCAAGAACATCACGCGATCCTGGCTGCCATGGAAGCCGGAGACGCAGCCGGGGCTGCGGAGTTGGTGGAATCCCATATCCGGTCGGCGTACGGCAGGATGCCAACGCTCCAGGATCGTTCGGCAAATCCTTCAAGGCCCAACGCCGCCGAGTAGCGTTCTGGCTCAACCGATCCCGAAGGCGCGCAATGCGGCTGCCGTGGCCGCTGCCGCAATGACAACGATCAGGAAGGGCGCCCGCAGGGCGAGTGCGATGATCGCGACGCCGAGGCCCGCGGCCCGCGCATCGACGACGAGCGCGCCCCCGTCGCCAGCGAACGCCTGGACGGCGATGAGGGCCGCAAGAAGGGCCACGGGAAGCAGTCGCACCATCCGGGAAATGACCGGGCCATCGAGCAGGTTCGCGGGCACCAGGAATCCCGCCAGCTTGAGTGCGTAGGCCAATCCGCAGGCGAGTAGGACCGTGGTCCAGGTGCTCATGCCGCACCTGCGGCATTCGATGGCCGAGAGCGCCGCGGGATTGCTCCGACGACCAGAGCGGCCATCGCCCCGGCCAGCACGGGTACGCCGGCGGGGGTTGCGGGAGAGAGCCCTAAGGCGATTCCGGCGGCGGCCACCGCGACCAAACGCGTCGTGGTGTCGCTGAGTCGGGGCCACAGCAACGCGCAGAATGCCGCGACCGCGGCTGCATCGAGCCCGTACGCCTCTGGCTCACCCAATGTCGACCCCAGCAGGGCCCCCGCAAGCGTGGTGAGATTCCAGCCGATGAACACCCCGCCGCCGGTCACCCAGAACCCCAGCCGAGACATCTCGCGTTCGGGCTGACCGATGGCGACTGCCGTGGATTCGTCGATGGTCAGGTGTGCGGCGAGCAGCCGTCGCCAACCGCGGGCGGCGAGCAGACGGCTGACTTGAAGTCCGTACAGCCCGTTGCGGATTCCGAGCAGACTCGAGGTGGCGACAGCTGCAACCCCTGTCCCGCCGGCACCCAGGACTCCGGCGAGTGCGAACTGCGACCCACCACTGAACAGCAGCAAGGACAGCACCAGGGTTTGCGGGATGTCGAGCCCGGAGGCGATGCCGAGTGCGCCAAAACTGATGCCGTACGCACCCGTGGCGATGGCGACCGATAGACCCTGGCGCCAGACCGCACGTCGCCGGTCTGGGGTGGCGTGGGGCGACTGGTGTGTATCGCTCACGAGTCGATCGTCGCACCCAAACGGATCTCCCGCAGGGTCAATGAGTCGTCGATCACCCGGTCGCGGTAGGCCCCATCGGGTGCAAGCCCGGCCTCGCGGATGAAGGCTTGGGTGGCCTCGTCCGGGAGGGGAACCCAGCACACCAATTCACGAAAGTCGTTGGCGCGCAAGGTATCCACGGCCGCGTTGAGCAGGCGAGAACCATGGCCGATGCGCCGAGACTCGGGGGAGACGCAGAGCAGGAGCAGTTCGCCAACCGTCGGCTCGTCCGTGGGGCCAACGGCGGTGAGCCCGACGATCGTGCCCGCGTCGGTCGCCACCAGCGCGCGATGTGTAGGTGTTGGCGGCTCGGTCAGGGAGGATCGCCAGGTCTCGGCGAAGGTCGTCGCGTCGAATTGTTCGAGGACCGGGGCTGGCAGTGTGTCGGCTAGTCCATCCCGCCAGGCGTGGGCTTGCACGGCGCCCATTCCGTCGGCGTCGGCGGCCCGAGCGGTGCGTACGGCGACATCAGGCGTGGGGGAAGTCGTCACTCCCGCATTCTGGCAATCGCTATCGGCTATGACACTTTGTGTGTCACCTTGCAAAAATCTGTAACAAGCACCATGATGGGGATATGTACGGTAACGACTTCGTGGACCCTGACGAGCCACTCAACGCGGCGGAGACCATGGCGCCGGAGGAGCAAGACCTCGGACGTCGTAGTACGCCCGCCGATGCGGGCTCGTTTGATGCGCTGATCGCCGCCGAGCAGCGCATTGAGCCACGTGATGAGATGCCCGAGGAATATCGGCAAACCCTGATCCGTCAAATTGCCCAGCATGCCCATTCGGAGATCATCGGCATGCAGCCGGAAGGCAACTGGATCAGTAGGGCGCCCTCGCTGCGTCGCAAGGCGATTCTCATGGCCAAGGTGCAGGACGAAGCGGGCCACGGGCTCTACCTCTACAGCGCGGCAGAAACTCTCGGCGTTGACCGCAGCGAGCTGCTCGACAAGTTGCATAGCGGCCGCCAGAAATACTCATCGATCTTTAACTATCCCACCGCGACCTGGGCCGACGCCGGTGCCATCGGGTGGCTCGTCGACGGCGCCGCGATCATGAATCAGGTACCGCTGTGCCGTTGTTCTTATGGCCCTTACGCTCGCGCGATGGTGCGTGTCTGCAAGGAAGAATCCTTCCACCAGCGGCAGGGCTTTGAGATCTTGTGGACCCTCGCCCGGGGTACGGATGCCCAGCGAGAAATGGCCCAGGACGCCGCGAATCGGTGGTGGTGGCCCGCGTTGATGATGTTTGGCCCACCCGACACCGGCGAGGCCGCCAGCGGTGGGCATACGGCACAGTCGATGGCCTGGGGGATCAAGAGATTTAGCAATGACGACCTGCGTCAACGGTTCATCGACATGATGGTTCCGCAGGCACAGAAACTCGGCCTCGCGCTGCCCGACCCTGATCTGCGGTGGAACGAAGAGCGCGGTCACTGGGATTTCGGCGATATCGACTGGGACGAGTTCTGGCGGATCCTCAAGGGCGACGGTCCCTGTAACAGTCAGCGACTGGAGCATCGAGTGCGTGCGCACGAGGACGGCAGTTGGGTTCGTGAGGCCGCGACGGCCTACGCCACCAAGCAACACAAACTGCAGGAGAGTGCGGCGTGAGTGAGCAGAGCTGGCCCCTCTGGGAGGTGTTTGTTCGCGCCAAGCGCGGTCTGTCACATGTCCACGCCGGATCGCTGCACGCACCTGATGCGCAGATGGCGCTCCGCAACGCTCGCGATGTCTACACCCGTCGCCAAGAGGGCGTCTCGATCTGGGTCATCCCGGCCGAATCGATCACCGCCAGCAGCCCTGACGAACGCGACTCGTTCTTCGACCCGGCCGCCGACAAGGTCTATCGGCACCCGACGTTCTATGACGTCCCTGATGACGTGGAGTACCTGTGACCACGCCGGTTGAGCCGCCAACGCCGGTCGAGCCGCCAACGCCGGTCGAGCCTGTCGAGCCTGTCGAGACCCACGCCCATTACTGCCTGAACTTGGGTGATGACGCGCTCATCTACGCTCAACGACTCGGCGGATGGATCTCGCGAGCACCTCAGATCGAGGAAGACATGGCATTGGGGAACATCGGCCTCGACTTGCTCGGTCAGGCGCGCGCCCTGCTGACCCGGTCCGGTGAACTTGATGGCACCCAGCGCTCTGAGGACGACCTCGCCTACTTCCGCGACGAACGACAGTTCCGGAATCTACATCTGGTCGAGCAGGACCAGTTTGAGATTGCCGGTGATGCGCAAGGTTTCGGCTTCGAGATGGCTCGACTGCTGACCTTCTCGACCTACCAATGTCACCTATATGCCGCGCTGACCTCATCGACCGACCAGGTCATTGCCGGTGTGGCGCGTAAGGCCCTGAAGGAGGTCACCTACCACCGGGATCACGCCCGGCAATGGGTACTGCGCTTGGGCGACGGAACTGACGAATCCCACCGGCGGATGCAGGCATCCATACAAGCCGTATCGCCTTATGTAGCAGAGATTTTCGATGACGACGCAGTGTCGGTCGCGGCGAGCGAGTCGGGTGCTGGCGTCCTGCCCTCGTCGCTGCGCGAAGCGGTCGTGAGCGAAGTCAATGATCTGATCGGGAAGGCAACCCTGACGGTGCCTGAGACGCCCCGCTGGCGGTCCCGGGGCGGCCGGGACGGCGTGCATTCGTCAGTGATGGGCTACTTGCTCGCGGAGATGCAGCACATTGCCCGTTCCCACCCGGGAGCCACGTGGTGACCACAGTGACCAGATGTGAGATGGCATCGGAGATCGTGGCGGAGGTCGCACAGATCCCCGATCCCGAGGTTCCCGTCATCACGATCGCCGACCTGGGAATCCTGCGCTCGGCCGAAGTGGTCGGCGACGAACTGCAGGTCGTCATCACGCCGACCTATTCCGGCTGTCCGGCGATGGAAGCTATCCGCGATCGAATCGCTCATGTGGCCCGTACGCACCACCTCACGGCGGTAGTGACCCATCAGCTCACCCCGGAATGGACGACTGACTGGATGACCGAGGAAGGCCGAGAAGCGCTGCGGCACTTCGGGATTGCGCCTCCCGGTCAGCGTCCTCAGCAGTCGGTGGGCTTGTCGTTGACGATCCGTCAGGTGGAATGCCCACAGTGTGGCAGCGCGGCAACGGAGGAGTTGTCCCGATTTAGTGGCACGTCTTGCAAGGCGCTTCGTCGCTGTCTTGCCTGTCGCGAGCCCTTCGAAGAATTCAAGGCCATCTAAATGTCGCTCCTGACCTCCGTGCCGAAACGAACCCGTCCCCGATTCCACGAACTTGTCGTGGCGGACAAGCAGACTTTGACCGACGACGCCGTTGCGGTCACCTTCGCTGTGCCACCAGGGCTTGCCGAAACGTTCGCCTTTGAACCCGGGCAGCATCTCACCCTTAAGGCGACGATCAATGGCCAAGAAGAGCGACGGTCGTACTCAATTTGCCTGTCCCGTAAGGAAGCCCGGGAGCGAGGTGTGGTTCGGGTCGGAGTCGGCAAAGTGCTTGGCGGCGCCATGTCGACCTGGGTGCACGACACCCTTGAAGTGGGCGACACGGTCGAGGTGATGTCACCCCTCGGGACCTTTACCTGTCCCACAGACGTCGACGCTCGCCGCCATCACGTCGCGGTTGCCGCCGGCACCGGGATCACTCCGGTGCTTTCGCTGCTCCGCACGGTGCTGGAGGAGGAGCCTCAATCGAGGGCGACGCTAATCTTCGGTAATCGTCGAACTGACTCCGTGATGTTCTTGGAGGAACTGGAAGATCTCAAGAACGCCTATCCAGGACGATTCCACCTGATCCACGTGCTGTCGCGAGAGCCGCGGGACGTCGAACTGTTCACCGGCCGCATCGACGCCGCCCGACTAGAGCGCATCACCGGTGCGTTGGTCCCGGTCGAC
The DNA here is from genome assembly GCF_000376825.1 of Demetria terragena DSM 11295. Lineage (NCBI taxonomy): Bacteria > Bacillati > Actinomycetota > Actinomycetes > Micrococcales > Dermacoccaceae > Demetria > Demetria terragena. The sequence goes on along the minus strand of NZ_AQXW01000004.1, from coordinate 773,075 downwards.
TCCGTGGCCGAGTGGTATCTCTGTGGGCCGTTCGGGATGGTCGAGGACGCACAGGGCTTTCTGGAGCAGCGCGGAGTAGCCCATGAGCACGTTCATCACGAGATTTTCCACGTCGACGACGATGGCAAGCCCACGCCTCCGCCGGTCATCGCCGCGGACCTGAGCGCGCCGCCCGAGGCCGTCGTGACGATCAACCTGGACGGCCGCACCACGCAGGTGCCGATGCCAACCAAGACCGAAACGGTTCTCGCCGCGACTCTTCGCGAACGCCCGGATGCACCTTTCTCGTGTACCGGCGGTGTCTGCGGAACCTGTCGGGCGCGCGTCGTTGACGGCGAGGTGACTATGGACCGCAACTACGCGCTCGAGCCCGAAGAGGTCGCAGCGGGCATTGTGCTGGCCTGCCAGTCGCACCCGGTGACGGACACGGTCACCCTCGACTACGACGCCTGAATCAGGATCCGGTCGGCCATGACTCGCGCACAGGACGCGGCGCTGGCTTATGTGCGTGCACAGTCCTCGCGTGGTGATGCGCCGGAGACTGCCCGGCTCACGATCAATCTGCACCCAGACCGCATTGCGAGCGACGGGCGCGCGACCTTGGCGGCATTGCTCGACGATGGAGAGGTGCGTACTCAGTTCGAAACAGGAATCTCCGCTGGTGGGCTCGACGAAGTCATGGGCGGCGCCCGATCCCGTTGGGAACACATGATGTTCGGCGGTGCCTACGATCACGCCGCTGCCGGTGAGCGACCTCGCTATGGAGCACTGAGCCTGACGCTTGATCCGTGGGGCGGCTGTCCACGCTTTGGTTCCAGCCATCTCATCCTGCGCCCCCATCTGCGGGACCGAGCGACATTCACCTGGGGCGACAGCGCCACCGAGCCCACCGCGTATGGCACCTGGGGAAACCTCGGCGCGGTCCTCATGGCCGCTCGCGACGAGGCCTGGACCGAGTTGCGCGCCGAGCCGCGTCCGCCTGAGCAGCTGCTCGACGTTTATGTTGAGGCACAAATCCACTCCACCGTGCGTCTCGATCGGGACGTGCAGGCTCTGGTGCTTGATGGCTCATTTCGGGACACCGAGATTGGTGGCCTCGGCGAGGCCGTGGCTCGCCGTCACGACGTAGAACTCGTGTGGGCTCCGGCTCGAGAAGTGGACGCAGACTTCCTGGACCCAACGTTTCGTACCTGGACCTCGCCACTGCTGGCCATGGACATCCACCGTCGACTCGCTCGCACCGGGCAACGCCTTGACGCTGAGTTGATTGGCCGGGCCGCCGCCGAGATCGTCCGTTCAAGTGGCTCCGGGTGGGAGGCTTACGGCGATGCGACCCGTGCGCTGCAGGAGCTGAAATATCTGTGGCACCACCTGGTGGCGTTCGGGACCCCTCAGGACTGCAGGTAGGTGACGAAGGCGAACCCATCGCGTGGGATGCGTTCGGCCTCATGCCAATTCGCGGGGTCTACCTCCGGGAAGGTGGTGTCTCCTGGCGGCTCGGCGTCGATCTCGGTCAGCACCAATCGGGTCGCCAGGGGGAGGGCCTCGCGATAGATCTGGCCACCTCCAACGACGAAGATCTCGGTGTCGGGAGCGCAGGTCAGCGCCTCGGCCAGTGAATGGGCGACCAGCGCACCGTCGGCCTGCCAGTTGCGTTCGCGGGTGAGCACGATGGTGGACCGCCCCGGCAGCGCGCGGCCGATCGCGTCCCAGGTCGATCGGCCCATGATCATGGTGCCGCCGAGGGTGGTCTGCTTGAAGTGCTGGAGGTCTTCGGGGAGGTGCCAGGGCATCGTGCCGTCGGCACCAATGACTCGGTTGCGGCCGAGTGCCGCGACGAGGGTGAGGCTTTGGTCAAAGCCGCGCTGGAGGTAGGCCGGGACCTTGCCACGCGTGTAGGCCTCGAGCACCTGTCGCTCGTGGGGCACTAATCGCTCGGGTAGTTGATTGAACGGAAACCATTGGAGGGCAGCGCTTTTGGCCGGCTCCATGATGCCTGGCTCTCCGAGCCAGTGCTCGCAGGCGAAGAAAATGTCGGCGCGCTGCTCGACGGGCGAACCGGTCAGGCTGTGGCGCTGCAGAGTGGTGATCGGGGTGAGGGCGTCGGCCGTGATCTGAATTCCGAGTTCCTCCAGCGCCTCACCGATGACTGCCGCCGTTGCGGATTCGCCTGCCTCCACGTGCCCCGCGGCGCCGCAGGCCCACCAGCCGTCCATGAACCCGGTGCCCTGACGCAACTGCAGCAGCACCTCGCGCTGGCCGTCGTTCTCCCGGGTGAGGATGAGATAGGAGGCCGGGACTAACGGGACGCGAGGCTCCCGATCGCGTGCAGGCCCGGTCATACGGCGATCGGCGCCTTGATGCTTGGGTCGGCGACGTAGCCCTCGAGGCTGATGTCTTCCAACTCGAAGGCGTCGATCTCTCGGACGTCAGGGTTGAGGCGCAGTGTCGGCAGCGTCTTGGGCGTCCGGGTTAGTTGCTCGTTGGCTTGGTCGAGGTGATTGAGATAGAGGTGGGCATCGCCGAGGGTGTGAACGAAATCTCCCGGCGCAAGATCGGTCACCTGAGCCACCATCGCGGTGAGCAGGGCATAGGAAGCGATGTTGAACGGCACGCCAAGAAAGATGTCGGCGGACCGCTGGTAGAGCTGGCAAGACAGCCGGGCTGGGGAGGAGTCGGTTTCGGGGCTCACGTAGAACTGAAACATCGTGTGACAGGGCGGCAAAGCCATATCGTCGACGTCGGCGACATTCCACGCGGAGACAATGTGTCGGCGTGAGTCGGGATTGGCGCGGATGCCGTCCACGAGTCGGGCGATCTGGTCGACAGTGCCACCCTCCGGGGTGGGCCAGGATCGCCACTGATGGCCGTAAACCGGCCCGAGGTCGCCGTTCTCATCGGCCCACTCATCCCAAATGGAGATCCGTCGGTCGTGCAACCACTCGACGTTGGTGTCGCCGCGGAGAAACCACAGCAGTTCACCGAAGATGGACCGCAGGTGCAACTTTTTGGTCGTCATGACGGGGAATCCTGCCGACAGGTCGAAACGCATCTGATGACCGAACACCGACAGGGTTCCGGTTCCGGTGCGGTCGTCTTTGCGGATGCCGTCGGCCAGGACATGGCGCAGAAGGTCGTGGTACTGCTGCATGCGACGAGACTAGAGGGCCGCACTGACACGCCTGCCGACTGGGCGCGTGCGGACATAGAAAATCGCGGCGTCACCCGCTCGGGGGTCCGGGTGACGCCGCGATCACTGGAGACATCGCGGGATGGTTGAACTTTGTTACAACCCTTGTTTGTGACCTGCATCACATCTAAGCCGTGTGCGTTGACCGAACCCATCACATGGCGGTGTGCGGCGGAGGCTAGCCTTGGCGACCATGACCACAAACCCGTTTGGCCGCGTCATCACGGCCATGGTGACGCCGATGCGCGACGACGGCGAAGTCGACTACGACGGCGTCCAGCGACTGGCCTCCCATCTTGCTGATCACGGCCACGACGGCCTGGTGATCAACGGCACCACCGGCGAGTCGGCGACGACGACGGATGAAGAGAACTACGCCACGGTCAAAGCGGTCGTCGACGCTGTCGGCGATCGGGTCAGCGTGATCGCCGGCGTCGGGACCAATGACACCGCGCACTCGGTTCGGGCCGCCCAGGAGATGGCGAAGAGGGGGGCCCACGCGGCTCTCATCGTGACTCCGTACTACAACAAGCCGACGCCGGACGGCGTCGTCGCGCACTACCGCGCGGTGGCCTCGGCCACGGGCCTACCGGCCATGGCCTATGACATTCCGGGACGCACCGGGCTGGCGCTCTCCACCGACACGATTCGCCGGCTCGCGGAGATTCCAGAGATCCTGGCTGTCAAGGACGCCAAGGGTGACTTCTTCGAAGCCAGTAGGTTGATGGCCGAGACCGACCTGCTGTGGTTCTCTGGCGACGACGTCGTCAACCTGGCACACCTTGCGTTCGGGGCAGCCGGGGTGGTCTCTGTGGTGGGGCACGTCGCGGGGGAGCAGTACGCCGCGATGATCCGCGCGGTCGACGCCGGTGACTTGGCAACAGCCCGCGAAATCCATACCCGGTTGATCCCGGTCGTGGACGCGATCATGCACACCAGCCAGGGCGCCATCCAGGCGAAGGCTGCGATGAAGCTTCTTGGCGTGATCGATTCAGACTTCTGCCGGCTGCCATTGCTGCCGGCACCCGACGACCATCGTGACCGGGTCCGTACGGCCCTGGCGAAAGCAGGTATTGCATGAGTCATCCGCACCCCGAGTTGAGCGACCCGCCCGCCCTGGCCAAGGGCGGTGTCCGCATCGTCGCCCTCGGTGGGCTCGGCGAGGTCGGACGCAATATGACCGTGATCGAGCACGAAGGTCGGCTGCTCATTGTCGACTGTGGTGTGCTCTTTCCCGACGATCACCCCGGCGTGGACCTGATCCTCCCGGACTTTGAGTACATCGAAGACCGCCTGGATGACATCGACGCCATCGTGTTGACGCACGGCCACGAGGACCACATCGGCGCGGTTCCCTATCTGTTGCGCCGCAAGCCCGATATCCCGCTGATCGGCTCCACGCTCACGCTCGCCCTCATCGAGGCCAAGCTCAAAGAGCACCGGATCAAGCCGCTCACGATGAACGTGGCCGAGGGTTCCCGCGAGGCACTGGGACCGTTCGACTGCGAGTTCATTGCGGTCAACCACTCCATCCCGGACGCGCTCGCAGTCTTCATCCGGACGCCCGGCGGCACCCTGCTGTGCACCGGCGACTTCAAGATGGATCAGTTGCCGCTGGACGGCCGCATCACCGACCTGCGCGCGTTCGCTCGAGTGGGTGAGGAAGGCGTCGACCTGTTCCTCACCGACTCCACCAACGCTGAGGTGCCAGGCTTCACCACGCCTGAGCGGGACATCCTGCCCTCGATCGAGCAAGTCTTCGAAAAGGCGCGGCGTCGGATCATCGTTGCGTGCTTCTCCTCCCACATCCACCGGGTGCAGCAGGTGCTGGACACGGCATGGGAGTTCGACCGCAAGGTCGCGATGGTCGGGCGCTCAATGGTCCGCAACATGACGATCGCGCAGGACCTGGGCTACTTGAAGATCCCGGATGGGGTGCTGGTCGACGCCAAGAAGCTCGACAACTTCCCCGACGATCAGGTCGTGCTGATTTGTACCGGTTCGCAGGGCGAGCCGATGGCGGCACTGTCCCGGATGGCGAACCGTGACCACAAGATCGACGTAGGCGCCGGCGATACGGTGCTCATGGCGAGTTCGCTCATTCCTGGAAATGAGAACGCGGTCTATCGCGTGATCAACGGGTTGATGCGCTTGGGTGCCGACGTCGTACACAAGGGCAATGCCTTGGTTCACGTCTCTGGTCACGCCAGCGCGGGTGAATTGCTCTACTGCTACAACGTTGTTCGGCCGCGCAACGTCATGCCGATCCACGGCGAGTGGCGGCACATGAAGGCGAATGCCGACCTGGCGATCAAGACCGGCGTACCTGCCGACAATGTCGTGATTGCCGAAGACGGAGTGGTCGTCGATTTGGTCGACGGCAAGGCCTCGATCGTGGGTGCGGTGCCCTGTGGCTACGTCTACGTTGACGGTTCGCTGGTCGGCGCCACCGATGAGACCCTGCTGAAGGACCGGCGCATCCTGCGCGACGAGGGTTTCGTCACCATCATCGTCGTACGCGATGCAGCCACGGGGAAAGTCACGGCAAAGCCCGACATCCGTACCCGCGGCTTCGCGGAGGACGAGCAGGTGTTCGAGCGGGTGCTGCCCAAACTGGAGGAAGCGCTCGATGAAGCCAGCCGCAAGGGCGGCACCGATGCTCACCAGTTGCAGCAGATCGTGCGTCGCACCGTGGGTGGCTTTGTTGGCGGCAAGTTGCGTCGTCGGCCGATGATCATCCCGATCGTCATTGACGCCTGAGGTTGTCGCCCCACCGTTTTTTGGAGTTCGGTCAGACCATCCGTGCGCTCAACCTCACGGATGGTCTGACCGAACCGGGAGCTGGCGCGAAATGGGGAGCCGACGCCGGTCGCATACAGCTTCGGGAATCTGGCGCGGTTCGACTTAGGGTCCGATCATGGACGAGAAAGATGAGCTTCGGCGGGCACGTGCGCCGGTGGAGATCGGGCTCGGCCTGCTCACGCTGGCGCTGGGCGTTCTGCTGTCCATGCGGTGGTGGGACCTTCCACGCTGGCCGGTGCCGGTGGTCCAGGCGGCGTTTCCGATCTTGGGAACCGCCGCGCTCCTCTGGTTGCTGATCATGCTCCTCACGCGCCAGTGGCGAATCGCGGGGATCGCGGTGCTCATCGTCCTGATGCCCATGGGTACGACGGTCGCCGCCCTTGGTTCCGACACCGTTGCGGCACGGCAGGGAGACGAGGTCGTCCTCGCGTCGAATCTGGAGTTTGGCGAGGGTGATCCGCGTGCCGTGATCGAGCAGGTGCGCAGGCTCGGCGCCACCACGGTGGTCCTCACCGAGGTGACGCCACGCGCCGTCGCCGGTCTGCGAGCCGCGGGCCTGGATGCCGAGCTTCCTCATCGCATCGGCTCACCGGGTGAGACCGCTGAGGGCACGATGATCTGGAGTGCGCACCGACTCACCCAGGTCGAGTCTGGGGTGGCGCGGGGGAGCTTCCACCAGCCGGTCGTCCGCGTACATCGGGCTGATGGCAGTTATCTCCTGCGGGGCGTCCACACCTATCCGCCCGGCCGTGGTCTGAGCCAGGCGTGGCGTAAGCATCTGGCCGATCTTGAGGCCTGGGCCAAGAACCAACCCGAGGATGAGCCGATCGTGATGGCCGGGGATTTCAACGCCTCGCAGGCTCATCCAGGCCTTCGAAGTCTGACCAGCGATTTCACCGACGCCCAGCGGGCCGCAGGGCAGGGGTGGGTCCGAACCTGGCCCAAAGAGCACACCATGGTGCCGTTCGTGGCGCTGGACCATGTGCTCGTACGCCACGGGCAGGTCGTCGACGCTGGCCAGTTTGACGTTCCCCAGAGTGATCACGCGGCCGTCTGGGCTCGGATACGGATCGGATGACCTGCGGCGTGTGACACGTGGTGCGGGTGTGACGAGCGGTTAGTCTGCTAGACGTGGCAACCCGTCAGTCCGCGTCATCTCAGCGCGCCTCCACTGCGCGAGGGTCATCAAGCCGACCCTCGTCGCGGTCCTCGTCCCGCCCGCCGGCCAAGAAGAAGGCGGCGGCATCGACGCGTGGCCGCAGCACGGCCGCGGGTGGAGGTACGCCCTTCCCGTTGCGCGCCGCGCGCAGTACCTGGATGGGTGTGGCTCATGTGGCCGGGGGAGCCGCGCGCCGAGTCGGAACCTCTGCACGAGACCTTGACCCGGAACACCGCCGCGATGGCGTCGGATTTCTTCTGGTCTCGTTGTCGATCGTCGTCGCAGCGCGCGAATGGTGGGGCCTGACCGGCCTTGCCGGCGACGTCATCCACGCAGTGTCGGCAGGGACTTTCGGCCGAGTCGCGCTCGTGTTGCCGCTCGTGTTGTTGTTGCTCGGCGTGCACATGCTGCGCTCGCCGCGCGGCCACCAACCAACCAACCGGATCGTCATCGGGCTTGCGCTGCTCGGCGTGTCAGCGACGGGCCTCGCCCACCTTTCTGACGGCCTTCCGTCTCCCACCGATGGCTCTGAAGCGATGCGCGCCGCGGGCGGAATCATCGGGTTCTTGGCATCCAGTCCGCTGGAGGCAGCCGTACGCACCATCGGAAGCGTGGCCATCCTGCTGATCGTCGGATTCTTCGGACTGTTGGTCGTGACGGCGACTCCTGTCCACCTCATTGGCGAGCGGCTGCGCGACCTGAGTGACCGCATCTTTTACGGCGGTACCGCGGAGGTGGAAGACGACGAAGAAGACCAGGACGCCGTCGCCGCAGATCGACACGGCACCGACATCGACGGCAAGAAGAAGCGCCGCGGCTCGCGGGCCAAGGCAAAGGCCGACGACGAGACCGAGGGCCGGGTCGGCGACGAGCCGTTCGAGCAGGCCGCGATCGTCGCGCCGCGCCGCACCAAGGGTGGAAGGGTGTTGCGTCCGGGGGAGAAGGCGCCGGAGCAAGGGCCGGAGGCCGCTGAACCGAGTGCTGACCACGGTGCGATCACCGACGGCGCCGCCGCGGCTGAGGCTCTGGAGCGCGCCAAGCGGGCTCCCGCGGCCAAGTTGCCCACAGCCAAGCCCGTGCCCGACACGACTGCGCCAGAAGCACCACCGACCCAGCCGCTTCCGCAGCGGGTGGAGCAACTCGCGCTCGCCGGGGACGTGACATACACCCTCCCGGACAACTCGGTCCTTGAGCCCGGGACGCCGCACAAGTCGCGCTCAACGGCAAACGACCGGGTGGTCGAGGCGCTGACCGACACCCTCGACTCCTTCAACGTCGACGCCCATGTCACGGGCTTCACGCGCGGCCCGACCGTCACGCGCTACGAGGTCGAACTCGGTGGCGGCACCAAGGTGGAGAAGGTCACCGCGCTCTCCAAGAACATCGCCTATGCCGTGGCCTCTGCCGACGTACGCATCCTCTCGCCCATCCCGGGCAAGAAGGCGATCGGTATCGAGATTCCCAACAGCGACCGCGAGAACGTCAGCCTGGGCGATGTGCTGCGCAGCCAGGCGGCCCGCGGCACCCAGCACCCGATGGTGATGGGCGTTGGCAAGGACGTCGAAGGCGGGTATGTCATCGCCAACCTCGCCAAGATGCCGCACCTTCTGGTGGCAGGAGCGACCGGCGCGGGTAAGTCCAGCTTCGTCAACTCGATGATCACTTCGATCCTCATGCGGTCCACGCCCGATGAGGTGCGCATGGTGCTGGTTGACCCCAAGCGGGTCGAGTTGACGGCCTACGAAGGCATTCCGCACCTGATCACCCCGATCATCACCAGCCCCAAGAAGGCGGCTGAGGCGCTGCAGTGGGTCGTCCGCGAGATGGACACCCGCTATGACGACCTCGCGGCCTTCGGCTACAAGCACATCGACGAGTTCAACAAGGGCGTACGCGCTGGCAAGGTGACCCCGCCGCCGGGCTCAGAGCGGGTCATGGAGCCGTACCCGTACCTGCTGGTCATCGTCGACGAGCTCGCTGACCTGATGATGGTTGCTCCGCGCGATGTCGAGGAATCCATCGTCCGCATCACGCAGTTGGCTCGCGCCGCGGGTATCCACCTCGTGCTGGCCACCCAGCGGCCGTCGGTCGATGTCGTCACTGGTCTGATCAAGGCCAATGTGCCCAGCCGGATGGCGTTCGCCACGTCTTCGCTAGCCGATAGCCGGGTGGTGCTCGACCAGCCGGGTGCCGAGAAGTTGATCGGTCAGGGTGACGCGCTCTTCTTGCCGATGGGCGCCTCCAAGACCATGCGGGTGCAGGGTGCCTGGGTCACTGAGTCTGAAATCGAGCAGGTCGTGGCGCACGTACGCGGCCAGCTCAAGCCTTCATATCGGGAGGACGTCGCGGTGGCGGCGCCGAAGAAGGAGATTGACGAAGACATCGGCGATGACCTCGACGTACTGCTGCAGGCCACCGAGTTGATCGTCACCACGCAGTTTGGGTCGACGTCGATGTTGCAACGCAAGTTGCGCGTCGGCTTCGCCAAGGCCGGGCGCCTGATGGATCTGTTGGAGTCGCGTGGAGTCGTCGGCCCGTCGGAGGGCTCGAAGGCCCGCGACGTGCTGGTTAAGCCGGATGACCTGCCGGCCACGCTGGCGCTGCTGCGCGGTGAGGACGTGCCGTCGGAGCCAGAGCCGTCCCCGGTCGACTACCACGATGGTCACGACACTGCCGAAGGATCCGACGAAGATGCTTGGAGCTTGACCGAGAACGGCCGATGACCACCGAGTCTGTGTCGGAGTCGGTGCGGCAGCGGGTCTGGTATCCATTTGGGGTCTATCCCAATCTGCTGCTGTTGAGTGCGCAGATTTTCGGGATCCTGATCTACCCATTCACCGATTCTGGCGTCGGGCGAATGGCGTTCTCCCTGGTGCAACTGGTCGTGCTGTTCCTGGCGGTGGCAGCGGTACGCCCGACGCCTGCGCTGTCATGGATATCGATGGCGTGCGGTGCGCCGGCAGCCGTGCTGACCGTGCTGACGCTGATCTTTCCAGACAGCCACGGGTTGCTCTTGGCGTCAGACCTCACCCATGCGGTCTTCTTCCTCTATCTCGGGTACGCCCTGATTCGGTACATGTTCGCCGACCGGAACGTCACGGCCGACGAGATGTATGCGACCGCATCGACGTTCACCGTGTTGGCGTGGGCGTTCGCTCACCTGTATGGCGTCGTCCAAGGGATCTGGGGTGCAGACCAGTTCGCCGCGACCGGGGAGGGCGATCTGGAGTGGATGGAGATGCTCTTCCTGTCTTTCACGACGATGACGGGAACTGGCCTCTCTGACATCTCGCCGGTGGGTGCGCACGCGCGATCGGTGGTCATGCTCGAGCAGATGGCGGGCATGTTCTACATCGGTCTGGTCGTGGCACGGATGCTCTCGCTCACCTTGGTGAAGTTTCAAAGCCGCGACTCTGACAAGGAAGCCGCAGCGGAGTAGGACCGCGGTAGCCAGACCTCTCCAGGTAGTGCCAGTACAGCCGCCGCCAGACGCGATGAGAGCGTGGGCCAGCCGAGACATTGCGCCAGTCGTTCGAAGCCAACTTCAGGTGGCGCCGAACGAGTTCCGGACGTGTAATCGGAGTACCGGGCCGACAGCGGTGCCCGTTGATGTCACCAGGTGACACCAATTGGCATCACAGTCGTCATCAGGCGCCGTCCAACGCGGCGTACTGGGAGACGCCGCGGGGCCGTGATTAACCTGCTCCGTTCTGGCTGGACAGCGGCTACGGGCGGGTACCTTATCTGCACCGGCCCAGAGTTGGGCTGGCACATAGCCCGGGGGAGATTGGCAGGGGAACACATGAACAACAAGACATTGGCATTGGTGCTTGGCACGGGACTTCTGCTGTCGGCATGTTCTGAGGGGACGACGACGAATGATGGAGGCTCAGCGGTCCAGGAGACTGCAGTAGACGAGCAGGACGTGCCGCGCTCGTCATCAGAGTCGTCAGAACCCGCCGCAGAAAAGCCCGCCGCAGAAGAACCCGCCGCAGAAGAACCAGAGTCAGATCCAGACGTCGCACCAGAGGATGAGCCTGCGGAGGAAGCGGGGACGGTGGCCTGGGGAAAGACCTACACCTCACCGACTAAGCGGAAGATTGTGTCTGGAGTACCGCAGCCCTGGACACCGAACGAATACGCCATAACTGAAGGTGGCTGGAAAAAGTATGTGAAAGTCACCCTCACCCTGGTCAATGACGCCAACGAGCCGTTCGATTCGAGTGAGTTGACCGCCGCGGGGACATCCGGCGATCGGGCCACCGAGCCCGTGTTCGACGACAGCGTCGGCACGCCTGACAGAACTGTCCTCCCGGGAAGGAAACTGTCGTTCGACCTTGCGTTCGGCTATGAGCCCGGTGCTCCGCTGACGGTAGAACTTTCCACATTCGATGGCCCCATCGTGACCTTCGACGGTGTGGTGAGGTAGCGGTCGGCGTCAGGCCTGTCCGCGGGCGGCCGCGGCGCGGCGCAGGAGTAGGTCACGTTCGCTGGCATTTCGAGTGAGTTGGGCGGCCGTTCGAAACATCGCCTGCGCCTCGGCGGTCCGCCCGGCTCTGGCGAGCAGGTCGGCCCGGACACTAGGGAGCAGGTGCGAGCCGCCGAGGGCGCCGTCGGGAAGTGCATCGAGCACTGCCAGTCCGGCCGCTGGTCCGTATGCGCGTCCGTGGGCAACGGCACGGTTGACCTCAACGACCGGGCCTGGCGCCGCGCTGGCAAGGAGGTCGTAGAGCCGCGCGATGGTTTGCCAGTCGGTGTCTTGAGCGGCGGCAGCGCGGGCGTGCTGAGCGGCGATCGCCGCTTGCAGGACATACCTGCCGACCGGTGCGCCTCGCACGGCAAGACGCTCCGCGCGGTCCAGGGAAGCCAGGCCCCGGCGGATCAGAAGGGTGTCCCAACGGGTGCGATCCTGGTCCTCCAGGAGCACCGGGCGTCCGTCGGTATCGATTCGAGCGACCGATCGCGACGCCTGCAGTTCCAGGAGCGACTGCAGTCCGTGCACCTCGGGCAGGTCTGGCACGAGTTTGGCGATCATGCGCGCCAGGCGAATGGCCTCCCCGGTGAGTTCGGGTCGCATCCACCGCGCGCCGTTGGTCGCGGTGTAGCCCTCGTTGAAGATCAGGTAGATCACGGCCAACACGTCGTCGAGCCGTGCTGCGCGCTCGTCCCCAGTCGGAAGGTCGAACTCGACGCCCACCGCTTGGAGACTCTTCTTCGCCCGCGAAATCCGTTGCCCCATAGTCGATTCGGATGTTAGGAAAGCCCTGGCAATCTCAGCTGTCGACAACCCGCCGACGAGGCGTAGCGTCAGCGCGGCACGAGACTCTGGGCTCAGCTCGGGGTGGCATGTCAGGAAGATGAGCCGCAACACGTCATCCTCGATAGCGTCGACCTGGGTGGTGAGGTCGGGCATCCCATCCTCCTCCCGAAGATCACGGCTCAGCACTTCGAGTTTTTGACGCAGAGTGTCGGCACGCCGAAAGGTGTCGACGGCCCGGCGTTTGGCCGTCGTCATCAGCCAGGCGCCGGGGTTGTCGGGTACGCCATTAGCAGGCCATTGCTCCAATGCGCTGACCAGCGCGTCCTGAGCAAGGTCTTCGGCGAGGTCGAGGTCGCGCGTCATCCTGGTCAACGCGCCGATCAAGCGGGCCGACTCGGCCCGCCAGACGGCGGCCGTATCCATCAGGCGTCGGGTTCGTCGGGCCCCTCGGACACTTGGCGCAGCGTGGCGACCATCGTGACCTCGGGCCAGTGCTCGGCGTGCAACTGGGCGAACATTTCCTGGGCGGCGATCGCCTCTTCGACGGTGTCGTATTGCATGATCGCCCAACCCCCGACGATCTCCTTGGCCTCGGCGTAGGGCCCATCGACCCGCGTGACCGCGCCCTTGCGCACGACGAAGTTCACCGCATCTTCGGTGCCGAACAGACCGCCACCATCCAGGAAGTGGCCCTCTGCGGTTGCGGCGGCGATATGCTTGTCCATCGCCTCGAACAGCGCCTTCGGCGGTGCTGTGTCGAGGTTTTCTTCCATCCGGACTAGACCCATGAATCGTGGCATTGCTCGCTCCTTCTCGTTGGTGGACCACCGCTCGTTGGTGGTCGACTCGCACAAACGTCGAACGGCGCGATGTGTCTTCGACATCGGGCTCGAACTTTTTCGGGACAGTCCGGCCGAGGCCCTTCAGGCTCCGTCGAGTTCCTCGTACGTCGCCAGGCTGGGGCCACGGGTCTCCTGCAGGTCGCGGGCGACCGCTTCGGCGTCACGAAGTACGCGCAGGATGTTGCCGCCGGCCACCTTGGCGAGGTCCTCTTCGGACCACCCCTTGTCATGGAGCGCCGTGAAGACCTTGGGGTAGGTGCTGACATCTTCCAGGCCGGTCGGTAGGCCGGGCACTCCGTCGTAGTCGCCGCCGACGCCGAGGTGGTCGATGCCCGCGACCTCACGAATGTGGACGAAATGGTTGACCACGTCATCGATGGTCGCCGTGGGCACGGGGTGGGTTTTCGCCCACTCCGTGCAGAAGGGGTTGAACTGTGCGAGATCTGTGGGCGAGACGCCGGCTTCGCGGGCGGCGTCGGTCGCGTCTTTGCGCCACTGTGCCGCGCCAGCAGACACAAACGCGGGGACAAAGGTGGACATGATCACCCCGTTGTTGTCGCGCAGACGCTCCAAGACGTCATCCGGCGCGTTGCGTGGGCTGTCGGCCACCGCGCGCGCCGAACTGTGCGAGAAGATCACGGGCGAGGCGGAGGCGTCGATGGCCGTACGCATGGTGTCAGCGGAGACATGGGACAGGTCCACGAGCATGCCCATGCGGTTCATCTCGCGGACGACCTCGACGCCGAATCGGGAAAGGCCGTCGTGGACCGGCGCGTCAGTGGCCGAGTCAGCCCACGGCACGTTGTCGTTGTGAGTGAGGGTCATGTATCGGACCCCGAGCACGTACATCATTCGCAGCGTGGCGAGCGAGCACCCGATGGAGTGGCCGCCCTCCATGCCCATGAGCGAAGCGACCCGACCGGAGTCGAAGACGTCCATCACCTCATCGGCACTCCGCGCAATGCCGAACGCCTCGGGATAGCGCCCGACCATCTGGTGAACGGCGTCAATCTGCTCCAGGGTCGCGGTGACGGCCGTCTCCTGCGCGAGGGTCGCGGGAACATAGACCGACCAGAACTGTCCACCGACACAACCGGCCTGCAAGCGTCCTATGTCGGTATGCGTTCGGTCGCTTGTGTCGCCCGAGATGTCGAGCCGATCGAAGTCGTAGCCCACGAGTTCGCGCGCCGCCCACGGCAGGTCGTTGTGCCCGTCGATGAGGGGGTGGTCGTGAAGCAGAGCACGGACTGCGGCGAGGGAGTCGGTCATGGGCTCTATCCCATCACTACAGTGAGCGGGTGCCGAATGCTACCCAGCCAAGAAGCGTTGCCGTTGTCACCCTTGGATGCGCTCGCAACGAGGTCGACAGTGAAGAACTGGCGGGCCGCTTGTCCGCTGAGGGTTGGCAGTTGGTCGAGGACGCAGCCGATGCCGATGTCGCCGTGGTGAACACCTGCGGGTTCGTCGAGCAGGCCAAGAAAGACTCCATTGACGCGCTCCTTGAGGCCAATGACCTGAAGGAGACCGGGCGTACGCAGGCCGTGGTCGCAGTCGGTTGTCTCGCCGAGCGCTATGGCGAGCAGCTCGCCGAGCAATTGCCCGAGGCCGACGCAGTGCTGGGCTTCGATTCCTATTCCGACATGTCCGGCCACCTGACCTCGATATTGCAGGGCGGTCGGCCCGCCTCGCACACGCCCAGCGATCGACGAACACTGCTGCCGCTGTCGCCTGTTGAGCGGCAGGGTTCAGATGTCTCGGTCCCGGGGCACGCACAGACCAGCGCGCCCGCGGATGTCTCCGTGGAGAGTCCGTTGGCCGGGCCGCGCGTCATTCGGGCCCGCCTGGACGGCCGGCCTTGGGCGCCGCTCAAGATCGCCAGCGGGTGTGACCGACGCTGTGCCTTCTGCGCCATCCCGATGTTCCGCGGTGCGTTCGTGTCGCGCCGGCCGACCGATGTCCTCGCTGAGGCGAGGTGGCTTGGGGAACGCGGCGTGCGCGAGGTGTTCTTGGTCAGCGAGAACTCCACGTCCTATGGCAAAGACCTTGGCGACCTGCGACTCCTCGACACGATGCTTCCTGAGCTCGTGGCAGTCGAGGGCATCGAGCGAGTTCGGGTGAGTTACCTTCAGCCCGCAGAGATCCGACCCGACCTTTTGGACGCGATGACGTCCATTGAAGGTGTCGTGCCCTACTTCGACATCTCCTTCCAGCACGCCTCCGGGCCGCTACTGCGCAGAATGCGGCGATTCGGAGACCGCGGGTCTTTCGTGTCCCTGGTCGAAGACATTCGCCGCCGTAGCCCCGAGGCGGGTATCCGATCCAATGTGATTGTCGGGTTCCCTGGCGAGACTGAACACGACCTGGTGGAGTTGGAGTCCTTTCTGATTGAGGCACGCCTCGATGTGGTGGGCGTGTTCGGCTACTCGGATGAAGACGGAACCGAGGCGGAGGGGCACGACGGAAAGATCGACCCGGATGAGGTTCAGGAACGAGTGGCGCGCATCCGTACCCTCGCTGACGACCTGAACGAGCAGCGGGCGCAGGAGCGGATCGGCCAGACGGTCCAGGTACTGGTGGAGTCCACGGGGGATGAGGACGACGCCCGACCGGTGGGACGGGCCGGCCAACAGGGCCCCGACGTCGATGGGGTGACCTATCTTGAGGCTGACGGGTACGCCGTCGGAGACCTGGTTCTTGCAACCGTGACTGACACCGAAGGGGTGGACCTCGTGGCCAGTCCGATCGAGGACCCCTGATGGTGACGGAGCCCGCGCCGCCAGTCAGTAACTGGAACATCGCGAACGTGCTGACCGGTGTCCGGATTCTGCTCGTACCGCTCTTCGCGTTTCTCCTTCTGGTCGACGAGGGGCGCAACGACGGCTTCCGGTGGCTCGCCGCGGCCGTATTCGTGCTCGCCAGCATCACTGACCGTCTCGATGGCGACTTGGCCCGGTCTCGGGGATTGGTCACCGATCTCGGCAAGGTGATGGACCCGATCGCGGACAAGGCGCTCGTGGGCTCTGCGCTCATCGGGTTATCCATGATCGACGAACTCTGGTGGTGGATCACGATCGTGATCATCGCCCGCGAAGTGTTCATCACCGTCCTGCGTTTTTCGGTGATCCGGCACGGCGTGATGCCTGCGAGTCGTGGCGGCAAACTGAAGACGACTCTTCAAGTGGTCGGTCTCTCAATCTTGGTGATGCCGTGGCCAGACTGGATTCACCTGATCGGTTTGATCGTCATGCTTGCTGCCGTGGTGGTGACCGTCGCAACCGCCGTTGACTACGTGATGCGAGCCATGCGAATGCGGCGCGAGGCGTGAATAACCCACTTCCCGACAGGGTGGTGCGCGCGCTGATTGTCCGCGGGGAAACGGTCGGCATGGCCGAATCGTTGACCGGCGGCCTGGTGTGCGCGGCACTCACGGACATCAGCGGCGCGAGCGCGACAGTTCGGGGCGGTATCGTGGCGTATGCGACCGACGTCAAGGCCGATGTGCTCGGCGTCGACGCGCAGGTCCTGCGGGATGGTGGTGCCGTACAGGCGCAGGTTGCCGAGCAGTTGGCGCAGGGCGTACGCCGGGTGCTGGCGTGTGACTGGGGGTTGGCGACCACGGGGGTGGCCGGACCAACTCCCCAAGACGGACAACCTGTGGGGCGAGTGTTTATCGCCGTCGCAGGACCGCAGGAGATGACAGTTCGCGCGCTCGACCTCACCGGAGATCGTGCTGAGATCCGCGAGGCCGCAGTCGAAGCGGTGCTCAATCTGCTGGCCGACAAACTGGGGACCGAGAGCATTCGATAGATGAGAGTGCTCGGTGAGGTGTCACCGGGGAGATGTACGGTAGGAACACGACGATGAGGCAATGAGGAGGCCTGATGATTCTGCTTCGCCACGAACTTGGTGACGTGCTGCGCGAGCAGCGGCAGGTCCAAGGTCGCACTCTGCGCGATGTGTCGGCATCAGCCAAGGTCTCCCTGGGCTACCTCAGCGAAATCGAGCGTGGCGAGAAAGAAGCCTCGTCCGAGATGCTGGCCGCGATCTCCACCGCTCTTGGTCTTGACCTCTCCGAAACCCTCGATCTGGTGACTCGCAAGGTCGCGCACGCCGAGGCCATCGCCGCCCCGGTGCGTCTGCCGGTTGCTTCGGCCACCGCCGCGCAGGTCGTACCCGCCGCCTAAGCCTCGGGCTGGCAGCGCGAGCAATACGTCAAAACCCGCTCCCGCGGCGGTTCACCCACGGTGATGTGCCGCAGCGTCGTCCCGCAGCGACGACATGGACGGCCTTTCCGACCGAAGACATACATCGGTTCGCGTCGATGACCCGTGGAGCACGGATGCCCGTACGTCATGCTCACCTGCAGCAGCTCTTGTCCTCGCCGGACCAGCGCCCGTATCCGGTCCGCGGGAAGCGCGCCCACCCGTGTCCAGGGATGGATCTGCTGCATGAACAGCGGTTCGCTCGTGAAGATCGTGCCAAGGCCAGCCAGATTGCGTTGGTCAAGGAGTGCCTCGGCGATGGGCCGCTCAGGCGCGCTCATCAGGTTGCTCAGGGCCAACGCCTCGTTCCAGTCCCCGCCCAGCAGGTCCGGACCAAGGTGGCCGACCACGTCGGCTTCGTCGCGGGTACGGACAATCTCGACTAAGCCCAGATGCCATCCCAAAGCGGCGGTCGTCTGAGTGGCGAGCAGCGCCCGGAGGCCGGGCGCTCGGCGTTGTGCTGGGGTAACTGCGCTCACTGGAAGGGTCTGCCAGCGGCCATCCATGCGCAGGTGGGTGTGGAGTGTCAGACCGTTGTCGAGGCGATGGAGGAGATGTTTGCCCACCGCAACGACGGCAAGTGTGCAGGCGCAGTGCAGTCGCTCACCGTCGACGTGCCCCCACCGGAGATCGGCCACGGCGAGAGGCGCCCCTGCCAGCGAGGCGTCCAGCCGGCGGGCGGTGCGCAGCACGGCATCTCCTTCAGGCACCTGAGGACCGTATCCCGTCTTGTCGCTCGGTCAGACAACTCAGCGCCGCAACTTCAGCCCCTGCGGGCTGGTGTGAAACCCGGATTCAGTGAGCGCGTCGGTGATGGCATGGCCAGACCCCAGGATCTTCTCGCCATCGACGGTCGCAATGGTGAGGCTGCTCAAGCCACCCTCACGGACCGTGCGCGCTAAAGCAGTGGCTGCCGCGCTCAGCGCTGCCTTGTCCTCACTCCAGGTGAGGAGGGTGCGGCCACCACGCTCGACATAGAGGATGAGTTCGCCATCGAGAAGGGCGACCATCGCTCCGGACTTTCGACCTGGGCGATGCCCGCTTGGTGCACTGGACGTACTGCCGTCAGCGGGACCGGTGCGGTCGGGCCAGGGGAGCGCTGCACCGTAGGGATTAGCGGGGTCGGTAGCGGCGAGAATCACTGCAGTTCGGGGAGTTTCGGGTGGAGTCTCCCAGAAGGAATCAGGTGGCATCGGTGCTTCTCGGCCAGCTGCGCGCAGCCGGTCGACCGCACCGACCGTGCCAAACTGCGCAGCGCCTAGCCCCTCGACGAAGTAGCCGCGGCGCACCCGGCCGGCCTCCTCTGCCGTGGCCAGGACTCGATAGACCCCGGCAAACCCGTCGGGCACTCCTTCGGCCATGACCGACCCACGGGTGACCACGCCATATCGGTCGAGCAGCACCTCCGAGCGTGCGAGTGCGCGCTCTGTTGGTGTCGCCAGCGAAGACGGAACTTGAGACCAACGTCCGGCTGCTGACGGCGGCCCGGTGCGGCTGGGCATACTTGCGCGTCCAGTGCGCAGCGCGGCGCCGGGTCGTCCGTAACGGCTGCGAGTTGGGCCGGTTCGCCGAGCCCGATGGGCGGGGCGTCCACTTCGCAGGAGAGCACGCAGCGGCGCGAGGGTGTCGCCGGTGACATATCCGGCCCACACCAGATCCCAGAGTGCCTGGGCAAGCGCGGTGTCATCGGGAGTCTCCGAGATGCGGTCCACCGAGCCGCCGTCTTCGCTTGCTGCCTCCCGAAGCGCACGGGCGACCTGATCGGCGAGCCCACGAAAAAAGTACGCGCCACCACCGTCGAGACAGGACAAAACCGCGCGGTGGACGGATCCGAGTTCGAGCGCCGGATCAGGATCGGCGAGCGTGAGGTGAGCGGTGTCGGCCAGATGGAGCGAGATCCAGCCATCATCGCCGGGAAGTGAACCACGCCCCTGCCAGATGATCTCGCCCGACGCGGTGAGTTCATCCAGCAGAGACGGCTGATAGCGCTGTATGCGTGCTGGAAGGATGAGTGCCTCCAGAGCACTGGCGGGAAGGGCTGCCCCGGACAGTTGCTCGGCCGTACGCAGCAAGCCATCGAGTCCGTGTTGATTCTTGCCGACGCCCTGCCACGCGGGAAGAAACTGGGCCAGACTGCGTGCAGGAACTGGTTCGACCTCTGCGCGGACGGCCGCCAACGAGCGACGTTTAAGCAATCGAAGAACTTCGGGGTGGCAGTACTCCACACCATGCTGACCGCCACCGAGTGCCGTGGGGCGCAACTCACCCCGAGTCAGCCGCCCGGCGGAGACCAGGCGCTGCAGGCCAGCGCTGACGATGGCCTGCCCGAGGCCGAGTTCCGCTGCGACAGTTGGCTCGTCGAAGGGGCCATGGTTGCGAGCGTATCGATGGAGCAGGTCGCCGAGGGGGTCTTCGACGGGTTCGAGAAAGACCGCGGGGAGGCCCACCGGCAAGGCGGTACCCAGGGCATCGCGCAGCCGAGCGGCATCCTCCACGAGCGCGACTCGGTCCTTGCCAGCGATGCGAACCTCGATGGTCTGGCGGGTGGTCAAGAGCTCCTCGATCCACCGCTCAATCTGGTCAGCTCGCTCTTCGGTGGTACGCGCCAGCATGGCCTCACGGGTCAGTGGCCCCAGCCGGCGCAACAGGTCGGCAAGGTCGTCACGGTCGCGGCAGCGCCGATCAGGTGCCGTGCGCTGCAACTCGGCCTCAGTCTGATGCACCACCTCCGGGTCGAGCAGATCGCGCAAGGTGCTGCCCGCGTCGCGGCCGAGCAGCTCGCCCAGCAGCGCCGGGTCAAGCGCAAGGGCTGCCGCTCGCCGCTCGGCAAGCGGTGAGTCACCCTCATAGAGGAACTGGGCGACATAGCCAAAGAGCAGGCTCTTGGCGAACGGCGATGGTGTTTGGGTCTCGACCTCAACAACGCGTACGCGTCGAGATTCGACATCGCGCATGAGTTCGACGAGGCCAGGGACGTCAAAAACGTCCTGGACGCACTCTCGCACCGCTTCTAGCGAGATCGGGAACGATGGATAATTGGACGCCACCTCAAGGAGTTGAGCTGAGCGTTGTCGCTGCTGCCACAAGGCCTGACGGCGTCCCGGTGTGCGTCGAGGAAGCAGCAGTGCTCTGGCCGCACACTCACGGAATCGCGCTGCAAACAAAGCAGATCCACCAATTTCTTCGGTGACCTGCGTATCGATTTCATCTGGTTGGAGCAGGATGAGAGAGGTGATCTGTTCACCGAAGTCAGCACCGGCGTCGCCCTCGGCGCCGACTTCCAGGTCGAGCAGCCGCAGCACGATTCCGTCATCGCCATGCATGGCCTGCACGTCGACACCGAATCTCTCGCGCAGGCGTGCTGCCAGGGCCAGCGCCCACGGAGCATGCACCTGGGAGCCAAACGGGCTGTGCACCACGACGCGCCAGTCGCCGAGTTCATCGCGAAAACGCTCCACCACGATGGTCCGGTCATGAGGCACATGGCCAGTGGCCGACCTCTGCTCGCGCAGATAGGTCAACAGATTGGCGCTGGCCCAGGTGTCTAGCCCTGAGGTGCGCGTTCGCGCGGTGGCCGCGTCGTCGTCCAGTGCGTCGAGTTCACGCACGAAGGCACCAACGGCCCGACCCAGCTCCAGAGGACGACCCAGGGTGTCGCCCTTCCAGAACGGCAGGCGGCCAGGTTGCCCCGGAGCGGGTGTGACCAGGACCTGATCATGGGTGATGTCCTCAATCCGCCAGGACGAGGTCCCCAAGGTAAAGATGTCACCGACCCGTGATTCATAAACCATCTCTTCGTCGAGCTCACCGACTCTGCGGCCGGGTCCGTCGCCACCGGCCAGGAAGACGCCGTACAGCCCGCGGTCGGGGATTGTCCCGCCGGAGGTGACCGCGAGGCGCTGGGCGCCGCGCCGACCGGTCAAGGTGTCGTTGAGCCGATCCCACACCAGCCGGGGGCGCAACTCGGCGAACTCATCGGAGGGGTATCTCCCGGCGAGCATGTCCAGCACGGACTCGAGCACGGGCCGGGTGAGGGTGCCGTACGAAGCGCTCCGCCGCATGAGGGACTCGACGTCGCTGACGGTCCAGTCGTCCATGGCGCACATCGCCACAATCTGCTGAGCCAGTACGTCGAGCGGATTGGCGGGGACCCGGAGGGCCTCGATCGCACCCTCGCGCATGCGCTCCACCACGACCGCGGTTTGCACCAGATCGCCACGGAACTTGGGAAAGAGGACGCCACGGGAGGTCGCACCTACCTGGTGACCCGCGCGTCCGACGCGCTGCAAGCCGCTTGCCACACTTGGCGGCGACTCCACCTGAATGACGAGGTCGACGGCACCCATATCGATCCCGAGTTCCAGGGATGACGTGGCGACGACAGCGGGGAGCCGCCCGGCCTTGAGGTCGTCTTCGATCTGTGCGCGCTGTTCCTTGCTGACTGAGCCGTGATGGGCGCGCGCAAGTATGCCTGCTGAGCCAGCACTCTGCCCGGACTGCCCGATCGCTTGAGCCGGAAAGTCCTGTGTTGGTTCGGAATGGGGAGGATCACCGTGTTCGCTCGGGGCCGTACGCTCTTCCCAAATTTCATTGAGCCGTGCGGTGAGTCGCTCCGCGAGCCGACGCGAGTTGGCAAACACCAGAGTCGAGCGGTGCTCGCAGATGAGGTCAACGATGCGTTCTTCGACGTGGGGCCAGATGGAGGGACGCTCCGCCGCGTCGCCTTCTTGCGCAGGGGCGCCCCCGAGCTCGGACATGTCCTCGACCGGCACGACAACCTGAAGGTCCCAGGACTTCGTCGAGGGTGGCTGGACCGTCGTGACCGGGCGACCTCCCGTGAGGTAGCGCGCCACTTCCTCTACCGGACGCACGGTCGCAGAGAGCCCGATGCGCTGGGTCGGCCTACCAAGCCAAGCGTCGAGACGTTCCAGGCTCAGCGCCAGGTGCGCGCCGCGTTTGGTGCCAGCGACGGCGTGAACCTCGTCAATGATCACCGTCTCGACGCCTCGGAGGGACTCTCGTGCCGCTGAGGTCAGTAAGAGGAACAGCGACTCCGGTGTGGTGATGAGGACGTCGCTAGGCGTGCGTTGGAAGGCGCGACGCTCGCGCGCCGTGGTGTCGCCCGATCGGACGCTGGTGGTGACGCTCGGCTCGGGCAGCCCGAGGCGCACCGCCGCGTGCTTGATCCCCACCAGGGGCGCGCGTAGGTTGCGCTCGACGTCGACGGCCAGCGCCTTCATCGGTGAGATGTAGAGCACGCGGCAGCGCGCGAGCGGATCCTCCGGAGCAGGCTCGGACGCCGCACGGTCGAGCGCCCACAGGAATGCCGAGAGCGTCTTACCGGATCCGGTTGGGGCGACGACCAAGGTGTGGTCGCCGCTGCTGATCGCATCCCACGCGCCAGCCTGCGCGGGTGTGGGCTCGGTGAACGAACCCTCGAACCACGCACGGGTCGCGGGGGAGAAGCGGTCAAGGACGGCGGCCATAAGCGCCAGCCTGCCACTGCCCAGTGACAGTCACCGCACCGTCATCGACCCAGCTGCGCGCTCACCTGGTGTTGGCGCTCCCAAAGTCCTTGTCCGCGTAGCTCCACAGGAGGTGCCCGATCGCGTCGGCGTGACGGTCCAAGGCCGTGGTGTTGATGTTGGTCATGTCATCGCATGCCTGGTGATAGCACGAGTCGTAAGGTTTCCCAGCGGTGCCGCCCCACTTCTGCGCCTGTGCACTGGTCTTGATCTGCTCGGCCCCGGTAAAGATCCCGCCGGTCGGTATGCCGTACCTGCGCAAGGCCGCGTGATCCGAGCGTCCATTCGGATCGGTGTACTCAGACTGGACTCCGGCGCTGGTGAAGTACTTCGTGAGGTCATCGCGGATGAAGTTGCCGGCGGGATTGTCGTCATAGACGAAGTAGGCAGCGTTCTTGGACGCGATCATGTCGACGTTGAGATAGGCCTGGATCCGATCGCGGCCTTGGGTGCCGAGGCCCTCGGCATAATGCGTGGAACCGACCAGGTTAAGCTCCTCGGCGCCCCAGAACGCGAATCGCAGGGTGTTGCGGGGCTTTTCACCGCTCTTGGCGAACGCGAGTGCCGTCTCCAAAACGCCGGCAGTGCCCGACCCGTTGTCATTGATGCCAGCGTTGTCGGCGCTGTCAAGGTGTCCGCCGACCATGACGACGGGTCCCGGGGAGGTACCGGGCATCTCGGCGATGACGTTGTAGGACGTACCGAGCTGGGTGTCAAAGGGCTGCACCGTGACCTGGTAGCCAGCTCCCTGGAGTTTGCCTTTCACGTAGTCGACCGACTTCTGGTAGCCCGTGGTCCCCGTACCCCGCCCACCGTGCTCATCCGAGATTTGCTGGAGCGCCTTGAGGTGTCCCTGCATGGCACCGAGGTCGATATCGGACGAAGCGGAACGCGCATCTGCCGAACTGAGCGGCACCCCGAGGAAGGCGACGGCGGCAATGGCTGCTGAGAGACGATGACGTGAACGCATGATGGCTCCTGACCGTGAAAAGCATGGACACTCAGCAGTGTTCGCTTTGGCGCGCGGTCTCGACAAGGAATCTGGGCACATCCAGACCAAGTCTTGGAGTGTGCTTTACCTCGGCTCAGGTCACCCAGCGGCCGGCTCGCATGATCGTGCGCCCGTCGTGTTCGTTTGAGTGGCGCCAGGCCTGGATACGGCGCATCCGGACCAGAATGAGCGAGTCGGCCCACGTCCGGGGGTCGCTTCCGTGCTTGGCGCTGAAGGCGTCTCTCTGGGTTTCGGTCATCTGGTCGATCGGCACCACTTCTGCCATCGCGTCGATCATGGCGAGATCACGCAGTTCACCCAACCCCAGACGTACGCGCCCGTCAGCCGCGAGGTTCAGCCCAGTCCGAGTGCTCGCATCGGTCACGATCAGCAGGGTGATGCCATCCGCGTCGAGCAGGAAGGACAGCGGTACCAGCCACGGACCGCGGTCGCCGGCACTCGCGAACCACAGGTCGAGATCGACCTCGAGCCGGTGCCGGACGTCGACGATGCGCCGCGCGGTGCTGCGTGGTGGATCGGTCATGGTGACGGATTTAGCGGGCTACAGGTTGCTGCTGGGTAATGCAATGGATGCCCCCGCCACGGGCAAAGAGTTCGCGGGCATCGACACCCACCACGGTGCGTCCCGGGTAGACCTCTTGGAGGATTGCCGCAGCCCGTTCGTCGTGGGGGTCATCGAAGGTGCAGGCGACGACGCCGTCGTTGACCACGAGGTGATTGACGTAACTGAAGTCGACTGGTCCGGCCTCGTCATAGCCTTGGGCGGGAGCCGGAACGCGGACAACAGCAAGTGGGCTGCCCTGCGCATCCGTCGAGCGGCTGAGCAGGTCGATGGTCTCCCTGCTGACCTCATAGTCCGGGTGCTGCGGGTCTTCTTGGTCGTGGACGAGCACCACGCCAGGGGAGGGGAAGGTAGCCACGATGTCGACGTGCCCGCGAGTGCCGAATTCGTCGTAATCGCGGGTGAGCCCACGCGGAAGCCAGATGAAATGAGTGGCGCCGATGGTGCGCGTCAGTTCGCCTTCGACGTCTTCTTTGGTGAGCCGAGGGTTGCGACCCGGATCGAGTTGGACCGTCTCGGTGAGCAGGACCGTGCCTTCGCCGTCGACGTGAATGCCGCCGCCCTCATTGACCATGGGTGAGTCGATCAGGGTCGCGCCTGCGCGACCGGCGACGTAGGTAGCGATCCGGGCGTCGTAGTCCCAGGACGCCCATTGCTGGGCGCCCCAACCATTGAAGACCCAGTCGACTGCTCCGAGCCGTCCGTCGGCGTCGACCACGAAGGTGGGGCCGATGTCGCGCATCCACGCGTCATCGAGCG
Source organism: Demetria terragena DSM 11295 (assembly GCF_000376825.1). Classification (NCBI taxonomy): domain Bacteria; kingdom Bacillati; phylum Actinomycetota; class Actinomycetes; order Micrococcales; family Dermacoccaceae; genus Demetria; species Demetria terragena. The sequence goes on along the minus strand of NZ_AQXW01000004.1, from coordinate 747,702 downwards.
TCGCGCTGGTGACTTCCACGCGAGGGTCGAGAAACTCGCGGGCTAGGTCCTCCTCGCCCGGGGTGACCACCAGGGTGACGGGCTCGAACTCGGCCACGGTGCTCGCGACCGCTGCCCAGGTGCGTCGGGCGGCGTCGGCCTCGGAATCCGTGTCGCCAAGCGTGTATCCGCTGGAGGGCCAGGCCATCCAGGTCCGCTCGTGCGGGGCTGTCTCGGCGGGCATCCGCCAGGTGCTGAAGTCGTGTTCGCTCATGAGTCGACCGGTCGCTGATGCTCGGGCTTGATCGGGGCGGAGAGGTCTCCATAACTATCGGGTCGGCGAGTTGCCAGGAACGGAAAGAGAGTGAGCCAGTCGCGGCCTTGGGCGAGGTCAAGGTCAGCGACCAGGACGGCCTCGGTGTCACGCGGCGCTTGCGCCAGGACACGGCCGTAAGGGTCAGCCACGAACGACGAACCGTAAAAGGTGATGAGGCCCTCGACGCCGGTGCGGTTGGGTACGACGACGAAGAGTCCGTTGGCGATGGCATGTCCGACGATGGTGTGCTGCCACAGTGGCTGTGTGTCGAAGTCCGGGTGGTCTGGTTCGGAGCCGATGGCCGTGGGGTAGACCAGGAGGTTCGCGCCGTTGAGGGCATACATGCGAGCGACCTCAGGGAACCACTCATCCCAACAGGTCGGCAACCCGAGTTTCATCGCCGGATCGGCGAGTTCGACTACGGGATAGGCGTTTTCGGGGGGTCCAGCGCGGAAGTACTTGTCCTCGTAGTAACCCGCGGTGACCGGGATATGGGTCTTGCGAGTGCGAGCCACCAGCGTGCCGTCAGGAGCGACCAAGACGGCCGTGTTGAAGCCCAGCCCGTCGCCCTGGTCAGCCCGCTCATAGAGCGACGCGTGGACGTATGCGCCGCTGGAGGCCGCAGCCTCCCTCGCGAAGGTCACCGTCGGACCGTCCTCAAGATCTTCTGCGATATCGGACGGCGTGCCCTCGGGAAGGGTGTCGGCGGGATAGCGGGAGAGTGTCAGCTCAGGCAGGAACACCACCTGGGCGCCGGCGTCGGCGGCCAAATGGATGCCCTCGGAGAGCACCTGCCGCAGGTCGTCGGCATTTTCCCGCCAGTGATGTTGGACCAGCCCGACGCGGACGGGCCCGGCGCTGGGTTCGTTGACCCGGGCCCATGAAGTCGGGGTGCCGAGTGCGGTGATGAGCTCCATGCGCTCAGTATGCCGAGCGAGTACCGCGCGCGACAGCAAAGGGCTGGGCGTGTGAGATTGTGGCGCCGTGCGAAATAGCGAGTTGTGGCGTCTTGTCGATGAGGAATTCGGTCGCGCCTACGGACGCCACCTCGCCGCGACGCACGTGTTGCACGCACTGGGCGACCGCACGGTTGAGCAAGCTCTTGCGACGGGGGCCCAGCCGCGCCGAGTGTGGCAGGCACTTTGCGACGACATGGATGTCCCGCCTGAGCGTTGGCTTGGACGCGACCTGCCATTGCGAGATCACCCCGAACGGGCTTAGGTCATGGACCGCGGGTTGCCCTATGCCTTCACTCAGCTCCTGCGGTTTGCCTGGCTTGAGGTCCGTGCCTGTTCCTTTGCCATCGTGTTGGTGGCAGCCATGGCGATCACGGTGGTGGTACCCCTGCCCATCGCGCGGTACGACGCCCTCCTGCTCGTGGGAGTTCTGACCTCACTGGCGTTCTGGCTTCTGGGTCTGGAGACCGGCCGGGAGTTGATCGCGATCGCCGGATTCCACGTCACGGGACTGGTTTTCGAGATCGTCAAGGTAAATCTTGGCTCGTGGACCTACCCGGATCCGGGTGTGCTGACCATCATGGGAGTGCCGCTTTTTAGCGGCTTCATGTATGCCGCTGTGGGGTCCTACATTGTGGCGGCGTGGCGGTTGTTCGACTTACGACTGACGTCCTATCGTGCCGTCGCAGTCAGCCTGATCGGGGCTGGCATCTACCTCAACTTCTTCACCCACCACTGGATCATTGATCTGCGCTGGGTGCTCGCGGTGATGTTGCTTGCGGCCTGCTGGGGGACGTGGGTGCATTTCACAGTGGGGACGGAGCGATATCGAATGCCGCTGACCTTGGCGTTCGTCCTCATCGGCTTCTTCATTTGGGTCGCGGAGAATCTCGCGACCTTGTTCGCCGCCTATCGCTACCCCGATCAGGGCGATGGCTGGACGATGGTTCACGTCGGGAAGTTCGGGTCGTGGGCGCTGCTGGTGGTCGTGTCCTTCGCGATGGTGGCCGCGTGGAAGGGGTCGTCGTTGCGCGAGTTGAGTCACCCGGATTCTGCATCGACGGACTAGTCGGCGTGTCGCTTGCTTCGTACGCGTGTTCGCATACTGTTGTCCACAGGTCTTGGTTCGATGGCCGCTTTGTCCACAGCGTGTGTGGCACATCTAGGCGGCTGTCGGTGCCAACTCCTAGCGTCTGACGCACCTCGTCATCCCTGAGCACGCCGGAATGACGAACCGTCGCCGGTAGGCGCGCTCATACGACACTGAAGGAGCCCACGCATGGCAGCCAATCTCAAGTCCGTCAACACTGGCGGAGACCGGCAGAAGTCGCTTGACGTCGTTCTCGCCCAGATCGAGAAGTCGCACGGAAAAGGCGCGGTCATGCGCCTCGGCGATGACACCCGACCGCCGATCAAGGTGATCCCCACCGGATCTATCGCGCTCGACATCGCTCTCGGTGTCGGTGGACTCCCTCGGGGCCGCGTGGTGGAGGTCTACGGACCGGAGTCCAGCGGTAAGACCACGGTGGCTCTGCACGCCGTAGCCAGCGCTCAGCGAGCTGGCGGGATCGCAGCGTTTATTGACGCCGAGCACGCGCTTGACCCGGAGTACGCCAAAAGGTTGGGCGTGGACACCGATGCACTGTTGGTGAGCCAACCCGATACGGGTGAGCAGGCGCTAGAGATCACCGACATGCTGATTCGATCAGGATCGCTCGACATCATCGTGATCGACTCCGTTGCAGCGCTGACGCCTCGCGCGGAGATCGAGGGCGAGATGGGCGACAGTCACGTGGGCCTGCAGGCTCGCCTGATGAGTCAGGCGCTACGCAAGATCACTGGCGCGCTGAACCAGTCCGGAACGACCGCGATCTTCATCAACCAGTTGCGCGAGAAGATCGGCGTGATGTTTGGTTCGCCGGAAACCACCACGGGTGGAAAGGCGCTGAAGTTCTACGCCTCGGTCCGACTCGACGTTCGACGCATCGAAACGCTGAAAGACGGGACCGACCCCGTCGGTAACCGTACCCGCGTCAAGGTGGTTAAGAACAAGATTGCGCCGCCGTTCAAGCAGGCCGAGTTCGACATCCTTTACGGCCAAGGCATCTCACGTGAAGGTGGCTTGATCGATATGGGCGTCGAGCACGGCTTCGTGCGCAAGTCGGGTGCTTGGTACACCTATGAAGGTGATCAGCTCGGGCAAGGCAAGGAAAACGCCCGGCAGTTCCTCCGGGACAACCCAGAGTTGGCGGACGAGGTCGAGGCGAAGGTCAAGGCCAAACTCGGCATCGGGCAGCCGCCTGCTGGGGAGGAACCTGTCGAACTAGCGGACGAGCAGGTCCCGGTCGATTTCTGAGCGGTTGATGAGTCAGCCACGACGTGGCCGGGCCGCGGCGTCGTTCCCCAGCCGGGGGCGGCGCCGCGGTGCCGAACCACCTGTCGCCGGTGCGGCGGCGGTCGACCCGGAACCCGACGCCCGTGAAGTCGCGCGCGCGATCGTCTTGCGCCAACTCACGATGGCGCCCCGGAGCCGGGCACAACTTGAAGACAAGCTTGCGGCACGAGACTGTGATCCACGAGTCGCGGCCGAGGTCTTGGATCGCATGGAAGATGTCGGTCTGATTGACGATGAGGCCTACGCGCAATCCCTGGTCCGTTCACAACAGGCGTCGCGGGGTCTTGCCCGGCGGGCCCTGCGTCACGAACTACGCCGCAAGGGAGTCGATGACGAAATCTCCGACGCGGTGCTCGACGACGTCAGCGATGAGCACGAAGAGGAGCAAGCTCGAGAGCTGGTCGCCAAGAAGATGAGGTCCCTGCACGGCAAGGATTCCGCGGTGCAGACGCGCCGACTTGCCGGGATGCTGGCGCGCAAGGGCTACTCCTCAGAGTTGTCCTGGCGGGTGGTCCGCGAGGCCGTGGCAGATGCCCCCGAGCATCAACGGGACTGACGCACTCACGGGACTGAGATCAACGAGGTTTAGTCGTCCTGAGGGCGCTTGCCGCCGAGTCGCAGACTAATGGCGTCGGCGGCATCGACGACGACAGACGCGACGTCGCTGAATCGTTCCGGGCCAAGGCGATAGGCCGGCCCGGACGCTGACATAGCCGCCACGAGTGCGCCGGCGTGGTCATAGATGGGTGCGGCGACCGCGTTGAGGCCGATCTCGAGTTCCTCTTCAACGGATGTCCACCCGCGGGCCCGCGCTTCGTCGAGAGTGTCTTCGAGGGTGCGCAGGTCGGTGATGGACCGGTCGGTGAAGCCCTCGAGTTTGCGGCCGACCTGGCCCGCCAGTGCGCGGCGGTCGTGGGCGAGGAGGAGCGCCTTGCCGCTGGCTGTCGCGTGCGCCGGGCTACTTTGCCCGGTCCAGGACCGAAGTGCGACCTCCGCCACGGACCGCCCCTCTGTGATGTTCACCACGCGGGGGCCGTCGAGGACGGCGATGTTCGTGGTTTCCCCGACCTGCTCGGCGACCTCATCGCAGGGTGCCTGCCCCATACGGGCGAGATCGATTTGCGCGAAGGCCTGCCCGGCAAGTCGGGTCAGGGCAAAACCGAGGCGGTACTTTCCCCAGGTATCGGTCGGTTCGACAAAACCACGAGCCTCCAACGAGGCGAGCAGGCGAGAAACGGTCGACTTGTGAACCCCAAGGTGCGGGGCGATATCTCCCGCTCCGGCGACCCCCAGCGTGCCGAGCGCCTCAAGCACCTGCAAGGCCCGATCAACAGACTGAACCGGCCCGGCGTGAGTTCCTGGCAGGACCTGAAAGGGTGGTTCGCTAGAAGGCATAGGCCCACCATGTTAGGCCGTTGGGCCCGAGTACCCGGGGCTGGCCCGCTGGCTATCCCCTAATGGGGCGGACCCACGCGCTCGGTGACCCACTCATGAAAGTCCAGGATGTGATGCTCGGCCGGGACAAGGACGCCGCCATTTCGGTAGGCGCGTGATGACATCGCGGGTTGGGTGCGTTCGCAGGCCTCGAAATCCTGAACGTTGACTCGGTGAAAGAGCTCGACGGAGGACTCGACCCCCTCGATGCCGGGGGCGAACAACCAGTCGCAGATCACCGTGGTGCGGTCGGGTGCCAGAGGGAACATCCGATGCACGATCACGTGGTCGGGCACCAGGTTGAGGAACACTCCCGGACGCACCGTGATGGCGAAGTAGCGGCGGTCCTCGGCCTCGGTCAGGCCGGGGAGGCGACCGAATCCTTCATGGCCGTCAACGGTGAAACCGTCGATTTCAGAGCCGAATTCGGCGCCATGACCCACGTGATATTGCGCGGCAAGGCCCTGCGCGAATTCGGGAAGAACCTCGGTGAGCTCGGGGTGGATGGTCGCGCAGTGGTAGCACTCCATGAAGTTTTCAATGATGAGTTTCCAGTTCGCGGCGACGTCGTAGACCTGGCGGTGCGCCACGACCAGGTCTGTTGCCCCGTAGCGCTCGACGGTGTCAGAACTCCCCAATCGCTCGGTGACCGAACCGATGACCGTGTCTTCGAAGGAGGGCGGCTCGTCAGCCAGGCACACCCAGGCGTACCCGAGCCACTCCCGAAGGTGGACCGGGACCAAGCCATACTGCTGTCGATCCAAGGAGCCGTCGATATCGATGGCGGCCATGTTGGGGGCGGCGATGAGTCGGCCGTCGAGGCCGTAGGTCCAGGCGTGGTAGGGACACTGCAGGTTACGACGGACCTGACCAGAGTCTTCTGTGCAGAGCATCGCGCCCCGATGGCGGCAGATGTTGAGAAAGGCCCGCAAGCCACCGTCGCGGCCGCGGACAATCAGGACACTCTCGCGTCCGATCTGCACGCGTTCGAAGGCGCCGGGCGCGGCGAGGTCGCTACTGCGGACGGCGCACATCCACTCGGCCTCGAACAGGCTGGCCTGTTCTGCGGCAAAGTAATCCGCCGCGGTGTATGCCACCCCGGGCATGGTGGGCTGCAATGGCTCGACGCCCTCTGGGGCCGCAGGAGCGTCATCGACGAGGCCGTGCTCGATCGGGGATGAAGTCGTGGTCATGGGGCGGTTCCTTAGCGGCGAATGTACGAGGCTTCGGGGTCGACCGCTGGCTCCGAGTGGGTGGTCGCAGACAGTCGGTCCCCGTGATAATTGATCTCCACCTTCGAACCGGGCTCGAGGCCCGCAGGCAACCAGGCCAACGCCAGGGTGCGGCCAAAAGCGGGGGAGTGGCCCGCGCTGGTGACGTAGCCCACGGGGGCGCCATCGACGTAGGTGGGTTCATGTCCGAGTACTGCGGCATCGGGGTCGTCCAGGACAATGGTTTGCAGACGCCAGGGATCCGCATTGGCCCGAGCGACGGCGTCCTCGCCGAGGAAGCCACCTGATTTGCGCAACGCAAATCCCACCCCAGAAGCCACCGGCCCGTGATCCGAGTTGAGGTCGGGACCCGTTGCGCGGTAACCCTTTTCGAGGCGGAGCGACTGCAACGCGATGCGTCCGGCCGCGATGACTTGGCTGGCCTGGCCGGCCTCCCACAACAGATCCCAGAGCTTCTCACCGAATTCGGCTGAGGTGTAGATCTCCCAGCCGAGGTCGCCGACGTAGGACACCCGCTGGATGAGGACGGGGATTGGCCCGAGGAAGGTCTCCACGGCGCGGAAGACCTTCAGTCCTTCGTGCGAGATGTCGGCGTCCAGGAGCGGTTGCACGACATCGCGCGCCTTCGGGCCCCAAATCCCAACACAACAGGTTCCGCCGGTGATGTCGCGTACGGACACCGAGTGGTCGGAGGGCAGCCGTCGAGTAAGACGGTCAAGGTCGAGCGGGCCGTTGGCGCCGACTTGATATCGGTCCTGCGCGAGGCGGGTCACGGTGAGGTCGCTCAGCACTCCACCGCGTTCGTTCAACATGAGCGTGTAGGTGACCGAGCCCACGGATTTGTCCACGTTGGCCGTCGTCAAGTCCGTGAGGAATGCGGCGGCGCCTGGACCCTCGACCTCCAGCCGGGTCAGTGGCGTCATGTCGTACATCGCAACGCCTTGGCGGGTCCATGCGGCCTCAGCGATGGCAATAGGGGACCAGAATTGCGCGCTCCACTCATCCCGCTCCGGGATGTGGAGCCCCTCGGCAGTGAGCCGGGAAAGGAGATCGGCGTTGGCTTCGTACCAGGCAGGTCGCTCCCAGCCGCCGCCCTCGAAGAAGAAGGCGCCCAATTCGCGTTGACGAGCAACAAAAGGACTAGTGCGCAGTCCGCGTAGGCGCTCGCGGAATTGGTGCGGGTGCAGGATGTCGTAAACCTCGCGGAAAGCCTGCGCGCTGGTATCGCCGACGAACGTCGAGCTCAGGGCGCTCTTTTCGAACCGATAAAGATCGCAGCCAGCCACGTCGACATCTGGGGTCCCCGTCGTGATCCACTCGGCCATCGTGCGCGCGACGCCGGCCGAGTGGGTGACCCAGACAGCCTCGGCGACCCACAGGCCGGGGAGGTCGCGGTGTTCGCCCATCATCGGGCCGCCGTCGGGCGTGAAGGAGAAGATGCCATTGAACCCGGAGCGCACTGAGGCTGAACGCAAAGCGGGTAGGAGCCGCTGGGAATCCTCCCAAGACGGAGCGAAGTCTTCTTCCGTGAAGGCTTGGGACGACGGCATGTCTGTGGCGTCCTGGTCAAGCCGGGACATGTCGATCGGCATGGGGCGGTGGGCGTACGAGCCAATTCCCAGATGGTCGACGTGCTCTCGGAAGTACAGGTCGCGGTCTTGATGCCGCAAGATCGGCAGCCGCGCCTCTTCTGTTGGGCTGGCGCCGTTTCGTAGGACCTCAAGGGGTGTCGTGCGCGCGTACTGGTGCGCCATGGGAACCAGCGGAACGGTGAGCCCGACCGCCTTGCCCAGTTCTGCTCCCCAGAATCCCGCGCAGAGGACGACGACATCGGCTGGCACGACACCGTCGGTGGTGCGCACGCCGGTCACCCGAACGCCGTCGTCCTCGACGCCGAGGACTTTCTGATTCCCCACAAAAGTGGCACCCCGCTCGGTGGCGCGATGGGCCTGAGCCTCCACGGCACGGAGAGCCTTCGCTAGACCGTCGTCTGGTGTGTAGAGGCCGCCGAGGATGGTCTCGACATCGAGCAGCGGATGACGCCGCACGCACTCCTGCGGGTCAATGACTCGGGCGGTAAAGCCACAGGACTGCGCCCAGCCGGCACGTCGGTGGAGTTCGACGAGCCGCTCAGGTGTGGTGGCCACCTCAAGTCCGCCAACCGGATTGAAACACCAGCCGTCCGGGTGGCGCAGGGAGTTGAACTTGTGCACGGTGTACGACGCGAGCTTGGCCATGGTGCGAGAACCATTGGTGCGAAAGACCAACCCGGGCGCGTGGGAACTTGACCCGCCGGTGGCGAACAACGGGCCTTGGTCAAGGACCGTGACATCGGTCCAACCGCGCTCGGTGAGTTCGTCGGCGAGGGCAGATCCCACGACTCCTGCGCCGACGATGACGGTGCGGGACTGGGGCTTCGGGGCCATCCAGGACCCTCCTTGAAGATTGCGTATAGCGCGCCAGCGTGCAGAGGACGCAATGAAAGGGTGAGGGTGGGCGCGCGCGCCTGTCAAGACTTTGACCAGGTTTCAGACCGGGAAAATTCGTTCGGCGCGGACGCTTGACGACGCCCCACGCATTCTTCATCCTGTTGCGAGGGATGCGACCATCGTGCATATGGCGCAATCCATACCTCGAAGAATGTTGGAGCAGTCGTGACCGTGACGAGCCAGTCAGTATCAGCCGCGGTAGCCGTGGCAAACCTCGACGATCTGCCGGTCGGAGAGTCCATGACCGTCGATCTTCCGGGTCAACCGCGTATTGCCATTTTCAACACCGCCGACGGCGTCTATGCCATCGATGACACCTGCACCCATCAGGACGCCTCGCTCGCCGACGGGTGGGTCGAAGATTGTGCCGTCGAGTGCCCCTTGCATGAGGCGTGCTTCGACCTGCGCACCGGCGTCCCGAATGGCCCGCCGGCGAAGACGCCGGTACGCACCCACGACGCACAGGTTGTCGACGGTCACATCTTTCTCACGCCGTCGGCATGACCCAAGTAGATGTGGTGGTGGTCGGCGCTTCGCTGGCCGGAGTCACGACCGCTCGTGCCCTGAGCGAACTCGATAGTTCGTTGGACATCGTGGTGGTCGGTGATGAGCCGCACCTGCCGTACGACCGTCCGCCCTTGTCGAAGTCCTTTCTCCAGCTCGGCGACATACCTCCGCTTCCCGACCCACTGGTGGCCGATCAGGAGCCCCTCGGTGTCTATTGGCGTCTCGGTGTGCGGGCGGAGTCCCTCTCGACTGAGGACGGACCGTGCGTCACGCTCTCTGACGGTGAGGAGTTGCACGCGCCGTCGGTGGTGATTGCCACGGGCGCCACCGCACGCCGGCTGCCGGGCAGCGGGCTACTTGGTGTCTATGTCTTGCGAACGCTCGATGACGCTCATGCCTTGCGCGCGGGTTTTGAGTCGGCTCGCCGCGTGGTCGTCGTCGGTGCCGGATTCATTGGCGCCGAGGTCGCTTCCGCTGCCCGAGAACGTGGCCTGGAGGTAACGGTCGTCGAAGCGACGAGCTCTCCCTTGGCGAATGTGTTGGGTGCGAGCGTCGCCGAGCGATGTGTGGGCGAGCATGAGAAGCACGGGACGCGGTTGCTGCGTGGTGTAGGTGTCGCCGGGTTCGTGGGCCACCAGCGCGTGTCGGGCGTCCGCTTGGACACCGGTGAAGTGCTCCCTGCTGACGTCGTGATTATTGGTGTCGGCGCAAAGCCTGAGGTGCGTTGGCTGCGCGATTCGGGAATCCCGATCGATCAGGGCGTTCTGGTCGACGAGCAGGGCAAGACCTCGGTGCCTGGAGTGTGGGCTGCCGGGGACTGTACGCAAACCTGGGACGACGGTCTTGGGGAGTATGTGCGTTCTGAACACTGGACTCACGCCATCGTGCAGGGTCGCGCAGTGGCCCGGTCTGTTGTCGGGCTAGAGCCGCAAGCCGGTCAGGTGCCCTACTTCTGGTCGCACCAGTACGACACGTGGATTCAGATGGCCGGTCATGTCGCGCCCACGGATGAGATACGTGTCCTTGATGGTGACCTTGCGGAGGGGCCGGTGCTGGTCGCGTACGAGCGGGCTGGCGATGTCGTTGGTGTTTTGGCCATCGACAAGCCGAAGCAGTTCACCCGTGCCCGTAAGGCGCTTGATCGTGGGTTGCCGCTGTGGTGAGCTCGGCCTCATGACCCCAGTGCGACCGTGCGGATGAAGGTGCAGGGTCGCGGACCCGCGTTGCGGTAGACGTACGGGCGGTCGGAGTCCAAGCGTGCCGAGCCTCCGGAGGGCACCACCACCTGAAGTTCGTCTGCCTCCAGCGTGAGGGTGCCGGTGGTCACCACGAATAGTTCTTGGGACCGCGGTGGATCGGCGTGCCCGTGATAGCTGTCGCCCGGCAGGAGTTTCCAGCGCCATAGGTCCGCCGTGCGGCCGGCCGTCGAGGCGAGCAGGTGTGCCGAACTGCCTGCCGCGCTGGACCAGACAAGCACCTGTTGGCCTGCGGTCAACGTCGCGATGGGCGACGGCGACGCCCTGTCGGCGAGTAACTCCGTCGACTCGGTTCCTAACTGTCGGGCGAGTCGGGTGATCGAGACCAGGCTTGGGTTTGCCTGACCGTGTTCGATCTGGGTCAACAACCGCCGACTGATCCCAGCTCGGTCCGCGAGCTCTTGCACGGTCAAACTCTGCTCAATCCGTAAGGATCGAATGCGCGTGCCGACACGGACGAGGAAATCGTCGGCCAGGGCGCCGTCATCCATGGGCTTGATCAGACTGAGAAGAGCTGTGACAGGTCGCGAAACGCCTTGAACTCCAACGCATTTCCTGACGGGTCAAGGAAGAACATGGTCCACTGTTCGCCGGGCTCGCCTTCGAAGCGGACATAGGGCTCGATGACGAAGTCGGTGCCGGCATCCGTGAGGCGTTTCGCGAGCTCCTGGAATCGGTCCGGGTTGAGTACGAGGCCGAAGTGGGGAACGGGAACGTCGTGTCCATCAACAGGATTGGTGCCGGCGACATGGGCGGTGTGATTGTCGACCTGATGGGTGACGACCTGGTGGCCTTCGACATTCCAGTCAGTCCAGCGGACATCGGAGCGCCCGCGTCCGAAGCCCAGCGTGTCGCCATAGAAGGCGCGTGCTGCCTCAATGTCATGAACGGGGATGGCCAGGTGGAAGGGGGGAAGCGATTCACTCATGATGTGCAGAATAGTGCGCATCTTGTGAGATGTAAAACGATCACCTGGTGGGTTGCAGATGCAGCCACTGGCCGAGCGACGACGCGGCGTTGGCGATGCGCGGATCGGGCTCACGGCCCGTCACGAGTGAGAGTGTGATGCGCTGCTGGAACGGCAACCTTTCACTCACTTCGCCCTCGCCAAGCTCATGCGCGAGCGCCGATCGCGGCACCACGGCAAGGACGCTGCGATACCTGGCCATGCTCAGTGCCGTGGGCAGGGTGGGTGCAGGCTCCGCGTGAGCCCCAAGCCGAGCGAGCCGCTCGAGCACTTCAGGGCCGCTGCGGTCGTACGTCGCGACCAGTACTCGCCGCTCGGCGAGCGGGCGTCGCCCCGTGCCGAGACCGGGTGTGTCGTGCTGTCGGAAGAGGTGGAGGGAGTCGCGTCCGAGTGTGGTGACACGAACTCTGCGTGGCAGGGGGACCTGGTCCGCCACTCCGACCACGGCGGCATCGAGTTGACCCTCGCCGACGAGGGTGAGGAGATCAGGGCCGTGCGACACCGTGGGTATGACGCGCTCGCCCAAGAGCAATTCGAGCGAGGGGAAGAGGGAGGGGGCGAGGGAGACGAAGGTGCCTACCCGGAGCGGTTGGGCGTGCGCTGCCGCCGCCGTCGCAGCAAAGACGCCGTCGAGGTGGCCGAGGATGTGTCGCGATTGTCGCGCCATTTCGGATCCAGCGGATGTTGGTCGAGCTCCGGTGGTATCACGGTCGAATAGCACTGTCCGGCAGCGGTTCTCGAGCGATCTAAGGCGCGCGCTCGCGGACGGTTGTGCGATATGCAGCAGACGGGCTGCGGCGCCAACGGACCCTTCCTCGCTGATGGCAAGGACGAGTCGTAGGTCATCAACATTAGGGGTGTCGCTCATAGTCAAATCCTATGAGCGACGGTCAGCAATTGGCGACTACCTGGATGGGTTGATGGCCGCAACGATGGGGCCATGACAACGAAATCACCGGAACCTCTCACTCCTGCGCGGGCTCAGCACTGGCTACGACGGTGGGATGACCAGCAGGCGACCTTCTTCACCGATCGGGAAGAGCGCTTCCAGGTCATCTGCGATGTGCTTGAGGAGACCCTCAGCCGGCCGGACCCCCTTATTGTCGATCTAGGCGTGGGACCGGGCTCGCTGTCTCAGCGAATTCTTGGCCGCATTCCGAACGCAACCATCGTGGGCGCGGACATGGATCCGCTGCTACTCGGTCTGGCGGAGAGTGCGTACGGCAATGACCGCTTCCGGGTTGTCCAGGTCGATCTCCGCTCGGACCGGTGGGTGGAAACACTTGGGCTTGATCGCGCTCCGGACGCATTCGTAAGCACCACTGCCCTGCACTGGCTGGAGCGGATTCCGTTGCAGCGCTTGGTCGTGCAGGCATGCGAGGTGCTGGCGCCGGGTGGCGTGTTCATCGACGGCGATCATCTCTACGCCGTCGCAGACCGGACGGGTGTTGACGCCCTGTCGAAGGCTGTTGCTCGGCGTGCCGCAGAGCGGGTCGGTCGGGTCGAGGCCGAGGACTGGGCAACGTGGTGGCGCGCCGTCGAGGCCGCGCCCGAACTCGCCAGTCTCTGGGCCGCGCGCGATCGAACCGACCTTGAGCACACGGTCAACGATCGCCCGACCGTGGCGGACTATCTGGAAGCCTTACGTGAGGGCGGCTGCGACCAGGTCGGGCAGGTATGGCAGATCGGTGACGACCGAGTGATCGTCGGGCGACGCCCACGCTGAGTCGGCGTGTCGGCACAGTACGCGCGGCGTGGCACTAGCACGACACGCCGACTCAGCCGGGTGGCAGGGAGTACGTTCGTCGGTATGACTGAAGCTCACCCCAAACCCGTCCTCGACCTCGTGGTCATCGACTGCCCTGACGCGGCGGAACTCGCACAGTTCTATGGCGCGATCCTCGGCTGGGAGGTCGAGGAGGGCGCCAACCGGGATTGGGCCAACCTGGCCCATCCCGATGGTGGGGTGTCGCCGGACAACCCTGCGGGACGTACGGCCTTGGCGTTTCAGCGCATCGATGACTACGTGACGCCTACATGGCCTGGCGGCACTCATCCGCAGCAGTTCCACCTGGACCTCTCCTGCCCTGATATCGAGGCGGCCGAGCCAGCGCTCCTTGCTGCGGGTGCCACAGTCCACGAGCACCAGCCGTCGCAGAACGGTGGCTTCAAGGTCTATCTCGACCCCGCGGGGCACCCCTTCTGTCTGATCCGGTGAATCTGCGGGTTCTTCGATCCGGTCATACCGCCGTACCCTGGATGACGCGATGAAGACCTATGAAGTGCGCACCTACGGGTGCCAGATGAATGTGCACGACTCCGAGCGGATCAGTGGCCTGCTGGAGTCGGCTGGATTCCGCGATGTCACGGCACTCGCGACGCCGGAGCGTCCCGAGACGGCCGATGTCATCGTCTTTAACACCTGTGCCGTGCGCGAGAACGCCGACAATAAGCTCTACGGCAACCTGGGGCACCTGCGACCGATCAAGGACGCCAACCCGGGCATGCAGATCGCGGTCGGCGGTTGTCTCGCGCAGAAGGATCGCTCGACCATCGTCGAGCGCGCGCCGTGGGTTGATGTGGTGTTTGGCACCCACAACGTCGGCGCCCTTCCCGTGCTGCTGGAGCGCGCCAGGCACAACGCTGAGGCTCAGGTCGAAATCCTGGAGTCGCTGGATACCTTTCCTTCCACTTTGCCGACCCGTCGCGACTCGGCCTACAGCGGCTGGGTGTCGATTTCGGTCGGCTGCAACAACACCTGCACCTTCTGCATCGTGCCCAGCCTGCGCGGGAAGGAAAAAGACCGCCGACCGGGCGAGATCCTCGCCGAGATCAAGGCATTGGTCGACCAGGGCGTCGTCGAGGTCACCTTGCTGGGACAGAACGTCAACTCCTACGGCGTCGAGTTCGGTGATCGGCTCGCCTTCGGCAAGTTGCTGCGCGCGTGTGGCGATATCGAGGGGCTGGAGCGGGTGCGCTTCACCAGTCCGCACCCTGCGGCGTTCACCGACGATGTCATCGACGCTATGGCTGACACCCCCAATGTGATGCCATCGCTGCACATGCCGCTGCAGTCCGGCTCGGACCAGGTGCTCAAGGCGATGCGGCGCTCATACCGCTCGACCAAGTTCCTCGGGATTCTGGATCGGGTACGCGAGCGGATGCCCGAGGCCGCGATCACCACCGACATCATCGTCGGCTTCCCGGGCGAAACCGAGGAAGATTTCCAGGGCACCCTCGATGTGGTGCGCCAGGCTCGTTTTTCCTCCGCCTTCACCTTCCAGTACTCCATCCGTCCTGGCACTCCCGCCGCGGACCTGCCCGACCAGCTGCCTAAGGCCGTGGTGCAGGAGCGCTTCGAGCGCTTGCTCAAGGTCCAGGAAGAGATGTCCTGGTTGGAGAATCGCGGGGTCGAGGGCCGAACCGTCGAGGTGCTCGTCGCGCCGAGCGAGGGACGCAAAGACGCTGAGACCAAACGGCTTTCAGGTCGAGCGCAAGACAACCGACTCGTACACTTCGCGATCCCGGAGGGTGCAGATAAGCCGCGGCCGGGCGACATGGTCAGTGTGGATGTGACCTACGGTGCCCCGCATCACCTGGTTGCTGACTCCGCGCTTGCGGGCGGGACGTACGCCGTGCGCCGGACCGCTGGCGGCGATGCCTGGGAGGCGCTCCAGCAAGGCGCGGCACCGGGGGCGAGCGCCAAACCCAAGGTGTCGCTCGGAATGCCCTCGATCGGCAAACCAGAGGCTCCCGCGGTGACGACACCAGCGTGTGCCGGCTGAACTGCTCAGCTCAGCCCGAGAAACTCCTTGATCTGGGGCATCTCAGCCTCGGCCTGGGCTTTGCCTGCTTCATGACTCGCTGTCAGTCTGGTGACTTTGCGCTCGGTTCCTGACACGAGGTCGGCTTCGTCAGGCACGAAGAGATAGGCGTCGCCTTGGCTTTCGAGGTCGAACAGTTCTTGCCGGACGGTGTTGTAGCGCTCAGGTCGCTTGACTAAGGCCTCGGCGACCGCGGGGTATTGGTGAAAGGCCTTGGCGGCCAAGCGTTCCTGACGTCCCGGATGCTTAATGAAGTCACGCGGCTGGCTCAGCACGACCAGAAATTTTCGGTAGCCATCGGCCTGAGCCGCTTCCAGTGCGATGCCGCCCGAACGCCCGAGCGCGCCGTCGACATAGAGTTCACCATCGACCCGAATGGGTGGCATCATCACCGGCAGGGTTGAGGAGGCGCGTACTCGCACGAACAAGTCTTCGGGGGTGCTCATCGTGGACCGCCCCCAGTAGATCGTCTCGCCTGTTTCGGCGTTGAGCGCGCCAATGCGTGCTTTGGTCGCGTTGGTGCGAAAAGCCTCCCAGTTGAACGGCAGGACGTTGTCCTCTTGGCCGGCTTCCTCATAGATGAACTGCGCGTTGAAATAGCCATCACCCCGCGCAAAGCTGCGCAGTCCGCCGAAGCGTGGGTCGGCTGCAAAAACAGTGAATGCGGCTCGTGCGCGCCACCGGTCGCGGGTCAGAAAGTTCAGCGACTGACTGGCTCCAGCGGAGATTCCACCCACCCAGTTGGGAAAGACCCCGGCCTCCAGCAGGGCGACGAGCGCGCCGGAGCCGTGGCTGGCGCGCATCGCTCCGCCCTCGAAGATCAGGGCGGTGTCGGTGAGGTTCGGGGCGAAGCGTGTCACCGCCGCAGGCTACTGACCTCATCGGTGCAATCTCGCACCAGGGTTGCGGCGTGGCTCAGTGGATGTTTGCGGGACCACACCAGACCGATGTCTCGACCAGCGTCCGCGTCGTCCAGCGGTACCAAAGTCAAACCGGAGGGGTGACGGGGTTCGGCTTCGTCGGGGAGGAGGCCAGCGCCGGCACCGGCCGCCACGAGCCCAGCGACGGTGGAGAGTTCTTGGCATTCGTACGCGATGTCGGGGGCGAATCCTGCTGCAGCACAGACGTCGTCGAGGACCTGCCGGACGCCAAAGCCCGGTGCCATTGCGATCATGCGCTCGTCACGCAGGTCGGCTATCCGGATGCTCGAACGGGTGGCGTAGGGATGGTCCTGGGGGAGCGCCGCGCATACCCGCTGATGCAGGAGGCGTCGCCAGACCAGCCCTGACTGCGCCGGGCGCGGCGAGACGATTCCCAGATCAAGGCGACCCTCGGCGACACGTCGGCTGATGGCGTCCGAGGCATCCTGGATGAGCTCGCAGCGCAGGCCCGGATCCTTGCGACGGGTGGTCTGGATGATCTCAGGGACGAGCCAAGTCCCAAAGGAGTGGAGGAATCCCAGGCGAACCAACCGAACGCGGTCGCGGCTGTCCCGTAGTCGTTGGGCACCGGTGGCGAGGGCGAGGTCGGCCCGGCGTACCTGCTCGAGGTAGATCCGCCCGGCGTCGTTGAGCGCGATGCGTCGCCCATGCCGGTCGAACAGGGTGGACCCGAGTTCGCGTTCCAGGCGCGCGAGGGCGCGCGAGACAGTGGGCTGGCTCAGATGCAGTCGTGCCGCCGCTGCGGTGACGTTCTCTTCCTCGGCCAGGACGAGGAGCCAACGCAGATGGTCTCTCATGTGCCCCATCTTATGCATCAGGTGTATTAACAGACGAATAGTCATGCATTTCCTTTCGATGGGGAGGTAAGACATGCTGACCGGTATGACGGTGACGGGATATCGCGTGGGTGAACGCGGCTTTCGGCGGATCACCCTTGCGGTCTCCGCGGCCGGAATGACCACCTTTGTCGCCATGTATGCCGCGCAGGCCGTACTGCCGCAGATCGCTACCGAGTTCGACTCCTCGCCCGCCGCGACGGCACTGACGATCTCGGCGACGACCGGCATGCTGGCGCTGATGGTGGTGCCCATTAGCGTCCTCTCCGAACGTTTTGGCCGACTGCGAATCATGTCGGTATCGGCATTGCTGTCGGTGGTCATTGGTCTGCTGCAACCGTGGGCGCCGTCGCTAGAGTTGTTGGTGGCGATGCGCGGGCTTCAAGGGATTGCGCTGGCCGGAGTGCCAGCGACGGCGATGGCCTACCTCGCCGAGGAGGTGCATCCGGACGACGTCGGCGCGGCGATGGGCAAATACATCGCCGGAACCACCTTGGGTGGTCTCGCCGGACGGCTGATCCCGTCGCTCACGCTCGAAGTGGGCACCTGGCGGTGGGGGATGATGGCTGCTGCCGCGGCGTCCTTCTGCTTCGCGACCGCGACTGCCTTTTTGGCGCCGAAGTCACGCCACTTTGTGGCCCGACCCGTGGGGTGGCGTACGACCGCGTCGCACCTGAAGACGCACCTGAAGACGCCAGCGTTGGTGGCGATGTTTGGCACCGGATTCTTGCTCATGGGCGGATTCGTGTCGGTCTACAACTTCCTCGGATTCCGATTATTAGCAGCACCTTTCGATCTCCCGGATGTGGTCGTGGGGCTCATCTTCTTGATGTTCTTGGCTGGAACAGTGTCAGCATCGGCCGCGGGGCGTCTTGCCGATCGACTGGGTCCGCGGCGCGTTCTGGTGACCAGCGAAATGGTCATGCTTGGTGGCCTCCTGCTGACCTGGCCGGACCATCTGGTGCCTGTCCTGATCGGGGCGTTCCTGCTCACGGCCGGATTCTTCGGCGCCCATGCAGTGGCCAGCGGGTGGGTTGGCCGTCTCGCCACGGAACACCGGGCTGAGGCTAGTTCGCTCTACCTCCTGGCCTATTACGCCGGGAGTTCGGTCATGGGGGCCCTCGCGGGACTTGCGTTTGCCGCTGCGGCCTGGACCGGCGTGGTCCTCTATGTCGGGGGGCTTGTTCTCGCGGCGGCCGCACTCGTGGTGGCATCGCAAAGATCGAGGGTGGCGCGGGCTGCTGATACGGTCACGCCATGCGACTCGGTCCTCTGAACTGGGGGTGGCTGTCCTGACGGGCGGCCACCCAATCGACGCATTCATCCCAAGACGCCGCCCTGTGCGGCGTCTTTCTGTATCTGCAGCCGTGCGGGGCCCGAACACCGGAGCTCCATGTGAAAGCACTTCCAGGCACCCAACAGATCGCCGCCGAACGTAGCGCCATCATCGGGGAAGTCATCGACGGCCCACCGTCGCCAGCACGCGACAGGCTGCGGGTCTTGACCGGAGACCGACCAACCGGCGACCTGCACATCGGTCACTACCTTTCCAGTTTGAAAAATCGAGTCACGTTACAGGACAAGGGCATTGAGTCCTTTGTGCTCGTAGCTGACTATCAGGTCATCACGGATCGTGACGGCGTCGGCGCGATCCAGGACAACGTACGCAGCGTGGTCACCGACTACCTGGCCGCAGGAATGGACCCGACGCGCAGCACCATCTTTACGCATTCGGCGATCTCAGAACTGAACCAACTGATGCTGCCGTTCCTCTCGTTGGTCACTGACGCCGAGCTGAGACGTAACCCCACCGTCAAGGACGAACTGGCCGCGACTGATGGGAGGCCCTTGTCCGGACTGCTCCTGACCTACCCAGTTCATCAGGCCGCCGACATCCTGTTCTGCCACGCGAACGTCGTGCCGGTTGGGCTAGACCAACTCCCGCACCTGGAGCAGACACGGGTCATCGCCCGCCGCTTCAACCGCCGCTATGCCGACGGCCACCAGGTCTTTCCCGAGCCCGACGCACTGATCACCTCACTCCCGACCGTCCTTGGTCTGGATGGCGCCAAGATGAGCAAGAGCCGTGGAAACACCATCCCGTTGCGCGCGAGCGCCGACGAGACGGTGGCACTCGTCCGCAAGGCGCGTACAGACACCGACCGGCGAATCACCTTTGACAGAGAGCGCCGCCCAGAGGTTGCGAACCTGTTGACTGTCGGTGCTGCGTTCTTGGGTACGTCGCCGGAGAGCCTCGCTTCGGAGATTGGAGATGCGGGCGGCGCCGAACTCAAACGCCGAGTCGCTAGTGCAGTGAACGATGCTTTGGCTGAGCACCGCCGCCGTCGACTCGAGTTGGAGGCAGACCCCGCCTACGTCGACCAGGTGCTCCGGGCCGGCAACGAGCGAGCCCGAGTGGTCGCGGTGCGCACCTTGGAGACGGTGCGTTCGGTGATGGGCATGACCTACTGACCCGTCACTACAGTGGAAGTGTGCTTCCCCCAGATGACGTCCTTGACCTGTTCGCGGTCCCAGGGGAGGTGCGCCCGCTCCCGGGCGGGCAGGGAAACAGTGTGCTGGCAGGCGATCTCGTGCTGAGCCCCGGCCGCGACGCAGTCGTCGCGGACTTGGTGAGCCCGCCTATTGCCCGGCTTGCGGTGGAGCTGGACACCTGGTCGGGGCGTCGGCGCCGAGACCTTCGTATCGCCGTGCCGGTGCCGGCGCGCAACGGTTCGTGGACGGTCAATGGGTGGGGCGCGAGTCGCTACGAACCCGGAACCCGGGCCTGTACGGATCTTCCGGTCATCCGCGCCACCGGTGCGGTTCTGCATGCGGAACTGTCGCAGGCGGTGACCGAGTGGCCACTAGCCGCCGCGCCGCCAAGCTCCCGATGGGATCGGGCAGAGCGCGTGGCGTTCGGTGAGGACATTCCGGAACTTTCTGAATTTGATGACGAGACAGGAGAATTCGCACGCGCCCTCTTGGCCATACGCACACCACAGCCGGTGGGAGTGCAGCAGCTCGTACACGGCGATCTCGCGGGCAATGTCTTACTGGATGAGGCTGACGCTCCGGTCGTTATTGACTTCGCGCCGTACTGGCGACCAGTTCTCTGGGCCGATGCGGTATGCGTACTCGACGCCGTGATGTGGATGGATGCCGACCCGTCGGCGCTCGATGATTGGCAGACCGGACTTCATCGTCAAGCGATGATCCGCGCCGGGATCTATCGATTGCTGGCCGACGAAGTGCCCGACCCGCGGCCTTACCGCAAGGCGCTGCACTTCCTAATGCGGGGCGATTAAGGCGAGGGTGGCGGGTTCGGGTGAAAGCAGGCCCACCCGAACCCGCCGGAGACTGCTCAGTCGCCCTTGACGTTGACGATCTGACGCAGCGTGTGACGCACCTCAACCAGAGCGGCCGCATCCGTCATCACCACGTCGATGTCCTTGTATGCCTGCGGAATCTCATCGAGAAACGCATCCGTGTCGCGGTATTCGATGCCCGCCATCGCCTCCCGCAACTGCTCATGAGTGAACGTCTTCCGCGCCTTGCTTCGGGAGAATCTCCGGCCTGCGCCGTGCGGAGAAGAGTTGAGCGACACCGGGTTTCCCAGTCCGGTGACGACGTACGACGCCGTCCCCATCGACCCCGGAATGAGCCCGGGGCGACCGGCCTCGGCGTTGATCGCTCCCTTGCGGGACACCCACACGTGCTTGCCGAAGTGGCGCTCTCGCTCGGTGTAGTTGTGGTGACAGTTGATCCGTTCGGCTTCGACGAGTACGTCGAGACCGACCCACCGACGTACTTGATCAGCTACCCGGTCCATCATCTCCTCACGGTTCAGCAGCGCGAAGTGTTGGGCCCAGCGCAACTGCCGAATGTAAGTCGAGAACTCCTCCGTGCCCTCCACAAGGTAGGCAAGATCCTTGTCGGGCAACGAGATCCACCACTGATCGCACAACTTCTGCGCGACCTTGATGTGGTGTTGCGCGATCTTGTTGCCGACGCCCCGTGAGCCAGAGTGCAGGAACAACCACACACGGTCGTGTTCGTCCAGGCTGACCTCGATGAAGTGGTTGCCCGAGCCGAGCGTGCCCAGCTGCAGCGCCCACTTTCCGGCGAACGACGCAGGATCGAAGCCGGACTGCTCCGCCATGTTGGTGAGTTCCGCAATCCGGGCGTGCGTGTGCTCGCGCGTGATCCGCCGGTTGTATCCACCGGCAGACACCGGAACCGACCGCTCGATGTTCTCCCGGAGCGAGGAACGGTCTTCGGGCAGGTCCGCCGCAGTGAGCTCGGTCCGCACGGCGATCATGCCGCAGCCGATGTCGACACCGACGGCGGCGGGCATGACGGCTCCGAGAGTCGGGATGACCGACCCGACCGTTGCCCCCAGACCGAGGTGCGCGTCGGGCATGAGGGCAACGTGCGGATGAATGAATGGCATGGTCGCAGTGCGCTCGGCCTGCTCCAAGGTCGCAGGCTCCAGCAGACTCGCCCAGTTGACGAGCTTGTCGTTGATCTTCTCCATAGCTGCGCTCCTTTCCGAGCGTGTTGGCCTGAGTGTTGACGTCTGAGATTGACAGCCTGGAGGTGTTGAGCGCCAATGGTTTTCGGAGGATCAGGTCTCGGCCCGGAGAAGGTCGTCGAGCAGCCGAAGCCCGTACGCCGCGCTTTGTCGGTGCAGGATGGCCAGGAGCTCGCCAGCTTGTCGGTAGGTGTCCGCATGTCCTGCGGCTGAGGAGCCCTGCACCAGGTCAGCGGGAAGATATCTGGTCACGATCATCTTCAGGTCGGAATCGCCATGGACGATCTCGGGAGCGCGCCCGATCGTGGTCCACGGTGCGAGCCAGTCTCGATGGGCGCGCAACTCGCGTGCGATATGACTGTCGTTCGGGCCGCCAGCCTTAAGCAAGTAGTGCTCGCCCTGGTGGCTAAGTTCCAGGACATAGGTCTGTACGAGATCCCAACTGTGGTCGCGGAGGACGGTCGCACCGGGGAGCCAGTCGGATAGACGGTCGCGTTGGGTTGGTGAGAGCCGCTCCAGAGCTTTGATGGGCCGCCTGCTTGACCGGCGTTTTTTGGCCTGCGCTTACCGAGGCCTCGACACGGCTCGCGCCGGGGCGCTCGCCTGCTCGACCGGCGTGCTGAGGACTCTCAACCAGGTTGAGAGTCCAGTAACGCGCTATTCGGCGTCGCCGGTCTCGGCCTCAGTTGGCGACTGCGGCATACCTTCGTCAGTGGCGTCGTGCTCTGCGACGTCGTCGGATTCGGTCGGGTCAGGGTCCGGGATGTGTGCATCGTTCGACATACCTTCAGGGTCACACTCCTGGCGTCATAACGCCAGACCACCGCGCCTGGATCGGCCCTAACTGCGTTAGGTGCCCTTGACTCGAAAACTTCCCAGTCAAGGGCACCTAACGCAGTTAGGGCAGGGGTGGGGCACGATGGCCAGCATGTCCGGCCACCCCCGCCCTGTGGTCGCGGTCGTTGGCCCGACCGCGACCGGTAAGTCCGATCTGGGGGTGGATCTCGCGCTCCATCTCGGCGGCGAGGTCATCAATGCCGATGCCTCGCAGCTCTATCGCGGTATGGATATCGGCACCGCCAAACTCACCCGCGACCAGCGTCGGGGCATCGCGCACCACCAGCTTGATGTTCTAGAGGTCACCGATGAGGCGAGCGTCGCCGACTATCAGGAGCGCGCCAGGGCGGATATGGCGGCGATCCGGGACCGCGGGCGGGTTCCGATTGTGGTCGGCGGTTCGGGGCTCTATGTCCGGGCCGCGTTGGACCGACTCGAGATCCCGCCGCGGGACCCCCACGTCCGGGCGCGATGGGAAGCTCGGCTCGAACAGCTCGGTGCCGAAGCGTTGCACCGCGAACTGGCCGATTGTGACCCCGAAGCGGCCGATCGGATCATTCCCGCCAACGCCCGCCGGGTCGTTCGAGCACTTGAGGTGATCGAACTCACCGGCCGACCGTTCAGCGCAACCATGCCCACGCGGGAGTTCATCCAGCCCACCGTGATGTTTGGGCTCCGCGGACCGCGCGATGAACTGGATACGCGCATTGAAAACAGGGTGGGCGCCATGTGGCAGGCGGGACTCCTGGATGAGGTGCGCGCCCTCGAACAGCAAGGACTGCGCCACGGCGTCACCGCGAGTCGCGCGATCGGCTATGCGCAGGCGCTCGCCGAACTCGACGGGGTTCTTACGACCGAGCAAGCCCAAGAGCAGACCACCGCAGGCACTCGTCGACTCGTACGCCGCCAGGAAAGTTGGTTCCGGCCAGACCCGAGAATCCACTGGCTGCCCGCCGGACATGCGGACCTGCTCGGCCAGGCGCTGCGGGTCATCGAGGAGAACTCTGCGACGATGGAGACGTGACCACCATCGCGTTCGCCAAAGGCCACGGCACCAGCAACGATTTCGTGCTCGTGCCCGATCTGGACGGCACCATTGACCTCGACCCGCAGACTGTGGCGGCTCTATGCAATCGCCGGTCCGGGATCGGCGGCGACGGGCTGATCAGGATCACTCGCGCTCAGTATGTCGAGGACGTCCCCGCGGATATCGACCCACAGTCCTGGTTCATGGACTACCGCAACGCTGACGGTGGTATCGCCGAAATGTGCGGCAACGGCACCCGAGTGGTCGGTCAATGGCTCACCGAAGAAGGCCTGGTCGATGGCACCTTCGAACTCGGGACCCGCGCCGGAAGCAAGCGAATTCAGGCTGTTAGCAACGGTTTTGGCGTCGACCTCGGTGCCTGGAAGTTGGCGCGTCCTGACGTGGCCAACGAGCGTGGCATGGATTCTGTCGTACAGGTAGTGGGTGCGCCCGACGCGCTTCCTGCGTTGAGCCTTGACCTCGGAAACCCGCACACGGTGGTGGCTCTCCCGCGCGAAACCGACCTCGACTCGCTTGACCTGGCTCGTGCTCCGCATGTCGACCCGCACCCCGACCACGGCACCAACGTGGAGTTCGTGCGTGCCGAGGACGCCGAGCACATCTCGTTGCGCGTCTACGAACGTGGCGTCGGCGAGACACTGTCGTGCGGTACGGGTGCGGCTGCGGCAGCCCTCGCGACCTGGTGGTGGGGCGGCCAGCCCGCCGATCAACTTGATTGGCGAGTCGATGTGCCGGGCGGCACGCTGGGCGTACACATTGACGGGGATCGCGTGACCTTGACCGGGCCCGCCGAGATCGTGGCGCGCGGCCAGGTCACGCTTCCGTACGCATAACGCGAAGGACCCGAAAGCCCTTCCGGTTGGCCTCTCGCTCCACTCGCAGACCACCCTCGACCTCCGCGGACAGTTCGGTGCCGATCCAGGTCTGTAGCGAGTCCGAACCTAGATTTTTCTGCACGACGAGATGGGCTACGCCCGTGGGGGACAGTCGCGGCAGCCAGGCGCGTAGAAGGTCGTGGAGTACCTGCTTTCCCACCCGGATGGGCGGGTTCGACCAGATCTCATCGAACCTCACCTCGACCGGCACCTCCTCCGCGCGGACGGACCGGACCCGATCGGTCCCGAGGCGGGCGGCGTTGCCTCGCATGAGGTCCAGCGCACGCTCGTTGACGTCCAGGGCCCACACGTCCGCGGTCGGCTGTGCCAGGCCGAGGGAGAGGGCGATTGGTCCCCAGCCGCAGCCAAGGTCCAGGTAGGTTCCGGGCTTGTCGGGGAGAGCCACCTCGCGCAGCAACACCGCCGTGCCCGGGTCGAGACGTCCGGGGGAGAAGATGCCCGAAGCGACGTCCACCTCACGCACCGCTCCCGCGAGTTCTACTGTGAGAGAGCGTCGCTCGGCGGCGCTCGCGGGCTCGGCGGAGAAGTAATGGTCCTCAGTCACGGGCGTGGCTCCAACGTCCAGGAGCCCAGTCCGCGTACCGCCACCACAGCGGGGAGCGAGATATCGACGGACTCGTTCAGCGGCTCGTCGCCCCCGATGAGTCGGGACTTCTTCGTGTCGGGAGCGTGGTATATCCGGAAGTGCAGTGCTTCGCCCTTCGACGGGGTGGCCCTGAGCCGGATCGACTTTCCCGGCCCGCTCATGATCATGACGGCGTCGTTCTTTCCGGACTGCGGACCCGGCTTTATCGGCAGGTCGTTCCAGGACGTCAGCCGCAGCGTCCATGATCCCTTCGCACGGACGATTAGCTGCTTTTCGTCATCGCGCTCGGAGATGCTTTCGAGCTGGGTTGTCTTCGCTGGCCCAGTGCCCTCGAACCACGGCTCGTAGCGGCTCGCCTCGGTGAGTAGCACCGGACCTGAGCACTTCGAGCAGTTCAGCTCGACGACGACCGCGCGATCACCGCCGGTGTCATAGGACACGGCCTCGTCACCCGCACCCTGCACCGTCAGCGGTGCGCCATCGCGCACCGTGCCGACATCGCGCTTCTTCTTTGGCACTGAGGGTCTCGTCGGACTCTTCGCGGTCTTCGTCGCAGAGGTCGTGGCCGCCGCGGACGTGCCAGTGGTAGGGGTTGAGCTGCCCTGTGCCGCCGCGGCGGTGGTCGACTCGGTGGTCGGGGCGCTCACCTCGGGGGTGTCGGGCCCGCAGGCGGTCAGCGCGAGCAGGGCCACAGTCGAGAGTGCGACGGAAGAGCGGTGCGGCATACGAGGAGGGTACGAGATCACTCCGGTGAGTCCGTAGCCTCCAGCCCGTCTCGGTCGGCCCACTCCAAGAGAGTTGTGAGGTCATGCTGGACCTCGTCGATCTGCTCGTGAAGATCGCCCAGCCGGGCAAACCGCTCCGGCACCGTGGAAATGGTCAGGTCCTGCGGCTCGACGTCTTCGATCTCATCCCAGGTGAGCGGCGTCGAGACGGTGGCTCGTGCATTTCCACGCACGCTATAGGCCGAGGCGATGGTGTGATCGCGAGCGTTCTGGTTGTAGTCGATAAACACTGCGGTCGGGTCGCGATCCTTGCGCCACCAGGTCGTGGTGACCGCGTGGGGGAGCCGTTGCTCAACTTCATGCGCGAAGGCGAGTGCGGCGCGACGGACTTCTCCGAACCCCCAATCCGGCCGGATGCGCACATAGACGTGCAGGCCGCTGCCGCCTGAGGTCTTGGGGAATCCCACTATGCCGAGCTCGTCGAGGACCTCCTGCGCGGCGTACGCCACCTGGCGCACTCGCTCAAAACCTGCCTCGGGCATGGGGTCCAGGTCGATCCGCCACTCGTCTGGGCGCTCGGTGTCGGCGCGCCGGCTGTTCCACGGGTGAAATTCCACGGTCGACATCTGCACAGCCCAGATCACGGCGGCAAGTTCGGTCACGCACAGCTCGTCAGCGGTTCGTTGGTAGCGCGGAAAACTCACCTCGACCGTCTCGAGCCATGCGGGCGCCCCCCGCGGCACGCGCTTCTGGTGCACCTTGTCGCTGGCGATGCCATCGGGGAACCGATGCAGCATGCAGGGTCGCTCCCGCAGCGCGCGCACGATGCCGTCGCCAACCGCAAGGTAGTAATCGGCCAGATCGCGCTTGGTCGCGCCGAGTTCGGGGAAGTAGACCCGGTCGGGACTGGACAGGCGCACGGAGCGCTCGCCAACCGTGAGGTGCACCGGCTCACCGAATTGATTCTTGCCTGCCATCCGATCGCCTCCGCCTCAGAGTAGGTCACGCTCCTGGCTCCGGATCGTGCCACGCCTGGCCACCCAACTGATGACGAACCCGAGGATGAGCGCGAACAGGACCCCAAGGTTGGCGTACGCCCAGTCACCATCTCGCCCGCCCAGGCCCAGCGGTCCGAGTAGATAGCCCTGCCAGTTGTTGAAGGACGCGTCGTCGAAGGAGTTGATGACCAGGCCCCACCCGATGATCGAACTCAGTGCCAGGGTGCCGATCGCTCGCCAGTCCCAGGCGCCATAGCGCCCGGCCGGATCAAAGAGCGCGGCCTCGTCATAGGGGGCCCGGCGGGCAAAGATGTCGGCGATCACGATTCCCGCCCAGCCCGCGAGCGGCACGCCCAGGGTGATGAGGAAAGACTGGAACGGGCCCAGGAACGACCCGGCAAAGAAGACGACCCAGATGGTGCCCGTCGTCAGGATGAGTCCGTCGATACCCGCTGCGGCCGGTCGGGGGATGCGCACACCGAGCGACAACAGGGTCAGACCGGATGAATAGATGCCGAGCACTGCACCGCTCACCAAGGCCAGCACAGCAGCGATGGCGAACGGCACGAGGAACCAGGTCGGGAGCAGCGTGGCTAACGTGCCGACCGGGTCACCCTGGATGCGCTGGGACAGGGTGTCATCGGATCCGGCCAACAACAGGCCGTACGTCACCAGCACTGTCGGCGCCAGGGCGCCTCCGAGCGTGTTCCACATGACGATGACGCGAGCAGGCGTCTCGCGAGATTGATAGCGCGACCAGTCTGCCGAGATGTTGATCCAGCCCAGACCAAACCCCGTCATCATCATGACCAGGGCACCCACCACCGCTTGCAGCGATCCGGATGGCATGGTCGACACCTTCGCCCAGTCGACGTGGTGCAGGGTCAGCGCGATATAAGAGAGGGTGCCCAGCCCGGTCACCCAGGTCAGGACGGATTGCATCTTGATAATGAGGTGATAGCCGGCGATCGAGGCCAGCACGATCATCGTGGCGACAACCACACAGGCGATGACTTTGGTGATCGTGCCCCCACCCAGGCCGAGCTCTCGGAACACGGTTGCGGTGGCGAGGGTCGCCATGATGGCGAGGAAGGTCTCCCATCCGATTGAGGCCAGCCAGGAGACCACACCCGGGACCTTCTGCCCGGTGACGCCGAAGGCTGCGCGGGAGAGCACCATCGTCGGCGCCGAACCACGTTTGCCGCCGACCGCGACGAGCCCGCACAGCAAGAACGACAGCGTGATGCCGATGGCCGCTACCACGGTCGCCTGCCAGAAACTGATGCCAAAGGCGAGGGTGAAGCCCGCATAACTGATGCCGAAGACCGACACGTTGGCGGCGAACCAAGGCCAGAAGAGGTCGCTGGGCTTGGCGGTTCGATCGGAATCGGGGATGACCTCAATCCCCGTGGTCTCGATCTCCCACCGGGAGGAGGTCTCGCTGTCGTTACGGGCCGCTGTCGTCATGGCAGGAGTGTGGCACAAATCTCGTACGTATACGCATGAATTGTCGAAATCTTCGCCTTCTCGCCAGAAACCGAGTCGCGCGCGCTCGCCCATGGTGAGACCCTGGAGGCAATATGACGGCACATGATGAACTTCTGAAAGCCCGCGCAGCAGCGCTCGCGGAAGAAAACGATGGGGACCCGCGCTACGACGCCGACGGCTTCCTGATCGACGGCTACGACGGCGAACAGCTTGACCGGCAAGAGCGCGCGGCCCTACGTCGGGTGGGCGGCTTGTCGACCGAACTCGAGGACGTCACCGAAGTCGAGTACCGCCAGTTGCGGCTTGAACGGGTCGTCCTTGCGGGCGTCTGGACTGAGGGGACCGCAGAAGACGCGGAGAACTCGCTTCGCGAACTATCAGCGCTCGCGGAGACTGCGGGTTCCACGGTCCTGGCGGGCGTGATTCAGCGCCGCAGCCGACCCGACCCGGGCACCTGGATGGGTTCGGGTAAGGCCAAAGAACTTCGTGATGTGGTGATCGCGGAAGGCGCCGACACGGTCATCGCCGACAGTGAGTTGAGCCCCAGCCAGCGGCGCGCCCTCGAAGACGTCGTCAAGGTCAAGGTCATCGACCGGACCGCGCTGATCCTCGACATCTTTGCGCAGCATGCGAAGTCCAAGGAGGGCAAGGCTCAGGTCGAGCTCGCCCAGTTGTCCTACCTCCTTCCCCGCCTGCGCGGATGGGGTGAGTCGATGTCTCGGCAGGCTGGTGGCCAGGCCGCTGGTGGCCAGGGCATGGGTTCGCGTGGACCAGGTGAAACCAAGATCGAGTTGGACCGGCGACGGATCAACACGCGAATGGCCAAGTTGCGCAAAGAGATTGCCGCGATGAAGACCGCGCGCGACACCAAACGGTCCAGTCGCCAGACCCACCATGTGCCGAGCGTGGCGATCGCTGGGTACACCAACGCGGGAAAGTCCTCGCTACTCAATCGCATGACGGGCGCGGGCGTACTCGTCCAGAACCAGCTGTTCGCCACGCTTGATCCAACGGTTCGACGTGCCGAGACCGCGGATGGTCGC
This sequence comes from Demetria terragena DSM 11295, assembly GCF_000376825.1. NCBI lineage: Bacteria > Bacillati > Actinomycetota > Actinomycetes > Micrococcales > Dermacoccaceae > Demetria > Demetria terragena. The sequence continues at coordinate 718,418 of NZ_AQXW01000004.1, read as the reverse complement.
CTCTACACCCTGGTCGACACGGTCGGTTTTGTGCGGGCCCTTCCACACCAGTTGGTGGAAGCGTTCCGTTCGACGCTGGAAGAAGTCGCTGACTCCGATCTGTTGCTGCACATCGTCGACGGCTCCCACGCTGAACCCGAGTCGCAGATCTCGGCCGTCCGAGCCGTGCTGGCTGACGTCGGCGCCACCGACGTCAAGGAAGTCATCGTGGTGAACAAGACCGACCTCGCTGACCCCGAGGTGGTCGACCGGATTCTGCGCCACGAGAAGCACGCCATCGCGGTGTCGGCGCGTACGGGCGAAGGTCTCGACGAGTTGCTAGCCCTGGTCGCCTCTGAACTCCCGAGGCCCGACATCGAGGTTGAGGTGCTGCTGCCGTACGACCGAGGCGACCTGCTCAGCCGACTGCATGATGAGGCGGAGGTGCTCTCCACCCGGCATGAAGCCGACGGCACTCATGTGCACGCGAAAGTCACGCCAGCCCTGCAGGGCGAACTGGCGAGCTTCGTGCGCTGAGACCTAGCCGCGACGCGGCGGGAGCGGAACGAAAAAGCTTGTCCGCTCTTGGTATTCGGTGTACCCGGGGCGCTCGGCCATCAGGCGCTCCAGGCGCCGCGCTCCGGTCGCGACGACGAGGAAGTAGACCATGGCGACGGGGGAGAGCACAGTCAGAACGCCAGGCCATACCGCAGCAGACATGAGATAGACCCCGACCCACACACACGCGTCACCGAAGTAGTTCGGATGCCGGGACCAGCCCCACAGGCCGTCGTCCATGATCTGGCCGCGGCGGGATGAATCAGCCTTGAACTGGTCCATCTGCCGGTCGGCAAGGGATTCGATCACGACACCTGCCACGGCCACGACTCCACCAGCAATAGCCAACGGCACTCCGATGCCGGTGGCAGGTCCGGTCGCCGCGATGACCTGCACGGGCAGGGAGATGAACCACTGCGCGAGGCCTTGGGTGACAAACACCTTGCCCACAATCTGCGCAGGGCTCGCGCCCTCAAGGAACTCGGTGTATCGAGGATCTTCGCCCTTCCCACGTGACCGAATCCAAATGTTGGTGCTGAGACGAACTCCCCACACCCCCACGATCGCCGCAGCGACCCACGGCCGGGCTCCTTCGCCAGTTCCAATCAGCGCAGCCAGCACCGCGACGACCGCAAGGCCGTAGCCCCACACGACGTCAACGACGTTGAACCGTCCGATTCGGCGCCCGATCGCGTAGGTCACAGCCTGAAGAAGCGCCAAGACAAGGAGGCAGGTGAGGCTGAGCAGAGCGAAATCACGCACGAGCGGTACTCCAGGAGGTGGGTCGGACGGCGGGAAGGGATGACGGTCCGTGATCGCGCCGCACCATGAGAATCTGGTCGACCCCCATCCTGGCCTGTTCAAAGCTCAAGAGTCCACCGGCGAGGTAAAGGTCCCACACGCGAATGACCTCTGGCCCGACCAGTTTCGTCAGTTCGGCTCGGTGCTGCTCGAACCGTTGTTGCCAGGCGCGTACGGTCCAGACGTAGTGCTCGCGCAGTGCATGCACGTCGCGTACCTCGAGCCCTCCGGCTTCCAGCAAGTTGAGCGTCTCGCCGATCGGCCGCATGGTCATGTCCGGGGCGATGAAGCTCTCAATGAAGGGGCCACCACCGCGATTGCGATTGCCAGAGCGCGACATCTGCTGGATGAGCACCCGGCCCTCTGGGCGTACGCACCGGGCAAGCGTCTCGGCATAGGTCGCGTAATTGCGTTCGCCCACATGCTCGCCCATCTCAAGCGAGGCCACGGCATCAAAGGGCGGGTCGGAAATATCGCGATAGTCCTGCAACCGAATCTCGACCAGCGAGCCCAAGCCGCGACGGTCAATCTCGCCGTCGATATAGGCCTTCTGCTCGCGTGAGATCGTCACACCGGTCACCTGCGCCCCGAAATGCTCCGCGGCATAGAGGCTGAGCGAACCCCAGCCGCACCCGATGTCGAGAAAGCGCATCCCCGTTCGAGTGTCCAGTCCGACCTTGCGGCAGACCAGGTCGAGTTTGTCGGCCTGAGCGTCTTCAAGGGTGTAGTCCGCAGTCTCCGAGCCCGCGAGGTCGGCGCCGGTGACATAGGCACACGAGTAGGCCATGTGGGCATCGAGGATGAGTGAGTAGAACGCGTTGGACAGGTCGTAGTGGTGGTGAATGACCTCCCGGTCGCGGCGCTTGGAGTGCAGCCGCCCGCGGACCGCGATCTGGGTCTTTGGAAGCGATGGGCGTGGGCCAAATGCGCCTAATTGGCGGGCCGTGCGGGCAGCGTTGACCAGCATGCCCGGCGTGGGGCGGACCGCCGACAGGTTGCGCTCGCGCACGACTGCCCACAGATGGTGGAGGCCTTGCGTGAGGTCACCATCAATGTCCAGATCGCCCGTGACATACGCCTGGGCGGCGCCGAGTTCGCCTGGGCTCCAAAGGATTCGCTGGAGCGCGCGAGGCGAGTTGAGCCGAACCACAGGTGCATCGGCTGGCCCGGCGGTGCTTCCGTCCCACGCCTCAAGGCGCACCGGGAGATCGCCTTTGACCAGCGGACGAAGAAGCTCCTCAAGTTGCGTCGCGACTGCCGTCGCCATCACGCCCCCTTGCGGTAGGTGAGCTGTTGGACATCGAGATAGCCCGCGCGGAAGCCGCCCTCTGAGTAGCGAAGGTAGAAGGACCACATGCGGCGGAAGACTTCATCGAACCCGAGGGCTTCCAATTCGTTTGGTACGCAGCTGAATTGGTCTGCCCACCGGCTGAGCGTTTCGGCATAGCTCAGCCCCATTGACAGGTTGTTGATCGGTGTAAGACCAGCCTGGGTAGCCGACGCGGCGAGCATCTCGGAGGAGGGAAGGGCGCCACCCGGGAAGACGTATTTATGGATCCAGGTGTAGCCGTCCTTGGTCTCCAACGCGCGATGGTGGGGCATCGTGATGCCCTGAATGACGGCGACGCCGCCCGGAGCCAACACGTTGTTAATGATGGAGAAGTACTCGTCCAGGAAGTCCAGGCCGACTGCTTCGATCATCTCCACGCTGACGACGGCGTCGTAGGTTCCCGTGAGGGTGCGATAGTCAGCCAACTCGATATCGACGTTGTCCGCATACCCAGCATCGGCGATCTTGTTGCGCGCCAACGATTGCTGCTCTTCAGAGAGCGTCACGCTGTGCACCTTGGCTCCGCGAGCCGCTGCGCGCAGCGCGAGTTCGCCCCAGCCCGTGCCAATTTCGAGGACGGCGCTTCCCGGCCCGACCTTGGCCTCGTCGAGCATCCGATCGATCTTCTTGTGCTGGGCGGTGACCAGGTCATCGGATGGGTTGTCGAAGAGCGCCGACGAGTAGGTCATCGTCGAGTCGAGGAACAGGGCGAACATCTCGTTCGACAGGTCGTAGTGACGCGCAACATTGCTGCGTGAGTTCTCTGGAGTCGGCCGGTCTGCCCGAGGCTGGGTGGCCAGATAGAACGAGCGCATCCGCTTCAGCGGGGCAGGTACTAGCGCATCGATGCCCGTCGCAAAGGCGGCGATCAACCCGGCAAGATCCTCCGAATCCCATTCGCCAGCCAGATAGGACTCTCCGAATCCGATCAGGCCAGCGGAGCCGACCCGTCGCATGAAGGCCTCCGGTCGGTGCAGGTGCATGGTGGGAGCGCCAACTTCATCACGCGCTCCGCCCATGACCGAACCGTCGGGCAGGACGACACGGACCGCGAGTTCTCCCACAGTCTTACGAAAGATGCCCCAGGTTGCCCACGCGGCGGTACGAGCCTTGATGCTCAACGGAACCCGCGCGACGTCGGGCCACCGCTCTGGGTCAACAATGATGCGCGGTGGGCCTGCGGACAGGGTGGTCATGCTGGCTCCTGGGGGAGGTGGGGCGGACGAGGTTGGATGGTGAGGCCGCGTAGCCACAGCACGATCCCGTGGCGCCGGATGCGCAGGGATACCAGATGAGGGGCTAGCGGCAGGCGGAGCAAAATCCGACCGACATCGCGGCGGGTTGCGCGGCGGCCCTGCCACCTGGTGACGAATGGCGGTGCGCCGTCGCGGTGCAGGGTGATGCGTACATCGACGGTGTCGTCAGGGGGTGGAAGGGACATCGAGTAATAGCCCGAGGTGTCATTGAACGGGGAAACATAGAAGGCCTTGTCGACCTCTGCTCGGGCTCGATCATCCGGTCGCACGAGGTAGGCGTGGCGCTCGCCGTAGGTGTTGTGCACTTCGGCGATCACGCAGGCAAGCGACTCCTCGGCGTCCCAACACCAATAGACCGTCAGCGGATTGAAGACATGGCCGAGGGTGCGCGCTCCGGTGAGGGCCACCATCCGTCCGTGGGTGAGGTCGACGCCGCGTTCGCGGGCGAACGACACCACGTTTGTATGCCAGTCCTGCTCAGGGTCTCCGAGGTGATCCTTCGCCCGAAAACTGACGAACGGTCGGGTCCATAAGGGCAAGGAGTCGACCCGAGCCGGATCGATCAACCAACTACACCCGGGATAACTGAAGTCGTGTCGAATGGGCGCGGTCCGCGTGTGCCGGACGGTCGTGAGTACGGGTGTCGGTGTCACCAGGCGCCGCCAAGTCGCTCCGCGGCACGCAGCCCGGACAGCGCACCATCCTCGTGGAAGCCCCACCCGTGGTAGGCGCCGGCAAACGCAATGCGGTCGTCGGAAAGTCCGGGGAGTTTTTGTTGCGCCGCGACTGATTCGGTGGTGTAGAGCGGGTGCTCATAGGTCATCTCAGCGATCACCCGATCTGGGTCTATCCGACGAGAACCATTGAGAGTCACCAGAACTCGCTTCCCGTCCGGGCTCGGCAACCGCATTAGTCGGGTGAGGTCATAGCTGACGAGGACGCCGTCGGTCGGGGTCTTGGGGATGAGGTAGTTCCACGACCCGCGGGCGCCGCGGCGCCGTGGAAGGACCGAGTCGTCGGTGTGTAACTGTGCCTGGTTGACCGAGTAGGTGATGGCGCCCAGCACGGCCTGCTCGCTCGCTGTTGGTTCCGCCAACATCGACAGTGCTTGGTGTGGGTGAGTGGCGACGACCGCGGCGGCGTATTCGGCGGTGTGGCCATCGCGAGCGGTGACCTCGACGCCAGAGGCGGTACGGCGCACGCTGGCGACAGGGGTCGACAACTTCACTTCGTCGATATGAGCCAGGACACGGTCGACATAAACGCGAGAACCACCGACGACGGTGCGCCACGTGGGTGAACCGGTCACGGTCAGCATCCCGTGGTGATCCAGGAAGGTCAGGAGGGACCGTGCGGGATAGTCCAGTGAGTGCTCGGGATCGCACGACCACACGGCGGCGACCAAGGGCTGGATGAACCACTCAGTGAAGGCTGACGAGAACTTCTGGGGTGCCAGCCAGTCTCGCAGGGAAGTGTCAGGGTTGGCTCCGCTGTCGCCGTCCAAGAAGGTACGGGCGGCCTGGTGGAACCGGCGTACGTCCCGCAACATGCGCAGGTAGGCGGGCCTGGTCACAGTGCGCGGATCGGCAAAAATCCCGCTGGCTCCGCGGCCGCCGGCGTAGGAGATTCGGTCGCGCTCGTGCCATACCGACATCGACATGTCAGTGGCTTGGGTGGGCACGTCGAGTTCAGCAAACAGGCGTAGCAGCGTGGGGTAGGTGCGGTCGTTGTGGACGATGAATCCGCTATCGATCTGGAGGGTCTGCGATCCCAGTGTGACGTCGTGGGTATGGCTATGGCCGCCCGCGCGGACGTCCGCCTCATAAAGGGTCACCGCGTGGGTGCGGGACAGCACATAGGCGGCGACAAGGCCAGACACCCCACTGCCGATGACGGCGACGCGGGTTGGGTTTGGCATGAACGGCTCCTTGGGCATGTCACTGGACTCAGCGGGTAGTTCGGAGACGCGCAGTCGGCGGATGGGTCGCGACTGGCAACCATCAGGAGGATAGACGGGAGTTGTCCACACGCCGTGGGGCGTCCTCGGTGTGAGGTGGGTTCAGCGAATAGGCTGATGAGCATGCCGTCGCCCGCCCTTGATGAGTTGATTCATGCCTCGGTTGCAGGCGTTGGTGGTAGCGAACGGCCGGGTCAGGTGCAGATGGCTCACGCCGTGGAGGCCTCCACGAAAAGTGGGGAGCACCTCCTCGTCCAGGCAGGCACGGGGACCGGAAAGTCACTGGCCTATTTGGTTCCTGCGATCGCCCACGCACAAGCTCAAGGTCGACCCTCGGTGGTGGCGACGGCGACCCTCGCCCTCCAAGCGCAGATCGTGGACCGGGACCTACCCCGGATCGCCTCGGCACTCCAGCCGTTGCTCGACCGGCGCCCGACCTACGCACTGGTCAAAGGCCGACGCAATTACGTGTGCAAACACAAACTTGCCGGTGGCTACCCAGAGGAAGAGGGCCTGTTCTCCGTCGGAGACGTGGACGCCGCCGCAGGCAAGCTGGGCCAGGAAGTGGTTCGGCTGCGCGAGTGGGCACAGGAGACGGAGTCCGGTGACCGCGATGAGCTCGTTCCCGGGGTTTCCGAACGCGCCTGGCGCCAGGTTTCGGTGTCAGCGCAAGAGTGCCTCGGCAACAAGTGCCCGATGGTGGGGGAGTGCTTCGTCGAGGAAGCGCGAGCGGCTGCCAAGGACGTCGACATCGTGGTGACCAACCATGCATTCATGGCCATTGATGCGTTCGAAGGTCGCCAGATGCTCCCGGAGCATGACTTGTTGGTGGTCGATGAGGCGCACGAACTGGTGGACCGGGTCACCTCAACGGTCACGGACGAGATGTCGTCCGGAATGATCAACGGTGCTGCCAAACGGGTGGGCCGGATGGCGCAGACCGACGCCCTGACCGACGCTGGCGAAGGGCTCGAGCAGACCATGCAGGGCCTCACCGAGGGTCGGCTCATGGGGCTTCCGGATGCACTGGCTGACGCGCTTGCACATGTTCGTGATTGTGCGCGGGACCTGCAGAGTGAGCTCAAGCCGAGCAGCGCCGCGGAAAACGACGCCGGACGCCAGGTCGCTCGCGCAGCGGTCGATGAGATTTTCGATCACGCCGAACGCATCCTGGAGCAACGCGAGCTCGACGTGACCTGGCTGTCCCAGGACCAGCGCCGCGGCCAGTCGTTGCGGGTCGCACCCATGAGCGTGGCCATGTTGTTGCGCGACAAGCTTTTTGGTGACCGGACCATCGTGCTGACGTCTGCGACCTTGGAACTCGGAGGGTCATTCGACGCCGTCGCCGGCCAGCTCGGGCTACGGGGCGAGGGTGGGCCCGCCTACCAGGGACTCGATGTGGGTTCACCCTTTGACTACCCACAGCAGGCCATGGCCTATGTCGCGCAGCACCTCCCGGCGCCTGGCCGCGATGGGATGGCGCCGCAAACCATGGATGAGATCGAAGCCCTCATCCGCGCGGCAGGTGGCCGAACCCTCGGCCTGTTCTCCTCGCGCCGCGCTGCCGAGGCCGCGGCCGAAGAAATGCGACATCGTTTCGGCGACGACATTCCCGTTCTGTGTCAGGGCGATGACCAATTGCCAACACTGGTACGCGAGTTCGCCAGTGACGCAGCGACCTGTCTATTCGGCACGATGTCGTTGTGGCAGGGGGTCGACGTACCCGGATCCGCATGTCAGCTGGTCATCGTCGACCGCATCCCGTTCCCCCGGCCGGATGATCCCCTGGCCTCGGCGCGCTCCCAGGCCATCGCCAAGATGGGCGGGAACGGTTTCATGGCGGTGTCGGCGACCCACGCGGCCCTTCGACTTGCGCAGGGCGCGGGTCGACTCGTACGCCGGTCGAGCGATCGCGGCGTGGTCGCCTTCCTTGACTCGCGCATGATGACCGCGCGATATGCGGGGTTTTTGCAGCGCTCGCTTCCGCCGTTTTGGCCGACGACGGATCGCACTCTGGTGTTGAAGGCGCTAGGACGCCTCGACCAGACCGCGGCGCCCATCGTGGGCGTCGAGGCGCCTGCCCTGCGCGGCTTGGCAGGCACCCGTGCCGACCACCCACCGACAGAGGTCCCGACGCCTGGCGCCGCCTGGAACGACGAGGCCGACGAGGAACTGCGCGACGGAGCCGACATGGGCCTGACGTTGGCCGAGGTCGCTGATCACCTGGAGATGTCGCCCGAGGACGTTGCGGCGCGGGCCGACCAACTGCAGATCTCACTGGAGTCCTGAGCACGCTGTCAGTCCTGCGTGGCAGGCTTCACCTATGAGTCTTCCGCACCTTGTGCTCATCACGGGGCCTGAGCAGGTGTTGGCCGAGCGTGCCCTTGCCGAGGCGGTCGCGGCCGCCAAGCAGGAAGACGCTCAGGCGGAGGTCATCAGGCTGGACGGCCGGACCTATGAGGCCGGCAGTTTGATCATTCACACCAGCCCCAGTTTGTTTGGTGGCACGAAGGTCGTCGTGGTGCGAGGCCTTGATGAGGGCACCGACGAGCTCATCGAGGACATCGTGAAGTTGGTCCAGCAGGGCATCGACGGGATGCTGATTGTTCTGCATAAAGGGGGGCAGCGCGGCAAACGAGCGCTGGACGTCCTCAAGAAGGCGCAGGCGCGCGTCGTGCAGGCGCCAGCGATTAAATCCGAACGGGACAAGAGCGCGTTCGTGACCCATGAGTTCCGCTCCCGAGGGCGCAAGGCGACCCCGGATGCCGTGCGGGCCCTCCTGGAAGCCGTCGGCAAAGACTTGCGCGAGTTGGCCCGAGCGTGCGAGCAATTGGTCGATGACACCGAGGGGCTCATCGACGAAGCACTCGTGGGCCGCTATCACGGTGGCAAGGTCGAAGCGACGGGGTTCCGCGTCGCTGATGCGGCCATTGCGGGCGACACCGCCGAGGCGCTGAGGTTGCTGCGTCACGCGCTTGCCAGTGGACTGGACCCGGTTCCCGTGGTGGCGGTGCTTGCCAGCCAACTGCGACAGATTGCCCGCGTCGCCAGCGCTGGTCGGAGCCGTTCGGTCGATCTCGCAAAAGATCTGGGCATGGCGCCCTGGCAAGTTGATCGGGCGCGCGCGGCCTCGCGTGGGTGGGACGGTGAGCGCCTCGGACGGGCCATTCAAGCGGTCGCCGCAGCCGACTTCGACGTCAAAGGCGGTGGCCGTGACCCGGTGTACGCCGTCGAGCGAGTCGTCCTGGAGATCACCCGGCAGCGCCAAGCCGGGTAGCGGCTTTCTCGTCGTTTTGGGGCACAGGTCGCTGCACTGTTACCGTGATGGCCTGCGTGCGCCCGCGGCTGGGGTGCTCGCACCAGTATTTTCGCTTCGTTCATCGCCTGGGATCCCCACCCCTCATCCGAGCGAGCGAAGGAACGCCCTCACTGACACTGACGTACACCGAGAAAGAGTTTTCGTGGCAAACATCAAGTCGCAGATGAAGCGGATCAAGACCAACGCGATCCGTACTGAGCGCAACCGTGCCTACAAGGCCGAACTGCGTACGTGGATCCGTAAGTTCCGGGAGGCTGCCGCCACCGGAGACAAGACACAGGCGACTGAGGCCCTCACCACCGCGTCCAAGAAGTTGGACAAGGCCGTGAGCAAGGGTGTCATTCACAAGAACCAGGCCGCCAACAAGAAGTCGGCAATGGCCAAGCAGCTCAACAAGATCTGAGCTCGAGTCCCAGATCTGACAACGGCCGCCACCTCGCGATGCGAGGCGGCGGCCGAGTCATGTCTGGACACCTCCCGCGGCGTGCCCGTTCCTCACCCGGGGGCCTGCGCTAATCTAGGCGTCATGCACCACGAACAGCAGCTTCCGTAGCCGCGTTGACCAATCCGGGCCTCAACGCGGCAAACCCCTCGAATGCCGGGGGGTTTTCTCATGGGTGAGCCCGCGCCCGACCACGGCACATTTGACGCACGAAAGCTCTCCGAGGACGGAATCCATGCCTGACATTCCCGCGCACCGCTATACGCCTGAGTTCGCCAACGCCATCGAGAAGCGCTGGCAGGACCGGTGGGAAGAGGATCGAACCTTTGAGGTCGCCAACCCAAGCGGCCCATGGGGTGAGGCAGGGGTGGCCGAGCGCCCCAAGCGCATGGTGCAAGACATGTTTTCCTACCCCAGTGGAGCGGGCCTGCACGTCGGCCACCCGCTGCCGTACATCGCCTCTGATGTCTATGCGCGTTACCTGCGCACCCGTGGATTCCACGTTCTCTTCACCCAGGGATTCGATGCCTTCGGCCTCCCCGCCGAGCAGCACGCTGTTGCGACGGGACAGCATCCACGCAAGACCACCGAGCAGAACATCACCGCATTCAAGCGTCAGCTGCGTCAACTGGGCCTGTCCTACGATCAGCGTCGTCGGATCGCGACCACTGACCCGGACTACTACCGTTGGACGCAGTGGATTTTTCTCCAGATCTTCAACGCCTGGTTCGACGAGCGAGTGGGCAAGGCTCGTCCGATCGGTGAGTTGGAGCAGGCGTACGCCAGCGGTGAGGTCGCCACGCCCGACGGGCGCCCCTGGACTGAGTTGGGCGAGGCCGAGCGAGTCGATGCCATCGACTCTCGTCGGTTGGCCTACAAGCGCAAGGTTCCCGTTAACTGGGCCCCGGGCCTGGGCACTGTCGTGGCGAACGAAGAGGTCACCAACGAGGGTCTGACCGAGCGCGGCGATATGCCCGTCTTCCGGCGCGACCTGTCGCAATGGATGATGCGGATCACCGCATATGCCGATCGGCTGACGGACGACCTGGACCGGGTCGCGTGGCCGGAGTCGATCAAGACGATGCAGCGCAACTGGATCGGTCGGTCTCATGGAGCGGCACTGACATTCGCGGTGGATTCCACTGATGGTGGCGCGGGCCTGGAGGTCTTCACCACGCGTCCCGACACGATCTTTGGCGCGACCTTCATGGTGGTCGCTCCGGAGCACCCGATCTTGGAGAGTGCGGTCCCTGCCGCGTGGCCGACTGGGACCAAGGCGGCGTGGACTGGGGGCGCCGCGACACCGGCCGAGGCGGTGGGTGACTATCAGCGGGCAGCTTCACGCAAGTCTGAGCGGGACCGCCAGATTGATGACAAGCAGAAGTCGGGTGTCTTCACCGGCATCTTCGCGACGAATCCCGTCACGGGACAACCGGTTCCGGTGTTTACCGCGGACTATGTCCTGATGGGCTATGGCACTGGCGCGATCATGGCGGTGCCGGGGGAAGACGAGCGCGACTGGGACTTCGCGGCGAAGTACGACCTGCCGCACGTACGGACGGTCCAGCCGCCGGAGGATCACGACGAGAACACTGCCTACACCGGGCCAGGAGCGATCATCAACTCCGCCAATGAGCGAATCTCGTTGAATGGCATGGAGATTGACGAAGCCAAGTCCGCAGTCATTGAGTTGCTTGAGAAGGACAATGCCGGGCACGGCACGGTCACCTACAAGTTGCGTGACTGGTTGTTCAGTCGCCAGCGCTACTGGGGTGAACCGTTCCCGATCGTTTATGACGAGCACGGACACGCCCATGCCGTCCCGGATGATCAGTTGCCGGTCGAGTTGCCTGAGGTCGCGGACTACTCGCCAAAGACCTACGAACCGGACGATGCGCAGTCCGAGCCGGAGTCCCCGCTGTCCCGAGCCACCGAGTGGGTCGAGGTCGAGTTGGACCTGGGGGAGGGCCGCAAGACGTACCGCCGTGAGACCGACACCATGCCCAACTGGGCCGGATCGTGTTGGTATGAGCTGCGATACACCGATGCTGGCAATCACGAGCGAGTGGTCGATCCGGACGTCGAGAACTACTGGATGGGTCCCGGCCGAGGTGAAGGCGAGGGCGTGGCCAACGACCCCGGTGGCGTTGATTTTTACATCGGCGGCGCCGAGCACGCGGTGCTGCACCTGCTGTATTCGCGTTTCTGGCACAAGGTGTTGCACGACCTGGGCTTTGTGTCCTCAGAGGAGCCCTTCCGACGGCTATTCATCCATGGCTACGTACAGGCCTTCGCCTTTCGCGACCACCGAGGGCAGCCGGTGCCTGCAACCGAAGTTGAGGTCGGCGAGGACGGGGAGAGCTGGACCTGGAACGGCCAGGCCGTCACCCGTGAATACGGCAAGATGGGCAAGTCGCTGAAAAACGTCGTGACCCCGGACGAAATGTGCGACCAGTACGGAGCCGATACCTTCCGGGTTTACGAGATGTCGATGGGGCCGCTGGACCAGTCACGCGCCTGGGAGACCCGTGCTGTGGTGGGGTCACAACGGTTCTTGCAGCGCATCTGGCGCAACCTGGTCGATGAGTCCACTGGCGAGTTGCGGGTCGTTGACGCCGCCCCGGGCGACGCCCTCAATCGGTTGCTGCACACCACGATCGCCGGTGTGCGCGACGACTATGACGAGCTGCGATTTAACACGGCGGTCGCAAAGATCACCGAGTTGAATAACGCGCTGACCCAGGCGGATTCCGTTCCACGGGAGGTCGCTGAGGCGATTGTCACGATGGTCTCACCGTTGGCTCCGCACATGGCCGAGGAGCTGTGGCAGCGGCTCGGCCACGAAGGCTCGGTGGCTTTCGCGTCCTTCCCTGAACCGCAGGAGCAGTGGCTGGTGGCCGAGACGGTGACCTGCGTCGTCCAGATCCAGGGCAAGGTGCGCGCTCGGATCGAGGTCGCTCCAGATATCTCCGACGCGGACCTGGAGGCGGCGGCGCTAGCCCATGAGCGGGTGCAGATCTCCCTGGGAGACAAGGCGATACGCAAGGTGATCGTGCGTGCTCCCAAACTGGTCAGCATCGTGGCGGGGTAGGTTCGCACCATGCTGGCGTTGGTCACCGACTCGACAGCCTGCTTGTCGTCGGAACTCGTGGCGCAGAACGCGATCCGACTGGTGCGTATGCACCTCCTTGTGGATGGTGAGTCCTACGTCGAAGGCGTTGACATGGACGTCACTGAGGTGACGAATGCCCTGCGCGAGCACAAGTGGGTTTCGACGTCGAAGCCGTCGGTCGGCGACTTTATCGATGCCTATGACGACCTGGCCCGTCAAGGCGCAGATCACATTCTGTCGATCCATCTCTCGGCCGAAATGTCCGGAACCGTGGGGTCGGCACAGCTCGCGGCCGCAGAAGTGGACGTCCCGGTCGAGGTGGTCGATTCCCGCTCTTTGGGGATGGGCCTGGGTTTCGCCGTCTTGTCGGCTGCCGAGATCCTGGCATCCGGCGGCACAGTGACAGCTGCCGCTGCCGGTGCCCGCCGAAGGGCCGACGGAAGTTCGACGACGTTCTACGTCGACACCCTGGACTACTTGCGCCGCGGTGGCCGGATTGGTCGTGCCTCCGCATTCGTCGGGTCGGCCCTGGCGATCAAGCCGTTGCTCGTGCTCCAAGACGGCACCGTCGGACCGTTGGAGAAGGTGCGCACGTCAGGCAAGGCACTGGCTCGACTCGAGGAACTCACGGTGGAACAGGTGGAGAACCGAGGGGAGAGCCCTGAGGGGATCGATATTGCCGTGCAGCATCTCGACGCTGCCGACCGTGCCGAGGCCCTGTGCGACCGTTTGATAGCCAGACTCGGAGCCTCGGTCGACGTGCATCTGGTCGGACTCGACGCTGTCGTGGCCGCGCATGTTGGACCGGGCACGATCGGTACGGTCGTGAGCCCTCGCGTCCGCACGTTGCCGCCCACGATCGGGGCCACCGCCTTAGACGGATGAGGGTGGCGTCAGCCTTGTCCACACGTCCGGTGGCACCAATCGGGTTATCCACAGGTTGCTTCCTGGCCGCTGCGGCTGCTTGGACTACTCCATAGCGTGGTGGTCATGAGCAGTTCGACCGGAGGAAGTGCGCCGCGGCGCGGTCAATCAATGCCCCCCGATCGACTTGCTGCGGTCCTGGATGAGGTTGATCGGGCACGTCGAACGGGGGGATGGACTCCGGAGGAGCCAACGGATCGAGGGCGCCGGGCAACGTCGTCCGAGCGCATACAGCGGCGGTCCCAGGCGAATGTCTCCTCGGCGTCGGATGACTCAGGTCCACGCCACCTGCGGCAGCGACCCGATGACGCTATTCGCCCACACACCCCACTGATTCGGCCGCCGCGCAGCCTCCAGGACTCGGTCCTGGCTCCGGGACGGCTCGCGGTGGTCGCCGTGTTGGTGCTCGTCCTCATGGTGGGTGCCGTGCTGGGTGGGCGAGTGCTGTGGATGCGCGCGACGAGTGAACCACGCCCGGTCGCCGCAGCGGAGAACAGTGCAGTGCAGGGCACGCCGCGCGGCCGCGCCGATGCTCCGGCCCAGGCGAGCCCCTCGACGCCGTCCGGCCCGACAGCGACGACCCCGACCACCATGCTCGTCCATGTTGTCGGGCAAGTGGCGCGGCCGGGAGTAGTGACCTTGTCGCCAGGTGCCCGCGTGAGCGATGCGCTGAAGGCGGCCGGGGGAGCACGCTCCGGCGCTGATCTTGCCCGACTCAATCTCGCCCGCCCGGTCACCGACGGAGAACAAGTTGCCGTGCCGAAGCCGGGCGAAGAGCTCAGCCCGGCCCCTGGCGCGGCAGGTTCGGCTGCACCACCGGGCAGCACACCCTCGGGCGCGGACAGTGGTGATGGCGGCACCCCGGGGGGAGTTCCGGGGGCGCCGGTCAACCTCAACCAGGCCGATGCGAGCGCACTGGAGCAACTGCCGGGGGTCGGCCCAGTGATCGCCGGGCGCATCGTGCAATGGCGGACCGACAATGGTCAGTTCACCTCGGTCGATGAACTCACCGAAGTGAGTGGAATTGGAGAAAAGATGCTCGCCCAACTGCGGCCACACGTCGCCGTGTGAGGTGCTCGACCGCGCGGCACGACTCGACGTCCGACTTCTGCTGCCGGCTCTGATCGGATGGGCGTTAGTGGCCCTGTGTCTGAGCCTGCCGTGGTGGTGGCTCTTGGTGGGCGGTGCGAGCCTTGGCTTCGCGGCGGCGCTCTTCCTACGGCGATCAACCCTGCGACGACGGACGATCGCCCTCGGCCTCGCGTTGGCCAGCCTGCTGACGGTCTCGACCGGGCTGCATCTGGTGATGCGTGCTGTCGGACCGATCGAGGAGTTGGCCGCGCAGCGGGCCACCGTGTCCCTGACCGGTGCGCTGGCCGCCGATCCGCGCATCGTGCAGCCACGGGATGGCACCAGTCAGAGGCAGACCGATGATCTGGTCGTCGTCCGGCTGGCGGTGACCCGCGTCGAAGGGCGGGGCCTGGTCACGCCGGTGAGGGCCACCGTGCTGATTTTCGCCGACCGGCGGTGGAACGAGTTGCGCTGGAAGGACACGGTGCAGGTGCGCGGACGCCTGTCCGAGGCCGAGAAAGGCGCTGATGTCAGTGCGGTTCTGAACCCGATCGGTTCTCCGCAGAAGATCTCGGCTGCGCCTGCGCTGCTGCGAGGAGTTGAGCTCTTTAGAACTGACCTGAGAGACGCGACGGCATCACTACCCGCAGATGCGCGCGGCCTCACTCCCGCCATGGTCATCGGTGATGTGTCGCGGGTACCCCCGAATTTGAGCGACGACATGCGGACAACCGGCATGACTCACCTGACCGCCGTGAGCGGCACCAACGTCACGATCGTGCTGTTGTCGGTGCTGTGGGTATGCGGTTGGCTGCGTGTCCCACGGCGCGCGCGGGTCCCCATCTGTCTCGTCGCTTTGGGCCTGTTCGTGCTGTTGTGCCGACCTGAGCCGAGCGTTGCTCGAGCCGCGGTGATGGGTCTGGTGGGCCTGCTGGCGACCTCTGCCGGTCGCCCGCGGGCCGCTGCACCCGCCTTGGGTGGCGCGGTGGTTGTTCTGCTGATCCTCGACCCGTGGCTCGCGCGATCGTACGGATTTGCCTTGTCGGTTCTGGCCACGTTGGGACTGGTGCTCTTTGCTAGGCCGTGGGGAGCCTGGTTCGCTGACCGGCTCCCGGATCGGATGGCGTGGCTTGGCGAGCCGGTCGCGATCCCGGTCGCTGCCCAGGTGATGTGCACTCCGATCATCGTGGTGTTGCAAGGCGCGATCCCGCTGGTGGGCATCCCGGCCAATTTGCTGGCGGCCCCGCTCGTGGCACCCGCCACGGTGGCAGGTGTGCTGGTGGTGTTGGTGGCGCCAGTCGTCCTGCCGGTGGCTGCTGCCGTGGGGTGGCTGGCTGCGCTACCGACCGAGGCGATCGCACAGATCGCGCACAGCGGCGCCGCAATTCCAGGCGGGATGCTGCCCTGGCCGGGCACCACGTGGGGAGCGGTGGCGCTCGCGTTGATCACGGCCGGGGTGGTGCTGTGCGGCACGTGGTTGATCGCGCATGTGCGCCGTTATCCCGCGGTCGTGGTGGCGCTGACGGTCGTGCTGGCAGCCGCAGCCTGGCCGTTACCGCAACCAGGGTGGCCAGCGCCCGGGTGGGTGTTCGTCGCGTGCGAAGTCGGGCAAGGCGACGCAGGCGTCATCAGGACGGGCCCGGGCCGCGTCGTGGTGGTGGATGTCGGGCCGGACCCGACGTCGATGGACCGCTGCCTGGACGACCTGGAGGTTCACACCATCGATGCTGTGGTCTTGACGCACTTCCATGCCGACCACGTGGCGGGACTCCCCGGCGTGCTCGACGGTCGGGAGGTTGGACAGATCATCACCACCTCTGTCGACGGCGACGAAGGCGGCGAAGGCGAGCAGGGTTCGCTGGAGCCGATGGTGACACGGGTCGCGGCCGCGCATGGCGTACCGACCACTGAGGTCAATGCCGGCGATGACCTGGGGTGGGCAGGCGTTCGGGCCAGGGTCATCTGGCCGGGTCGGACGATCCGGACCGGCTCGGTTCAAAACAACGCGTCGGTTGTGCTCGACGTACGAGTCGGGGAAGTCCGATTGGTGCTCCTCGGCGATGCAGAACGCGAAGCTCAGTTCCAGGTGGCTCGTGCGCTCGCGCTGCGCAATGACCCGCGTCCTGTCGATGTCGTCAAGGTTGCCCACCATGGTTCCGCCAACCATGAGCCACGGCTGCTACGTGACCTCAGCGCGCCGTACGCCGTCATCAGCGTGGGCGCCGGCAACGACTACGGGCACCCCGCTCCTGCGTTGTTGACTTCGCTGCATCAGTCGGGCTCGCAGGTGCTGCGGACTGACCGCCAAGGCGACATCGCCTTGGTGGACCAGGCAGGGCGGATTTCCGCCGTGACGCGGAAGGGCTAAGCGGCCTGCTACATCGCCAGCTTGGCCGACTCAGTGAGCGCCTGAAGCGTTGCCTCAACCGCTGGCACTCGGCGCAGGTCGGGCGTCGTCACGACCTGCACCGTACGGCGGTTGGCTGGTGACATCGGCAAGGCCACGAGGCCATCGTTACGTGTGGACTTCAGCAGCAACTCAGGCACCACAGCAACGCCGAGCCCGGCTGCTACCAGCGCGAGCACTGCCACATAATCCTCAGTCTCGATGGCCACGTCAGGTTCAAACCCGGCGCGTTGCGCCAACGACACCAGGTGACCCCGACATCGAGGGCACCCCGCGATCCAGGATTCGCTCGCCAGGTCTGCGAGGTCAACCTGATCGGAGGTGGCGAGAGGGTGGGACGCGGGGAGAACGAGGCGCACCTCGTCCTCCAGGAGGGTCGTGACATCGAAGGGATCGAGGTCGCTTTCGCCCCTGGGGAGCACGTCCCCGTCATAGACAAA
The DNA here is from genome assembly GCF_000376825.1 of Demetria terragena DSM 11295. Classification (NCBI taxonomy): domain Bacteria; kingdom Bacillati; phylum Actinomycetota; class Actinomycetes; order Micrococcales; family Dermacoccaceae; genus Demetria; species Demetria terragena. Next base: position 700,822 of record NZ_AQXW01000004.1, on the reverse strand, counting down.
GGTGACCGCAAGATCGCACTCACCCGCGCGGAGCGCCTCAAGAGCTCCCGGTGGTTCCGCCTCGGTGAAGACCACCTTGATCTCGGGAAAACGCTTCTTGACCAAGGCGAGCGCCTGGGGGACCAACGTCGAGGAGGCCGAAGGGAACGCCGTCAGCCTGACTCGGCCCGCTTCGAGCCCGGCGATCGATTGGATCTCGCACTCGGCGCGGTCGAGGGCCTCCAACACGGGAATGGCGTGCTTGGCCAGGACGCTGCCGGCCTCGGTCAGGCGAACCGTTCGCCCAATCCGTTCCACGAGCACCGTGCCCGTGCGTTCTTCGAGCCGACGCACCATCTGGGACACCGCCGGCTGTGAATAGCCCAGCGCGGTGGCCGCAGCCGTGAAACTACCCTCATCGGCGATGGCGCGCATGACGCGCAGCCCGGCAGCATCAATCATGACCAGAGTCTAGTTGTCTTACCATCCAGGAAGGTTGAGCGCACCTACGCCGGTTGAGCGCACCCAAGCCGGTCGAGCTCTCTAACGCCGGTCGAGCCGTTATCGCCGGTCGAGCTTGTCGAGACCTCTTGCCTTGGTCTCGATACGGCTCGCGCTGGGGCGCTCGCCTACTCGACCGGCGTGGGTTGTGGTCGAGCTCTCTAACGCCGGTCGAGCTCTCTAACGCCGGTCGAGCTTGTCGAGACCTGCCGGGGGTCTCGATACGGCTCGCGCTGGGGCGCTCGCCTACTCGACCGGCGTGGGTTGTTGTCGGGCCCGTCAACGCCGGTCTAGCTCTCTAACGCTGGTCGAGCTTGTCGAGACCCGCCGGGGTCTCGATACGGCTCGCGCTGGGGCGCTCGCCTACTCGACCGGCGTGGGGAAGGGGGCGCTCGCCTACTCGACCGGCGTGGGTTGTGGTCGAGCGCACCTACGCCGGTCGAGCTTGTCGAGACCACACCGGAGATACTGAGGTCGTGCCGTGTGCGACCTTTCCATCGCCAGGAGATGGCGACCCAGTGAAGTGGGCTGCGCTGGTGGACCTCGTCGCCGAAGGCCGGGTCTGCATCCTCTCGGGTGCTGGCCTCTCGACCGAGTCCGGCATTCCGGGCTATCGAGGTGCCGATGGCGAGCGACGAGTGACGCCCATGACGGTGAGCGAACTCCTGGCCTCGCCGCACGCGCGCCAGCGCTACTGGGCCAGGTCGTTCGTCGGATACCCCCGGTTCGCGGCCGCCGAACCCAATGACGGGCATCGTGCCGTCGCGGACCTGCAACGCTTGGGACTGACCACAGGGATCATCACCCAGAACGTCGATGGCCTGCATCAGCGAGGTGGCGCCGACGAGATCATCGAATTACACGGCTCCCTCGATGCCGTGGTCTGCGTCGATTGTGGCGAGTCCTACGCGCGGACAACCGTGGATGAGTGGCTCAGACAGGCAAATCCGCGCTTCGATCGTGAGGCCATGACCGGACAGATCCGCCCGGACGGAGACGTGCTCCTGACCGACGAGCAGGTGGCCGGTTTTGCCACGGCGAGGTGTGTGGTGTGTCGCTCAGACAGGCTTAAGCCTGACGTCGTCATGTTTGGCGAATCCGTGGCAAAACCGTTGGTGCAGAAGTGTTTTGACACCGTGGCCGAGTCATCGTGTCTGCTGGTGCTCGGCTCATCCCTGATGGTGATGTCTGGCTTCCGCTTCGCTCGGTTCGCGGCGCGTGAACGGATCCCCGTTGCGGTCATCACTCAAGGAGTGACCCGGGCCGACGCCGAAACGACCGTCAAACTCGAGAGTCCCCTTGGCGCCACCCTGACCCAACTGGTGGCAGCGGTCACACCCGGCGCAGCACCGCGGTGACCTTGCCGAGAATCGTGGCGTCGTTCCCGTCGATGGGCTCGTATGCCTCGTTATGCGGTAGCAGCCACACCTGACCGTCAGTCCGCTTGAACGTCTTGACGGTGGCCTCGTGATCGAGCATCGCCGCCACGATGTCGCCGTTGCTCGCGCTGGGCTGCTGCCGAACCACCACCCAGTCGCCATCACAAATGGCTGCGTCGATCATCGAATCGCCGACGACTTTGAGCAGAAAGAGATCGCCCTCGCCGACGAGTTGCCGGGGGAGGGGAAAGACATCTTCGACGGCTTGCTCGGCGAGAATCGGCCCACCCGCGGCGATACGGCCGACGACAGGCACGTACTCGGCCTCTGGCCGTTCGTCGTTGATTCCGGTTTCATCGACTGGCGAGTCCAGCTCGGCACTCGCCGCAGCCTTGCCGCGATAGCCCCGCTCGCGCTTGGGTTGTCCTGGCGAGACGACTTCGATCGCACGCGGTCGCATGGGATCCCGACGCAAGTAGCCTTTGCGCTCCAACATCGTGAGCTGGTGCGCCACCGAACTCGGCGACGTGAGTCCGACGGCTTCGCCGATCTCCCGCATGCTGGGCGGGTATCCACGCCGGTCGATTGAACTGCGGATGACCTGCAGCACCTTGCGTTGGCGGGTGGTCAGTGCCTTGCCATCTGGCTCTGGCATCTGGTGAATCTTGGCCATCGTCGGCGTCCTTATCTATGGCGTCCTGCTGCGGCACCGGTGTTTCCGAGGAAGTCGTTGTCGGCGGGCTTGCCGGCGGGCTTGTCGGTGGTCGCTGCTTGGCTTGTCGCTATGAGCACAGCGTATGGAGTTCAGCGAACGCAATCAAACACCTGTACGACGCGAGTGTCGCGTCATTCTCGTGATGGCGGCGGCTTGTGGACGTCGAACGTACGTGCTATACCTCGTACGCACGTCCGATCGGACAGGTGTTCGGTTAACCCGTCGCAACAGCATCAGGAGGACTCCATGAGCGCACTCGCACCCGTGCTCGATCAGCCACAGGCTCTACCCCGGCGTCGCCGCCATCTCGCCCTGGTCTCAGACGTGCCCGCACGCCCGACCTCAACGACGCTGCCGGCAGTCGCAGTGCGCTTGACGGCGCGAGGGCGTCGCGCCCTGCTCGTGACGGTCCTGGCCATCGCCATCCTGGGCGGCATGGCTGTTTCGGCGTGGGCGAGCGGTCCGACCGCGTCCGAGGATGTCACCGTGCGGCCGGGGCAGACGCTGTCTGATGTAGCGCGCGAGCGTCTTCCCGAGTTGCCGCTGAGCGCCGCAATCGCACACCTGCAACTGGCAAACGACCTCAACTCCGCGCAGGTGTCCACCGGGCAAAGGTTGCAGATCCCGGCGCCCTAGGCGCGCCGATCCGGTAGACACGCGCACTGACCTGGGCAATGTTGCGTGGTGGGGTGCCGCGATCTAGGATCGCTATATCTAGTAGTTACATGGCTGTGAGTTGTCCACATCTAGTCCACATCTCGTCCCCACGTTATCCACGAGTTACCCACAGGATTGTCCACAGGTTGGGCCGTCCGTCGGGGGACCGCCGGGCGACTTTGGGTCTAGTGGAGTCGGATGTGGTCGCCCGAGGAGGTGTTTGCCGATGCATTGTCCGTTCTGTCGTCATGACGATTCGCGGGTCGTCGACAGCCGCACCTCTGAAGATGGAACGCACATCAAACGACGTCGCCAATGTCCGTCGTGCGGGAAGAGATTCTCCACGATGGAGACGGCCAGTCTGACGGTGGTCAAGCGGTCCGGGGCGAGCGAGCCCTTCGCACGGGACAAGGTGATGGTGGGCGTGCGCAAGGCATGCCAGGGCCGTCCTGTGACCGAAGATGAGTTGGCTCTTCTTGCGCAGCGGGTTGAAGAAGCGATCCGTGCCAAGGGCATGGCCGAGATCGATGCCCACGACGTTGGCCTGGAGATTCTTGGCCCGTTGCGAGAGCTCGACGAGGTTGCCTACCTGAGGTTCGCCTCCGTCTATCAGGCCTTTGAATCCACCGAGGACTTCGAGGCAGCCATCACGGTGCTGCGCGCGGAGCGTCCTGCGGTCGGCATTGAGCCGAGTTCAGACGGACCGCCGGGCTAGTTCGAGACAACAGGCCCCGCGCGAGGGCGTCGTACTCGCGTCTGACCGAGATTCGATTTTTATGAAGGGATAGTCGTCATGACCGAGACGACCAGCGCTGCGTCACAGGCGCGTCGCAAGGGCAAAGGCCTGAAGATCGAGCGCATCTTCACCACCCCAGGAGTTCACCCCTACGACGAGGTGACCTGGCAGGCGCGCGACGTCATCCAGCAGAACTGGAAGACCGGCGAGACGATCTTCGAGCAGCGTGGGGTGGAGTTCCCCGATTTCTGGTCGGTCAACGCCTCGACGATCGTCACGACCAAGTACTTCCGCGGTGCCTTGGGTACCGACGTGCGTGAGCGCAGCCTGAAGCAGCTCATCGACCGGGTCGTGTTGACCTATGTCAAGGCTGGTCGGGAGTACGGCTATTTCACGACTGAGGACGACGCCGAGGTCTTTGAACACGAACTGACCTGGATGCTGCTGCACCAGGTGTTCGCGTTCAACAGCCCGGTGTGGTTCAACGTAGGCACGAAGAGCCCACAACAGGTTTCGGCGTGCTTCATCCTGGCGGTCGATGACTCGATGGACTCGATCTTGAACTGGTATCGAGAAGAAGGCTTCATCTTCAAGGGCGGCTCGGGCGCTGGCCTGAACCTGTCGCGAATCCGGTCGTCCAAGGAGTTGCTGTCCTCTGGTGGGACGGCCTCTGGCCCGGTGTCCTTCATGCGGGGTGCCGATGCGTCAGCGGGGACGATCAAGTCCGGCGGAGCCACTCGCCGCGCGGCCAAGATGGTCGTGCTCGATGTCGATCACCCCGACATCGAAGAGTTCATTGACACCAAGGCGCGCGAGGAAGACAAGATCCGGGCGCTGCGCGACGCTGGGTTCGATATGGACCTCGGTGGCGCGGACATCACCTCGGTTCAGTACCAGAACGCCAACAACAGCGTTCGGGTCAGCGACGAGTTCATGAAGGCCGTCGAGAACGGCACGACGTTCGGTTTGCGGGCGCGTGGCACCGGCGAAGTCATCGAAGAAGTCGACGCCCGCACCCTTTTCGACAAGATCAACCGTGCTGCTTGGGAGTGCGCCGACCCAGGCGTCCAGTACGACGACACGATCAACGACTGGCACACCAATCCTGAGTCTGGGCGAATCACTGCCTCGAATCCCTGCTCTGAATACATGAGCCTGGATAACTCGTCCTGCAACCTCGCTTCGCTCAACTTGCTGAAGTTCCTGCGCGAGGATGACACCTTTGACGAGCAGACCTTCGCCAAGACGGTCGAGTTGGTCATCACGGCCATGGATATCTCGATCTGCTTCGCGGACTTCCCGACCGAGTCCATTGGGAAGACCACCGTCGACTACCGCCAGCTTGGTATCGGCTATGCCAACCTCGGCGCGCTGTTGATGGCAACTGGGCACGGCTATGAGTCCGAGGGCGGTCGCGCCTTGGCGGCATCGATTACCTCCTTGATGACCGGTACCGCCTACAAGCGTTCCGCCGAGTTGGCTGGGGTGGTTGGTCCCTATGCCGGCTACGCCCGTAACGCCGAGGCCCACAACCGCGTGATGCGCAAGCACCAGGCCGCCAACGACGACGTGCGTCCCCTTGACTCGATGGACACCGCCATCCACCGAGCGGCGACCAAGGCCTGGTCCGATGTCGTCGCGATTGGCGACGAGAACGGTTTCCGTAACGCACAGGCTTCGGTCCTCGCGCCGACCGGGACCATCGGCTTCATGATGGACTGCGACACCACCGGTATCGAACCGGACTTCTCCTTGGTGAAGTTCAAGAAATTGGTGGGCGGCGGCTCGATGCAGATCGTGAACCAGACGATCCCGCGCGCCTTGAAGAAGATGGGCTACCAGACCGAGCAGATCGAAGCGATTGTCGAGCACATCGCGGAGAAGGGCCACGTCATTGATGCACCTGGCCTGAAGAAGGAACATTACGAGGTCTTCGACTGCGCCATGGGCGAGCGCGCGATCTCACCGATGGGCCACGTTCGCATGATGGCCGCGACCCAGCCTTTCCTGTCGGGAGCGATCTCCAAGACGGTGAACCTTCCTGAGGACGCCACGGTCGAGGAGATTGCCGAAGTTCACCTCGAGGGATGGAAGCGCGGCCTCAAGGCGTTGGCCGTGTACCGCGACAACTGCAAGGTCGGTCAGCCGCTGTCTGATGGCGGGTCCACGGCCAAGGACAAGAAGTCTGCCGCCGAAGCGGCCGCGGCCAAGGTCGACACGGTGATCGAGTATCGCCCGATCCGCAAGCGCATGCCGAAGCGTCGGCAGAGCCAGACGACGTCGTTCGCAGTGGGCGGTGCCGAGGGTTATCTGACGGCCTCGAGCTATGAGAACGGGGACCTGGGCGAGATCTTCCTGAAGTTCGGGAAGCAGGGATCGACACTCGCCGGTGTGATGGACGCCTTCTCCATCGCGCTATCAGTCGGTCTCCAGTACGGCGTGCCGCTGGAGACCTATGTCGAGAAGTTCACCAACCTGCGCTTCGAGCCGGCTGGCCTGACGGACGACCCGGACGTGCGCATGGCGCAGTCGCTCATGGACTACGTCTTCCGCCGGTTGGCACTGGATCACCTTGACTTCGAGACGCGTTCGTTCATGGGCATCCATACCGCCGATGAGCGGGCTCGACAGCTCGAAACAGGCTCCTATGCCGAGCCAACCAGTGGCTCTGACGGCGAGTCCGGTGACGACTATGCGGATGAGTTGGAGGGCTTCTCCCAGTCGGTTGCTCCGGCGACCAAGAAGAAGGAGCAGGAGCCCGCAGACCAGTCCGGTGCCGGTGCAGCAGATGCCCGCGAGGTCTCCGCGGAAATCCATTCGTCGGCTGAGCTGATGGAGAGATTCCAGGGCAAGGCCGCCGACGCGCCCATGTGCATGACCTGCGGCACCAAGATGCGCCCAGCTGGATCGTGCTACGTCTGCGAGGGCTGCGGCTCCACCAGCGGCTGCAGCTGACAGCCAACCGGATGCACTGTGGGGGCCGCCCGATCTTTGGGCGGCCCCCACAGCCGTTGGAGCAGCCGCGATGATGGCTGCATGATCTCCACGGTCGCGGTCCTGTCCGATGTGCACGGTGTGCTGCCCATCCTGGAAGCCGTCCTGGATGAACCTGACGTTCGCGCAGCCGATCTCGTGGTCGTGACGGGCGATCTTGCCTCTGGCCCGCAGCCAGTCCCGGTGCTCGACCGTCTCGCGGCCGAAGGCGGTCGGTTACGCATGGTCAGGGGCAACGCCGATCGTGAACTGGTCGCGATGGCTCGCGGCGAGGCCATCGAAGCGCCTGACGTCACGCCGTGGGCTGCGTCTCAAATGAATGCCGAGCACGTGCGGATACTCGATGAGCTCCCGCATCCGCTGGTCCTGCCAGTTGCGGGTTTTGGGCCGGTGGTCTTTTGCCATGGCAGTCCGCGGCGTGATGACGAACTCGTGCTCGTCGATTCGCCCCTAGGCCGGTGGGCCGCCGCGTTCTCGGAACTGCCAGAAGATCACCGCACGGTCGTCTGCGGCCATACCCACATGCCGTTCATTCGGCTCGTTGATCGACGACTCGTGATTAACCCCGGAAGCATCGGGATGCCATATGGCCGGGCCGGTGGAAGTTGGGCGCTGCTGGATCACGGCAATGTGTCCCTCCGCCACACGGTGGTCGACATTGACGCCGCGGTCGCCGCGGTAGTGGACGGTTCGACCTTCCCAGACCGCCAAGCCTGGGCTGATGAATACGTCCGTGCTGCCAACAGCGATGTGGACGCGATCCGCGCTTTCACGCCGAACGAGGACCGCCCCGACGGGGCTGGACATTAGGCCACCACGTGTGATCACATAAACCTATGCAAAGCATTAGAAGGCGTTATGTGACTCGGTGGGCTCACCGCCGCTTGCATCTCGATCTTCACCTGACGCAGGGCCAGGTCTGTTGCTGCTGATTCACGCGCAGCCAGCCACCAGACCCTGACCAGGAGTACGACCATGACCCTCACCCACAGCCCGGCTCGATCGACCCTGCTCGACGCCGACCAGTTGCTTCGCACGACTGAGCTCCTCGCTCGTGATCGCGACCTGTTGCGACACCTCGACCCGAGTTCCCCTGAGCGCTCTTGGCATCGCCTTGAGAGCACCGATGCGCTCGAGGTCTGGCTCATCGGCTGGCCAGCCGGTACGAGCACCGGCTGGCACGATCACGTCGGCTCGCGTGGCGCTTTCCGCACGGTTCTCGGCACCCTCACCGAAAGCACCTGGGCCGGAGGCGGACCCCGCGAGCGTGAACTCTCCGAGGGCTCTGGCCGGTCGTTTGGGGCCAAGCACATCCACGATGTGGTGAACCGCAGCGGCTCCTTTGCGGCCTCGATTCACGCGTACGCTCCTGCTCTGCGAGGGATGAACCGATACGTCATCGAGCAGGAAAGACTCGTGCTGCTCGGCGTTGATGAAGGAGACAGTTGGTGACGGAATCCGAGCCCGACTTTGACGGCATCGACGCACTGTTGGCGTCGGCCCGCGCGAGGTACGCGCGCATCACCGCCGAAGACGCCTACGCCGAGGTGCGCGATGGCCGTGCCGTTCTCGTTGACACGCGTCCACAGGCGCAGCGAGACGCGGAGGGCGAGGTCTCCGAGGAGTTGAAACCCATTCTGGTGGAGCGAAATGTTCTCGAGTGGCGATTCGATCCGCGCCAGCAGGCGTCACTTCCGGAGGCCTCCTTCGACGCGCGAGTCATCGTGATGTGCCAAGAGGGATACTCCTCCTCGCTTGCCGCAGACGCGCTGCGCAGTATCGGGATTGGCCAGGCGACCGATGTGATCGGTGGGTTCGGGGCATGGCGTCAAGCCGGGCTCCCCGTGGCCTGAACCCGTACGCTAAGACCCATGTCTTTCTGGAAGCGGCGTGAGCCGGAACTCGACACGGTCGACGACCCGACAGAGCCCTTGGATCCCAAAGCGTTCCTTGCGCTCGTAGAGGCTGTGGGCCGGTCCTGCGTGCACGAGGTGAAACGGCTTGGCGGCGATGCGGATGAGGTGCTGGGTACGGTCTGGTTCACCGAGAAGCAGGAAGTGTCTCGGGTGCAGCTGACCAGCGACGGGAGGCCGCTGCCGACTGGCAAGGCCTTCAGTAAGGACCTCACCCAGCAGGCCGTTCCATTCCGCGCACAGCCCGAGGGTGGTCGGCTCGACCGGATCGAGCTGACGGTCGCCGACGGCACGCTGAGCACTGAGGTCAACTATCGACGGTGACCTCGAGCAGCTCGCCACCTGGTGGCCGCTCGGGAACGCTGAGAAGTTGGCGCGAGTGGTCTCGGCTTATGCCTCGCCGGCACGGGGATATCACAACGTCGAGCATCTGCGTGAGGTCCTCGAACGAATCGACGAGATCGTCGCCGTCCACCCGTTGGGCTTGGCCGACCTTGAGGTGATTCGGCTGGCGGCGTTCTTCCACGACGTGGTCTACCGCACCGAGCCCGGCGGCGCGGTCAGTAACGAAGAGGCGTCCGCCCAGTGGGCGTACGCCGCCCTTGGCGGACACCGACCCGAGGCGCAGGCGCGCCGCGTCGCCGATCTGGTGCGGTCGACGTACGACCACCGTGCGGCAAGCGGAGATGAGGCCGCGGCGGTATTGCTCGACGCGGATCTGGCGATCTTGGCTGCACCGCCGCAGCGCTATGCGCGTTATGTGACGGGAGTTCGGTACGAGTACTCGTGGCTCCCGGAACAAGATTTTCGGGCAGGCCGGGCGGCACTCCTAACCGACCTGCTGGACCGAGAATTTCTGTTTGCCACCCGTTACGGACGCGACCACTGGGAGGCGCAGGCCCGTGCGAACGTTCGCTCCGAACTCGCGGATCGGGACGCCGTGGATCGCGATGACCTTCCGTCTCGCGGACACCCCTGAGGGTGCGAGCGGCCCTGTTGAGACAATGCCGCCTGTGAAGGCATTACTTCTGGAAAGCGTCCACCCACTGGCCGAGCGACTCCTGGCAGAGGCCGGTGTCGATGTCGAGACGCGGTCTGGTGCGTTGAGCGAGGACGAACTGATCGAATCCATCGCAGGCGTCGACCTCGTCGGGATTCGATCCAAGACCGAGATCACCGACCGGGTCCTCGACCACGCACCTGATCTGAAGGCGATCGGCGCGTTCTGTATCGGCACCAATCAGATCGACCTCGCATCGGCCGCGAGTCGGGGCATCCCCGCATTCAACGCACCCTTCTCCAATACCCGATCGGTCGTGGAGTTGGCGATCGCCGAGATCATTCTGATGGCGCGACGGCTCACCGAAAAAGACCGTTCGCTGCACGAAGGCGTGTGGGACAAGAACGCCAAGGGCAGTCATGAGATCCGCGGCCGCAAGCTGGGCATCGTCGGCTACGGCAACATCGGCTCTCAACTGTCCGTGGTGGCCGAGATGTTGGGCTTGCAGGTCTACTTCTACGACACCGATGACAAGTTGTCCCTCGGCAACGCCACTCGGTGCTCCAGTCTCAACGAGTTGCTGGAGGTGGCCGAGGTCATCACCCTTCACGTTGATGGCCGGGACGGCAATGCCGGGTTCTTTGGCGCCGAGCAGTTTGCCCGGATGCGCCGACGGTCCCTGTTCCTCAATCTTTCGCGCGGCTTCGTGGTCGACTACCAAGCCCTTCGGGAGAATCTTCTGTCGGGTCACATCGCTGGCGCCGCTGTCGATGTCTTTCCGGATGAGCCAAAGCGTCGGGGAGACGCTTTTGCCTCCCCACTGCAGGGCATCCCCAACGTCGTGCTCACCCCGCACATTGGTGGGTCGACCGAGGAAGCCCAGGAGGACATCGGTCGCTTCGTGGCCGGCAAGTTGCGCGACTACGTTCTGCACGGCACGACGACACTCAACGTCAACATGCCCTCGCTCAACTTGCCGTCCCGGGGCGGCGAGCGGCGCCTGATTCACTTTCACGTGAATACTCCTGGGGTGCTGGCCAAGGTCAACAGCGTGATGGCGCAGCACGAGGTCAACATCGACGGCCAGATGCTCAATACCCGCGCGCAGACGGGCTATGTGGTGACCGACGTGTCGACCGGGTTGTCCGACGGCGTGCTCGATGAGTTGCGAGCCATGCCGGAGACCATTCGGTTGCGGGTCATCGACGGTTAGTGGTCTGTGTCGGGCTCCGGCTCGGCATATTCGTGCAGTCGGTGGCCGTGATAGGGCACCTCGTAGAGCAGTGGCCCGATGAGCACCTGCTGCGCCTCGTCGTCATGTGCCAAGACGGGTAGTCCCTGTCTGTCCAACACCTCGCGGACTCGGTGTGCGGCCTCGCCGAGGTCGATTCCACTCTCGGCGAAGATTCCGTACGTCAGTCGCAGTTGGCCTTCAAGGATCAACTCGGCGGCGTCGTTGGCAGTGGCAAAGACGTATCCCTTGATGTCGGCGCCAAGCTCGATTGAGTGTCCGACGGTGGTCATCACGGTCTGCACGGCTTCGGCGGCGTCCCGTCCGGCGCCGAAGGAGATGGCCAGGCCGGCTGTGGGAAATCCGTCGAGCGCGTCGAGCAGGCGGATCGCGTCGGGGGAGGGATGGCGTACGACGTCGTTGTGGTCGGCAATCACCGAATCGACCAGGTGGGCGACGTGGGCAGGCGTCAGATCGGACTCGCCTGGAAAATATGTCGACATGTCGGCCGCTACTGGCGTGAATGCTTCCACCAGCGCGTCACGAGTATCGAGGGCGACTGCCACGCGGGTCATCACCGTGCCAGCGAAGGTGGTGGGGTCGGGCGGATAGTGAGCCTCGAAGTAGGCGCCGCGGATCGAGCGGTCGCTGCTCATCTCATGCCTCTCGTGCGTGTTGCTGGTGTGGTGCCGACGATACTGGTGGTCTATCTCGACACAAGGAGCGTGTGGTGTTTCGCAACATTGGCCTTATTTTGCTGCTCGTGGTGGTGCTTTCGGTGGTGTGGTTCTTCATCAAAGGCCGCGTCACGGGCACCCAGCAGCGGGTACGCGATCGCGCCCTGGAGGGCAATTTTGGTCGAGCGGCCACCGCGCGCCCGGCGTCCAAACACGTGGCCATGATGGGCCGCACCTTGACGCTGAACACCGATCCCCAACGCGCGGGCGAACTCATCGCCCATGTCGCGGGCTCCGATGATCGAGTGACGGATGTGCGTCCCGAGCCTGGCGTCCTGGTGGTGGAGATCGACGGGTCACATCCGCTCGTCCGCGCGCACCTGCTGGAGGACCGAACCGTGATTGGTGTGGACGAGTTCACGTGGGAGATGGGGTTTCCCCAGGGCGCGTCGGTCTGGGATCGGGTTGCATCGGCGATCAATACCGCGGCGCACGCGCAGGGCATCCCGGCAGCTGAGGGCGAGCGAGAGTTTGTGGCGGCTGATCGCCCGGATGGAACGGCCGAGATGTGGGTCGTCCGCGAAGTTCACTAACAATGTGTCACCGATTTGTGGAACCGAGGACGTGTTCGGTCCGTCGTAGTCCCATACTGACCGTGCGGCGGGGGAGACTGTCGCCTTAATTTCACGAAGGAAGCCACGATGAATATCGCGCAATCGAAGAGGGCCCTCGCTGTTCCCGCAGTGCTCGCGGCGCTCGCCTTGACGGCTTGCCAGGATGCTGCGCCGACCGCGGCGCCGCCGACGCCTGTCTCACCGACCGCGTCCCAGACCGCAGATCCGACGGCCGAGCAATCGGAGTCAAGTTCCTCGCCGTCCTCAGAGGAGACTCCATCTGAGTCATCATCGAGCTCAACCTCGTCGACGTCGGAACAGGAAAATTCGGGGGCCACGTGTAACGGCCGGGGAAGTTTCACGCTCAAGAAGGAGGGCGCCGAGGCCAAGCCGCAGGATGCCGTCCAGACCGTCAACTACCGGAGTGGTGACGGCCAAGCTGAGGTCTCTTTCGGAAAACCAACCATCGATACCTCCGGTGGTGACACCTTCTTCCCCGGTGAGGGCATGCAGACGGTGATCTATCCCGTCACGATCAAGATGACGGGCGGGCGCTCCTTCATCTCAACCAGGTTGAGCCTTGGCCTCGTAGACGCACAAGACAACCCCTGCGATCAGGACACCTTGGCAGCAGTCGTGTCGCGTGCTGATCAAGTCCCGGTCGAGGTGATGAAGCCGGGCGACACGATGTCAAAGAAGATCGCGTTCGCTATTCCGGCGGGAGCAAAGTTGGAGGACTACTCACTGCTCTTCGCCAGCGACTACAGCTCAGGCAAGGCAGAACATGCCTGGAAGGCCAAGTAAGGGACAACCCCGCGTCTCCAGACCTCAGCAAGGAAGGGAAGCCATCATGAAGATTGTGCGATCTAAGACTGTCGCTGTTGTTCCTGCTGTGCTAGCGACCCTCGTACTGACGGCGTGCCAGGATGCTGCGCCGACCGCTGCGCCGCCATCGGCGCCGGCGAGCAGCGCTGCTCCCCAGAGTGCCGCTCCCACGACGGCCGCGCCCACGGCTGAGCCCTCGGAATCAACCTCTTCGTCACCCTCGGAGGAGACCACCCCTGAGGCGTCGTCGAGCGGGTCGAGTGGCGAGTGCCAGTCCACGGATCTGTTCAAGCTGGAGCGGGGAGATGTGAGTCCAAAGCCACTGTCCGAGCCGCAGACTATTAAGAAGGAGCAGGGCGAAGGAGAGGCCCAGGTGTCTTTCGGCAAGCCGACCGTGGACACCTCCGGCGGCACCTCGTTCTTCCCGGGCGACGGCTTCCAGGTGGCGATCTACCCGGTGACCGTCAAGGCCGTGACCGGATCTTATGTCATCTCCGAGCTGCACTTCGGGCTCACTGATCCCTCGGATCGGCCGTGCAAGCGAGATGTCGGCAACGCGGTGGTGCCCAGTAGCGACGAGATCCCGGTCGAGATTCTTAAACAGGGCGATGCCATCAGTGGCAAGGTCGGCTTTGCCATTCCGGCCGGCGCTGACCTGAGCAAGTATTCGCTCGTCTACAGCCAGAACTACAGTGAGGGAAAGGCTGAACTGGCCTGGAGGGCGAAGTAGGCGACGCCCGGATTCGGGCGGAGACCACTTTCACGGCGGACTCCGTCGTCGTCCGCCAGTGTCGCGGCTCAGGTTCCCACGGCATCGCATGCTGGCTTTAAGATGTTCGTGCGGCAGCGGATGGTTGCCGCACTCAATCCTCGAGGACCAAGATGAATCGCTCACGTTCGACGAAGGCTCTTGTCGTCCCGGCACTGTTGGCTACCTTCGCTCTGTCGGCCTGTCAGGACTCTGCTCCGACGGCGGCCCCGCCGACGTCGCCCACCTCGTCTGCTGCGCAGACCGTGGACCCCGACGCCACGAGCGAAGCAACTTCTGCGCCCGCGGAGTCCCCATCCGAGGACAGCGGCAGCGCGAGCCCCGAGGAGAGTGGGAGCGGAGAGGAAAGCGGGAAAGCCTGCAAGAACGAGTCGACCTACCGAATGGAAAAGGAAGAGGTCGAGGCGAAGCCGCTGAACACGACTCAGCGGGCGAAGGCCGATATCGGAAGGGGCGAAGCCGAAATCTCATTCGGGGAGCCCACGATTGACACCGCCGGTGGCGACAACTTCTTTCCCGGCGACGGGATGCAGACCGTGATCTACCCCGTGACCTTGAAGATGGTCGCGTCGGAGGGGGCTTTCATCACCACGAAGTTGGCGTTCGGAATGGTCGACAAGTCTGATGAGGCCTGTCAGCCAGACACTCTCTCGAAGGTGATGAAACCGAGCGATCAGCTCTCCGTTACGACCTTGAAGCCGGGTGACTCAATCTCCAAGAAGGTGGCCTTCGCCGTTCCGGCTGGCGCCAAGTTGGAAGACTACGCGCTCCTTTTCAATGACAACTACGCCTCAGGTGAAGCCGCCCTGGCCTGGAAGGCGAAGTAACGCCTGGTGGAAGGGCTGCCAGACGAATCGCGTAGACGAGCCCTGCGCCGGATGCGGGTGGTGGCCACCGGCCTCCTCGTCCTCGCTGCCGTCATCTTTGCGTTGACCCACGGCAGGGACGGCGTGTGGGGTTATGTGAATGCCGCATCCGAGGCGGCGATGGTGGGCGCCATCGCGGATTGGTTCGCCGTGACGGCCCTTTTCCGTCACCCGCTCGGCATCCCGGTGCCACACACCGCGCTGATCCCACGGAAGAAGGATCAGCTTGGCGCCAGCCTGGAAGACTTCGTCACGGAGAACTTCCTGCGGCCGGAGATCGTGCAAGAGCGAGTCCAGCAGGCGCAGATTCCCTTGCGCGGAGCCGAATGGCTACGCGATCCCGCCCACGCGCGGTATGTCGTCGACGAGGCCGCGCCGACGCTAGCCCATGCGGTGGGGTCCATTCGCGATGATGAAGTGCGGACACTTCTTACCGGATTTATGCTGCCGCGTCTCGCGCGCGAACCTTCGAGCGCCTTGGTTGGCAGCCTGCTCGAAGGCATCCTGAACGACGGTTCCCATCACGGGCTCGTCGACCTCAGCATTCGCGAGGTGCACACCTGGGCAGGCACAAATAAGGCGGTGATCGCCGGGATTATTGGTACGCGCGCCCCGTCGTGGTCTCCCAGATGGTTGGACGATGCCGTCATCGACCGGCTTTATGTGGAGATGATGGCCTGGTTGGCCGACATTCGAGACCAGGCAGACCACCCCGCGCGCCGGGCCTTTGATGACCTTCTAGCTCAACTAGCCCGCGACCTGCAGCACGATCCCAGCACAATGGAACGGGCCGAGGCACTGAAGGAGAGGCTGCTGGAGCACCCGGATGTTCACGACGGACTGCTGGCCGTCTGGACCTCGGCCCAGCACACCGTGGTCGAGGCGCTGGGTGATCCAGACGGGCCACTGCGCGCGCGGCTTGCCGTCATCTTGGCCGACCTGGGTGACCGAGTCGTCCGAGACACAGAACTACGGGCCGCAATCGACCAACGCATGCTGGATGCTGCGGGATATGTCGTTCAGGCGCACGGGCGCGAGATCTCCACGTTGATCAGCCAAACGGTGGCGCGATGGGATGGCCAGGAGGCCTCCCGTCGCATCGAACTCATGGTGGGACGGGACCTGCAGTTCATCCGCATCAACGGCACCGTGGTCGGCGGGCTCGTGGGATTACTCATCCACGCCGTGGCCCAACTGCTCTAGTCGCGGCGTTCCGCATCGCAAGATCGGGGCTCTCGCGGACTTCTCCGCTGACGTAGGCTGCCGGTAGGTCAAGAGCACCAGCGTCAAGTCCCGGCTCGCTGGTCGGCAACCCTCCACCGCGGTGGGGTGCCCCGGGAGCAGACCCGGTCGGTGGCGTACGGAGTCCGCCGGCAAGCGCGGGCAAGAGTCTCCTCGAACCCGCAGCGCCACTGGTGCTGTGCTAGTGGCGCACCCGATCTCGTGAAGGAGTTCGCCATGACTGACACCACTCCCAACTGGTCTTTCGAGACGCGCCAGATCCACGCCGGCCAAGCGCCCGACCCCACGACGGGCGCGCGAGCCCTCCCGATCTATCAGACGACGTCGTATGTGTTCAATGACACTGAGCATGCCGCAAACCTGTTCGGGCTCAAGGAGTTCGGCAACATCTATTCGCGATTGATGAACCCGACGCACGATGCCGTCGAGCAGCGTGTCGCGAGCCTCGAAGGCGGCGTCGGTGCCCTGTTGGTCGCCAGCGGTCAAGCCGCTGAGACGATCGCGATCCTCAACATCGCTGAGGCGGGGAGCCATGTCGTGGCCAGCCCATCGCTGTATGGCGGCACATTCAACCTCTTGAAGTACACCCTGCCGAAGTACGGCATCGAGGTGACGTTCGTCGAGGACCCCAACGACCCGGAGTCGTGGCGTGCCGCGGCGAGGGACAACACCAAGTTGTTCTTTGGCGAGTCGATTGCCAACCCCAAGAGCGAGGTGTTGGATATCGAAGGCGTGGCTGCGGTTGCCCATGAGGTGGGCGTACCCCTCGTCATCGACAACACCATTGCGACGCCGTATGTCACCCGCCCGTTGGAGCACGGCGCCGACATCGTGGTGCACTCCGCGACCAAGTACCTCGGCGGCCACGGCACCACCATCGCTGGGGTCATCGTCGACGGCGGCACCTTCGACTACGCCAAGGACCCCGAGAAGTTCCCGAACTACAACACGCCCGAGGAGAGCTATCACGGGCTCGTCTATGCCCGCGACCTCGGTGTGGGCAGTCCGCTCGGCGCCAACCTCGCCTTCATTCTCAAGGCGCGGGTGCAGTTGCTTCGTGACTTGGGCCCGGCGTCCTCGGCGTTCGACGCTTTCCTCATCGCCCAAGGCATCGAGACCTTGAGCCTTCGGATCGACCGTCATCTGGAGAACACCGCGAAGGTGGCCGAGTTCCTCCAGGGGCACGCGCAGGTCGAGAAGGTCATTTGGGCATCGCTGCCGGAGAGCGACAACTACGAGCGGGCACAAAAGTACGCACCACGCGGCGCTGGCGCAGTCATCTCGTTCGAGATCGCGGGAGGGATTGAGGCCGGACGCAAATTTGTCGAAGGGGTCACGCTGCACTCCCACGTGGCCAATATCGGTGACGTGCGCTCGCTCGTGATTCACCCGGCGTCGACGACGCACAGCCAGGGCGGCGACGAGGACCGGCTGGCCGCTGGGGTGACTCCCGGACTGGTCCGACTGGCCGTGGGTATCGAGCACATCGATGACATCCTGGCCGACCTTGAGCAGGGATTCGCAGCCGCCAAGGGCTGACCCTACGCCGGTCGAGCTTGTCGAGACCCTGAGCCGCGACCCGACGGGGTGGGGCGCGCCAATCTCGGTGTCGTCGACGGTGCCTGACCTGAGAGAATCTGCAACCGTGTCTGCTTCTGCGTCCGATCGCCGCCCACCACCACGTGGTGGGCGGCGTCGGCGTCCGCAGCGGCCGCGACAGGAGACGCCGCAGCAGCGGGAGGAGCGGCGTACCCGCCGCCTGGGGTTGGTGCCGACGCTGACCTATCCGCAGGAGTTGCCGGTCTCGGCGGCTCGCGAGGAGATCAAAGCCGCGATCCGAGATCACCAGGTCGTGGTGGTGGCGGGGGAGACCGGATCGGGAAAGACGACCCAACTACCGAAAATTTGCCTCGAACTGGGGCGCGGTATCGATGGAATGATTGGGCACACCCAGCCTCGCCGCATCGCTGCGCGGTCGGTGGCTGAACGGGTCGCCGAAGAACTCGACGTCGAGCTCGGGCAGCAGGTGGGCTATCAAGTTCGGTTCACCGAGCAAGCACAGCGCGACACGCTCCTGAAGGTCATGACCGACGGCATCCTGTTGTCGGAGATGCGCCGAGATCGCGACCTACGTCGCTACGACACGATCATCATTGACGAGGCACACGAGCGCTCGCTCAATATCGATTTCATCCTGGGGTACCTCAAACAACTTCTCCCACGTCGACCAG
Organism: Demetria terragena DSM 11295; assembly: GCF_000376825.1. Taxonomy (NCBI): domain Bacteria; kingdom Bacillati; phylum Actinomycetota; class Actinomycetes; order Micrococcales; family Dermacoccaceae; genus Demetria; species Demetria terragena. Next base: position 682,493 of record NZ_AQXW01000004.1, on the reverse strand, counting down.
ATCTCAAGGTCGTCGTGACCTCAGCGACGATCGACCCCGAGAAGTTTGCGAATCACTTTGCGCAGCAAGGTATTCCGGCGCCGGTTATCGAAGTCTCAGGCCGAACCTTCCCGGTCGAGGTGCGCTATCGACCGCTCGTACGCGACGAGGGCGAGGCGGAGGTCGATATCGACCAGGTGACAGGCATCATCGAGGCGGTCGAGGAGTTGTGGACCGAGGCGCGGGCCGACGGTCAGCCCGAGGACATCCTGGTCTTCTGCTCTGGCGAGCGAGAGATTCGGGACGCCGCCGAGGCGCTCGAAGGACTGCGCCTTCCGCAGACCGAGATCCTCCCACTTTTTGCACGGTTGTCCGCGGCGGAGCAGCACCGCGTGTTTAGTCGGCACAGCGGGAGGCGAGTGGTGCTGGCTACCAACGTGGCCGAGACGTCGCTGACCGTGCCAGGCATTCGATACGTCGTGGACACGGGCACCGCGCGCATCTCTCGCTACAGCCAGCGAACCAAGGTGCAACGCCTGCCGATCGAACCCATCTCGCAGGCCTCGGCCAAGCAGCGTTCAGGGCGGTGCGGTCGAGTGGCCGAAGGCATCGCGATCAGGTTGTACTCCGAGGCCGATTTTGAGGCTCGTCCCGAGTTCACCGACCCGGAGGTGCTGCGCACGAGTTTGGCCGCGGTCATCCTGCAGATGAAGTCGCTTGGCCTCGGCAGCATCGAGAGGTTCCCGTTCGTCGAGCCACCGGACTCCCGCCAGGTTGCCGACGGCCTGCGGCTGCTGGAGGAGTTGCATGCGATCGAGTCGGGTGGCCACGCTCAGCGAGGAGCCGGGCTGACGGCATACGGCCGGACCCTGGCCAAGTTGCCCGTCGACCCTCGCATGGGGCGCATGCTGGTGGCTGCCGCCGAGAACGGATCGCTCCGGGAAGTCCTGATCATCGTGGCGGGTCTGTCGATACAGGACCCACGCGAGCGACCGAGTGACAAACAGGCTCAAGCCGATCAGAGCCACGCTCGCTTCAAGGACGACGCGAGTGACTTCATCACCTACCTCACGATGTGGCGGTATCTCCAAGAGCAGCAGAAGTCCTTGAGCGGCAGCGCTTTTCGCCGGATGTGCAAGCGAGAATTCCTGCACTATCTGCGAGTACGGGAGTGGCAAGACCTGCATACCCAACTGCGCCAAGCGTGCAAGCAAGCCGGTCTGTCGCGCAACGACAACGAGGCGTCCGCTGACCAGATACACCAGGCGCTCCTCACCGGGATGCTGTCGCACGTCGGCCTCCGCGACCGCGATCGGCGCGACTACCTCGGTGCACGTGGCGCGCGGTTTTCGATCCAGCCCGGATCGACGCTCTTTCGTCGTCAGCCCGACTGGGTGATGTCCGCAGAACTGGTAGAGACCACTCGGTTGTGGGCACGCACCAACGCCATGACCGACCCTGCATGGGTTGAACAGGCCGCCGCGCACTTGGTGAAGCGGTCGTACGCGGAGCCTCACTGGTCCAGGAAGCGCGGCTCGGTGGTTGCGGCAGAGCGCGTCACGCTCTATGGCGTGCCCCTGGTGGCTGGGCGGCAGGTGGCATACGGCGCGATCGACCCAGACCTATCGCGGGAATTGTTCATCCGGAATGCACTCGTGGAGGGGGACTGGGAAACCCGGCACGCGTTCCATCGCAACAACCAGGCGTTGGTGCAGGAGGTCACTGAGCTAGAGGAGCGGACCCGGCGCCGCGACCTGCTCGTCGATGACGCTGAGCTCTTCGACTTCTACGATGCCCGCATTCCCGAATCTGTCGTATCAGCAGCGCATTTCGACGCCTGGTGGAAGAAGGCAAGCCGGTCGGACCCGGACGCGCTGACCTACAGCCGTGACCTCCTGATGCGGGATGAGGCCGACCCTGTCGACACTGCGTCGTACCCCGAGTCATGGCATTACGGCGACATTCGGCTTCGGCTGACCTATCAGTTCGAACCGGGGACCGAGGCGGACGGGGTCACCTGTCACATTCCGTTGGAGCAGCTCAACCAGATCGACGATGACGGATTCGACTGGCTCGTTCCCGGACTGCGAGAAGACCTCGCCGTGGCTCTGATCAAATCGCTCCCCAAGGTGATTCGTCGCAGTGTGGTGCCTGCCCCGGATCATGCCCGCGCCGCGTTGGCCACGATCAGCCCGGACGACGGGCCGATTGAGGACGCCCTTGCCGGTGCACTGCGCGCTCGCGGCGCAGCAGTTTCGCCCACGGACTTCGCTTGGGATCGGGTTCCCGACCACCTGCGGATGACATTCCGTGTCGAGGACCATCGCCGGAAGCGACTCGCAGAGAGCAAGGACCTCACCGGACTAAAGGAGCAGTTGGCTGGTCGCGTGCGCAGCACAATCGCCCAGGCTGCGTCGGCCGTCGAACAGTCCGGTCTCACCTCGTGGTCGGTGGGACCGCTGCCGCAGACCTTTGAGGTTAAGCGTGGAAAGCGCGTCGTGCAGGGCTATCCCGCGCTGGTTGACGACGGTGATTCCGTTGCGGTGCAAGTACTTCCGACCCGGCAGGAGAGCGACGTCGCCAGTCGCCTGGGCGTACGCCGCCTGTTGCTCCTAGGCACGGATGTGCCCTGGCCGCGAATCCTTGGGCTGCTCACTAACGCTCAACGCCTTGCCCTCGGGAGTTACCCGCATGGGTCGATGCAAGACCTGCTTGACGATTGCCTCGCAGCGGCGGTCGACGCGGTAGTTGCCCAGATGCCGCAAGGTGAGGTGCGTACCCCTGAGGCCTTCGATGAGGCGCTGCGCCTGGTGAAGCAGCAGGTGGCGCCTCGGGTCATCGACGTCGTAGACGCGCTGGTGCCGGTGCTCAATCACAGCCGCGAGGTCGTCCTGCGGTTGGAGCGGATGGTGCAGGCCTCGGTCGCGGACCTGCGCGATGAGGTGCGTGAACAGCATCGAACGCTCATCTATCCGGGGTTCGTCGCCGGTACCGGAGCTGGCCGCCTGCGTGACCTGGACCGCTACCTGCGCGCCATGGTCGAACGACTGGACAAGGCGCCCACCGACCTCGCCCGGGACGACGAACGCGCCGCGATCGTGGCAACAGTCGAACGCGAACGGACCGATCTGCTAGCCCAACTATCACCGCCGCGCCGACTCGATCAGGACGTCGTCGCATTGCGCTGGATGGTTGAGGAATTGCGTGTGAGCCTGTTTGCCCAACGGTTGGGCACCAAGTATCCGATATCCGAAAAGCGCATCTATGCCGCGATGGACGCCGTGGAGGCCGCTGCGAGCTGACCTCGGACAGCGGCGGCGCCGCCCCGGATACCCTCGTGGTCATGGCGACTCTTTTTACCAAGATCATCGAGGGCGAGATCCCCGGCCATTTCGTCTGGCAGGACGATCGATGCGTGGCCTTCCTGGTGATCGACCCGATCACTGATGGCCACACCATCGTGGTGCCGCGGCAGGAGGTCGACCAGTGGCTGGATGCCGATCCCGACCTCTTGCACCACCTGACCAGCGTCGCTCAGCACATCGGGTTAGCGCAGCGCGCTGCCTTCGAGGCGCCGCGAGTCTCCCTGCTTACCGCGGGTTTTGAGGTTCCGCACCTGCACCTGCACGTGTTCCCCATTACGGGGGAGGCCGACATTTCCTTCGCGCAAGCGACCCGTGGACAGGACCAAACCCTCCTTGCCGAGCAGGCGGATCGGCTCCGCTGCGCGCTGCGTGACCTCGGTCACGGCGAGGCCGTTCCCGCCTCGTAGGGAATCACCCGGTCCGGTGTGTCGTTGGACCGGGCAGACGATCCGACTACCAGGAGTTTCACGTGCTGGACCCCGCCGAGCTGTACCGGCTGGAGACCGATGTCTCCCGTCCCGACTTGCCCGCCTCGACCCTCATCGTGTCGCTGGGCGGACTGCTCGATGCCGGTTTCACCCAGAAGTTGATGACCGATCACATTCTGGAGACCTGCGAGTCGGAGATTGTGGCGTCCTTCGACGTTGACCAGGTGCTCGACTATCGCGGTCGACGCCCCGTGATGACGTTCAGTAGCGATCACATGTCGCACTACGAAGACCCCTCCATCCTGTTGCACCGAGTGGTCGATGATGAAGGCACGGGTTTCTTCGTGCTCACCGGTCCCGAGCCGGACTATCAGTGGGAGCGGTTCGTCGAAGCCGTGCGACAACTGGTCCGTATGCTCGGCGTGCGCCTGGTGGTCAGCGCTCACGGCATTCCGATGGCGGTTCCACATACTCGCCCAGTCGGAATGACTCGTTACGCGAGTGACCGCACCCTGATCCCCGAGAACGACCCGGTCTTCGGCGAGGTCCAGATTCCGGCGAGCCTGGAGAATCTTCTCCACCTGCGGCTGGCCGAATCCGGAACGGATACAGTCGGATTCGGACTGCACGTGCCCCACTACCTGGCGCAGACGGAGTTCGGCGACGCCGCGGTTGCCGGTTTGGAAGCCGTCCACGGAGTGACCGGCCTCGCGATTCCGATTGTGGAACTAGCAGCGCAGGCGGGCCTCAACCGCGCGGACATTGCTAAGCAGATCGAGGACAACCCGGAGGCGACTCAGGTGGTCTCGGGGCTGGAAGAGCAATACGACAGATTCGTTCAGGGCCGCGACCGTAAGAGCCTGCTCGCGGCGGAAATGGCCGAGTTGCCAAGTGCCGACGAAATCGGTGCACAGCTCGAGGAGTTTCTGCGTGAAGAGGCTCCCGGCGATGAAAGCCCGGAGAGCGACAACCGATACGACGGGCCTGATTTCCTGCGCTAATAGCAGAGGTCAGCCTTTGGCCTCTGACCAGCGGTGGATGATGGCGACATCGGCGACGAATCGGACAGGTGCTCCACCTGACCAGCGTCGTGCCGCGTCGGTCAAGGTGTGGTGCACCAGAGTGACGGTGTCGTCCGCCTGATTCTGGGGCACCTCGATCAGCAGTTCGTCGTGCAGCATGAGCACAATCCGACCAGTCCCGTCGCCCTGCTGCCACAGCGCATGCCGCACGGTCAGAGCCCACGCCTTGAATAACTCGGCAGCCGCACCCTGAACGACAGCATTCCTGGTGAATCGTCCTACCGCGCGTGCCTGCTCGGCCGTCGCCGACTGGGTCACGGGAATGTGCCGTCCGCCATAGGTCTGGACCGCCTCGCCGCGCTGACCCTGCGCCGCGGCTGCATCGAGGTACGCCATCGCCGTGGGATACGTGCGCTTCATCCGCTCAAGTGCGGCTGCAGCCGGCCCGGTGGTCTGGCCGTACATCGCTGAAAGGACCGCGATTTTTGCGATGGACCGTTCGACACCGAGCTGCGCTGCCACCACCGCATAGAGGTCGTCCTCGTGCGTGGCGCGGGCGAACTCCTCATCGCGGGACACGACTGCGAGCACACGAGGCTCGACCTGGCCCAGGTCCGCCCGGACCAACACAGTGCCCGCAGGTGCCGCGACGCCCGGCCGAAGTGGGGCAGGGAGGCTATGCAGGCCCGCCCCTGCGGTCATGCGTCCGGCACCGCCGTCGCAGGTCGTCCACGGCCCCCGAAGTCGGTCGTCTGGCCCCACGTGGGCTTGCAGCCAACCCCAGCCGTAGGTCGTGGCGATGCGCTCGGCCTTGCGCCACCCCAGTAGAGCTTCGACGACTGGATGAGTGTGCCGGTGTGCCTCCAACCGCCAGGCACGGGTGTCCTCGACCTTGACCCCGACTGCGTGCAGCAGCTCCAGAACCTGGGCAGGGTTGCGAAGGTCGGTGCGCTCGCGGCCGGGCACTAGTCGGCGTACGACATCGTCTCGGTCGGCGCGCAGCTGGGCCGCATGCCGCTCCGACTCGGGTGGTACGCCTGCAGCCTGGGTGATCAACTCGGTGAGCCGCGCGCGCTCGATGGGTACCCCGTCGCGTTCCAACTCGGTGATCAGGACGCTGGTGCCTGACTCGGACAGGGCCGTGCTCACGGCAGTAGGGGAGCGCGCCTGAAGTTGTTCGGCCTGGCGGGCGACCACCTGAAACAGCAGCTCTGCCCATTCGGCGAGGTCATCCGCGCTTGGTCGTTCGTCACCGAGGACGCGTGGATCCAGGTAGCCATCCGGCCGCACGAGCGGGCCACCGACCTGCGCGGGTTCGTCGAACAGGTCACCAGCCAGCGGCGCTGGACGCTCGCTCATCGGCAGGGCCACGGCGTTCGCCCACACTTCATCAGGCGCCGCGGACCAGCCCCCGCACAGGAGCCGATGAGCTTCTTGAACATCCCAGCATCGGGAGATGCGCAACCCGGCACGGACCAGCTCGGTCGCTACCGAACGATTCCACCAGCACACCCGGATTGCGCTCGTGTCCTGGAGCTTCGCGACGGTGGAGGCGATCTCTTCGGGACGGCCTTCGGCGACCAGGCCGCGGTCCCGATAGAGGGCAAGCGAGGGAGAGCCAGGAACCCGGACCACGGCGACGAGCAGCGAGCCCCGCACCGGATCCTGCCGGTGCGGGGCTCGCGGTACGTGCTCGTTCAGTTTTGCCCTGGCGGACGCTGCCAGGAACTTCCGTCGCTGTCCTGGCCGTCTTCGGGGACGGCTGGAGTCGCTCGGGTGGCCTGGTCGTGGACGTCGTCGCCCTCGATGCGGTGCATGGCCTGGGTCGGCGCCTCGTGCTCATCAGCCGGAGGCTGCTGGCCGGGAGGCTGCTGTTGGCTGGCGGGCTGAGCCTGTGCGTCCTGCTGCGGTGCACCCCACGATGGCGCTGGCTGCTGCGAAGAGTCCTGAGCCTGGGGCTGTTGACCGTAGCCCTGCTGGTCTTGACCGTAACTCTGCTGCTGGCCGTAGCCCTGTTGACCGTAGCCCTGTTGGCCGTAGCCCTGTTGGTCTTGACCGTAGCCGTACCCCTGCTGTTGGCCGTAGCCCTGGTCTTGGCCGTAACTCTGCTGCTGCCCGTAGCCCTGCTGGTCTTGGCCGTAGCCGTACCCCTGCTGTTGGCCGTAGCCCTGGTCTTGGCCGTAACTCTGCTGGCCGTAGCCACCCTGGTCTTGGCCGTAACTCTGCTGCTGGCCGTAGCTGCTTTGGTCCTGGCCGTAGCCGTAGCTCTGCTGGCCGTAGCCACCCTGGTCGTACCCGTAGCCCTGATCAGCGCCACCGGCAGCGACGGCCCCGGCAGGTTGTGCCTTCTTGGCCTTCGAGAGGCTGAAGAGCACGATGCCGATACCGACCAGAAGCAAGATAGGACCGAGGATGAAGCCGACCAGTTTCAGCACGCTGCCGCCGAGGTCGTCGGCGCTCGGTCCGACCGCAAGTTCGGCGTCGCTGCCCGTGCAGTTCACCGTGTAACTGCCTGCCGCGAGGTCACCGCCGCGCGCGACCTCGTAGTAGTCGGAGCCGTCCGAGGAGACCTTGAAGTCCTCGGACGGGCGCCCGAGGGCGGAATCCTCGCCGTCCTTGGAGGCGGTGCATACGGCCGCGCTACGCGCACCTTGATCAGTGCTGTAGAGCGAGAAGCCACCATCCTCAGCGGTGACGGTTCCACCGCTTTGGAACTTACTCAGCGTGGGTCCGCCACCGGCGAAGAGCCCGACGATGAGCAGGATGAGACCCAGCAACGCCAGTGCGGCGCCAATCCCCAGAGGGGCCTTCGAAGACTTGGACATACGCGAAACCTTACCTAGGTCGGGCGGGGCGCGTTAACGCTCCCGGGAGACATGTCGCGAATCTGACGTTTGATGCGAGCCAGCATGGCGACCATGCCGCGCATCCGCAATGGTGAGACCGCCTGCGAGAGCCCGATCCGGAAGGGGACATCGTCCGGCACGGCGAGCACCGCGGTCGCGCTCTGCCCGTCGAGACCGGCATGCAAAATGCCTGCGAAGCCGCGGGTTGTCGGGGCTTCGCGCGGTGCCTTGAAGAAGAGGCGCACGACCTCATCCCCTGAAGGATCACGCTCTAACTCGGCGGCCAGGAAGAGCGGCGATTGGCATTCGTGAACCTGTTCCATCTCGACGTCGTCGAAACGGGGCGGCAAGTCCGGCAACTCGTCGCTCATCTCCAGCAGAAGTTGCAGCCGGTCTGGCTCAGAGAGCGCCTGAAAATCGTCGATGACTTCGGCGAGCGGCGCCGGGAGGTCGCTCATCGAGCGGGCTCGCCGGGCGCGCCTTGCTCAACCGGAAGGCCGACAGCATTGCCCCACTCGGTCCATGACCCGTCGTAATTGCGCACCTGGTCGAAGCCGAGCAGGTGGGTCAGGACAAACCAGGTGTGCGAGGAGCGCTCGCCAATGCGGCAGTACGCGACGGTTGGTTCGGTGGGATCCAGGCCCTGTTCGGACAGATAGATCGCGGCGAGTTCATCTCGAGGCTTGAATCGGCCGTCCTCGGCGGCCGCGCGAGCCCAAGGCACTGAGCGCGCACCGGGAATGTGACCGCCGCGGAGAGAGCCTTCTTGGGGGTAGTCCGGCATATGCAGCAACTGGCCACTGAATTCACCGGGCGAGCGCACATCAACCAACGGCCCGCCAAGGTGGTTGAGGACGTCCGCACGCATGGCCCGAATCTGCGAGTCATCGCGCTCAATGACGGGGTAATCGGCATGCTTGGCCGCCGACTTGTCGCGGGTGAGTGGGCGGTCCTCGGCGACCCAGGCGGCGCGGCCGCCGTCGAGCAAGCGGATGTCCTCGTGGCCGAACAACGACATGACCCACAGGGCGTACGCGGCCCACCAGTTGGACTTGTCGCCGTAGATCACGACCGTGGTGTCGCGGCTGATACCGCGCTCTGCCATGACCTGGGCAAATCGCTCGCCACTGACGTAATCGCGCACGACCGGATCGTTCAGATCAGTGTGCCAGTCCAGTTTGAAGGAGCCGGGGATGTGGCCACTGTCGTACAACAGCACGTCTTCGTCGGATTCCAGAACCACCAAGTCGGGTGTTCCGGCCGCGAGTTGGTCGGCCAACCAGGAGGTGCTGACAAGCCGTTCAGGGTGCGCATAGGCGGTGAAGGCGGCGTTCTCGTCACGAGGTGCGGGCATGGTGATTACGGTACGCGCTGGCAGAATGTCCAGCATGTTCGGTATCGGCGCGAAGCGCTCCTCGGAAAAGCAGCCCCAGCCTGGTGACGGGGGGACGATGGATACGTTCGCCAATTCGCTCGTCGAGCGCCTGCTCCAGACCGGCTTCGACGGCAAGTCTCGATTCGACTCGGCTCACGAGATTGCCCGCTCGGCACTGCAAGACAACGGTGGGGACCCGGAGCGGGCCGTGGACGCCGTCATCGCGACCCATCGCAAACTCGCGGCAAGTGCCGGGTTCGTCACCGGGGTAGGGGGACTGGTGACGATGCCGGTGGCGGTGCCCGCCAATGTCATGGGGTTCTACCTGCTGTCCACTCGCATGACCGCCGCGATCGCGGCGATCCGCGGCTACGACATCGACCAGCGTGAGGTGCGTTCCGCAGTTCTGCTGACGTTGATTGGCACCGACGCCGGGGAAGTCATGAAAAAGGCCGGGTTAACCGCGACCGGTGGTATCACCGGTGTCGCCACTCGAAAGCTGCCACCGGCAGCGCTCATGATTCTTAACAAGGCCGTGGGTTTCAGACTCGCCAGCCGTCTCGGCGGGCAGGTGCTGGCGCGCCTGGGCAAATCCATTCCCCTAGCGGGCGGATTCATCGGCGCCGGTGTGGACCTTTTCCTGCTCAACCGGATCGCCTCCAACGCCCGCGACGAGTTAACGCCCCGTCGCTCGATCACTTCCTAGGAGCAATCGCTATGGCACCACGTCAGATGCAGTGGTCGGCTGTGCGGCAACTCTCCGAGGCCGTACGCCGCGCGAGCCAGCCTGGCGCGCCGAGCCTGGGAATGCGAATGTCGGCCGTCCCCCGCATGGTGAAGGCCTCCGTGTCCGGCGAGTACGACGGCGTCTCGCCGTTGCGCGTGGCCGCACTTGCCGCGGCGGCGGCTTACGTCGTGTCACCGGTGGACTTGCTGCCTGAGGCGTTGCTTTCCGTGGTGGGGCTCGTGGATGACGCCGTCGTGTTGGCCTGGTTCGCCTCAGCACTTGTCAGCGACACCGATGCGTTCCTGGAATGGGAGCGCCGCGGCAAGGGCACCATCAAGGGCCAACGGGTGCGCTGAGCCGGACCTACCCACCAGCTCGGTCTGTCCACAGGCGTGGACAGCAACGGGCCGACGGACGAGGCTGTCCACAGCCCCGACGTGATGAGGGACAGCATGCCCTCCGCGGCGCCAAGGTCGTCGTCATGACTTCCACCCCCGCTCAGACGCGGCATCACACCTTGCACGGCCTCGGCGAGTTGGTCGCCATCACGCCGGATCTTCTGGGCTTTCACCCCAGCGACTCTCTGATCCTGGTGGGCTGTGGCCCCGCCGGGCTCTTCCTGTCCAGTTATGGCGATGGTGGTCTTGATCCGGGTTCGTGGACCGATGTGTCAGCCATGCTCGCTGAGCAGATCGGACGGGCGGACCCGGACTGGTGCGAACTGATCAGGTTCGGAACGGCCGGCGCCGGACGCTCTCTCGCCCGGGAGGTGACCGCGCGCCTGCGTGAGCAAGGCGTTCCCCTGCGCCATCTGGTCCTGGTCAGCCCCGACGAGGGGGATTCGCCAGCGCGTTGGAGTGTGGCCAGTTGCCGATGCGGCTCGACCTGCCCGCAGGGTTGGTCAGAGGTGCCGGACCGGACTCTGATCCCCGCCCTTGCCGACCGTGTCTTCGAAGGGCGCGCGCCAGCGCGTGACCGGGAGCAGCTCGTGGCGTCCCTACGACCGCGCACTGATGTCGTCGAAGCCGTAGGTGCCGCGCAGCACCCGCCGCTCAATCCCGACCGGTATGCGCGAGCGCTGGGTCATGTCCTGGACCTCCGGGAGGACGCCGCGGCCGTGACCGACCTTCCTGTCTGGGTGCTCCGCGAGATGCTGGAGGGCATCCAAGATCGCCAGGTCCGCGACCACCTTCTGGGGTGGTTGGTGCCAGATCACCTTGGCGATCTCGGCTTGTGTCCAGAGTTGGACGCAGCCTTGCGAGAGCATGGACATCAACCCGGGTTCGCCATCAGCGACCCGGGCGCGGTGGTCGACGCACAGGATCGTCTGCGGGCGTTGGTGACGTGCGCTCCCACTGAACTCGTGGCGGCGCCCGCGTGCGTTCTTGCCTATTGGTGCTGGCAGCACGGTGGGGGAGCGTTAGCGACGATTGCTCTCGAGCGTGCCCTCGACGCCGATCCGGACTATGCCTTGGCTCGGTTGCTGATGCAGCTCATCCAGCACGGAATCCGGCCAAGCGATGGGACTGGGCATCCCGTTCTCACACCGTGAATCCACTCCTGAGGAGTCTCGCCGGACTGCTATCGTTGGACCCGTCAAGAGTCTCAGCGCCAAGCCCCGGCTCGCTGAGCGGCAACCCTCCACCGCGGTGGGGTGCCCCGGGTGAGGACAGGGTCGATAGCGATATCGACAAGCGCGGGGCGCTAGCGCCCCAAAACCTGGGAGCGAGGCGATGACATGCAAGACCCACTGACCACCGTCGCGGGTGTGCGCTGCGCGGTGGCCACTGTGCCCCTCGGTCCCGAAGCGAATCCGCACGCATTTGGCCTGGCCATCGGCGACCTGCCCCTCGAGGACGGCAGCGTGCTGCCCGATGTCGTCGTCGCTGTGCAGATTTGGGGCACGCTGGCGCCCGATCGCAGCAACGCCATCTTGATCGAGCACGCCTTGACCGGAGACGCCCACGTCTCGGGTGCGGCTGGCCCAGGGCAGCCGACGCCAGGATGGTGGCCGGGGGTCGTGGGGCCCGACGCGGCGATCGATACAGATCGCTGGTGTGTGGTTGCTACCAATGTTCTCGGCGGTTGTCGCGGCACCACCGGACCATCCACCATCGCTCCCGACGGCAAGCCCTGGGGATCACGATTTCCGCAGGTGACCATCCGCGATCAGGTTCACGCCGAGGCGCGGGTTGCTGACCTGCTCAACATCGACGCCTGGGCTCTCGTGGTCGGCGGATCCATGGGCGGTATGCGAGCCGCGGAGTGGGCTGCCACCTTTCCCGACCGGACGCGAGGCGCAGCCGTCATTGCCAGTTGCGCGACAGCCACCGCAGATCAGATTGCGTGGGGACGGGCGCAGACCTTGGCCATTGAACTGGACCCCGATTACCTCCAGGGCGACTACTACGCAACGGGCCGCAGCCCGGACGGTGGCCTTGGTCTGGCTCGGCGTATCGCGCACACCACATATCGCTGTGCCGACGAGCTCGAAGAGCGTTTTGGGCCGGGCCCACAGCCGGGGGAGGACCCACTTCGACGAGGAAGGTTCGCCGTTGAGGGCTACCTAGATCACCACGCAGGCAAGCTGGCCGCCCGATTTGATGCTGGCACCTATGTCGTGTTGACGAGGGCTATGGCGACGCACGACATCGGACGAGGGCGCGGTGGCATCGCCGCCGTACTACGCCGTTTTCCTGGCGAGTTGCTGATCGCCGGGGTTGATAGTGACCGACTGTTTCCGCTGAGCTTGTCCCGGACTATGGCCACGGCTCGAGACCGCGAGCCGGTAGCGGTCATTAGCTCACCAAGTGGGCATGACGGATTTCTCATTGAGACCGATCAAGTCTCGGAACTTCTCGCTGCCCAGCTTGCGCGACTGGAGCCCCGCGTCGGCGTACGCGTCGGGTAGCGTCACCCTCGACGGTTGCCAATGACCATCACCGTGCTGCACCAGGAGGCCAAGAATGACCGTGCTCGTGGGATTTGTCCCGACTGCTGAAGGTCGCGCTGCGCTGGCGCGCGCGACTGAGGAAGCCACCCGATCGGGGTCGCGGCTGCTCGTACTGGATTCCAGCAACGGCGGACCGGAACTGACGGGCGTGCTGAATGAGGCCGAAAAATCCGGACTGTCCGTCGAACGTCGCGAGCTTGAGCACACTCGCGACCCTGCGGAAGACATTTTGGCCGCAGCCGAGACCGATGACGTCGAACTGATCGTGATCGGCCTGCGTCGCCGTACGCCCGTCGGCAAGCTGATTTTGGGCTCCAACGCGCAGCGAATTCTGCTCGACGCGGCGTGCCCTGTCCTTGCGGTGAAGGCTGCTTCCGCGAGTTAAGTCGAGGCGGCGAGCGGCCTCGGGAACAAGCCCATAGGGGAGGCGGTTGAACAGGCACGTCGGGGTGTCGTTTTATAATGGTCATAGAGCACGCGCCGAGACCGCCGATCACCGGTCATCAGCACCGCCCCGCATTGCTCCCCACAAGACCCGGGTGCCGTCTGCCGACGGCTTCACCAGTGGTGCCTGCCCAACCGGCACCACAGCCCGACCGCCCCTGGAAGGTAGTTCGTGACACCAGCGTCGAACCCGTCAGACGAGTTTGAAGGCCGCACACGCACCGGCTCGTCGACCTCCTCCGAGCGCGCCGTTCCCGCGGCCGCGACGAAGAAGACCGCGACCAAGAAGGTCGCCGCCAAGAAGACTGCAGCCAAGGCGTCGAGCGCGCCGTCGGCCAAGGCGAGCGCTAAGACCGCCGAGAAGACCCCAGCGACCAAGAAGGCCGCCGCCTCAAAGACTGCGGCGAAGAAGGCCGCGCCGTCGGCCAAGGCCACCGCCAGCGAGAAAGCCGCCGCCGGAAACCGCAAGGAAGTCGCGAAGAAGACTGCGGCGGCCAAGAAGGCTGCCGCCCTGGAGCCGACGGCGCCCGACGACGTTGAAGAGACGAAGGGCCCGGTTACCTCTTCAGGCGATGAGACCGAAGGCGGCGGGTTCGTCATCCGCCAGGATGACGACACTGACGCTCCGGCTCAGCAGGTCGTCACTGCCGGTGCGACGGCAGACCCGGTCAAGGACTATCTCAAGCAGATCGGAAAGGTCGCCCTGCTCAACGCAGAGCAGGAAGTTGACCTGGCCAAGCGCATCGAGGCGGGTCTGTTCGCTGAGGAAAAACTCAACTCGGGCGAGAAGGTCGACCAAAAACTCAAGCGCGAGTTGTGGTGGATCTCCCAGGACGGCAAGAAGGCCAAGAACCACCTGCTTGAGGCCAACCTGCGGCTGGTCGTTTCGCTGGCGAAGCGGTACACCGGCCGCGGCATGCTCTTCCTTGACCTGATCCAGGAGGGCAACCTGGGTCTCATCCGTGCGGTCGAGAAGTTCGACTACACCAAGGGCTACAAGTTCTCGACCTATGCCACGTGGTGGATCCGTCAGGCGATCACCCGGGCGATGGCCGACCAGGCGCGCACCATCCGTATCCCGGTCCACATGGTTGAGGTCATCAACAAGTTGGCCCGTGTCCAGCGGCAGATGCTGCAGGACCTTGGCCGTGAGCCCACCCCGGAAGAACTCGCCGCCGAGTTGGACATGACGCCGGAGAAGGTCGTCGAGGTCCAGAAATACGGACGCGAGCCGATCTCACTGCACACCCCGTTGGGTGAAGACGGCGACTCGGAATTTGGCGATCTCATCGAAGACTCTGAGGCCGTGGTGCCCGCCGATGCGGTGAGCTTCACCCTCCTTCAGGAGCAACTGCACTCGGTGCTGGACACGCTGTCCGAGCGCGAGGCGGGCGTGGTGTCGATGCGCTTTGGATTGACCGACGGACAGCCGAAGACTTTAGACGAAATCGGCAAGGTCTACGGAGTCACTCGTGAGCGCATCCGCCAGATCGAGTCCAAGACGATGAGCAAGTTGCGCCACCCGTCGCGCTCCCAGGTTTTGCGCGACTACCTGGACTAAGACCTGGACTAAGGGTCAGGCGCGTCACTTCTGGTGGCGCCGCCAGACCCTGGCAGGCGCCGTGAGGATCTTGGAGATCGCACCGCGGACGGCGTCGCGTCCAGTTCGGGGAAAGAGCGTCGCCGAGAGTCGGGTCGGGAACGACGCGCGTTCGCGGATGTCGGACACGATGCGGGCGACGTCTTCATCCATTCCGGACGTCGTCCGCTCTACGGGGGCATAGCGGGATCGCTCCAACGTCTGCGTCGCCCGATGCAGTGCTTCCTTTCCGCCCTCATCCAGGGAGGCGTGCCTGCGGTAGTGGTGCTCCATCTGCCGCGGGCTTCGGTCGCCGGGACCCTCAATGCCGAGATCACGTAGTCGGGCCTCCATCCCGGTCCACTGCGCCTCGATCTGTTGCTGCGGATGACGCGCCTCGCGGATGGCCTGCTCTCGCCTCCACCGTGCCGCGAGCGGGAGGATCAGCGCACCAAGTCCACCGACCACCAGAGCCAGCACCACCCACCAGAGCCATGGTGAGGAGAGCGTGGTGCTTTCCTGAAGAGGTGCGGGCGCCTGAGTGGGGGCCGCGCTGGGCGCGGGTGCGGCGCTTTGCGGCTGTTCGGACTCGAGGTCTGGCTCCTGGCGCCGGTCGGTCGCCGTGGTGCTCGGCGCGGCGTCGGCCTGCGGCAGCGTGTAGGCCGGTACGTCTCCTGAGCGACTGCCGGGCGTCGGCTCGAAGCGGGTCCAGCCCAGACCGGCGAAGTAAAGCTCTGGCCACGCGTGCGCGTCCGCGGCGCGAACTTGAAGGTTGGACGTGCCCGTGGGAGTGCCGGGAAGGAAGCCGATGGCCACCCGTGCCGGGATGCCCTGACTGCGCGCCATCATGGCCATCGCGGTCGAGAACTGCGTGCAGTAGCCCCTCCTGGTCTCCAGGAAGTTGCTCAGCGGATCGAGCGGTTGGCCGTTCTCACCGTTCCTGCGAGAGGCGAGGGTCAGGGAGTAGGTGAACTGTTCGGGGTCGCGTAACCACTCCTGCATCGCGATGGCCTGGTCGAACGGGGACTCGCTCGCCGCGCCGGCTGTCGCCGACCGAACGGCCTGCTCGATGCGCGAGCGCGAACTGGCGTCAACGGCCAAGGTTTCGGCCGAGACTGGGGGTGACTGGTTTTCGCCCGCCGGCCTGGCATCGGCGTCGAGGTTCTCGTACGTGACGCTGTATTCAGGTGTCCGGCTACGAGTCCGCGGCTGGCTCGATTCGGGGTCGTAGTACCACGAACTTCCTTGAAGGTCAGCGGAGTTCACCGGCCACGGCGACGCAAGGTAGGGCCGGTCGAGGCTGTTTCCGACCACATTGATTCGCTCGAGATCACGATCGACGTCCTGGGACAAGCCCACCGGCGCCGGTATCCGTTGTCCATTGACCCCTTCCCGCTGGCCACCCTGATCGCGACGCGTCCAGTTGCCGTCGCCATAGTTGGACACCGTCAGGACCCTGAGCGGCGGTGGCGCGATATCGGTCGTTGCGTAGGTCAAGATGGGCGACTGGTCCCGGCTGTTGAGGTCCTTGGAGAGATCAAGATTGTCGGTGAAGCCCACGGATGCGTTGTCGGCTTGTTCGCGTTGCGCGAGGCCGTCGGCGAAGTACTGCGTCGGAAGGTGCGGAATCGCCAGCGGCGCGGCGACCGCCAGTGCCAAGACCAGCACGCCCATCCAGCGCGCTCTCGCTGAGAAGGCGCCCAGACCGAGCCGGTCGTCGCCGCGCTCTGGAGTGCGGGCATACGCCTCGGTCGAAGCCCACCGGCGCATCCGGCGTAATGACTGCTGCAACAGCATCCCCAGCCAGATAGCGGCAAGGGCTAGGAAATAGATCGGGTTAAGCGCGTCACCGGTGTTGGAAGTCGAGAAGAGGAAGACGCCAAGGAGGGGGAGCCCCGCTGCGGCGCTCATCCGCAGCGACGCGGTCAGGATGTCAACCAGAACACCCACCAGCGGCAGACACAAGGTCAAGAGAAAAGCGACCCCGGGCGACACGGGAGCGGGAGCGGAATACGTCGTGAGCGTCTCGCCCGCATCAAGGAACAGGTCATTCGCGGCGCCAGGCATGGCGTACCACTCCGAGGGCGCAAGGTAGTCGCGCAGGTGGATGACGTAGGTGCCAGTGAGCGCACCCAGGGCCTGGACGGGTCCGGTGACCCACGTGGACCACCGCAGGTAGCGACCCAGGCAGCCCAAACCCACCACCAGGATCAGGAGGGCGCCGACCGGCTTGAACCACTGCGGGCTGTCGAGCAGGTTGGTCAACGGCCAACTCGCGACGAGGACCGCCAGAGCACCAAGGATGGCTTCGGGCAGGCGAACCCGACTCAGCGCGCCGTCGCTACCCATCAGGACCTCACGATTGCGCGTCCGGTGGCGGTGAGCACGGCCCAGGCGTGAGCGATCTCGGTATGCGCCGTGATGGGGATCGCACGCCAGCCCGCTTGGTGAAGGACGGTCTGGTGGGCCAGGGTCGAGGGCCCCACGTCGGCGGATCCGGCGATGAAGGAATCTCGATCCACGATGAGGGCCTGCGCTGTGGTGCCGGGTCGACGAAGCGTCGCCAAGTCGGTCATCCCCATGCCACCAGCACCCGTTGTCGCTGCGACGATGCCTCCGGTGCGTTCGGCCAGTTCCTGCACGGCGTGCATCAGTCGCTCGTGGTCGCTGTCGCTGCCAGGCTCGACCCGAGCCAGCTCATCCAAGACCTCTTCGCTGCCGAGATCGACGTCGAGTCGACCAGCCTCGAGAGATTCCCGAGTCGCCAGGTGCAGGACATAACCCATCCCAGAGAGGCGTACCGCCACGGAGGCGAGGGCGCTGACCGCCCACTCGAAGGACGCGGAGTAGTCGCCAGGCGAGTGCCCGGAGGCCCGCGAGTCGAGCAGCAGGACCGCAGATCGGCGGGCTGGACGGTCTTCTTGTCGCACCATGAGTTCGCCGCGATGGGCAGTCGCGGGCCAGTGCACCTTCCGCAGGTCATCACCATCGCGATAGTTGCGGATACTGACGTCGTCTTCGCCGTGCAGCGCCATCATTTGGGGCGTCTCGCCCTCGATGCCGAACCCGGCGCCGGCCGGCTGGCCTTGGCCGAGTGGCTCGACGTGGGGGCGTACGACGATCTCACCGAGGCTGCGCACCGTGAGTTCGATACGGGTGAGGCCGAACGGGTCTTCTTGACGTAAAGCGACCGGTCCGAGGTGATGCCGGCCGCGCCTCTGGCACGTGACGGAATAGGTGATGCGGCGGCGATGCTGCGGGCGCAGGCGCGGCAGCAAAAAGCGCGGCGATTCGCCCAGCGCAGGAGACACCTGCTCCTCGGCGGAGTACAGCGTCGTCGAGCGCTCGCCCACGTTGGTGAATTCAACCGAGACCTCGGCTGACTCGCCGGCTTGCACGTTGGTGGGCGTGATGGCGCGGTCAACGGCTAAGCGCGGCGACCTGCTGCGCGCGACGAGGCGCGCCACGATCGGCAGGAGGAGCAGGAGCACACCGATACGAGTGATGTCACGGAAGCCGAGCAGAATTCCCGCCAGCAGCAAGACCACCCCGCAGGCGAACATGGCGCGCCCACGCGTGGTCAGGGTGTGGGGTCGGCGGCTGCGGGCCATGATCAATGGTGGGTGGCACGTGGCACGGGGACGCGGCGCACGATGTCGTGCAGAACGTCGGTGGTGCTGCGCTGAGCCACCTGGGTCTCGGGACTCGGCAATACCCGGTGGGCCAGCACGGTCGGGACGAGGGTCACGACGTCCTCCGGGATGACGTGGCCGCGGCCCTCGAGAGCGGCGTGCGCCCGTGCCGCCCGGAGCAGTTGGAGGGAGGCTCGGGGGGATGCGCCGAGGCGCAGCATGCTGGTGGTGCGGGTCGCGGCCATGAGGTCGACGACGTACTGCTGTAGTTCGGGGCTGGCATACAGATTGCGGACGGAGGCGGACAGCCTGGCCACGGTCTCACCATCAGTCACCGGCCGCAGGTCATCCAGCGGGGAACTACCCCCGTGAGATCCCAGCATGGCCAACTCGGCGCTTGCCGTGGGATAACCCATCGAGATGCGGGCCATAAACCGGTCCCGCTGGGCCTCTGGCAGCGGGAAAGTCCCCTCCATCTCGATGGGGTTCTGCGTGGCCATGACCATGAACGGGCGGTGCAACGTATAGGTCTTGCCATCGACCGTGACCTGGCCTTCTTCCATGCACTCAAGAAGGGCCGACTGCGTCTTGGGCGATGCGCGGTTGATCTCGTCACCGACCACGATGTTGGCGAAGATCGCGCCAGGCCGGAACTCGAACGTGCGGGTGTCTTGGTTAAAGACGCTGACGCCCGTGATGTCACTGGGCAGGAGGTCGGGGGTGAACTGGACTCGCCTCATCGGGCAGTCGATGGATCGGGCCAATGCCTTGGCCAGCATCGTCTTGCCGACGCCAGGCACATCCTCGATGAGGAGATGCCCGCCCGCGAGCAGCACGGTGACTGCGGTCCGCAGGACCTCACTTTTTCCCTCGATGACCGAGGAGACGGCCCGGTGAATGGCACCCGCCACCGTGCGCAGCTCGGCGGCGTCGTCCTCAGACGTCGACGAGCCGGGCGGAGCGGTCTGAGTTGGGGCGCCGTTGTGCATGAGTTGATCCTGCCTGATGGTCCTGGATTGCGCATGAGAAGGGTCAGTTGTTGATTCGTGGCCATCGGAGTATCAGATTCCCCACTTTGCTCCCCGATCGCCGCCGGAGCGGCCGGATTGCGCCGGAGCGGTGCTCACAAACCCGCGATCCCGCCCTGAGAACGTGCGAGTGCGCAGAATCCTCCCCACCATGCACCACTCGTCCCCATATGGCTTCTGACCTGCACAAATGCTCGCTCCGCAATCCCGATAAGGGGAAGAAATGCCTGCCCGGAGCCTGCGTGGTGGGGGAAAGTGGAGTAGGGTGGGGGAATCGGGTGAGCAGTGGATCTATCGGTGGACGTAGGAGGTGGTTGTCGATGTTTCTCGGCACCCACTACCCGCGCCTCGACGACAAGGGCCGGTTGATCCTGCCGGCGAAATTTCGCAAAGGCCTAGAAGGCGGGTTGGTCGTGACTCGCGGCCAGGAGCGCTGCCTTTACGTCTTTGCCATGGCCGAGTTTGAGCGCATCACGACGGCCATGAGTGACACTCCCGTCACGAGTCGCGCGGTCCGCGATTTCCAGCGCGTCTTCCTCTCCGCCGCCTCCGATGAGATTCCGGATAAGCAGGGCCGCGTCACGATTCCCTCGGTCCTGCGGGATTACGCCGGTCTAGCCCGCGAGTGCACCGTCATCGGCGCAGGCTCCCGGGTCGAGGTCTGGGACACCACCGCATGGACCGACTACCTCGCCCAGACCGAGGACGCCTTCTCCGAGCAGTCCGAAGAGGTGATCCCCGGCCTGATCTGACCCCAGAGCAGCACAGCACGTCACGACCGACTGGCTCGACTGTGAGGTCTCCACCCGCTCCGTCATTCCGACGCCACTTCCCCGGCGCCGGAGGAGCGAAGCGGAGGGAGACCTGACGGCCGAGCCGCACACCACCAGGATCACGACAGGTTCGAGAGGAGCAGGACTTTGGCGCACCCGCCCCCGACCGCAGAGCGGCACACTCCCGTCCTGCGGAACCGCATTGTCGATCTGCTGGCACCCGCACTGACCGAGCCAGGGTCGGTGCTGGTCGACGCGACGTTGGGCATGGGCGGGCATACCGAAGCACTGCTCGAAGCCTGCCCGAACGCACGTGTGCTCGGAATCGACAGAGACACCCAAGCGCTGGATCTGGCGGGGGAGCGGTTGGCGCCGTTCGGCGAGCGATTCACCGCCGTTCAGGCCGTTTACGACGAGCTTCCCGAGGTGTTGGCTGAGCACGGGATGACCCGGGTGCAGGCGGTGTTGTTCGACCTGGGGGTCTCTTCGCTGCAACTCGACGAGGCCGACCGCGGCTTCGCCTATCGCCATGATGCGCCACTGGATATGCGGATGAGCCCGGACGACGGCCCCACGGCAGCAGACGTTCTCAATACCTACAGCGCGGCTGACCTGGAACGGATCCTGCGTGACTTCGGCGAGGAGCGCTTCGCCCGGCGAATTGCTCGTTCGATCGTGGAGCGGCGCGCCACAGTGCCTTTCGCCCGGTCGGCGGAGTTGGTGGACCTGTTGCGTGCCGCTATTCCAGCCGCCAGCCAGCGCACCGGTGGTCACCCGGCCAAGCGCACCTTCCAGGCGCTGCGGATCGAAGTGAACGGTGAGTTGGATGCCTGGCAGCGGGCGCTGCCAGCCGCGGTCGACGCGCTGGCGGTCGATGGGCGTATCGCGGTGCTGTCCTATCACTCGCTGGAAGACCGGATCGCCAAGCGAGCACTCGCTCGCGCCGCGACCTCCACGACCCCGCCAGGGCTCCCCGTCGAGTTGCCTGAGCACGCGCCGTACGTCCGACTCCTGACCCGAGGAGCCGAAACGGCCGATAGCGCGGAGACCGAGCACAACCCCCGAGCCACACCCGCCCGACTTCGCGCCGCGATCAAAGTCCGTATCCCGGAGGTCACCACCCGATGAGTAACGCCACGACAGCCCGGAGCGCCACCCCTAGGCCAGCGGTATCGCGTCGGCCCCAGCCACGATTGCGGGTCGTCACCGGCAGCGAGGTTCGTCGGAGCCGTACCGGGTTCACCGTGTTGTGCTCGACGCTGCTCGCGCTCGGCCTGCTTGCGCTGTTGCTGCTCAACACGGCACGGGCCGAACAGTCTTTCGCGCTGGGAGAATTGCAGAAGAGCTCGACCAGTTTGTCCGACAACGAGCGTCAGTTGCGCAGTGACATTTCCAATGTGAGTGCGCCGCAGCAGGTCGCGCTCAAGGCGCAGGAGATGGGCATGGTCCCAGCGCCACAGGTGGCCTACGTTCGTAGCTCGGACGGAAAGGTGCTCGGCGTGGCGGACCGGGCTCCGGGAGACAACACCTTTACCGTGGGCACACTGCCAGACACCCCGGCGAGCCGGGTGGCCGATTCCGCGGTCAAGGCGGCCGAGACCGTGCGGGTGCAACCGCCGAAGCCAAAGCCGAAACCGTCCGCGAAACCTTCGGCCTCCGCGAGTCCGAAGGCGTCCGGCAGTAGCGCACCGAAGGCCTCGAGCAGCAAGGACACGTCGTCATCCACCAAGCCCTCGGCATCGAAGCCGTCCGCCAGCCGTGCGGCGGCCAAGCCGACACCGTGAGCACTCTCGATGAGGTGTGGTCATGACGCGTCGTCAGACACCCGGTTCTGGTCGTTCGGGCGCTGGGCGACCTACCGCTGGATCGGGCGCCCGCCGACCGACGAGTGGACGTCCGAAGCCGCCACCACGCCAGCCACGTCGCCCTCAGCGGTCCCGTTCAGTCAAGGTAGCGGCGGGCCATCCGCGCCGCCGCGCGCGATTCATGTTTGTCGCGATCGCCTTTGTCTTCAGCCTGTTTGCTGCGCAGTTGATCAAGATTCAGGGCTTGGAATCGAGCGGGGTATCTGCTGCGGCGCTAGGTGAGCGGGCTGAGAAGGTCACGATCCCGGCCCACCGTGGGCAGATCGTCGACGCCAAAGGCACGGTGCTCGCCAACAGCATCGACCGCCGTAATGTCACCGGCGACTCCTTAGCGATGAGTCAGTACCACAAGACCGTCAATGGCAAACGGACTCAAGTTGGCCTGAAGGGCGCGGCCCAGGACATGGCGCCGTTGCTCGGCGTACCTGAGGAGGAGTTGGCGGCCACCCTCAAGAAGGCCTTCGCTGCGAAGTCCCAGTTCACATACTTGGCCAAGGACATTGCTCCAACCCAGTGGCGCTCCATCGACAACCTGGGCATTCCAGGGGTCTTCAGTGAGCAAACCGTTCGCCGTGAATACCCACAGGGCACCAGTACCGCCCCGCTCATCGGCTGGGTCAACCAGAGCAGTGAGCCAGGTGGTGGCGTCGAGCAGATGCTCAATTCGCAGCTCAACGGAAAGCCCGGCCTCCATGTCTACGAGCGGGCGCGGGACGGTTCGCCCATCGCGACAGGAGACGGTCAGGACGTTAAAGCGGTTCCCGGCCGCAACGTCAAACTCACCATTAACAACGACATGCAGTGGTTCGCCCAGAACGCACTGGCGAAGCGAGTCAAGGAGACCGACGGGCTCTCTGGGACCGCGGTCGTCCTTGATGCCAAGACCGGCAAGCTCCTGAGCGCGGCGTCCTATCCCAGTTTTGATCCGAACAACATGGGCAGCGCCGAGGGTTTCCTGCAGAGCCGGCCATTCACGGAGGTCTATGAGCCGGGCTCGACCAGCAAGGCGATCACCATGGCGGCCGCACTCGATCAGGGGTTGGTGACCGAAAAGACCAAGGTCACCGTGCCGAACCGAATCGAGCGGGCGGGACGTCCGTTCAAGGACTCCCACGACCACGGCACCCTGAAGTTGACGACTGCGGGTGTCTTGGCGCAATCCTCCAATATCGGCACCGTGCTGGTGGGCGAAAAGATGTCGCGCAAGACCATCCACACCTACCTCACCGACTTCGGGATGGGCTCGCCGAGCGGGATCGGCTTCCCCGGGGAATCGCGCGGGATCGTGGCCAGCCCCGACTCCTGGAAGGGGGATCAGCGCTACACGGTGCTGTTCGGCCAGGGCGTCGCGGGTACGGCGGTGCAACAGGCGTCGGTGTTCCAAGCGATCGCCAATGGTGGAGTGCAGCAGCCGATCAAACTCATTGACGGATATGCCGATGACAACGGTGGATGGACTCCGCCCGAGGATGACCGGGTGGCCAAGCAGGTCATCAAACCGCGTACGGCGGACACGCTCACCGGCATGATGCGCAGTGTGACCGACGAGAAGTACGGCACCGCGACGCAGGCGGCTGTTCCGGGCTACACGGTGGCCGGTAAGACCTCCACGGCGGAGCGCTACGACTCCGAGATGAAGAAATACAGCGGCACGACCGCCTCCTTCATTGGGTACGCGCCGGTGGCCGACCCCGAATTTGTCGTTGCCGTGACCATTCAGCGGCCGCGCAAGGGGACCTATGGCGGTCCGGTTGCCGGGCCGGTGTTCTCCCAAATCATGGGCTACGCGCTGCGAGATCGGGGCGTTCCCCCGAAGAAGGGCGGCCCTGGCCCATACCCGCTCACGGCAACCGCCCAGTCGGCGAAGAGCCCGGGGAGGGACGAGTGATTCCGTTGCACCTCGCGCAGGTGGCGGCGATCACCGGTGGCCGACTCGAGGGTCCGGACGTCCTCATCGACGGCCCGGTGGTCACAGATTCTCGCGAAGCGGCTCCGGGTTCGCTCTACGTCGCTCGGGTGGGTGAGCACGCCGATGGCCACGATTACGTCGGCGGCGCCCGTGCCGCCGGAGCTGTAGCCGTTCTGGGTACGCGCCGCGTCGACGACATCCCCACCGTCCTGGTCGATGACGTGCAAGAGGCGTTTGCCGCGCTAGCCCGCGGTCTCGTCGACCGCGCGGAGCACCTCACGATTGTGGGAGTGACCGGGTCCTCCGGGAAGACCACGACCAAAGACCTTCTGGCTACGGTGCTGACCCCGCACGGCCTGACCGTCGCGCCGGTCGGCTCGTACAACTCTGAGGTCGGCGTGCCGCTGACGGTGTGCCGGATTGACGCGGCTACCCGTTATCTTGTCGCCGAGATGGGTGCCGACGGAGTCGGGCACATTGCTTACCTGTGCCGGATCGCCCCGCCTCGGATTGGTGTCGTCCTCAACGTCGGTCAGGCGCATCTACAGTTCTTCGGCTCCGTCGATGCGATCGCCCAGACCAAGGGTGAATTGGTGGAGTCCCTTCCGGCTGAGGGTCTCGCCGTTCTGAATGCCGATGATCCCAAGGTTCGAGCGATGGGCTCGCGGGCCCGTTCGCGCGTTGTCCTGGTCGGGCGCGCGCCAGATGCCGACATCCGAGCGAGCGACGTGACGCTGGATGAACTCGGTCGGGCGTCCTTCGTCGTGCACTCACCGGCCGGAACCGCGCAGGTCCAGTTGGGCGGCCTTCTCGGCGAACATCACGTCGGTAACGCTCTCGCGGTGCTAGCGGTCGCGCTCGAACTCGGGTTCACCCTCAATGAGACGGTGAAGTCTCTGGGGGAGGCGCGACCAGCGAGTCGGTGGCGGATGGAACTGTTTGACCTCGCCGATGGCCGGACCGTCATCAATGACGCGTACAACGCCAATCCCGACTCGATGCGCGCCGCCCTACGCACCTTGAGCCAGATCAGGCAGGCCGGACGCCGAACCTGGGCGGTCCTTGGCGCGATGCGCGAACTCGGCCCGACCTCAGCGGCCGAACATACGGGCATCGGTCAGGCAGCAGTCGCCGAGGGCGTTGATCGCATCATCGCGGTCGGGGATGGGGCACAGGGCATCTACGAGGGTGCGCTCGCCGCCGGCGCGGATGCGACCAAGACCAGTTGGGTGACGGGAGTCGACGATGCGTATGCGCTCCTTGACAACCACAGCACCCCCGGCGACGTCATCCTCCTGAAGTCCTCCCGCGACTCGGGCCTAAGGTTCCTGGGGGACCGGATCGTGTCGGACGCAGGCCAGGAGGTTGACCGGTGAGAGCTGTACTCATTGCTGCGAGTTTCTCGCTCGTCATCGCGCTGTTTGGCACCCCTGCGTTCATCAAATACCTGGTGCGCAAGGAATATGGCCAGTTCGTCCGCGACGACGGGCCTACCAGCCACCACACCAAGCGCGGTACGCCCACCATGGGTGGCGCCGTCATCATTGCCGCGGCGGTGATCGCCTACTTCGGCGCACACCTGCTGACCTGGCGCCCACCGACATACTCCGGCCTCTTGGTCATCTTCCTGATGGTCGGTCTGGGCGCGGTCGGGTTTGCCGACGACTTCATCAAAATCAGCAAGGCCCGCTCCCTCGGCCTGCGCTCCCACGAAAAGTTGATCGGCCAAGGCGTGGTCGGCGTCGTTTTTGCCGTGCTTGCGCTGAACAACGCCGATAGCAGTGGATTGACCCCCGCGAGCACCAAGATCTCGTTTGTGCGCGACACCCTGTGGGAGACGCCCGGCGGTAGCGCCGTATCGATCGACCTCGCGTTCGCGGGCACGGCCGTCGGTCTGGTGCTCTTCGTGCTGTGGGCCAATCTGCTCATCGCCGGCACCAGCAACGGAACCAACCTCAGCGACGGGCTCGATGGCTTGGCCACCGGTGCCGCAGTCATGGTTTTCGGTGCCTACGTCCTGATCACCATTTGGCAGTTCAACCAGTCGTGTTCGGTGACGTTGAGTAACAAGTGTTACGAAGTGCGCGATCCGTACGATCTCGCGGTGGTCGCGGCTGCGGTGATGGGTGCCTGCTTCGGCTTCCTATGGTGGAACGCCTCACCCGCCAAGATCTTCATGGGCGACACCGGGTCGCTGGCCCTGGGCGGCGCGCTGGCCGGTCTGGCGATCCTCACCCGCACCGAGTTGCTGCTGGTCGTTATCGGCGGACTGTTCGTGTTGGAGACGATGTCAGTCATCCTGCAGGTCGGGTCGTTCAAGTTGCGTAAGAAACGCATCTTCCGGATGGCGCCGATTCACCACCACTTTGAGTTACTCGGCTGGGAGCAGATCACGGTTGTCGTCCGGTTCTGGATCATTTGTGGTCTGTGCGTAGCCCTCGGCGTGGGCATCTTCTACGCCGAGTGGGTGGTGTCCGCACCGTGACCGAATCGGGCGCGTCCGACCTGTGGCCGGTCGACCCGTCGTACGAGCCGCTCCGAGGCGACGCCGACTTCACCCATGCCGGCGCCGACTGGTCGGTGCTTCAGGTCATGGTGGTCGGGCTCGGCGCGAGCGGGTTCGCCGCGGCGGACGCGTTGCTAGAACGGGGCGCGCGGGTGAGCATCGTCAGCGACGGGACCTCGCCGGCGATCGCGGAGCGAGCCGCGGTGCTGAAGGTGCTCGGGGCTCGAGTCAGCCATGGCCAGCCCTTGCCTCAGGCGCCGGAGCCAGGCACCCATCTCGTGGTGACCTCACCGGGCGTACCGCCGACCAATCCATTTCTGCAGGCCTCAGCGGCCGCAGGCATCCCCGTGTGGGGAGAGGTCGAGTTGGCCTGGCGGATGCGTCCACGCGAAGGTGCCGCGCCGTGGCTCACCGTCACCGGCACCAACGGCAAGACGACCTGCGTGACGATGCTGGAATCGATCTTGCGGGCGCAGGGTCTACGCGCCACCGCAGCCGGCAATGTCGGGTTGCCGATCCTTGAGGCGGTGCTGCACCCGGAGCCGTACGACGTTCTGGCCGTGGAACTTTCGACGTTCCAACTGCACTGGTCGCGCAGCCTGTCGCCCTATGCAGCCGTCTGCCTCAACGTCGCACCCGATCATGTCGACTGGCACGGGTCCTACGAGGAATACCGTCGGATGAAGGGCCGAATCTACGAACGCGCCCAAGTGGCGTGTGTCTACAACGTCCAAGATCCCCAGACCGAGCAGTTGGTCATGGATGCCGAGGTCGTCGAAGGCTGCCGCGCCGTCGGCTTCACCCTTGGGGTGCCAGCCCGCTCCATGGTGGGTGTCGTCGAAGACGTCATGGCCGACCGGGCGTTCGTCGAGGAGCGCGCCAACTCCGCTGTGGAGTTGGGTGAACTGCGCGACCTCTCCGGTGATTCGTCGTTGCCGCCAGCGCCGCACTACGTCGCAGATGCCCTCGCCGCAGCCGCACTCGCACGCGCCTACGGCGTCGCCCCGGCAGCGGTGCGCGACGGACTACGGGCCTACGCACCACAGCCCCACCGCGTTCAGCCGGCCGGTGAAGTCCAAGGGGTGCGCTTCGTTAATGACTCCAAGGCGACCAACCCGCCCGCGGCGGCCGCATCATTGGCCGCCTTCGAGAGCGTGGTGTGGGTGGCAGGTGGGCAACTCAAGGGGGCCGACGTCGCCGACCTCGTCCGCGAGCACTCGGGTCGCTTGAGGGGGGCAGTCCTGCTCGGTGCTGATCGGCACGAGATCGCCAATGCGTTCGGCCGACACGCGCCAGGGGTCCCGATTGTCGTGCTCGACAGCAACGAGACTGTCGTCATGGTCGATGTGGTGCGGGAGGCGTATGCCCTGGCTCAGCCGGGCGATGTGGTGCTCCTCGCGCCCGCGGCGGCATCCAAAGACATGTGGCCCGGCTACGAAGACCGCGGCAATGACTTCATGACGGCCGTGCGTGGCCTTGCGCCAGGGGATCTCTCGTGACGACGACCAGCACCCGGTCTCAGGTCACGGCGCCGAAGACGTCCCGAGCGCCCGTGGGCGAAGCGCCCTCTTTGGTCGAGACGTGGAAAGCTCGCCTGCAGTCACCGATGGCGGCGTACTACATCATTTTGGGCGCGACCACCATGCTGGTCCTCCTGGGCCTGGTCATGGTGCTCTCAGCCTCGAGCGTGACCTCCTTCCGCACCAGCGGTTCGTCCTATACCGAGTTCAAGAAGCAAGCCACGTTTGCCGTCCTCGGTGGTATCGCCTTCGTGGTCGCGAGTCGTCTGCCGGTCCAGTGGCTGAAGCGGCTGGCATTGCCGATCTTCGTTGTCGCCCTGGGACTGCAGTTGGCCGTCTTTAGCGGCCTGGGCTATGAGGTTAAAGGCAACCGGAACTGGTTGATTCTGCCGGGAATCGGCACGATGCAGCCCTCCGAGTTCGGAAAACTCGCCTTGGTCTTGGTCGGGGCGGTGGTGCTCGCGCGCAAGCGCAAGCAGATCGGCAGCATGGGACACGCGCTGATCCCATTCCTACCGATGGCCTTGTTGATCGTCGCGCTGGTCATGTTGGGTCGCGACCTGGGGACCGTGCTGGTGCTGCTCGCGATTACCGCCGGGGTGTTGTTCGTCGCTGGCGTTCGCATGCGACTGTTCTTGATCGGTGCCGGCGTGATCGTTGCCGGGGTGATCTACATGGTGCAGAGCAGCCAGAACCGCATGGGCCGTATTGATACCTGGTTGGGTTCCTGCACCGAGGCGACCGACGCGTGCTACCAGAAACTCCACGCAACGTACGCGCTCGCAGACGGCGGTTGGTGGGGCGTCGGACTCGGCGCCAGCCGCGAGAAGTGGAGTTGGCTTCCCGAAGCCCACAACGACTTCATTTTCGCGATCATCGGCGAAGAACTGGGTCTGCCTGGCTCGCTGGTCGTCGTGGCGCTGTACCTCGCGCTGGCGTTTGCGGCGTACCGCATCATCGTCAATACCGACGACTACTTCGTCCGCATCGCCTCCGGCGGGATCATGGTGTGGATCGTCGGCCAGGCCATGATCAACATTGGCTCAGTGACCGGCCTGTTGCCCATCATCGGCGTGCCATTGCCACTTGTCTCCGCTGGTGGCTCAGCCCTGATCACGACGCTTGCCTCCCTTGGCGTGCTGCTCTCCTTCGCCCGGAATGACCCGGAGTGTCGAGCCGCGCTGGCGGCTCGCCCCAACCTGGTTCAGCGCTCCATGGCGATTCTTCCGTCGGTCGACCGCAGAAAGGGACGCCAGTGACCGATCCCACCTCAATTGTCCTGGCCGGTGGGGGGACCGCTGGTCATATTTCGCCGCTGTTGGCGACCGCGGCCGCACTACAGCGACGTTATCCCGGAGCCCACATCACCTGTGTCGGTAGTCACGGAGGCCTTGAGGAGCGTCTGGTTCCGGACGCCGGCTTCGACCTGCGGCTGATACCTAAGGTGGCCTTCCCGCGCCGCCCGAACACGGCCGCGGTGCGCTTCCCGGTGGCCTTCCCCAAGGCAGTGCGCCAGGCCCGCGCCATCCTTCATGACGTCGAGGCTGACGTCGTGGTGGGCTTCGGCGGATTTGTCTGTCCACCGGTTTATGTGGCGGCGCGGCGTCGGATCCCGATCGTGGTTCACGAGGGCAACGCGGTGGTCGGTATGGCGACCAAACTCGGCATGAGATTCACCGACCATGTCGTCCGCGCATTTGACGTGACTCCGCTGCCGGAGGCGCCCGTGATCGGAATGCCGCTGCGGCGGGCGATCACAGAACTCGACCGAGAAGCCATGCGACCGGTGGCCCTGGAAGAACTCGGCCTGGCCGATCATCGCCCAACGGTTCTGGTGACCGGGGGGTCCTTGGGAGCCCAACAGCTCAATTCCGCCTTCGAGCGCAGCGTGGACGAGTTGCGCGCGGCCGGCATCCAGGTGCTGCACGTCACCGGCACAGGGAAGGGCTTTGCGGTCTCGCCGGGAGCACCTCAAGAGCCGCGCTACGTCGTGCGCGAGTACTGCGATCGCATGGACCTGGCCTATGCCGCCGCGGATCTGGTGGTGACCCGATCGGGCGCCAATATGGTCTGCGAGACGTCGGCCTGCGGGCTTCCGGCCGTGTTCGTACCGTTGCCGATCGGCAATGGGGAGCAGCGTCGCAACGCCGACGCCGTCGTGACCGCCGGGGGAGCGATCCTGGTCGACAACGACGATCTGACTGCGGACTGGGTCCAGCGCGAGCTGCCAGCGCTGGTGCTGGACAGTGCCCGACTCACAACCATGTCGGCCGCGGCGGAGCAGCATGGCTACCGGGATGCCGATGAGCGTCTCGTCGACCTAATCGCCACGGTGGTCGATGAGGAGTTGCCAGGAGGGCAACGTGGCCGCTGACGGGACCAACGATCGCTTCGACTTCGCGGCCCGATTGCCGCAGGTCGGCGCCATCACCGCAGTTCACTTGTTGGCGATCGGCGGTAGCGGGATGTCCGGAGTGGCTCGACTGTTCCTCGCCCGCGGCCTCACCGTGTCTGGAACGGACGGGCAGGATGTCGCGGTGTTGGCCACGCTGCGCGGGGCCGGGGCGACCATCAATGTCGGCTTCAGCGCCGACCATGTCGCCGAACTTCCCGATGATGCGCTCGTGATCGTGTCGTCGGCCATTGCCGAAGACAACCCCGAGTTGCGGGAGATCCGTCGACGAGGATTAACGGTGCTGCACCGTTCCCAGGGCTTGGCGATGCTGATGGCGGACCGTTCCGGCTTGGCCGTGGCGGGGGCCAACGGCAAAACCACCACGAGCGCGATGGCCACGGTGGCGTTGCGTGGATGTGGAGCGGACCCGTCGTACGCCATTGGCGCTGACATTGCTGGCCTTGGCGCCAACGCCATGCCCGGGAACGGCTCGGTCTTTGTCGTCGAAGCCGACGAGAGCGATGGTTCGTTCGTCGTCTATCGCCCTGATGTCGCCATCGTGACCAATGTGCGCGACGACCATCTCGATTTTTATGGCACGAGCGAGCGTCTGCACGGGGCGTATGCGCAGTTCGCCGAGACGATCTCAACCGATGGACTTCTGGTGGCCTGCGCCGATGACGCCGGCAGCCGAGACTTGGCGACGCGCCATCACGCAGGGGGAGGGCGGGTGATCACGTACGGCCGCGAGCCCAGCGATGTGCGCATCGTCCAGGAGCGCTCGGACGGCTTCCGGCAGGATGCCACGTTGCACCTCGATGGCATCGACCTTGACTTGACCTTGAACGTTCCAGGGGCGCATAACGTGCTGAACGCTGCGGGTGTGGTGGCTGCGCTCACGAGGGGCCTTGGGCTTGACGCGAAGCAGGTCGCCGCTTCGCTCGCCGACTTTCGCGGCACCTCCCGTCGGTTCGAACCTCGGGGCGAGGCCGCGGGTATCCGGGTGGTCGATGACTATGCGCACAACCCCGGCAAGCTGGAGGCCGTCGTACGCACCGGGCTTGCGCTCCGCGACCAGGGCCGACTCATCGTGGTCTTCCAGCCGCATCTTTACTCCCGTACCCAGCACGCGGCCGATGGCCTCGCCGCGGCGCTATGCCTGGCGGATCATGCGGTCGTGCTGGACATCTACGGCGCCAGGGAGCAGCCAGTTCCCGGGGTCACGGGGAGGCTGGTCAGCGATCAGGTGCCCGGGGCGACGTTTGCGGCCGACCACCAGGATGCCCTCGACGCGGTAACCGAAATTGCCCGCTCAGGCGACCTGGTCCTGACCGTCGGGGCCGGAGATGTCACGGCGCTCGGTCCGCGCATTCTTGACCAGCTGGAGCGCCGAGTGGCGGACCTGTCATGAAGCCCGCGACGTCCAGTCGGACCCAGCCGCATGCGCGCTTCACGGCTCGGGCCGCTGACTTGCGGTCGGCGTCGATGCGTCGCCGCGGACTGGTGATCGGTGCCCTGGTGATCGCGGCTCTCCTGGTCTGGCTGGTGGTCTTTAGCCCGGTCTTCGCCGTGCGTTCGGTTGAGGTCACCGGTGCCGACAAGGGGCTCTCCAGCAGCGTGCGGAATGTCGCCGACGACGTCGTGGGTCAGCCCGTGGTGCGGACGGATACCGCCGTGGTCCAGCAACGCGTCGAGAACATTCCCGAGGTGTCCTCGGCGCAGGTCACCCGTTCGCTGCTGGGAACCGTGAGCATTGCGGTCCGGCCCCGCATCGCAGTCGTCGTCGTCGATAACGGGCAGACGCGACGACTGGTCGACGCGCAAGGAACCGCATTCGCCGCCGCCACCAAGGACACGGCCAAGGGCTTGCCCGTGGTCACGCTCAAAGGGCCCGGAGCGAACGTCAAAGATGTGGCACAGGTCGCGACCGTCATGGGGGCAATCCCAGCTCAGGATCGCGATCAAGTGACTGATGTGCGCCTGTCTTCGATCGGGCACATCACCTTCACGATTGGCGGATTGAAGGTCGCCTGGGGCGACAGTTCTGATTCCAAGGTCAAGGCGAAGTCGCTCGCCACGATGCGGCCGATTGCGAAGAAGGATGACGGAAGCCTCTTGGACCTCCGAACTCCGAAGCGTCCTGTGTTGACCTAGACCACACCGTGCACCTGAACCTGAGGTCGAGACTCGTGCATCGATGCGTCCGGTCGCGTAGGGTGCGGGGAGCCTGATCGTGGCGAGGCGGTGCGTGTCGCACCTTTGGTGTTGTCCGTCCGCGCGGCATGATCTGGTGGGCGTTCGCGCCCGCACCTTGTTGCTCTCCTTGAGGTCGAGCACTCGACCTCCCTCGCGTATCCGAAAGGCCTCCTCCCCGTGACCACACCCCAGAACTACCTGGCCGTCATCAAGGTCGTCGGTATCGGCGGCGGTGGCGTCAATGCCATCAATCGGATGATCGAGGTCGGCCTCAAGGGCGTGGAGTTCATCGCGATCAACACCGACGCGCAGGCACTCCTGATGAGCGACGCAGACGTGAAGCTCGACGTGGGCCGTGAGAAGACTCGCGGTCTGGGCGCTGGCGCTGACCCGGAGGTCGGCAAGGAAGCCGCCGAAGACCACTCCGAAGAGATTGAAGAAGTCCTCAAGGGCGCGGATATGGTCTTTGTGACCGCGGGTGAGGGCGGTGGCACCGGCACCGGCGGCGCCCCGGTCGTCGCCAAGATCGCCAGGGGTCTCGGCGCCCTGACGATCGGTGTCGTGACGCGTCCGTTCACCTTTGAAGGTCGCCGCCGCGCGAACCAGGCCGACCTCGGCATCGAGTCGCTGCGCGAAGAAGTCGACACGCTCATTGTCATCCCCAATGACCGACTGCTCTCGATCAGCGACCGCAACGTGTCGATGATGGACGCCTTCCGCAGCGCCGACCAGGTACTGCTCTCGGGTGTGCAGGGCATCACGGATCTGATCACCACCCCAGGTCTGATCAACCTCGACTTCGCCGACGTGAAGTCCGTCATGCAAGGCGCCGGGTCGGCGCTGATGGGTATCGGCTCGGCCCGCGGTGAAGACCGCGCCGTCCAGGCCGCCGAGTTGGCGATCTCCTCGCCGCTGCTGGAGGCCAGCATCGACGGTGCACATGGCGTATTGCTGTCCGTCCAGGGCGGCTCCGACCTCGGCCTGTTCGAGATCAATGAGGCCGCTCGCCTGGTGCAAGAAGCAGCGCACCCAGAGGCCAACATCATCTTCGGTGCGGTCATCGATGACGCGCTGGGCGACGAGGTCCGCGTGACCGTGATCGCCGCAGGCTTCGACGGAGGCTCTCCTCAGAAGCGTCAGGACGATCGTGCCCTAGGCCAGATCCAGGGCGGCCCGAAGGCGCCGTCTGCAGGCGCCCAGGCGACTCAGCAGGCAGGGTCGAGTGCGGCGGCACCGGCGCGTACCCCTGAGCCCGCAGCAACTCCGGCGCAGAACGCCTCCTCGGGCCGGGACAACGCACCGGCACGAGGCCAACAGCAGAGCGGCACGGCAGCCCCGGCGCAGCGCGAGGCGCAGGAACCGCAACGCGGGAGCGACGAGGACGCCACGCCCACCCAGGACCAGCCACGCCAGGAGCCTGGGCGGGTTCAGCAGGGTCAGGTTGCTCGACCGCCCCGTGAGGTCACTTTTGATGACAAGGACGACCTGGACGTCCCTGATTTCCTGAAGTGACCCAGGTCCGGGTGGACCTCTCGTGATTGCCTGGCACGAGCGCTGGACTGGGTCGAGCGACCACGCCGTCGACCTCTACCTCACCAACGCCGAAGGTGGCGTCAGTCAAGCGCCGTATGACGGTTTCAACCTCGGCGGCCACGTCGGCGACGATCCCGCATCGGTCGAGACCAATCGACGGACGCTCGCGGACGCCGTTGATGTCGAGACCGACCGCATCGTGTGGATGAATCAGGTCCACGGAGACCAGGCGTGGGTGGCGCGTGGCCCGGGCGAAGACGTGCCGCCGGGTGACGGCGTCCTCACGACCACTCCTGATCTGGCGCTCGCTGTCCTCGTCGCGGATTGCACCCCGGTGTTATTAGCCGACGTTGAGTCCGGTGTTGTCGCTGCAGTACATGCGGGGCGTCCCGGCATGGTCAAAGGCGTCGTCCCGGCAACTCTGTCTCGAATGCGCGAGCTGGGCGCGGTCGCGCCACGCGCGGTCGTCGGGCCATCTGTCTGCGGTCGTTGCTACGAGGTCCCTGCCGATATGCGCGACGAGGCGGCGCACGAAGCGCCGAGTTCTCGCACGGTCAGTTGGACGGGCACTCCGGCCATCGACGTAGCCGCTGGGGTGGTTGAACAGCTCAAGCAGGCGAAGGTTCCGGTCACGTGGGTGCCGGGCTGCACTCGCGAGCGGGACGACCTCTATTCCTACCGTGGCCAGCGGCAGACCGGTCGATTCGCTGGGGTCGTGGTGCTCCGGTCCGTGCCGGGTGCGCCGAAATGACAGATCGAGAGGCTGAACTCGCCCGCCGACTCCAGGACGTGCTCGATCGCATTGCCGATGCCTGCACTGTGGCCGGGCGTTCTCCTCACGAGGTCACCCTGGTCGTGGTCACCAAGTTTTTTCCTGCCGCAGACCTGACCAGCCTGGTGCGACTCGGCGTCACTGAAGTCGGAGAGAACCGCCATCAAGAGGCCGCCGACAAACTGGCAGAGGTGGACCCGCAGGTGCGCTCCGCCATCCGCGCTCACTTCATCGGCCAAGTGCAAAGCAATAAGGCCTCGGCCATCGCCGGTTACGCGGATGTCGTGCAGAGCGTTGACCGGCTCAAAGTGGCTAAGGCGCTGGCGCGCGGTGCGAGCGAGCGGGGCAAAACGTTGGACATCACGCTTCAGGTTGATCTGCAAGGCACCGATGAAGGCCGCGGCGGTGTCCAGCCAGCCGATCTACCGGAGCTCGCCGAGCAGATTGCCTCGCTGGAGGGGCTGCGGTTGCGGGGTCTGATGGCTGTGGCGCCGCTGGGGGAGAGTCCACGACCAGCGTTCGATCGCCTGGCGGCGTTGGGTTCGGACCTGCGCCGCGAGTATCCAGACGCCACCTGGCTGTCGGCTGGCATGAGTGGGGATATGGAAGAAGCAGTGGCCGCTGGTGCGACACACCTGCGTGTCGGGAGCGCAATCCTCGGATCTCGCCCTCAGCAGCGGTAGCGTCGGGACGCAGATCGACACAAGGCCTCCGGACCGGGTTTTGTGGATATCTCCAAAGCAAGTGCTGACGGCAGAACGGCGTCAGAAAGACCATCCAAGGAGAGCGGACGATGGGCGGCGCGCTGCGCAAGACAATGGAATACCTCGGCCTGGCCGAGGTAGATCCGGCATACCCCGATGACCGATACCGTCGCGGGGATGACGCGTACGACGACTACTACGAGGACGAGGGCCCGCACGGTGATGCTCGTCACGACGATGAGTACGCACCCGAGCAGCAAATTCCTGCCGAGGTGACTCCGCTCCCGCGCCGGGCTTCGGCGCCACATTCTGTTCGTGAGATGTCCCACTCGGAGGTCGCCGGGATGAACCGCATCATGCCGATCCACCCGCGCACCTATAACGAGGCCAAGACGATTGGCGAGAGCTTCCGTGAGGGCATTCCGGTCATCATGAATCTCACCGACATGGATGACAACGACGCCAAGCGGCTCGTCGACTTCGCCGCCGGTCTGGTGTTTGGTCTCCACGGCACGATTGAGCGGGTCACCAGCAAGGTGTTCCTGCTCTCGCCGACCACTGTTGAGGTAGCATCGCAAAGTGGCCAGGCATCCAAGAACGCCCGAGTTCTGTTCAACCAGAGCTGAATTCGGATGATCATGCCCCGCCGGATGCGTCCGGAGTGGCATGACCGACACTGGTCCCATGGAGGCTGTTCGCGCGCTGCTCGCGCTGCTGCTATATCTCTTCCTCATTCTGTTGATCGCCAGGCTCGTCCTGGAGTGGGTGCAGGTGCTGGCTCGAGATTGGCAGCCACGTGGAGTCGTGCTGGTGGTCGCCGAGGTGGTTTATACCGCCACGGATCCGCCTCTCAAAGCGCTGCGACGGGTCATTCCGCCGCTGCGAATCGGGCAGATCAGCCTGGATCTGGGATTCCTGATCCT
This sequence comes from Demetria terragena DSM 11295, assembly GCF_000376825.1. Lineage (NCBI taxonomy): Bacteria > Bacillati > Actinomycetota > Actinomycetes > Micrococcales > Dermacoccaceae > Demetria > Demetria terragena. Next base: position 646,019 of record NZ_AQXW01000004.1, on the reverse strand, counting down.
GATGCTGGCTGTCACTTTGACGCTAGGTCTCCTAACATGACCGCCGACAGTTTGTTTCTGTGGTGTGGATCGATCGGCAGGCTGGGGCTGCCGGGATCTGCACTGCACCATCGTTACCGAGGTGAGCACACATGGCGTTGACGCCAGAAGACGTGGTGACAAAGGAATTCGGTCGACCCAAGAGCTTTGGTCGTAGTGGATACGACGAAAGCCAGGTTGACGACTTCCTAGACGACGTCGTCGTAGAGCTGCGTCGACTGAACGCTGAGAATGAGAAGCTCACCAGCCAGTTAGAGGATTGCCGTCGCAGCAAGGGCCTCACCGGACGCGAAGGCGCGAGCGCCCCGACGTCTGGTGCCGCCACTGTGCCCGGCCTGACTCCAGTGCCAGCTCCTGGCGCTGCTGCTGGCGGAGCTCCTGATCCGGCCGAGGTCAAGGCAGCCCAAGAACGACTCAGCGCAGTGAAGGCCGAGGCTGCCCGCGTTGAGGAGGCGGCCAATGCCGCTAAGCAGGCCCAGGCCCAGGCTGAGAGTCAGCTCGCGTCCGTACGGACTGATATTGAGAAGGCCCAGGCCGCTGAGAAGCAGGCCAAGCAGCGTGCCGCTGAGGCGCAGGCCGCGGCTGAGCAGCGGCCTCCGGCGGCGGCTGCGGCTGCTCCGGCGGCAGTGGCGAGTCAGCCAGACCAGAACGCTGGTGGCGCTCATTCCGGCGGGTCTAGCCAGGGTGGCTCGACCGTCCCGGCTGCTGCAGCCGGTGTGGTGGGTGCGGGCACTGGCGCGGTGGCTGCTCACGCGGCACGCGACTCTCAGGGTGGCGACAATGCCGCTGGCGTGATTGCCCTGGCGCAGCGTCTGCACGACGAGCACGTGTCCGAAGGTCAGAAGACCAAGGACCGTCTGGTCGGCGAGGGCGAGACCTACCGCGAGAAGGTCGTCGGTGAGGCCACAGCCAAGCGCGACGAGCTCATTCGGACCGGTCAGTCGAAGCATGATGAACTCGTCACTACCGGTCAGAAGAAGCACGATGAACTCGTCTCCACTGGTCAGAAGAAGCACGATGAGTTGATCTCGACCGGCCAGACTGAGCACGACCGCCTGATCAAGGAAGGCACGGAGAAGTCCACGACTTTGGTCCGTGAGGCCGAGGGTCAGAAGTCGACGATCATCGGGCAACTCACGACCGAGCGAGACCGCCTCAACGGCGATATCGAGGGACTGCGCGGCTTTGAGAAGGACTACCGCGGCAAGTTGAAGTCTTTCCTGGGCGACCAGATGAGCTTCCTCGAGAACATGAAGGCCGACCCCGACGACAAGAAGTCGGGCGACAACAACGGCCAGTAATCGATTCACCAGCAACGCCCCGCCCGAAATTTGGGCGGGGCGTTCGTTGTTCCCGGGGCTTTGGTCGCCTATTGTCGCCCCGGTACGCCTACGCCCACGCCGTTTCGGGCGCACATCAGATGTCGTCTGAAAGGGAGCCCATGGTTGCACCGAAGAAGGCTGCCGCGGCCAAGAAGAGCGCGGCGAAGAAAACACCAGCCAGCACGGCTTCCGCGAAGGGAAGTTCTGGCGCCAAGAAGCGATCAACACCCAAGAAGGCCGCCGCGCTGCGCGTACGGTCAGACGAGGCGCCGTGGACGTCAGCGGAGCTCGAGGCCGTCAACGCTGAACTGCTCGAACAGCGAGATCATCTGCAGGCTGAACTCGCGGGCATCGAGAGCGATATCCAGCAACTCATGAGCGACAGCGGCGAAGGGTCGGGCGACGACGATGTCGACACTGGCGCGAAGACTTCTGAGCGTCAGCAGGAGCTCACCGTCGCGCTCAATTCGCGGGCGATGCTGGAGCAGAACGAGCGGGCACTGCAGGCCATTGAAGAGGGCACCTATGGCGTGTGTGAGAGCTGTGGCAAGCCGATTGGGAAGTTGCGATTGCAGGCTCAGCCACGTGCGACACTGTGCGTGACATGCAAACAGGAGCAGGAGCGACACTGAACCCCGATCCAGCATCGACAACCGCCCGGGCGGACGCCGGCCCACCGGTTCGTTCGACCCGATTGGTGGTGGTGCTGGCGCTGATCGCGCTCGGCTCCTACGCCCTCGACCAGGGCACCAAGGCCTGGGTTGTCGCCAACCTGGAGTTCGGGGTCGCCCAAGACTTCCCGATTCCGCTCATCCAGTTGCGTCGTACGTCCAATCCCGGGGCCGCGTTCTCGCTGGCCACCAATGCCACCTGGCTCCTGACGATCGTGGCGATCGTGGTGATCGCCGCCACGATCTGGGCGGCGCGCCGGCTGCGCAGCCGTGGGTGGGCCGCAGCGCTCGGCTTGTTGATCGGAGGCGCCCTCGGCAATCTCACGGATCGGTTCTTCCGCGAGCCGGGCGGCGGCCAGGGCCATGTCGTCGACTTCCTGCAGTTCACCCGATTCCCGGTGATCGACTTTCCGATTTTCAACGTGGCTGACACGTGCATCGTGAGTGCCGCCAGTTTGATCTGCATCCTGGCCTTTGTCGGTATCAATATTGACGGCACGCGGATCACTAGCGATGAGGACACCGAGGACTCTGAAGACTTGGACCAGCCCAGTCAGGACAGTGAGCTCGAAGAGAGCGACAGCGACCGCAAGGATCGCCCCTGATGGGTGAGGTGAAGGCGCTGCCCGTCCCGGACGGGCTCGAAGGTGAACGCGTCGATGCGGCGGTCGCGAGGCTGCTCGGGCTGTCGCGTACGCGCTCGGCGGAGATCGCGGCCGAGGGTGCCATCACCGTCGACCACCGAGTGGTAGGTAAGTCCGATCGAGTCTCCGCGGGCCAGTGGCTTGAGGTCCAGATGCCCGACCGGCTCGGACCGCGGCAGGCGCAGGTCAAACCGGTTGAAGTGCCAGGACTGCGGATCGTGCATGAGGACAGCGAGATCATCGTGGTCGACAAGCCGCTTGGCGTCGCCGCGCACCCGAGCGTCGGCTGGGATGGGCCCGATGTGGTCAGCGGTCTGGTGGCGGCGGGCAAACGGATCTCTACTTCCGGGGCTGCGGAGCGCCAGGGGATTGTCCAACGCCTCGACGTGGGGACCAGTGGCCTGATGGTGCTCGCGAAGTCGGAGCGGGCATACACGGTTTTGAAGCAGGCCTTCCGTGATCGGACCGTTGAGAAGACCTACCACGCGTTGGTGCAGGGTTTACCTGATCCCATCGTCGGCACGATCGATGCACCGATCGGACGCCACCCCGGTGGTGACTACAAATTCGCCGTGATGACCTCAGGGCGAGCGAGCGTGACTCACTACGAGTTGGTCGAGGCCTTCCGCCGCGCGTCCCTGCTGCGGATTCACCTAGAGACCGGGCGCACTCATCAGATTCGCGTCCACATGGCAGCGCTTCACCATCCCTGCGTCGGAGATCCGCTGTACGGCGCAGACCCGACTCTGGCTAAGAAGCTCGGACTAGCCCGCCAGTGGCTACAGGCAACGGAACTGTCTTTTGACCACCCGGGGTCGGGTGAGCGGGTGACCTACGTCAGCGAACTTCCGGACGACCTGCAGCACGCGCTGGACCGCATCCGCGACCTCACCTGAGGGGCACACCTCCCACCGGTCGAGCAGTCCCATCTCACGCCGGTGGGGCAGTCCCACCCAACGTCGGTCGAGCCAGTCGAGTAGTCCCATCTAACGTCGGTCGAGCCGGTCGAGGCGTGAGCCGAGGCCGTGTCGAGACCCCGTGGTGAGGTGGTCTCGATACGGCGGGTCACTGCGTTCCCGCCTACTCGACCAGCGTTGTGTGGCTCGGCGCCGGTCGAGCCAGTCGAGTAGTCCCATCTAACGTCGGTCGAGCCGGTCGAGGCGTGAGCCGAGGCCGTGTCGAGACCCCGTGGTGGGTGGTCTCGATATGGCGGGTCACTGCGTTCCCGCCTACTCGACCGCCGTTGTGTGGCTCGGCGCCGGTCGAGCCAGTCGAGTAGTCCCATCTAACGTCGGTCGAGCCGGTCGAGGCGTGAGCCGAGGCCGTGTCGAGACCCGTGGTGAGGTGGTCTCGATACGGCGGGTCACTGCGTTCCCGCCTACTCGACCAGCGTTGTGTGGCTCGGCGCCGGTCGAGCCGGTCGAGCGGTCCCATCTAACGTCGGTCGAGCCGGTCGAGGCGTTAGCCGAGGCCGTGTCGAGACCCGTGGTGGGTGGTCTCGATGTGGCGGGGTCTCGACCGGCGGGGCGGGCAGTGTCGGACCTCGGACGTAGACTCAGCGGCGATGACCGGGAAGAGCTTCGTCCACCTGCACAACCACACCGAATACTCGATGTTGGACGGTGCTGCGCGCATTGACGACATGTTTGAAGTAGCCGCCGAGATGGGCATGCCGGCCATCGCGATGACCGACCACGGCTACCTTTTTGGCGCCTACGAGTTCTGGAAGAAGTCCCAGAAATACGGGGTCAAGCCGATCATCGGCCTGGAGGCATACGTCACGCCGGGCACACATCGCACCGATAAGACTCGGGTGAAGTGGGGCGGCGACCGGGCAAGCAAGCGGGACGACGTTTCCGGTGGCGGTGCCTACACCCACATGACATTGCTGGCACGCAACAACTCCGGCATGCACAACCTGTTCAAGCTCGACTCCCAAGCTTCGTTGGACCAGGTCTATGCGAAGTGGCCGCGACTGGACCGGGAGTTGCTCCATCAGTACGCCGGGGGCCTGATCGCGACCACCGGATGCCCGTCGGGTGAGGTGCAGACCCGCCTGCGGTTGGGTCAGTACGACCTAGCCGTGGCAGCGGCCGCCGAGTTTCGCGACATCTTTGGGGCAGAGAACTACTACCTGGAGTTGATGGACCACGGGGTCTCGGTGGAGAAGCGGGTCAAGGACGACCTGCTCAAGCTCGGCAAGGAACTTGGGTTGCCACTGGTGGCGACCAACGACCTGCACTACGCCCGGCAGGAGGACGCCAAGGCGCACGGCGCATTGCTGTGCGTTCAGTCCGGCTCGACCCTGCTGGACCCAGACCGGTTTGCCTTCGACGGGGACGGCTACTACCTGAAGTCCGCGGCCGAGATGCGCGAGTTGTGGTCGGACTTCCCAGAAGCGTGCGACAACACGCTGCTGATCGCCGAGCGTTGCGAGGTGAACTTCCTCGAGGGCGAAGGGCGCTACATGCCGCGCTTCTCCGTGCCGGAAGGGGAGGACGAGAAGTCCTGGTTCATCAAGGAGGTCAACTCCGGGCTGCGCGCGCGCTTCCCAGACGGTGTGCCCACCTATGCGCAAGAGCAGGCCGACTACGAAACCGAGGTCATCCTTGGGAAGGGATATCCCGGCTACTTCCTCGTGGTCGCCGACTTCATCAACTGGGCCAAGGACAACGGCATTCGGGTAGGCCCTGGGCGTGGTTCGGGTGCTGGCTCAATGTGTGCGTACGCCATGGGGATCACTGACCTGGACCCGGTGCCCCACGGACTGATCTTTGAGCGATTCCTCAACCCCGAGCGCATGTCGATGCCTGACTTTGACGTCGACTTCGACGAGCGCCGTCGCGGCGAGGTAATCCAGTACGTCACCGAGAAGTACGGCGACGAGCGAGTCGCGCAGATCGTCACGTACGGCACGATCAAGGCCAAGCAGGCGGTCAAGGACGCCTCTCGCGTGATGGGTCACCCGTTTGCGGTTGGTGAGCAACTCACCAAGGCGATGCCCGCAGACGTGATGGGCAAGGGGGTGCCACTTTCGGGGATCTACGATCCTGCGCACCCGCGCCATGCCGAGGGCAATGAGTTCCGAGCGCTGGTCGAAACCGAAACCCACCTTGGTGAGATTGTCGAGACGGCCAAGGGCTTGGAAGGGCTGAAGCGGCAGTGGGGTGTGCACGCCGCGGGCGTCATCATGTCGTCCGAGCCGCTGATCGAGGTCATCCCGATCATGCGCCGGTTGCAGGACGGCCAGGTCATCACGCAGTTCGACTATCCGACGTGCGAGGCGCTCGGGTTGGTCAAGATGGACTTCCTTGGCCTGCGCAATCTCACCATCCTGGACGACGCGCTGTGGAACGTGAAAGAAAACCGCGGAGAGACGATCGATCTCGACGAGTTGACCAAGACGCTCGATGATCGGGCGACCTACCAGCTCCTGGGCCGAGGTGACACCCTCGGCGTCTTCCAGCTCGATGGTGGAGGCATGCGCCAACTGCTGCGGTTGATGCAGCCAGACAACTTCGAGGACATTTCGGCGGCGCTCGCGCTCTACCGCCCCGGTCCGATGGGCGTCAACGCCCATACCAACTTCGCCTTGCGCAAGAACGGCAAGCAGACACCGACCCCGCTCGACCCGCAGCTAGAGGGCAAGCTGCAGCCGGAGATGATTGAGGCGCTCGACCCGATCCTGGGAGATACGCACGGTTTGTGCATCTACCAGGAGCAAGTGATGGAGATCGCGCAGAAGTTGGCGGGCTACACACTCGGCAACGCGGACCTGCTTCGCCGGGCCATGGGCAAGAAGAAAAAGGAAGTCCTCGACGCCGAATACATCCCCTTCTCCGAGGGGATGAAGGCTAAGGGCTTCAACGAGGCCTCGATCGCGGCGCTGTGGGGCGTGCTCGTGCCGTTCTCCGACTACGCGTTCAACAAGGCGCACACGGCGGCGTACGGCCTGGTGTCCTACTGGACCGGCTACCTGAAGGCCAACTACCCGGCTGAATACATGGCCGCGCTGCTGACCTCGGTGCGGGACGACAAGGACAAGTCGGCGATCTATCTCGGTGAGTGCCGGCACATGCGCATCCAGGTGCTCCCACCTGATGTCAATGAGTCTGTCTCGGAGTTCGCCGCGGTGGGCGAGGACATCCGCTTCGGCATGGCGGCCATCCGCAATGTGGGGCACAACGTCGTGGAGGCGATCAAGAAGGCCCGTGAAGAGAAGGGGCGGTTCACCTCCTTTGAGGACTTCCTGCGCAAGTGCCCGGCAGTCGTCTGCAACAAGCGCACGATCGAATCGCTCATCAAGGCAGGCGCATTCGATGATCTGAAGCACCCACGACAGGGTTTGGTGCAGATCCACGAGCAGTACGTCGACGCTCTCGTCGATGAAAAGCGCGCCGAAGCGATCGGTCAGGACAGCCTGTTTGGTGGGTTCGGTGATGATCAGCCGGGCATCGACCTGGCGGCACTACCGTCGATTCCCGATATCGAGTGGGACAAGCACACCTTGCTCGCCTTCGAGCGGGAGATGCTCGGGCTGTACGTCTCCGATCACCCATTGTTTGGCATCGAGCATGTGCTGTCGCAGCATGCCGATACCTCGATCTCACGCCTGAACGGCGAGGACAGCCCACCCGATGGCGCGACGGTCACGATCGCCGGGCTCATCACCGGGCTGCAGGTCAAACGGACCAAGAAGGGCGATCTGTGGGCTATCGCCACGGTGGAGGACCTCGAGGGCGCCATCGAGTGCTTGTTCTTCCCCTCGACCTACATGACCGTCTCCACGATGCTCACCCAGGACGCGGTGTGCGTGGTGAAGGGCCGCGTCAACAAGCGCGATGAGACGGTCGCGCTCAACGCCATGGAGCTCACTCTCCCAGAGATTCACGATGGGCCGCAGGGGCCGGTTGTGTTGTCGATGCAGGCGATGCGCGCGACGAACGGCTTGGCCGAACGACTCAAGAGCGTCCTGGGGGAGCACCCGGGGGCGACGGAGGTCCATCTCAAACTGACTCAGCCCGGACGTTCGGTGACGCTCAAACTGGGAGATGACCACCGCGTGACGGTGTCCCCGTCGTTGTACGGCGACCTCAAGGCGCTGCTCGGACCGACCTGCTTGGTGGGTCGTTAGGCGGCCGCCCGTTCAGCCGAACGGCCCACGAGTGCTGGCACCGCCGTCGATCGTGATCGCCTGACCGGTGATGTAGGCAGCCGAGTCTGACACGAGATAGGCCACCGCCTCCGCGACTTCCTCGCTCCGACCGAGTCGGCCGAGCGGGATCTCGTCGGTCTCCAATGTGCTGTTCCCGCTGACCGCTGTCGCGATGGCACCGGCGGCGACGACGTTCATCCGGATCTGTTCGGCGGAGTACTCCGCCGCGACGGTGCGGGCGAGGCTGATCAGGCCGGCTTTCATGACGCCGTACGCCGCCTGGCGTGGTGCGGCGGTGAGTCCGGTCACCGAGCCGACGCTTACGATCGCCCCGCCCGTACCTTGCTCGCGCAGGACCGGAAGCACCGCGCGGACCGCCCGGGCGACGTACCGCAGGTTCAGCTCGTAGACCGTGTCCCAGTCCTCGTCGGTCATCTCGTGCAATGGCACGGCCGGTACGAACGCCACCTGTCCACCCACCACGGTGACGAGCGCATCAAGTCCGCCGAGCGTGCGGACGGTGTCGGTGACGAACCCGGTGAGCTGTTCGCGGTCACGGACGTCGCCGCTCAGCGCGACAGCAGTGCCCCCGCTCGAGTTGACCTCGTCCGCCGCTTCCTGCGCCCGGCCGGGCGCAAGGTCGGCGATGGCCACCGAAGCGCCCGCGGTGCTGAGGTGGCGGGTACACGCCCTGCCGATGCCGGCCCCTCCGCCGCCGATGACCAGAATTCGTGAGTCGTCCAGTTGCATGCTGAAAGCCTGCCACGCTGGGTCAGCAGCCGTACTTTGTGCAGCGCATAGACAGAAATTCTGCCGTCGACCTCGCGCTTGAGCCTGAGTGCTGCTCGGGCCGACCTGCTTGGTGGGTGTCAACAAGTCACCGGCGGCGTACGTCCGATCGGTAGAACGTCCAGATCATCGGGGATAAGGACAGGGAGTGATGCGCCTGCCGTCGCGGCGCGCCACAGGTCGGTATCACGGTTACCCGGAACCAGGTGGTGCAAGGCTAGGGAGCCAGCGCCCGCCTGTTCGGCCACGGCAACAGCGTCCGTGACACTCGTATGCGACCGCCGGTGATGGCTCACCGAGGCGCGGGAGGTGGCATCGGTGCGGTCGGCATACAAACCCTCCACCCACTCAAAACTGATGGCTTCGTGCAGCAGTAGATCGACGTCCTGGGCGAGGCGCACCATGTTGTCGGTACGCGTGGTGTCCCCGGAGATCGCGACCGAGCCGTGCTCACTCGTAAGGCGAAAGCCATAGGCGGGAGCGATCGGCGGATGCTCCACCAGGGTCGCGTCCACCCGAATCCGGTCATCCTCGAAGACTGTGAACGGCTGCATGGCGGGCGTAGGGCATGCGTTGGCGTCGAATCCAACCTCGGGTGGGATCACGATGTCCTGGGCCGCGAAGAGGTGCTGCGGGTTGGGACGCAGTGCGTCGAGGACTCGGTCATTGAGGTCGGTGGCGTGCGCTTCCATCAAGAGGCGGAAGAGGTCCGCCGTCCCCGGCGTGGGTCGATGCGGCGCAACGGGATCCGGAGGGACCGTTGCCAGCGGGGAGACTGGGGGCAGCGCGCCCCGGTCTCCAGGGCCAATGATCGGAACCGGTTTCGACGTCGCCGACATGGTGAACAGGCCAAACAGCGCAAGATTGGCCAGATCGGTGGTGTGGTCGGAGTGCAAATGCGTCAGAAAGACCGCGCCGAGGTCGGACATCTCTAGACCTGCTCGCGTGAATTGCCGCCCTGCGCCGTGGCCAACGTCGACGAGATAGACGCGCCCATCGACTTCGACGGCAGTGGAAATTCCCCACCGTGAGTCAGAGAGGACCGGCGGCCACCACCGAGGGCCACCCGCCGTGCCAAGGGTGATGACGCGCATGGCCATGAGTCAGAACCTCCGAAAATCGCGGTATGGAACACATGCTGTCTCATCGTCCGCGAACGTCCTTCTTCGCGGGGTGAGTCGTGACTAGGCTCCCTAGTTGACCGCATCCACTGCCACCTCGAGGAGAACGCGCCATGGTCGCGCCATTGCACACCAGCCGCCGTACCGCATTGAGCCTGACGGGTGCGGCGTTGACCACCGCGGCGCTCGCGGCGTGCGGAGGAAACTCTGGCCGCGACTCCGATTCCGACTCCGGTGGCGGCCCGCGTGTGAAGCAGTGGTACCACCAGTACGGCGAGGACGGCACCGAAGATGCCGTGAAGAAGTTCGCAGAGGATTACTCCAAGGCCAACGTCAAGGTCTCGTGGATCCCCGGCGACTACGACAAGAAGGCAGCGTCCGCCCTCCTCACCACGACAGGGCCCGACATCTTCGAGTACGGCAACGGCCCCACAATCGACATGATCACCGGGAAGCAGGTGCTTGACCTGTCTGACCTCCTCGGGGATGCAAAGTCAGACTTCACGCCAGCGCTCCTGGAGCGGATGACATACAAGGGGAAGCTGTACGCCATACCTCAGGTGGCCGACATGCAACTGCTCGTCTACCGCAAGAGCATGCTGAAGAAAGCGGGAGTGACACCGCCAAAGACCATCGATGAATTGGTTACTGCGGCAGGCAAGCTCACCACCGGGAACGTCAAAGGACTGTTCCTAGGTAATGACGGTGGAGCGGGCAATGTCAGCGGTCCGGTGCTGTGGGCCACGGGCCATGAGCACATCAGGGACGGCAAGCCCGACTTCGCCAACGATGATGTCGCAGATGCGTTGAGCAAGTTCGCCACCCTGTTCAAGAGTGGCAACCTGCTGCTCGGATCGCCAAGCGACTGGTCCGAACCCGCCGCGATCATTCAGGGTCTCACCGCGATGCAGTGGACTGGGCTCTGGACGCTGCCCACACTAGAGAAGGAACTCGGCGATGACTTCGGTGTCGTGCCGTTCCCCAGCGGTGGCTCCGGCGGCGAGCAGTCCGTGCCCGTTGGTGCCTATGCCGCAGCGGTCAGCGCCAAGGCGAAATCGAAGGAAGCAGCCAAGGATTTCGTGAAGTGGTTGTGGGTCGATCAGACCGACAAGCAGTTGGAGTGGGCGACGAAGTACGGCCTGCACATTCCCGCGCGGGAGAGCTTGGTGTCAAAGGCCGACCGTCTCTCCAAGGGACCGGCGAAGGATGCCGCCCGCTTTGTCCAGGACTATGGCCACCCGCAGACTCCGCTGCTGTGGGCCTCGACGTCGTCCTCGGCATACGGCGACGCGGTGGACAAGATCATCCGCAACGGCGCAAACCCCAAGAAGGAACTCGACGCGGTCGCCAAGATCGTGACCCGGGACCTGAAGCGCATCGCCTGACCCCGGCTCAATGACTGCCACGACTGAGACCGCCCGCCCGGCGGCACCACAGGCTGCCAAGCGCGGATGGCGGCAGAGTCCGCACCTATGGTTCTGGATCTTTGTAGGGCCATTCTTTGTGGGGTTGGTGGCGTTCGTCATCGTCCCCATTCTGTGGAGCGTCTATCTGAGCTTCTTTGAGGCGCGGAACACGGTGACGCCCACCGAGTTCGTCGGGCTACGCAACTACGCGACGATGCTGGGAGACCCGGCATTCCGGTCGAGCCTGGGCACCTTCGTGGTGTTCGCCGCGTTCATCGTGCCGACGACCTTCGCGATGTCTCTCGGCCTTGCCGTCCTGATTCACAGCGTGCGGCGCGGAAAGAGTTTCTTTCGATCGGTCTTCTTCCTTCCGACCGCGTGCTCGTACGTGGTCGCTGCGTTGATCTGGCGCGGCTCGTTGTTCTCCGGCGTCAGCTCGGGGGCGGCCAACAGCGGGCTCAGCATCTTCGGTGTGGACCCGGTGGCATGGCTGTCTGTGGTCGACCCGCCGTGGTACTGGTTGGTCATTGTCACGGCCAGGCTCTGGCTGCAGATCGGCTTCTTCATGGTGCTGTTTCTCGCTGCGCTGCAACGGATTCCGACCGCGCTCTTCGAAGCAGCAGCCCTCGATGGGGCGGTCGGGTGGAAAGCCTTCCGCTACATCACCGTGCCCCAGTTGAAGGCGACCTCGACGGCCGTGCTTCTCCTGCTGTTGGTGAACGCATTCCAAGCGTTCGATGAGTTCTACAACCTCATGTCGACGACCGGGGGATATCCGCCATACGCGCGCCCGCCGTTGGTGTACCTCTACTACACCGCGCTCGGAGATGGTCAGGACTTCGGCAACGGCAGCGCAGGAGCCGTGATCCTGACGCTGATCATCGCACTGTTCGCGCTCGCCCAAGGCAAGCTCACCGGGATCGGAAAGCGGGGCGATGACTGATGTCGACCTTGACCGTCGGTCAACGGCGCGGCGCGATTGGGCGCTATGTGATCCTGACGCTGCTCACCCTGATCTTCCTGATCCCGTTCTACCTTCTGGTGCGCAACGCGCTCTCCACGGAGCAGGAGATTACAGCGGTCGACGGGTGGAACTGGTTCCCTGCCGTACCGCAGTGGGGAAACCTCAGCGAGGTCTTCTCCAGCGAGTCCGTGCCGTTGGCACGCAGCATGGTCAACTCCATGGCCATCGCGGTCACCCAAACCGTCGGTGTCGTGCTGGTGTCCGCCATGGCTGGCTATGGCCTGGCGCGCTCGCCCGTGCGTTATGCCAACGCCGTCTTCTACACCGTGTTGGCCACCCTGCTGATCCCGGCAGCGGTGACCTTCGTGCCGACCTTTGTCATGGTCTCCACGTTGGGATGGGTGTCGACCCTCCGCGGTCTCATCATCCCCGGGCTGTTTCAGGCGCTCGCGACCTTCCTGTTTCGGCAGTACTTCCTGGGCTTCCCGAAATCTCTTGAAGAGGCGGCCCAGATCGATGGTGCCGGGCCGTGGAAGACGTTCTGGCGCATCGTGGTTCCCAACTCGTGGGGCTTCGCTGCGGCCGTCGCGACGATCACCTTCATTGGTTCCTGGAACGCCTTCTTGTGGCCCCTGGTCATCGGTCAAGACCAGTCTTCGTGGACGGTTCAGATTTCTCTGTCGACCTATGTCACCGCTCAATCGGTCAACCTGCATGGCATGTTCATGGCTGCGCTGGTGTCGATGATTCCCCTGCTGCTGATGTTCCTCTTTTTGCAGCGTTGGATCGTGGCCGGTGTCGAGCAGACGGGCATCAACGAATAGTCGTGAACGAATAGTCGTGGTCCGGTGTCGGCGGAGCAGTAGCCTGACAGACATGCTTTGTTTGCTTGCGCAGGCTGACATGTAGCCATGACCTCACACGATTCTCCTGAAGGCGCTACCCGCCGCCAGGTGTTCAAGACCGCTGGTGCGGCCGCCGGAACTGCCGCACTCGGGTCGTTTCTCCCGCCGTCGGTGCACCGCGCGATGGCGACTCCGATGCGTGCGGGCGGGCTGGACGCCATCGAGAACGTGATCCTGCTGATGCAGGAAAACCGTTCGTTTGACCATTACTACGGGACGCTGCGAGGGGTGCGCGGCTATGGCGATCGCAACCCGCTACGTCGACGGGCTGGTGACTCGGTGCTGCGCCAGGCCGGTCAAAGCGGTGACGTGCTGCCATTTTCGCTGCGCGCGGCTGCGAAGGCGGCTGGTCGACCAGCGACCGACATTCAGTATCTCAGCGACCTCCCGCACGGGTTCACGGACGCCACTGATGCCTGGTCTCGTGGATGGTGGGACGCCTGGGTCCCTCACAAGGGCAAGGGCTCCATGACGTTCTACGACCGTCAGGACATCGGGTTGCAGTACGAACTCGCAGACACCTTCACGATCCTGGATGCCTATCACTGCTCGGTCTATGGGTCGACCAACCCAAATCGCAACTACTTCTTCTCCGGGACCACCGGCCAGGAAGCAGACGGTAAGCGGGCGGTGACCAATGCCGCGTACAACAAAGACCATCCCGGCTATGACTGGACCTGCTATCCGGAGCGACTTGAGACCGCTGGAGTGTCCTGGCAGATCTATCAGGAGTGGGACAACTTCACCGACAACGCGGTGGAGTACTTCGCAACCTTCAAGGCCATTGGGGCCAAGGTCCTGAAGGCAGTTGATGGACCTTTCCGGACAACGGAAGAGTTCTATGAGTCGCTATCAGGCAAGTCAACGGCCGAACAGGACCGCTTGTTGCGGCAGTTAGAACAGGGCCGCGCCTCGCTGACCTCGCGAGAGCAGAGCCTGTTCAGTCGAGGGATGTATCGGAGCCGACCCGGCACGTTGTTGACCCGGATCGCCGCTGACATCGCTGGCGGATCTCTGCCCCAGGTGACGTGGGTCGTGCCGACCGCTGCTCTATCTGAGCACCCGGGCGCCTCCACTCCGGTCGGCAGCGCCGGACTCATTTATGACCTTCTCGACATCGTGGCTTCAGATAAGCGGACGTGGTCGAAGACTGCGATGTTCATCAACTTCGATGAGAATGACGGATACTTCGATCACGTACCGCCACCGGTGGCCCCACGTCCCAGCAGCGGGAATGGAGACGACTGGTTCAACGGACGACCGATCGGGTTCGGGCCGCGGGTGCCCATGACGGTCGTGTCCCCATGGACCGTCGGTGGACATGTCGACTCGTCATTGGCAGATCACACCTCCGCCTTGCAGTTCTTGGAGCGATGGACCGGGGTGAAGGAGCCGAATATTTCGGCCTGGCGAAGGCAGGTTGCCGGGGACCTGACCTCGGCGTTCGACTTCACCTGTGCGGGCCGTCCACCGTCGTTGAAAGCGCCGAAGGAGGTGCCGGCCAAGGTCACTCGGTGGCAGCCGGATCCTCCGGAAAAGCAATCGATCCCGCACCAGGAATCGGGCCACAAGCCGGCCCGGCGCACGCCGTATGCCAGCACCGCGACCGTGCAGGCGGAAGCCGGGAAGGTCACCGTGACGATTTGCAACGACGGATCGACCAGCGCTCCCTATGCGATCTATCCCTTCGGTGGCGAGGCGCCCGAACCGGTGCACTGCACCGTCGCTGCTGGGCAGCGCGAACAGGTCACGCTGCCTACCGTGGATGGTCGTTGGGATGTGGTCGTCCAGGGGCCGGATCGGTTCTGGTTCGAAGCCACCGGTGCGGAATCTGGTGCGGCCGCGAAGGCCACGATTGAGCCTCGGGTCACCGGTTCCAGGCTGGCATTTCGAATCCGCAACGATCGCGACTCCAAGGTCGTATTCGATGTGAATTCCCTTGCCTACCAGCGAAAATCCAGGACGATCAAAGTTCACCGCGGTCGTGTCGAAGTGGTGCGGTGGACGGTGCGCGATGGCTGGTATGACATCGAGTTCATCTGTGCGAAGGACCCGAGTTTTCGGCAGCGTTTCTCCGGCCGAATCCAAGGCGCTGGGCGATCGGTGACCGCCTGACCTTGAGGTCCACCGGTGGCCTCGTCGGTGGTTCCGGGGGCGCCGGTGTCGAGCAGACGGGCATCAACGAATAGCGTTTAGGGCGTGACTTCCCGTGCTGATTCCACCCCGCCCGTTGCCCGTCGCGTACCCCACGAGCGAACCCACCATGGCGAGTCTGTTCCGGACGATTATCACTGGCTGACGGCCGCTGGTGGCGACAGTGTGCAGGACCCTGACGTGCTTGACCACTTGCGTGCGGAGAACGCGTACACCGCTGCGCGCACGGCTCATCTTGAGCCGCTAGCACAGACGCTCTTCGAGGAGACCAAGGCACGCATCCAGGAGACTGACGTCAGCCTTCCGGCGCGCAAGGGCGAGTGGTGGTATTTCAGTCGTACGACGGCTGGTGCGCAGTACGACGCGCACTGCCGGGTACGTGACACCGGGACCCGACCGGAGCCCAAGCCTGGCGCGGTGCTCGAGGGCGAGCAGGTGCTTCTTGATGGAAACCTCGAGGCTGGCGGCCGGGAGTTCTTCGAGCTCGGTGGCCTTGAGCCGAACCCGGCAGGGTCTCGGATCGCCTTCCTCTTCGACGAACGTGGCGATGAGCGCTATCACCTGGTGGTGCGGGATATCGCCTCCGGCGAGGTTTTCGATGACTCGGTGCATGGAGTGGGCTTCGGACTGGTGTGGAGCCGGGACGGCCAGCACATCTTCTACACCCGCCGCGATGAGGCATGGCGGGCCCACGAGGTCTGGCGGCACACGGTGGGCGCAGCGGCAGACACCGACGTACGAGTGCTTGCGGAACCCGACGAACTGTTCAATGTCGGCATCGATCAGTCAGCGGACGAACGCTGGTTGGAGATCTACACCGAATCTCGGACCACGACCGAAGTGCGGTTGCTCGACCTGGATGACCCGACAGGGCAGCCGTGGATTGTTGAGCCACGCACCATTGGGCTGGACTACGGCGTGGAGGTCGACGGTGACCGAATTCTCGTGGTGCACAACGCTGATCGCGTCGATTTCGACTTGGCCTGGGCGCCGTTAGAGAGCCCGGGACGAAGCAACTGGCAGCCGGTCGATCTGACCACTCAAGAGGGCGACCGACTCCTTGGCGTCAGCGCATTCTCGACCTTCGCCGCCGTCTCGATGAGGCATGCCGGCCTGGCCACCCTCCGGTTGCTTGCCCGGAATGCTGACGGTTACACGCTGGGTCCGCAGTTGGCGGTCGAGCCGGACGTCTACACCCTCGGCTTGGGCGCGAACCTGGAATACGAAGCCACTTCGTTGCGGGTGGTCCTCGAGTCCTATGTGCTCCCGAGGTCGACCTATGAGGTCGATGTCAGCACTGGGGAGATGACACTGCTGCACCGTCGTGACGTGCCGGGCTACCGTCCGGAGCAGTACCGCGAGGAACGGTTGTGGGTCGAGTCGCGCGATGGCGTACAGGTGCCGGTGTCGCTGGTGCGGCGTGCGGATATCGCACCAGATGGAACTCATCCAGGACTCATCTATGGATATGGCGCCTATGAGATTTCCATGGATCCCTATTTCTCGGCTGCGCGATTGTCGTTGCTGGACCGCGGTGTTGTTTTTGCCGTCGCACATATTCGCGGTGGTGGCGAACTGGGGAGGGGCTGGTACGACGATGGCAAGTTGTTGGCGAAGCCACACACCTTCCACGATTTCGTCGACTGCTCGCGAGCTCTCATCGACCAGGGTTGGGTCGGGCCGGATCGCCTTGCTGCTGAAGGCGGTTCAGCCGGTGGGCTCCTCATGGGTGCGGCGCTTAACGAGGCGCCAGAACTGTACCGAGTCGTGCACGCAGCCGTGCCCTTCGTAGATGCGCTCAACACGATCCTGCGGCCCGAGTTGCCGTTGACCGTCGCCGAGTGGGAGGAGTGGGGAAACCCGCTCGCCGATCCCGATGTCTATGCGTGCATGCGCGCCTACTCGCCGTATGAGAACGTCCGACCGGTGCCCTATCCCACCGTTTTGGCGACCACCAGCCTGCATGACACGCGCGTGTTCGTGGGCGAGCCGGCGAAGTGGGTCCAGGCGTTGCGCGACACCGTGACCAGTGATCCGCAGACGCGACCGGTTTTGCTCAAGGTGGAGATGGATGGCGGGCATGGTGGCGCGAGTGGCCGATACGACGCGTGGCGCCAGCACGCCTTCGAGAATGCCGTGATCCTGGATTCGATCAGCACGACGGATCGTGAACGCATCTCACAATAATGGGCAATGGTTTCGAACTGATGGTCCGAAAAATCGGACGCGGCGTATGATCCACATGAGGTGCTTCGCGGAATAGTATGTGAGCCGACTTGAAAGAAGGCTCGACATGATCATGCGAATCCTGAGTGTTTTCACGGCAATGCTCGTTTCCGCTGCGCTCTTTGTTCCATCCGTCGACGCCTCGGCAACGCCCGCGTCCTCGTTCACCGTTCTTGACAACAGTGACTATGTCGAGGGAGGCGTCGAGGGTGCACTCTATACGAGTTTTGTCCCTAACTTCGAGTGTCGCCCCTATTACGAGCGGGATGTCTTGCCGTCCAAGGCGGTATGGCAGGGCCTCGTTCGCAAGTACAGCACCCGTCCGGGGCCTCTCGTCCTGGACTGCGAAGGCTGGTTCTTCAACGGAACGGATGCTCAGGCGAACCTCGGCCGACTCAAGACCCTGCAAGCATGGGCGCGCGAGATCGAACCGACCAAAATAATCGGGTGGTACAACCTTGCGGCCCACACGACGCCCGAGAATCGACGCTATTACCACGAACTGATCGCCGCGGATCGTCGAACGGCTCTCTTTCCGGCGGCGTATACCGGATCGGCCTTGGTTGACTGGACGCCCCGGCTCAAGACCGCATGGACTACTGCGCGCGGAATCTCGACGACGCTACCGATCTATGTGTACCTCTGGCCCCAATACTCCAAGCGCACCACCGCGGGAACGTGGTTGGACTTTTTGCCCACGACGTTCTGGGAAGCGCAACTCGAAATGGCGCGGGGCATGGGTTTCGACGGTGCGGTGATGTGGGGCTCAGTCACCTGTGACACCACCTGTCGGAAGAAGGCGAAACCAGTCATCCGTTCGACGAAGGCGTTTATCGACTTTTTGCAGTCCAATCCGCCACGGTCGGCTGCCCTCGGCAGACCCACCACCGCCTCGCAGATTCATTCGGCCAACTATCCGGCCAAGTATGCGACGGATGGCGACCCGACAACCCGCTGGGTCAGTAAGGCTTCGGATCCACAATGGCTAAAGATCGATCTCGGTTCTCGTCAGAAAATCCATTCCGCGAGCTTGCTCTGGGGTTCTTCTGCGAAAAACTACACCGTGCAGGTATCTGACGACGCAACCAAATGGACAACCGTGTACTCCACCAGTACCGGTAACGGGGGAGTCGACTACCTGACCGGCCTGTCCGGGACCGGGCGATACGTGCGAGTTCACGGCACTCAGCGCGCGTCCGGCAACGGCTATTACACGCTTTTCGACGTCGGGATCTACGCGACCGCCGTCTAGCGTTTGCGCAGGCCGCTGCCGATGAGGCGGCGAATCAGTTCGCGCCCCTCGACCGGCTCGGCGCCGCAGGCGATGGCCTGGTCGTACAACTTGATCGGTACGTCGTAGTGATCCTGGTCGAACAGGTGGTCCGGTAGGCCGATCGCGCGGGCCGTTTCGTGGAGCTCCTCAAGCGAGGAGTCGCTCACCAGGTGGGACCACAGGGTGTCCCAGCCGGGCCAGATGGGGCGGTCGATGAGGACAGTCATGAGGGCGACTCCAGGTGGTGTCCGGCGAGGCGTAGCGCGAATCTGGCGTGTTGCCGGGCAACATCTTCGGGAGACATGTCACCCTCCGGTTTGAACCATCGTGGAATCGAGGTACACATCGTGGCGATGGCCCGCGCGGTGTCTAGCGCCTCACGACGGTCGAGTGTTGGAGCGGCTTGCAGGGTGGCCTCGTCGAGCAGGTGCTGTACCCGCCGCCGGACCAGCACCACCTCGCGATGGGCGATGGCGTCGAGGCTGCGCATCTCCGATGCTCCGATGACAGCGATGTCGCCTCGTCTGGCATGCCACAAGGCCAGGGATTCCACGACCGCTTCCAGCCGGCGCGCCTCGCCAGCGCCCTCATCGAAGGCTGACTCCACTCTCCACAGCAGGTCGGTGACTCCTCGGATCATCAACTCACGCAGCAGGTCGTGCTTGCTGGCGTAGTGGTGGTAGATCCCGGCAGGGCTGACCCCGGCGGTCAGGGCTATCGACCGCATGGTCGCGCCGTGATACCCGGTGCTGACGAAGGCCCGCGCTGCGCCGGAGAGCGCCGGGTCGAGGTCAAGGGGTGCGAAGTCGCGCCAGTGCTGCACGGGCACGGACCCCGATGCCTGCTGGATGCCAAGAAGGTCGGTGGCTGGGGTTTCCAATGCACTCGCCAAGGCGGTGAGGCGCTCAAGGGTGATCGAGGTCCGACCATGCTCGATCGCTGTAATCGTGGCTGGGCTCACGTGGACCATGGTGGCCAGTTGGCGCACGGTCAGGCCGTGACGCAGACGCGCGGTGCGTACACACGCCCCCGAACGCTCTCGCACGAGAGCTGCGGGCATCATCACGTGTTCAGTATGCCTGATCATCTTGGCAACGTCGTGCAAGAAGTTGTGAACGCGTATCGGGTCTGATTCGGTTGACGACACCGTGATTGACCGGTTGCCTTGCTCAGGTCACCCGAACGCACCGATCAGTCGTTCGGCACGCACGTGCAAAGGAGCCGGCTCCATGACCGACACCCCTGGACTTGAGGTGAGCGCCGTTGGTGCTCGGCTGGCCGAGGTCCTCGATGAGGCAGCCTGGCGCGATCTGTCCGCCGCGCTGATTACCGGCGGAAAGTCGAATCTGACCTATCGCCTGAGCAGCGCTGCCGGTTCGGTGGTGTTACGTCGGCCACCAACGGGGCACATCCTGCCGAAGGCACACGACATGGGCCGAGAGGCCACGGTGCAGCGCGGGCTTGCCCAGTCTGCCGTTCCTGTCGCGGCGATCCTGCACGAGGAGGTCGACGAGAGCATCACCGGAGCGCCGTTCTATGTGATGGCCGATGTCCAAGGCGAGGTTATTCGGGACGTCCTACCGACGGGGTACGCCGACCACGGTGGCCGTGAGGCGATGGCCACGGCCCTGGTTGATGTCCTCGCGGCGCTGCATACGGTTGATCTGGACGCGGCGGGACTGCGCGATTACGGCAGGCCCGAGGGATTCATGGCGCGGCAGGTGGCGCGCTGGACCAAGCAGTGGGAGCTGGCCAAGGAGAACGAGGAGCCCGCCGTTGACGAACTTGCGCGGCGGTTGGCCGCGGGCGTGCCACAGGCACAGTCGACCGCGATCGTGCACGGGGACTACCGGATCGACAACTG
Organism: Demetria terragena DSM 11295; assembly: GCF_000376825.1. Taxonomy (NCBI): domain Bacteria; kingdom Bacillati; phylum Actinomycetota; class Actinomycetes; order Micrococcales; family Dermacoccaceae; genus Demetria; species Demetria terragena. The sequence goes on along the minus strand of NZ_AQXW01000004.1, from coordinate 625,486 downwards.
CATCTACGACTCTGCGGACCCAGGTCGCATCCGGGCCGTGCTGGACTGGGAACTGTCGACCCTGGGCGACCCGCTCGCTGACCTTGGCATGACGCTGCTCTACTGGGCCGAGTCTGGTGATCCAGTGACCGCGCTCGTGCCCTCGGTGACCGAGCAGCCGGGGTTCCCGACCCGGCGCGAGCTTGCCGAACGGTATGCCGCAGTCTCGGGTCTGGATCTCACGCACCTGGCGTTCTACGAGGCGTTCGCGCGACTCAAGTTTGCCGCGATCGCCCAGGGCGTCTCGATGCGGGCGAAAGCGGGCGCCATGGGGGGCCAGGATTTCTCCGACCACGAAGGTCTCGCGCCGGCGCTTGCCGAGCACGGACTGGCCATCTTGGATCGCTAATAACACCAACCGTACGGCGATTTGCATCGACGCGAATATCGAGGAGTAGCAGTGGATTTCGAGCCTAGTAAGCGGACGACCGAGTTGTGCGATCGCATGTGGGACTTCATGCGGGAGGAGGTCTTCGCGGCCGAGGTGGAATACGACAGCTTTCTTGCGGAGGGCGACCCGCATGCGCACCCACCGGTGCTGGAACGACTCAAGGCCTCGGCTCGGGAGCGGGGACTGTGGAACCTCTTTATGCCCGATGTGTCCGGTCTGACCAACCTCGAGTACGCCTCGTTCGCCGAGATCACCGGGTGGTCCCCGTCGTTGGCGCCGGAGGCGACTAACTGCGCCGCGCCCGACACCGGGAACATGGAAGTCCTGCACATGTTCGGCACGCCCGAACAACAGGAGAACTACCTCAAACCGTTGCTGGCTGGGGAGATTCGCTCCGGCTTCGCGATGACCGAGCCGCTGGTTGCGTCGTCGGACGCAACGAATATCGAGACCCGAATTGAGCGGGATGGCGACGAGTATGTCCTCAACGGCCGCAAATGGTTCATCAGCGGTGCGGCTGATACCCGCTGCAAGATTTTCATCGTCATGGGCAAGACCGATCCGAGTGCCGAGAGTCACCGGCAACAGTCGATGGTCTTGGTCGAACGCGACACCCCTGGGCTCACCATCGAGCGTCACTTGCCGGTGATCGGCTATCAGGATCAGCACGGGCATTCCGAGCTCGTCTTCGACAACGTGCGCGTCCCAGCCACGAACTTGGTGCGTGAGGAGGGCGACGGATTCATGATCGCTCAAGCGCGGCTGGGCCCGGGGCGGATTCACCACGCCATGCGCGCCATCGGTATGGCCGAACGCAGCCTTGGGCTGATGGTTGCTCGCGCCCAAGAGCGAGTTGCCTTTGGTGGCCCGCTCATTGACCAAGGTGTGGTGCAGGAGCAGATCGCCAACTCTCGGTTGGAGATTGATCAGGCTCGGTTGCTCGTGCAAAAGACTGCCTGGTTGATCGACACCCAGGGCGCCAAGGCAGCGCGTGCTGAGATCTCGGCAATCAAGGTCGCAGCGCCGGCAGCGTTGACGAGTGTGGTTGATCGGGCCATCGACATCTTCGGTGCCGCGGGCGTGACGGGAGACTTCCCGCTCGCCCGCTTTTCGGCCGTGGCTCGTACCCTCCGGATCGTCGACGGTCCGGACGCCGTCCACCGGCGTACCTTGGCGCGTACCGAAGTGCGCCGCGAACGCCCTTACGCAGAGAGTCCGCTCCCATTGGCCGCACGCGCTCAGCGCTGACGCCGTGCGAGGCGAGCGGATTGCCTATGCCGCGACTTCGCTCGTGACGACAGTGACGGGTGCGTGTGGGCCGCAGCGGGTGCACTCGGCGAGCAAGGCGGCCATGGTTCCTGCCCTCCAGGGGAGCGTGGTTCGGCATTGGAAGGAATTGGCCGCGCCGTCCCGCGGAGTGCTTCTCGGTGCCACCACGGCGGCGTTGGTGGGGGACCTGTTGCTCGTGGCGCCAGCGGCCGGCGACTCACCTGAGGATTCTCGGAGGAGGCTGCAGCGTGGCGCGATGGCGTTCGGCGTGCAGCAAGTCGGCTACCTGGCCTTGCTTCGGTTGGTGGGCGCACGCCCACGCTGGCGCTCATCGCTTCCCATCGCCGCTGTGCTCGCAGGACTCGCCTCATTGGACACGGCCAAGCAGTCAGCGCCGGACCCGATCGTGACGACGTACGGCGTGCTGCTCGGCGCAATGGCTGCTCACGCGGCGGAGTCCGCAGATCAGCGAATTCGGTTGGGCGGCATAGTGTTCTTGGCCTCGGACGCCATGATCTTGCTACGCGAACAGGTGCTGAAAGAGGGTTCGAACGCGGCGATTGCTGCTGGCCTTTTTGTCATGGCGACCTACGCCGTAGCGCAGCGGAGCCTGATCGATGGGTTCATCGAGCGATTGGCGCCCCGATAGGGCGGCTAGGGTCGCCCCTGTGGAACGCGAACCGGGATACGCACGTGTGCTCGCTGGGTCAGTCCTGGTGGGTGTTGTTGCCGGTCTGGGGACTCTGGTCTTCCTGCTGATCGAGCACGCCCTCCAACACCTGGTGTGGGGCGAGCGCGAGGAGCCGGGGGTGACCTGGGGTTCTGGTGAATGGGTCTACGTCCCGATTGCCCTGGTGGCATTTGCCGTTGCTGGCATCTTGCGCAAACTGTGGAAGCTCGATGGCCCAGACCCGAACTTTGTGGAGGAGATGGTGTCCGGGCATGCCCCGCTACGCGAATCTCTGCAACGCGGCGTCCTTGCGCTGGCATCACTGGTTGGCGGTGGGTCCGTGGGGCCAGAAGCACCGGTGGCTGGGCTGGGCGCGGGCGTGGGGCACGAGACTGCGCGACGGATGAAGTTGGATGACGAGCACTCCAAAGACCTGACTTTTGCAGGCGTATCAGGCGTGTTCGGTGCATTGGCGTCTTTCCCATTCGCCGCTCCGATCATCGCCATGGAGACGCACGCCGGAAAGCGCTTCGGGTCCTACGGCAGGTTGATCCCCGGCCTGGTGGCTGGCGTCGTTGCGCTCGGGGTGCTGTACCCGCTTATCGGCACCCCGTTGCTGAAGGTCTACGACGTGGGTGGTCAGGAGGGGCTTAAAGCCTGGTGGTTGCTGGTCGCTGCTGGGCTCGGCGTCGTGGCGGCACTGCTCGGCCTCGCACTCACCGCGGCGTATGGCGCCATCGCCGCGCTCGGCGCTCGCATCAAGGACCCGCGGGTGCGGGCCATCGCTGCTGGCGCCATCGTGGCTGCCATGGGGGTCGCGCTACCGCTAACCATGTTTAGCGGGCGCGAGGAACTTGCTCCGATCGTCGCGGGAGAGGCAGCCGTGGGGGTGGTCGCGGCCGCGATGCTCTTGAAGGTCCTGACGCTGACGGTGTCGATGCGATGGGGCGGATTTGGTGGAGCGATCTTCCCGTTGCTGTTCATCGGCGGGGCCTCGGGAGTGCTTGTGCATGAGGTGATTCCGAGTATCCCGATGGTGGTGGCGGTACCCGCGATGGCTGCCGCAGTCACGTCCATGATGACGCCGTTGCCGCTGATGATCGTTATCTTGGTGACGTTGCTCTTTGACCTGCGTATTGATGTCGCGGCCGTTCCGGCTACCGCGATCGTGACGGCGTTCATCGTGGTGCATGCCACGGGGCTCAAGCAAAAGGTGCTGGGCGAGGGTTAGCCAACGCCGCGCACTGGGCTTCGATTATTGGATGGGGACGCACAACACGGGGCGAGTGCTGAGCTGCAGCAACTTGTGCGGGGTCGAGCCCATCATGGCGCCGCGCAGCGGCGACTCACCGGAGATTCCGACGACGATGCACGTGGCGTTCTCGGCATCTCCGACGGCGATCAGCGCCTCGGCTGGCTTGGCGTCTACGATCTCGACGCGTGCGGTGATCCCGGCCTCTGCGGCGGTGGCCATGGCGTGATCTAGCGCCGTACGGCCCATCTCGCGCAACGCGGCTCGGTGCGCATTCCACTCTTCGCCGACGCCTCCGGGGGGAGCGGCGCCATAGACCAGGACGAGTTCCTCACCGAATCGGCGCGCGACCTCTAGCGCCGTACGCAGGGCGACTTGGGAGCCTTCGGACTCGTCATATCCCAGCACCACACTCATGGCTCAGCCTTCCAAATCGTCAGGGTCGGCGGCGGCGCGTCGAATGCCGTGCACGACGTCGGGGTCTGGCAGGCCGGCCTTCTCCTGCCAGAAGCGACCGTCTTTGGCCCGCCACCAGAACATCGTGAGGACACCCGCAAGGAGGACGCTGATTCCAATGACCAGTGGTGGACCAACGCCCAGCCAGGCCTGCCCGCTGTAGGAGTTCTCCGGGTTGGCCATGTCGCGGATGGATAGGGCCAATAGCCAGAGCAGGAGCAGGGCGCCGACGACGGGCCCGATCCCGATGAGCACCAGGTTTCGCACGCTCTCGGTCAGGTGGCGGCGGTGATACACCGCGCACGCGACGCCGGTGAGCGCGTAGTAGAACGCGATCAGCAGAGAGAGCGCGGTCAGCGAATCGAACAGGGCGTTTTCGCTGATCGCCGAAATCCCGAAGTACCAGACGATCGCGATGCCGGCGACCCACCAGGTCGAGACGTCGGGCGTACGGTGTGCCGGGCTGATATGCCCGAAGGTCTGGGGAAGGGCATGCCGCCGAGCCATCGATAGTGCCGTGCGCGAGGCCGGAATGATGGTGGTCTGGGTTGAGGCGACTGCAGAGGTCGCGACGGCGAAGTAGACCACCCAGTCCCAACTGCCCATCACCTCGGTCGACAGCAGAGCGAAGACCGCTTCCTCTTCTTCTGCGTTCTCACTCAGCCAGGCGGGGCCAGCAAAGGCGACAACCGCGATGCCAACCGAAATGTAAGTGGCCAGCAGGATCAGGGTCGACCAGACGCCGGCCCGGCCCGGGGCGCTGTCACCATCCTTGGTTTCTTCGGACAGGTTGACTGCGGATTCCCAACCCCAGTAAGCGAATACGCCAAGGAGTAGGCCACCGCTCAGGGCTGCCCCTCCGGAGCCAGAGGGGTTGAGCCAACTCACCGAAGGGTGCAGACCACCCTCCATCGCGTTGTCGCCGTAGACCCTGGCCAAGGCGACCCCAGCAAACACCAGGAGGGCCGTCACCTGAGCGACGATCAGGCCGTTCTGCAGCTTGGCCGAGACGTCGGTGCCGAGCACGCACAGCCAAGTCATCAACAGGATCAGCACGACCGCTAGGCCCATCCTGATCGGCGTGCTGTCGGCCATGGCGTCCAGGCCCACGGTGTAGAGGCCGTACCGCACCCCGACGTCGGCAAGTGAACCCACCACCAGCACACCGGTCATGGCGATGGACCAGCCACCGATCCAACCGGCCCAGGGACCCATCGCGCGGGTGACCCAGCTGAAGGTCGTGCCGCAGTCCTGGTCAACCCGATTGAGGTAGAAGAAGGCGGTGGCGATGAGCGCCATCGGTACGAAGCTCGCCAGCAGCACGCCCGGCGCATAGACGCCGACGAGTGCTGCGATCGGGCCGATGACCGCGGCGAGCGAATATGCCGGTGAGGTGGCGTTGAGGCCGATGACCAGCGCATCGACGAAGCCGATGGCGTCCTCTTTGAGGCGCGCCGGGGAGGATTCTGGGGGCGCGGTAGGCATGGGTCGCAGCCTCTCTGTGCTGGCCTGAAATTCAGGCGATGATGACGTTGTACTCCGTTGCAGGACAGCGCGTACGAACTTTGGCCTACTTTGGTCGGACGGGAAGTGGAGGTTGCCATGCGTGAAGCAGATGTCGTCATCGTTGGTGCTGGCTTGTCTGGATTAGTTGCGGCGCGCGAGTTGGTACGCGCGGGCTACGAGCCGGTCGTGCTTGAGGCCTCCGATCGTGTTGGTGGTCGCATTCTGAGCGAGGAGGTGCAGCCCGGCGTCTTCCTCGAGCTGGGTGCTCAATGGATCGGTGACACTCATGACCGGATGCGCGCGCTTGCGGGCGAGCTGTGGGGGTGCAGATTTACGACCAGTTCGAGGACGGGGAGACCAGCTACGAACTCGACGGGGTAATCCGTCGAGAGAGCGACTTCCATGATCGATATGCCAGCAACGTCGCGGCGGTCGAGCAGGTGCTGCGCACCTTGGACACGATGGCCGAGCAGGTCGACCCATCGGCACCGTGGGCGGCGCCCCGGGCTGCGGAGTGGGATCAGATCACCGTGCGCCAGTGGTACGACAGCCATGGTCTGGACCCAGTGGGCACGTCGCTGCTGGAGATCTGCACGATCGGCATCCTCGCGGTCCCGCTGGAGGAGGTCTCGCTGCTGGGGCTGCTAGCTAATGTCGTCACCTGCGGTGTGACCGCAGATCTTCTGTCCGAGTCTGAAGGCGGTGCGCAGACTCAACGATTTGTCGGTGGGACGGCGCGTATCCCAGGTCTGCTCGCCGCGGAGCTCGGGGATCGGGTCGTGCTGGAGGCGCCCGTACAAACCATTGAGCACACCGCGGACTCGGTGACGGTGACCTGTCGTGGGGGTGAGATCGCGCGTGGTCGACGAGTGATCGTGGCGCTTGCGCCGACGTTGGCCGGACGGATCATGTATGACCCACCGATGCCCGGCCTGCGCGATCAACTGACCCAACGCATGCCGCAGGCCTCAGCGATGAAGATGTTCGCGATCTATGACGAGCCGTTCTGGCGTGCCGACGGCCTCAACGGACAGCTCATCTCGACGCTGGGACCGGCGCGGATGTCCAACGACTCGGGCATGCCCGACGGGGACCAGGGGATCATTCTCGGTTTCCTGGAAGGCCCTAACGCGCGGGTCGAGGGCCGGTGGGAGATTGAGCGTCGGCACGAGGCATTCAGGACCGAACTCGCCCGCCATTTTGGACCGCGCGCGGCCAGACCGGAGCTCATCGTCGAAGGTGAATGGAGCGAACGTCAGTGGACCCGCGGCTGCTACAACGCCAATCCGGGCCCGGGCGGTTGGACCCACTTCGGCGTTGCGCTAGCCGAGCCTGTGGGCGCAATCCACTGGGCTGCAACAGAAACGGCGGACAGGTGGAGTGGCTATATGGAAGGCGCGCTGGATGCGGGGGAGCGCGCGGCGCGAGCGGTGGTTGAATCACTCGGTTGAGCGATGCGCGGGCTACGGTGGGTAGATGGCTGATCCACGCGTCGCGGTCTACATCGACTTCGACAATGTCGTCATCTCCCGTTACGACCAGGTCCACGCTGGCCGTCGAGATCCGTGGCGCGCCGATGGTGCGCGCGATCACGCTCCGGATGAGACCAGTTCGAACCCGGTCGCGGTGCGTTTGGCGGAGGCAATGGTCGATATCGGCGCGGTGCTGGACTACGCCTCCTCGTTTGGCACGGTGGCTCTAGCGCGGGCGTACGCCGACTGGTCGGTGCCAGCCAATGCGGCATACCGGCGCCAACTCGTGGATCGCGCAGTCGATCTGACTCAATTGTTCCCCGTGTCCGGCACCAAGAATGGCGCGGATATCCGACTGTCGATTGATGCGATGGAGGACCTGGTTCATCACGAGGACCTGACGCATGTGGTGATTGTTGGCGGCGACTCCGACTACATCGCGCTCGCGCAGCGGACCAAGCAATGGGGACGCTTCGTGGTGGGAATCGGCGTCACCGGCTCGACGAGTCGGGCATTGGTCGCGGCTTGCGACGAATTCAGTTCGTATGACGCGCTGCCCGGCGTGCGGGAGCCCGGGCCGGTGGCGACGCGAGCGGTCGAGCCGGACCCACCTGCCGAGCAGGCATCGACCAAGCAGACGGCTCCCGCCAAGAAGGCGGCGTCAGCCAAGAAGACCAGCGCTCGTAAGACTGCTCGTAAGGCGACGTCCCCCACGAAGGCGCCGGAAGATCCGGAGGTCGCGCGTCAGCGTGAGGCGACCGAGCTCCTGGTACGCGCCTTGCAGATCGCGGCGGATCGAGGCGATGACGACGAGTGGTTCTTCGGCGGTGGCGTCAAAAGTCAGATGCAGCGGATGGATCCTGGATTCAAGGAAAAATCGTTGGGGTTCAAGACGTTCAGTGCCTTCATCGCATCGTGCCCTGACCTGGTGGAGACCCGGGGCGACGGCGGCGACCTTCAGGTGCGGCTGGTCTCGCGCTGAGGGCTAGTCGGGACCCGGTGACGGATCACCTGACACGTAGTCGGTCGACCACGGGCCAGTCGCCGTTCCGATCAACACGGTGTCTTCGTCAGCACCGTCAAGGTGAACTGCACCGGCTGGTACAAACAGGAAGGACCCGGCCGGAAAGGTCACCGTCTCTTCTCGAGTCGTCATGTCTCCGAATCCCAGCCGAAGTGCACCCGAGGCGACGTGGAGATGAGCATCGGCGGTGTGGCTGTGGTGGGCATCGAACACTCCTGCGGGAATGAAGAACGCGTACGAGAACATCACTCCAGGCTCACGCCTACCGACCAGAGTTGCTGACTTCGTTCCGTCTGGGTGAACGGCCGTCCAGTTGATTGTCTCGGGACTAACGACTAATGGCTGTGTGTTCTGTGCAGACATGGGCTTGACGGTAGAACGCGCCGCGGCCATCTTCTGGCATAAATACGACGTGATGAGGGCCGCCCCGGCACTCGACATGGTTGATTTCCATCAGCATTCTCGCGCTGAGGCGGAGTTCAGCGCAACAGCGCGAGATCTCGTTGGATGTAGCGCAGGTGCGCCCATTCTTCCTCCAGGATCACGCGGATGCAGTCGCCGACAGTGGGGTGCCAGTCGTCGTCTGGTCCCCAGGGGTTAGTGCGTTCTTCCGCGAGGAGTTCAGGCGTGCTGGTGGCAAGGAAGTCGGTGACCATCTGCTGCCGCTCGGCGCGCACGGTCAAGATCTCCTGATAGGTCGGCGGCTCCGCGCGAAAGATGGACATGTCGAAGCCCATCTCTTCTGCGCCGGTGAAGATCTGGCCGATCTCATGGAATGGCTCAGCAACACCCAAGACCGCGCGGCGCAACCAGGTGTCAGTCGCCAGGATGAGGTGTCGGAGGGTCTGTTCCAGCGACCACTCATCTTCGACGTGAGCTGTCCGCAACTCTGGCGGTGTGTTGGTCTCCGTGGATTTCCACGCGCTTTGCACCGCGACCCAGGCTTCGCTTAGGCCCTGGGGAGTCTGCGAACTCTGCAGTTCGCGGCCAGGAAATCGTGTGTTGAGTTCGGCCTCGACCAGCGGTACGACGTCCACCCCGTTGACATAGAGGCTGCCGAACATCAGGTCGTGGCTGTCGATGTCGAGCCCGCCGACATCGACGCTGCGCATGGTCGCGCCACTCATGTCGGAGAACCGTATGGTTGCGCCTTTGAAACTGGCTTGGATGAAGGTGGCGCCTTCGAACTCATTTGTCCCTGAGTAGGTGGTCATTCTCCGAGTATTGACTACACCACCGACGGCTCAGGACTCTTGGAAGGACAACTGAGGCGGCGGGCGGCGGAATCCGCGGGTCAGGAATCCGAGCCAGAGGGCGCCGACGGCCAACCAGCCGAGACCGAGCAGGAGAGAGTTCGCGCTGAGCGAGGTCCAGAGCCACAGGCACATGGCCAGCCCGAGGAGAGGCGCGACGATGTAGCGTGCCGCGTCGAGCCCCTGTCTGCGGCCCTGGTCGACGGCGTAGTGCTTCACCACGGCAAGGTTCACCGCCGAAAACGCTATGAGCGCACCGAAACTCACGACCGATGTGAGAAGGCTCAGCGGAACCACGACCGCCAATAGTGACACAGTCGAGACGAGCCCGATCGCTACGACCGGCGTACGCCACCGCTCAGCAAGGGTGGCCAGCGGCTGAGGGAGAACACCCTCGCGGCCCATGACGTACATGATGCGGGTGACTGATGCCTGCGAGGTCAGCGCCGAGCCCATGCATCCCGCGACGTAGGCGGCCGTGAAGAAAGTTCCGAGCCAGGGTCCGGATACCGCCGCTGTCACATCCAGAGTCGCGGCATCCGGGTCATCGAAGGTGGTGGGCGAGTGAGCCAATTGGGCGAGGGCCGAAAGCACCACGAACATGACGCCGCCGAGGAGCGTGACGGTCACGATGGCGCGGGGGATATCGATGGTCGGTCGGGTTGCTTCCTCGGCCATGGTGGACACCGCATCGAATCCAAGGAAACTGAGGCACAGGATGGCCGCGCCCGCGAGCAGCGGTGCCATACCGGTCGCGGAGCCGTCTCCGATGAGCGGGTTGGTGACCGGATCGGACGTTCCCGTGACATTGCGAATTGCCAATGTGCAGAACACGATCACGAAGATCACCTGGACCGCCACGATGATGGTGCTCGCCCTCGCAATGCTGGTGATGCCCAAGACGTTCAACGTAGTCACGATGGCGATGGCCGAGAGGATCCATACCCACGTTGGCACGGAAGGGAATTCGGCCGAGAGGTAGATCCCAATGACGAGGTAGTTGATCATCGGGAGGAAGAGGTAGTCCAGGAGCAGCGTCCACCCCGCGAGGAAACCGGCGTGCCCACCGAAGGTGCGCTGAGTGAAGGTGTAGGCAGATCCCGCGACCGGGAACGCCTTCACCATGCGCGCATAACTCAGCGCGGTGAAGAACATCGCGATCGTGGTAACGACGTAGGCGAGCGCAACCCGCCCACCAGTCTCCTCCGTGACGATGCCGTACGTCGTGAAAACAGTCAGCGGAACGAGATAGGCCAGGCCAAAGAGCACCAGTGCCGGCAAGCCCAGGGCCCGTTGCAGGGTGGGGGTGTCGGTCGTGGTCATCGACGGTGCTCCTGGCTGAGAGGGGAGAACAACGGTGTCCGCCGGTCCTGCAACTGAGTTGACCTCCCGGCTGCGAGAGACGCGACGAGGACTTCATCCCCGGCGGGACTCCCCTCGGCCTGAATGACGCCATCACCGTCGACCAGGAGGCTACGACCCAGATAGTGCGTGCTTCGCTCCTGGCCGACCCGGTTGGCATAGACGACCGGTATGCCGTTCTCTAGGGCTCTCGCAGGGACCAGGATGTCGTGAACACCCTGGTATGGCTGCATATTCGCGGTCGGAACGGCAAGCAGGTCGATGCGTTCGAGCGCGGCAATTCGGGCCGGCTCTGGAAACTCGATTTCGTAGCAGATGAGCAAACCGATGCGGCGCCCGGCGAGTTCGACGACGGTGACAGGCACATTGCCAGGGGTGAACCGTAGGTCGATGTCTCCAAAAAGGTGGGCCTTGTCGTGGATGGCGAGCACTGTTCCGTCCGAGTCCACTGCGACCGCGCTGTTGCGAGTCTGGCCGTCCTGGTCGAGCCGGGCGACGCCCGCGATCAGCGCCATCCCGGCGGTCTTCGCTGCCTCGGCGACGCGTTCGACAGCACCCTCAAGGTCAGCGCGTTCGAGGCGGGCGACGTCGTACCCGGTCAACACGAGCTCGGGAGTGACCAGAAGGTGGGCACCCCCGTCCCTGGCAACGCGCGCGGCATCTGTCAGCCGACTGAGATTTGCGTGGCGGTCGCGGGGGTCCGGGCAGTATTGCCAGGCAGCGACGGTCAAGGGCGCCGTCACGCGCGCGACCTTGGTACGGACGCTTGCGGCGTCAATCGGGTGGGGCAGGTCATCATCTGGTCATCCTCGCGCATTGGCACCCGTGAGCGCGGTTAACGTGGGTGGTATGAGCAGGATTTTTACGACGAGCGTGGCCGACGTTTACCCGCACTACGTGACCAAGGTGACGAAGAAGGGGCGCACTGAGGCCGAACTGCGCGAGGTCATCGAATGGCTCACCGGCTTTGATGACACCCGGTTGCAGCACGAGCTTGACTCGGGGACGACATTCGAGGACTTTTTCGGTGCCTCTGAACTGAACCCGAACGCCAACCTGATCACCGGGTCGGTCTGTGGGGTGAAGGTGCAGGAGGTGGAAGATCCGCTGATGCGACAGATCCGCTATCTCGACAAGTTGGTGGATGAGTTAGCCAAGGGCAAAACGATGGAAAAGGTTCTGCGGGGCAGTGACCCGTCAGGATCATGACTCGCAAGGACGAGATCGCGCTGGGCGGTTATCCCGCCAAGAAGTGCCCACGGGCCACCCACAACGAGTTCGACCCGAACACCGCGACGGTGCCTGCCGAGGTCGCCCCTGAGGTCCAGCGGCTCTTCGACGCTGGCCACGCATTTGAAGTCGAGGTGATCGCGGTACTGACCGCCCTGCATGACGAACCGTCCGCGCTGCTGAACCTGGGAGAGGCGTACGGAACCGAGGCCGAACGCGCCACTTTGGCTGCCATGAAAGGGAAGGCGCCGCTGATAGTTGGTGGTCGGCTCCCGACGATTGACGGACGGCGCGGGGCACCGGACCTGCTGATCCGTTGGCGCGACGGATATCTGCCGGCGGACGCTAAGAATCACCGAACGCTCAAACGGGGTAAGGGGGCCGTCACGGTATCTGCCTTGAGCGCGCCCGGCGACCTTCAGGTTCTGGAGGGCTACAGCGACAAAGGCAAACGGTGGCGCGATGACGTCATGCAGCTCGCGCATTACACCCGCATGCTGCAGTCACTTGGTATGCACCCTGGTGGGGCTGACGCGCACCCTGAGACATTGATTGGCGCGATCGTCGGCACCAACCCATTTGACGAAATCACCGGCGAACACTGGGGATTCACCTGGTATGACCTCACGACTCAGGATCAGGAGACCTATTCGGCGAGCGCGCCCACCCATCGTGCCAAGCGATCCGCGTTGGAGCGATATGACCATGAATTCGGCTTCCGGCTCGAGGTGGCGAAGGCTGCGCGACAGGGGCGTGAACTCGTACGCCCCATCGGCGTTCCGGAATGCGACACCTGTATGTGGTTGGACTATTGCGCGAGTGTCGTGCCCGCTGATGACGCATCGTTCGGACTGCGTACTGGCCGGCTGAACGCGCGCGAATGGCTGCACCTCTATCCCGACTCGGGTGAGTTCAGCATGGCGGATCTCGCGGCGGTCGACCTGGATAAAAAAACTCAGGGTTTTGAACAGCACTCAGTGAATACGGCACGCCCGGCGGAGCGCCTCGCCCATGCCGTACGCCGCGCGCGGATGACCGTGGAGGGCCTTGACTTTGAGCCGCTGGGGGAGGCGTCGCCGCAGATTCCGGAGGCGGATATCGAAGTCGACTTCGATATTGAATGGGATGCCGATCAGCGAATTTACCAGTGGGGCATACGGATTCGCGAGGCGCAGGACGAGGAGACCGCGCTTTACGAGCCCATCGTGTCCTTCGACCTGCTCGACGCTGCATCGGAGGTGGCCCTTGCGCAGGAAGCGGCCGCGAGGATTGAGCGGGCCGCTCAGGAAGCGAAGTCAGCGGGGAAGTCGTTCGCGATCTATCACTGGAGTCACGTCGAGATCAGCAAGACGCGCAAGTTTCCTGAGATGGCGGCAGCCCTTGAGGGGAGGACGCTGGATCTGTACAAGTGGTTTGGTGCGCACTACTTCGCGCTGGGTTCGTCCTCCATCAAGTCGGTCGCGACCGCGCTCGGGTTTCGTTGGGGCGTAGACGATCCCGGAGGCTTCGCGTCGATTGCAATCATTGAGACTGCGCGCGCCGGCGGGCGCGACGGTCGCGCTGCGCGGGAATGGTGTCTGCGATACAACGAGTCCGATGTGGCAGCGCAGGCGGCTGTACGGGATGGGTTGCGGCGGCTCGGCGTTGGCATCGAAGGACAGTCCCCGATTGGCCGCCAGCGGTAGGCCGTGGCGGGGGCATACCGGCAGATCGGCGGCAGTTCCGCGACATTTCGTGCGCCGGATGGGCCTTCCATGGCTAGGGTCCTAGTCGCCGGGGTCCCGGAAGCTCTGGCTTGACAAAGGATGGCCCATCGAGGCCGATCCGCACTGGTGGGGCGGTCCCGGGAAGGCAGGGGGTTCCCGGGACCGCCCACCATCGCTAATCCCAGCGCCACTCAGCGCGAAACCAACTCGGGCCAGCATTCTCCCAGGTGGCGGTTGCGGTGCCGAACTCGTCAAGTTCAAGATCGTGCCGGTCCACGAACTCGTCCATGCCGCGCACTTGCCATATCCGGCTGGGGCGTTCGCCTTCGAAAACGAGGTGAAACGAGAGCACGCTGGTCGGTCGTAAGAACCGGTTGGTGTAGGCGGTGTCAATCCGAGCGACACCCTCGGCGGTCTTGGGCGGGTGGCTGGCCCATCCGTTCAGTTCGCGCCAGCCGAGGACCTTAGTTTCCCCGGTGCGTAACGGTTTTCCCAGGTCAAGCTCGACCGCGAGTGCCCGATGGTTTTTGTCCAAAGCTCGGGTACGCACCGCGCAGCCGACGAGCTCGTCGAACTCCACCATCCCCATGTCGTCTTGCGACGAGCCGGCTTGTGAGGCCACCACGTGACTGTCGACGCCGTCGGTCAGGGCTTCGACAACGGTCACATAGCGTTCGTAGGCAATTTGGCGGTTCGCGCCGATGTGAATCGTGCGGGACGCGGAGACCACGCGCTTGTCGAGAAAGCTCCGGATGAGGTCTTCTTTGATGGCGCTGCGCACGTCGAAAAGATCTCTGCTCAAGGCGATTTGACGGAAGCTTCGCGCGCGTTCCATGTTTCTGGCGGTCACGATGAACTGCTCGGTGACATCGCGCGGCAGGTCCAGTCCGGCGGCGAGCGCGAGCACGGTGCCGGTCCGCGGCGATGCCACTCGACCGGCTTCTAGGTCGCGGATGGTGCGTTCGCTCACGCCGGATCGCTTGGCCAGTTGCGCTTGACTGGCACCGACGCTCAAGCGTAGGTCGATGAGGATCGCTCCAGTTGAGCCGGGCTGAGGGGGCACGACACCAGTATGAGAGATGCGCATGAACGATTGCAGGCAGTCAGCGTGCAGTATTAACCCGCTCTGCGCCCGGCCGTCTCAGGGGGGGGGCCGCGTTGCGGCCGTACGATGGGCGTTGACATCAGCGAGCTGGTGCCGAGAACCAAAAACCGCCGTGGACCATGGCGGGTCAGGTGTGGCAAGGCTTGGGAGCCAACGTGATTGTGACCGTTTTCCGGCAACGCACTCGAGATGGTGTCGATGATGAGTATCACGCTCTTGGTGCTGGCGTGATCGCCGCGGCGCAAGATGTGCCGGGGCTGATCTCCTTCAAACGATTCCGCGCCGACGATGGCGAGAATTGCACGATCGTGGAGTTCGAGGACGAGGCTTCGCACAACCGGTGGCTGGCCCACCCCGTTCATCGGGTTGCGATGCGGCACGGCCGGCACGACTTCTTCGAGGATTACACCATTACCGTCTGTCAGGCGATCCGGGTTTTGCGGCAGGAGCCGCACGAGCATGTCGAGGTGCGTGATGACTGAAGCGCTCAACGAGAACGACTGGAGCATTGATGTCCCCTGGAGAGATTTTCGGGTCGAGGCGGACACGAATGTCAGTCGATCGGTGCAGGAAGTGTCGCTCCGAGGTTGCCGCCTGAGCGTGGCGCCAGACGGGGTTGTGTCGGTTCGTGACTTCGGTGACGCCGGTGCAACGGCCAGGATGGAATCGGGCGAGTTGGCTTGCTTTCTTGAGAGTGAGCCCGAAGCAGTCCGATGGATGTCGGGGAATGAGTACGCGCTGGCGGGTCGCTGCTGGTGGCGCAACGACTCAACAGAACCGGCAGCGGTGTGGATCAGTGGCGTCGCGGCGGCAGGCTCGTAAGAAGCCCGGCCTCGCGTCAGACTCACCTGCGGACTATGTACGGACCAACGGTGGGTTCGAGCTCTTGGTCAGTGCGAGGTCGACGTCCTTGGTGGTGTGGGAGCGGGGGACCCGCGCGAGCATGCCCAGCCCGCCTTTGAGCAGCCACTCCGATGCCTCGCAGCCGCACGTCTGGTAGGCGGGTGCCCTTGCGCCTGGGAACGATGAAGTCGAGGCGATCGGAAAGGAAATTGCCGGTCTCATGCACCACGGCAGCGGTCAGCCCGCCAGGCACCAGTGGCGCGACCCCGGAGTCGGTGCGAGCGGTGGTGGCGCCACCGAGTGCTAGCCAGGTGACATAGATCGGCTGGTGTGTTGGTGGGGGACCTGCAGACGCGGAGCAGTGTGACCCACTGGAGGCCACACTCATGAAGTACACCGACGAAAAAACGGCGGCTGACGCTATGAAGTCGTCCTAAAGACGCCTTCGCAGGTCAGCCGCCGTTCTCGACAACTACCGAGTGAGGGTGGAAGCCCTCGGATCAGATGTCGTAGTAGAGCTCAAACTCGTGCGGGTGCGGGCGCAACCGGATCGGGTCGACTTCGTTTTCGCGCTTGTAGTCGATCCAGGTCTCGATGAGGTCGCTGGTGAACACGTCGCCCTCGGTGAGGTAGGCGTGGTCGGCCTCGAGTGCATCGAGCACGTCGGGAAGTGACGTCGGAACCTGAGCGATCTCGGCGTGCTCCTCCGGGGGGAGTTCGTAGAGGTCCTTGTCGACCGGCTCCGGCGGCTCGATGCGGTTCTTGATGCCGTCGATGCCAGCCATGAGCTGAGCCGAGAAACACAGGTACGGGTTGCTCGAGGGGTCCGGAACGCGGAACTCCACGCGCTTGGCCTTCGCGGACGTACCCGTGATCGGGATGCGTACGCACGCCGAGCGGTTACGCGCCGAGTAGACCAGGTTGACCGGGGCCTCGTAGCCCGGAACCAAGCGGTGATAGGAGTTCATCGACGGGTTGGTGAATGCCAGCAGCGACGGAGCGTGCTTCAACAGACCACCGATGTACCAGCGGGCGATGTCAGACAGGCCGCCGTAGCCCTTTTCGTCGTAGAACAACGGCGAACCGTCCTTCCACAGCGACTGGTGGGTGTGCATGCCCGAACCGTTGTCGCCAAACAGCGGCTTCGGCATAAAGGTCGCTGACTTGTTGTGGGCGAATGCGGTGTTCTTGATGATGTATTTAAACTTCATCAGATCATCGCCGGCGCCGAGCAGCGTCGCGAACTTGTAGTTGATCTCCTGCTGACCGGCGGTGCCGACCTCGTGGTGCGCGCGCTCCACCTCCATGCCGACCTGGGTCATCGCGGTGACCATGTCGTCGCGAATGTCGGCGAAGTGGTCAACCGGCGGGACCGGGAAGTAGCCACCCTTGACGCGAGTCTTGTAGCCGAGGTTTCCGCCCTCTTCTTCACGGCCCGAGTTCCACGCCGCTTCAACGGAATCGATGAAGTAGAAACTGGCATCCTGGCGGGTCTCGAAGCGAATGTCGTCGAAGACGTAGAACTCCGCCTCTGCGCCAAAGAACGCGGTGTCCGCGATGCCAGTCGACTTCAGGTATGCCTCTGCCTTCGACGCGATATTGCGCGGGTCACGGCTGTACGGCTCGTTGGTGAAGGGGTCAACGATGGAGAAGTTCATCACCAGCGTCTTGTGCTTCCGGAACGGGTCGACGTATGCCGATGCCGCGTCCGGGATCAACTTCATGTCTGACTCGTGGATGGCCTGGAATCCGCGGATCGAGGAGCCGTCAAACATCTGGCCGTTCTCGAAGGCATCGGCGTCAAAGGTCGCTGCCGGCACGTTGAAGTGCTGCATCACACCGGGGAGGTCACAGAAGCGGATGTCGATGAACTCGACCTGCTCGTCCTTAATGAACTTCAGGACCTCGTCGGGGCTGGTGAACATGAATCCTCCTGGTCGGGCGCACGCTGCTTTCACTTCGCATGTGCGTGTCGTCTTGGGACGACTCTATCGACCGGCCGTTTCGCCAAATGAGCCCACATGTTTCACCGGTGTTACAGATGCCGGATGCCCGGCGCCTAGGAGACAA
This sequence comes from Demetria terragena DSM 11295, assembly GCF_000376825.1. NCBI lineage: Bacteria > Bacillati > Actinomycetota > Actinomycetes > Micrococcales > Dermacoccaceae > Demetria > Demetria terragena. The sequence goes on along the minus strand of NZ_AQXW01000004.1, from coordinate 607,838 downwards.
AGCAGGATTCCCGCAATGCCACGGTGATCAGGGCGGCGACCGTCAAGGCTCAGTGGACCATGAGCGTGCGTCATGTGGCAGCCTCCACCTTCGGTACCCGCGGGGCGACCACGCGCAGCGTCGGCAGCATCACAGTGAGCGCGAGGGCGGTCAGCGCGGACGCTGCCCATACGGCCCCAAGGTTGCTCGAGTTCTCGAGCGCTATCGCTCCGATCGCCGGACCGGCAGCGGCCCCGATGTTGAGAGCGGCGGTCGCGTAGGAACCACCCATGGTGGGTGCTGCGGATGCTGCGTAAAGCACTCGAGCGATCAAGGTGCTTCCCACCGCGAATGCCAGTACCCCCAGGAGCAGGACCATGACGAGCAGCGCGACGGGATACCCCGCAAGCACCGCGAGCAACGTCCACCCAACCAGGAGGAGGGGCGTGGCCACCTCGAGAAGCCCTCGCGGGTGCTGATCGGACAGCCTCCCGGCGGCGCTGACTCCCACGAAGGACCCGATGCCGAACAACACCAGCGTCACAGGTATCCACACGCGGCCCAGCCCCGCGGTCTCGGTCACGACCGGCGCGAGGAACGTAAACGCGGCGAAAGTCCCGCCATTGACTAGCGCAGCGAGCAGCATGGCTGCGAAAAGGCTGGGTTTACGGAGTTGTGCCACCTCGAAGGCGAGCGACGGCCCGTCGCCTGCTTCGCCGCGCGTGCCTCTCGGCTGCTGTAGTCGGATCCCGGTGAGGATCCCGAGGGCGGCAGGGATGCACAGGAGGGCGACGGCCCAAAATGTGGCCCGCCAACCGAGTGCCGCGCCGAGCAATGCGCCCGCGGGCACTCCGGCGATCATGGCGATCGTGGTGCCTGAGAGGAGGATGGCAAGAGCGCGTCCTTTCAGGTTGGGGGCCACGAGACGGGTCGCGGTGCTGAGAGCAACGGCCAGGAAACCGGCGTTGGCAACCGCAGCCACCACACGAGTTGCGAACAACACGGAGAAGGTCTCGGCGGTGGCGGCAACGACGTGACAGGCGGCGAAGATGATCAAACACCCGAGCAGAGTGGTCCGGGCGGGCCACCGACGGGTTATAGCCGCCATGGCGGGCGCACCGAGAACCATCCCGACCGCGAAAGCCGACGTGAGCAGCCCCGCGGTGCCGATCGAGACACCGACACTGGCGGCGATGTCTGGCACAAGGCCAGCGAGCATGAACTCAGATGTGCCCATGGCGAAGACCGCCAGGGCAAGCAGGTAAAGGGCGAAGGGCATGGATGACTCCGAGGAACGAGGACGAAGAAGGGGAACGTCTCGTCACCACGGCCAGCGCCGGGGAGCCCAACTATCGCACCGGCGGAGCCGGGGGAGGCTAAGTACTCAGGGCTTCTGGGGGCTGACGGTGTGACCGAAAGCCCCCGGAGTGTCTGATTCAGGGCTCGACATGTTCGTCACCCTACCGGCGCTGCCCCGACACTGCACATCGCTCGGTACGAGCCGCGACATCCTCGACCCGTTCCTGACCCGCACCAGTTAGCGACCGCGCAATGCCTTACGGTCCATGCGTGCCGACTTGGGGTTGCGCGGGTCCATGCCCTGGGGGATGGGGGGCTTGGCTCCGCCGAGGGCCCGCAGCCGCTTGGTGACGGCGTCAACCTCGGCCTTAGTGAGCTTCTTGTCGAGTTTGCCCATGCGCTTGGTCAGCTCGCCGACCGGCACGGCGTCACCGTCAGTGCCCACCCGCAGCGTGTGCACGGGCACCTCAGGTCCAGCAACCCGATTGACTTTCCGACTCTCAGATTTCAGCAGTCGTACCGCGGCGCCCTTCGGCCCCTCGCCGACGAGCACGACCCCCGGACGACCCACTGCACGGAACACCATCGCGGCGTTGCCGATGTCTTTGACACTGCGCGTCCGCCCACCTGCGTCGGCCGCCACCGGCTCCTTTTCATACATCCAACCGCGGCGCAGCGAGGACATCGCCGCCCCGGAAGCGCCCGGCGTACCTGCGATCGAACCGTAGGCAGCCTTCTCAGCGCGGCGCCCCAGCAGGAACATCACGGCAATGAGGCCGAGCATGAAACCGATGAGTCCGAGGTAGACGGGGTGGCCGATCGCAAAGCCGATCAGCAGGAAGACACCGAACACCACCAGGAACGCGAGCAGCAAGATCCAGGTGAGGTTGGGGTCCTGTGCCTGGGTCTGCTGGTAGACCTGCTTGATCTGCGCGAGCCGACCCGGCTCCTTGGACGCCTTCTCGGCCTTCGGCTTGCGTCGGAACCGGGACTTCTTCTCGGGGGTATCGGCCATGACAGTCAGGATACGTTGCGCACCGGGCGGGCCAGCAACGACGCTGCTTCCTGGCGTGCGGGATCGGATGCGGCCTGGGCGAGGTGGCTCAGGTTCTCGGGCAACGGTCGGCCGTACGCCGCCATCGTCTGGGTGAACAGCCGCCCAGCACGGTAAGAGGACCGAACCAACGGACCCGCCATGACGCCCTTGAAGCCGATCTCACGCGCACGGTCCGACCAGTGCACGAACTCCTCGGGCTTGACCCACCGGTCGATCGGGTGGTGCATCTTCGAGGGGCGGAGGTACTGCGTGATGGTGAGGATGTCGCAACCGGACTCGTGCAGGTCGACCAGCGCCTGATCGATCTCGTGGTCTTCCTCGCCCATCCCGAGGATGAGGTTGGACTTGGTGATCAACTCTTGCTCGTGCGCCATCGTCAGCACGCGCAGGGACTTCTCATAGGTGAACGCCGGACGGATGCGCCGGAAGATGCGCGGCACCGTCTCCAGGTTGTGCGCAAAGACTTCCGGACGGGCGTCAAAGACCTGCCCCACCAGTTCGGGCTTGGCACCGAAGTCGGGGGGAAGGATCTCTACGCCGGTGTTGGGGTTGAGGGCGTGGATCTGACGGATCGTTTCGGCGTAGAGCCCGGCGGCACCGTCGGCGCGGTCATCGCGCGCGACGCCAGTGACGGTGGCATACCGAAGGTTCATCTCCTGGATTGACTCGGCGACTCGCCGCGGTTCGTCCATGTCGAGTTCGGTGGGGCGCCCGGTGGCGATGTCGCAGAAGTCGCACCGGCGCGTACACACGTCCCCACCGATGAGGAAGGTCGCCTCGCGGTCCTCCCAGCACTCGAAGATGTTGGGACACCCGGCCTCCTGGCACACGGTGTGCAGGCCCTGGCCTTTGACCCGCGCGTTCATCGCGGTGTATTCGGGGCCCATCTTGGCGGTGGTGCGGATCCACTCAGGTTTGCGCTCGATGGGCGTTTCGGCGTTCTTGGCCTCAACGCGCAGCATGCGCCGTCCCTCGGGTGCGACGGTCATTCAGGCTCCTGGTGCGTGTCGTCGTGGTGCGACTGGTGCTGTGCCAGTGGTGGTGCAGGCGGTATGTCCAGCGTACGCCTGACCCCGGACATTCCCTCAGGTGACGTCACGAGGTTGGGTGCCTCATGGGAGTGCGGCGGGTACCCACCTGAGCGGGCGTGGGGAACCAACCGCCACCGTCGGGCCGTCGCATGCCTATGACACGGATGCGCGCGGTGACGGCGATTGCGAGCCTGTTCCTCGGAATGTTGCTCCTGCCGGCGAGCACGGCGTCGGCCTGCAGCGCCAGGATTCCACCACCAATGCACCAGGTCGTTCGTGCCGCGGACGTGGTGTTCATCGGGCAGGTGACACGAGTCGATGACCATTACGAGCACGGCATACGTCGGCACGGACACACGGTGGCAGTCGAGCGGCTGTACTCCGGGTCGGTGCACGAGCGGGTGTTGATCTCGACCCCGACGGGCGATTGGTGCTTCGGCGGGCCGATCTCGACAGGGCGACAACTCTTCGTCCTCGAGCGCACTGAGGACGGACTCACGCAACTCAGTTTTCGCGGCGCTCAGGAGCCGGTAGACATCAAGAAACTCACCGGGGGTGAGCACGTGCTGCTGCCCGGGGCGAGTCCTGCAGTGCAGCAACTCGAGCGCGATGTCCGGCGCAAGAGCTGGACCGTTCGGGTGGGGGCGACCGTCGTCGGGCTCCTCCTCGGGGCCACGCTCGGTCTGCAGTTTCTCCAGCGGCGTGTCCGGCACGACATGCTGTAGCGACGGCCTCAGCCGACGACGTCCGGCAGCCGCTTCTCGACATACGGCAGCACATCAGAGATCGTGACGTCTCGCCCCAGTTCCCGGGCCAGCGTGGTCACCTCGGCGTCGGCGATGCCGCACGGAACGATCGTGTCGGTCCAGCCGAGGTCGCAGTTCACGTTGAGCGAAAAGCCGTGCATCGTGACGTTCCGGCTCACGCGGATGCCGATCTGGGCCACCTTGCGTTCCGGTCCGGCACCGGTCAGCCAGACACCGCTGCGTCCTTTGACTCGGGTCGTTTCGAGACCGAGGTCGGCGCAGACGGCGATGAGCATCTCCTCGAGGCGACGAACGTGCCCGACGACGTCGAGCCTGCGCTCTAACTGCACGATCGGATACCCGACAAGTTGGCCCGGGCCGTGCCAGGTGATCTTGCCGCCCCGGTCGACATCAATGACGGGCGTGCCGTCTTGTGGGCGCTCATGATCCTCGGTCAATTTGCCAGCCGTGTAGACCGGTGGGTGCTCCAGCAGCAACGTGACGTTTGGCCGCTCGCCGGAGACGACCTGAGCGTGAACCTCGCGCTGGAGGTACCACGCCTGCTCGTAGTCGACATAGTCCGGCGCGTACCCGAGGTGCTGGATTTGCATGTTCGACACGGTACGCCGGTGCAACCGCCATACCCTTTCCGCATGAGGACCTCGACGGCTGGACGCCATCGCCAACCACGTACCGGGCTCGCCAGGGGGCTGGCGCTTGCCGTGGTCGTCGTGTGGTTCGCCGTCGCGGCATTCGGCGGGCCTCGTGTCGGTCAATTGTCGAGCGTCCAGGAAAACGACAACGCCACGTTCCTTCCCTCTAGCGCTGAGTCGACGCTCGCGGCGGAGCAAGCCCGAACGGTGCGCTCCCAAGAAGCACTGCCTCTGTTCGTGGTGGTATCTCGCGACTCCGGGCTGAACGCGGCGGACCGCGAAAAGGTCGAGGGCTTGCTTCGTGGCCTGCCCGACGCCGAGATCGCTCCGGGGCACCCATGGTCGGACTACCTGGCGAAGGGGCCGCCTCCGCGCGTCATTCCGGATGATCGCGCGGACCCGAAGGCGTACCTCGCGGTGATCAACCTGTCCGCTTCCCAGGCGGAAGAGATGATCGGCGAGGAATCGGTGACCTTCCTGGCAGTCGAAGACTTGCGCGAACGCCTTGCCGCAGATCTGGGGTCCGCAGGTATGGACACCTATGTCACCGGCCCTGGCGGGTTCGTCGCTGACCTGTCAACGGCCTTCGCGGGCATCGACGGACTGCTGCTCCTCGTCGCGCTCGGCGTGGTGCTGTTCATCTTGCTCGTGGTCTATCGCAGCCCGATCCTTCCGTTTGCGGTGCTCTTCTCGGCGATCCTTGGCCTGTCGATGGCTGCTCTGGTGATCTATCCCCTTGCTGATGCGGGTCGCCTCGAGCTGAGCGGCCAAAGCCAAGGCATTCTCTTCATCCTGGTAGTCGGAGCGGCCACCGACTACGCCTTGCTCTTGGTGAGCCGATATCGCGAAGAGTTGCACGGACACGAACGCGCGACCGACGCCATGCGTGCTGCGTGGCGTGCATCTGTCGAGCCAATCCTGGCGAGCGGGCTCACCGTCATCCTCGGGCTCGCCTGCCTGCTGCTGTCAGAGTTGGGCAATACCCGAGGGTTGGGTCCCGTCGGCATCCTGGGAATCATCGGAGCGCTGGTTGCGGCACTGACCTTCCTCCCGGCGGTCTTGGTGCTGGTGGGACGGCGTGTTTTCTGGCCAGCGATCCCTCGGCATGACGACGCGGTTCAGGACGATGTCGATTTGTCCGGCAACGGCCTGTGGGTACGCGTTGCGCGGCTGGTGGGGCGGCGCCCGCGTGCGGTATGGGCCACCACCGTCATCGCGCTGGGCATCTGTGCTGCCGGTGCGCCCGCCTTGGACATCGGTGGCATTCGTCAGGCGGATATCTTTCGCACATCGGTCGAATCTGTCTCTGGCCAAAAGGTTCTGGAAGAAAACTTCGATATCGGAGTGGGCGAGCCCGCAACGATGGTCGTTCCGGAAGATCGTTCGCGAGAGGTCGTTGAGACGGTCGAGCAGGTGGACGGGGTGGCTTCCGCGAGCACGCAGCCAGGAAGCGGGCAGGACGGCAAGGTCTTGGTGCAGGCAACTCTGGCGGACCCTTCGGATACCGAGGCCGCCGAGAAGACTGTGATTCGCATTCGAGACGCCGTCGACTCCGACATCCTGGTCGGGGGCCCGACGGCCGAGGCGTTGGACCTCCTGGAGGCCAGCAGCCGGGACCTGCGGGTGATCGTGCCGGCGATTCTGCTCGTGGTCACGATCGTTCTGGCCGTGTTGTTGCGTTCGCTAGTGGCTCCACTCGTCCTGGTGGCCGCCAACGTGCTCTCCTTCGCCGCGACCCTTGGTGTCGCGGCGTTGGTCTTCGGCCCCATCTTGAACCTGCCATCGGTTGACCCGCAGGTTCCGCTCTACGCCTACGTGTTCCTGGTGGCGCTCGGTGTGGACTACTCGATCTTCCTCATGACCAGGGCACGTGAGGAGTCGATTCGACACGGGACCACACGCGGCACTTTGCTCGCACTCGCCGTCACCGGTGGAGTCATCACCAGCGCTGGCATTGTGCTCGCTGCGACCTTCTCGGCACTGGCAGTGATTCCCTTATTGTTCCTGCTGCAGATCGCGTTCCTGGTGGCCTTCGGCGTCCTGCTCGACACGCTGGTGGTGCGTTCATTGCTCGTGCCGTCCTTGACCATTGAGATCGGTGATCGATCTTGGTGGCCAGGTTCGTCGGTGCGCTCGCGAGGTGAGGCCCCGGCTGATGGCCCGGAACACTCGCAGCCGTCTTCTACAGTGGTGGAATGACTACTGTCGCCATCGCTGGATACGGTTCCGCTGGTCGAGGCATCCACGGCCCCCTCTTCGAGCCAGCCGGCTTGACGGTAATCGGGGTCAGTACGAGCAATCCAACCCGGGCAGAGCAGGTCAAGGCCGACTTCCCGGAGGCTGAGGTGGTGCGCGACCTGAATGCACTGCTCGACCTCAAGGCCGATGTGCTGGTCCTGGCCACACCCAGCGGCGACCACCTCGACCACGCGACGTTGTGCCTCGACGCTGGTCAGCCAGTCGTCGTGGACAAGCCCTTGGCCGTCGACCCAGCTGGTGCGGCGCTCCTGGTGGAGCGTTCGAAGACCACCAAGACTCCGCTCACCGTGTTTCAAAACCGGCGCTTTGACCCGCAGCACACCACGTTGCGCAGGTTGCTCAAGGACGGCCAGCTCGGCGAGGTCTTCCGACACGAATTCCGTTGGGAACGCTGGCGTCCGGAGCCGAAGGACAGGTGGCGAGAGAACGCCTCTGCTGCTGACGGTGGCGGTCTCCTTCTCGACCTGCACTCTCACCTTGTCGACGCCTCAATCGATCTGTTCGGGCCGGTCGAGCGAGTGTTTGCCCAAGTCGCCGCACGCAGTACCCGCGCCGAGGACGACGCTTTTGTGGTGTGCGAGCACGCTGGGGGAGTGACCTCGCACCTCAGCGCCACGTCCCTCGCTGGCGCACCGGGGCCACGGTTGCGCGTACTGGGGCGAGCGGGCACCTACCTGCTGGACGACTTCGAGGAAGAACCGTCGGTCTACCCGGATCTTCGCCACCAGGATGGGCAGTCGGGTTGGTTAGTTCGCGGCGACGTGCGTGAACCCGTCCAGGCAGAGCCCGCTGACCAGGCAGACTTCTATCGCGCGGTCGCGGCCGCACTGGGCAGTGCCGATCCCCAAGGTGCGATGCCGGTGGACCCGGCAGACGCGGTGCATGTGCTCGAAGTGATCGATGCAGCACGGCGCTCAGCCGCAGAGCATCAAGTCATCAGCCTCTAGCGCTAACCCAGGTCGCGAATGATCTTCTTCACCAGGGGGATTCGCGCAGGTGCCATCGACAGTTCGTGAACTCCGCGGTCGAGTAGCGCCTGGGTATGCGTGGGATCTCCGGCGAGTTCGCCGCAGATCGCGATCGGTAGGCCCACGGCGGTGCTGTCTTCGGTGACGGCGTCCAGCAATCGAGCCAGAGCAGGTGACCCGGTGTCGAGCAGGTGCGCGGTTCCGGCCTCGGTTCGGTCGGCCGCCGCAAGATAGCTCAGGAGGTCGTTTGACCCCACTGATACAAAATCCACGATGCCGCCAAAAGCTCGGGCCGTCAGTGCCGCCGCGGGAACCTCGATCATCACACCGACACCGGTGGGTTCGTCGTGTTCGAGGTCGTCGGCACGGAGTGACTCGAGCGCCTCATCGACATGCGTACGGAACGCACGTGCCTCGTCGGGCACCGTCACCATCGGGGCCATCACCGCAACCTGATGGCCCTTCGACGCACGAAAGATCGCGCGCAACTGGGTCCGCAGCAGATCCGGATGTTCGAGGAGATAGCGCAGGCCACGTACACCGAGGAAGCCGTTGTGTAGAGGGTCGAGGTCAAGGCTGCGGACCGGCTTGTCACCTCCCGCGTCGAGGACGCGAATGACGGTGGGTCGATCACCGACGACGTGGAGGATGGCGGTGAGGTCGGCTACTTGCTCGTCTTCAGTGGGGTATGAATCACGTTCTAAGAGAAGCAGTTCGGTGCGCAGTAGGCCGATTGCATCGGCGCCGTTCTCGACCGCGGCGTGCGCCTCGACGAGCGATCCAACGTTGGCCGCCACCAGCACTGGCTTGCCCTGGTAGGTCACCGGCTCGGATGCCATCGCACGAAGTTCGAGAGTAGCCGCGGCGTCGGTACGGGCATTCTGTTCGGCGGTCTGGATTGCCTCCGCCGTCGGTGCTGGCTCAACGGTTCCTGTTGATCCATCGGCGATGACGATCTGGCCGTCCTTAATGTCATCGAGCACGCTCCCGACGTTCACGATGACAGGCAACCCCAGTCCGCGCGCCACCACGATGGCGTGCGCCGTGGGAGACCCGTTGCGGAGCACTACGCCAGCGCATCCATGCTCCAACAACTTTGGCACTTCGCCGGGACCTATTTCATCGGCAAGGAGCACACAGTCGCGGACGCGTTCGCCGATGCGGTCCAAGAAGACATCGAGCTGTCGGAGTACGACGAGACCTGCTTCGCGGACATCGACGGCCCGCGCAGCAATGACTTCGTCGGGGGAAGCCGCCGCCGCGTCGGCGTGTAGATTCACTGCTTCCCACCATGCTGACGCCGCACCTTGGCCGACCCGTTCGTGCGCCATGGAGAGCAGTTCAGGATCGCGGATCATGGCTGCGTGTGCGCGTGCGATGTCGTTGCCGGCGTCGAGCAGCTTGGCGGCTTTGTCGATGGCGTGAGACAGCTTGTCCAACTCGGCTCGGTCATCGTCCGGTTTGCTGGACTGATCAGCGGGGATAGTGCGCGGGAGCGACTCCAAACGATGCAACGGGCCGACGGCGACGCCGGGTGAGCCACCGGCCGCTGACCGCTCATCGGATGCGTCTCGGGTGGCGGTTGCCCAACTGCCGTCGGCGCCGCTCTCGCCGAATCCGTCCATGATGGCGCCGGCGACCCGGTCAAGGGCCTGTGCGGCGCGTACGCCACTGGCGACCAGGCGGACGACATCGCCACGTCGGGTCGCGAGCCCGACAACTGACATGATGGCGCGCAGGTCGACCGGAGGGCCGCCGCGCACGGACACGCTGACTTTGGTGCCGACGTCGCTGACCATCCGGGCAAGTGCTGCAGCCGGGCGGGCGTGCAGGCCAAGGGGATTGACGATCTCGACCTCGCGCTCCGAGGTGTCCCCTTCGGGCGAGCCGTCAGCTTCTTCCTCCGGTGCCGCACCGCCGGTCTTCTGTGCCGCTAGCGCCACGGCATCAAGATCGCCTTGCCCCTCGGCCTCAACGGCGGCGGCGATAGTGCCTTCGATGAGAGGGGCGTCGACGATTCGCCACGTATCGACCACATCCGGGTCGCCCATCTCAACCACCATTTCGGTCGTGAGGAGGGCGGATCCGAGGTCATAGAGCACGACGACGCCATCGCCGGTGTCAGCCCTCTCGAGGGCCTCCTGGATGAGAGTGAACGAGGTCCCGAGAGCGCCATCGTCGTCACCACCGGCGGGTGCGATGGTGATCGACGGCGCCATTTGAGACGCGAGTTCGCATACCCCGGAAGCGATTCCGGCGCTGTGCGAAACGACAACGAGTCCGACGGTCACGATGCGGCAGAGGTCGCGAGACTGCGCAACAAGTAGGCGGTGCTCTGGGCGCCTGGATCGACGTGCCCGACGGATCGTTCGCCCAGGTAGGAGGCGCGGCCCTTCCTAGCCTGAAGCGGTGCGGTAGCCGCAGCGCCTTGCTCAGCCGCTGTTGCGGCCGCGTCGAGAACCCCCGCAATGTCGGCTCCGGACCCGGCCGCGTCGCGAGCGGCCTCCAGGGCAGGCTGGAAGGCATCGATCATGGTCTTATCTCCGAGTTCGGCCTTGCCTCGTGCCACGACGCCAGCAGCCGCAGCCTCTAGTGCGTCCGCGATCTGCCGCGCCGTCACCGTCTCTGCCGTGCCGAGCGACGTCGCCGCGCGCAGGAAAGCGGTCCCGAAAAGCGGACCCGAGGCGCCACCCACAGTCGAAATCAACGTGGTTGCCACGACTTTGAGCGCCGCGCCTGGAGTGGGTTGCTCACCCTCGGAGAGGCGTTCAGCCACGGCCGCAAAGCCGCGCACGAGATTGGCGCCGTGGTCGCCGTCACCGATCGCACGATCGAGCGTGGTGAGTTCTTCATGGTGCGCTTGGATGGTGTCGTGAAGGGCGACAACGGCCCGCGTGATTCCTTCAGTGCTGCAGTCAGTCATTTAGAGTCCCCAACGGAGTGAAGCGGTGTGTACGGGCGCGTCCCACAACTCGGTGAGTTCATCGTCCAGGCGAAGTAACGTGATCGACATCCCCTGCATTTCTAGAGATGTGATGTAGTTGCCGACAAGGGACCGGCTTGCCTCGATTCCCTTGTCTGCCAAGAACTTTCGAGCTGAATTGTACGCTAGGTAGAGTTCGATGAGCGGCGTGCCGCCCATGCCGTTGACGAAGAGCAGCGTCTGATCGCCTTCCTCGAACGGCAGGTCTTCAAGGATCGCGGTCAACAGAGTCGCGACGATGTCATCGGCCGGGGCGAGGGCAACTTTCTCCCGGCCGGGTTCGCCGTGGATGCCGATACCCATCTCCATCTCGTCCTCGCCGAGCTCGAAGGATGGCTCGCCGGAGTGCGGAACGGTGCAGGGCCGCAGCGCCACCCCCATGGATCGCACTTGGCTGTTGACCTTCTCAGCCAAACTCGTCACGGTGTCGAGGTCGTCGCCACGCTCAGCCGCAGCGCCCACGATCTTCTCCATCAGCACCGTCCCGCCGACGCCGCGCCGGCCAGCCGTAAAGCTGGAATCCTGGACGGCAACGTCATCGTCGACGACCACGCTTCGGACCTCGATGTCTTCGGCAGCAGCCAACTCGGCAGCAGTCTCAAAGTTGAGCACGTCGCCGGTGTAGTTCTTTACGATGTGGAGAACGCCCGCACCTCCGTGGGCCGCCTTCGCTGCCGCGAGCACTTGGTCGGGAGTGGGCGAGGTGAACATCGCTCCCGGGCAGGCAGCGGCAAGCATCCCGTGTCCGACGAAGCCGCCGTGGAGCGGTTCGTGGCCGGAGCCGCCGCCAGATATGACCGCGACCTTGTTCTGGACTGGACCGTCAGCACGGACGAGGAAGGTCGGATCCGCGTGGTACTGGATGAGATCCGGGTGAGCCAGTGCCATGCCTTCCAGCGATTCGCGTACGACGTTGTTGGGGTCATTGATGATCTTCTTCACGTCTGGCTCCTCGCATGGGCAACGGCGTCACTGTTGATCTTGCCCTGTTCTCCTCCGAGGTACCAGCCGTCTGAGGACAGACATTGATTGGATCAATGTGGCCGCCGTAGTGGCAGGGATCCAGAGTGCGCACTATGACCACTCCCACAGCAGATCAGGCACTCATCGCACCACCTGGCCTGGCCGGTGTCATCGTCGCGGACACGAGCATCGGCCAGGTACGAGGCCGCGAAGGTTTCTTTCATTACCGCCAGCACGACGCCACGCGGTTGGCTCGGGATGCTGCATTCGAGGACGTATGGCACCTGATGATCGCCGGGGACCTTCCGGACAGTGGCACAAGCACATCATGGCGCGCCAAGATCGCCGATGCCGCGGTTCTGGACGAAGCCCTGCGCGGCGCACTCATCGACGTGCTCCGACGGACGGCAAGCGAGGATCCTTTGGTGTCGCTCCGCACCGGGATATCGGCATATGGCGCGCTGACCGGGATGCGGCCGCTCTGGGATCTGGGCGCAGCGGACCGCACTGAGGACGCCATACGCGTTGCCGCGGTCGTGCCCTGGCTGGTGACCTCTGCGTACGCAATCCGGGCCGGCCGCGAGCCCATGACACCAAGTTCCGAGCGTGGCGTCGTGGCGAATTACCTACAGCTGATGGGCGTAGAGGACCCGTCGCCAGCGGCAGTTCAATCGCTCAGTCGCTATCTATGTCTCACCGTCGACCACGGCTTCAATGCCTCAACCTTCACCGCCCGGGTGATTGCCTCAACGGGGGCCGACCTGGCCGCCTGCGTCGTGGGCGCTATCGGCTCCCTGTCGGGTCCGTTGCACGGCGGTGCTCCGTCACGCGCACTCGATGCCCTCGACGCGATCGGATCGGCTGACCGTGCCTATGACTGGGCCGTGGCCCAACTGGAGTCCGGTGAACGAGTCATGGGGTTCGGGCACGCGGTCTACCGCGGAGTGGACCCACGATCGGAACTGTTGAAAGCCACCGCAGTGCAGCTCGGTGGGCCAACGGTCGAGTTGGCCGTCCAGGCCGAGGCCGAGGTCATCCGGGCGCTCGGTGAGCGCAAGCCAGATCGCATCCTCCGGGCCAACGTCGAGTACTACGCCGGAGTCGTCATGCAGGAGTGCGGCGTGCCGCGGGAGATGTTCACCCCGACGTTTGCGGTGAGCCGGGTCATCGGGTGGACCGCGCACATCCTCGAGCAGTGCGAGCAGCGAAAGATCATCCGTCCGGACGCTCGGTACGTCGGTCCGCCGCCTGCATGATGCCGGTATAGATCGCCCGTGGCCGAAACCGCATCGGCTGATCGCGCTCCTCCACGGCATGCGCGGTGAAGCCGGCCAATCGAGCGACGAGAAAGATCGCCTCGCCAGCGCCGGGACGCAGGGACGTCGCGTGCGTCATCGTGGCAAGTGCAAGATCGATGTTGGGGTGGAGTCCGTCGCGCCGCAGCACCTGCAGACTCAGGGCGTGGATTGGCCCCTCCATCTCAGGATGAGATGCAAGTGTCGCTGCGAGCAGAGCCTCGGCGCGTGGGTCCACGTCGGCATACACGCTATGGCCGAATCCGCCTACAGCAGAGTTGAGTTCTCCTGTGTTGAGCCAGATGCTCAGGGTCTGTTCGGCGATGGTGGAGGCGCGCCCGTGTCGTGGCCCGCCCAGAGCAGCGGCGCCCGTAAGGAGCACGATCGGGAGGGCGGCGCCCGTCCCTGCCGCCGCGCGGGCGGCGACGGTGGAGGTCGCGAGTTCGTGATCGGCAAGCAGGCATAGCGCACGCCGCACGAGGTCGGTTGTGCTCGCGGTGGGAACCGTGAGGCTGAGTGCCTTCGTGACGGTGGTTGCCACGTCTCCTTGCCAACTGACAGGTCTAGGCCCGAGCGACTGGGCGCACCTGATGATCGCGGTCCGCGCGCTGTCCAGGGCAGATCGCTCGGTGTTCTCGGCGGCCAGCAGGGCGAGCACGATTCGCGCCCGGTCAGCCGGAGTTGCCTCGGATGGTGCGGCCGACTGCGCTCGTTGCCAATGCCCGTCCCTGGCCTCGTCCGGGTGCCAGGAACCCGAGGGCACCTGCTGCCAGAGAGTCTCGGCTACCTCCTCATACGACATGGCCTCAGCCAGGGCGATGGCGTCCTGGCCTCGATACGACAGGCGCCCCCGGGCGTCGAGTTCGGAGATGGAACTGTCGATGCTCAGTTCCCACTGCCCCGGTCGAGTGCGATGTGTCTGTGCCGCGAGTTCGCGGACCTGTCGGAGGTCGAGACGGGACACTCGACGTCCGTCAGGTCCAGAGGCATAGGTCCTTCGAAGGAGACCGCGACTGACGTAGGCATAGACCGTTTCTTTGCGGACACCGAGGAGATCCGCGGCGGCGGAGACGCTCATCTGCTCGCGGTCGGTCATGGTTCAGGACAGTACCGATGGGAGGACAGGCTGCGACGATTGGTGGCTGTGGATAACCGTTACGGGGACCATGACGCTGCCAGTCTCTTGGGGTGAGTACGGAACCAGACGATCTGCGCGAGCCAGTCCTTCCTGGCTACCGTCTTGGGCGCTACCTGGGCGGGGGAGCCAGCGGTGGAGTATGGGCCGTGACCCGGGTCAGTGACGAGGCTCGGCTCGCGGCAAAGGTGTTGCACCTGCCCTTAGAGGAGGCGTTGACCGAGGTTGCCTACCTGGAGCGCCTCCAGCACGAGCATGTGGTGCGTCTGCATGACTCGGTCGTCGACTCATCTGGTCCGGATCTTCGGTTGGCGATGATCACCGACCTTGCTGAAGGTGGCTCGCTGGGGAGCGCGATCGCGGGACGTGGGCACCTGACGATGGGCGAGTTGGTCACCGTGCTGACCCCGGTGGCCCGCACCTTGCACGACCTGCACGGCCAGGGTCTGGTGCACGGCGACCTCAGTCCGGCCAACGTCCTGCTCGATGCTGACGGCAAGCCCATGCTTGCCGACTTCGGGGTGGCGCGACTTGCGGCGGATCGGGACGCGTCGGCGTGGGGTACGGAGGGCTTCGTGGCGCCAGAAGTGCTTGCTGGTGAGGCTCCCGGTTCGGCAAGCGACGTCTATGCCCTGGGTGCGCTGGCCTGGACCGCGCTGGTGGGCGAGGCGCCGCCACCCGCGGCGCTGCGTCCACACCTTCCCGATGTGGCACCCCAGGCCAGCGCCTCCGCCTGTGACCTCATCCTGAGTGCGCTGTCCCATACGGCCCAGACCCGACCCGACGCCGGGTCGTTCGCCTTGGCCATCTGGGACTCAGCACCGCCCGAACCGGCTCCTCGGGCGGGTTCTGAGGGGGCCCGAGCAGTCACGAGCGATCCATGGGCAGGCCTGACGCAGCGCATTCGGGAACGGGCCGTTCATCCAGAACCAGAACCGCTACCACGTTGGTATCAGACACGATTCGCGCGCCGGACGATGGTGGCGGCTGCCTCTGGAGGCGTGCTGGTCGGGGCGGGTGTCGTCTGGCCAGAGCCTGCACCAATGCAGGTGCAGGCGCACCTGGTTGCCGCGGATGCCAGAGGAGCCGCGCTGCACCAGCCAGACGCACCGGTCACCGTCAAGCCCAGGCCCAAGCGCCCTCCCAGGGCAACGTCCACATCCGACCCTGAATCTCAACCCGCCGCCAAACCAAAGGCCACGAAGGGTCCGCCGAGGCGAGTTTCTCCTGCGCATGTCGTTGACCTTCGAGACGACCCGGAGACCGCAGTTCAACGCCTCGTCGATGCGCGGGCGCACGCCTGGACTGGCGGAACGAGCCACCTCGCTCAGGCCTTCACCGCGAATTCGGTCGCGTGGAAGCGCGACAGCACTGACCTGCGCCGGGCGGCTTCGGCGGGGGCGCGCTATGACGGACTGAGTTTCCTCGTACGCTCCGCCACCGTCCGCTCTGCGACCTCCACGTCGGCCGTGGTTGCCACGGTGATTGACCGATCGAGCTATCGCGTCGTGGGGCAGGATGAGGCGGCGGCTCCCGCTCGAACGGGACAACGGGTGGTGCTCAACCTGACCCACACAGATCGAGGCTGGCGCATCGCCAATTGGACGGCTGCCTAACGGTGCCGCGAGCCTTATTCAGCGTCGCGCAGCACGAAGCGCAGCCCGGACTCAACGTTCTCGTGCTCCCAGATGAAGCCCGACTCGCGAAGCACTGCAGGGTCCAGGCGCTGGCTGCTGAGGATGTCGCTAGACAACTCGCCCAGCACGAGCCGCAGGGCAGGCTTGGGGGCTGGAAGTACAGCAGGCCGACCGAGCAATCGGCCGAGGACACGCATCACGTCCTTTTGACGCTCCGGGTTCGGCGCGACCACGTTCACCGGCCCGGTGATCTCGGGATGGTCGATGAGGTGGGCAAGGGCCCGGACCTCGTCGACCAGCGTGATCCATGACCACCACTGTCGACCCGACCCGAGCGGACCGCCCAGCCCAAACTTGGCCAGCGGTAGCACGCGCTCCATCATCCCGCCGCCGGCGAACACCAGCCCGGTGCGGGCGTACGCCACTGGGTAGCCAGCATCGATCGCGGGCTGCGCGGCCGCCTCCCACTGCTGGACCAGGTCCGACAGGAACGCCGAGCCGGCGGGCTCAGTCTCGTCTAACACGTCCTCCCCGCGGTCGCCATAGAAGCCCATGGCGGAACCGTTCACCAGCCGGATGTCGCCGTCGAGCTTGGCCAGCGTTGTGGCAAGCGTCCGGGTGCTGTCGACGCGGGACGAGACCAGCAGGCGTTTGTATTGATCGGTCCAGCGCTTGTCACCGATCCCGGCGCCAGCCAGGTTGACGGCAGCAGTAACGGCGCCCAGCGACTCGGGGTCCAGTCGACCGTTCGCCGGGTCCCACTCGACCTCGTGCGGAGATTCCGGTTCGCGCCGAACTAGGTGGACGACCTCGTCGCCGCGGTTTCGCAGGAACGACGACAGCGCGTCGCCGATCAGACCGGATGAACCGGCGATGGCAACGCGCTGTCGTGTGTCGCTCATGAAGTTCAGACCTCGAACGCGCCTTCTTCCAGGCGCTCCTTCACGTCGGCGAGGAAGCGAGCGGCGTCGGCGCCGTCGACCAGGCGGTGATCGTAGGACAAGGCGAGGTAGACCATCGACCGGATGGCGATGGTTTCGCCACCGTCGACGTCAGTCACCACGACTGGACGCTTGACGACCGCACCCGTGCCCAGGATGCCGACCTGAGGCTGGCCGAAGATCGGCGTATCGAACAGTGCACCTCGGCTCCCGGTGTTGGTGAGTGAGAACGTCGCACCGCTGAGCTCGTCCGGAGAGATCTGGTTTGTCCGGGTCCGTTCGGCGAGGTCGGCGATCTTGCGGGCCATGCCCGCAATGTTGAGGTCGCCGGCGTCCTTGATGACCGGGACCATCAGGCCCTTCTCGGTGTCGACCGCAATGCCGAGGTTTTCCTGGCCGTGGTAGATCACCTCGTCACCATCAATGCTGGCGTTGAGAACCGGGAAGGCCTTCAACGCCTCGCAGGTGGCCAGCGCGAAGAACGGCATGAAGGACAACTTGACGCCCTCACGCTCCGCGAACGCCGCCTTGTGCTTGGCACGCAACCGCGCGACCTTCGTGACGTCCACCTCGATCACGGTGGTCAGTTGGGCCGCAGTCTGCAAGCTGTCGACCATGTTCTTGGCGATCACCTTGCGGATGCGGGACATCTTCTCGGTGGTGCCACGCTTCGCGGAGACGGCCTGGCTGTCACCGCCCGCTGCTGCCGGAGCCGCGCTCTGTGCCGCCGGGGCTTCGGTTTCGGCTGGTGCTGCTGCAGCCTCAGCAGCGGCGAGCACGTCTTGCTTGCGGATCCGACCACCGACGCCGGTGCCGGTGATGGCGCCGAGATCGATGCCCTTCTCCTGGGCAAGTTTGCGGACCAGGGGAGTGACGTATGCCGCCGCATCCCGCTCTGCGCTACTGCCAGTTTCGTCCTGCGCCGCGGGCGCTGCCGGGGCCGGAGCTGGTTCCTGCTTTGGGGGCGTCGGCTCCGAAGGTGCCTCTTGCTTGGGCGCTTCCCCCTGCTTGGGCGCCTCGGGCTCGGGAGTTGCCTCTTGCTTGGGCGCCTCTTCCTGCTTGGGGGCCTCTTCCTTCGCAGGCGCAGCGGCATCCGAGCCACCGCCAGCGGAGCCGCCCACGACGGCCAGTTCGGCGCCCACGGGAACCGTCTCGTCCACCTGAACCAAGATCTTGGTGAGCTTGCCGGCCGCGGGGGAGGGAACTTCGGTGTCGACCTTGTCCGTCGAGACCTCCAGCAGCGGCTCGTCGACGGCGACATCGTCGCCCTCTTCCTTCAACCACCGCGTGATCGTGCCCTCGGTGACCGATTCACCGAGCGCGGGCATCGTGATGGTCTCGCCACCAGAAGCGGAGTCACTAGACCCAGCGTCATCTGCCGGTGCGTCATCTGTGGAAACGGGCTCGGCGGCCTCTTCCTGCGCAGGCGCTTCGGACTCTTGCTGCTCGCCCTGATCAGCGGAGTCCTGCTGCGGCTCCGGAGCAGCAGACTCTTCCTGGGGGGCATCGTCAGAATCACCGGATGCGGCGGCACCCTCGCCGATGACGGCAAGATCAGCACCAACCGGCACGGTCTCGTCGACCTCGACGAGCACTTCCTGAAGGGTTCCGGAGACCGGTGAGGGGATCTCGGTATCGACCTTGTCGGTTGATACTTCGAGCAGTGGTTCGTCGACGGCGACTTCGTCGCCAACGTCCTTAAGCCACCGGGTCACGGTGCCCTCTGTAACGGACTCTCCAAGGGCGGGCATGGTCACACGTTCAGACATGAGTCACAGTCTCCCGGATATCGAGGTGGATGTGCAGGTTTGTCTCTGATTGAGGTCCACGGAACGGGACGATCGATGTCGACATGGCGATCATCCGTGGGCGTGCAGAGGTTTGCCGGCCAGGGCGAGGTGCGCTTCACCGAGCGCCTCGTTCTGGGTGGGGTGAGCATGGATCAGGGGCGCGACATCGTCCGGAAGGGCTTCCCATCCAACGATCAGCTGTGCTTCGCCGATCTGTTCGCCCATGCGGGCCCCGACCATGTGAACGCCGAGCACCGGGCCGTCCTTGGTCCGCACCAGTTTGATGAAGCCTTGGGTGCCCAGGATCTGGCTCTTTCCGTTGCCGCCCAGGTTGTAGTCGTAGGTCTCCACAGCATCACCATGAATTTCGCGAGCCTGCTGCTCGGTCAGACCAACCGAGGCAATCTCAGGCTCGCAATAGGTGACGCGCGGGATGCCAGATTCGTTGATGGCTGCCGGCTGCAACCCGGCGATCTCTTCGGCGACAAAGATGCCCTGCGCAAAGCCGCGGTGCGCCAACTGCAAGCCGGGCACGATGTCGCCGACCGCGTACACCCCCGGCACCGAGGTCTCCAGTCGCTCATTGGTCGTCACGAATCCGCGATCCATGGCGACGCCGACTTCGTCATAACCGAGACCGTCGGTGACCGGCCCACGTCCTACGGCTACGAGGAGGAGGTCGGCCTCAAGGGGGTCGCCACCTTCGATGTCGAGAGTGACTGCGTGGTCGCCATCAGTCGCACCAGCGATTCGGGTCCCGGTCTTGACGGTGATCTTGCGCTTCTTGAAGGAGCGCTCCAATTGCTTGGAGATCGCCTCATCTTCAGCGGGGACCAGCCGGGGGAGCGCCTCCAACACGGTGACCTGAGCCCCGAATGAGGCGAACACTGAAGCGAATTCGACGCCGATGACGCCGCCGCCGAGCACGACGACACGCTCGGGGACATGGTCAAGGGACAGCGCCTCATCGCTCGTCATCACTCGCCCGCCCACGGTGAGTCCGGGAATGCTCTTGGCATAGGAGCCAGTGGCGAGCACGACCTTCGAGCCGGTGACAGTGCGTTCGCCCACGGTGACTTCAGTGGGGGAGGTGAGACGTCCTTCGCCCTCAATGAATTCGACTTGATGAGAGGTCGCGAGGCCCTGAAGTCCCTTGTAGAGCCGAGCGATGACGCCGTCCTTGTACGCGTGCACACCGGCCATGTCGATCGACTCGAGCGTGGTGTGTACGCCGAACTTGGCACCTTCTCGCGCGGAGTCGGCAACTTCAGCCGCATGCAGGAGCGCCTTGGTGGGAATGCACCCGCGGTGCAGGCACGTTCCGCCGAGTTTGTCCTTCTCGATCAGCGCGACTCGGAGTCCGAGTTCGGCGGCGCGAAAGGCACAGGCGTATCCGCCGCTGCCGCCGCCAAGGATGACCAGGTCAAAGGTTGACGCATCGGCTGAACTCATGCAGAACGCTCCCTCGTGTTGTGTGCTCCGCGAGGCGACGAAGATCGTTCGTCGACCATCGGCTGCATCCTTCCACCTGCCAACTCCACACGCTGAACCAGGTTCCGGGTCGTCCCTCCCCGTGATGGCGTCGAGCGGAAAATTGGTGTTGTTCGGGCCGCCCGCCGTGCCACAGTGGTGTCGGGCACCGTGCCGGTGCCGAACCGTGCGACCAAGGAGACTGACATGGCCGACACCTCAAGCGGCGACGCTGACAAGAAGCCGGGGCCGGACGAGGAGACGCGGCGCAAGTTCCGCGAGGCGCTCGATAAGAAGCAGTCCCACGGTGGCAAAGACGTTTCCGACCGCAGTGGTCACTCAAAGGTCGGTGGCACCCACGCCGCAGAGACCAGTGGCGCACAGCAGATGTTCCGCCGCAAGTCGGGTGCCTGAATGAATTGATCTGGCGATGACGCTCGCGCCAGCACAACGGCGGCCCACCACACAGAGTGGTGGGCCGCCGTTGCTGTGCATCAGTGCCGCTCAGACGTTGGCTTCGGCAAAACTCACCAGGCTGCGTACGCCATAGCCGGTAGCGCCGGTGGGGGTGTAGCCGTGCGCACCGTCACTGTTAAAGGCAGGCCCCGCGATGTCGACGTGCACCCACGGAATCTGCTCGCCGTCTGCGTTGTCGCCTACGAACTCTCGCAGGAACAGGGCTGCGGTGATCATGCCGCCGTGCTTCTCACCGGTGTGTTTGAAGTCAGCAACCTGCGAGTCCATGGGCGGCCGTAGTTCCTCGGCCAGAGGCATCGCCCACTGGCGTTCGCCGACTCGACTGGCCGCGGTCACCATGCGCTCGCGGGCGTCGTCGTTGTTGGAAAGCACTGCGGCAGTGCGCACGCCAAGCGCCATCATGGCCGCGCCGGTGAGCGTAGCGATATCAACGACCACGTCGGGCGTGATCTCTGAAGCAAAGGACAAGCCGTCTGCCATGACGAGGCGGCCCTCGGCGTCGGTGTTGATGATTTCGACGGTCTTGCCGTTGTGCATGGTCACGACGTCGCCCGGGCGCTGTGCGTTGGAGCCGGTCATGTTCTCGGCGAGACACAGATACGCGGTAACCGCGACCGGGGTGCCGAGACGTGCGAGCGCCTCAACGGCTGCGACCGCTGCGGCGGCGCCCGCCATGTCGCACTTCATGGTGATCATTGAGGTGGCCGGCTTGAGACAAAGGCCACCGGAATCGAAGGTGATGCCCTTCCCGACGATCGCGACGTGCCGGGTCGCCTTCTCCGGCGCGTAGGTCAGCGTGACCAGGCGTGGCGGGCGAGCCGATCCCTGACCGACTCCGATCAGGCCTCCGCAGTTCGCCTTCGCCAGTGCGCGCTCCTCCATGACCGACACCTTGACCTTGGTGCCCGAGAGGCGCTTCTTGACCTTGTCGGCGAAAGACTCGGGGTACAGATCGTTGGGCGGAGTGTTGACCAGGTCGCGGGCGAAGGCCTGGGTTTCGGCAAGCACCTCGGCCCGCTTGGCTGCGGCCTTAGCGGCAGCAGTACGCGCAGCGGAGGAGATGACAGATACCTTGGCGACCGGCTCGGATGAGGGCTTGGGCGCGCTGCGGTACGCGTTGAAGGCGTAGGCACCAAAGAGGGCGCCTTCGGCGACGGCGCCAGCGAGTTCGGAGCTAGGACCGGGCACCGCTACAGCAGCGTGCTGCGTGCCCTTGAGCCCGCGAATGGCGGCGCCGACGGCCTGGCGAATGGACTCGTGGTCAGAGGCCTGCGGTTCATCCTCCAACGACGTTCCAGAGACCACCACCAGGGGAGCGGAGACGCCCGGCACCCCAGTCAACTTGGTGGTCTCATTGAGCCGACCCTTGGCGCCGATCGCCGCGAGAGTCGCGTTGATGTGTTCCTCGGTCTCGGCGGCGACACCGTGCGCCGTGACGAGCCGCGTGTCTCCGTCTGATGTCCGTGACAGGAGCACGAGTACGTCGGCCTTGAGCGCCGCGGTGTCCTTGTCAGTGAGAGTCAGGGTCGTCACAGGTGTGGTCACTCCTTGAGGGATGGGTGCGGTCTCGACGATCAGTCGGGCCGTCCCGACGACTCTATCGACTCCGGCTCCGTTAGTTTGTCCGTATGACGGACATGGCGCTGAAGACTTCACCTCTGCACGATCACCACCTCGCGTTGTCGGCCAAGATGGCTGACTTCGGCGGCTGGCACATGCCGATCGAATATCCCGGAGGTGGCGTTCTCAAGGAGCACGAGGCCGTACGCCAGAGGGTCGGGATCTTTGACGTCAGTCACCTCGGTAAGGCCGTCGTCCGTGGGCCTGGCGCGGCCGACTTCGTCAATTCCTGCTTCACCAACGATTTGCGCAAGGTGCAACCGCCCAAGGCGCAGTACACGATGTGCTGCGACCCGGCCACCGGTGGCGTTGTCGACGATCTGATCCAGTACTTCAAGAGCGAAGATGAAGTGCTGCTGGTGCCGAACGCCGCCAACACTGCCGAGGTCGTACGCCGCATGAACGAAGTTGTGCCTGAGGGTGTTTCGGTGACCGACCAGCACTCCGAATACGCCGTCATTGCCGTTCAAGGTCCGAAATCTGTCGATGTTGTCGGCGCGTTGGGCTTGCCGACCGACCTGGCCTACATGTCCTTCGAGGAGGCCGAGTGGAACGGCGCCAAGGTGATCGTTCTGTGCTCGGGCTACACGGGGGAGAAGGGGTTTGAGCTGATGCCGCGGTGGGACGACGCGGGAGCCTTGTGGGATGCGCTCGTGGCGGCCATGGAGCCCTACGACGGACTGCCCTGCGGTCTTGGCGCACGCGACACCCTGCGCATGGAGATGGGCTATCCGCTGCACGGAAACGACCTGTCCACGGACATCACCCCCAACATGGCGCGTGCCGGGTGGGCAGTGGGCTGGGACAAAGAATCGTTCTGGGGGAAAGACGTTCTCGCGGCGCAACGGGCTGAGAAGTCTTGTCGCCTGGCTCGCGGCCTCACCCTGACCGGTCGCGGGATCCCGCGAGCGGGTTGCGAGGTGAAGAACTCCGACGGGCAGGTCATCGGGGTCGTCACCTCCGGGACCATGTCACCCACCCTCAAGCAAGGCATTGCGTTGGCCCTGCTCGATCGGGGAGTCGGCATCGGCGACGACGTGGTGGTCGACGTCCGAGGGCGCGAGTTGAGTGCGGTCGTGGCCAAGCCACCGTTTGTGGAGACAGGCACCGCCTGAGCGACCAATGCCCTAACCTGCCGTCCCATGAGCGAACCAGCTGGGCGTCCAGCGCCCGAGGAGACAGGTTTTATCCGTCAGCTCGGCCGGTGGGATGCGCTCGCCATCGGCTTTGGCGCCATGATCGGCTTCGGCTGGGTGGTGTTGACCGGCGAATGGCTCGATGCCGCAGGCAGTCTCGGTGCCGTGCTGGCGTTCGTCGTCGGCGGCGCGATTATGGGGTTGGTCGGGTTGACGTATGCCGAGCTGGTCGCTGCGATGCCGCACGCGGGCGGCGAACACAACTACGTCATGCGTGCGATGGGCTCACGCCTCTCGTTTCTCGCGTCATGGGCTCTGGTGGGTGGATATGCCACGATCGCCGCGTTCGAGGCAGTCGCGCTGCCGCGAACCGCCGCATACCTCTGGCCGTCGGTGAGCGACGTTGAGTTGTGGAGCGTGGCGGGGTCGCCGGTCTATCTCGGGTGGGGCCTGATCGGGACGATCGCCGCTGTGTTGCTGACCGCAATCAACATCGTCGGTATCCGCCCCGCATCGATGATCCAAACCTTCGTCGTGAGTTTCTTGGTGCTCGTTGCCGTGTTGATGCTGACCGGTGGGTTCGTCGGTGGATCGTTAGACGAGGCTGAACCGTTCTTCTCCGGTGGGTTCGGCGGGTTCGTGTCTGTATTGGTCGTCGTGCCTTTTCTGTTCGTCGGATTTGACGTGATTCCCCAGTCCGCCGAGGAGATCAAGCTCCCGTTCCCTGTCATGGGCAAACTGATCGTCGTGTCCGTCGCGATGGCGACCATCTTCTACATCCTCATGGTGGGCGGTGCCAGCTTGGCGATGGACCGCGGGGAGCTCATGAAGTCCGATCTCGCCACCGCCGATGCCCTGGGCGCGCTGTGGGGCTCGGACATCTTTGCCAAGGTGCTGGTGGCGGGCGGGCTAGCAGGCATCCTGACGTCCTGGAATGCCTTCCTCATCGGGGCTTCTCGGTTGCTTTACGCCATGGGACGCTCACGCATGCTGCCGGCTGCGTTCGGTCGGCTTAGCCCACGGTTCCGTACGCCAGTGACGGCGCTGCTGTTCATTGGCGGGTTGTCAGCCGCAGCACCGTGGCTGGGCGCCGACGCACTCGGCTGGCTGGTCGACTCAGGTTCACCGAGCGTGGTCATCGGCTACCTACTCGTGGCCATCGCCTTCGTCATCCTGCGGCGGCGGGAACCAGGAATGGAGCGCCCGTTGCGCATCGGCGGGGCTGGCCAGGGTGGATTGATCATTGGAGTGGCAGCGATCGTGCTCACGGCCGGGCTTGCCACCCTTTACCTGCCCGGTATGCCATCGGCGCTACCGCCCGAGCCCTGGGCACTCTTTGGGCTGTGGTGGGTTGCCGGTTTCCTGCTGCTCCTGCGGGTGCCGAGCGTCGCGCCAGGCCCAGATGCCGAGGAACGACTTCTTGCTGGTCAGGGCTGACGTCGGTCGAAGGCGTTACGACGTGGGCGGCGAGATTGCCGGTGCCTCACTGAGGTCGAGAAGCCGTCCGGCGATGACCAGGTAAACCTGCTGACTCACTGCGGAGAGTGAGACATTCACGTGCTCTAGGGCATCGTGGAAGAGGCGTTCGGCAGGGGTCTGCGGCGTCAGTGACACGCCCACCTCATGGGACAGGGCGACCGCGTCGTACGGCGCCCATGCCCACAACGCCACGAGCTCGGCGGTCTTTTCCTCGACCAGCCGCAGCGCCTTCGCGGGTGACTTCCACAGATTTGCTTCGTCAATGGTCGCCGTAACCCAACTGCCCAGATCGTCCACGAGAACCGGACTTCGAGCGTGGATGATGGCCCGAGTGATGTCCGTGGCCTCCACGGTCGTCCACTCTTGTGGCCGCTCCTGCTGGTCGCGCGTAGTCCGCGAGGAGCGTTCGGGGTCGCTGCGGCTTCCGGGTTGGCGGACCTCAATCGCGGTGACCGCGTGGTCACGCGGCAACAGCGATTGGGCGTGTCGGCTCATTCCGCTCTGGGTCCCCCCGAGCACGAGTGTGGTCGTGGTCATCGGTGTGGCTCTCCTGGCTGGTGGTGCACCGTTATCCGTTCACTCACTGTATCGGTGAGCCGTTCGATCGTGGTTGAACCGCAACAGTGTCAACACTGTTCGTGTCGCCAAATGCGGCGCGTTGGACGGCTCGGCGTAAGGCAGCAAGGAGGGTAGGCGCCGCGAGAAGGAGCAGCGCGCCGTTGAGCAATCCGCGTGGGAGGTCCCATCCCAACGAGGTCAGGGTATAGAAAACGGCATAGTTGCTGAGCTGATCGGTCAGCGGCGCGCTCGCGTCGAAGCCCGCGCCCGATGGTGCGCTCGCACCTAAGAATGGCCAAAACCACAGATTCATCACCACGCCAAAGAGCACACCGGTGAGCAGCCCGTATGCCGCTAGCAGCCACCGCTCGGCCCGCGGCGAGACCTGCGGAAGGAGCGCGGCGCCCAACCCAACCCAGCCTGCTGCCAGCATCTGGTACGGCAGCCAAGGTCCCACACCGCCAGTCAAGAAGGCGCCCGTGAGGATCGCCAACGCGCCGAGCAAGAATCCGCCAGCGCGCCCGAGCACCCGGCCACCCAGGATGATGAGAAAGAACGTCGGCTCCAGGCCAGCCGTTCCAGCGGATAGCACCCGTAGAGCACCGCCCAGTGCGGCCAGAACCCCAAGTGTGGCAACGGCTTTGGCGTCGAGGCCGCCTCGGCTGACTTGGGCGAGAAGGACCGCACCTAACAGGCCAACCAGTACGGGAAAGAGCCAGGGAGCGTCATTGCCGTGGGCCAGGGCGGCCTCATCCGAGATGAAGAACGGCCAAGTGAACGAGGCCGCGCCGACGACAGTAACCAGGACCATGCTGAGGGACGTGGCCAGGTCCCACGGGATGATCTCCCGGTCTGGGGCAGGCTGTCGCGGCTTCGGGTGGATGGCTTTCGCCGTCATGGCGCCGGCACCTCGTCAACGGTCAGGAAGGCACGCGGATGCATGATCTTGGCCACCTGCGGGGCGAATGCTGGTGAATCGCAGAGGATTTCGCGGGATGGGCCGTGGCCGATGACTTCGGCATCGGCGAGTAGGACGACGTCGTCGGCAATCTCGGCGGCGAGCTCGACATCGTGGGTCGCGACGATGACGGTCCGCCCGGCCGCGGCTTGTTCTTGAAGAATCTCGCCAAGGCGAGTTTTTGCGCCATAGTCGAGGCCGCGGGTGGGTTCATCCAGGAGCAGTACCTTCGGCTCACCCACCAGAATGATGGCCAGCGCCAAGAGGACTCGCCCGCCCTCGGACAGGTCGCGCGGGTGCGTGCTCTCATCCAGGTCCCCGGCGAGTCGCTGAAGAAGTTGGCGAGTGGTCCCGCAGGAGACCTTGACCTCCTGGTCGGCAGCGTCACACTCGGCGCCAATCGTGGGGTGGTAGAGGAGAGTTCGCGCATCCTGAGGCACCATCCCGACATGCCCGCGCATGCGTTGCGGGGACGTGGCCGAGGGGTCGAGGCCGTCGATCGACACCGAACCAGCCGTCGGTTTGACCAGGCCCGAGAAACACCCAAGCAGGGTGGACTTGCCTGCGCCGTTACGTCCCATCAGCGCGGTGACCTTGGCCGGAGCGAAGGAGACATCGAGGTCGCCTAGCGCGGTCACGCCACGCCGCCGTACGTGCAACCCGTGAGAGGTCGCAACACTGCTGGCCACGCCGCTGGTCTGCGGTGGCCCATGGTCGCCCGGCTGCGGCGCAGGGTCAGGAAACTGCGCCTCTCTCGTCGAGACAGCCCGACGTCGAGCATCGCGAATCGACAGGGGGAGCGGGCGCCATCCAAGCCTGCGCCCCAGTCGAACGACCGGTGGAGCGATCGGCGAGCGTTCCATCGCCTCGGCGGGTGCAAGCAGCTCGGACACCTGGCCCTGGTCGACCAACAGGACTTGGTCGGCGTGGTGGACCACTCGTTCAAGGCGGTGTTCGGCCATGAGCACGGTGACCCCGAGGTCATGCACCAGGCGGTGAACGGCAGCAAGGACATCTTCAGCCGAGACCGGGTCCAGTGATGAGGTGGGTTCGTCCATCACCAAGATGCGTGGCCCGGCAGCAAGGACCGCGGCGACCGCTACACGTTGCTGCTGACCGCCGCTCAATTCGAGGAGGGCGCGGTTCCGCAGGTCGGCGACTCCCAGCACATCGAGGCTTTCCTCGACACGTCGGCGCATGGCAGCAGGCCCGATGGCGAGCGTCTCCATGCCGTAGGCGATTTCGTCTTCGACCGTCTCGGTCACAAAGGAAGACAGTGGATCCTGTCCGACGAAACCGACCACCTCGGCAAGGTCGCGAGGTCGGTGATCGCGCGTATCCCGTCCGTCGACGACAACTCG
The DNA here is from genome assembly GCF_000376825.1 of Demetria terragena DSM 11295. Classification (NCBI taxonomy): domain Bacteria; kingdom Bacillati; phylum Actinomycetota; class Actinomycetes; order Micrococcales; family Dermacoccaceae; genus Demetria; species Demetria terragena. The sequence goes on along the minus strand of NZ_AQXW01000004.1, from coordinate 580,043 downwards.
ACCAGTCAACCGGCCGCCGCTGAAATGGGGCACCAAACCGTTCACGGTACGAAGGAGGGTGGACTTCCCGCTCCCGGTCGGTCCGACGAGCAGCACCAAGTCGCCCTCGGGAATGATGAGATCGGGAGTGCTGAGCGCCGGAGCCGGTGCATTGGCATAGGTCACCTTCACCGATGACAGGTGAATCATGCTGGCGTCGCTTCAAGTTCGAGGTCGCGTGCCCGTTGGGCTGCGAGGTCCTCAAGGTGGGCGCGGCGGGGAGTGCGAGGCGCGAGGATGCCCGCAAGGCTGGGAAGCGCGAGGGCGACGAGTGCGAGTGGAACCACCTGGGGGACCTCGGCTGGGGACTGCCGCGGCATGATCGAAGGATCGCCATGCGCAGCAAGGATGGTCAGGGCGACGGCTGCGGGAAGTGCGCTCGCCAGGACCAGCCACTCCGACAGGCGCCACCGGTCGCGGCGATAGGGCGTGCGTCGGTCCTGGCGGGCCCCGGTGAGCAAGGCCCCGAGCGCCAGCGCACACCCGATGAGCAGCGTGGGGAGGCCGACGGCAGTGGGCGTGGAGCCGCCGAGCAGTCCGTACAGACCGACCACGACCCCCACGAGTCCAAGGACGGTCATCGCCGTGGCTCGGCGCCGAGTCCGCGGATCGAGGGTGATCCGGCCATACCCGCGTGATTCCATCGACGCGGCGAGTTGCAGTGAGCGTTCGAGCGAGCTTTCCATGACGGGCAGGGCCAATCGGGCCAGCTCTCGCACGCCCCGCCCTGAATGCCCGCGCAAGCGCCGCGCGGCGCGTACCTGGCGAGCTTCCTCTGCCAACCGCGGGACATACGTGAGGGCGACCACGATGGCGGTCCCCACGTCATACAGGGTGGCCGGGACATAGCGCAGCAATCTCCGCGGGTCGGCGAGCACGTTGCACGCGCCCACACAGACCAAGATCGCGGCTAACTGCAGCCCGTAGTAGAACGCTACGAGCACCGCCTCAAGGCTGACGGGCCCGCCGAGCCGGATCCCCGCCAGCCAGTCCGGAAGCGGAATCTCGGGCAAGGTGAATAGCACGTGCGTTCCCACCACGCCGTTGCCGAACACGATGGTCATCAGAACGCGTAGTGCGATCGCTACCGCGGCAATACCGAGGAAGATCCCCAGCGTGGAAGACGCACCAACCTCGCGCCGTTGCAGGACCACAATGCCAATGACCAGCACAATCACCACGAGGTAAAACGGGTTGGTCGTACGTGATGCGGCAGCAGCCAACGTCAAACCCCACAGCCACCACGCCACCGGATGGAGTAGCCGGGGGCGAGAGAGTCGGTCAGCGAGCGGCGTCACGCGCGTCAGGCGGACTCAGCGCTCTGTCGCCGACGCATCGCCACGGCCGCGCCGCCACCAAGGAGCAGAACCAGTACCACGCCACCACCGATCAGGATCGGTGCACTCGAGGAGTCTTCGTCGGTTTCTTTCGCAGCGGGCGCCGTGATCGAGACCGGCTTGTCTTTAGCCTTCGCGGCAGCAGGCACCGTCTTGACTTCACCACCACAGCCCTTGGCTGGCCAGTCATCGACCCCGCAGGTCAGACCCTTTTCGACGCGCACGGCGTCGGTGACCGCTGCCAGCACCTGTGACCCGTTCGCAGCCGCCGGTACCTGGGCGCACTCAGCGACAGGCTTAGGTGGGGTGCCCGACTCCGCGTCCGCGGTGCGGCCGTAGTCGATGACCACCCCGACGCGCTTGGTGCCTTCCTTGGCTGGGGTACCTGCGCATGCTTCCTTAAACGAGACCGTGTCGCGGGGTGCCCGACTGTCAGTAGGTCCGGCGAGGGCATAGCGCCACCCTTCGACCGATCCATCAGCCGGCTTGACCTGGTCCGGTCCCTTAGTTGAGAACGCCCACGCGCCGTCCTTGAGTTGGAAGTAACCCCAGAACCGGTAGGCCGAGGCGGCGTCTGCGGTCGGCGCGACGCTGAGTGCGAACAGCATGGCTCCGAGGAAGGCAGCGAACGCTGCGGCGGTACGCGTTGCCACGCGGTGAACGATGGTCATGAGTAGTTCCTCCTGCCGGGCAAGTCCGGCAGGCGAGGGCCTGGTAGGCCCCGATGCCGGCTCGTCCGCATTTCCGCGACGGATCAATGAGCCGATTCGGTCTACGAGGTGCTCCGGCTCGGCCACAGGGCCACACGGTTGCGGGACAGCGCCGGAGTCACACCGGCTTCCCCTCAAAGACAGACATTCGGTGTGCGAACATTCCCATCCGCCCCTGACCTTGTCAAAGACGGACTACGTGTCTTCGCCTGCGTCATGGACGACGAGCGCGACTTGAACGCGGTTAGCGCAGTCGAGTTTGTCGAGCAGTCGGGAGACATGCGCCTTGACCGTAGGAACGCTGAGATAGAGCGATCGCGAGATTTCCGCGTTCGACAGGCCCTGTCCGACGGCCCGCGCCACCTCCAACTCGCGCTCGCTCAGGAGAGCTAGTTGGGCGCGCGCTTGCGCGGCACGATCACCCGATGGTGCACCGGACACCTGGGCAATCAGGCTGGCCGTGATCTGTGGCGAGAGGATCGGCTGACCGGCTGCGGCCGTGCGCACCGCCTCGACGAGTCGGGCCGGGGGCGTGTCTTTCAGGAGAAATCCACTGGCTCCCGCGCGCAAGGCGCGCATGACCAGGTCATCGGTGTCGAAGGTGGTAAGGACGACAACGCGGACATTTTCACCATGACGGGCCAGGATCCGCTCGGTGGCGGAGACACCGTCGAGCCGCGGCATACGGACATCCATGAGCACAAGATCGGGCTGGCATCTCTCGATTTTCTCGAGGGCATCCTCGCCGTCGACGGCCTCGGCCACGATCTCGATGTCGGGTGACCCGCCGAGAATCATCTGCAGCCCGGAGCGCACCAGCGGGTCGTCGTCCACAAGGACAAGACGGATCATTGCGGGCTGGTCTGTCGCGGCCTCGCCTGTGGTCGATGTCATGTGAGTCTCTCCTCTTCCACGGTCCACGGCAGGCGTGCTCGGACCACGAAGTGTCCCCGACGATCCGGGCCCGCGGTCAGCGTGCCACCGCTGAGGCTGGCGCGTTCACGCAGCCCCACGAGGCCATAGCCGGAGCCAGGTGTCACGGCCAGCCCAGGCGGCCTGGTGGGGCGCGTATTTCGTACTTCAATGGTGAGGGTGTCACCGGGGCGTCCGGCTAGGGTCAGCGCGACGTCCTCGTCCGGCGCGTGCTTCCGTGCGTTGGTCAAACTTTCTTGAACTATGCGGAAAGCGTTACGGGACAGCACATTTGGCGCCGTCATGAAGTCTGCCTCGAGACTTACTGATAGGCGCTGACCACTTTCACGCGTTGACGAGATGAGTTCGTCCAGGTCTGCAAGCGTGGGCTGTGGTGGCTCGGGTGCCGCTGACTGCTCGCCGTCCTGGGCGCGCAGCACACCGAGAACCTCGCGAAGTTCTACCAGCGCCTGGTGGGACGTCTCGTGGAGCAAGTTGGCCGTACTGCGGACCTGGTCAGGCGGGAGGTCATCGCGGAAAGCAAGAGCGCCGGAGTGCATTGCGACCAGGGAGATTCGATGGGCCAGAACGTCATGCATTTCCCGCGCGATGCGGGTGCGCTCATGGGTCCTGGCCTGAGCTACGCGCGCTTCCTGCTCACGCCGGGCGGTGTCGACCTGTGCCCGCAGGTTGTTGACGAGCTCGCGCCGGGCGCCGATGAACAGCCCGAAGGCGATCGCGAGAGCGGTGCTCAGTGTGTTGAGGATGAGATCGGTGACGGAGTTTGGGATGCCGTGGATCACCCCAAACAGGAACGAGGTGGTGAGGGATATGCCAACCGCGAGCGCGATGCGACGCCAGTTGCGTCCGGTCGCGATCGATACGAGCACGAGAATGAACGTGCCGCTCGCCGTCGCTGATACCAGGGCAATGGCACCCGTGATGACGAGCGTGGCCACGGGCAGGGTGCGCCGCAACGGAATGAACGCGGCGGCGACGAGTCCGAGCAGAAGGTCGATGACGAGCCAGAGGTCGTTATCTTGATAGCCCGTCGCGGTGCCTTGGTCGGCAACCGCAACGCAGAGCAGGAAACCTACGAGCAGCGCGAGCACCATCCTCCAGGCGTTGCCCCACGCGTTTCGACGATCTCTACGCCATTCCCCGATCAGCCAGCCCGTAGCCACGATGAGTGCGGTCAGTGCGATCGCCCATGCGAGCGTGGCGATGCGCTCCTCCTTCGCGGCGAACAGCACGGTGTAGATCACCGAACTGGTGTAAGTGGCCAGCCCGGTGAGGACCATTTCTTTCCACCGATGGCGGGTGCACACCGACACAGCGATAACCACGGCTGCCCCCGAAGCGACACTCGAGGTGCTCGCCAGGAGCGCAGTGATGAGCATCACGGGGATTGGCCACCGGTGGCGGAACGCGACAGCGGGAAGGGCTAGGAGACCAATCAGCGCATCAACGTAGGGCCAGGCGCCACCGGTTTGCACGGTGGGATCAGGGCCGGCCTCGGTGATCGCCAGCGCCCCGACCCCCAGCACGAGCGCTAGGGCTAGGCGAGACCACAGGGCCCAGCCTTGGCGCTGAAAGATCGATGTGTCGGCCACCTGAGCAGGGTAGAAGCCGCGGACCCTGTGGGCGAGCCACCGCCGGACTCGTGCTACTTCCGGATGGAGATCCCCTACCAAAGTTCGCGATGAATGGGACTCTCGGCTGATGCGCGATGTCCGTATCTCCTCAATGATGGTGACCATGATCGAAGTCAAAAACCTCACGAGGACCTACGGTTCCTACACCGCCGTCGATGACGTGAGCTTCACCGTGCGCCCAGGCCAGGTGACTGGATTCCTCGGGCCGAACGGCGCGGGGAAGTCCACGTGCATGCGCATGATGGTGGGTCTCACTCCGCCTTCCGCTGGGACAGCGACTGTCCTTGGTCGGCCGTACCAAGAACTTCCTAACCCCGGACGCCATGTCGGCGTGTTGCTGGATGCCAGCGCTCAGCACTCCGGGCGCTCTGGCCGCGAGGTCCTGAGCCTGGCCGCGACCGTCATGGGCTTGCCCAAGGAGCGTGTCACGGAGATGCTCGCGGTCGTGGGCCTCTCAGAGGTTGAAGCCGACCGGCGCGTCGGGGGTTACAGCCTCGGAATGCGCCAACGCCTCGGGATCGCGTACGCGCTGATGGGCGACCCGCAGGTGCTCGTCCTGGATGAGCCGGCCAATGGTCTCGACCCGGCAGGTATTCGCTGGATGCGCTCCCTGTTGCGTGGCTACGCCGAGGAGGGCGGCACGGTCTTCCTGTCCTCGCACTTGCTGCACGAGATCGAGGTCATCGCCGACGATCTGCTGGTGATTGGCCGCGGCAAGATCGTGGCATCGGGCACCAAGGCAGAACTGATGAGTGCCGCTGGGGTCGTCGCCAAGAGTCTCGATGACGCCAACCTTGCGGGCTTGCTGCGCAAGGAGGGTTATGAGGTCGAAGAGGGCCCACAGGGTCTGGTCGTACAGGCCGAGGCGACCCAGGTCGGCACGGTGGCGGCGCAGCATCGCATCGTCCTGACTGAACTCCGTACCGCGGGGTCCACTGGGCTGGAGGACATGTTCCTTGAGCTCACCGCTGATGACGCACGAGAGGGATTGGCAGCATGAGCGCCCCGACAACGAACCCGTCCGCCCGCGCCGGCATCCGGCTACCGAGCCGACTCGACGATGTTCCGACCCAGGGAGTGCCCTTTGGGCGGCTAGTGCGAGCCGAGCTCCGTAAAGGCGTCGACACCCGTGCCGGCCGATGGCTGCTCGCGGCCATCGGGATCATCACCCTGCTGGTGCTGTGCGCCGTGTTGTTCACCGGAGGCTCCGAGGGTAAGGACTTCGAGAGCTTCGTGATGGTGACCTATCTGCCGCAGAGCTTCCTGCTGCCAGTGGTCGGCATCTTGCTCGTGACAGCGGAATGGTCGCAGCGCACCGGGCTCGCCACCTTCACCCTGGAGCCCCGGCGGATTCGCGTTGGCCTGGCCAAGTTGGTCGCGTCGTGGGTCTTCGGTGTGCTCGTGGTCTGCGCCGGTGTCGTGATCGCCGCGATTGCCACCGTGCTCGGCATGATGCTGCGAGGCACTGACCCCACCTGGGGCGTGGAATGGCAATCAGTCGTCGGTCTCTTCCTGGGACAACTCGTCGTGATCTCGATGGGCGTCGCGTTCGGCATGATCTTGCAGAACACCCCGGCGGCCATCGTGACCTACCTCCTCCTGCCCATGGTGTGGTCGATCCTTGGGGAGTCGATCTCGTGGCTGAAGGACGCCGCGATGTGGCTCGACACCAACGCGACATTGCTTCCGCTATATGAGGCGAATATGACTGGAGACGCCTGGGCCAAACTCGGGACATCGATCGCCGTGTGGGTGGTCATTCCGTTGGCCGCGGGGTTGTGGCGTCTGACTCGGAGCGAAGTGAAGTAGTCGCTCAACGGGCAGCACACAAACGGCCGGTACGTACCACCTCGGGGGAGGGGCGTACCGGCCGTTCGTGTTCTTGGGCCGCCAGCGTGAGTCAGGTGTAGAACGGCTTCCATCCGCTGGTGTCTGACCAGCGGTCGGTGCTGCCGTAGACGCGCATCTCGCCCAGCCGGTCCTCGGGGATCGACAGGTTGCCGGTGCAGGCTTTTCGTTTGCTCGGGGATGCGCTGAGCGTGCGCGCATGGGATCCGTCGGCCAGCCGCATGTCGGCACTGGCGTGCGGGCTGCCCGCTGTCGACTTCAAGGTCAGGCACAGGGTGTCGACCGAGTCGTCCCAGTTCAGGACGGCATGCACTGAGCCCGACGGGCTCTTCAGTTGAATGGTCTTGTCAGCGGCCTCCGCTGGTGCGGCCACGGTCGTCGCGGCCAGGGTCAACGCAGCCGTCATCAGGATGGTTCGCTTCATTGCCGCGGTCCTCTACGTGAAGAAGGTGGTGTCCGTGGACCGGCCGTTGGACTCCAGACGGAGCCAGAACCGACGGTCTTCGGGGATGGACAGGTTGCCGGTGCAGTTGGTCGACTTTCCAAAGCCGGCGTCTCGCGCCGTGGCGCGGGGTGCGCCGTCGATCGGACCGATCTGGACGGTGGCCATCGTGCCTTTGACCTGGCTGCGGACGCACAGGGTGTCGACCGAGTCGTCGTACCAAGCCTTGGCGACGACCTTGCCGCCGTCGCGCAAGAGCAGCGTGACGTCGTTGGCTTCGGCAGTCGGTGCGACGGCGACAGTAGTCGCGAGCGCTCCGGCCACGGCGGTCATCTTGGCGAGAGCACGGATGGTCCGCGAACTCATGTGAAGAACACCCCGTCGGTGCTGCGATCCTCATTGCCGACGATCGCGAACGCCCTCTTGTCTTCAGGGATCGAAAGGTTCCCGGTGCAGGCTGCCGTCGATGAGGACCCTGCGTGCGACTTGCGCACCACCGGGTACTTCGGGTCGTCTAAGAGTTCCATCGTCACGGTCGCCGTGCGGCCCTTGACGAAACTGCGCACGCACAGGGTGTCGTGGCTGTCGTCCCAGGTCGCCCGAGCGATGACGGTGCCGGACGGGTTCTTAAGGGTGATGGTCTTATCCGCAGCCTGTGCCGGAGCGGCGTTCGAGAGAGCGAACGTCAGTCCGGCCGCGATTGCGCCCATTGAGGCGATAGCGCGTTTCATGTGGCGCTCCTTAGTGTCGTGGTGTGCAAGACACCAGTGACGCTAGGGAGGCTGGCTATATCGGAACTACATCGAGACTACGGGAGGGTCTGCTGCGCTTAGCTTTCCGGCGTCAGACTCATCGGGCCGTAGACGACCGAGTCGTTTTCGTGGAGCGTGACGGCTGCCACGCCGGCGTCGGCCAGGTCCTGCCAGGACTCACCTAGCCAGGACTCGGCGTCGGACTGGGTCGGGAACGCCGAGGTGACGAGGGTCGTGCCGGAGACCGGTGCCCCGGCCGCATCGGCGTACGTCCAGGTCCAGGACATCAGGCTTTCCAGCTTTTGTCGCCGCGCTTGACCTGGGGCTTAGGCATCCGCGAGATCCGCATCTGGAATGAGCGCATCACCGCGTACGAGGCAGAACCGCGTGGAGGCTCCTCGCCGAACTTCTCGATGATCGCCTTCTTGGTCCGACGCCACATCAGCACGGCATCGAGGATGCCGGCGATGACGATGCCCCAGACCAGGATCATCGCGAAGAACACCACAGCCTGGACCCGAATGAACATCAGGACCAGCACGATGAGCATGAGGGGCAGCAGGATCTCGCCGATGGATAACCGGGAGTCGACGGTATTGCGGATGAAGCGCTTGATCGGGCCACGATCGCGGGCGGGAAGGGCTTTTTCATCGCCCCTGGCCATGGCCTCACGCTGCGTCATGCGGGCCTTGCGTGCTTCCTCGCGGTTGGCCTTCTTGGCGGCCTGTCGGTCGTCCGGCACAAGGGGGCGACGGCGAGCGGCTTCGGATTCCCGGCGCTTAGGCGTCGGGCGGCCCTTCTTGCCGGGCTGCGTCGGAGACGTGACCGATTCTGGGGTCACGGAGTTGACGTCGGGTTCTGAGGTGTTCTTTTTCCAGCCAAGCACGGGACCCACTCTACGGCTGTCGTGGGTCTACTAGAGACACTGGATGTCGTGAACACGTTGCCTGATGCCGCCCGAATTGCCCAGTTGCGCTCTGCCGTCGCCGGTTTGATGCCAGCGGCCCAATCTGACTTGGAGGCGCTCACTCGCATTCCGAGTGTGTCCCTCGACACCTTCGATCAGTCTCATGTCGACGACTCGGCCGAAGCGGTCGCGGACTTACTGAAGGCGGAGGGCCTTGACGTCGAGATCGTGACCGAGGGCGGTCGACCCGCCGTGATCGGTCACCTTCCGGCTCCTGCTGGCGCGCCGACCGTGTTGCTGTATGCCCATCACGACGTGCAGCCGCCGGGGAACGAAAACGATTGGGAAACACCCCCGTTCGTGCCGACGGAGCGCGATGGGCGGCTCTACGGACGTGGTGCCGCCGACGACAAAGCCGGAGTCATGGCCCACCTCGTCGCCTTGCGAGCCCACGAAGGGTCTCCGCCTGTTGGCGTCACGGTGTTCGTGGAGGGTGAGGAAGAGGTGGGTTCGGACTCCCTGCCACGCCTGCTTGAGCGGCATGGCGAACGCCTTCGTGCGGACGCCATCGTCTTGGCCGACTCCACGAACTGGGAGATTGGGACGCCAGCCCTCACCACGACGTTGCGCGGCATGGTGCGCGTTGCGGTGACCGTACGCACCCTGGACCACTCGCTGCACTCGGGGATTTTTGGTGGCCCGGTTCCGGACGCCTTGACGGCGTTGATTCGGCTGCTCGCCTCGTTGCACGACGCGGCGGGCGATGTCGCCGTCGCAGGTCTGGCCTCCGGCGAAGCCGCCGACCTCGATTTCCCTGAGGAGCGACTGCGAGCCGAGAGCGGATTGCTGGATGGGGTCGAGCTCATCGGCACCGGCTCGATCCTGTCGCGGCAATGGACCAAGCCCGCAGTGACCACCATCGGCATCGACGCGCCGCCCGTGGATACGGCCTCCAACACCCTTGTCGCTCAGGCTCGCGCCAAGGTCAGCGTGCGCCTACATCCCAGCGAAGACCCGCGCCAGGCCTATGACGCGATCGCTCGGCACCTCACGCAACACGCGCCCTGGGGTGCGCAGGTGGAGGTGACGCTCGATGATGAGGGCAGGGGCTTCGAAGCTGATGCGCAGGGTCCGATCTACGACGCGGCCCGTGCGGCCTTCGCCGATGGATGGGACGGCACGCAGCCGGTCGACATGGGAATTGGTGGGTCGATTCCCTTCGTGGCGGCGTTCGCGGAGAAGTTTCCACAGGCCGCGATTCTGGTGACTGGTGTGGAAGATCCCGACACCCGCGCCCATGGCGCGAACGAATCCTTGCACCTGGGGGAGTTCGAGCGGGTCTGTGTCGCCGAAGCAGTGCTGCTGGAGAGGATCGGCCGCCTCGTAAAATGATTGACGTATCAACTATTCTCGGATAGCGTGCAGGCATGGCTGAAGGCACCTATGTCGAGAAGAGTTTTGAGCGCGACACCCGATACATCTCGGACCGGATCACGGCCGATGGTGCAGACGGGTGGCCGGTGGAGGCGGGCCGCTACCGCCTGGTTGCGGCGCGGGCCTGCCCTTGGGCCAACCGCACCATCATCGTGCGACGGCTCCTTGGTCTGGAGCCGGTGCTCTCCATGGGCCTCACCGGCCCTACGCACGACTCCGATAGTTGGACCTTCGACCTGGACCCCGGTCAGGTCGATCCCGTGCTTGGCATCCCGCGCATTAAGGACGCCTATCTCACGCGCTTCCCTGACTACCCTCGTGGGATCACCGTTCCTGCGATCGTCGACATCCCTACCGGTGGCGTGGTGAGCAACAACTTTCCTGACATCACGCACGACATGTTCTTCGAGTGGCGTCAGTTCCATCGCGAAGGTGCCCCCGACCTGTGGCCGCAGGCTCAGCGGGAGGAGATGGAGACAGTCATGAAGCGGATCTATACCGAGGTCAACAATGGCGTCTATCGGTGCGGTTTCGCTGGGGAGCAGAACTCCTACGAGTCCGCGTACGAGCGCCTCTTCACCGCGCTCGACTGGTTAGAAGAACGACTGAGTGGCCAGCGCTATCTCATGGGCGAGACGATCACCGAGGCCGATGTTCGTCTCTTCACCACGCTGGTGCGTTTCGACCCGGTCTATCACGGTCATTTCAAATGCAACCGGTCAAAGTTGACTGAGATGCCGGCGTTGTGGGGCTACGCGCGTGATCTGTTCCAGACGCCGGGATTTGGCGACACCGTCGACTTCACTCAGATCAAGGAGCACTACTACTTGGTGCACCGCGACGTTAATCCGACCGGCGTGGTTCCGGCCGGACCAGCGTTGGGGAACTGGACCAGTCCGCACGGGCGAGAACAGCTCGGCGGCAACGCGTTTGGTGACGGCACGCCGCCGGGGGGCGTCCCCGAGGCGGAGCGAGTGCCACAGGCAAACAACCCGGCGATCGGTGCCGACGGACTCGTACAGGTCACGGCCGCGTGAGGTGAGCCGCTAGCTCGACGGCTGCGGAGCACACTGGCCCGTCGAAACCTCAGTCGTGAGCTCGGGTGCGCTGTCCAACCAGGAGTCCGTGGCATCGTCCGTCAGGGCGTAGCCGGTGTCATCGTTGGTGGCAGATTTGGCGAAGATTGTTCCGGCGACCGATCCGTCTGCCGTGAGGAGCGGGCCGCCTGAGTTTCCGGGCGAGATCGTGGTTCGCAGGAGATAGATCTCACGGTTCACCCGGTCCGTTCCGTAGACGTCCTGGCCTGCGGCTTGAGTCTGGCCGCGAACGCGACCGTCAGACACGGTGAAGTCGCCACCGAAGGGGTAGCCCGCCGCGGCGACCGAGGTGCCGCGGTCGAGGTCTCCCGTCCGAGGTAAGGCTGGCGAGTCCAATCCGGGGACTTTCAGGATGGCCAGGTCGAGGTCGGAATCGAAAGCAACAACGGTGGCGCCCAGCCGAATTCCAGTGCCGCCTGCTTGCACGCTGAGGTCGCTCCCGCCAGCTACCACGTGGGCATTAGTCACGACGCGATCGTCGCTGACGACCCAACCACTCCCGACCGATAGGCCGGCGCACTGCGCGGACGAACTGCGTACCTTGACGATGCTCTGCCGGGCGTTCTTGACGGCCTGGGATGCCGCCGCCGAGCCGTCCGGTGCCTCCACCTCGACTCGCGGTTCGATTCCGGAAAACACCTCGGGGAAGGGCGAATCCGCAAAACGCTGGTTGAAGTCACTCACGGCAGCCCGGGTGGAGTCCGGCACCGTGTCCTCAAGAGTGCGCCAACTGAGCGAGCGCTCGAGTTGTTGGTTGGCGTCAGCTGATAGCAGCGGCTTAGCGGAGGTCATCACGGCCCAGGACGCCACCAGGGCGACGATCGCCATGGCGATGGCCCCCAGCCCAGCATCGAGGAGGCGAGCAGGATGAAAGGGGATGCGTGATGCGATCGTCTGCCCCAGTGACCCGAGCACCGCTGCACTCGCCACACCAAGACACAGCGCTGCCGCAAGCACGATGATGGCCATCGACAGATCAGACTCCGGCACGGCGTTGAAGGCCTCTAGGGCCAAGGGCGTCGCCCAGAGCCCGAGCACAATCCCACCGAGCCAGCCGACCGCCGATAGGGCTGAGGTGATGAGCCCCTGGCGCCAGCCGGCGAACACCGCAAAGGTCACGACCAGCAACACCACGAGATCGACCATGGGGACCATGATCCGACTTCTTCCTGAAGTTCGCTGTCAGGAACCTGTCATGACGACGAGAGTTGGTACCGCACGCTGGTCTCGACAAGCTCGACCGGCGTGGGTGTGCTCGACCGGCGTGGGTGTGCTCGACCGGCGTGGGTGTGCTCGACCGGCGTGGGTGTGCTCGACCGACGTGGGTGTGCTCGACCGGCGGGGGTGTGCTCGACCGGAGTTCGGTCGGCTCACAGCGCGCTCAAGGATGAGCGTGCGAGCATCCGGGCGTGGATGAGTTCTGGCAACGACTAACCAACACGGCACCGCCGCTGGACCGTGTCCTCGTGGTGCTCCTCGCCGTGCTGGCCCTCGGACTGATTGCCTGGCAGCCGTCCTGGCGAGTGCTGCGTCAGGTGGTCACGATTGCGCACGAAGGCGCGCATGCCCTTGTGGCGGTGCTGTGCGGTCGGCGGCTTACCGGAATACGGCTTCATTCAGACACCTCCGGGGTCACGGTCAGTCGTGGGCTGGCCCGCGGCCCCGGGATGGTGGTCACACTGGCTGTTGGGTATGTGGGTCCAGCGCTGCTCGCACTCTTCGGCGCGGGACTCATTCACCAGGACCGCCCGGTGCTCTTCCTGTGGCTTTTGCTGCTGGTCCTGGCGCTGATGCTGGTCCAGATCCGCAACTGGTTCGGCGTGGTGGCCGTACTGGCCAGCGCGGCTGTTCTGGTTGCCGTGACCCGCTATCTGCCGGTGGAAGGGCAGACCATGATCGCCTACCTCCTGGTGTGGTTTCTGCTGCTGGCGGCGCCTCGTGCCGTAGGAGATCTGCATACCGCCCACAGACGCGGCCGAGGCTGGGACTCCGACGCCGGGCAACTCAGCAGACTCACACCGCTACCAGCCACCGCATGGATTGCCATCTTCTTCCTCAGCACCCTGGGCTCGCTAGCGCTGGGTGCGTGGTTGTTGCTCGGGAGCCTCTGAGCGGCGCAGGCCACTGCTCCGGTCGTTCTGCGGTGCGATCAGAATGACCACATGCGCGTACTGCTGGCTCCGGACCGATTTGGAGCGCTGACCAGTGTGGAGGCAGCCGCGGCACTGCGGGCCGGATGGGCTCAAAGCGCACCCGGTGTGGACTGTGTCGAACTGCCGCAGTCGACTGGTGGGTGGGGCTTCCTGCGGGCCATCGAGGCTGTGACTCAGGGTGACTTGCACCTTCTCGATGTCGGCGACGAGCTCAGTGTTCCTGCGGTCACGGTGCCGAAGGACACGCTGACCACCTATGTGGAAGCCGCTGAGGTGCTGGACAACGCGACGTCGTCGGCACCGCTGGGGAGGTTGTTGGACCGCGTGAACGCCACCGATGTGCCTCGAGTGGTGATTGGGCTCGGCGATGTCAGCGTTCTCGACGGTGGTCGCGGATTGGTGCAGGCGCTCGGTGCGGGGCCAGCGGAAGCCCGCGCGCGACTGCAGGGGATGGAGATTGTCGTGGCCGCCGACACCGACCGCGTGCTTCTGGGCCTCCAAGGCGCGTGCGCGAGTGCGCCGAGCGAGCTCGGGCTTAGCCAAGAGGAGGCGCAGACCGCGGAGCGCCACATGGGGGAGTGGGTCGATGAGGTACGCCGAGCCTTGCCACCGCCGGTCGACCTCCTCAGCGGCCAGCCGCAACGCACCGACCGCCTACCCGGCGCGGGAGCCGGCGGCGGAATCGGATTCGCGCTGGCCGCGCTCGGGGCGCACATTCGCTCGGGTCCAGAGGTTGTTGCCGAGGTGTCCGGCCTGGCCGCGGCCGCGCGCGGGTCGGCGGTCGTCGTGACCGCGGTGACGTCCTATGACTGGACGGTTTTGCACCATAGCGTCGCTGAGGAGGTCGCGTCTGCCGCAGCCAGCAACGCCGCTCCGGCCGTCTTGCTCGCAGACGACATCCAAGTCGGACGGCGCGAAACGATGTCATTGGGCTTCGCGAGTTCCTACGGCGTGCTTCGTCCCGGCCGTATGCGCGCCCGCGGTGAGACGCGAACCGCGAGCCAAGACGAGGCAGCACTTCAGGCGCTCGCGGCCAGGATCGCCACGACCTGGACACCGGCACGAGGGTGAGCCGGGCTGCGCCGAACAGGGGGTGCTCACGTACAGTGAAACTCCCGGGGAACATCTCGGGCATCGGCACGGTTGCACCTTTGGCAAGGCAGCACCGGCACCGCGACAGATGAAGGAACCACACATGAGCGTCGAGACAAACTCGGTTACCGAGGAGAAGACCCACGGCGTGGAGCTCACGTCGGTCGCCGCGACAAAAGTCAAGAGCCTGCTCGAGCAGGAAGGCCGCGATGACCTGCGCCTTCGGGTGGGCGTACAGCCGGGCGGATGCTCCGGGCTGATCTATCAGTTGTACTTCGACGAGCGCTCCCTTGATGGCGACCTCGTCCGGGACTTTGACGGCGTTGAGGTCGTGGTTGATCGGATGAGCAGCCCCTACCTTGAGGGCGCCACGATCGACTTCGCCGACACGATTGAGAAGCAAGGCTTCACCATCGACAACCCCAACGCAGGTTCCTCGTGCGCGTGCGGTGACAGCTTCGGCTGAGGTGAGTTCATCCGGCGCCACCTGAACGACACGGCGTCCACTGAAGGCGACCGCCACGCAATTTCGCGTGGCGGTCGCCTTCATGCGTGATAGGTCCGTTATCGTCACGCAGGTGAAGATCGCAATTACCGGGTCCATTGCCACCGATCACCTGATGACCTTCCGGGGGCGGTTCGCGGAGTCCCTTGTCGTCGAGCAACTCGACAAAATCTCGCTGTCATTTCTCGCCGAAGACCTAGAGATCCGGCGGGGCGGAGTGGCAGCAAACATCTCGTTCGGCATGGCTAACCTCGGGCTTCGACCCGTGCTCGTCGGGGCCGTCGGGGAGGACTTCGCCGACTACCGATCCTGGTTGGAACGGCACGGTGTGGACTGTGAATCGATCCATGTTTCCGAGACGAAACACACGGCGCGATTTGTCTGCACTAATGATGACGATCAAGCGCAGATCGCGACGTTCTATGCCGGGGCCATGGGTGAGGCACGGGAAATCGAACTGGCGCCGATCGCCACCCGCGTTGGTGGGCTTGACCACGTTCTGATCGGGGCCAATGACCCAGAGGCCATGCGTCGCCATACCGCGGAGTGCCGCTCGCGCAAGATCCCGTTCATCGCTGACCCTTCCCAGCAGTTGGCCTTTGCTAATGGTGCGTTCATCCGCGACCTCATCGAGGGGGCTGACTGGTTGTTCACCAACGAGTACGAGGCGCACCTGACTGAGCAGAAGACCGGCTGGAGCGGCGAGGAGATTCTCCAGAAGGTCGGCACCAGAGTCGTGACTAAGGGCAAGGACGGTGCGGTGCTCCTGCGCCAGGGGCAGGACCCGATTGAGGTGCCCGCGCTGACGGTCACCGCGGTGGAAGCCACGGGTGTCGGGGATGCCTTCCGCGCGGGATTCCTCAGTGGCCTCGCCTGGGGATTGGAGCCCCAACTGTGCGCGGAGGTGGGGTCGACGTTGGCGGCGTATGTCATCGAGACGGTCGGGCCGCAGGAGTACCACTTCACGGCCGACCATTTCCTGACCCGGCTGGAGGACACCTACGGCGCAGTCGCCGCGACTGCCGTAAGGCCCTTCCTGATCCCCTCCTGATCGCGGTGATTGAACCCCCACCCTCCGCATGGAATCTCGCAAACGCGCCGCTGCGCGATGGCGAAGAAGTCGTTGCTGTCGGGGGTGACTTGGAACCAGGAACGGTTCTTGAGGCATACCGCAACGGCCTGTTTCCGATGGGCCTTGGTCGGCAAGGCGGTCGGCCCATGGGTTGGTGGAGCCCACTGCGTCGCGGCGTGCTGTTGCCGGGGGACTTCCATGTCAGTCGGTCCTTGCGACGCTCGGCCCGGCAGTACGACGTCACCATTGACGAGGCTTTCACCGACGTGGTCATCGGATGCGCGGACCCGGCCCGGTCGGGGCGGTGGATCACCCGCGAAGTGATCAGCGCCTACGGCACCCTCCACGACCTGGGTTGGGCGCACTCGATCGAGGTGTGGTCCGGGCGACAACTCGTCGGGGGGTTGTACGGCGTTGCGATCGGGGGGCTGTTTGCGGGGGAGTCGATGTTTCACCGTGCGCCCGACGCCTCCAAGGTCGCCCTGTGGACGCTGGCGGAGTTGTGCTTCGAGGGCGAGGCCCCCGGCCGGGTGATCGACGTGCAATGGCAGACCCCGCATTTGGCCAGTTTGGGCGTCCGAGAAATCCCTCGCGCGGACTATCTCGCAGCCCTTCCCGAGGTCTTGGAGCAAGCGCTCCCGAGCGCTTGGAGCGGCCAGCCCGGAGGGTCTGGCGCTCACCAAATTTGCGGCCCGGTCGATACGGCGGGCCCACGGGATTGAACGAACGTGCCTCCGGTAAGGTTTCGCGTGTGCCCTTGAACGATCTGCGGAAGGTACGCGCCGTGAGTCGCCCCCTTGATCGACCGTCCAGGCCGAAGGCGCGACGCCGTTTCGGTGCCGCTGGCCTGTTCGGCTTTTCAGTGCTGCTGTTAACGGGCTGCACCGAAGACCTGAAGCGCGGGTTTCTGCCGAAGGGCGTGACCGGCAACAGCGACGACATCACGTTCTTCTGGAACGCGACGTGGCTCTGGGCCCTTGCGGTCGGTGTCCTGGTGTGGGGCCTGATGTTCTGGGCGATGGTGCGCTATCGCGCCAAGAAGGGCGACAAGACGCTGCCCCCGCAGATGCAGTACAACGTGCCGCTGGAAATCCTCTACACGGTGGTCCCCGTGTTCATGGTCGCCGTCCTCTTCGGCAAGACCGTCGAACTCGAGGACAAAATGTTGGACACCTCACAGAAGCCTGACGTCACGGTCAACGTGGTCGGCAAGCAGTGGAGCTGGGATTTCAACTACATCGAAGCCAAGGCCTACGACACTGGTGTCCAAGCCGAGCTCACCGGTAAGCGCGGCGTGGAAAAGACGCTGCCGACGATGTATCTCCCCGTGAACAAGCGGGTCGAGTTCGTCCTGACCGCGCGTGATGTCATTCACTCGTTCTGGGTTCCGCAGTTCCTGCAAAAGCTCGACATGATGCCTGGCCGGGTCAACAAGTTCCAGATCACCACCACCGAAACGGGCACCTTCACCGGAAAGTGTGCCGAACTCTGTGGCGCATACCACAGTGAAATGTTGTTCCAGGTCAAGGTGGTTCCGCAAAACGAATACGACAAGAAGATGAAGCAGTTGCGTGACGCCGGGCAAAGCGGCTTCTTGAGCAACAGCCTGGACCGTTCGGGCCTCATTAAGCAGCAGCAGCAATACCTGCCTCCGGGTCTGCGGGAGTCTGACGCCAAGGAGCTGAGCAAATAATGGCCACCACGACTACCGCTCGCCCCGGTGCGGGCTCGGCTGGCCGACCCGCACCCAAGCCGGAGCGTCGCCTTGGTCGCACCGTCGTCAAGTGGATCACCACCACTGACCACAAGGTGATCGGCAACCTCTATTTCATCACCTCATTCGCCTTCTTCCTGGCGGGTGGCGCGATGGCTCTGGTCATCCGTGCCGAGCTCTTCGAGCCAGGTATGCAGGTGATCGACACCAAAGAGCAGTTCAACCAGCTGTTCACCATGCACGGCACGATTATGTTGTTGCTCTTCGCGACCCCGCTCTTTGCCGGGTTCGCTAATGCCTTAATGCCGTTGCAGATTGGCGCGCCCGACGTGGCGTTCCCACGGCTGAACATGTTTGCCTACTGGCTCTACCTCTTCGGCGGTCTTATTACCGTGGCGGGGTTCCTCACCCCGCAGGGCGCGGCCGCCTTCGGATGGTTTGCCTATACCCCGCTATCGGACACGATGTTCAGTCCGGGCTTGGGCGGCAATCTGTGGGTCATGGGCCTTGGTTTGGCTGGCTTCGGCACCATCCTTGGTTCGGTTAACTTCATCACGACGATCATCTGTATGCGCGCGCCTGGCATGACGATGTTCCGGGTGCCGATCTTCACCTGGACCGTGTTGATCACGTCCCTGCTGGCGATCGTGGTGTTCCCGGTGCTTGCTGCCGCGCTCTTCGGTCTAGGCGCCGACCGGGTGTTGGGGGCGCACGTCTACGCCGTCGAAAACGGCGGAGCAATGCTCTGGCAGCACCTGTTCTGGTTCTTTGGGCACCCCGAGGTCTACATCATTGCGTTGCCGTTCTTCGGCATCATCTCCGAGGTTCTGCCCGTCTTCTCACGGAAGCCGATCTTCGGTTACAAAACCCTGGTCTTTGCCACGATCTCAATCGCCGCCTTGTCCGTCAGCGTGTGGGCGCACCACATGTATGCCACCGGTGCCGTCCTGCTGCCGTTCTTCGCGATCATGACGATGCTGATTGCTGTTCCGACCGGTGTGAAGTTCTTCAACTGGATCGGCACCATGTGGCTGGGCAAGTTGGACATGACTGCCTCCATGGTCTGGGCTATCGGCTTCCTCGCGACCTTCTTGTTCGGTGGATTGACCGGTGTCATTCTGTCCAGTCCGCCGCTTGATTTCCACATCACCGACACCTACTTCGTGGTGGCTCACTTCCACTACGTCGTGTTCGGCACTGTGGTGTTCGCCATGTTCTCCGGGTGGTATTTCTGGTGGCCAAAGCTCACCGGCCGGATGCTCGATGAGCGTCTAGGCAAGATCCACTTCTGGATGCTGTTCATCGGCTTCCACATGACCTTCCTCATCCAGCACTGGCTGGGCGTGATCGGCATGCCCCGCCGGTACGCCGACTACTTGCCCGAGGACGGCTTCACCTGGGGCAACCAGGTGTCCACGATCGGAGCTTTCCTCCTGGGAGCCTCGATGCTCCCGTTCCTCTACAACGTCTGGAAGACCTGGCGTACCGCGCCGCTGGTCGAAACCGACGATCCGTGGGGTTACGGCATGTCGCTGGAGTGGGCGACCTCGTGCCCGCCGCCACGGCACAACTTCGACACCATTCCGCGGATCCGATCCGAACGGCCCGCCTTTGACCTGCATCACCCAGAGGCGGTCCCAGCATCGGTGGCTCCCGCACCGGACACCCTGTCCAAGGTGCTCGGCCCGGCTGACCACGGTTCGCAGACGTTTGGCGGAGACGAGCCCCACAAGGAGGATTCGGTCTGATGAAGGTTGAGGTCAAGCTATTCAGCATCGTCGGCGCCTTCGCCGCGATCATGGCCGTGGTCTACGTGCTGTGGACTGGCGGAGACGAGCCGGTTGGCGTGGTGGGCTTGGTGCTCACCGCCAGCATGTGCTTGATGATCTCCGGTTTCCTCGCGGTGACCGGACGCAAGCTTGAGGCGCGTCCGGATGACAACCCCGAGGGCGAGATCTCCGATGTTGAGGGCGAGTACGGCTTCTTCAGCCCGCATAGCTGGTGGCCGCTGTTCCTTGCCGGCGCGTGCGCCATCGTTTTCCTCGGCGTTGCGGTCGGTTGGTGGCTGGTGATCCTCGGTTTCCCGATGGTCGCGTTAGCCACCATCGGTTGGGTCTTTGAATACCACCGCGGAGACGACGCGGTCTGAGCAGAGGCGCACGTACCTTCTGACGAATCCCCTGGCTGCACACCCGGTGCGGCCAGGGGATTCGCGCGCTCAGGTAGGCGCGTGGCCTCAGCCCCAGCCGAGTTCGTGCAGCCGGTCATCATCGATGCCGAAGTAGTGCCCGATCTCGTGGATGAGGGTCACCGCGATCTGCTCGCGTAGTTCCTCTACATCGCGACAGATGCGCTGTAGCGGCGCTTGGAACAAGGTGATCCGGTCCGGGAAGGTCGGGTGTCCCCAGTCACTGGTGCGCTCGGGGAGGGGTACGCCTTCGTACAGCCCGAGCAGGTTCGCCGGCTGGTCAGGGCCGGGCTCATCCTCCACGACGATCGCGATGTTGGTGAGTCGGTTCATGAATTCTGACGGCACCAGGTCCAAGGCCTCACCGGCGGCGTTCTCGAATTCTTCCCTGCTCATGGTGACCACGAAGCAACTCTAGGCGCTGGGGCTGCGTCGAGATCACCCGTGCGGCCGAGCACAAAAATTCGGCGCGGTCCTGATGGACCGCGCCGAATGTGAGTGGGTGAGGACTAGTCGCCCTTACCTAGCTTTTCGTATGCGCCTTCACGGACCTCGTGTGAGCCGACGTTCAACTCTCCGCGGTGGTCGTCCTGATCGAGGGCATCGTGCTCACCATGGTGGTGGGCGGCCGCGAGCTCGGCTGGCGTGACGGCCTCAACCCGGTCGTCGAAGAAGAAGTGAGTCATCTTGCTGCGCAGGGTGTCCTTGCGCAGAGTGCCACTGTCAACGCCGTGTTCGTCCTGGGAGGCATCCACCTCCAAGGGGCGGAACGACTCGTAGGCCACCAACTGCCAACGGGTGTATTCATCCAGCGGCTCGTGGGCCTCGAAGAAGCGGCCTTCGGCCGTGCGGACGATCCGACCGGTCTCGCGACCGTGCAGGACCAGATCGCGGTCACGGCGCTGTAAACTCAGGCAGAGGCGCTTGGTAATCATGAACGCGATGATCGGTCCGACCAGGAGCAGCACCCGAAGCACATTGGTGATGTCGTTGATCGACAGCCCGAACTTGATGGCGACGATGTCATTGCTGGCCGCGAGGAGAAGCACCGCGTAGAAGGTGATCGCCGCGACACCAATGCTGGTGCGGACCGGGGCATTGCGCGGGCGGTCCAGGATGTGGTGCTCGCGCTTGTCGCCCGTGACCCAGGACTCGAAGAACGGGTACGCGCCGGCAATCACAAACATCGCAGGCATCAAGAAGATGGCGCCCAAGGAGATATTAAAACTCCAGGTCATTCCGAATAGCTCGAACTCCAAGAAGCCAGGAAGAAGTCGCAAGGCGCCGTCAGGGAAGCCCATATACCAGTCTGGCTGGGACCCCGCCGTGACTTGGGTGGGTTCGTACGGACCGTATGCCCAGATCGGGTTGATCTGCACCAGTGCCGCGACCAGCGCCGTGACGCCGAAGACGATGAAGAAGAAGCCACCGGCTTTGGCTGCGTAGACCGGCATCATCGGGAAGCCGACAACGTTCTTTTCGGTACGGCCCGGGCCGGGGAACTGGGTGTGCTTGTGCACCATCACCAAGATGATGTGGACGGTGAAGAGGCCCACGATGATCGCCGGCAACAACAGAATATGCACCGTAAACAGGCGCGGAATGATGTCCTCGCCGGGGAATCCACCGCCGAAGACGAAGTAGGACACGTAGGACCCGATTAGCGGGACCGTGAGCATGAAGCCCTGAGCGGCGCGAAGACCCGTACCCGAGAGCAGGTCATCGGGGAGGGAGTACCCGGCGAAGCCCTCGACCATGGACAGCAACAGCAGGTTGACGCCGATGATCCAGTTGATTTCGCGAGGCTTGCGGAACGCGCCAGTGAAGAAGACGCGGGCCATGTGCATCAGGATCGAGACGATGAACAGCAGCGCTGACCAGTGGTGGATCTGCCGGATGATCAGACCGCCGCGAATGTCATGGCTGATCTCAATGGTGGAGGCGTAGGCCTCCGACATCCCGATGCCCTTCATGGGGATATACGAACCGTCATAGACCGTGTGGCCCATGCTCGGGACGAACCAGAACGTCAGGAAGGTTCCGGTCAGCAGCAAGATCACGAGTGAATACATCGCGATCTCGCCGAACATGAAGGACCAATGGTCGGGGAAGACCTTCTTCATGAGGAACCGGCCACCCTTGGCGGCGCCCGTACGCTCATCGACCCAGTTGCCCAGGCCGCCGACCGGTCCACCGGCAGGCTTGGCCGCGCCGGATTTGTCGTTGCTACGCAGAGCGTCGGCCCCGCGTCGCGGTTGACCGCTAGCAGATGTCGTCATCATCCACGCTCCGGGAAACTCGGGCCGACAGGCTCGGCGAAGCCGTCCTCGGCGATCAGATAGCCCTCATCATCGACGGCGATAGGCAACTGCGGCAAGGGCCGTTTGGCCGGGCCGAAGATGACCTTGCAGTCGTCGGTGATGTCAAACGTCGACTGGTGGCAGGGGCAGAGCAGGTGGTGGGTCTGCTGCTCGTACAAGCCAACCGGACAGCCCACGTGAGTGCAGATCTTGGAGTAGGCGACTACCCCGTCGATACCCCAGTCACGTTCCTTCTGGCTCTTGATCTTGGCCGGATCGAGGCGCACCGCGATCACCGACGCCTTGATCTTCTCGTCCAGTGGGTGGTCCGTCTGCTCGATACCTTCGGGAAGGACGTGGAACACCGAACCGTTGGTGAAGTCAGTCAGGCGAATCGCCGTACCTTCGGGGTCACGCATCAGGCGGCGACGTCGACCCTTGAAGGGGGTATCCCACAACGACGTCGAGAGATCGTTGCCCGGCAGAGGTCCGAGCGACCCCACGAGTTGCAGTCCAAGCGGCACAGCAAACAAGCCAAGTGCGCCACCGAGGGAGTACTTGATCAGGGGGCGACGCTTGATCTGTGCAGACTCAGCACCCTCCTCGAGGATGGCCTGGAATCCAGCCCGCGCCTCGTCGTCCGAGCGCTGTTCGTGGCGCTCCTCGATGACCTCTTCATCGGACATCAACGTCTTGGCCCAGTGGATCGCACCAAGACCAATGCCCAGGAGCGACAACGCCATCGTCACGCCGAGCGCGGTGTGCAAGGCACCAGTAATACCGATAATGGGGAGGGAGATGGTGGCATCTTCGTCAATGGCGAAGTAAGCCACCGCAAACAGCACGGTCGCCACCATGGACATGGTGAACAAGCCGGCGACCTGCATCTCTGAGCGCTTGGCAGCAGCCTCGTCGTCATCACCGTGGCGGTGAATATGGGGCGGCAGGCCTGGGTTCGGGAAATGCGCCGGAGGGGTGGCAGCGTCCAGGGCGGTGTGCTTGCTGGCCGGCTCAACATGGTGGCCAGCGGTCAGGTCGACCGTGCCGCCCTGCTCAGGCTGGTTGGGGGAGTCGGTCATCAGGCAGCCTTTCGTCCCAGCCACACGGCCGCACCGATCATGAGTCCAATGCCGACCGTCCAGGCAAACATGCCTTCGGTGACCGGACCCAGATTTCCAAGATTATGGCCACCGGTATTGGCCTCGGACTCGACGTATTTCAGGTAGCTGACCACGTCGTTCTTGTCCTGCGGCGACAGGTTGGTGTCGTTGAACACCGGCATCGACTGTGGCCCGGTGAGCATGGCTTCGTAGATGTGCTTACCCGACACATTGCTCAACTTCGGTGCGTACTTACCTCGCGTCAGCGCACCACCGGAACCCACAAAGTTGTGACACATCGCGCAGTTGACGCGGAAGAGTTCGCCGCCGCGGGCGACATCACCCTCGCCGTTCCAGTTCTTGGAGTCAGGAATGCCGGGTCCGGGGCCGAGGGCGGCGACGTACGCCGCGAGGTCCTTGGTCTGCTGCGGGGTCATCTGGACCTTGCCGCGGGCCGCCTGGACACCAGGCTGGGTCATGGGCATCCGCCCGGTGCCCACCTGGAAATCGACTGCGGCAGCGCCGACACCCACGAGCGAGGGGCCTGCTTTAGAGCCGGTGGCGTTGGTGCCGTGGCAGCTCGCGCAGTTCGCAAGGAAGAGTTCCTTGCCATCTTTTGCGTCCCCGGAGGACGCAGCGGGAGCCGAGGCAGAGGCAGCGTCGGCGTCCTTGGGGGCGAGCGCGGCGTACGCACCGCCGGTGAACACCAAGGCAAGCAGCAGCACGACGAAAATGGCTGCAGGGTGCCTACGGCGCGCGGCGAGGAAACTCACGGGGTCGTCCTGTCGTCGTCGGGGCAGAAAATCGGGGTACGGCGAACGGGCGTCATCACGATCACTTCAGCAGATAGATGGTCGCGAATAGCGCAATCCACACGACGTCGACGAAGTGCCAGTAGTAACTGGTCACTACCGCTCCGGTGGCTTGCGTGTGGGTGTACTTACGGGTCGTGAACGTCCGGCCAATGATCAGGAGGAAGGCGAGGAGCCCACCGGTCACGTGCAGGCCGTGGAAGCCAGTGGTCAGATAGAACATCGAGCCGTAGGAGTCGGAGTCGATTCGAACCCCGGCGTGGCCCACGAGTTCGGCGTATTCAAGGACCTGACCGGCGACGAAGATCGCGCCGAAGATGTACGTGAGGACGTACCACTCGCGCATGCCCCACGATCGGACATTGGTGAGTTTGCCGGTGCGGTAGGGGATGCCCTGCTCGGCCTTGAACACGCCCAACTGACACCAGATCGAGGAGATCACCAACACCAACGTGTTTGCGGTGGCAAAAGGCACGTTGAGGTGGTGGGTGTTCTCGGTCCACAAGTCGGGTGCAGCACCGCGAATCGTGAAGTACATCGCGAAGAGTCCGGCAAAGAACATGAGCTCGCTAGCCAGCCACACCATGGTGCCAACTGCGGTCATATTGGGCCGGGTCACGGGGCCATGGGCAGCATGGGCCTCGGCAGGGCTGGGGTGAGTTGTCGCGGTCGCCACATCGCCATTATGTCCCAATAGTCACAGTGCGCGCGCGTGGGTCTGTCGCATGTCCTTGAGGCCGCCGCCGTGGGTGTCTAACGGGCGACTCCGTGCGACAGTTCCACCCCCGGTCGGTAGCATCGGGGACATGCCCGCGCCCACTTCTGCTGCGACCCACACCTCGGGTGCTTCAACCCGCGCCGTGTCCGTCCTCCTATACAGCGACGATGTCGCCACTCGTGATGCTGTCCGCGTCGGCGTTGGCCGTCGCCCGGCCAAAGACGTCGAGATCTCTTCGTGGCACGAGTGCGCCACTGCTGCGGCAGTGATCGAGGCCGTTGAGTCCGGTGCATACGACCTGGTCCTTCTCGATGGCGAAGCTGCACCGACTGGTGGTCTGGGTCTGTGCCGTCAACTCAAGAACGAGATCTTCAGGTGCCCGCCGATCATCGTGTTGACCGGCCGCCCGCAGGACGGCTGGCTGGCGTCCTGGTCGCAGGCGGAGGCGGCTGTGCCGCACCCCCTCGACCCGCTCGTACTGGCCAACACCGTCGCCGACGTCGTGCGCAAGCACGTCGCCGCGTCGTAGCCAGCACATGAGCGCCGCGCCCACGTGGCCCTCAGTCCTCACCATCCTCCTCGCCGGGAATGACCTCCCGGCTACTGACGCGCAATGGGCGATGGATCAGGTGATGTCGGGGTCGGCCACCCCAGTGCAGATTGCCGCCTTCCTGGTCGCTTTGCGCGCTAAGGGGGAGTCGCCCTCGGAGTTGCGGGGCTTGTCCGAAGGCATGCTCGCGCACGCCGTCACGATCGAGGTTCCAGGTCGGACCCTAGACATCGTGGGCACCGGGGGTGACCAGGCTCATACGGTCAACATCTCGACGATGTCTGCGGTCGTTGCTGCGGGGGCTGGCGCCCACGTGGTCAAGCACGGAAACCGTGCGGCGTCTTCATCGTCGGGGTCGGCTGACGTGCTCGAGGCCCTGGGCGTACGGCTCGACCTGCGTCCCGAGCAAGTCGAGCAGGTCGCGCGCGAGGCTGGGATCACATTCTGCTTTGCGCAGACCTTCCACCCGTCCTTGCGGCACGCAGGTGCGGCGCGTCGCGAGATCGGCATCCCCACCGCGCTCAACCTGCTAGGTCCGCTGACCAATCCTGCGCAGCCGCGCTATTCAGCCGTGGGCGTCGCGAACGCCACGATGGCGCCGCATATCGCCCAGGTGTTCGCTGACCGGGGCCGGACCGCGGCGATCTTCCGTGGTGATGACGGTCTGGATGAGTTGACGCTTGCGGACACCTCACGGGTGTGGTGGGTGCGCGATGGTGAGGTGTCTGAACACACCATCGACCCGGGACGGTTTGGTCTCCAGACGGCGCCGATTTCTGCGCTGCGAGGTGGCGACGCACAGCACAATGCGCAGGTTGCCCGGGATGTATTCGTCGGGACGCCCGGCCCCATCCGCGACGCGGTGGTGCTCAATACCGGGATGGCACTTGCCCTCACCCAGTTGGAAGAGGTGCCGGGACGGTTTGGTGCCTCGAGCGACCTCGATGGTGCGCTGGCCGATGGCATCACCCGTGCCGCCCAGTCGCTTGATGACGGTGCGGCGACGGCTGCCCTTGACCGGTGGGTTCAGGTCACGCGGGCACTGGACTGAGTTCCATCGGAGGTATCAGTCGGCGCCAATACTGAAAGCGGCGCCGAGATCATCAGAACTGTAGGCCCGAAAAGAAATGTGGGTCTGGGTGTCGCGTACGCCCTCAACCTTGTTGAGACGGTCGGCGATGACATCGGCGAAGTCCTCGTGCCGGGCGACCCGGGCGAGTGCGATGAGGTCGACGTCGCCGGTGACGGAGTAGACCTCGGCCACTCCTTCGATTTCGGCAATGTTCTGAGCGACCTCAGGAATGCGGGCTACGTCGGCCTTGATGAGCACGATGGCGGTGATCACCGGTCCACTGTATCGGTCCGGCGGCGAACCGCGATCGCGCCGGCTGGTTGGTGCATGGTCCGACCCCTGGGCTCGTCAAAGCCAGCGACTTGGTCTTGGGCGCGGACCAGGGGCTCTAGTCGGTCCCGAGCGCGACCAGCTCCGTTCAAGGGGCAGGTCCAGGCGCCGTCAAGGGATACCAGCCGCGTGCCGTCGTGCTCAATCCAGCGCAGGATCTGCTCGGTCTCCTCGGGGAGGGCGGCCGGTGCCGGGCTGGTGGGCGCAACAACTGACTCAGCCGTTGAACGCAAGGTCTCGATGGTTGCCATGGGGTCGCTGCCGGACGGGGCGATTGCGCTTCCAGCCAGTCGGCCGTAACGCACGCAAATGACTTCCCACCCCCCGTCCACTCGGCGGCGAGCCGCCACGAGTTCGGGACTTGTCGCGAGCGGAGCGAGACGCTGGGCGCGCGCGGCGCCACGCACGAGGGCCAAGACCCGGTCCCGCAAGCGGCCAGCGTCTTCGAACCGTTCCTGGGCGGCTAATCGCTGCATCTTGTCCTCGAGGACGTGGATCACCGGTTCGGCGTCGCCACACAACACCGCCTCAGCTTGAGCGACCACTGCGCTGTAATCGGCGACGGTCTGCTGCCCTGCGCAGGGAGCGCCGCAGCGGCCGAGTTCTGCGAGAGCACAAGCTGACTCGATCTTGGTCGGCGAGAGGCGCCGCGTGCACTGTCGCAGTGGGATCGCTTCGTGCACCGCGGCGATGGCCTGTGTTGCCTGTCGACGCCCGGAGAACGGTCCGACATAGCGCGCGCCATCCTCACGAACCTGCTTGACGATCGAGAGCCGAGGAAAGGGCTCGACGGTGAGTTTGACCCAGACGGCGCGCTCGGGGTGGCGGCTGCGGCGGTTGTATCGGGGTTTGTGCGTCGCGATGAGCCGAAGTTCGCGAACGTTTGCTTCTAACGAGGTCGGGCACACGATGGGCGTCACGCTGGTGGCGATACCGACCATCTCGGCCATCCGGGTCCGCTGTTCGCTCGAGGTGAAATAGGTACGGACCCGGCGCTGAATATCCACCGAGGTGCCGACGTACAGCGGGCGGCCTTCAGAGTCCTTGAAGATGTAGACACCCGGCGCAGAGGGAAGGCCGTCGGCCAGGAACCGCTTGCGTCGCTGAGCGGGAGCGACACGTGAGGTGTAGGACGACAACTCCTCGAGGGTTGTGACCCCCAAACTGCCCACCCGACCCAGCAAGGCGTGCAGCACATCCACGGTGGCCCGGGCGTCGTGCAAGGCGCGGTGATCCGGTGTCGTCGAGGCCCCGAAGAGGCGCGCGAGACTCCCGAGCTTGCGATTGGGCGCCTCGTCACGCGTCACGAGTTGGCGCGCCAGGTGTGCTGTGTCGATGACGCGAAACCGGGGCCAGGGAATGTCGAGTTGGGCCGCCGCAGCCTTCAGGAAGGTGATGTCGAACGGGGCGTTGTGCGCGACGAGCACCGCGTCACGACTGAACTCCAGGAATGCCGGGAGAGCCTGGTCGATGGTGGGTGCTTCGGCGACCATGCGGTCGGTGATTCCGGTGAGCACCGAGATGAATGCCGGGATAGCTCGTCCGGGATCGACCAACGTCTGGAACTCGCCGAGGTGTTCGCCGCCACGCACCTTGACCGCGCCGATCTCGGTGATCGCACTCTCAGCGGCGCTGCCACCGGTCGTCTCCAGGTCGACGACGACGAAGGTGACGCCCGCGAGGGGCGTGCCCAGATCGTCGAAGGTCCCTTGGACCGGGAGCGGTGTCGTGGTCATGGCAGCGACGGTAGAGCGCAGGTGTGACAACGGGCCGGGTCGCCGAGGTCGTACCGGGCGGCTGTCGGTGGTCGCTCTTAGCGTGCGCCGCAACGATCAGAACCACTCCAGGAGAGGAGATCGACATGACTGACATACCGATGCAGATCGACTGCGCGGCCTGCCCCGTACGCGACATCGCCTGCGATGGGTGCATGGTCACCGCCATGCTTGCCATTGGGGCGGGCGAGATGCCACTCGATGCGGTCGAGCAACGCGCGGTCGGCGTCTTCGCCAATGCCGGGTTAATTTCCCACGTTGAGGCCGAGGAGGCTATCGCCAGGGCCGAGCCAGGAGTAGCAGCGTGGGCATCTGTGAGCTGAGGCCGGCGATGGCCGGTCGGCGCGGGCGGGCGCCGTAGGCTGCGTCAGTGCCCTGCCACGTGAGTCGACGAGTAGCACTCGCGCTACCGCTGGCTTCGTTGCCACTGGGCGGGTGCGCTAGATCTGAGCCCGACACGGACCTCGCAGCCTCGACCACGGCGTCAGGGCCACGAGTTGAGCTCCAGGGAACGGCTGCTCCGGCACGGTTGCGACAGATACAGGAAGATGCGTTGGCGGCTATCGATCCGGTCACGCAGGTGTGGGCCGGGCATTCGTTGCCGGTGCCGATTCGCGTGCTGGCCCCGGCCACGAGCACGGAGTTCGCTGATTTTGCGGGCACCGCCGATCCGCAGGTACCAGCCATCACTCGCTCTGATCGAACTGTGGTGATCCATCCAGGCTTGTGGTCCCGCACGACGGAGGCGGGCCGCCGCACGGTCATGAGGCATGAACTGACCCACGTGGCGCTCGATCAAGGAACGTGGCGCAGAGTGCCGAGGTGGGTGGTCGAGGGATCGGCTGAATACACGGCCTATCGACGCACGGACCTGACCCCGGCGCAGATCGCGCCCGGGCTGGCAGCACGTGTGCGCGCAGGGGAGCGCCTCACCGCACCACCCACAGACACCGAGGTTTCTGGCGACGACGGCTATGGCCTGGCCTGGGCCTGGTGCAGCTATCTCGTCGACCAGCACGGCCGGGACCGCTTTGTCGCCTTCGTCGGTGAGGTCGGGAAGCAACGGTCATCAGCCGGGACGTCGGCAGCATTTCGCGCGACGTACGGCACCACTCCGGAGCGCGCCGCCGACGGCTACCCGCGATGGCTGGCGTCCTGGCTCTCGGCTACGTCACCGTGATGGCGTCCGGTTCGTAGAGCGACTCCACCTCGTCGGCAAAGTCGTGCATGACCAGGTCTCGGCGCACCTTGTCGGTCGGGGTGAGGTAGCCGTTGGCCGTGGTGAGGTCGACCGGAAGGACCCGAAAACTCCGGATCGGCGCCCCGGCGTCCGGAGCGGCATTGGCGTCCTGGATGGCCCGAGTCACCTCGGCGAGAACCAGGTCGTCCGAGGCTGCGTTCTCTTCGGTGAGGTGCGCTAGATCCCGGTTGTCGCGCCACAGGGACAGCAACATGGCGTCAACGGTGATCAACGCGCCAAGGTGAGGTCGTCCCTCGCCCACCACCACACAATGCGAGATCAACGGGTGGGCGCGTACCGCTGCCTCGAGGGCCGCGGGATAGATCGTGGTGCCATTGGAGGTGACCAGAAGATCGCTCCGACGGCCGGTGATTGTGAGATAGCCGTTGTGATCCAACCGCCCCAGGTCGCCGGTGTGTACCCACCCGTCTTCGGTACGCGCACGTGCCGTTGAGTCCTCATCGTTGAGGTACCCGGCGAACGTGCCGATCCCGTGGATCAGGATCTCGCCGTCATCAGCAATACGGACCGAGACTCCCGGAAGCGGGAGACCAACGGATCCGATACGGGTGAGTTGGGGTGTGTTGACCGTCGCGGATGCGGTGGTCTCGGTCAGCCCGTAGCCCTCCAAGATCGGAACACCAATGCCGCGAAAAACATGGCCCAAGCGTTCGCTCAATGGCGCTCCGCCGCACAGCGCTGACATCAGGCGGCCGCCGAGTTGCTCGCGCAGGTCTCGGTAGACCAGTCGTTCCATGGCGGCGTGCTCCAACCGCAGGCGACTGTTCGGTCCTTTAGGCGTGTCCAGCGCCCTGCTCCAGGCTTCTGCGCAGCGCATGGCCGACGCGAACAGGCGCCCTCGACCATCGCCGACGGCAGCCTGCTCGGCGCGGTGGTAGATGGCTTCCAGGACACCCGGGACAGTCAGGATGAAGGTCGGTTGGAACGAGCCAAGGTCGTCGACGACCGCATCGGTGGTGGGGACGTGGCCCAGACGTGCGCGAGAGTAGACGGCCACGATCTGCACGAGTCGGGCATAGACATGCGCGAGGGGCAGAAAGAGCAAGGTCGCCGCCTGCGGAACATCGACGACCTCCCGCAACCGCTCGACGGCGTTCTCGGTCAGACCGAGAAAATTGCCGTGCGTGAGTTCGACGCCCTTGGGATGTCCGGTCGTACCGCTGGTGTAGATCACGGTCGCCACCGTCTCGCGGTCGGCAAGGGTGCTGCGCTGACGGTATTCGGCATCGGTGATCTCGAGGGCGCCAGCGAGGACGTCGGCGAGGCCGCCGCCATCGATGTGCCAGACATCGCGCAGTGAGGGTGCCGTGCGCCGTGCCGACGAGATCCGCGCGGCGTCATCGGCATTCTCCACGATGGCCGCGACGGCTTCGCTGTCCCGCACCGTCCACGCCACCTGCTCATCGGAGGCCGATGGGTAGATCGGCACCACAATCGCGCCAGCCGCCAAGAGAGCGAAGTCGACGAGCGTCCATTCATAGCGAGTACGACACAGCAGGGCGACGCGCGCGCCCGGCACGATGCCGGCTGCCATGAAACCGCGAGCGAGTTGTTCGACTTCCGCTCCGAACTCGGCGTGCGTGACGTCGACCCAATCACCGTCGGGCGTGCGCCGGGAGTAGCCGATGGCTCGCGGCTCAGCAGCGGCATTGCGTGCGGGCAGGAGACCAAGGTTTCCCACCGTCGTCGGCAGCACGAGCGGTGGAACCTCGAACTCCTGCACCGTGGCCTCCCAACCCATATTGACCTGTGCCGAAGGCTACCCGCCACCTCAGGCGTCGTCGTAGCCAAACACGGGTATCCCTGCAGTCGGTGGGCCGTCTAGAGTTTCGGCATGGCTCAGAGCACCCAGTCTTCCATCACCATTGCCGCCCCGCCCGCGACCGTTCTCGACATCATTGCCGACTTCGCGGCCTACCCCGAATGGGCAGGGCAGGTGAAACGTGCCGAGGTGATCGCCGAGGATGCCGACGGCTGGGCCGAGCAGGTCACCTTCGACCTCGATGCCGGAATCGTCAAGGACTCCTACACCCTTGCCTATGTCTGGGACGTTGATGAGGCGTCCACGGGGCGAGTGTCGTGGACGCTAGTCGAAGCGACCATGCTCAAGGCGCTCGACGGTGCTTACACCCTGGCCGCGTCCGAAAGTGGCACGGACGTTGGTTACGAGTTGTCGGTGGATGTGTCGATTCCGATGATTGGTGCTCTCAAGCGCAAGGCCGAGAAGATGATCATCGACACCGCGCTCAAGGAGCTCAAGAAGCGCGCCGAGGGGTGACGTCAACTCATCGCTCGACAGCACCCCGGCTGGTGCTCCTCGGCGGGCCCGGGGGAGTTGGCACTTCCGCGGCGTGTGCGGACTTCGCCGATCACTATGCCCGCGCCGGTCAGCAGGTGGCGGTCGCCGACCTTGATCCGTGGAACGGCGCGTCGTCGCGGTTGCAGGGGACCTCCGTGGAGGTGGTGACCTCCTCGGCCGAGGGTATGGCGCGTCCGGCGGGGCGATTGCTCGACCGCGTTGGGCTGGACCCGCGGCTCGCGAGCGAACTTGTGGTGTCGCCAGGTTCGGGTTATCTGGAGTTGATTCATCGACTTGGCATGCTCACCGAGCGCACCGACCTGGACGTCGTGCTCGTCGATGTCGGCTGCCACATCGTTGATGTCGTATCGACCGCAGATCGTTTGCCCTGGTTGGTAACTCACCTGTTGCGGGCTCAGCGCGGGTGGTTGTCCTCAGCACGTCCCCGGGCGGCGACGAGGTTGAGTTGGTGGCCGGGAGCAGACACTCATGCGCAGATGCAAAGGGTTCTGGATCGTGTTGTGGGCTGGGCTGGTGACCTGAGTGCTGCGCAGGCATACCTCGTGGGCGAGGAGAGCGACCCGCGTACCCGTCGCCTTCGACTGGGACTCGCACTTCACGAGCTCGGCGCTCCATCGGTGACGGGCGGAGCATCCCTGCTCCCGGAGCCTGCGCCTCGATCCGCGGCGACCATGGTTGAACGCGACACGGGATGGGCGTGGCGATTGACGGTGCCCGGACTACGCTCTCACGAGGTGCGGGTTGATCGGTCTGGTGACGATCTCGCAGTGGAGGTGCTCGGGATGCGACGACTCGTGACCCTTCCGTCGGCACTTCGCCGCTTCCGCACGGCCGGGGCGCGGGTCTCGGCAGACCATCTAGAGATCAGTTTCGTCCCCAAGGAGAGCACGAAGTGAGCGGCGCACAAGACCATCACTCTTCGGCTGTTGCCGATGAGGCCATCCGACTGGTGTCGGCATTGGCGGCGATGGGTACGCCGTCAGGCACCGGTGCCGGTGACGGCCCCTCAGCTCGAGAGGACACCGTGACGGCCGACGGGTCGTCCTCGGCCGACTCCTCCTCGTCCGACCGCACTGGGGAGGGCACTGCGCCCTCGCCTTGTTCGTGCGATACCCCGGCCGTGCAAGCGGTCTGTGAAGTGTGTCCCGTGTGTCGGGTTGCGACCTTCTTGTCCGAGATCCGACCCGAGACCGTAGAGCGGGTCGCCGATCTGCTGGGCATGGTGGTCGGCTCGCTCGAAGCTTTTGCAGCGCACCGGCGGGAAGAGATGTCCGGTGAGCCGGGTGAGGACGGATCCAGTCGCCCGGCCGATCACGAGATGCGCGAGGGTACCGAATGGCAATCGGTCCAGGTCGATGACGAGGATGACTCACCGTGAATAGCATTGGCGTCGACGTCGGCGGGACCAAGATTGCCGCCGCGCTAGTCAACTCTGATGGCACCAGTGAGCGCACGGTCGAAGTGCCAAGTACGCCCGATGACACCGACCACATGCTTGAGTCCATCGTCGAGGCCATCGAACAACTCGAGGTGGCCGAGTCGCTCCCGGTCGGGGTGGCCGTCGCTGGCTACCTTGACCGCCCGCGCTCCATGGTCCGTTTCTCGCCCAACATCGATGCCTGGCGCAACGTGCCGTTGCGAGCCAACTTGGAGGCGCGCCTCGGAAGGGCTGTCAGGCTCGAAAACGATGCCAACGCAGCGGCATACGGAGAATGGCGGCACGGAGCCGGGCGCGGATACGAGGACGTGCTCATGGTCACCCTGGGTACCGGCGTTGGCGGGGGAGTCGTCATTGGCGGGTCGGTGTTGATCGGCGGTACCGGAACCGGTGGCGAGGTAGGGCACATCACGGTTGAACCTGGAGGTCGGCTGTGCGGATGTGGATTGCGAGGCTGCTTGGAGGCGTACTCCAGCGGAACCGCGTTGGCCAAGTCTGGACGCAAGGCGCTCGAAGACAAAGTGGCTGGCCATGAGGCCCTCGCCGAGCGTTGTTCGGGCGATGCGGCGGCGTTGGAGTCGCCAGAAATTGTCGAGCTCGCCCAGAATGGTGACCTGTTGAGCCAAGAACTGGTGGGTGACGTCGGGCGCTGGCTTGGCCGGGGCATCGCGACGATGAGTGCGATCCTTGATCCGCAGCGCATCGTGGTCGGTGGTGGCCTGGCGGAGGTCGGCGACCTCGTCCTTGGTCCTGCGCGTGAGATGTACGCCCAGATCCAGGAGCGCGGTCACCGACCGACTGTGACGGTTGCGCTCGCTGAACTCGGGAACGATGCCGGGGTGATTGGTGCGGCGGCGCTGGCCGCCGCGGAGGCTGGCCGGTGATGGCGAACGAGTCAAAGCTACCCCCAGCCCTGGCCATCGGAATAGACATTGGCGGTACGAAAGTCGCTGGTGGAGTAGTGGATTCCACCGGGAAGGTGATCCATCGTGCCCGTCGCGATACGCCACATCGATCGACCGCCCCACGCGTAGTGGAAGACATGATCGTGGATGTCGTCACCGAGTTGGTTGAGGTCGAGCCGGAATCGGTGAGCGCTGTCGGGATTGGCGCAGCGGGGTTTGTCGCCGCAGACCGAGCGACTGTCGTTTTCGCGCCCCACTTGTCGTGGCGGCATGAGCCGTTACGCGATGCGCTAGCGCGGCGGGTGGACCTGCCGGTTTTTGTTGACAACGATGCTAACGCCGCGTTGTGGGCCGAGTATCGATTCGGAGCCGGGCAGGGTGAGACGCACCTGGTGATGGTCACACTCGGTACCGGGATCGGTGGGGCGGCACTCCTGGATGGGCGTATCCAACGCGGTCGATTCGGCATCGCCGGGGAGTTCGGCCACATGCAGGTGATGCCCGGCGGGCATCGCTGTGAGTGTGGCAACCGCGGGTGCTGGGAACAGTACGCCTCGGGCAATGCGCTTGTGCGAGAGGCGCGTTCGTTGGTTTCTGCGGGAAGTCCATTGGCCGCTGACCTCACCGCAAGAGTCGACGGCGACATACAGCACATCACTGGACCGATGGTGACTGAAGCGGCGCGCGAGGGTGATCCCACTGCCGCCGAGTTGCTGGCCGAGATCGGCGAGTGGCTCGGTGTCGGGTTGGCCAGCTTGGCCAACGCTTTCGACCCCGGGGCCTTCATCATCGGCGGTGGGGTGAGTCAGGCCGGGGACCTGCTGTTGGGCCCGGCGCGCGAATCATTCCGCAAGCATTTGGCAGGGCGTGGCTATCGACCCGAAGCGCGGATCCTGCCCGCGAGCCTTGGCAATGATGCGGGGCTGGTCGGTGCTGCCGATCTCGCGCGCTTCGATGTCGAGCAGGAGCGCGTTGAGCGGGACTCCGAGTGATGTCATCGGTGCGGGTGATGACCTACAACATTCGTGCGTTGAAGGATGATCGAGCCGCCCTTGTTCGCGTGATTAGGTCGCTTGAGCCGGATGTTCTCTGTCTGCAGGAGGCGCCGCGGCATCCATTCTCTGGCTGGCGGATCGCCCGATTCGCACGAGACTGCGGGATGCGTTGGCCTGGCGGTCAAGGTCGCGGTTTCATGAGCACGACCCTGCTCACCGGAACGCGGCTGCGAGTTTTGGGCAGTGGGCACCGGCGGTTTCCCGTGAAGTTCTTCGACGAGCCTCGTGGGTGGGCCTATTCTCGCCTCCAGTTGGGGGACGGCGATGTGTTCACGGTGGCCAGCGTCCATTTGTCCCTTCGGACCAGCGAGCACGAAGAGCATGCTCGACTGCTGCGGGAGGACACCGTGTGTGGGGGACCGCTTGTCGTCGCGGGCGATATCAATGAACTGGGCGAGGGCCCGGGTTGGGGCCGGCTCGCCGACGGCATGCTCGACGTGGGTGAGGCCGCGATGACCTTCCCGGCGCACGCACCGTCGCGATGCATCGATGCGATCTTCAGTTCGCCGGCATTGCAGCCGGTGCGTATTCCCGTGGATGTCCCCGAGGCGGACCTGATCGCCGCTAGCGATCACCGCCCCCTCGTCGTGGAGATCCACCCCACCCCCTAAGGCAGGGCCAGGTCTTAACGCCGGTCGAGTAGTCCCATCTCACGTCGGTCGAGCCGGCCGAGGCGTGAGCCGAGGCCGTGTCGAGACCTGGGTGGGTGGTCTCGATACGGCGGGTCACTGCGTTCCCGCCTACTCGACCAGCGTTGGTTCGCGTTGGTCGAGCCGGTCGAGTAGTCCCATCTCACGTCGGTCGAGCCGGTCGAGGCGTGAGCCGAGGCCGTGTCGAGACCTGGGTGGGTGGTCTCGATACGGCGGGTCACTGCGTTCCCGCCTACTCGACCGGCGTTGGTTCGCGTTGGTCGAGCCGGTCGAGGCGTTAGCCGAGGCCGTGTCGAGACCTGGGTGGGTGGTCTCGATATGGCGGGTCACTGCGTTCCCGCCTACTCGACCGGCGTTGGGGTGGCTTAACGTCGGTCGAGTAGTCCCATCTCACGTCGGTCGAGCCGGTCGAGGCGTTAGCCGAGACCGTGTCGAGACCCGTGGTGGGTGGTCTCGATACGGCGGGTCACTGCGTTCCCGCCTACTCGACCGGCGTTGGTTCGCGTTGGTCGAGCCGGTCGAGGCGTGAGCCGAGGCCGTGTCGAGACCCGTGGTGAGGTGGTCTCGATTTGGCGGGGTCACTGCGTTCCCGCCTACTCGACCGGCGTACGGGCCGTAGACAGCAGTCAGGGCCCTGCTCACCGGAGTGAGAGGGCCCTGACCTGCGGGTCGGACTATGTGCGCCTGCGGGTCGGAATTACTTGGCGGGCATGAGCACCGAGTCGATGATGTAGACCGTGGCGTTCGCGGTCTGCACGTTGCCACAGGCAACCTTGGCGCCTGCAACGTCGAAGTCGGGCTTGCTGCCGGACACCGTGACGGTGTCGCCAGCGAGGGTCTTGTGCTCACCCGCGAGGTCTGCCGGGGCCAACTTGCCCTTCACCACGTGGTGGGTGAGCAGACCGGTCAGCGCCTTCTTGTCGCCGAGGACCTTGTTGAGGTCGGCCTCGGGGATCTTGGCGAAGGCGGAGTTCGCCGGGGCGAAGACGGTGATGTCCTTGCTGGTGTTCAGGGTGTCGACAAGGCCGGCCTTCTTCACGGCGGTGACCAGAGTCGAGAGGTCCTTGTTGTTGCTCGCAGCGGTGGCAACCGGGTCCTTGGCCATGCCGGCGAACGAGCCAGCGCCATCTGCCGGGACAGCCTTGCAGCCGGGACCAAACTCAGCGTTGTCCGCGGAGGCGGCCTTCGAGGACTCGGCAGGAGCCTCGGAGGACTTCTCAGCAGCGGCGGGGCTGCTTGCGGCTGCGGTGTCGCCAGCTCCTGTACTTTCCGAGGACTCGTCGCCACCGCAAGCGGAGAGCGACAGGGCGAGGATGGCGCTGAAGGCCAGGGCGGTGGTCGTGCGCTTCATGGTGTTGCTCCATTCGAGGAAGTTCTTGCGGAAGATACATACGGTGTTCGGAGCCCGGTGGGATCCGGATTGGATTGATTGGCAACGAATTTCAAGCCGTTGGCAATCGGGTCTACTAGTCAACGATGACGGCGATTTCGTGCCATCCGGAGGCGCCGTCGGGGAAGGGCTTGGCACGATCTTTGGTCTGGGTTTTCTCGTCGTCGCCGTAGCGGCACCGGGCGAACACGCGGTACGTGCCCGGGGTGGCCTCCCAGGGGAACCACCACTGCCGCCAATAGTCGATGTTGACCTCGGGGCCGAGTTTGGCGGCCTTCCATGGGCCATCGTCGATCTTGACCTCAACACCCGTGATTCCTTGACGCTGTGCCCACGCGATCCCTGCGATGGGCACGGTTCCCGCAGAAACGGTTGTCAACGGCTCCGGGGTATCGATCCGCGCCATGGGCTTGATTTCCCCGTCGATCGACCACTTGCGTTTGGTCCAGTACGCCTTGTCCTTGTCGAAGGTGGTCACGGTCAGGCGGGTAACCCACTTGGTCGCGCCGACGTAGCCGTACAGCCCGGGTGTGATCAGACGGGCCGGGTAACCGTGGTCGCGGGGGAGCGGCTCGCCGTTCATGCCGACCGCCAACAGTGCTCCGCGGTCATCCTGCAGAGCCTTGAGCGGCGTCGAACAGGTATATCCATCAACGGAAGTGGACAGCACTTGGTTGTTTCCCGAGCGAGGCTTCGCCCGCTCGAGAAGGTCGCTTACAGGAATTCCCATCCAGCGCGCTGCACCTGCGTACTGGCCTCCGACCTCGTTGCTGACGCACGTCATGGTGATGTCGCTCTGGATGAGCGGCATGTCGAGGATGTCCTGGTAGGTCAGTTCGTACGGATTCTCCACGTCGCCATCGATTTTCAGCGTCCACTCGTTCTCGTTGACGGTGGGAACCGTGAGATTGATGTCGACCCGGTAGAAGTCAGAGTTCTTCGTGCGGAATGGCGTGATGCCCCGAATCTTCTTTTCCAGTCCCTCCGGGAGCTTGGCCAAGATGTTGCTCGGGTCGGGAAGTGTGCCCGAAACGCGTTGTGCCGCAGTGATGATCTGCTGTCCAGCGGCGCCCGCGGCAACTCCGATGACGGCCATCGCGGCGCCGATACCGGTCGACTTAAGCAAGATGCGGCGCGATGGCGTAACGCCCGAGGCCTCGGATGACTCATCGGAATTAGTGTCTGCACCCTCAGAAGTGGCGGCTTCACTCTTAGAGCTATAGGCGAAAAGCGCTGTCATGCAAGCGATTCCCACCGCGGCTGTCACGAGTCCCGGAAGGACCGCGATGATTCCTGCAGTCGGGCTCAACATGGCGGCAACTGTTGCGGCCAAGGTGAGCACGGCGAGGACGGCGATGCCCAAAACAGGTCGGCGGCGTGCGAGCAAACCCGCGATGGCGCCCAGGAGCAAGGTGACGATCGCGACGGAACCGACAAGGATCAGCTTGTCCATGTCGCCAAACGTGCGAATCGCCCATGTTTTCAGCGGCGTTGGTGTGTTGTCGATGACAACGGACCCGACCGCTAAGACCGGGGATGACTCTGGTCGGATGAGGGCCGCGACGAGATGGCCGACGCCAGCGCCCGTCACGGTGGCAATGACACCGAAAATGGCGGCCCGGAATCGACCGACCGCGGGCGTGCTGGCTTCAGTCGACGTTTTCATGGGTGGTGTTCGTAGCGAACACCACCCCGGATGGGTGTGCGCTAGAGCACTGCGCCATCGACGTCATCGTCCCAATCGTCCCGTCGGGACTCCGGCTGCCGCAAGAACACCAAGACGAGACCGGTCAGGGTGACGATGACAGCCAGTGCCCACCAGAGCGGCCGCGCGTATCGATCGAAGAAAAAGAGGTAGAGCAGCCAGCCCATTCCGCCGCCTAGACCCGCGAGCGCACCCCAGAACCCCAGGTCGCCGCTCGGCAGGGGGCGTGGCGCGTCGGGCACGAACTCATCCTCTTGATCCAGGATGCTTTCGCCGGTGGGGATGCGCCACTGGCTAGGCAGGGCCGCAACCGGGTCGGGTGCGGGGTCCTCGGGAGGTGTCTGCTCTGGCGAGTCAGGAGGTGTCCAGCCGTCCTCGTGGAGACGAGCGACGATCGCATCGAACTCGGCATCCTCCCCGTTCGGGCTGTCAGCCGTAGTCATTCGCTGACATCCTCTCTGTCGCTGACGTGAGCGATGAAAGCAGTGAGTTCGTTCAGGATGAGGTCGGCATCGTGGTCGAGGGTAGCGACGTGGAAGGAGTTTTCCAGGACGACCTCACGAACGGCGTGGCTAGAGATGCGCGACAACAGCAGCTCGGCATTGCTCGGGTCGACCACATGGTCCACGCGGGAGTGCAGCAGAAGCACCGGCTGCGTGACTTGGGGGAGGTCACGAGTGACCTTGGCCCATAGTTCCGTGGCGGAGTGCAACGCCCGTAACGGGGTTCGCGGGTAGGCACCCTCGCGGACACCAGGCTTCTTGATGTCATCGCCGATGGCTGCGATCGACGGTGTGAGGTGCTTGAGAACCGGCAGTGCCTTCAACCGCCAATCAGTCATGCGATAGGCGGGATTGATGAGTACGAGTCCTGCGACCTGCTCGCCGTACTCCTCGGCCAAGAGAGTCATCAGGCTGCCGCCCATGGATAGGCCTACCAGGATGACGTCGTCGCAGCGATCCCGAAGCTCGAGGAATGCTGCGGCTACTTCGGCGTGCCACTCGTGCCACGTGCGCTGGTTGAGGTCCTGCCAGGTGGTGCCGTGGCCGGGAAGGCGCGGCATGCGTACGGTCCAACCAGATTGGGCGCAGTGCTCGGCGATGCCGCGCATCGACGAGGGGCTTCCCGTGAAGCCGTGACATACCAAGACGCCCGTGCGTGATCCATCGGCGCTCAAGGGTTCGGCCCCGGGGAGGATGCTCATGCCTGCATCCTCCCACTCCCAGCGGTGAGGTCGAGAGGTGACGTAGAGTTCAGCCGTCGAGTGACATGAAGCGGCAATGTGAACATCTGGAGAGCCACTGCCAGGTGCGGCAGTTGCGATCCGCGGGAGGCGTGCTTGTTCTACTGGGTTCTGAAGAAGATCATCCTGGGCCCGATCCTCAACTTGCTTTTCAAGCCATGGGTCGATGGCGAAACGAATGTGCCAGAAACCGGCGGGGCGCTCCTGGCGAGCAATCATCTGTCTTTCTCTGATTCGATCTTCCTGCCGCTCGTCGTGGATCGGCGGATCACCTTTCCAGCCAAGGCCGAATATTTCACCGGAACGGGCGTGAAAGGCCGCGCCACAGCGATGTTCATGCGCGCTATCGGGCAGATCCCGGTTGATCGTTCTGGCGGCAAGGCCAGTGAGGCGGCGCTCAATTCTGGGCTGCGCGTCTTGGCCAAGGGGGAGCTCCTGGGGATCTATCCGGAGGGGACCCGGTCGCCGGATGGCCGGCTCTACAAGGGCAAGACCGGCATGGCGCGCATGGCGCTAGAGGCCGGCGTTCCCGTGCTGCCGGTGGCCATGATCGACACGGATAAGGCCCAACCCACAGGCCAGGTCATCCCCAACATCATGCGGGTCGGCGTCCGCATCGGAAAGCCCATGGATTTCTCTCGCTACCAGGGCATGGAGAACGACCGGTTCGTGCTGCGGTCCATCACCGATGAGGTGATGTACGAACTGATGTTGCTGTCTGGGCAGGAGTACGTCGATGTCTACGCGGCATCGGTCAAAGACCGGCTGACCGGCAAGGTCAAGGAGATCGGCGGGGGCGCGGCTGCGCTCGGGAAGAGCCTCACCGAGATTGGCCGACGAGGAAACTCCGCGGACGAGGGGGCCGAACTCCCGGACATCGCCGAGTTCGCGGATGACGACCCAGATCATCGGCCAGATTCTTCGGGAAATTCTGTGGGCGGGTCTTAGAAGATTCCACCCAGGGCGGTTGCCGCCCGGCCATGCCGTGTCCACGCCATGGGAGCGATGTCAGGAGGCGGTAGAGCGCCAACTACCCTGTGCGGGTGAGTACGACGGCTTCCTCCCACGACATCACTTCTGGCGACATCACGGGCGCGCAGTTGCAGTGGCCTGATCTCCCTGCTGCGCAACAGCCCGAGTGGCCGCAGGATGGTTCGGTCGAACGAGTTCGCGAGACACTGGCGGCCCTGCCGCCGCTGGTTTTCGCTGGTGAATGCGATGTTCTCAAGTCGCGACTGGCCGACGCCGCGCGAGGTGAAGCCTTCCTCCTGCAGGGCGGCGACTGCGCGGAAATGTTCGAGTCTGCGACCGCCGACAACATCCGTGATCGTATCCGGACCCTGCTGCAGATGGCGGCCGTCTTGACCTACGGGGCGAGCACGCCGGTCATCAAGGTGGGCCGCATTGCGGGCCAGTTCGCCAAGCCGCGGTCCAAGAACACCGAGACCCGCGGCGATGTGACGCTGCCGGCCTTCCGTGGCGATATCGTCAACGACTTCGCCTTCACTCCTGAAGCGCGCCGTCCCGACCCGGAGCGCTTGCTCCGGGCGTACCACACCTCGGCATCGACGCTGAATCTCGTGCGAGCTTTCACCACCGGTGGATTCGCGGATCTGCGCCGAGTCCATGAGTGGAATCGTGGCTTTATCGCCAACTCCGCCTACGCGCGGTACGAGTCCATGGCCCGGGATATCGACAACGCCATGAAGTTCATGACGGCATGTGGCGTCGACTTCGAGTCGACTCCGCTGTCCGCGGTCGAACTGTTCTCCAGCCACGAGGCGTTGTTGCTCGACTACGAACAGCCCCTGACGCGCATCGACTCGCGCACGGGCGATGCGTACGCCGTGTCCGGCCACT
Source organism: Demetria terragena DSM 11295 (assembly GCF_000376825.1). Classification (NCBI taxonomy): domain Bacteria; kingdom Bacillati; phylum Actinomycetota; class Actinomycetes; order Micrococcales; family Dermacoccaceae; genus Demetria; species Demetria terragena. Next base: position 537,702 of record NZ_AQXW01000004.1, on the reverse strand, counting down.
TCGTGTGGGTGGGGGAGCGCACCCGCCAGCTCGACGGCGCGCACCTCGACTATGTTTCGCGCATCAAGAACCCGGTTGGTGTCAAGGTCGGGCCGGACGCTGACCCGGACGAGATTTTGCGCATCATCGACCAGGTCGACCCCGAGCGGGAGCCGGGACGCCTGACCTTCATCACGCGCATGGGTGCGGGGAAGATCCGGGAGCGGTTGCCGCGTCTGGTCGAGAAGGTCACCGAGAGCGGCGCTCCGGCGGTGTGGGTGTGCGATCCGATGCACGGCAACACCTTCGAGTCGGCGTCTGGTTACAAGACGCGCGAGTTCGACGACGTGGTCGATGAGGTCCGCGGTTTCTTCGAGGTCCATGGCTCGCTGGGCACCATTCCTGGCGGCATTCACGTTGAGTTGACCGGCAACGACGTGACCGAGTGCCTCGGCGGTTCAGAGAAGATTCTCGACGCGGATCTTGCGACCCGTTACGAGTCGGCCTGCGACCCTCGCCTCAACCATCAGCAAAGCCTGGAGTTGTCGTTCCTGGTTGCGGAGATGCTCAGCGCTCGGTAGCCGTCACACCACGGTGATCTTGATCTTCGTGCCCTTGCGCACGGATGTTCCTGGGCTTGGGGTCTGACCTCGTACGGTGTCCAGGACGCCACCGAGGAACCGGGACACATCAACGGTGAAGCCTGCGCCTTCGAGGATCTTGCGGGCCGATGCGGTGTTCTTGTTGATCACGCTCGGTACCTTGACCATCTCAGGGCCTTTGGAGATCGTCAGCGTGACCGTGTCGCCCCGAAAAACGGTGCCGTTGCTGGGCTCTGAGGAGATGACGTCGCCCTTGGGCACTGAGTCGTGGTGCTTCGGCTCGGCCATCTTCACCTTGAGGCCGAGCTCAGTGAGGGTGCTTTCGGCAGCCTGTTGCGATTGATTGCTGACGTCGGGTATCGAGATCGGTTCGCGACCCTTGCTGACGACCAAATCGACCTTTGCCCCTGGCTTGAGGTCGTCACCTCTACCGGGGTCCGATGAGATGACCGCGCCCTTGGCCACGGTCTCGCTGAACTCCTGCGTGACCTTGCCCACCGCGAGCCGCGCATCGGTAATGCGAGTGGTCGCCTTGTCCTGGGTCGCGCCTACGACCTTAGGAACGCTGAGCCGCTCGGGACCACGAGACACCCGAAGGGTGACCGGGTCCGAACGGCGCTGATCGGCACCAGCCTTGGGCGAGGACGCGACCACGCGGCCCTTGGGCACTGACTCGGAGAAGACCTCATCGACCTGTGCGGAAAGACCCGCTTGGTCGAGCGCATCAATCGCCTTACCTTGAGGTTGACCTTGAATGTTGGGGATGGTCGATGCGCTCCCGGGGCCGAGGCCAAACCACCAGCCGGCTCCGCCGACGACCAGGACGAGTGCGGCCAGGCCGCCGACCAATCGTCGGCCGCCGGTTCGGCGCGGGCGTGCCGCTGGCGTTGCTGGTGCCGCGGCAGGCGGTGCACTCTTGCGGCCGTGCCGGAGGTTGTTCGTCGAGACGCCGGAGATTGCCTGCGTACGGCCATCGGTGCCGTCGGCGCTGTGGGGAGCCAGTCCAGCGGGGAGTTGGTCAAGGTCTTCGCCGCTGAGCTGCGCGCGGGTCGCGCGGACCTGTCGCAGCATCTCAAGAGCATCATCGGGGCGCTGCTCCGGTGATTTTGCGGCCCCGAGGGCCACCAAGACGTCTAGTTCCGCCGGGACGCCAGGCAGCACCGCACTCGGGCGTGGCACGTCGCCGTGGACGTGTTGATAGGCAACGTGAATCGGACTGTCGCCGGAGAACGCCTTCTGCCCCGTCAGCATTTCGTGCAGCAACAACGTGGCGGAGTAGACGTCGGACCGCTTGTCGGCGCGCCCGTGCTCGACTTGCTCTGGTGCGAGATAGGCGGCGGTGCCGAGCAAGATGTCGTGGTTGGTGGTCAGCGTGTCAGTCGTGAGAGCTCTGGCCAGCCCGAAGTCGGCAACCTTCACGGCGCCGTCATGGCTGATCAGGACGTTTTCTGGCTTGACGTCGCGATGCACGGTGTCCGCGCGGTGTGCAGCACCAAGAGCTTGAAGCACCTGATCGAGGAGGTCGAGCGCGGCGCGTGGCGTCAGAACACCTTCGGTACGGATGAGCTCCCGCAAGGTGCGCCCGCGCACCAGTTCCATCGCGAGGAAGACGCGCGTACCGTCGCGGCCCTGGTCGAAGACTCCGACCACGTTGGGGTGGGAGAGGCGGGCGGCGGCGCGGGCCTCACGACGGAACCGGGCGACGAACTCATCGTCCTCGGCCAGGTCGGTGCGCATCACCTTGAGCGCTACTTCGCGGTCAAGGCGGGTATCCATGGCGATGTAGACCGAGGCCATCCCGCCCTTGGCGAGGTAGCCGCGCACGACATAGCGCCCGTCGACCGTTTGGTCGACGAGGGAGTCGTGGGGTGGCGTGGACACGCAGGTGAGTCTACGGAGCCAACCGCCCCTGACCGGTCAGGTCAGGCCCGGCATGGCGAGGGTCGGAGTGCCCTAGAAGCGCTTCATGTGCGCTTTGACGTTGGCGACATAGTCCTTGGTGTCAGGAAACATCCCGTTCTTCTCGACGCTTCCGAGCCCTTGGTAATAGCCCGCGATGGCGTCCTCAGATGAGCCTGCGTGCTCGGTGAGCCAGCGAAGAAACACGACTCCGGCCGTCACATTGTCCGTGGGGTCCATCAGGTCAAGGTCGCGACCGACCAGCGACGCGCACCACGGTCCGGTGCGTGGCATGACCTGCATGACGCCCACCGCGTTCGCAACGGATACCGCACGCTGGTTCCACCCTGACTCTTGCCATGCGATGGCGAGCGCCAACTTGGGGTTCACGCCGTACTGCTGGGCAGTGCGGGTGACCAGGGCGCGCGTGGCGCTGCGGGAAGGGACCTCGGCGTGCCGAAGAGCCTCGCGATTGCGCGCAGCCTGCGCGACGACCTCGTTTGGGTAGGTCCGCCCCAAGAACGTGTTGTTCTTGGTTGACGTGGGCGATTTCGCCGTGGGTTTCGATGCGGGTTTCGGCTTGGCCGGGACTCGAATTTTGGTGCCGTGCTTGAGAAGTCGAGGATCGGAGATCCGGTTGGCCTTCAGCAGCGCGCGCGGTGTGGTGTTGAATTTGCCCGAAATGCTGTATGCCGTCTCACCAGGCTGGACTAGGTGAGTACGTGTCCAGCGAGTGGGTGCTGAAGCCTTGGCTGCCGCGCGTTTCGGCTGCGTAGGTCGGGTCGCCGGTGCGGTGCTGCGCTTGGGGGCTGCGCCGGGAACTTTGATGGTGCGGCCGGTGGTCAGGTGGCGTGGGTCCGCGATCTTGTTCTTCGTGACCAGGCTTGCGACGGTGGTCTGATGTCGTGCCGCGATCGCTACCAGGCTGTCGCCAGGCCGAACCGTGTAGTCGTGCCAGGTCCGGCCGTCCTTGGCGCCATACTGCGATTGGACCGCCGCAGGGTGATCTGACATCAGGTGCGTATTTGCAGGTGGGGAATAGTCCAGTGGAGCCATAGGGGTTCCTTCCGGTTGCGTACGCCGCCGTGGGTGCCATCGGGCTCCGCTGGTCCGCGCGGTCCAGCGCGGCGAAGGTGCGCCTTGCACGCTAGTGCGGTCGAAGCGCGGTGCCGAGGAGGCGCGCGGAGCGTGACCCGACCTGCCTCTGGCAGGCTGGGCGGGTGCGCAACGAGAATCCGACCCCCGAAGACCTCGCCGTGGAACGCCTTGTCCAGGAGTGGCTTCCCATTCCTGACCTGGCCGAACAACTCAACATGCCGCTACGTGAGGTGCGTCGGCTCGTGAATGACCGGATCCTCCTGGCTCACCGAGTGGGGGAGCGTCGGGTGATTGCCGTCCCGGCGAAATTCGTGAAGGAAGGCTCGGTTCTTCCCTCAATACCGGGCACGATCACCGTGCTGACCGACGCAGGTTTCACCGATCTAGAGATCCTGACCTGGCTGTTCACTCCGGATGAGACCTTGCCGATCGAGGGTGCGCCGGTCGATATGTTGCAGGCCGGTCGCAAGGCCGAGATCCGCAAACGGGCGCAAGAGCTGGCGTTCTAGCGAGCGGCCGGGCGTACGCGCTCAGGCGGATCGGTCCGTTGCGAGGGTGATGAGTTCGTCGAGCACCGCACGCGGTGCGCTATCGGCGATCGGGGCGTGATGTAGTGCGGTGCGAGCCTTGTCGGCAAGTTCGGCAATGAGTTTCTCGACACTGTCCACGGCTCCCGTCGACCGGATGCGGTCGCGCATCCAGGTGACGTCCTCGTAGGCGAGGTCCGGGGCTCCGAGGAGCGACTCGAAACGCGCCCGGTCTGGCGCGTCTAGCCCGGCCAGAGTGTGCGCAATCAGCACCGTGCGCTTGCCTTCTTGAAGATCGTCTCCGGCGGGCTTGCCTGTCGCGTCGGGATCGCCAAAGACGCCAAGAAGGTCATCCCGCTGTTGAAAGGCCTCGCCGAGCGCAAGGCCATAGGTGCCCAGCGCGCCGAGAAGCGCGGAATCGGCCTGGGCGCACGCCGCTCCGATGAGAAGTGGCTGCTCGACGGTATAGCGGGCGCTCTTGACCCGGGCCACGTGGCGCGCTCGGTCAATGCGGTCCTGCGTGCTGGCACCGTCCCAGCCCAGGGCGGCTTCCAGGACGTCGAGGAACTGCCCGGCCATGAGTTGATTGCGCATGGCATCGAAGGTGGAGCGGCCGGTCGCAAGCTCGGCGACGGGAAGTCCGCTGGTGGCATACAGCTCATCGGTCCAGGTCAGGCACAGGTCGCCGACCAAAATCGCCCCGGCGGCGCCGAACCGATCGGCATCGCCGATCCACGCCTGTTTGTCGTGTTCCAGCGCCAGTCGACGGTGGACGGCAGGCTGTCCGCGCCGCGTGTCGCTGTCGTCCATAACGTCATCGTGGATCAGCGCCGCCGCTTGGAACATCTCCATCGAGGTCGCGGCTTTGATCAACTCGTCGCTGTCTTGGCCCCCGGCTGCGCGATAAGCCCAGTAGAAGAACGCGGCGCGCAGCCTCTTGCCGCCGCTGAGCAACTCGGTTGCCGCGTCGAGCAACGGCTCAGCGGCCGAGCCGACCGGGTCCAGCACGGTTCGCTGGCAGGTCAGCTGTTCGTCGATCGCGGCCTGAACGCGGGCGCGCAGATCGTCAACGTCCAGGGGGTTGCGCACGATCGTTCCTTTGGTACGAGGGCTGGTCACGAGCGTACGTGTTCACCGCCCGCATACGATCACTGGCATGGCTGCGACATCCATCCCGGACCTCCTCAACCATTCCGATCCCTCGTTCAGCTTTGAATTCTTTCCGCCGAAGGACGATGCGTCCGAGGCGGTGCTGTGGGAGTCAATCCGGCGAATCGAGCAGATTGGCCCAGCTTTCGTCTCGGTCACCTATGGTGCAGGCGGCTCGACCCGGGATCGAACGGTGCGCGTCACCGGACGGATCGCCGAGGAGACCACGCTGTTGCCGCTGGCCCACCTGACCTGCGTCGGAAGTTCGGTTGCGGAACTACGACAGATCGTGGGGGAGTTCTCGGCTGTCGGCGTGCGCAACATCTTGGCGCTGCGCGGTGACCCCTCCGGAGGCCTGGGGCAGCCGTGGGTCGCGCACCCCGAAGGCTTGGACCACGCGGACGACCTGGTCACGTTGATCGCCTCGCTGGGGACATTCGATATCGGTGTTGCAGCCTTCCCGGACAAGCATCCCGAATCCCACTCATTGGAGGGCGACGCCGACGCGCTGGTGCGCAAGGCGCAAGCAGGTGCAGCTTTCGCCATTACGCAGATGGTGACGGACGTGGACAGTTATCTCCGATTGCGCGACCTGGTCGATGCTCGCGGGTGCTCGATGCCGATCGTGCCGGGCCTCATGCCCGTCACCCGGTATGGCCAACTGCAGCGCATGGCTGACCTCAACGGGCAGCCTCTGGCGCAGGAGGTCCTTGACCGTCTCGAGGCGGTCAAGGATGACCCGAACGCGGTGCGTCGCGAAGGAATTCGTATTGCCACCGAGCACGGCCGCCGATTGTTGAGTGAAGGCGCGCCAGGCATTCACTTCATCACGATGAACCGGTCGACGGCGACGTTGGAGGTCTTCGCCCGACTTCAAGACTGACGCTTAAGACATCAGGGTTGAGGCCTGTCGGGGGGCAGCGTTAGAGTGCTCGACATCGAACATTTGTTCGATGTCGTTCGAGGTGGGAGATCTGATGCGCAGATGCCGTGAGCACATTGAGGTGCGAGTTCAGCAGGCCGATTCGGTCACGGGTGAGGCAGCCGCCAGTGAGCCGCAGCCGACGATGTTTGTGTGGGACGGTCGGCTGTATGTCATTCGAGCCGTGCTGGGCTGCTGGGAGGAGTCTCCCGGCTGGCGACGGTCAGTGGGGGCCGACCGCGTGTGCGATCGAGACCGCGGTGAGCCCGGCAGCAACGAATCGGTCAGTGGCGGTGCGGTCTTGGTGGCCGACGCGAAGGGCGTCGAGACCGTATGGCGCGTTGAGGCCAGTGCCGGCCGAGGGCTCGGTGTGGCGGTCTACGACCTCGCCCATCGGCCCGCTGATGAGCGTCAGCCAGAGTCTTGGGTTCTCGTGGGGGTCAGTCAGCCGGGTCGGGTGCTCTCATGACGGCAACGGCACGTCTCTCGGCGCCGGCTTCGGCGCCAGCGGGGGTTGCCCCGACGGCGTCAGCGGTCCTTGACCTCATCGACCGTTCGCGAAGTGGCCTGCGGGCTGCCTGTCATGCCCAGGGTGCGGGCGAGCGATACACCCTGGCGCATCTGGCTGCGCTGCGCGCCGCGGGGGCAATGTTGGCTGCCCAGGGGCGAGTCGGGCGACGGGCGCGGCCCCGCAGCGTGTGGGAGTTAATCCCGGCCGCGGTCCCGGAGTTCACCGAGTGGGCCGCGTTCTTTGCCGGGTCAGGCCGTCGGCGTCAGGCCATCGAGCGAGGTGTCCAGGTCTCCACCCGTGAGGCAGATGATCTGGTCCGGCAATCCGAAACCTTCCTGGATCTTGTGTGTGCGCAGTTGGGATTGCCGGTGCATGCGTCGGTGACCACCTGTGTCGCGCCGATCACTCATGGGTGACGGCTGCCGCCTCCACGGAATCTGACTTGCGAGCCCGTCGCTGGGGGACGAGAGTGATCCGCTGTGACCTCGTCCCTGTCTGCACGCATAGCCGAGTTGCGTGTCGATATCACGCCGTTGCGATCCAGCGCCGACTTCCGGCGACTCTTCTGGGGCGGAAGCATCTTCTGGTTTGGCGGGATGTTCAGCTATGTGGCACTGCCATTTCAGCTCTATGACCTGACCGGTTCTAACTTCGCAGTCGGCGCGCTCGGGCTCGTCGAACTCGTCCCGCTGATCGTGTTCGGGCTCTATGGCGGAGCGCTCGCGGACCGGGCAGACCGCCGGACGATTCTGCTGTCGACCTCAGCAGCACAGGTGCTCCTCATCGCGACGTTGCTAGCGAATGCCGTGCTGGAGAGCCCGCAGATCTGGCTGATCTATGTCATCGGCGCCCTCTATGCCGTGGCGTCCTCGCTGCAGCGTCCGGCACGAGAGGCGTTGATGCCCCGCACGGTCCGGCATGACGAGTTGCCTGCCGCGACGGTGCTCAACTCACTGGGTCGCCAGGTCGCGATGCTCACCGGCCCTGCGCTGGCCGGCCTGATCATCGGGCAATTTGGCGTATCCGTTGCCTACGCCGTCGACGTCGCTGCTCTCGCGGCGGCGACGGCCTTGCTCTGGGGTTTGTCGATTCGCGGCCGCCCGCAGGAAGGCGACGGCGAGGACATCGGTTCGCTTCGGCAAGTGCTGGTCGGGTTGCGTTATGCCGCCTCCCGTCGCGACCTCGTGGGCACCTATGTCATCGACATGGTGGCCATGATCATGGCGATGCCGATCGTGCTGTGGCCAGCGCTAGCCACTGATGTCCTAGAGCAGCCGGAGTGGCTCGGCCTGCTTTATACGGCGGAGGCGGTTGGCGCGCTGGTCGCTACCTCGACGTCTGGATGGACCAGCCGCGTCCACCACCACGGTCGGGCAGTCGTGCTGGCAGCCATAGCGTGGGGTGGTGCCATCGCGCTCGTCGGGCTGATGCCGTCGATGATCTGGGTTGTGCTGTGCCTCATGGTCGCTGGCGCGATGGACATGATCTCCGGTGTCTTCCGGTCGATCATCTGGAATCAGACGATTCCTGACCACCTTCGAGGCCGTCTCGCGGGCATCGAGATGTTGTCGTACTCGCTCGGTCCGATGGCCGGTCAAGCCCGCGCGGGGCTGGTTGCCGACGCCTGGTCGGTGCGGGGCGCTATCACCTCGGGCGGCATCGCCTGTATGGGCATGGTGGGGCTGACCGCTGTGTGGTTGCACGATTTCTGGCGGTACGACGCGCGTACCGACGTGCACGCGGTTGCCGAGCGCGAGCGTCGGGCCCAACTCGCTGCGAAGCAAGGCATGCCTGGAACTACCTGACTACAGTCAGCGACATGAGTCCCGCGAAGGCGAAGCCAGAGATCCTCGAGGTCCCAGGCCCTGACGGTGAGCGCACGGTGCGGATCTCCAGCCCGGACCGTGTGCTGTGGCCCGATGTCGGCATCACCAAGGTTGACCTCGCGCGTTACCTCGTGGCCGTTGCCGAGCCATTCCTGCGCGCTAATGGCGGTCGACCTGTTGCGCTGCAACGCTTCCCGGCTGGTGTCGAGGACAATTGGTTCTTCTCCAAGAATCCACCACGGGGAGTTCCCGACTACACCCGAACGACGGTCTGCACCTATCCGTCGGGCCGCAAGCACCCGCAACTGGTGCTCGATGAGATTGCCTCGGCGGTGTGGTGCGCGCAGATGAATACGATCACCTTCCACCCCTGGCCCATGCGCGCTGACAACAACGACAATCCCGACGAGATCCGGATTGACCTTGACCCGCAGCCGGGCCAGACGTTCGGCGATGTGGTGGAGGCGGCGTACGGCCTGCGCGAGGTCATGACCGACATCGGGCTGACGCCGTGGGTCAAGACGTCGGGAAGTCGAGGTGTTCACGTCTACGCGCGCATCGCGGCCGAGCACGAGATCTTGGAAGTACGGCACGGCGTCATTGGGATCGCGCGCGAGTTGGAGCGTCGCCTGCCCGATCTGGTGACGACCGCGTGGTGGAAGGAAGAGCGCGGGCAGCGCATTTTTGTCGACTTCAACCAGATGTGCCGTGATCGGACGATTGCCGGTGCCTACTCGCCGCGTCCGCTGCCTGGGGCTCCCGTCTCGATGCCGGTGACCTGGGACCAGTTGCGGGACGTGAAGACCTCTGACTTCACCGTGCTCACCGCTCCAGAAATTCTCGCGTCCGATGGAGATGCCTGGGCCGACATGAACGCATCGGTTGGCGACGCGAGCGTCGCAATTGCCCTGTGGGACAAGGATGTTGACGAGCGCGGGCTTGGTGAGATGCCGTTCCCGCCGGACTACCCCAAGATGCCGGGTGAGCCGCGCCGGGTGCAGCCGAGCAAGAAGCGCGACGACCTACCAGACCCAGAGAAGCGGGAAGGCTACGAGCGACCTAAGCGCTGGATCGAGGAGCATCCGGAAGAAGGCCAGTGGCCGCGCCCGGAGTGATGAGTACGCCATTAATCGGTGAGTACGGCGTCCAGGTCATAGGCAGGCGCTCGTTCGACTTGGGTCAGTAGGCACGACTGGGGCTCGCGATCAGGGCGCCACCGGAGGAACCCGACGGCATGCCGAAATCGGGAACCCTCCAACTGGTCGAACTTCACCTCGACGACCCGTTCGGGACGGAGCCGGACGAACGAGACATCCTTGCTGCTGCTGAACCGGGACCGATCAGTTTCGCCGGTCATCGCATCGCCCTCGTCGTCACGGACGACCAACTCTGCCAACTCCTCGACGAGCTCCCGGCGTCGCTGCATGGTGAACGCCGAGATGCCGCCGACGTTGCGCAGATTGCCTGCATCGTCATAGAGCGCTAGGAGCAGTGACCCCACACCCTCGCCGCTCTTGTGCACCCGATAGCCCACCAGCACAGCCTCGGCAGTGCGGGAGTGCTTGATCTTCAGCATCGTCCGCTTGTTCTGGGCATACACCCCATCCCACGGCTTGGCCATGACGCCGTCGAGACCGGCGCCCTCGAACCGGGTAAACCAGTCCTGCGCTTCTTGCGGGTCATCCGACACGCGGGTGAGGTGAAAGGGCGCCTGCGCGGACACCCCGGAAAGCGCCGTGACGAGCGCGTCGCGACGATCCCGGAAGGTGTCCTCCAGCAACGAGCGGTCACCGATGGCCAACGCGTCGAAGAAGATCACCTCGGCAGGCGTCTCCTGTGACAGCTTGGTCACGCGCGACTCCGCCGGATGGATGCGCTGACCGAGAGCCTCGAAGTCGAGGCGTTGCGCACCGGGCGCGCCCGAACGTACGACGATCTCGCCGTCGAGGACACAGCGCTCCGGGAGGTGTTCTCGAGCCGAGATGACTACCTCGGGGAAGTATCGGGTGAGCGGCTTCTTGCCGCGCGAGGCCAACTCGACCTCGTCGCCGTCCTTGAGCAGGATCACGCGGAACCCATCCCACTTGGGCTCGTAGCCGTAACCACCCGCAACGGTGTCGGCGTCCGGAACAGCGGCGGTCGCCTTGGCGAGCATGGGGGAGATCGGCAACTCGATCGGCAGGTCCATGGGGGCATTGTGTCGTGTCGCGCCGATGGTGGCACCGTCTGGCACGATGCCCGTGTGGGTAGCACGAGTATGCGACGCGTCGTGCGGGCTGGCGTCGGCGTCGGTACGAGCGCGGCGGCTGGTGTGCTGACAACGTTTGGACTGGCTACCTATTTCGCGCGGCGGGTGGTGACACCTGAGCAGCATCGTGCCGATGACGCCGTCCTGGTGGACGTCGACCTCGACACCACGCCGCCGCAGATCACCCTTCTCGCCGATGCGGAATCGACTGTTCCCGGGCGCTACGGGCTCTGGCTGCCAGACGGTGGTCATGCCCGGGTGGGCAAGGTGCTGTCCCACGATGAGGACAGGAGCCGGGTGACTCGTGAAGTACTCGGCGTTGATCGCGGCACGCTGGAGCGCGGGGGTGCGCGCTGGAACGGTGCGTATTACATCGGCCCGCCTGACGCGGCGCTGGGCTTGCCTTGCGAGCACGTACGGATCCCGGGAGAGTTGGGTTCCCTCCCCGCGTGGTTGGTCCGTGCTGAACGTCCTTCACGCACCTGGGCGATTTTGGTCCATGGCCGAGCAGCGTTGCGCGATGAGGCAATTCGCGCCCTTCCGCTCCTTCGCGATCTTGGGATCACCTCGCTCACGGTCAGTTATCGCAACGATGCCGAAGCACCGGCGAGCCTTGATGGGCGCTATGGGCTTGGCCTGCACGAATGGCGGGACATCGATGCGGCCATGGCATACGCCGTAGCCCATGGCGCCGACGACCTGGTGTTGTTCGGCTGGTCGATGGGGGGTGCGACCGTGCTGCAGACGTTGGACCGGTCGCACGGCGCCCACCACGTCAGCCGCGTCGTGCTGGACGGCCCGGTCGTCGATTGGGGAGACGTCCTGCGCCATCAGGCACGACTCAACCGGCTCCCCACACCGATCGCGCGCCTGGGGGGTGCATTGCTCGGCGGCGCGCTCGGGCGTCGCACCGTCGGCCTGCGAGAGCCGCTCGATCTTGGGCTGACCGACTGGGTGGCTCGTGCGGACCGGCTGCACCATCCCATGCTGATCATCCATTCCGAAGACGATGACTACGTGCCGTCGGGACCGTCGGCGGCGCTGTCCAGGGTGCGCCCGGACCTGGTCACCTATGTCCCGTGGCAGGTGGCCCAGCATTGCCGCGAGTGGAACACCGATCCGCAGCGTTGGGAGCAGATCGTGCGCGACTACCTCCTCAGTGAAGGGCCATGAATCCACGGGCCGTCGAGGGCAAGTAGCCTCCCCCCATGACACGCACGAGCTCTGGCGAAAGTCGGGAATGGGTCTATGCACCCGTCATCCGGGTGGCACTCGGCGTCTTCAAGGCGCAAGGCCTGAAGTTCACGATCGAGGGTGCGCAGCACATCCCGGCCTCCGGAGGTGCGGTGATCGCGATGAACCACCTGTCCTTCTTTGATTACGCCTACGCAGGTCTCCCCGCGCGAGAGCAGGGACGCATCGTGCGGTGGATGGCCAAGAAGGAGATCTTCGATGTCCCTGGGGGTGGTGCGCTGATGCGCGGCATGAAGCACATTCCGGTGGATCGGGCGGCGGGCCTCGGAGCTTTCGGCTCGGCGGTCGCCGCACTGCGGGGCGGCGAACTCGTCGGGGTTTTTCCTGAGACCACGATTTCCCGGAGCCTGGACCTGAGGGAGTTCAAGACCGGAGCAGTACGCATGGCTCAGGAGGCTGGTGTCCCGGTCATTCCGCTCCTGGCGTGGGGAAACCACCGCGTGTGGACCAAGGACCATCCAAAGCGACTGGGGCGCAGCGGGATCCCGATCTCGATGGAGGTCGGTGCCCCGATGTGGATTGACCCTGAGGCCGCCCCGGTCACGGAGACTGAACGGCTTCGTGCCGACATGACGACGATCCTGAACCGCCTGCAGGAGAACTACCCAACGCTGCCTGCCGAGGAGCAGGTCTACGTTCCGGCTCGCCTTGGTGGTGCCGCGCCGACCGCAGACGAAGCGCGTGAACTCGACCAGGCTGAGGTGGCACGGCGGCGTGCCAAGCACGCCGCAAAGTGCGCGAAGAAGCGCGGCTAAAACCCGCCGACCGCCGAACCTATCCACAGGGCGCAGTGGCGCCGCCGCGGTATTCACAAGGTTGACTAGGGCCGTACGCGATGTCTGCGGCAGCGCCTACGGTGAGTGGCATGACGAGCAACATGGTGAGCGACGCGAGCGACCTGACAAGCGTGGCGCAGGAAATCGACAACGCGGCCACCACAGTGCTGGGGGCGTTGGCTGGTCCCGATGCCCGCCTCCGGGATGACCAGCGCACCGCCGTCGAGTCGTTGGTGCGGCCAGGCGCGCGGGTGCTCGTGGTGCAGGCGACGGGGTGGGGCAAGTCGGCGGTCTACTGGGTGGCGACCGCGGTGTTGCGCGGTCGCGGAGCGGGTACCACGTTGGTGGTGTCCCCGCTGCTGTCGCTGATGCGTGACCAGGTCGCTGCTGCGGAACGTGCCGGCCTGACCGCTGCCACCCTCAACAGTTCCAACGTGGGTGAGTGGCGTCAGATTGAGGAGCAACTTCAAGCAGGCGAGATCGACGTCTTGCTCGTGTCACCGGAGCGACTTGCCAACCCTGGTTTTGGCCAGCGCGTGCTGGATGCGCTCGCGGGACGTCTCGGATTGCTGGTGATTGATGAAGCGCACGCGGTGTCTGACTGGGGCCATGATTTCCGACCTGACTACCGGCGAGTGTCAGACGTGCTGCAGCGACTCAACCCGGATACGCCTGTTCTGGCCACCACGGCGACGGCCAACGCGCGAGTGACCGACGACCTCGCGCTGCAGTTGGGGGAGCACACCACGGTGCTTCGGGGCCCGTTGGCGCGGTCCTCCCTTCAATTGACCGTGTTGCCGCAGATGGACCCGTTGGCCAGATATGGGTGGGTAGTACAACACCTGCCCGAGCTTCCTGGATCAGGCATCATCTACACCCTGACCATCGCCGACGCAGAGCGGTTGACCGAGGCGATTCAGGCCAGGTACGGCGACGACCCCGATCTGCGGGTGGCCTCCTACACCGGCCGTCTCGATGCCGCGGATCGCGAACAACGCGAGGAGGCGCTGCGCGCTAACGAGGTCAAAGCGCTGGTCTCGACTTCAGCGTTGGGGATGGGCTATGACAAGCCCGATCTTGGATTTGTCGTCCACGTGGGTTCACCACCCTCGCCAGTGTCTTACTACCAGCAGGTCGGCCGCGCGGGCCGCGCCATTGATCACGCCGCCGTGGTGCTGTTGCCTTCAGCGGCCGACGACGGTGTCTGGGATTACTTCGCCACGGCGACGATTCCGAAGCAGGACCGGGTCGAACGCCTGCTCGCTGCACTCAATGACCATGACGAACCGGCGAGTGTGCCAGCGCTGGAGGCAGAGACAGGACTGCGACGTACGGCCGTTGAGCTCATGCTCAAACAGCTGGCCGTGGACGATGTTGTGGAGCGCAGCCAGGACGGCTGGACCCGCACCGGCACGGACTGGACCTACGACCAGGAGCATTACGACGCCGTGGTGGCCGTGCGCCGCCGCGAAGCAGACATCATGCGCCAATACCTTCGCGGTGAGTCGTGCTTGATGAAGCTGCTGCAGCAATCCCTTGACGATCCCGCAGCGCAACCGTGTGGGCGGTGCTCGGTGTGTCTGGGAAATCTGCCGGAGCCGCTGCAGGCCGAAGCCGCCGCGGACATGGTTGCCGGGGTCCGTGAGGTACTCCGTGGGCAGACTCATCTGCTGGAAACCCGCAAGATGTGGCCAGGTGGTGCCTTTGGTGCACGCGGTCGCATTCCTCAGCACCTGAGTGCCGACGAGGGCCGGGTTCTCGTGCACGCCGACGCACCGGAGTGGACGGAGGCCCGGACGGGGGTGCTCGTCCAGGACGGGCCACCGACGCCTGAGGTGCTGCATGCTGCGGTGACCGCACTGAGCCGGTGGAAGGACACCTGGGTGCAGCGGCCCGACCTGGTGCTTGCGCTGCCAGCCGCTGGCCTCACGTCGTTGACCAACGGTGTTGCCGAGCACCTCGCGCAGGTCGGACGCCTTGAGTGGACAACGTGGACTCCCACGGGTGCGGTGGATCCCGATCTGGCATCCGCAGATGAAGCGGCCGGATGGCGCGGCGCGCTCGACAGCTCCGGAGTGCGCGATCAGGTCGCGAATCGGCGCGTCTTGTTGGTGGTGGACCGGACCCGAAGCGGGTGGGCCGTGACCGTCGGCGCGGCCGCGCTCCGGGAAGCAGGCGCCGAGGCGGTCCTGCCCCTCGTCATCCACCGGGTGGTGTGAGACAGGACGAACCACGAGCCATCAACGGGGTTGTCATCGGTAGCCATTAGCGTGGTCGGTATGCGTGCGCTCACCGTCATTCCCGGCCAGATCGGTTCGGCTGCAGTCCTGGACGTCGACGAACCAGACCCGGCACAGGGCGATGTTCTTGTGCAAGGCCTGGCGGTCGGGATCTGCGGCACCGACCACGAGATCATCGAGGGCTTGCACGGTCAGGCACCGCCGGGGAGCGAGCGACTCATTCTGGGCCACGAATCTCTGGGTCGGGTGGTGGAAGCCCCCGGATCGAGTGCGGTGACTCCAGGCGATCTGGTGGTAGGCATCGTGCGTCACCCCGACCCGGTGCCCTGTTCGGCCTGCGCCCACGGCGAATGGGACATGTGCCGCAACGGCCAGTTCACCGAGCACGGCATCCAGGGGCTGGCCGGATTCGCCTCCCAGCGGTGGCGGGCCCAAGGAGATCACGTCGTGCGGCTCGACCCGGCGCTCAGCGAGGTCGGCACGTTGCTCGAACCGACCACAGTGGTGACCAAAGCCTGGGAGCAAGTCGACCGCATCGGCGAGCGTGCCTGGTTTAGTCCACAGACCGTCCTGGTCACGGGCGCGGGTCCGATCGGACTGTTGGCCGCGATGGTGGGCGTGCAACGGGGCCACGACGTGCACGTTCTCGACCAGGTGACCGAGGGTGCTAAACCCGACCGAGTCGCCGAACTCGGCGCGACCTATCACGCTGGTGACGCGGCGGAGGTGGCCGCGCAGGTCAAGGCTGATGTGGTGATCGAAGCGACCGGCGCTAGCCCGGTGATTCGGGCGCTGCTCGGGCATCAGGTGCCCTACGAAATCCTGGTTTTGACAGGCATTTCCGCGCCATCGCCGGAGCTCATCGTTGATCTGGGCACGGTGGCCCGTGATCTGGTGCTCGGCAACGGTGTCGTGGTGGGCTCGGTCAACGCCAATAAGCGTCACTACGACCAAGCGGCCTCCGCACTTGCCGCAGCGGATCTCGACTGGTTGCGCCGCCTGATCAGCCGACGGGTGCCGCTGGAGGACTTTGCCTCCGCCCTGGAACCAGAACCGGACGACGTCAAGGTCGTCCTCACGCTCGAGTAGACCGTGCGCTCCGTCGCCAGCATCCTGCACCTTGACTTGGATGCCTTCTTCGCTGCTGTGGAGCAGCGGGACAAACCATCGCTGCGCGGACGACCGGTCATCGTGGGAGGTATCGGGCCACGCGGTGTCGTCTCGACAGCGTCCTACGAGGCGCGAGCCTTTGGCGCGCGGTCGGCGATGCCCACGTCGGAGGCCAGGCGCCGCTGTCCGGCAGGAACGGCGTTCTTGGGCGGTCGGTTTGCTGCGTACCGTCGTTCTTCGGCGGTCGTTATGGAGTTGCTGCGCGAGTTGTCGCCGGTGGTCGAGCAAGTGTCGGTCGACGAGGCCTACGTCGACCTTGCCGCCGGAGACGACCTCGACTTGAGTCCCGAGGGCACCCGCACCCTGACCGAATGCCTCTTGGCCCGTATCGAGCGTGAGACCGGAGGGCTCACCGCCTCAGCCGGGATCGCCTCCTCCAAAATGCTGGCCAAGATTGCCTCCGAGCTCGACAAGCCGAACGGGCTGGTGGTGATCGACCCCGGGCGCGAACTCGAGGTCATCGCTCCGCTGTCCGTACGCGCCCTTGGGGGTGTCGGTCCGGCTACTGCAGATCGGCTCCGCGGGTTCGGGGTCGAGACGGTCGCGCACCTGCGCCGGATGACCGTCCCGGACCTGGTGAGCATCTTTGGCGAGTCCCATGGGCGCGGTCTTCACCGCCTCGCGCGAGCGCAGGACGATCGTCCTGTGGTGGTCGAGCGGGAGGCCAAGAGTGTCTCGGCAGAGGAGACCTTCGAGGTCGACATCACCGACCGCGCGCGACTGCGCGCTGAACTTGCTCGACTTGCGGAGGGCGTCTGTCGCCGGCTCACTTCGCAGGCGGCCTTCGCGCGCACCGTGACACTCAAAGTGCGCCACCCAGACTTCAGCCTGCAGACTCGGGCGGCGACGCTGGGCCACGCCACTGACCAGCCACATCACGTCACCGAGCTCGCAGTGTCGCTCTTGGACGGCATCGATGTGAGCGGCGGGTTGCGGCTGATCGGGGTGGGGGTCTCGGGGTTCACCCCTCATGCGCAGGACGAGTTTGACCTCGGGCTAGCGGCCAGCGCCCCGCGTACCCACCGCGACCGGGACTATGAGGCCGGTGCCGCCGATCTTGCGTCTGCGCCCATGGTGTCCACCTCCGCTCAGCCGGAAGGAATCTCGTTGTGGCGCACCGGTGCCGACATCTGCCACCAGGACCACGGGCCCGGGTGGGTTTGGGGGAGCGGGCGTGGTCGAGTGACGGTGCGCTTTGAGGGACCGCTGACCGCTCCGGGACCCGTACGCACCTTCGCGGCGGACGATCCCTTGCTTGAGCCTGCTGATCCACCGCACTGGATCGATCCGAGCGAAGAGTCCGCCTAGGTGGTCAGGACGATGTTGCCTTGCGTCCGACCATCGAGCATGGCCTGGAACCCCTCGGCGGCACGATCGATCGGCACCGTGAGCCCCACTTGCGGGCGCAAGCCAGTTGTCTCACACAGGGAGAGCAGGTCGGCAAGCTCCTGACGGGTGCCCATCGTGGAGCCGATCACGCTCAGTTGGAGGTAGAAGATCCGGGTGAGTTCGGTGGCGTCGGGTTCACCAGACGTCGCGCCACAGGTGACCAGGACGCCGCCGGGCTTGAGCGACTTGATCGAATGGGACCACGTCGCCTTGCCGACCGAGTCGAAGACGCCGTCCACACGTTCGGGCAACCGGGCGCCGGGCTCGAAGACCTCGTGCGCGCCGAGTTCAGTGGCCAACGCCCGCTTTTCCGGACTGCTGCCGGTGACCCAGACCCGAAGCCCGGTCGCGACGCCGAGCGCGATCAGCGCGGTCGCCACGCCACCGCTGGCGCCCTGCACCAGCATCGTCTGACCAGCGCGTAGTCCCGAGCGTGTCATCAACATCCGGTACGCGGTCAACCACGAGGTGCCGAGGCAGGCGGCCTCGGCAAAACTCAGGTGCTCTGGCTTGGGCAGCACGTTGGCGGCTGGGACCACGACCTGCTCGGCGAAGGTGCCTTGGCGCCCCTCGGTGAACATGCTGCGCTTGGGGTCGAGGGTCTCATCGCCCCGCCACCCATCGCTGCTTAGCACCGGATAGAGCACAACGTCCTGGCCATCGGGAAGCGTCCCGGCAGCGTCCATGCCGAGGATCATCGGATAGTGCTCGGGCTTGAGGCCCACGCCGCGCAGCGTCCACAGGTCGTGCATGTTGAGGCTGGCAGCGCGCACCGTGAGGAGCACCTCGTGCGGCGCGGCCGTCGGCGCCGGACGGTCACCGACGGTCAACCCCGCGAGCGGAGTGTCCGCTGAGGGATAGTCGGCATAGACCGCGCGCATGTTAGTGAACGAGGACCCGGGTCTGGAGGTTTGCGTAGCCGCTGGACCAGAGCCAGTCCATCGTGGTGTTGGTCACCCGGACACAACCGTGGGAGGCGCCATAGGCGGGCACGCTGGACGCGCCATGCACGGCGATCCCGTTACCGGCGAAATACTTCGGACGGTACAGATTGCCGATCTCCAGGGAGGATTCGCGCAACTCATCTCGCTGGAAGTTGATGTCCCAGTCGCCCGTGGGGGTACGCCCATCCGCCGTCTCGTAGCGGACCACCTTGCCGTCCTTTTTGACGGGGTACTTGAACGACTGATTGCTGCCACCGGAGACATTGACCGTACGGATCAACTGGCCGTCACGGACGACGTACATGACCTGCTTGGTGAGGTCGATCTCCAGGCCGGTGGAGATCTTCGGGTTTCCGCGGACACCCTTGTTCATGGCCTTCAGCGTGGCCGCATCGATGTTTCCGGTACGCGGCAGCCCGGCCACCTTCTGCAGGGCCCACACCGCCTGGCGAGTCCCAGAGCCGTAGGCGCCATCGGGTGAGGGCATGAAGTAGCCGAGCGAGGTCAGTCGCTTCTGGGCTGAAAGAACTCGGGCGCCCGACGACCCCAGCGCCATCGTGGAGCCGTCGTCCTCGAGCGGAGCATCAGAGGTCGACGGGCTGGGCTTCGCCGTCTCCTTCGGCTCCTGCGTCTTGGTGGGCTCTTCCGTCTGCGTGCGCGTTGGAGTCTGAGTCGGCGTCTGAGTTGGCGTCGGTGTAGGCGTCGGTGTTTGAGTCGGCGTCTGCGTGGGGGTGGGCGTTTGGGTGCGCGTCCGAGTTGTCGAAGTGCTGCTGGTCGACGTCGAACTGCTCGTCGTGGGCGCCGGCTGGGAGGAGGACTTCGTCGACGAGGTAGGTGCCTCGGTCGACAGGCTCTGGTTGGCCTTGGGGTCTGCCGTGCCGCAGCCAGCAAGAATCAGAGCGGCGGTGACCGAGCCTGCAACCGCTGTGGCCCGGGTGCGTCGAGAGATGGAGCGCATGAAGTCGGATCCTCGTGGGCAGAAGAAACAAGGTGACGCGAACTGCCCGCCGTTGGCGCGTCCCCAGGGTGTTCGGTAAGCAAGGTGCAGGCTGGGAACCCTGATACACCTTCCAGCGAGGATCATAACGGACCCCCACCGTCGGCCGGAAATCTGGCACCGGGTGTGTTATGGGGCCTCGAGGAACTCGTTGACCCGTGGTCCGAGCAGCTCAGCTTGAGTGACCAGACCCAGATGACCGTCGTCGTAGACGTGCAACGTCGAGCGGGGGATCAGGCGCTTCATGATCTTGGCGTTGGCCAGGGGAATCAACGGATCATCCGATCCCGCCAGAATCAGGACCCGCTGGCGGAGGAACGGAAGGCCCGGCAGGCTAGTCCAGCCAGCGCCCGCGAGCAGTTGGTAGAGGTATCCCCGCTGGGACCCCACACGTGAGCCGTCATGCAAGAAGCGAGCCGCATCTTCAGGCCGCCCCCGCAAACTTCCGCCATACAACTGTGCCGCAACCGAGGCGGCGTAGGTCGCGTCACGGTAGCGACGTGGGGTGATCATTGCGGCCAGAACCTTAGGCCCAGCCGGAACCATGATCGAACCAGTCGCGGTTGCCACGAGTACGGCACGGCGAACGCGTCGGGGATTCTGGAAGGCCAACTGCTGAGCCAGCCCGCCACCCCAGGAGATGCCCAGGACATCGAAGGTGTCGTATCCGAGCTCGTCCATCATCTTGCCGACGAAGCACGCCAGCGTCGGGAAGGTGTACGGCGTGGAGGGGAGCGGCGAACCGCCCACGCCGGGAACATCGAAGGACACGACCTCGAGGCTGGGGTCTAGGCGGCGTACGAAAGGCTGGAGCAACTCCAGGCTGGCGCCGATGCCGTTGCACAGGAGCAGCGGCGGACGCTCGCCTGACCCGGGGCGCACCGAAACCCGAACTTCCTGGCGGCCGACCCGAACCTGCTGGAGTTTCGATGCCGTCTTCACGCGAAGGCGCCGACGTTGGTGATCTCTCGTCCGACGATCAGGGTTTGCATGCTCTCCGTGCCTTCGTAGGTGTGTAGGGCTTCCATGTCGGCCATGTGCCGCATGATGTGGAAGTCCAGCAGAATACCGTTGCCTCCGAGCAGATCCCGGCCGGTCGCGATGACCTCGCGGGCCTTGCGCGTGTTGTTCATCTTTGCCAGTGCCGCGATGGTGTCGGTCAACTGTCCTTGCTCGATCAGTCTCCCGAGACGTAGGCAGTACAGCTGCATCGAGCACACCTCGGCCAGCATCTGGACCAGCCGCTCCTGCACCATCTGGAAAGAAACCAACGGCTTGCCGAACTGTTCGCGCTCCAGGCAGTAGTCGAGCGCGATGTCGTAGGCCGACACGGCATGTCCGAGGGCTGCCCAGGCCACGGTGTTGCGGGTTCCGGCCAAGACACGCCCGGCATCCTTGAACGACTGTGCCTCCGGGAGACGGTCGCTCTCGGGCACCTTGAGGTCGGTCAGCGTGATCTCGGCCTGCCAGACCGAGCGCAGGGACGCCTTGCCGTCGATGCGGCGGGCGTCGTAGCCCTGCGCGTTGGCCGTATCGATCAGAAAGCCTTTGACCTTGCCGTCTTCGGTGTCACGGGCCCACAGCACGACGACATCGGCGATGGTGGCGTTGCCGATCCACTTTTTCTGGCCGTTGAGGATCCAGGTGTCGCCCTCACGGCGGGCGGAAGTTTCCAAGGCGACCGAATCTGAACCATGGTTGGGCTCGGTGAGCGCAAACGCGCCGATGGCCTCCAAGGTCGCCATCCGAGGTAGCCAGCGCTCCTTCTGCTCCTCGGAGCCGAGCATGGCAATGGACTGCATCGCTAGGCCAGCTTGGACGCCGAGGAAGGTGCCGAGGCTGCCGTCACCACGGTTGAGCTCCATGTGGATCAGTCCCGCGGCGATGGGACTCATCGGCGGACAGCCGTAGCCCTCGATGCCATCGCCCACGAGCCCGAGGTCACCCAACCGCATGGCCAACTCGCGAGGGAACTCAGCGCGTTCCCAGTGCTCGCCGATCACGGGGATGACCTCATCGTCGACGAAGTGCCGGGTCCGATTCCAGTAGTCGAGCTCTTCGTCCGTCAACTGGTCGCCGATCTGGAAATAGTCAGTGCCGCGGGAGCGACCGATGTTGTCGAACATGGAGCCTCACTTATCGAAAACGTAGGTGCCGGGCGCGTCGACCAGGGGCGGGAATTCCTCAGACCCCAGGGTCTCCGGTGCCTTCACATGCTTGCCGCTGCGCTTGTCGAGCCAGGTGGCGGCGTCGGTCCACCAGGTGCCTTTGGTGATCTCGGCGACCTCGAACCACTCGGATGCGGCCGGCGGATTCTTCTCCGCGACCCGGTAGGTCGACTTGGGGTTGCCAGGTGGGTTGACGAGTGCGGCGATGTGGCCGCTGGTGGACAACACGAAGCGGCTTTTTCCGCCGAACAGCTGGGTGGTCTGGTAGCAGGCCTCCCACGGGGTGATGTGGTCGGCGATGCCCGCGACGATGTAGGCATCGACCTCGATTTTCGAGAGATCGATGGGCACGCCCTTGACGACCAACTCACCCGGGCGAGTGATGGCGTTCTCCAAGGAGAGGTCGACAAAGTCAGCGTGCAACCCAGCGGTCATGCGCGTCGTGTCAGAGTTCCAGTACAAGATGTCGAACGCGGGCGGTCGCTTCCCGAGCAGGTAGTTATTGACCCAGTAGTTCCAGATCAGGTCTCCGGGCCGCAGCCACGCGAAGATCTCCGCGAGGGCTCGCCCGTCGAGGTAACCCTGGCGCCGCGAGTTTGCTTTCGCCTGCTCGGCCATCTTGGGGGAGGTCAATGAGCCGGTGGTGCCGAAGTTGCTGCTGTCGATCACCGTCACCGCAAGGACCATGGCTTTGATCCGACTGATCTGGCCGACACCCGCAAGGTAGGCGGCCGTGATGCTCGCGAGGATCCCGCCGGAGCAGATCCCACCAAGCACCGTGGAGGTACTCCCGGTGATCCGCTCGACCGTGCTAAGGCCTTCAAGGATCGCGTCGACATAGGTCGCGAAATCCCAATTGCGGTGTCGGGCATCAGGATTGCGCCACGAAAGGACAAACGTCTGCTGACCCTGTCGGACCGCGTGCTCGACCAGGCTGCGATCTGGTGCCAGGTCGATCGCATAGAACTTGTTGATCGTCGGCGGCACGATCATCAACGGCACCTCGGAGACCTTGGCGGTCTGCGGGGTGTACTGGATCAGTTCGAAGACATCGGTACGCAGGACGACTGCCCCTGGCGTCGCAGCAATGTTCTCGCCGAGTCGGTAGCCGCTGGGGTCGACCATCTCGGGAATACGCGGTGCGGACGCCAGGTCCCGGACCAACTGGCCGCCGCCACGCAGCAAGTTGAGTCCACCCGTGTCGATCGCGGCCTTTGCAGAGGCCGGATTGACGAGGGGGACATTGCTCGGCGCCATGGCCTCGACCACATTGTCGACGAAGAACTTCACGCGGTTCAGGTCGTCCTGGTCGAGGTTCGCGTCGTCGATGAGTTGATTGGCGGTTTTGCCGCTGGCCAGATAGGTCTGGACCAGCCGGCGTAGGAGCGGGTTCTGCTCCCATGCCTGGTCGGCGAAGCGGCGGTCCTTTGGGTGCGGGGTGACTTCGGAGTCACCGACTGCGATCTTGGCAAACTCCGCACCGAGGCTGGTCAATCGCGCGGCGGTCGAATGGGGCTTACGCGCCAGTGCGGTCGCCCAGCGTGTGGTCGAGGAGTTTGGAAGGAACCTGCGGATGGTGCCGGTCGCGGCGCCGACGAGCAAAGCGTCGAGCGGCGCCGCTTGATCGGCGATCTGCTGGTCGGTCATTTACGCATCCTTCTGGGTTTCTGGCAGTGTGATCTCGCGCTTGAGGATCTTGCCGGTCGGGCCCTTGGGAAGTTCGTCGACGACCCAGACAACACGCGGATACTTGTAGGCCGCGACCCGCTCCTTGACGAACTCACGGACCTCGTCCTCGGTGGCGCTTTCGCCGGCACGGAACGCCACTGCGGCGCCGACCTCTTCGCCGAGGCTGTCGTGCGGAATGCCGACCACGGCGGCCTCAGCAATCGCGGGGTGCTCGTAGAGCACCTCTTCAATCTCTCGCGGGTAGACGTTGTAGCCGCCACGAATGACCAAGTCCTTCTTGCGGTCAACCACGAAGTAGTAGCCGTCCTCATCGACGATGCCGATGTCGCCCGTACGGAACCAGCCATCCTCGGAGAGCACCTCGGCCGTTGCCTCAGCGCGCCCGCGGTAGCCCTTCATGATGTTGTGGCCTTTCACCGCGATCTCGCCACGCTCGCCCTGCGCGACGACCTCGCCGTTGTCATCGACAATCCGCATCTCGACGTCTTGCAGCGGAGTGCCGATTGATCCGGCCTTGCGCTCCAGGTGCGGGTGGTTGAAGGAAGCCACGGGCGAGGTTTCTGAGAGCCCGTAGCCTTCGAGGATTTTGCACCCGAAGGCCTCTTCGAATCGACGCAGCACCTCGACCGGAAGAGAGGCGCCACCGGAGGCACACTGGCGCAGGTTGGGGAGCGCGGGAGCATCAGAGACACCGAGCATGGCGGCGTACATCGTGGGAACGCCAGCAAAGATCGTGGTCTTCTGTGCGGCCATGGTCTGCAGGGCCTCGGTGGGCTCGAAGCGGGGGAGCAGGACCAGGGTGGCACCCGCAGCCATGCCTGCGTTGAGCGTGACGGTTTGTCCGAAGGCGTGGAACAGCGGCAGGCCACCAAGAATGATGTCCTCATCGGTCAGGGTGATCACGGTGTCGCGCACGATCTCCGCGTTACGTCCGAGGTTTGAGTGGGTGAGCTCGGCTCCCTTGGGGCGGCCGGTCGTACCCGAGGTGTAAAGCAGCACTGCGGTGTCGCTGGGGTCGCGGTCGACCATGCCGGTGGCGGGCTCATGGTCTTGAAGGACAGAGGCGAACTCGCCAGGGACGACTTCGACGACCGTGGCGCCGGTCTGTTCGGCGCCTTCCTTGGCCTCGGCAATAAACGTGTTGGCGGAGAAGAGAATGCGCGCGTCGGAGTCCTCGAGGAAGTACGCCACCTCGCGCCCCTTCAGGAGCGGGTTCATCGGGATGACGACGCCACCCGCGCGCAGGATGCCGTAATAAATCGCGGCGAACTCTGGAACGTTGGGCAGGGTCATGCCCACCGAGTCGCCCGGCTTGTGACCAAGTGTCCCGAGCAACGTGGCGACGCGCGCCGTCGCCTCGTCCAGTTCGGCGTAGGACTGCGTGAACTCACCCAGTCGGAGCGCGGGATGGTCGGGGCGCTTCTGCGCTGAGGAGGTGACAAACTCTGCAACGTTCATGGGTTTCCTACTTTCTCCGGAGCCTGAGGTACTAAGCCTCTCCTGTGACGCGCGATCTCGCATGGGATTCGGGCACCTAATTCCTACTGAACCGATTGTGCACGTGCACAGCGCCGCTATCGTCCAACGATGGATGACGTCGACGTCAAGAGGGCCCTGCGGGACGTGAGCACAGGCTTGTTGCCCAGGGTTCAGGAGTTAGGCGAGGCGATGGCCGAGCGAGTCCGCTGCGAGGTCCGGCTCTATCGAGAGTCCGATGTAGTGCCTCCAGATCGTTTGCTGGTTTCCTGCGTCGACAACTTCCGGTATGTCCTTGGCGGTCTGGCGGGGACCGCCGTGCTCGCACCGGATGTACCCCGGGCGGTGGGTCGCGAGCGGGCTGAACAAGGCGTGCCGTATGCGGCCGTCCTGCAGGCATACCGGGTGGGAGGACGCTTTATCTGGGAGGTGTTGGTCGAGCACGCACCCGCCGAGGCGCGCGAGTTGGTGTTGCGAGGCGCGGCCGAAATCTGGTCGGTCACCGATGAGTTGCAAGGCGAAGTCACCGACGCCTACCGGGCGACGTTGGTCGAGCGCGCCCGGCACGACACCCAAGTACGGTCGGCGCACCTCGCGACCCTGCTCGATGGCGATAGTTCGCTGGTCGACCAATTACTCGAGTCGGTCACCGTCCTTGACCTCCCGCGGCACGCCGAATATGCGGTGGTTGCGGCTCAATGCCGAGCGCCCGGCCAGGAGGCGCTGCCGGGAATTGAGGAGCTGCTGCGCCGTCGCCAGGTGGCCTCCGCATGGCGGGTTGAACGCGACATGCAGGACGGAGTTGTCGCGCTACGCAAAGGATTTGGCCTGGAGCAACTGGTCTCCTACCTCTCCGAGGTGAGTCAAGACCGAGTCGGGGTCAGCCAGCCTTTTGAGCGGATGGCCGATGCCCACGCGGCGCGTCGACAGGCACGTACGGCCTCGCTGGCGGCGACACCCCACAGCGCCGATGTGGTGTGTTTTGACGCCGAGCCGTTGGCGGTGTTGCTCGCCGGCTCCTCAGAAGCGGCGGAGTCCATGGCGCGCCAAGTATTGGGCGGTGTACTGGCGTTGCGTGAGGACGATCGGGCGATGTTGTTGGAGACCGCTCGGGTGTGGCTTGCCGTCGCGGGGTCGACCTCCGCCGCAGCCGAGAGCCTGCACGTGCATCGCAACACGGTGGGCTATCGGCTGCGGCGGCTCCACGAAATCACCGGACGCGACCTCGCACAGCCCGTACCGGCGGCCGAGGTGCACGTGGCTTTGGAAGCCGTCCGAGTGCTCGGCCTGGCCTAGCGAGCGCTAGGCCAGGCCAGTCCTCAGCAGGACTTCATGGGCGTTCCGTCGACCAATTTGAACTCGTAGCGGCCATCGAGGAGTTGGGGAATGAGGCCACGTTGTGCTTGCGCCATCGAGACCATGCGGTCAGCTCCGACCTTGCTCGAGGCAATGCCGTGCAGCGCCAGCGGCTTCTTGACTTTGGCGAACTGCTCAGCCGTGAGGCGGTATCCACACATCGGTGCGGGTTCGACCAGCTTGGATTCGGTCGGGACCATGTCGTCCTGGCCGCCGAAGTAGATGATGCCTTTCTGGTCGGCACCCATTTTCTGCTGACGCGTCTCGGCACCTGCCGTGACTTTGATCAGGTCTTTTCGATTTTCCTGCACGAGCTGCAGTGACCCCACGGCGCTGAACAGGTTGACGTCAACCCGACGGCGATTGAGGAGGTTCGGGTCGGCCTTCTCTTCCGGTGTCAGCGCGTTGGCTGCCGTCTCGCTGAGCATGCCGACGACATTGACCAACCCTGCGTAGTTTCGCAGGATTCGGGCCTGGGAGTCCCCAGCAACCTGCAGGTACGGCTTGCCGTCGCGGACCAACTGACCGTAGACACCCGAGGTGTAGCCCTGGGATACGACCTGAGCGCTGGCATAGTTCTGGCTCATCTTCTTGGCATAGCGGTAGACGCCTTGATCGGTATTGCGGTTTCGCGGCCACAGGTGAAGCAGGTCGGTGTCGTAGTCCGGGCGGGCGCCATACTCATGCAGGTCGTTGAGGATGTCCGGCTTCCAATCACGGATGGTTTTCAGAACGGCCTGGGTCTCCGGCTGTTCGGCAGCCATGTAGTCGCGGTTGAGGTCCGCTCCTGTGGCATTACCGCGAGTGTTGGCCACCCATCCGTCGGGATTGGCGTGCAGGAACAGCACGGTGGTCGTCTTCAGAAAACGAGTCACCGCAGGGTCCTTGCTGAGCGCCAGGTCACGCGCAAGTTTCAGACAGGACTCGCGACCGGATGGTTCGTTGCCGTGGATGGAGCACACCACCATTGCCGTCGAACCTTTGACCGCTTTGGCGGCGTCCTGCGGGGCGGGATGCCCGACGGCGACCCGTTGGATCTTCCGGCCCTGGGTCGAGGTGCCGACGTTCGTGACGCTCACGCGGTCAGTCGAGGCCGCGAGTTGACGGTTGAACGTGAGGGACTGCTCGTAGGTCGTCCACTTCGCTCCGTCGGAGTCTTCGAAGGGCGTGGTCAGCGAGTCGGACGTTTTGGCCAGCGCTCTGGCTAGCCCCTTCTCATCATTGGAGGGCTCGGAATGCGCTGGGTAGAGCGAGAGCGAGCCGACCGTCACAAGGGCAGCGGCGGATACGCCGACCACACGGTTGAAGTGCTTCATCTGGAGACACCTTCTGGGAGTTGGGTGACGCAAGGGGAGCGGCGGTCGCGAATGTTGACGATGATCGCGACCACTGATGTTGAGGGTATGGCCGGGGCTGACACCGTTGGCCGAATAGCGCCCCTTAATCTGCCGCGGCCCACTTCGCGGTCGAGCGCCCTCCGCCGGTCGAGCACCTACCTAAGGTCGGTCGAGCACTCCTTAACGTCGGTCGAGCTTGTCGAGACCACTTGCGGGGCCTCGACACGGCTCGCGCTGGGGCGCTCGCCTGCTCGACCGGCGTTGGGTGGGGTCTCGACACGGCTCGGCCGGCGACAAACGCAGAATGCCCCGGAGATCCGGGGCATTCGCTTTGTGTCCGGAGGGGGACTTGAACCCCCAAGGGCCTCTGGCCCACTAGCACCTCAAGCTAGCGCGTCTACCAATTCCGCCACCCGGACGAGGTGGCGCCGAGTGGACTGGGAAGTCCGCCGCGGCGACGCCAGACATTAACACGCAGGGCGTCCCTGATCCCAAATCGAGGGGCCTGTCGGACTACTCGCTGACGCGCACCACGAGCTTGCCGAAGTTGCGCCCCTTGAGGAGTCCGCGGAAAGCCTCGATCGCCTGGTCCAGTCCGTCGACGATGTCCTCGCGGTACTGAACGCTTCCGTCGGCAATCCACCCGGTCATATCCCGAAGAAAGTCTGGTGTTTGTTCGGCCGCAAACTCCGTCTGAATGAACCCGCGCACAAGCAAGCTCTTGCTCAGGATCGCCCCCATCAGGGCGGGTGCACGGTTCGGTCCCTCAGGAAGGGAAGTGGCGTTGTATCCGGCAACGAGTCCACACACCGGCACCCGCGCAAAGGGATTCAGCCGGGGGAGTACCGCGTCCCAGACCGCCCCGCCGACATTTTCGAAGTAGACATCGATGCCTCCGGGCACTGCTTCCTTGAGGTCGTCGGCGAAGGTCTCTGAGCGGTGATCGAGCGCGACATCGAAGCCGAGTTCTTTGGCATAGGCGACCTTGTCGGGCCCGCCCGCAATGCCGACAGTCCGCGCGCCTTTGAGCCGGGCGATCTGGCCAACGGCAGAGCCGACGGGGCCGGTCGCGGCGGCGACGGCAACAGTCTCGCCAGGCTGCGGTCGTCCGATGTTGCGAAGCCCGGCGTAGGCGGTGAAGCCGGGCATTCCGAGGACACCGAGCGCGGTGCTGACCGGAACGCCAGCACCAGGGTCGATACGCCGCAGGTGCGCGACCTTTTCGACCGAGTGACTTTGCCAGCCGCCGTAGCCGAGGACGATGTCTCCCTCACTTACGGCGTCCGAGGCTGTCCGAAGCACCCGCGAAACGGTGGCGCCCACCATGACAGCACCAATCTCCACCGGCGCCGCGTAGGACTTCGCGTCGCTCATCCGTCCCCGCATGTAGGGGTCGAGCGAGAGATAAAGCGTCTGGAGCAGCGCTTCCCCGTCGGCGGGCTCGGGGAGTTCGACGTGCTCGGTACGGAAGTTGTCGTCGGTCGGCTCTCCGTGGGGGCGGGAGGCCAGGACGATGCGCGTTGATGTGGTCACCTGCCCAGACTGCCCCATCGGGAGAGCGCCGTTGGAGGTGGCCCGTCGCCGACAGGATGCTCGCGGTGGCGACCCGCCGCGAGCATCCTGACCGTCAGGACTTGGTTGCCGCCAGCGCGTATGCCGCGGTACCGATGAGCTCCATCGACACGGTGAGTCGCTCGACCGAGATGTTGTCGCGGATGGTGTCGTCTGCTGAGTGGTACTCCGGCTCCAACAGCGACGGGGCTTCCACTCCGCGCCAGGAGAAGTTGCCGCTGGCGACCCCGACCTCCTGGAACGATTGGTGATCGCTGGAGCCGCGCTCGGTGACATCGCTCATGCGCTTGGCGTACCCGAGTCGTTTGCCGGCCGCGAGCACCTGCTCGTTGACCGGATTGGCCTTGCCGTCATAGGACAGGACCCAGTACTTCTCGGCCTCTTCCCAGCTGGTGCCCACCATGTCGTTCTGGAAAACCCCGGCGATGTTGTCCCGATCGTTCTGGTTCAGCGAGTCCACATAGTCACGCGAACCCACCAGACCGATTTCTTCGGCACCCCACAGCGCGAACTGCAGGTCGTGGAAGTGCGGCATCTTGTGCAGCACGCGAGCCAGTTCCAACGTCAGCACCGTGCCAGAGCCGTCGTCGTTGGCGCCCCGGGCGCCGATGACCGAGTCGTAATGAGCACTGATCATGACCTTCTTGCGCGCGCGCTTGGGGCCTGAACCAGGGCTCGTCGCGATGACGTTGCGCGAGGTGATGACTTTGTGCGCAACCGTTTCGATGCTGATGGTGCGCTCGTTTGCGGCGATGCGCTGCAGGTCTTTCGACTGAACCTGGCCGACCGTCAGAACCGGGATCGTGCTGGGCGTCGTGAGGCTGAGGGACGGGGGTCCGCTCTGCCGCGGCGGCGTGGCCGGAGTCGCCAGCACGATCACAGCACGCGCCCGACGCTCCTGGGCAGCGGCGACCACGTCCTTAACCGCAGTTCCGTTGTTGACCAACACGATTCGGTTGTTGAGTTTCGCTGGGAGGTCCGCAACCACGGTGTATGCCTGCGTGAGGCGGCCACGCGCCTCGGCTCCGGTGGGTGCACCGGTCGCGCTTCGGCAGTCCCAGCACAGGTGACTGTCCAACGCTGGCGAGATGATTTTGCCGAGGTTGACGTCAGGCACCGAGAAGGATGGTGTTTCTACGTCGAGACCGAGCTTCTCGAGGCGTCGCTCGAGGTACTTCGCGGCCTGCACCTCACCGGGCGTCCCGGCGTAGCGCTGGCCGATGTCCTCGGTCAGATGAAAGAGCTGATCCAGCGCGCGGCCCGGACGAATGGCCTTGACGATCTGCTGATCAGCCGCGGTCAACTTGGGCGCGCGCACCGCACCCGGACGAGTGGAGCCGCTGGCCCAGGCTTGGCCGGGGATGGCGGCGGTAAAAGCTCCACCTGCGGTCAAGGCAAGAATGGCTCGGCGGGTCAACGGTTGCACAGACATGGGTCTCCTTCGAGTGGCGTTCCTGCGTCGGGTGCCGCAGGTCACGCGTTCGCGAGCCTAGAGCAGCGAGGGCCTGCACGGGGTGGATCGCGTGGCACAGTAGGACCTATGGCTGATACGCGCTCCACGGTTGACCCGGCAACGACGCCCGAGGATGAGGTGGTGCGACTGTGCCAGGACCTCATTGGCATCGACACCAGTAACTATGGCGACGGCAGCGGCCCGGGAGAACGCAAGGCCGCCGAGTACGTCATGGCTGAACTGTCCGAGGTGGGTCTTGACGGCGAGATCTATGAGAGCGAACCGGGTCGGGCGAGCGTGGTGGTCCGTGTGGAGGGCGAGGATTCCGAACGCGGCGCGCTCTGCGTACACGGCCACCTCGATGTGGTTCCGGCGAATGCCGACGACTGGCAGGTCAATCCGTTCGGCGCCGAAATCAAGGACGACATGATCTGGGGCCGGGGCGCGGTCGACATGAAAGACATGGACGCGATGATCCTGGCGTGCCTCAAGGACCTCGCGCGCTCGGGCAAGAAGCCGCCTCGCGACGTGGTGTTCGCGTTCTTCGCCGATGAGGAAGCCGGAGGCGTCTACGGCGCCCGGTGGATGGTGGAAAACCACCCAGAGCTTTTCGCCGGGGTCACGGAGGCGGTCAGCGAGGTCGGTGGCTACAGCGTGACAGTCCCCACCCAAGGGGGCGGACAGCAACGCGCCTATCTCCTGCAGACCGCGGAGAAGGGGATCGCTTGGCTGCGGCTCACGGCCCACGGCCGCGCGGGCCACGGTTCGGTGCCCAACGACGAGAATGCGGTCGTCCGCCTCGCGGCGGCCATCGCGCGCATCGACGCCCATGTCTGGCCGCGTGAATACGTCGCATCGGTGCGCCAGTTGCTCGATGGTTTGTCGGATATCACCGGAATTTCTTATGCCGAGGACGACTGCTCACAACTCATCGCCACGCTTGGTGGCGCTCGCGGATTCGTCGAGGGCACGCTGCAAGACACGGCGAATTTCACGATGCTCGACAGTGGCTACAAGCACAACGTCATCCCGCAGTCGGCGAGTGCTTCGTTGGACTGCCGGTTCCTGCCGGGGCACGAAGCGGATCTGATGCGCATCGTGCAAGAGCTCGCCGGAGAGCACGTGGAGGTCAGCGTTCACCACCGCGATGAGGCGATCGACGCGCCCTTCGAAGGGGCGCTCGTTGAGGTGATGAAGTCGTCCCTGCTCGCCGAAGACCCGGACGCGGCGATCTTGCCCTACTGCCTGTCCGGCGGCACCGACAACAAATCGCTCAGCCAGTTGGGCATTAAAGGCTATGGATTCGCGCCCCTTCGACTCCCGGCGGACCTGGATTTCGCCCCGATGTTCCACGGCATCGATGAGCGAGTCCCGATTGATTCGTTGAAGTTCGGGACGCGGGTTCTCGGCCGTTTTCTGGCCAACTGCTGAGGCGGCCTAGGCGGTACGCCGCACCCGAATGATCTTCCGGCGAAGCCAGACCCGTCGATGGCCGCCGAAGTAAAGCCGGGTTCGATGGAGCTCCCAGTGGCCGTACTCCGCGTGGTCGGTGAGGGCTTGGCGCATGTCCATTCGAGAGATGTTTCGCTGGAAATCCAAGACCCGATATTCGAACTCGACCATGACAGACATTGTGCGATGTCAGGCCTGTGTGTCGAGGGAGGGTGCGTCGGCGTGCTGCAGTTCGCTACGGTTTCGACATGACCGTTGATCCGCGCGCCGCGCTGTCCACTTTGGTGACTGCCCTCGAACGTCACCTGGAAGCCGCAGCCGGGCGACGAGGTGAGAACGACCCCACGGTGGTTGCGGCGTACCGCGACGTCGCTGACGCCTTCGATTCCTACGACGATGCGCTGATGGACGCCTACGGCGAGGTGACCCCGCTGGAGGTGTACGCCGGCGACGAGGACGAGTTGGTCGACGAGGATGACGAGGACGACGACATCGAGTTCGACGACGATGACGACGAGGCCGAGGGCACCTATGCCGGGTTGGACGCCGAGGAATACGACACCGACGACAGCGAGTAAGCGTCGTCGGCTGAGCTAGGAGAACGCGCTGACGTCGTTCAGCGCGTTGGTGACCTGAATCGGCAGCGCATCTGTGGCCGCCTGGGCTGCGGATCGAAGTTGCCCAGGTGTGCGTACCCCCACCACCGCGCTCGCGACCCCATCCCGGTCGAGAACCCATCGCAGGGCAACCTCGGCGGGCGTGAGGTCCAAGCCGTCGGCCGCCGTGCAGACGGCCTCGACAACCGCTCGGCTGTCATCGTCGAGATAGGCGCTCACGTGATCTGGGCGCGAGGCGCCCCTGGAGTCGGCCGGAACGGTATGCCGGTACTTTCCAGTGAGCACGCCCCGCCCAAGGGGCGCGCCGGCCAAGATGCCGGTTCCGAGATAGGTAGCGGCCGGCTGGATCGTCGCCTCGGCGGCGCGGCGAAGCAGGCTGTATTCGACCTGGTCTGCGACCAGGGGCACACGCAGGTTCTCGAGGAGCGAAAAGGCCCGTGCCAATTGCCAGCCGGTGAGTCCGGACACACCGACATAGCGGGCGCGTCCGCTGAGGACCGCAAACTCTAGAGCGCCAAGCGTTTCCTCCAGACGAACCGTCGCGGACCATCCAGGTGCGAGCCACAGGTCAAGGTGGTCGGTTCGCAGCCGGCTAAGCGTGTCATCCAGGTCCCGCAACATGCTGCCGCGGGAGCCAGTCGGTCCCACGGCTCCGGATCCCGCTTGGCATACCAACGTCACATCTCGTCGAGGCACGAGGTCACCCAGCAAACTGCCGAGGGTCTCCTCAGCCTGGTCATCCCCGGCCGTTGTGGCGAACGTCATCCCGTCCGCACCTAGGTAGGTCTCAGCGAGAGTGCGCGCCATGTCGTCATCGACCGTGGTTCCCCAGCCGGCAGTGGACAAGGTCAAGGGGGACACCTGGAGGCCCGATGATCCGACATGGCGCGTACGCATGATGACGAACCTATCGAGGTCGTCGCCGAATCAGAGCCAGCCGCTCCGTTTGAAGGCCCGATAGATTGCGATACATCCGCCGGCCATGACCGCAAGCGCAAGGGGATATCCGTAGTAGAATTCGCGCCCGAAGAGGCCCACGGACGCAGTGAGTTCGGGCATCCCTTCAAAATTCATGCCATAGATCGCGCTGACCATCGTGGGGAGCGCGGCGATCGCGACCCACGCGGAAATCTTGCGCATGTCAGCGTTCTGATTGACCGAGACCTGCGCCAGATGGGCGTTCAGGACATCGCTCAACAGCCGGTCATAAGAGTCGACCCGGTCGACCACGTGGAGCAGATGGTCGTTGACATCGCGAAAGAACGGCACGGCATCGGACGGGACGTGCCTACTACGCATGACGCGGCTGAGTGGTTCGACCAGGGGAGAGGCAGCGCGCCGCATCTCCAGAACTTCCCGCTTGAGCAGGTAGATCTCCGCGACATCGACTTCGGTCGATGGGGAGAACACCTTCTCTTCGAGTTGCTCCAGGTCGTATGCCAACTCCGCGTCGACCCGAACGTACTGATCGACGACGTTGTCCATCACCTTGTGCAACACCGCGATGGGGCCGTGCGCCAACAACTCGGGGGTGTGCTCAAGCGAGTGTCGAATCTGGGAAAGCCCCGAGTGTTCGCCCCGGCGCACTGTCAGAACAAAATGCGGGCCGACGAACAGCATCAGCTCACCGGTCTCGACCTGCGACGTCTCATCGATGTAGACGAGCGTCTTGAGTACGACGAAGACGGTGTCGTCGTAGACCTCAACTTTGGCCCGCTGGTCGCCGGTCAATGCGTCTTCCACGGCGAGCGGGTGGAGCGACAACGCGTCCTGCATGAGCAGGAACTCTTCGGAGTGAGGTTCCTTCACGCCAATCCAGAGAAAGTCCTTCTCAGGGCCGTCGCGAAGTCGGTCCAACTCAGATGCGACGTCCTCACAGGGGCGTCGGGTGCCAGCGCTATAG
This sequence comes from Demetria terragena DSM 11295, assembly GCF_000376825.1. NCBI lineage: Bacteria > Bacillati > Actinomycetota > Actinomycetes > Micrococcales > Dermacoccaceae > Demetria > Demetria terragena. Next base: position 503,148 of record NZ_AQXW01000004.1, on the reverse strand, counting down.
ACGGCCTGATCCACGATCATGCAGACATCGCACCACGGTCGGCGTCGCGAAGCGGGAAGGTTCGGTCGTAAAGTTGCCCTGTGCCCACCGTCCTGTTGATCCGCCATGGTCGGACTACCGCCAATTCCTCTGGTGTCTTGGCCGGCTGGAGCCCGGGCGTCGGTCTTGATGAGACAGGCGTCGAGCACGCTGCACGGCTGGGTCAGAGGCTGCGTACGGTCGCCCTGGCTCGTCTCGTGTCGAGCCCACTGCAGCGCTGCCAAGAGACCGCAGCGCACCTCGCGCAAGATCGCGCGAACGAGGTCGAGACGGACGACGACCTCGGCGAATGTCGCTATGGCGGATGGACCGGGAAGTCGTTGAGCGATCTCGCGAAGGAACCCCTGTGGCGCGTGGTCCAGGACCATCCGTCAGGCGCGACCTTCCCACCGGATGCGACCTATGCCCACGAGTCCCTCGCTCAGATGCAGGCCCGGGCGGTCGCTGCCATCCGGCGGTTGGATCGTGAGGTAGCAGAAGCGCACGGCGAGCACGCGGTATGGGCGGCCGTCTCGCACGGGGATGTCATCAAGGCACTTCTGGCGGACGCCTTTGGCATGCACTTGGATTCCTTTCAGCGCATCGTGGTCAACCCGGCGTCGTTGTCGGTGGTGCGCTACGCGCCGCGGCGAGCGTTCGTCCTGCGCAGCAACGACACCGGTGGCGTGGATGACCTCCTGCCGAGCGAACTGCAGTCGGACTCCAGCGACGCAACACCCGGAGGCTCACCTGGCGCCGACCACGCCACCGCCTCCGACGATTAGGCTCGAACCATGCCGTTGATCGAGTACGTCCGCCCCGAGCGATTCGTCGCAGGAACCGTCGGCCCTCCCGGACAGCGCACCTTCTTCCTCCAAGCGGTCGACGGGCGCCGCGTGACGAGTGTGTCGCTGGAGAAGCAGCAGGTCGAGGCGCTCGCCGAACGCATCAGCGAGCTGCTGGAAGATATGCCAATTCCCGGCACCCAACTCTCCGCACCCGAAGACAACGCACCGCTCAGTACGCCCATCGAGGATGAGTTCCGGGTCAGCACGCTGAGCCTGTCCTGGAATGAGGACGGTCAGGTCGTGGTGGTGGAGGCCTACGACGCGCAGGTTGAGATCGAGCCGGACGAAACCGGTGACGGCATGGTGGAGATCACCCCGGCGGGAACCTCGATTTTGAAGGTCGCACTGGGCATCGGCGGCGCCCGGGAGTTTGTCCGTCGAGCACTCGCCACCGTCGCGCAGGGGCGTCCGCCATGCCCGTTCTGCGGGGGGCCGCTCGATGACTCTGGCCACGTCTGCCCGCGAGCCAACGGCTTCAAACGCTGAGTGCGGCCACCATGCTGGACACCCTGGAGACCGGCGAGATCGAGGTTGAGGGTCGACTTCTTGATGCCTCCAACGTCGCGCTCCGGGTATGGGTCGGCGAGAGCCGAGTCCGAGCCATCTACAAGCCTGTTCGCGGAGAGCGACCACTCTGGGATTTCCCGGATGGGACCTTGGCGGGCCGAGAGCTTGCGACCTACCTCATAGCCCGTGCGGGCGGCTGGCCACATGTGCCAGAAACTGTCCTGCGGGAAGGCCCCCTCGGACCAGGCAGCGTGCAGCGTTGGGTCGGTCCGCTGGACGGTGTCGAGTCTGACCTCATCAGAGTCGATCCGGTGGCTGATCAGCCAGAGGGATACTTGCCGGTCGTCGGAGTTGAACTTGAGGACGGCACGCCCATGGTGGTGTCGCATGCCGATGATGCCCGGCTGGCTGGGCTCGCGGTCCTCGATCTCGTGCTGAACAACACTGATCGCAAGGCAAGCCACCTCATCGAAGACGACCATCAACTGTGGGCTATCGATCACGGCGTCACGCTGCACGCCGAACCGAAGGTGCGCACCGTGCTGTGGGGTTGGGCGGCGGATCCGTTGCCAACGCGAGAAACTGAGAGGTTGTCCCGGCTGTTGGCCGCGTTGGCAGATGGACTCGGGGACGCCCTCGGCGATTTGCTCACCGAGGAGGAAGTCGCGGCGCTCCGGTTGCGCGCCAGGAAACTGCTCGACGGTGGTGTGTTTCCCGTGCCTACCGGAGATCGCTATCCGTTGCCCTGGCCGCTGTGGTGACGCCGCAGGAATATTTGGGCAGCGTCGGACGTAGTCTCTCGACGTGAAGACATGGAACGGACCCGCGCTCCCACAGACCCCCGTTCTGTCGCCGGTGCTGCAGTTACACGACACGGCAAGCGGTACCCGACACGAGGTGCTTGGCCGGGATGGCCTGGTTCGGCTCTATGTCTGTGGCATCACGCCGTACGACGCCACTCACATGGGTCACGCCGCGACGTACCTCACCTTTGACTTGGTGGGCCGTGCCGTACGCGCCAGTGGTCTGGCGGTGCGCTTCGCCCAGAACGTCACAGACGTCGATGATCCGCTGTTTGAGCGCGCGGATCGCGATGGCATCGATTGGCGCGATCTGGGCGCGCGCGAGGTGCAACTGTTCCGCGACGACATGACGGCGCTGCGAGTCATCCCGCCGGATGCCTATGTCGGCGTCGAGGAGTCGATGCCGCGGCACGCGCAACGAGTGGCCGAACTACTCGACAACGGTGCGGCATATACGCTCCCGGTTCCCGATGAGGAAGCCGCCGAGCCTGGCGTACGCGATACCTACCTCGACCTGGCCCGTCAGCCCAGCTTCGGACAGGTCAGCGGGTGGAGTCGTGAGCAGATGCTCGACGTCTTCGCCGAGCGCGGCGGCGACCCGGACCGGCCCGGAAAGCGCGATGTTCTCGACCCGTTGCTGTGGCGCGGGGCGCGGACCGGTGAACCGTCCTGGGACGGCGCGACCGCAGGGCCCGGGCGCCCGGGCTGGCACCTGGAATGTACGACGATCGCGCTCGACGAACTTGACGCCGGATTTGATGTGCAAGGCGGCGGCGATGACCTCATTTTCCCGCACCACGAGATGAGCGCCGTTCAGGCCGCCGCGTTGCCGGGGCGGCCGGCGTTCGCGCAGACCTACGTGCACCAGGCGATGGTGGCCTACGACGGGCACAAGATGAGCAAATCGCTGGGAAACCTGGTGCGGGTGTCCGACTTGCGTGCCGAAGGCATCGACCCCATGGCGGTTCGCCTGGTCCTGCTTGGACAGCACTACCGCACTCCGTGGGAGTGGACCAGTTCTCTCCTGGAGGCCGCCCAAGCACGGTTGGTGGCCTGGCAGGAAGCGCTTCCAGGCTCGGCCGATGCCGAGTTGGTGCGCACCCTGGGAGCGCGCCTCGCCGACGACCTCGACACGCCAGCCGCGGTGGCGGCCGTCGACGCCTGGGTCGCAGCGCACCCGGCAGGTGCCGACGACGGCTCCGGCCACCTGGTCACAGACTCGATTGACGCACTGCTGGGCGTTCAGCTGCGAGGTTGACGCCGGTAAGGTCAGCGCGGTGCGCGCCTTCCGAACTGAGCAATGGGTGCTCTGGGCTCCCGCATTCGGTGCCGCCCTCCTGGTCAGCTTTGCCCCTCGGCCCGGTACATGGTTCGACGAAGCAGCAACTATCAGCGCTACGTCGCGCTCGTGGGGCGAGTTATATCGCTTGGCGAATCAACACGACCGTGCGCTCGTGGGGTACTACGCGGCAACCAAGGCGACAGCAGACGGTTTGGGACTCGATTCGCTGACGGCAGGACGGCTCGTCTCAGCAGTGGCGCTCGTAGTTGCCACTGCTGTCGTGACCACAATTGCCAACCGGTTGTGGGGGCGACGCGCGGCCTTCGTCGCGGGCCTTGTCGTGGCCATCCTCCCGGCGTCGGCGGCGTCCGCGGTCAACGCTCGCCCTGAAGCCGTGTCCGTTCTGCTACTTGCGGTGTACTTCTACGCAGCGCTGACCACCCGTCCCGTCCTTCAGGTGACCTCGGCAGTAGCCGCGTGCCTGTGCTACGCCTTGAACGTCCTTTACCTGCCCCTCGCGTTGGCGGTGCCGATCCTGGCACGCAGGCGGGTGGCCTCGGCCGAGGCCGCGCTCGCGGGGGGCCTCAGCGTTGCGGGTGGAGCCTGGCTGCTGTTTTGCGAGAAGCAGAAAGGCCAAGTCGGCTGGATACACACCAACGCCGCCGTCGATGCCCTGGCCTCTTTTCTCCGCGTCGGCGTCAGCGCCCCCATCTCAAGCAGCTATCAGGCCGTGACCATCGCGACGAGCGTAGCGCTCGGCGTTGTGCTCACAGTGTGCGCTGCCGGCCTGCTGGTGCGGGCCAACACGAGACTCGTGGGTGGGACGTTGCTGCTCATGTGGGTGCTCGCGCCGCTTGCGACAAGTGCCGCGGTCCTCGCGGGGATTGACGTCTTCGCGGAGCGCTATTTCTCGCCTTCCGTGATCCCGATGAGTTTGCTGGTCGGCTTCGTGGCCGCGCGGTCGGGATTGCCGCGGGCGGCCCGGACGATCGTGCTGGGGTGCGTTGTGGCGTTGTCGGTGCCGTCTTTCTTGTCGGCCCGGGCGAGTGATGGCCACTGGGGCGAAAATCTCACAGTCCACGAGAGGGCGGTCCACGATGCTGGCCCACGTCGGGTGGCGTTCGCCAAGCCGACGGGCAGGGCGGTGCTGTTCGCCTCAGGGAGGCTGGACCAGCAGTGGTCGCAGGAAACGTGGTGGGCAGCAGCACGCCGAGGCGGCGACTTGTGGGGACCTGAGCGAGCGGGTGGGCAGCCAACGAGCGTCGTCGTTGTCGACACCTCGAAAGGTGCCCACTTGAGGTCGGTGCCGGGATGCAACTTCGCGAAGGTACGAACCCTGCACCAAGGGGCGCGATTTACGACTCTTCAGGTCACCTGTCGGCCGTAGGAAGCCCACGGGTGGTCTCGACAAGCTCGACCGGCGTTGGGTGAGCAGGGCGGGGCGTTCTTCACGTTGGTCGAGCCGGGCGAGGCGTGAGCCGAGGCCGTGTCGAGGCCCTTGGTGGGTGGTCTCGACGGGGTGGATCACTGCGTTCCCACCTGCTCGACCGGCGTTGGTCTCGACAAGCTCGACCGGCGTTGGTCGAGCCGGGCGAGGCGTTAGCCGAGGCCGTGTCGAGGCCTTGGTGAGTGGTCTCGACAGGGTGGATCACTGCGTTCCCACCTGCTCGACCGGCGTTGGTCTCGACAAGCTCGACCGGCGTTGGTCGAGCCGGGCGAGGCGTGAGCCGAGGCCGTGTCGAGGCCCGTGCTGGGTGGTCTCGACAGGGTGGATCACTGCGTTCCCACCTGCTCGACCGGCGTGTGCTCGATCGGGGTTGGTCTCGACAAGCTCGACCGGCGTGAGCTCGACCGGCGGTTGCTCGACGGGCGTGGGGCTACTGAGGGTCGTCGTCGCGGCGGCGCAGGTAGCGCTCAAACTCGCGCGCGATCGCATCGCCGCTGGCTTCGGGCAGTTCTGTGGTGTCCTGCGCTTCTTCCAGGGTTTGGACGTACTCAGCGACCTCGTCGTCCGATTGCGCGAGTTCGTCCACGCCGTGTTCCCAGGCGCGTGCCTGTTCGGGCAGGTCGTCATGACCAATGATCGTGTCCAGCACCTCCTCGAGCCGGGTGAGAAGCGCCAGGGTCGCCTTCGGCGAGGGACTGCCGCCGGCATAGTGGGGTACGGCCGCCCAGACCGACATGGTGGCGATGCCAGCTTCATGCGCGGCGTCGACGAGAACCCCGATGATGCCGGTGGGGCCTTCGTACTGGCTGGCATGCAGGTCAAAACGCAGTCTGGTTTCCGGGTGCTCTGAGGTGATCGTGACCGGGATCGGGCGCGTATGGGGGACGTCGGCGAGCAGCCCGCCCAACGTGATGAGGAGGCTGACCTCCAAATCCTTTGCAAGATCGAGCAACTCGCCATAAAAAGTCATCCACCGCATAGACGGCTCAATGCCCTGAACGAAGATCACGTCCCGCTCAAGCGGCGTGTTTTGGGCAATCAGGATGCGCGTCGTCGGCCAGCGCAGCGCACGGTGCCCGTCGGAGTCGAACACCGCCCGGGGGCGAGTTACCTGGAAGTCGTAGTAGTCCTCGGGGTCGAGCGCCGCAACGGGCTCGGCCTCCCAGCTTCGGATGACGTGAGCCAGGGTGGCGCTCGCGGTCTCGCCAGCGTCGTTCCAACCCTCAAAGGCCGCGATCATGATCGGATCACGCAATTCGGGCAGATCCTCGAGCTGAATCACGCTCGCGTCCTCCTGGTGGGTCGGGAACTGATGACTCAGCCTATGGCTGCGGTCGACGCGCGGTGTCAGCACGCCTGCGACACGCCAGGCGAATCCGGAGATCGGCCCGTCTATACGATGGGGGCCTGCCACCACGGGAGGTTCTCTTGTCCCAGACGTCATTCCGCGCTGCTCCTCAGCCGGACCGCACTGACGAAATCACCGCGCTGCTCGATCAGCGCATCCTCGTGCTAGATGGCGCCATGGGGACCATGTTGCAACGGCACAAGCTCTCCGAGGAGGATTACCGAGGCGAGCGCTTCGCCGACTGGGCCTCCGACGTACGCGGTAACAACGACCTTCTGTCACTCACCCAGCCGGGCATTATTCGAGAGGTTCACGACTCATACCTCGATGCTGGTGCCGACGTTATTGGGACGAATACCTTTAACGCGCAGCAGATTTCGATGGCGGACTATCACATGGAGGAGTTGAGTTACGAGCTCAACTACGTCTCGGCGCAGATCGCTCGAGAAGCGGCCGATGCGGCGACGGCGAAGACGCCTGACCGCCCGCGGTTCGTTGCTGGCGCGCTCGGTCCGACCAACCGGACGGCCTCCATCTCGCCCGACGTCAATGACCCCGCCAAACGCAACATCACCTTCGAAGGTCTGGTCAGCGCCTATCACGAACAGGCGAGCGCACTGGTGGATGGCGGATCAGATCTGCTGATCATCGAGACGATCTTCGACACGCTCAATGCGAAGGCGGCGATCTTTGCCTGCGAGACGCTCTTTGAGGAGCGCGAGCGGCGCTGGCCGATCATCATCTCCGGCACGATCACCGACGCATCCGGGCGCACCCTGTCCGGGCAGGTCACTGAGGCGTTCTGGAACAGTGTCCGGCATGCTCGCCCCCTGGCGATCGGGCTGAATTGCGCGCTGGGTGCGTCCGATATGCGCCAGTACGTCGCGGAGTTGGCCAGGATCGCGGATACCTATGTCTCCTGTTATCCGAATGCGGGACTACCCAACACCTTTGGTGAGTACGACGAGACGCCCGACCAGATGGGCGATGTCTTGGAGGAGTTCGCCGAAGCGGGGCTCATCAACCTCGTCGGAGGATGCTGCGGAACCGCACCCGAGCACTTGGCGGAGATTGCGCGCCGGGCGGAAGGCAAGACCCCGCGCAAACCAGCGACGGTGCCCTCAGCGATGCGTCTGTCGGGCCTGGAGCCCGTCACCATCGACAACAAGTCGCTCTACGTCAACGTCGGCGAGCGCACCAACATTACTGGGTCGGCTCGCTTCCGCCGCCTGATCAAGGAAGGCGACTACCCAACCGCGTTGAGCGTGGCCCGCCAGCAGGTGGAGTCCGGTGCTCAGATCATCGACATCAACATGGACGAGGGGATGATCGACGGCATCGAGGCGATGGAGCAGTTCTGTCGCTTGATTGCTGGAGAGCCCGACATCTGCCGGGTGCCTGTCATGGTCGACTCCTCCAAGTGGGATGTCATTGAGGCTGGCCTGAAGTGCATTCAAGGCAAGTCGATCGTGAACTCGATCTCGATGAAGGAAGGCGAAGAGCCCTTCCTGGCCCATGCCCGGCTGTGCCGCAAATACGGTGCCGCCATAGTGGTGATGGCGTTCGATGAGGACGGGCAGGCCGACAATCTCGAACGCCGCAAGCAGATTTGCGAGCGGGCGTACCGCCTGCTGGTGGACAAGGTTGGCTATCCCACCGAAGACATCATCTTCGACCCCAACATCTTTGCGGTCGCGACAGGCATTGAGGAGCACGCGAACTACGGCGTGGACTTCATCGAGGCCGTTCGATGGATCAAGCAGAACCTTCCGGGCGCGTTGATCTCCGGTGGCGTGTCCAATGTGTCCTTCAGTTTCCGTGGCAATAACCCCGTGCGCGAGGCGATCCACGCGGTGTTCCTCTACCACGCCATCGGCGCAGGTATGGACATGGGAATCGTCAACGCGGGGCAGTTGGTGGTCTATGACGAGATCGATCCTGAACTGCGTGAGCGGATCGAGGACGTCATCCTCAACCGGCGCGAGGATTCCACCGAGCGACTTTTGGAAGTCGCCGAGAGGTTCAATGTCGCGGGGGAGGCGCAAGACACTAGTGCCAAGGACGCTTGGCGCGAATTGCCTGTGCGAGAACGGATTACGCACGCGTTGGTGAAGGGCATCGATGACCACGTCGTCGATGACACCGAGGAGATGCGCGCCGAGCTCGCCGAAGCCGGCGAGCCACCGTTGTCGGTGATCGAAGGCCCGCTGATGGACGGTATGGGTGTCGTGGGCGACCTCTTCGGCGCCGGAAAGATGTTCCTGCCCCAGGTCGTGAAGTCTGCGCGGGTGATGAAGAAGGCCGTGGCGCATCTGATCCCCTACATCGAAGAAGAAAAGATCCGCACCGGGACGGCGGGCAAGAAGGCTAAAGGCACGGTCATCATGGCGACCGTCAAGGGCGACGTGCACGACATCGGCAAGAACATCGTCGGCGTGGTGTTGCAGTGCAACAACTACGAGGTCATCGACCTGGGCGTCATGGTGCCCGCACAGAAGATCCTCGACGCGGCCAAGGAACACGACGCCGACATCATCGGACTGTCCGGTCTGATCACGCCATCTCTCGATGAGATGGTCGGCTTCGCAGAGGAAATGGAGCGCACTGGACTCGAGATGCCGCTGCTGCTCGGCGGCGCAACGACGTCCAAGGCCCATACCGCCGTACGCGTGGAGCCCAAATATCACGGCCCGGTGGTTTGGGTGAAGGACGCGTCACGGTCGGTGCCGACGGTGTCTTCGCTGCTCTCGGACGAGCGTCGTGGGCCGATGATGGAAAAAGTGCGTGAGGAGTATGGCGCCCTGCGCGCTCGCCATGCCGCTAAGAAGAATGACCGCCCGCTGATCTCGTTGGACGAGGCTCGCGCGGCGCGTACACCCATCGACTGGAGCGACTACCGCCCCTTCCGCCCCCACCTGTTGGCTCAGCAAGAGCGCGACTATCACGAGGGCCCGCATCCCAGCGGATCGCCGACGGCATACACCCGCACGTGGACGGACTATCCGCTGGCGGAACTGCGCGACTACATCGATTGGCAGCCGTTCTTCAACGCGTGGGAGATGAAGGGTCGCTTCCCGGACATCCTGAACAACCCGGCTACCGGCGAAGCGGCTCGCAAGCTCTATGAAGATGCTCAAGCGATGCTTGATCAACTGTTGGAGCACAAGTGGTTGCGCGGCGCTGCGGTCATCGGGCTGTACCCGGCCAATGCGGTCGGCGACGACATCGAGATCTACACCGATGAGACCCGCTCCGAGGTGCGGATGACGCTGCATCACCTGCGCCAGCAGGGCAAGCACCGGGAGGGCGTGCCAAATCGGGCGCTCTCGGACTTCATCGCGCCGAAAGAGACGGGACTCGCGGACTACATCGGAAGTTTCGCGGTGACGACAGGCCTTGGGGCGTCAGAGAAGATCGCCGAGTTCAAGGAAGAGCTCGATGACTACAGCGGGATCCTGTTGGAATCCTTGGCCGACCGACTCGCTGAAGCCTTTGCCGAGAGGCTGCATGAGCGAGTTCGCCGCGAAATGTGGGGATTTGCCTCTGATGAGCGGTTGAGCAACGAGGAACTCATCTCTGAGGGCTATCGCGGGATTCGCCCGGCTCCTGGTTATCCGGCCTGCCCAGATCACACCGAGAAGGATTTGCTGTGGGATTTGATGGATGTCGAGGCGCAGACGGGGATCCAGTTGACCGAGTCGATGGCGATGTGGCCAGGGGCGGCGGTCAGCGGTTGGTACTTCTCCCACCCCCAGTCGCAGTACTTCGTCGTCGGGCGGCTGGGACGTGACCAGGTGCAGGAATATGCCGAGCGCAAGGGCTGGACGTTGGCCGAGACTGAGAAGTGGTTGATGCCGAACCTGGGCTACGACCCCGAATGAGCGCGATCCTCGCCGCCCTGTGGGATATGGACGGCACGCTGGTCGACACCGAGCCCTACTGGATCGGCGCGGAGCGTGAGTTGGTGGAGTCGTTCGGAGGCGACTGGACGGACGATCTGGCCCACCGCTGCGTCGGGAACCCGTTGCTGGTCTCTGGGCAGATCATCCGTGACAACTCTCCGGTCGACCTGACGCCCGAGGAGATTGTCGACTTCCTGCTGGGGAAAGTCACTGCTCAGATGGAAGCCCATGTGCCGTGGCGACCCGGCGCGCTGGAGTTGCTGACTGATTTCCGAGAGCGGGGCATCGCCTGTGCTTTGGTGACGATGTCGTACGAGTCGCTGGCGCAGGTTCTCGTCGATCAGTTGCCCGCCGGGACCTTCACCACCCTGGTCACCGGCGATCAGGTCAAGCACGGCAAGCCCCACCCGGAGGCCTACCTCACGGCGGCGCAGCGGTTGGGCCTGCGGCCGGGGCAGTGTGTCGCTTTTGAGGACTCGCCTCCGGGCGTGCGTTCTGCGGCGTCAGCGGGGGTACCCACCATCGCGGTCCCGCACATGGTCCCGGTGCCAGATCTGCCCCTGGCAGTTCGGGTGTCTTCGCTGAGTGGCATCAACGCGGACACGGTGGCCGAGCTCACCGTGTCCTTGCGTGACTGAGCGGACGTCCTTCGCCTTCGCCACCCCCAACAGCCGCAGGGCGGCCCCATCGCTATGGGGCCGCCCTGCGGATGGTGCTGTGGTGCAGAAACTAGTTGTCGTCACCGTGCAGGCGACGGCGGGCGAACACGCCGGCTGCACCGACGCCGCCAAGCGTGGCGAGACCAGCAAGCGCGAGCACCGCGCCCGAGGAGCCATCGCTCGTGACACCCGTGTCGATCTTTGGCCCGCTGGTGGTGGCTGGTGCGGGCATGGTGTTGCTCGGCTCTGAGGTACCCGTGGGCTCTGAAGTGCTGGTGGGCTCTGAAGTGCTCGTGGGCTCGGAAGTCGCGGTCGGCTCCGGGGTTGTTTCCGTGGGCTCAGGCGTGTCAGTCGGCTCCGGCGGAGTCGTGGTCTCGGTGGGCTCGGGCGGAGTTGTCGTCTCGGTGGGCTCCGGATCGGCCACACAGTCGATCGTGATCGGCGTGGCGACGGACTCGCGCGCGTTTCCGGCATCCCGGCCGAACCACCGCACCTCACCCGTACCGTCGGGGAAGGAGTCGGCGGCAATGGTCCAGGTCGCTGAACCAGATTCATCGATTTCGATGGGGGTGCGCTGGCGGACTTCTTCGCCGCCACCTTCTGGGTTGACGACCGCAGACAGGGTCCCGGTCGAACCTGGTACGGCGTCGGCCACATTGACCTGTACCTCGCAGGTGCCGGCCACGCCGACAGTGGTCGCGTGTGCAGAACTGATGCCCAGGGTCAGGCCACCAAGGCCGAGTGCGGCGGTGGACGCCAAACCCACAAAGGCAAGGCGGTGCGATCGAACAGATGTCATGCCAGAAACCCCTTCAAAAACTGATACCGGTGGAGCGAGCCACTTGCTCTCCCTGCGGCACGCCCTCACCACCATAGGCCCGAATGCGGATTTGGGCAGTAAATACCAGGAGAAACTTACAGAATCCTCGATGACTCCTGGGTGTGCGAAGCCCGCACGACGATGAGATGGTCACCCGCGAGATCGTGCAGGGGCTGGTCCCAACACACGGGAACATCTTGAACAATTTGCCCAATCGCGCTCATCCGCAAACCCAGGTCCCAGGCCAACGGTGTGAATCCAGAGTCGGCAGCGATGTTTGCGACGTTGACGACGAGGTATCCGGACGGTGTCAGCATGGCGAGACAGGCCGCAAAAATTCTCGTTAAGTCGTCCAGGTAGCCGTCGTAGTCGCCACCAGCCCGGGTATATGCGGTCAACGGGTCGTCGGGATGAGAGAACTCGGTGCGATAGGGCGGGGAGGTGAGGACGAGGTCAAAGGGACCCGCGACCAACGCACTCAACCCGCGCGCATCACCCTCGATCACGAGGGCCTCCGGGGCCACCTGCCGGGTCGTCGCGCAGCGCTCGGGCAGCAACTCCACTCCGACGCTGACACGGCCAAGTTCGGTCGCCGCCCGCAACGTCGTCCCAAACCCGACGAACGGATCGAGGACACGATCGCCCGGATGGGTGAGGTCCTCGATCACCGCGCGGGCCACAGCTGACGAGAAGTGCACGTCCTCATCGGCCCCGGCACACCTCTCGGATAGGACATCAGCGTGACGTACCGAGACGTACGGCCGAAGCGGCAGTTGGGCCGACGTGACCTGACTGCGAGCCGAGTCAGCGTCGGCCGCGAACGGCGTCATGAACCCGACTCGTCGGCCTCGGGCGGATAGCCCGGTGAGAGGGCCCGCACAGCGGCATCGGGCGGCAGCGGCGGAGGAGTCCCGCCAAACTCTGGGCAGTGCGCGCGATAGTCACACCACGCGCATCGCGCTGAGCGCCGTGGTCGCCACTCGTCGGACTCGGCTGCGGCGGCAATGGCCTGCCACAGCGCCCGAATTTTGCGCTCGGTGGCCTCAAGATCGTCGCGGTCGGGTGTGTAGCGAAGGATCTCGCCATTGCCGAGATAAACCAGTTGCAGCAGTCGGGGGAGTACGCCGGTAGAGCGCCACAGCACGAGGCCATAGAACTTCAGCTGGAAGAGCGCCTGCGCTTCGAACCGTGTCGACGGCGATCGTCCAGTCTTGTAATCCACGACCCGAACCTCACCCGTCGGCGCGGTGTCGATGCGATCGATATAGCCACGCAACAGCAGACCCCCGACCTCGGTCTCGACGTAGCGCTCCCGGCTGCTGGGTTCGAGTCGGGTGGGATCTTCCAGCCTGAACCAGCGGTGGACCAGCGTCGCGGCTTCGCTGAACCAGGCCTCCTGCGCCTCCGGGCCGACGACGAGCGTTTCCAGCTCCGGTTCGTCGGTCAGCATGTCGCTCCAAGCAGCGCCGATCATGTCTACGGCCGCCTGGGGAGTGCGTTGATCGGCTGGCACGTCAAAAATGCGTTCGAGCACGCTATGGACCAGGGTTCCGCGGGCAGCCGCGGGTGAGGGCGGCGTCTCAAGGCGGTCGATCACTCGGAAGCGATAGAGCAGTGGGCACTGCAAGAAGTCGGCCGCTCGACTCGGGGACAACGCAGGCTGAGCGGGCATGTACTGAGCCTATGCCGCCGGGCCGACAGGACGTATCCGACATTAGGCTCGCGTTCATGGCAGCCCCGGATCGTGCGTCTAGCGGCGGTCTCGTCGGCTGGCAGGTCGCCACGCTGCGCGGCGTGCCTGTGATCATTAGCCGGTCTTGGCTCATGGTGGCCGTGGTCATCGTGTTGCTTTTTGGCCCACGGCTGGAGGCCCAGCTTCCTACGTTGGGCGTCCTGGCCTATCTCGTGGCTGGCCTGTATGCCGTGCTCCTGCTGCTGTCGGTGCTCGTCCACGAAGCAGCCCATGCCCTCGTTGGCCAGCGGGTGGGCTATCGCGTGCAGCGCATCGTGGCCAACCTCTGGGGTGGCCATACCGCCTATGACCACGGCAATGAGCAGTCGCCGGGTGCGAGCGCGTTGGTCGCGGTGGTGGGCCCGCTGGCCAACGGGGCAATGGCGGGGCTGGGGTGGGTGCTGCTACCGGCGGCCCCGAATCAGGTCATCGAGTTGCTCCTCATCGCGTTCACTTGGAGCAACGCCTTTGTCGGGATCTTCAATCTGCTGCCCGGACTGCCGCTCGACGGAGGATTTCTGGTCGAGGCGGTGGTGTGGCGCCTGACTGGCTCCCGGTCAAGGGGGACGATCGTGGCTGGCTGGGCAGGTCGAGCTGCCGCGGTGATCTTGGTGGGGTGGTTTGCCGTACTGCCCCTTCTTCAGGGGACACGCCCGCCCCTGGTGACGGTGGTCGGGGTGCTTTTCATCGCCATGTTTATGTGGCTTGGTGCGACGTCATCGATCCGCTCCGCCCAAGGCGCGGCTCGCATTTCGGGGGTGCGCCTCGAACAGATCACCATTCCGGTCAGGGTCGTTGATGACCGTGCGCCGCTGTCGCAGGTCCCTGATGGGGTTGCCGTGGTGGCGAGCCCCGAGCGCGGGCTGTGGGGTCTGATCGACGCGCAAGCGTCGGAATCCGTCCCCGACGGCGAACGCCGCGACGTGGCGACCAGCGCCGTAGCCGTTGCCCAGCCACAGGGGTGGGTAGTCGACGTTATCGATCCGTATGGCGACATCCTGCCGGTGATCTCGGCGCTTCGGGACCTTCGCGCCGAGCAGGTCATCGTGACGTACGCCCAAGGAACACAGATCGCTGGGCTCGTACGCGCCCAGGACATGCTGGACGCGCTGTCCCGAGCCAACCGTCGATCCTGACCGGGACGACGTGGGGGTGGCCTCCTAGACTCCTTCCTCATGGCCAATGACCGCACGGACGAACCGAATCCGACAGGCGCAGCGTCGCGCCGAGGACCCTTCACCGAGGGCGAGCGAATCCAACTGACCGACCCCAAGGGGCGGATGCACACGATCGCGCTTGAGGCGGGAAAGCAGTTCCACACGCACCGTGGCCACCTCACCCATGACGAGCTCATCGGTGCGCCGGACGGCACGACCATCACCAACACAGCGGGTGTGGAATACCTCGCGCTGCGGCCACTCATGTCGGACTACGTCATGTCGATGCCGCGTGGCGCAGCGGTCGTCTACCCCAAGGACGCTGGTCAGATCGTCACCTTCGCAGACATCTTTCCTGGCGCTCGCGTCGTGGAGGCAGGCGTCGGTTCCGGCGCGCTGAGTATGGCCCTGCTGCGTGCCGTCGGCGACTTCGGCTCAGTGCACTCCTTTGAGCGCCGTGAGGACTTTGCGACCATCGCGCAAGGCAACGTGCGGGAGTACTTCGGCGTCGAGCACCCGGCCTGGACGGTGACCGTTGGAGATTTGGTGGAGGCACTGCCCGAGCACGTTGAGCCCGGCACTGTCGACCGGGTCGTGCTGGACATGCTCGCGCCGTGGGAATGTCT
Organism: Demetria terragena DSM 11295; assembly: GCF_000376825.1. Classification (NCBI taxonomy): domain Bacteria; kingdom Bacillati; phylum Actinomycetota; class Actinomycetes; order Micrococcales; family Dermacoccaceae; genus Demetria; species Demetria terragena. The sequence goes on along the minus strand of NZ_AQXW01000004.1, from coordinate 487,999 downwards.
GGAGGCGGTGGGTGATGCGCTCGCACCGGGAGGCGTGCTGATTTGTTACGTCGCCACGACGACACAGCTATCCAGAGTCGCCGAGGCCGCCCGGACGCACGGTGGATATACCGAGCCACAGGCATGGGAGTCGATGGTGCGTGGTTGGCACTTGGAGGGCCTGGCCGTGCGGCCGGAGCACCGGATGCACGGGCATACCGGATTCTTGATCACGACTCGTCGGCTGGCGCCGGGTGTCACGCCGCCGCTGCGCAAGCGCCGCCCTGGGAAGGGCGACTTTTCAGAGGTCGCGCCGGAGGACCTGCCCATCGAGTCCAACGACCCGGCGGACTATGGCGAGCGACCGGTGTCGGACAAGAAGGTGCGCAAGCTGGCTCGCAAGATGGCGCCCGACGAGAGCGAATAGGGCTTAGGAGACATCAAATGGACTGGGTCACCGGGCTGCTCATGCTGACGGCTGCGGTGCTTTGTGTCGCGTTCCTCCTCCTGATCGTGTTCTCGACTAAAGGGCGCGAGAAGGTTTCGCTCGAGTTCCTTGGGCTCATGATGGGATTAGCTGTCGCAGGGGCCTTTATCGGTACATGGTTTCCGGGTAGCGCGACCAGCGACCTATGGGCAAGTCTGCCGCTCGGTCTCCTGTTCGGTGGTTCGGCCGCTGGCATTGTCCTGATCTGGGCCTTGAGGGACACTAGGGTGACCTCCTCCAGTAGTAAGGCGCTCGGTGTGGGAGTCGTCGCCGCCGTCGCCGCCCTGCTTTGCTCCTACACCGGGTAGGGGGACACGGGCCACATCGCCGATGCCCACACCGTGAGTCGGCGCTGCTGATCGACAGGTGCGCGGGTTAGGGTCGAGGCCAACCGAGGAGGTGCCTGCGATGACCAGCGAGCAGCAGCCCGAGCGCCGAGCGGACGGCAGCCCGACTAGCGAAGAAAGCCTGCGGGCCGAGGTGCGCAATCTGAGCGGCCAGGCCTCCCCAGGGCCGGGTCAGGATCGCGGGCTCGAGCAGCAAGTCATCCAACTCAAGTCCTCGATGGGCACCCTGTCGGCCCAAAACGAGCGGCTGGTGCGGACGCTGAAAGACGCCCGTCAACAGATCGTCACGTTGAAGGACGAGGTAGACCGGCTCGCGCAGCCGCCCGCGTCCTACGGCGTCATCGTTGCTGTCCACGAGGATTCGACCGCTGACATCCTCAACAGCGGCCGCAAAATGCGGGTCGCGGTGAGTCCCAACGTCGAGGCAGGTGAGTTGGCGCCCGGCCGTGAAGTCATGCTCAACGAGGCGCTCAACATCGTGGCGACCGCCGGATTTGAGCAGGTCGGCGAGCTCGTGATGGCCAAAGAACTCCTCGGCACCGGCCGAGTCCTGGTGATGTCGCACGCCGACGAAGAGCGGGTCTGTCGGATCGCGGACTCCCTTGCAGGCGAAACGATTCGGGTGGGCGACTCCTTGATGCTCGACAGCCGAAGTGGCTTCGTCTTCGAACGTATCCCCAAGGCTGAGGTGGCCGATCTGGTCCTCGAAGAAGTCCCAGATATCTCCTATGAGGACATTGGGGGACTGACTGGCCAGATCGAACAAATCCGCGACGCGGTCGAGTTGCCGTACCTGCATGCGGATCTCTATAAAGAGCACCAACTTCGGCCGCCCAAGGGTGTCCTGCTGTATGGCCCGCCCGGATGCGGAAAGACGCTGATCGCCAAGGCGGTCGCGGCATCTCTCGCGCGCCAGGTAGCTGCGCAGACAGGTCGCGAGGAGCAGCAGAGTTACTTCCTCAACATCAAGGGTCCCGAGCTGCTCAACAAGTATGTCGGCGAGACCGAGCGACACATCCGCCTGATCTTCCAAAGGGCGCGCGAAAAGAGCAACGAGGGCGTTCCAGTCGTCGTGTTCTTTGACGAGATGGAGAGCTTGTTCCGGACCCGTGGTTCGGGCGTGAGTTCCGACGTCGAGACGACGATCGTCCCGCAGTTGCTTGCGGAGATCGACGGCGTTGAGCGTCTCGAGAACGTCATCGTGATCGGTGCATCCAACCGAGAAGACATGATCGACCCGGCCATTCTGCGGCCCGGCCGACTCGACGTGAAGATCAAGATCGAGCGGCCCGACGCCGAGAGTGCACGAGATATTTTCGGCAAATACCTCACCCCTGATTTGCCGTTGCATCCCGATGACGTGGCCGAGAATGACGATTCCTTCGAGGCCACCGTCGCCGCGATGATCCAAGCGACCGTCGAGCGGATGTACTCCGAGATGGATGAGAATCGGTTCCTGGAGGTCACCTATGCCGGCGGTGACAAGGAGATCCTCTACTTCAAGGACTTCAACTCCGGCGCGATGATCGAGAACATCGTCGGGCGCGCCAAAAAAATGGCGATCAAGGATCAGATCACCACGGGAGTGAAGGGCCTGCGCGTCGAGCACTTGCTCCGCAGTTGTGTCGATGAGTTCAAGGAAAACGAGGACCTGCCCAACACCACGAATCCTGATGACTGGGCACGGATTTCGGGTAAGAAGGGCGAGCGCATCGTTTACATCCGGACGCTGATCAGCGGCAAGGACGGCGCCGAACCGGGACGGTCCATCGATCAAGCGGCTGCGACGGGCCAGTACCTCTAGGGCTGCGGTCCTGCTTAGTCGGCGACGTCGCGTGCGCCGGTCAGATGCACCGGAGTAAGGCGGACGAGGAGTTCGCCCGGGACACCATTGCGGGCTGCGAACTCTTCTTCGCGGTCAGCGCCCATGTAGCGCGCGCCGAGCCGACCGGCCCACTCGCGCACCTCGGCGTGGTCCTCCGAGATCGTGACGGTGCCCTGCACCGTCACGAAGGTGAAGGGGGCTCGGTCGTCCTGAACCATGAGTGAGGCCAGTCCCGTCCGGCGTAATGACCGGCCTTTGACGGTCTGTGCGCCGGTGTTGAACACGATCGTGAAATTGTCGGGTTCGCCATCGACGAGGTACCAGATCGGCGCCACGTGCGGACGTCCATCCTTGCGCGTGCTGGCCAGGGCACCTGGACGCGCTGGCTGGGTCGAGAGAAACTCGAAAACGTCCGCGGTGCTCATCGTCTGATAGGGCATGGGTGAAGCCTAGTCAGGCGTCGACATCTTGGTCCTCGGACGCTGCCGGCGTCTCGGCTCCGAAGCCCGCCGGGAGCCAGCGCTCTGCTGCTGCTCGCCATCCGATCATCAGAATGCCCAAAATCACCAGCGTGACCACCATGAACGAGGCCGCGATTCCGCCGCCGGTCACGGCCCGCAGAACCAAACCAATGACGACGGTGAAGACCCACACGGTGAGGCCAGGGCCGACGGTGTCGGCATCCAAACCAGAGCGGGATCGCACCACGTACCAGCCGAGTCCGGCGCCGATCAGGAACGGAAGCGCGGTGAGCGGCGCCCCGAGCACGGACTCTTGATGACTGAGCCGACCAACGATCGCGAACAACAGGATGCTGAGCAGATCGAGGCCGAGGGCAAGCTGGATTCGACGTGTCACCCCACCAACCTAACGGGGACCCCAGAGCAGGCGACGGCGGCCATAGATAGAATGACAATATTCACCCCTAGGAGTCTTTTTCTCGTGTCCCGTGCTGCCCGTTCCCGTCCGTCAACTCCGCTGGTCGTCGCGGTCCTGAGCATTTGCGGGACGGTGGTCTCGCTGCAGCAGACGCTGGTCATCCCGATGCTGCCGATGTTTCCAGAGCTCCTCAACACCTCTGCCGACACCGCGTCCTGGCTGGTCACGATCACCCTGCTCGTCGGCGCTGTCGCGACACCGATCGTCGCTCGCTTGGCCGACATGTTCGGCAAGAGATTGATGATGCTGTTGTGCCTGGGGACCGTGATTGTCGGCTCATTGTTGCCTGCACTCGGTCCGGAGACCATTGGTGTGGTGATCGCTGGCCGGGGGCTACAAGGTGTTGGCGCGGCCTTGATCCCAGTCGGTATCTCGATCATGCGCGATGAGCTGCCGCCGAATCGGGTCGGCAGCGCCGTTGCCCTGATGAGTGCCACCCTCGGCATCGGCGGCGCCATCGGAATGCCGCTCTCTGGCGTCCTGAGCGACCGTTTCTCCTATCACGCGCTGTTCTGGGTCTCGGCCGTCTTCGCCGCCGTCATGTTCGCGGCCGTGTTGGTGGTAATTCCGCAGTCACAGATGCGCACCGGCGGCCGATTCGACTATGTCGGCGCCGTCCTGTTGTCCGTTGCGCTCGTGGGCTTGCTCTTGGGAATCTCCAAAGGCGGCACGTGGGGTTGGGGGAGCGAGCAAACCCTGGTGTCGTTCGTGGTCGCGGCCGTTTTCTTGGCGCTGTGGTTGCCCTCGCAGTTGCGCGTTGGACAGCCGCTGGTCGATCTGCGGACCTCGGTACGCCGCCCCGTTCTCCTCACCAACATTGCCTCGCTCCTTCTCGGCTTTGCGATGTTCGGAAACATGCTGAGCACGACCCAGCAGATGCAAATGCCTGAGGCGACCGGCTATGGCTTCGGACTATCGGTCACCCAGGCCGGTCTGGCGATGCTCCCCGGCGGCCTGGCCATGGTGGTGTTCGCGCCGATCTCAGCGTCGGTCACTCGCCGGTTCGGGGCGAAGTTCACCCTGATCGTCGGCAGCTTGCTGATGGCTGCCGGCTACCTCCTGCGCGTCTTCCTCACCCACTCCGTTGCCCAGGTCTTGATCGGCGCCACTGTCATTTCGATCGGTACGGCCATTGGCTATGCGGCCATGCCGATCTTGATCATGAGGTCGGTTCCGATCACCGAGACGGCCTCCGCGAACGGCCTCAACACGCTGCTTCGGGCGATCGGTACGTCGACTTCCTCGGCTGCAGTCGTCGCCTTCCTCGGCGCCTCCACGATGGTGGTTTCCGGGCAAACTCTTCCCACCCTCGAGGCCTTCAAGCACACCTTCTGGGTGGCGATGGTTGCCGCGCTCATCGCCGTCGGCGTCGCGCTTGCGATCCCAGGACTTCCCGCGTCCGCACCTGCGGCCACGCCCGCACCCACCGCCAGCCCTTCTGATGAAGACGATGCTGAGGAACTCATCGTGAGCGGCGTGGTGCACACCCCGACCAAGGAGCCGCTCAACAGGGCGGTCGCCTCCGCACTGCGGATGGATGGCGAGCAGATCGACTGGGGCCGTACCGATGACACCGGGACCTACCGATTGGCGCTCAGGCACGGCGAATCGGTGTTGTTGGTGTTGACGGCGGACGGCTTTGCGCCACGGTCAGAGATTGTCCGCGTGACAGATGCTGAGTTGCCGCCAACCGAGTTGCGTGAACGGCTCACGATGCGGGGAACCGTGACTGATTGTGGTCAGGCCGCGCCTGGCGCGGGCGTGGCGCTCGTGCGCCACCTGGGTGAGCAAGTCGCCCACACAGTGACCGATGAACATGGCGGCTATGAACTCCCGCTACCCACCTCTGGTCGCTACGTGCTCTCGGCGTGGCGGGAAAGTGACGGAGCGGTGCTGACACGCAGTCTCGCGGTGCTCCAGGAGTCGACGCGGGTCGACCTCGACCTCGCCGATCGCTAGCGAGTCTTTGGCGACGTCGAAAGCCAGTCCCGCAGACAACGTGAGAGTTCTGAGCGAGCCTGGGCCGCGACGGGAGCCACACCAGGAAAGCTCATGAATCCATGTGGCATCTGTGCGTATCGGGTTACACGGGTGGGTACGCCCGCCGCTTCGAGGATCGCGCCGTAGCGCTCGCCTTCATCGACGAGGGGGTCGCATTCAGCGGTCTGAATGAGGCACGGCGGCAGGTCGGCGTGCGATGAAGCCCAGAGCGGGGACACCAGCGGATCCTCGGCGGTGACGTCAGCCTCATTGAGATATGCCTCGAGAAAGAAGTCCATGGACTCACCCGTGAGGACCGCCTCCTCCCGCCATCGCGAGCTGGGGTGGCTGCGGGTGAGGTCGGTAGCGGGATAGATGAGGGCCTGACCCGCGATGGTCGGCCCCTCGAGGTCCCGCGCCATGAGCGAAACCACCGCGGAAAGGTTGCCGCCAGCGCTGTCACCGGCCACGGCAATCGGGCCGGTGGCGTCGACTTCAGAGGGGCGGCTCGCGACCCAGAGCAGGCTGTCGTAGGCATCGAACGACGCTTGAGGGGCCTTGTCCTGAGGCGCCTTTCGGTAGTCCGGGCCTACAACCACGGCTCCCAAGGTGGAAGCGAGGTAGCCGGTGAGGGAGTCGTAGTTGGCCGGATTGCTGAGGGTCCACCCACCGCCGTGGTAGTAGATGATGACGGGTGCGTGTGCGGCAGCCGACCTCGTCCGGGCAATGCGCGCGCGGATGGTGGTGCCATCTCGCATGGGGATCTGCGCGGTGCTGAAGGTCACCCCGTCGGGCACGGCTCCGGTGACCCAACTCGCGGGCGGCCGGGTGGGCATGACCTTGGCGCGGTCCTCGGCGATTTGCTCGGGCGTGAAGTTCGCGAAATCCCGTCGAGCCGTGCGCTCATACGCCGAAGTGAAGGCGCGAGTGCGCAACGGCATCAGGTGACGATGAGACATGGGTGCTGGTTGTCCTTACTGGGCGACCTAGGCTGACTTCATGACTGTACGACGCGTAATGGGCGTGGAGACCGAGTACGGCATTTCTGTCCCGGGAAGTCCGCAGGCCAACCCGATGGTGCAATCCGGGCGGGTCGTGACGTCGTACGCCCAGGACGTGGGGTTGCCTGCCGCGCGCACCGGATGGGACTACGAAGATGAGACGCCGTTGTCCGATGCCCGCGGGTGGGAGATGGCCAGGGTCGACGCTGACGCCAGTCAACTCACCGACGAGGAAGACCCAACGCTGGCCAACGTGGTCCTCACTAACGGGGCACGGCTGTATGTCGACCACGCCCATCCGGAGTACTCCTCACCGGAGGTCATGAGTCCACGCGATGCCGTGCGATGGGATCGAGCGGGGGAGTTGGTGATGCGAGAGGCGGTACGACTGCTCTCGCCCCAGCAACCGGGCGTCAATCTCTACAAAAACAACACGGATGGCAAGGGTGCCTCCTACGGCACGCACGAGAACTACCTGATGTCCCGTGCGACGCCGTTCGCGGACATCGCTAAGAACCTCATCCCGTTTTTTGTGGTCCGCCAAGTGATGTGCGGATCCGGTCGGGTCGGTATCGGCGCGGAGTCGAGCCGCCCGGGCTTCCAGCTCGCTCAGCGGTCTGACTTCTTTGAAGTGGAAATGGGGCTGGAGACCACCCTGAAACGGCCCATTATTAATACCCGCGACGAGCCCCATGCGGTGGCGGATCGGTATCGCCGATTGCACGTGATCCTCGGCGATGCCAACCACTGCGATGTGGCCAATCTGCTCAAGATGGGCACAACAAGTTTGGTGCTCGGCATGATTGAGGCGGGCGCCATCACCTCGGATCTGACACTGTCCCAACCGGTTTCGACGTTGCGCGACATTTCTCATGACCCCACGCTGCAGACCCCTGTACGGCTCGCGTCCGGCCGCTCAATGACCTCGATCGAGTTGCTCTGGGCCTACTACGAGATGGCTGCGAAGTGGTTGGAAAGGACCTACGGCGGCACTATGCCGGATGAGGACACCGCTGAGGTGATGACCCGGTGGGAACAGGTGCTCACGGGACTCGAGTCCGATCCCATGTCCCTGCACCGAGAACTGGACTGGGTCGCCAAACTCAAACTCTTGCGTAGTTATGCCGACCGAGCTGGTCTGGAGTGGACGGACCCACGCCTGCGGGCCATCGACATCCAGTGGTCAGATGTGCGCGAGGACAAGGGCCTGTTCAACCGGATGCTTGCGGGCGGGCAGGTGGAGCGATTGGTCGCGGAGGAGGACGTACTGCGGGCAGTCACCGAACCGCCGGAGGACACCAGAGCATATTTCCGCGGCACCTGCCTGGCTCGTTTTCCCGACCGAATCGCTGCGGCCTCGTGGGATTCGATCATTTTCGATGTGCCGGGCGAGCGCAGTCTGCAGCGCGTTCCGATGCTGGAACCGGAGCGGGGAACCCGGGCGGCGGTGGGCGAGGTACTTGAGTCTGCGACAGATGTTGCGGACCTGCTGAGTCGCCTTGCCGTGGAATAAGGTTGGGATCACATCGACGTGACGCGCGTCGACATGCCCGGTTGATCAGAGAGGGGCGAGACGATGTCTGCTCAGGAGCACAAGAGCCCACAGCGTCGTGACGGCGAGCCAGACGGCGGCGATGACGCGCCCGAGGTGCCCACGGCTCCCACCGCTCAGGTCAAGGACGAGGAGACCGACTCGATGCTCGATGAGATTGATTCGGTGCTGGAGTCCAACGCTGAGGAGTTCGTCCGCGGGTTCGTCCAGAAGGGCGGCCAGTGAGTCCCGCACCTGATGGCGCCCGACTTCCCGCAGCCTTCCTGACGCCGGGAACGTCATCTTTCGCCGAGTTCTTGACCGGCCACGCGCCGCATCTGGTGCCGTCGGCTCGTCAGATCCCGGCAGGTATGACATTGGAGGCACCGCACGGCACCACGATCGTGGCGGCCACCTATCAGGGTGGGGTGCTGTTGGCTGGGGACCGCCGGGCCACCATGGGCAACATCATCGCCAATCGCGATATGACCAAGGTGTACGCGACCGATGAGTTCTCCGCCGTGGGAATCGCGGGGACGGCCGGCATTGCCATCGAACTCGTCAAACTCTTCCAGGTGGAGCTTGAGCACTACGAGAAGATCGAAGGCGACTTGCTGTCCATCGAGGGAAAGGCCAATCGGCTGGCCTCGATGATCCGCAGCAATATCGGCATGGCCATGCAGGGCCTCGCGGTCGTTCCGCTGTTCGCCGGCTTCGACCTGAGGGAGGGGACCGGTCGGATTTTCTCCTATGACGTCACCGGTGGGTGTTACGAGGAGCGCGGTCACCACAGTGTGGGCTCAGGCTCGCAGTACGCCCGAGGGGCGCTGAAGAAGTTGTGGCGTCCTGGGCATGACCAACACCAGGCAGTGCGCGCAGCGATCGAGGCGCTGTACGACGCGGCGGACGACGACTCGGCCACCGGCGGTCCCGACCTGGGTCGACGCATCTGGCCGACGGTTGCCGTACTCGATGTGGAGGGCGTCCGCTTCCTTGACGATGCCGAACTCGAGCAGGTCGTGGGCTCGGTCATCGCCGACCGGCACGACAATCCAGGAGGTGCGCGCTGATGACGATGCCGTTCTATGTCTCGCCCGAGCAGCTCATGAAGGACCGGGCTGACTTCGCGCGCAAGGGAATTGCTCGCGGTCGGGCCGTTGTGGTTTTGGCGTACGACGGAGGCATCGCGTTCGTCGGCGAGAACCCGTCGCGGGCGCTCCACAAGGTGTCGGAGATCTACGACCGCATTGCGTTCGCCGCCGTCGGCAAATACAACGAATATGAGAACCTCCGCGTCGCTGGCGTGCGTTACGCCGATCTGCGCGGTTACTCCTATGACCGCACCGATGTGACCGCCCGCGGGCTGGCCAACGCCTATGCCCAGACGCTCGGTGCGGTGTTTACCCAGGAGCAGAAGCCCTACGAGGTCGAAATCGTGGTGGCGCAGGTCGGTCAGCGCCCCGAGGACGACCAGATGTATCGGCTCACCTACGACGGGTCGGTGGCCTTTGAGTCCGGCTTTGTCGCGATGGGTGGCGGCAGCGAGCAGATGACCGCAGCCCTTGAAGAGCTGTGGCAGCCGGGCCAAGACCTTGACTCGGTGCTGCGCCTCGCCGTGGAAGTGCTGAGCATCGACCCGCAGGATGCGGACGCATCGCGCACGCTCGAGCCGACTCAGCTCGAGGCGGCGGTCCTGGACCGTCACCGCACGCGTCGGACGTTCCGCCGGATCAACGAATCCCTCCTTGCGGCACTGCTCTCGCCAGAAGACCCCATCCATGATGTGCCCGAAGGCGATGAGTGAGTGGTCCTAGCCGGGCTGATTGGGTTTGAGGAACACCTGGGATCGGTTCGGGAGGTCGCGGCTCGCCACTGGTGAGGCAGGCCCGGCGGGGTTCAGTTGGGCGAGCAGAAAGCGCAGCGCGCTTTCCAGGTGGTCGCGCATGGCCCGCTCGGCTGCCACCGGGTCGCAGTCCGTGATGGCCTTCGCGATCGAGCGGTGATCATCCAGGGTGTACGTGCCATCGAAGTCTTCGCCGTACAACCGGCACACATGTAGTTGAGGGTGCATGTCGACAAAGGCGTTGACCAGGAACGTATTTCCCGTGGCACGGTGCACGATGGTGTGGAACTCAAGGTCATGCTCGGCCAGCTCCAATCGCGGGCTGACCGAGGGATGCTCTTCCTCGAACCGCTCGATGAGTGCCGTGAGGTCAGGTCCCGGGTTCCAGGCCCGATCCGCCGCCACCACCTTGGCGGACCAGGGCTCGATCAACATGCGGACTTCGAACAGGTGCCGAAGCGAGGTCTCGTCGAGCAGGGGAGTCGTGGCATACCCCCGGCCCTGTTCCCGGGTGACGAGGCGAGCGCCTTCGAGGTGTTGCAGCGCCTCGCGAATCGGCGTCTGAGATACGCCAAGCTCGCGGGTGAGCGCGTCGATATTGATGCGGGCGGCTGGCTGAAGGTCGTTGCGGATGATCCGCTGGCGCAACTCTTCGTAAATCGAGGTCATGACGTGTCCTCCCTTGCCCCCACGACAATGTGACAGAAGAGTGCCATATGGCGCCGTGGAGCGTAAGGCGGGCCACTGCCGCGGTTGCACCACATTAGAGTCAGGCCCATGGAGCGGCGCATCTTCGGCATCGAGAACGAGTACGGCGTGACCTGTACGTTCAACGGAGCGCGCCGTCTCACGCCAGATGAAGTCGCGCGCTACCTCTTCCGCAAGGTCGTGTCGTGGGGCCGGTCGAGCAATGTGTTCCTTGGCAACGGGGCTCGGCTCTATCTCGACGTCGGCAGCCACCCGGAATATGCCACCGCCGAGTGCGACGACATCCATCAGCTCGTTGTCCATGACAAGGCTGGGGAGCGGATCATCGAAGGTCTCGTCGAGGATGCTCAAGCGCGCCTGACCGACGAGGGCATCGAGGGCCAGATCTACGTCTTCAAGAACAACACCGATTCCGCGGGTAACTCCTATGGCTGCCATGAGAACTTCCTTCTAAGCCGCCAGGGCGACCTCAACGTCGTCAACGATGTGCTGATTCCCTTCCTCGTGAGCCGCCAGATCACCTGTGGCTCAGGCAAGATCGCGATGCTGGGTCAGACCCCGACGTACTGCGTGAGCCAGCGGGCCGACCACATCTGGGAGGGCGTCTCGAGCGCGACCACCCGTTCGCGTCCGATCATCAATACGCGCGATGAGCCGCACGCGGACGCTGAGCACTACCGCCGTCTGCACGTCATCGTGGGTGACTCCAACATGAGCGAGACGACGACCTTGCTCAAGGTGGGGTCCGCGCACCTGGTGCTGCGGATGATTGAAGACGGATTCGCGATGCGGGATATGACGCTGGAGAACCCGATCCGCGCCATCCGCGAGATGAGTCACGACCGCACGGGACGCACCGCGGTACGTCTCGCGAACGGCAAGGAGATGTCGGCACTTCAAATGCAGGCCGAGTACTTCTCTCGGGCTCAGGCCTATGTCGAGCACCACGGACTTGTCGACCCGGTGACCACCACCGTCATGGACCTGTGGGAGCGCACTCTGACGGCGATCGAGACCGACAACCTGAGCCTGGTCGACACCGAGATCGACTGGGTGATCAAGCACAAACTGCTGGACGCCTATTCGGCCCGTCATGGTCTCGACCTCGGTGACCCGCGCATGTTGCAACTCGACCTGGCCTACCACGACATCAACCGTCGGCGCGGGTTGTTCTACCTCCTGCAGCGGCGCGGTCAGATCGCCCGGATCAGCACGGACCTCGAAGTGTTCGCGGCCAAGACCTTTCCGCCACAGACGACCCGGGCCAAGTTGCGCGGCGACTTCATCCGCGCCGCGCAGGCGAAGCGTCGCGATTTCACCGTCGACTGGGTGCACCTGAAGTTGAACGACCAGGCGCAGCGAACGGTGTTGTGCAAGAACCCGTTCGAAAATTCCGATGCCCGGGTGCAGCGACTGATCGACGGCATGTGAGCCACTGCCATCGCTGGTCGAGTAGGCGAGCGCCCTGGCGCGAGCCGTATCGAGACCGCACACACCGCGGACTCAGGGTCGAACGTTAGGCTGACGCGTCCGATCGTCGACGATGAGGTTTTCTGTGCGTTCTCCCGGTATGCGGTTCGCCGCGGCTGCTGCCCTTGTTCCCCTCACCTTCCTCGCCGCCTGCGGCGATGACAGTGAGCAGAAGGCCAACAGCTCCAGTGCAAAGCCGACCACCGCGGCCTCGCCGCACACGGTCGCCAAGAGCAAAGTTGCGCCGATCTCCGACGCGACCGTCAGCACGGCCGACCCGGCAAAGCCCAAGCTCACGGTCAAAGACGCGCCCTTCCAGGTCAACGAGACCACGACGAAGGTGACCAAGAAGGGCACCGGCAAAAAGGTCGGAAACAAGGACATCGCGTACGTGTCCTATGTCGCGGTCAACGGCACATCGGGCAAGACGATCGAATCGACCTTCGGGAAGCCGAACGCGTCGTTCAACCTGGGCAACCCGGGGACCTTTCCCGGACTTGTCGACTCGCTGAAGGGCAAGAAGGTCGGGACCGAGATGGTCGTCGCCGTTCCGCCAGCTGATGGTTTCGGCACGAAGGGCAACAAGCAGGTCGGTGTCAAGGCCAAGGACACTCTGGTGTTCTACGTCAAGATCAACGACTCGATGCCGATCCTGACCAAGCTCACCGGGAAGCAGGCTCCATCCGAGCCTGGCCTTCCGACCGTCACGATGCCGAGCAGCTATGCGAAGCCCGCAAAGATCACTGTCCCGAAGGGCTCGAAGCCGCCGGCCAAGCTGCGCTCCCAGGTCCTCATCAAGGGTGAGGGACCGAAGGTCGTGGCGGGCCAACAGATGCTCGTCCAGTACACCGGGCAGATCTGGGGCGGCAAGATGTTTGATTCCACAGGCGCCGTTCCGGGCCAGCCGCCGAACCCGCAGAAGACTCCGGGACAGCCAACACCGATGCAGATCGGCGCGGGCAAGGTCATCCCCGGCTGGGACAAGACCCTCGTCGGTCAGACCGTGGGTAGCCGGGTGTTGATGTCGATCCCGCCCGCTGATGGCTACGGCAAGAAGGGCAACCCCCAGGGTGGGATTAAGGGCACGGACACTCTGGTCTTCGTGGTCGATATCCTCGCTGCCCTCTAAACCGTTCTTGCACAGCACAATTCAGGAGTTTCACGATGCCGTTTGACCCCAGCACGACCAAGCCCGAGATCGACTTCCCCGGTGAGAACCCGCCGGAAGAACTGGTTGTCGAAGATCTTTCCGTCGGTGACGGCGCCGAGGTAGCGGCCGGTGACAGCATCCAGGCCCACTACGTCGGGGTTGCCTGGTCCACCGGCGAAGAGTTCGACGCATCCTGGAACCGTGGGACGCCATTGGCGTTCCAGGCCGGAGTCGGCCAGGTCATCCAGGGATGGGACCAGGGCCTGCTCGGCATGAAGGTCGGCGGCCGCCGCAAGATCACCATCCCGCCGCACCTCGGCTATGGCGACAGCGGCGCGGGCGAGGCCATCGCCCCGGGTGAGACGCTCATCTTCGTCGTCGACTTGGTATCGACCAACAAGCCTGGCGCAGGCCGTTCCTTCGGTCTCAGCTAGCCACTGGTGGTTTTCCCACCCGTTGGTGCGGTACATCGCACCAACGGGTGAGGAACCCGCCACCCGGACAACAAGTCACTGTTGGTCCGCTGACAGCAGGGCAGCCGTGAAGCGCCCGGCGGCTGCTGCGGCGAGGAACGACGCCTCATCAGCGTCCAGATTGCGTCCCATGGTGCGTAGGTCGACCGGGCAGTCCTCAAGCGCAGCGCGCAGACCCTCGGTCTCGATGTCATGGCGCACGAGTCGGTCGTCGCTGAGGGCCACCAGGTCCTGCGCCTGAGTTCGGATCGTTGCGCCGAGTTCTCCCTCCAGGATCGGCACTGGTAGGTCTGCTGGTACCCGCGCGACTCGACCGTACGCCGTCATGGAGTGGTGCGAAATTCCTTGGTGGCGCTCGCGCTCATCAGCCTGCGAGACCCGAAGTGAGGCCACGCCGCGCCCGCCGAGGACCCACGCGGCGTTGAGCGCCTCACCTGCTGCCACGCCGGAGAAGCCCCATCGGGTGCCAGTGCCGAGATTGCCCGGGCCCTGGCTGAGTACGACGACGTCGGCGCCCAGAACGGCGTGGGCGGCAAGCAGGCCGGTATGCACGTTGACCGACTCCAGGTCACCGCCGTAGGCCTGCCCCGCTGTCACGGTCCCGGCCAGCCAGCCAGCGTCCTTCAGGTCGGCGACCGTGCGGGAGAACGCAATCGGCAGCGCGCCACCGTCACTCATGACGTACGCGACTCGTAGCCCGGCCTGCTCCCGCAGACCCGCGAGGATCGCCGGGACAGCCGAGTGCAGATCGGCAACGACCACCGGCATGCCCGCCAGGTCATCGGCCTCGCGAAGCACCTCATGATGGGGTGACTCCTGCTCGTCGACCCCGAGGACCATCGTCTGGGTGGGGGAATAGCGCGCCTTGACCACGTGACCTGGCCCGGCCGGTGGGTCCTTGGGCAGGCGGTCTGGCAGGGCGACCACGAGAGCGAGGCCACCGGTTCCCAGGCCCCGATCGAGCGCAGAAACGTTGAGTAGAACTCGGTCACCGACAGCGGGCTCGCCCACGAGTTCGGAGTAGGACAACGCCCGGACGACTCGGTCGTCGATCCGGACGAGATGCTCGACGGCACCCGACCGGCGCGATACCTCAGACTCCACGACACCCGATCGCCAATGAATCACGCCTCGCACACTAGTCCGAATCGGCTAGGTAGGCTCGGGGGCATGGCTTCCTCGTCGCGTGCGGTTTCGCCCGCTCTTAAGACCGAGCGCCTCCTCAACCTCGTGATCTGCCTCCTGTCTACGCGCCGACCGCTGTCCAAACAGGACATCCGCAAGGCCGTCCCGCAGTATGGTGACGCGGCGTCTGATGAGTCCTTCGACCGAATGTTTGAGCGCGACAAGGACGAACTTCGCGATATCGGTATCCCATTGCGTACCGAGCCGCTGGACGCCTACTTCGACGATGAACCGGGCTATCGCATCGACCAACGCGAATACGCCCTCCCTGACATCGCGTTCGAGACCGACGAACTCGCGGTGCTGGGTTTGGCCGCCCGAACCTGGCAGCAGGCGAGCCTTGGGGGAGCTGCGGCTCAGGCGATGCGCAAACTGCGCGTTCACGATGTCGACCGTGAGGTCGGACCGGTGGTCACCCTCGAACCGCGGGTCCGCACCACGGAGCCAGCATTTGAGCCGATAAAGGACGCGGCGTTGCAGCGCCGCATGGTTGCGTTTTCCTACCGCAAGGGTGTTGACGCACCCGCGCAAGCGCGTCGCTTGCAGCCGTGGGCGGTGGCCAGTTGGCATGGTCACTGGTATGTCACCGGCTTCGACCTTGACCGCGACGCACCCCGAGTCTTCCGGTTAAGTCGGGTGGTGGGAAAGGTCAAGGTTCAGGGTCCGGCCAAGGCCTACGACATTCCCGAAGGCCACGACGCCATGTCGATGATCGCTACCAACGACAGCGGGCGGAGCGCGCGGACCGCCGTCGTGCGAGTGCGCGCCGGCGCCGGAAATACGTTGCGGCGCCGGGCCAGTGAAGTCGTTGCCGTCGATGATGACTGGGATCAACTCACCCTGGCCCATCACGACGTCGAGCGTCTCGTGTCGGAGGTATGCGGGTTCGGTCCGTCGGCGGTGGCCATCAGCCCCACTGAACTTGTCGAGGGCGTACGCGCCCGACTGGCCGCGCTCGTGGCCGCTCAGGAAGGGTCGGTATGACCGCGACGGTAGAAAGCGCGACCGGACGGCTGGCGCGACTGTTGACCATGGTCCCGTGGCTGGTGAACCGCCAAGGCATCGACCTCACTGAGGCTGCGGCAGAGTTGGGCGTCACACCCGAGCAGGTCGAAGCCGACCTCATGTTGTTGTTCCTCTGTGGCACGCCGGGGCACATGCCCGATGACCTCATCGAGGCAGAGTGGGAGGACGGACGGGTCTATCTCCGCAACGCTGACACCATCTCGACACCGTTGCGGCTCAATCGCGATGAGGCGCTTGCCCTCATCGTGGGCCTTCGGACGCTGCTCGCAATCCCCGACCTGAGCGAGCGAGGAGCCGCCTCTCGCGCCCTGGCCAAACTCACGAGCGCCACCGGCGAGATGCTGGAGGGCGCAGGGCAGGTGCAGGTCGCCCTCGGTGCTGACTCCGAGCGTGAGGCGTTGGCCCTGCTGCGGGGCGCACTCGACCGGAGTCGTCGCGTCCACTTGCGCTATCTGGTCGCGGCGCGGGACGAATCCACCGAGCGAGACGTCGATCCGATGCGCGTGGTCAATCTTGATGGCCGTTGGTACCTCGAAGGTTGGTGCCATCGCGCTGAGGACCGGAGGCTCTTCCGGCTTGATCGAATCGAACATGTCGAGGTACTCGATGTCGATGGGACCCCACCGGAGGGCGTGCAACCTCGTGAGTTGAGCGACGGGCTGTTCCAGCCGTCAGCAGACGACGTCCTGGTCCAATTGCTTCTTGAGCCAGCCGCGGCCTGGGTCGCGGAGTATTACCCCATCGAGCAGGTGGCGACGCGACCCGACGGAAAAATCGAAGTCGACCTGCGCGTCACCGACCCGACGTGGGTGGTGTCCCTGGTGAGTCGCCTCGGGGGAGAGGCCGTGGTCTTGGCGCCGGCAGCCGTGGCAGACCGGGTGTCTGCCGCCGCGCGTGAGGCACTGGCGACGTACGACCAGAGTGGTGCGTAGACTTGGGTAGACCTAGTTCATCCTGTGCGTGTGAGAAGAGGAATCCACCGTGGCCCGACTGTTCGATAACCCGATGGCCGTTGTCATCTTGGTGCTGATCATCGTGGTCGTGTTCGGCTGGAAGAAGTTGCCGGACGCAGCCCGTAGCCTGGGGCGTTCGACGCGCATCCTCAAGAGTGAACTCGGCGACCTGACCGACAGCGACGCATCGAAAGAAACCGTTCAGGGTCAGGCGAGCCAGCCCAAGCGCGCCGACGGCACGGTCCCCGGCGAGGCACCACGTGCGGCCGCCCCCGATCAGTCGGTTCCCGGCGAGGCTCCCGTCGCAGGTCAGCAGCCCCCGCAGAACCAGGGCGGCGCCACCGGCCCCTCGCAGGGCAACTGAGCCCACCCGCTCCGTTGCGAACTTTCCACTCCATGACCGCGTGAACGGCACCTGCTGAATGGCGCTGCTGCGCCGGAAGTCGGCCAACCCCGAAGCCCGGATGTCGCTCGGCGACCACTTCCGGGAGTTCCGCAATCGCACGTTGATCGCGACCGGCGCCATCGTGGCCGGAGCGGTGATTGGCTGGCTCATTTTCGACCCGGTCGCGATCGGCAGCTGGGATTTCAAGGGTGTCTGGAACGTCCTGATCCAGCCGATCTTCGACTATCGCGACGAGCATCCTTCAGCCCAAATCCAGCCCAACTTCGGGCAGGCGACGCAGGCATTCAGTTTGCGGATCAAAATCTCTTTCTTTGTTGGCCTGATTCTGTCGAGTCCGGTGTGGCTGTGGCAGATCTGGGGCTTCCTGGTGCCGGGTCTGACCAAGAAAGAGAAGAAAGTCGCCCGCTTGTTCATCGGGTCGGCGGTGCCCCTGTTCATCATCGGCTGCATCTTTGGCGGCCTGGCGATCCCGGCCATCATCGGCGCGCTGTTCGGCTTCACGCCAGCCGACAACATCACGTCCAATCTGATCGACGCGACCTACTACATCAACTTCGTCACGAAGTTCATCCTGCTGATGGGGCTGTCGTTCCTGTTGCCGGTGATCCTGATGGCGCTCAACACCATTCGTATCCTCCCGGGTCGCATCATGCTCAAGGGCTGGCGCGTGGCAGTTCTGGTGATCGCGGTGTTCTCGGCGATGATGGCCCCGACGCCCGACCCGTTGGCGATGTTCGTCATCCTGATCCCCCTGATGATCCTGTACTACGGCTCCTGTGGGCTGGCGATCATGCTCGACAAGCGCCGCGAGGCCAAGGAACGACCCGAGTGGCTTGATGTCGATGACGAAGCACAATCTGAGCTCTGAGGTCTGAGCGCGTCGCGCCGTCCGGCCCCTCGTTGTCCGCCTAGTCTCAGCAGCATGCCCAGCTCAACCTCCGAGGCAGCGCCAGAGCGCCGTCGCTACGACTCCAGCCACTTCACCCGTTTCGCGCAGGGCTATGACTTCCCGCTAGATGCCTTCCAGGTATCGGGGTGCGAGGCGGTTCAGGAAGGCCGCGGGGTGCTCGTTGCGGCACCCACAGGCTCGGGCAAAACCGTGGTGGGTGAGTTCGCGTGCTACCTCGCAGTCCACACCGGTCGTAAGACCTTTTACACGACGCCGATTAAGGCGTTGTCCAATCAGAAGTACGCCGACTTGTGCGAGCGTCATGGCACACACAACGTTGGCCTCCTCACCGGTGACTCATCGATCAATGGTGAAGCCTCGATCGTCGTCATGACCACCGAGGTGCTCCGCAACATGCTGTACGCCGGTAGCGCGACCCTCGACACGCTGGGGTTCGTGGTCATGGACGAGGTGCACTATCTCGCCGATCGGTTCCGTGGCGCAGTCTGGGAAGAAGTCATCATTCAGTTGCCGCTGGCGGTGCAGGTGGTGTCGTTGTCCGCAACCGTCTCCAACGCCGAGGAATTTGGCGACTGGTTACGGGAAGTCCGTGGCGACACCGAGGTCATCGTTGAGGAGCATCGCCCCGTACCTCTTTGGCAGCACATGATGGTCGGTCGCGAACTCATGGACTTGTTCGTCGAGGACACCCGGCGCGCTGGCGATGAGTCTCAGCTGGCGCTCAACCCGCAACTGCGCAAGCGCATCGCGCAAATCCAGCAGGAGCGACGCGGTCGACGTGAGGACGCAGGCGCACCCAGAGGTCGCCAGGGCCGGCAGACTCGCGGTCGTCAATCCGGTGGGCCGCCACCGCGCGGCGCCCGACCGGGCGGTGGTCCGAGTCGGGCTGAGGTCATCGATCGGCTCGACCGCAGCGGTCTTCTGCCAGCGATTACGTTCATTTTCAGTCGAGTTGGCTGCGACGCTGCGGTGAGCCAGCTCCTGGCGTGGGGTACCGAGCTCATTCCTGAGTCCGAAGGTCGCGCCATTCGTCGCATGGTCGAGGAACGGGTGTCGAGCCTGCCCGACGAGGACCTCGGCGTGCTTGGTTACTACGACTTCGTCGAGGGGCTGTCGCGCGGCTTCGCCGCCCATCACGCCGGGATGCTTCCCACCTTTCGGGAGATCGTCGAAGACCTCTTCACCGATGGTCGGATCAAAGCGGTGTTTGCCACGGAGACGCTCGCGCTGGGCATCAACATGCCAGCCCGGACCGTCGTACTGGAGAAGTTGGTCAAGTTCAACGGAGAGACGCACGCCGACATCACGCCTGCTGAATTCACCCAACTGACGGGTCGGGCCGGCCGCCGCAGCATCGATGTCGAAGGCCATGCGGTCGTGCTGCACGATCGCCGCATCGATCCCGAGTCGGTCGCGGGATTGGCCTCGACCCGTACCTATCCGCTGCGATCAAGCTTCGTGCCCACCAGCAACATGGCCGTCAACCTCGTGGACCAGGTTGGCCGCGCGCGAGCTCGGGAGGTGTTGGAGTCCTCGTTCGCACAGTTTCAGGCAGACCGCGCCGTCGTGGGCATTGCACGGGCTATCAAGCGCAACGAGGAAGGCCTGGAGGGCTACGCGGATGCGATGCGCTGTCACCTGGGCGACTTCGCCGAGTATGCCCGTCTACGCCGCGAGCTGTCCGACCTCCAGAAGTCAGTTCAGAAGCAGCGTGCCGGGAATCGGCGTGCCGCGGCGGCCCACTCGCTCAGCTTGCTTGAACCCGGTGACGTAGTCCGCGTGCCAGACGGTCGGCGGGCTGGTCTGGCCGTCGTCGTCCCCGGCAAGCGCGGTCCCCGTCGGGCCGTGGCGGGCGATCCGATCGTGCTCACTGCGGATGGTCAGGTGCGGGCCATCGGCGACAGCGATGTCGATGAGCCGCTTGAGCCCATCATGACAATCCAGATTCCCAAGTCGTTCAGTAGCCGCAATCCGAAGTCTCGACGGGATCTGGCGGCCACCTTGCGCGCGAAAGCGCCGCACGATCCGCCGCCGCGGCGCTCGGAGTCGGGCGAAGAACGGGACGCCGAGAGCACCGCCGAGATCGATCGCTTGCGGCGGGCGCTCACTGATCACCCGAGCCACGAATGTCCATATCGGGAGGACCACGCGCGCTGGTCCGAACGCTGGTGGCGTCTGCGTCGAGAGACTGATGGATTGGAACGCAAGGTCGCGGGGCGTACGCACACGGTGGCGCGGACCTTCGACCGAATCTGCGACCTGCTGAGCGTCCTGGGCTATCTCGATG
The DNA here is from genome assembly GCF_000376825.1 of Demetria terragena DSM 11295. Taxonomy (NCBI): domain Bacteria; kingdom Bacillati; phylum Actinomycetota; class Actinomycetes; order Micrococcales; family Dermacoccaceae; genus Demetria; species Demetria terragena. Next base: position 467,499 of record NZ_AQXW01000004.1, on the reverse strand, counting down.
CGAAAGGTCAGCAGGTCACTGAGGAAGGCCGGGTGCTGCAGCGCATCTATACCGAGAAGGATCTCTTGGTGGCTGAGTGTCTCCGCCGACAAGTGTGGCGCGGACTCGATCCAGCATCGTTTGCCAGCGTCATCAGTGCCCTGGTTCACGAGCCACGTCGTGAGCCAACCGATGTGATGCCGCGGCTTCCGAACGACGAGGTGCGCGACGCGCTGAAGGAACTTGACTCCATCTGGGGCGAGCTCCAGTACCTCCAGCGTGAGCACCGGGTTGCGCCGATGGGTGCGCCCGAGCCAGGGATTGCCTGGACGATTCACCGGTGGGCGAGCGGCCAACGCCTTGAGGTATGCCTGCGCGATAGCGACCTCACTGCGGGTGACTTCGTGCGACGGTGCAAGCAATTGATCGACCTGCTCGACCAGATCGCGGACGCCTCGCCCGATCAGGAGGTGCGACGGACCGCTCGCTATGCCGTGGATTCGGTACTTCGTGGGGTCGTGGCAGCCGATCGTTTGGGCTGATGACCGGAGGGCGCACCGCGCCCGCAACGCTGCCGATCGAGTTGGGCGTGGCACCATGAGCCCATGGCCTTCTCGGAGAAGTTGCTCGCCCAGGGCGAGCGCGTAGAGCTCGAGCTCCGCACTCACGTCAAGACGGTGGCAGCGCCGATCCTGGTATTCATCGTCACGGTTGCTGCGGTGGCCTACCTGCTGAAGTTGCGTGCCGACAACGAGTGGGCGAGCTGGCTGATGTGGCTGATCATCGTCGTCGGTGTGTTGGTCTTCCTGGTGTGGGTGGCCATTCCGCTGATTAAGTGGCGGACGACCCAGTACGTCGTCACCAACCGACGGCTCCTGACCCGCACGGGTCTGATCACCCGGACAGGCCGCGACATTCCGCTCTACCGCATCAATGACGTGACCTATGAGAAGGGCCCGCTCGACCGGATCCTTGGCTGCGGCACATTGATTGTGTCGGACGCGACGGAAAAGGCGGGGATGGAACTCCACGACGTGCCCAGCGTTGAGAAGGTCCAGGTACGCCTCAACGAACTGCTCTTCCAGACCGACGATGGAAGCGACGATGGTGAGTACCCACCCACCGAACCGCGTCGGCCCCGTGGTCAGATCCCGCCGACCGAGCCGGCCCGTCCCGGGACTCCCTACCCGCCGCAAGATGCCCGTCCAGAGCCGGCGCCGCCAGCACCCCCGAGTTCTCCCGGGCCCGACAACATCGGCCGTTCCACGCCACCGGGACAGCCTGACCCGGGCGACCAGAGGTACTAAATACGGCGCTGTCGGTGGTCGCACCTACGATGGCAGGCGTGCCTGCAGCGACCCCCACTCCCGTCCCGGCCCCCGGCCACGCGCGCGACCACCTTCGAGTTCGTGGCGCGCGCGAGCACAACCTTAAGAACATTGCTGTCGACTTGCCGCGAGACAGCCTGATCGTCTTTACCGGACTGTCCGGGTCGGGCAAGTCATCGCTGGCGTTCGACACCATTTTCGCCGAGGGCCAGCGGCGGTATGTCGAGTCGCTTTCGGCCTATGCGCGCCAGTTCTTGGGCCAGATGGATAAGCCGGACGTCGATTTCATTGAGGGCCTTTCGCCGGCGGTGTCCATTGATCAGAAGTCGACGAACCGCAACCCGCGCTCGACCGTTGGCACCATTACCGAGGTCTACGACTACCTCCGGTTGCTGTTCGCGCGCGCTGGTCGCCCGCACTGCCCCACGTGCGGTGAGCCGGTGGGGCGCCAGACGCCCCAACAGATCGTCGATCAGCTGCTGCAGCTGCCCGAGCGCACTCGGTTCCAGGTACTCGCCCCGGTGGTGCGCGAGCGCAAGGGCGAATACGTCGACCTCTTCCATGAACTGCAGAGCAAGGGTTACTCCCGCGCCCGGGTCGACGGCGAGACGGTGACGCTGGCTGAGCCCCCCAAGTTGGCCAAGCAAAAGAAACACACCATTGACGTCGTCGTGGACCGACTGGTCGCCAAGGGCAGTGAAGATGCCAGCGCAAAGCAGCGTCTCACCGACTCCGTGGAGACCGCGCTCGGTCTTGCCTCCGGCCTGGTGGTGATCGAGTTCGTCGACCGCGCGGACGACGCTGATGGGGAGCCGCGCGAGCGCCGCTACTCCGAGAAGATGGCCTGCCCCAACGAGCATCCGCTGTCGATAGACGAAATCGAACCGCGTTCCTTCTCGTTCAATAGCCCCTTTGGGGCCTGCCCGGCATGTACCGGCATCGGAACCGAGTTGGAGGTCGATGCCGACCTCGTCGTACCCGATCAGGACAAGTCCATTCGTGACGGCGCCCTGCTGCCGTGGGCGCAGGGCGCAGGCCTCAATGACTACTACGAGCGAGTCATCACAGCTCTGGGTGACGACCTGAAGTTCTCGCTCGACCAGCCGTGGTCCTCTCTTCCCGAGCGGGCCAAGGAGGCGTTGCTCCACGGGAAGAACCACAAGGTGCACGTCCGGTACCGCAGCCGCTATGGCCGCGAGCGCAACTACTCGACCGGCTTTGAGGGCGTGGTGACGTTCGTGAAGCGTCGGCATGCGGAGACCGAATCCGACTGGAGCCGTGAGCGGTACGAGGGCTACATGCGTGAGGTTCCGTGCCCGGTGTGCAACGGCGCTCGGCTCAAACCTGAAACCCTCGCCGTCACAGTGGGCGGAAAATCCATTGCCGAGGTCTCCGCGCTCCCGATCTCCGATGCTTACGGCTTTCTGGACACCGTCGACTTCACTTCCCGTGAACGCCAGATCGCTGAGCGCGTCATCAAGGAAATCGACGCCCGTCTGGGCTTTCTGCTGGATGTTGGTCTTGACTACCTCGCGCTGGATCGCCCGGCGGGCACGCTGTCTGGTGGGGAGGCGCAACGCATCCGGTTGGCGACTCAGATTGGGTCGGGCCTCGTAGGCGTGCTCTACGTCCTTGACGAGCCCTCCATCGGCCTGCACCAACGCGATAATCATCGCCTGATTGAAACGTTGACCCGGCTTCGCGATCTAGGCAACACCTTGATCGTCGTCGAGCACGATGAAGACACCATCGCGACTGCCGACTGGATCGTTGACATCGGTCCTGGGGCGGGCGAGCACGGCGGCGATGTGGTCCATTCGGGGACCGTGGCTGACCTGCTCAAAGTCCCCGAATCGATCACGGGCGCCTACCTGTCCGGCCGAGAAGAAATCCCCACCCCAGGGGAGCGTCGACCACAAGACGGCCGTCACGTCACTGTGCGCGGAGCGCGCGAGCACAATTTGCACAACATCGACGTGAGTTTCCCGCTCGGTAACCTCGTCGCGATCACCGGTGTGTCCGGCTCGGGAAAGTCGACTCTGGTCAACGACGTCCTGTATAGCGTTCTGGCTAACCAGTTGAATGGCGCCCGCCACGTGCCAGGGCGCCACAAGACCGTCGAAGGACTCGATGAGCTCGACAAGGTGGTGCACGTCGACCAGGGCCCTATTGGGCGGACCCCGCGAAGCAATCCCGCGACGTACACCGGCGTGTTCGATCATGTGCGTCGGCTCTTCGCCGAGACCACAGAGGCCAAGGTGCGCGGCTACCAACCTGGCCGGTTCTCATTCAACGTCAAGGGCGGTCGTTGCGAATCGTGTAGCGGCGACGGCACGCTCAAGATCGAGATGAACTTCCTCCCGGACGTCTACGTCCCCTGCGAGGTATGCCACGGGGCGCGCTACAACCGCGAGACCCTCGAGGTCCGGTTCAAGGGCAAGACCATTGCCGACGTTCTCGACATGCCTATCGAGGAAGCTGCCGAGTTCTTCGCCGCTGTACCTGCGATCTCTCGCCATATGACGACCTTGAATGAGGTCGGACTCGGCTACGTCCGGCTCGGTCAGTCAGCGCCCACATTGTCCGGTGGCGAGGCTCAGCGGGTGAAGCTCGCGACGGAGTTGCAGAAGCGGTCGACCGGTCGCACGATCTACGTCCTCGATGAGCCGACCACCGGCCTGCACTTCGAAGACATCCGCAAACTGCTCGGCGTGCTTCAAGGCTTGGTCGACAAAGGCAACACCGTCCTGGTCATTGAACACAATCTCGACGTCATCAAAAACGCTGACTGGGTCATCGACATGGGCCCTGAGGGTGGCTACGGCGGCGGCACGGTCGTGGCCGAGGGCACACCGGAGGATGTTGCTCAAGTCGCGGCAAGTCATACCGGCCGATTCCTGGCGCCCATGCTCGAGCGAACCAGTGGTGCCCGCCCCAGCCAGCGGCGCAAACGTCCGGCTCCCGCGAAGCGGGCAGGCGGAAGTACTCCGTCACGAACCCCCAAGGGGGCAGGGGCCGGCGCAGCGAAGTCCCGTCGCCGGTCGGCCTGAAGGGCGCATTTTCGGATTGGTCGGCGCGAATCCAGGGCTAGCGCAGGTTGGGCAGGCATGCTGAGGGCACAGACCGGATGCCGGACCGGTCGAGAGGAGCCCCGTGATGGCTAAATTCACAGACCAGAACACCCGATTGACCCGACGCGGAGTGGTGACAGGAGTCGCCGTCGTTGGTTCTGCGACCGGGCTTGCGGCCTGCGGATCGGGGGAGGAGGAAGGATCGCCAGCCTCCGAGAACCAACCCAGCAGCGCAGCCGCCGAACCGAGTTCAGCCGCAAAATCGAGCGCAGGCGGTGACAGCGGTGGCGTGAGCGTTGCCGCCTCGAAGGTGCCGATGGGAGGCGGGTTCATCGATGAGAAAAACAAGATCGTCGTAACCCAGCCTGCCAAAGGCGAGTTCAAAGCCTTCAGTGCCGTATGCCCTCATCAGGGTTGCGTCGTGGATCAAGTCAAGGACAACGAGATTGGGTGTCCCTGCCACGCCAGTACCTTCGACGGGTCGACTGGTGAGCGTACGGGCGGCCCAGCGAAGAAGGGCCTGGACGCGAAGAAGGCGACTGTGGACGGTGATCAGATCACGGTGTCCTAGGACGACCTAGGGCGTGACGTACGGCGCGTGGATCAGGAGGCGATGATGCGGTATTGGATATCGTCTGCGGTCCACGCGTCGGCGTCGAGCCATAACCCTGTGCCAACACCGGGCCCGGCCAACCAGGTCCCGCCCGGTAGTCGTCCTGCAGGCACCACACCTGATTGACGCCAGACGTTAGCGGTCACGGGCACCTCGAGGTGCCCAAGCCCAAGGGCGCCCAGGACGTGGCCACCCACGGCGGTAGAGATCGGGCCAGTGGCTCCGCACACACCGACCTGGACGCCAGCGGCTCGAAGTTCTTGCAGGTGGGTGAGGAGTTCAACCGGTCCAGCACCGTGGCGCAGGTCGAGGTAGACCGCGTCGAGGAGGCCCCGGTCGATGGCTGGTTTGGCTTGGGCCGCTGAGGTGACCACGGACGTGAGGGTGAAGGGAAATTCCTCGCGGAGTGCGTGCAAGGTGTCGAGGTCCTCGACCGGTGCGGCATTGTGCAGCGTGCCGACGTGCAGGTCCCTCAAGGCCGAACCGATGCATCGGACGTCGTTCAACGCCAGGTCGCTACAGAGGTCGACGCGCAGATTGGTGTTGGGGGAGACCACTTCGCGCACGGTGGTCAACAGGTCGAGTCCAGCAACCAACGGCCGCTCGCTGGCCGTCTCGACAAAGGGCGCCAGGAGGTAATCCTGGTGGCCGATACTCGCCGCGAGCTCGGCGGCACCAATGAGGTCGGAGGCATCTGCGGATCGGTGGGACACCGCATCCAGCCACAGGCGCGCGAAGGTGAGGACCGGGCGCCGGACCCCGCCGAGATAGGTCGCCAGGTGCTGACCCTCTTGACGTGCCTGCAGGTCGTGCCACGCGGTTGAGAGCGCAGTGCCAACAGCGCGTTCGAGACTGGTGTGACCGTGGTGTGCCAGCGTGGTGGAGCGGTCAAGGTCGAGGGCCTCATGTCCGATGTCCAATAGGGACCCAAGAAAGGCCACGACGTCTACGGCGTGGTGCGGACGAGAGATCTCGGCGAGGCCTTCGTGGCCACTCTCGTCGAACAGGCGGATCACGGCCGCGGTCAATCCGCGGTCGTCGCGCGGCTCGCACACACAGAGCGCGACATCCTCAACGGTGATCGGCGCGCTGGTCATGGGATCTCCTTCATTGCGGTGAACCGCCCAGTCACCAGGGAATGCCGTAGGGCAAGACATGCCGCAGCCGACTCCACGGTGTACCCGCGGCGCCCGGTTGGGCAAATAGCGTCCCGAGGGTAGCGGTCTTCGAGGTCCTCCCGGATCGCGTCCATCATGACGGGTGCGGAGATGCCCAGCCCGGTGAGGAAGACCATTTCTGGGCGCACGATGTCCGAGACGGCCCGAATGGCTGCCACGGCTTGCTGCCGGCGCCGGCCGACGAGTTCCTCAGCGATCGGGTTGCCAGCATCGGCAAAGCGTTGGAGTTCCAGAATGTTGTCCAGCGCGAGGCCGCGACGACGTGCCTCGGCGACGAAGGCCCGGTTGACGCCCACGTCGCCGAACGGTGCGTACGTCCCGGCCTGCAGACCGGGTACCACCAGGTTGGCGAGGTCGCCCTGGCGGGCCTGGGTGAGTGGGCCGTTCAGGCTGAGTGTGTAGGCGCATTCCACTGCCTCAGCGACGAGAACCACCAAGATGTGGCTGCCGCGCGCGAGGGTTCCAAAGGTGAACTCGGCGGCGATCAGGCTCCGTGCGATGTTATCGAGAACGACGAGGCTGCCGAGTTCGCGTGAAAGCACTTCCACGACCTCGACGTCACGCCACTCGAGCGATGATGAGTGTCGGATGACTCCTTCTTGCGCGTCGACGTCGCCAGCGCACGTCACGCCCACTCCGAGCACTGGGCGGGGTGCCGAGGCGATGACGCCGCGCACGATCGAGGCCACGTTCTGCAGCGTGGATGACGGCGAGTCGAGGTCGATACGGTGCACGCTCTGGTGCAGGCGGCGCCCGCCGATGTCGGTCAACGCCACGTGGGCCCCGAACCGACTGAGGTGAACTCCGACGGTCGAGAAGTTCTCGTGGGCGATACGCAGTTGGCGTGCCGGTCGCCCCGGTCCCTGAACCGGCATCGGCTCTGAGCGCACCAATCCGCTATCAAGCATCGGTTGGAGCACTCGACTGACCGTTGCTTGGTTCAAACCGATCTGCGTGGCAATTTCGGCCTGGGACGCCGCGCCTTCCCGGATGGCAGACACCACCCGAATACTGGTCGTGCTGGCTGGTTCTCGCAGAGTCTTCAAAGCCGTGAACCAGGATCAGAACCGCACGCGCCCGGTGATACGAACAGCAGCGGGCAGGCTACAAACGACATAGAGCTCCGCAGGTTTTGAGGACGATATTATGCGCATTGCATGGAACCAGGTTTGGCGCGTTGAGCGCAAGCCTCGGATGCCTGCATCTCGGATGTCGGTGCCGGTTCGTACGCTGGACCTGTGCCTGACCCGTCGACCTACCGCCCGAAACCGGGGGAGATCCCGGTTGAACCAGGCGTCTATCGATTCCGCGACCCCGACCGGCGGGTGATCTACGTCGGCAAGGCAACGTCATTGCGCAGTCGACTGTCGTCGTACTTCCAAGATATTGCGGCACTGCACCCCCGGACGCGCACGATGGTGCGCACCGCTGCCAGCGTGGAGTGGACTGTTGTCCGCAATGAGGTCGAGGCGCTGCAACTCGAATACACCTGGATCAAGGAGTACGACCCCCGCTTCAACGTGAAGTACCGGGACGACAAGTCCTATCCCTATCTCGCGGTGACGATGAGCGAGGACTACCCGCGCGCTCAAGTCATGCGTGGACGCAAACGCAAGGGCACGAGATATTTCGGCCCCTACGCGCATGCGTGGGCCATCCGCGAAACGTTGGATCAGTTGCTACGGGTCTTTCCGGTCCGCACCTGCAGCAATGGCGTCTTCAAGCGCGCCGCCCAAGTCGGTCGGCCGTGCCTGTTGGGTTATATCGAGAAGTGCTCGGCACCCTGTGTGGGCAGGGTCGACCAACACGAGTACCGCGCGATAGTCGAAGACCTGTGCGATTTTCTGGCCGGCAACACCCAGCGCTTCGTCAAGCGGATTGAGCGCGAGATGTTGGCGGCCAGCGATGATCTGGACTTTGAAACAGCCGCACGTTTGCGCGATGACCTGCAGGCTCTGACCAAGACACTTGAGCGGTCGGCTGTCGTTCTGGGCGATGCCACCGACGCGGATGTCTTTGCGGTGAGCGGTGATGAGCTAGAAGCGGCAGTGCAGGTGTTCCACGTCCGCGGTGGCCGGGTACGCGGCCAACGTGGGTGGGTGGTGGAGATTCAGTCCGAGGGCGATCTGGGAATGCCTGAGGTCATCGAGCATCTGCTGCAGCAGGTCTATGGCGGGGAGTCGCCCGAAGGCGTGCCACGGGAGGTGCTGGTACCCGAACTCCCACCCGACCCCGTGGCGATGTCGAGTTGGCTGGGCACCGTGCGTGGCGCCAAGGTCGACCTACGCATCCCTCAGCGGGGTGACAAGCGGACACTCATGGAGACCGTACGACGCAACGCCGAGCAGTCACTGGCGCGCCACAAGGTCGCCAGAGCCGGCGACCTCACCGCGCGCAGCCAAGCTTTGGAGGAGTTGCAACAAGCGCTGGATCTAAACCAGGCGCCGTTGCGCATCGAGTGCTACGACGTGAGCCACGTCCAGGGCACGCAGGTGGTGGCCTCCATGGTCGTGTTCGAGGACGGGCTTCCGCGCAAGGGCGAATACCGACGGTTCATCGTCCGTGGCCTTGAACAAGAGGACGGGTCGGTACGAACCGATGACACGGCCGCGATGGCCGAGGTTCTCGGTAGGCGGTTCCGTCGTTATCTCCAAGACCGTGATCAGGCGGGCGACTTGGAAGGGGTCGGCCCCAGCAGCGCCGATGAGGATGATCTCCCTGGCGGTCCGATCGATGAAACCACCGGTCGGCCGAGGAGATTCGCCTATCCGCCGCAACTTGTTGTGGTCGACGGTGGGCGTCCTCAGGTCAACGCGGCACGGCGGGTGTTGGACCAATGGGGCATCGACGATGTCGCAGTGATTGGACTGGCGAAGCGATTGGAAGAGGTGTGGTTGCCGGACGATGAGTTTCCCGTGCTGCTGCCGCGCACGAGCGAGGGCCTCTACCTGCTTCAGCGCGTTCGCGATGAGGCGCACCGCTTCGCGATCACCTTTCATCGGCAACGCCGATCCAAGGCCATGACACGGTCCGGGCTGGACGACATTGCGGGCTTGGGCGAGGTTCGTCAACGCGCACTCCTGAGTCACTTCGGCTCGGTGAAGAAGATGCGGGCTGCGAGCATCGAGGACCTCACCGAGGTGAAGGGGGTAGGGCCTAGTCTGGCGGCGAACGTCTACGCAGCACTGCAACAAAGTTCGACCGAGACGACGCCGGCGGTCAACGTGACAACCGGTGAGGTGATGGACTGAGCGACCTAGGCCGGGAGCCTGGCGAAAGGGCCGACATGCACGAGCAAGGCGACGACCGCGTCACCAGCGAACTCCTCATCGTGACGGGGATGAGCGGCGCAGGTCGATCGACGGTAGCCAAAGTCCTGGAGGACGCCGGTTGGTATGTCATCGACAACCTTCCGCCCCAAATGCTGGTGCCGATGGCCGAGCTGTTGGAACGTGACGGAGTCGGCCAAGGCATCCGCCTCGCGGCGGTCGTCGACGTCCGCAGCAGGGCGTTCTTCACCGACTTCCGCGATGGGCTCGATCGACTCCGCGACCACGGGTACTCACCGACCGTGGTGTTTGCCGATGCGACCGATGAGTCGCTGGTACGCCGCTTTGAGTCCGTTCGCCGACCTCACCCACTGCAGGGCGAGGGGCGAATGCTCGACGGCATTATTCGCGAGCGCGAGATGCTGCGCGACCTCCGGTCCACTGCCGATCTGCTCATCGACACCAGCGGTCTCAACGTGCACCAGTTGTCCGCCAAGATTCGCCAGTTGGTCGGTTCCGAGGAGCGAGTGCCGCTGCGCATCGCGGTGATGTCTTTCGGCTTCAAGTACGGACTACCCCTCGATGCCGACCTGGTTTTTGACGCGCGGTTCCTGCCTAATCCCTACTGGAATCCTGAGCTTCGCCCCTACACAGGTCAGGATCAGGTGGTGTCCGACTTCGTGCTGGCCCAACCCGGTGCGGAGGAGTTTGTCGAGCGAGTCCTCGACCTGCTGAAGCCGATGACCGCCGGTTATCACCGTGAGGGTCGGTCCTATGTCACGCTCGCCGTGGGGTGCACCGGCGGCAAGCACCGGTCGGTCGCCATGGCTGAGGAGTTGACGAAGCGCATCGCGAGTTCGGAGATCGGCACGGTTGTGGTCCACCGGGACCTGGGCCGCGAATGACGACCCGGCGACTCCAGGTGGCCGCGTTGGGTGGTGGCCATGGCCTGGCCGCGTCCTTGGGAGCCCTCCAGCACGTGACGGATGGAATCACTGCGATCGTGACGGTCGCCGATGATGGTGGCTCCAGTGGGCGGCTACGCAATGAGTTCGACATTCTCCCGCCGGGAGATTTGCGGATGGCGTTATCGGCGCTTTGCAGCCCAACCGACTGGGGTGTGCAGTGGCGAGATGCGTTGCAGCACAGGTTCCCTGGGGAGGGAGAGCTTGGCGGTCACGCCCTTGGCAATCTGCTGATTGCTTCGCTGTGGGATCTTCTTGGCGATCCAGTCGCGGGCCTCGATCTGGTCGGGCGACTGCTGGGTGTGCGCGGGCGCGTGCTCCCCATGGCCATCGAGCCCGTACGCATCGGTGGTCTCGTCCGCGGTCATGACCCGGAGCGACCGCACGAGGTGCAAGAAGTACGTGGCCAGGTCCAGTTGGCGGTGAGCCCCGGTGCGGTCGAGAGCGTCTATCTCGAGCCGGACCCACCCGCGGCTTGCGCCGAAGCTGTGCAAGCGATCTACGACGCCGATTGGGTGGTGCTCGGTCCCGGTTCGTGGTTCACCTCGGTGATGCCCCACCTTTTGGTGCCTGAACTACGAGATGCGTTGGTGCACACCAAGGCTCGTCGACTCGTCACCCTCAATCTCGTACTCAACCAAGGTGAGACCGATGGCTTTTCGCCCTCGGATCATCTCGACGTCCTCACCCAACACGCGCGTGATCTTCACCTTGATGTGGTCCTGGCTGACGAGAAGGCCGTGGGTTCGGCGGCCGCCGAGCTGAGGGAGTCCGCTCAGGCTCACGGAGCTGAGGTGGTGCTCACCGATGTGGCGGATCCGGATCGGCCCGTGGCGCACGACACTCTTCGCCTGGCCGCCGCATACCGTGACGTGATGGGCTAGGCACGAGACCGTCTCGGGCGGGCGGTGGTGCGGCACCTACCGACGAGTTTGTTCGGCGTGGCGCACTACAGTGTCGGGACTGGCGACCGGCAGAGGCGTTCAGGGTGTTTTTTCGAAAGGTATGGATTTCATGGCCATGACGGCGAAAGTCAAGGACGAGTTGAGTCGGGTCACCGTCACGAAGACTTGCTGTCGTAAGGCCGAGATTGCCGCGGTCCTGAGGTTCGCTGGCGGGCTGCACATCGTGGGTGGCCGCATCGTGATCGAGGCCGAACTCGATACCGCCCAAGCGGCCCGGCGGTTGCGGCAGGCCATCGCGGATGTCTACGGCCACCCGAGCGAGGTCATGGTCTTGTCTGGGTCGGGGATCCGCAAGGGCACCCGGTATGTCGTCCGGGTCACCAAGGAGGGCGAGATGTTGGCCCGACAGACGGGGCTGGTGGACCCGCGAGGACGCCCGGTGCGCGGTTTGCCGCCCAAGGTCGTCAACGGTTCGGTGTGTGACGCCGAAGCCGCGTGGCGAGGTGCCTTTCTCGCTCACGGCTCCCTGACCGAACCCGGTCGTTCCTCTTCCTTGGAGGTCACCAGCCCAGGTTCGGAGGCAGCGCTTGCGCTGGCAGGAGCAGCCCGACGCTTGGGAATCCAGGCCAAGGCGCGGGAGGTTCGCGGTGTCGATCGAGTCGTGATCCGCGACGGCGATGCCATCGGCGCCATGCTCACTCGGCTCGGTTCTCACGAGGCCGTCTTGGAGTGGGAAGAACGACGTATGCGCCGCGAAGTCCGGGCTACTGCGAACCGGTTGGCCAACTTTGATGACGCCAACTTGCGCCGCTCGGCTCGCGCCGCAGTCGCCGCGGGCTCACGCGTCGAGCGCGCGCTGGAGATTCTCGGTGACGAGGTACCAGACCATCTCGCTGAGGCAGGCAAGCTGCGGTTGGAGCACAAGCAGGCGAGCCTGGAGGAGCTGGGCCAACTCGCTGACCCGGTGATGACCAAGGATGCGGTGGCAGGGCGGATTCGGCGGCTCCTCGCGATGGCTGACAAGCGCGCAGAGACCGATGGCGTGCCAGGCACGGAGGCCAATCTCACACCGGACATGCTCGAAGACTGAGCGGCGAGTTCACCCAACGAAACGCCTTAGCGCGCCCCTCCGTGACCTCCACTAGGCTCAGGGGCACGAACGCTGCGTCGACGGCGCGGCATCCTCTTCAAGTTCGGAAGGACCCACATCGTGACTGTCCGCGTGGGCATCAATGGCTTTGGCCGCATCGGCCGCAACTTCTACCGAGCGGTGCTGGAATCTGGCGCTGACATCGAGGTCGTGGCATTCAACGACCTGGGTGACGACGACACTCAAGCGCACCTGCTGAAGTACGACTCGATCCTGGGCCGACTTGGCCGCGACGTTGAACTGGTCGACGGTGGGATCAAGGTTGGCGACTCCGTCATCAAGAGCTTCGCCGAAAAAGACCCGGCCAACTTGCCGTGGGGGGACCTCAACGTCGACGTCGTGATTGAGTCGACCGGTTTCTTCACCGACGCCGAAGCTGCCAAGGCGCACGTGACCGCTGGCGCCAAGAAGGTCGTCATCTCGGCACCGGCCAAGAACGAAGACGTGACCATCGTGATGGGTGTCAACGACGACTCCTACGACGCTGAGAAGCACACCATCATCAGCAACGCGTCCTGCACCACCAACTGCCTCGGCCCGATGGCTAAGGCACTGAACGACGCGATCGGGATCGAGAAGGGTCTGATGACCACGATCCACGCGTACACCCAGGACCAGAACCTGCAGGACGGCCCGCACAAGGACCTCCGCCGGGCCCGTGCTGCGGCGATCAACATGGTGCCGACCTCCACTGGCGCCGCCAAGGCGATTGGCCTGGTGCTCCCCGAGCTCAAGGGCAAGTTGGACGGCTTCGCAGTACGCGTCCCGGTGCCCACCGGCTCGGCAACGGACCTCACCTTCGTGGCCAAGAAGGACACCACGGTTGAGGAAGTTAACGCGGCCGTTAAGGCAGCTGCTGACGGCCCACTGAAGGGCTTCCTGAAGTACACCGAGGACCCGATCGTCTCCTCGGACATCGTCACCGACCCGCACTCGTGCATCTTTGACGCCGGTCTGACCAAGGTCATCGGTGACCAGGTCAAGGTCGTCGGCTGGTACGACAACGAGTGGGGCTACTCCAACCGTCTGGTCGACCTCGTCAACCTGATTGGGTCCTCGAAGTGACGCTGCGCACCATCGACGACCTTGGTGATGTTCGTGGTCAACGTGTGCTGGTGCGCAGCGACCTCAACGTCCCGATGGACGGCACCCGCATTACCGACGACGGCCGCGTACGCGCTTCAGTCCCGACGCTGCGGCGTCTTCTCGACGCTGGTGCCCGAGTCATCGTCGCCGCGCATCTTGGCCGACCCAAGGGAGAGCCCGACGCGCAGTACACCTTGGAGCCCGTCGCGCAGCGCTTGGGTGACCTGCTCGGGCAGCCGGTGGCCTTTGCCACCGACACGGTCGGTGACTCGGCGCGCTCCACCGTCGGTGGGCTTGCCGACGGCGAGATCGCGGTTCTAGAGAACCTTCGGTTCAACGCCGGGGAGACCGCCAAAGAAGACCAAGTGCGGGACGCCTTCGCGGAACAGTTGGCCGCATTCGCCGATGTCTTCGTGAGTGATGGATTCGGTGTGGTTCATCGCAAGCAGGCGAGTGTGTTCGATATCGCCGACCGGCTCCCGCATGCCGCTGGCGGATTGGTGCAGGCGGAGGTCGAGGTGATGGCGCGGCTGGATACTCCAGAGCGCCCCTACGCCGTCGTCCTCGGTGGTGCCAAGGTCAGCGACAAACTCGGCGTCATCGCGAACCTGCTCAAGACGGCAGACCAATTGCTGATCGGCGGCGGCATGGTGTTCACTTTCCTGGCCGCTCAGGGCCACGAAGTGGGCAACAGCCTGCTGGAAGCCGATCAGATCGACACCGTCAAGGGTTATCTGGCCGAGGCGAAGGAGCGCGGAGTCGAGATCGTGTTGCCCACCGACATTGTGGCGGCGAGCGCATTCAGTGCTGACGCTGAGCATGATGTTGTGGCTGCGCAGGAGATCCCCGCTGACCGGATGGGTCTGGACATCGGACCCGAATCAGCGAAGGTCTTTGCTGATCTGGTTCGGAAGGCGCGGACGGTTTTCTGGAATGGCCCCATGGGTGCCTTCGAGATGGCTCCGTTCGCGGCCGGGACCAAGGCTGTTGCCGAGGCGTTGGCTGAGGCCACCTCTGGGGGAGCCGTCACGGTCGTCGGCGGTGGTGACTCGGCCGCGGCCGTCCGTGACCTTGGCTTTGCCGATGAGGACTTCACCCACATCAGTACCGGTGGTGGGGCAAGCCTTGAGTACCTCGAGGGCAAGACCCTCCCAGGTCTGACCGTTCTGGAGGCATGAGATGGCTGACCGTACCCCGCTGATGGCGGGCAACTGGAAGATGAACCTCGACCACGTCCAGGCGACCCATCTGGTGCAAAAGCTTGACTGGACGCTGCGCGATGGGCGGCACGATTTCGCGGCCGTCGAGGTTGCCGTGGTGCCGCCGTTCACCGATCTGCGCACCGTCCAGACGATGATCGACGGGGACCGGCTCAAGGTGGTCCTGGGTGCGCAGGATGTGTCGGCACATGACAGCGGCGCCTACACCGGTGAGATTTCGGGCGCGTTCCTGGCCAAGCTCGGTTGCACCTACGTCGTCGTCGGGCACAGCGAGCGACGGGAACACCACGGTGAGACCGATGAGGCCGTGAATGCCAAGGTCGCCGCGGCCTACCGGCACGGCCTTACGCCCATCCTGTGTGTGGGTGAGCCTCTTGAGGTCCGCCAGGCTGGTGACCAGGTGACTCACGTGCTGACCCAGACTGACGCGGCCCTCGCAGAGATCACCGCCGAGCAGGCCGCCTCAATCGTGATCGCCTACGAGCCCGTGTGGGCGATCGGTACGGGCGAAGTCGCCACACCGGATGACGCACAGGAAGTTTGTGCGGCGATTCGTGGACGCCTCGCGGAGCTTTATGACGCCGACCTTGCGGCAGGGGTTCGGGTGCTTTACGGCGGCAGCGTGAAGGCAGCGAACGTTGCGGGGATCATGGAAAAGCCGGATGTCGACGGGGCACTCGTGGGCGGTGCATCCATTGATCCGGCGGAGTTTTCGTCGATCTGTCGTTATCGCAGCCACCACGGCGGCGACGCAGCATCCTGATCTGGACGCATACCGTGTAACCTGAAGCGGTTGCCGTGCCTGTGGCACGGCAACCGCTTCGAAACGCTCAACGACTTCCTAGGTGGCATCCGTAGTGGACGTAGCCCGTATCGCACTTCAGGTCCTGCTGGTGATCAGCAGCCTGTTTTTGGTGTTGCTCATTCTCATGCACAAGGGCAAGGGAGGTGGCCTCTCCGACATGTTCGGTGGTGGTGCCTCCAGCAGCCTGGGCAGTTCGTCGATGGCGGAGCGCAACCTCAACCGGTTCACCATCGGAATAAGCCTCATGTGGGGCGCCACGATCCTGGGTCTTGGCTTGCTTGACCGTTTCGTCGCCTAAACCTGCCTCACTACTCGAGCCCGTCTCGATCTCAAAGGAGCACCCACCATGGCTGCTGGACATGCGATTAAAGGAAGTCGTGTTGGCGCCGGACCGATGGGGGAGGCCGAGCGCGGCGACGCTGTGCCACGAGTCGTCGTCTCGTACTGGTGCGCTAACGGTCACCAGACCCGCCCGAGTTTCGCTCAGGAACCAAGCCTTGCCATCCCTGAGCACTGGGACTGCCCGCGATGCGGGTTCCCGGCGGGGCAGGACGAGCAGAACCCGCCTGCCCCGACCCGCGCAGAGCCTTACAAGACCCACCTTGCCTATGTGAAAGAGCGCCGCTCCGACGAGGAAGGTGACGTCATTCTTGATGAAGCGCTCTCCTCGCTGCGCGGACGCGGCCTGATTCAGTAGGCCCCCCGCGTTCTGCCCACTGGCGACTGACCGCCAGGTTTGACGACGGGGGCTCAGGTTCCGTCGACCACTTTGGCGCTGGTGACCCTTCCGTCAAATACGGTGCCGAGGCCCGCGATCCGGGTGCTCTTTCCGTTGCTCAGGTCGTAGCGGATCAGATCCCCGCCATCGGGGCTGTATTCCGGATCAGCCCCGGTGACGAGGTAGATGGAGTTTCCATGTGCACCAGCCATTTTCGGGCATAGATCTTTCGTGCCTCCCGGGACCGCTTTGTCACCTTTAGGCCCGGTGTAGAGATACGAACTGCACAGCACGCTGTCGCCAACGGACTGGTCGACGACGTGTCCGCCAGTGACCGTGTACGAATTTCCACCCTTGGTGGTGAGCCGGGTCAGCGTGCCGGATTCCTGGAAGCTGTACGCCGTCGCCCCGGTCATCGACCCTTGGTCACAATTCACTGCTGCCGCGCCTGAGCCAAGGTGCCCGGTTGCTGTGCAGCGCGTCTTGCCAGCAGGTAAGGGCGCCGAGGTAAAGACCTCGCCGTCGGGGGCCGAGCGCATTTGGAGGCCTGAGGACGTCGTGGTGTAGAGCTTTGTTCCGTCATGGGTCGGCTCGGCTGAGGTGATGCCGCGCGGAAGTGTCGACGTCACGGCGCCGGAGCGGGAGTAGACCTGTGGCGCCTGCGTGCTGCGCGTCACGAGGACTCCGCCACGGACCAGCTTGGCGTCCGTCCCGTTCGAAACCCGAAGGTAGGTCGGCTTCTTTGCGGCCGTATCCCAGATGGTGATGCGCAGTTCGGCGCTGGCGGTGGTGAACCCTGTGACCACGGTGCGCGCATTGGTCGAGACATCCAGGACGTCCGCTCCTGATGAGACGTCACCGATGGTGGTGTGCGCACCGGATGGTGCGACGACTTTCAGCGAGTGATTGCCGCCCTGGTCAGCAATGAGTGCTGTGTACCCGAACGCCGTGTCGGCGTTCGGCGGCGGAATGATCGTGTCGGCCTGGGCCGGTGCATTCGCCGCTCCGACGATCGCACCGCTGAGCGCGATAGTGACGAGCCCGTGGCGAAAAGTGTTGTTTGTCATGATGTTTCCCCTGAGTCTGGCGACGCTGTTCGTCGCACTAGAGACAGAGTGACCGAGACGGACCTGGCGCCCTATCGGCCTCAGGACGAAATGTCCACGGAGGGGTCCTAGGACCTGCGATCGGCCGGACCTGCGGGTTAAGGCTGTGCGAGCAGTTCCCGTTCGTCGGCCATCGATAAGCCTGCACGGCGAACACGCCTTGGGCCAGCCGTCACTTCCCAGGCGAGCACATCGCGCAGTGTTTCGGTGAGCGGGCGCGTCGCCCGACTAACGGGCCAGTGTGGTGGGCGACTTCGCGGGCCGATGCTAGATAGTCCCGGAGCGGCAGGATCTCACCGACCGCATCTGCAACGCCTGTTCGAGCGTCCTCGGCGCAGTCCACCAACCAGGACGCAAGGTCTCGCACGTCGAGTTGCTGAGTCAGCAAACTAGGCTCATCTGGGATGAGCACAGATCCGTCTTCGGTGGCTGGATAGGCAAAACGCAACGGCCAGTAGCCTGTTCGACCACTAGCATCACCGGGCCCGGCGATCAGCCCGGCTCTTGCGATGAGCAAAGCCTCTGAGCCGGCGGTGCCTAGAAGATGCTCTTCGCAGCTGCGTTTGCCCTCGCCATAGAGCTCGGGTGCCCAGTCTGTCGCGTCGGGGAGGGGGGCGCGCAACGTTGCGGATTCATCGGCGTACGGAGTCGACTCGTCTGCATACACATTGCTGGTGGACACGAACACCCAGTGGTTGACCCGGTCAGCGAGTACGTCGAGCGCCGTGCGCACGTGTAGCGGATCTCGTGCCACATCAATCGCGGCATCGAACGCTCCTTCGAGGCCAGCGTATCCATCTCTGCTCGAGCGGTCGCCCCGCACCAGCGTGGATCCCCCTGGAACTACACCAGATTCGCCACGCGCTAGGCACACCACCTCGTGTCCACGCGCGATAGCCGGCCATCGCGGTCGGCTACGTCTTCGCGTTCAACGCGGTGTGGTCGACTAACCACACCGTGGCCTCGGTACCGCGGGCGCCGACGGCAGGGATGTCCCAACGTTCGGTGTCCGGGGCGAGCGCGGCCGAGACGGCGGCCGCCTTAGCCTCGCCAGCCACCATGAACCACACCTGACGCGACCGATTGATGGCCTCGAAGGTGAGCGACACCCGCAGCGGTGGCGGTTTGGGGGAGTCGTGCACCGGCACCGCGATCTCACCGTCAATTCGCTGCGCTGGGTGGTGCGGAAAAAGCGAAGCAATGTGACCGTCGGGGCCTACGCCGAACATCGCAACCTCGAAGGCGCCAGCGCCGTGCGAGCGCAGCGACGCGCCGTAGACAGCGGCGGCTTCCTCCACCGACTCGGTCTCACCTGGGCCGGGAACCCGATGAACCCGATCGGGATCCAACCCGAGTTCGAGGAGGCCAGCGCGATCGTTCTGCGTGTCGTTGCGCTCGGGGTCACCCGCTGGGAGGTAGCGCTCGTCGCCCCACCACACCGAAACCCGCGACCAATCGACCTGATCGCGTTCGGGACGGCGCAACACGGCCGCAATGATGGCCGACCCCATCGACCCGCCCGTCAGTGCGATATGCGGTTCACGTCCGGCTCGTTGCGCCTCACCGAGACTCGTGATGAGACGCGCCGCGCCGGAGTCAGCGACCCCGGCTGCATCGGCGTTCTGCACGACCTCGGGCGCGGGTAGCGACGTCATCGTGTCTGCCCCGTGTTGTCGTCTCGTCGTGCATCGAGTTGACGTTCGGCGGCCTTCTTAACCTCGTCCTTCGTGGCATCGTGAGTCGGGGCGTCGACCATGGCATTCGCCGACAACCCTGATGAGGCACGGCGTACGGCGTCGCCCGCTTTGCGTGCGGCCTCCACGTCGGGGGCATGACCAGCGGCGACCGCTTGGGCCATCGTCGGCGTCTGAGTCGGCAGCGTCGACAGGCCTTTGAGCAACGTTTGCTCGTAGACCTCGTCTGAGTCGAGTCGGCGAATCTCCTCACCGAGGACCTCGACATCGGACGGCCGGCCCAGGGTCATGCGCCGAACAGGCTGCCCCGGCTGACTGAGGGTCGCGACTTTTGCCGAGATGCGTACTAGGTCGACGGGCCCGCTAGTACGACACAGGCGCACACTCCGAACCCCTTCACCTGCAGAGGTTTTCGCCCGTCGCACCGGACAACGAAGACGATTCGCCAGCCATGCCGCGAGCAGATCGGTGCTTGCCGAGTCGGACGCGCCCGTCACGACAGCCTCGGTGACAGGTTCGAAGGGTGCCTGATCGAGGGCCGCGGCGAGCAGCCCCCGCCAGCGGGTCAACCGGGTCCACGCCAAGTCGGTATCGCCCGGTGAGTAGGCCTTGGACCGCTGCGCGATAGCACGCCGTGGGTAACGCATCTTGGCCGTATCGGTGACCCGACGCTGGGCCATGGCGCCGACCGGTGACCGTGCCACGTCGTCGGGTGCCTCGCCCGGCCACCACGCGACAATGGGGGAGTCGGGCAGCAACAGCGGGGTGAGGACATTGCGTCCTTGATCAGCGAGCCGACCAAACAGGCGCATCACGACGATCTCGCTTGCGCCTGCGTCACCGCCGATCCGAATCTGGGCGTCGAGGCGGTCGGCTCGACGTGCGGAACCGCGCACGATGACCAAGATGCGACTCGGAGACTGGCGGGTTGCTTCACTGGCCACCTCCAGCGCCTGGTCAGCAGTCTTCTCGTCAACTTCGACGATCAGCGTGAGAACCCGTCCGAGGGTGACGGCACCCATCTCGTGGCGCAAACCGACCAGACGTTTGGAGATGTCCCGCGATGAGGTGTCGGGAAGGTCGACAATCACCGGGGTCCCCGATCAGTATCGGAGCGAGGAACGGGCGGAGAACTGAGTGGGGTGGTCAAGGCATCCTCCAGGTACGTCCGTCGTGGCGCATCATCTCGTCAGCACTGTGGGGACCCCAACCGCCCGATTCATACTGCTCCGGCTGGCCGTGCTTGGCCCAGTACTTCTCGATGGGATCGAGGATCTGCCAGGACAGTTCGACTTCCTCGTGCCGAGGGAACAACGGTGGATCTCCGAGCAGCACGTCGAGGATCAGACGCTCGTAGGCCTCGGGGCTGGACTCAGCAAAGGAGGACCCGTAGCCAAAGTCCATGGTGACGTCGCGCACCTCCATTGAAGTCGTGGCCGGCACCTTGGACCCAAATCGCAGCGTGATGCCCTCATCAGGCTGAACCCGAATCACCACGGCGTTCTGCCCGAGCTCTTCGGTTTCGTTCTCCGTGAAAGGCATCTGGGGAGCGCGCTTGAAGACGACCGCAACCTCAGTCACCCGCTTGCCGAGCCGCTTGCCCGCTCGAAGGTAATAGGGCACCCCAGCCCATCGACGGGTCGCGATTTCGACCTTGATGGCGGCATAGGTCTCGGTTGCGGAATCGGCTGGTATGCCGTCCTCTTCGAGGAATCCGGCGACCTGTTCGCTGCCCTGCCACCCGGCGGCATACTGACCGCGAGCCGTCGAGGAGCCGAGGTTCTTGGGCAGCCGCACAGCACTGAGGATCTTGCTCTTTTCGACGCGCAGTGCCTGCGGGTCAAAGTTGTTGGGCTGCTCCATCGCGGTCAACGCCAACAGTTGCAAGAGATGATTCTGGATAACGTCACGGGCGGCGCCGATGCCGTCGTAGTAGCCCGCGCGTCCACCAACCCCAATGTCCTCGGCCATCGTGATTTGCACGTGGTCCACGTAGTTGCTGTTCCAGATCGGCTCAAAGATCTGGTTGGCAAAGCGCAGCGCCAGCAGATTCTGAACGGTCTCTTTCCCGAGGTAGTGATCGATCCGGAAGACCGAGTCCGGGGGAAACACGCTCTCCACCACGTCATTGAGCTCGCGTGCGCTCTTGAGGTCGTGACCGAAAGGCTTCTCGATGACGACTCGCCGCCACGCATTCTTGGGTTTCTTCGACAACCCGGAGCGTTCCAGGTTTTCGCAAACCGTCGA
The DNA here is from genome assembly GCF_000376825.1 of Demetria terragena DSM 11295. Taxonomy (NCBI): domain Bacteria; kingdom Bacillati; phylum Actinomycetota; class Actinomycetes; order Micrococcales; family Dermacoccaceae; genus Demetria; species Demetria terragena. Next base: position 446,165 of record NZ_AQXW01000004.1, on the reverse strand, counting down.
GAAGAATTTGGGCGGGATCGACAGGTAGAAGGCGTAGTTGCCGCCGGTGCCACGATTGGCATCCAGTTCAGCCGCAGTCTCGGCGAGGAGTTCGTAGGCCGCAGGATCGTCGAATGTCCCTGGTACGAAACGAAACCCCTCGGCCAGGTTGCGCCAGACGTCTTCTCGGAATGGCGTCCGAGCATGCTCGCGCACGGCCTCGTAGACAACCTTTCCGAAGTCCTGGTCGGCCCAATCTCGTCGCGCAAATCCGATGAGGGAGAAGCCCGGCGGGAGCAGGCCACGGTTGGCGAGGTCGTAGATCGCTGGCATCAACTTCTTGCGTGCAAGGTCTCCGGTGACTCCGAACAGCACCAGCCCACAGGGTCCAGCGATGCGGGGGAGTCGCTTGTCTTCCTCGTCACGCAGTGGGTTGATGCCTTGCGCTACGCGCGCCGGCTTCACGAGGCGTGGGACGCTGGCGAGAGCGCCATCACGGCACGCATGACCTGAGCCAGGCCAGCATCGTGATCTCGCAGGTGCAGCCGCAGCACGGGCCGACCATGGTCGGCCAACACCCGTGCATCGCCGCCAGCTTGCGCGGCGATGAACTGCCCGAAGGTGAACTCCCGGCCTGGGACCGGAAGGTCCTCTCGCGGTTCAGTGGTCAGTTGCACGTAGACGCCTTCGGCAGCGCCGCCCTTGTGGTACTGCCCAGTGGAGTGCAGGAACCGCGGACCCCACCCAAAGGTCACCGGACGACCGAGGGCTGCTTCTAATGGCGTACGCGTGTCGGCCAGTGCCCGATCTGCGATCCGGTCGAGGTAGGCCATCACCGCAAGGTAGCCAGTCGGAGAGAGTTGGCCGACGAGGCGCTCCAACGCCTGCTCGACGGTCGCAGCGTCACCGAGCCACTCGCCGCCCAGCGCCCGAACCTCGATGGCTTCGTCCACAAAGGCCGGCTGATCGCCACTGCCTGCATCGCCGTCGAGCAGCTCGCGGGCAGCGTTCTTCGCGCTCTCGACATCGGGCTGGTCGAACGGATTGATACCGAGCAGGCGACCCGCCACCGCGGTGGCGACCTCCCACAGCATCAACTGCGCGCCGAGTGAACCCGAAACCTGGATTGCTGATGAGTCTCCGGACGGTGCCGGCGCTTCGACATCCTCATCGTCGCCCGCCGGTAGCAGGTAGACCCAGGAGGCATCGTCGGCTTGGCCGCCCTGTGGTGCCTCGTCGACGACTACGGGAAGAAGACCGGTGCCATTTTTGCCCGTGCTCTCGGCAATGAGCTGCTCGGCCCACTCGCCAAAGCCCTTGGCTTGAGTCCCGGCATCGATGAGGAGCACCTTGTTGCGTAGCGGCGCGGTGCCGCCCAGCGCTGAACCCAACCGAAGTCCTGGGTTGCTGGAGTCGTCGCTGGCCAACAGGTCAGTCACGGCTTCGGCTTCATCGAGCAGGCGCTCGATGTCGGCACCAGCAATACCGCTCGGTACGAGCCCGAAGGCGGTCAACGCCGAGTAGCGACCACCGACGTTGGGGTCGGCATTGATCACGCGATACCCCGCGGAACGTGCTTCGCCGTCGAGCGGGCTCCCCGGATCCGTGACGATCACGATGCGCTCGGTCGGGTCGATCCTGGCGTCGCGAAAGGCCTGCTCGTAGGCACGACGTTGGCTGTCGGTCTCCACGGTCGAACCCGACTTTGACGACACGACAACCACGGTGCGGTCAATCCGGTCCTGCAGGGCAGCGCGGACCATGTCTGGCTGGCTGGAGTCCAAGACCGTGAGCGGTACGTTCGCGGTCGCGCAAATGACCTCGGGAGCGAGCGAGGACCCGCCCATACCGCACAACACCACGTGGTCGAGACCCTTGTCTGCGAAATCGCTTCGTAGCGCTTCGATTTCGCCGCGTAGCGGACGCGAACTTCTGGCTAGGCCAACCCACGAAAGGCGCTTGGCGGATTCTTCCTCGGCCTCCGGGCCCCACAACGTGGCGTCCTGATCGAACAACTTGCTGGCAAAACCCGCGTCAACCAGGGTCGGTAGGTGTTGCTCGATGGCATCGCCGGCCGGTCCGGACGCCGAGACATCGAGTCCAATGATGTCGGTCACCTCAGGACTCCTTGCTGGACGCAGCGGCGAGAGCCTCGCGGACACTCGTCAACAGTTCCTCCCACGACACGTCGAACTTGGCGACGCCCTCTTCTTCCAGCACGTCGACCACCTGGCTGTACGAGACACCAACCCGTTCCAGGTCATCCAGAACCTTGCGCGCCTGGTCATAGGCGCCGGTGACCTGGTCACCGCGAGCCTCGCCGTGATCGGCCAGCGCGTCGAGAGTTTTCGGCGGCATGGTGTTCACGGTCTGGTCGACCGCAAGATCAACGACGTAGAGGGTGTCGGAGTAGTCCGGATTCTTCACGCCCGTCGAGGCCCATAGCGGACGCTGCACGTGGGCGCCATCATCGGCGAGGGTCTGCCAGCGCGAGGTCGAGAAGACCTCCTCGAATGCCTGGTAGGCCAGTCGCGCGTTGGCGACTCCGGCCTGGCCCTTGAGAGCAGTGGCCTCGTCGGTGCCGATGGCGTCCAACTGATTGTCGATCTCGCTGTCGACCCGGGAGACGAAGAAGGAGGCCACCGAGCGGATGGTTGACAAGTCGACCCCTCCCTGGCGAGCCTGCTCGAGGCCGGTGAGGAAGGCGTTCATGACGCCGCGGTAGCGGTCGAGGCTGAAGATCAGCGTGACGTTGACGCTGATGCCTTCGGCAAGCGCCGCGGAGATGGCCGGCAGACCCTCGACAGTCGCCGGAATCTTGATCATGGCGTTCGGGCGATCGACGGTCTGCCAGAGTTTGCGAGCCATCTCGATGGTCGCCTTCGTGTCACGCGCCAGCCGTGGGTCGACTTCGATCGAGACCCGACCGTCCTGCCCGTCGGTGGAGTCGAAAACCGGACGCATGACGTCGCACGCGGTGCGTACGTCGTCCGTCGTGATCGCGAAGACCGCCTCGTCGACGTCGGCGCCCTTGGCCGCGAGGTCACGGACCTGCGCGTCGTAGGCGGAGCCGTCCTTGAGCGCGCTCGCGAAGATGGTCGGGTTGGTCGTGACCCCGACGACTCCCTTGGTGTCGATGAGTTTCTGCAAGTCACCGTCGTTGATGAGCGACCGGCTGAGATCGTCGAGCCAGATCGAGACGCCGATGTCGGACAGTGCTTGAACACGAGGGTTGGTGGTCATATCAGTTGCCTCCTGCGGCGGAGATGGATTCGTTGGCGGCGGCGACGACCGCCTCTGGCGTGAAGCCAAATTTCTGGAAGAGCGTGGCACCGTCAGCGCTGGCGCCGAAGTGATCGATGGCGACCGTCCGACCGGCGTCGCCCAGCAGCTCGTGCCAGCCGAACGGTGTCGCAGCCTCGACGCTCACCCGGGCACGGGTTGCGCGCGGCAGAACCTCTTCGCGGTATGCGTCGGACTGAGCCGCGAACCACTCGCGGCATGGCATCGACACAACACGGGTGCCAATGCCGTTGTCCTGCAACGCTGTTCGGGCCTCGAGTGCCAGCGAGACCTCGGACCCGGTAGCGATGAGGATGACCTGAAGGTCGCCATCGGCCTCGGCCAGGATGTAGCCACCCTTGGCCGTGCCGTCTGCGGAGCCGAGAACATCACGGTCAACCGTGGGCAGATTCTGCCGTGACAAGCACAGTGCGGCGGGGTGATCAGTGCTCTGCAGCACGGTCTTCCACGCCACCGCAGTCTCGTTGGCGTCCGCGGGACGGATGACGTCGAGGCCGGGAATGGCGCGGAGTGCGGCGAGGTGCTCGATCGGCTGGTGGGTCGGGCCGTCCTCGCCGACACCGATTGAGTCGTGGGTCCAGACGTAGGTGACCGGCAGCTTCTGGATTGAGGCAAGGCGGACCGCGGGCCGCATGTAGTCGGAGAACACCAAGAAGGTGCCGCCGTAGGGCTTGGTCAGACCTTCGAGGGCGATGCCGTTGAGGATCATGCCCATGGCGTTCTCACGGATGCCGAAGTGCAGGGTGCGGCCGTATGGCCCGCCCTTCCAGCTGTCGGTCTGCTTGCTCTCCGGGACGAAGGACGGTTCGCCGTCCATCGTGGTGTTGTTGGAGCCGGCGAGGTCGGCCGAGCCGCCCCACAGTTCAGGCAGGACCGGAGCCAGTGCCGTGAGGATCTTGCCGGACGCGGCGCGCGTCGCGACACCCTTTTCATCAGTGGGGAAGACGGGGAAGGCGTCATCGAAGCCCTCGGGCAGTTCCTTGGCCGTCAGGCGATCGAGCAGGGCGCGACCCGTCGGGTTGGCATCCGACCAGGTCTTGAAGCCCGAGTCCCACGCAGCATGGGCGCTCTTTCCGCGCTCGGCGGCGTTCCCGCGGGAGTGCTCCAGGACCGCATCGTCGACCGCGAAAGACTCTTCGGGGTCGAAGCCCAGCAGCGTCTTGGTGTTGGCGATCTCATCTTCGCCCAGCGCGCTGCCGTGCGATTTTCCGGTGTTCTGCTTGGTCGGCGCAGGCCAGGCGATGATGGTGTGGAGCACGACGATGGTGGGCTTGTCGGTGACTGATCTGCCCGCCTCGATGGCCGCGAGGAGGGCATCGACGTCCTCGACGTAGCCCTCGCCAGCGCGCCAGTCGACCGTGTGGACATCCCAGCCGTAGGCCTCGTAGCGCTTGGCGACATCCTCAGAGAAGGACACGTCGGTGTCATCCTCGATAGAGATCTGATTAGCGTCGTAGATCAGGGTCAGGTTGCCGAGTTCCTGGTGGCCCGCGAGTGAACTCGCTTCGGAGGCAACGCCTTCCATGATGTCGCCGTCTGAGGCAAGTACGTAGACGTGGTGGTCGAAGGGGCTCTGACCAGGAGCGGCGTCAGCGTCGAACAAGCCTCGCTGGCGACGGGCGGCCATTGCCATTCCGACAGCGGAGGCCAGGCCGGAGCCGAGCGGCCCGGTGGTGATGTCAACGCCGTCGGTGTGGCCGACCTCGGGGTGGCCGGGAGTCAGGGAGTCCCAAGTACGAAGCGCCTCGAGGTCCTTGAGTTCAAGGCCGATACCGGCCAGGTAAAGCTGGACGTACTGCGTCAGGCTGCTGTGCCCACACGACAAGACAAATCGATCGCGACCGAGCCAGGTGGGATCGGCGGGGTCGTACCGCATGACGTTCTGGTAGAGCAGGTAGGCAACCGGGGCCAGGCTCATGGCCGTGCCGGGGTGGCCGTTACCGGTGTTCTGAACAGCGTCTGCCGCGAGAAGTCGAGCGGTGTCGACTGCACGGACGTCGAGATCGGTCCATCCAGCCTGGGTGGCGATTGGGGCGGCAAGGCTGGTGTCGCGCGAGCTCGTGTTCGCGGGGTCCTGGGGCACGATGTGTCTCTCTTTCCGGTTTGGCTACGCGTCGTGTCAGACCGAGCCTAGACCTGCAATGGGCGGGCGAGCATGCCCCGTCCCGCGAGATAGACTCTCGTGTTGTGACCGCTACTGACCCGCGCTCTGCCATGTCGCAGGAGACAAGCGGCTCAAGCGAACCCCCACGGGGCGCCCGCCAGGTGGTTGCCGACTACGTCTCCTTGACCAAGCCGCGCATTATCGAGTTGTTGCTGGTCACGACCTTCCCGGTGATGTTTCTCGCCGAACGAGGCGTACCCGATGCGTGGCTGATCATCGCCACCCTCGTCGGTGGGACCTTGGCGGCCGCGTGCGCCAACACGCTGAACTGCTATCTCGATCGGGATATCGACCGCCTCATGCACCGCACTGAGGGGCGGCCACTCGTCACCGGCGCGATCTCACCGCGGGCGGCCTTGATCTTCGGCATGGTGCTCGGGCTGGGCGCAGTTGTCTGGCTCGGTTTCCTCGTCAACTGGCTTTCGGCATGGCTCGGGCTTGGCGCGATCGTGTTGTACGCCGGCTTCTACACCATCGTCCTGAAGCGACGAACCTCACAAAACATCGTGTGGGGCGGAGTTGCTGGCTGTATGCCGGTGTTGATCGGCTGGTCCGCGGTCACGAACTCCGTGAGTTGGGCGGCTGTGGTGTTGTTCCTCGTGGTGTTTTTTTGGACGCCACCGCACTACTGGCCCCTCTCGATGCGGTTCCGGGATGACTACGCCAACGCGGGCGTCCCGATGCTTCCGGTGATCGCTCAGGACACCAAGGTCGCCTGGCAGATCGTGGCATACAGCTGGGCCACGGTACTGACCTCGCTAGCGCTCATTCCGGTGGCTGACATGGGCTGGATTTATGCGGTCACCGCGGTCCTGACTGGCGGCCTCTTCCTGTTGGAAGCTCACCGCTTGCAGCGCCGCGCGGAGGATGGCTCATCACTGACCGAGTTGCGCCCCATGCGGCTGTTCCACTACTCGATCAGCTATTTGACGCTGCTCTTCCTCGGCGTGGCCATCGACCCGCTGCTGCACCTGCCCATCTTGGGCTGAGTAGCCGGTCGTCTCAGGCTCGTTCGCGCAGCGTCAGGGCCGCCCAGGTCACGGTGACGACGAGCAACGATGCCAAAAGCATGTGGATGAGCACGAGTACCCAGGGCACGCCCGTGAAGTACTGCGTGTAGCCGACCAGTCCTTGAAGCAAGGTCACGCCGAGAACGGCGAGCCAGGCGCGGCGTACCCGGCGGGGCACGTCGAGAACGTGCACCGCGACGAGCACGGCCACGACCAGGCCGCAGAAGAGCATGACGGCATCGGCGTGTAGCCACGACACAGAGCGCACGTCGAAGTCGAAGCGAGGCGTCTCGGCGTCGCCCGAGTGCGGGCCAGCGCCGGTGACGATAGTGCCGAGCACCAGGACGAGCGCAGCGACGGAGGAGACGCCGTACGCCACCCACCGCACCGCGTTGGGCACGATCGCCGTCGGTGGACCGTCGCCTTCTTGGGTCACGCGATAGAGCAAGTAAGTCGAGAACGACACCAGCACCATCGACGCGAGGAAGTGCAACGCCACCGTGACAGGGCTCAGGCCAGTGAGCACGGTGATGCCACCGATGACGGCCTGTAGTCCGACCCCGACCAAGGGGAGGAGGGACAGCCTGCGCAACTGGGGGCGGTCGCTCGCGAACTTCCAGATCGCCACGATGACCAACAGCGCCGCGATCGACACCACGCTGGTCAACATTCGATTGCCAAACTCGATGACCTTGTGGATGCCTTCTTCCTGGCCCTCGACGGGGACGAAGGAATCCTCGGTGCATCGGGGCCACGTGGGGCACCCGAGGCCGGAGCCGGTCAGGCGTACCAGCCCTCCGGTGACGACGATGCCGACCTCGGCCACGAGATTGGCCAGCAGTATGCGGCGCAGCCAGATAGCGGAAAGGTCAGTTGGCACCCGAGGAGCATAGGCGGCGGCTCGCGCCGGACCTGCTAGCGGGCGGGGGTGGTGCGGGGGGACACGCTCACGTGTGCCCAGAGCGGTGACCCTAGCGGTCTTAGTCGCTCCAGCGGAAGGTGCGGGCGACAACGGCAGTACCCATGAGCCCCCAGACAAGCAGAACACCGATCTCAAGTCCGGGGAAGGCGCCGTCGAAAAGTGCGGTGCGCAGACCGTCGCCCAGGGCACCCCAGGGCAACCAGGAGGAGACTGTTGCGAGGGCGCCCGGCAACAAATCCGTGGAGAAGAGCAGACCACCGCCAATCACCAGGAGGACCCAGATCAGGTTGGCGAGAGCCAAGACCCCTTCAGCCCGGACGGCACCAGCCATGGCCAGGGCGAGGCAGACGAAGACCCAAGCTCCCAGGACCACCACCACCAGCGCCGCCGGAAGGCCGGCCGCCTGCGGACGCCAACCCAGCACGGCGGCGAGGCCACCCAGGACCACGACCTGGGATGCGATCACAGTCAGGACGGCGATGGCCTTGCCCGCGAGCAGGCCGCGCGGGCCTAGCGGACTCACGCCGAGCAATCGCAGCAGGCCGTATCGCCGGTCGAAGGCGGTGGCGATGGCTTGCCCGGTGAATGCCGTCGAGACGACCGCGAGGGCGAGAACCCCAGGGGCGACGATGTCGATCCGTCGGCCGGCGCCAAGGTCAGGCACTGAGGTGTTCACCATGCCCACTAGCGCGAGGGCGGGCAGGATCACCGACACCAACAGTTGTTCGCCATTGCTCAGGAGCGTGCGGGATTCAAAGGCGGCCTGGGCGCGTACGCAGGCCATCGGGCGTGCCGCGCCCTGGTCGGTCTGGTTCACCTGACGTCCTCCGTCAGGGTGAAGTACGTGTTTTCGAGACCGCTGCTGCCGCCAACCTCGGTCACAGATCCGTCCGCGACGACCGTGCCTCTGGCCAGAACCACCACGTGGTCAGCGAGTCGGTCGGCCTCATCGAAGGAGTGGGTCGACAGGACCACGGACGTCCCCTCATCGCGGGTCTCGCCGATGAGCGACCAGACCTCGCGGCGCGCGTGCGGGTCGAGGCCCGCAGTCGGCTCGTCGAGGAAGAGGACCTGCGGACGACCCACCAGAGCGGAGGCCAGTGCGAGTCGTTGCCGTTGGCCACCCGATAGTCGGCGTACTGCGGTGCCGGCGAAGGCGTTGATGCCCAGGCGATCGACGAGCGCATCGACATCCGCGGGGCGGGCATACATGCGGGCAAGGTGACGCAGCAGGCGTACGGGGCGCGTTGCTCCAGGCAAGCCGCCGTCCTGCAACATCACGCCGACGCGCGCGCGATGATCGGCATCGGCCCGCCACGGGTCGATGCCCAGCACGCGAACGGTGCCGGAGTCCGGGTGGCGCAGGCCCTCGGCCACCTCCATCATGGTGGTTTTGCCAGCACCGTTAGGCCCGAGGACGGCCGTGACCGCACCGGCCGTGGCATTCCAGGTGGCGCCGTTGAGCGCGACAACGGGGCCGTAGGCACGGCGCAGGTCGCGAACGACAACGGACGGGGTCACGGGATGGGAGTCTAGGTGGCCGCCGCCCCCTCGCCTTAACTGCGTTAGGTGCCCTTGACCGGGAAACTTCCCAGTCAGGGGGCACGTGACGCAGTCAAGGCGGGTCTGGAGCCGGGTTAGGTTTGCCTGCCTGTTCCTGTCGCCACCATTTAGGTCACACTGGTGTTGTGATTTTCGCTCCGGGTGCTCCTACGGACCCGGCGCCCCTGTCTCGGACGGGCGTCGGAGTCGGGACCGTGGCGCGTCATCACAGCGAAACCACCACTCGCCAACGACTGACGGCGACGGTGTCTGAACACGGTCCCATCACCGCTGGGGAACTCGGCAAGCGCCTTGGCTTAACACCGGCGGCCGTTCGGCGGCACCTCGACGCGCTCGCTGAGGACGGACTCGTGGAAGAACACGAGAAGGCGGGGGACATCGCCCGTCGCCGTGGCCGTCCCGCCCGCGCGTACGTTCTGACCGAGTCTGGCCATCGCGATCTGCACGATGACTACCGCGACCTCGCGGCTGATGTCCTGAGGTTTCTAGGTGAGCACGGAGGCGACGACGCAGTGCTCGCTTTTGCGCGTCAGCGAGCCGATCAACTCGCGGTGGCGTTGGCCGAAGCGCGAAACTCGACTCTTCCGGTCGCCGAGCGTGCCGAGATCCTCGCGGCCGGTTTGCGTCGGGAAGGTTTCGCCGCCTCGTCGCGCCCGGTCGGTGAGGGAACACCTTTGTCGGGTGTGCAGTTGTGCCAAGGGCACTGTCCTGTACGCGACGTCGCGGCCGAATTTCCAGCCCTGTGCGATGCCGAGACGGAGATGTTTTCCGATGTTCTCGGCGTTCATGTTCAACGCCTTGCCACCCAGGCCAAAGGCGATCACGTCTGCACCACGTTTATCCCGCTCGCCACGCTCGGCTCTGCCGCCGAGTCTGGTGGGCACCCCCGTACCCCCTCCGCAACCGAAAGGGATTCGCGATGAGCACCATTGAAGAGCTCAACCCGGGGCTGAAGGACCTTGGCCGTTATGAATACGGCTGGGCCGACAGCGACACCGCCGGCGAGACCGCCCGCCGAGGTTTGTCCCCCGAGGTCGTTGAGGACATCTCCGGCCGCAAGAACGAGCCGCAGTGGATGCACGATCTGCGCCTGAAGTCGCTCAAACTTTTCGGTAAGAAGCCCATGCCGACCTGGGGCAGCGACCTCACGGGGATCGACTTCGACAACATTAAGTACTTCGTGAAGTCCACCGAGAAGCAGGCGACCACGTGGGACGACCTGCCCGAGGACATCAAAAACACCTATGACCGGCTCGGCATCCCGGAGGCGGAGAAGCAGCGCCTCGTCGCGGGTGTGGCCGCACAGTACGAATCTGAGGTCGTCTACCACCAGATCCGAGAGGACCTGGAAGAGCAGGGCGTCATCTTCGTCGACACCGACACCGGGCTGCGCGAATACCCCGAGTTGTTCCAGGAGTACTTCGCCTCAGTCATCCCCCCGGGTGACAATAAGTTCGCGGCGCTCAACACCGCAGTGTGGTCCGGCGGGTCGTTCATCTACGTCCCGAAGGGCGTGCACGTCGATATCCCGCTGCAGGCCTACTTCCGGATTAACACCGAGAACATGGGCCAGTTCGAGCGGACGCTGATCATCGCCGACGAGGACTCCTCAGTTCACTACGTCGAGGGCTGCACCGCGCCGATCTACCAGACCGACTCGCTGCACTCGGCCGTCGTGGAGATCATCGTGAAGAAGAACGCCCGCGTTCGCTACACGACAATTCAGAACTGGTCGAACAACGTCTACAACCTCGTCACCAAGCGCGCGACCTGCGATGAGGGCGCGACGATGGAGTGGATCGACGGCAACATCGGGTCCAAGGTCACGATGAAGTACCCGGCCGTCTTCCTGCTGGGCGAGCACTCCAAGGGGGAGACCCTTTCGGTCGCCTTCGCCGGTGAGGGCCAGCACCAGGATGCCGGCGCCAAGATGGTGCACCAGGCGCCGCACACGTCCTCGACGATCGTGTCGAAGTCCGTGGCACGTGGCGGCGGTCGAACCTCCTACCGCGGGCTGGTGCAGGTGCTGGAAGGCGCCGAGCACAGCAGGTCCTCGGTCGTGTGTGACGCGCTGCTGGTTGACCAGATCAGCCGCTCGGACACCTACCCCTATGTCGACGTCCGTGAAGACGACGTGCAGATGGGTCACGAGGCGACGGTCTCCAAGGTCAGCGAAGACCAGTTGTTCTATCTCCGTAGTCGCGGGATGTCGGAGACCGAAGCGATGGCGATGATCGTGCGCGGCTTCGTCGAGCCCATTGCTCGCGAGTTGCCGATGGAGTATGCCCTCGAACTCAACCGTCTCATCGAACTGCAGATGGAGGGTGCGGTCGGCTGATCGACGAAGACCCCGTCTTCGCAGCCGAACTGCCCGCTCCCGGAAGGAAATCCGTTAGATGTCCCTGCTCGCGCAAGAGAGCAAGTCTCATGTCGACCCGGCCACTTCGGCCTCGGGTTCGACGATCCCAGCCCAGTCCCGCGCCGAGCGCTTGACCTCCTTCGATGTCGCCGACATCCCCATGCCCCATGGGCGAGAGGAGGAGTGGCGCTTTACGCCGATCGACCGTCTTGCCGGGCTCCTCACGGACGAGCCGACCGATGATCGGGACGGCGACCCCGCCGTCTCCTTCGACGTCGACTCGCTCGGAGACCTGGTGGCCGGGACGCTCGCCCCGGGTCAGGCGCCGCGCGGCAGCGTGCTTGTACCAGCCGACCGGGGTGCAGTCGTGGCGTCGGCCAACACCCCTGAGGCACTACACGTCAAGATCCCCGCCGACCATGTCGCGGAGCAACCGCTGCGCGTGAACGTGCACGGCAACGGTGCGGGGCGGCGCAGCAACGCCCACTACGTGCTTGAGGCGGGCGCGCACAGTCAGGCGCTGGTGATTTTCGACCACACCGGGTCGGCGGATCACACCGGCAACCTCGAAGTGGTGGTCGGCGATGGTGCGCAGTTGACGGTCGTCACTCTGCAGCGCTGGGATGACGACGCCAATCACCTGGGTCAGCACGACGCGGTCGTGGGCCGGGACGCGGCATACAAGCACATCGCCGTGACCCTGGGCGGCGGCATTGTTCGGCTGAACAGCAACGTCTCCTACGCCAGCGTTGGCGGCGAGGCCACGCTGCTGGGGGTCTACTACGCCGACTCGGGTCAACACTTCGAGCACCGCTCGTTCGTCGACCACAACGCGCCGCGCGGGACCTCGTTGGTGACCTATAAGGGTGCGCTGCAGGGTGAGACCGCCCGCACCGTGTGGGTCGGCGACGTCCTGATTCGCGCTGAGGCCGAGGGTATCGAGACCTACGAACTCAACCGCAACCTCATCCTGACGGACGGGGCGCGCGCGGACTCGGTCCCCAACCTTGAGATCGAGACCGGAGAGATCGAGGGTGCGGGCCACGCCTCCTCGACGGGTCGGTTCGATGACGAGCAGTTGTTCTATCTGCGCTCGCGTGGCATTCCGGAGAAGGACGCCCGGCGGTTGGTCGTCCGTGGCTTCTTCGCCGACATCATCAGCAAGATCGGTGTCCCCGAGGTCATCGAAACGCTGATGGAGGCGATCGAGGCAGAACTCGCTCAGGCGGGGGAGTGAATGGCTGAGACATCCCAGGAGCAGCAGGCAGACATCCGTGTCTGTCGGCTTGATGAACTCCCCATCGGTGAGGCGGCCGCCGCCGAGATCGACGGCACGCGGGTAGCGATTGTCCGCACCAGCGAACGTGAAGTGCACGCGATCAACGACCGCTGCAGCCACGCCAACGTTTCGCTGTCTGAAGGGGAAGTCGATGGCTGCTCGCTTGAGTGCTGGCTGCACGGCTCCCGTTTTGACCTGATCACTGGCGCTCCCACCAGTTTGCCCGCGACACAACCGGTCGCCGTTTACCCCGTGCGCGTTGACAACGACGAGGTCTTCATCTCGATGACTCCGCGCCCCACGACGAACAGCTAAAGGAAGAAAGACAGACATGAGCACACTCGAGATTCGCGACCTTCACGTCACGGTCGACACCGAGCAGGGCACCAAGGAAATCCTCAAAGGCGTTGACCTCACCGTGAACTCGGGCGAGACGCACGCGATCATGGGCCCGAACGGCTCGGGCAAGTCCACGCTGGCGTACGCCATCGCGGGGCACCCGAAATACACCGTGACCAAGGGCTCCATCACCCTCGATGGTGAAGACGTGCTCGACATGGAGGTCGACGAGCGCGCCCGAGCCGGCCTGTTCTTGGCCATGCAGTACCCCGTCGAGGTCCCTGGTGTGACGGTGAGCAACTTCCTGCGGACCGCCAAGACCGCACTCGACGGTGAGGCGCCCAAGCTGCGAACCTGGGTCAAGGACGTCAAGGGCGCCATGGAGGACCTGCGGATGGACCCGGCGTTCGCTGAGCGCAATGTCAACGAAGGTTTCTCTGGCGGCGAGAAGAAGCGGCACGAGATTCTCCAGATGGAGCTGCTCAAGCCAAAGATCTCCGTGCTGGACGAGACAGACTCCGGCCTGGACGTTGACGCGCTGCGCGTGGTCTCCGAAGGAGTGAACCGCGCGAAGGGCAACACCGACCTCGGCGTCCTCCTCATCACCCACTACACCCGCATCCTGCGCTACATCCAGCCTGACTACGTCCACGTGTTTGTCGCGGGTCGCATCGTGGAGCAAGGCGGGTCCGAGCTGGCCGACCGTCTTGAAGAAGAGGGCTACGACCGTTTCCTGGAGAAGGCGGGAGCCTGAGCGGTGGTCTCGACAGGCTCGACCGGCGAGGTCGGCTCGACCGGCGAGGTCAGCTCGACCGGCGAGGTCGGCGAGGATTTCGTCGCGGCGGTCCGTGCTGACGTACCGACCCTGCGCCGGACGGTCCGCGACGGCAAGGCCCTGGTCTACCTGGATTCTGGCGCCACCTCGTTGAAGCCGACACCGGTGCTCGATGCCGAGCGCACCTTCTACGAAGAGCACAACTCGGCGGTGCACCGCGGCGCGCACCAACTCGCCGAAGAGGCAACGGACGCGTTCGAGTCCGCGCGTGCGCGCATTGCTGGCTTCATTGGTGCGGCGCCAGATGACGTCGTGTTCACCAAGAACGCGACCGAGGCGCTCAACCTGGTGGCCTACGCGTTCAGCAACGCCGCTGCGGCGGGTGCCATGGACGGAGCCGACCCCGCTGTCGCACAACGGTTCTCGCTGGGCGAAGGCGACGAGATCCTGATCACCGAAATGGAGCACCACGCCAACCTGGTGCCGTGGCAAGAGGTATGCCGGCGTACCGGCGCCACTCTTCGCTGGATCGGGGTGACCGATGACGGCCGACTCGACCTGAGCAAGCTGGACGAACTGGTGACCGAGCGCACCAAGGTGGTTGCTTTTACGCACGTGTCCAACGTGCTCGGGACGATCAACCCCGTGCGGGAGTTGGTCGGCGCGGCGCGGGCAGTTGGTGCCCTCGTGGTGCTCGACGCGTGCCAGTCGGTGCCGCACCTCCCGGTCGATGTCGCGGACCTCGACGTGGACTTCCTCGCGTTCAGCGGGCACAAGATGCTCGGCCCGCTCGGGATTGGCGTGCTCTGGGGACGACCAGAGTTGCTGGCGGCGATGCCGCCATTCCTGACCGGTGGGTCGATGATCGAGATCGTCCGGATGGAGGGCTCGACCTACGCCGCGCCACCGCAGCGCTTCGAGGCCGGGACACCCGTGGTCGCGCAGGCTGTCGGTCTCGCTGCGGCCTGTGACTACCTGGACGCGTTGGGTATGGTGCGACTTGCCGCGCACGACCGCGACTTGACTGCGTATCTTCTGGACCGGCTCGCTGAGCGTCCATGGGTGCGTGTCCTAGGCCCGCTCGATGCCGAATCGCGTTGTGGGGCAGTGGCTTTCGTGGTCGAAGACATTCATCCGCACGACGTTGGCCAGGTGCTCGACGACTCAGGAGTCGCGGTGCGTACGGGTCATCACTGCGCGTGGCCCCTGCACCGGCGGTTGAGCGCGGTGGCATCCACTCGGGCCTCCTTCGGTCCCTATACGACGCGTGCTGACCTCGATGCCTTTCTGAACGCGCTCGACCTGGTACCAGGGGTGTTCGGCATTGGTGTCGCAGGGAAGGAGAGTGCCTGAATGGACCTCTATCAAGAGTTGATTCTCGAGCACAGCAAGCGTCCCCAGCACTCCGGTCTGCGGGAGCCCTTCGACGGCGAGGCGCACCATGTCAACCCGACGTGTGGCGACGAAGTGACCGTACGAGCAGCCCGCGACGGCGACACACTAACCGATGTTTCCTATGACGCTCTCGGGTGCTCGATCTCCGTCGCGTCGGCGTCTATCCTCGCCGAGGAGTGCATCGGTCACTCGCTCGATGACGTGCGGGGAACGTATGCCGCCATGCGCGCGATGTTGACCAGTAAGGGCAGCGATCCAGGTGACGAAGAGGTCATCGGCGACGGTGTCGCACTCGCCGGAGTGGCGAAATATCCCGCGCGCGTGAAGTGCGCACTGCTGCCCTGGGCAGCCTTGACCGATGCGCTGGCGCGTGCTGGCGTAGACATCAGTTCCGAAGCGACCTCCGGGAGGACGGCATGAGCGAAACCAAGACACCCCACAATGTGGCCGACGTCGAGGAGGCCATGTATGACGTGGTCGACCCAGAGCTCGGTATCAACGTCGTCGACCTCGGCCTGGTCTACGGCATCACCGTCGACCCTGAAGGGCACGCTGTCATTGACATGACGCTGACCTCAGCGGCCTGCCCGTTGACCGACGTGATCGAAGACCAGACCACGGCAGCGCTGGATGGAGTCGCGAGCTCATCCCGAATCAACTGGGTCTGGATGCCGCCGTGGGGCCCGGACAAGATCACCGACGACGGTCGTGAGCAGTTGCGGGCGCTCGGCTTCAACATCTGAGGTTCACGGGCCGTACCGAGTCCGCCCGAGTTAGAGGGGGATGACGGTGAGCGCATTGAAGCGCATATCGTCCGAACCGGGGTTATTGATGGGATTAACCCCGGTGGGGCGGATGCGGAAGAACTGGAAAAAGATGTGCTCTCGGGTCTCGGTCGCGCAGTAGTCGAACTGGAAGGCCTGCGATACGCCCTGCTGTGGATTGGTGCCGACATTGAACTGAACCATGCCGGGCCAGTCCGGGTAGGTCGCACCACGTGTCGAGAAACTTGCCCGGGTGGAGCCTTCAAAGAAGATCAGGCCGCTGATTCCCCCAGACGCCGCACTAAATGGGTTCGCCGCGCTGGCGTACACCGAACTGGCGAAGCGGTAGCAACATCCTGCCTGCAGAGACAAAGACGCCGACCGGGAGTATTGCAACACATTGTTGTTGCTCACCAGGCCGCGGTTGTCCACGAAGATCGCGGTTGAATTCGGGCCCGCCACATTGGTTTCTGGACGCCAGGGGATGGCGCCAGGATTGACATCGGACCGCAGGATGGGGCGCGTGCCGAAACTACTGTCGACGGCGGGACATGACGCTGCGGCAGCTTTGGCAACGCTCGACACGATCACGGTGGGGACCGTCCACGCTGCTCCGAGTGCCAGTTGCCGCCTGGACACCGGCTCGGGTTTGCCCTGGCTCATCGAGGACCACGCTTCCCGCCCGGACCATCGCCGGACGTTGTCGACTGATCCTCACGATAGACCGGCCGACCCTGCATCGGTGCGGTACGCGTGCCGGATCAGGAGGGCTTCGCGGACATTCCGGAGGGTAGGACTGACAAATCGCTCTCGATATGTCGCATCGGTGCCGGAGCTCGCGGTAAAGCTCAGGGCTGAAAATGCTGCGAGGACCACGCACACCTTGATGAGCGAGGGCGTCACGGCCCAGTCACTCAGAATTCCGCCGAGTCGGTCGACTGGTGATCCGGTCCACTGTTCGATGGTGGCAAGGGGGAGGGATACAGCGCCAAAAACCATGAAGAAGACGAACATGAGGATGCCCAGCAGGCACGATTGGATCAAGGTGATCAGGACGCCCATGGCGAGCAGATTTCCCCGCTCGGCGGCGGTGAGCGGGGCGGCACCGTCTGTCGTGTGCTCATGATGCTGGACTTCGTGGCGCAGTTCCTCTCGAACATTTGCGATGGCCAGAAGGGTGCACAGCAACGCCAGAATCGCGACCACCACGCTGATTCGACTGGCGTCCGACTTGGCCGCGACCTGCCAGATCTCGGCGTTATAGAAGAAAAACAGAACGGTCAGCATCAACAGGGGAAGTACCCGCGACAGCATCGGTGCTAGTCCGCTCAGTTCGTGCCGCAGCCGGCGTGCGGCCCATCGCACGCTGGTTGCCAGCCCCCAGTAGGTCACCGCGAACGCCAGCAGAACGATCAACAGACGAACCATCGGCGCTGGCCATCCGATGACCCCCGGCAGAACGGGTCCGAATAACGTGATCACGATCGCGACGATCGTGCTGACGCGTCGAACTCGTACGCTTCGAGCGCGCAGCGGACGGTAGATCATCCAGGCCAGGAGCGGGCTGAGGAACGCGGCGAAGAATGCGACGACCCCGATGAGGACTGCCGTTTCGTGTCGACTGGTCTCGAGCGTCTCCATCTCTGTTGGGCTCAAGTGACTGAACGCGGTTGATTCGGTCGAGCCGAGGACGGTCAAGACCGCAACCCAGATGAGGGCGGGCGCCGCCCGCTCCAGCAGGTCGGCGCGACGCATCGCGGGCGTGACCATCAGCGGCAGGCCCAGATGCCTGAGTTGCTCATATAGCGGAAGCGGCGCGGACGAGGGGGTGGGGGGTATGGCTCCTCGGCGTAGCGGCGCCATGATCAGCCCAGGTCGGTCGTATTGAATGTGTCGCAGTCATTCATGTCGCCACCGTTGTAGCCGACCATGAACCACTTCTGACGCTGGGCCGAGGACCCGTGCGTCCAACTTTCGGGCGTGACCCGTCCCTGAGCCTTCTCCTGGATCCGGTCGTCTCCGACGGCAGACGCGGCGGAGAGCGCGGAGTTGATGTCTTTCTGAGTCACCGGCTTCAGTAGCGTCGTGCCATTGGCGTCCTTGGTCGTCTCGGCGTGCCGTACCCACAGCCCGGCGTAGCAGTCGGCCTGCAATTCCGTTCGCACTGCACCAGATTGCGGTCCTTGCGGATCCTGCTGCGCGCGGCCGAGAGATCCAGTGAGCTGCTGAATGTGGTGTCCGTACTCATGGGCCACGACGTACATCTGGGCGAGCGTGCCGCCGTCGGCGCCGTAGTTCGTTGACAGGTCATTGAAGAACGAGACGTCGATGTAGACCTGCTGATCCAGCGGGCAGTAGAACGGGCCCATTTGCGAAGAGCCAGTGCCGCACTGGGTCTGTGTCTGACCCTGGTAGAGGATCGTCTTGGCTGGGGTGTAGTCCTTGCCGTGCTCCGGAAGATGCTTGCTCCAGAAATCCTGGACGCTGTTGACCGTGCCGATCACCCGACAGGTGTCATCCTTGTTGGCGTCCGCGCCGGTCTGACATTGATTGATCTGCTGGGAGACCTGGTCGCTGCCGGTGCCCGCTGCGTCGACACTCTGCACGTTCATTCCCTGCGGGTCGGGCTGCCCACCGGGCTGGCCGCCGCCGCCGCCGGAGAGGGCATCGCCGAAAAACAGGTACAGCACCAGCAGAATGACGCCTCCAATACCGCCGACTCCCACGCCTCCGGGGATCATCCGGCCCCCGCCTCCGCGGCCGCCGCCACCCCCACCTGAACCGACCTGAGAAGTATCGAGATTGGCGCCATCGTTAAACGACACGGGGAACCTCCACGTAGGCGGGGAAAGTCGGTCGAGCCACCAGCGGGCTCGACCGTAGACTAGCCGTACGTGAGGGACGCCGGTCTGCCGTGAGCGACGGCGTCCTTCTGCTGCCCGCCGTCAACAGACTGCCCATACCTACCCAGGAGTTCTTGTGATTACCGCCACCGACATCGAGCTGCGCGCCGGATCACGGCTGCTCTTGTCCGGGGCCACCTTTCGGGTCGCGCCGGGGGATCGAGTGGGGTTGGTCGGGCGCAATGGCGCCGGCAAGACGACATTGACCAAGGTCCTTGCAGGTGAGGGAGCTCCCGCAGTGGGCCAGGTGACACGTAGTGGCGAGGTCGGCTACCTGCCGCAGGACCCGCGTACCGGAGACCTTGACGTCACGGCCAGGTCGCGCATCCTGTCGGCCAGGGGGCTCGATGTGATTACCGAGCAGTTGCGCGCCGCGGAGATCGGGATGGCCCACGAAGATGAGAATCGCCGCGACAAGGCCATGCGACGGTATGCCCGCCTCGACCAAGAGTTCACCAACCAGGGTGGGTACGCGGCCGAATCAGAGGCAGCAGCGATGGCCTCGAGCCTCGGTCTGGAGAATCGCATCCTCGATCAGCCGCTGCGAACCTTGTCTGGAGGCCAGCGGCGAAGGGTTGAGCTTTCCCGAATTCTGTTCTCGGGAGCCGAAACCCTGCTGCTGGACGAGCCGACCAACCACCTCGACGCCGACTCGGTGGTGTGGCTCCGGGACTACCTCAAGACCTACCGTGGCGGACTCATCATCATCAGCCACGACGTGCAGATGCTCGACAACGTCGTGACCCGCGTCTTCCACCTTGATGCCAACCGCGCCGAGGTCGACCTTTACAACGTGGGGTGGAAGGCCTACCTGCAGCAGCGTGAGACCGACGAGCGTCGGCGCCATCGGGAACGCGCTAACGCTGAGAAGAAGGCTGGCGCATTGATGGCGCAAGCGGACAAGATGCGGGCGAAGGCCACCAAGGCGACCGCTGCGCAAAACATGGCGCGACGGGCCGAGAAGATGCTCGCGAGCGCCGAAGGATCTCGACAGAGCGACAAGGTGGCGCGCTTGCGCTTCCCGAAGCCGGCATCATGCGGCAAGACGCCGCTCATGGCCGAGGGGCTGTCGCGGTCGTACGGCTCGCTTGAGGTGTTCACTGACGTGGATCTGGCGATCGATCGAGGCTCGCGCGTCGTGGTGTTGGGTCTCAATGGCGCAGGAAAGACCACTCTCTTGCGGGTGTTGTCGGGCTCCGATGAGCCAGATACAGGGGCGATCATCCCTGGTCATGGCCTCAAACTTGGCTACTACGCCCAGGAGCACGAGAACCTCGATACCTCGCGTTCGGTGTTGGAGAACATGAAGTCCGCCGCTCCGGATCTGGGTGAGACCGAGGTGCGAAAGGTCCTGGGATCATTCCTCTTTACCGGCGATGACGTCGAGAAGCCCGCGGGCGTTCTTTCCGGTGGAGAGAAGACCCGACTTTCCCTGGCGTTGCTTGTCGTCTCCTCGGCCAACGTCTTGTTGCTCGACGAGCCCACGAACAACCTGGACCCCGCCTCGCGCGAGGAAATCCTGGGGGCGCTGAAGACGTACGAGGGTGCTGTTGTGCTCGTCACCCACGACCACGGCGCGGTCGAGGCGTTGGAGCCCGAGCGCGTGCTCCTGCTACCGGATGGTGTCGAGGACCTGTGGAGCCCTAGCTACGCGGACTTGGTCGAACTCGCCTGAGGCAAAACCTGGCACGGCTGCTGTGCACCTGAGTGGGCGTGTCGTGCTAGTGAATGGCGTGTCCAACTAGCACGACACGCCGACTCAGTAGGCTGCAGGGGTGACTGAGATGCCAACTTCGGACCGTCCGCACGATCGTCTGCGCGTCGAGCGTGACGGCCCGCTCATGACGGTGACCCTCGACTACCCCACACGCCACAACGCCCAGATCCCGAGCCTGTGGATTGCTCTGGCTGAGATTGGGCACAACCTCCCCGAAGACGTTCGGGTGGTCGTGATCCGGGGGGAGGGACCGAGCTTCTCCTCCGGTCTCGACCGGGCTGCGCTTACTCCCGGCGGGGTGCCGGGTGAACGCGACCTTCCAACGCAAGCCCTGACGGCGGGCGATGGGCTCGCCGACGAGATCGCGCAGTACCAAGAGGGATTCGCGATCTGGCGGAAAGTTCCCGCCATCACTGTTGCTGCCGTGCAGGGGCATGCGATCGGAGCCGGGTTTCAACTGGCGCTCGCCTGCGATCTGCGGATCGTGGCCGATGACGTCCAGTTCGCGATGCGCGAAACCTCGCTGGGCCTGGTGCCGGACCTCACCGGTACCCATCCGCTCGTCCAGCTCATCGGGTATTCCCGTGCCCTTGAGGTGTGCCTCACCGGCAGGTCAATCGGCGCTCAGCAGGCCGTGGACTGGGGTCTTGCGTCGATCAAGGTGCCAGCGGCCGAGCTCGCTGAGTGCACCCGTGACCTGGCCGATGCGGTGTTGTCCAACAACCCCAACGCCGTGCGTGAGTTGAAGGCACTCCTGCGTTCGGCTGAAGTCGCCTCGCCCGCGCAGCAGCACCTGGCTGAGCGCACCGCACAGGCTCGACTGCTGAGCGCTTTAGTCGGTTCCGGGGAATGACTTGACCTCAAGCGGACTTGAACAAGCAGTCTGGTCCGTATGAGAAAAGAGTCTGTATGAGTGTGCCCGGTGGGGCGTGGATGGCGATGAATTCCATCAGCCAAGCCGACAAAGTGAAAGGCGCTCGCCTGAGGCCGGGAACAGCGCGCCGGGTGATGGGCTATGCCCGCACGGCTCGGCTACGGATCGTGGTGTTCCTGGCGGTCACCCTGGTCGACTCTGTCCTCCTCTTGGCGACGCCGCTACTGCTTAAGCGGATCCTTGACGATGGCGTCGCCAAGGAGGACACCGGATTGATTGTGCGTCTGGCCTTGGTCGTAGCGCTGGTCGCGATCGTCAATGCCTGCCTCGCCGTCCTGCTGCGCTGGATGTCCTCCAGAGTGGGCGAGGGGCTGATCTTCGAGCTCCGTCGCGAGGTCTTTGGGCATGTGTTGCGTCAGCCGATTGCCTTCTTTACCCGAACGCAGACGGGCTCTTTGGTGACCCGCTTGAACTCCGATGTGGTGGGCGCCCAGCAGGCCTTCACTTCGGTGCTCGCCAACGTCGTCAGCAACGTCCTGAGCCTGGCCATCGTGGTGGGCATGATGCTCGCGCTGTCCTGGCAGCTGACCCTCCTGGCCCTGATGATCGTGCCGATCGTGCTACTCCCGACCCGGCGCATGGGGCGTCGACTGGCAGCACTGAGCCGGCTTCAGATGGAGCAGAACGCTGACCTTGGCTCCCGGATGTCCGAGCGCTTCAACGTGTCGGGTGCGCTCCTGGTCAAGTTGTACGGTCGCCCCCGTCAAGAGGATGTGGAGTACGCCGAGCGCGCGGCTCGGGTGCGGGACGCCGGGATCTCTATCGCGCTCAACCGCGGAATTTTCATGGCAGGGTTGACGCTGATGGCATCGCTTGCGACCGCGGTGCTCTACGGCGCAGGCGGCGTTCTGGTCGTGCAAGGGACTCTCACGCTGGGAACCCTGGTCGCGATGGCTTTGCTCGTCGCTCGGCTGTATGGCCCGCTCACCACCCTGTCCAACGCTCGGGTCGATGTGATGACCGCCTTCGTGTCCTTTGAGCGCGTTTTCGAGGTTCTCGACCTCAAGCCCAGCGTCCCGGAGCCGGCCGCTGCGAAGGACCTCCCGGACGGCGCCCTCGGGCTGCGTCTGAAGGGCGTTGAGTTCAACTATCCGGCGGCAGATGCGGTTTCGCTGCAGTCGCTCGAAGGTGATGTCACCGGCGACCGTGGGGCGAGCGAGACCGTACTGCAGGACATCGATGTGGAGATCAAACCGGGTCAGTTGGTCGCCCTGGTGGGACCAAGTGGCGCCGGCAAGACGACGTTGACCGGACTCATGGCACGGCTCTACGACCCGACGGAGGGCTCAGTCAGCCTGGGCGGTGTGGACGTGCGCGATGTGTCCAGTGACGATCTGCGGGATCGGCTGGGTGTCGTGTCCCAGGATGCCCACCTGTTCCACGACACCATCCGCGCCAACTTGCTGTACGCCGCGCCCGATGCCGACGACCGCGACGTGGAGAAGGCGCTTCGGTCAGCGCAGGTCTGGGACCTCATCGAGAGACTCCCGGAAGGCCTCGACACGGTGGTCGGCGACCGCGGCCACCGGCTTTCCGGAGGGGAGAAGCAGCGGCTGGCTATTGCCCGGCTGTTGCTCAAGGCGCCTTCGGTGGTCATCCTCGATGAGGCCACCGCACATCTGGACAGCGAGTCGGAGGCGGCGGTCCAGCGAGCGCTCGACTCTGCCCTGAGAGACCGGACCTCCGTGGTCATTGCGCACCGACTCTCGACGGTTCGGGACGCCGATCAGATTTTGGTGATGGATCAAGGGCGAGTCGTGGAACGCGGCGACCACCGCAGTCTGCTGGCGCGCGGCGGTCTCTACAGCGACTTGTATCGGACTCAGTTCCGCGATGCGACGCCTGGTGTTGACCAGGCGGCAGGCTGAGACGTTGCGCCGCACGCGCCGCTGGCGTTAGGCGTCTTCCTCATCCCAGATACGTACTTTTTTCGGCCGGGGCGTTGACGGCTTGCGCCCGGGTAGCTCGCGGCGAGCGGCGAAAATGACCAGGAGCGGGAAGGCCACCATCGCCAGCCACCACTGGACCGCATACGACAGGTTGATTCCGGCGGCGCCGCCGAGGTCTGGCTTGCCGAGAGGTTCTGGACGGGTCTGCGGTGCCGGAGTTTCGGACGCCATCCGTACGTACGCCGACGGCAACATCTTTGGGCCGCCCTGTGCTTCCACGAGATTCGGCCTAATCGACGACACCTGCCCGTTGACTGCGGTTCTGCCGAGGTCGTTTTCAACTGGTTGGAGCCAACCCGTGACGGTGACCTCGCCAGTTGGCGCCGGTGGAATAGGCGGCGGCTCGGCGGCGGAAGCGCCGTTGGGCAACCAGCCGCGATCGATCAATACCGTGGAACCGTCCGCCATCTGGAACGGGACGAGCACCTGGAATCCGTAGGTCCCATCGAGCGGACGGTTGCGGACCAGGACCTGATGGTCGGAGTCATAGGTACCTGACATCTTGACTCGGCGCCAGCGAAGATCCGAGGTCACCGACGCGCTGTCATCGGGCAGGATTTCCCGTAGCGGCGCGGGTTCGGCATCGTAATTGTTCGTGATGGTGGTCTGGGAAGCGTGCCTCGTCTCCCACCGATTCCACTGCCATCCACCCAGAAAGAAGCACCCGACCGACGCCACCACGGCGGCGGCCGACCAGGCCATCCAGCGGCGAGTCGTCAGCAGGCGGAGCACGGCCCGAGAGTACGTGGTGGGACACTGAATCTATGACAGAGGTTGAGTCGATCGCCGTTTCCGGGACGTCACGTCCCGAAGGGGCCCTCATCGACCGGTATGGACGGGTCGCCCGCGACCTCCGCGTATCGGTCACCGATCGCTGCAACCTGCGGTGCACCTACTGCATGCCTGCTGAGGGCCTGCCGTGGATGGCCAAGCCAGAAATGCTCGATGACGACGAGATGGTTCGGCTGATCGGCATCTTTGTTGAGCTCGGCGTTCGACAGGTGCGATTTACCGGCGGTGAGCCGTTGTTGCGTCGGTCTCTGGTCGATGTGGTCCGACGAGTCGGTGAACTCACCCCGCGTCCACAGATGGCGCTGACCACCAACGCCGTCGGCCTGGATCGGCTCGCGGGCCGGTTGGCCGACGCTGGAATGAACCGCGTCAACGTCTCGCTCGACACCCAAGATGCTGAGACCTTCAAAAAGTTGACGCTGCGCGATCGCTTCGCCGACGTGGAAAAGGGACTGGCTGCCGCGGCGGCCGCAGGTCTGACGCCAGTCAAGGTCAACTCCGTGGTCATGCCGGGTGTCAATGAGGATGGCATCGCAGATCTGCTGCAATGGTGTCTCGATCGTGATTACGAACTGCGTTTCATCGAGCAAATGCCGTTGGACGCCCAGCACGCTTGGGAACGCTCGGAGATGATCACCGCCGACGATATCCACGCGCGGTTGGGGGAGCGGTTCACCCTGACGCCGATGCCCGACTCGGCACGCGGTAGCGCGCCAGCAGAACGTTTCCTCGTGAACGGCGGCCCACAGACTGTCGGCATCATCGCCAGCGTGACGCGTCCGTTCTGCGGGGCCTGCGACCGGGTACGTCTCACAGCGGACGGTCAGGTGCGCAACTGCTTGTTCTCCCGCCGCGAAGAGGACTTGCGCGCCCTGCTGCGAGGCGGGGCAAGCGATGAGGACATCGCCGCGGCGATCACGGGCGAAATGGCCCGTAAGCGCGCCGGCCACGGCATCGACGACCTCAGCTTCGTGCAGCCAGATCGGCCCATGTCCGCCATCGGCGGCTAACACCACACGCCCAAATAACGCTGGCCGAGCAGGCGAGCGCTCGCCCGGCCACAACAACGCTGGTCGAGCAGGCGAGCGCGCTAGCGCGGCCACAACAACGCTGGTCGAGCAGGCGAGCGCGCTAGCGCGGCCACAATAACGCTGGTCGAGCAGGCGAGCGCGCTAGCGCGAGCCGTGTCGAGGCCTGTGGTCTCGACACGCCGGTCACTTCGTTCCCGCCGGCTCGACCGGCGTTGAGAAGTGTGCGGCTCGACCGGCGTTGAGAAGTGTGCGGCTCGACCGGCGTTGGCTCAGCGACCGGCGTTGGCTCAGCGACTGGCGCGGACTCGGACGATCTGCGGGTCGTGGTCGGAGTCCTGGTCGTGGAAGTCGCTGTTGGTGTGCACGATGTCGTAGTTCACACCCTTCCGGTCGAGTCCACGGCTGGTCAGAATGTGGTCGAGAACCTGACTGTTGCCGTCGAACACGTAGCTGTAACGATCCCGAGCGGGCAGTGTGCGCGGCAGGTCGGTCAGGCGTGACTTGCCCTGTCCCACCAACGTGTCAGTGGTCGTACTGAACTCGAAGTCGTTGAGGTCACCCACGACCAAGACGTTCGCCTTCGGGTTAGCGGTGAGCAACTTGGTCACGAAGCCGCGGACCACTCGGGCCTGCTGGTGGCGCTGCACCTCGCTGGACCGGGTTGGTTGCTGGAACCGGCCGAAGAGGGGTTGGTCGCCGCCCTTGGACGCAAAGTGGTTGGCGATGACGAAATAGCTTTCACCGCGGAACCGAAACTCCCCGACGAGTGGCTTACGGGAGTCATCCCAGGCCTGGTGCTCGGGGTCGATGCGTCCCGGAGAAATCGAGAGCGCGGTACGTCCTCCCCGGCCCTGCACCAGCGTCGGGGTCGTGGCATCCCCACCAGAACGGTCAACGAAGTCCATCCCGCGGTCCGGCCGATACAGGAAGACCGTTCGGATGTTTCCGCCCGGCTGCCCGCCATCGACCTTGTCTTCCGGGTCGATCGAGCGGGCCTCGTACGTCGGACCTCCCGCTGCCTTGATGGCGGCAACAAGTGTGGACACGGTCGTTGACGAGGACACCACGCCGTCATCCTGCGAGCCGCTGTTGTCCTGAATTTCTTCCAGGGCCAAGACGTCGGGGCTGCGCAGATTGGTCGTGATCTGCTGGGCCAGTCGCGAGAACTTGGTCGACGGATCGGATGGGCTGAGGTTTTCGACGTTGAAGGTGGCGAAGGAGACTTCGTTCTTGCTCGGTTTTCGGGTGACCTCTCGCTCTGCTGGCTGGGACCGCAGGCGAGGTGTGGCGGTCAGGAGCAGTTTGAAGTTGCCGAAGCCGTAGTCCAAGACGCCGACCGAGGTTCCTGGGAGCGTGTCGCCCACGTTGGCCACCGGCATATCGTCAGCGAGCAACGGGTCATCGAGAATGACCCGCATGGCATTGGGGCGCTGATAGCCGTTGTATGCCACCCCGCCAGCGCGCGTCCGGGTTGCCTGCACCTTCTGCCCGGGAACGACAGCGAGCTCGCCGAAGCCGGTGTTGGTGGGACCGGTCGCGACCGCGTCGCGGACGCCGGTACGCATGCCCTCGAGTGACTCATAGAAATCCAGCGCGTTGCGCTGTGGGGCGAACCGGACATCGGCGAGCTCGACATCGCCAGGGTCGCCATCCTTGATCTGCTGCTGAGGCGCGGTGCGGTCGACTCCGAGGACCACGGGCCGGGGGAGAGCGCGGCCAGATGCTTTGATGGCAACAGTGGGTTCGATAAGTTGCGTGGTCGTGAGGTTCTCGACCGCATTGCCAGCGCGGTATTCAGAGACGGTGCCAGCCACACTGACCCGGTCGCCCACCTTCACTGTCGGCGCCTGCCGCGTGTAGACGTAGAGGCCCTCACTGGTCGCAGGCGAATTATCCGGGCGAACGGACTGCATCCAGAATCCGCTGCCTTGGGCTGCGGTGACGACGCCGACAACATCGGTGACTGCGTTGCCTTCCAACGGCGAACGGTGTGCCGCGCCCTGAATCTGCGCGATCGTGGCGTGCGCGGTGGCGTTCGCGGCGTAGGGACTCACGACGAAGGTCGCAGCACAGGCCGCGGTCGCGGTTCCGGCGGCGAGCAAGGTACGCAGGGGACTGGCGGGACGCATAGAGGGACCTCACGCTCGGATGGGCAACGCCGCGACTCTAGCCCGCGACACCCAAGCGAGGATGTCTTTTCGCGACCTCGCCGCAGGATGTTCACTCCTCGAGGAACCTCCCACCAGGCCGACCCGTTAGATTGACGTGACGTCTAGCAGATGCCGTGGTTGGCGGGGGCCTACCACCGCGAACGCTGGCGACCTATCCTGGAGTAAGAACCCTTCCGCAGTTCGCGAACGACCAGATGAATGGAGGTGTCGCCGATGCCGCTCTCTGAGCACGAGCAAAGGCTGCTCGACCAGATGGAGCAGCAGCTCTACGACGACGACCCCAAACTTGCGGGACGCCTCGCAGAGGACCCAGGGCATGCCCGTACCCGTACCCGGTTAGTCCTGGGCGCGCTGACGCTCCTGCTTGGACTTGGAGTGGTGCTGCTAGGTGTGGGGAGTTCGTTGGTCTGGGTCGGTGGTATTGGATTCGCCCTCATGGTGGCGGGCGCTGTCTATGCCATGACCCCGGGCCAGAAGAAGGCCACATTGGGAACGGTCACTGAGAACGGCGATGTCAAGAAGCACTCGCCACGCTCAGCAGGTGGCCTGAGCGCGCGGTTCGGTCGCTCCGGGTCAGGCTCCTCATCCGCTCGGTCCGGCACCTTCATGCAGCGCATGGAGGAACGCTGGGAGCGTCGGCGCCGCGAAGGTGGCGGCTGGTAAGACTCGCCGAGTCAGCGAGTGGCGAGCAAGCCCACCACGAACGTTGTCGCGACGACCAGTGCGGCGCACAGCTCAATCCCGATACTCATCAACACACCCTTGAGTGCGACCTTGGTCTGCGCCCAGGCGTCCGCCGTGTCGAGCCGTAGGCGCTCCATTAGGAAGATGCCAAGGACGAACCCGACGAAGAGACCGACAACCGGGATCACAAAGAACCCGATGACGCCGAGGATGGCACCACCCACGAGGGTTCTGGTGGGTACGCCCGCCGCCTTCAGCCGCCGCCCAGGGATCGCGTACTGAAGCACCCAGCCGATCACGGCGACTGCCACGCAGATCCCCCACACGGTCCAGCCAGCAGAGTCATTTCGTTCGAGCGCCCAGACGAAGACGCCCAGCACGGTCAGCAAGAGCCCGGGGAGCACGGGGATGACCAGGCCGACGATGCCTACAGCGACCAGGAGTACAGCGAGCACAGTGACGATTTCCATGGGAGCAACGTACGGCGCTGACGACATATAAGAACCCCCGGCATCCATGCCGGGGGTTCTTGATGAAGCGGGTGAAGGTCAGACCTCCGTGACGGCTGCCTGCTCTTGGGCGTGGAGACGCTCGGTCTCATCCACGATCTCCTCAGCGATGCCGCGGAGGGCTTCAAGGTGCGCACGTCCGTGGTGTGCACAGAAGTGAAGTTCACTGCCGCCCGTGAGTCGGGCGCGAATGAATGCTTGGGCACCGCACCGGTCACAACGGTCGGCGGCGGTGAGGGTGGGGGCCAGTGCGGTCGTCATGTCTGCCATCCTCTCGTGTGGCGCAGGGAGCGCCGTGTGCGGCCTCCGAGAAGGCCGGTTACCTACTAGGACGAACGTCGGTCCGGAAAAGTTGCCTTCATCCGGGTTTTGTTGTCCTGATGGTGGCAACAGTCAACCACGAGAGGTGATTCCCGCGCGGTAGGTTTCACCGGTGTGGTGTGAGTCACACGATGGTGATGGCGTGGGTCGTGTCGTCCGCGGAGTGCCTAGCGGACCCTGTCGGCGCCGAGAGTTAACCTCCGATGGTGACCACCCGAACCGCAAAAAAGAGCACGTCCGCAGCTTCCGAGTACTCCGCACGGCACCTCCAAGTGCTGGAAGGCCTCGAAGCGGTGCGTAAGCGCCCGGGCATGTACATCGGGACGACCGATTCCCGAGGGCTCATGCATTGCCTCTGGGAAATTATCGACAACGCGGTCGATGAGGCGCTTGCTGAAATCTGCGACCAAGTCAATATCACCCTGCACGCCGACGGTTCGGTTGAAGTTACCGACAACGGCCGGGGTATTCCGGTCGATGTCGAGCCACGCACCGGTCTGACCGGTGTCGAAGTGGTCTTCACCAAGCTGCATGCGGGCGGGAAGTTCGGTGGCGGTGCCTACGCGGCGTCGGGTGGATTGCATGGTGTGGGCGCCTCCGTGGTCAACGCCTTGTCGAGACGTCTGGACTGTGTGGTCACGCTGGGCGGCAAGGTCTACCGGATGAGCTTCCACCGCGGTGAGCCAGGCATCTTCGATGACCCGTCGTCTGGTCCGGATCCCGATGCCCCGTTCACGCCCTTCGAGAAGGGCAGCGAACTCGAGGTCGTTGGCAAGGCCAAGCGGGGCGAGAGTGGTTCGCGTATTCGCTACTGGGCGGACCCTCAAATCTTCCTCCAAGGCGCACAGTTCGACTACGACGGTTTGGTACGCCGCGTTCGCCAGACCTCGTTCCTCGTGCCTGGCCTGAAGTTGGTCATCCGCGACGAGCGCGGCCTGCCGGGAACGCCGGGGGAGGAAGGCCCCCACGAGGAGGTGTTCGAGCACGACGGTGGCATTGCCGAGTTCACGTCGTTCTTGGCTTCCGACCCGCCCGTGACTGAGGTATGGCGGCTTCGGGGGCAGGGTGACTTTGCCGAGACCGTTCCGACTCTGGACGAGCGTGGACACATGGTGTCGCGAGAAGTCGAGCGCACCGCGAACGTTGATATTGCGTTGCGCTGGGGAACCGGTTACGACACCACGGTGCGGTCCTTCGTCAACATCATTGACACCCCGAAGGGCGGCACCCACGTCGCGGGCTTCGAGCAGGCGATGCTCAAGGTGTTCCGCAAGCAACTTGAGGTCAACGCCCGCAAGCTCAAGGTCGGCAACGACAAGGTTGACAAGGACGACATCCTGGCCGGTCTGACAGCCGTGGTGACGGTCCGCCTCGCGGAACCGCAGTTCGAGGGCCAGACCAAGGAAGTGCTGGGCACCGCTGCCGTCCGGTCGATCGTGAGCAAGACCGTCGAGCAGGAATTGACCGCCCGGTTGACGGCGGTCAAGCGCGACGAGAAGGCGCAGGCTCTCCAGGTTATGGAGAAAGTCGTGTCCGAGATGAAGACGAGGATCTCGGCACGTCAGCACAAAGAAACCCAACGCCGAAAGAACGCCTTGGAGTCCTCCTCGCTGCCCGGCAAGTTGAAGGACTGCCGTAGCACCGAGACGGACCGCACGGAATTGTTCATCGTCGAGGGCGACAGCGCACTGGGAACTGCCAAAGACGCGCGTAGCAGTGACTTCCAAGCCCTGCTGCCGATCCGCGGAAAGATCCTCAACGTGCAGAAGGCCTCGGTGGCCGACATGCTCAAGAACGCCGAATGCGGCGCGATCATTCAGGTGTTGGGCGCCGGGTCCGGCCGGACCTTCGACCTGGAGATGGCGCGCTACGGCAAGGTCATCTTGATGACCGACGCCGATGTGGATGGTGCCCACATTCGCACCCTCCTTCTGACGCTTTTCTTCCGTTATATGCGGCCGATGGTCGAGGCTGGCCGGGTGTTTGCCGCGGTGCCGCCGTTGCACCGGATCGAGACGTCGGCGGCCGGCCGGAAGAAAGGCGAGGTGATCTACACCTACTCCGAGGACGAGATGCGACGGGTCGTGTCGGGGTTGCAAAAGAAGGGTCGCAACCTCAAGCCCATGCAACGCTATAAGGGCCTCGGCGAAATGGATGCCCATCAATTGGCCGAGACCACGATGGATCCTGCGCGCCGTACGCTTCGCCGCGTCACGATGGCAGATGCCGAGGGGGCGGAGCGCGTCTTCGACCTGTTGATGGGCAGTGACGTGGCGCCACGAAAGGACTTCTTGATCGGGTCAGCCGCACGCCTTGACCGAGAACGTATCGACGCCTGAATTCCATGCATTGATAGCTATGTTCGGCACCGGGTCAGGGCAGGGTCAATTCTTGGCCAAGAGACCGTATGGACTCGGTTGGATTCGTTGACTGGACGTCGTCCGGGATAGGTGGATAGGACTACCTACCCACGGAGGTCCACATGAAAAGAACCCAGCGACGCGCTCTCGGCTTGGCGGCCACCCTTTCGGTCGCCGCCCTGGTGACCGCGACCGTCACGGCATCAGCCGGGACCGAGTCAGTGAGCCAGGATGGCGAAGGCTACTACCAGGTTTCCTTGGAGGGGAACCGCAGCCTGTCTCAGCTCAAGGCGACTGGTGCTGACATCACGCGCGCCACCTCAGGTGGAGCGGAGGTCGCCACGGACTCACGCGGAGCCCAAGAGTTGCGGGACCGCGGCTACCAGGTGACCTACCGCAGCAGCCTGTATGCGCCCGTACCCAAGCAGGCCACGCGCGCCGCGGCGGGCACGTATTACGGCGGGTATCACACCGTGGCCGCGCACGAGGCGCACAACGCCAAGGTGGCAGCGGATCACCCCACGTTGGCTAAGGTCCACGACATTGGCGACTCCTACCTCAAGACCACGGGGAAGGGCGGCCACGACATTCAGGCGGTCTGCATCACCGAGTCCGCTGACAAGGCGTGCTCGTTGTCGACTGCCGGGAAGCCCAAGATGGTCCTCATGGGGCAGATCCACGCCCGCGAGGTGTCGACCGGTGAGTTGGCATACCGCTGGATCGATGAGCTGACCACCTCTGCTGATCCGGAGATCGTCCAACTGCGCAAGACGCGGGAGTTGTGGGTGATTCCGATCGCGAACCCCGACGGCGTGGACAAGGTGGCTTCGCGCCCGGATCGACCTATTTCCCAGCGCAAAAACATGAACTACACCTCGGCCGATGAGGCGAAGTGCGGCGGTACCAGCGCGTTTCGCCAGGCAGGAGTTGACCTAAACCGCAACTCCGACCTCGCCTGGGACCCCAATGAGGGAACGGCGTGTGGTCAGACCTTCCCTGGAGTCAAGGCGGCTTCGGAGCCGGAGACTCAGGCAGTTCAGGGCTTCTTGGCCAAGGTGTACCCGGACAAGAAGGACGACGACTACAAGGCAGCGGTGAAACCCGGGGCGAGTGGTGTGTTCCTGACCTTGCATGCCTACGGCAACTACGTCATTCATCCGTACTCATTTACCAACACGACCAAGGCGCCGGATGCGGCGGCGCTGAAGACGCTGGGCAAGAAGATGACAGCGTTCAACAAGTATCGGCTGGGTACGGCCGGGGAGACGGTGGGCTATACCGCCCCTGGTGGTACTGATGATTGGGCGTACGGCCGACTCGGCGTCGCTGGCTACACTTTCGAGGTCGGCGGCAGCAGCGGAACCTGCGGAGGGTTCTTCCCCGCGTACTCCTGTATGGACGGCTTCTGGGAGAAGAACCGTGGAGCCTTTATCGCCGCGGCCCAGGGTGCGGCGGACCCGTACGGCCAGAAGGGCTGAGGGCCTCTAGCACAGCGTGTACGCCGCCGGGGTCGGTGGTCTCGGGTGAGCCCGATGACGGAGACCTGAAGTGGATCTCGCCGATCCCGGTGTGACGTAGGACCTGCGCGACATTGTGCGCGCGGATTCCGCCCGCGGCCGTCAGTCGAAGACGACCGCGGGCGCGCTGCGCCAGGGTGTGCAATCGCGCAGCGCCTTCGAGTGCCGTGGCGGCACCGCCAGAGGTCAGCAGCGAGGTCACCCCGAGGTCCACCAAGGTCTCCAGGCCCTCCTCCTGGTCATCGATCTCGTCGAAGGCCTTGTGAAACACCACTGGGAGGGGTCCAGCCTCATCCACCAGTGACTTCATCAGCGGAATGTCGAGGTGCCGGGCGCTGGTGAGGCCACCGGTGACAACCTCGATCCGGTCTGTGTCCAGCGTGCGCAGCGCCGCGATGTCGGTCCGCATGGCCTCGGCCTCCGACGTCGCGAAGTGGAAGTCTCCGCCCCGCGGTCGAACCATGACACGAAGTGGTGTCCTGGTGTGGCGCAGGACAGTTCGGACCGTTCCTAGGCTTGGGGTGGTGCCGCCCACGGAGAGGTCGGCGCACAGTTCAAGCCGGTCGGCGCCTGCTTCTGCCGCCACGATTGCGCTGTGCACATCTCCGACGCAGACTTCGACGATCACCGGGATTTGAGGGTTTGGCACCCGCCTAGTATGGCGAGATGCGCATCGCTGTCGCCGGGGTCCACATCGAGTCGAGCACCTTCAGTCCCCACCGGAGCGTTGCCGAGGATTTTCACGTCACGCGCGGCGAAGCTCTACTCGAGCGCTACCACTGGTGGCGTGATGGTGACTCAGAACTGACCGATGGTGTCGAGTGGGTGCCGATACTGCATGCGGGTGCCCTACCCGGAGGGGTGGTTGAGCCGGAGGCATACGAGTCCTGGCGTGCGGAGATCCTTGGCGGGTTGGATGCTGCTGGCCGCCTCGATGGCGTGCTTCTCGATATTCACGGAGCGATGACAGCCGAGGGATACGACGACGTGGAGGGCGATCTCGCGGCGCGGGTGCGCGTGGTAATTGGGGACGCGGCGCTCATCAGCGCCGCAATGGATCTGCACGGGAATGTCTCTGAAGAGCTCTTTCAAGCGTGCGACCTGCTGACCTGCTATCGGACCGCGCCCCATGTAGATGTTCGGGAGACGCGCGAGCGAGCGGCCCGAAACCTGGTGCGGTGCCTGCGTTCTGGTGAACGCCCCGCGAAGGCGTTGGTGCATGTACCAGTCTTGCTGCCGGGGGAGATGACGAGCACTCGTGACGAACCAGCCGCGTCGCTGTACGGCGCCGTGGCCGCGGTCGCTGAGCGCGAAGGACTCCTTGATGCGGCGATCTGGGTGGGGTTCGCATGGGCGGATCAGCCGCGATGTTGTGGGGCAGTGGTCGTCACTGGGTGGGACCGGAGCGCGGTCGATGGTGCGGCGAACGAACTCGCCGAGCATTTTTGGCGAGTTCGTCGCGAGTTTGAATTTGTTTCTCCTGCAGGAGATTTCGGCACCTGCCTGGAGGGTGCGCTAGCTGCTGTGCAGAAAGGTCGGCGTCCGTTCTTCATTAGTGACTCGGGCGATAACCCTGGCGCAGGTGGTGCCGATGACGTCACCGTTGCGTTAGCGCACCTGCTTGCTCAGGAGCAGATCGTGAGCGGTCAGGTTCGTGCGTTGCTGGTGTCGATCGTCGATCCCGAGACTGTCGACCACCTTGCTGGAGCGACGGTGGGGGAGCGGGTGAGCGCAACGGTCGGGGGTCGTGTTGACGCCCGGGCGCCGGGCCCGATTGAGGTAGATGGCGTCCTAGAGGCCTGGGCGGATGACCCTGCTGGAGGACGCGTCCTGAGCCTACGACTTAGTGGCCTGTCACTCGTGCTCACTGAGCGCAGGATGCAGTTCAACGCGATGTCATCCTACGAACGCCTGAGTCTGCATCCAGTTCACGCCCAGATCGACGTTGTCGTGGTGAAGATGGGCTATCTCGAGCCCGACCTGCATGAGATCGCTGCCGGCCATCGGCTCGCGCTGACTCCAGGCGGTGTGGACCAAGATCTCAAACGCCTTCCGTACCAGCGGATTTCACGCCCAATGTTCCCGGTCGATGAGCGTTCCTAGGTCGATGACTCCTCGCGCATGAACTGAACGGTTCCGCTGGTTTGCTCAAAGCCCAGGCTCGTGTACAGCCCAAACGCTCCGCTCTCGTTTTCCGAGTCGACGCCGATCTCGGCGGCGTCCAGACCCGCCTGTTGGAAGGTTCGCATCGCCTGCGTGATCAGCGCGCTGGCCAGGCCACGGCCGCGATAGTCCCGAAGTGTCCCGAGCAGGTCGATGTACCCAGATGTGAATCCCTGTGGCTCCCAGTCCTGCTCGTAGGCCGAAGACATCAGGAGGGCAACGACCTGGCCCGTCTCGCGATCGACGGCAACGAATGACCAATCCGGGCGAAAGGATGTTGCCTGTTGTCGTTCCAGCCAGCGATCCTCCGTGGTCTCGACCGAGCCCCAGGAGTCAGCGAAAGCCGCGTTGCGGACGGCGAGCGTTGCGACTGACGTGGCTTCGCGCCATGGTCGCAACTCAATCCCGTCGACATGGCGGTCGGCGACCGGCTCGGCGGGCAGGCGCAAGGTCAGCTCAGCATAGAAGCGGGCCTGGGTTAGCCCACAGCGTTCCGCCAACCGATGCTCGGCCGTGGCCTTGGAGTCGGAGAAGACTCTCAAGCGAAGCAACTCGTGTTCGGGCGTGCGCCCGTTGGTGAACCACGCTCGGGCATGGGCCAACTGCCAGGCCATGATGGCCCGCCCGATGCCCAGTCCGCGCCGGTCGGGACGGACTGCACCCGCCAGCAGTGCTCGACGCGCCGTGACATCCCCGTCAGCGCAGATCGATCGGGCGATAGCCACCACATCGCCCGCGGAGCCACGCGCGAGCAAACAGTCCCGCGCCAGGTCGTAGGTTGCCGAAGCAAAGTCCTCCTGAAGCTCCGCCAGAGAGTGTCGCTCGCTCGGGCTGTCCACTGCTTCGACGGCGGTGAGCATGGCGCTCACGTCGGGGAGGTCCTCCTCGGTCCAGGGCGACCAGACCAGGCCGGGGAGTGTGTCCAGGGCTGCGCGGGCGGCGCCGGAGGTATCTGTCATGGGGTCTACTCCACCAGGGCGGAGGCCGCCGAGGCAATCGAGTTTGTGACCGGGCGACCGATACCGTACGAGCATGGCTAGCTTGCAGATTGCTCAGGATGAGACCGCCGACCGGGTGCTCAGCACCGACCATTTCGGACTGCTCGTCGGCATGCTGCTCGATCAACAGTTCCCGATGGAGCGTGCCTTCGCTGGCCCCGCCAAGATTCTGGAGCGGTTCGGAAACCTCGACCCCGCGAAAATCGCTGCCGCTGACCCGGAGAAGTTCGCTGACTTGTGTGCGACACCGCCGGCGATTCATCGTTATGGGCGCTCCATGGCCGGGCGCGTGCAGCAGCTCGCGGTGGTGGTTCGCGATGAGTACGACGGCGACGCTGCCCAGATCTGGGGGAGTGCGCAGAGCACCGCCGATCTACTTAAGCGATTGAAAGCGCTGCCCGGATATGGCGACCAGAAGGCGCGCATCTTTGCGGCGCTGCTGGCCAAGCAACTCGAGGTGACTCTCGATGACGGCTGGCGCGACACTATCGGTCCCTATGCCGAGGATGGCTCGTTCCGGTCCGTCGCCGATGTGGTCGATGAGGACTCGCTGCAGAAGGTGCGCGACTTCAAGAAAGCCGCGAAGGCGAAGGCCAAGGCTGCGCAGGCCTAAGACACGACGCACTGCGCCCCCGGACCGCTCACGGTCAGGGGGCGCAGTCACGTGCTACGTGCGAAGGTCAGACTCGGCCGTAGCCAGAAACCTCCGGCTGGTACACGGCGCGGCGGGTGACCTTGGTGCCCGGCTTCGGGGCGTCGATCATCTTGCCGCCGCCGACGTAGATGCCCACGTGGTAGGCCGGGTAGCCGTAGAACACCAGGTCGCCAGGCTTTGGCGAACCCACGCGCTTCACGGCCGCCTGCTGCGCGCGGGCTGACCGTGGCAGGGACTTGCCCAGCTTGGCAAAGACATGTTTGGTGAGACCAGAGCAGTCGAAGCCTGAGGGGCTGCTGCCGCCGTAACGGTAGGGGGTTCCGATGTAGCGCTCGGCAACCTTCACCGCGGAGGAAGACGAACTCGAGCTGGAGCCGCCGCCCTTCGACTTGCCAGAGCCGGAGTACCCGCCCAGTGCGCCCCAGGTCTTGGGACCGACGACGCCATCGACCGACAGGCCCTTGCGGGACTGGAACTTCTTCACCGCGCTACGGGTCGCCGGGCCGAATGAGCCATCGCGGCTGATCTTGAGCTTGCCCTGGAGGGTCTTGACCGCGGTGCCCTTAGACCCGTAGCGAAGGACCGGACCAGATGCCGACTTGGCCGCGCCGCGTGCGGCGGGCACCGTCAGGGTCGGCTGCGTGGCGGTTTTGGCGGCCGAGGCCACCGCGGGAGAGGAGACCGCCGTGTGGGTCGGCTGTGCAGGGACGATCGCGGCGTTGGCAGGTGTGGCTAGGCCAACACTCACGATTGAGGTGGGAACGGCCAGGGCAAGCCCGGCCAGAGCCTTCGTGCGCCGGTGTACCGGCGCGGGGGCGTCGAACGTGTCAGTGGAATCGGACTGGCGCTGGGCCGGGTTCATTCGGATCCTTCTCAGTCAGTTCTACGGGTGTGTTTCGTGTGCGCGCGGGCGGCACACACAGTCGTGCCATCCGATCCCCCGATGAGTGGCACGACCGACGACTATTCCGGCCTTCGCCCTGAACGCCAACCCGGCCCATTCAGGTAACGGTCAGGTCACGGCGTAAGGCTTGCGGCTCAGGGCAAGTTGCGACCGCTGCGGCCGTCTCAAGGAGTGAGATTTGATGCTCGAAGGCGCGCTGAGCGCGCCACGCCGAACCTTTGACGGCGGAGTTGCTGGACACTGAGGCCGCGGACCGACACCCTCAGGTCTATGAGTGAGCAATCGTCTGCGTCTGTCGCAGAATCGGAAGAGTCACCGGCCCTGATTCGCGTGATGGGGCCAAAGCTCCTTCTGCTGTTCATCGTCGGCGACATTCTCGGCACCGGTGTCTATGCGTTGACCGGAGAAGTGGCGGCAGAGGTCGGTGGGGCTGCCTGGGCGCCCTTCCTCGTGGCCTTCATCGTGGCGGCCATCACCGCCTTCTCGTATTTGGAGTTGGTGACCAAGTACCCCCAAGCAGGCGGTGCCGCCACGTTCATCCACAAGGCCTTCGGCATCCACTTTGTGACCTTCTTGGTCGCGTTCACCGTCATGTGCTCGGGCATCACGTCAGCCTCGACCGCGTCGCGGGCTTTTGCCTCCAACTTCGCCGCGGGCCTTGACTGGGAGGCGAGCTCCAGTCAGGTCATGATGGTTGCGCTGGGCTTCATGGTGCTGGTGATGCTGGTCAACCTGCGTGGTGTCGGCGAGAGCGTCAAAGCCAATGTGGTCCTCACCATGGTCGAGCTCTCGGGACTGTTGCTCGTGATCTTCGTCGGCTTGTTTGCCATGACGAAGGGCCGTGCGGACTTCTCGCAGGTCATCATCTTCGAGAGCCCCAGCGACAAGAACACCTTCCTCGCGGTGACGGCTGCGACCTCCCTGGCGTTTTTCGCCATGGTGGGCTTCGAGGACTCGGTCAATATGGCCGAGGAGACCAAGGAGCCAGCAAAGATCTTCCCGAAGATGA
Source organism: Demetria terragena DSM 11295 (assembly GCF_000376825.1). NCBI lineage: Bacteria > Bacillati > Actinomycetota > Actinomycetes > Micrococcales > Dermacoccaceae > Demetria > Demetria terragena. The sequence goes on along the minus strand of NZ_AQXW01000004.1, from coordinate 407,696 downwards.
TGCTGACCGGCATTGGGATCACCGGAGCGATCTACGTACTGGTGTCGATCTGTGCGGTGGCCCTGGTCCCGCTCAGCGAACTCGAGGGCAACGAAACACCGTTGGTGTCAGTGGTGAAGGCCGGTGCGCCAAACCTGCCGATCGAGGACATCCTGCCGTGGATCTCGATGTTCGCGGTCGCGAACTCGGCACTGATCAACATGCTGATGGCCAGCCGTCTGCTGTACGGCATGGCTAATCAGGGCGTTCTGCCCGCACCTCTTGCCAAAGTGCACCCGAAGCGTCGCACCCCGTGGGTGGCGATTCTGTTCACGACCGCGATCTCCTTTGGTCTGATCAGCTACGTGACGAGCCAGGCTGAAAGCAACGTGGTGAAGAACCTCGGCGGCACCACATCCCTCTTGCTACTCGCGGTCTTCGCCGTGGTCAACGTCGCGGTGTTGGTCCTTCGTCGCGATCCGGGGCCCGATGACGCCTTTCGTGCGCCAACGTGGCTGCCCTACGTCGGTGTGGTCACCTGCACGTTCTTGGTGCTTCCCAAGCTGTCCGGTCGAGACAACGAGCAGTACGTCATCGCCGGCTGGTTGTTGCTCCTGGGCCTGATCCTCTTTGCCGTGACGTGGTTCCTCAACCGAGCGGTCTACTCACGCAAGACGTACATGCGCAATCCTGGCGACTTGGAGTAGCCCTCGCGCTGCTGTGCTATTCGATCGGCTCGACCTGCCAACTGCGGGTCGGGCCGATCGCTTTTCCGCAGGAGTCCGAACGCTCGCCCGGATCGGAAGTGTGGGTGACCCATAGAGTCGCGGTACGACCGTCCTGATGGCTCAGCTCGACCCGGAAGCCACCGCTACGCTCGTCCACGGTCCACGACAGCCCACCGAGGCGGTCTTCGGAGGTACGCGACCGCCACCAGGCTTCCGCAGCTTGGGCTGGCGCGGGGAGGCAGGATCGGCCCCGGTTGTAGTGCGGCGAGTTAAGTTCTGGGTCAAGACGATTGCCGCCTTCGGCTGCCAAGGCGCGCACCGCCAGTTCGGGGGTAAGGCGAGCCCACGTCTGACCAGACGGAAGCGCGATCGCGGTCGGCGCAAAACGGTGGCCGCCCGTGTGGGAGCACTCCCAGACCTGACCTGGAAAAACGATGGCGGTGTGGTGGGCAAGGGGTCGGCCGCGGACCGCACAACAGACATCCCGGCGCCCGTTGGTGCACACCAGCAAGGCGGGCTCGGTGGCGAGTGTCAGATCTGGTATCGCATCACTGGCGATGCCCGGCGGCTGGTCGACCAGAGCCTCGAACGGGAGGTCGAGGAGGTCGGCCGGGGACGTCACTGACCCGGTGAGGAGATAGGGGTCGTTCGCCAGACGCCCGGCGATGAGCACGCGGGCACGTCCGGTGAGGGCTTGCTCCGCGCGTTGGCCGGGCTCTCTGATCAGGAGCAGCCGGCCGCCTGCGTCAGCACAACGAGCTGCGAGTTCCTTGCCGAGGCCGACGTCCAGCCGGGATGCGGTGATGGCATCACGTCCCCACGGTCCCGGCTGCTCTAGGGCGACCCAAAAGGTCGCTGGGGACGCGGTGCCGGCCGCCGATGGGGCGTCCTGCTCCCATTGCACCGAACAGGCGTCTGGTCGTGTGCTGGTCACGTGAGTGAGCCTAGTTCGAGGCTCCTCCGATCGCGCTAATCGGCCCGGGAGCGGTGATTCCCGACCCATCGCGCCGTCCGTCGGCCGGCGGCAGCTCGATCGGGGTGCCAGTGGTGCCTGCGGCGCGGGCTGGCTGGGGTCCGACCCAGGCCACGTGCAGCTCGTCCTCGCCCCTGAGGAAACGATGACAGCGCACGCCACCGGTTGCTCGGCCCTTGCGTGGGTATTCCTCGAGCGGTGTCACCTTGAGCGAACCGACATCGGTCCCGGGGATGGCCCCTGACACTCCAGCGATAGTGACCACCACATTGTCGGCGTCCGGTCGGATGACGCCGAACGACACCACATGCGCCCCCGCCGCGACCTTGATTCCCTGCATGCCGCCGGCCGAACGCCCTTGGGGGCGAACCAGATCGGCGGGGAAGCGAAGGAGTTGTGCGTGACTGGTCACGAAGGCGACCTCGGTGCCGTCGGGGGCGGGTGCGGCGCCAACCACGCGATCGCCGTCCTTCATCGAGATGACGTCAAAATTGTCCTTGCCGGCGGGAAAGTCGGGAAGCACCCGCTTGACGACGCCGTGCAGCGTGCCCAACGCCACCTGCGGCGCGTCCTCACCAAGACCGATGATCGTGAGTGGTTGCTCGCCCTTGTCGAGGTTGACGTAAGCCGCGAGTGGCGCCCCGCCGGACAGGCTCGGAGCGTCATTGCTTGGGGGAAGAGTGGGCAGGTCGAGAGCGCTGATGCGTGCCACCCGGCCCGCTGAGGTCACCACACCAAAATCACCGCGTGCGGTCGTGTGGACTGTTCCGACGATGGCGTCGTGCTTTCGGCGCGTACCGCTCACACCGAGGGGATCACCTGTTGTCGTGCGAGCAAGGAGCCCCGTCGAGGACAACAGCACCACGCACGGGTCGTCCGCGACTTCGAGCGGTGCTGCCGATGTCGCAGGTCCGCCAGCCGATTCCAGCAGCACTGTCCGTCGGGGCGTGGCGTGATCTTTCGAAACCTGTGCCAGTTCGTCGGACACCACCTTGTGGAGCAGCTTTTCGTCGTCGAGGATCGCGCGAAGCTTCTCGATCTCGGACCTCAAGTCGTCGCGACGCTTTTCGAGTTCCATCTGGCTGAACTTGGTGAGTCGGCGCAGTTGAAGATCCAGGATGTAGGTCGCCTGCATCTCAGATAGGTCAAAGACCGTCATGAGTCGTTCGCGGGCCACGCCGGCGTCATCGGAGGTCCGCACGATCTGGATGACCTCATCGATATCCAGAATCGCGGTGAGTAGTCCCTCGACCAGGTGCAGGTCGCGCTCGCGGGAGTCGAGCCGGAACTGGGTGCGGCGGCGCACGACATCGATCCGGAACTCGACGTAGACGGTCAGGAGTTCCTTGAGCCCCATCGTGCGCGGCTGACCTTCGACCAGCGCCACGTTGTTGATGCCGAAAGATTCTTCGAGCGGTGTTTGCTTGTACAGAGTCTCCAGAACCGCATCCGGATTGAACCCGTTCTTGATCTCGATGACGAGGTTGAGACCGCTATGGCGGTCGGACAGGTCCTTGACGTCGGCGATGCCCTGCAACTTCTTGGCCTGGTGCAGGTCCTTGATCCGATCGATGATCTTCTCCGGACCGACGAGATACGGCAGCTCGGTGACCACGATGCCCTTGCGCCGGGGAGAGGTCTTCTCGATCCGTACGGTGGCACGAGTCCGGAACGAACCTCGCCCCGTCAGGTAGGCGTCGCGAATTCCGTCGAGCCCGACAATCTGACCACCTGCTGGCAGGTCCGGCCCGGGAACGAACTTCATCAGGTCATCGAGCGAGCAGTCAGGGTTCTTGATGAGATGACGCGCCGCAGCAATGACTTCGCCGAGATTGTGTGGCGCCATGCTCGTGGCCATCCCGACCGCGATGCCGCTGGCGCCGTTCACCAGGAGGTTGGGGTAGGCCGCAGGAAGCACTCCCGGCTGAGTGAACTGATCGTCGTAGTTGGGGACGAACTCGACGGTGTTCTCATCGAGCGATGTGGTGAGCAATGTGGCCGCCGGAGCCATTCGGGCCTCGGTATAGCGAGGTGCCGCCGGGCCATCGTCGAGCGAGCCAAAGTTGCCGTGGCCATCCACGAGTGGCAGCCGCATGGTGAATGCCTGGGCTTGGCGCACCAACGCGTCATAGATCGCCTGGTCCCCATGGGGGTGGTACTTACCCATCACTTCACCGACCACGCGGGAGGACTTCACGTGCGGGCGGTCGGGGCGCAGGGACATCTCATCCATGGCGTAGAGGATTCGGCGCTGAACGGGCTTCAACCCATCGCGAGCATCGGGCAGCGCTCGCGAGTAGATGACCGAATACGCGTACTCCAAGAAAGCCGACTCCATCTCCTCCTCAACGGAGATGTCGACGATCTTCTCTTCGCTGGTGGCCATGGGGCGGTGTGCCTCCTGCTGGATTTGGACGATGCGTGTCTGCAGCAACGTGCAGACAACCTCGCATCCTTGTGGATGCGGGGCGCACGCGCGCGCAGGCTCGCCGCATTGATGCTGACTGGCGAATCTGTCGCAGTGGCGAAAGTTAGACGACGCTATTCCACTGCCAGGTGCGGGCAACTCCTAATGTGATCCATGCCACACAATCGAGTGCTCGTGAAGGAGCCCGCATGTCTCCCATCCGTCGCACGGTGGCGGTCGCCGCCGCCGCCGCGCTGTCCATGCCCGCGTTGGTACTCGTCAGTGCGAACGATGCGCAGGCGGCTGACCCAGTTACCCACGAAGACAATGTCCGTGTTCCCGAGGGGGCGGCCTGGACCGAGGCATATTTCCCTTCAGCTGGCGGTGTCCAGCTGCACGCGGATGTCTTGCGTCCGGCCCACTTGCCGGCCAAGGCCAAGACGCCGGTCATCCTGTCGGTCAGTTCCTACTTTGCGCACGCTGGCGCCACCAGCAACGACGGGTATGAGGCGGTCGGGCCATCGGAGCGATTCCGGGACCTGGTCGACGGTGCCGAGTTGATGAAGAAGGGATACACCGTGGTCATGGTTGACCTGCGCGGCTTCGGTGGATCAACCGGATGCTTGGACTGGGTCGGTCCGGGTGAGCAGGCTGATATTGCCACCGCCGTGAACTGGGCCAAGTCGCGGCCATGGTCGACTGGGAAGGTCGGAATGTATGGCAAGTCCTACGACGCCTCGACGGGATTGGCCGGTGCCGCTATGCGTACCCCCGGCCTGGAGGCTGTAGTGGCGCAAGAACCGGTATGGGACATGTACCAGTACCTCTGGCAGAACGGGGTTCCGCGATGGAATCACCGGGACACGCCCAGCAGCTATAACGGCATCGCCACCATCGATCCCATGGCCGATGACACCGCTCGCTATGCGAAGAACGCGAAGTATGAAGAGCGCAACCCCGAGTGCTTGACGAACAACATGAACAACAACCAGAACCCCGATCCGAACTCCGACTATTGGAAGGCGCGCAACCTAGCCGCCAATGTCAAAGGGTCCAAGGTCCCCATCTTCGTCACCCAGGGAACGATCGAGCCGAACACCATGCCCGAAGACATGGAAACCTTCCTGAAGAATCACCGGGGAGAGCAGCGCGGATGGATCGGGCCCTTCGACCACATCCGGGGTAACGACACCGATGCTTCAGGACGGCTCCTGATGGGTCGATCTGGTTGGTTCGATGAGGTAATGCGCTTCTATGACAAGCATTTGAAGGGCATCGAACCGAAGGTCAAGGACCCGAACTGGGTGGTGCAGGACAATTCCGGCACTTGGCGAGAAGAGAAGACTTGGCCGAATAGCGCTGTCACGCAAGATATTTCGCTTAGTACCGGGTCGTATGTCGACACCGGGAAGGCGCCTCGGGTCGCATCTCAGAGTTCGGCGGCCAAGCGGCGCCAGGGCGACCCTCGGGGGCAGGCCGATATGGAGAACATGCCCTCCATGGCTCCAGTCCGCGCCCTGGGATTGCCTCGGGCCTCCGACGGCGCTGGTCGCAGCCCGATCTCGTCGGCCCTCAACACCTGGTCCAAGCCAGTCAAGAAGGCCACCCGGTTGACGGGAACCCCGGTCGTGAAGCTGCGCACCACGGGAAGCGGCACGGCAACGACCAGCCTGTGGGACATCGGCCCCGACGGTACGGGTGTCCCGATCAACGACATGATCGTCACCTTGGACGCGAGTGGTCGGACGAAGTACGAACTGCGCAGCATGGACTGGACTCTTGAGCCTGGGCATCAGTTGGCTGTCACGGTGGGCACCGATGCTGAGGGAGACCTCTGGGATGGTGAACGCACCGGTGAGCGCATCACGGTGAAGTCGGCCAGCCTGGCGCTTCCGTTGCAAAACCCGGCTAAGGACAAGGCGACCCAAGGATCCCGTGCGCCGTACCTCGACCGCTATCTCACGTCGAACACGGTCGAGGGTCTGACGACTCAGGGAGGGACGTATTCCTTGGACTTCCGACCCTGACCCCGCGGTGTGGCGAGAGTCACACTGACATTTCAACGGGACGAATCTGGAGTGGACATATTCGCTCCAGGTTCGTCCCGTTTTGCTATATGGCTGCTCGCCCAGCATGTCTTTTTCGGCGCGTGTGCGCGGGCGCTCGCCCGCAAGCGCGCGCCCGCGAGAGATTGCGCAATGTGCTTACGCGGTGCGCATCGTTGCGAATTTGACTGTGGCGCGGTCGAATTCGCCATCGGTCAAGTGGAGATCGACATTAAAGTCCGTAAACTGTTGATACGTCCAGCCCCTCGACCTCATGGAGAGTTATGGCCCTGGTCGTCCAAAAATTCGGAGGATCCTCCGTTGCCGATGCGGCGTCGCTGCACCGTGTGGCGCGACGCGTCGTCGAAACCCGTGAGGCCGGACACGACGTTGCCGTCGTGGTGTCGGCCATGGGAGATACGACCGATGAACTGCTCGACCTGACCCAGCACATTACAAAGAATCCCACGGCGCGTGAGTTGGACATGTTGCTCACGGCAGGGGAGCGGATCTCGATGGCGCTTCTTGCCATGGCGATCCACGAACTCGATCACGCCGCGGTGTCGTTTACAGGCGCTCAGGCCGGATTGCGCACGACAGATGACTTTGGTGCGGCGCGCATCCTCGAGGTCAATCCCGCCCGAATCGTCGAGACCCTCAAGTCCGGCGCGGTCGCGATCGTCGCGGGGTTCCAAGGCTGGTCGGACGACGATGACGTCACCACGCTGGGTCGTGGTGGATCCGATACAACGGCAGTTGCGCTGGCCGCGGCTCTCGATGCGGATGTCTGCGAGATCCATACGGATGTCGACGGCCTTTTCTCGGCCGATCCTCGGGTGGTCAGTCACGCACAGCAGTTGCCGGTGCTGACCTCAGAGGAGGCGTTGGAGTTGTGCGCTCATGGCGCCAAGATTTTGCACCTGAGGTCGGTGGAGTTCGCCCGACGGCATGGTGTTCCGCTCCACGTGCGATCCAGTTTTGGCGCGGGATATGGCACCTGGGTGACCGACGACCCAGCCCAGATTCCAGCCGATCACCCCCGTACGCCCCAGCCGCAGTCTGCACTATCGCAGCGCCCGTCAGCCCCCGGCAACACCCGAGAGGAACCCGTGGAAGAACCAGTCATCAGCGGAATTGCGCACAGCCATGACCAGTCGAAAGTGACGGTCGTCGGTGTGCCCGACGTGCCGGGAACCGCGGCGGCAATCTTTGCCGTGATCACCGGTGCCGTGTCGACTGTCGACATGATTGGCCAGACGCATACTGCGGCTGACACCGGACTCATCGACTTCTCCTTCGCGTTGCCGGTCGACGATGGTCGTCGCGCCATCGCGGCACTCGAAGGCGCCAAGGACCGCTTGGGCTTCGCCGGGATCACCTACACCGACGAGGTTGGCAAGGTATCGGTGGTCGGTGTGGGAATGCGTTCGAGCCCAGAGGTCCCTGCCCAGTTGTTCGAGGCCCTGGCTCAGGCAGGTATCACCGTTCATCTCATTTCTACATCGGAGATTCGACTCTCGGCCGTCGTGGACGACAGCCAAGTCGAGGAGGCCACCCGGGTGCTGCACGAAGCGTTCGGGCTCGACAGCGATGTAGAAGCCGTCGTGCACGCAGGCACCGGCCGATGAGCGCCGAAGAGCGCAGCCCGGCGGTGGTCTTTCGGCACCCGTGGCTCAAGGACGGCGCCGAGATGTGGCGCGTTGCCCGGGACAGCCAACGCCTTGACCTGAATACGCCCTATGCCTACATGTTGTGGACTCGCGACTTCCACGCCACCTCACTGGTGGCTGAAATCGAGAGGAACGTCGTGGGGTTCGTCAAGGGCTACTGGCGCCCAGAGGAGCCAACGACCCTCATGATCTGGCAGATCGCGGTCGATGAGTCGCAGCGAGGAAAGGGCCTTGCCGGGCGGATGCTGGACGAGTTGGCCGGCCGGACCGACGCCTACAGCCTTGAGACCACGATTGTGCAGGACAACCCGGAGTCCAACCGGCTGTTCGCCTCCTTCGCCGAGCGACACGGAGCACAGCACACCATCACTGACCTCTTCGCCGAGGAGCACTTTCCCGACGAAGACGACTGGCAGGCCGAGCTGCTGCACCGCATCACGCCATTGCGTGAGGACCTTCGCGCGGGCACCACCGAACGAGCGTGACGCGCACCGCACGACCTTTCCCATCCATCCCCAGACGGGCACGTTGTGTGTCCGAGCAAGGAGCACGATGACAACCACTCAGACCACGCCCGTTGCGACGACCAGTGATTCGGCGGTGAGCACGATGCACGACCAGGAGACCTCGGTCTTCGAACGCCGCGAGTCCGTTGTGCGCTCCTATTGCCGTTCCTGGCCCGTCGTCTTTGACACGGCCTCCGGCGCCGAGCAGACCACTGCTGACGGACGGACCTACCTCGACTTCTTCTCTGGCGCTGGCGCATTGAACTACGGGCACAATCATCCAGTGCTCAAGAAGGCGCTCTTGGACTACCTCGGCACCGACCGAGTGATTCACTCGCTGGACATGTACTCGGTTGCCAAGCGCGAGTTTTTGGAGGCATTCGAGGAGTACATCTTGCTTCCGCGTGGCCTCGACTACCGAGTCCAACTCCCAGGGCCGACGGGCACGAATGCCGTCGAGACGGCGCTGAAGATCGTGCGCAAGGCGACCGGGCGCGAACAGATCGTGTCTTTTACCAATGCTTTTCACGGCATGACCATGGGTTCGCTTGCGGTCACTGGGAACTCGATGAAGCGTCGTGGCGCCGGCATCCCGCTGCACCACACGACCACTGCTCCCTATGACGACTACCTCGGTGGCGACACCACCGATTTCCTCTGGTTGGAACGGGTTTGGGCCGACAGTGGCTCTGGTGTTGATGTGCCCGCTGCGGTGATCGTCGAGACCGTGCAGGGTGAGGGCGGCCTCAATGCTGCCCGAGTCGAGTGGTTGAAAGCCCTGGAGAACATGTGTCGCCGCTTTGAGGTGCTGCTCATCGTTGACGATGTGCAGGCTGGCTGTGGACGTACCGGCACGTTCTTCTCGTTCGAAGAGGCTGGCATCGTTCCGGACGTCGTGTGCCTGTCGAAATCTCTGTCTGGACTAGGTCTGCCCTTTGCTGCCACCCTGCTGCGTCCAGAGTTGGACCTCTGGGAGCCGGGTGAGCACAACGGCACCTTCCGCGGCTTCAACCCGGCTTTCGTCACCGCAACCGCAGCCCTCAGAGAATTCTGGGCGGATGAGGAGTTCGCGGCGAGTGTTCGCGAACGTGGCGATCAACTGCGCCGTGGTCTGGAGGCCCTGGGCAGCGAAACGGGTGGCCATTTCCGAGGTCGTGGCCTCCTGGTTGGATTGCACTTCGATGACGTCGAGGTCGCAGGCAAGGTCGCCGCTGAGGCGTTCAACCGAGGTTTGCTGGTCGAGACGTCAGGTCCGGAGGGCGAGGTCGTCAAGATCATGCCGCCGCTGACGATCTCGAATGCAGACTTGGACCGCGGACTTGGCATTCTCGGCGACGCAACCCGCGCAGTCACCGCCGCCTGACTTACTCCACGAAAGGACATACATGAAGGTCATCAACCTTGAAGAACTGAACGACACCGACCGGGACGTGCAGCACGGAAACTGGCGGAGCCGCCGATTCGTCCTGGCCTCCGACAAGGTCGGCTTCTCCTTCCACCACACGGTGCTGAAGGCGGGCACCGACACGGAGATGTGGTATGCAAATCACATCGAGGCGGTCTTCGTCTATGAAGGCACCGGAACACTGGTGAATCGTGATACCGGAGAAGAGTTTCCGCTGCGTCCCGGCACGATGTACCTGCTCGACAAGCACGACAAGCACACGGTCAAGGCCGAGACCGACATCAGCACGGCATGTGTATTTAACCCTCCGGTCACCGGGCGGGAAGTGCACGACGAGAACGGTGTCTACCCGCTGATCACGGAAGACTGATTACGGGTTGTTGATGGGCTCCTGGGAGAGGAGCACATCGATCATGTTGATGGCGGCGTCGGTGGCACCGGCGTCGCCATCTGCTGTCTCCGAATCAGTGAACAAGTGTCCGCGGCCAGGCACCACATGGTCCTCGAACGATGCTCCACTCGCACGGACTGCGGCACCCAACGCCTCGACGTCAGCCGGATCGATCCAGTGGTCGTCGGCATACCGGTGTACCTGAACGGGCTGGCCGGGCCACGGCCCGCGCGGGGCGCCGACCGAGTGTAGGAGGATCACCGCCCGCGCGGCCGAACGCTGACCGGCGAGATTTTGCGCGAAGGCCGATCCGAGTGAGAAACCCGCGAGGGCTGCATCTGCTGGGACCGCGTCGAGGACTGGGCCCAGGCGTGCAAAGAGGCTTTTGGCTCCGATCTCGTCCCGATAGGCGATGCCCTCGCCCTCATCATCGAAAACATGCCCGTCGTAGTAATCCGGGGTGTGGACGGTGTGCCCACGCTCGCGCAGGCGCTCAGCGGCTTGGCGAACCGCCGGCCGCAGACCGAGTGCCGAGTGGAGCAGCAGAAGGTGGCTCATCCGTTCGACTTAGCGTTGACCTCATCGCGCCAACGTAGCCATGGCTCAACAGGCGCCAAGTCGTAGTCCGGTCCGTTGGTGCCCATGGTGAATAAGGTTGCGCCTAGGGCGCGCAATGGCTCGCCCTCCACCTCGGGCGCCTCGGGGGAGCGGCCTTCGCGCCCCTTGCCTCCCACGCCCACGGAAACCTCAATGTCCTGAAGGTCGCGGCCGACATCAGCACAGTGCCTACCCAACACCTGAAGTTTGTGCTCGAGAACGTCCGGGCCAGCGAAGGTATGCCAGATGGTGGCGTGCTCGGCCACCAGTCGGAGCGTCTTCTTCTCGCCGCCACCGCCGATGAGGACAGGGAGGTCGCGGGTCGGCGACGGGTTGAGTGCAGTGAACCGCTGCTGCATCTGCGGTATGGCTTCGGCGAGATGGTCGAGCCGGCCACCGGCAGTGCCGAATTCGTAGTCGTACTCGGTGTAGTCGCGCTCAAACCACCCGGATCCAAGTCCCAAGATCAGTCGACCGCCGCTGATGTGATCGACCGTCCGCGCCATGTCGGCGAGCAGGTGCGGATTGCGATAACTGTTGCACGTGACGAGGGCTCCGAACTGGACCCGGGAGGTCTGTTCGGCCCATGCCGCCAGCATTGTCCAGCATTCGAAGTGCTGCCCGTCGGGGTCACCGCTCAGGGGAAAGAAGTGGTCCCAGTTGAAGAGCACATCAACGCCGAGATCTTCTGCACGGCGCACCGCGTCGCGGATAGCGGGGTAGTCGGCATGTTGCGGTTGGATCTGGACACCGATACGGATAGGGCGAGTCGTCATCGTGCCATGCTATTCACTATGACCGTTCGGGACATGCGCTTGCGTGCGGAAGGGCTCATTTCACCCGAAGCCTGGGACTATCTGGAAACAGGTGTTGGCGGTGAAGCCGGTCTTGGACGGGCCGAAAATGCTTGGAAGTCATGGAGATTCAGGCCCAGGGTGCTCCGAGATGTTTCGACGATCAGTACGTCGTGCACGCTGTTGGGTGACGACCTTGAGACGCCGATCTTGGTGGCTCCCACTGCCTGCCATCGTGCGTACCACCCTGAGGGTGAGCTCGCGACAGCCAAGGGAGCCCGAGAATCCGGTTCCCTGCTGTGCCTCTCGACCCGGTCCACGACGCCGCTCGAAGACGTCGCCGCCGAAGCCGGTCCCTGGTGGATGCAGATCTATGTGACGGCAGACCGAGGCATCACCGAGGAGATGGTCGGCCGCGCGGTTGAGTCCGGAAGCACGGCCCTCGTACTCACCGGCGACACTCCCTACGTCTCGCGTCGAGCCCGCGGTGGTGAAGCGGGACCTGTTCCGGAGGAGGTCGCGATGGCCAACGTCAGGGAGCATATGGAGGGACGCTCGATCGATGACTTGGTGGCGGACCCGAGCATCACCCCCGCCGCCATCAACTGGCTGGCCGAGTTGTCTGGCCTTCCCGTCCTGGTGAAGGGCGTCGTTCGTGCGGATGATGCGCAGTCATGCGTCGACGCCGGGGCGGCCGGGGTGATCGTGAGTAACCACGGTGCCAGACAGATCGACGGCACCATTGAGACGGCGCGTGCGCTCCCCGAGGTGGTGTCAGCCGTCGGGCGTCAGGTGCCGGTCCTGGTCGATGGTGGGATCCGCACGGGTGCCGACGTAGCGATCGGACTCGCTCTTGGGGCCGCAGCCGTCCTGATCGGTCGACCCGCGATCTATGGGCTGGCATGCAACGGGGCTGCGGGAGTGGCCGAGGTGGTGAATGGCCTGACAGCCGAAGCCGCCGAGGTCATGGGATTGCTTGGCTCGACCTGCCTGGCCGACCTCGATCGGTCGTTGGTGACGCCTTATTCGGATGCCTTAGCCGGAGGCTGAACGGGGTCGTATGGCATCCCGAAGCGACCGTGGTGCACGACCTCCTCGGTAGGCCGTCGACGTCGTACTCGAACGCTCCCGCTGGCTTTCTTCTCCTGCGGGTATCCGAGGGCCACAATGCCCACGATGGTGCGGTCGACGGGAATGGCAAGGGCGTTTTTGACGGCGGCGTGAGTGGGCACGTGCGCGCCGAAAAACAGGGCGCCGAGATCTTCATCGACTGCGACCAGCAGCATGATGAGCGCCGCCATCCCCACATCTATGTCCCAGTAAGGAACTGGCCAGCGCTCGTCGTCCTGATCGGTCCAACCCTTGTCTGGCTGGGCGTATCGCTCAAGATAGGCCGCCTTGTCCGAGCAGCAGACCACGAGTGCCGGTGCGGACATGACCCCGCGAAGCCATGAGTCTGGAACGTCCGAATCTGTCGCCGCCGACCAGAACGCTTCGCGATCCTGCGCCGCGGTGAGCAGCACAAAATCCCACCCCTGGCTGAACCCTGCGCTGGGCGCTCGCAGCGCAAGGGTGAGGATGCGGTGCAGTGCCTGCGGATCGACTGGCCGGTCCGGGTCGAACTGCCGGATCATTCGCCGAGCGCGGATCGCGCGCTGAGTCTCCATCAGGCGGCCGAGATCCCTAGCAGGCGAGTAATGAACCGCGACCACACTCGCTCGAGCTCATCCGATGCCTGCTGTGCTGCGGCCACCAGTGCGTCGGGATCGTAGCCCTGTCCGGCGAGCTCCTCCCTGTTCCAGGTGGCAACCCGACTCCCCGGCGCCTCTGGGTGAAACTGCAAAGCCCACAAGGAATCAAGGCGGAACGCCTGAATGGGGCACACCTCGGTGGAGGCGAGCCATACGGCGTCTGGGGGAAGGTCAACGATGGCATCCTCGTGATGTTCCATGGCCGGGACGGGGCTCGGGAGCTCGCGGAACAGGAGATCGTCGGCAGCCTCTGGCCGGAGGTTAAGGGCAACGACTCCCGCCTCAGCTCGATCGAGTTGCTTGGCACGTACGGCGCCCCCGAAGGTGTGCGCAATGAGCTGCCCACCAAGGCAGATGCCCAGCAGTGGAACGGCACGAGCCCGGCAGGAACGAATCAGCTCACGCTCTGCAGGCAGCCACGGATGATCGAGGTCGGCATCCGGCATGAGGCCTCCGCCGAGAAGGATGACGGCCACCGCGTCGCCCGGGTCCGTCGGCACGGCCACGTCATCGAAGGCACGAAGTACGCGAGGGACGGCGCCGGCCTGCTCGATCCAGGTTGGCAACTGTCCGGGACCGCTTCCGGAGGTGTTCTGCACGATGAGCACTGTTGGAGTCGAGGTCACTCGGCCACTGTGCCACGAGTCGCGACCTGGTCTCGGTCATACTGGCTGACGTGACACCCGACCCCGATCACGCGGTGGCGGTCGTTCGCGATGCCTTTGACTTGCACTTCGGCGCGATCGTCGGGTGGACCGAACGCCTCATCCTTGACGCTGACCTGGCCCACGAAGTAGTCATCGACGCCTTCGCTCAACTGCTCAAACAGAACAAGAGCCCCGAGGACGTTCGATCAACGCTCTATGCGCAGGTGCTGCGTGCGGTGCTGGACCATTGGACGCAGGAAGGGACATCGCCAGTCCGCCCGGCGGCCCGGGCGCTCCGACCCAATGACACCTCGGCGCGTACCGCGCACTCGGTCGGGATGTCGTTGCCAGTGCGCTCCCGGGAAGCCTTCCTACTCCATTGGTATGCGGGCCTGTCCGTGGCTGAGATCGTCGCGACGACGTCCAATAACAGCAAAAGCACTCGACGGGATATCGCCGACGCGAAGGCCGCACTCACCGCACAGGTGGGGGAGTTGTCCGACGAGGAAATCGAGGAGTTCTTCATCGCCGAGCGTTCGGCCGTACACCCGCTGCCCGCAACGGCCGATCACTGGGAGCAGATCGTGCACGAGGCCGGTCGCGAGACTCGGTCATGGTTCTGGCCCGGTGCCGGCGCGCTGGGAGTGATCGCCATCCTCCTCTTTGTCTGGTCAGTGCAGCAGAATCCCTTTGGGGACAGCGGTGTTCAAGCCGGAAACCACGTAGAAGCCACCCAAGATGAGGATGGGCAAGCGTCCGGCAACAGGCCGCTTCCGACGTCTGGCCCCCAGCCGGTGAGGTCCGTGCCAGGCAGTTTTGTGCCCTGGTCGCTGGCGCATGCCGATGCAAAGACGGTCTTCGCGATGGGCGCCAGCAGTTGCGACGTTGACGACGTGTGCCCCACGTTGGTGCGCTCGGCTGATCACGGAAAAACGTGGCGCACAGTGCATCGGTTCGAGGATTCGGATACGGCCGCCGTCGCCAGCGATGAAGTTCCACGGATTCAGCCGAGCCGCGCGGTAACCGAGGTCCGGTTCGCCAGTCCTACCGTCGGATTCGCGTTTGGTGGAGATCTGTGGCGGACCAGCGACGCAGGCAAGACGTTCTACAAGATCCAACTTTCTCGGCCGGGACAGACCGTGCTCGATGTGGCGATCTCGCAAGGCACTGTCGTTGTCCTCTCGGCGGATGGGTGCTCCCAGGGCCAGTGCACCGGTCCTCTCATGCTGTCCCGTGCCGATGCCAATTCGCCGGATCTGGGTGCTCCGGCCACGGTGTTGGAACTCGCCGGAGACCGTCCGATCGACTCTGCTCAGCTGGTGCTGTCCGACGGGGAGGTGTTTGTCCAGCCCTATCGCGTGGACGGGAACATCGACCCGCCGTGGCGGCTCGTCGGCAAGGAACTTCTTCCGGTGGGCTCGGGCCCGGCCTGCGCCAATGATCCACTCGAGGCCCTGACCTCGACGACCAACGGCTCGTCGAAACTCTTCGCTCTGTGCGGTGGAGTGATTCGTGGCAACCAGGCCGAATATCGCCTCGTCCGAAGTGAGGACGACGGTAAGACCTGGACGGCCGCGAGTTCAACCCCGATAGCACTGCCACGCCTAGGCCGACTGTCTCTCGCCGCGATCGATGACCAGCGCTTAGTCGTCGCCACGGGCGGTCCGCGGAAGGTCTCAGGGCCGACACGCGTCACCGCGCCAAGTCGAATGCTGCAAGTCACCCAGAACCGCGGCAAGACGTGGCGGCCTGTCACCGACCCAGCGCCGCCTGCACAAGGCATCGACTGGACGGGCGCGCCGGGAGGTGCTGAGGTCCTGGCCCTGACGCGTACGGGCCCGTCGATCTGGCGTTCCCTTGACTTTGGCAAGAAGTGGACATTGCTCGACCCAAGGCAGCGACCGTCGAGTGCGACATCCACCACATCGGCTGCCACGCCGTGATGTCTTGCCGGAACCCGGATGCTGACTAGTGGATCATGGGGTCTATGACCGAGGCTGATGCTCCACTGCCGGCTGGTTATCCCCAGGAATGGGAGGCCGATGTCGTCCTCCGTGACGGCAGCGTGGCGCAGTTGCGCCCGATCACACCAGAGGATGCGGACGCGCTGCACCGGTTCCACGAACGCCAGTCAGATGAGTCCATCTATCTGCGGTTTTTCGCGCCGATCAAGAGATTGTCGAATCGAGAAGTTCACCGGTTCGCGAATGTCGACTATCACTCGCGCGTTGCGTTGGTGTTGATGGTCGAAGACGACCTCGTGGGAATCGCCCGATTCGACCGGCTCGATGCCGAGCAGGGCGTCGCCGCGGAGGTGGCCTTCAACGTCTCCGATCATTTCCAAGGGCGAGGCGTCGGATCGGTCATGCTGGAGCACTTGGCGGCCATCGGACAAGAGCAAGGGATCGAGCGATTCGTCGCCGACGTCCTGCCACAGAACCGAAAAATGCTAGCCGTGTTCAAGGACGCGGGCTACGAAGTCACCCAACATTTCGACGACGGCGTGGTCGAGCTGGCCTTCGATATCCGCCCGACGGATCAGAGCGAGCAGGTTCGTGCCGAGCGAGAGCAACGTGCCGAGTCGCTGAGTGTGAAGGCTCTGCTGGCGCCGACCTCGGTCGCGGTCGTGGGCGTGGACTCCCACGCGGCATCGGTTGGCCGGCAGGTCCTGAGCCACCTGGTGGGGGGCGGCTACCGCGGGGATCTGTACGCCGTGGCCGACCACGACCTTGAACTTGAGGGGTGCACGACCTATCGCTCCGTGAGCGAATTGCCGCCAATGGTCGACCTTGGCGTCATCGCCGTGTCCGATGATGACGCGCTCGCCGCAACTGAGGAGTGCGTTCGCCACGGCGTGCGCAGCGTCCTGGTGTTGTCCAACGGATTCGCGGAGACTGGAACCTCAGGTCAGGCGCGGCAGCAAGCCCTGATGCGGGTCGTACGCCGGCACGGGTTGCGCATCGTTGGCCCGAGCAGTTTTGGCCTCATCAACACCCATCCCGACGTGGCGCTGAACGCCTCACTCGCGGCGACCATGCCCAAACACGGAACGCTTGGTGTGTTCACCCAGAGTGGAGCTCTCGGCGTGGCGATGCTCGATTTGCTCGCGCGTCGCAATCTCGGAGTGTCGGACTTCGTATCGGCCGGTAATCGCGCCGACGTCAGCGGCAATGACCTCATGCAGCACTGGTTCGATGACGAACACACCGAGGCCGTGAGCCTTTATCTGGAATCGGTCGGCAACCCACGGAAGTTCTCCCGCATTGCCCGGAGGCTGTCCACCCAGAAGCCGGTCATCGTCGTCAAGACCGACATGTCGGCGAACGGTGTTCCCCGTGGGCACAATGTCCGGTCGACCAAGCACGGCGCGAAGGCGTTTCGCGCAATGATGCGCCAGGCAGGCGTCATACGAGTGGACAGTGCCCATCGAATGTTCGATGTCGCGCAACTGGTGACCACCCAGCCGTTGCCGGCTGGTCCGCGCGTCGCGGTGGTCGGCAATGCCGACGCACTCGGCGTATTGGCCGCAGATGCAGCGCGCAGTTATGGCCTCGATGTTACCCACGGTCCAGTCGCGCTCCCTGCGGATGCCGTGGTCGCCGACTACGCAGAAGCCTTGCGTGTGGCCTTCGCCGATCCTGACGTGGATGCCGTGATCACGGCATTCATTCCCCAGTTGGTCGCCGCTGACGGAGACATCGCAGCCGCCGTCACTGCGACCGCAACAGAACACGAAAAGCCTTGTGTAGCAACCTTTCTCGGTCTCCATGGAATCCCAGAGGTGTTGACCGCAGAGCGCGCCGACGGGAGTGTCGAACGAGTCCCGTCGTACTCCATGCCCGAGGACGCAGTCCGCGCACTCCGCGCGGTCACCCGATACAGCGAATGGTTGCAGCGCGACCGCGGCCACCTCGTCAACCCGGAGGGTATCGAGCGGGCCCGCGTCGAAGCGCTGATTGCCAACGTGCTTTCCGACAGCCCGCAAGGGCGCCGACTGCGGCCCGACGAGGTGGCCGAGTTGCTGTCGTCGTACGGCATCGACCTGTGGCCCGTGCACCCTGTCGATAATGCCGAGGAAGCAGTGGCCGCAGCCGATCAGTTGGGTTATCCCGTCGCGTTGAAATCAGTGTCGCCGCTTGTGCGCCATCAACCCGTCACGGCGTTCCGTGGCGACATCGGTGGCGCGGCGTCGGTGCGGGAGGCATATGCAGCCCTTGACGATCGGTTGGCGCCGCTGCACGCAAACCGGTTCGTGGTGCAGAAAATGGCCTCGCCCGGCGTGGCATGTGTGGTGGGGAGTAGCGAGGACTCGCTCTTTGGCCCGGTGGTCCGGTTCAGCCTCTCGGGGGCGCCGACGGAACTTCTGGATGATGTGGGCTATCGCATGCCACCGTTGACGACGGGTGACGTCAAGGACCTCATCGGATCGGTCAAGGCGGCCCCACTGCTCAATGGGCATCGTGGCGCCGCGCCGATCGACCACGCAGCGCTGGAGGATTTGCTGAGCCGCGTGTCACTCCTTGCCGATCACCATCCGGAGATTGCGGATCTGGAACTCAATCCCGTCAACGCGCGGCCCGGCGGGACCGAGGTCTTAGGGGCCTCGGTCACCATCGCGCCGCCAGAGAAGCGCGCTGACACCGGACGTCGTTCGTTGTCCTGAACTTCGCCGATGCTCGTGTGTGCACCATCGCGGTGATGCGAGGATGGCGCCCATGGCCACACATCTGACCACCGGCGAATCCTTGCCTCGTGAACTCTTGAGCGATATCGAGAGGGCTGGGTACTACCCGATCTTGGTGAGCGATGTGCTGGGGGCGGCGCTGGCTGGTGAGCCTGTTCGTACGCACTTGGTGCACCAGGAGACCACCCTTGATCACGATGCCGTTCGCCGTCACATCACCGTGCTGGCGCTGACTGACTCTCGTCTGGTGATCGCCCATGCCGATGATCACGGACCCGACCTGAGTGCGCCTATGGGCGCCGAATCCGTGGCAACGGCGACCACTGAGACGGTGCCTTTGCGGCTGATCCGTGGCGTGATGCTCGCGCACCTCGTCGCGGCCCCGGATCAGTACGTCGCGGGCAGCCTCGGACGCGATCTCACCCTGACCATCGGATGGGGGACGGTGTCCCGGGTTGATTTGATCCCCGCGAACTGTGCGGACCCCAGTTGCCAACTAGATCACGGTTTCGAGGGCAGCATCACCGGTGACGACATCTCCTTGCGCATCAGCGCCGATGCCGATGGCGACCAGGTGTTGCAACAGGCCTACACCTTCTCGGCAGCGCTATCGGCCGCCGTGGGCCAGCACTGAGCCATGGTCCAGCCGGTCCTGCCGAGATATGACGAGGGTGGCCTCGCGGGAGTTCTCCCTGCGGTGGTCGACTCGCTGGGCGTGACTCGCGAATCGGGCGGGCCTACGCTCGCCCCCGCGGATCGAGCGGTCGTGGTGCTTATTGACGGCCTTGGACTGCGGCTGCTGGAGCGCAACAGGGGACATGCGCCGTTCATGCGCGCCGTGCTCGCGGAGACTCGCCCGCTCAACGTCGGCTTTCCCACGACCACGGCGACCAGCATGGGATCGTTCGGCACGGGGTTGCCTCCCGGCATCCATGGTCTGACCGGCTACCAGGTGCGTGACCCCGAGACTGGGGAGTTGTTCAACGAGCTCTCCTGGGACTTCGGGCCTAGGCCAGAACAGTGGCAGCCGGAGCCGACCTGGCTGCAGCGTGCCGCAGAGTCCGGCATTGCGACCACCATGGTTGCTCCGGCCTATTTCAACGGTTCTGGATTAACCCGGGCAGCGCTACGGGGAGCGCAATTCCGTTCGGCCGGAACGCTATCCAAGCGAGTCGATGCAACCCTGGCAGCCTTGCGCGCCGACCGGAGATCTCTGGTCTATCTCTATTGGGGTGAGCTGGACCGCACCGGCCACGTGCATGGCTGCACGAGCGCAGCGTGGTGCACCGAGTTGGAGCATGTTGATGCCGAGATGAGGCGGCTTGCAGGGTCGCTCCCGCGGGGATGTTCGTTCACTCTGGTGGCTGATCACGGCATGGTCGATATCCCGCGCGATGGTCGCGTTGATGTCGCGGCGGACCCCGAGCTTGATTCCGGTGTCGCGGTGGTGGGCGGCGAGATGCGCGCGCTCCAGTTGTATTGCGAGCCTGGCGCGGCGGACGACGTCCTCGACACCTGGACCGAGAGGTTCGGCGCGCAGGCGTGGGTGCGTACCCGAGAGCAGGCCATCGCTGACGGCTGGTTCGGTCCGGTCCATGAACGAGTGCTGCCTCGAATCGGCGACGTCGTGGTGGCCTTCCACGAGCCGATCGGTGTCGTGGATTCTCGGGTGATGCGCCGCGTCGTGATCGACCTTCTCGGCCAGCATGGCTCATTGACCGAAGATGAGATCCAGGTGCCGATGATCCACCTTCCGGCGACCTCCTAGAGTGGTCTCTCGTGGCTGAGTTGGTTTTTTTCGCGGGAACAATGGATTGTGGAAAGTCCACGTTGGCCTTGCAGATGGACCACAACCATCGGGCGCGTGGTCGCCTCGGATTGGTCATGACCAAACTGGACCGCGCTGGAACCGCGGTGCTCTCCTCGAGGCTCGGATTGTCGCGAGAGGCACTCGAGGTGTCCGACAGCGTCGACCTCTGGGAACTCGTGGTCCGTCATGTGTCCCTCGGGCACCAGATCAACTATCTGATCTGTGATGAAGCGCAGTTCTACACGCCCGCCCAGGTCGACCAACTTGCGGCTCTGGTCGATGAGATGCAGATCGACGTCTATGCCTTCGGTATCACCGCCGACTTCCGGACCCAACTGTTTGCCGGTTCGCAACGGTTGATCGAGCTCGCCGACCGGCTGCAAGTCCCGCAAGTCGAGGCGCTGTGCTGGTGTGGTCGGAAGGCGACCCATAACGCGCGAGTCATCGACGGCGACATGGTCGTGGAAGGGGAGCAGGTCGTCGTCGGGGACACCGCGACCAGTCCCGATCTCGCGGTGGAGTACGAGGTCCTGTGCCGCCGTCACTACATGCGCCGCATGACCTCCCACGCCGCCCGTGCCCACGCAGAATGGCTCGACACGCTGCCATTCGATCTTGATCTGTGCCCCTTGCCTGGCACAGGCAGCAGATAATGGGAGGCATGCAGGAAGGTGCCGGGCCCCGAGGTCCTTATCGCGGCGACGAGTCAGGTCAGACTCGCCCGCAACCTTCCCATCCGTCAACGCGGCCACTGCCACGCCAGCCCGAGTCGCCAGACCGGCCTCACGGTTCGCGCGCGTCCACCGCACGGGGCGCCGCGTCGTCCGCCGCGCGAGGGGTGGCTGCCGTGGGGCGTGCGACGGCCGCCGCCGGGCGAGGTACGGCTCGGGTGGCACGCCGGGCCACTGAAGCCGAAGGCGCGGGGGAGACCGGACTGTCCCGGCTGATCCAGGTGCACGCCTTCTCCATGGCTGGTGATACCGCGGTCATGGTCGGGCTGGCGGGGACTCTCTTCTTCCAGGTGCCGCAAGGGCAGGCCAAGGACCAAGTCCTGATGTTCCTCCTGCTCACGATGCTGCCGTTTGCCATCGTGGCGCCCCTGATCGGCCCCTTGCTGGATCGCTTCCGACATGGCCGGCGGTGGTCGATCGGCGCGACCTTGGCGCTGCGCGCGTTCCTGTGCTGGGTGCTGGCTGGGAGCATTAGCGAACAGTCCAGTTGGCAGTTCCCTGCAGCTTTGGGAGTGCTGGTTGCCTCTAAGGCCTATCTCATTACCCGATCGTCAGCGACGCCACGGCTGCTGCCGGCTCAGCTCACCTTGGTCAAGGCCAATGGTCGGCTGTCGTTGGCTGGCACCGTAGGCGCGGCCATCGGGGGAGGTCTCGCGGGCGTCGCCGCGCAGTTTGGCGCCGAGTGGGGGTTACGGGTCGGATTTGCCCTCTTCATCATTGGCACGATCCTGGCGGTCATGCTTCCGGCTGCAGCAGATTCCGCGCAGGGTGAAGAACAAGCCGCCATGCGTGACCTGGCAGCCGAGAGCGAGGGTGGCACTCGCCGCGGAGTCCCCGGGGTCTTGGTCACGGCTTTGCGGGCGAATACCGGCCTGCGCTGGCTTTCCGGGTTCCTGACGATCTACCTCGCGTTCCTCTTGCGGGCAGAGCCTTTCCCGGGGTGGGAGGGACGCGGGACTCTGCTCCTCACGTTGGTCGTGGGCGCTGCCGGTGTCGGTAACGCGATCGGCACGATGACTGGGGCCTTGGTCCGAACGAGCGCACCGCGCGTCATCATCCTGGTCTCGTTGTGTGCCGATGCCGCGATCGCGGTCGTTGCCGCGGTGTGGTTCAACATCTTTACCGCGGTGGCCGTTGCGCTGGTCGCGGGCATCGGCCAGCAGATGGGCAAATTGGCGTTGGATGCGCTCATCCAGGACAACGTGGCCGAGCGCATTCGTACTAGCGTGTTCGCCCGCTCGGAAACCCTCTTGCAACTTGCCTGGGTGCTCGGCGGGCTTGTCGGCGTCTTGTTGCCGATGTCGGCCACTATCGGGATGACGACGGCCGCGGTGTTGTTGGCGCTGTGGACGATTGCCGTGATGCTTTGGAGCAGGGGCCATGCCTTTCCTGCGCGGCGGCACCCGGGGAGCCGACGTCGGCGTCGGCCCAGCGACCAGCCGCGACCGGGCCCGGTGCGGTCCTCGACCCATGATCACGACGGTCAGGAGTCCACGGTGCCTATTCGACGTGACGACCCGTGGCAACCATCACCGCGCAGGGGTGCCCCCGATGCCGACGATCGTCGCGATCGTTGGCGGAGTCGGTTTGGTCCGGAGGCCTAGTCGCCCCGGTTAGTCCTCGCGGCGCGACCCGAACATGATGTCGTCCCAGCTGGGTACGCTCGGTCGTCCCTTGCGCGTTGACCGCTGCCGGTCGGGCACCTCAGGTGATGCGTCGGGCTCTGCAGGCGGCTCGACAGCGTCGTCTGGCTCCTCGTCTGGCACCTCGACGGGCACGTCGACGGGTTCAGCGTCGCGGGCCTGCGCCTGGTCCTTCTCTGGCTCTGACGACGTTGTCCGGCGATTACGCCCTCGGCCGCGCTGGCGGGATGCCTTGTGGGCCTTGCTTTCGGAAACCTCCTCAAGGTCCTCAAAGAGGTCGCGTGTTCCCGTCACAGGGTCGTGTCGGGGTGCTTCGTCAGCGTCGGCAGAATCCACGGCGTCGGTGTCGCCGGCTTCGACGTCGGAAGATTCGGGCGTGAGGTCATCCGGCGCGGCGTGCGAGGCCTGCGGTGGTTCTTCGACATCGCTCAGATCGAGGTCGGTCACCGGCCGTGCCTCGTCGGGCATGCCTTCTGAGGGGATCGGCGTGTCGGTCGGTGAGGGACGACGCTGCGGTTTGCGCCGTCGCGACGCTGCGCGCTCCCGCATGACCGAGACCATGTCGACGGCGCCTTGCTCGGCGCTGTCCGATTTCTCGCTCACCGTGGGTGAGGTTGGGCGAGACGTGCCGCTCCGAGCGCGGACCTTTGCAGCGACGCCACCTTCGGCCTCGACGTCATAGACCGCGGCGTTGCGGGAGGACTTGGCGGCAAGAGGAGCCGGTGCGCCCGGGGCGGTGCCGTGCTCGTCCTCGCCGAGCCAGCGTGCCTCGTCGTCCGTCGGGATAACGGCCCGGTCGGCGGCCGTGAACCGCCAACTGGCACGACGTTCCCGACCTCCCGCGGGGAACAGACACACCACCTTCCAGGTCGCATCCGTTTCTTTCCAGGCATCCCACGAAACACGCTCGGAGTCGACGCCGCGATCCGTGAGGCGCAGCGCCACCCGTTCGCCCAACGTGGCAGCACCGGTGCGGTCACGTACTTCGAGGGCGCGTGCTTGAGCCGCCACATAGTCACGCTCGGCCCTGATGGGGGGCTCGTAGCGGCGAACCTTGTCGAGATCCCAGCCGGATCGCTCGGCGACCTCCTCGAGCGGGACCCCAGTCCGAATGAGGGCCTGCACCTCGCGGGGGCGCATGGGCTCGTGCTCAGCGTCCGAACGGTCACCGGCCGGTCGCGGCCGCTCCCGCCGAACAGCGGCGCGCAGGGCGTCATCCAGCGGTACCTGGAATCGGCCGCCGTCGTCATCGGACAGCAGCACATGCTGGCCGTCCTCATGAATCCCGACCAGTCGCAGATTCTGCATCAGATTCGTGTTCCTCACATCGTCCCTGCCGCCGCGCCTGCTCGCAGGCTGCGCGCACTTAACCGGCAGGATGCCAGCCGAACGACCTGAGCGCAGGCAGGGCACGCCGCGCGGGTAGCGTTTTCGACTGTGACCATGCCACCACCGCCTGAACAGGCCCAACCGGCAGAGCCGGCAGAACCGGGCCCATCGGACATCTCCGCGGATCCGCCTGCGGGGGAGATCCAGGCCGAGCCCGACGTCGGCGAGCAGTTGCAGGAGAGTCGCCTCCAGCCCTATGACGCCGTGCTTCTGCTGTCTTTTGGGGGGCCAGAGGCGCCCGAGGAAGTCATGCCGTTCCTACGGCGGGTGACGGCTGGCCGAGATATCCCGGACGAGCGACTCGAGGAAGTTGGCGAGCACTACTTCTTGTTCGGCGGGCGCAGCCCCATCAACGATCAGAACCGCGCCTTGCGTCAGGAGCTCCACGGTGAGTTACGACGACGGGGCTATGTCACTCCCGTGCTGTGGGGAAACCGCAACAGTGACCCGTTCCTGACCGATGTGCTGCGCGAGGCGTCCGACGCCGGGGTGCGCCGCATCCTGGTGGTCACGACGAGCGCGTACTCGTCGTACAGCTCCTGCCGGCAGTACCGGGAGAATCTCGCGGATGCCGTGGCGGAGTTGCGCGAGGAGGGGCGGGAACTGGTCGTGGATAAGGTGCGCCAGTACGCCACACACCCATCGTTTGGTCGCGTCAACACGCGCCTCGTCACGGACAGCGTCCGGCAGTTGGATGAACCCGATGACACCAAACTGCGCGTGGCCTTTGTCACCCACTCGGTGCCGGTCGGGATGGACGACACCTCCGGCCCTGGCGACGGGGAGGGAAACCTCTACTGGCACCAGCACGACGAGTTGGCGCACGTGATCCTCGACGAAGCGAGCGCAACATTGGATCGCTCGCTCGATGGCGCCTTGGTCTATTGCTCGCGCAGTGGGCCGCCGAGCCAGCCGTGGCTTGAGCCCGACATCAGTGACTACCTACGCCAGATCCACGAGCAGGGCGTGACTCACGTGGCCATCGCCCCGATCGGTTTCATCAGTGATCACATGGAAGTGGCCTTCGACCTCGATACGGAGGCTGCAGAGACTGCCCGCGAGCTCGGGCTCACCATGGTCCGCACCCCGACGGTGGGAGTCGACCCGGAGTTTGTGAGCGGGTTGATTGACCTCGTGGAGGAACGTGCCGCTGAGGCTGAGGGCCAGAACGTGGCGCACCCAGCCTGGCCGGGTGAGGCGATGCCTGCAGTCTGTGCTCCAGGATGTTGCCCCAATTTGCGTGAATCGCGACCCGCTCTGTGCGGACGGGACTGACATGGGCTTGAGCAACGGGAACCTGACCGAGGACGAGGTACGAGGCCTCGAACGGCTGGCCTGCGATATCGCGAGGGAAGCTGGCCGGTTGGTGATCGATAAGCGGCCTCATGACCTCGGTGTGGCGGCGACCAAGTCCAGCGTGGTGGACGTGGTGACCGTGATGGACCAACGCAGCGAGGAGCTCCTTCGCGATCGCCTGGCGCGAGAGCGGCCAGACGACGCGATCCTCGGCGAGGAGGGTGACGACGTGGCGGGCAGCAGCGGCATCACCTGGGTTCTCGATCCCATCGACGGCACGGTCAACTACTTGTATGACATTCCTGCCTTCGCGGTATCCGTCGCCGCGTGCGTCGGTGACGTGGGTGTCCCCGGCGGGTGGGAGCCGGTAGCAGCCGTGGTCTACGACCCGCGCGCCGAGATGGCTTATCACGCGCGACAGGGTGGTGGAGCGTATGCGTTGGCCGCCGACGGGACGTCTGTGCCGCTGCAGGTGAGCGTGCAGTCGGACCTGGCGATGGCTTTAGTGGCAACAGGCTTCGGGTACGACGCTCAGGTCCGTGCCCGCCAGGGTGAGGTCCTCGCTGGTTTGCTACCCCACATCCGCGACATCCGCCGATTCGGCGCGTGCTCGTTGGATCTGGTGGCGGTCGCCGCTGGCCGGGTCGACGTTTACTACGAATCGGGCCCGAAGGTGTGGGACATGGCGGCCGGGGCCTTGATCCTGACCGAGGCGGGCGGCGTGTTGCAGGGGTCGGCGGGTGGTCCGGCCGACGAGACCCTTATGGTGGCGGGCCCATCGTCACTCGTGGAAGCTCTGCGACCACGAGTGGATCGCGGCGGCGTGTCGTAGGCCCATTCTCGGCATTTTTCCGGGAATGCTGAGCGCGGCTCAGACGTTATGTGAGCGCATCAGCCCGACCCGGGTGTTGGCGCCGGTGGGAAATGGGGCACAATCCCCGCCGAACCACGCCACGACAGTTTGGGGCTGTCTCGTGAGAAGGAGTGAGCATGGCGACCGATTACGACGCACCGCGCAAGACTGACGATGAGCTCAATGAGGACTCAATCGAAGAGTTGAAATCGCGGCGCGTGGATCAGAGCTCGGGAAGCGTCGACGTTGACGAAACCGAGCAGGCGGAGGGCTTTGAGTTGCCCGGCGCCGATTTGTCAGGGGAGGAGCTGTCAGTACGCGTCTTGCCGCGTCAGGCGGACGAATTCACGTGTGGACGGTGCTTCCTCGTCCACCACCGCAGCCAGTTGGCAGGCGAGGAGAACGGCCTCCCGATCTGCTCGGACTGCGCGGTCTGAACGTGCTGCGCGTACCGGTCCATCGTCTCGATGAAGGCTTACCCCTCCCGCGTTATGCGCGGGAGGGAGACGCTGGGCTGGACCTGTACGCCAGGGAAGGCGTCACGCTGGCGCCCGGTGAGCGGGCGCTGGTCGACACCGGTCTCGCCATTGCGCTGCCGGCGGGCTATGCCGGATTTGTGCACCCGCGGTCGGGTCTCGCGGCTCGACACGGCGTGACCACGCTGAACAGTCCAGGCACCGTGGACAGCGGCTATCGCGGCGAGATCAAGGTCAATGTGATCAACTGCGACCCGCGCGACACTTTCACTGTGAGTCGCGGTGATCGGATTGCCCAGTTGGTGGTTCAGCGGGTGGAGAATGTAGACCTGGTCGATGTCGCGGCCTTGCCAGACAGCGAGCGCGGCGCGAGCGGCCACGGAGCCAGTGGTGGCTTCGGATCGTCGGTGACGGACCCGTCATCGGCGTCGACAACAGCATCGAGGGATTGAGCGACGTGGGAATCTTCCGACGGAAGAAGGCCGTGGACGAGGTCGAGGACGTCAAGACCGACGCCGAACTCGAGCAGGTTGACGGCGAGGACGTTGACGGCGAAGACGTTTCGGACAGCGCAGACCTTGAAGACCCGAGCGGCGAAGCAGACGAGTCTGACGAATCAGATGAGGCACGCGAGGAAACCGACGCTGAGGATGAGTCTGATGACCGGGTCCGACTCCCGCGGCCCTATGACCTCGATCGGTCCAATGGTCCGTTCGACTCATCCGAGGTGGATGACACCACCGACAAACTGGATCTCGGCGCGCTGACCTTGACCCCGTTCGCCGGCAGCGAACTCCGCCTCGATGTCGATGAAGAGGGGCAGAACGTCACTGGCGTGACTGTCGCAGCGGACGAGTCGGCTTTGCAGGTCCAGGTCTTTGCCGCTCCGAAATCTTCGGGTGTCTGGGATGGCATTCGGGATGAGCTGGCGGACAACCTGATCGCGTCCGGTGGCACCGCCGAGGAGAAGGAAGGCGACCTCGGGATCGAGTTGCACGCCCGGATGCCTGCCAAGGGTGCCAACGGCCGCACGACCTACACCCCGGTGCGCTTTATCGGCGTCGACGGGCCACGCTGGTTCATCCGCGGTGTGTTGTCGGGTCGGGCAGCGGTTGAGGACGATGCGGCAGAGCCCTTCCTGGGTTTTGTGCGCGACGCCATCGTGACGCGCGGCGGGGAAGCGCGTGCTCCTCGTGAGCTACTGGAGTTGACGATTCCTGCCGAACTTCTGGAGCAGGCGCCAGCACCGATTGAGCCAGTTGAGGGCGCCGAAGACACCCGCGACAAGGAAGTCGGTGACTTCAAGCCGTTCGAGCGAGGTCCCGAAATCACCGAGGTCCGCTGACCGGTGGAGCGTTGGCTGCGAACGCTCGAGCGGTGGACATCGTCGCCCACTCAGCCCGCCGTAGTGCTGCAGCCTCGCGCTGATGTCGAGCCGACTCGCGCCTGCGACGTGCGCGATCGGCAGTACGTCGCCGTGTCAGGAACGGTGCGGGCGGCGTCGATGCGCTCGTACGCCGGTGGGGTGCCGGCGCTCGTCGCCGACTTGGATGACGACGGCTCGACCGTGTTGCTCGTCTGGCTCGGTCAGCGCGAGATTGCCGGGGTCGAACCTGGCCGGCGCATCAACGCCAGGGGGCGGGTCTGCGTCGACCGCGGTAACCCGACGATCTACAACCCCGACTATGACCTGGTCGCACCAGGTCGACCCTGCCTGGCTAATCGTCGTCGGCAGTGACCATCCGAATGTCGGCGGGTGATCGGCCGGTCAGCATCGCCGCCAGGTTCACCTCGGCATCGGGCGAGGTGATGAGCAGGAGCTCGTCCAACGCGTGGATGGTGTGGGACGCCCGCGGCGCGATGGGACGCTGATCGCGCAAGATGCAGGTCAGCACCGTGTCGGGTGGCAGTTCCAGGTCGGCGACGGTGCGACCGACGTAGGGGCTGTCGTGGGGCAGCGTGATCTCCGTCATCATGGCGTGCCCCTGCTGGAACTCAAACAGCCTGACCAGGTTGCCGACGCTCACCGCTTCCTCGACGAGTGCGGTCATCAGGCGCGGCGTGGAGACCGCAACATCGACGCCCCAACTCTCGGTGAACAGCCACTCGTTACGGGGATGATTGACCCGCGCCACGGTCCGAGGGACCGCGAACTCAGTCTTGGCCAGAAGCGACACCACGAGGTTGACCTTGTCGTCGCCGCTGGCGCAGACCACGACATCGGCGAGGTCCAGTTCTGCTTCTCGCAACGTCGCAGTTTCACAGGCATCCGCGAGCAGCCAGGCAGCATCCGGCACCGCGTTCGTGTTGGCGCCGTCGACATCGTGATCAATGAGCAACACGCGATGGTCGTTGGCAATCAACTCGCGGGCGATTGAGCGCCCGACGCTTCCAGCACCGACGACAACGACGCGCATCAGGCCTCCCCGCGAGGGTCTTGGGCCAGTTGTTGCTCTACCCGATGCAGCTGGTCCCTCCGGACCAGGAGGTGTACCAAGTCGCCTTGTTGATGCACCATGCCGTCCTTGGGGAGAGTTCCTTCACCCAGGCGGGTGATGTACGCGATGCGGCTCGCGGTCCGAGCAGCGAGGTCGGCATAGGGCATTCCGACCCATCCCAGATGAGCGGGAACTTCGACCAGGACCACCTGGCCGCTGGCGTCGGTATGCACCGCTCGGGCGCCCTGGGGGACGATCCGCTGCACGACCTGGTCGGCCGTCCACTTCACCGTCGCGACCGTCGGGATGCCGAGACGTTGGTAGATCTCGGCGCGGCCGGGGTCATAGATGCGCGCGACGACGTGTTCGATCCCGAAGGTTTCGCGGGCGACGCGCGCGGCGATGATATTGGAGTTGTCGCCACTGCTGACGGCGGCGAACGCGTAGGCGGACCCAATGTCGGCGGCCGTCAGTGTCCGGCGGTCAAAGCCGATGCCTTCGATGCGGCGCCCGTTGAACTCGGCGCCGAGCCGTCGAAAGGACGACGGGTCACGGTCGATGATGGCGACCGTGTGCCCTAACTTCTCGAGGTTCAATGCCAAGGTGGAGCCGACTCGGCCGCATCCCATGATCACGACATGCACGACCTGGACGCTACTCCTGCCCGTGCAGGGTTGGGACCGCGGCGTACGCTGACCCACCGGTGACCGTCAACCCCGCCGCGAGAGGAGCACCGCCATGAACGCGCCCCGCCGCGGACGTCGTGGTGTTCAGCGAGGTCAGCAGCGCAAACCCAAGGGGCGTTCACTCGTCGGTCAACGTCTCGAACTAGACATTGGGGATGTGGCCCACGGTGGCCATTGCGTAGCTCGCCACGAGGGCCGGGTCGTGTTTGTGCGACACACGCTGCCCGGCGAACTGGTCATCGCCCAGGTCACCTCCGGCACCGACACCTCGCCCTTCCTGCGCGCCGATGCGATCGATGTGGTGCGTCCGGCACCCCAGCGCCGAAGCGCGCCGTGCCCCGTCAGCGGGCCGGGCGGCTGCGGCGGCTGTGACTGGCAGCACACGGACGCCGCATACGGGCGAGACCTCAAGGCGCGAGTGATCAAAGAACAACTGAAACGCCTCGCACACCTTGAGGTTGACGTTGAAGTTGAACCGGTGCCGGGCGATCGTGATGGTTTGCGCTGGCGTACCCGGCTCGAATTGGCCGTGGAACGCAACGGGCGCGCGGGCCTGCGCGGGCACCGTTCGCACGACGTGATTCCCGTCGACGACTGTTTGATCGCCACGGAGCCTGTCACCAAATCTGGTGTGTTGCAGGACGTATTCGACCCCCACATCGGCAGAGTCGAAGTTGTCGAGGTGTCCGGTGGGGACGTCGTGACCATTGAGCGAGGACAAGCCGCACCGACGGTGCATGAGCAGGTCAGGTTCGAGGACCATGAGCTGTCCTTTGCCGTCGAGGCAGACGGCTTCTGGCAGGTGCATCCGGGCGCGGCGCGCACTCTCGTTGATGCAGTGCGAGAGGGCGTGAAGCCGAAGGCGGGGGAGCGCGTAGTCGATCTTTATGCGGGCGTCGGATTGTTCGCATCGGAGATGGCTCGCGAGGTTGGTCCCGAAGGATCAGTGGTCGCGGTTGAAGGTGACGTCGCGGCGAGTGCGCACGCGCGTACCAACCTTCGCGCGACGCCTTGGGCAGGACCCGTGCATGCGGATGTGACGGATTGGGCCTT
Organism: Demetria terragena DSM 11295; assembly: GCF_000376825.1. Classification (NCBI taxonomy): domain Bacteria; kingdom Bacillati; phylum Actinomycetota; class Actinomycetes; order Micrococcales; family Dermacoccaceae; genus Demetria; species Demetria terragena. Next base: position 376,744 of record NZ_AQXW01000004.1, on the reverse strand, counting down.
GACCGCGCCCGAACTCCAGGATGCCGACGTCGTGATTTTGGATCCACCCAGGACTGGCGCCGGGCGGGAGGTCACCGCTGCCGTCCTTGCGGGACGACCAAGGGCGGTCGGCTACGTCGCGTGTGACCCCGCGGCGCTGGCCCGAGATCTCGCGACGGCGACCGAGGCCGGGTATGACCTGGTGAGTCTGCGCGCGTACGACATCTTTCCGATGACGCATCACGTCGAGTGCGTCGCGATCCTGGTGCCACGCACGCCCTGACCGCCTCGGAGACGGCCAGTGCTGTGACCAAGTAAGGCTGTCCTTCGCGGCTAGCCTGGTGCTGAGCGTGATTAAATTATCTTGACGTCAAGATAAAGCAGACGAAGGAGTCGCGGTGAGCGAAAGCACGAACAGCTTCGGAGCCAAGTCCACTCTGTCGGTGGGCGACCAGGCATACGACATTTATCGGATCGACACCGTGCCGGGCCACGAGACGCTGCCGTTCAGCCTGAAGGTGTTGCTGGAGAACCTGCTGCGGACCGAGGACGGCGCGAACATCACGGCCGACCAGATCCGGTCGCTTGGTAGTTGGGACGAGAACGCCGACCCGGATATCGAGATCCAGTTCACCCCGGCCCGCGTGATCATGCAGGACTTCACCGGCGTTCCCTGTGTCGTCGACCTCGCCACGATGCGCGAGGCCGTTGCTGAACTCGGCGGGGATCCCAAGAAGATCAACCCGTTGGCACCAGCCGAGATGGTCATCGACCACTCCGTCATCATCGACGTGTTCGGCCGCCCTGACGCCTTCGAGCGGAACGTCGAGATCGAGTACGGCCGCAACAAGGAGCGCTACCAGTTCCTGCGTTGGGGCCAGACCGCCTTCGACGACTTCAAGGTCGTGCCGCCCGGCACCGGCATCGTGCACCAGGTCAACATCGAGCACCTGGCCCGCACGGTCATGACCCGCGACGGCAAGGCCTACCCAGACTCCTGCGTCGGCACCGACAGCCACACCACCATGGTCAACGGCCTAGGTGTTTTGGGCTGGGGAGTCGGCGGCATCGAGGCTGAGGCGGCCATGCTTGGCCAGCCCGTCTCCATGCTGATCCCGCGCGTGGTCGGCTTCAAGCTGACCGGCGAGATTCCTGCTGGTGCCACCGCCACCGACGTCGTGCTGACCATCACGCAGATGCTGCGCGAGCACGGTGTGGTCGGCAAGTTCGTCGAGTTCTACGGCGACGGCGTCGGAGTCGTACCGCTGGCCAACCGAGCCACGATCGGCAACATGAGCCCCGAATTTGGTTCGACTTGTGCGATCTTCCCGATCGACGACGTGACGCTCGACTACCTGCGCCTCACGGGTCGCGCTGACGACCAGGTCGCCCTTGTCGAGGCCTACGCCAAGGAGCAGGGCCTGTGGCACAACCCGGACGTTGAGCCGCGCTTCTCGGAGAAACTCGAACTCGACCTGTCGACGGTCGTCCCGTCCATCGCAGGGCCGAAGCGCCCCCAAGACCGCATCGTGGTCTCGGACGCAAAATCCCAATTCGACATTGACGTCAAGAACTACGGCGTACAAGGCGGGTTCCGTGAGGTCGAGGTCACCTCAGAAGAGGGCGTCAAGTACGGCTTGAAGGACGGCGCTGTCGTGGTCGCCTCGATCACGTCCTGCACCAACACCTCCAACCCTTCGGTCATGATTGCGGCCGCGCTGCTGGCCAAGAAGGCCGTGGAGAAGGGCCTTCAGGTTCCGCCGTGGGTCAAGACCTCCATGGCGCCTGGCTCACAGGTCGTGACCGGCTATTACGAGAAGGCGGGCCTGTGGCCCTACCTGGAGAAGCTCGGCTACCACCTGGTCGGCTATGGCTGCACCACCTGCATCGGAAACTCTGGGCCGCTCAATGAGGAGATTTCTCAGGCGGTCCAGGACAACGACCTCACCGTCGTGTCGGTGCTCTCGGGAAACCGCAACTTCGAGGGACGCATCAACCCGGACGTCAAGATGAACTACTTGGCATCGCCGCCGCTGGTCATCGCTTACGCGCTCGCCGGAACCATGTCGGTCGACTTCGACTCCGACCCGCTTGGTCAGGATGCCGAAGGCAACGACGTTTTCCTCAAGGACATTTGGCCGAGCCCCGACGAGGTCGAGAAGACCATCGCTGGCTCGATCAGCAAAGAGTTGTTCGTCAAGGACTACGCCGACGTGTTTGCCGGCGACGAGCGGTGGAAGTCGCTGGAGACACCCGAAGGCGACACCTTCGACTGGGCTGCGGAGTCGACCTACGTGCGCAAGCCCCCATACTTCGAGGGTATGGCCGCGCAGCCGTCGCCGGTCGAAGACATCTCGGGCGCTCGCGTACTCGCCAAACTGGGTGACTCGGTGACCACCGACCACATCAGCCCGGCAGGCGCGATTAAGGCGGACAGCCCGGCTGGCCGCTATCTGAATGAGCATGGCATTGAGCGCAAGGACTTCAACTCCTACGGCTCACGCCGCGGCAACCACGAGATCATGGTTCGTGGCACCTTTGCCAACATCCGACTGCGCAACCAGCTGCTGGACGATGTCGAGGGCGGTTTCACCCGCGACTTCACCAAGGCCGACGCGCCGCAAGCGGCGATCTATGACGCGGCCGAGAACTACGCCGCGCAGGGCACCCCGCTGGTGGTGCTGGGCGGCAAGGAGTACGGCTCCGGTTCGTCCCGTGACTGGGCCGCCAAGGGGACCCGCCTGCTGGGTGTGAAGGCGGTTATCACCGAGTCGTTCGAGCGCATTCACCGCTCCAATCTCATTGGTATGGGTGTGCTGCCGCTGCAGTTCCCGCAGGGCCAGAACGCCGAGTCGTTGGGCCTGGACGGCACTGAGACGTTCGACATCTCCGGTGTGACCGAACTCAACGAGGGCCGGACGCCAAAGACGGTGCACGTCAAGGCAACTCACGAGAACGGCAACGTCGTGGAGTTCGACGCAGTCGTGCGCATCGACACCCCAGGTGAGGCGGACTACTTCCGCAACGACGGCATCCTGCAGTACGTCCTGCGCTCGCTCGTCAAGCAATAATCCGATCGCAGCACGCGAACACCCCGCCAGGCCGAAGCCTGGCGGGGTGTTCGCGCTCCCGCAGGCGACTGCGGGCGCCAAGGCGCCACGTTGAAATGGGTGAGGCGTTCCTCGTCACGCGTTCGTGAATCTGAGCTAGCGTGGTGATGAACCGACGTTTGGGGAGTCAGGATGAGCGACAGGTGCACCAGACAGACCACGACTGGCGTGCCACAGCCAACGTTCAGCCGACGGGTCGTTCTCGGGGCAGGCTTGGTGGTCGGAGGCCTTGCCCACAGCGCCGAGATGACCGCCGCGTCCGCTCAGTCCGCGACGGCTCCAGCGGAGCGCGAGATTCACCTGCAGAGCTTCCGGTGCGCCGCGCATTGGGCTCGGGGTAAATGTTCCGGCGTTGCAGTTTCGCAGGGACAGTTGGTCATCGCGTCCCCCTCGACAACACGGTCCTACACCGATCCGCACGCTGATTCTGGTGCGGCGACCGTCTGGGAGGCTGGCGCGTGGACCTCCCCGCGGATCACGGTGGGCTTTCCTGCGACAGAAGTCATCGCGTCCTGGAATGTCGACACTCCACCCGGCACCTGGGTTGAGGTTGCGGTCCAAGGCGCGACGACTGGTGGTGAGGAGACCGAGTGGCTTGTCGTGGGTCGGTGGAGTTCGGCAAACCCCGCTGAGGGCGGGGCGATTCACCGGACGAGCGTCGACGATCAGGAGGGCGCGCTCGCCTCGGTCAAGACCGACACTGTCGTCTTTGAGGGCGGCAATACCCTGGCGTCCTACTTTCTGCGCATCACGTTAATGCGGCGCACGGACAGTGACTGCACGCCGCGCGTCGCACAGTTGACCGGTATGGCCTCGGCGCTTCCAGACGGGGCCGTCACGACGAGCACCCCCGGGAAGACGGCAGGCACCGTGCTGGACGTGCCCACACTGTCCCAAGAGGTTCACGTCGGTCACTACCCCGAGTGGGATAACGGGGGAGAGGCATGGTGTTCCCCGACGTCGGTGGCCATGATCGCTGACTACTGGAAGCGCGGCCCGAGTGCGAAGGCCACGTCCTGGGTGACTGTGGCCCCTGACGAGCAAGTCGATCACGCCGCACGGCAGTCCTTCGACCATGAATATCAAGGGTGCGGGAACTGGCCGTTCAACGTGGCTTACGCCGCCACCCTGGGCCTGCGCGGGTATGTCACCCGGCTCCGAAGCCTTCGCGACGCTGAGGCATACATCGCAGCAGGCATCCCGCTAGTCATGTCGGTGTCCTTCAAGAAGGAGGACATGCCGGGAGCTGGCTACTCCACGAGTGGTCACCTGATGGTTCTCTGCGGATTCACCGCGGCAGGCAACCCGGTGATCAATGACCCGGCCAGTCATCTGATCCCCAGCAACAACGAAGTTCGGGTCACCTACGACCGTGCCGCGGTCGAGAACGCCTGGCTGCCACATTCGGGCGGCCTGGTCTACGCCATCTATCCCGAAGGAACACAGATGCCAAAGAACTTTGGCATCTGAACTGAAGCAGATCTCAAAGGCAAAACCTCCGGTAACGAAAAGGTCACGGAATGTGAATCCGGGCGTCGAGAAGGCACCCGGATAGCCATGCTGAGCCATCGACCCATATGCCGGTGAGCCGCCCTGCGCGCTGAAGCGTGGATCCACCTGCGGGACAAGGGAGTCCGATGCTTCAGATCACTGACCTATCAGTGCGTTACGGCCGTTCAGTCAAAGCCCTCCATGGTGTGAACATCACCGTGCCCGACGGCAAAGTTGTCGCGGTGCTGGGCAGCAACGGTGCGGGCAAAACCACGCTGCTTCGCGCTATCTCAGGAACGCTGGGTTTGCATGGTGGAACCATTACGAGCGGCTCGGTCGCCTATGGCGAGACTCGGTTGGATCAAATGGATCCAGCCGGTGTCGTACGCCACAAAGTGCTGCAGGTACCCGAGGGGCGTCAGATTTTTGGACGCATGAGCGTCGAGGAGAACCTGCGAGCTGGTGGGTTGGCGAGCCCCGCCGCAGGGCGCGATGCCGCGCGCGACCGCATTTATGACCTGTTCCCCGTGCTGAAAGAACGCGCCAAGCAAGCTGGCGGACTGCTGTCGGGTGGCGAGCAGCAAATGTTGGCCATCGGGCGGGCGATGATGGCCGCACCTGAGGTATTGCTTCTGGATGAGCCATCACTCGGCCTCGCGCCGCAGATGGTGGCCCGCATCGGCGAAATTGTCCGTGACATCAATGCTTCGGGGACGGCAGTCGTCCTCGTCGAGCAGAACGCCAGTATGGCGCTGCGGGTCTCCGACTTGGCCGTTGTCCTTGAGGTAGGCGAACTGAAGTTGGAAGGTCCTGCCGACGAGTTGGCCGCGTCCGAAGACGTTCAGCGGCTCTATCTGGGCGGGCATGCCGAGAGCGACGAAGAAGCTGAGGCGGAGTTGTCCGATGCGACGAGTTCGATCCGTAGCCAACGCGGTTTGGAGGTGTGGCGAGGATGAGCCATGTCGATACTCATGAGTCCACTGCGCCGACGGGCGTTGGACGCGATGTCCGGCCTCTGCACGTCGAGGGCGTGACCGTCAGATTCGGTGGCATCGTCGCGTTGGACGATGTGTCTTTTACTGTCGAGCCCGGCACTGTTCACGCGCTGATTGGCCCCAATGGTGCCGGCAAGTCCACCTGTTTCAACGCGATCACTGGTGTGTATGGCATCGCCTCAGGGCACGTTCACCTCGGCGACACCGAACTCACCAAAATCCCAGCGCACCGGATCGCCCGCCTTGGCATTGGGCGCGCGTTTCAGAACCTCGCATTGGTCGACACTTCCTCAGTCCTGGATAACGTCATGCTGGGGCGGTACGCGCTCACCAAGGGCGGCTTCGTGCAGTACGCGCTGCGCGCACCGTGGACGATGCGTGAAGAGCGGCGCCACCAGGTGCGGGCCGCGGAGATCTGCGAATTCTTGGGACTGGTTGATCACCTCCACAAGCCCGCCGGTGCGTTGTCGTATGGCGACCAGAAGAGAGTGGATATCGCGCGGGCGCTCAACGTCGAGCCGACCGTGCTCCTGTTGGACGAGCCAGCCGCCGGCATGAACTCAAGCGAGACCGCCGAGATGGCCAGCTTGATCACTCAGATTCGCGACCAACTTGGTATCTCGATCTTGTTGGTTGAGCACGACATGAGCCTGGTGATGGGAGTTGCCGACCGGGTAACGGTTCTTGACTTCGGGCGCCGTATCGCCGACGACATCCCGAGCGTCGTTCAACAAGACCCCGAAGTCATTCGTGCCTACCTGGGAGTCGATTCCTCGGAGGAATCCACACCCAACGACAAGGAGGCGTGATGGATACGCTGGTCCAGGTCCTCGTGAACGGACTCGGCAAGGGCGCCGTTCTCGCGCTGCTGGCCGTCGGTTTCGTGGTCATCTTCAAGGCCACCGAGACCGTGAACTTCGCGCACGGATCGATGGCAATATTCTCCGGCTACATCGCCTACTCCGTGATGGAGCACACCAATTGGTTGGTGGGCGCGTTCGTCGGTGTCCTCGCGGGTGGTCTCCTCGGCCTCTTCATCGAGCGGGTTTTCCTGTCGAATGCCAAGGGCGCCCACTCAGACAGCCTGGCCATTCTGACCATCGGGTTAGACGTGGTGATCTTCACCGAGATACTTCGGCGGATCGGTACAGGCACGCCACCCTTCCTGGGCGAGCCCTACGACGGTGAGTCGGTGTCTTTCCTCGGGGCCAGCGTTGCCCTGACCTACATCGTCGCCTTGGCTGTCGCCCTCATTCTTCTCGGCGTGTTCTTCGCAGCGTTCCGCTACACGTCCTGGGGCTTGTCGATGCGTGCACAGGCTGAGAACAAGGAGGCCGCGGCGCTCATGGGCATCCGGAGTTGGCGGGTGACCTCAAGCGCGTGGTTCGTCGGCGGGTTGCTGGCCGGTATCGCCGTGCTGTTTCTCGCAACCAATGCGCTTGGAGGTGGCAACGGCCTCGTGTCGAGCCACACGTTGGCGTTCGCCGCCTTCCCTGCGGCCATCATCGGCGGCCTGACCTCCCCCGGCGGCGCGGTCGTCGGTGGGGTGGTGGTCGGCTTGACGGAGGCCCTCGCGGCTCAATACATCGACCGGGACTTCGCCGTCGTGGCGGTCTACCTCGTCATGCTCGCCGTATTGGTCGTCCGCCCAGCTGGCTTGTTCGGAAGAATGGAGCAGGTGCGTGTCTGACACCACAGCGACCACGACAGAAACCACCCGGGACGTTCCCGCTTCGCGCGCAGTCCAAGCCCTCGATGCTGGCGCCGGACAGCGCCGCGTACGCAACCTGGTACTCGCCGCGCTCGGAGTTCTCGTGGTGTGGGCCACGCCGCTCTTCGTGACCGATCCCTATCTCCTCGTTCTCAACTGGGTCATGGTCGGTGCGGTCGGAGCGCTCGGACTCACCATGCTCATCGGGCAAGCCGGACAACTGTCCTTGGCGCACTCGTTCTTCATCCTGATCGGCGGAATGTCCTACGCAGTCCTCGCCGGCCCCACTGACGGGGACGCATATATCGGCTTTGGCCTGCCGGCCTGGATCGCGGCGATTGGTGCCGTGGCCATCACCGGCGGAGTGGGTGCTGCGTTCGCTCCGATCTCAGGTCGGGTGCGCGGCATCTACCTCGGCGTGGCCTCCCTGAGCCTGGTATTCCTTGGCTACTGGTTGGCCCGGACCTTCCCGGACTTCTTTGGGTCGACCTCCAGTGGTCGGTACGCCCCTCGCCTGGAGATCTTCGGGTTCAATTTTGGTGAAGCCCAAGGGCAGTTGCACGTCCTTGGTGTCCACATCGGCAAGGACGAGCGGATGTTCTGGCTGTTCGCCGGAATCACCGCGCTGGCGTATTTCATCGGCCGAGGAACGCTCAATGGGCGCATCGGCCGTGGATGGCGTGCGCTGCGGGACAACGAGGCCGTGGCGACCGTGATGGGCGTGCCTGTCGCTCGACAGCGGGCCAACGCCTTCGCGATCTCGTCGGCCTACGCGGGTCTTGCCGGTGTCATGGTCGTCTGGTGGTACGACGGTCTGCTCAAGCCAGACGAGTCGGTCGACGCCGGCACCTACAGCACCGTCGTCGCGATCAGTTTCTTGGCGATGTGTGTCATTGGTGGGCTGGGGTCTCTGCCCGGTGCCGTCCTTGGTGCGGCCGTCGTATTCGGACTTCCGTTGCTCATTCCCCTGTTGCAGGGGGAGTCCGGTGACTTGTCCGGGACCGGCTTCACACCCGTGGTGATCACCAATCTGTTGTACGGCGGATTAATCGTGTTCATCATCATTTTCGAACCCGGCGGCGCCGCCGGAATTGGCCGCCGCCTACGCGGAATGGTCCGCCGATGAACGTTTCTCAGTCCCTGGAAAGGACCTTCGTCTCATGAACCGACGACACCCCACAACGTTCGCGGTCGCCCTTGCCTCTCTCACCCTGGTGGTGTCTGGATGCAGTTTGAAGACTCCGGAAAACGCTGGCGGAGGAGGTGAAGGTGCGCGCGGCGTGAAGACCGGCGAAGGCGTCACCGAAGACACCATCACCCTCGGCAACCTCACCGACACCTCCGGCGTCTTCAAGACCCTCGGGCTGGCGATTACCCAGGGCACCCAACTCTGGGCCTCCGACATCAACGCCGAGGGCGGTATCTGTGGTCGCAAGATCAAGGTGACCACGGCCGATCACGGATACACCGCGGAGAAGGCCGTTCCGCAGTACAACCGGATGAAAACCGACGTGCTCGGGCTGATCCAGTTGCTCGGTTCGCCCGTTCTCGCAGCTCTCAAGCAGCCCATCGTCAATGACAAGGTGGCGGCGATCCCGGCCTCCTGGGCCTCGGACAACCTTGATGTCCCCAACGTGGTCATGGTCGGCCCCACCTATGACGTGGAGATGATCAACGGGCTCGCCGAACTGCAGCGCCGGGACAAGATCAAGGACGGCGACACCATCGGTCACATCTACGTCGACTCCGAATACGGCAAGAACGCACTCAAGGGCAGCATCTACTACGCCAAGAAGCACAAGATGCGCCTGGTGCGTTCGTCCGTGACGTCGACCGAGGCCGATCTCACCTCGGCGGTGACCCAGCTCAAGGCACAGGGGGTCAAGGCGATGCTCATCACGGGCACGCCCGCCCAGTCGGCGTCGGCTCTCGGCGTCGCCCGGGCGCAGGGCGTGAAGGTGCCGATCTTTGGCAGCGGCCCGTCCTACACCCCGCAGTTGCTGGAGACTCCTGCTGCCCCAGTGCTGCTGAGCGGTCAGTTCGAAACCTCAGCGCTGCAGGTGCCCTACAACTACGAGAAGGCACCGCTGGCTCAGGAACTCGCGAGGCGCACTAAGGCCAAGTACCCCAAACAGGTCCCGACCTACGGTCAGAACCAGGGTTATGCCAATGGCCTGGTGTGGGGCGCCATCCTCAAGCAGGCGTGCTCGGACGGCGACCTGACTCGTGGTGGGATTCTCAAGGCCATCCGAAAGACCTCGGTCGATACCCGCGGTCTGACGCCGGCGCTGGACTTCACCAAGCCGGGCCAGCCCTCGACCCGTGCGGGCTACCCGACGTTGCCTGCCAAGGTTCCTGGTGGCCTGAAGATCACCGGCGATCCGGTGCCTTCGGATGAGGCGCTGGAGTACAAGACCCCGTTCCAGGGCAAGGAACAAGCAGACAGCTCCGAGTGACGCGCTAGGACGGGACCGGCCGGACTCGCACTGTGCGGTTCCGGCCGCCCCTGATCGCGGCGTACGCCGCGCCCGTCAGGATGACGGCGCAACCAATCACCTGGCTCAGCGATGGAATCTGGTCCAGCACGACGGCAGCCAGTGAGAGCGCGAAGACGGACGGGAGCAGGAGTAGCACCCCGCTTGTGCTGTGCGGAAGGCCAACGACGCCACGATTGATCAGGACGAACGCCAGCAATTGGCTGACCAGGGCCAGCACGACGATCAACGCCCATGCCTCGGCGCTCGTGGGCATGCTCAGGACGCCGGCGACGACCCCGACGATCATGGCCGTAACCGCGGCCGAGCCGCACGCTGTGCACAGCACCGTGATCGGCCAGTGGTTTTGTCCGACGGCGCCTCGTCGGAGCAGGTAGAGGTAACCGGTATAGCCCGCGCCAGCCGCGACTCCGAGCACGACCCCGATGGTGGTCGGAGAGGTGCCCACGGAGGCGCTTCCCAGGCCGCCAGCGAGCCCCACTCCCAGCAGCATCATGGGCGCGAGAACCCACGTGACGGGCTCAGGTCGGATGCGCTCCACCAGCAACACCAAAAGCGGCATCAAGAGGACCTGCACGTTGACCAGCACGGTGGCAATGCCTGCGCCTGCCTCCTGCACTGCGATGTTCCAGCAGCAAAAATCCAGGCCAAGGGCGATGCCAGCGGACGTGGCGAAGACGACTTGTCGGCGGGGAATCAGTCCGCGACGCTTCATTTCTCGGACCGCGAATGGCAGCACGGCCAGCGCCGCGATCCCAGCTCGAAGCATCGCGACGGTCACCGGCTCACTGGCTGCAGCTTTGACGAGGACTGGTGATATGCCGAGACACAACCCCGCCAAGACGAGGGCGAGGACCGAGCCTCGCGTGGCGTAGGCGCTCGTCGAAGTGCTCTGGGCGGACAGCCTCAATCGAGAATCTCGAGTACGCGTCGCGCGACCGCTTGTCCGAGCTCGCGGTTGTTCTCGGGGGTGAAGTGGATGCCATCGACTCCGTCGGTCGTGATGACCGACCCGGCGTCCAGGAATCCAATGTTCATGAAGTCGGCCAGGGCGCGGTAGTGATGGGCTAGGGCGCGGGACTTTTCGTGCGCATCGGCGAAGATCGTGGCGAACCAGTCGTGGCCCATGGTGCCCAGCGCTGGCGGGGCCACGAGCAGCACCTGCGGCGCCGGATAAATCGTCCCCACGCCGCCGCCGGAGCTCAGAATCTGCCCAACCAGCGTCGACATTCCGACGGCGATCTCCTCGGGGCTACGTCGCAGATAGGTCTTGGTGTCATTGGTGCCGAGCATGACGACAACCAGATCTAGCGGAAGGTGACTGGCGATCGTCGCGGGCAGGTAGGCAGACCCATTCAGTCTCGGATCAGTTGGGTCATCCGCCGTGGTCGTCCGTGCGCTGAGTCCTTCTTCGATGACGTGATAGCCCGGACCGAGATGCTCGGTGAGCACGCCGGTCCATCGCACATCGCGGGTGTATCGCTGGGTGGGCGCGCCTTCGAGTACGGGAACCCAGCCCCACGTCAAGGAGTCACCGAAGCACAGGATGTTCTTCTCGGGCATGCGTCGACTGTAGATGCCTAGTGCGACAGAGCCGTCAGCGTGAGCCCTGGAGGGCGTACCGACTGGTGTCAACTAGACTCAGATGTTCCTGAATGCGTGAAAGAGGTCTGCCTGGTGTCATTACTCCAGAACGTCAGTTCCCCGGCTGATCTCAAAGGCCTGTCCGCCCCCCAGGTGGAGGCCCTCGCCCAGGAGATCCGCGACTTTTTGGTGGAGTCGGTCTCCAAGACCGGCGGGCACCTGGGGCCGAACCTTGGGGTCGTCGAGCTCACGTTGGCCATGCATCGCGTCTTTGACTCGCCGCACGACACGTTGGTCTTCGACACCGGGCATCAGGCATACGTGCATAAATTGTTGACCGGGCGGCATGATTTCTCCGCGCTCAAGAAGCAAGGCGGGCTGTCGGGATATCCCAGTCGGGCCGAGTCTGAGCATGACGTAGTCGAGAACTCACACGCGTCGACCTCATTGTCCTGGGCCGAGGGCATCGCTGCCGCTCGCCGCCTCTCCGGCGAGCGTGACCGTCACACGGTCGCGGTGATCGGCGATGGAGCACTGACCGGTGGGATGGCCTGGGAGGCGCTCAACAATATCGCCGTGGACAAAGACCTGCCGTTGACCATCGTGGTCAATGACAACGAGCGCTCGTATGCGCCCACGATCGGTGGCATTTCCCACCACTTGGCATCCCTTCGCGCGACACGACGTTACGAGAAGGTCCTGGACTGGGGCCGCGAGACGCTGACCCGTACCCCCGTGGTGGGCGCGGCGATGTACGAGACGCTCCACGGGGTCAAGAAGGGCCTCAAGGACATCGTGGCGCCGCAGGAGGGCATGTTTGAGGACTTGGGGATCAAATACCTTGGTCCGATCAACGGCCACGACACTCCCGCGCTCGAAGAAGCGTTGACCCTGGCACGCGACTTCGGCGGACCCGTCATCGTCCACGCCATCACCGAAAAGGGCCGCGGTTATGCTCCGGCGGCCTCGGACATCGATGGTGATCAGTGGCACGGGATCGGCAAGTTCAATCCAGAGACCGGTTTGCCGTTTGAGGTGTCCGGGCGAATCTGGACTGACGAGTTCAACGAAGAGATGGTGCGTCTGGGTGCCGAGCGCCCGGATCTGGTCGCGATCACGGCCGCAATGCTCATCCCGGTGGGTTTGGACGGGTTTGCTGCGGCGTACCCAGATCGGGTCTTCGATGTCGGTATTGCTGAGCAGCACGCCGTCACCATGGCGTCCGGTCTCGCGTTCGCCGGGATGCATCCGGTCGTTGCGGTCTACGCCACCTTCCTCAACCGAGCCTTCGATCAGTTGCTGATGGACTGCGCGTTGCACAAGCAGGGCGTCACCTTTGTGCTCGACCGCGCCGGCATCACCGGCAGCGACGGCCCATCGCACAACGGCATGTGGGATATGACGATCTCCTCGATCGTGCCCGGCTTGCAGTTGGCTGCGCCACGCGACGGGGAACAGGTCAAGCAACAACTGCGCGAGGCCGTGGACGTCGATGACGCACCGACAGTCGTGCGCTTTCCTAAGGGCGATGTGGGGGAGTCGATCACTGCACAGCGGCAGGATGGCTCGCTAGACGTTCTGCTTGATGTGCAAGGCAACCCAGAAGTGCTGATAGTCGGAGTCGGGGCGATGTGCTCGTTGGCGCTAACAGCCGCGGATAAGCTTGTCGCACAAGGACATTCGACCATGGTTGTCGATCCCCGTTGGGTCCTCCCCATCAGCGACGACCTACTTCGGTTGGCGAGCCAAGCGCAGCATGTTGTCGTGATTGAAGACAATCTAGTCACGGGCGGAATCGGGGCCTCCTTGCGCAGTGCGCTGCAGGAGGATGACCAGTGGCAGCCGGTGCATACCTTCGGCGTGCCAAAGCGGTTCCTCGAGCATGCGTCGCGCGGACAGGTCCTCGAAGAGGTCGGTCTCACGGCCGATGTGGTGAGCACCACTATGCTCGATCGCCTCGGCCCGACGGCATCTGGGCGCAGTGACTGACACTGGTCCGCTACCCGGCAGCAGTCGGTGGGGACCATCCAGCACGGTCTGGGACACCGATGATTGGCGCTGGGAGGCGACTCGGTGGATTGACGCAGCACTTGACCGCCGCGGCCTAACCCGGATCCCGACCTCACCCCGGCAGCCGCGGATTCGTCCTTGGTCGACCTTGCTCGTCGTCGAAACAGACCAGGGCAGAGCCTGGTTCAAGGCTGGAGTGCCTGAGCAATCACCCGAAGCCGCGGTGCTGGACCTGCTGCGCCGGGTAGCGCCTGATGCGGTCATTCCTACCTGGGCGGCAGATGCCGAGCGAGGCTGGTTGCTGCAGCCGGACCACGGGAAACTGCTGCGCGATGTCGCCACGGCGGACACGATCGTGTCGGCCTGGTCGGGCGTGCTTCGTGGGTATGCCCGTCTTCAGCGGGCGTCGGCCTCGATCGCCGAGGATTTGGTCGCGGCGGGTGTGCCAAAACTGGCGCCGCAGGACCTAGTGACCAGATGGATTGCCCGGGCGCGACCGGAGGAGCGCGCGGCAGATGCCTCGCTCCGTGAGGCCGCTGATCGGCTTGACTCGCTCGGCTTGCCGCCGACGATTCAGCACGATGATCTGCACGCTGGCAATGTGTTCTGTGCCGATGTCAGCACCAGAGCGTTGCAGGACGCCCGGGTGTTTGACTGGGGCGATGCATACGTCGGAAATCCGTTGTGCTCGTTGCTGGTTGCGCTGCGCAACCCGAGCTACCACTTCGATCTCCCTGCCGACTCCGAGCGAGACGCGCGGTTGGCGCGCGCCTATTTCTCGGGATGGTCAGACCTCGCGACACCGTCGGCTTTGACTGCTGCGCTTCCTGACGCACTCCTCCTGGCCAGAGTCGGCCGACTCATCGGCTGGGAGCGGGCGTTGGCTCGTGCCGACGAGGGGGAGCGCGAGCAGTGGGCTCCGCACACGGACCAGTGGGCCGCCGAGATCATGGCGGAAGCAGGGTGAACGACGAGGATCTGCAGACGCTCGTGCCTGACCTTACGCAAGCACGGGCTCGAATCCTTGAGGTCGTACAGGTCACACAGCCCTGGTTTTGGAGATTGCGTTAAGCGGTTGTGATGTTGAGGGGAATGCGGCGTAGCGGGGCGGGCTGAGGCGGGTCAAGGGTCGTGCCCGCCGGGGTGACGAAACGGACGAGTCCGTTCGGCGTAGCCCATCGATAAATGCCGGGGGCGAGTTGGTCGACGCGGTAGCCACGGTGGGTCTTCACCCGGTGATGTCGTCGGGTCAGGGGTGCGTCATGACGGTCACCGGTTTGTGCTGGCGGCCCCGTTGGGTCGTAGGGAATCGGATGATCGTGATCGACCCGGGCTTCCGGGCGTGCAGCTGAGTGTGGGAACACATCACCGAGGGTGCGCATCATGGTGCGGTTGCGGACATCGGTGGGGTGTTCGTAACCATTGACAGCGCGGACCTCGCGCAGATCGATGACAGGCAGGATCTCGATGTCGCGGTGGCCGAGAACCCGGGCGACCTGATCGAGAACCATGGGGCCGAGATGTTCCGTACGTGCGATGCCGGCTGCTGTGCCGCACAAGGTGGTGTCGGTCACGTGCACGACCAACCGAGCTTTCCGTCGCGAGCGAGAAGATGTACGGGCCGCGTTCGGGTTCTCGCCGCGCAGCAACGCCAAAACGTCGGCGGGCCGCGCGAGGAGGCCCAGGCTTTCGGCGCGCAACTGGTCCCACGTCGGTTGATCTACATCGTCGTAGGCGCCGTGTTGAACGAGTAGTTCTGCGACGTCGTCAATCGCTTGCTCAAGCTCGACGGCGTCTGCCTCGTCGAGGCGCCCGAACACAGATCGGACGCCGGCGGCCCCGTCGTCCTCGAGGAGATCGCCCGGCCGCGGCTTCGGGAACCACACACCCCGGCGCGTGCGACTCTCCGCGACCCGGGCGGCGTGTGCGGTCTGGTCGGCTTCGACCACCTTGGCCTCGGCAATAGCCAGCAGTCGCGACGGTGACTGACTGATGGCGTCGGCCACAGCTTGGTCCACTACTTGCACAGCAGCGCGGGACAGTGGCCGAGACATCCGAGCGACCTTCCGTGCGACCCAGGTCTCACACGCCAGGTCCTGCATCTGTGCCCATACCAGTGGCAGCCGATGCCGCAGGTCGAGCGCGTCCGCCGTCGCATGGCGAGTTGCAATCTCACTGGCTCGCCGTGCGATCGCCATCTCCGCAAAGCACAGATCGACCACCGCTGGGGTTCCCTGGCCGCCTATAGCGACTAAGCGTGGCCCACCGCGTTTGACCGGGACAGGGTTCGGCTCAGACTGCGGATCTGCGCCGTGAGAGTCAGCCCAGGTCAGCAACAACTTCAGGTCGTCAACCTCAGCTTGGCGTCGCCGCGTCACCCCATCCTGCGCGCACGCGAGGATCTCGTGCAACTGGCCAATCTCGGGGCTGGACATGCATTCATTATGTCGAACACGTGTACGAAGCGCTAGAGGTATGGCCGCCGGGTTCGTTGGTAGCGCATCGGAATTCGCTTCCCAGATTTCAGGCGGGCCACCCGTCACGCGCCACGAGCACGTCCTTGAGGAGATCGGCGCGATCAGAAATGAGTCCGTCGACGCCGAGGTCGAGCAGTCGGTGCATTTCATCTGTGTCGTTGATCGTCCACACGTGAACCTGAGTGTTGGATGCGTGCGCACTACGGATGAAGCGAGGCGTGACTAGCGGTATTCCTCTGTGGGACACCGGAATCTGCAGGCAATCGATCTTGCGGGTCACCATTCTGGGCACCCCAGGGGCCCGGCTGCCGGCGCCGAGCGTGAAGGCGGTCGTCCGCGACTGGCCCGCCGACGTGGCCACCGGGCGTGAAAGTAGGCGCAGGGCCGCGCGTCGCCGTCGGTCGGAGAAGGAGGTCACGCAGACCCGGTCGTGTGCCTGATGGCGTTCGATGAGCGTCACCAGCGGCTCGACCGCCGAGGCGGCCTTGAGGTCGATATTGATGCGCAGGTCGGGCCAGGCACCGAACAGCGTGTCCATGTGGGGTATCGGCTCCGAGCCGCCAATTCGTAGCCCGCGCAACTGATCCCAGGTGTGGTTTGCCACCATCCCAGAGCCGTCGGTCACCCGGTCCAGCGCCACATCGTGGAAGGCGATGAGTTCGCCGTCCGCGGTGGCGTGGACATCCGTTTCGACGTAGCGGAAGCCAAGGTCCACCGCGGCAGCGAAGGCCACCATCGTGTTCTCGAGACCGTCGAGAGAGAAACCACGATGCGCCATGGCGATCGGGCCGTCATGGTCGAAGTAGGCGGTGCGCATCAGGTCTCGACCGGGGTCTCGACAAGCTCGACCGGCGTTGGGTGCTCGACCGGCGTTGGGTGCTCGACCGGCGTTGGGCGCTCGACCGGCGTTGGGTGCTCGACCGGCATTGCGGGCATTAGACGTCGCGGAAGGTCTGAATGTTGGCACCGAGCGCGTTCAGCCGGGAGTCGAGTTCCTCATAGCCGCGGCTAATGACGTAGATGTTGCGAAGAACCGACTCGCCGGGAGCGGCCAGCATGGCCAGGAGGACAACCATGGCCGGACGAAGAGCGGGTGGGCACATCACCTCGGCCGGGCGCCAGCGCGTCGGTCCCTCGATCAGGACACGGTGCGGGTCCATGAGCTGAACCTTCACGCCGAGCGGAGTGAGTTCCGTCAGATAGATGGCGCGATTCTCATAAACCCAGTCATGCAACTGGGTTTGGCCTTCGGCGACAGCGGCAATCGCCGCGAAGAAGGGCAAGTTGTCAATGTTGAGGCCCGGGAAGGGCATCGGGTGAATCTTGTCCTTGGGTGCGTGCAGCGGTCCGGGGATCGTGCGCAGGTCAACGAGCCGAGTGTGCTGGTTGTTCGACACGTACTCGTCGGTGGTTTCGTACTTCATCCCCATGTCAGCAAGCAGGGTGAGTTCGATCTCCATGAACTCGATGGGTACGCGCTTGATCGTGATCTCAGATTCGGTCACCACGGCGGCGGCAAGCAGCGACATGGCCTCGATGGGGTCTTCCGAGGGGAAGAACTCCACGTCCTGGTTGATCTCCTCGACGCCCGTCACGGTAAGGGTCGTCGTACCGATGCCTTCGATCTGTACCCCGAGCTTCTGCAGGAAGACGCAGAGGTCCTGCACCATGTAGTTGGGGCTGGCGTTGCGAATGATCGTCGTGCCGGGGTGCTTCGCGGCGGCGAAGAGCGCGTTTTCAGTGACCGTGTCGCCGCGCTCGGTCAGGATGATCGGCTTCTCCGGGTGAACATCTTTGTCGACCGTGGCGTGGTAGTAGCCGTGCGACGCCACGACGTTGAGACCAAAGGCGCGCAGCGCGTGCAGGTGTGGCTCAACTGAACGCGAACCGAGGTCACAGCCACCGGCGTTCGGAAGCTTGAAGTCATCGAACTCGTGGAGCAGCGGCCCAAGGAACATCAAGATGGTGCGCGTACGCCGCGCCGCAGCTTCGTCAATGGCGTCGAGGTTGACGGTCTTGGGCGGCACGATCTCCAGGTCATTGGTGCCAGGCAACCACCGCGTCTTCACTCCGATGGAGTCCAGGACTTCGGTGATGCGATTGACCTCCTCGATGCGGGCCAGGTCGCGCAGCGTGGTGCGCCCCTTGTTCAGCAGCGCGGCGCACAGGCCAGCGACTGCCGCGTTCTTAGATGTCCTGACGTCAATCTCGCCGGACAGCTTGCGGCCGCCTTCGATGCGTAGGTTCACGGGTGCGTTAGATGCCACAGTCACGATCTCCGAGTCGAGTGCTTCGCTAATACGGGCGAGGGTGTCCAGACTGAGGTTTTGCTTGCCCTGTTCGATCCGGGCAACTGCACTCTGGCTGGTACCCAGCGCAGCAGCGAGTTCAGTCTGAGTCAAATCACGTTGACGCCGAGCGTCGCGGATGAGGTGTCCCACCTTCGCGAGTTGACTGTTCGCCATTTCTCCACCATAGATCACATATGAGATATCGATGCGCTCTGTTCGATGTGGTGTTCGGCACGTGGACCCCGGCAGTACGCAGCTGCGCCCGGTGAGATCGGATCGTGACCTGCCGTGAGCCGATCAGCGTGGGGACCAGCGCCCATGATCATCCTGACTCGATCCCATTGCAGGTTCACAGGAAGTTGAGAGAGATGAAGCGCCGAATTTTGTCGTGCATGGCCGCGATGGCGATCACGACCACCGGATTGTCCGGCCCCACCGCAAGCGCGCAGCAGGGTGAATCCGAACCACAGGATCTGCCGGTTCCCGGCATGAAAACGCTCCAGATTGGGCCGTCGCCAACGAAGCCGACCTATGTCCGAGAGCAGGTAGCAAAGAGCCCAGCTAAGTCGGGTCGTGCGGCACGCGCTGTGGCCGGCTCGTACTGGAAGGTTTACTACCAGGGCTTCACGCCTGAGGTGCAAGCAGCGTTCCAGCGAGCTGTTGATATCTGGTCGAGGAAGCTGACCTCCAACGCTCCGATTACCGTCGCGGCGGTGTGGGCGGACCTTCCCGACAAGGTTCTGGCCCAGGCCGGGCCAAATGAACTGCAGGTCAACTTCGCAGGTGCGGAGAAGCGCAACACGATTTATCCGGCGTCTATCGCCAACCATCTGCAGCGCAAACAGATCGACGGTACGCGGCCAGACATCAAGGTCATGCTCAACAAGAACTACGCGCCGGACTTCCACTTCGGTGCGGACCCGGCACCCGCAGACAAGGTGGACTTCACCACCACAGTGCTGCACGAATTGGGTCACGGCCTCGGGTCGGCTGGTTTCGGCACGGTCAGCAAGGGCCTCGGACGGGTGAAGACCGTGATCGGCGGGCAGTCGTACCTGACGCCGTTCGATCATTTCACCACCACCGGAGACGGCGGATTCCTCACGAAGCATGCGACCAATTCGGTGGCGCTGGGCAACCACCTCCAATGGATCGTCAAGTTCGACAGTCCGCAGGTGCGCGCCGTCAACGGAGGTGAGCCGGCCAGGCTCTACTCGCCCAGACCGTTCGAGCCGGGGAGTAGTTACACCCACCTTGATGAGAACACCTACCCGGCAGGGAACCCGAACTCGCTGATGACCCCGAGTCTCGGCCGCGGTGAGACGATTCGTGACCCCGGCGAACTGACCATGGCGATGTACGACTCGATGGGTTGGTGATCGCTCGGTAGTTATTCGTCCGTCATTGGGTGCTCGGTGACCGCGCTCATGATGTGCGGAACCACGAGTTCGACCTGCCACGGTCGGGCTCCAAGATCTGACAGCGCATGCGTCAGCGACTCGATGTCGTACGGCCCCGGAGGTTGCCACAAGACACGGCGAAGGGTGTCTGGAGTCAACAGGTTCTCCACAGGGATGGCGAGTCGCTCCGACTCAACGGCAAGTGCGGCGCGGACCGCCTGAAGGCGGGCGGCGGCCTCCGGGTCCCGGTCGGCCCAGGCGCGTGCAGGGGGCGGTGCATCGCTGCGGATCGAGCGCGGAGGCAGGCTCCGCTCCGGGACCGCGTTGGAGGCTTTGATGGCGTCGAGGATCGCGGCGCGATGGCGCACGACCGCCCGATGAGCTGGGCGTGGCCGACTCTGCGCCGTGCGGCCGGGCGTACTCGCAACTGCCTGCAGCTCATCGTCGGTCGTGGGGTTCGCCGCCGCGATCTGCGACAGGATGCGGTCCGGCAGGATGCGCCCCGGTGCGATGTCACGCCGTTGGGCGATGTCATCGCGCATGTGCCAGAGAGCCCGAAGCCGGGCCAGCCCCCGCCGATCGCGAATGGTCGGTGCGCCCGTCGTGCGCCGCCAGGGGTCGGTGCGTACTGGAGGCCCGGTGAAGCGTGTCAGCGCGTCGAACTCTTGGGCAGCGAGTTCACTCTTTCCTTGCTGCTCGAGATGCTCGGCCATCAAGTCGCGTACCTCGACTAGGACTTCGACATCGAGTGCGGCATAACGCAGCCAGGGCTCTGGAAGGGGGCGCTCGGACCAATCGGCGGCGGAGTGCTCCTTCGCGAGTGAGAGCCCGAGATAGTGCTCGACGACCGCGGACAGGCCCACTCGCGGCAACCCGGCGAGCCGTCCGCCGAGCTCGGTGTCGAACAGGCGGGTCGGGCGCAAGCCCACCTCGGCGAGACACATGAGGTCCTGGGTGGCCGCGTGCAACACCCACTCGGTGTCACCGATGGCCTCCTGGAGAGGGCTCAGGTCCGGGCAGGCGATCGGGTCAATCAGCCAGGTACCGGCGCCCTTGCGGCGCATCTGGACCAGATAGGCGCGGCTGGAGTATCGAAAGCCACTGGCCCGCTCGGCGTCCAACGCCACCGGGCCGGTGCCACCCGCGATAGCCTCCGCCGCGAGAGTGAGACCACGTTCGGTCGTGACGACCTCGGGAAGCCCGTCCGCTGGTTCATCGAGAACGGGAACGGGCGGGGCGAGGACGGTCTCCTCTGTCGCCGGGACGTCAGGGGCGGGAACGTCAGCCACAGGTACCTCAGCGTCAGGAACCGCGGGCATGGTGGCGCCTGCGGCCCTCCGAGGAGGACCAGCTGCGGACGTCGCCCGTCGACTCATCGTCGCTGGCTGGGCAATGCCACGACGCCATCCGGCAGTGGTGGCAGCCCAGCGATGGTGCACAGCAATGCGCCCCAGGCTCGAAGGTGGGCACCAAAGTCGGTGTTGGTCGGAGTCCAGGAGGCGCGTACCTCCATCTCGATCGATGGCGGACGCTCGGACAAGGCCGCAAAACTCTCGGACACGACCCGAGTGACTGTGCCGCCCTCAGCCGTGTACTCAGCGCCCTCATCACGCAGCGAATCGGCCAACCAGGACCAGCCCACTTCGCCCAGGAGTGGGTCGGGTGCGGTCTCGGGCTCCAACTCCGCACGCGCGAATGACACGACGCGCCACTGTCCAGCCCACGGCTCGGGAGCGGACGGGTCGTGTAGCAGAACGAAGCGTCCTGAGGCCAGGTCGTCATCTTCGTCGTGGTGATCGGACACGACCTCGGCGGTGAGGGCGAGCGCGTAGGGTGCGACGCGCGTCGGCGCAGGCACCTCGGTCAGCCGAAGCTCCGGGCGCAGTTGCGCTCGCGACACCTGAGCCGCTGCAGCGTCAAAGGCTGCCGAGGGGTCTCCGGAAAGGCTACGCGTGCTCACGCTCGGCAGCCTAAGTCGAAGCACCGTCGCTGCGCAGGAGACTCGCCACGACCGGGCGAGGCTTTTCTTCCGGTAGGTCCGCCACCGGCGCAGAGCGCCAGCGCCACCCTGACTAGCCTCAGGGCGTGCTTGCTCTCCTGGCTCTCGGTTCCAGCGTGGTGTGGGGTACCTCGGACTTTCTCGGCGGCCTGCTGACCAAGCGCATCCCGGCGCTCCTTGTCGTCGCCTCGTCTCAGATCTTCGGGCTGTCCGCGACCATCGTGATGGTGCTGATCAGTGGTGACCAGCGTTGGGGAGGCTGGCTCCCTGCGATTCTGGCTGGCGCGGTCGGCTCCATCGGTTTGGCGGCCTTCTACACCGCGTTGTCGTCTGGGGCCATGGGCGTGGTGTCGCCGATCGCTGCACTGTCGGCCGTCGTGCCCGTCGCGTTAGGTCTGGCGACTGGCGATCCCATGGGCGCCGCGCTCGGCATCGGCATTGCCTGCGCCATCGGCGGATGTGTGCTGGCCGCAGGCCCTGAAATCTCGGGCGGCGTCGGCGCGCGCCCGGTCGCATACGCGGTGCTCGCAGCATGCTGCTTCGGGCTCACGTTGTTCTTCATTGACCGCGCCAGTGAAGTGGCGGTCGCACCATCGTTGATGATGATGCGCTCTGCAGACCTCGTGGTGCTGGGTGTCCTCATCACCGTCGTTCGGGCGCGGGGAGCGCTCGGCAGCGGGCGTCCGATGCGCAGCGACATCCCGATGCTCGCGGTGATCGGCCTGGGTGACCTCGGGGCCAACGCCCTCTATGGCCTGGCCACGGCGTATGGCGCGGTGAGTGTCGCGGCCGTGCTCGGCTCCCTGTTTCCCGTCATGACACTGCTGCTTGCCCGGTTCGTCTTGCACGAACGGATGCGGCGCATTCAATTGGTCGGGGTGGCTCTCGCGGTCGTCGGCGTCGTGCTGGTGTCGGGCGGATCTTGAGATTCAATGTCCGAGCGATGTCGAGAACGTCCGATCAGCGCCGTCTCCTGAGTGAGCGCCGCCAGAATGGGCGGCACCAGCAGAGGAGAGCACGATGGCTAAGTACCTGATGTTGAAGCACTACCGCGGCGCCCCGGAAGGCGTGAACGACGCTCCGATGGACGAGTGGACTCCCGAGGAGATCACTGCGCATATCCGCTACATGGATGAGTTCGCAGACCGGCTTCGGGAGAGCGGCGAGTTCGTGGACAGCGTTGCGCTCACACCGGAAGGATCCTGGGTCCGGTACGACGGCGAGGGCAAGCCGCCAGCCACCGATGGTCCGTTCGCCGAGACCAAGGACCTCGTCGCCGGATACATGATCATCGATGTCGACAGCCACGAGCGAGCCGTCGAACTCGCCGGTGAGCTGTCCGCCGCTCCTGGGCTCGGTGGGAAGCCCATCCACGAATGGTTGGAGCTGCGTGCGGTCATGGGCCACGAGCCGACCGCAGTCGAGTGAGCGTGGTCCGTGGACCTGAACGAGTTGCGCGCGCTCATTCCTGAGGTGAACGGCGTCCTCGTCCGTCGTGGAGCGGATTTCGCGGCGGCTGAGGACGCCGTCCAGGATGCGCTGGTCGAAGCCATCCGCGTCTGGCCGCGAGAAACTCCGCGCAGCCAGAAAGCCTGGTTGGTGACGGTCGCCTGGCGAAAGTTCCTTGACGCCGAGCGCTCTGGGCAGGCTCGACGCTCGCGGGAGGAGCGGCTGGCCTCGCAGCCAGCACCCGGGGCGGGCATACCCGCCGACGACACCCTCCAGATGTACCTGTTATGCGCGCACCCGTCTCTGACCCCGGCGTCGGCCGTCGCGCTCACGCTGCGTGCGGTGGGCGGCCTCACGACTCAGCAGATCGCTGACGCCTATCTGGTGCCGGAATCGACTATGGCCCAACGGATTAGCCGCGCTAAGCGCACCCTCGCCGACGTGGAGTTGGACCGTGCAGGAGACCTAAGGACTGTCGCGCGAGTGCTGTACCTCGTCTTCAATGAAGGGTATTCCGGGGACGTCGACTTGGCCGTCGAAGCCATCCGCCTTGCCCGTGAGCTCAGGGTTCATACCAACCACCCCGAGGTGGCAGGCCTGCTGGCGCTGATGGTGCTGCATCACGCGAGGCGACCGGCGCGTACCCGAGTCGACGGCAGTCTGGTGCCGCTGGCCGAGCAGGATCGAACGTTGTGGGACACGACTTTGATCCGGGAAGGCATCACGGTCCTCCGCGCCGCACTCGCCCGCGACCGACTCGGTGAGTTCCAAGCGCAGGCGGCGATTGCCGCGCTGCATGCCGACGCGCAATCGGCGGACGAAACCGACTGGGTCCAGATCGTTGAGTGGTACGACGAGCTCATCGACCTGACCGACAACCCAGTGGCACGCCTTAACCGCGCAGTCGCGGTCGGAGAGGCCGAGGGGCCTCGGGGCGGTCTGGCGGCGCTTGCCGGTCTTGATGCCAGCATGCCGCGGTATATGTCCGTCCTTGCCTATCTCACCGAGCGGGACGGCCATCACGCGAAGGCGCGTCAGCTCTATGTCGAGGCGTCCGCGCTGGCGACCAGCACACCTGAACGAGACCACCTCATGAAGCAAGCTGCTCGGTTGCGCCTCACCTGAGCACGGCGATGCGGTCGGCTGGAACACGACCTGGGAGGATTGGCATGTGCCAGCAGCGATCGATGTCCCGCAGTCCCTGACGCTTCCCACCCCCGGCGATACCGCGGATAGCCGGCTGGTCCGTGCTGCGCGTGGTCTCCCCGTCGACCGCACGCCGGTGTGGTTCATGCGACAGGCCGGGCGCTCGCTCCCGGAGTATCGGGCGTTACGGGCCGACGTCACGATGCTCGAAGCGTGCCGTACGCCCGACCTGGTCACCGAGATCACGCTCCAGCCAGTGCGTCGCCACGGCACCGACGCGGCCATTTTCTTCAGCGACATCGTGGTGCCGTTGCAGGCGGTGGGTTTGGACATCGAGATCCGCCCGGGAGTCGGTCCGGTGCTGACCGACCCGATCCGCACACGCGCAGATCTTGACCGGCTTCCCGAACTCACGGCTGAACACGTAGAAGACATCACCGAGTCGGTCACGCGGTTGGTCGCAGCATTAGGTGGCACCCCACTCATCGGGTTCGCCGGTGCGCCGTTCACTCTGGCGTCCTACCTCATTGAGGGCGGCCCCTCGCGTAACCACGAGCAGACCAAAGCGCTCATGCATGGCGACCCCGAGCTCTGGAACGATCTCTGCGCACGGCTGGCCCAGATCTCGGGCACGTTCTTGAAGGTGCAGGTCGATGCCGGCGCCAGTGCGGTTCAGCTCTTCGACTCCTGGGCAGGGTGCCTGTCACACGCCGACTACCTAACCTATGTTCGCAACCATTCAGCGAAAGCACTTGCGGCAGTAAAGGGTTCAGGTGTTCCTCGCATCCACTTTGGCGTCGGCACCGGGGAACTCCTCGGGGCAATGGCGGGTGCCGGGTGCGAAGTGATCGGGATCGACTTTCGCCTGCCGTTACAGGAGGGAGCTCGACGCGCTGGTGGCGGTCATACCGTCCAGGGAAATCTCGATCCGGCGCTGCTGTTCGCGCCAGCGTCGGTCCTGGAACGAGCTGTCGGAGATGTACTGGCTTCCGGGGCCAAGGCGCCCGGGCACATTTTCAATCTTGGCCATGGCGTGCTTCCGACGACTGACCCCGGTGTGCTGACCCGTGTCGTGGAACTCGTGCATTCCCCAGTGGAATAGCCACCCTTATGACTCCGTCGGACTTGGCAGTGGTCCTTCAGTACGAGCATCAGTGGCAGGAGACCAAGTACTGGTGCGGTCCGGCAGCGGCCCGAGTTGCGTTGTCCTGTCGTGGTATTCACCTGACCCAGGCCGAACTCGCCGGGCAACTCGGGACGGATGGGGACGGAACCGACCACATCGGGCAGATCACCAGGGTGTTGGGCAGTCTCGTCGGTTGGTACGAGACCAAGGAGATGCCCTCGGACCCGCCGTCACCAGAGCAGCGGGATCTGTTGTGGCGCGATGTGACCCACAATGTCGACAACGGTTACGGCTTGGTCGCCAACATTGTCGCCCCGCCTGGAAATCACCCGCCGGGCTACCCCTCTGACCAGACGATCTACCACTACTTCACGGTGGTCGGCTATCAGCCCGATTCGCGTGATGTCTTCGTCGTCGATTCTGCTCAGTTCAGCCAGGGACAGTACTGGATCGGTTTTGACCTGCTGGCAAGCCTGATTCCTCCGAAGGGTTACTCCGCCTGATCGAGTCTCGGCTCGAGCCAGCGGTCTCCGCGACGGTGAAGCGTGGCAGAAAAAGCTGGACGATGGGGCCGATGGCAAGGGCGTAGAGGACCGTCCCGATGCCAGCCACTCCACCGAGCAGGATGCCCACCGCCACGACGGTGACTTCGATGCCGGTGCGAATGAGGCGCAGGCTCCGGCCGGTTCGCGCATGCAGTCCGGTCATGAGCCCATCGCGCGGACCGGGGCCAAGGCGGGTGCCGATATACATCGCGGTCGCCAGGCCGTTGAGGACAATCCCGAGGAGCAGGAGGCCGACCTGCGGCACGAGATCGTGCATGGTGGGCACTTTCGCCAAGGTCACACCGGCCGCGGGGCCGACCCATAGTGAGTTGGCTAGCGTGCCGATGCCGACCCGCTGTCGTAACGGAATCCACAGCAACAGCACGATGAAGCTGACCGCAACGATGACCACGCCGAGGTCGCGATCCAGCCGTTCGGCGATCCCGACCTCGAGCACGCTCCATGGCATCGTGCCGAGCCCGGCCCGCACCAGGAGTGCGACGGAGACGCCGTACAACGTCAGACCGACCATGAGTTGAAGGAATCGTCGGGGGAGGCGTCGCCCGGAGAGGCGCGGCCGAGTGGTGGAAGTGCAGGCCATGCTCCCACCTTCGCGGAAAATGGTCCCGAAATAAAGGGCCAATTGTGAAACACTGGCCTGATGGAGCCCGCGACGAGCGCCTCAACCGCTTCCATCTCGGCCACGCGACTGGTCGTGATGGTTGGTACCCCCGAAGTAGACCGGCCGGCCTATCAGTGGCTGAGCGAAGCGGTGCGCTCGCTGGTGGCCGACGGTCGACTCCTGCACGGCACGCGGTTGCCCAGCGAACGAAGCATGGTCGCCGCACTCGGGTTGAGTCGGACCACGGTGACACGCGCGTACGCCGAACTTCGAGATCGTGGCTATGCCACCGCCCGACAGGGATCAGGAACGATTGCCGTGTTGCCTGGAGGTCCGGCGGCCGGGGGAGCCGAGCCGGTCCCGATGGGTGTGCCGGGCTCGGCACCTGCCGGTGCCATCGACTGGCGCTCGGCGGCTCCACCAGCGGTGGCTGGGCTGACCTCGGCCTATGCCCGAGCGGGGGAACACATTGGTCGCTTTGTCAGCGGGATGGGATATTTCCCAGTGGGCATCCCGGAGATCAGGGAGGCCGTGGCGCAGCGCTATACCGAACGAGGTTTGGCCACCTCGCCCGACCAGATCATCGTGACCACGGGCGCAACCGAGGGGACCGCGGCAGCCGCTCAGGTGCTGTTGGGTCGGGGGAGCCGGGTGATCGCCGAGACGCCGGCCTATCCGAACTCACTGGTCACCTTGCGACGTGAGGTATCGCGTGTCGTGCCAGTTCCGATCACCTGGGACGGCAGTGATGTGGGTGCGTGGGAGAGCGCGACAGTGGGGTCCGGTGCGCGGGCCGCGTTCCTTACACCGGACTTCCACAACCCGACGGGCGCGTTGCTGGATGCTGAGCGGCGCGACCAGCTGGCGGCACTGTGGCGGCGCCACAAGCTCACCGGGTTAGTTGACGAGACGCTTGCCGAGCTCGTGATCGACGACCTCACGATGCCGGCGCCCATGGCAGCTTTTGCGACCAGTGCGGTCACGGTGGGGAGCGTGAGCAAGATGCTGTGGGGAGGGTTGCGCGTGGCGTGGATTCGCGCGCCGCGCAACCTTATTGGGCCACTCACCCAGGCGCGGATGAGTATTGGACTCGGAGGGCCGGTGATGGAGCAGATGGTCGCCGCGGATCTGATTCGCCGCGGGGTGGGGTCCGATAACGAGCGCCGGGACAGCCTGCGTTCCCGGCGCCGTGTCGTGATGGACGGCATCCATGAAGCACTTCCCGACTGGACGACTGTCGCGCCGCCTGGCGGGCTGTGGCTCTGGTGGCGACTTCCGGTGCCACGTTCCACCGCGTTGGTACGCGCAGCACGCGAGGAAGGCCTGTTGATGCTCCCCGGGTCGACGTTCGCGGTCGCGGAGAGTGGCCTAGAGCATTGGGTGCGTACGCCGTTCGCCCTTCCCGAGGCCGACCTCACCGAGGCTGTTGTGCGGCTCGCCCGAGCGTGGGCCCGGGTGACGTGAGGCTGGTCTCGCGGCCGGGTCAGGTCACCCGCTTGACTCGCTCCCGGTGACTCGAGCCATTGCCCCCGTCAATGTCGGGATCGCTGGTCTTCCGGATCTGGTCGATGACCTTCTCCGTTCCTTCCACCGGCTTCTCGCTGATCAAGGTGTCTCGCTCGAAATGGTGGGACTTGTCCTGGTTTCGGTAGTACTTGTAGATCGCCCAGTAGGTCCCAGCTCCGCCGACCGGACCGGCCGCCAGAATCCACCACGGTGGGCCGCTTTGCGTGCTGCTTGTGTCGGCGGCCGCCGCGAGGGACGCGTAATCGGTCACGATGGGGATGAGGTCGACGATCATGACGCAGCCACCAAGAATGCGCCGGCCGCGCCTTCAAGGAAGGTGCCCACCGTCAGTGCCGCCAAAATCAGCTTGGGTTGGGAGACCGGGACACTTCCCATGGTTTCGCCCGTACGAGCATTTACGGCGATGTAGTGAATCATTCCGGACTTGTCGTCTTGGTGGGAGTAGATCCAGACCGGCAGATACATCGCGATCCACCGGGAGCCCCCGACATCGAGTTTTTCCTGTTCCCACCGAACTCCACGGTCGAACCTTGAGATCGAGGGTTCGACCCGAGATCGACCGATCGAGAGCAGTTGATCCTCGAATCGCGGTATGACTCCCTCGACGTTGAGGTCTCGCTTCTCACTGGTGTAGCCCACGAGATAGTTCGCGTTCCACTTGACCGCGTTCTTGGTGTCGAAAGGCAAGACCGTATTGATGATGTTGTTGGTGTTTTCTTCCCCGAAAGTGCCCCGAGCGCTGGAGCTTTCGACCGTGAGGTCATCGACGGTGAATCCGACCTGACGCTGCACGTGATAGACGTCGGCGCTGTAGTAGGTCGTTTTGTTGTTGTCCGTTCCTTCGGTCCAGCGCCTGGTCTGGATCTCACCGGCGCCCCAGAAGGTCGACTCCGCATGAGCGTCGATCACGAGGTAGGGCAAGAAGACACCCAGCACATTCTCGGGAACGAACTCCGCCTTGAACGCGCGATGGGCGAACAACCGACGAGATGAAGCGAATTCCCGAATCTTCTCGACCGCTTCCTCCTTGGTCAGTTTGAACGGCAACACCGCGTCAGGGACCGCGCCGTTGGGTACTTGTTGGCTGACGTTGAGCGTGTGGCGACACCAGTGGCATCGAGCATTCATGGTGTTTTTGGTGTCGACAACTACCTCGGCACCGCACCCGTCGCATTTGAGCGTCACGACCGCTGATGCATCGGCGTCGATGGCTGCGGCACCGGTGGACACGACCTGACCCTCCAGGTCAGTGATTCCGTCGCCGAGCCCGAACTCCTCCTCGACCCGGGCCTCTTCCCACTCGTAGCGACAAAAAAGGCAGCGCAAGGCGGTGGTTGACGCACGTTGCCGGACCTCGGTCGATCCACACCGCGGGCATCGGTTGACGCCGTCCCGCAGGGATTCGTTGACCGTGTTGATGTCTGGCTTCGGCGCCGGCTCGGCGCGCGCGGCGGCGAGTTCTTCTTCTAGGGAGTTGGGCGGGCCATCGAACGGTGGTGGGTGGTGGTCAGCCGAAGAACCAGACTCTTCGGTGCTCACTTCACAACCCCAGGGCCTTGGCCTTGGCGGCGTCGTAGTCCTCTTGGGTGATCAGGCCAGCGTCGAGCATGTCCTTGGCACGCTTGAGGACAGCCATCGGGTCATCCGCCGCAGGCGCTTCGGCGGGCGCAGCGGCAGCCGGGGGCGCAGCAGCCGGCGGTGCCTGCTGCGCGGGCTGTTGGGCCGGGGGAGCGGCCGCTTGCTGACCGGCGACCGGCTGCTGCAGTCCGCTCACTCCAAGACCGGAGGTCGCCATTCCCATGCCGATGAGGCCGCCGGGGCCGGCATTCTCGCCGGCTGATTCGACACCCGCGGCGACCGAAGCCTGCAGGTTCGCATTGCCGCGAGCGCCAGACAGGGCATCGGCGCGCTGCACAGTCTTGAGCAATTCACGGGTATTGGCGTCGTACTCGATGGAAATGATCGCGGTCTTGATGATCTCCAGTCCGCGGTCGGTCTTCCACTGGTAGTTCTGCTCCACCGCGGCCGAGAGCGACTCGGCGAAGCCGATGGAATCCTGTTGGAGGCGGGCGATTCGATTGCCCTTGGCCGGGTCGTTGGTATACATCGAGAAGGCCGGTGCCAACGAGCTGATGACCTCATTGAACAGCTGCTCGCCTGCGGGGTTGTCCATGTCGGTGAAGTCGAAGCGGGCGCGCCCCGTGATGACATCGGCTGGCACGAAATTGCGAATGAAGGTCAACGGATCAGTGATTTTCAGGGTGTACGTTCCGCGCGTGACCGCCCCGACCTGGGTGTTGAGGAACGCGTCATTCCAATAGATCTCCGACTGGGTGCCGAACTTGTTGTTGGGCAATTCCTTGAGCGAGACGAAGACCGCATTCTGCTGCGCGCTAGGCCGACCGCCGAACTTGAATCGTTCCCAGCTCTGCTTGAGCACGGCATCGACCAGGCCGCCGCCGGTGAATACCGACTGGGAGGCGGGTTCGTCGGAGTTCCAGATGTAGGCACCAGCTTGAGCGGCAAGACCGGTGAAGGCACCGTCCTCCAAGAGAGCGAGTGCGTAGCCCTCGGGGACGATGATCTTCGACCCGTTGGTGATCACACCCTCGGAGGGACGATCGTTGCCGCCTCGTCCGGAATTTTCGCCGCGCTGCACTGCGGGGAAGATCGCCGTCGTGGACCCGACGTCCGCGGGAACGGTGAAGAAGTCAACCCACTGGTCTGCCAGCGTTCCACCGATGGCACCAGCCACTGCCTGAAAGAGTCCCACGTTGGTTCGCCTCCCGAAATTCGGGCGGGCCGATCGCCGCGCCACGATGTCCGGAGAATATCCGAGCCCCACACATTGCGCGCCACCGTTGGCGGATTTCGCGGTTGTGACATCGTTGATCGCGTGCCGGATGTCGTGGTGGTAGG
Source organism: Demetria terragena DSM 11295 (assembly GCF_000376825.1). Taxonomy (NCBI): domain Bacteria; kingdom Bacillati; phylum Actinomycetota; class Actinomycetes; order Micrococcales; family Dermacoccaceae; genus Demetria; species Demetria terragena. Next base: position 345,868 of record NZ_AQXW01000004.1, on the reverse strand, counting down.
TGGTGGAGTTGCCGGTCTGTCGGCTGCCTGGACTCTGATGCAGCGGGGCGTCGATGTCCTCCTCCTGGAGTCGACTGATCGGGTAGGCGGCAAACTGCGCCAGGCGGAACTCGCTGGTCAGCTGATCGACGTCGGGGCTGAGTCGCTGTTGTGGCGGCGACCGGAGGGACGGCGGTTGGTCGATGATCTCCATGTGCGGGTCACCCACCCGGCGCAGTTGAGCGCTTCGATCTGGAGCCGCGGCGCCCTGCACCCGATGCCGACTGGGACGTTAATGGGCATTCCGAGTGATCCGAGCGCGCTGTCTGGCTTGCTGACGCCAGCGGAAGTCGCTCGTGCGGTAGCTGAGCGGCCGGTCGAGTCCAGCGGTGATAGCTCACTCGGTGACCTCATCTCCGGCGCTCTTGGGGATGCCGTGGTGGACCGATTGGTGGAGCCGCTCCTAGGGGGTGTCTACGCGGGCCATGCCCGACTGTTGTCGGCATCCGCGTGCTTGCCTCAGGTCAATAGTGCTGTGGCCCGAGGGGATTCGTTGATCTCCCTGGCGTCCTCCGCGGCAACAGCCGCAGGGGACAGGCGGCACGATCCGGTCTTTGCGACACTTCCGGGTGGCTTGGGTCAGCTGCCGGGCATCCTGACAGAACGGCTGCGCGCAGCCAGTGCGGTCGTGCGAACGGGTGCCGTGGTTCGCGCGCTGAACCGAGTCGGTACACGTTGGGAACTGACCGTGGGGGAGACGCGAGCACCGGAGCGGATATGCGCCGACGCGGTCGTCCTCGCGACGCCGTCTGCACCAACGGCTCGCCTGCTCGGCCCGCATGATGCGACCGCTGGATCGGCCTTAACTGCAATCGAATACGCCTCTATGGCGATCGTTACCTACGCGTTTGGCCGGGGCGATGTTCCGTCCACGATGACAGACCGAAGTGGCTTTCTGGTGCCACCTGTCGACGGACAGCGGATCAAGGCCGCGACCTTTAGCTCGGCCAAGTGGCCATGGCTGTCAGAGGCCGCTTCGGACGTGACCTATGTTCGGGTGTCTTTGGGTCGCCACCGTGAGGAGGTCTCCCTGCAGACCTCGGACGAAGACCTGACGGCTGCCGGTCTTGCTGATCTTGGCGCGGCTCTCGGCACGACCTTGCCGCGTCCAGTCGAGACGCACTTACAACGCTGGGGCGGCGGACTGCCGCAGTACCTCCTCGGACACCAGGACCGGATCGGGCGCGTTCGCCGAGCGGTCGAGGCCCTTCCCGGCCTGGAGGTCGCGGGCGCAGCCTATGAGGGAGTGGGCATCCCAGCGTGCATTGGATCCGGGACCCGCGCAGCGGAGATGTTGTTGCCCCACCTGTCTCATGGTTGACGTGACCGGCGAGAATGGCCTGCATGACCGAGTCGACGGATTCCAGTAGCGGGCCACGCGCCGTACGCCCGGGTGCAGCCCAGATCAACGAGATCAACGCGACCGTGCGTTACACGATGTACTCGATCTTCCGGGTCGATCGCGAACTCCCACAGGACCGCTCGAGGTTGGTCGCTGAGGTCAACGGCTATTTCGATGCGATCGGTGAGCACGATGTCGTGGTGCGAGGTCTTTATGACCTCGGCGGCTTGCGCGGTGACGCTGATCTGATGATTTGGTGGCATGCGCCCGAGATTGAGTCGCTCCAGGCCGCTTACCGCGGATTCCAGAGCACCGTGCTGGGGCGGCACCTGAAGCCCGTATGGTCCAACGCCGCCGTTCATCGCCCCGCCGAGTTCAACAAGTCGCATGTTCCGGATTTCCTGGTGGACCCGAACCCCAAGGCATATATGTGCCTCTACCCATTCGTGCGCTCCTACGACTGGTATCTCCTGCCCGATGAGGAGCGGCGCACCATGCTGAAGGACCACGGTCTGGCTGCCCGGGACTACCCAGACGTACGCGCAAACACCGTGCCAGCGTTCGCCCTCGGCGACTACGAATGGCTGCTGGCATTTGAGGGTGACGAACTGCACCGCATCGTCGATCTCATGCGGGACCTACGAGCCACCGAGGCGCGACGCCACGTCCGGGAAGAGACCCCATTCTTCACCGGACCGCGAATCTCCTTGGATGAGTTCGTGATTCGCCTTCCATAGGGGAAAGGCGCGCCATGAGGGAGCGCTGGCTCAGCGCTCCGTCGGCTTGAGTTTCAGGCTGACGGAGTTGATGCACCACCGCTGGTCGGTCGGGACGTTGTAGCCCTCGCCCTCAAAGACGTGTCCGAGGTGGGATCCGCAACTACCGCAACGGACTTCGGTACGGACGGTCCCCATTGACCGATCTTCGATGAGTTCCACGTTGTCATCGGTCGTGGGCTGGTAGAACGACGGCCATCCGCAGCCGCTGTGGAACTTGGCGTCGCTGGTGAACAACTCGGCATCGCACGCGCGGCAGCTATAAACACCGGTGGTTTCGGTGTCGGTGTACTCCCCGGTGAACGGGCGCTCGGTGCCCGCTTTGCGCAGGACGTCGTACTCGGCGGGCGAGAGTTCCTGGCGCCACTGGTCATCGGACTTGGAAACGGAGTAAGTGCGATCAGTCATGTTGGGGACAACGCAAAGGACTCGAAACTGATTCCCAGCAAGCCTTGACAACATACAACCAAAGTGTTGTATGTTTCAGTCATGGCCAGGGACGACGAGGAGCGGGCGGATCGCCTCTTCCAGGCGCTCTCCGACAGCACCCGGCGGGACATCCTCCGTCGAGTGATGCGCGAGGAGCACTCGGTGTCGACTTTGGCGGAGTTGTATCCCATGAGCTTTGCGGCCGTGCAACGTCACGTCGCCGTGCTTGAGCGCTCTGGTCTGCTCACCAAACGCCGCAACGGGCGTGAGCAGCTAGCCCGCGGGGAGATGGACGCCGTACGTGAGGTCGCCGACACTTTGGCGGAGTTCGAGGCGGTGTGGCGCGGCCGCATCGGTCGCATCGAAGAGTTGCTGAACGAAACACACGATTCTCAAGGAGATTGATCATGGCCGTCGTCGACGTGCAGCAAGACCTGGACAACAACCAGCTGACAATGATCTCGGACTTCGCCGCGCCGGTTGAGCGCGTGTGGCAGGTCTGGTCTGACCCGCGCCAGCTCGAGCAGTGGTGGGGTCCTCCCGGCTACCCGGCCGCGGTGACCGAGCACGACCTGACGGCCGGCGGAAAGGTTCGCTACTTCATGACATCCCCCGAAGGTGTCAAGCACCACGGGTGGTGGGAAGTCCTCGCGGCCGAGGCGCCGCACTCTCTTGAGCTGCGGGACGGCTTCGGGGACAAGGACGGCAACCCCACGGAGGCCATGCCGGTATCCGTGACCCAGGTCGAACTGACCGAGCACGAAGGCGGAACGCGCATGACGTCAACGACGACGTACGCCAGCGCCGACCAGTTCAAGCAGGTGCTGGAAATGGGCATGGTGGAAGGCTCCACCCAAGCCGCAAACCAGATCGACGCACTCCTCGCCGCCTGACCGAACTAACGCAGTCAGTTCTGGTGGTCAGCCGTCGGTGGGGAGCAGTTCGTCGATGCGTACGACGTCCTTCACGAAGCCACGGAGCGCGAGAAAGTCACGCAGTGACTCGCGATGGTCATCACACGCGAGCCAGACCTTGCGACGCGTGGGCTCGTGCAGGGTGGGATTGTTCCAGCGAATCGCCCAGGTGGCGTCCTGGCGGCAGCCTTTGGCGCTGCAAAGGTGCTCGGTCATGCGGGGCCGATGCGTTGCGCGCGTTCGTCGGGGCTGACCGAGCCAATCGCCTCGACTCGACGCTTGCTCGCCGCATTCGCAAACACCACGGCGACGTAGGGGAGGAGAACCGCAAGGGCGACGCAGGTCCACCGCAGCCATCCGGTCAGCACCACCGCCGCGACGAAGCAGGCCGTACGGATGCCCATCGAGAGCAGATAGTTGCGCATTCGGGACTCGTAGTCCTTGCGCGGGCCGTCGGGAAGGCTCGTCGCGGACGGCACCGACACGTTGCCAGATGACCTCGACGACCCGCTCATGGATGCCACGGTACGCCTACCGCCTGGTAGTCCTATAGCGTCGCCACGGCAAACCGTTTCGACCTCAGGAGATGCGTCCGTGAGCGACTCCCCTCGTTCTGTATTGGTAACTGGAGGCAACCGCGGCATTGGTCTCGCGATTGCTCGTGCTCTGTCTGAGGCAGGTGATCGAGTCATCGTCGCGAGCCGATCCGGGGAGGCCCCCGAAGGCCTGGAAGCCGTGCAGTGCGACGTCGCAGACACCGCCTCGGTTGACGCCGCCTTCACTGCGGCTGAGGAGTTGGTGGGCGGCCCGATCGAAATCGTGGTCGCCAACGCGGGCGTGACCCGCGACACGTTGCTGCTGCGCATGTCCGATGAAGACTTCGACGCCGTCGTCAACACCAACTTGGCGGGCGCCTTCCGATGCGCCCGACGTGCCAGCAAAGGCATGATCCGCATGAAGCGCGGCCGAATCATCTTGATCTCCAGCGTGGTTGGCCTCCTGGGCTCCGCTGGGCAAACCAACTATGCGGCGAGTAAGTCCGGTCTAGTCGGCCTTGCGCGCTCGATTACGCGGGAGCTCGGTGGCCGCAATATCACCGCCAACGTGGTGGCACCCGGGTTCATTGACACCGACATGACGCGTGAGCTCACCGATGACCAGCGCGCGGCCTATGTCAAGCAGATCCCCGCCGGGCGGCTCGCCGAGCCGGAGGAAGTCGCGGCAGCGGTGCGGTTCCTGGCCAGCCCGGAGGCGTCGTACATCTCCGGCGCGGTGATCCCGGTCGATGGCGGCCTGGGTATGGGGCACTGAGCGACCAACCAACCAACCAACTATCCGTACACCTCACGGGAGATCATTGATGGGCTTGCTTGAAGGAAAGAAGATTCTGGTGACCGGAGTCCTGATGGACTCATCGATCGCCTTTCACGTCGCCAAACTCGCGCAGCAAGAGGGCGCAGAGGTCGTGCTGACCTCCTTTGGCCGCACGATGAAGATCACGAAGACCATTGCCAAGCGGCTCCCGAGCACGCCCGAGGTCCTGGAGCTCGATGTCACCGACCAGGAGCATCTCGACTCGCTCGCGGAGCGCGTCGGGGAGCAGGTTGACCACCTCGACGGTGTCTTGCACTCCATCGGCTTCGCGCCGCCGGGAGCATTCGACTTTATGTCCGGCACGTGGGAAGACGTCAGCACCGCGGTCCACACGTCGGCGTACTCGCTTAAGGCACTAGCGACCGCGACGCTGCCGTTGATGACCGACAAGGCTTCTCTGGTGGGCCTGACCTTCGATGCAAAATTCGCCTGGCCGGTCTATGACTGGATGGGCGTCGCCAAGGCGGCGTTCGAGTCGACCAACCGCTATCTCGCGCGCGATCTGGGAGCGCAGGGCATTCGGTGCAACCTGGTCGCAGCCGGGCCCATTCGCACCACCGCGGCCAGGTCGATTCCCGACTTCGTCAAGTTCGAGGAGATCTGGGACGACCGGGCGCCGTTGGGGTGGGATATATCCGACCCCGAACCAGCCGCTCGGGCCTGCGCGGCGCTGATGTCGGACTGGTTCCCCGCGACGACAGGCGAGATCGTGCATGTTGATGGTGGCGTGCACGCGATGGGGCAGTAGCCGGACTCAGTACGCTCGACCTATGTCAGCGCGTGACACCCCGGGAACGTCCGTGGCCACCACGGATCTCCGGCTTCTCGATGGTCCGAATCTGTACTTCACCCGACCTGCCCTGCGGGTATCGCTCAGCCTGACTGGGTACCTCGATGCGGAGGAGAGTCGGCTTCAGGAAATCGCGGCTCAGCTGGGACTGCCTCGCTCTGCACCCGGTGAAGCCGGAACCGAGACCCGAGGGCGTTTCCTGCTGCGACTAGTAGAGCGGGTTGTTCGAAGGGTCGCTAAGGCTGCTGGCAGCACGCGGCTGGGGGTGCGGGTGCGGTCGACGGCAGAGCCCGGGCAGGTCGTCGTCGCGGTCCCGTGGAACTCCAGGGCGCGTGCTACCGCGATCGGCAATGGGCTTGGCCCACTCCTTGCCAGCATCCTTGAATCAGGCGCTGACACAGCGCTTTTCGAGGATGCTGCCCGTTCGCTTGCGGCGGTTCCGGTAGAACGAGCGCCGCGCCGGCAGGTCCCGAAGGTGCCGGTCATTGCAATCACTGGAACCAACGGGAAGACCACGACGACCCGGCTCGTGGCGCACATCAGCATGACGGCCGGGCGGCGTACGGGCTGGAGTTCGACCGACGGCGTGCTCGTGCAGGGCGAACTCATCGAAAAGGGTGACTACTCCGGCCCAGCCGGCGCGCGCGCCGTGCTGGACGCAGGCGTTGAGATCGCTGTGCTTGAAACAGCGCGAGGCGGCATGTTGCGCCGCGGCCTGGGTACGTCGGTCAACGACGTCAGCGTCGTCACCAATGTGAGCGCCGACCACCTGGGCGAAGGTGGCATCGAGACGCTCGACCAGCTCGCTGAGGTCAAAGCGATCATCACGCGCGTCACGAAGCCTGGCGGATGGACTGTCCTCAACGGCGATGACCCGCGCGTCTGGGCGATGCGTACCGGGACCAAGTCGCGTGTCTGGTGTTTCACTCCCGATCCAGATTCCCCGTCGTTGCGCGAGGCCGTGCAGGCGGGCGGACGTGGAATCACGGTGATGGACGGGGACATTGTGGTGCTGCGCCCGGGCCATGACCCCGAGCATTTGCTGCCGGTCACGGACATCCCGATGACGCTGGCTGGTCTGTCAAAGCACAACGTCGCCAACGCCCTGGCCGGTGCCGCTGGTGCGCTTGGTCTTGGACTCCCCGTCGAGGCGGTCATCGACGGGTTGCGCACTTTCACCCCGGATGCGCGACTCAATCCGGGCCGGATGAACGTCTATAGCGTTCCACTGCCGCGCGGTGAAGTCGCGACATTGGTCCTCGACATGGCGCACAACGAGAGTGGATTGGATGCGCTGCTCACGGTGGCCGAAGGTCTGCGCGCTACCGGTCAGCGGATCGTGCTCGGCTTGGGTACGGGTGGTGACCGAACCGACGACATCCTGCGCGATCTGGGGGAGATGGCTGGCATTCGAGCCGACCTTGTGCACATCGAGCACAAAGAGAAGTACCTGCGTGGTCGTACGCGTGAAGAACTGACGCACTTCTTCGTGGAGGGACTCGCGCGGGCCGGCGCAGCTCCAGTTGCGGTGTGGGACACCGAACTCGCGGCAGTTAAGGGAATGTTGGCCACCGCGGTGGACGGCGATGTCTTGCCCGTGATGGTGCACGAGCACCAGGAGCAGGTTCACGACTGGTTGATCCAACACGGGGCGAGCGTTGATGACGCGGAAGCACTCCGGCAGAAGGTCGTCGCTGCGCACGCCGTGGAACACGACGTCATCGCGGTTGCACCCACGCAACTGGACGCATACCACCGAGAGCAGGTCGCTGAGGCGGCCAGGCGCCTACGCTTCGGGGACCAGGACGCCGCACTGCAGATTCTGGACAGCTTGATCAGCGGCTAGGGACTGAATATTCATGTCTGACAATGGCTTTACCGGCGACCTTCGTGATGCGAACGCATCGACCTGGGAAGCCGCCGTGACTCATCGTTTTGTTGAGGAACTCGGGGCCGGGACGGTCCCTGACGTGGTCATGGGACGTTATCTGGTCCAGGATCATCGCTTTCTGGATGCATTCGTCGGGCTTCTCGGAGCGGCTGTCACCACTGCCGACACCCTGGTCGCCAGACTGGCTTTCGGTCGTTACCTCGGCGTGGTGTGTGGAGGTGAGAACGACTACTTCCTCCGGGCATTCGACGCGCTCGGTATCAGTGAGGACGTGCGGAGCGCGACACCCGATGCGCCACCGACCTCAGGGTTCATTGCTCTCATGCAGGAGGCGGCGGACAGCCGCGATTACGCAAGTGCGCTCACGGTGCTGCTTGTCGCCGAGTGGCTCTATCTGGACTGGGCAGTGCGCTGTCCAAGCAGGCGTCCCTCCTCCTTCGTTCATGCGGAGTGGATCGAGATCCATGACGAGCCGTCGTTGGGGCCGATCGTCTCGCTCCTGCGTGCTGAGCTCGATCGCGTAGGCCTGGAAAGTCCAAATGTGACAACGCTTTTCACGCGTGCGGTTGATCTGGAGCTCGCGTTCTTTGAAGCGGCTTACGAGGGAGCTGAGGATGGGACTGTTCGCTGAGCTTCGCGATGCGTGTGCGCCGACGTGGCAGGCGTATGTCGACCATGAATTCGTCCGTTGTCTCGGCGATGGCAGCCTGCCCGAGGGCGCTTTCAAGGACTATCTCGTCCAGGACTACCTGTTCTTGATCCAGTTTGCTCGCGCCTATGCCCTATCGGGTTACAAGGCGCAGTCAGTGGACGACCTGCGGGGCGCGCACGAGGCGTTGGGCGCCATCCTTAATGAACTACCCCTGCACGAAAGGCTCTGTGCCCGTTGGGATCTGACGCCAGACGAACTCGCTATGGCGGAGGAGAAGTCCGCGACAGTGGCCTACACGAGGTTCGTGCTCGATGTCGGCATGAGTGGCGACCTGCTCGATCTGAATGTCGCTCTTGCCCCTTGCGTCATCGGCTACGCCGAGATTGGCCAGGCGCTTGCTCCGCGGCTAGCGGCGAACCCTGAACACCGGTTTGGCGAATGGATTGCTGAGTACGCGGGCGAGGCGTACCAACATTCCGCAGACGTGGCGACGGCACGACTGGATGATTTGATGGATCAGCCCCTCAGCTCGTCTCGCCGTTCACAACTGGAGCGCACGTTTGCGACCGCAACACGATGTGAAGCGCAGTTCTGGCAGTCGGCACTGGCGTAATGTCCCGGCCCGCACTATCGCCGGGTTCGCTGACCCAAATCAAGATCTCGGGAGCAGGTCCGCAGCGTCCAGGTCGGGGTCGCCCACTTGGTCCTCGTCAGAGCGGCTGCCGGCCGTGGCTTGATGCGTGTAGTCCTCCAACTGCGCCAGCACCTGCGCGTGCTTGTCGACGCACAACATGACTAGGTCGCCGGCGTTGGCCCGCACAATCGCGTGCCGGGTCGCTTCGGTCTCCTGAGGGACGATGTCGAGGACGCGGCAGCGGGCACCGTCGGCCATGGATTCGCGCGCACCCTCTGCGAGAAGCTCGGCAGCCTCGCCCGGCGTGCGCCGACGCAGATTCTCGTCCTCGCGGACAACCAGCACATCGAAGAATCGTGCAGCGACTCGACCGAGTTCGCGGATGTCGTCATCGCGCCGGTCGCCCGCCGCGCCGACCATGCCGATCCGCGAAATGCGATGACTCGTCGAGCCTTGGCGGTGCTTGACATAGCCGTCAACGAACTCGCCGACCCGCTCCATTCCGGGTGGGTTGTGGCAGTAGTCAACGAACACTTCAATGTTGTTGACATCAAGGCGATTGAGGCGGCCTGGGGACTGGTAGTAGGTGGTGTCGAAGGTGCGTAGACCCTGGCGCACGTCGTGCAGCGGCGCGTCGAGCGCAAAAGCCGCGCCAGTGGCTGCTAGGGCGTTCGCCACGTTCATCCGCGCCGTGCCGCCAAAGGTTGAGGGCAGCAGGTGCGTCCAGGCCAAGGGCATGGACCGCTTGCCCTGTTTCAAGACGATCATTTCGCCGCGTTCGCTCGGATCGAGGACAACGGCTCGCGCTCCGCGCCGGAGTTGCCCGTCGATGAACTCGCGCACATCGCTGCCGGGTGCAGCCAGGCTGAACCAGATCACGGTGCCGGAGCAGCGGCGTCGCATCGCGCGTACGAGGGGGTCATCAGCGTTGAGAACTGCGAAGCCATCACGTGGAACTGCTTCAACAACAACGGATTTCACCCGTGCGAGTTGTTCGACAGTGTCGATGCCGCGTTGGCCCAGGTGATCGGCCTGGACATTGGTGACGATCGCGACATCGTTGCGGTCATAGCCCAAGCCCTCCCGCAGAATCCCGCCGCGCGCGACCTCCATGACGGCCAGGTCGACCCGCGGGTTCTGCAACACCATCCTGGCCGAGCGTGGGCCGGACGCGTCAGCCTTAATGACCAAGCGCTCATCGATCACGATGCCATCAGTCGAGGTCATGCCAACCTTGCGGCCCAGGCCCTTCATGATGTGAGCAAGCATGCGCGATGTCGTCGTCTTGCCGTTGGTGCCGGTCACCGCGACGATCGGAACACGCGATGGCGACCCCGGTGGGAACAGCAAGTCGACCACTGGCTTGGCAATGAACTGCGGTTCACCCTCGGTGGGATGGGTGTGCATCCGGAATCCTGGGGCCGCGTTGACCTCACAGATCGCACCGCCGGTTTCGCGGACGGGCACGGCAATATCTGGGCAGATGAAGTCGATACCCGCGACGTCCAAACCAATGAGTTGTGCTGCCTCTTCGGCGATTTCGACGTTGTCGGGGTGCGCATCGAAGGTGCGGTCGACGCTAATGCCGCCCGTCGACATGTTGCCGGTCAGCACCATCTTGACCATGGTGCCGACGGGAGGCACTTCATCCATCGCGAAGCCTTGCTCGCGCACCAACGCGATGGCATCGTCGTCAACCTTGATTCGGGTCAGGACCTTCTCGTGCCCGAATCCCCGACGCGGATCAGCGTTAGTGATGTCGACGAGTTCAGTGACAGTGTGTTCCCCGTCGCCGACGACGTGGGCTGGGACGCGCTCGGCAATAGCCACCATGCGTCCGCCGACGATGAGGCAGCGATAGTCCTTGCCGGTGATGTGCGACTCGACCTGCACCACGCCGCGCCTCGTCTCGGAAACGGCGATCTCAAACGCCGCTCGTACCTCTTCCTCGGACGTGAGGTCCAGGCACACTCCACGCCCGTGATTGCCGTCCAGTGGTTTGAGCACCACCGGATAACCGATACGTCGCGCGGCTTCGACGGCACCGTCGGCGGTGCGTACGGACTGCGCCTTGGGAACCGGCAACCCCGCCGAACTGAGAAGTCGGGTCGTGAGGTCTTTGTCGCCTGCAATGTCGACGGCCAGCGCGGAGGTCCGCGAGGTCATCGTCGCGCGGATGCGCTGGGCGTGCACACCCTGGCCCAACTGCACCAGCGAGCGTTCGTTCAACCGGCTGAAGGGAATATCGCGAGCGGTGGCTTCCTCAAGAATGGCTGCAGTCGATGGACCAAAAGTGCTCCGCTGCGCGCGCAACTGGAACTGCTCGAACGCCTCCTCGACGTCGAATCCGGATTCGGGTTGCACCAAATGGTTGACCAGTCGCACTGCCAACTCGCCTGCAGCGAGCGCCACCCGCTCATCGGTAAAGGCATAGATGACGTTGTAGACACCGGGACGGTCCTTGACCCCGCGGGTTTTCCCCCGCCGCATGTCATGGCCGACTTCCTGCTGCAACTGCAACGCGACGTGCTCCGCGACGTGCCCCAGCCAGGTTCCTTCGCGTAGCCGCTCGATGAACCCGCCGCGGTGTCCGCGCGAGCAGGTGTGCCCGTCGAGGCCGGGCAGGAACTCCAGCAATTGGTCGGTGAAGTGGGGAAGGGTGTCGGAGGGATACTCCTCCAACACGCCGAGATCGACGACTAGGTGAATCGCGGGCGCATAAGACCACACGTTGGGGCCGCGGTAGACCCGCTGCTCCACGATCCGGAGTTCGGGGGCGGCCGGTCGGGTGGGTACGGGTCGATCGGTGGTCACGCGAGCCTCGTCTTCCAGAGTGCTAGGGATGGAGTTCAGTGGTGGAGCGCGGCCGCCGCAGTGGCGGTGTCGTGCCGGTCCCTCGAGGAGGCGATCGAGGCGTCTGCGTAGTTCTCATCGAAGGAGGTCAACGTGGCGGTCTCCAGGTCGAAGGTCGCGCCAAGCGGGAGGGTATGAACGGTGGCGCCACTGACGAGCAGCGGAGCGTCGCGCCGGGCCAGATGTGCATCGGTGGTGGCCGCGCGGGCATCGACCACGAAGACTGCACCCGAGCCGACGACGGTCATCGTGCGTTCGTCTTGAATCTCGGCGGCAGTATCTTCATCGATGCCCATGCCCAGCAGGTTCGGCGAGCCAGCGACGAGGGAGAGCAGCCGGCCGTAGCGAGCGCGTTGGTCGAAATGCTGATCGATGATGACGCCGGGGAGGAGACCTAGACCGGCCGTGAGTTGGCTGGACCGTTGGCGAGGGGTCACGCCTTCATCACCCATCGAGATCATGAAGGTGCTCATGATCGAGGCTCCAGCCGAGGTTCCCGCGACGACCGCGCCTCGTTGGTAGGCACGCTGGAGTGCGGCACCCAGTGGCGTACCCACAATGAGCTGGGACAACTTGAGTTGGTTTCCGCCCGAGATGAATACGCCTGTCGCGCGGTCGATCGTCGCGACCAGGTCAGGATCCGAACTGGCCTGTCGAGTCGGCGGGTCGACCGAGTCCACGGTCGCTGAACCGAGCCGAGAGAAAATCGTGCCGTAGACATCAACGACCTCGTCCGGAACCGACGACGCGGTTGGGATGATGACGAGACTGGACTTTCGGCCGCCCGCGAGGCGTACGAACCTCCGCAAGATCGTGACCCGGCCGACCTTGTCCTCGGCGCCTCCAATGATCAGCAGGTTTCGAGAGAGCGGCGTGTCGTCGGGCATGCGCACGAGTCTAGGAGGCGAACCCGGTGCGCTCAGCGAAACCCCCTCAGCCACCTAGGTCACTCGTTCGTCGAGGCGAACCCCGCCGCTTCAATCTCATCTCGCGAGATGCCGAGCATGAAGAGCACGGCGTCGAGGTGGGGCACGTTCACGGTCGTGTGTGCCTGCTGCTGGACGGTCGGCTTGGCGTTGAACGCGACACCGAGTCCGGCAATCGCCAGCATGTCGAGGTCGTTCGCGCCGTCCCCGATCGCCACCGTGCGGGTCAGTGGTAGCCCCTCGGCCGCTGCGAATCTCCGCAGGGCAGCGGCCTTTTCGGCCCGGTCCACCACCTGGCCCTTGACCCGCCCGGTGAGGTGACCATCGACAATCTCGAGTGCGTTGGCGTGCGCGTGATGGATACCGAGTTCGTGAGCCAGTGGTGCAACGACCTCGATAAATCCTCCGGATACCACCGCGACCGTGAACCCCAACTGCTTCAACGTACGAACCAGGGTGCGCGCCCCGGGAGTCAGCCGAACGGCTGCGCGCACTTCGTCGATGACTGATTCGGGTAGGCCGGCGAGCGCCGCTACCCGCTGGTGCAGGCTTTGGGTGAAGTCGAGTTCGCCGCGCATGGCGGCTTCGGTGACGGCCGCGACTTCGGCTTCGCGGTCAGCATGGCGAGCGAGGAGTTCGATGACCTCGTCTTGAATCAGCGTGCTGTCGACATCCATCACGACGAGTCGCCTACCCCGGCGAGCGAGCCCGCCAGGGGAGACTGCGATGTCAACGTTCTCCTGCGCGGCGATCAGGGAAAGCTCGCGACGGAGGCGCTCAACATCGGCCCCTGAGGCGTCGAGTTCGAGGGTGGTGACGGGATTGCGGGCGAGTCGGCGGATGCGGTCGATGTTGGCACCATGGCCGCTCACCGCCCCGGCGACGGCGCCCACCGCCCGCGCCGTGAGTGGGGCGCCCAGGACGACCACCTGCGCTCGACCGGCCTGCCGCGACTCGTTGTCGCCCTCGCCGATCACTGCGGTCACGGCGTACCCAAGTGCAGTCGCCTTGGCGACGACAGCATCACGAAGAGGTACGCATTCCCGCGCGGTGAGTAGGACGGCCAGGGTGAGCTGGCCGCGTACGACAACTTGCTCGACGTCCAGAACTGTCGCGCCACCATGGTCGTCCACCACACCACAGATGGCCGCGGTGACGCCTGGGCGGTCAGCCCCGGTCAGAGTGAGGAGAAGAGTGGTGGGTTCGTCCTGGCTCAACGCGTGATGACCGTGCCCTTGCCCAGGACCGTCAGGCCGGAGTCGGTGACGGTGAACCCCCTGGCCCGGTCGTGCTCTGGGTCGATCCCAATGGACACCCCGTCTGGAACGGTGACGTCCTTGTCGATGATGGCTCGGTTGATCTCGCAGTTTCGGCCGATCACGACGTTGTCCATGAGGACTGAAGCGTTGATCGTCGCGAAACTGTGCGTATTGACGTTGGGGGACAGGACCGAGTCCAGGACGGTCGAACCGGACACGATGCATCCCGGGGACACGATGGAGTTGATCGCCGTGCCAGCCCGCTCACTTGCACCGACGACGAACTTGGCCGGTGGGAGCCAGCCCGACTGCGTGAGGATCGGCCACTCGTAGTTGTAGAGGTTGAAGACCGGGTGAATCGAGACCAGGTCCATGTGCGCGTCGTAGTAGGAGTCGAGGGTTCCGACGTCGCGCCAGTAGCCGCGGTCGCGGTCGGTCGCACCGGGGATCGTGGAGGCGCTGAAGTCGAACACTCCCGCGGAATCCTGGTTCACGAACCAGGGCACGATATCGCCGCCCATGTCGTGCTTTGACCCTTCGATCTCGGTGTCTTTGGTGACCGCGTCCACCAGGTCTGCAGCAGTGAAAATGTAGTTGCCCATGGAGGCGAGGATTTCGCCGGGACTGTCAGGGAGGCCCTGCGGATCAGAGGGCTTCTCAAGGAACTGAGAGATCTTTGTCTGATCTTCACGGTCGACGTCGATCACACCGAACTGGTCGGCCATGCCGATCGGCTGGCGGATCGCGGCGACGGTCACGCTCTTGCCGCTCGCGATGTGCTGTTCGAGCATGTCGCTGAAGTCCATGCGATACACGTGGTCCGCGCCGACGACCACGACGTAGTCAGGCTTCTCGTCGTGAATCAGGTTCAGGCTCTGGAAGATTGCGTCGGCGGAACCGGCGAACCACTGCTTACCAACGCGCTGCTGTGCAGGAACTGGCGCAACATAGTTTCCGAGCAGAGTCGACATGCGCCAGGTCTTGGTGACGTGACGGTCGAGACTGTGTGACTTGTACTGCGTCAGCACGACCATCTGGAGGTAGCCGCTGTTGGCCAGATTGGACAGGGCGAAATCGATGAGTCGATAGATCCCCCCGAACGGCACCGCCGGTTTGGCGCGGTCGGCGGTGAGCGGCATGAGGCGCTTACCTTCCCCACCCGCGAGAACGACAGCTAGAACCTTGGGACCTCCGCGTGCAGCCATGCACCGACCCTATGAGCAATTGCGCCCCGAGTGGGCCGAATCTCAACCAGTAATCAACTAGCGTGTGCGTGTGAGAGTCGACTTGCTGTCCAAGGAGTACCCACCCAACATCTACGGCGGGGCGGGGGTTCACGTCCAGGAGCTCGTACGAGCTCTGCGCGCCGACGGCATCGAGGTCCGCGTGCGGGCTTTCGGTGAGCCCGTCGATGAGCCTGGGACCGTTGGGTACCCCGATCTGCCGGAGCTCGCCGAGGCCAACGCTGCGTTGCGCACGATGGCCGTTGACCTCACGATTGCCGACGACTGCGCCGGTGCAGATCTGGTCCACTCGCACACGTGGTACGCCAATTTCGCCGGCCAGATGGCGTCCTTGCTGCACGGAATTCCTCATGTCATCACCGCCCATAGCCTGGAGCCGTTGCGCCCGTGGAAGGCCGAACAGTTGGGTGGTGGGTACCGCGTGTCGTCCTATGTCGAGAAGACGGCGTACGAGTCAGCCGCGGCGGTCATCGCCGTCTCACACGGGATGCGCGAGGACGTGTTGCGTAGCTATCCGAGCCTCGACCCCGCCCGAGTGCACGTGGTGCACAACGGAATTGACAGCGAGCTGTGGAAGACGGATCGGTCGGAGACGGCACTGGAAACCTGCCGTCGGCACGGAGTCGACCCCGACCGTCCCAGCGTGGTTTTTGTTGGTCGTATGACACGGCAAAAGGGTTTGCCCTATCTGCTGCGCGCGGCCGCACAACTGCCCCCGGAGGCGCAGTTGGTGCTGTGCGCTGGCGCGCCCGATACGCCACAGATCGAGCGCGAGGTAGAAGAGTTGGTTGCCGAGTTGCGCAAGGAGCGCGACGGCGTGATCTGGATCGCCGAGATGCTCCCGCGCGAGGAAGTTGTCGCGCTGCTCTCGGCCGCCACCGTCTTTGCGTGCCCCTCGGTCTATGAGCCGCTCGGCATCGTCAACCTTGAAGCCATGGCATGTGAAGCCGCGGTGGTGGCCACTGCCACCGGTGGAATCCCTGAGGTAGTGGTCGACTCCGACGCAGACGCCGAACCAACCGGCTGGTTAGTCCCCATTGAGCAGGTCACCGACGGCACCGGCGTCCCGGTTGATCCCGAGAAGTTCGTCAACGACCTTGGCCGTGCACTGTCGCAGGCGGTGTCGGATCCGCAGGAGTGCCGTCGCCGTGGAGTTGCGGGTCGGACTCGGGCAGTCGAGCACTTCAGTTGGGCCAGCATCGGAAGCCAGACCGAGGCTGTCTACCGGCAGGTGCTCGGCGAGAGCGAGTAGACGCGTTACATACGCCCGCCCCGCATGATGGACACATCTTCGGCGATGCGAATCACGGCGGAATAGAACTCCAGGGTGATACGCACGAGCACGATGATGAAGAGTGCATACAGCGGTCCGATGATGAACATGGTGAGCATCCCCAGCACGGGGCTGTTGTTGAACATCAGGAGCGAAACGGACAGCCAACCCAGCACGCTGATCGCGATCGTCAGGATATAGACGACCTTGACGATGCTCGGGGTGATGTAGGTCCGGAACGAGAAGTCGAACAGTTTGCTGAAGAAACTTCCACCAGTGACTGGTGGCGGGCCTCCGTGCCCTGGGGGTGGGCCCTGTGGTGGACCTGGCGGCGGGCCGCTTGGTGGTGATCCATACGGAGGTCCCTGGGGTGGTCCCTGCGGTGGTGTCGTCATGATGTCCCCTCATTCCCTGCCGTAGCCCGTCATGGGCTGGGCTGAAACCTCAGACTGCCATGCGATGGATGTTTGAGCGAGGAGCGACTGATGTGTCTTCAGGTCGAGGCAACTAGCTACGCGTATGCCGCAGTCCTGCGATGCTCTGTGCCGCGGCCGTCGCCGCGCCGGCTAGCGCGGTCTCGGCGACCGCGAGGAGGTCACGCAGCAATCGTTCTCGTCGGGCGTGAGAGGTCACGTCAAGGCTCGGCGGCTGCTCAAGGCCGAATTCAGCTGCGGCAGCGAGCGTTCCGGCCAGGATGATGGCTCGTAGCGATGGCGCTGGGAGGCCCGGGGGTAGCCCCCACGTCGTGACCGCCGAACGATCGTCAGCTTCTTGACGAAGGCTTGACCCAGCCCAGGGGGTGACATCGAGGGAGTTCAACTCCTGGGTGAGGTCAAGGACATGGGCGCGCAGGGACCGGTCAATTTCCCGCGCGTCAAGCGCCGCGAGTTGGTGCACGGGCACTGGTGCGGCGTCGAATCGTTGCCACGTCGCCTGCCACCCGGTGTCTCCTTCGGGACCAAAGACGTCGATCGTGGGGACCAAAGCGCCACCGAGGGCAGGCACAAAAACGCATTCGCCCGCTACGGTCGCAGCCTTCGTGAGTTCGCCGTCGGACAGTGGCATCGTGGCGATCTGACCTGGACGGGGGAGGGCAACGCAGACGACCTGTTCGCCCAGATCGGCCCACAGCTGCAACGGCTCAAGTGCGCCGTCAACGAAGTCCAGATCCGGCAGCGCGCGGCGGACTGCCTCGCTCAGGTCGACGTGACCGGCGTACGCGTAGGTTGCCCAGAGCGCGAGCCGGACCGAGGCTGGAAGTGTCGACATCGCCGACATGCTAGGACTCGGCCAACACCCCCGCATAGCCAACCTCTAGGGTTGCCACTCATGAGCGACGTACTGGCGATGGCGGGCGTCAGCGTCGTCCGCGGCGGGCGACGTTTGCTGGACGAGGTCTCCTGGGAGATCGAAGAAGGTGAACGCTGGGTTGTGTTAGGCCCTAACGGGGCTGGCAAAACCACCTTGCTGCAGGTCGCTGCCGGCCGGATGCACCCCACGAGTGGTGTTGCGGGCGTTCTAGGCGAAGTCCTAGGCGCTGTTGATGTCTTTGAGTTGCGGCCCCGGGTTGGCCTTGCTTCAGCGGTGCTCGCCGACCGGATTCCCGCGCGGGAGCGAGTCCGAGACGTGGTGGTGACGGCTTCCTACGGCGTTGTAGGTCGTTGGCGCGAGGCGTACGACGAACTCGACTATGAGCGGGCGACTGAACTTCTCGCCGCACTGGGCGCGACCCATCTCATCGATCGCACGTACGGCACGCTGAGCGAAGGTGAGCGCAAGCGCGTTCAGATTGCCAGGGCGCTGATGACCGACCCCGAGTTGATGCTGCTGGATGAGCCAGCGGCGGGTCTTGACCTGGGCGGTCGCGAGGATCTGGTGCGTCGCCTGGGAGCGCTTGCCGCCGACCTGGCCGCGCCCGCAATGGTGTTGGTCACCCATCACGTCGAAGAGATTCCTCCGGGCTTCACCGACGTGCTCATGATCCGAGACGGCGGGGTCGTTGCGGCGGGACCGTTGGAACTCACGCTGACCGCGGAGAATCTTTCCGCAACCTTTGACACACCTCTGGTGCTTGACCGGCATGGCGATCGTTGGTCTGCCCGCGCGGCAACGTCTGCGCTTTGACCGCATCTGCGGCACCCGACGCACGTCGTTAGGGTGCCAGGGTGTCTTTGATTGAAGCCGTTCTCATCATGCTCGCGGGCATGGCAGCTGGGACGATCAATACGATCGTGGGCTCGGGAACGCTGGTGACCTTTCCGACCCTTCTGGCGATGGGCTTCCCGCCCGTGGCCGCCAACATGTCCAACACGGTTGGTTTGGTGGCCGGAGGGCTGAGCGGCACCTGGGGCTATCGCAAGGAGTTGGGCGGGCTCAAGGATCTCCTGAAGCGGCTTGCGCCCTGGTCGTTTGCTGGCGGCGTGGTGGGGGCGCTGTTGTTGCTGGTGCTTCCCGAGGAGGCGTTCAGCACGATCGTGCCGGTTCTGATCGCCACCGGAGTGCTGCTGGTGCTTGTGGGACCCGCGCTACAGCGTCGCGCTGCGGCATCGCGCTCAGACTCTGAGAGTGAGGGCGAGAGCCTGGGGCGCCGGGTTCTGTTGGCGGGCGGTGTCTTCGCGGCTGGTGTGTATGGCGGCTACTTCGGTGCGGCCCAGGGCGTGCTGCTGATGGGCATGATGAGTGTGTTGCTTGCCAATCCGCTGCAGCAACTCAACGGTGTGAAAAACCTGCTGAGCACCATCGTCAATGCCGTTGCTGCCGCGGTCTTCCTCGTCGTCGCGTGGGACCAAATCGAGTGGGCTGTGGTGGCGCTCATCGCGGTCGGGGCCCTGATCGGTGGAGTCATCGGAGCGAAGGTCGGGCGCAAGCTCCCCCCATGGCTCTTGCGCGCCTTCATCGTGTTGGTCGGCGTCGTGGCGATCGTCAACCTGCTGCGCGGCTGAAGTGGAGATCGCGTGGGGTGTGGTCATCCTGCTGGGATGCATCCTGGTGGTGGGTGCGATCACCCAGTCGGTCGCCGGTTTCGGCCTCGCGGTGGTCGGGGCACCCTTCGTCGTCATGTTCGCCCCAGACCTGATGCCGGGCGCCATGCTCGCCGCGAGCCTCCCGATGCCGCTGATCGAAGTGGCCCGCCGGTGGCGTGATATCGACCTGACGGTGTTGAGCTGGGCGCTCGCAGGCAGAATCCTCACGACACCGCTGGGTGTTCTGGTGGTCGCGGTGCTGTCGCCGAATGCCGTCGCGGTGGTCGTCGGAGTGATGGTCCTCATCGCCGTCGCGCTATCGATCTGGGCGTTCGAGGTGAAGCCGGGACGGATACCGGCCCTGACCGCGGGCATCCTTACCGGAGTGAGCGGTACGGCCGCAGCGATCGGTGGTCCGTTCCTGGCACTGGTGGTGCAGCACGAGCGACCGGCACGGATCCGAGCAACTCTCGCCGGCTTTTTCGTCATCGGAGCGACCACCGCCCTCGCGGCCCTCGGCCTCGCCGGTGAGTTGGACTCCACCGAGTTCGTGGTGGGCCTCGCCTGGACGCCATTCGTTCTCGCCGGGATGCTGTTGTCGATTCCACTGCGTCGGCGGGTTCGCCCCGACCAGATCCGCCCGCTCGTCCTGACGGTCGCTGCAGTCGCCGGAGTCACGGTCATCGTGCGGGCGACTCTGCTCGCCTGAGGGTCGGGACGTACGGTTTCGGTCGTGACCGATGTCATCCACATCACCGACCCCCACGATGACCGCGTTAAGGACTACTTCTCCCTGACCGACGTCGCACTTCGGCGTGTGCTGGAACCGGCCGAGGGGCTTTACCTGGCCGAGAGCGAGAAGGTCATCCGCCGGGCGCTCGCCGCTGGACACCGACCTCGGTCCTTCCTCATGGGGGAGCGCTGGCTCAACGATCTGGCGGATGTCGTGGAGCAGGCGGCACGAGACGGCGTCCCGGTCTATGTCGCAGAGGCGCCGGTCATCGAGCAAATGACCGGCTTCCACCTTCACCGTGGCGCGCTCGCGGCCATGCACCGACCCGAACTCCCCGACCTCGAGGAGGCGCTGCGCGATGCCCGGCGGGTGGTCGTGTTGGAGGACATCGTTGATCACACCAACGTCGGAGCGGTGTTTCGTTCGGCGGCGGCACTCGGCGTCGACGCGGTGCTCGTGACGCCCCGCTGCGCCGACCCGCTCTACCGGCGGAGCGTGCGTGTCTCGATGGGTACGGTCTTTCAGATCCCGTGGACGCGGGTTGACCCGTGGCCAGGGGGCGTTCGCGCGATGCAGAACGCTGGCTGGACCGTTGCCGCGCTCGCCCTTGATCCCCACGGCTGCACGCTGGACGAGCTTGCCGCGAAGCCGCCTCATCGCCTCGCCCTGGTGCTGGGCGCTGAGGGAGATGGTCTGCGGCCGGCGACGGTCGCTGCGGCTGACCTAGCCGTCCGCGTACCAATGGCCGCTGGAGTCGACTCCCTCAACGTGGCGGCAGCATCTGCCGTTGCGATGTGGGCTCTGCGCTAAGCCCGTGGGCTGGAGCGAATCTCAGCGCACCAGGCAGTCGGTCAGTCTGGCCAGTTCGGCGGCAGGACCATCGGTGGTGCCGCCGTGGACTGGTCCCGGCTGCAGGACGGTGCTGCGCGGCGCGGCGATCCAGCCGAACCGTTGGCCCGGTCGGCCGAGGTCGGGCAGGCCAGGGAGCGGCTCGCCGGCGCAGACCATGCGGATCACGTCGAGGGATCGTTCTACCTCGGCTGCCTCGATCGCGCCCGACAGTGCAGACCACCTGCGTGCGTCCAAGACGTAGTCCGCGTCGAGGAAGTCGGCCGATTGGCAATAGAGCACGACCGCAATGTTGATGAACTCTTCGCGGGCCACATCGGGAACAAGGCGGATGGTGACGTACTGGTAGCCCAGGGGCGCGTCGGTCATGCCGACTCCCGTGGTTGCCATGCCTCGGGCTGATCCCGGCGCGCGATCAGGTGTGCGACGTACGCGTTCCGGACTTCGTCGGCTGTGGTGAGACTCGACGTGGTCTCCAGCCACTCCTCGGGCACGCAGTCCACTGCGGCGCGAAGAGTCTCATCAGTCGCCCGCTTCCGCAGGTCACCGAGGGCATCGGGTACGCCATCCGCCACACCCCGCAGGATGTGGGTACTGGAGTCGAAGGGCTGACGGGCAAAGCGCTGCGGATCGGGCGCCTTTCGGGGCCACCCGTGATGGAAGTACAACGCAGCGCCATGATCGATCAGCCAGGTGCGCCCATGCCAACGAATCAGGTTGGGGTTGTGGGGAGTCCGGTCGACGTTGGCGGTGAAGGCGTCCAAGCACAGGATGCGTGCGGCGACATCCGGGGGAGGCGGCGCGGAGCCGTCGTAGGGAAACGCGCCAGGCAGCAGGTCAAGTCCAAGGTTGCTGCCCACGCTCGCGGTCAAGAGATCCTGGACTTCCTCGTCCGCTTCGTACTTTGCGATGGCCTCAGGCAGGTCGATGACTGTGAGGACCGGGACGTCCAACTCCAGTGCTCGGGCGAGTTCGCCGACAATCACCTCAGCGACCAGGACTTTGAGTCCTTGCCCGGCGCCGCGGAACTTGACCACCCAGGTGCCGAGATCGGCGCCTTCCATAACCCCGGGCAAGGAACCACCCTCACGAAGGGGCGTGACGTAGCGGGTTGCTTGGGTCCGGGAGAGCACGGGTCGAGCCTAGAGCCTCCACCGCGACAGCAACGTTCCATCCTCCTCGAGTAGCGACGCAAGTTGCGCGCCCTGGTCCACACCCGGGCCCTGGGTGATGCGGGTGCCGTCGCCACCAACCAGCGTGGGGACAATCGTGAGGCACAGTTCGTCAATGATTCCCGCGTCGAGGAACTGTGCCGCAAGCCGCGGGCCACCTTCGAACAGAATGCGTTGGTGACCGAGCGTGCGGAGGGTGTTCACGATGTCGCGGCCGCCGAGTTTGGCGCCGTGCAGCAGCAGCACCCGTTCCTTCGGTTGGCCTTGGAGCGTGTCGGGCAACTCCGCTCGGCGCGAGACGACGGCGAGCAACGGGGCGTCCGAGCGCCCCTCGCGCAGGGCGGACCAGCGATTCGGCCGGAGCGGGCGATATCCCTCAGCACGCGCCGTACCAGCCCCCACCACCACGACATCGGCCCATCCGCGGAGAAACCCAAAAACTCGGAAGTCGGCTGCGTTGTTGATGGATCCGCTCCCACCGTCCGCTCCGACTGCCGAGCCATCGAGGGTGCTCACCATGTTCCACCGCACGAGCGGGCCGTTGCTGCCGTAGACGGCTTGGACCATCGCGTCGGGATCGGCCGATGGCGGCACTTCGACGGTGTCATTGATCAGTACGCGCATCTGTCCATCCAACTGGGTGGCGTGGGAGGATGCGACGGTGGCTAAGAAGAAGGAACGCAAAGCGGACAAGAAGAAGAACTCCAAGGAAGACCAGAAGCTGAAGGCTAAGTCCAAGGAGAAGACGGCCAAAGCGAAGAAGAAGGATAAGGACTCCGGCAAGGACAAGGCCAAGGCCAAGTCCGAGGCGCAGGCCGCTCCGAAGCCGGCGCCAGTGCCGATCGAGGTGCGCCCAGATGACCTCGAGTCAGCGCTTCGGGTGGGGGCGGGGTTTGAGCTTGCGGGGCTCGATTCTCGTGATACACCAGGGTTTTCGGGTGATAAGGACGCAGCAGCGGCGGCCATGAGCGCGGTAGAGGACGAGATCGCCGACCTCCAGGAGCGCCTGTATGCCAACGGTCGTGATGGGGATGGTCCGGCAGTTCTGCTGGTTCTGCAGGGGATGGACACCGCGGGCAAGGGCGGCATCGTGCGCCACGTTGTGGGCGCCGTCGATCCTCAGGGTGTCCAGCTCACCTCGTTCAAGGCTCCGACCACCGAAGAGAAGCGGCACCCGTTCCTCTGGCGGATCCGTCGAGCACTCCCGGAGCCAGGCTTCATCGGTGTGTTTGATCGCTCGCACTATGAAGACGTGCTGATCGGCCGGGTGCGCAACTTGGCGCCGGTATCGACCCTCAAGGGCCGCTACACGCAGATCAACACTTTCGAGCGGTCGCTGCGCCGCAAGGACATTCACATCATCAAGGTCATGCTGCATGTCTCTCCGGAGGAGCAGAAGGAACGGCTGACCGAGCGCCTCGACCGTCCGGACAAGCACTGGAAGTTCAACCCCGGTGACACGGATGAGCGCCAGTACTGGGATGCCTATCAGGAGGCGTACCAGCTGGTGCTCGAAAAGACCTCGACGGACGAGACGCCGTGGTACGTCGTTCCGGCAGACCGCAAGTGGTACGCGCGCCTCGCGGTGCAGCAGTTGTTGCTTCGCACCCTGCGCGAACTCGACCCGCAATGGCCAACGGCCACCTACGACGTGGAGTCGGAGAAGCAGCGGCTCGCCGCGACCTAAACCGGGTCTCGACAAGCTCGACCGGCGAAGGCTCGACCGGCGAAGGCTCGACCGGCGAAGGCTCGACCGGCGATGCTGGTCACTCCTGGTGTGCCGCGCGCAGCACCAGGAGTGACCTTTGCGGCACCGCGATCGAATCGCCAGAGTTGTAGGCCGTCTCGACGTCATCCCTGCCGGGCACTGTCGAAATCGCGGTATGCCACGGCCCCGGCAGATCGGCCGGAACGGTGAAGTCGATGTCGGCATTGTCGACGTTGAACATCATGAGGAAGTCATCGTCGGTGACCGGGCGCCCGTGCTTATCGGGCGTCAGAATGGCCTGGCCGTTGAGATAGACCGTCAGGGTGCGCGCGACGCCATTGCGCCAATCCAACTCGCTCATGCGGGTGCCCGCGTAGCCGTACCAGTAGATGTCGCCGCGCTCGCTGGCGCCGCCGTGGTCGGCCGCCCCAGCGAAGAACCGCCGGCGCCGGAAAGTGGGGTGCTTGCGGCGGAGCGCGATGGCCTGCTGTGTGAACTCCAGAAGTGACTGCTCTTCGTCGTCGAGTTCCCAATTAATCCAGGTGATTTCGTTGTCTTGGCAGTAGCCGTTGTTGTTGCCGCCTTGGGTCCGTCCCAACTCATCGCCGTGAGCAAGCATCGGCACGCCCTGGCTCATGAGCAACGTGGCGATGAAGTTTCGCTGCTGTCGTGCTCGCAGGGCGCGTACTTCGCCGTCGTCGCTCTGCCCTTCGATCCCACAGTTCCAGGACCGGTTGTGATTCTCGCCGTCCTCGTTGTCGTCGAGGTTCGCCTCGTTGTGTTTCTCGTTGTAGGAGACCAGGTCGCGCAGCGTGAAGCCGTCGTGACAGGTGACGAAGTTGATCGAGGCAATCGGCCGACGGCCACTGTGCTCGTAAAGGTCACTCGAGCCCGTCAGCCGCGACGCGAACTCGCCCAGCGCCGCCGATTCGCCGCGCCAGTAGTCCCGCACCGTGTCGCGATAGCGGCCGTTCCATTCGGTCCACAGGGGTGGGAAGTTTCCGACCTGGTAGCCGCCGTCACCGAGGTCCCACGGCTCAGCGATCAACTTGGCCTGGGATATGACGGGGTCCTGCTGAATGATGTCGAAGAAGGCAGACAGTTTGTCGACTTCGTGGAACTGACGCGCCAGAGTCGCGGCAAGGTCGAAACGGAAACCATCGACATGCATCTCTGAGACCCAGTAGCGCAACGAGTCCATAATCAGTTGCAGCACATAGGGATTGCGCATCAACAGACTATTTCCGGTGCCTGTGGTGTCGTAATAGTGCGCGGGGGAGTCATCGACCAACCGGTAGTACGCCTTATTGTCGATGCCCCGGAAACAGATGGTTGGCCCGAGTTGGTTGCCTTCGGCGGTGTGGTTGTAGACCACGTCAAGGATCACTTCGATGTCGGCGGCGTGCAGGGCCTTGACCATCGACTTGAACTCGGTGACCTGCTGCCCGAGGCTGCCCGAGGCCGAGTAGGCGTTGTGGGGTGCCATGAAGCCGATGGTGTTGTAGCCCCAATAGTTGGACAGACCCTTGTCGACGAGCGTCGAATCCTGGACGAACTGGTGAACCGGCAGCAACTCGATCGCGGTAATGCCCAGCGTCGTGAGGTGCTCGATGATGGCCGGGTGCGCGATGGCCGCGTACGTCCCGCGGATGTCATCCGGGACATCGGGGTGCGTCATCGTCAGGCCTTTGACGTGCGCCTCGTAGAACACGCTCTCGTGGTATTCGCGCCGCGGTGGGCGGTCGTGCCCCCAGTCGAAGTAGGGGTTGATGACGACGGACGTCATCGTGTGTCCGAGAGAGTCGTCCTGATTGCGCTTCGTGCGGTCATCGAACTCGTAGCTGAAGAGCGCCTGGTCGCCATCGATCTGGCCGTCGACGGCCTTGGCATAGGGGTCAAGCAACAGTTTCGATGGGTCACATCGGTGGCCGTTGTCCGGGTCGTACGGGCCATCGACCCGGAATCCGTAGCGCTGTCCAGGCTGGACGCCGGGCAGATAGGCATGCCAGACGTGATGGTCGACCTCGGTCAGTTCCACCCGGCGCTCGACGTACGCGCCGTCGATCTCGTCGATCAGGCAGAGGTGCACGGCCTCGGCCACCTCTGAGAAGAGTGCGAAGTTGACACCTGAGCCGTCGTACGTTGCGCCAAGCGGGTAAGCCATACCCGGCCAGTTCTCATCAACCGACGACACACATTCTCCTTCTCACTGCGAGGCACGTACTTCGACACCCGGTGTGCATTGTGCTGCACGGACCTGCACGGTCGCGCCGCTACCGTGGTCCCTGTGACCATCAGCGACCGTGCTGCGGCGACGCCGTGAGCACCTGGAAGACGCGACTCAAGGGCGTGCTGGCTCAGGTGCCGGGGCTCCTTGGGCTTGCACGGCTGACGGTCGAGACAGTACGCGTCTGTATGAAGTGGCGCGTGACCGGACTCGCCGCGGAAGCCGGATTCTTTGCTCTGCTGTCGTTGCCGCCCTTGATCTTTGGACTCTTAGGAGCCGTGGGATACCTCGGCGGTTGGCTTGGCCCAGACGTCGTCGACCAGGTCACCCTCGCACTCAAGAACTACGCCTCGCGCTTCCTCACGGATGAGGGGCTCAATGAAGTTCTGATGCCGACGATCGACGACGCGCTCTCCGGCGGGCGTCCCGATGTGATCTCGGCAGGTTTTCTGCTGAGCCTCTGGTCGGGTTCGCGGTGTCTCAATGTGTTGATGGACAACATTTCCATCATGTACGGCCAGGGCGGGGTCCGTGGCATCGTCAAGACGCGGGTCCTGAGCCTGTCGATCTATTGCGTCACGGTGCTCTTCGGTGCGGTGTTGTTTCCCTTGATCGTGCTTGGCCCACGGTTGCTCGAGCAGCTCCTTCCCGAGCGGGTGCAGTTCCTCGTCACGTTCTATTGGCCGTTCGTCGGCGGCCTCACCATCCTTGGCCTGGCCACCCTGTACTACATCGCGGTTCCTCAGCGCGCCAGTTGGACGCGCGATCTGCCGGGAGCCGCGCTCACGCTGGTGATCTGGCTCGGGGCGTCGTACGTCCTGCGCGTGGTGATGGGTAACTCGATCGGCGGGACCTCAATCTATGGCCCGCTCGCTGCAGCCATCGTGGTGCTGATCTGGCTGTATTTCCTGGGAATTGGCGTCCTGATCGGCGCAGCGATGAACGCTGCATCGCACAGTCTGTGGCCCCCGACGGTGCCAGCAGTTGAGCAGCGGGCCAGGGACTGGGTTGAGGGTCGCGTCCAACGATTGCGGCCCGAGTCCGCGGATGAGAAGGAGCCGTCCGAAGGTGTCGCTGAGGAGCAGTCGTCGAAGCGGCGATCCGGCTTGGACGACCCACGACCCATCGGCTAGGGTCAACGAGCACGAAGCGCCCAGTTGGGCGCAGTGTCATCCGCGGACATAGCTCAGTTGGTAGAGCGCAACCTTGCCAAGGTTGAGGTCGCCGGTTCGAGCCCGGTTGTCCGCTCTGCCCCTTGTGGGACAGGCCCGAATGTTGGGCATCTGGTGGAGTGGCCGAGAGGCGAGGCAACGGCCTGCAAAGCCGTCTACACGGGTTCAAATCCCGTCTCCACCTCGTGCGAACTGTGGCGTCTGCTGACGTTGACAGCCCCGTTTTGGGGAAGTCGACGGAGGTCAGTTACAGTTCTGACTCGTTGCTCGGCACGCCGAGTAGCAGGCGGACATAGCTCAGTTGGTAGAGCGCAACCTTGCCAAGGTTGAGGTCGCCGGTTCGAGCCCGGTTGTCCGCTCTGGCTCCCTCAGTTGAGGGAGCCACGAGGGCGATTGGCGCAGTGGTAGCGCGCTTCCTTGACACGGAAGAGGTCACTGGTTCAAACCCAGTATCGCCCACCAGTTGATCGGCCCCTGATGTGCAGAGATGTACATCAGGGGCCGATTTTGTTTTGCGGCTCGGCGCCGAAGGTAAAGAGAAGGTAAAGGGCGGGTATGAATTACCCCAAGACCCTCGACCTCAGCGTGCTCTGGGCGCCAGGGTAGGCGAAGGAGTGCACGGGAACGGCTGTGTGCTCAACCTGAGGGAGAAGTTGTGCGATCCAGCAAATCACTGTCACTCGCCGCTGCCGTCGCAATCGGCGCCACCGGTATGGGGACCTCATCAGCACTCGCCGCCCCGAGCGTCGACCTGAGTGGACCAGGTTCCTCGTACGGCAAGCCGATTGACCTGAAGCAGGCTGCGAACGTCAAGCAGGCCAAGGAAGCCAAGAAGATCTACCAGCGGATTCTGACGAAGTTGCCCAAGGACTACCGAGCCAAGTTGAAGGCGTTCAACGCCAAGGCAGGAATTGAGCATCAGCCGCAACAGCAGATGGCAATTACCAAGATTCAGAACCGTGGTCGTGCCGCCTTGGCCGGCAAGCGGGTGATCAATCCTGAGGACTACGAGTGCGGTCCGACTCCGTTCAACGACTGGATTGACAAGGAACTGGCGCCGATTGAGTCGACAACGCTGACCTACTTGGAGGACCTGGGCGCACTCGAGGTGCCTACCTATGACGCGCTGCTCTTCGGCGCACCGGACGACGGTGACCACGACTTGCCGGCAGCCGAGGGGCCGCGCCTCGCCTCAAGCTTCGAGACCATCCAGGGGTTCTGGGATGTTCCGCTTGACGACATCCAGTTGATGTCAATGGACCGCAACATCTTCACTAAGCAGTCGAACATGGCCCGTACGCTGAAAGTGCTCTTCAAGGTCGGCGACGCAGACGCCACCTCGATCGCCAAGGATATTCAGAGCCTGGTGAAGTCTGACCCGGCACTGAAGGGCGGCAAGCATGCGCTCTTCTCTTTGAATGCCTTCGCCTACACCGGGCCGGACAGTGCCGACAAGGTGATCTTCGGTGACGGAATTCTTGAGTCACTGAACGAAACTGGCCACGGTGCCGTCGGTCCAGATGTCGTGATGAGCCATGAGATGGCCCACCACGTTCAGTTCGAGAACGGCACGGGTGCGAATGTACCGCCGTCGCCGGAGGCGACCCGCGCTACCGAACTTGGTGCGGACGCGTTCGGAAACTATGCCGGCGCCCACAGCAAGGGACTCGGCGCGAGTGCCTCGGATCTGACGACTTACCAGAACGTTGCCTTTAACATCGGCGACTGTGGATTCGAAAGCGAGGAGCACCACGGAACGCCAAACCAGCGCAAGGCAGCGTCATCGTGGGGCGCTGCGGAGGTTCAGAATCAGGATGACCCGACGGCCATCCAGCCGAGCCAGACCCTGCAGGACCGGTTCGAGGCCGCACTTCCGGGGCTCACGGCTCCGGACGCCAAGACCACCATCGCGGGATACCTGAAGAAGGCAAAGGCCGCTTCCTAAGCAACGACAACAACCCAAAGGGGCGCCGACCATCGTGGTCGGCGCCCCTTGCGTGTGGCTACTCCGACCGAACGGGACGTCGGGACCAGCGGGAAGCCAGGATTGGACCCGAGATGTTGTGCCACACCGAAAAGATCGCAGCGGGCAGTGCCGCGGCGGGATTGAAGTGTGCGCTCGCTAAGGCGGCCGCGAGGCCCGAGTTCTGCATGCCGACCTCCACGCTGACCGCACGGCGCCCCGGGACATCCAGCCTGCATACTTTCGCGATCGCGTAGCCAAGGCTGAGTCCAAGAGCGTTGTGCAGGATGACCGCGAGCACCACCGTGAGACCGACCGTACGCAACGTGTCAGCACTTCCACCGATCACGATCGCGACGACGACCGCGATGCCGAACACGGACACGAGTGGTAGCGCCGGAACAACACGCTCCACCAGGCCGCCGGCCAAGGTCCGCAACAAGACTCCCAGTAGAACTGGCAGGAGCACGATCTGCGCGATGGAGGTGAAGAGCGACCCGGCGTCGACATTCATGAATTCGTCGGCAAGCAGGAGGACGATGGCGGGCGTGAGGAGGGGAGCGAGAAGGGTGGATACGGTCGTCATCGCCACGGAGAGGGCGGTGTCGCCACGCGCTAGATAGACGATGACGTTGGATGCGGTGCCTCCCGGCGCCGCGCCGACTAACACCATTCCGGCGGCAAGGGCGGGGGAGAGGTCGAGTGCGACGGCCAAGCCGTAGCCCGCCAACGGCATCACGATGAACTGGGCCGCGACGCCGGTGATGAGCGCCCACGGACGCTTGGCGACAATCGCAAAATCAGACGCACGCAAGGTCATACCCATTCCCAGCATGATGGTCGCGAGCAGCCAATTCACCGCGGGTGCGCCGGAGGCAAAGAAGTCCGGAAGCAGAAAGGCAATGACACCTGCGGCGATCACGATGACGGCAAACCAGCGACCCACCAGACCGCTTAACAACTCCACGTGCTTCATAACGGAGGACTCCAGGTGACGGAAAGGGTGTTCGATTCGCCACCAAGTCTGGCACCCTGTGCCGGTGACGCCGGGACGTGCCGAGTTCGGGGATCGAGTGGCCACGGGGGTCCTCGACGTCACCTCCGACCCCGCCAAGCTCGAACGGGCCGGCTTTTGGGCGGTGGTAGTCACCTTCGAAGGTGAACTCACCGCGGTGCGCATGGCACATGTCGAACACCGGGTACGCCCGGCCGCCGCTCCGCTGCAAGCCGTTGCGGACTACCTCGATGGCTGGGAGTCGTCGCTGACTGAGGAGGCCTACCTCGAGGGGGTTTCGCGGATTCGCCGATCGATTGCCGCGGGCGAGACCTACCAGGTCAACCTCTGCCGCGTGCTCTCTCGTCGAATCTCCGAATCATTCGACCTCGACCGTTTGAATGATGTTCTCCAGCAGAGCAATCCAGCTCCGTACGCCGCGCGGATCGACGTACCGGCTGCTCGCCTCGATGTCGTGTGTGCGTCTCCTGAACTGTTTCTCGAGCGCGCAGGCGACCGTCTCGTGTCTGGCCCGATCAAGGGCACCGCGCCGACGGCAGATCAGATGCTGGAAAAAGACCGTACCGAGAACATCATGATCACAGATCTGGTCCGAAACGACCTCTCGGCCGTGAGTCTTCCCGGATCGGTCGATGTCGAGCAGTTATGCGCTGAGGAGGCGCACCCCGGCGTCGTGCACCTGGTCTCGACGATCGCGTCCCGACTTCGTCCCCAGACCGGCTGGCACGACATCTTGGCCGCCACCTACCCACCCGGGTCTGTCTCCGGTGCGCCGAAATCGTCTGCGCTAGAAGCTATCCGGAGTCTGGAGCCAGTCCGGCGAGGGCCATACTGCGGAGCAATCGGGTGGGTGGACAGTGACGCAGGGGAGGCGCGCCTCGCGGTCGGGATCCGCACCTTCTGGGCAGAGCGTGATGCTGGCGGCCAGCGCCTTCTTCGCTTCGGTACTGGGGCCGGAATTACTTGGGGCTCAGACCCGTCGAGCGAATGGGCGGAGACCGAACTGAAGGCCCGACGATTGATTTCTTTGGCCGGACACGCATTGGGACCCTCCGATGCGGCGGTGTAGGAGATGATCGTCATGCCTGGTCTAGGCATGACGATGAGCCCGAGGAGATGGAGTGACTGACAACATGCGCGCGATCCAGATCACCAGCCTGGACGGCCCCGCGGCGGTCGAATGTGTCGAGGTTCCCGTACCAACAGACGACTCGATGGTGAGTATCGAGGTCAAAGCTGCAGGCGTCGCGTTTCCGGAGTTGCTCCAGACTCGTGGGCTGTATCAGCTCAAGCCAGAGTTGCCGTTCATCCCAGGGGCGGAGGTGGCGGGCATCGTGGTGTCAGCGCCAGAATCCAGCGGTCTCAACGTCGGCGATCGGGTGTGTGCCCTCACCAGGCTGGGTGGTTTCGCGGAGCGCGTTCTGGCGCAGCCTGACCTCACTTTCAAGCTTCCGGACCAGGTGAGTTTCGAGGCAGGTGCCTCATTCATCTTCAACTACGGCACCTCGTACTTCGCGCTGATCGAGCGCGGACACCTGGAAGGTGGCGAGACAGTCCTGGTGCACGGAGCCGCTGGCGGGATTGGTACGAGTTCCATCCAGGTCGCGAAAGCCTTTGGTGCAGGAAAGGTCATCGCGGTGGTCTCCAGCGAGGAGAAGGGAGCCGTCGCCATACAGGCAGGGGCCGATGAGTTCGTCCTGAGCGAGGGCTTTAAGGACGCTGTCGGCAAGTCGGTCGACATCGTGGTTGACCCCGTCGGAGGCGATCGATTCACGGACTCGCTGCGCACCTTGCGTGAGCACGGACGCCTGTTGGTCATCGGATTCACTGCGGGTGACATCCCGAGTGTGAAGGTGAATCGACTACTCCTGAATAACATTTCGACCGTCGGTGTGGGATGGGGAGCATACGCCTTGTCTCGGCCCGGGCACGTCGCGAAGGAGTGGACCGCGATGGAGAGTGCCTTGGCGAGCGGGGCATTGGCCCCGATCGTGGGCGCGACCTTCCCGTTGGAGCGAGCCGTCGATGCGCTGCAGTGCATCGAGCAACGAGCAGCGACGGGAAAGGTCGTCTTGACGATCTGACTGGTGACACCTCGATAAGGTCGCATCATGACAATCAATGTGTGGGTCAACGGTGCACTCGTTGGCGACCAACCCGCGCTCAGTGCCCTCGATCACGGAGTGACGGTCGGCGACGGAGTGTTTGAGACGTGCAAAGTGGTGGACGGCAAGGTTTTTGCGCGTACCCGCCACCATGACCGGATGGACCGTTCCTTGACCGGGCTGGGTTTGCCCACGGCTGACCGCGGACTCCTCAATGAAGGTATTGCCGCGGTGCTTGATGGGCTCGATGGCCTGGTCCGGCTGCGGTACACGGTGACTGCTGGTGTCGGTCCGTTAGGTTCAGAGCGCATTGGAAGCCCCATGAGCTACATCGCCATGGCCACACCGATTGATGTCCCGCCTGCGACGACGACAGTGATTCCCGTCTCGTGGACGCGCAACGAACGCAGCGCCGTCGCGGGGCTGAAGACCACCTCGTACGCCGAGAACGCGGTCGCGCTGGCCGCGGCACGTGAGCGTGGTGCGACGGAGGCAATCCTGGCCAACACTCGCGGTGAGCTCTGTGAGGGCACCGGATCTAACATTTTTGTCGTCGTGGACGGCGAGATTGTGACCCCGTCGTTGGAGTCCGGTGCGCTAGCCGGAATTACCCGCGAGCTCGCGCTGGAGTGGGGACGTGCGGCGGGACTACCGGTTCAGGAAAAGACGCTGGAGTTGTCGATCCTCGACTCCTGCGATGAGGCCTTCCTGACTTCTTCGACGCGGGACATCCAGGGAATCACCGCGGTGGGGGAACGATCAATGCCCTCCGATCGTCCTCTGACAGAGGCCATGGCGCAGGCCTTCGCTGCGGCGGCGGCCCATGACGAGGACGAGGCGGGATGACCCAGCACCACGAAGATGACAACATTCTGATTGACGCCGAAGAGGACGATTGGGCCTGGCGACGGAAGATCCGCTCGAACCCGGCAACGGCGAAGGTCTACCGCACCTTCATTTTTATTCTCGGATTGATTGTCGTGATCGGTGGCGTCATCGCGCTGCCAGCGCCCGGGCCGGGTTGGCTCATTATTTTCGCCGGACTGGGTATCTGGGCCACCGAGTTTGAATGGGCCAAGCGCGTGCTCGACTGGGCCAAGGCCAAGGTCAAGTCCTGGGAACTCTGGATGCGAGCTCAGCCTTGGTGGGTGTCGGCGTTGGTGGGTCTGGCGACGCTCATCGTCGTCCTGGCGATCTTCTGGGCGCTCTTCGCGATCAGCGGGGTTCCCGGCTTCTTCCCCGATGGCATTGAGAACTGGCTGAAGGATCTTCCGGGCCTCGGGTAGGTCCGATTTCGGTTTCAGTCTGGCGGCGGGCTATCCTTCCCGTCGCACCAGGATGTGTAGCTCAGCTGGTTAGAGCGTTCGCTTCACACGCGAGAGGTCAGGGGTTCGAGTCCCTTCACATCCACCCACACTTCGCCTAACGTCGAATGCCTCTAGGGCAGGAGACCTCATGGCAGTACGCACCGCTCGACGAGTCCTCGCGATCAGCATGGTCGCCTCGGGACTGATCTTCCCCGCCGCATCCGTAGCGGTCCCCACGGCCGATGCTGAGCGCATCAGCCACGCCGAGGCGACCAGGCAACTCACGGCCGCAGGAATTCCCTGGGTATCTCCTGATGACTGCGCGGACCGAGATGACCCCCGGTGCACCTCCTTTGAGCAGGTCCGCCAAGACACCATCAGTGGAGCCATCGTGCTGAAGAAATACAGCGGCTGCGCCATCACGGTGACCGGTGCGACGGAAACTGGGCATTCCACCAGTACGACCTACAGCCACTGGAACGGTTGGAAGTTGGACTATCGGCTCACCGACTGTCTGGAGTCCTATGTCCGCGAGCACTTCACCTATGCGGGGGTGCGTGGCGACGGATACCCGCACTGGAAGGCCTCCTCGGGAAACATCTACACCAAAGAAGCCACCCACTGGGACGTTCTGTATTACGCCGCCGGTGGGTGAACTCGTCGCCTTGCGATAATCGCAAGTAGTCCCTACGGTGTGAGCCATGCCTCACGCCCTGGATCGTCTCGCCATGGCCGATCGAGCACGCCAAGCGATCCATCTCAGCGGTCTATCGCAGCGTGAGGTTGCGGCGCATCTCGGGCTCGATGAGACCAAACTGTCCAAATCTCTGTCTGGTGTTCGCCGCCTGACGGCGACCGAACTGTTCTCCCTGGCCACGGTCACCGGGGCGACCGTTCAGTGGCTGCTGGGCGGAGAAGCTCTGGTCTCGGTGCCACCGTCGGGGAGTGACGTCCAGGAATCTGGGCAAGAAGCCCACGAGCATTCACCACGCCAACGCGCCATCGTCGAGGCCGCGTGGGAACTCGTGGCGGATCGTGGGTTCGACGAGGTGCGCGTGCTCGACATCGCGGGCCGTGCAGGGGTGTCGACCGCGACCGTTCACCATCACTTTCCACACAAGCGCGACCTCTTCGGTGCGGCGCTGAAGTACTCGGTGAAGCTGGCCTTCGACCGCCAAGTGGCCTGGCTTTCCGATCTCGACGACGCGCAGGAGCGACTGCGCCGCCTTCTGGAGTTGCAGTCGCCGATCGGTGCGGCCGCTCGCCAGGAGTGGTCGATCTGGGTGCAGGCCTGGGCGCGCAATTCGGTTGGGGGGCGCGCACCGGACCCGGAGTACATCGAGAGTTATCGGCGATGGTGGAGCACCGTCCGTGCAGCAGTGGTCGACGGTCAAACTCAAGGGTGCGTTCGGCCCGCGGCGCCTGACGCCCTGGCTGATGAGATCACCTCGGTTCTGGACGGCTACGGCCTCAAAGTGCTGACCGGAACCCTCTCCATGGCGGCGATGCGGCGACAGATGGACGCCTACCTCGACCGAGCAGTTTTCATTCACGTTCCCGATAAGGAGTCCTCATGAATCGCAAAGTCGTCCTGACGTGCGCCGTCACCGGGGCGGGTGACACCGCCGGCCGGAGCGAGCACGTTCCCGTGAGCCCCGATGAGATTGCCGCCGACGCGATCGCGGCCGCTCGCGCTGGGGCATCGGTGATCCATATCCACGTGCGCGACATCGAGACGACGAAAAGCTCCCGGGAGGTCGCGTACTACCGCGAAGTGGTTCGACAGATCAAGGCCTCCGACGTCGACCCCGTCATCAACCTCACGGCCGGAATGGGCGGGGATCTCATCCTGAATCCCCAGGCACCCACGGAGCACATGCCCGGCACTGACCTCATCAACGCGTTGGACCGGCTGCCGCATGTAGAGGAACTCCTCCCGGAGATTTGCACGCTGGACTGCGGGTCACTCAACTTCGGTGATGGCTCGACCCTCTATGTATCCACTCCCGACATGCTGCGCGAGGGCTCCAAACGCATTCAAACCCTTGGGGTGCGTCCGGAGTTGGAGATCTTTGACACCGGAAACCTGTGGTTCGCGAACGTCCTGGTGGAGGAAGGACTCATCGAGGCACCGCCGCTGTTCCAGTTGTGTATGGGGATTCCCTACGGTGCGCCGCCGAACCCTGAACTCCTGCACACCATGGTCAACATGCTGCCGGAGGGCGCCCAATTCACGTCGTTCGCGCTCGGCCGCAACCAGTTGCCCTGGGTGGCCCAGTCCGTGCTCGCCGGTGGGCATGCCCGTGTCGGGCTGGAGGACAACCTCTACCTATCCAAGGGCGTGAAAGCGACCAATGTCGCGCTCACTGAGCGCGCGGTATCGATCATTGAAGACCTCGGTGCGCAGGTGGCGACACCCGAGGAAGCCCGGCAGATCTGGCGGCTACGAGTGCAGACCCCTATGGCCGAAGGAGTGCGCCTGTGAACGGTCGACCAGAGATCACCGACGTCAAGACGATCACGTGCGTCGGAGCCGGAACGATCGGCGGCGGGTGGGCCGCATACTTCTTGGCTCGGGGTTTTACCGTCCGGATCTGGGATCCGGCGCCCGATGCTGCCGAGCGCTTTACACGGCTGTTGGAGCACGCCTGGCCAGCGCTGGCCGAACTGGACATGGTTGCCGGCGCGAACCAGAGCGACTGGAGCGTCCACACGGATCTGGCCGAAGCACTCGAAGGAGCTGACTTCGTTCAGGAATCTGCTCCTGAGGACCTGGAGCTCAAGCGCGACTTGCTCGCTCGGATTGACGCGGCCGCCGGGCCGGGCGTCGTGGTCGGTTCCTCGACGTCGGGCTACGGCATGACCGAGATGGCCGTACGCACCACGCATCCCGAGCGCTTTGTCGTCGGGCATCCCTTCAATCCGCCCTATTTGATCCCCCTCGTGGAGGTCGTCGGCGGCGAGGGCACCTCAACTGAAGTCGTCGACTGGGCTGCTGAGTTCTACTCTGCCATCGGCAAATCCGTGATTCGTATGGACCGCGAGGTCCCAGGATTCATCGCCAACCGCCTTCAGGAGGCGCTGTGGCGGGAGGCTCTGCACATGGTCGACAACGGTGAGGCAACGGTCGAGCAGATTGACCGGTCGATACGGGACGGACCGGGCCTGCGCTGGCCCTTCCACGGACCAATGTTGACCTTCCACCTGGCCGGAGGCGAGGGCGGGATGGCCCACATGCTTGACCACTTCGGGCCGTCCTTGAAGTCGCCCTGGACTCGATTGAGCGCCCCTGAGCTCACCCGCGACTTGTACGACTCGGTCGTCGCGGGCTGCGAGAACGCCAGCGATGGCCGATCGATCAGCGACCTGATGGCGGAGCGAGATGCTCAGATCGTGGCCCTGCGCACGATGATGCGCTCCACCGCCGAAGACGGGAAGGCCACCTGACCGACCGCCCTACCGCCATGACCGTCACGAGCCTGAGGACCCCGTATGCCTGAGCCGACAGACCCCCAACCCGATACCGGAGCGCGGCCACCACGACCGGTGAAACGGATGATCAAGGAGGTGACCCGACCTGGCCTAGTCCATCCGGCCCTCATCCCCGGAATCGGAGTCGAAAGCACGCGTCGGACGTTTGCGACCAACCGGACGGTATTCGTGATCGCGGGCGCCTTGGTGGCCGCCGTGATCATCTGGGCCTTTGCGTCGCCCGACAGCATCAAGGACGTCGGAGAGACCTCGCTGGCCTGGGTGACCGGCACCTTCGGCTGGATGTTCGGCATCCTGGCGATCGCGATCGCGCTGTTCATGCTGGTGGTGGGCTATGGCCGTACCGGCGGCATCAGGCTGGGGGAGGATGACGAGAAGCCCGAGTTCTCGACGGTTTCCTGGATCGCGATGCTCTTCTCCGCGGGTATGGGCATCGGGCTGCTCTTTTACGGGCCGCACGAGCCACTGACCTATTTCCTGGAGCCACCACACGGAGCAAACGCCGAGGCCGGCTCGCCCGACGCGGTGCAGATGGCCATGGCCCAGACGTTCCTCCACTGGGGCCCCATCGCCTGGGCCTTCTACGCCCTGGTCGGCGGCGCTATCGCCTACAGCGCCTACCGGCGCGGGCGGACACCACTGTTTTCCTCCCTGTTCGAGTCGATGCTGGGGTCACGGGCGCACGGACCCCTGGGTGCCGCGATCGACATTTTCGCGATCATCGTGACCCTGTTCGGCACCGCGATCTCCCTCGGCATCGGTGCGCTACAGATTGGCCGTGGCTACGAAGTGGTCACCGGAGCCGGGCCGGTCGGCAACGCGTTTCTCATCGCCGTGATGGCCATCCTGACCGCGCTGTTTATTATCTCGGCCGTCTCCGGGATCAAGCGCGGAATCCGGGCGCTGTCCAACATCAATATGGCACTGGCTGGTCTGCTTGCGGTTTTCGTGTTTATCGCCGGACCGACCGTCTTCTTGCTCAACCTGATGCCAGCCGGACTGACCGAATTCGGGAGCAGCCTCGGCACGATGCTGTCGCGCAACCCGAATCAAGGTCAGGACGCTTCGGACTTCATGGCGGGCTGGACGACGTATTACTGGGCATGGTGGGTCGCCTGGTCGCCCTTCGTGGGACTGTTCATCGCCAAGATCTCGCGTGGTCGCACCTTGCGGGAGTTCACCACCGTCGTGGTCGTGGTTCCGGCAGGCGTGTGCTTCGTGTGGTTCTCGATCTTTGGCGGCACCGCGATGCACATGGAATCCGAGGGCAAGGGCATTAGCGGGGCCGGGAGCCCCGAGGCCAGGCTCTTCGCGGTCCTCGACAACCTGCCCCTCAGCACCATCACGTCGGTGTTGGCGCTGCTGTCCATCGTGATTTTCTTCGTGACATCGGCAGACTCCGCCTCGATCGTGATGGGCTCCTTGTCCCAAGGTGGCAAGCCTGAACCGTCGAGTTGGGTGACGATCACCTGGGGTGTCCTGCTGGGTCTGACCTCGATATCGCTGCTGATTGCCGGTGGGGAGGACGCGC
Organism: Demetria terragena DSM 11295; assembly: GCF_000376825.1. NCBI lineage: Bacteria > Bacillati > Actinomycetota > Actinomycetes > Micrococcales > Dermacoccaceae > Demetria > Demetria terragena. Next base: position 307,235 of record NZ_AQXW01000004.1, on the reverse strand, counting down.
TCGGTGGCCTCCAGGCGATCATGATCGACACGGCACTGCCGTTCGCGATAATCATCATCGGGATCATGTTTGCGTGGTGGAAGGACCTGCAGACCGACCCCTACATCCTGCGAGCCAAGTACGCGAACGCCGCCGTGGAGCAGGGCGTGCGGCGCGGTATCGAGGGGCACGGTGACGACTTCGTCTTCGGTGCGACCCAGGTCGATGAGCACACCGGTGCCGGTGCCTGGCTGGACACTGACGATCCGAACCTGACTGAGTGGTACGTCGAGGCCACGCGTGAGTCGGAGTCAAAGGACCGTCCGGACTAAGCGGTCTGGCCCCGGGGCGCGGGAGGTGCACCCCGGGGCCGGTAATCTTGGGGCGCGTTCGACCGTAGACCGTGCGCGCTGCCACTTACGTTCCCGAGGAGACCCCGTGCCCGCACAGTTCACCGTGACCATCGATGGAGAGAGCCGATCGGTGGACGCCGGAACGACAGGCACGGACCTTTTCGGCCAGGACCGCTCCGTCGTTGCCATGACCGTCAACGGCCAGGAACAGGATCTCTTCCGCGAACTTCTCGACGGTTCGGAGGTCGCGCCGATTACCGTCGACTCACCAGCCGGTCTGGCGATCCTGCGGCACTCCACCGCGCACGTCTTGGCGCAGGCCGTCCAGCAGGCCAATGCCGACGCCAAGTTGGGGATTGGCCCGCCCATTACGGATGGCTTCTATTACGACTTCGACGTCGAAGAACCGTTTCAGCCCGAGGACCTCAAGGCCCTCGAGAAGGCCATGCAGAAGATCATCAACGAAGGGCAGACCTTCGAGCGTCGCGTAGTCAGCGACGGGGAGGCACGCGCCGAATTGTCCGGCGAGCCATACAAATTGGAGCTCATCGGCCTCAAGGGCGGAGCAGAAGAAGCCGCTGAGGGCGCGAGCGCCGAGGTCGGCGCTGGCGAGTTGACGATCTACGACAACCTGCGCAAGGACGGCAGCCGTGCCTGGGGCGACCTGTGCCGCGGCCCGCATGTGCCGTCGACCAAGGTGATCGGCAACGCGTTCAAGGTGATGCGCTCGGCTGCGGCCTACTGGCGCGGCTCAGAGAAGAATCCTCAGTTGCAGCGTATCTATGGGACCGCCTGGGCTAGCAAAGACGATCTGAGGGCCTACCTCGAGCGCCTCGCCGAAGCGGAGAAGCGTGACCACCGGCGTCTTGGCGCCGACCTTGACCTGTTCTCCTTCCCTGAGGAACTCGGCTCCGGGCTCCCGGTCTTCCACCCCAAGGGTGGGGTCATCAAACGGGAGATGGAGGACTACGTCCGCCAGCGTCACCTGGAGGAAGGCTTCGACTACGTCGGGACTCCGCACATCTCCAAGGAAGCGTTGTTCCACACTTCCGGACACCTGCCGTACTACGCCGATGGCATGTTCGAGCAATTCCATGTCGATGAGACGCCTTACCGGCTCAAGGCCATGAACTGCCCGATGCACAACCTGATCTTCCGGTCGCGCGGGCGTTCCTACCGCGAGTTGCCGGTTCGCCTTTTCGAGTTCGGCCACGTCTACCGCAACGAAAAATCCGGTGTGGTGCACGGGCTGACTCGCGTTCGCGGGTTCGCCCAGGACGACAGCCATTCGTATGTCACCCGGGAGCAGGCGCCCGGCGAGATTCAACACCTGTTGGACTTCGTGCTGTCGCTCCTGCGGGACTTCGGTCTCGATGATTTCTATCTCGAGCTGTCCACGCGCGATGAGGATGGGGAGAAGTCGGCGAAGTTCATCGGCTCAGACCATGAGTGGGTTGAGGCCACCCGCATCCTTGAGGAGGTTGCTGTGGGCTCCGGCCTGGAGCTGGTTCCCGACCCGGGCGGCGCTGCGTACTACGGGCCGAAGATCTCAGTCCAGGCCCGTGACGCGATCGGGCGTTCGTGGCAGATGTCGACGATCCAGTACGACTTCAACCAGCCCGAGCGCTTCGAGTTGGAGTACCAGGCCAGCGACGGCACCAGGCAGCGCCCCGTCATGATTCACTCGGCGAAATTCGGCTCCATCGAGCGGTTCCTCGGGGTCCTGGTCGAGCACTACGCCGGCGCGTTCCCTCCGTGGCTCTCGCCCGTCCAGGTGCTCGGGGTTCCAGTTGCGGAAGAGTTCGCTCCGTATCTGTCGGATGTTCTAGACCGCATGCGGGAGAAGGGAATTCGCGTCGAACTCGATGACGGTTCAGAGCGTTTCCCGAAGAAGATCCGCAATGCCAGTAAGGCCAAGGTGCCGTTTGTCCTCATCGCCGGGGGAGAGGACCGCGACGCGGGTGCAGTGTCGTTCCGTTACCGCGACGGCTCCCAGCGCAATGGTGTCGCGATCGACGATGCGATCGCTGAGATCTGTGCGGCCATTAAGACCAAGGCGCAGGTGACTTCTGCGGGTGAGTGAAGTCACCGTGTCGCGATCCCCTTTTGGGACCAAGGGCAACCTAATCTGACAGGCATGAAGAGTTTTCTCAACCCGTCCGCGGCTGTCACCGATGCCGTCCTGCTGATCACCCGAATCCTGTTGGGAGTCGTGATGATTGCCCACGGGTCTCAGAAATTCTTTGACCAGGGAATCGACACGGTGAGCAAGAGTTTTGACGGGATGGGCATACCGCTGCCCACCGTGGCGGCGTACTTCACCGCGTCCGTCGAGCTAGTCGGTGGCGTCCTGTTGGTTGTCGGCGCTCTCACGGTCGTTGTGGGCGTCCTGTTTGCCTGCGTGATGGCTGGCGCGTTCTGGTTCACCCACCGTGAGGCCGGTCTGTTCGCCTCCGAAGGTGGCTGGGAGTTCGTTGCGGTGCTCGGCGCGTTTGCGTTGGCCTTGGCGGCAGTCGGTCCTGGCCGCTACAGCGTGGACAGCATGGCCACCGGTCGGCGTTGACGACACCCGGCTGATGTGCCGGTGGCCCTGTGCAAGACTCCCGCTGTGAGCGAGGTCACGATCGAGCGGGCCACCCACACACCGTCGTCAAGGACTGGGGGAGTCGTTGATCCGTGTGATGTTCGACTGGGGCGAGCAAACCGGCGTGGAACGCTACCAGCTCAACTCCGCCCCGATCGGCCGATCCCTCTACGCCCGAATGGGTTTCGAGACCCCCGACGCCCAGCTCATGGAGCGGCGAGTCCGTCTTTGATCTCGTTCTTGAGCACCTTGCCCACCTTGGAGCGCGGCAAGTCGGTCCAGACGTGGATGACCTTGGGGGTCTTGACTGACCCGATGCGGCCCTTCACGAAGGCCATGAGTTCACCGGCGTCGAAATCGACATCGGGGACGGGCTGAATCACGGCTTCAACGCGCTCGCCCCATTTTTCGTCTGGGCGACCGATCACGGCGCAGTCGCGTACGGCCGGGTGCGCCATGAGGGCTTGCTCGACTTCGGTGGAGAACACATTGAAGCCGCCGGTGATGATCATGTCTTTGGCGCGGTCGACGATGAAGAGGAAGCCGTCCTCATCGAGGTAGCCGATGTCGCCTGTGTGATGCCAGCCGTGTGCACTGACTTCGGCCGTGGCTTCGGGGTTCTTGTAATACCCCGCGGTGACCAAGGATGAGCGAACGCCAATCTCACCGCGCTCTCCGCGCGGCAACTGGTTCCCTTTGTCGTCGAGGATGGCAACGGTGACCAGGGGAGCAGGACGGCCCGCCGAGGACAGTTTGTCCAGCGCCGGAGCGCCATCTGGTCCAAAGTGGTCGGCGGGGGACATCGTGGAGATCATCATGGGCGCTTCGGTCTGACCGAAGAGTTGGGCCATGACTGGCCCGATTCGAGTCAGTGCTTCCTCCAGGCGAGTCGCCGACATGGGCGCCGCGCCGTACCAAAAACACTGCAGCGAGGAACGATCGGTGCGCTCGAGTGCTTCATGGCCCAGGACCATGTAGATCAACGTGGGTGGCAGGAACGTATGCGTCACCTGGTGGTGCTCGAGGTGCTCCAGGAATCCGCCGACGTCCGGCGCCCGCATGATGACGATTTCGCCGCCAAGGCACAGGATGGGAAAGCTCAGCACCCCCGCGGCGTGGGTCAGTGGGGCGAGGGCGAGGTAGACCGGACGCCCGTCGAACGGATACGCCATCAAGGTGATGGCGGTCATCGTCTCTAGGTTGGTTCCGCTGAGCGTCACCCCTTTGGGTCGGCCGGTGGTGCCGCCCGTGCCGGCGATCATGGCCCGATCGTCGACGGCGGGAAGATCGACCCGGCCGACTTCCTGGCGCCCTGGTGCCAGGAAGTCGGACCAGGTGAGCGCGTCTGGCAGACGTTCGTCCAGGGCAGCGGACGAAGCGTCAAGGCAGACCCAGACGCGCACTTTCGGGAGGTCGGGTGCGATAGCGGCGACCAGGTCGGCATACGAGCGCTGAAAGAACAGCACCTCGCAGTCGAACAGGTCGAGCAGTTCACGGTTCTCTGCTGCCTCGTTCCGCGGGTTAATGGGACACCACACGGCACCAGCCCGACTGATCCCGAAAACACAGGAGAACGCGGTCGGGTCGTTGGAGGCCAGAATGGCCACCGAACTTCCCGCGCGCACCCCTGCAGCGTGGAGCGCAGCGGCGACCTCGAAGGACGTCTCCTGCACGTCGGCGTACGACAGTGAGGCTCCATCCGTAGTCAGACATGGCGCGGCCGGGTTAAGCGAAGCGCCCTTGTCCAAGAAGTCGACGATGCGCATGGGCTCAGACCTGCGTGGTCACGACGGGGGCGGACACCAGGCCGAAGGCCTGCAGAACGCCAAGCAACTCGCGGTGGCCAAAGGCCTGGCACCCGGACGCAAAACCCACCCGCAATGGCGGCTGCTGCAGCAGGTAGTAGGCGGCATAGGCCTGCAAGAGACCCGTCTGCTTGTAGTTGCTATTGCCGTGCAGGGCAACATGCACTCGACCCAACGGTCCTGATGCATGCACCGAGTCCAACGACTTGTTCAGGCGCGGGTTCTCGCGCGGTGGCATCTGGTCCATGACCTGCCGAGCTGTCGCGGTGAGCGCCTCGTTGCGCTGCTCCTCGTCCATGTCCTTGGTGGCCTCAAGGGCGCTGGCGACGATCTGCGGGACATTGGTCATCAGTGCCGCGTTGAACACGCCGCCCTGAGCCCTGCAGTTGGCGACTCGCGGGTCGCGCTTGAACCACACCGGGTGTGAGGTGCCACCCCACGGCAAGGACTGGGCGAGTTCGTGCTGGCCGGGTACGACGAGAGGTACCAAACCCTGTGCCGGGTCAAAGGGCGCGTATTCGTTCTGCTGGAGGAAGTATGCCGAGGAGGTCGCCGCGTTGACCAGAATGGTGCGGGTCGATGCGATGGTCGGGCTGCCACCCCAGAACACCGCGATGTCCAGCGTGTCCAAACCGGGCGTCTCCAACGCGACCTGGGCTGCGATCTCACCCGTGGTGTACATGTGCGCGATACCGGGGGAGAGCAGCAAGCCAGCCTCGGCGAACTCGGCGCCGTACTTCTCGTCGCAGGTGATCAGCCAGTCCTGCTCGCCGGTGGTGTCGGTGTAGTGACAGCCAGCGGCCAGGCACGCCTCGACGACCGCCGGACCCAGTTCGGAGAACGGGCCGACGGTGTTGAGCACGACCTTGGCGCCCTGGAAGAGTTCGGTGAGTGCTTCAACCGTGTGCTCCACGGCGACGACCTCATAATCGGCGGTCTCAATGCCGGCGACGTGCGAATCCATCGAGTCCTGCAACTTCTCGGCGCTGCGGCCGGCCGCGATAAACGGCACGTTGTATTCGCGCAGGTATTCGCAGACCAGGCGGCCGGTGTAGCCGCTGGCGCCGTAGACGATGACGGGCTTGGTACTCATGAAAGGCCTTTCGAGAAGTCTGAGTGGGGCGAGCGGGAAGGACTGGGGCTACATGCCCATGCCACCGTCGACGGGCAAGCCCGCGCCGGTGATGAACTTCGCGGCATCGGAGGCAAGGAAGACGACCGCGTCGGCCATGTCCTCGACCGTGCCGAGGCGCCCGCCGGGCGTCTGGGCGACGACCGCGGCCACGGCAGCGTCGGGTGATTCGAAGAGCCCGATCTCGGCCACGTCGTTGGCCAGGCCAGCTCCCATGGCGGTCGGCACCAGGCCGGGGTAGACGCAGTTGACGCGGACGCCGAAGCCCAGGGCTCCGGATTCCATCGCGGCAACGCGAGTGAGGCGATCCACCGCGGACTTGGTGGCGGAGTAGACGCCAATGCCTGGAAAGGCGATGGTCGCCGCAACCGAGGCGATGTTGATGATCACGCCGCCCTTGCCCGCAGGCCCATCTGGACGCATGGCACGGAACCCGTTCTTGATCCCGAGGGTGGTGCCCAGGATGTTGACGTTGAGCATCTTCTGCACGTCGTCGGCTGACACGTCCGATAGGAGCGAGGTGATCTCAATACCTGCGTTGTTGACCAGGATGTCCAGGCCACCCAACTGCTCAACGGTGGCGGCGATGGCCTTCTCCCACGCAGCATCGTCAGCCACGTCGAGCACGACAGAGCTGTGTCCCTCGCCGAGAGCGGCCGCCGTACCCGATGCGTCCTGCACGTCGGCGACCATGACCCGCGCGCCAGCCGCCGCAAGCGCCTCTGCCATTCCGGCGCCAAGGCCCTGTGCGCCGCCGGTCACCAGTGCTACTCGTCCGGTCAAGTCGATCGTGGTCATGGGTTCTCCTCGCGCCGTGATGTGTGAGGTGGATCACCTCGTTGAACGCAACCTTCCCCCGAAGCCTTGACAGTTGTCAAGGTTTATTTGGACAATTGGTCAAACGCAGGTGCTGCCTAGACTGTCTCCGTCCGGAAGTGACAAGCAGACGTGCTGATCTGCGTGAAGGTGAGAGGTGCTGGCGATGGCTCAGGCGACAACGACTGACAGGACGACCCCTGCAGCGGACGATCGATTTGACCGTCCCGTGCTGGCGAAATTCGAGATTCGTCGCGGTGAACTGGCTGACGCGGCGCTCGCCACACTGGGCGACCTTGGGTATGCCCGCACCAGCCTGCGCGAGATCGCCCAGAAATCGGACTTCAGCCACGGCGTGCTGCACTACTACTTCCGCGACAAGGCTGAGCTGATCACATTCTGCGTCCGGAGATACAAGGAGGGATGCGTCAGCCGCTACGACCAGATTGTTGCCGAGTCGGCAACGGCACCCGACCTGGCGACTGCTTTCGCTGAGGGCCTGGTCGCCACCTTGCGCGAAGACACCGCGATGCACCGGCTGTGGTACGACCTGCGGTGTCAGGCGATGTTCGAGACCGATCTAGCCGAGACCGTCCGTGACCTGGATCGACAACTCGAGAACATGATCCTGCGCGTTCTGGAGCGCTACGCCGAACTCGCGCGCGCCGAGTGCGTGCTCTCTCCGGCCGGTGCCTATGCAGTCTTCGATGGAACCTTCGAGAACGCGTTGCACCGCCATCACCACGACAGTGTGCAGGCCGCAGAGCTCCTGCGCTCAGAGATCCCGCTGCTTCTCGCAGCACTCATCAGAGGAGATTGACATGTCGGCCGTCGTCATCGGAGTCGGGATGGTGCCTTTTGCCACCCCGCGCATGTCCCGCCCGTACGACGAAATGGCCGAGGACGCCATCCGGACTGCGCTCACGGACGCCACCGTCCCGCTCGAGGCAGTCCAACAGGTCTATGCCAGCTATGTCTACGGGGACTCCACCTGTGGCCAGCGGGCGCTTTATCGCGTCGGTGCGACCGGTGTGCCAGTCATCAATCTCAACAACAACTGTTCCTCGGGCTCATCTGGGCTGTTCCTCGCCCGACAGGCGGTGGAGAGCGGGGCTGCGGACTGCGTCCTGGCGTTTGGGTTCGAGCAGATGAAGCGTGGCGCGCTGGTCTCGCAATGGCCCGACCGACCAGACCCGCTGGATCGCTTCACCGACGTTGCCACGGAGGCGCAGGGCACGCACGAGGATGTCCCTCTTGCGGCGCAGTTTTTCGGTGGCGCGGGGCAGCACTACGCAGACCGATATGGCACCACGCCGGACACCTTCGCCAAGATCTCGGTGAAGGCGCGCCAGCATGCGGCCGGAAATCCCTACGCCATCTTCCGGGATGCGGTGACGGTCGAGGAGGTGCTTGGCTCAGGTGACGTCTTCGGGCCGTTAACTCGACTGCAGTGCTGCCCGCCGAGTTGCGGAGCCGCCGCGGTCGTGATCGCGTCTGCTGAGTACGCCGAACGGATGGGCGTCGCCGACCGGGCCGTGACCATCCGGGCGCAGTCGATGACGACCGACACGGAGTCCAGTTTTGACCCCGAGGACCTCACCCGGCTCGTCGGATACGACATGACGGCCCGCGCCGCGCGCGAGGTCTATGACAGCGCTGGAGTCGGCCCGGAGGACATCCCCGTCGTGGAGTTGCACGACTGCTTCACTGCGAACGAACTGATTTCGTACGAAGCGTTGGGCCTCACCGCCCCCGGAACGGCGGAGCAGTTCGTCCAAGACGGACTCAATACCTATGGCGGTCGCGTGGTGACCAACCCCTCGGGCGGTCTGCTGTCCAAGGGCCACCCGTTGGGTGCCACTGGGCTGGCGCAGTGCACGGAGTTGGTCTGGCAACTACGCGGTGAAGCCGAGGAGCGTCAGGTCCAGGGCGCGCGGCTCGCGTTGCAGCACAACATAGGGCTCGGCGGTGCGGCCGTCGTCACGTTGTACGAACGCTGACGAGACACGCCGACTAGGCGGGCTCGACCAGCAAGACGGGGATCTCGCGGTCCGTCTTCTTCTCGTATTCCGCGTACTGCGGGAACGCCTCGACGGCGCGCGCCCACCACTCGTCGCGCTCAGCACCGCTAATCTGCCGCGCCGTGCCCGTCACGACCTGGTCACCGTCCAGAACGTCAACCTCAGGGTGAGCTTGCACGTTGTGGTACCACGCGGGGTGCTCGGGCGCGCCGCCCTTGGACGCGACGAGTGCGTACACACCTTCGTGCTCGACGCGCATCAGGGGCACTCGTCGAAGGAGGCCGCTTTTACGACCACGAATCGTGAAGACGGCTACGCGCATACCTGCAACGTCGACCGCCCGGGTGGTGCCAGCCTCGTCGATCTTGGCCAACTGGTCGGCGACCCACGGGGTCTTCTCCTGCGCATATTCACCGGTCAATGTCATGTCACTGCCTTTCGTCTGGGGTCCTGCAGAATCCTTCGTCTGAGCCAACAGCCTGGCGGCGCGGTCGATTCCAGCAGAGCAAGAAATCGCTCAGCCGCCAAACAGCGGCAGGGTGTTCTTGATCGTATTGGCCAGGCCATAGAGCAACGGCACGGCGACGGCCGTCCAGGCAAGGATGAGCTGTGGTCGCTGTGCCAGCGCGGGTCGGTCGTTCGGCGCGTGGGACATGGTTTCTCCTTCGGTCAGCGATCGGTCTCGTGGAAGCGTTCTGACACCGGACGGATCAAGATGTTGCAGACGAAACCCACCCCAAGGATGGCGACCATGATGAGCATGGCGAGGCGGTAGTCGCTGGCTTGCATCGTGCCTGGCTTTTTGCCGGTGCCGTCCAGGATCCCGTTGATGATCAGGGGGCCAAGGACGCCTGCCGTGGACCACGCGGTGAGCAGCCGCCCATGGATGGCGCCGACCTGGAAGGTGCCGAATAGGTCGCGCAGGTACGCCGGAACGGTGGCGAAGCCGCCGCCATAAAAACTGACGATAATGAACACCAGCGTCACGAATAGGGCGGTGGAGCTGGAGGCAATCGTGGCCACTCCGGCATAAAGCACCATGCCGACTCCGAGGTACATGACGTAGGTCATCTTGCGGCCGATATAATCCGACACGCTGGACCAGACGAATCGCCCGGCCATATTGCCGAGCGAGAGCAGCCCGACGAATCCACCGGCTGCCGCTACGCTTACCGTGCTGACTCCGCTGCTGTCGCGGAAGTAGTCCTGCAGCATGGGTTTGGCGTTTTCCAGGATGCCGATGCCGGCCGTCACGTTGCACAGCAGCACCACCCACAGCAACCAGAACTGGGGGGTCTTAATGGCGTTCGCCGCCGACACACTGGCGGTTGTCTGCAACGCCTTAGGCCGGTGCTCGGCTGGATCCCACCCGGCGGGGTGCCAATCGGGCGCTGGAACGCGTACCAGGAAGACTCCGATCATCATGAAGCAGAAATAGCCGACACCCAGGGTGAAGAACAGCTTCATGACCGCGCTGCCCGGGTCGACGTCGGCGCCGAACCAGGTCAGAAGTTGCGTCGATAAAGGCGAGGCGACCATCGCGCCGCCGCCGAAGCCCATGATCGCCATGCCGGTCGCGAGCCCGGGTCGGTCCGGGAACCATTTGATCAAGGTGGAGACCGGCGAGATATAGCCCAGACCGAGGCCGATTCCGCCGATGACGCCATACCCGAGGTAGACCACCCACAGTTGCTCGATCGCAACACCGCATCCGGCGACGAGGAACCCGGCACCCCAACAACACGCGGCGGTGAACATCGTGCGGCGCGGGCCGACCCGATCCACCCAGGTGCCAAAAACGGCCGCAGACAGGCCCAGCATCACGATGGCGATCGAAAAGATCAGCCCAATCGCAGTCTTGGACGCAGCGAAATGTTCCTCGAGCTGGGCCTTGTAGACGCTCGTGGCGTACGCCTGACCGATGCAGAGGTGTACGGCCAACGCGGCCGGAGGGATGAGCCAACGGCTATATCCCGGCGGGGCGATGGTGTGTTCTCGGTCCAGGAATGACAAGGCAGACACGGCGTGCTCCCTTCGGCCGACGGCTTCGCGCCGAGCGTGCCACAGATGAGGCTGTCGATTTTGACTTACGCGTTCGACATCTTGGTAGAGGCGGCACAACGAGCTGCCCGAAACGATCAGGAGAAGCCATGAACATCCACAGCACCTTCATCACCCGCTATGTCGCAGAGCACCAACCCGCCGTTGATTGGTACGCCGCGCTGTTTGGCCGGGAGCCGGACGCCTCCCCGGTCCCGAACTGCCGGGAGTGGTACCAGCCTGGTGGCGTCATCTTCCAGGTGATCCTGGATCCCGCACGCTCGGGGAGTCAGAGTTTCGCCTTCGCGGTCGATAGTCTGGATGCTGAGGTCCGGCGTGTCGCAGACGCGGGCCTCGCGCCCGGATCTGGCTGGGCCGTCCAGGGATTCGAGAATCTGCATTTCGTGCCGTTTTCCGACCCCGAAGGGGTCGAAGTCGGACTACTCAACAAGGCGGAGTGAAGCGATGGCTCGATACACGGTGTTGATGTATTACCCCAGTGACTCCTGGACGACTGACTCTGAGGTGTTGGCCCAGGAGATGGCCGAGCACGAGTCGCATGCCCAAGAACTGCATGAGGAAGGCGTGATGGTCTTCGGGAGCCCGTTGGCCGACCACGTTGCGACGACCTCGATCCGAGCAGACAGCATCGTCGACGGACCATTTGTCGAGGTTAACGAGGTCGTCGTCGGCTTCTACGTCATCGAGGTGTCCGATCTCGACGCGGCGATCGCCGTTGCTCGGCGCAATCCGATCGTGCAGCAGGGCGGCGGGGTCGAGGTGCGTCCGATGATCGACCTCGACACGGTCGCCACCACGCCGTGAGCGCTGCTGCTCAGGCTGTCGCCGCCGCGCACCGGGCCCACTGGTGCACGGTGTTGGCGGCGACGGTCGGCGTGACGCGGGACCTCAGCCTCGCGGAAGACGCCGTCCAGGACGCCTACACACAGGCCCTCACCGCGTGGGGCCAGGACGGTGTGCCAACCAACCCCGGCGGGTGGTTGGCGACGGCGGCCAGGCGGCGAGCGCTCGATGTCGTGCGCCGGGAAGGCAACCTGCGTCGAAAACTCCCGCTGCTGGTGTGGGATAGCGATCCGGAGGAACACCGCAAGGCATCCCGACAGGACCAACAGATCGACGATGAGGCCGCCCCCGTCGTGCTCGATGAGCAGTTGCGGCTCATCTTTCTGGCCGCGCACCCGGCACTGGCGCCCACCGCACGGGTCGCATTGACCCTCCGGTTGGTGGGTGGCCTGACGACGGCACAGATCGCCGAGGCGTTTCTGGTATCTGAGTCGACGATGGCGGCTCGCCTGACGCGTGCCAAGAAGCGCATTGCGATCAGCCGTATGCCGTGTCGGGTTCCTGGCGACGCGGACCTTGGCGACCGCCTGGACGTCGTCCTCGATGTGATTTCGGTACTCCTCGCCGCGGGGCAGAAGGGCCCCGATCCCAGGTCATCACCCGAGGCGAAGGCCGGGCCGGAACTCATCGATGTCGCCCTGCGGATGCTCGAGGCGCTGGTCGACCTTTTGCCAGGACACACCGAACCGCAGGGACTTCTTGCGCAGGCTTTGGTGCTGTCCGCGCGAGGGGGCACCCGCCGTGATCATCGCGGCTGGCCGGTGCCACTCGCCGAACAGGACCGGTCCGCATGGAACTGGACCATGATCGAGCGGGCAGACCTTCTCCTACGCCAGGCTCTGGCACAGGGCGGGCGCGGGCCGTACCTCATCCATGGGGCGATCAGCACCACCGTCGCCTATCCACGCAGTCACGATCAGGTGGACTGGGCGGAGGTCGTGGAGCTGTACGACCTGTTGTTAGGCCATTGGCCGACGCCCATTGTTCGGCTTGGACAAGCCGTGGCCATCGCTGAGTGCGACGGCGCGCAGACGGCGTTAGAGCGGATTGATGACCTGGCCGAAGCGCTGGCTAGCCACCGACAGTTTCATGTCATCCGCGGTCATCTGTTGCGTACGCTCGGTGAGCACCAGGCCGCAAGCCTTGCGTTTCAGGCTGCGCTGGATCTCAGTGGAGAGGATGCGCAAGCCGGACTCTTGCAGGAGTTGAAGAGGACCTCCATCGCCCAAACAGGGTGGCCCTAGGATCAAGTGGTGAGTGAGCAGATCCAGCCCGAAGGAGACTTCGCCCGCGTCAACGACGGCTTCGAGCGGCTGTGGACCCCGCACCGGATGGCGTACATCAAGGGCGAACGACCCACCAATGAAGCGGGCGCTGGGTGTCCGTTCTGCTCCGCTACGGCGAAATCGGACGCCGATGGCCTCGTTGTCCACCGTGGCCAGACCTGCTACGCGGTGCTCAACCTGTTCCCCTACAACCCGGGCCACCTGCTGATCTGCCCCTACCGCCACGTGTCGCTGTACGTCGACCTCACCGACGAGGAAACGACCGAGTTCACCGCGCTCACGAAGGCGGCCATCGGCGCCATCGAGCGTGCTTCGGAACCCCACGGATTCAACCTCGGGATGAACCAGGGTGAGGTCGCGGGCGCGGGAGTGGCGGCGCACCTGCACCAGCATGTCATCCCACGATGGGGCGGCGACGCAAACTTCCTCCCGATCGTCGCTCAAACTAAGGCGCTTCCGGCGCTGCTCGAAGACACCCGACAGGCGCTCGCGGCCGCCTGGTCGGATTGATGGGCCCGGCTCAGTAGTCTTGTCCGCATCATGCTGAACCGATTCGCGCGGGCCCTGGCAACCCGGATTTTTACCCCCTTGGCGAGGCTCTTTCTCAAACTGGGCATTAGTCCGGATGTCGTGACCCTTGTGGGGACTATCGGTGTCAGTGTCGGTGCGCTGGCCTTCTACCCGCGGGGCGAGTTCCTCGTCGGCACGTTGGTGATCACCGTGTTCGTGTTCTCCGACACGATCGACGGCACGATGGCGCGCGCCTCGGGCCGATCCAGCCGGTGGGGTGCCTATCTGGACTCCACCTTGGATCGAGTGGGCGACGCCGCGATCTTCGGCGGGTTAGTGCTCTACTACGCCGGTGACGGTGCCAACACCTTGATGGCGGCGCTCTCACTGGCCTGCCTGATCCTCGGAAGTGTGGTGAGTTACTCCAAGGCGCGAGCCGAGGGGCTGGGAATGACCGCCAATGTGGGCATCGCCGAGCGTGCTGACCGGCTCGTCGCTGTCCTGCTGGCTACTGGTCTGGTGGGTCTCGGCTTACCTGAGGTGGTGCTCACCGTGGTGCTCGCGTTGTTGGCCGTAGCGTCCCTGATCACCGTGTTCCAACGCATCCTCACCGTGCGCAAGCAGGCGTTGGCGTCCGAATCATGAGCGAGTTCGCCGATCAGGTCACCGTCGCCGCCTACCGGGTGGGCTGGACGTTGGTGCGGCGTCTCCCGGAGCGGGCGGCATACACCGCGTTCGATGGGCTGGCCGCGCTGGTGCACCGGCGCGGTGGCAAAGGCGTCGACCGGATGCGCAGCAACTATGCCCTGGTGCGACCAGAGCTCGACGCCGAAGAATTGGAGGCACTCGTCGGCGACGGGCTGCGCTCCTACTTTCGCTATTGGTGCGATGCCTTCCGCCTGAGTCGTTACTCCGCGCAGGATCTTGAGCCGCGGGTGCGCCTGGTGGGGGATGCGGGCGCCCGAGAGGTGCTCAAGGAGGGACGTTCGCTGGTCGTTTTCCTCGGCCATATGGGCAACTGGGATCTATGCGGGGCCTGGGCCACCACGTACTTCGCGCCGGTCACCACCGTGGCGGAGCGGCTGAAGCCCGAGGAACTCTTCGAGGAATTCTTGACCTTTCGCGAGTCGCTCGGGATGCGAATCATCCCGCTGACCGGCGGCGAGAACCCATTTGGCACGTTGGTCCGGGCAGCACGGCAAGGCGCCTTCATTCCGCTCCTTGCGGACCGCGATCTGACGAGTCGCGGAGTGACTGTTCAACTTCTGGGGCACAACGCGCGGGTGGCCGCGGGTCCGGCTGCAGTGGCGCTCGCCAGCGGGGCAGCGCTGTATGCCCTTGGTGTGCGCTACGAACGCCGCGCGGACGGTTCGGGCTTCGATGTGGTGGCGACCTTCTCAGACCTCATTGAGCCGGGGGAGGGCACGCGTACCGACCAGATTCAGGACATGACCCAGCGGTGCATGGATCACCTAGGCGAGCAGATTCACGCCTACACCGAGGACTGGCACATGATGCAGCGTGTCTTCGAGAAGGATCTCGACACCGCGGGGGGTCGCTGATGCGGATTGGCATCGTGAGCCCCTACTCCTTCGATGTGCCCGGCGGGGTCAATCTGCATGTCCTTGACCTGGCCGAGAGCCTGATTGCCCAAGGCCATGACGTCGGAGTACTCGCACCGGCGGACGACGACACCCCGCTAGCGGACTACGTGACGTCCGCCGGTCGAGCAGTGCCGGTGCCCTACAACGGTTCGGTGTCCAGATTGACGTTCGGTCCGGTCACGGCTGCGCGGGTGAGCCGGTGGATCGAGCAAGGTCAGTTCGACGTGGTGCACGTGCATGAGCCGATCACGACAAGCGTCTCGATGCTGGCGTTGTTTGCCGTGGAGGGTCCGGTCGTCGCGACATTCCATACCTCCCAACTGCGCTCCCGACTTCTGGTGACACTGGGCGGTTTGCTGCAGCCGAGCCTGGAGAAGCTCAGCGCCCGCATCGCGGTATCCGAGGATGCCCGCCGCACGGTGACCACCCACTTGGGTGGCGATGCGGTGATCATCCCCAACGGTGTCTTTGTCGAGCGCTTTCATCAGGCCAGCGCCAGACCCGAGTGGCAGGGAACACCGGACCGTCCGACGCTTGCTTTCCTGGGCCGCATGGGAGAGCCGCGCAAGGGCCTACCCGTTCTGTTGAAAGCGATGCCCCGACTGCTGCAGGAGTTTCCCGGGCTGCGGCTGCTTGCGGCCGGGCCGGGAGACCCGCACGATGTGCTGCGCGGCCAGCCTGCGGTCGTGCGCAATGCTGTGGAGGTTCTGGGATCGGTCAGCGATGAGGACAAGGCTCGGCTGCTTAGCTCGGTCGATGTGTACTGCGCACCGAACACCGGGGGCGAGTCGTTCGGCATCATCTTGATCGAAGCGATGAGCGCTGGCTCCCCAGTTCTCGCCAGCGATCTGGGTGCCTTCAGCCGAGTACTTGATGAGGGGCGGGTCGGACAGTTGTTCCGAAACGAAGACCCGAACGACCTTGCCGCACAGGCGATTCGGTTGATTCGCGATGAGCCCAAGCGGTCTGAGCTCAGTGCTGCAGCGCTCGAGCGGGCGTGGACGTTTGACTGGGGCGTTCTCTCTCAAGACATCCTGGCCGTCTACGAGACGGCCATCGCGGGCTATGCGCCGCCCTCGGGTGGCTGGTCGCGTCGGCGACGAGGGGCCCACTGATGGGGGTCATTGGCTGGGTCGCGCTGATCGTCGCCGTGCTGTCCTTGATTGCGTGGCGCCTGACGTACGCCGCCGCACGGTTGGATCGCCTGCACGGGCGAGTGGAAGGAACCGTGGCGGCGCTGGATGCCCAACTCGTGCGCCGCGCGGAGGCCGCACTGGAGTTGGCGCGATGCGAGGAGTTGGACAACGTGTCGGCGCTGGTGCTTGGTGGCGCTGCGACCGCATCGCTGGAGTTGGCCGACGAGGAAGCCGTCGCGACCGAGGTTCGAGAGCATGGCATCGCTCCTGAGCGCGAAGACGCCGAGAACCAATTGACTGAGGCATTACGGCACGTCCTGTCCCGTGAGGTCGTGTCAGAATTGCGCACTCGCGATGCCATCGGCGCTGAATGCCTCGGCATCGTGCGCAACGCAAGCACCAGAGTCCAGCTGTCCCGGCGGTTCTACAACGACGCCGCTCGCGACGTGCGCAAGGTGCGCAGCAAGCGACTAGTGCGATGGTTCCGGTTGGCCGGGCACACCGAGTTGCCGCGCACGATCGAATTCGACGACGGCTTGCCCGACGCACTCGGCTGACCAGCGCTGCGTACACTTTCCCGCCATGGCAACAAAGTGCCATACGGCTCCGCGTGGCACTTACCTGCCTGCTCGACGGGCTAGCGTGGTGGAGACAACCCGTCTTTGAGGAGCGCACGTGACTATCGACAGCCGTACTGACCGACCAGCAACCGGCACTGGAGCCGTCAAGCGTGGGATGGCCGAGATGCTCAAAGGTGGGGTCATCATGGATGTCGTCACGGCAGACCAGGCCAAGATTGCGGAGGACGCTGGTGCGGTCGCGGTCATGGCATTGGAGCGCGTGCCGGCCGACATTCGCGCGCAGGGTGGGGTAGCGCGCATGAGCGACCCGGACCTTATCGACGGCATCGTCGAGGCGGTGTCCATTCCGGTCATGGCTAAAGCCCGAATCGGACACTTCGTCGAGGCGCAGGTGCTGCAAAGCCTGGGCGTGGATTACGTCGATGAATCCGAGGTGCTGACTCCGGCCGACGAGGCTCACCACATTGATAAGTGGAAGTTCACCGTGCCGTTTGTGTGTGGCGCGACCAACTTGGGCGAGGCGTTGCGGCGTGTCTCCGAGGGCGCGGCGATGATTCGCTCGAAGGGTGAGGCCGGCACGGGCGATGTCTCCAACGCCACCTTCCACATGCGTACGATCCGCGCGGAGATTGCCCGGTTGGCGGGCCTGCCGAAAGATGAATTGTTCGCGGCTGCAAAGGAATTGCGCGCACCGTATGAACTCGTTGCCGAGGTAGCCGAGCTCGGCAAGCTCCCCGTGGTGCTATTCACCGCAGGCGGCATCGCGACGCCGGCCGATGCCGCGATGATGATGCAGTTGGGCGCCGAAGGCGTCTTCGTTGGGTCGGGCATCTTCAAGAGCGGCAATCCCGCGGAGCGTGCCGCTGCGATCGTGAAAGCCACGACGTTCTACGACGACCCCGACATGCTCGCGAAGGTGTCACGCGGTCTGGGTGAGGCCATGGTGGGGATCAACGTGGCCGACCTGCCCGTTCCGCACCGGCTCGCCGAGCGCGGTTGGTGACGCAACGCTCGTCGAGTGAACTCGGCCTACCTGGATCGAGGGTCGAAAAAGTTATACCGTCTGATTCATGAAGACCGCGATCAGCCTTCCCGACTCAGCTGCACAGCGTTTCGACCGCATTGCGCAAAGGCATGGGATGACACGTTCGGAGTTCTACCGGCGAGCTGCCGAGCAGTACGCCGACAACCTGGCCGATGCGGACCTGACGGCACAGATTGACGGCGCGATCGACGCAGTGGGGCAACCCGGCGAGGAGACGGCCGGGCTGCGGCGTACAGCGAATATCCGGCAGGTCGAGGCACTGGACGAGTGGTGATCCGGCGCGGTGAGCTCTGTTGGGTCGACTTCGGTGAACCCAAGGGCAGCGCTCCAGCGAAGCGGCGACCAGCCGTCATCGTGCAGTCGGACCGCTACAACTCCTCGAGAATCTCGACGGTCGTTGTTCTGCCGATCACGTCCAACACTGTGCTTGCACGCCACCCTGGCAATGTGTTCATTCCAGCGTTGACATCCGGCTTGGCGAAGGACTCAGTCGTCAATGTGTCGCAGCCGATGACTGTCGACCGCTCCGACCTCGATGTCACCGGCGTTGGACTGCCGGACAGCCTGATGGACGCGGTCGACCAGGGACTGCGGCGGGTGGTGGACCTGTGACGCTCCGCCCAGAGATCGTGTGTGTCTGCGGCTCTGCTCGATTCATGGACGAAATGAAACGTGTGCACCGCGAACTCACCATGGCTGGTGTCATCGTGCTGGCGCCGGGGGAGGTCAGCGGCGATATCTCCACTGAACAGAAGGTCGCCCTGGGCAACCTGCACCTGCGCAAGATCGACCTAGCGGACCGAGTTTTGGTCGTGAACCCCGGTGGCTACGTCGGCCAGTCGGCCAGCCGCGAAATTGCTTATGCCCGGGCTGCGGGCAAGCCGGTCGCATTCACTGAGGCCGTGACCCCCGACACCGCCTTGGCAGCCGAGATCAATACGGCCTGCCGGCTGCAGGGCGAGTTCACGTTGCGTTCGGGGCAGGTGAGCGACACGTACTTCGACAAATACCTCTTCGAGGCTGATCCAGCGTTGTTGGATCGGGTCGTCGCGCAGATGGTCGACCTCCTTCCGGTCGAGACCGAAGTGCTCGGCGGGCTCGAGTTGGGAGGCATACCCATCGTGACGATCCTGTCGGCGAAGACAGGTCTGCCGGCAATCTTCGTGCGGAAGGCCGCCAAGGCGTATGGCACCGCAAAATTGGCCGAAGGTCCGGATTTCTCTGGCAAACGGGTCACCATTGTGGAAGACGTGATCACCAGTGGTGGCGCTGTTCGTGATGCCGTCAAGGCACTGCGCCCACGGGGCGCAATTGTCGACACTGTCGTGTGCGCCATCGATCGCTCACTCGAGCCAGGCGAGGCGCTACGCGACCTCGAGATGGATGTCCGGTCGGTCCTGACGCAGTCGGACCTGGACGCTCCGAACTGATGCCAGGCGAGGTGCGCGAGCCGGACGCCCCACTGGTACGACGTCTCTTGGGTCGTCAGTATCCAGATTTGGCCGACGAATACGTGCGCCCGAGTGCCGCACCAGGGAGCAGTAACTGGGTGTTCCGAGTCGGTGACCACTACGCGGTGCGGCTGCCGCGTGAGGACGGCTATGTCGCGGACCTCGACAAGGAGGTTATCTGGTTGCCACGGCTCGCGCCCGAATTGCCCGTGGGGGTTCCCAGTGTGCGATTTCGTGGGTCTCCGTGCGCAGAGTTCTCCCGTCCCTGGACTGTCGTGTCCTGGGTCTCAGGGAGACTCCCGGAGAATCTGAGCGCGAGCGAACAAGCTACGTTTGCAAGGGGACTCGGGGAATTCGTGCGGGCATTGCATGCTGTCGACACCTGGGGTCAGGAGACAGGCGAACGGCAGTGGGGCTATCGCGCAGGTGAGCCGGTTACGCCTACCAGCGACCGATGGGTCGAGGAGGCCACGGATGCACTGGCCGACATGTTCGACCCGGTCCGGGCGCGTCACGCGTGGACTCTGATTCGCGACGTCCCACCCGCGTCCGAACTGCCTTGCTGGGTTCATACCGACCTGTCGGCGGAGAACGTGCTTGTCGAGGACGGCGGGCGTCTGGCGGGTGTGATCGACTTCGGCGGACTCGGCGTGGGGGACCGATCGGTCGACTTGCTCTATGCCTGGAGTTTGTTCGACGAGTCAGCTCGCGACCTCTTCCGGGAGGCGTCCGGTGTCGACGGCGCCACGTGGCGCCGGGCCCGCGCCTGGGCGTTCGCAGGCCCAGGACTACTGACGTTGGCGAACTATCGGACGTCGATGCCGGATCGGACCCGTCGCCTCACGCGGATGGTTGAGGCTGTGGCTGCCGATGTGGGAGTCACTCTCCGCTGACCGCGGCGGCCCGGTCATTCGGCAACATCATGAGCAGGATCGACGGTTCGTCATCGGGCAGCCAGGACGGTCGGGCCGTGCCGACCTCCACCCAGCCACGGTGGCGATACACCGCAACCGCCGGTCCGTGTGCTTGCACCACGTCGAGCACGGGCGTACGGCCAGCACCGCGGGCAGCGGTCACCGCGGTATCGAGCAGAGCGCCCCCGATGCCGGTCCCGGCAAGCCGGTCGTCGACGAAGAGCACTGAGACGCAGGCCAATTCATGGGGTGGCCGCTGGGCGCCCGCGGACCAGATCTCAGCGAGTTGTCCCTCGGGGACGCTGGTCAGCGCGACGTGGCCCACGATCTCGCCCTCCCGTTCGGCCACCCAGGACTGCTCCTCGTTCGCACGGGCAACGAAGTTCTCTGCCGGAAATGGCAGCGGCCACCGCAGTGGATACCGTGTGCTTGGCTGCTGCCGGGCGAGCAAGGCGACAAGAGGCGCCATGTCGGTCGAGCGGCGCCTGCGAATGGAGAGATCATGGGACACAGCCACAGCGTAGAGAGCGGCCAGCCAGTGACGATCGGCGTGCTCGCTGTGCAGGGTGATGTACGCGAACACCTCACTGCTCTCACGGCCGCCGGTGCCGATGCCATCCCCGTTCGACGTCCTGTCGAGTTGGCTGCTGTTGACGGCATCGTCCTCCCCGGTGGTGAGTCGACGACCATGATCCGACTGCTACGCACCTTCGATCTGCTAGAGCCGTTGCGCGCTGCGATCGCCGCGGGACTACCCGCCTACGGTTCCTGTGCCGGAATGATCCTGCTCGCTGACCGTCTCCTCGATGGGCAAGAAGGACAGGCCACCGTTGGCGGCATCGATATGACGGTCCGGCGCAATGCCTTTGGGCGACAAGTGGATTCATTTGAAGGTGAAGTTGAGGTTCAGGGGGTGGAAGGCGGTCCGACGCGCGGCATCTTCATTCGTGCGCCCTGGGTCGAGTCGGCCGGGCCAGGCGTAGGGGTTTTGGCGCAGGTACGCGTGCAGGCTGGGGAGTTGCGCGCCGTCGCGGTGCGACAGGGAGACCTGCTTGCTACCGCGTTTCATCCTGAGGTTGGCAGCGACTATCGCGTGCACGGACTGTTCGTTGACATGGTGCGCGAGAGGCGAGCGGCCAACCACGGGTAGGGTTCTGTGCGGCAACCTGTCATCGAAATAGCGAAGGAGCGCCTCGTGTCCGGCCACTCCAAATGGGCGACCACCAAGCACAAGAAGGCGGCCATTGACGCCAAGCGAGGCAAGCTGTTCGCCAAGCTCATCAAGAACATCGAGGTCGCGGCCCGCCAAGGTGGCGGCGATTTGGCCGGAAACCCCACGCTGTACGACGCCGTACAGAAGGCCAAGAAGTCGTCGGTGCCGAATGACAACATCGATCGTGCGGTCAAGCGCGGCTCCGGGGCCGAGGCCGGGGGAGCCGACTACCTCGCGCTGACCTACGAGGGCTATGCGCCCGGCGGTATCGCCGTTCTCATCGAGTGCCTGACCGACAACAAGAACCGCGCGGTCGCCGAGGTGCGTACGGCCCTGACGCGCAACGGCGGCAGTATGGCTGAGTCTGGCTCGGTGGCTTACCTGTTCAACCGCAAGGGCGTGGTTATCGTCCCCAAGGCGCAGGAGGGTAAGGCCGACGCCACCGAGGACGACCTTCTCGAAGTGGTGCTCGACGCTGGCGCCGAGGACGTGAACGACCTGGGGGAGTCTTTCGAGATCGTGTCTGAAGCCACCGACTTCGTTGCCGTCCGGGAAGCTCTGCAGGCCGCGGGCATTGACTACGACTCCGCGGAAGCGTCCTTCGTGCCGACCGTCGAGGTGCCATTGGATGCCGACGGCGCCAAGAAGATGTTCCGAGTCATCGAAGCCCTAGAGGACAGCGACGACGTCCAGAACGTGTTTGCCAACGGTGACGTGTCTGACGAGGTTCTGGCCCAGCTCGACGAGGACTGATGCCGTCTCGTCGTGGCGAGGCTGGGGCGACGCGCCGCCCTGACCTGCTGTGCTCAGTGGTGCGCTCGGGCTAGGGTCGGTCACAACCGAACACCTGTTCGGCGAACGCGACTGACGAGGTGCAACCGGTGCGAGTGCTCGGCGTCGACCCTGGCCTGACGAGATGCGGCTTAGGAATCGTCGACGGTGGCCTAGGCCAGCCCCTGCGAATGGTGGCCGTCGGGGTGGTGCGGACCCCGGCCCAGGACGATCCGGCCGAGCGGTTGCTCTCCCTCCAAACCGAGATCGACGAGTGGATGGAACGTCATCAGCCCGATGCAGTTGCCGTCGAGCGAGTGTTCGCCAAGGCCAACATCAAAGGCATCATGGGCACCGCGCAGGCGTCGGCTGTCCCCATGCTCGCCGCAGCACGACGTGGACTTCCCCTGGCGCTGCACACCCCGTCTGAGGTCAAGGCGGCCGTGACAGGCAACGGCCGGGCCGACAAAGCTCAAGTGACCGCGATGGTCACGCGCATCCTGCGCTTGGACGTGGCGCCGCGCCCAGCGGACGCGGCAGATGCCCTGGCCCTCGCGATTTGTCATATCTGGCGAGGCGGGGCACAGGATCGTCTTGCGGCCGCGGTTGCCGCGCAGAAAAGGAGAGTTGCTCGATGATTTCCAGCGTGCGCGGACGCGTGCTGACCGTTGGTCTTGATCATGTCGTGGTTGAGGTCGGCGGCGTGGGGATGTTGACCCACACCACCCCTGCCGTTGCGACCAGTGTCCGAACGGGACAGGAAGCACAACTTGCGACCTCACTGGTCGTTCGTGAGGACTCCCTGACGTTGTACGGCTTCAGCACGCCCGCAGAGCGTGATCTTTTCGAGCAGGTTCAGACGGTCAGTGGTGTCGGCCCACGACTGGCGCTGGCCATGTTGGCCGTGCACGACCCGAATGCCTTGCAAGGCGCGATCGGCTCAGGGGATCTTGTGGCTCTGACCAAGATTCCGGGTATCGGTAAGAAGAGCGCCGAGCGCATCGTGCTGGAGTTACGCGACAAGGTCGGCGTTCCCGACGGCACCGGTGGAGCCTCGGTGACGGCGACCTCGGCCCCACGAGGCGATGTCCAAGTGAGCGAGGCACTCGTAGGCCTTGGGTGGAGCGTCAAGCAGGCTGACGACGCCGTTGCCAAGGTCACCGATGCCGCTCCTGAGGTCACCGAAGTGGCCCAGTTGTTGCGGTTGGCTTTGCGGGAGTTGGGCCGGTGAGCACTGAATACGACGACCAGTCCTACGACGCGTCGTACGACGGTGCGCGCATCGTTGACCCGGGTGGCCAGGATGATGAGCGCCGCATCGAGGCGGCGCTGCGGCCTCGGCGACTCGCCGACTTTCCCGGTCAGCCGCGCGTCAGCGACCAACTGGGCTTGGTCCTGGAGGCAGCGCGTCGGCGCGGACGGCCGCCCGACCACGTCCTGATGTCAGGGCCGCCCGGTCTGGGCAAGACGTCCCTGGCAATGATCATTGCGGCCGAACTCGAGCAGCCGATCAGGATCACGAGCGGGCCTGCCATCCAGCACGCCGGCGACCTGGCGGCGATTTTGTCCTCGTTGGCTGAAGGTGAGGTGCTCTTCATCGACGAGATCCACCGCATGGCCCGTGCGGCAGAAGAAATGCTCTATCTCGCGATGGAGGATTTCCGCGTCGATGTCATCGTGGGTAAGGGACCCGGTGCCACGGCCATTCCGTTGGAGTTGCCGCCCTTCACCGTGGTGGGCGCCACCACCCGCTCAGGGCTGCTTCCCGCGCCGCTGCGAGATCGCTTCGGTTTCACCGGTCACCTCGACTACTACACCGCCGATGACCTCACCACCATCCTCACGCGCAGCGCGCAACTGCTCGACGTCGAAGGGACTCGCCAAGGCATCGCCGAGATCGCCGGCCGCTCACGCGGGACGCCCCGGGTTGCCAACCGTCTTTTGCGGCGCGTACGCGACTATGCGCAGGTTCACGGTGCCGCGGTCGTGGATCTCCCGTCGGCCCAGGCCGCACTCGACCTGTTCGACGTCGACCAGCAGGGCCTGGACCGGCTTGACCGCGCGGTGCTCGAGGCGTTGTGCCGTCGGTTTGCAGGAGGCCCGGTGGGATTGTCCACGCTGGCAGTTGCGGTGGGGGAAGAGCCGGACACTGTGGAGACCGTGGCCGAGCCCTATCTCGTCCGCGAGGGTTACCTCGTGCGTACGCCCCGCGGCCGGGCCGCTTCCACCTTGGCCTGGGAGCACCTCAATCTCACTCCGCCGCCTGCGGGTGCTGGGGCATCGGGAACCACTGACCGTCCGCTCCCGTTCGAGGGAGAGGGCCGGTTTTCCGGCTGACCGTAGGGACCGCACGGCCGCAATGTGGGCATTCCCACATTTGGTCCGTGCCCCGTGTGATCGAGGCGTGCTGACTCACCTAGACTTTGCGGTTGGCTCGAGCATTGGCTTCGAACTGATCGCGGGCTCGACTCCTGAGCCCGACCACCGACCGATAGAGGACATCGAATGCCGTTCCTGGCCACCGCCAGTCAGCAGCAGGGAAGCAACGCCACCGGGATGCTGATCCTGCTCCTCCCGCTGGTGCTCATCGGGCTGCTGTTCTGGCAACAGCGCAGGCGGCAGAAGCAAGTTCAGCGGGCACAGGACCAACTCGTGCCAGGCCAGCAGGTCAGCACCACCTCTGGGCTGATCGGCACGCTCGTCGCGCTGGATGGCCCCACCGCTGAAATTGAAGCTGCTCCCGGAGTGACCTTGACCTTCGACCGTCGGGCGGTACTCCCCAGCCCAACTGCGGACCCAGCGCCGGATGCTGAAGAGGCCGATGATGACGCCAGCGACCGTGAGTCGGACGAACCACGACAGGGTTCCTGATCTATGAGCCTCATGAGTCCGTCGAGTAAGCCTGGGCGCAAGAAGGCCCGGCCGAAGACCACCATTGTTGCCCTCTTGCTGATTGTCGGGGTTCTGTTCGGCGGCATCGCCTTGACGACAATGCAGTCGCCCGCGGGTCAGTGGACTCCGAAGCTTGGTCTCGACCTCGAGGGGGGTCGGCAGATCGTGCTGGAGCCCCAGGTCGGTGAGGACCAAGAGATCAACTCTCAGCAGGTCGAACAGGCCGTCAGCATTATTCGCCGCCGGGTCGATGGCAGCGGCGTCGCCGAAGCTGAGGTCACCACACTTGGCGCCAGCAACATCGTCGTGGCGATTCCCGGCGAACCCAGCGAGGACATGCTGGACTCGCTGTCGGCGTCCTCACAGTTGACCTTCCGGCCGGTGATTGTCGAGCAGCAGAATCAGCCTGTTGAAATCACCCTGCCGCAGCCACCCGAGCCGCCGAAGGCTTCGGCCAAGCCCAGCAGCAGTGGGTCGAAGGCCACCGCCAAGCCGTCGGCTACCGCGAAGTCGTCGGCGACATCGTCTGGTGCCCGCGGCACCTACCCCGAGGCGTATCCCGCCGCGGAGTCGCCATCACCGAAACCCACTAAGTCGTCATCGAGCAAAGCGCCGGCGAAGTCCACCACGAAGCCCGCGGCCGACAAGCCCGCTAATCCCAGTGATGAGAAATGGGCTCAGGAACCAGTCGAGTCCCTGTGGGTCAAGGCCGGAGTCGTCGAGAAGGGCGCGACGTACCAGGAGCTAGTGGGGGCATACAACTGCGCTGACACCGAGCACCAGCAACTCTCCGCCGCGGCGTCGCCCAAGGCGCCGACGGTGATGTGCGACCAACAGGCCCAGGCGAAGTACATCGTAGGCCCGGTCGAGGTCAACGGATCGATGGTCGAGGACGCCAGTTCTGGACCGGAGACCAACCAGCAGGGCCAGCAGACCGGTGGAACGCAGATCAACCTGGAGTTCGACGACCAGGGCAAAAAGGCCTTCGGCGACATGACGACGCGCTTGTCGAAGTTCCCGGAAACACAGCCGCAAAACAAGTCGGCGATCATTATCGACGGCCAGGTCCTCAGCGCGTTGGGCACCAACGATGCGATCACCAATGGCAAAGCGCAGATCACCGGATCGTTCACACCGAAGAGCGGCAAAGTTCTCGCTGAACAGCTGAAGTTCGGTGCGCTGCCGTTCTCCTTCGAGGAACAGACCAACGACCAGATCAGCCCGCAGCTCGGGCAGGATCAACTGCGGATGGGTTTGATCGCCGGGGTGATCGGCCTCGTCCTGGTCATCATCTACTCGCTGTTCCAGTACCGCGCGCTCGGTCTGGTGACGGTGGCTTCTCTTGGCATTGCCGGTCTCCTGACCTACGGCACAGTGACCATCCTTGGCCACCTCGCCAACTTCCGGCTCACCATGGCCGGTGTGACTGGTCTGATTGTCGCCATTGGCGTCACGGCGGACAGTTTCATCGTCTACTTCGAACGCGTGAGAGACGAGGTCAGATCAGGCCGCGCTTTGCGCGCGGCAGTCGAGACTGGGTGGGGTCGCGCGCGGCGCACCATCATCATTTCTGACGTGGTGAACTTCATCGCCGCCGCAGTGCTGTATCTGCTGTCGGAGTCCAACGTGAAGGCCTTCGCCTTTACCCTCGGCCTCAGTACGCTAATCGACATCCTTGTGGTGATGTTGTTTACCCACCCGGCGCTGACGCTGTTGGCGCGTACCAAGTTCTTCGGCGGTGGTCACCCATGGTCTGGGCTGGACCCCGAACGACTGGGCGCCAAAACCGCGACCTACGCAGGCCGCGGCCGGGTCACGATCGCTGATCGCCAAGCCGCCGCCGCCCAAGAAGGGACAGCCTGATGGCTAGCTTCGCCCAGTTGGGCAATGACCTCTATACCGGCCGGCGGCAGTTTGACTTCGTGGGCAAGCGCCGCACTTGGTATATAGCCAGCATCATCCTGATGCTCATCGCGGCGGGCGGCATCTTTATCAAGGGCCTCAACCTGTCGCTGGAGTTCACCGGTGGATCAGAGTTGCGCGTGCCTGGCGTCTCCAACATGGATGACTACGAGCAACGCACCGAGGACGCCATCACCAAGGCTGTCGGCGGCGAAAGCCAACTAAGCGTCACGCAGATCGGTGACAACCAGGTCCGAATCCAGACCGAACAGCTGGGGACGGGTACGCCAGCTGACACCGCCAAGGTGCGCTCCGAGCTGGCGAAGGAGTTCGACGTTCAGCGTGCTGACGTCACCTCGACGTTCATCGGTCCGTCCTGGGGCGACACCGTCACCAAGCAGGCCATCTTGGCGCTGCTGTGGTTCCTAGCGTTGCTGAGCATCGTCCTGGCGCTCTACTTCCGCACGTGGACGATGGCGGTCGCAGCGCTGGTCGCCCTGGCTCACGATGTGTTCTTCACGGTGGGCATCTATTCACTCACCGGGTTTGAGATCAGTCCAGCGACGATGATCGGCTTCCTGACAATTCTCGGGTATTCGATCTATGACACCGTCGTCGTCTTCGACAAGGTCCGGGAAAACACCCACGAAGCCATGTCGACCGGCACGAGGAACTTCGACCAGGCCGCCAATTACGCCGTCAACCAGACCGTGGTGCGCTCCATCAACACCTCGGTGATCGCGCTGCTGCCCGTCGCCGTCGTGGTCTTCGTCGGCTTCGTCTTCCTGGGTCCGGGAACCCTTCTTGACCTGGCCTTGTCGCTCTTCATCGGTATCGCGGTCGGAACGTTCTCCTCGATCTTCATCGCGACACCGTTGCTGTGTGATCTTCGCCGTCGCGAACCACAGATGCGCGAGTTGGCGAAGCGGGCCGCAGCCCACCAGTCATCGCAAAAGGTGGCGATGGCGGCCTCGGGTAGTCGGGCAACGCCGGGTGAAGGCGTCTCCGGTGTCGTCGAGCCGGAACGCGCAGCGAAGGCCGCGGAAGTGCACCGGGAGCGGGCTAGCAAGCGGACGACGCATCCGCTGGCCCGACTCGACCGCGATGATTCGTGATGGCCTCATCGATTGAACAGATCGTCCTAGAGCAGACCAGGGACGTCGCGGACTTTCCCTCTCCGGGTGTTCAGTTCAAGGATCTGTCGCCGTTGTTCGCCTCGCCCGCGGCGATGCGAGCGGTCGTGGACGACATCGTCCAGCGGCATCGCGGCGAGGTAGATCTGGTGTGTGGCATCGAGGCTCGAGGATTTGTCGTGGGCGCGCCGGTCGCGCTTGCCCTTGACGTCGGCTTCGTGCCAGTGCGCAAGGCTGGCAAGTTGCCCGGCGAAGTCCTGAGCGAGACCTATGCCTTGGAATATGGCACCGCGACCATCGAGATTCAGACCGGCGCTATACAGCCGGGAGCACGCGTGCTCCTGCTCGACGACGTTCTGGCCACCGGTGGCACGGCCTCAGCCGCCGTCAGCCTGCTGCGGCAAGCGGGTGCGCGCGTGCGAGCGTTTGAGGCGCTGCTCGAGTTGTCTTTCCTGGCCGGGCGTTCTGCTCTCGAGGACGTGCCGACGCATGCCCTCGCGACTGTCTGACTGACCTTCGCCCCTAGACTCTCGCCATGGCGGAGGAGACACGGCCGGTCGGGCATGCAGCGTCGCGCGTACGCGCACGCTTAGTCCGCTTCGGCGCCCCCCGCCCGACAGGGCATCGTGTGCTCGAACCCTTGCTGCGTACGGTCCGCGCGACCCACCCGCGTGTTGATGTCGACGTCATCCAACGCGCCTACGACGTGGCCGAACGATGTCACGCCGGACAGATGCGTAAGTCCGGCGACCCCTACATCACCCACCCCCTAGCGGTCGCCACGATTCTGGCCGAACTCGGTATGACACCACCGACTTTGGCGGCCGCCTTGCTGCACGACACGGTGGAAGACACCGAGTATTCGTTGACTCAGTTGCGGTCCGAGTTCGGTGACGAGATCGCCATGTTGGTCGATGGCGTAACCAAACTCGACAAGGTCAAATACGGCGAGGCCGCGCAGTCGGAGACGGTCCGCAAAATGGTCATCGCGATGGCCAAGGACATCCGCGTCTTGGTGATCAAGCTGGCGGACCGCCTGCATAACGCGCGAACGTGGCGATACGTGTCCGCGGCTTCGGCGCAGCGCAAAGCGACCGAGACGCTGGAAATCTATGCACCGTTGGCGCACCGCTTGGGCATGAACACCATCAAGTGGGAGTTGGAGGATCTGTCCTTCGCGACGCTCTATCCCAAGGTGTCCGATGAGATCGTGCGGCTGGTGGCAGATCGGGCTCCGGCGCGCGAGGAGTACTTGGGGCTCGTCCGAGATCAGGTTGATGCCGACCTGCGTGCCGCCAAGATCAAGGGTGAGGTCACCGGACGACCGAAGCATTACTACAGCGTTTATCAAAAGATGATCGTTCGTGGCCGCGACTTCGAAGACATCTATGACCTTGTCGCGATCCGCGTCCTGGTGGAGTCGGTTCGGGACTGCTATGCCGTGCTCGGCACGATTCACGCGCGATGGAGCCCGATCCCTGGGCGGTTCAAGGACTACATCGCTATGCCGAAGTTCAACATGTATCAGTCCTTGCACACGACCGTCATTGGGCCGGAGGGCAAGCCGGTCGAGATTCAAATCCGTACCCATCAGATGCACCGCCGAGCCGAGTACGGTGTCGCGGCTCACTGGAAATACAAGGACACCCAAGGCGGAGCTGAGGTAGGCAAATCGGCTTCCGTCGACACCGGTCCGATCAACGACATGACCTGGCTGCGCCAGCTGCTGGAATGGCAGCGGGAGACATCCGATCCAGGGGAGTTCCTCGAATCCTTGCGCTTCGACGTCGGGGCGCGGGAGGTCTATGTCTTCACACCCAAGGGCGAAGTGATGCCGCTTCCCGCGGGTGCGACCCCGATCGATTTTGCCTACGCGGTGCACACCGAGGTGGGGCACCACTGCATTGGTGCTCGCATCAATGGCCGACTGGTGCCGTTGGAGAGTGTGCTCGACAACGGGGACGTGGTGGAGGTCCTCACCTCAAAGGCCGACGGGGCCGGGCCTAGCCGCGACTGGCTGACCTTCGTGAAGAGCCCGCGTGCTCGCAACAAGATCAAGCAGTGGTTCTCCAAGGAACGGCGTGAGGAGGCCATCGAGTCGGGCAAGGACGCCTTGGCGCGTGCGATTCGCAAGAAGGGCTTGGGTATTCAGCGGTTGATGTCCCACGAGAGCCTGACCGAGGTCGCCACTCGCCTCAATTATCACGACATCGAGGGGTTGTACGCCGCGATCGGCGACCGGCACGTATCCGCCGAGCACGTCGTCAAGCAATTGGCCGCGGCGCAGGGCGAACCTGCTGCGGACACTGACGAATTCGAGGAATCACCTCTGGGCGTAACGCCCCGCCGTCGTGCTCGTGCAGGCGACCCCGGAGTCACCGTGGTGGGCGCCGATGATGTCTGGGTCAAACTCGCTCGATGTTGTACTCCCGTGCCGGGCGACGAGATCATCGGGTTTGTGACGACCGGCAATGGGGTATCGGTCCACCGGCGAGATTGCACCAATGCCGAACAGCTACTCAGGCAACCTGAGCGACTACTCGACGTCGCGTGGGCGCCTTCGGCCGATAGCGTCTTCCTGGTGCAGTTGCAGGTGGATGCGCTCGACCGCAACGGCCTTCTCACGGACATCACCAAAGTGCTGTCAGAGCAGCACGTGAACATTTTGTCTGCCAACCTGACGACCAGTCGGGACCGGGTTGCGGTGTCCCGCTTCACTTTTGAGATGGGTGACACCAGCCATCTCGACCACGTTATCCGTGCCGTACGCCAGGTGGATGGGGTCTTTGACGCTCACCGAATGACTGGCGCTGACCACAAGGTCGTGGCCAGCGACGACTGAGCGTCGCGGGGTGAGGGTCTTATGTCGAAGAACCCAAGAACCCTCTGAGCAGGGCAGCGCTGCCGTCGAGGTGGTCGACCATGAGGTCGTGTGCTTGCTGCGCCTCACCATTCAGGATGGCTCGTACGATCGCCTCGTGCTGATCGCACGAGTGCACCAAATTGGGCTGGAGCAGGGGGATGCAGTCGAGCAAGGTGTTGACTCTCGATCGCACGTCGGCGACGACCTTGGCAACACTGGGCGCTCCGCTGAGGTCCGCAATCATCAGATGTAACCGTGAGTCAAGCGGGCGGTATTGCTCCACGCTGACGTCCCGCAACGCGAGATGAGCCGCCCACAGATGGTCGGCGGATTCGCCCGTTGGTTGCTGCTCAGCGGCCAACCTCGCCGCTGCGGGCTCGACGATCCCGCGGATTGTCAGGACGTCTTCGACCTCTGCCCGATCAGGAAGGGCCGTCACCCTTGAGTCAATAGCGGGTGGCGGGTCGCTCACATAGGTTCCGCCATACCGGCCGCGGCGGATGCTGACAAAACCAGCAGTTTGCAAGTGGGACAACGCTTCTCGCAATGAGGTTCGCGACACTCGAAGGGATGCGGCAAGCTCACGCTCGGGCGGGAGCTTGCCGCCCGGTGGGTATTGGCCGAGACGAATCTGTTGGAGCAGATGCGCCATGGTCTCCTCGAACACGTTCCCGAAACGGACCGGCGCCACCCCCGACGCGGCTGGTGGCTGGGGCGGCGATGACGGTCGGTCGCGTTCGGGACTCACCAGTGCACCGTAATCCCTTGACTGGGGGTCTGATCCACGCTGAAATAGGACCTCGCACAATGGTCCACTATTGATCCATACGAAACAGTGGTGCCATCAGTTCAAGACCAGGCGGTCTCAATGCCCCAACAGCATGTCGACTATCAGAGCGTTTCCGATGACTACATGGCTCGCCGACAGCTCAAACGCGGAGCCGCCGGGTGGGTGCTTCTTGCCGGACTCGGCGTCAGTTATGTCATCTCCGGAGATTTCGCCGGATGGAACTTCGGCATCGCGGAGGGTGGTTGGGGTGGCCTGCTGATCGCCACCGTGCTGATGGGCGTGATGTATTCGTGCATGGTGCTTGGGCTGGCCGAGATGTCCTCGATGCTGCCAGCGGCCGGCGCAGGCTACGGGTTCGCGCGCCGCGCGCTGGGACCCCTGGGTGGTTTCGCCACAGGGATGGCAGTCCTCATCGAGTACGCCGTCGCTCCCGCGGCCATCGCGACCTTCATCGGCGGCTACATCGAGGCGCTGGATATCGGCGGAATCACCAACTCCTGGCCGATCTATCTGGCCGCCTACATTGTCTTCGTCGGCGTACATCTCTGGGGTGTGGGAGAGGCCCTGAAGGTGATGTTCGGCATCACGGCCATCGCGGTCGTGGCGCTCGTCGTCACGGTTTTCGCGCTGATTCCGCAGTTCGATGCCAGCAAGTTGTTCGATATCGCGCCACAGGCCGACGTCGCTGGGGCGAGTGATTTCCTGCCGTTCGGCTTCGCGGGCGCCACCGCCGCACTGGTTTACGGCATCTGGTTCTTTCTTGCGGTCGAAGGCGTTCCGCTGGCGGCTGAGGAAACTTCGAACCCCAAGCGCGACCTACCTCGCGGCATCATCGTGGCGATGTCGATTCTGCTGGTCTTTGCTGCGTTGATGCTGATCTTGGTGCCCGGCACTGCTGGCGCCGACGCGATGGGTATGTCCGACAACCCACTTCCCGAGGCGCTGAGGGCTGCCTACGGCAGCAACTCGACCATCGCCAGCTTTGTGAACTACGCCGGATTGGCGGGCTTGATCGCGAGTTTCTTCTCCATCATTTACGCCTACTCACGGCAACTGTTCGCGCTGTCTCGTTCGGGCTACCTCCCACGAGTGTTGTCCCTGACCAGCAGCCGGCGTACGCCGTACATGGCGCTACTGGTGCCTGGCGGCATCGGGTTCCTGCTCGCCGCGATCACTAAAGACGGGGACCTGCTGATCAATATCGCGGTGTTTGGTGCGGCGGTGTCGTACGTGCTTCTCAATCTCAGCCACATCATGTTGCGGCGTCGCGAACCAGACCTGGAACGTGGCTATCGCACTCCTGGTGGTGTGGTGACGACCGGCATCGGTCTGGTGCTGTCGATCGCCGCCGTCGTCGCGACGTTCTTTGTCGACGTGATGGCCGCAGGCGTCACCGCCCTGGTGCTGCTGCTCGCACTGGCCTACTTCTGGTTCTACAGTCGCCACCACTTGGTCGCTGGAGCCCCGGAAGAAGAGTTTGCCCAGATTGCTAACGCCTCCGAGGAGCTTCGATGAGCACCACTCACCATCCGCGCAACCCCCGCATGCTGAGTGTTGAGCAGGTCCGTGAGCTCATCAGCTCTGGAGAGGTCGACACCGTCATCGTGGCCTTCACCGATATGCAAGGGCGGCTGCAGGGCAAGTACCTTCACGCGCAGTACTTCGTGGACCACGCACTTGGTCACGGCGTCGAGGGATGTAACTACCTCTTGGCCGTCGATACCGACATGAATACCGTTGATGGCTATGCCATTTCATCTTGGGAATCGGGTTATGGCGACATGCAGTTCGCTCTCGACGATGAGACCTTCCGATGGGTCCCGTGGCTAGAGCGCACCATCATGGTGCAGTGCGATCTGTTGCTCGCCACCGGCGAACACGTACCGATGTCACCGCGGTCCATGCTGCGTCAGCAGATTGAACGCGCCGCTGACCATGGTTGGAAGGCCGTCGCTGGGACTGAGTTGGAGTTCGTGGTCTATCGGGATACCTACGAGCAGGCATGGGAACGCGGCTACCGCGATCTGACGCCCGCAAACCAGTACAACGTCGACTACTCCATCGTCGGGTCCGGCCGCGTAGAGCCACTTCTCCAGCGCATCCGTACCGACATGTACGCCGCAGGCATGGTGGTGGAATCGGCCAAGGGGGAGTGCAACTTTGGCCAGCACGAGATCGGCTTCCTCTTTGACGATGTCCTGTCGACTGCTGACAACCACAGCGTCTACAAGACAGGCGCCAAGATGATCGCTTCCAGCCTCGGGCAATCTCTGACGTTCATGGCCAAACCCAATGAGCGAGAAGGAAACTCATGTCACATCCATCTTTCGCTTCGTGGGTTGGATGACTCGACGGTTTTCTGGGCCGATGGGCAGCGCACAGCAATCTATGACCAGTTCATTGCCGGTGTGCTGGCGACAATGCGCGAGTTCACCCTGTTCTACGCGCCAAACATCAACTCGTACAAGCGTTTTGCCGTGGGCTCCTTCGCGCCGACTGCCGTCGCATGGGGCATAGACAACCGCACCTGTTCGGTGCGTTTGGTGGGTGAAGGCGCGGGTGCTCGCCTGGAGAACCGACTCCCTGGCGGGGACACCAATCCCTACCTCGCGGTCGCGGCCATGCTGGCGGGAGGGCTGTACGGCATCGAGCACAAGCTCGAGCTCGAACCCATGACCGTCGGAAGCGCGTACGACACCGATGCCCAACACGTGCCAGTGACACTGCGGGAAGCACGCGACCTGTTTGCCGCCTCGGACATCGCCCGGGAGGCGTTCGGCCAGAAAGTGGTTGATCACTATGTCAATTTCGCCGACATCGAGATCCGCGACTTTGATGCTGCCGTGACCGACTGGGAACTACGGCGAGGATTCGAGCGACTGTGAAGGATGGGCTGGTCCGCATCGGGCTGACTACCTACTGCCGCGAAGCCGCCTGGGGGGACTGGCGTAAGCCTGCCGCGCTGGTCCCCATGACCTACCTGCACGGTGTCGTGTCTGCAGGCGGCACTCCGCTCTTGCTGCCGCCCATCGGAACCGACGAGCTGGTCCTGGATGGTCTCGACGGCCTGATCGTGATCGGCGGCGCCGACATGGAAGCCGAGAGTTATGGCCACGTCGCGCACCCGCTGACCCAGACAGAGCGTGGCCGGGACGCGCACGAAATCGCGCTGGTCCGTGGAGCATTGGCCAGAGGCCTGCCGTTATTGGCGATCTGTCGAGGAATGCAGGTGCTGAATGTCGCCAGCGGCGGCACCCTGGTTCAGCACCTGCCCGAGGTGCTCGGACACGAGAGTTACCGGCCGGAACCCGGCGTCTTTGGTCGAGTGGAGTTCACCACCGAACCGGACAGCACCGCCGCTCAGGTGCTAGGGAGTAGCGGCTGGGCGCCCTGCTATCACCATCAGGCAGTGGACCACGTGGGCGACGGTTTGCGGGTGACGGCCCGCTCTGAAGATGGTGTTGTCCAGGCACTTGAGCCGGACGTAGCGAACGCCGGGTGGGCGCTCGGCGTCCAGTTTCATCCGGAAGAAAACCCAGACGACACGCGTCTTTTCGACGCCCTCGTTGAGGCAGCACGGACCTATCAAACCCGCCGCGAGGAGGCGACCCTATGACTGCGCACGACGTCCTGAACCCAGCCACCGAAGAGGTGCTGACACACGTCGAACTCTTCGATGTCGAAGCGACCGATGCGGCCATTGCTCGCTCGGTGCGGGCAGGCCAGTCGTGGCGGTCCGTCAGCGCCG
The DNA here is from genome assembly GCF_000376825.1 of Demetria terragena DSM 11295. Taxonomy (NCBI): domain Bacteria; kingdom Bacillati; phylum Actinomycetota; class Actinomycetes; order Micrococcales; family Dermacoccaceae; genus Demetria; species Demetria terragena. Next base: position 271,802 of record NZ_AQXW01000004.1, on the reverse strand, counting down.
CGGACCGGGCGGCGCTCTTGCGACGGTTCTCCGACGTTGTGGCCGATCACCAAGAAGAGCTCGCACAGCTTGAGGTGCGTAATGCTGGCCATCCGGTCGGGAATGCGCGCTGGGAGGCCGGAAACGTCCGTGACGTCTTGCAGTACTACTCGGGTGCGCCGGAACGTCACACGGGCCGCACGATTCCCGTTGCGGGCGGAACGGCCATGACCTTTCCCGAGCCCATCGGCGTGGTGGGCGTGATTGTCCCGTGGAACTTCCCGATGCCCATCGCGGGTTGGGCCTTCGCGCCGGCCCTCGCGGCCGGGAACACGGTGGTTCTCAAGCCGGCCGAACTCACCCCGTTGACCGCGATGCGCCTGGGAGAGCTAGCGCTTGAGGCTGGCTTGCCGACCGACGTGCTTCAGGTCCTTCCCGGAGCAGGCAACGTGGTCGGTCAGCGCTTCGTGACCCATCCGGACGTTCGCAAGGTCGTCTTCACTGGCTCGACCGCAGTCGGCCGGTCCGTAATGTCCGGCTGCGCAGAACAGATCAAGCCGGTGACCCTGGAACTGGGCGGCAAGAACGCCAATGTCGTTTTCGCCGACTCAGATCTGGACGCCGCGGCCGCCGCAGCACCCATGGGTGCCTTCGACAACTCGGGGCAAGACTGCTGTGCCAGGTCGCGAATTCTGGTGCAGGACAGCGTCTTTGATGACTTCCTCGCTCGGATGGAACCCGCTGTGCGAGCCGTCGCGGTGGGGGACCCGGCCAGCGAAGACACAGATATGGGGCCGTTGATCTCCGCACAGCAGAGATCCCGAGTTGAGGGCTACCTGCAGGATGCCGACATTCTGATGACGGGGTCGCGACCCGACGGGCCCGGATTCTGGATGGCTCCCACTGTCGTACGCGCCCGCGCCGCATCCGATCTCGTCTTCACCGAGGAGATTTTCGGCCCAGTCACTGCCGTCCTGCCGTTTCGGGACGAAGAAGACGCCATTCGCCTCGCTAACGAGACCGCCTACGGCTTGTCCGGGTCTATCTGGACCCGAGATATAGGTCGAGCGCTGCGGGTGGCTCGCGGCGTGGAAGCGGGCAACCTCTCCGTCAACAGCCACTCCTCGGTTCGCTACAGCACGCCGTTCGGCGGCTTCAAGCAATCGGGTATTGGGCGCGAACTGGGACCGGACGCGCTTGATGCGTTCACCGAGACCAAAACAGTCTTCATCGCAGACAACTGACCACTCGACTTCACAGCAGGAGGAACACAGAATGACCGAGCAGACCATCCCGAGGCGCCTTGTTGGCCGCGTCGCCGTTGTCACCGGGGGAGCCAGCGGTATAGGCCTGGCCACCGCCCGCCGAATGGCAGCCGAAGGGGCCAAGGTCGCGGTTGTCGACGTCTGCGAAGAATCGATCGGAGAGCCCCTGGCCGAGGAGTTGGGCGGGATGTTCGTGAAGACCGACGTGACTGACTCGGACGCCGTGGAGGCGATGTTCGCCTCGGTGAAGGCGGCCTACGGCTCCATCGACATCGCCTTCAATAACGCCGGCATTTCCCCGCCCGAAGACGATTCCATCCTGGACACCGACCTGGCCGCGTGGCGCCGGGTGCAGGAGGTGAACCTGACGAGCGTCTACCTCTGCTGCAAGCACGTGCTGCCCTACATGCTGGAACAGGGACGCGGCTCGATCATCAACACAGCATCCTTCGTGGCGATCATGGGTGCGGCGACCTCGCAGATCTCCTACTCGGCGTCTAAGGGTGGTGTGCTTTCGATGACCCGCGAGTTGGGAGTTCAGTTCGCACGCAAGGGAGTTCGAGTGAACGCTCTATGCCCAGGACCGGTCAATACGCCGCTCCTGAAAGAGTTGTTCGCTGCCGACCCAGAGAAGGCGCAGCGCCGCCTGGTGCACGTACCCATGGGACGGTTCGGCGAGCCCGAGGAGATGGCTGCTGCCGTGGCCTTCTTGGCCAGTGATGACAGTTCGTTCATGACCGCAAACGAGTTCGTCGTCGATGGCGGAATCAGCTCGGCGTACGTCACGCCAGTGGACTGACGATTCCGCGCTATCCCCGCGGCACCCGCCCCATGAGGTGAAACTCCTCGTTGGGCGGGATGCCGATGGCGTGGACGAGGCGGTTGGACATGGAGAAAAACGCCGTGATCGCGCTCATGTCCCAGATGGCGTCGTCGTCCCAGCCAGCGTCTCTCAGAACCTGCTGGTCTGGCCCGGCGATCTCTTCTGGAGTGACGGAAAGTCGCACGCAGTAATCCAGCATCGCCAATTGAGCTGGCGTGATGTCAGCCTGTCGGTAATTGGTCGCAACGTAGTCGGCGATCAGCGGGTCTTTGGCACGGATCCGCAGGATCGCCCCATGAGCGACAACGCAGTAGAGGCAGTCGCGTTGGGCGGAGGTTGCGACCACAATCATTTCTCGCTCGGCCTTGGTGAGCGGCTCGTCGGCGTCCATCAACTCGTCGTGGTAGTCCATGAACAGCCGTAGTTGAGCCGGCCGATGGGCCAGCGCGAGGAACACGTTCGGGACGAAGCCGCTCTTCTCCTGGACCTGGAGGATCCGTTCACCCAGGTCTGCTGGAAGGTCGGCGATCTCGGGGACCGGAAACCGGCTGATCTGACTCATCCGACGGTCACCTCAGGGGAGAGGAAGGCTGCCAGGCAGGCGGCATACATGGCTTGATCGGTGGAACCGGCCAACTCCCGAATGGAGTGCATCGACAGGGTTGGCGCGCCGAAATCGACGGTGATGGCACCTGTCGAGGCTGCGGTCATGGGTCCGACTGTCGAGCCGCATGGGAGGTCAGACCGGACAACGAAACTCTGGACGGGGACACCGGCTTGTTGCCCGGCCGCACGGAAACTTGCAGCGCCCACGGAGTCGGTGGCATAACGCAACTTGTTGTTGACCTTCAACACTGGCCCGCCGTTCATGGCGATGGTGTGCTGCGGTTCGTGGCGCTCTGCGTAATTGGGGTGCGTGGCATGCGCCATGTCACCACTCGCGATCACGGTCGAGGCAAGCGAGCGCAGCATGTCTTGGCGGTCACCACCGAGTTGCGCGGTGATGCGCTCGACCATGGCGGGGAAATACTGTGATCCCGCGCCGCGCTCGGAGGTGCTGCCGACTTCCTCATGATCGAAGAGCACGATGACCTGCGTCGTGGGTTGGACTGGGGGGACGTCGACGGCAGCGATCAACGCTCGGGTCCCGGCAAAACTGGTCGCCAGGTTGTCCAAGCGGGGTGCTGCGACCAGGTCGCGGTCACGACCTACCCGCCGCGCCGGATTGAGATCGTGCGTCATCAAGTCCCATCCGAGGATGTCCTCGGGACGGGCCGCCACCTGATCAGCGATGTATCCCACGAAGTCGCCCGGCTCATCGCCCAACCCCCAATGCGGGGCCAGGTGCTGCTGCGGGTTGAGTTTCACACCGTCGTCGTGGATCGAGCGGTCGAGGTGAATCGCCAGATGAGATACCCGCAAGAGCGGGTCATCAATGCGTACCAAGCGAGTGGCCAGCCGGTCGCCGTCCCGCAGGGTGACGCGGCCAGAAAGGCCGAGGTCGCGATCGAGCCAGGTATTGATCAACGCGCCGCCGTAGACCTCGACACCCAGGAGCTGCCACCCGGCGCGCGCCAGGTCAGGTCGCGGTTTGATGCGCAGGTTCGGGGAGTCGGTATGTGCTCCGACGACGCGCATCGGGCTTTCCGGACCGGCGGCATGCTCGGTCGACCAGGCCACGAGTGAGCCACCGCGAACCGTGTAGAACCTGCCGCGTTCGGCAGCCCACTCCTCGGCTTCCTCCAACCGATGGAAACCCGCCTCGTCCAGCATCCGAGCGCTGGTCGCCACGGCATGGAAGGGGGAGGGGCTGGCGTCGACGTACGCACACAGTCCGTCCGCGCACTCATCGACCGTGAACCCGGGGGCCTCGAACTGCAACGCCGACCGATCCGTCACCTCAGCGGCCGCCTTCAGCGTCCGTCGCCGCCTTGCGGGCCTGGTCAAGCCAGACCTGGCGCGCGTCGAGAGCTTCTTGTGCTGCGGTGATCTTCTTCTCGTCACCGGACGCCTGGGCCTTGGCAAGGTCAGCCTTGAGGCTTTCGACTGCCGACTCCAACTGCGTCACCATCGAGTTCGCCCGCGCCGACAACTCAGGGTCGGTCTTCTTCCAGCGGGCCTCGTCGGCGTCGCGGATTGAGTCCTCGACCTTCTTCATCGAGCGTTCGATGCGCTGAATGTCCTTGCGGGGCACCTTCCCAGCGGCATCCCACTTGTCCTGGATCGTGCGCAACCGAGACTTCGCCTCGGCCACATCTTTGATCGGGAGGAGGGCTTGGGCCTCGGTCAACAGGCCCTCCTTGACCTTCAAGTTGGCCTCGAACTCGACATTCTCCGCGGCGACGACCTCATCCTTGGCCGCGAAGAAAGAGTCCTGCGCGGTCTTGAAACGCTTCCACAGCGCGTCATCGTCACTTCGGGAGGCACGTCCGGCCTGGCGCCACTCGCCCATGAGGCGCTTGAACGCCGAGGCAGTAGGTCCCCAATCCTTGCTGGTTGCGAGTTTCTCGGCTTCGACGACCAGTCGTTGCTTCTCCTGCTTTGCGGAAGCGTGCTGCTCGTCCAACTGTGCGAAGTGGGACCGGCGAGCCTTGTCGAACCCATTGCGAGCAGAAGCGAATCGCTGCCAGAGCTCGTTCTCCACGGGCTTGTCGAGCCGCGTCTTTCCGCGCTGAAGGGTCTTCCACTCATCCAAGAGTTCACGCATGCGCGCGGTGCTCTGCTTCCACTGCACCTTTTCGACCGGCTGGGCCGCGATGCCCTCGGCTTCTGCGACCAACTTCTCGCGCTGGGCAATCGCCTCCTTCTTGGCTTCTGCTCGACGCTCGCCCTCGACCTGCGACTTGGCCTTCAACGCGGTCGCGATGTTCTCGACGGTTGAATCCAGACTTGCAAGATCGCCCACGACTCGTGCCTCGGAAACCTGCTGGCGCAACGCCTTGAGCGACTCGTAGCCGTCCTGGGTGCTCAGGTCCGTTTGCGTGACGCGCTGCAGAAGCAGCGAGGCACTGGCCATGAGTTCGTCATACTTGCGGGCGAAATATGCCAAGGCTTCTTCGGGCGGCTGGCCCGGATAGGACCCGACCTCACGCTCACCATCTGGCGTACGAACATAGACGATGCCGTCGTCAGCCACCCGACCAAAGGTCGCCGCGTTGCTGGTGCTCACCGGTGTCTCCGGTGCCGGGGCCGCAGCGGGTCGAGGTGCCGGATGAATGGTTGCGGGGCTTGGTGCCGGACCCGGTTTCGGCGGGTTGGGGCGCGGTGCCGAGGTGGTGGTGTCTGGGTGTTGGTCTGACATAGTGCTCAGGCCTTCTTCTCAGTGACGTTGACCGACAGGATGCTGATCGGCTGTTGTGGCGGCCCATCGCCGCCGCCGCCTTCCACCCCGGCCGTCGCGATGCTCTGCAAGACGTCGGAGCCGCCCACGACCTTGGCGAAGATGGAATAACCGCCGCCGTCGGTGGGTAGTTGACTGTCGGCGTAGACCAAGAAGAACTGGCCGCCGTTGGAATTGGGGTCCTGGGTGCGTGCCATCGCCACCGTGCCCTTGGGATAGCTGCCGTCCTCCGGAGCGTTTTCGATGCCGTAGCCATAGCCCGGGTCGCCGTTGCCCTCGCCGGTCGGGTCACCGCACTGCAGCACGGAGAGCGAACTGCCGCCGGTCAGGCGGTGGCACGGACTGTTCTTCCAGTAGTCGTCGTCGGCCAACTTCACGAAGGACGCGACGGTTTGAGGTGCCTTCTTGCCGTCCAACTCGAGCACGATGTCGCCGCAATTGGTCTTGATCGTGGCGGTGAACGTCTTGCCCTTGGCAGTCGCGGCGCTGGGAGCCTTGTCATAAGACTTACCCGCACCGGGGGTCTTGGGTGGTTCAGTGCAGTCCGGACCGGATTTGTCCGGTGGGGCGCTCGACGGTGACGCCGGGGAGTCCGCAGCCCCCGATGGGGCCTCGCCCGTGGCGCACCCGGACATCCCAAGCGCCAGCAGGAGTGCAGCGGATGTCATGACAGAAGAACGACGACGGCGCAGCACGCAAAGACTCCTGAGATCGGAATATCGGTAGGTGAACCAGTCTAGGTGGTGTGCGCCGCCCTGGCCGGGAATGGGGGCGGACCCGCTCCGGTAGGGTCTCGCACGTGCTCGCCGTGTCGTTCCCCGCAGCTGCCTTTGCCACCAATTGTTATGTGCTGGCGACGGGGCGCGGCGAGGAGTGCGTCATTGTCGATCCCGGAATCGGGATCGAAGAACAAGTGCGCGAGGTCCTTCGTGAGTTGAGCCTGCGTCCCGCCGCAGTGCTGCTCACCCATGGGCATGTCGACCACGTCCACTCGGTGGCTGCGGTATGCGGCGGCGACGTGGCGGCATACATCCATCAGGACGACCGCTATCGCCTCGAGAACCCGCTCGCAGGCCTTGATCCCGGCCTGTTAGCGATGTTCGAGCAGGAGTTCGGGCAGGCCACGACATGGGATGAGCCCAGCAACGTCCGCGACATCACCGATGCCGAGTCACTCGAACTTGCTGGCCTGACCTTTGACGTACTCCACGCACCGGGGCACACCGAAGGCTCAGTCTTGTTCTCGCTCAACGACATTCCGGCTGGCTTGCCCGACGAGGTCGACGTCGATGCCACCCTGCTTTCGGGCGATGTGCTGTTCGCTGGCTCGATCGGTCGCACCGATCTTCCCGGCGGAGACGACGCCGCGATGAGGCGCTCACTGCGCGAGGTCGTTCTGCCACTTAAAGACAGCACGTTGGTGCTGCCTGGGCATGGACCCGGCACGACCATGCAGCGCGAGCGGGCCACCAATCCGTTCCTCAACAACCTCTAAGACTCGATCGAAGGACATCACGTTGGCTACCAAGGTCACGCCACTCAGCGGTTATCTGGAGTGGTTGCCTGCTCAGCGCATCGCCGAGCAACGATTCGTCGACACCCTGCGCGAGGTCTTTGAACTCCACGGCTTCGCCTCCGTGCAAACCCGCGCTGTCGAAACCATCGACCGACTCGGCGGGCAAGGCGAGGACGCGGACAAGGAGATCTATGCGGTGTCGCGCCTTGCGGCGCCAACCGACGCGCGTGAGGCTCGCCTGGGCCTACATTTCGACCTCACGGTGCCCTTTTCGCGGTATGTCCTGGAGAACGCCGGGCATCTCACGTTCCCCTTCCGGCGCTACCAAATTCAGTCGTGCTGGCGAGGAGAGCGGCCGCAGCGCGGGCGCTACCGCGAGTTCACCCAGGCCGACATCGACATCATCGACACGGGTGAACTGCCGTCGCACTATGAGGTCGAGTTGCCCTTGGTCATCGCGGATGCGTTCTCGCGACTTCCGGTGCCACCGTTCATCATTCAGGTCAACAACCGAAAAATCTGTGAAGGTTTCTACCGTGGCCTTGGCATCGAAGACGTCGTCGGGACGCTTCGGACGGTCGACAAGCTCGACAAGATCGGCCCAGAGAAGGTGGCCTCGACGTTGGTCGAGCGTGGACTCACCCAGGACCAGGCCAAGCAATGTCTGGCGCTGGCCGCTATCTCAACTCCAGACAGTTCCTTCGTAGAGCAAGTACGCGCACTCGGCGTCGAGCACGAGATCCTGGACGAGGGGCTGGCCGAGCTGGCCGCCGTGATGGATGCCGCCGTCGAACACGCACCGGGCGTGCTTTCCGCGGAACTGAAGATTGCCCGTGGCCTCGATTACTACACCGGCACGGTCTACGAGACGGTGTTGGTCGGGCAGGAGAGTTATGGCTCCATCTGCTCCGGCGGTCGGTATGACGCGCTCGCCTCAGATGGAAAGCGCACTTTTCCCGGTGTCGGGATCTCGGTCGGCGTGTCTCGGCTGCTGGGTCTCCTCATCGGTGAGCAAGGGCTGACCGCTTCTCGTGAAACGCCGACCGCCGTTCTTGTTGCCGTGAATGACGAGGAATCACGCTCAGAGTCGATGCGCATCGCCGCGTCGCTGCGGTCTCGGGGCATACCGACTCTGGTGTCTCCCAAGGCTGCTCGCTTCGGGAAGCAAATCCAGTTCGCTGACCGTCGCGGCATTCCCTATGTGTGGTTTACCGGCGCGGACGGAGACCAGGTGAAAGACATCCGCAGCGGTGAGCAGGAAACAGTCGACAGGGAGACGTGGGAGCTTCCCGAGGCCGACCGGGTGCCGGCGCTGACGAACCCGCAGGACGACTAGGCCACGACGGTGATGTCACCGCTGGAGCGCGCCGTTCAAGGGTGGCTTAATCACTTGCGGGTCGAGCGCGGGTCTTCGGTGCACACCCTCGCCGCCTACGAGCGCGACCTGCGCCGCTATGTCGACTATCTGGCGACCCAGGGCATCGCCGAGGTGCGCGAGGTGGCCGAGACCCATGTGGCTGGGTTCCTCGCCTGGTTGCGTGAGGGCGATGACGATCATCGGCCGCTGGCTGCGACCTCCGCGGCGCGAACGCTGGTCGCCGTGCGGGGCTTTCACCGGTTTCTGGCGCTGGAGGGGGACACCGAGCACGACGTGGCCTCGGCCGTACAACCACCAAGCCCGCCCATGCGCCTACCGAAGGCCATTGCGCTAGAGCAAGTGGAGCGGCTGCTGTCGGCAGCCAGTGTGGGGGACACCCCAGCGTCGCTACGTGATCGGGCGCTGCTCGAGGTGCTGTACGGCATCGGTGCCCGAGTCAGCGAGGCGGTCGGCCTCGATGTGGACGACCTCGACCTGGACCATGCGTCGGTTCGAGTGCTGGGTAAGGGCGATAAGGAACGGGTGCTCCCCGTCGGAAGATTCGCGATCGAGTCAGTGTCGGCATACCTCGTCCGAGGACGTCCAGCTCTCGTGGAGAAAGCTAAAGCGGCACCGGGCGGCGCGCTCTTCGTCAACCAGCGCGGAGGCCGTCTATCGCGGCAGAGCGCCTGGACCATCATCCAACGCGCGGCCGAACGCGCGGACCTCACCGGGCACCTGAGCCCGCACACGCTGCGCCACTCGTATGCCACGCACCTGCTTGACGGTGGCGCCGATGTGCGCGTGGTCCAGGAACTCTTAGGACACGCTTCAGTGACGACCACACAGATCTACACGATGGTGTCCGCACAGCAGCTGAGAGAGGTCTTCGCTCAGGCGCATCCACGCGCCCGGTGAGAAGTGCGTTAGGTTGGGACACGATCGGCGAGAGGCCGAACGAGTCTGACATCTGGGAGTGAACGCGTGGCAAGGCAACCATCTGCCGGCGGATCGCATGAGCGACTGCCAGGCACCGAGTTCGCAGCCAAAGGCCAAATGGGACCGACGGGCCGGGTTCTACCGGCATTTCCCGCGCCCAAGCCGCTTGAGGCGCACGGGCCGGCCAGGGTCATATCGATGTGCAACCAAAAGGGTGGCGTCGGCAAGACGACCAGCACGATCAACCTGGGTGCCGCGCTCGCCGAGTACGGCCGCAAAGTACTGCTTGTCGACTTCGACCCGCAAGGAGCCCTGTCGGTTGGTTTAGGCGTGCCAGCGCACGATCTTGACGTCACGGTCTACAACCTGCTGGTCGAGCGCGGACATGACGTGCGCGATGTCATCCAGCCGACAAACACCCAGGGCCTGGACGTCCTCCCCGCCAACATCGACCTGTCTGCCGCCGAGGTGCAACTCGTCGGTGAGGTCGCTCGCGAGATGGTTCTTGGCCGGGTGCTCCGTCCGGTGCTTGATGACTACGACGTCATCCTCATCGACTGCCAGCCGTCGCTTGGCTTGCTGACCGTGAACGCACTGACCGCCTCCCACGGGGTGATCGTGCCGTTGGAGTGCGAGTTCTTCGCGATGCGCGGTGTAGCGCTGCTGGTCGAAACCATCGAAAAGGTGACCGACCGGCTCAACCCGCGGCTGCAACTCGACGGCATTCTGGCGACGATGTATGACGCCCGAACCTTGCACAGCAAAGACGTAGTGCGCAGCGTGGTGGATCACTTCGGTGACGACGTGTTCCACACGGTGATCACGCGCACGGTCAAATTCCCTGACGCGACGCTTGCCGCGGAGCCGATCACGACGTATGCCTCCACCCACGGGGCGGCCGAGGCCTATCGCCAACTGGCGCGAGAGTTGATCGCCCGGGGCGACGCCGCCTGATGAATCCATGACCTCCGCGCCAGCGGACGCTGCCGCGACTCCCGGCGGCGTCATCACCCGCCGGGTGGCAGATGCGCCGTTCGAGGTGCACCTGGACGTCTACTCGGGGCCCTTCGATCTGCTGTTGGGACTCATCGCCAAGCACAAACTCGATGTCACTGAGATCGCGCTGGCCAAGGTCACCGACGAGTTCATCGCCCACACTCGGCTGGCCCAGAGCGAGCAGCGCGAATGGGACCTCGGGCAGGCATCGGAGTTCTTGCTGGTGGCCGCGACGCTGCTGGAGTTGAAAGCCCGGCGATTGTTGCCCTCCTCCGGGCCCGAGGACGAGGACGACCTGGCGCTGATCGAGGCGCGGGACTTGTTGTTTGCGCGACTATTGCAATACCGCGCCTTCAAAGAGGTTGCTGGTTTTATCGATGACCGGATGGGTACGTACGGCCGAATGACCGCACGCCAGGCTGGCTTGGACGAGCGCTTTGCTGGTCTCCTTCCCGAACTCATCATCACGGTGACGCCAGAGCAGTTGGCGAAAGTTGCGGCCGAGGCGATGACGCCGAAACCCGAGCCCACCGTTGGCCTCGCTCACTTGCATGCGGCGCAGGTGTCGGTACGAGAGCAGGCCGCGCTCGTCGTGGATCGATTGCGGGTGCAGCGCGAGGCGTCCTTCCGGGACCTGGTTGCGGACGCTGACTCGACCCTGGTGATCGTGGCGCGGTTTTTGGCGCTGCTGGAACTTTTCAAAGAGGCGGTCATTGCCTTCGATCAGCCCGAAGCGCTCGGAAGCCTGACGGTGCGCTGGACCGGTGATGATGCCGGCAGCGTTGAGGTGGGGGACGAGTTTGATGTGCCTCTCGACGAGCAGAACCACGACGCGCAAGCAGCGAATGCGCAACCACCACAAGCCGATTCACACAACGAGTCGCCCGACACGAGAGACGGACAGGCGCATGACTGACGAGACGACTCCCGAAGTCGAGAGCACTGAGCAGTTGGCGTTCGACGTCGACGAATTTCCTGGCGGGCTGCGGAGTGCAGTCGAGGCGGTCCTCATGGTTGTTGATCAGCCCGTGACCGCCGAGGAGTTGGCCAGCGCGCTGGAGCGCCCCATGGCCGACGTCGATGAGGAATTGCGTGGACTGGAGCGCGAATACGACGAGCAGCAGCGCGGATTCACCATCCGGCGGATCAATGACGCCTGGCGGGTCTACAGCCGCGCTGACTTTGCGCCGGTTGTGGAAAAGTTCCTGCTTGACGGGCAGCAGGCCAAATTGACCAAGGCCGCGCTCGAAACCCTTGCGGTGATTGCCTATCGGCAACCGGTGTCGCGTTCGCGGGTCAGTGCCGTACGCGGCGTCAACGTGGACGGTGTCATTCGCACCCTCCAGACCCGTGGCCTCATCCAAGAATTTGGACACGACCCCGAGGGCGGCGCGATGCTCTACGGCACCACCCCGTTGTTCTTGCAACGGATCGGCGTGGGCTCGCTAGACGAACTCCCACCGCTGGCGCCGTATCTCCCCGACGCGGACGCCCTCGACGCACTGGCAGAGCAGGGCCAGGCATGACCGCGCCACGCATGATCGGGACCCGAGCTCACGAGATGAAGGAACACCGATGAGCGGCAAACAGCACCGCAAAGGCAACAACTCCTCCCAGAAGCGCCCGCAGCGTCCCCAGCGGCCGCCTCGCAAACGCACTCCGCGCGATGAGGCAATCGACGTCCACCGCGCCGAGGGCGTACGTCTGCAGAAACTCCTTGCGGGGGCTGGCGTGGGCTCACGGCGGGCTTGCGAGCAACTCATTGCGAATGGACGCGTCGAGGTCGACGGCCAGATCGTGGTCGAACTGGGCGTGCGGATTGATCCAGACACCCAGGTTGTGCACGTCGACGGCGAGCGCGTTCAACTCGATGAATCCAAGCTCTACCTCGCGTTTAACAAGCCACTCGGCGTGGTGTCGACCATGCACGACGAGATGGACCGGATTTCGGTTGGCGACTACTTGGAACACCGCAAGGATCGGCTGTTTCACGTCGGACGGCTCGACGTGGACACCGAGGGTCTGCTGTTGCTCACCAACGATGGCGACCTGGCTAACCGGCTACAGCACCCGTCCTACGGGGTGTCCAAAACGTATGTCGCCGTCGTCCCTGGCCCTGTGCCGCGCGATCTTGGCCAGAAGCTACGCGAAGGTGTGGAACTGGAGGACGGTCCGGTGCGCGTTGATTCGTTCCGCCTCGTCGATTCCAGGCCGGGCCAGGCGATGGTCGAGTTGGTCCTGCACGAAGGCCGCAAGCACATTGTCCGCCGACTGCTGGAGGCCATGGGGCGTCCGGTCGAGTCACTGGTGCGCACAAATGTGGGTCCGGTCAGCCTGGGTGAGTTGCGCCCGGGGAAGATGCGCCCGCTATCTAGCCAGGAGGTCGCTGGGCTCTACAAGGCTGCGGGCCTGTGACCACGATTCGTGTGGTCGGCACCGGGCTGCTCGGCACTTCCATCGGTATGGCGTTGTCGCGACGAGGTCATCGGGTTCTCCTGGAGGACACCTCGCCGACGACGCTTGCCTTGGCACGGGATCTGGGCGCGGGCGAGATCCACCGTGACAGCGAACAACCGCACCTTGTGGTGGTCGCGACGCCACCCGATGTGACGGCGCAGGTGGTGGCGCGCGAGTTGCAGTCATGGCCAGAGGCGATTGTCACCGATGTCGCCTCCGTCAAGCAGAGTGTGCTGGACCAACTGCGCCTGGCCGCCGATGCGGCCAGCCTGACGCGCTATGTCGGGTCGCACCCGATGGCGGGCCGGGAGCGATCCGGCGCAGTCGGGGCACAAGACGACTTGTTCGAAGGCCGTACGTGGGTGTTAGTGCCGCACGAGTCGACGCTGCCGGCGGCAACCGCGTTAGTTCGAGAACTGGGTATGGCCACGGGGGCTTCGGTGGTGGAAATGCCTGCGGCTGAACACGATCTGGCCGTGGCGGCCGTTTCCCACCTACCGCAGGTCGCTGCGAGTTTGGTGGCAGCGAGGCTCCGTGACCTGCCGGACGGCGCGGTGGCGCTGGCCGGGCCGGGCGTACGCGATGTGACTCGCATTGCCGCCTCCGATCCGTTGCTCTGGACCCAGATCCTTTCGGGAAACGCCGTGGCCATCACCCCGCTCCTGGGCGCACTGAGCCAGGATCTGGCCAACATCCAGCAGGCGTTGGAGGCGCTCCAGCCCAACGGTTCAGAGCCTGGAGCCCGTGGCGTGCTGGCGCAGGCCATCGCTCAGGGGCAGCAGGGCCAGGCGCGTCTCCCAGGCAAGCATGGAGCTGCGGCGGCGACTTTTGCCTCGCTCGTGGTGGTCGTTCCGGATGAGCCGGGGGAGTTGGGACGTCTGTTCACCGAGATGGGCAAAGCCGACGTCAACCTCGAGGACGTTCGTATCGAGCATGCCGAGGGTCGGCCGGTCGGCCTTGCCGAGGTATGGGTGCTGCCCAGCGCACTCGAGCGCCTGCAGGAGGCCCTGTCGGCAAATGGGTGGAGCGTGCACATCTAGCGCTGCGACCTGAGCGCACTGTCACCTCGGGCTGCTATACCGTGCTATAGGTGCTATACCACGCTGAAGGCGAGGAAGTATGAGTCGCAGGCCAAATCCCTATCGGCCCGGCTTCGGCATGGAACCGGCCTATCTTGCGGGCCGGGCCGAGGTCTTGGAGGCCGCCGCCGAGGCACTGGAATCGGCGGCGCTGGATTTCGTCACCCCGAGGCCGCTGATCCTGGTCGGCCCACGGGGGCTCGGGAAGACCGTCACCATTCGGCGAGTGGCCGATGTTGCGCTCGAGCGATTCTCTTGGCCCAGCGTGCATGGTGAGGCAGTCTCCGGCAGTCCCATGCTGGAGCCGTTGAGCGGCCGGCTGGAGGAAATGGCTGGTCTCTTGAGGCAGCAACCACCTCGCGCCTCGCGCGGTCGGATCACGGGCGGGAAGGTCGCGGCCGGTGCCATGGGGATATCGGGCGAAGTTGAGTGGGCGCGCGAGTCGGCTGGGCAGGGCCAGCACGAGCACATTGCGGCACGTTTTGACGCGGCCCTTCACGACGTCATGTCCGCGGCAGATGAACGAGACGCGGGCTTGGTGTTGACCATCGATGAGCTACAAAACGCCGACCGCGGCGAGCTGGGCATCCTGGGCGCAGCATTGCAGCGAATGACTCACCAGAACGCGCCCCTGGTCGTGGTGGTCGCGGCCCTTCCTGGAGTTCGACGGCTCCTCCAGGACCGTGCTCGAGGACCGAAACCGCCGACCTATCTCGAACGGGCTGAGTGGCACCACTTGGGACATTTGCCCGCCGCCGACGCGCGAGACGCGCTCGAGCGTCCCGCACGCGAAGCAGGACGGCCGCTGACCTCCGGGGCCACTGACGTGCTGGCGGAGTTGGCCGGTGGCTATCCGTTCGCGCTGCAGGTCGCCGGAAAGTACGCCTGGCGGGCAGCAGGTGATGCTGCGAGTGTGACCGCGGCTCATGCCCATCAGGCCGAGTCCCGGATCCGCCGCGACCTAGAGACCAGCCTCTTCCAGTCCCGCTGGGACGGCGCCGCGCCCGAGGAGCGCCGATACCTGAGCACCCTTGCTGCTCTTGACGATTCAGCCGCACGAAACGCTGATGTCGCCAAGCGATTGGGCAAGCGCCCCAACCAGACGAGCTACCTCCAAGAACGACTGGTGCACAAAGGCACCCTCTATCCGGATGAGTCCAGCGGAGGGCTTCGCTTCGTGACCCCAGGGATGGGCGCGTGGCTGCGAGACAACTATCCCGAGGGCACTCAGGGGTAGCTCAGGGTCGGCCTGGGGTCAAACCCCATCGCGCGAGAGGTCCGGGTAGCGCACACTCAGACTTATGATTCACGTCGATTCCGTCACTAAGACGTACGGCTCTACCCGTGTCCTCGAGAATGTCACGTTCACCGCTCAGCCTGGGCGAGTGACCGGATTCCTCGGTCCTAACGGCGCGGGCAAATCCACCACTATGCGCATCATGGTCGGCCTCACCCGGCCCACCGCCGGTTCGGCCACGATCGAAGGGCACCACTACGCAGACCTGCCCAACCCCGGCCGGGACATCGGCGTTCTCTTGGATGCCTCAGCACAGCACGCCGGGCGTACCGGTCGAGAGACGTTGACGCTGGCAGCCCAGACCCTGGGCATGCCGACCAGCCGCGTCGACCAGATCCTCGACCTGGTCAGCCTGACTCCCAAAGAGTCCAAACGTCGTGTCCGCGACTACTCCCTGGGTATGCGTCAGCGTCTCGGCATTGCGACCGCACTTGTCGGCGACCCGCACGTTCTCATCCTCGACGAACCGGCGAATGGCCTTGACCCAGCAGGGATTCGGTGGATGCGAGACCTGCTTCGGCAGTACGCCGACATGGGCGGCACCGTCCTGCTGAGCTCGCACCTGCTGCACGAAATTGAGGTCATCGCCGACGATCTGATCGTCATCGGGCGGGGCAAGATCGTGGCGCAGGGAACCAAACAGGACCTGCTCGCGACGGCGGGAACCTCCGTACGCACCCCGCAGGTCGGTGCGCTGCGGAGTGCGCTCGTCAGCGCGGGCCTTATCGCTCACGACTCTGGTCGGGACGGACTGCGGGTCGAAGCCGATCCGGACGTCGTGGGCCGTATCGCGTTGACCAGCGGCATCGCTTTGGTTGAACTCCGGCCAGCAGAGGGCGCTGGCCTTGAAGAAATGTTCCTCGAACTCACCGCTGACACCCAGCGCGAGCAGACCATTGAAGGAGACGCGGCATGAGTACCGCACCCACCGCGACGCCGAGCGTGGCGCTGCAGGACGTCAGCACCGCAGGCCGCGGGGACTCCTCAGGAATGATCGAGCGGCCTGGCATCGGATTCGGTCGCCTGATCCGGATCGAGCTGCGCAAGATGTTCGACACCCGCTCGGGTTTCTGGCTGATGATGAGCATCGGCATCCTGTCGCTGATCGCCACCGTTGCCGTCTTGATCTTTGCGAGTGACGAGAGCCTGACCTTCGAGAGTTTTGCCACGGCCATCGGTGTGCCGATGTCCATTCTGCTGCCCGTCGTCGCCGTGCTCGGCGTGACGAGCGAATGGTCGCAACGTTCGGGGCTGACGACGTTCACCATGGTGCCCAGGAGGGGGCGCATCATTGCCGCCAAGCTCGCGGCAACCGTGCTGGTTGGTGTGACCTCGATGCTGCTGGCCGTCGGTCTGGGGGCAGCGGGCAATCTCCTGGGCGCGACAATTCGTGGCGTCGACCTCACCTGGGGCCTGAGCATCGCTGCAGTCGGCAAGATCATCCTCGCGAATGTCCTGGGCATGTTGATGGGGTTTGTCATCGCCACCATCATCCGCAACTCGGCGGGTGCGCTCGTCGGCTATTTCGCCGTCGCCTTTGTGCTCCCCACGATCACCGGAATCTTGTATGGCACTCAGGCGTGGTTCAGGGACATCTCTCGGTGGGTCGATTTCCAGGCCAACCAGGTGCAGCTCTATGACGGCGCGATGGAGGCAAACGACTGGGGTTACCTGGCCTTCACGGGCTTCTTCTGGCTGGTGATCCCGCTGTTCATCGGTGTTCGTCTGGCAGTGCGCAGCGAAGTGAAATGACCTGAATCGCAACGGTCGGTGGTCTTCCTCGGGGGAGGGCCACCGACTTTGCTGTTGGCAAGGCCGACACCTGGGCTGGTTAGCATGTCCGCCGTGACCCAGCAGACTCATAGCGCAGACCACGATCAGCTCAGCGGGCTGGTCATCGCGATCGACGGGCCATCCGGCTCGGGGAAGTCATCGGTGTCCAAGGCAGTTGCCTCCCGGCTAGGGATTGGGTACCTCGACACCGGAGCGATGTATCGAGCGCTCACCTGGTGGTGTCTTGACCAGGGGCTGGATCTCAGTGACCAGGACGCCGTGGCCAACGCTTCGCTGACTTTGCCGTTGACGATGGGCACTGACCCGGCCGCTCCCTCCGTCCTCGTGGGCGGTGTCGCCGTTGATGCTGCGATCCGCGAGACGCGCATCTCCGAGTCGGTATCAGCGGTGGCGACGAACTTGGCCGTACGGCCGGTCATGCGAGACCTACAGCGTGCGCTGATGGCCTCGATCGCCGCCGAGACCGGTGGCGTTGTCGCCGAAGGGCGCGACATCACCACGGTGGTCGCTCCCGATGCGACCGTCCGAGCACTCGTCACGGCTTCCGAAGAGGCGCGTCTGGCCCGGCGTTCCAAGGAACTTCACGGCGATGCTGACGCAAATTCCGTGGAGCGCACTCGCGAGCAGATCGTCGCGCGCGATGCCCGGGACTCCACTGTGTCGCAGTTTTCGGTGGCGTCAGATGGTGTCGTCACCGTAGATACCTCCGACCTGGACTTCGAGCAGTCAGTCGCCGCGGTGCTTCAGGTGATCGAGCACGCCCAGAGTGCGGCTGGGGAGTCGTAGTCCGCGAGTCCCCAGCAGTCGTGGGGTCAGCAGGTCTTGAGCATGCTCGTCAGCGCCGTCTTCTCAGTGCTGGTGACGTTGAGTTCGTATTTGTCCTTGGTCAGCGTCCACCGCACCGCATAGTTGCAGTGTGACTCCTCCAGCGGCGGCTGCCAGTCTTCTGGGCCGTCATCGCCCTTGGCCTGGTTGAGCGAGTCGTCGGAAGACACGAGAACGAGCGGGTCGTTGGCGTACGTTTCCCGTTCGTCAGTGCTCCAGGAGTCCGCGCCAGACCGCCAGGCATTGGCGAGCGGCACGATGTGTTATCCGGTACGCCATACCGGCTGGCGGTGACGTCGCCGACGACAGTACGGGCCAGACGGTGGAGTGTCGGCGGCGTTGTTATCAGGTACAGCATCCTCGCTGTTGAGGACGTTCGCCCTGTCGGTGCTCGCGTCTACCTTGATACGCGACCGAGAAGGAGGTGCCGTGATGGCATCGACCCAGCGAGTGGCGATTCCGGGTGGGGTGACGTGGACAGTCGTCGACGACGAGGCCCACGTGATCGAGCATGTCGAGTCGTACCTGGACTTTGTCCGGCAGTCTGACTACTCACCGAACACGGTGCGCTCGTATGCGAAGAGTCTGGCGCTGTGGTCGACGCACTTGGCGGGTCGCGGCCGTGCGTGGGATGCAGTGCAGTTGACCGACTTCGGCTCGTTCCTGCAGGCGCTTCGTGCCGGTGAAGTCGGTTCCAGTACGACCGCGTTGAGATCGACCCGGGTTGTCTCCGACGCGACCGTCGCGGCCCGGGTCCGTCCGGTGATGAGCTTCTACCGGTTCCACGCAGCGATGGGAGTGCCGGCGGCCCCGTTCCTGTACGAACAGGTGAGCCGTCGCCCCGGCCGCTACCTGCCCTTTCTGGAGCATGTGGCCCGTCGTGGGACCCGGAGCCAATCGACCGTCAAGGTGCGGGTCCGGCCCCGGGAGGTGCCCGTACTGGAGCCCGCGAGCGTCGATGAACTGATCACGGCCGAGGCCGACTTCGACACTTCCAGCGGGGAATGGTCGGGCGACCTGCGTTACCGGTTGTTGTGGACGCTGCTGGCGGAGACCGGGATGCGGATCGGCGAGGCCCTCTCACTGCAGCACCGAGACTGGGCCACGGGTCGAGGGGACACTGCCTCGGTCCACATCGTTCCTCGACCGCACCCGCATGGTCTGCAACTCAAGAGCGGGGCAAGACGCGTGTTCGTGGGCAGCCGACTTGACCGTCTCTACGGCGACTACGTGTGGTGGCTGTGCGATCGTGGCGCGGACGCCGTCATCGAGGACTGGGACGCGGCCTACATCTTCTGCAACGCCTTCCGGGAACCGATGTTCGCCCCGCTGCGAACGGAGAGCGTCTACGCGCACCTGAACCGGCGGAAGCGCCAGATCCCTGGACTGCCGTCGGGGATGACTCCGCATTGGTTCCGCCACACCCACGCCACAGCGCTGCTGCTGGCGGGCACTCCACTGCACGTGGTCAGCCGCCGTCTGGGTCACCGAGACGTGCAGACCACCACCAACACGTACGGACACGTCACCGACGACGCCGAGCTGGCCGCATTGGCCAACTGGCGCCACGTCGTGCACGGATGGGAGTCAACTGCAGATGACTGAGCAACCAGGCCAGGCCCAGCGCAACGGGCACGCCGGGAAACGACTGGACCGACGAGACCCGCGGCTACCGGTCTCCGAGATGTTCGATGCCGACGTGGCCGCCACTCTCTGGGAGTCTCTGCCCGAGGACTGCCGGCGCGACCACTTCGACAAGACCACCATGCCCGAGCGGTACCGAGCAGCCGTGGCGGAGACAAGCGCCGGGGGCTCGTGGACCACGATCGCCCTCAGCATGCGTGGCCTCCCTGAGCCGATGACTGGGGAGTTGGCCTGGTTGCTCCACCGTGAGATCGAACTCGGACGGCGCGTCTACCCTCTCGCCTTCAACGCGACGACCCGGCTGCTGCGCGCCGCCACCAGCCGCGGCGGCGCCACCGCCCGGACTGCCCAGTCCTTGCTCCAACTGACGCCCGAGGAGTGGCTACACCAGGCCCACGGCGCTCGACTGCGCGGTACCCAACTGGGACGCAGCAACGACTACCACGCGCTGCACACGATCCGCCGCCTCCAAGACGTCCTGGTCTACCCGTACCACCGCGGAGACTGGTGGCAGCTGAACGTCTGGAACCCTCAGCTCGATCCACGCGTCCCGCAGCGCGATCACGAGCCCCTCGGGCGCAGCAGCGCCAATTTCAGCCACCTGACCAGCGACTGGCTCCGGGAAGCCGCGAAGTGGTGGCTGTCCACCTGCCTGGAGACGGAGCGCTACTCCTGGAGCACGATGAAGACGCGGCTGGACGGGCTGAAGTGGCTGCAGCGCTACCTCGACGAGGCCGGCGACGCCGGCCCACCGCTGGTCGTCGACCCCGATGAACTCCGTCCCTTCGTCCGTGGCTTCTTGGCCGGCGTGCGCAGCCACAGGGTGACGTCAGGGCCTCGAACGGGCCAACCTTTGGCGGCGAACCCGCGGCGAGCGATCCTGACAACGATCGAGCAGTTCTACGCCTGGATGTATGACAACCGGACCGATGCAGCGACCACCTTGCGCGAGCCGCGGTGGTTGGCACTGGGTCCGGCTCACAGCGTGCTGTTCCGCGCCGGCGACAAGCCACGGCTGACAAACAGGCACAGCGAGGACATGGTGCTCGAGGACGATGTCGTGGCCCGTATCGCCGAAGGAGCTGAGCTGTTGGCGCTCCCCAAAGCCGAGGGAGGGCTCGGTGATCTTGCGGCATTCCACGCGTTGATGCTGCTGATCCGAACCGGTCGCCGGGTCAACGAGGTACTGATGATGGACTTCGACCCCCTGCTGCCGCTGGTCGGCTCCAACGACGTCGACGAGTCCGGGCTGGTCGCCCGGATGCGCTACCAGCAGACCAAGGTCCAAACAGGCCAACCGAACTCGATCCCCGTCGACGCCGAGGTGGTCGCCATCATCCGCACCCAGCAGATCGAGGCCCGCCGACACATGTCCAGCATGGGCTGGACGGACCGGGAGCCCCGCTACCTCTTCCCACGACCACGGGAAAACCGCAACGGCGCGCACCCCTACTCCGACGCCACCCTCCACAGCATCCTCGGCAAGCTCACCGACAGGCTCGGCATCACCGACAGCCAGGGACGGATCGTGGCGATCAGCAAGACCCACCGGTTCCGGCACACCGCCGCAACAAACCTGCTCAATGCCGGTGTCCCACTGCACGTTGTCATGCGCTACTTCGGCCACGCCTCCCCGGAGATGACCATGCACTACGCGATCACCCTCGCCCAGACCGCCGAACGCGAGTTCCTGCGCTTCAAGAAGGTCACCACCGACGGCCGTCCACTGCCCCTTGACTCCGAGGACCTCTACGACGTCCTCCAGCTCGACAAGCGGGCCGACCGAGTGCTGCCCAACGGTTGGTGCATGCTGCCACCCAAGCAGGTGTGCAATCGTGGCAACGCCTGCCTGTCCTGCGACAAGTTCGTCACTGACGCCAGCCATGCTCCGGAGTTGCGGCGCCAGCTCACCGACACCCAGCGGCTCGTCGAACAGCGTCAGTCGGCATTTCTGGCCAAGTACGGCACCCCGATGGACGAGGACAACGTCTGGGTACAAGGCCGCACCGCCGAAACCGCCTCCCTGCGCCAGATCCTCCTCGCCATCGAGGACGTCAGCGACACATCACAGGCCGTACGAGGCGCCGGCGCCAATGACAGAACCCAACGCAACGACGCCGCGGGAGAGGACGCTGGATGAGCGAGCACCTGGCCCGAGCCGCCCAGGCCCGGCACGACGACGTGATGAAACGCGCCACCAAGGCCCTTCAAGACATGACCAAAGCCGGCGAGGCAATCACGTTCGTCGCGGTCGCCCGCCGAGCCGGCGTCTCTACCGACTTCCTCTACAACACCCCGGACCTGCGGTCGAAGATCGTCGCGTTGAGAGGTGGGCGCCTCGCACCGACCTCGGCCCCGCCCCAAGACGACGGCACCTCAAGCACGAGCGCGATCCGCGCCCTGTCGACCCAACTCAAGGAACAACGCCGGCGCCACCGCCACGAACTCGAGGCACTCCAGCGCGCCCTCGCCGCCGCGCACGGAGAGAACCTCAAACTCCGCCGTCGACTCGCGTACCTCGACGACGAACACCCCGACCCCGAAGATCGCTGATCGGCGTCCCGGATAGCTCCCCATCACCGGGCATCGTCCAGGACGGGTCTTACGGGACACCCGAACATGCGTTCGTGCGCTGACCTGCACTATCACCGCAAGGGGTTCGCCTTACGGGACGGCATTCTTTGACAGGTCCAACCTGCTGCCGCGCCTGAATGTCAGATCAGGTTGACACGTCCATAGTGTCAGCCTAGTCTGACACTATGGACGTCAACGCTATGGAGACCGCGGCCGCGTCCGTAGAGCCCGTCGAAGGCCTGCGGACAGTGGTGGCGTTGCGTCGGTTAGCTTCCCGGCTCGAAGACCTGCACGTCAGGAGGGCTCGCGCGGCCAGCATGTCATGGGCGGAAATTGCAGCCCACCTGGAAGTGACCCGCCAGACGGTCCACAAGAAACACGGCCGCACGCGCGGCCCCCGACGATTGGACACTGATGCTGATCTATAACGATTCGTTTACTACTGTCATGGCGGCAAGCCAACGAGAAGCTGCCGCCCTCGGCGCCGACGTGTACGGCTCGGAGCACATACTGTTGGGCCTGCTGAGCGAGGGCGGACCGCTTGCCGAGCAGGTCTCGAACGCGGACCGCGACGTGAGCTTGGATGCGGTACGTCAGGCCATCGAGAACGCCGTCGACGACGCACCCCACCTACAACGGCTGGGTATGTCGGCGGTCGACACGCAAGCGGCGGCCGATGCCACCAAACCTGTGCGGATGCCCCGTAACCGTCACACGCCCGAACTGCAGACCTCGTTGAACTCCGGGTCCGCCAAGTTGGGACACCTGCGCAAGACAGGGCAGCTGCCCCGAGAGCGCAAAGTGGACAGTGCAGTTCTATGGCTTGCCGTCTTGGAGCCCACGGCAAGAGCATCGAAACTGTTACGTGCCATGGGCAGCGACCCCGATCGACTCCGCGGGGCAGTGCTCAGCGCGCTGGCCGCCCCTGAAACTCCGGCACCCCACTGGCCGACAGAGATGCGTTCCGGCCCCATCACTCGACTCCTGCACTGGATATTTAACCGTAAGAGCACAAGCGCGTGAACGAACGAGCACCCGCAACCGGCCTGAGTGTCGTCGGCGCGGCCCGTCACGGAGCATCAATACAAGCCCTCCGTAGCGGGATCGGCTGACGTTCCGTAAGCCGATGGCTATCCGGGTAGGTCGGCGACGCGGGTGGAGATGCGTTCGAGTGTGGCGAGTTCGTCGGGGGTCAGGTGGTCCAGGACGCGGGCGCGGACCGAGGCGACGTGAGCGGGGACGGCGGCTTTCAGTACGCGCAGGCCGCCGGTGGTGAGGTGCAGGATGCAGCCGCGGGCGTCTGCGGGGTCGGGTTCACGCTCGACCAGGCCGCGTTGTTGCATCCGCGCGGTGTGATGGGACAGGCGGCTGCGTGACCACTCCATCTTGGCCGCGAGGTCCTTCAGCGACCACCGATGGCCGGTCTTCTCCGACAGGGTGCTCAATACCTCGTAGTCGGCGGCGGACAGCCCCGAGTCGGCGGCGAGGTCTCGTGCGGTGCGGGCAGGGACGGCGGTGAGCAGTCGCCGGAAGGCGCGCCAGGCGCGGTCCTCCTCCTCGGTCAGCCAGCGGGGTTCCACGGCTCTCAGACTAGCCACTTCTTTGACACGTCACCAACCGTTGTGGCAGTGTCGTTGACATGTCATCAGATACGGGAACGCGTCCCCGCGTGATGGTCCTGGTTGCCAGCAGCCGCCCTGGACGGCTGGGCCCGGCGGTGGCCCGCTGGTTCGTGACCGCCTCGGCGGCGGAGGACGTGGCCGGCAGCATCGACCTCGCTGACCTCGCCGAGATCGGCCTGCCGATGCTCGACGAGCCTGAGCACCCGGCAGGTGGTGTCTACCGGCACGAGCACACCCGCCGCTGGAGCGAACGGGTGGCCGCTGCGGACGCCTTCATCGTCGTGACCCCTGAGTACAACTACGGCATGCCGGCGGTGTTGAAGAACGCCCTGGACTATCTCTACGCCGAGTGGGCGTGGAAGCCCGTCGGGTTCGTCAGCTACGGCAACACCTCCGCCGGCACCCGATCGGTGCAGATGGCCAAGCAGGTCGTGACGACGCTGCGCATGGTGCCGATCGGCGCCACCGTCGCCCTGCGCATCACCGACACCGTCCACGACGGGCAGGTCCGAGCCGACGCCGCACCCGCCGGCGCCGCGACCGCGGTCCTCACCGAGCTGCTGCACGTCGCGGCCGCGCTGCGGCCGCTGCGAGCACCGGTCGCCACCGACGCGCCCGTCGCAGAGCTGAGCCTCGCTCCCGCCGCAACCGACGACCTGGCCGAGCTGCTGGTGTTACAGCGCTGCTGCTGGGTGCAGGAAGCGATCGTCAACGACACGCTCGACATCCCCGCGCTGCACGAGACCTTCGACGACCTGCGTGCTTGGGCGGTGAGCTGGCAGGTGTGGACCGTCCGGCTGCACGGCCGGCTCGTCGCCGCCGTCCGGGCACGCGCCGCCGGCGGAGTGTGGGAAATCGGCCGGCTCATGGTTGCCCCGGACCTCGCCGGCCAGGGAATCGGCCGTTGGCTGCTGGCCTACGCCGAGAGCCAAGCACCCCGAGGCACCACCTCATTTGCCTTGGTCACCGGGTCGTGCAGCAGCCGCAACATCGACCTCTACCAGCGGACCGGGTATCGCATCACCTCACCGTCTACGGAGGCAAACACGATCGTCCTTCTCACCAAGGACCGACCGGAGCCCGCACCAGAGTCGTCCCTACAGGCTGCGCCAAGCCGATAGCGACTGACAGAAGCATCCGGATGGGATCGGTTACCGGCACAGGCCCACCTTTCAGGTGACATCGTACATTCGCTTCTGCGGCAGAATGGGTGCATGGATCTGCTGTCTTCCGCCGTGACGAACAACGTGGACTGGTGTGCCCTGGTCTGTCGGCGTGGCGGGATAACTGACAACACCAATGGCATATGGTTGGTCACCGGCAGCCCTGCCCCGTTGTTCCCCGATGCCGTGACGCTCAAAAGTGGCGTGTCCGCCCGGCAGCTGAGTCAGGTGCTCTCGGGTCGAAAGGCTTGCTCGGTCAAGGACAGCTATGCCGACGTTGACCTTGAGCCCTACGGGTTCAGCGAGCTGTTCACCGCCCGATGGATCGGGCAGACCAACGGACCGAAAAACGCCGACCCGACGGGCTGGTCGCACCTCACCGAGACGGCCGAGCTTGAGTCCTGGTGCGCTGCCGCAGAGCTACCTGAGGTCTTGCCAATCGGCCTGCTGCGGGACCCGTCCGTCAGGATCCTTGGCGCGTATCGGGAGGGACGCCTCGTGGCTGGAGCAGTCGCCAACAGCAGCGACCGGGTCGTCGGAATCTCGAACGTATTCCAGGTCGGTGGCGACAGGCGGGCTGGCTGGGGCGAGGTTGCGTCGGTTGTCGCCCGATTCTTTCCTGGCAAGCCTGTCGTGGGCTATGAGCACGGCCCCGACCTCGATGCTGCCCTCGCCGCCGGCTTCTCGGACCTGGGCCCACTGCGAGTCTGGCTCCGCTCTCCGGCTCAGTGAACCGGCCTGCCGTTGCCTTCGTTTGGCTTCCCGCGAACCAACAGCGTACGACTACCCTCGGACGACACACAGGGACGCCGAGCCATCCCCGCTACGGGATCGGCTATCGGCGCCAGCTGAAGGGCTGGACTACGGTGGGCAGTCGTGATCGACGCCATCTTCAGCGACCCACGCCTGGCGGCGCTTTATGACGTATTCGATGGGCCGCGCGACGACCTCGACCACTACCTGGACATCGTCACCGAGTTCGATGCGACCCGTGTGCTGGATATCGGGTGCGGCACCGGGTCCTTGGCCTTGCTGGCGGCCGCACGCGGCGTTAGCGTTACCGGCGTCGATCCCGCGTCCGCCTCGTTGGATGTGGCGCGCGGCAAGCCGGGAGCTGACCAAGTCGAGTGGCTGCACGGCGATGCGACCTGCTTGCCCGACATGCAGGTCGACCTTGCCGTGATGACCGGCAATGTCGCGCAGGTCTTCCTTACCGACGCGGCATGGTCGGCCGCTCTCGCCGGTATCCGAGGCGCGCTGCGCCCGGGTGGCTACCTCGTCTTCGAGACGCGACGACCCGAGTCCCGTGCCTGGGAGGGCTGGCGACGCGATCCGGCCGAGGTCATCAGGCATGTGCCCGCGGTGGGGCGCGTCGAGCACCGACGAGTGGTGACCCGCGTCGACCTGCCGTTGGTCTCCTTCCGGCACACGTACACGTTCCCCGACCACACCACGATGTCCTCGGACTCCACGCTGCGGTTCCGCGACAGGGCCGAGGTCGACGACGGTCTCATGCAGGCCGGCTACACCACCCTCGAGGTCCGACAGGCACCAGATCGACCCGGCGCGGAATTCGTCTTCATCGCCGAACGCGGCCACTGATCGACTGGACTGCCCACTGAGAGCTGCCCGGCGTGTGGCTCACCCCGCTTCTTCACCGCGACGAGGTTCGAGCCAGTGTCCTGCGCGAGGCCGGCCCGGCGCTCCTCGTGGGCGGGAGCGTTGACGAATCGTGGGACTCAGACCTAGCGCACAAGACCGGGCACGTGGTCTTGGAACTTCCCGGGGGGAACCACGGCCTCCAGCTCACAGGGGACGCGGTTGGTTCTGCCCGTTTCCTCGTCTCTCTTGTCGAGCAGGCGCGCACGTTTCTCGCTGGACTTACTTGAGGACCTCCAGCCTTCCCGCTCTGTTCCAGCTGGGGATCCTCCTGCAGGCTGGCCGCGCGGCGCATCGGCCGAACACCGCTAGCATCGGGCCGTGATCGTATGGCTCAACGGCACCCACGGCGCAGGCAAGACGACGACCAGTGCACTCGCGCGAGAGTTAATCCCGAACTCACGGGTGTTCGACGCCGAGAAGGTTGGCGAGACACTCATGGACATCACGCCGGGGCTACCAGAGACGGACAACTTCCAGCACTGGCCGCCGTGGCGGACGCTCGTGGTCGAGACCGCTCGCTGCGTACTCGACTACACCGGCGGCACTCTGTTGGTGCCCATGACCGTCTTGGTCAAGCAGTACTGGCGCGAGATCAGTGCGGGCTTCGCCCACCATGCCATCCCGGTGCGGCACTTCGTCCTCCACGCTGACCGCGAGACCCTCCGCGAGCGCATCGAGGGAGACACACTTCTTGGTCCCTCACCATTCCGTCTCAGATACCTCGATTCCTACGCTGAGGCGGCTCGCACCTGGCTGCACGACGAGGCTGAGGTCGTCGACACCACAGACCTCACGCCCGCCCAGGCCGCACTGCAGGTCGCAGATGCCGTCAACCCTTGAAGACTGCACGGGCAACTGGCCAGGCGGCCGACTCATGACGCGCACGAACGCTCCACGCTAGACCCGGGTCGCCCCGCAAGACGCGTGTCCTCCGATGGCTGTCGACGTCACCCGAGGCCCCCACTGCGCGACCACCTGATGGATCCCCATGCGGGCCAGCAGATCGCCTCTCTGTGACCGGCATGTCGCTGACGAGTTGACCTGCGCGATCAGATGGCACTTACTGTGACCGCTACAGATACCGCGTGGTCGATGTCGATGTCGCTTGCGGCGTCGTACTTTTTGGCTGAGTAGGGGTCAACCCAGGTGCCTTTGAGGTTCGTGCACGAGCTCGATGATGTGACGTTCTCACCATCGCGATAGAGCGCGGCGCCACGGGCATCGCAGGAGTTATTTGGCTCTTCGGGCCAGCCGTGGCTGCTGGCATCGCGCCAGTGCGGAAAGAGTTCGCGGTCATATCCGTCGCTAGAGCCGGTCTTCACGGTGAGGGACCCCAAGGCGTCCTCGGCGGCGGCGGGTGTCATGTCCGAACTCATTCCCAGACGGAGTTGTGCGGCCGCTTCAGATGCCGGGACGGTGCCGATCTCAGCAGCGCTGACTGGCTGGATGCTCACCAGCATGGCGGCGCTGACGAGTGTGGCGCCCATGGTGGTGCGGCGAATGGTGAGGTGCATGGTCGAACTCCTCGATCGCGAAAACGGATGTCCCTCCAGACAATCTGATCCTCGCCCGCTGATGGGCTAACGAAGGGCAAAGATTGGGCAAGCCCGCGGTATCCCGGCGGATGTCGCGAGCACACGTATCCGTGCGCGACAATGGGGGCTTACCTATTTCTGTTCCACCACATGTCGTGAGGTTGTCGTGAGCCAGCAAGACCCCAATTCGTCCTCGCAATCCGGGGATGACCACGAGGGCGTCGAGCATGCGCTGCGCGTCGGCCTCGATGACTTTGAGCTGAGCCCGGAGGATCAGGCTCTCCTTGCGCCCGGAGAATCTGGACCCTCGGCACCCGTGATGGCGCAATCTCGCCCTGTTGTGGCGGTCGTGGGCCGGCCCAACGTGGGGAAGTCAACATTCGTCAACCGCATCCTGGGACGCCGTGAGGCCGTTGTCCAGGATGTTCCAGGCGTGACCCGTGACCGCGTCACTTATGACGCTGAGTGGTCGGGACGAGCGATCTCTCTGGTCGATACTGGCGGCTGGGAAGTCGATGCCAAGGGCATTCACTTGCGAGTGGCTGAGCAGGCTGAAGTCGCGATTGAACTCGCCGATGCAGTGATGTTCGTCGTCGACGCCACAGTGGGTGCCACGGACACCGACGAGGCTGTCGTACGCCTGCTGCGGCGCTCGAAGAAGCCCGTCATCCTGATCGCGAACAAGGTGGATGACCAACGCGTTGAGGCAGATGCGGCGATGTTGTGGTCGCTGGGCCTTGGCGAGCCTTATCCAGTGTCCGCGCTGCATGGGCGGGGGAGCGGCGACGCCCTCGACGCCTTGCTGGCGGTCCTGCCGAAGGAGACTCAGGTCGTGGACCCGCGCGCTGGGGGCCCGCCGCGCGTCGCGCTGCTGGGCCGGCCCAACGTCGGCAAGTCCTCGCTCTTGAACAAGCTCGCCCACGAAGACCGAGCGGTCGTCGACAACGTTGCGGGCACCACGCGAGACCCGGTCGATGAACTCATCGAGCTGGGCGGCAAGACCTGGACCTTTGTTGATACGGCCGGAATTCGCCGCCGCGTGCATCAGACGCGAGGCGCGGACTTCTATGCCTCGCTGCGCACCCAAGCCGCGCTGGAGAAGGCTGAGGTCGCCGTCGTTCTGATCGACGCCGAGGAGTCGATCGCGGAGCAGGACGTCCGCGTCGTACGCCAAGTGGTTGAAGCAGGCCGAGCGCTCGTGTTGGCATTCAACAAATGGGACCTGCTCGACCTCGAACGGCGGCACTATCTGGAGCGTGAGATCGAGCGGGAACTTGCTCAGGTCGCATGGGCTCCGCGGGTCAACATTTCGGCCCAGACCGGCCGCCACGTCGACAAACTTGTCCCGGCACTTGAGCTGGCATTGGACTCGTGGGACACCCGCGTACCCACCGGACGCCTGAATGCCTTCCTTGGCGAAATCGTTGCGGGACAACCACATCCGGTACGCGGCGGCAAGCAGCCACGCATCCTGTTCGCGACTCAGGCTGCCACCAGGCCGCCGACGTTCGTCATCTTCGCCTCGGGATTCATCGAGGCCGGATACCGCCGATTCTTGGAGCGTCGCTTGCGTGAAGAGTTCGGCTTTGAGGGCTCACCGATCGAGGTGTCGGTCCGGGTTCGCGAGAAGCGTCGCCGACGCTGACCCCGATTGGGTGAGACGGGGTGGCCTGCGCTAGTGTTCAGGTCGCTTCGAAGGTCTTCACGGGCCACCGAAGCGGCGGGCTGTGGCGCAGCTTGGTAGCGCACTTGACTGGGGGTCAAGGGGTCGCAGGTTCAAATCCTGTCAGCCCGACCGTGTGATCTCGCAAGAGATCTACAACACCCGGACCTGCGAATGCAGGTCCGGGTGTTGCTGTTAGGGGGAGCCGTCTGAACGTCACACCTAAGGGCCCAACCGATTGAAAGGCGCCGCGTGGCTACCTCGATCGATCTGGACTACCCCTTCACGGGCAGGTGGCGTGCGCAGAACAGCCCGGCCAACCGGGTGCCTAGTCACGGCACGGCTTTGCTCGCCTCGTCTTACGCCATCGACTTCGTTCCGGTTGACGCGGCTGGGCGTACCGCGCCCGTCACGCTCGGCTCCTTGGCGCGTCCTGAGCCGCCGGAGAGGTTCCCAGGCTTCGGACGCGCCCTGTCGGCACCGGTCGATGGGATTGTCGTCGCCGCGCACGGGACCGAAACCGACCACGCCGCATTTCGCGGCCTCCCCTCAATCAGGTACGCCCTCACCCAGCAACGCCGAGCAAACTCAGGGTGGGTGGCACTTGCCGGAAATCACGTGCTGATCGAAGCCAGGGGAGTAGTGGTCGCGCTCTGCCACCTTCGGCGAGGGAGTCTGGAGGTTCAGACCGGACAGCATGTGCGAGTAGGCGAGGCGATCGCACGTTGCGGGAATTCTGGCAACAGCACCGAGCCGCACGTTCATGTCCAGGCGATCTCCACCCGTGACATTGAGCGTGCCGAGGGCGTACCGCTGACATTTAAGGGATCGCTGCCTCGCAACGGGGAGGTCATTGATGTCACCGGGTAGCGCGCCAGCAGCATGGCAGCACAGGCTTGGGAAGTCGCTCGGTTTCTGGTGGTCTAAGCGGGTTCGATAGGCCGCGTTTGGACCACCACTAACCACCAGGACACCTCAGTAGCGGGAGGGGCAGCCACAGCGCGGCTAAAGTGGCGGCATGAGCATCAACGTCGTCGCCGTGATCACTGCAAAGCCCGGTTCGGAGGATGTTGTCCGCGAAGCGATGAAAGGTCTCGTTGAGCCGACACGTTCTGAGGAAGGGTGCATCTCGTACGACCTGTCGGAGTCTGCTGCCAGCGCTGGCACGTTCGTCACGGTTGAGGTGTGGAGCGACCCCGCTGATCTGGATAAGCACCTGGAGACCCCGCACATCCAGAATGCCCTCGCGGTGCTCGGGTCGGAACTGGCTGCTCCTCCGGCCATCCACCCGCTCACGCCGCTTAACGTCGACTAAAACGGTCACTCGACTACTTCTGCACCCTTCATCGACCTGTCTCGGCGGGAGCCTCACGCAGTGAGCGCGCCATGGCGCGCAGCGCCCGAGATGCTTCCGACTGCTCGGCTTCAGTCAGGCTGGCCAACATTCTGAGTTCGACTGCTCGCACGGCGGCCGAGGCCCTTGTGAGATTTCGGCGGCCGCGAGGCGTGAGTCGCGTGGGGAGCGCCTTCCCGACCGGTGCTTCAGCGGGTCGTGTCACTTCACCGTCCCGTTCCAATGTCTGAAGCAAGACGTTCATTGACTGCCGCGTCACGAAAGTGCCGCGCGCGAGTTCGGAGTTCGACAGGCCGGGTCGTTGCGCCAGCAACTCCAGGCATGAGTAATGAGTGATCGACATACCGAGCGGGCGCAGCACGTCCTCCATGGCCACGCGCAGGGCGCTCGACACCTCCTTGAGCAAGTAACCCATTGAAGTCTCCAGCTCGATGCCACCTTGACTCATGTCAGTAGTCTGACATACATTCTCGCATGTCACATAACTGACATGAGTCAAGGAGAGACATGCCCGCTACCGGTCCCGATTTCATCTCACTTCAAGTACGAGACCTCGCCGCATCACAAGCGTTCTACGAGCAGTACCTCGGCCTGGTCCGATCCTCGTCTGGTCCGCCGCACGCCGTGGTGTTCGAGACCACGCCGATTGCTTTTGCTGTCCGTGAAGTCGTGCCTGGCACTGACCTCAGTACCGTCGCCCAGCCAGGGGTTGGTGCTGCAATCTGGTTGCACGCCAGCGATGTTCAAGCAATCCACGATGTACTTAACGCGGATGGGTACCCCATCGTGAGTGCTCCGGTCGACGGTCCGTTCGGCCGCACTTTTACCTTCGCCGACCCCGATGGTTACCACATCACCCTTCACGATCGCGCCTGATTCGATCGTGGTCAGCGGATCAACTTCTTGGCGTGCTGCTGGACGAGATCGGCCACAGCCTGTTGGGAAGTCGTCATGCCGGGTGATGCCACATCGAGCGCCTTGAGATAGAGCGTGAGCGCAGCGGAGGCCGCCTGGCGTGGGTCCGCGTCCTGAATCTCGGCGAGTCCAGCAAACCACTCCGGGTCACCCGCCGATCCGTCCCAGAGCGCGTTCTCACTCGGGACAAACCGTCGAGTCGCCGCCGCAATCACAGGCGTCAGGTGAATGGCGATGAGGTTGGCTTGTACGGCCGCGGCCGTCAGGTGCCCGCTACGGGCCGCAGCGATGAGTTTGAGAGCCTCTTCCGCGTAGCCGATGACCTCCCGGGTCACGGTCGAAGCCAACTCGGCGTCAACGACGTTCCAATTCCAGTCGATTGCCTCTTGGTGCAATGCGGTTGCCCGGTAGTCCGGGTCGTGCAGGATTCGGCTGTCGCGCCAGGAAGGAACTGCCTGCGCACAGAGTATTGGGTTAGCGAAATCGCGACGCACGGCTTCCTCCGCCTTACCCTGCAGCGCGATCAATCGCCCTTCAAGGACGCCGAGTTCGTACCCCGGGAGATTCTCACCAAGGCAGAGGATGTCGATGTCCGATAGGTCGTGGTCGTTGCCGCGGGCGGCGCTTCCCACAAGGACAACCGCGAGTAGCTGCGGATACGCCGCTCGGGCGTGTTTGACGAGCGTCTCGGTGGGAATTGCGAGATTGCGCGGCATCGGGGTTCCTTCCAGTAGGCAGTGTGCGACCCGGTCACCTAATCGACGGCGGTGCCCTCAAGTTCCACCAGTTGCCCGGGGATGGCCAGACGAGCGACTTCGAGCATCGTGGTCGCGGGCGCGACCCCGGCACTGCCTAGACGGGCCGCCAGGAGACCGTACTGGGGGAGTAGCGCGTCTAGATCGGTCGCATATACATTCAGCCTCACCAGACTGGCCAACGTCATTCCAGCCGCGATCAAGACGCCCTCTAGGTTGTCGACAGCCAGCGCCAGTTGTGCGCCAATGTCGCCGTCGTGCTCAGGATGCCCACCTGGATTCATGGCCGTCTGACCCGAGATGTAGAGCGTTCGGGTCGCGCCGCTGACGAGCTCGCCTTGGTTGAAGCCCATGGGTGTTGACCAGGTCACGGGGTTGACTGCAGTTCGTTGCATTGGCTGTCCTTCGCGTGTGGGGTGCGTGAAAGGCACGTTGCCAACTATTCATGACACCTTGTGTCAGGATTCTTGGTATTGATTGAGCCATGAGAGCCGATCGCCTGGTCGCCCTGGTGCTGCTGCTACGTCAACGTGGTCGGATGACTGCGGACGACCTGGCGGGCGAACTGGAGGTTTCTCCGCGCACGGTGCTGCGAGATATCGACGCGCTCTCCACCGCTGGAGTCCCGGTCTATAGCGAGCGAGGCAGACACGGCGGGTTCGCTCTGCTGCCCGGTTTCCGGACCGAACTCACCGGGCTCAACCAGGACGAGGCGCTGGCCCTCCTGACGGTCGCGACCAGCCGGAGCCGACAAGCTTTTGGCCTGAGTCCAGCCCTGGGAACGGCAATGCGCAAGGTGATCGAGGCGCTGCCCGAGCAGGACCGCGCGGCGCTGGACACCTCGGCGCAGCGCTTCCTCCTGGAACCCGAAGTTGACTTGCTCTCCCGGGGCCGGGCCGATGAGCGCCTCGCCGACGGAGTCATGAAGCAGGTACGCAGAGCCGTGAACTCAGGACACAAACTGCAGTTCGACTACGTCGCGCCTGGGCGAGATGCTCGTACGCACACGGTTGATCCCATCGGACTGGTGACGGTGCGTGGGCAGACCTACCTACTCGCTGCCAAGGACGGAGCCGACCGCACCTATCGCCTGTCGCGTATGGTCTCGGCACTGGTGACGACAGAGCGAGCCGAGCGCGCGCCGCAGGTCGACTTGGATCAACTCTGGGCCGAGCGCAGCGCTCGATTCCTCGCCGAGGACCACCTCGTGGTCGACGTACGTGTCGCCGCCGGACACCGAGAAGCACTCCTGGACCTCGTGCGTTCGGTACGCAGCGAAAAACCCGAGGGGGACGGCTGGGTCCGGCTCGTGGTGACCTTCGAGGACCTGCGCCACGCGACCTGGGCGATCTGGCAACTCGGGACCGGGGTTGAGGTCATCAAGCCAGAAGCCGTGCGTGCGGCGCTTCACCAGCGCGCGGCCATCCTCCTAGCTCGCTACACCTAGCTCTCCAACGCCGTCTCGAGGGAGACCGCCTGGATGCCGACGGCCTGACCCACCGGGCCGTTGGTCAGCGAACCCGCGTGCGTATTCAGTCCAAGAGCAAGTGCTGCATCGTCACGGCACGCCTGCTGCCAGCCCTTGTCGGCTAGTGCAACGACATAGGGGAGGGTCGCATTAGTCAGTGCATAAGTCGACGTATTCGGCACAGCACCAGGCATATTCGCAACGCAGTAGAAGACCGACTGGTGTACCTCAAAGGTGGGGTCAGCATGGGTCGTGGCATGGGTGTCTTCGAAGCAGCCGCCCTGATCAACGGCGATGTCGACCAGCACGGAGCCAGCCTTCATGCGCGACACGGTGTCGTTCGTGACGAGCTTGGGAGCGGCCGCGCCAGGAATCAGGACGGACCCGATCACCAGATCAGCCTGAGTTACCTGTTCCTCGATCGCTAGGCGCGAGGACGCCAGGCCATGAATCCGGTTGTTGTATCGCCAGAAAGACATTCGAAGCTTGTCCAGGTCGGTATCCAGCAGCGTGACGTCAGCACCCATGCCCAGTGCAATGTTGGCAGCGTTCTGGCCGGCGACACCGGCGCCAATCACCACCACCTTGGCCTGTGCCACACCGCCGACGCCGCCCAGGAGCACACCTCGGCCGCCCTGAGCGCGCATGAGTGCGTGCGCGCCGACCTGCGGAGCCAGGCACCCGGCAACCTCGGACATCGGGTAGAGCAACGGCAGCACACCCGAGGGAAGTTGGACTGTTTCGTAGGCGATCCCGGTGACCTGTTGGGCCACCAGTTGTTCAGTTAGCGGCTTGTCTGCCGCCAGGTGGAGGTAGGTGAACAACTGCAGGCCCGGCCGCAACCGGTGATACTCCTCGGCTACTGGCTCCTTGACCTTGAGGACCAAGTCGGCGCTGGCCCACACGTCGTCCGCGTCATCGAGAATCCGGGCGCCTGCGGCGACGTACTCCTCGTCGGGGATTTGGGACCCGACACCGGCACCAGACTGCACGTGAACCTGGTGCCCGCGGTCAACCAACTCATGGACGCCAATCGGAGTGATCGCCACGCGGTATTCGTGATTCTTGACTTCCGCGGGGATGCCGACCTTCATAAGAGTGCCTTCCGTCAGATGGGCGTAGTCCAGCCAGTCTGCTGCACTGAGGGCCTTCTCGGGCGGAGACTCGGCAAGTGCCCCACGACCATGCCAAGATCATTAGGTGACAGCCGACTTTGCGGCACTGATTCTCGCCGGCGGCCGAGGTCGACGCCTCGGCGGCGCAGACAAAGCCGCGCTGCGCCTGGGTGAGAGAACAACCCTCGATCGCGCTGTGTCTGCCACCGCTGCGGCTCGCGAGATAGTCGTTCTCGGTGATCGGCTGGAGACTGCCCGGATGGTGCGATTCGTACGGGAGTCGCCGCCTTTCGCCGGACCAGCCGCCGCAATCGTGTGCGGCCTCGGGGCCCTGGCCGCGTCCTGCCCCCAGGTCGTTGTCCTCGCCGTCGACATGCCGTGGGTGACCACGGCGACCATCGCCCGACTACTGAGCGGCTCTGATTCCGCCGGGGACGGCGCCGTCCTTGCTGACTCGACTGGCCGCCAACAGTTAGCCATGGCCATCCACACCGAGGCCTTGACCTCTGTCGCGGCCCAACGCTCGGACTGGTCGGGACAGTCGATGCGCGAACTCCTACGCCCTCTTGACCTCCGGCTCGTGCCCGCACAGGGGCGAGAAGGGCGCGACATCGACACCCCTCTGGACCTGGCCGCCTTCCGCCAGGATGGCGAATCAGGTTGGATCTGAGGCCTGCTCGACCAAAGCCGTCACCCGTTCCGTCGCGACACGCACGGCATCCGCGCCGCCACCTGATTCGCCCGCCGCGTAGCCCACAAGGAATGCGGTCAGGGGTGCGGCAGCCCGCTCGACGCCGTGTGCCACATCCCGGGTGAGGTCGAGGATGAGGTCGGCGTCGAGGTCCAGATCGCACCCGAGTTCATCCTGGACCTGCTGTAGCCACGCATGAAGAGGGTTCATAACACTTAGGATCGCAGTGCGGAACGTCAATCGCTGAATGAAGGTGAGTATGGGCCGGGTGACGACACGGCGACCGGTGGTACGAGTGCGCGACGGCATCGCGTCTCGACGTCCCGACACTCTCGCGGTCGAAGAGCCACTCGAGATCCGGCTCGGCCGAAGCCCACTGACGATCACGATGCGTACTCCCGGTGACGACATCGATCTCGCGCATGGGTTCCTGGTCAGTGAGGGAATCATCAAGAGTGAGAACGACATTCGAGGTGCCCGCTACTGCGCAGGTGCAACCGAAGATGGCGTGAACACCTACAACGTTCTGGAGATCGACCTCGACCCTGACGTGGACGTGCCAGACCTCGCGTTGGCCCGTAACTTCTATTCGACCTCATCGTGCGGCGTCTGCGGCAAGGCCAGTTTGGATGCACTACGCACCACCGCTGCGTGGAGCATTGCTGACGACCCAGCGCGTGTGACGACCGAGCAATTGGCCGCGTTCCCGGACCAGATGCGTGCTGCGCAGCAAGTCTTTGACAAGACCGGCGGCCTCCATGCTGCTGCGCTGTTCACTGCTGAGGGAGACCTCGTCGCTCTCCGCGAAGACGTCGGTCGGCACAACGCAGTCGACAAAATCGTCGGGTCGGCGCTACGCGCCGGACACCTGCCGCTGCGCAACCACGTCCTCATGGTGAGCGGACGAACCTCATTCGAGCTCGCACAAAAGGCCTTGATGGCCGGAATCCCGATCCTGGCGGGTGTGTCTGCACCCTCGTCGCTTGCCGTCGACCTGGCTCACGAATTCGGGCTCACCCTGGTCGGATTCCTGCGCGGAACCTCGATGAACATCTACGCAGGTCACGAACGCGTCACTGGTATCAACGTCACGTGAGGGTCATGACCTCCGAAGCCCCACTCACGACATAGCATCGTGGGGTGACCATGAGCAGCGACGAACGCGCAGATCAGCCGCGCGTCACCGACGCTGTGTGGACGATTCCCAACGCCCTGTCACTGGTACGCCTCCTTGGGGTGCCCGTGTTCCTCTGGCTGATCCTGACGGAGCACGACACAGCAGCCCTGATTGTGCTCATGGCTAGCGGTATCACGGACTATCTGGACGGCCGGATCGCGCGCCAGTACGGCTTGGTCTCTCGGGTCGGTCAAATCCTGGACCCGCTAGCCGATCGTCTCTACATTCTGTCCACCCTGCTCGGCCTGGGGATCCGCGAGATCATCCCGTGGTGGTTCGTCGGACTGCTTCTGCTGCGGGACGTGGCCGTACTCTCACTGGCACCCGTGGTCCGACGTGACAAGTTGCCGATTCCTCCCGTCCACTTTGTCGGTAAGGCCGCCACCTTCAACCTGATCTATGCCTTCCCCTTGCTTCTGCTCGGCGATGGCACGGGGCTTCTTTCCGAGATCGCTCTCGCCGTCGGGTGGGCGTTCGCCTGGTGGGGGACAGCCTTGTACTGGCTGGCAGCATTCCTCTACTTCATGCAGATTCGCGGGATGGTGCGGGCGCATCGCCTCCGAGGGCGCGCGGTGTGAGCCCCGCAACGAGGGTTCCCCGGCCGCGAGCGCCGGTCGGGCAGAGCATGGCACTCCTGACTGACCTGATGGAGCATCCACTCGATCGGTCCTATCACGATCGTGCGCAGGCTCGACTCGCGCGCGGCGAGGAACGTGCCGCAGGGCACCGAAGCATTGTGCTCGTCCTGGCCTGCGCGGCTCTCGGATTGCTCTTGGTGGTGGCGGCACAAACCTTGCGAGTTCCGGAAGAGACCGCGCGCGGTGATCGTGCTCAATTGGTGGGCCAGATTGAGTCAAGGCAGAAATCCTCGTCTGCAGATGAACGGCGAATCTCCACACTGCGCAAGCAAATTGGTGGTCTCCGAGCCGCGGCGCCCCCGGGGTCGCCGGCTGCCGTTTTGACCGCGCAGGAGATTGCCGCTGGGACCGTGGCCCTGACCGGCCCGGGATCAATCATCACCCTCGACGACAGCGACGCCGCCGAACAGCGCAATGGACAGGACCCACGGGCCGCCGGCACGACGCGAGAAGTACTCACGTCTTCAGACCTCCAGATCCTGGTGAACGGGTTGTGGCAGGCCGGGGCGGAGGCCATCAGCATCAACGGTCACAGGCTGACGTCGCTGTCCGCGATTCGATTCGCCGGCGAGGCCATCCTGGTCGACTTCCGGCCCATAGCTCGGCCGTACGTCATCACAGCAATTGGCGCCCCGCGCGACCTGTGGGAAACCTTCAAGAACGGTTCGGGTGGCCGGTATCTAGACGGCCTGAAGCGACACGTAGATATGGATGTGCGCGTGAAGAATCAGGACGAAGACGTCAACGTCCCAGCATCCGATTCCGCAGCCGTACGTCATGCCCGCCCGGTGACAACAACCACCGACGCGACGAGGACCGAGGAGGTCTCCGAGTGATCCCAGCAATCGGTCTCGCCATCGGACTCGTACTCGGCCTGGTGTTTGAGCCGGACGTCCCGGTCTGGCTACAGCCCTACCTCCCGATTGCGGTGGTGGCTGCTTTGGATGCCGTGTTTGGTGCGGTGCGCGCGGTGCTCGACGGCATTTTCGACGACAAGGTGTTCGTCGTGTCGTTCGTCTCGAACGTCTTGGTGGCGGCGTTCATTGTCTACCTCGGCGATCAATTGGGCGTCGGATCACAGCTGTCGACGGGCGTCATCGTCGTGCTGGGCCTGCGCATCTTTAGCAACGTGGCAGCGATCCGACGCCACCTCTTGAAAGCCTGACCATGGCTGACACTGAGTCCCCGCGCACCACGCCCTGGTCCCGGTTACGCCGCATGGGCGCACCGCGAGCGACGCGCGCCAATGTGATCGCCGGGGTGCTCGCGATGATGTTGGGCTTCGCCATGGTGACGCAGGTGCGGGAAACGCGCACGAGCGGCTTGGAGAACCTGCGGCAGAGCGACTTGGTGGCACTACTGGGCAGCGTCAACAATCAGTCCGGGCGCCTCAGCAAGGAAGTGCAGGACCTGACGCGCACGCGCGACCAACTCAGAAGCGGTAGCAGCGGTGCCGCCGAGAAGGCCGTCACACAACGTGCCGCAACGCTGGGCATCCTGGCCGGCACCACCGCGGCCACCGGCCAAGGCATCACCATCTCCGTGCAGGACGCAGGCGGCACGGTCAAGGCGCCGGACCTGCTCGACGCCATTCAGGAGTTGCGTGACGCCGGCGCCGAAGCGATACAGGTCAACGATGCCCGGATCATCGCGAGCACGTGGTTCGGCACGGACTCCGAAAAGCAGATCGTGATCGATGGCAAGGTGGTGCGGGCGCCGTACACGATCCGGGCGATCGGTGATGCGCACACGATGGCGACGGCGATGGCCATACCTGGGGGAGTGCAAGAGAGCCTGGAGCGAGCCGGAGCGCGCGTCGAAGTCACCTCGGAGAAGAAGGTCGACGTGACCGCATTGCGGCCGTCCAAAGCCCCTGACTACGCTCGACCGAACGGTGAGGGTTAGTCCGCAATATCGTCCATACTGTTGACCCGCGCGCTAGTCGTACGGCGCTAGCCGTCACACCTAGCCACACCACCTAGTTGCACGACACTGACGAGGAGCATCCCGCATGAGCGACCTGGAATATCCCGCGAACCTGCGTTACACCAGCGACCACGAATGGATCGCGGAGCAGGGCGATGGTGTCGTCCGCGTCGGAGTGACCGCATACGCCCAAGATGCTCTTGGCGACGTGGTCTTCGTCAGCCTTCCGGCCGTAGGGGACACCGTGACCGCCGGCGAGAGTTGTGGTGAGGTCGAGTCCACCAAGTCCGTGAGTGATTTGTACGCCCCACTCGACGGTGAGATCACGGGTGTCAATGACGGCCTTGAGGCGGGACCAGAGCAGGTCAACACCGACCCCTATGGCGAAGGGTGGATGTTCGAGATGAAGGTCGCCGATTCTGCAGGTGTGAGCGCGCTCATGGACTCTGCTGCCTACCAGGAGTCCTTGGGCTGAACGCTCTCCCGCCGTGCTCGGCCAGTGGCCGACACGTAGACTGAAAGTCAGGCAAACCACCCGATGAGGAAGATGGGAGGTGGATGATGTCCAACTACGACAGCGACAACTTGGACGACCCCACAACAGCAAGGCTGCCTAAGTTCAACGAGGCCGAGATCGCTCCAGGCCGTGAGGCCGACCGACTGGGTTCGGCCGACCAGGCCACCGTTGATGCGCTCCGTCCAGGCACAGCACTATTGATCGCGCTGCGCGGCCCTAATGCCGGGGCGCGGTTCTTGCTCGACGCCGACGAGGTCAGCACCGGACGTCACCCCGACAGCGACATCTTCCTCGATGACGTGACGGTCTCGCGCCGACACGCCATCTTCCGCCGCACCCCGAGTGGCTTCCAGGTGCAGGACGTGGGGTCGCTCAATGGCTCCTATGTCAACATGCAGCTCGTGGACTCCGCTGACTTGAGCACCGGTGATGAGGTCATGGTCGGCAAGTTCCGGCTGGTCTATCACGGTGGCCCTGCTCAGGCGTCGTGACAGCAACGTCCCCCGGGGGCCGTGGGCGCACCATCGGCGCTGTGTTGGAAATTCTCCGTGAGGACTTTCCTGATCTCACGGTGTCCAAGGTGCGCTTCCTGGATACCCAAGGTTTAGTGTCGCCGCAGCGCCGGGAGTCGGGCTATCGGGAATACACCGATCGTGACGTTGAACGTTTGCGGTTCGTACTCACCGCACAACGGGACCGCTTCTGGCCCCTCAAAGTCATCCGTGAAGCGCTCGACAAGTTCGACCGTGGACTCGAACCTGACATCAGCCCGGTGGGCCGCCCGACTCCGCCGACGCCGGAAGTCGACGAGTCTCTGCCGACGCCGGCACAACTCACCGAACCGGTCGCGGATGTTCGCTTGACTCGCGCGGAACTGGCCGAGGGCGCCGGACTTGATCACGATGCCGTCGCAGAATTGGAAACCTTCCACCTGATCAGTCCGGACGGTGGCGGTCATTACTCCGGCGCAGCCCTTGCCGTGGCCCGTAGTGCCCGGATCCTGGCGGATTATGGCCTCACTGGTCGCCACCTACGGCCCTTCCGACTGGCAGCCGATCGTGAGTCGGGCCTTGTCGAACAAGCGGCCGGAAGCTCGCCTGAACGCCGCGCCGAAGTCGCTGCGGCATGTCTTGCACTGCACGTCACCCTCGTGAAGGCTGACCTGCAGCGGTAGCCTGGCATCGTGCGCAAGGTAGAAGTACTCGGAGTCCGAGTGGAGATGCCCACGAACCATCCGATCGTGCTGCTGCGCGAAGAGGAGGGGCATCGCCATGTACCCATCTGGGTAGGCGCTGCCGAAGCCAGCGCTATCGCCTACGCACAGCAAGGCGTCACCCCGCCGCGGCCGTTGACCCACGACCTCTTGGCGCACCTTCTGTCCGAGCTTGGACATCATCTCGATGCGGTGCACATCACCAAACTTGAGGACAGCGTGTTCTACGCCGAACTCGTCATCGACGGCAATCGGCGCATCGAGTCCCGGTCTTCCGACGCCATTGCGATTGCCCTACGAGCGGGTGTGCCGATTTTGGTCGACGACAGCGTCCTTGAAGAGGTGGGCGTCGTGGTACCCGACGAAGAAGATGACGAAGTCGAGCGTTTTAGGGAATTCCTCGACCATGTGTCCGCAGAAGACTTTGAGCAGCCACCGGGCGAAGCCGAGGACGCGGGTGAACGAGACTAAACCTCAAGTTGAAGGTTAGATATGTGCCGCGATGTGCGACACGCCGAGGCGTTAAGTGCGAGGTCGTTGACCGGCCCCGCCCACACCCATAGCGTCATCATCAGTTCACACCATTCCATTGGGCGGCCATCCCGCCCCGCATGTCGGAGGTAACCGTGGCCACCAACGCGGGCGAAGCACAACCGTCACGGTCATCAGCACCGGAGCCGCTCCAGGAGGCATTGTTCGCCGAGGAGTTGCCCGAGTCGATGACCGACGGGGCGGGCTATCGCGGTGCGCAGGCATGCCGTGTCGCAGGGGTGACCTACCGGCAGCTCGACTATTGGGCGCGGACCGGACTGCTCGAACCCTCCGTACGCAATCCCACTGGCTCGGGCCATCAGCGTCTCTATGGCTTTCGCGACATCCTGGTACTCAAGGTCATTAAGCGGCTGCTCGACACCGGTGTCTCGTTGCAGCAGATCCGGGTGGCGGTGTCTTCCCTGCACGAACACGGTGTGAGCGATCTGGCCGGGATCACCTTGATGTCTGACGGTGCTTCTGTCTATGAGTGCACCTCCGATGACCAGGTCATTGACCTCATGCGTGGCGGCCAAGGTGTTTTCGGGATTGCGCTCGGCACCGTGTGGCGTGAGGTTGAAGGCACGCTGTCCGATCTGCCGAGCGAACGGCCCGATGCGCAGACCCCGGCCGACCACCCGGGCGACGAGTTGCGGGCTCGCCGACAGGCTAAGACCGGCTGATAGATTGACCCTGCTGTCTACACCGAGCGGGAGAGTCCTCGCGCATTGATCGCGGGGCGCCGAAGGGGCAAACTCCCCACAAGCTCTCAGGCCACCGGACCGCTCGGGCCAGGCGACTCTGGAACACGAATGCGTGACAGAGGGGGACGATGCGCTGCGGCGTATCGACCATCGCGACTGGGAGAGTAATGACGCACGTTCACCCTGATTTCGTCCAGCGCCACATCGGACCAACCTCTGATGACGAGACGCGGATGCTGGAGGTCGTCGGTGCCTCCTCAATGGACGCTCTGATCGAACGAGCAATCCCCGAAGTCATCGCTGCGCGCCGCCCGTTGGAACTGCAGGCAGCCGCATCCGAGCCCGCCGCGATCGCCGAGTTGCGAGTGAAAGCGTCGCGCAACTCCGTTCTGACCTCAATGATCGGACTGGGCTACTACGGCACACACACCCCGGCGGTCGTCCGGCGCAATGTGCTGGAGAATCCGGCGTGGTACACCGCCTATACGCCCTACCAGC
Source organism: Demetria terragena DSM 11295 (assembly GCF_000376825.1). NCBI lineage: Bacteria > Bacillati > Actinomycetota > Actinomycetes > Micrococcales > Dermacoccaceae > Demetria > Demetria terragena. The sequence goes on along the minus strand of NZ_AQXW01000004.1, from coordinate 228,770 downwards.
CAGAGATCTCCCAAGGGCGCCTGGAGGCGCTGCTCAACTTCCAAACGGTTGTCAGCGACTTGACCGGCTTGCTGACCTCGGGCGCCTCCTTGCTTGACGAGGCAACGGCAGTGGCCGAAGCCATGACGTTGATGCGCCGCGGCAGTAAGGCGGCGCAGGACGCCGTTCTGCTCTTGGACGCGCAGTTGCTCCCACAGTCGATCGCCGTCACTCGCACGCGCGCTCTGCCACTCGGCATCGATGTCGTGGTTGCTGACCTGAGCGAAATCACCGATGGTGAAGCACTGTTGGCCGCAACTGATGGGCGAGCCATTTTCGGTGTCGTCGTTCAGTACCCCGGTGCGGACGGCACGATTCACGACTGGACTCAGCTCGCGACCGCGGCGCACGACGCGGGCGCACTCGTCACGGCGGCTGCCGACCTGTTGGCCTTGACGCTGCTCACCCCGCCGGGTGAGTGGGGCGCCGACATCGCCGTCGGAAGCAGCCAGCGTTTTGGTGTGCCGATGGGATTCGGCGGTCCGCACGCGGGTTACATGAGCGTCCGAGATGGTTTGCAACGTACCCTTCCTGGTCGCTTGGTCGGCGTCAGCGTCGACGCCGTCGGCGCCCCAGCGTTCCGGCTTGCGCTGCAGACCCGCGAGCAGCACATCCGTCGTGAGAAGGCGACCTCCAACATCTGCACGGCGCAGGTGCTGCTGGCGGTCATGGCCTCGATGTATGCCGTCTACCACGGTCCCGACGGTCTGCGCCGGATCGCCGTCGCAGTTCACTCCAAGGCGCGCGCCCTGCACGACGCACTTGAGGCTGGGGGAGTCGAGGTCCTGCCAGACCACTTCTTCGACACCGTGACCGTGGTGGTCCCCGGTCGCGCCGACGCGGTGGTTCAAGCCGCGCTGGAACGCGGCATCAACATCTGGGAGGTCGACGGGGACCATGTCTCGGTCAGCGTCGATGAGACCACGACAGATGACGACCTGCGGTCAGTCGCTCAAGCATTTGGGGTGAACTCGCCCAAGCCTGTTCCGGTAGAACCGAATTGGCCGAGCGCGCTGGTGCGTACATCGGACTATCTCCAGTACCCGGTCTTCAACACCCACCACAGTGAAACCTCGATGCTGCGCTACCTGCGCAGTCTTTCCGACCGCGACTACGCACTCGACCGCGGCATGATTCCGCTCGGGTCGTGCACCATGAAGCTCAACGCCACGACCGAGATGGAGGCAGTGACGTGGCCGGAGTTTGCCAACCTGCACCCCTTTGCCCCCGCAGATCAAACGGTCGGTATCCGTGAACTGATCACGGACCTGGAGCAGTGGCTGTGCGCGATCACTGGGTATGACTCAGTCTCGTTGCAGCCCAACGCTGGCTCGCAGGGGGAGTTCGCTGGTTTGTTGGCGATCCACGCGTACCACCAGGCCAACGGTGAGGCCGAGCGCAACATCTGCCTCATTCCGGCGTCCGCCCACGGCACCAACGCAGCAAGCGCCGTCATGGCTGGCCTTAAGGTCGTCGTGGTCAAGACCGCGCCCACGGGCGAGGTCGACATGGAGGACTTCAAGCAAAAGGTCAAAGAGCATGGCGAGCGACTAGCCGCGCTCATGGTGACCTATCCCTCCACCAACGGCGTCTACGAGGACACCATCACCGAATTGTGCTCGCTGGTGCACGAAGCGGGTGGCCAGGTGTACGTCGACGGTGCCAACCTCAACGCCCTCATCGGCTTGGCGCAACCGGGCGAGTTCGGTGGCGATGTCTCCCACCTCAACCTGCACAAGACCTTCTGTATCCCGCACGGTGGTGGCGGTCCTGGCGTGGGTCCGGTAGCAGTGCGGAGCCACCTGGCGCCCTACCTGCCCAATCACCCACTGTCCGAACACGCGGGCCCGACGACGGGCGTCGGCCCGATCTCAGCCGCGCCGTTCGGCTCGGCGTCGATCCTTCCGATCTCGTGGGCGTACGTCCGGCTCATGGGCGGGGCTGGTCTCACTAAAGCGACCCAGATGGCCGTGTTGAACGCCAACTATGTCGCGACGCGTCTGCGGGAGTCTTACCCGGTCCTTTACGCAGGACAGGATGGCTTGGTCGCACACGAGTGCATCCTTGATCTGCGGGGCATCACTAAGGAGACGGGAGTCACCGTCGACGATGTCGCCAAGCGCCTCATCGACTATGGCTTCCACTCTCCGACTATGTCCTTCCCGGTCGCGGGAACGTTGATGGTGGAGCCCACCGAGAGCGAGGACCTGGCCGAGCTGGACCGTTTCTGCGCGGCCATGATCGCCATTCGCGAAGAAATCGACGCCGTGGCCAACGGTGAGGTGTCCGCCGCCGACAGCGTCCTTCGCCATGCGCCGCATACTGCGCTCTCACTAGCCGGAGAATGGGAACACCCATACACCCGGCAAGAGGCCGCCTACCCGGCCGGTGTCGACCCGCTACGCAAGTACTGGGCTCCAGTTCGCCGGGTCGACGGCGCATACGGCGACCGTCACCTGGTCTGCACGTGCCCGCCTCCCGAGGCCTACGAAGACTGAGCGGCGAAATGGCCGTCGACTAGGGGCAAATGCGCGGTGCGACGGCGTACGTACCCTGCATTTGCCGCTAGTCGATGGCTTCTCGAGGCGGGTAGCTGGATGACGGTGCCCATGCTGTGCAGACGATGCCGTCGGCATCGACCTGTAATTCGACGAGCCCCGGGTGGGGAACCCGGCCGACTCCGGACGCCATCATCGCCAGAGCAGGCACAGCACTATCCAGGACGTCACTGTGCGTGACAACCAAGACCGTCTCGCCACGATGCACGTCGGAGAGTTCCTCAATGACGGCGCGGCATCTCGCCACCAGGTCACCACTACCCTCCTGCGCCACCGCCTCACGCAAAGATTCCTTCACCGTGATGTCAAGGTTGAGGGTTTCAGCGACGGTTTCCGCGGTCTGAACTGCGCGGATCATCGTGCTGCTGTAGACGTGCGCGACGTTGCGGCCGCGCAGGTAGTCGGCGAGTTTCACCTCACTGTGTCGCGCGAGAATCAACGTCGCGGGACAGAAGAGGTCGGACATCGGCTCAGCGCAGTGTGGCCAGGTGGTCGGAGATGCGGCCGATGGCTTCGGTGAGCATCTCGACGTCGGGCAAGGTCACAAGACGGAAATGGTCGGGCTTCGGCCAGTTGAAGCCGGTCCCGTGTGTGACCAGGAGGTGCTTCGCGCGTAGGAGGCCGAGCACAAAGTCCTGGTCGTCCTCGATGGCATACACCTCGGGGTCAAGGCGCGGAAAGCAATAGAGCGCTCCCTGTGGACGCACGCACGAGACGCCGGGAATTTCGTTGAGCAACCGGTAGGCGAGCATCGACTGTTCGTAGTAGCGCCCGCCCGGCACGATGAGGTCGTTGATCGACTGATATCCACCGAGCGCCGTTTGGATGGCGTGCTGGGCGGGCACATTGGCACACATGCGCATATTGGCCAGCAGGGTCAGGCCCTCGAGGAAATCCGTGGCCAGGTGCTTCGGGCCGGAGATCATCAACCAGCCGGCGCGATAGCCACACACCCGGTAGGCCTTGGAGAGACCGCTGAAGGTCAGGCACAGCACGTCATCGCCCGCAAACGTTGCGGTGTGGTGGTGCTCCAACCCGTCGAAGGTGATCTTTTCGTAGATCTCATCCGAGAAGATCACCAGGTCATGTTTGCGCGCGAGTTGTACCAGGTCGCGCACCAATTCATCAGAGTAGACGGCACCGGTGGGGTTGTTCGGGTTGATGATGACGATCGCCTGGGTGGCGTCCGTGATCTTGGACTCGATGTCTTCCAGGTCAGGCTGCCAGTCGTTGTCCTCGTCGCACAGGTAGTGCACGGGGGTGCCACCAGACAGCGATACCGCGCCGGTCCACAGCGGGTAGTCCGGCGCCGGGACAAGGATCTCGTTGCCGTCGTCGAGAAAAGACTGCAGCACCATCGAGATCAGCTCAGAGACACCGTTACCGATGAAGACGTCGTCGACGGCGGTGTCGCGCAAGCCACGACCTTGGTAGTACTGGGCGACGGCGGTGCGCGCTGAATAGATGCCTTGGCTGTCGGAATAGCCCTGGGCGTCGGGCAGGTGATGCACCATGTCGGCGACGATCGCGTCGGGGGCTTCAAAGCCGAACGGCGCGGGATTGCCGATGTTGAGCTTGAGTACTCGTTGCCCCTCAGCCTCGAGGCGCTGGGCCTCGACGAGGATGGGGCCCCGTACGTCGTACCGGACACCCTTGAGTTTGGCCGACTGGCGTATTTGGCGCACAGGCTAAGAATCCCACAGGTCTGTCGCGAGACGCCGGCGCCATGCGGTGTGTGTCAGGCGGCAGATGAGCGGCCAGGCAGATGAAGCCGCACCGAGGAGCCTGCTTCAGACTTGCGCACCTCGATTTGCGCCGGGATCCGCTGACGCAACTCGGGGACGTGGCTGACGATGCCCACCATGCGTCCGCCGCCGCGCAACTGGTCTAGCACCTCCAAGACGAGCTCAAGGCTGTCCTCATCCAACGAGCCGAAACCTTCGTCGATAAACAGCGTGTCCAGTTGCCTGCCGCCAGCGTCGTGTTGAATCGCTTCGCCCAACGCCAGCGCGAGTGCCAATGACGCAAGGAAGGTCTCGCCGCCCGAGAGGGTGCGCGTCGGCCGGGAGGTGCCCGTCCACGCATCATGAACGCGCAGGCCGAGCCCGCCCCGTGAGCCGCGCGACCCTGGGCCGTCGTCGTGCTCCAGCGTGAACCGCTGCGCGGTCATCGTGGCCAGGCGGTCGTTGGCTAGGCGGACGACGTCTTCAAGTCGAGCCGCGAGAACATAGGCCGACAGCCGCATTCTGCGGTCTCCAGCGGACCCTCGTTCGGCATTGATGATGGCGGCTAGGTGGTCGAGTGCCTCGTGCCGTGCGCGCAGCGGAGTGAGCGCTGCTAAGGCTCCATGCAGGTCGCGAGCAGCGGTACGCAGCGTTCCCCGAACCCGTTCGAGTGTCGAGGCGCGGTCTCGGGCCTGCCGCGCGCGAACCTCTGCGTCGGCCGCCTCGGCCCGCATCGCTTCCAGGTCGCTCGCGCTGGCACTCAGTGCAGCAGCCGCATCGGGGTCGGCAAGAATCGTCTCCGCACGCGTTCGTGCCGCAGCGGTGCGGTCGAGTTGATCGCGCACGGTGCTTTGCTCTGCCGGTGTCAGTGTGCTGGCATCGACGTCCGCCGGATCAGTGAATCCTTCTTGCGCGATCAGCGCCCGCAACGCGTCGTCTGACTCTTCATGACGGCGTTGAGCTTCGTGGAAGCGCAACTCGGCCGTCTGCCATGTCGTGACCGAACGTTCGAGCTCGCGATGTTGCGCCGCGGCGGCCGCTAAAGACTGCGCGAAGTCATCCAGCGAAGCGGACTCTCCTGGCTGGTCGAGGACCCACCCGAGCACGTCATCCGGTGTCGTACCGGCCCACGATGGGATAGGGAGGGGGTTGTTGTCGGAACAGGGACACTCCTCGGCATGATGTGTCGCCAACGAGACCGCGCGCACGGTGTGTTCGAGCGCCGTGGCAGCGGCTTCCTGGGCGCGCGTTCGCGCCGAGGCGTGGTCGAGCTTGGCCTCAACTAACTGCTCCTGAGTAGTAGCGATCGTGGCGCGAATGGTGTCGAGCTCAGATTCAAGCCGGTCCGTCTCAGCACGCGCCTGCTGGGCTTGGGTCCGTCGGCGCACTGTCTGAGCGCGTACTTCCTGAAGGAACGTTGTTGTGGTCTCAGCGGTGGATAGACCCTGGTGCGCGTGGTCGCCGAAGAACTCTGTGGCGCTGGATCGAACTGCGGCTAAAGCGAACTCGTATTCGGCTGTCGCATGCAGATGTGCGGTGCGCGCGCGCGTCAGGTCGGCCATCGCGGCATCGAACGCCTCACGCGTCAACTGTTGTGCGTGCTCCGCTGCGTCGAGTTCGTCTTGGGTGACGACCTCGTCTGAGGACAACTCGGCCGGAGCGGGATGGATCGTGGACCCGCAGACGCTGCAGGGCTCACCGTCGCGCAGTTGGGCCGAAAGTTGGCCGGTCACCTGGTGCACGCGGGTTCGTCGCAAGCGTTCCGCGTGCTGGGTCGCTGTAGCCACCGAATCGTCCGTTTCGTGAACTGCCTCGGCATAGAACGCTTCTTTGTCGGCTGCTTCGGCCGCCGCCGATTGGCGCTTGTCAGCAGCGTCAACGAGCCGCACAAGCTCATCGGCTGCGCCGGCAGGCTCCGCTGCGGACCGAGCCACCGCAAGCCGCTCTTCGGCGGCTTCTTGCTGTTCGATGAGCGCGTCAAGGCGGTCCTGAATTGACGTGAAGGACTGCTCAAGGGCGGCGCGCCGTAGAAGGTGGTCGCGCGCCTGCGCCAGGGTTGAACGCCCTGCTGCTCCCTGCTCGGCCGCCGACCGCACCTGCGCGCTGTGCTGTGTCAGCAGTGCGACCCATGCTGCCGCCGGCGATGCCTCGTCCGGCAGGGTGCGCTGAACGAGGGGAGGCGGAACGGCAGCGGAATACGCCGTGCGGGCCTCGGCGAGGCCCGCGGCAGCCGCCCTCGTGGCGGCCAGCGTGGGTGCAACTCGTCCTGCACGATCTGCGGAGTCGAGTTGTGTGCGCGCGGCGCGATCGGCGGCCTGAGCATCGGGTGCCTCCAGCAGCCTGAGCATTCGACGTGCGGCGCGGGCGTGTGCACGCAGGCGCGAGCGTTGCTCAGCCCGGGCCAACTCAGCATGGGCAGACCGTGCTCCCGAATGTGCCTGATCCGCCTCGGCCGCCGCCGACGTCGCACGGTCGGCGACGTCCTGGGCCAACGCGGCGATCAGGGCTGGCAGGCCCTCCTCGGGGCATGACTCTGTTTGAACCAGTTCAGGGGGAGCGTCTTGGTCAGAGTCCTCTCGCACGGGCAGATCGGCCAGTGCAAGCTCGACGACTGTGCGTGCGCGATCGACAGGCGCCCTGGCCACCTCGACTGCCGCCGTCGCCTCGCGGCGCTTCGCGACGAACCACTGCTCGATGTCGGTGAACCGCTCGATGTCGAAGAGTCGCTGCAAAATACCCGCGCGTGCGTCGGGCTCGGCATGCAGGAACTCAGCAAACCCACCTTGCGGCAGCATGATGACCTGCGCGAACTGGTCGAGTTGAAGCCCAAGTGAGACATCAACGATGTGTTGGACTTCCTGGACCCGCGTCGAGATGGTCTGCCAACCGTGTAGATGTCTCTCGGCGAGCACCACGCTCGAGCGCACGATGGTCATACCCGCACCGCGTTTCTTCGGGCGCGCATATTCAGGAACCCGGGTAAAACGCAGCCGTCGTCCCGCCAGTGTTGCTTCGAGGACTACCTCGGGCGAAATTCCTTGCGCAGCAGACGAACTCGCAGGTCCACTTCCACTGACTCCCTGCCGGGTCCGGGGAACCTGGCCGAAAATGGCAAAGCAGATCGCGTCCAGGATGGAGGTCTTGCCAGCGCCAGTTGCGCCGTGGATGAGGTGGATTCCCGAATCGCCTAGCGCGTCGAAGTCGATAACGTGGGCGTCGGGAAACGGACCGAACGCCTGGAACGAGAGGCGATGGAGCTTCATGCCACTCCCGACGCCGAGTCGGAGCCAATACGGGGTGGGGCCTGCTCGCGATCGTTGATTCGCCGCATGGTCGCCGTCCCGGCGATCGCCTCGCTGAGAAGGTCCTGCTCGCTGTCGGTAGCGGGTCGGCCAAGCACATGCTCAACGAAATCACCGCACAACTCGGCATCATCTCGGCCGCGCACCCGATCGGCATAGGTGCGTACGTCGGACACGCCTTCGGGTGCGTCCCACCGCAAGGCCAAACAATGGGGAAAACGTTGTCGTACCTGGTCCATCGCGTGGGCAGGACGCACCCGATCGGTCAAGGTGACCTCGCACCAGGCGTCTTCGGCATCGGCGATCGACGCTGAAGACAGAAGGCTATTCAGATCTCCGCGCAATCGCCGTAGTGGGCGCCACGTGGGAGCTGGAACCATCTGAACATCGAGATCGCCGGCGTCGCCTATATCGACCAGAAGCGAGCCTTTGACCTGGTCTGCCTCTGAGAACGACATCGCCACTGGCGATCCGCAATAGCGGACCTGGTCGGTCACTGACTGCGGGCGGTGCAGATGGCCCAGAGCGGTGTAGGCGAACGGCGCGAAAACCTCCGCTGGCACGACGCCGAGACCACCCACCGTGACATCGCGCTCAGAGTCGCTCGAGGTGGATCCGGCAACGAATTCATGTGCCATCAAGATTGCCGGTCGGTCGGTCATCGTCGAAATGATCCGGTCGATTGCAGCGCGCATGACTTCTGCATGCGTGGCCCGTCGGGCGCCGAGCTCAGCTGCCACGACGGAGGGCTCGAGATAGGGCACGGGATACACATCGACGCCGTTGACATGGACCGGATCTTGCAGACGATCGATTCCCGTGCGCACGTGCACGCCCGCGAGCTCAAGCACGTCAGCGGCGAAGCCGAGGCGGGCGGGGGAGTCGTGATTACCTGCCGACAGGATGACCTGCGCACCGGTGGCGATCAGATCGCGCAGGGTGCGCGACAGCAGCTCTACTGCGGCTGGCGGCGGCAGCGCACGGTCATAGACGTCACCAGCCACCAGCACGACGTCAGCCTCTTCCTGTGCGGTGACAGTCACGAGGTGCTCCAAGAACTGCTCCTGAGCCGGCAGGAGGTCCGCGCCGTGCAGACGCCTCCCCAGATGCCAGTCAGACGTGTGCAGCAGCCGCATGCGTGTCAGGTTAGGTGCGACCTCCGACAAGCCGGCGGAGGCGCACCCGGCCGTCCCAGATCGGGTCCCGTCTGGGGCTCGTACCGCGCAGAATCTGAGACCGTCAGTGCAATCTGTGACAGAAGTGGACTCGGTGTGAGAAGTTGGCGCCACATCTGTCAGGAGGGTCCATGGGCGCCGAAGTCAACAGCACCACCTATACCCGCGAACAGCGGCAGCAGTACCGCGAGAAGGTTCGCCAGGACCTCGACGTATTTGAGCGGATGCTCACCCAGAGCAGCTTCGAGTTTGATCGACCGCTCACCGGGATGGAGATCGAGCTCAACCTCGTCGATGAGCAACTCGAGCCGACCTTCACTAATGCTGAAGTGCTCGAGCGGATCGCCGATCCGGATTATCAGACCGAGCTCGGCCAATACAACATCGAGCTCAATGTCGAACCGCGTCCGCTGCCAGGCCGGGCGCCACTCGACTTGGAGCGCGACCTGCGGGCCAGCCTCAACCGGGCCGAGAAGCTCGCTGAGGAAGCTAACGCCAAGATCGTTGCGGTCGGCATCCTGCCGACCTTGATGCCTGAGCACTTCACGACCGAGTGGATGAGTGCAAACTCGCGGTATGCCGCCCTCAACGAAGCCATCTTCTCGGCCCGCGGCGAGGATCTGTGGATAGACATCGAAGGGCCGTCGGGGGAGCGCCTCGAACGTTACGCGGACAGCATCGCCCCAGAGTCAGCCTGCACCTCGGTTCAACTTCACCTTCAGGTCCAACCCAGTGACTTTGCCGCGCACTGGAACGCCGCGCAGGCGTTGAGCGGCATCCAGCTTGCCCTCGGCGCTAACTCGCCGTATTTCTTCGGCAAGCAGTTGTGGCACGAGACGCGCGTGGAGTTGTTCAGTCAGGCCACGGACACCCGCTCGATCGAGTTGAAGAATCAAGGGGTCCGGCCTCGGGTGTGGTTCGGCGAGCGCTGGATCACCTCGATCTTCGACCTCTTCGAAGAGAATGTGCGGTATTTCCCAGCGCTCCTGCCCGAGACGACGGACGAAGACCCCCAGGCGGTCTTGTCCGCTGGTGAGGCGCCACAACTCGCCGAACTGCGACTGCACAACGGCACGGTCTACCGCTGGAACCGCCCGATCTATGACATCGTCGGGGGTCGCCCGCATCTGCGCGTCGAGAACCGCGTCCTACCTGCCGGTCCCACCATTGTTGACTCGATGGCGAACTCGGCGTTCTACTACGGTGCCATCAAGAAGTTGGCCGGAACCGACCGTCCGATCTGGACGCGGATGAGCTTCTCTGCTGCGGAGGAGAATTTCCACCAGTGCGCTGCCAAAGGTATTGAAGCCCGGGTCTATTGGCCCGGTTATGGCGAGGTTCCCGCCGTTGAACTTGCTGTCCGACACCTGCTCCCGTTGGCGTACGAGGGCCTTGCTGAATGGGGTGTCGCCCCGGAAGTTGCTGAACGCTATCTGGGCATCATCGAGGCGCGGTGTCGATCTGGCATGAATGGCGCGTCCTGGCAGATCGAAGCGGTCCGCCGCTTCGAGGAGCGCGGCCAGGATCGCCGTACTGCTCTGCACTCGATGCTCGACCTCTATATCGAGGGCATGCACAGCAACGAGCCGGTCCACACCTGGGAACTTCCCTAGGCATCACGTCGGATCTAGCCCGCGGCGTTCCACATTTCCAGTGTGGGAATGCCGTGGTGCTGGCCAAGGACGCTGATCCGGCCGGCTCCGAGTTCAAGGTTTGCGCCAAAGCGCGGTTCCTGGCGCAGCCATACCCCAGCCAGGATGCGGCTGGTGTGGCCATGTCCGACGAGGACGACGTCCCCTCGTCGGGCGTCCTCACGGGCCGTGGCGAGCACGTGGCTGGCTCGAGCGGCGACATCCTCGACGGTCTCACCGGGCGACTCGCCGGGCTGGACTCCGTCGGTAAAGATCTCCCACGGGTAGCCCAGCTCGGCACGAATCATGGGCGTGCTCATGCCTTCGAATCGGCCGTAATCCCACTCGCGGAGATCCTCAAGCACGGTGACCCGCTCTAGTCCCGCGAGTTCCGCGGTACGCCGAGCCCTGGCCATCGGAGAGCTATACGCCGCCACGATGTTGAACTTCGTCAATGGCTCGCGCAAGGAACGAGCGACGGCCTCGCCTTCGGGAAGTAACGGTAGGTCCGTCGTCCCGGTGTGTTGGCCCGAGAGACTCCATTCGGTCTCGCCATGGCGAATGAGGATGATCCGGCCAGGCTGATCGGTGGCGTTGGTCATGGGGGGAGGCTACTCGTCCTGGCATTCTGGACCCATGACGACCTCTGACGCCCGCCGCTCTATCTCGCTCGACCGTGACGGTGCAGGACGATTCGCCGCGACCAACGAGCGTGGCGGCAGACTCACGACCGGTACGGGCGAAGACGAATCCTTCACACCAGTGGAGTTGTTGCTGACGGCGATTGCTGCCTGCTCGGCTGTTGACGTCGACGTGCTGACGACGCGCCGTAGCGAGCCGAGCGTCTTCTCGGTGGAGTGCGGCGGCGACAAGGTGCGCGACGCCGACGGCAACCGGATGGGTGCGATCGACGTCACCTTCACCGTGACTTTCCCGGAAGGTCCCGAGGGCGACGCCGCCCGTGCGGTACTTCCCGGTGCGGTGCAGCGCTCCCACGATCGGTTATGCACCGTGAGCCGGACCGTCGAACTGGCGACTCCCGTGACGACCACGCTGACGCAGTAGAGGCCGGACGATCTCGCGGCCGACGACCTCAGACTCGTCGGGACGACGCGCGAACCAACTCGACGTAGTGCCCCAGGATCAGTGGCCACTCACCGAACTTGGTCTGCCCCAACGCATCGATGCCGTTCCACGGAGTGTGTCGAAAGGTCAGGCGTGACCCGGTATCGAGTTCGGAAAAGCTCAGCGTCACGGTGGTCTGCGCCGATGACCGATGCGGGAGTGAAAAGGTGTGGACAATGCCCACCGCCGGCTCGATGCGCACGATGGTGCCCCACTGCACCTCCTCATCCGGCTGGTATCTGGCGTTCAAGCGCCCACCCACCCACGGTTCGAAGTAAAGACCGTCGAACCGTGACGGGTCAGCGTTGACATGGCCAGGCCACCAGGACCCTATGTCGTCTACGTAGTTCACAAAGGCACGCTGTGCCGGACACGGCAGGTCGTAGGACAAAATTACGTCGTCCCCCATGGCGCTCCCTCCCACATTTCGCCACCATAGGCATATGGCACGGTATCTCGACGTTCACCCACTCGACCCCCAACCGCGACGAATTCGTCAAGCAGCGGACATCGTGCGCGCCGGTGGCCTGATTGCGTACCCGACCGACTCGTGCTTCGCGCTGGGCACTCAACTCGGGAATGCCGAGGGCAAGAGCCGAATCGTCGACATCCGGCGTCTCGATGAGAAGCATCACTTCACGCTGGTTTGCCGCGACTTTGCCCAGCTCGGCCAACTCGTGCAGCTAGACAACCGAGTCTTCCGGGCGGTGAAGAACCACACCCCGGGCTGCTACACCTTCATCCTTCCCGCGACCTCTGAGGTGCCTCGGCGACTCTTGCACCCCAAGAAGAAGACTGTGGGCGTACGCATCATCGACCACCCCGTCGCACGACTGCTGTTGGAGGAGTTGGGTGAGCCGTTGCTGTCGAGCACGCTGCTGCTGCCCGATGATGAGGACCCGCTGACCGAAGGCTGGGCCATCAAGGAGCGGCTCGACCACCAGGTCGATGCGGTGATCGACTCAGGCGAGTGCGGTCTCGAACCGACGACCGTCATCGATTTCTCGGACGGAGTGCCCGAGGTAATGCGCGTGGGTGCAGGCGACCCGGCGCCGTTTAGCTGACTTCGCCCCGGCCTAGGGGTTGGCGGCCAGGAAGATGAACGACGCCAACAGCACCAGGTGTACGCCACCCTGCAGTCGCGTCGCTCGCCCGGGAACGACGGTAAGGACACCGACGACCATGGTGAGCGCCAGCAGGATGATGTGGGTTGATTCCAACCCAAGATGCAGCGGCGTCGGAAGCCAGATGCTGGCGATGGCCAGCGCGGGGATCGTCAAGCCGATGCTGGCCATTGCCGAACCCAGCGCCAGGTTGAGGCTGATCTGGGTTCGGTCCAGCCGCGCGGCGCGCACGGCCGCAAGGGTCTCGGGTGCCAGAACCATGAGCGCGATCACGACACCGACAAAACTATGGGGGAGCCCGGCACCGTCGATGACGTCTTCAATGGCGGGCGAAATCACCTTGGCCAGGCCAACCACGGCCACGAGCGCCAGGACGAGCAGGGCCAGACTGACGAGCGCGGCACGGCCACTTGGCGGGTCCGCGTGCCCATCTTTGTCCTTGTCCGGCGAGTTGCCGAGCGGTACTGGCAAGAAAAAATCCCGGTGCCGGCCGGTCTGAGTGAGAACAAACATGACGTAGACGGCAAGCGAGGCCACCGCTGCGAACGCGAGCTGCGAGCCGGAGAACTCTGGACCGGGCGCTGCGGTGGTAAAGCGGGGGAGCACAAGGCACAGCGTCGCCAGCGTCGCGACACAGGCCAATGCCGAGCCCGTGCCCTCGGCATTGAAGTGCACAATGCCGTGGCGCAAGGCCCCCGCAAGGAGCGCAAGACCCAGGATGCCGTTGGTGGTGATCATGACGGCCGCAAACACGGTGTCGCGGGCCAAAGTGCTGGCCGCATCCCCACCGCTCAGCATGAGAGTGAGGATGAGCCCCACCTCGATCACGGTGACCGCGACGGCGAGGATCAAAGAACCGAAGGGTTCACCGACACGGTGTGCGACGACCTCAGCATGATGGACGGCCGCCAGCACTGAACCCACGAGCAGCGCGGCGATGACCACGAGCAGGACGGTAGGAAGGCCACGACCCCACGACGCCGCAAGGCCAACGCCAGCGAGCGGCGGGACCCAGGTGGTCCACTGCCGCCAGGTTGGTTCTTCGGACGCCGGTGTGGCCATGTCGACCTGCTCCCCTTTACGGTTTGGCTGCAGGCATATCCTCGCGTACGGCCGGTTCGCGTGAACCGGGCGGCGTGCGCTGCGTCGTCCTATCCTCCCTGTTGGCCCCGCCCAGGAGCACCACATGACCACAACGTCAGAGCCGCTAACCCGGCCTGAGCGCCTCGATCGGCTGCCGTTCACCCGACGACACCGCCGTTTATTAGTCGGGTCGGGAATCGGTTGGGCGCTCGACGCGATGGACGTTGGACTGGTGTCCTTCGTCATGGTTGCGCTCGCACAGCAATGGGGCCTGACCTCGACCGAGGTGTCGTGGGTGGCATCCATTGGCTTCATCGGTATGGCAGTGGGTGCCTCAGCCGGTGGTCTCCTGGCGGACCGCATCGGACGCCGATCAGTCTTCGCACTCACCCTGCTGGTCTATGGCCTGGCCACGGGTGCCGCGGCGCTGTCCACCGGCCTCGCCATGCTCTTGGTCCTGCGCTTCGTGATTGGGATCGGTCTCGGTGCCGAACTGCCCGTGGCCTCAACACTGGTGAGCGAATACGCCCCGGCCAAGATTCGTGGGCGCGTTGTTGTGGCACTGGAGTCTTTCTGGGCATTGGGTTGGGTGCTGGCCGCGATCATCGGTTATCAGGTGGTGCCCGCCTCAGACAACGGCTGGCGTTGGGCATTTGCCATCGGACTCGTCCCTGCGGCGTACGCACTGGTCGTTCGCTTCTCACTTCCGGAGTCGGTGCGCTTCCTCGAAAGCCAGGGTCGGACCGACGAGGCCGAATCCGCTGTCCGGGACTTTGAGAAGGCTGCTGGAGTCGCGCCGGTTGAGTCGCCACCAGCAGCGAAAGCCGTCGCGGCGGTTCCCGGTCAGTTGTGGACACCCGAGTTAAGGGTCAGGACGGGATCCCTGTGGGCGGTGTGGTTCGGAGTGAACTTCGCCTACTACGGGGCCTTCATCTGGATCCCCACGCTCCTCGTTGCACAGGGTTTCCCCATGGCGAAGTCCTTCGGCTTCACCCTGATCATCACCCTCGCTCAAATTCCGGGATATGCCGTGGCGGCGGTTCTCGTCGAGGTGTGGGGGCGGCGTGCGACTTTGGCGAGTTTCCTTGCCGGGTCGGCCATCTCGGCTTTGGCCTTTGGGCAGGCAGGCTCAGAGACCACCATTCTGATCACCGGTTGTGCGCTGTCCTTCTTCAACCTCGGAGCATGGGGCGCGCTCTATGCGATCACCCCAGAGACCTATCCGACCTCGATGCGCGCGACTGGCGCCGGTGCGGCCACAGCGTTCGGGCGGATCGCTGCGATCGCTGCGCCGCTCCTCGTGCCGGTACTCACCGATGCTGGCGGTACCGGCTTGGTGTTTTCGGTTCTCGCTGCGGCATTCGCCATCGCGGCGCTCGCGGCGTTCGGTCTGCCTGAACAACGTGGGAAGGCACTGGAGTAGCAGACCGAGACCGAATTACCCGCCGTGGGCCACCAGCAGGTCGTCCAACGCAAAGACACCGAGGCCATGATCGGTCGCCAGATGGACTGGCCAGTGCGGGCGCTGATCGGCCAGGAGCGACTCGATAGCCCGAGCCCAGGCGCGATCAGACTCGCGGATGCGCTGGCTACCTGGCCTCGACAGCATCGTGGCCACCGTGCCCTCTGGCACCTGGCCGCGCACCATCTCCAGGAGCCGGGAGACGCCCTCGATCTCTGGGGTTTCGGGTATGCCATCAATCGGCACAATGACGTCCATCGGCCGATGGTCCAGGTCGAGGAAGATCAGCCAGAGACAGCGCCTGGCGAAGCCAGGCTCTCCGACGATGCTGTCCCAGAGGGCATATAGGTCGGCGTCGCTACGGATGGGCTGGCGTGGGAGGGAATCGCGTGAAGATGTCATGGACAGATACTCCGCCGTTGGAACTCTCCAGGACGTTATCCACAGGATCGACTTGCAGTTGGTTGTCGAACCAACTGCACGAGCACTTCGTGATGGCGGGTCTGGGGAAACATGTCGTACGCCCGTACGGCCGTCGCCCGGTAGGACGTCAACCGTTCCAAGTCGGCTTGTAGAGACGTGACATTGCAACTGGAGTAGATGATCTGTTCCACGCCGCTGCTGTTGAGCCAGTCCGCGAGCGAGCCGATTCCGCGACGTGGCGGATTGACCAGCACGACGTCAGCCGGCTGCTCGTTGCGCAGAATCGTTGATGCATCTCCAACGCGAAAGTCGAACGAAGACAGCGGGTTTCGTGCCTCAACGGCCGCCGCTGAGCGTTGCGCCCCAGTGATTGCGGCGGGTTCAATCTCAACTCCCACGACGCGAACTGGCGCCTGCGCGCCCACGCTCAGACCGAACCCGCCGACACCGCAGTAGAGGTCCCAGAGTGTGTCCGCTCCTGAGCCATGGACCCATCGAGCGGCTTGGCTATACAGCTGAGCCGCGATCGCAGTATTGGTCTGGAAGAACGACTCGGGTCGGAGGAAGACGGTTACCGGACCAACCTGAAGAGGTAGAGAGTCCTCCTCCGTCAGGACGTGCTCTCTCGGCCCCGCGAGGATCGCCTTGTGCTCGGGCTGCTCGTTGATCGACACCACGCGGAGCCCGGGAATGGCCTCCTGCAGTTCTGGTATCGCACGCTCAAGACGCGGTAGTTGGCCCGGCGAGCGCAAGACGAATCGAGCCATAAGATCGCCCGACGGTGCGTGCGTGACGATCAAGTGTTTGAACTCACCCGACCGGGTGTTGACGTCGTACGGGGTCAAACCCAAGGCCGAGACGGCATCACAGAGGCGGGGGAGTGCCCGCGCTAAACCGGGTTCATACAGCCCGCAGTGGCGAAGGTCGACGCCTCGCCTGTTGGTATCCAGGATGCCAAAGGTTGGCTCGGACTTTGTTCCGCCCACCACCAGTTTTGCCTTATTCCGGAAATGGTGCTCTGGGCCGAAAACCGTTGGTAGGAATGCTGTTTCGTCGACCTGGGGAAAGAGGGCATCTCGTACGACACGATCGAGTTCAGCAATCTGAGTCGGGTGGGAAATGTCCAACAGCGAGCACGAGGCGCACTCGCCAGCGTCAAAATAGTCGCACTGCACCGGACCAGAGTGTCAGGTTGCGAGTCAGCGATCGAGTTCGATGCTTGCCGGGGCGTCGGCTGGTGCAGGTTTAGCGGGGCCGGGGCTTGATGGCCCCACATCGCTTGGACCTACTGCCATCATCACGCCTGCAGCCACAAAACCTGCGGTCAACGCCATGGCCACCATGTCGACCGCCCGCCAGCGAGGAGCCGCATGGTGCCGTCCTCGCACGCGTTTTTGTCGCAGCACGCCTGGCAGCCTTCCTGTCTGGCGCCGACGCGCCGTTCAACATGCAGCGTAAAGATAGCGCACCGTGGTAGTGACACCAATCCAGTGTGCTCGAGTACAGCGCCCGCCAGCGTCAGCGCCCCGGAACAGTCGCCGAGATCACAGTGCCGTCCGCGCGGAGGGTCCCTGCCGGATTCGGCGGACGCCCCTCGATCCGAGCACCCTGACCGTCCAGCGGAACCTCGACTGGTCGGCCGGGCGCTGCGGTGACTTCGGTGTCGCGGACAGAGAAGGTGACTTCACCTTCGCCATCCTCGACGATCGCGGTCAAGGCGTCCGACGTCACGGTGACTCGAATTCGGGTGCCCCGCATGGTGAGTCGGAAGCTCAACTCATCCCATCCAGCGGGCAGTCGCGGATCGAAGTGCCAACGCCCAGCACCGTGATCTCGGAAACCACCAAAGCCACACACGAGAGCGCTCCACACACCGCCCGTGGAGGCGACGTGTACGCCGTCCGCGGCGTTCGCGTGCCGGTCGGCGAGGTCGACAAATGCCGCCTCATAGAAGTACTGCAGCGCTAACTCGTGGTAGCCGACCTCTGCGGCAATGATCGACTGCACGACCGCTGACAGGCTCGAGTCACCCGTCGTAATCGGGTCGTAGTACTCGAAATCGGCCCGCTTCTCTTGGGTCGTGAACTCCTCGCTCTGGAGGAATTGCGCCAGGACAACATCGGCCTGCTTGAGGACCTGGAAGCGATAGATCACCAGCGGGTGATGGTGCAGCAACAGCGGGCGTACGTCGGCCGAGGTGTGCTCTAGGTCCCACATCTCGCGGTCCAGGAAGCGGGAGTCCTGGGGGTGAATGCCGACCTTGGCGTCATAGGGGACGTGCATTCCCGCCGCGGCCTCGCGCCACTCGGCGATCTCCTCCTCACGCAGCCCAGTCCGCCGCACGACCTCGTCGTAGGCATCCGGCTGAGACTCCCTGACCTCAGTCACGGCATCGGCCGCCCGGCGCAGATTGAAGCGCGCGAGAACGTTGGTGTAGAGGTTGTCGTTGACGACCGTGGTGTATTCATCCGGACCCGTGACGCCATGGATATGGAACGACGACGAGCCGTTCTCTTGCCGCCAGAAGCCAATATCGGCCCACAGGCGCGCGGTCTCCACCAGGATGTCGACGCCTTCGCGAACCAGGAAGTCAAGGTCTCCGGTGGCCCCGACGTACTGGCTCACCGCATAGGCGATGTCGGCGTCGATGTGGTACTGCGCGGTGCCCGCCGCGTAGTACGCGGAGGCCTCATTTCCATTAATAGTCCGCCACGGGAAGAGGGCACCTTTTTGGGACAGGTCGACCGCGCGGCGTCGGGCCGCCGGGAGCAAGGAGTACCGGAAGCGCAGCGCGTTCCGCGTCGCATTGGGAGTGGTGTAGGTCGAGAACGGCATCGCGTAGATCTCGGCGTCCCAGAAATAATGGCCGCCATAGCCCGCCGCCGATACGCCCTTCGCGGGGATACCCAAGCCATCGGCGCGAGCCGTTGCCTGGGTGAGCGCGAACAGATTCCAGCGAGTGGCTTGCTGCAGATCAGGCTGACGGGGGAGTTCCACGTCGGAGCGTTCCCAGAACGCGTCCAACCATTCGCGCTGAGCCTCGAACTGCGCCTCGACACCGTCTTCGTTCGCCCGATCAAGCGTCCGCTCGCAGCGGTCGATGAGTTCGCGTGCCGGGACGCGTGTCGCCGTGTGCACCGACACCAGCTTGGTCAGCCGGATGGTGTGACCCTCTTCGGCGCGGATCTGATAGATGAGCTTGCCTTGGTCATCCTCGACCCGGCCCTCGGTGCGATAAGGAACCGGTGAGTCGAGGTGGTGATCGACGACAACGCCGATGGTCATTCCACTGTCGACAGTCTGATAGCCGAGCGCGATGCGGCCGGCGTCCTCGTCAAGATCCTTGTATTGAGGTTGAAGAACACGCCGACCGAACTGCTCGGCCTTGCGCGGATCGGCGATCGTGCCCTGCGCGGGCTCGACCTGCTCCGAGCGGACGTCGCGATCCTGGCGGTTCACCAGTTGGGAGGAGAGTTGAACAGCGGCGTTGCCCTCCAGCAACGTCACCTCAAGTTGCATGACGCCCAGGTGTCGTTCGGTGAACGAGGTCATCCGCCGACTGCGTACGCGCACTCTCTTCCCGCTCGTGGTCCGCCACACCAGGTCACGGGACAGCACGCCCGTCCGGAAGTCCAGGACACGCTGGTAGTCCAGCAGATCGGCTGTCGAGAGTTCGAGCGGCTCGTCATCGATATAGAGCCGGATGATCTTGGGGTCTGGCGCATTGACCATGGTCTGGCCGACGCGAGCCAGACCGAAGGCCTCCTCGGCGTGGTGAATCGGCCAGGTCTCGTGGAAGCCGTTGACGAACGTGCCGTCGGCGTACGCATCGCGCGCCTCTTCATAGTTGCCCCGAAGTCCGAGGTAGCCGTTGCCGACCGCAAACAGAGTCTCGGTGACGCCGAGGTCGCTCGGTTCGAAGCGGGTCTCAACCAGTGCCCACTCATCGATCGGGAACCGGTTTCGGTCCAACGGGTCACCGGTAATGGGGCCGAACGCGGTCACAGAAGTTCCTCCAAGTCGCTCACGACGACATCCGCGCCGCTGTCCTTCAATGCCTGTTCGCCAGCGCCTCGATCGACGCCTATCACCAGACCGAATCCTCCTGCACGCCCTGCGGCGACACCGGAGTGTGCGTCTTCCAGCACCACCGTGCGCGCAACATCAGCACCAAGGTCCTGCGCTGCGGCGAGGAAGGTGTCGGGTGCTGGTTTGCCCGGCAGACCCCGCTTCTCCGCCTCACCGCCATGCATGACGTCACGGAAGAAATCTCGAACGCCAGCTGCTTCAAGCACCGCGGGTGCGTTGCGCGATGACGACACGATTGACATCGGCATCCCGCGCTCACGGAGCGCCTCCAGCAGTTTGACCGACCCGGGGTAGGCGACCACGCCTTCGTCCTCAAGGACCTGACTGAACTCATCGTTCTTGCGGTTGCCGAGCCCGCCCACCGTTTCCTGGTCGGGACTGTCGGTTGGGTCACCCTGGGGGATGTCGATGTTGCGTGATTTAAGGAATGAGGCGACCCCGTCATAGCGAGGCTTGCCGTCGACATAGGCGAAGTAGTCCTGGTCGGTGTAGGGCTCCTGGGGTTCCTCTCGGCCTTGCAGGAAGGCGTTGAACATCCGGTTCCAGGCGCGCATGTGGACCTCGGCGGTCGGCGTGATCACGCCGTCCAGGTCGAACAGCACTGCGTCATAGTCATCCCAATTCACGGATCGAGACTAGGTGCGCGGGCGGAGCCTGCAAAGTCGAGTCCACGGCGCGTCGAGCACAACTGAGCCCGCCCACCACCATGCGGTGGTGGGCGGGCTCAGCGTGCGACCTACAAAGGCGCTTAATTCACAGTCGGACGACCAGATTCTCGCTGTCGACGAAGCGACCCACCGGGCTGGTGAGCATGTCGATTGCGGCAGCCACATCTTCCGGCTGCATGATCGTGCTGGGGTCCTCATCCGGTGCCAACTTGCGGCGTAATGCCGTGGCGCAGCGTCCGGGTGAGATGCAGATGACGCGCGTGCCGTAGATGGCCAGTTCCTCCTTGAGGACCTGGCTCATGGCGATCAGCGCAGCCTTGGAGCTGGAGTACGTCAGCCACCCCGAGCGGCCCGTAATGCCCGCGGTCGAGGCGACATTGACGATGTACTCGAACTGGTTCCCCAAGTGGAGAAGGTGTTGGACGACCAAGAACGGCGCGTACAGATTGACGCCGATCGTCTGCTCAAAGTCCGCGAAGTCGATCTCGTGGATCGGGTCTGGTGCGGTGTAACCAGCGTTGTTGAGGAGAAGGTCGACCTTGCCATGCTTCTCCATGATGGTCTTCATGAGAGGTTCGATGGCGTCCTTGTCCGACAGGTCACCGATGTAACAGGTCAGAGTTTTACCGTGCGGGTTGTTTTCCCGGAGTTCGGCCTCTGCCTCGGTGTATTCAGCGGACTCGCGCGCCAACATGATGACGTCGGTGATGTCGTTCTCGGCCTGGAAGAAGCGTTCGACCGTGGCCAGGCCGATGCCCTTGGAAGCTCCGGTGACAAGAAGGGTTTTACTCATCTTCTTGGTCACCTCCAGCGAGAAGGTGGCCCGCGAGGCGTACGTCGGTCTTCGTGGTGATCTTGAAGTTCTGGTCGTTGCCTGGGATGAAGTAGACGTCTGCGCCGGCGACGGCACACATGGTGGCGTCCTCGGTGAAGACAAGGCCTTCGGCCTCGGCGTGGGCGTGCCCCTCCACCAGGGTGCTCTTGCGGTACTTCTGCGGAAGCTGCACGTTGCGAAGAGTCGCGCGGTCCAGGGACCCGGTCACCTTGCCTTGCTCGGGGTCGACTGGCGCCACCGTGAACGGGATCTCCAGCATGTAGCTGACGTTCTCGTGCTCGTCATCGACGAGGGTGCGGAAATCATCTGCGGTCGCCAGAGGGCGAGCGGTCTCGTGGATGATCACGTGGTCGTTGTCGCAGTGATCCAGCATGACGCGTACCGACGAATGGCGGGTATCGCCCGCTTCGACGAAGGTGATGGGCGTCTTGATGGCGTAATCCCGAACGACCTTCTCGATCGCGTCACGCCACCCATCTGGGTAGTTCAAGACGATCTGAGTGATCTCGTCGATCTCGTCGACCGCGACGAGTGGATAGACCATGGCAGGAATGTGGTTGACGCGAATGAGTTGCTTGGGTTGGCCAGCAGCCACCCGTGAACCCACGCCGCCATTGAGGAGGGCCAGCGTATACATGGTCGGCACCATATCCCCTCATCAGGAGCGGACCCCAACTTGTCAGTCGGGGTGTCGCACTGCGCGTGCGGCGCGCGCTATGAAATGCGTCGCACTATCGGGTGCGTCGCCGAGGTAGTAGCGCCGCAGATCATGACGGGTAGACCGCAGCGGATCGGATGACAGAAGCGCCTCGATCGCATCGTGCATGTCGCCATCAACGCGCATGAGGTATGCCGCGCGCAGCACCGGGAATGACTCCGCATCCGCGGGCTGGCCTCCGACTGAGCCGAGGTCAGCCACGGCGAACGGCTTGCCGGACTGCAAGTAGTCCGAAGCGACCGAGGACACATCAGTCACCAGACCGTCACTCTGATTGAAGGCCTCGACAATGCTCTGTCGCGCAGTCTGCGAGCTCGTGAGATGGGGACACTCAGGAGATCGAGCGCTCGTCAACAGCTCATCAATGCGAGCCACTGTTGCGGCAGTTGCCTTCTCCCGCAACGAAAATGGGTGTGGGCGAAAGATGACTCGAACGCCGTGCGCAAGCAACGCCTGCACGATCTTCTCGCCGTGAGATAGCGAGCTGAACGACATGTCGCGGACGCCGCCTCGCCAGGTGGGGGCATACAGCACGCTGGTGCAGGGGAGCGGGTCGTGGTTGGTGCTCGCGACCTCACTGACTTGGGGACGCCCCACCTCCACAAACTTCTCCCGGGGGACCAGGACCCCGTGACGCTCGAAGCGGTCGATAGCGGCCTGGCCGGCCACAAAGATCTCATCGAACATGCCGATCATCGGGTGATAGCTCGACGGCTTGTCCGAGTCCCCGTGGTTCAGATGAATGTGGTTGCGGTCCAGATAGCGCACCGGGTCGACTGCTTGGTGGTGCGTGTTCACATAGAACACGGCGCGCACGCTCGGGACCATGACGGCATCCATCGCCGCGAGTCGCTCACACAAGACGACAGGCGCGGACGTCAGCGCCCGCGCGCGAGGAAGGAGTCCTGGCTCACGCGTCAGAATCGCGAAGGGAAGGTCGAGTCGCTCGAGATAGGGCAACCACATGCGGAGTTGGTAGTCACCGTCTGCGGTCCCGCTGAAGTAGAGATAGAACTGCGGCGCATAAGCGTTCAGGGCCGCCGTCGCCGCAGCGTCCGCTGACCCATGACGGCGCGCGCGCACCGCGGCGCGCAACCGGACCGCGCCAGCACCGGTGGCGATCAGCACTCCGGCCAAGAGCAGTACTTCGAGCCAGATGGGAAGCGACGTGACCGCCGCTACCAGCAACAGCATCCCGAGGGCCGCGAGGAATACGAGAGTGATGGTGGCGAACGGACCAGGCAACTCCTTGCGGTCGTCCGATGGCATTCCCGGAAGCCCGACTGCGCGTACGCCTGGTGCTAGGCGCTGGCCGAGCGGGTCGTTGATCAGTACGGCGATCGTGGCAACCAGGATTGCCGCAATCACCGCGCCCCCGAGGTTGTCGTGGGCCAGGAGAGTGATTAACGCCGTGAGGACGCCTGCAAGTGTCACCGCACTCATGACCGGTCCGGGGCGGAATCGACTAACCCAGGCGATGCCTGCGCTGAGACCGAGAATCAGCACCCCCACCACCGCGGATGTGACGCCCGCCGCCCCGAGTCCGAGGGCTACTGCAGCGCCCAGAACCAGTGCCGCAACAGCGAGCACTGATTGAGCCAGGCGACGGAGCGTAGGCATCAAGACGCTCGTACGCGTGGTGAGGCCATGATTGCGACGAAGTGCCCAACCACCACGATCCAGACCGCAGGTGCCAGCACCCACACGGTGTACTGGAAGATCTCCACCCCGTGGCCCAGGACGAGTCCGACGATTGCCACGACAAGGGCCAGGATGCTGAGCTCGACGGAGTGGAAAATACGGTGAAACGGCAGGAATCGGGCTGCGCTGCGAAGCAATCCGATCAGGCTTCGGCGTGGTACGGCCTTGGCCTCGCTGGTATCGGGGAGACGCTCCGCGCCGCTCAGCGCACGAGCCACGTGCACCATGTCGTTAAGCGCCTTGTTGACGAGGATCCCGCCCATGAGTACGGCACCGAGAAAGGCGTACTTCCAACTGTCAGCGGTGCTGGTATCGGCATCGGTTCCCCAGCCGATGGCTCGAAGACCGAAGGCGAGCCCGATGAATCCCTCCGTGGTGTAGTGCGCCACCCGGTCAAGGAAGATTCCTGCTGGGCTGAATTTCTGGCGCCAGCGAGCCAGTTCGCCATCGACACAGTCGAGGTACATCTGCAACTGGGCAAAGAAGACGGCTAGCAGCGGTCCCCAGATTCCCGGCACGATCAGGCTGATCGCGATGCACCAGCCGGACATGATCATCACGCCCGTGACGCCATTAGGTGTGATGCGTGTGGGGACGAGCAACCTGGTGACGTACAGCGATCCGTGACGAAGGTATTCGCCCGACCAGTGCTCGGCGTTCTGGCGGCCCCGAACGCTCTCCGGCTGGGAGACAGCACGAAGCTCGTCAATGGTGGGCCGACGAGTCTGGGAGTTCACGAGCTCATTCCGATTAGGCGGATGCGATCAAACGGGCAAAGTGCGCCCACTTTAACTGCTCAGATAAGCGGCCAGCGCCCGGCGCGGCCCATGCGGACCACGGTGGACCAGGAGAGCTTGCGGCGTGGTTCCTCCGGCGCCCAAGGCTGCTGTGTCCACCCGTCGAACCATCCCGCGAACCATGGTTTGAGGTTCTCCGGCTCACGCCGCCACCGGATCAACTGAACTAGCGTCCATGATCCGACGTATCCCCAGCTGACGGGCCACGGCAGATTGCGGCGGGCGAGCCATACGCGGTTGCGTGCATTCTTGGTGAAGTAGTCGGCGTGGCGGCGCGGGTCGATGACTGGGTGACCAGCGCGAAGATGCCCCAAATAGACCGTGCGGCTTCCGACTCCCCATACGCGCCATGCCAATTCGATGCCTTCATGGGCATAGAAGAACGGCGCCGGCCAGCCGAGCGTGGCGTCGAACACCTCGCGGCGGAGCGCGACGGCCATCTCCACTACGGAGAAAACATTGGACGACTTGAACCGACTTCCTTTGCGCAGACGGGGAATCCATCGCTGCGGGTAGTCGACGGAGTCGGGGTCTTCGATGCGCGGTTGGATCATGCCGATGGTGGGATCTCGCCGGAAGGCCTGAGCGCAGTTCAGCAGGAAGTCATCGTCAATCAGCCAGGCGTCATCGTCCAGGAAAAACAGGAACTCGCCGTTGACGTGGTCCACACCCGCGTTGCGTCCAGCAGGAATGCCCACGTTATGGGGGAGCGCCAACGTCGCGACTCCCTCGGGCAGGCCAACGGGATCCCAGGCATTGCCCACCACCACGATGTCCAGCTGGACACCCTTCTGAACACGCAGCGACTCAAGCCCACGCTGTAACTCGGCTGGGCGAGTGCCTTGGGTGAGCACCACCACACCGAACGTAGGGCGCGCGATTTCTTGCTGGTCGATGAGAGATTCCTGCCGTGAGGTTCGTGGCGTCATTTTAAAGTCTGCCGCCGTCCACTCCCGTCCCACACGGCTGGAGTGTCGGGTGGCTTCAGCGTCACTTCTCGACGACGGCCTTGATTCGTTCCAGCGTGGTGCGCATTCCGCGCTCATTCGTCCGGCCGCGAAGCGTGCCCAGGACGAGCCAATACCCACGCATGTACCACGCAGGCGTGAGGCGGTAGTACTCCGTGACCTCACAGCCGGTAGCGGCCGGCGAGATTCGATATCCCCACGTGTTGATGGGGTTCTTCTCGAGGCCGACCGCGAACTCAAAGGTGCCACTCGACTCGGCGGTCGGCACGACGCATTCGGTCACGGTGCACGGCGTCCAGTAGGTCGGCCCGACGCCATTGCGCTTGACGTGGCCCTTGAATCGGGCTCCTTCCGCGGGGCCAGTAGCTCCGTGCGTCCACTCGGCTTCGAAGGTCTCCGGTGAGAACTCCCCAATGCGGGTGACATCGCTGACGAGGTCCCACACAGCGTCAGGGGATGCGTCCATCTGGACAGTGACTTCGCCGCCGAGGGGCTTGAGACCGATCATCCAACGGAGCCTAGTTCAACGATCTGCGTGGATCCTGATCACCGGTAGTTAGCGAAGACTCGCTGCTCCGCTCCGTCGACCGTCATGACGCCGCCGTACGGAACGACCCATTGGGGTCGGGTATGTCCGAACGGTGGACCCGCAACGACGACCGCGTCGGGGTTGTATTTCGCCACGATCGCAAACGCTGCGTCACGCTGCTCATCGCGTTTGGCTTGGCGCTCCTGATCGGATGGACGCACGTCGAAGGACATCGTCGGCGGCCGAGCGACGACCACCGCGTCGATGGCTGCGAGGAGGCCGCGTTCACCGAGCGCGCGAAGGATCCAACCAAATTCAGCGGTGGAGATGAGTTCTTCGGAGGTCTCCAGGAGCAGCACGCCACCATCCAGCACCGCTTGGTCGGCCGGGAATCGGCCCGCCGTGAGCACCCACTGCATCACCTCGATACACCCACCCCAGGTACGGCCGGTGACCGACTTCGCGGGACCGGACCAGGCCCACGGGTTTGTGGTTTCCCGTTCGCCAAACTCGGTCAGTGCTCGCGGGTCCGTCCACTCGTGTCCGATGTCCTCGGACTCGCCAGGCTCAAAGAGTTCGAGAGTCTCGCCCGTGAGCAATGCCGCACGCAGCGACTGCTCATGAATCGGGTCAACTCGCGGGCCAGGTCCAAGCTGCACCTGGGTGGATCCGCCATAGAACGCCGGGATGCCATTGGTCCACAGCCAGTTGAGGATGTTGGTGTTATCGCTGTAGCCAAGAAACGGCTTCGGATCCTGTCGGGCGAGTTCTGCCTTGAGGTGAGGCACGACAGTGATCTGGTCTTCGCCGCCGATGACTGCATGAATCGCACGAATTTCCGGGTCGCTGAATGCCGCATTGATGTCGGCTGCGCGTGCTTGCGCCGGAGCATTGAGCATCCGGGTGGTCGGGAACTCGACGGGGATCAACCCGGTCAGAGCGGCCAGTCGCTCCATCGCCTGCTCATGCACCTCGGGCGCAACGGCGGGTGCGGCGAACGATGGCGAGACCACGGCGATCTTGTCCCCGGCGTTTGCCTTGGGAACCGAGACGAATTCCATGAAGCGATTCTAGGATCCTGTCTGAGGACTGTTTGAGGGATACATGACGCCACCGCACCGCATCGCCGCCGCAGTGTTGATTCGCGACGGGCGAATCCTGTTGGGGCACAGGCATCCTGACCGCGATAACTACCCGAATTGCTGGGACCTGATTGGAGGTCACGTCGAGGCGGGGGAGTCCGTCGAGGACGCCCTCCGTCGAGAGTGCTTAGAGGAGATCGGAGTGGAGATTCGGGCCCTTGAGACCCTGCCGTTGGAGAACTCAGACCCTGCCCTCGACCTGCATGCGTTCGTCGTGACGGATTGGTCAGGCGAGCCGACCAACCAAGAGCCCGACGAGCATGACGACCTGCGCTGGTTCCGACGCGAGGAGCTCGACGCGCTGGTCCTTGCTGATCCGAATTACCTCAGGTCGTTGCATGCGCTTCTGGACCCGAACTCGCCGAATGATCCCTGATTCGGCCCGACCCCCGAGCGAGGAGAATCGCCGCATGCCCAAGGAGAGTTGAACCGCACATTGCGACCCGGCGGTCGGAGGTTGATCGCGCTACCACCGACCATTGAGTCTGATGAGCGATGAGTTCACCCGTGCAGGTTTCGATATCTCGGTGATCAGTGACCCGCCATACGCGCCGGATACTCCGCCGGAGTTGTTGCCGCCAGATCTTCGAAAAAAGGAGGCCGTTCTCTGCTTCCTATTTTTCGTGCTGACCAAGCGCTGATTCTCGACCGACGTTGCAGACGACTGTCAGGCGGCGTGGGTGTCGCGGGTGGTTTTGGTCATTTGGCCGGGGGTGAGGTTCCAGGTGATGTGGGTGTTGTTGTTGGTCGCGGTGTATCCGTGGCGGTGGACGATGGTGTGGTGTCGGGGACAGAGCAGGGCTGAGTTCTGCAGTGATGTTGTTCCGCCGGCGTGCCAGGGGATGAGGTGGTGGACTTGGCACCAGGTGGGTGGCCGATCGCATCCGGGGAAGGTGCAATGTCGGTCGCGTTGGATCACGGCGGCGCGTTGGGCGGGTGTGACCAGTCGACGTTCTCGTCCGACGTCCAGGGGTTGGCTTTCGGACCCCAGGATCATGGGCAGGATGTCGGCGTCGCACGCGAGTGCTCGGATGGTGTGCGCTTCCAGGGCCTGACCGGTGTGGGTGGTGCCGAATCCTTGGAGTGTCCCGGCGAGTTCGTCATATCCGATGGTGATGGTCAGGCGGGTGGTGCCGCTGGTCGGTATGGCGCTGTCGGTGTCGAGGAGTTCTGCGGCGCGGGTGCTGAGCAGCATGAGGGCGTCCGCGCGGCGTTTGGCTGGGGTCCGGTCATCGGGGGTCCCGGTTGTTTCGCCGGTGTGGCGGTGGTGCACGTTGTCGCAGCAGTCGTTCCCTGGGGATGGCGCGGACAGCGCGTCGATCGCGTGCCGGACTTGTGCGGCGTGCAGCGGGGTGAGGTCAGCGGTCAGGCGGGTCATGCCGTGGGGCAGGTGACTCCAGGTCACGGTTTCGACTGATTCCAGCCGTTCGTCCGCTTCGCGTAGGAACGTTTCATCGGCGTAGGTCGCGATGACGCGGGTGGTGAGTTCGCGGATGTGGCGGGCCCCGGCACCTGGGTCCAGGGCCAGGAAGTGGCCGAACACGTCATCGCGTTTCGCGGACGGGAGCAGTGGCATGATTTTGTCGATTTCCCGGAGCGCGGTCCGTGCGGCACTGGTCCCGACTCTGCCGGTGGTCAATGCTTCGGCCAGGACGGTGTTGCGTGGTTGGGTGCAGGCGGTCGCGAGGGTAGCGATCCGGCTGGCGTGTGCTGGTTCCAGACCCGGCACGATCGGGCGAGGACCCTGCTCACCACTAGAGGCCACATCCGCTCCAGTCGCGGCGGTGTCCGCGTCGGGTTCATCGAGTGGGGTCAGCGGGCCGGATCGCTGCCGAGCCTGGCCTAAGAGAGTTCCAGGAGGTTCACCGGCGGCCAGACGCGAAACCCATTGTGTTGGGTTGCCGGCGGTGGATTCATTGATCACACCGCGGGTGAGTGCGTCCGCGATCGCAGCAATGACCGCGGCCTCGCACAGTTGCATCGTCGCTAACAGGTCACGGACCAGCGAGGTTAACTCTGGGCCGTGGAGTTGATGAACATGCTCGGGAAGGGCCGCGACATCGGGCAACACCCGAGCAAGATCAGCAGCGACGGTGTGCGCGTCATGGACCATTCCCAACCACCCCCTATTTTCGCCCTATCAGGACTTCAACCCGATGCTCACATCGTACACCTGTTCGAATGCGGATGGAGGAGGTTGTGGAAAACCGTTGGCAAGCAGACGACTTCGATCGTCGGCCGGTCAATCCCGATGCGTCGAAGCGCGCACCATGTCCTCTCGCGGGATGACCTTGATGCGTTCGCGACCCTGTTGTTCGCCGATCTCTCGCTCGTAGGCATCGAGTCGGCCCCACCCGTCCGCATCGATGACTGTGATCTGGCGACCGGCGAGGTGTTCGAGAATCGCGTCGGGGTCCTCAATCTCGGGCCGCCGGAGGTTGGCGACATCAGCGAGCAGGTTCGCGATCGTCTCGGCAGCATCGGACTTGGTGTGGCCGATCAGTCCGACTGGGCCGCGCTTGATCCACCCGGTGACATATACGCCGGGGATCTGAGCGCCATCCAGGTCGAGTACGCGCCCAGCGTCATTGCCCATCACTCCGGCGTGATGATCGAACGGCAAGCCCGGCAAATGGGACGAGAGGTAGCCGACGGCTCGGTAGATCGCCTGTACCGGTGTGTCGATGAATTCGCCTGTGCCGCGAACGGTCCCATCGCCTTGAAGCTCAGTCCGCTCCGTACGGATGCCTTCGACTCGGTCATTGCCAAGGACGCTCACTGGCGACTGACAGAGGTGGATGTGGATCCGGTGTTCAGCGCCCGTCGGCTCTGCCTCGAGGTACTTGAGCAGGGTGTCGACGACAAGCCGAGTGCCCTTGTTGCGGCTGATGGCCTTCTGGCTCGCCTCGTCGATGTCGAAGCCCTCGGGGTGGACGATAACGTCGACCGAGGGGGAGTGGGAGAGTTCGCGCAACTCCATCGGCGTGAACTTGATCTGGGCGGGTCCGCGCCGCGCGAACACGTGAACATCGGTGGCCTGGTTGGCTTTTAGGCCCTGATATACGTTGTCGGCGACTTCAGTGGTGAGCTGCTCATCCGCCGGCTTGGCGAGCATGCGCGCGACATCCAGGGCGACGTTCCCGGCGCCGACGATGGCGACCTCGCGTGCATCGAGAGGCCAGTCGCGCGGGACATCCGGGTGGCCTGCGTACCAACTCACGAAGTCTGCCGCCCCGTGACTGCCCGGCAATTCGACGCCGGGAATGTCCAATGCGCGGTCAGCCATCGCCCCCGTTGCGAAGATGACGGCGTCATAGTGGCGGCGCAGGTCATCCAACTTGAGGTCGGTGCCGTACTCGACATTGCCAAGGAAGCGGATGCGCTCCCGTCCCATCACTCGGTTGAGTGCCTTGATGATCTCTTTGATGCGCGGGTGATCCGGGGCAACGCCGTAGCGGACAAGCCCGAACGGAGCGGGTAGACGTTCGATGATGTCCACCGAGGCTCCCTCGTGCTCCTTGGTCAGGATGTCGGCGGCGTAGATCCCTGCCGGCCCCGCTCCAATAACCGCCACTCGCAGGTCACGCACTGCATCTCCTTCGCGCTAAGTTAGGTAAGCCTTTACTTAGGTTAGGTCGCGAGCGGGTGTCTATCCAAGCCAAGAGCCGACCTTGTGGTCGAAGTCACGCATATGGCCGACCTGGGCCGCGGTGGGCGGAAACGATGCGTGGGGCCCACGCCCCGCATACGCTGAGTGGCATGTCGCCTGCCTTCCTGATCACGGCGCTTGGGCCTGAGCTTCTTCGGGGCCGCAGTGCGTGATCGGGTTTTAGCGCGTCCACGGGTCCTTGACGCGATGCGCAAAGTCTTCGCCGGCACGTTCGTCGCGCTTGCCGGACGTCTCGCAGTTCAGACCCGATGAGCACTGAGCGCCTGCAGTTTTCCTGGCGGCCGGCCAACGAGGCGTCCGTTGAAGACGTCGCGGCCGTCTTCGACGCCGGTGGCGCGAGCAAGTGCCGTTGCCAGGCGCTGAAGGTCCCAGGATGGATCTGGCGCGATAGCACTCAGGATGGGCGCGAAGCCGCCCTCCGGGAGCAGACTGCCTGCGGCACCACGAGTCCGACATCGGGACTCATCGGGTACGTCGACGGTGAGCCCGCGGGATGGGTCGCCGTGGAGCCTCGGGACACCTATCCGAGGATCTGGAGTCGCAAGCAGCCCTGGATGCGCATGGAACCTGAGCGCGACGGTATCTGGTCGGTGACGTGCTTCGTCGTCCGTAAAGGAATGCGCAACACCGGGCTGATGTACGAACTCGCAGCGGCCACCGTCGAGTACGGGCAGCAGGTCGGCGCATCAGTCCTAGAGGGCTACCCGATCGAACCGGCACCAGGCAAGAAGGTGATCTGGGACGAGGCGTCAGTCGGGTTGCTGCAGGTCTTTCTCGACGCCGGGTATGACGTCTACGCCTCACCCACATTGCGACGCCGCGTCGTACGTCGGACCCTTGCGTGATGCGACTGCCGCCTACGCACCCCATACGCCGAGCTCATTGCCCGCGGGGTCAATGAAGTGAAAACGGCGGCCGCCGGGGAATTCGTAAGGCCCCTCGTTGACCTCGCCGCCGGCAGCGGCAACGGCCTCCGCTGAGGCATCCAGGTCAGCTGACCAGAGCAGCACGAGCGGCCCGCCGCGCGGTCGTACGCCCTGACCGTTCAGTCCGCCGACCTCGCGGTCGCCGCCCTCCGGGCTGAGGATTCCGGCGTACTCCGGCCCATAGTCGGTGAACGTCCAGCCGAAGGCATCGCCGTAGAACGTCTTGGCCACAGCGACGTCAGCGACGCCGATCTCGATGTAGTTGATCGCGTGGTGTGAAGGCATGGCTCAAAGGTAGGCGGCAGCACTGACATCGAGCGCGGCACACGCCCGGGCCAAGCCGGGCCCATAGAAATCCTGAATATCGCGGCACCGCGGAGCATGTGGCGTTAGCGTCATGTACATGAAAAGGGTGAGGAGTAAACGCAACGCCACAGCCGGATACTTAGAAATAATCCAACCAAAGGAGGGTAACGTGTGAACGTTCACCACCGCCGGGCTAGCGACATGGTTGAACTGTGGGTGGAATTGGCGAACCTGACTCCGGAAGATGCCATACGTCGTTTCACCGAGCCAAGGCATGTTTCAGAATGGTGGGGAGGTGTATTGACGATCGGCTCTAACCCGGGAGACTTATATACCGTGCACTTCCCACAATTAGGTCAAACGATGAACGGGAGGATTCTCCTCCTGGAGTCTCAGGCGCTTGCGTTTAGTTGGACGTGGGGTCGCCCCAATGAGCCTGAGCGCCGCGTGGACGTAACTGCGAAGGTGGCG
This sequence comes from Demetria terragena DSM 11295, assembly GCF_000376825.1. Classification (NCBI taxonomy): domain Bacteria; kingdom Bacillati; phylum Actinomycetota; class Actinomycetes; order Micrococcales; family Dermacoccaceae; genus Demetria; species Demetria terragena. Next base: position 196,304 of record NZ_AQXW01000004.1, on the reverse strand, counting down.
AGCCCCGGGGGCACGACGCTCACGGTCAGACACGGGCCGTACGGCGACACGCCGACGAGCGACTCGAGGCGGACTCGCACGTCGAGGGATGGCAGAGCTTTCTGGCGCGGATGCGCTGACTTGGCTGATCGCTGCAGCGTGATGGGGCGTTGCTGTTCTGGCCCGACCGCATCTTCGGCGAAAGGGCCAAATCCCAACGTTGTGGGGGAGTGGCCGCGCTTGGCGGCGACGTGGCTATAACGCAGGCACAGGCGCACCGACCATGCCGAAGAGATCCTTAGGGTCCTCCGGCTCTGCGACGAGATCGATGTCCGTGTACGTCCCGTTGGCGCGGACACTGGCGTGGAGGTACCGAAGCGCAGAGAAATCTTCAATCGCGAAGCCGACCGAATCGAAGATCGTGACCTGCTCGGGTGTCTCACGACCATGCTGTTCATTCAAAATGACGCGCCAAAGTTCGATTACGGGAAACTCGCCGTCGCGGTGTTGGATTTCACCCTCGATCCTGGTCTGTGGGGTGTGCTCGACAAACACGGGACCCCGGTCGAGGATTACTGTTTCAAGTTCGGTTTTACCTGGGCAATCTCCGCCGATCGCGTTGAGATGCATTCCTGGCTCGACCCACGCGTCGTATAGCACGGTGGCCTGAATCTTGTCAGCAGTGCACGTTGTCACCACATCGCTGCCAGCGACGGCCGCATGTGCACTATCAGCCACGTGCACCTCGAAACCGAGGCCAAGAAGATTGCGCTCCGCTTTGCGAGCTGCGTCGGGGTCTGTATCCCAAATTGCGATCTGATTGATACCCAACGCGGCTCGGTGGCCGAGTGCCTGGAACTCCGCTTGACTCCCCGCGCCGATCAAAGCCATGCGGCGAGAGTCTGGACGTGCAAGAAGCCGGGACACCATCGCAGACGTTGCGGCCGTGCGGACGGCGGTCAAGAGCGTCATCTCGGCAAGCAGGACCGGATAACCATTATCCGCGTCGGCAAGCGCGCCGAATGCGGTAACCGTCTGAAAACCTCGTGCAGGATTGGACGGATGACCATTGACGTACTTGAAGGCGTAACTAGTGCCGTCACTAGTGGGCATTAGTTCGATGACGCCGATCGGCGTGTGACTCGCCAACCTTGGCACCAGATCGAAGCTTCGCCAGCGCTTAAAATCTGCCTCGATCTCATGAGACATTTGGTCAATGATGACCTCTGGACCAACGGTGCGGATCCAGTGGGCCATGTCGGAGACTCCGACGAACATAGTCATTGTTGGGCTCCTTCGTTTTTTATGGACTCGGGGAAGGGGGAGACCGACTCCCGAATTTCAGTTCGATCTGTCGTTCAGCGTAAATACGGGTCGTTCAGTGATCTTCCACGCCGCAGTAGTCGAGGGCGAGGGTGGCAAGCGCTCGGGCGCAGGTGATGACCTCGTCCACCGGAACCGATTCGTCCGGACCGTGGGCGAGAGTGGCATCGCCTGGCCCGTAGTGAAGGGTTGGTATCTGAGCCAAATGGGTCAGCAAACGTAGATCGCTGCCGTAGGGCGCACCCCAGGCCTCCTGAGGTGTGCCATCTGTGACGCTCGTGTGGGCTTCGCGCACTCGAGGCATCAGATCACTGTCGGCAGCCAGCTGCCCTGACGCGAATTGGCCACCCCACCATTCCACCGTGGCCGGGTTGGATCGCAACCACGGGTCCGCCTTGCAGACGTCGGCGACGGTTTCCTCGAGGGCAGCTCTGGCCTGAGCCGGGTCCTCCCCGAGAGCAACGCCGAGCCGCCCCTCAGCAAGGAGCAGGTCCGGTACCGAGGATGCCCAATCCCCGCAACGTACGGCCCCGATCGATATGGGATAGGCGAGCTCCCACCGCGCGAACAGCGGATCTACCGATGCGTTGCGGCGCTGCTCAAGTTTTTCCAGAGCGGCGAACAAAGGCCAAAACTTCTCCAACGCGCTGACTCCTGCTGTACGGCGGGAGGCGTGGGTAGCGTGCCCCGGCACGCGGAGGCGGAACGTCAACGATCCCGCGGCTGCTGGGACGAGGTCGAGGCTCGTGGGTTCTGGAATCACGCAGGCGTCTGCACGCCAACCGCGACGAAGCGTTGCGTAGGTGCCAAGCCCGCCGTCTTCTTCGCCCTGAACGCTGGCGAGCAACAAATCACCGCGCAGGGGGACTCCCGCACGTCGGACCGCTTGCACTGCCCAGAGCGCCGCGACCAGGCCAGCCTTCATGTCGCACGTGCCCCGCCCGAGGATGTTCCCGCCGCTGACTCGTCCCGAGAAAGGGTCCTTGTCGGTCCACGTGGTGAGGTCTCCAGCAGGCACCACGTCCAGGTGCCCGTTCAGCATCAGGGTGCGCCCATCGCCCGATCCGGAGAGCTTGCCCACCAGGCCCCACGCCTCCGCGCGCTCTACTTCCATGCCAGGAAATGCCTCTTCGGCTTCAAGATCAGCAACGGGGATTTGCCAGTTGTCGGTCTCGAGGCCCTCTTTCGCGAAGACGTCAGCGAGGTAGGCCTGGCAGTCATTTTCGTTGTCGGTCCCGCCGATGCTCGGCATGCGAACCAGGTCGACGAGAAATGACAACATCTCGTCGGTCTGCTCGTCGACACTGTCCCGGACTCGTTGGTTCCAGTCGACCTTCATGACGGACGCATCTCCTTACCTGTGGTGACGTCGATTGTGGTGCCGTCGGCGGCGGAATCGCACCGACCCCATGCTCCAAGGATGTGGCCAACGGGAGACCTAGTACATCCGCTCATACGAGGAAAGATCTGCCACCAAGTTCGACATTTGTAGGAGAGGTCCGCGCACCCAGTTGGACGCCGCTATTGCTCGGCCTAGGACGTACCTGTTGGCGTGTCCAAGGCCCCGGAGAGTCGGGCGAGCTTGATACCCAGGTGCATCATGAGCCGATCCTCGCCGCTATCGAGGCTGACGCCTGCGAGCTCCTCCGCTTTGCTCAATCGGTAGTAAAGCGTCGTGCGGTGGATGTGCAAGGCGTCCGACGTTCGGGCCACGTCGCCAGCCTTGTCGAGGTATGTCTCGATGGTTTCCAGCAACTTACCGTGGCGATCGCCGTCCCTCAGTCGTACGAGCGCCGGAAGGTAGTCAGTGGCGACGAATTCCTGCGGTGCCAGCCGCAGCAGCAGGCCGTATATGCCGAGTTCGTCCCAATCGACGATGGACCCGAATGTGGAAAGAACTCTAGAAGCCCGGATTGCTTGTTGCGCCTCATTAACGGACGAGACTGCGTGGGTTAGATGGGGGCCGACGGACCCGATCCCAATCTTCACCGCGGGTCCCGCCGGGAGCATCTGCTGAACACGGTCGGCCACCCGCTGGGCGATATCCAGGACAATGTCCTTCTTCAATGCGACGGCACCAGTTACCAACAGGACCAGTTGACGGCCCTCAATGAGGTGGATACTTGACCGTGGCGGCAACACTCGGACAGCGTTCTCCGCCGCACCTCGGAGCGCCATTTCGAAGACATGCGCCGCCAAACCGTGGGAGGTCTCAACTTCAGCCACAACCACCGCGCAAAAATTAGGGGTGGTTAGGGCGCGCTCGTCGTCAACTTCAACACATGCCTGAGCCCGCAACTCGGTGTCAGCCGAAAGGAGACGGCGCAGATGCATCTCCTCCCGCTCTCGCGCGCGCTCGTTGTGGAGCACCCGCCGGTACAAAACCAAACCGGCATCGTGTGCCGCTTTCTCGGCAAAGGCCAGATCCGCATCGTTCAACGTCGCGTCGGGGTCTATCAGCCAGAGGTATCCGAACAATGCGCCGTAACAGCGGACAGGCACACAAACCCTCGCCGACGCGCCGAGTTCGGGAGATGGCCCGATGCTCTGGGCCCGTGTCGAACTGGAAATCCCGTGGGACAACGCGAATCTGGAGTTCTCGGCAGGCATCTCACGCTGCACGAGCGACAGTAGACGCGCCTGATCTTCGTCGCCGAAATGGCGGCTCGCCGCCAGGAGGCGCATTCCGGGGTCATCAAGAGCCACCGAGCGAGACAACCGGGAAGCAAGCGAATCCACGATCCGCTGGAGCGCGTCCTCGTCCACCGCGTCCTTCTCTCGAGCGATCGGATTCTGTGTGAGCAACACCCGTCATGGTAGCGATTCGCCGCTCAGGCACCTGACTTCGATTATCGGCGGTTGGGTGTGAGCTCGTCCGCTGTGCCGTCGACAGTCCGCTCGCAACGCCTGAGACCAGGCGCCAGCCGCTAGCGCATGCGGTTCGGTGGCACGCGCGCCGAACACCGTACGAACCAGTCGCCGGGCGAACTCCGGTAACAGGTCGGCACTTCCAGCAGTCATCTCGAGACGCTAACAACTGAGCATCACCGCGGTGCCTGCTGGCAGGTACGCATTGAGGCCCGGGCTGGCAAGGGGAGCCAGCATTTCGAGCTGACGTTACTCAGCGGAAGAAGGTGCACAGGCGGCGGTTCGGATCAAGTGGGGGAGTCAGGATCGTCGTAGCGGTCGAGCCACTGCACGCAGTTACTAACCCCGCCATGGTTGGCGACATTACCTGAGTCCTTCACGCGCGACCGACGCATTTCTGTCGCGGTAGCCTGACGTAGGCGCCGTGAGCGGCGCACGAAATGAGCGATCAGCCAGCCGGGGGAGGTTTCCATTAGCCGTCGTTACATTCAATGTGTTGCGGGTGCGGTCATTCTCCTGGCCGGCATTTGGTTGGCGACATCGTCCGAGGGAGTAGCCCGACTGTTAGCGTGCGGCCAGTGCGTCGTTGGCCTCGCTTTCATGATTCAGGCAGCATCACGCGTGCGCTCACCAACGCGACCACCTTCGTGAATCAGCACACCTCGTCCGCTTGACCCGGACCTAGAGCGCTCGACCTTGACGTAGGCAGGTTCGATCGGCGGGCGTAGAGGCAACCTGAGGCGAGATGTTTGTCATCAGATCGAACGTTCCGGCGCCCCCTTCACCTGCGAGGTCATCACGGTTACTCCGCGTGGTTAGTAGATCCGCTTTCCACGCTCACCGTGCCGCCGAGCGGGGAGTGCCTCGGGGAGGCGTCGGTGATTCATCAGATGCAGCCCTCAAGCTGCTACTTGACATAATGTAGATTATCGGGGTTGAACCGATCAACGGAGAAGCGCAGCGCCCGAGCCCGGTTTACGCCTCCAGCAACTCGATGCCGTAGGCCGCGAATCGCGTGTCAGCCGTGACAACGGTCAGTCCTTCGAGCATTGCTTGGGCGATAGTCAGTCGGTCGAACGGGTCGCGGTGATGCACGGGAAGATCGGAGATCGCGAGCCCATGCGTCGGCGACAGTCCGAGGGTGCGAGCGCCGGGATCTGCGATCCGCGCCTGCAGGTCGCCAGGTACGTGCAGCTTGCCCTGGTGAACCTGGCCATCTATAGACCCCGCAGTCCGAACCCGAAAGAGTGAGTCCATGAAGATGTTGCTCACCTCCGCCGGGATCAAGAATCCCAGCATTCATCGCGCACTCCTGGACTTACTTGGCAAGCCGATCGCTGAGGCGAATGCGCTGTGCATCCCGACCGCGGCGTACGCCAACCATGGCGGGCTGACCCGCGCGTGGGCATTCGTCGCCGGACGAGAGACACAGTGCCCGATGACTGAGTTGGGCTGGAAATCGGTCGGAGTCCTGGAGCTCAGCGTGCTGCTGAGCATCGATCGTGATGCCTGGGTGCGAGCGGTCCGCGACGCCGATGTCCTCCTGGTCAATGGCGGCGACCCGATATTCCTCGCACATTGGTTGGTCGAGTCCGGATTAGCAGACCTGCTCCCGACGCTTGACGACACACTGTGGGTCGGATTCAGCGCTGGCAGCATGATCATGGCACCGCACATTGGCGCCGACTTCGTGGGCTGGCAGCGGCCGGGCGGGGGCGATCATGCCCTTGGACTGATCGACTTCTCAATCTTCCCTCACCTTGATCATCCGGACCTTCCCGAAAACACGATGGCCGACGCAGAGCGTTGGGCGGCGGGGCTGTCGCACCCTGCATACGCAATCGACGACGCCACTGCACTCACGGTTGTCGATGACGCGGTGGAGGTCGTGTCGGAAGGTCATTGGCGACACTTCACCGCCTGAAACCTTCCCGACCCCTTGCTGGGTTCACCACCGCCGCACGAGTTTGGCCCCATATGGCCGATCCACTGGTACGTTCAACCATCGTGACAGGCCTCGAGCGCACCCGAGCATGGCTGCGTCTCTGCCGTGCCATCGCGCTGACGCTATGCGGTGTCCTCTGCGGTGCAAGCGCTCACGTTCTGGCTGGCGGGCCAGTTCCTGGACTCGGTCTTGTCGCGGCGATCGTGGTGTTGCTGACCGTCCTCACACTCCCCCTCGCGCTGCGGCCGTCACGACTTGAGTTCGCCGCTCCCCTGCTGTTAGCGCACCAACTGGCGACCCACGCCGTGCTGACCATGGGATCCGGTAGTTCGGCTCGCGTCTCGTATGTCGCTGAGCATCGTGGTCACGCGCCGCAGAGTGTGACTGCCGGGTCCGGTGGTCACGCCGCGCACGCACTCATGCCGTCGCCGGGCATGTTCGCGGCCCACATCGGCGCTGCGGCACTTCTTGGATGGCTCATCGCCGCCTCCGGACAATCCTGGAGCGGGGTCGGTCTGGCGCAACGGGCGCGACGTGCTGGAATCCAACTCGTCCAGCGCGCGGGGTATCTCGCGGCTGGACTGCGAACCCTGAGTGCTCCCAGTCTTATTCGCGCCCGTACGCACCAGTTTGTCCGCTGGGCGGAGCCGATTGGCGCGCACCCCAGAGACCTCTGGAAGTCGCTGCCGCCCGCTCGTCGCGGGCCACCTCTCCTGGGCCAGTAGCTTCCCGCGCCCTTCCACTACTTTCGCCCGCCGAGCGGGCACGGGGTAGGCCCGTAGGCCTGCCTCGCTGTACCCAGGAGCACCCATGTCTGACACGCACGTCACTCAATCAAAAGATCCCGCACCGCCCGTCGAGCCAGGGCGCGGATGGTTCCGCGCACTCGTCTTGCGGCTTCACTTCTATGTCGGCATCTTCATCGGGCCACTGATCCTTGCCGCCGCCGTCAGCGGCACGCTCTACGCCATCGCGCCACAGGCCGAGCGAATCGTCTTCCAGGACCAACTCAACTCGCGCACAACCGGCGCGCCACTCCCCCTGACTGAGCAGGTGGCCACCGCACGCGCCGTGCTGCCGGATCTCCAGGTTCAGTCTGTCCGCCCCGCACCAGAGGCAGGCGCCACGACGCGCGTGATGTTCGCCGACCCCACCCTCGCAGCCTCCGAAACACGCTCTGTTTTTATCGATCCTGCAACTGCGACATCGCAAGGGGTCCTGGTGACGTATGGCACCTCTGGGTCCCTTCCCCTGCGAACCTGGTTGTCAAACCTGCACCGTTCGTTGCACCTCGGCGACCCAGGTCGGCACTACTCTGAGCTCGCGGCCTCGTGGCTTTGGGTGATCGCACTTAGTGGAATTGTGTTGTGGTTCAACCGGATTCGTCGCTCACCACGATCCACAGAGTCGACGCCGGGACGAACCCGCGCGTGGACTCGACGTCTTCACGGCCGCGTCGGCGCGGTGGCACTGATCGGCATGCTGGGTTTGTCAGTGACCGGCTTGACCTGGTCGATCCACGCAGGGGCCAAGATTGAAGAGGTACGCAGCCAACTCAGTTGGCTGGCACCAGCGGTCGACACCGGAGCGGGAGAAGCCGCGGGGCATAGCGAGCACGCCGGCCATGGGCAGTCGGGTCTGGCGGGCGACGACCTTGGGCATATCGATCACGTCGTCGCCGCAGCTCGCGAAGGGGGAATCAACGCCGCAAAAATCGAGGTCGCGCCAGCTGCTGCGCCAGACGCAGCATGGACGGTGACCGAGGTCGATCGTGGCTGGCCGACCCAGGTTGACGTGGCTGCGGTCGATCCGGCCACGATGCAGGTCACCGACATCGTGCGCTTCGAGGACTACCCATTCATGGCCAAAATGGCCCGGTGGGGCATCGATATCCACATGGGATCGCTGTTCGGTGTCGTCAACGAACTGGCACTGATGGCGCTCGGCATCGCCCTCATCACCCTCATCCTCCTGGGTTATCGCATGTTGTGGCAGCGCCGTCCGACCCGAGGCGAAGGCCTTCGCCTACCGCGTGCATACCCGCGCGGCTCGCTTCGGCAGGCACCTTGGCCAGCGTTGCTGGGGATCGGGGCGATTACGGCGCTGATCGGATGGTCTATGCCACTCCTGGGGCTGAGTCTGCTCGCCTTCCTGGCCCTCGACATGCTCCTCGGGATTCGCAGTCAGCGTCGTGCTCTCGGTTCTAGCTGATTACCAAGCTCCACACGTCCCCCTGCACGAACGCGAGCCCCGGTGCCGAGCATCGTGATCGACTCACTCGGCACCGGGCGCTTGCGTGGGCGCCCGCCTATCTTGGCGCCGCGCCCTACCGTTACGCGCTCGTCGAGAATAGACCACGCAACGTCGGCTTTTGCCCGAACAACGCTGTCCGCGAACAGGATTGAGTCACTCACCACCGCATCGCGTTCCACGACCACGCCAGGCCCGATCACGCTCCTGCGGACCGTTCCCGAAATGACGGCTCCGGGACTGAGGAGCGAGTCCTCGATCAGAGCGCCGCGATGGATGCGCGCCGCCTCTCGCTGCGGCTGCTGCGTCAGGATCGGCCAGTCGGAATCAAAGACGGCGGCCTTTCCGCCCAGCAGATCACGATGGGCCTCCAGGTAGGTCTCCGGTCGACCCACATCGAGCCAATATCCCGGCTGGGCGTGAGCGAAGGTCTTCCCGCGTCCGACAAACCACGGAATCAAGTGGTCGCCAAAGTCGCCGAGGCCTGAATCATCGTGGTCGGAATCATCGCTGAGTCGGCTACCCAACTCTTCGAGCGCCCGCACGAGGGCCTTGCGGTCATAGGCGAACACCTCGGTGGCAATCGTCCGGGTGCTCGGCTTGCTCGGCTTGTAGGCGAACGCCTTCACCTTGCCCGTCTTGGTGGTCGTCACCGTGGCGTGCGCGCTGGCCTCCGCGTCCGAGGAAACGACCGTGGTCACGACCGTACATTCGGCACCGGACTCCCGGTGTGTGCGGAGCACCTCCTGGTAGTCCAGCCGATAGATGTGGTCTGCGCTCATCACGAGCACCACGTCGGCGTCAGAGCCCGAGATGTCCTCGCGGATCCGATACAGCTGGTCGGCGTTACCGGTCGCAAAGCCCTCATCGAGGTCTCCCCCGGTGTCGCCGGTCTGCCGCGGAAACACCAGTCGCAAACCACCACGTGTGCGGTCGAGATCCCACGGACGGCCGTTTGCGACCAAGTCATGCAGCGAATCGGCTTGGTACTGCAAACACAACCAGACCTGCTCAATCCCGCTGTGGTGCAAATTGGTGAGCGGAAAGTCGACCAGTTGGTAGGACCCGCCAAATGGCAGAGCGGGCTTGGCCCGCTCCTTTGTCAGAACCCCCATCCGAGATCCCTGACCACCAGCCTGGACGATCGCAAGAGTGTTTTCACGCATGGACGCCATCCAACCTCGAGGTGCGTCCAGTTCACCGAACGTGCGCGATCCGGGCGGGTCGAGTCACCAGTCTGGATCGTTCAAGTGCACAGTGTTGAGTGCCTAAACCGATCAATGTGTCTCACCTCATCCGCATCCATTCACCGGCCAGGTACGGTGCGATCAACCGACGTACTCCCTGAAAGGTGGGGCAGGTAGATGGTGGATGTCATACAGGCGCTGGATGAAGCTGGCCTAACCAACCGGCATGTTCGCGACTACGTCGCGCACTGGGCCGAGATCACCGGCGCAGCTCGTGTCGAGGTTGTGGGGTCAGGAGACGACGACCGGCTCCTGGCCGAGGCCGTCGAGGCTGGTGAACTCGCCCCGGCCGGAGACGGGCTCTACTACTCGCGGTCCTACTTCAAGGACACCGCGCGCGCCGAGCAGCGCACCATCGTGGCAACTAGCGACGAGAGTGATCGCGGGGTCTACAACAACTGGCGTCCATCCTCAGAAATGAAGCCAAAGCTCGAAGGGCTGATGCGGGGTGCTTCCGCCGGCAAGACGATGTATGTCATCCCCTATCTGATGTCTCCGCAAGGCAACCCGCTTGAAAAGTTCGCGGCAGGCGTTGAAGTGACGGACAACCGTGGGGTTGTTCTCCAGATGAATCGCATGGCGCGGGTCGGTGTCGAGTACGTCAATGATCTCGGCGATTCCTTCATACGCGCAGTGCACGTCACGGGTGACCTGGAGAACCTCGGGCAAGGTACCGACGACGACCAGCGCTACTTCGTCACGGTTGCCGACGAGCGCACGATCCTGCACTACGGCTCCTCATACGGCGGCAATGCACTCCTGGGCAAGATCGCGCACGGACTGCGGCAGGCCTCCTACGACGGCTGGAAGAACGGCTTCCTCGTGGAGCAGTTCATGCTGCTGGGTATCACCGACAAGCAGACCGGCAAGAAGTGGCACATCTGCGGCGGCTTCCCGAGCGCGTCCGGGAAGACCAACCTGGCGATGACACTCGCCCCGGATGCCTTAGGCGACCGCTACTACGTCGAGTTCTACGGCGACGACATCGCCTGGCTGTGGGTCGGCGACGACGGCAAGTTGTATGGGATGAACCCCGAGAACGGCGTTTTCGGGGTCGCCAAGGACACCAATGAGAAGACCAACCCGACTGCGTTGGACTCCATCGCGCCCGGGACGAAGTCGATCTTCACTAATGTCGCGTACAACGAGAAAAGCCATGAGGTCTGGTGGGAGGGCAAGTCCAAGAACCCGCCCGAGGACCTCGACGGCTGGCTCGACTGGAAGGGCGAGCGGATCGCCGACCGCTCCCCCGCCGATGCCGACGCACCCTGGGCGCACCCCAACAGTCGGTTCACCACCACGTTGGCCAACGTCCCTAATGTGGCTGACGACTTTGAGGACCCCAAGGGGGTCCCGATCGACGGCATCATCTTCGGCGGACGCACCCGCGATCGTGAGCCGCTCATCCGGGCGATCCACGACATCGCCGAGGGCGTGTACGACGGCCTCACTCTCGGAGCCGAGGCCACATCGGCGGCCGACGGACTTGAAGGCGTTCTGCGCTACGACCCGATGTCGATGCGGCCGTTCCTGTCCTACGGCGAAGGCGACTACGCCAAGCACTGGCTGGACGTCATCGGTGCTGCAAAAGAGACCCCGATCTTCGCCCACGTCAACTGGTTCCAGCGGGACGCTGAGGACGGGCACTTCCTGTGGCCGGGCTACCGCGAGAATCTGCGCGCGTTGCTGTGGCTGATGCAGTACAAGGACGGCGAGGTCAAAGGTCAAGAGACACCCGTGGGTGTCATCCCCTTGCGTGAGGAGCTCAATCTCGACGGTCTCGATGAGCAGGGCCTGGCCGACCTCGACCGCATCCTGCGAATCGATGTGGCCCGGTGGCAGCAAGAGATGGGGTTCCGCGAGAAGCACCTGCGCCAGTTCGATGGCCTGCCAGCGCAGATCTGGGAGGCGCACCAGCGGGTAGCCGCAGCCCTCGACGCAGCCACCTAACGCCGGTTGGGACTAATTCCCGCAACGTCGGTCGAGTAGGTCGAGGCGCTAGCCGAGGCCGTATCGAGACCACGCTCACCCCCGGGGAGGTCTCGACACGGCTCGCGCTAGGGCGCTCGCCTGCTCGACCGGCGTATGTCGTCTAGGGCGCTCGCCTGCTCGACCAACAGTTCTCTCCAACGCCGGTCGAGTAGGTCGAGGCGGTAGCCGAGGCCGTATCGAGACCACGCTGATCCCCAGGGGAGGTCTCGACACGGCTCGCGCTAGGGCGCTCGCCTGCTCGAGCTAGGGCGCTCGCCTGCTCGACCGGCGTGTGCCGTCCAGGCTCGACCGGCGTGAGGTAGGACGCTGGTCGACCGCGGCGGATAATTTCCCCTGGTCTTCCCGTGGTGTCCCTCAGATCGGTTCGAGGATTCGCTTGAGGAAGCCTCGGGTCCGCTGCTGTTGCGGGTTCGAGATGACCTCGGCGGGTGATCCTTGCTCGATCACGCGGCCGCGGTCGATGAATAGCACCTGATCGGCGACCTGGCGAGCGAACTTGATCTCGTGGGTCACCACGACCATGGTCCAACCTTCACGCGCTAGGTCGCGCATGACCTCGAGGACTTCGCCCACGAGTTCTGGGTCAAGCGCCGACGTGGGTTCGTCAAATAACACGAGTCGCGGCTTAATTGCGAGGGCACGGGCGATGCCCACTCGTTGCTGTTGTCCGCCCGACAACTGGTGCGGGTATTTGTTGACGTGCTCGGCCAGCCCGACCTTGGCCAGCAAGGCGTTGGCCTCCTCCTGTGCTTGGGGAGCGGGCACACCCTGAACGACAACCGGACCTTCGGTCACGTTCTCCAACGCCGTGCGGTGGGGGAAGAGGTGATGCCCCTGGAAGACGAAGCCGCTTTGGGCAGTCAGTGCACGTACGCTCTCGCGCGCTTTCGCCGACAGTCGCCCGCGCTTGTCTGGGGTCACGTCGGCAAAGTCGACCTCGGCATCTCCGATGCGCACGCGTCCGGCCTCGGGCAGTTCCAACCCGTTGAGCGAACGCAAGAGGGTGGTCTTGCCACTGCCCGAAGGGCCCAGGATGACGGTGACGGAGCCTTCGGGCACGCCGAAGGACACATCCTCGATCACCACCTTGTCGCCAAACGCCTTTTTGAGGTGGTCGACCTGAACGAGATTGGTCATGACACAAACCTGCTCACTCGGGCCTCAACCCGGTTCTGGATGGCGGTCAGCAGCACGACCATGAGCCAGTAGTACAGCGCCGCAAAGAGGTACATCGTGAAGAATCGGCCAGACGGTGCCGCCGCCTGCTGAGCCACCAACAGCAGGTCCGTCAACAAGATGACAGACACGAGCGAGGTCGACTTAAGCAACTCAATCAACGTATTCGACAGCGGCGGAACGGCGCTCCGGGCGGCCTGCGGAATGATGACGCGCCGCAAGGTGGTGCGGTAATCCATCCCGACCGTCCGTCCGGCCTCCCACTGCCCACCCGGAATCGACTGGATCGCCGCTCGGATGGTTTCGGCACAGTACGCCGAGACGTTGAGAGTCAAGGCGATCACGGCCGCGAGGTAGGACGGCAGGTTGACCCCAAACTGACTGGGGCCAAAGAAGACCAGGAACAACAGCACGAGCACTGGGATGCCACGCATCAAAGAGATGTACAGCCTCGCAGGGCCGCTGACGGCGCGATTCGAGGACATGCGTGCCAGCGCAATCCCTAGACCGACAACGAGACCGAGGCCGAAGGCGATGGCCGTGAGGGACAACGTGACCTTGATCGCGGCGACCGCCATCGGCCATGCATTCGAGGCCACCAGGTCCCAGTCGCTCTGCGGCTTCGCCTCCGCGGAGAAGTACTTGTCGTACAGGTTCTTGGTCGTGCCGTTCTTCTCGAAGGTCGCTATCGCGCGGTTGAGTTGCGGCATATAGCCGGTGCCCTTGCGCGCCGCGAGGACTGCGCGCGACTTGTCGTCGGTTTCCTGGACGATCTTGACTCCGGCATTCGAGCCGAGATTCTTGATCGCGTACGAAATCGCCAGCTTGTCGTTGACAACAGTGTCGACGCGCCCCTGCTTCAAGGCCTTCAACGCGATGTCCGCGGAGTTCACCCCGACGATTTTCGCGCCGTTCTTGCGGGCAACATCTGCCCAGTTGCTGGTGATGTTCTCCGCGGCGCGCTTCCCGCGAATGTCCTTCAGACCCTTGATGTCATCGTTGTCTTCGGCCACGACCACGACGCCGGTGGACTCGACGTAGGGCTTGGACAGGTCGTACAGCCCGGCGCGTTCGGCGTTGTAACTCACCTGGTTGGCGATCACGTCGATACGTCCGGCTCGCAACGCGTCGAACATCGAATCCCAAGGCACAACGACGAACTGGATCTTGACCCCCAACTCCCGGCCGATCGCCCGCATCACATCGACGTCGAAGCCAGTAAGCTCCCCGTTTTCCTTGTAACTGAACGGCGAATACACCCCCTCGGTCCCGACCTTGAGCGTCGCGGGCAGAGCAGCGGGTGGGCTCTGAGGCGCGGCTGCCACGGCCGGTGCACCGCCGACAACGGTTGCCGCGACTAGCATGATGGCCAGCCATACGGCAGCAATACGCGAAGTGATCGTTTTCATTACCTGGGATTATTCACTAGGTTGACTCGTGGGCGTACGCAGCCCAGGTCCCGGACACTTTCATCGGATAGGACTGACCATGCGCACCAGCTCTGCTCTCGTCGCTGCGACGGCCGCCACCCTGGCGTTCGCTGGCTGTTCAAGTAATGGCGGCGAACCGAGCGTGACGTCGGCCGGAGCGTCCGCCACCAGCCCGGCAGCATCCGCCGCGCCGGACTCAGCCGTCTCGGACGCGCCGTCGTCCGAGACTGCCGAATCGCCTTCTGCCGCAACGGAAACCTCGGCGCCCACCTCCGATCCGGCGACCGCGAGCCCCAGCGCGAAGGATGAGGCAGCCCCCGGCGGTACGGTCACCCAAGCGCAACTGACCACGATGGCGACCAAACTCGGTTGTCCAAGCACACCGTTCCAGAGCGCGAAACCGACCTCCACGGCTGGGAAGGTCGGATCACCCGGTGGGATCCAGTGCAGGAGCGGCAAGACGGGCTACCTCCTCGCGCTCCACGATGCCAAGCGGGGCCCTGAGCCGCTTGTCCGTAGCCTCAAATCCACCACGCGGGCCCCGCGCCTGCCTTATCTGCATGGTGAGAACTGGGTCGTGCTCGCGATCACCGACACCAGCGCGAAGACGCCGACATTCTCCGAGGACGTCCTTAAGGACGCACAGCGCAAGATCGGATCCGGCACCATCTCTACCGCATGAGGCTTATCGCGCGAGATGCACTAGGGCATCACCGGAATTGACCAGTGGTGCTCGATTGAGGCCGACGACGATGCCGGTCCGATCTGCATGCACCAACCGCACCCGCCGCCCGAAGGTGTCCGACAGTCCACCGAGACGCTGTCCGGTCTCGACGCGTTCACCAAGTTCTACTTCCCACTGCAGGACTCCGGTGCCGCGAGCGCGCACCCAACTGCTCTCCGAGCACGCCACACTCTTGCGATCCGCGACGGGAACGGGACCAATCATGTCGAGTGATGCGAGGACCCGAAGGACACCTGCGACGCCAGCGTCAATCGCGAAGTCGTCGAAGCGCCAGGCCTCCCCACCTTCGTAGAGCAAAACCGTCGCTCCGCGATCGCGGGCAGCCTGGCGCAACGAGCCATCACGCAACTTGGCGTGCAGCATGACCGGGGCACCAAATGCCTCGGCCAGTCGCAGGGTCTGCGAGTCATCTAGGTCCGCACGAATCTGCGGCAGGTTCGTCCGTCGATCAGCGCCGGTGTGCAGGTCGATGCCGACCGAACACTTATCCACGACCTCGTGCATAAACAGGTGGGCGATACGGCCCGCTAGCGACCCTCTGCGAGACCCCGGGAAAGACCGATTGAGATCTCGCCGGTCAGGGAGATACCGGTCCCCCGCCATGAACCCCAGAACATTGACGACGGGAACTGCGAGCACCGTGCCGCGGAGGGTCTTGGCCGACAGAACTGACAGGACGCGTCGGATAACTTCGACACCGGCAACCTCGTCCCCGTGGATCGCGGCATTGACCCACACAACGGGTCCATCCTCGCGGCCGTGCACAACCTGCACGGGCAGGCTCACATCGGCGCCGGTGACCAGTCGCGTGATAGGGATCTCGACCTCTTTCGAGATCCCAGCCCGAACGCGTACCGGGCCCATCGGGAATGATGTCCGCGCCATCGTCAGCGCCCCCGATTCTTGCGGCGGACACTGCGTTTGGGGCGACCGCCAAGGTAGGAGCGGGAGGGGTCCACGAGGTAACCCTGACGCAACACTTCCCGGCCCAGCAGCATTCGGAAACCCATTTCGTCGCGCCGGCTGAGAGTCACTTCGGCGTCCACCGTCACCTTCATAATGCTCACCGGCATCACCACGACATGTCGGCGTTGTACGTGCCCTGACGAACTGCGCACGAGCCGACGATCGAGCAAGGGCAACTCCATCCATGTCTCATCATCCGCCGACTTTTGCCATGGGTGCACCGCGAACCGTACCCAGGTGGCGTCCTCGCGCTCGAACTCACTGAGATGGAAAGCATGAATCGCAGAGGATCGGGCGCCGGTGTCCAACTTGGCCTTGAGCCATGGCACTCCAAGCCCAGGGAGTGATACCCATTCGCGCCAGCCGGCGACGATGGTTTGATGGTCAGTCACACCTGGTATCCAATCAGGCATCTGATCCGGTCCCACACCTTCCTCGTGCTGAAAGAATTTGATGAAGCTCGCCCTCCTCTCCCGTGCCCCACGCGCCTACAGCACTCGTCGACTGCGGTCTGCCGCACTGGATCGTGGTCACGAGGTCAAAGTGCTCAACACCCTGCGCTTCGCGATCGACCTCTCTGGGGACCAGCCTGACCTTCAGTTCCGCGGGAAACAACTTTCGGACTATGACGCGATCTTGCCCCGCATCGGCAACTCCATCACGTACTTCGGCACCGCGGTCGTCCGGCAGTTCGAACAGATGGACGTCTACACCCCAAATACCTCCTGGGGGATTACGAATTCCCGCGACAAGCTACGCGCCACTCAGATTCTGTCCCGCCACAACATCCTGATGCCCGACACCACCTTCGTCCGGGACCGCGCCGATGTGCTGCCGGCCATCGAGCGCGTCGGCGGTGCGCCCGTTGTCCTGAAACTCCTGGAGGGCACCCAGGGCATCGGCGTCATTCTCGCGCCCGAGCGAAAGGTCGCCGAAGCCATCGTCGAGACCTTGCACAGCACCCGTCAGCAGGTCCTCATTCAACGCTTCGTGAAAGAGAGCAAGGGCCGCGACATCCGTGCTCTCGTCGTGGGCGACCGCGTCGTCGCAGCCATGAGGCGGGTTGCCAAGGGTGACGAGTTCCGGTCAAACGTCCACCGCGGCGGCTCGGTCGAGCCGGTCACTCTCGATTCCGATGCCGAGCGCATTGCCGTACGTGCGGCGCGGATCATGGGCCTGCGCGTTGCCGGTGTTGACATGCTGGAGGGCAACGATGGACCGCTGATCATGGAGGTGAACTCCTCCCCCGGTCTTGAAGGTATCGAGGCAGCCACCGACCTCGATGTCGCGGGCGCCATCATCGACTACATCTCCCACCAGGTCGGATTTCCCCAGGTCGATGTCCATGAGCGCCTCAGCGTTTCAAGCGGGTACGGCGTGGCTGAGATCGCGGTCCACGGGGAAGCCGACATGGTCGGCAAAACCTTGGGCGACTCCGGACTCAGCGACCGCGACATCACCGTTCTCACCCTGCACCGTGGCACGGCGGTGACGCCAAACCCGTCCCGCAACGTCATCCTCGAGGCAGAAGACCGCCTGCTGTGCTTTGGCCGACTAGAGGAAATGCGCGGCATGATTCCTGCTCGGCCCAAGCGGCGTCACCGGGTGAAGAAGCTGCCCAAACAGCCGATTCACGAGGACTGACCCGCTTCACGTTTAGGTCGTCACATACGCGGCCAGGTGCTTGCCCGTCAGTGTTGACTTCTTGGCAACGAGATCCGCGGGTGGACCTTCGAACACCACCTGGCCCCCGTCATGACCCGCACCTGGGCCGAGGTCGATGATCCAGTCAGCGTGTGCCATCACCGCCTGGTGGTGCTCGATGACGATCACCGACTTTCCTTGGTCCACAAGGCGATCGAGCAGTTGCAAGAGGTTCTCGACATCGGCCAGGTGCAGACCGGTCGTGGGCTCGTCCAGGATGTAGGCTCCACCCTTGTCCTTCATGTGCATCGCGAGTTTGACTCGCTGACGCTCACCGCCAGACAAGGTGTTGAGGGGCTGACCAAGGCGCAGGTAGCCAAGCCCAACCTCGTCCAGCCGGGTCAGGATCGATGCCGCGGCCGGCGTCTTCGCCGGGCCATTGGAGAAAAACTCCAAGGCTTCGGCCACCGGCAAGTCGAGTACCTCCGCAATGTTGAGGTCGCCGAGTCGCAAATCAAGAACCGATGCCTGGAAGCGCTTTCCACCGCAGTCTTCGCAGGGCGCGGACACCGACTCCATAAAGCCCAGCTCGGTCACGATCACGCCAGTTCCGTTGCAGGTCGGGCAGGCACCCTCGGAGTTGGCGCTGAACATTGCTGGCTTGACGTCGTTGGCCTTAGCGAAGGCCTTACGGATCGGGTCGAGCAGACCCGTATAGGTCGCAGGGTTGCTGCGACGGGAGCCCTTGATGGGAGCCTGGTCTACGGACACCACGCCCTCGCGACCCTCCAGCGCGCCGTGGATTAACGAACTCTTCCCAGACCCGGCAACGCCGGTAACAACCGTGAGCACACCGAGCGGAATGTCGACATCGACGTTTTGGAGATTGTGTGTCGAAGCCCCGCGAACCTCCATCACATCCGTGGAGCTACGAACCTCATCCTTCAACGATGCGCGATACGAAAGATGTTGCCCTGTAGTGGTATTGGCTCCGCGTAGTTCCTCTACAGTGCCTTCGAAGACGACCTTCCCACCGTTGCTCCCTGCCCCGGGCCCCATATCGACGACGTGGTCAGCGATCGCGATCGTCTCGGGTTTGTGCTCAACCACCAACACGGTGTTGCCCTTATCGCGCAGTTCCAGCAGCAGGGTGTTCATCCGCTCGATGTCGTGCGGGTGAAGTCCAATCGTGGGTTCGTCGAAGACGTAGGTCACATCCGTCAGGGCTGAACCGAGGTGACGCACGAGCTTGGTTCGTTGGGCCTCTCCGCCGCTGAGCGTGCCCGAGGGGCGATCGAGGGACAGATACCCCAGCCCGATCTCCGTCATCGTGTCGCAAAGATGAAGCAACGAGCCGATCAGTGGCGCGACGGATCCGTCATCGATAGTTCGCAGCCACTCGGCAAGGTCACTAATCTGCAGCGCGGTCACTTCGCCGATGTCGCGGCCCTTGATCTTCGCCGAACGAGCCGAAGCGTTGAGACGAGTCCCCTCGCAGCCCGGACACTGTTGGAACACTGCGGCCCGTTCGACAAAGGTCTTGATGTGCGCCTGGAGCGACTCCCGGTCCTTGCTGAACATCGATTTGCGGATCTTGGGGATCAGCCCCTCGAAGGTGACGTTGATCTTCTCCACTTTGATTTTCCGAGGCTCGGCGTACAGCAAATCCTGACGCTGCTCCTCGCTGAGGTCTCTCAACGGCACGTCCGGGGGCACGACCTGCTTGTACGGCGCCACCATCCAGCCGTCGGCCGTATAACCAGGGACCAGAATGGCTCCGTCGACCAGTGACTTCGAATCGTCAATGATGGCAGTCATATCCAGGTCTGAGACGGTCCCTCGACCCTCACAGTCTGGACACATGCCGCCAAGGTAGATCGCGTTCTTCACGATCTTTTTCTCACCCTTGGCATTGGTCATGACCCCGCTGGCCTTGGACGTCGGGATATTGAAGGAGAAGGCGGTGGGTCCACCGATGTATGGATCACCCAAGCGGCTGAACAAGCTACGCAACATGGCGTACCCGTCAGTCACGGTGCCCAGCGTCGAGCGCACGTTGGCGCCCAGCCGCTCTTGATCGACGATGATCGCGGTCGTCAGACCTTCCATCGAGTCGACCTCGGGACGAGGCAAGTTCGGCATGAAGCCCTGCACAAACGTCGAATAGGTTTCATCGATCAGCCGGCGGGACTCCGCGGCCACGGTGCCAAAGACCAGCGAACTCTTGCCGGATCCAGAGACTCCGGTGAAGACCGAGAGACGTCGCTTGGGGATCTCAACACTGATGTTCTGCAGGTTGTTCTCGCGACCACCCAGGACGCGGATGACGTCGTGGTGGTCTGCGGCATGCTCGTCAATGCTCACGGCCTTGGCGGGGGTCTTAGCGCTCATGAACTCGCAATCTGATTGGCTCAGCGAAAAGTGCTGGAGATCAACGTACTTCGAAGATTCGAATCATGTTGCCGTCTGGGTCACGAAGGGCGCAGTCGCGAATGCCCCATGGTTGGTCGGTCGGTTCCTGTACGACATCCGCACCATCTGGGAGAGCCGACTCCAGGCTGGCAAAGGCCGCGTCCACGTTCGGTGTCGCAAGGTTGATTCCGGCGTATGTCCCCTTGGCCATCATCTCTCGTACGACGGAGAGCTCCTCTGGTGTGACACCGGGGTCGCCACCTGCTGGCGGGGTCAAGACGACGGACACGTCGGGCTGGTTCGGCGGGCCCAGCGTGGCCCAATGCACGCCGCCGTACTCGACATCGTTGCGAAGTTCGAAGCCAAGTGCGTCGCGATAGAACGCGATGGAGGCGTCAAAGTCGGTGTGAGGCAAGAAGCACTGGTGAATGGTGAGGTTCATGAGGGTTACGTTAGGCCGCCCGCTGAATGTGGTGCTTCTTGATTCCTGATCGGTCTGCTGACGCGTTTGGCGACGCACGGCGGGATGCCCGCGTCGGGCCCTGCCGAGGTTCGCCGATATTCACTCGGGGGCATCCCGACAAGTTCAGAGAACCGGGTACTGAATGTTCCCAGCGAGGAGAACCCCACCGCGAAACACACCTCGGTCACGGTCTGGTCCCCACGCTGCAGGAGGGCCATTGCGCGCTCGACTCGCCGTGTCATCAGGTAGGAGTATGGCGACTCTCCATAGGCTGCCTTGAATTCCCGGCTGAGGTGCCCGGCCGACAGATGAACTGCCCGCCCGAGGGCCTCCACATCGAGAGGCTCGGCATAACGGCGATCCATCAGGTCGCGGACCTGCCGCAGCGACGTGAGCGTGCGAAGCCGCGGGTCCGAGGGTGTGGTCATTCACTCGATCGTACGACGCTTCTTTGCGCCCTGACGTACACGAATGCCCGGAGGAGCCGCTCTGGCACCCCTCCGGGCATTCCTGCATCTGGGATGTCGGGCTACGACATCTGCTTTTCGCCCCGACGGATGGCGTCACGAATCCTCGGGTAGGTGCCGCATCGACAGACGTTGCGAATGGTGTCGAGGTCGGCTTCGGAGATGGCTCGGCCTTCCTTCTTAACCTTGTTCACCAGCGCCACGGCCGCCATGATCTGGCCCGGCTGGCAGTAGCCGCACTGGGCGACATCTTCCTCAATCCAGGCGTCCTGCATGGGGTGCAGTCCCTCACCGGGCGTGGTGTCAGCAAGGCCCTCAATCGTGGTGATCTCGTCGTCCTCAGAGATCTTGTCGATCGGCACCGAGCACGGGTTGAAGGCCTTCCCGTTGAAGTGGGAGGTGCAGGCCTTGCAGACGTTGATCCCGCAGCCGTACTTAGGGCCGGTGACCCCGAGAACGTCACGCAGCACCCACAGGAGGCGCACGTCGTCTTCGACGTCGACGGTGACCTTTTCGCCGTTGAGCTTGAATGTATGCGTTGGCATGGTCGCTTCCTCAGTAGGTGAACTGCAGGCCGTCGGTGGGCGCCGCGGGTACGGATGGCGTGAACGACTTCGGCTCGAAGTGCAGTTCATCTCGGAAATTGATCGGGAACTCGGTCGGCATCTTGCCGACCGCACGGCCGTAGGCACAGGCTGTGGCAGCCATCGATGCGGCGACTCCAGCCTCCCCGACACCTCCGGGGTTCTTGCTCCCCGAGTCGACGATCTCGCAGTTGAACTCGAACGGGGTGTTCCACTGGCGGGCGTAGGCCGAGTTATCCCAGCTCGCCTCCAGGAAGTGTCCGTCCTTGAGGTGGTTGCTGTAGGTCAGCGCCTGACCCATACCGTCCATGAATCCGCCCATCATCTGGGCCTTGACGCCCAATGGGTTGATGCACAGACCGACATCCGCTGCGACGTACGCCTTGGTCACACGCGGACCGGTCACGGCATCGCGCACCTTCCGGTTGACCGTCTCCGGCCGGCAGTCGATCTCGACAAGGACGGCGGTCGCACCTTTGTACTCCTTGTGGACCGCAATACCCTGCGCCGTTCCGGCCGGCATCGACCGTCCCCAATCGCCCATCTCGGCAACTTTTTCGAGGACACCGCGCACGACCTTGCTCTTCGCGTGGCGGAGGCGGAACTGCAGTGGGTCCTGTCTTAGTCGCTTGGCGATCTGATCCACGATCAGCTCGTTGGCACAGCGAACATCGGGCGAGTAGATGTTTCGTACCGAACTGGTGTTGAACCGTTTGAAGTCGAAGTTCGTTTCGTTCAGCAACTGGGTGACGACACCAAAGTTGTACGGGATCTCCTGGGTGAGTAGGAAGATCGTCTGCGAGAACGCCAGGTTGGCAAGGCCAGTCGGCAGGGCCGCGACCTGCGCGGTCAGCCGGTCACCTAGACCGTGCGTGAAGTCGGTACTCACACTGGTGTGTCGTTGTTCGAAGGTCACCACGGTTCCGAGCAGGACCGAGGCGCGCACCCGCGACGTAGTCATGGGGTGCACCCGACCCTGGCGTGGCTCGTCAGCTCGGTGCCACATCAACTTCACGGGCGCACCGAAAGCCTTCGATGCTTGTGCGGCTTCGACCGCAGCGTCACTGAAGAGCTTGCGACCGAACGAGCCGCCGCCCTCGACCACGTTCACCGTGACATTGAGCTTCGAGGTACCGATAGCCTCGGCGACCCGGCCCTGGGTGTCTTGAGGCGACTTTAGCGAGCCCCAAATGGTTGCTTTGCCACCTTTGACGTCGGCAATGGCGCAGTTGGGTTCGAGCGGTGAACCACTGCGGAAGTGGAAGGTGAACTCGCCCTCGACACTGATCGCACCAAGCTTGGGCGCGACAAGCGGCAACTCAGCCTTGCGGATCTCGTTGCGGATGTCGTCGGCGTCCTTGCCAGGAACGGTTCCTGCGGTCCAGGTGACCGATGCCTTCCGGATGGCCTCAATGCACTGGCCGAAGGTCTTGGCGCGGATGGCCACCCCGGTAGGGATGATCTCAACGTGAGTCACGCCCGGCATCTTGAGAAGCTCGGCCTTGTTGCCGATCGACTTGGGCTTACCGTTCAGATCAGGAGCGCGCACGAGCATGGTGGGCAGCGCGTTCGGAACCTTCAGGTCCATGGCGAACTTCTTTTCGCCCGTGACCGCCGCGCGAGCGTCCTTGCGCTTCTGCGGAGTGCCGACGACCTTGAGCTTGGCGGACGGCTTGAGCTCGACGTCCTCCTTCTCGATCTTGTCGGTGCCTGCCTTGGCCGCAGCCTCACCGAAGGTCACCGACCCGACACCGGGAAGTTCGATAACGCCCAACTTGACGACCAACTGGTTGATGTTGCCGCCGAGCAGCACCGCTGCCGCCTTGAGCAGTCGCTTCCGGGCGATCGCCGACGCCACCCGGAGCGGGGTGTACATCGAGATCATCGAGTTCGAGCCGCCAGTCAACTGGTTGAACAGCAGTTCTGGGCGTGCTGGTGCCAGCGTCACGTGAACGCGGTCAAGTGGCAGATCGAGTTCGTCAGCAATCACCATCGCCATTGAGGTCGTCAGGCCCTGGCCGACTTCCGAGCGCGGCAGCGCGAAATGCGCGTCACCCTTCTCATCGATCTTGATCGCGATCAACTGCGACGTCGGAAGCGCGCAGTGCGTCAGGAAGTCGTTCAGATCGTAAAGTTCGGGGATTTGGGGCACTGAGGGGATCGGGATGATCGCTTCGGCCTCAGTAGCACCGACGGTCATGTCGGCCGCCACGGCGAGTCCGGCACCGCCCATGACGTACCCCACGAAAGTGCGCCGCTTGACTTGCGCTCCCGTGGCCTCAACTTGGTTGCTGTCACCCATGCTCGGGTACTCCTCTCGGCGGGACTGGCAGATGCGCCCCGCGTTCCACGATCGACCGGGGATGACGATCGTCCCCTTACCGTGGCGGAACCTTGGACCGATGCCAAGGACCGACGCCATAGTCTGTGAGTTTCGTCATACAGCACTAGGCGGGCGCACAACCCAAGTTCAGAGGACCGTAAGGCGACGGTGCGATATTCACACCTACCCATTACCTCGTCGTAACCTGGTCGCATGCCTGGTCTGCCACCTGGCGCTCTCAGCCCTCGCTCCTGGCCCGATCCCACCCCCGTCACTCGCGAGCTGACCGAGCGCCTTCTCCCCCGCGCCGAGGAGCTCGGCGTTGTCCTGCGTGACGCCCTTCTCGAGAAGTCGGCGGCTTACCTCGGCACCGATCTTGTGCCGCCTGACGAACTGATGCGTTCGTGCCGCGACAACATGGTGCGTTCGCTGCAGACCTTGTCGGGCCAGATCCCTACCGACTCCGACCCGTTCGATGCGGCCTATGCGACCGCTCGCGGGCGAGCCGAGGCGGGCTTTCCGCTCGAGGACCTGCTCCAGGCCTATCGCATCGGCGCCGAGGTGATCTGGTCTGCGATCTTGGCCGAATCTCGCCAGCGCGTCCCTGACAGCATCGATGATCTCCTCGATAGCGCCGCGCAGGTCATGCACCTCATCGACCTGATGTCGGTCGCCGCGGCCGACGCCTATCGAACGCGTGAGTTGGAGCTGAAGAGACGTCACACCGAACGGCGTCAGGCCATCCTCGACGGGTTGCTCGAGGGCAGGGCGGCCGACCCGGAGTTCGCCGCCGAGGCCGTACAGGTCCTTGGCCTGAGCGATCAGGCCAGACTCGTCATCGTCGTGGTCCGCCACCTCGAGGCGCACTCTCATCCGCCAGACTCCCCCGCCGACGGCCTGGCTCTCAGCGGGCTCGCTTCAGAGTGGCGTCTCCGCGCTGATCACGAAGTGGGACTCGTCACGCTCAATGACGCGCCGATGTCGCTGCTCCTCAAGCGACTCCGAGCATCAGTCAAGGGGTGGGTCGGCGTGTCCGACCCGTTCGTCGGGCTGGCCGACATCGCCACCGAGTTCCGGATGGCACAGATGGTGTTGGCCAGCCTTCCGGAGGAGACCCCGACGGTTGCCACCTTCGCCGATCGGCTTCCAGAAGTGCTCATTACCGGCAATCGTCCAGTTGCTGTGCGCATTCGGGAGCGTGCTTTCGGGCCGCTTTTGGGCCTACCGGCCGACAAGCGAGATCCCCTTCTCGAGACGATCGATCGCTGGTTCAAGAACAATAGATCAACGTCCGACACGGCCGCTGAGATGCATTGCCATCGCAACACGATTGTCTACCGCCTCAACCGGATCGAAGAACTCACGGGGTGTCGGTTGGACAACGCTCGCGACCAGTTGTTGCTGCGCCTCGCGCTGATGGTGCGCTAATCGGCTCCACCCTGATGCCAGGCAGTGGCGTGACCAAGGATGTCTGTGCATGTGGCCGATGCCACATTCCTGCGAACAGTGGCAGGCTCGGGGCACTCTCGTTCGGAGGTACTTATGGACACACCCCTAGCTCGTCGCACATTTCTGGCCAGCGTGGGAGTGCTCGGAGCACTCACCGCGACCAGTACCAGCGCCCCGACTGCACAGGCGCTTGCCAATGCACAACAAGCACAATCTGCGGGTCTCGTTCTCGACCTGGTGAAGAAGTTGCTCGCAGAGATCGGCCGCGATGTCTACAAAGGTCTCGCGGTATTCGTCGTTCCCGGTGAGGACGCCTATTCCAGGGCCCAGGGAACCGAGAGCACGGGCCCAGGAGGGCTCGACACTCGGACGCCGGACTTCCTGATCGAGTCCCTGGACAACTACGTGCCACTGCCTGATCAACTAGCCACCCCGCTGGCTCAGGCATTGGCCACCGGCCTCGGCGACATCGGAATTAAGATTCCCGGTCTGCCGAATCTTCCGCTCATCGATTTGTCTTCCCTAGACAAAGTGCTGAAGTGGTTGTTGCGCAATGACGAAACGATCCCGCTCTCTACGTTGATCGCCCTGCTGCTCAACACCCAGGCAGTTCGGGTCGACCCCTCGTCCGCGGTCGGAGTCTTCCAGTCGCCCTTCTCCCGCCTGTCGTTCGAGAAGAAGGCCCAGGTCTTTGAACTGCTCGAAGGCCCGGACTCCAACCTCGTCAAGATGATCGACAGCAAATTGCCTGAGCCCGTTCGTGGTTCGGTCTCTGGGCTCCTGCAGTTCGTCTCTGGCGCACTCCTGGAGTTCTCGGCGTTCGGCACCTTTAGCGAGTGGACGACGTTCGACGCCGACAAACTCGGCGTAACGTCTCGGCCCGTTGGTTGGGATCTCGCCAAGTACGACGCAGGAAGCGTCGACGGTTGGAATGAGTTGAAGGGCTACTACCAGGATCGCAAGAAAGTGAGTGACCGCTGATGCGTGATGTCATTATCATCGGAGCAGGTGGCGGTGGAGGGGTAGTCGCCAAAGAACTAGCCGCCCAGGGCCTTGATATTTTGGTTATTGAAGGCGGACCCAGGCACGCGAAGCCGCGTGAGCAGTGGAGTCGCCTCGAGAACGATGCCAATAACCCGATTGATGGATATTTGCGGGTTGGTCCAGAGAACCGCAATAAGCCAGCGGCCTACCGCGAACTGGCACAGAACTCGTTTCTTTGGCAGGTTTCCGGAGTGGGCGGCACCACCCAGCATTATTTTGGGAACAGCCCGCGCGCCTATCCTGGCGTGTTCGAGGGGTACAAGGGTGACGACGCCGACATGTACGACGTTGACCACCGGTTCCCTTTCTCGTACGAGGAAATGGTCCCGTACTTCGAATGGGTGGAGACAACTCTTCCCGTTCAGACTGCGGCGGTCGGAACCAAAGAGTCGGTCTACCTGCGGGGTTGCGAGACGCTCGGCATTCCTGTGCAGACCACCAAGACGACTCTCGAGGCGTCCTATCGCCCCCAGGAAAATGCCATCCTGCAGCCGTCGGGCAATGCTGGCAAGACATCCGACAAGAACCTTCTGAAATATCCGCAGGCGAAGGGCTGCACATTCTGTGGTCACTGCTTCCAGGGCTGCGCAAGTCCGGACAAGGCACCACGCAACCAGGTCGCAAAACGCTCGACGGACAACAGTTATGTGCCGATGGCGCTGACTGCTGAGTCCTGGACGTCGGGCGGCAAGGCCATCGAGTTGATCACGGACGCCTCGGTCACCAAGCTGCGTACTGAGAAGCGTGACGGTGACTTGACGATCACCGGCGTGACCTGGTTGGAAAACGAATCTGGCGCAGAGCACAGCGAGGATGCCAAGGTCGTGGTGCTGGCCGGCGGTTGTGTGGAGAACCCGAGGTTGTGGTTCAACAGTGGTCTCCCCAACCCCAATGACTGGGTTGGTCGCGGCTTCACCGACCACTTCCTGGACTGGACCTTCGGAGTCTTTGACGAGAACGTGGGCAGTTCCAAGGGACCGGCGTCCGCAGCCCGGTGCGACTACCCCGGCTACGGAATGAACATGAACGTCGGCCTGATGCCCGGCATCGAGGCCTTCACGATGACGTTCTCCGACAGCGGTATTCGCGGGCAGTACAAGAACGGTCGAGGTATGACCGGACCGTGGGACGGCTCGACCGGCCGGCTGATCGGCCCGGAGTTGAAGGAAGTCCTCGGCCAGGGCGTTGACCACATCCTCAACGTGGTGAGCATCGTTGACGACGATGTCGCGGCCAACAACCGCGTCAGCCTGTCGGCGCTTCCTGCGGATGACAATGGTGCCGTTCCCAAGGTCCGATTGAGCAACCGTGAGCGGACGCCACGCAGCGTCCGCAACCGTGAGTTCCTGGCCAAGGAAGCGGCCCGTCTACTCAAGGGAGCGGGGGCCAAGAAGGTCTACCGGATGGACTTCCCGGCGCTTCCGCTGCACGTGCACTCCACGATGCGGATGGGCTCCTCTGACACCAACTCGGTGATCGACGAGTCTGGTGAAACCAGGGCGGTCAAGGGATTGTTTATCGGCGACAGCTCGGCCCTGCCGAATGCGGTAGGTGGACCGAACCCCACCCTGACGCTCCAGGCGTTGGCCACCCGGACCAGCGAAAAGATCTTCCAGAAGTACTTCGGCGGAGATCCCTGGGTTCGCAACGGCTCACCGGTGATTTCCACCGATGACCGCATCAGCAAACGCCTCCTCGAGCTGGGGCTCACCGTGTGAGATCCACCGTCTGAGGACAGTGGTCAGATCACACGACGAAGCCGGTTGGGAAATTCCCAACCGGCTTCGTCGTGTTGTGCTTGCGGACTACTTGTCGAAGGCGTCCTTGGCCTTGTTGACGGCGTCCTTGCCGCTTTCGCCCGCCTGGCGGACGTTGGCTTCGGCCTGCTCGCTCTTGCCCTCTGCAACCTGTGACTTGTCGCCACGCGCGTTACCGACGGCTTCCTCGGCCTTGCCCTTGGCCTCTTGGCCCTTGTTGCGCAACTTGTCCAAGAATCCCATGTCTACTCCTTTAGATGTGTCCATCGATTCGCTTCTGTTCCACCCTTGCTGTTTCAGAAGACAGATGCAAGCCGGGGCCTAGCACGTCGACACGTCACAAACGACGCGAAGGCCATGCCATAGTGCGCGCGCTGTGCCATGGTGTGCTCGTGACCGAGGCCGCTGCCCCCGAAATCCCCCTGGCATCTCGTCGTCAATTCCAACGGAGTTGGTTTTGGTATGACTGGGCCAATTCTGCTTATGTGACGACGGTTGCGACGGTCCTGATGGCGCCCTACCTGACGGCGATCGCCAAGGAAGCCGCCTGTCCTGGACTTGCCGAGAATGCCCAGTGTGATGCCACCTTGTCGGTCCTGGGGATTCCAATTGCGCCGGGATCACTGGCCCCCTATACGACGACGGTCGCGACGATCGTGTCAGCCATCGTGCTGATCTTCACGGGCGCGATCGTCGACCGAACCAGCCAGCCCACCCGGCTTCTCGGCGGCTTTGCCTGGCTCGGATCCGCGGCTGCCTGCGGAATGTTCTTTGTGCAAGGAACCAACTGGCAGCTCGGGGTCGCACTCATCATCCTGGCCACCGTGTCCCTGGGCTCGTCGTTGGTGGTCTATGACGCGCTGCTGGTACGAATCTCCACCCCCGATGAACGCGATGGCGTCTCCAGCCGTGGATGGGCCATGGGCTACCTCGGCGGCGGAATCCTGCTAGCCATCAACCTCGTGGTGGTCTCGATGTATGAGACCTTCGGCATGTCCAAGGGCATGTCCGTTCGGGTGAGTTTGCTGTCAGCGGGCCTGTGGTGGGCCATCTTCACCCTGATCCCCTACCTCGGCCTCCGGAAGGTCAAAGGCACGCAGGTCACGCCAGTAGACGCCAAGGCTGGCGTGGTCGGTGGGAGCCTGCGCCAGTTGCAGGCGACCTTCCGTGAACTGCGCCTCTACCCCCAAACACTGCTGTTCCTGGTCGCTTACCTCTTTTTCAATGACGGCATCCAGACCGTCATCGCCAGCGCCAGCCTCTACGGCGACCAGGAACTCGGTTTTGGTGAGAGTCAACTCATCGTGACGGTGCTTCTCGTGCAATTTGTTGCGGTCGGCGGCGCCTTGCTCTTTGGCCGGATGGCTGCCGTTCATGGCGCCAAGAAGATGATCCTGTCGGGACTCGGACTATGGATGGCGGTCGTCGTGGTCGCGTTCTTCATGCCCGCGCAACAATTTGGACTCTGGCTCGTCCTCGCCGTGGGCATCGGCATCGTGCTCGGCGGTACGCAGGCCTTGGCACGATCCCTGTTCAGTCAGTTGATTCCGCGGGGGCGCGAAGGAGAGTTCTTCAGCCTGTACCAAGCGATGGAACGTGGTACCAGTTGGTCAGGAGCGCTGATCTTTGGGCTCGTGTACCAATTCGCTGGATCCTATCGACTCTCTATTGTTGCCTTGATCCTCTTCTTTGGTGTTGGCGGTTACCTGCTGTTTCGCTGTAACATCCGCGAAGGAATCCGGCAGGCGGGGAACGACGTACCTGCGGTTGTGTGACGTAAATCATGCAACGTGGAGGGGTATGTGGACGTCATATCTCGCGGGTGCCGGAACATGACGGGCTTGATTGTCGTTAGACCACACAGACAGCTGTGGCATGACCAGTCACGGCCCGGCGACGACTAGGAGATGACATGGCAGAGCGTTCATTGCGGGGGACGAACCTCAGCACGCTGTCCCTGGAGACCGACGACGGGGTGACGCTTTCCGACCGGCGGCTCACCCGCTATGCGTGCTCCGAGGGTCACACGACTGAACTTCCGTTCTCCGTCGAGGCCGACGTCCCCTCGTTGTGGGAATGCCGTTGCGGCCGCGAGGCCCAGTTGGTAGATGGCCCTGAGCCGGAGCGCAAGCCGGTAAAGCCGCAGCGCACGCACTGGGACATGTTGCTTGAGCGGCGCTCGGTTCCTGAGCTGGAAGAGCTACTCGAGGAACGATTGACCTGGCTGCGTGAGCAGCGCGGCGAGAAGCCTCGTCGCAAGCGCAGCGCTTGACAGTTCGTTGATCACGCCGAGAGGCCCCGCCACCATAAAAATGGTGTCGGGGCCTTTTGCTGTGCGCATCACCGGCGCACGGGCATCAGTCAGTCGGCTTGTCCACGATCTTGCCCTCGAGGGCGGCCGGCGGGACCTGCTCGTAGGCCTGCGGCTGCGCCTGGGCGCGAGGTGAAGTTTCCCCTTGAACGACGTCACCGAATGGTGATCCACCAGCCCCGTGGTGGACGCGGACGCCCATAGTGCGCAACAACGTTCGAGATGCCGCGACACCCACCAGCCGACGCAGCCACGTCCGGGTGAGCGGCACGAGCAGCAGCAGTCCTAGGACGCTGCTGAGAATGCCGGGAAAGATCAAGAGGACCCCAGCAAGCACGACGAATGCCGTATCCCCCGCGGTGCGTTCGGGCGCTTCGCCGGTTCGCCGCATGGTCTGAATATCCCGCCACGAGCGGCGCGTGTTGGTGCTGATGACCACGACGCCGAGGGCCGAAAGCCCTAGCAGGACGACGACGGTCCACCATCCGATGAACTGGAATAACCCGATCACCACGACGACCTCGGCGAGGAGGAACAAGGGCGGGATCAAACGCCATCTGCGCCCGGCGCGGGCAGGCTGAGCAGCAGGCTGGGTCATGATGCGTTCACTCCTGGTGGATTCACGGTAGCGAAGACTTGGTGTTTCGCCGTCGTCTGATAGAACGCACAGCCCCATCGGCGATGTTCCGTACCTGCTCAGCGCGATAGCCGATGCCCCATCCAGTGATCCGGACGAGTGACTCCCGAGCAACCTCAGGATTCATTTTGGACTCACCGATTTCCCGCTCCACGAAGGTGATCGGGACCTCCCGGACCCGCAACCCGCCGCGGGTCGCCCGCCAGGTGAGGTCGGTCTGGAAGCAGTAGCCCGTCGAACTGACCGAGTCCAGTCCGATGTGATGCAGGGCAGTCGCGCGGTACACCCGATAGCCAGCGGTCGCATCATTGACCGGCATGCTCAAGAGAACCTTGATGTACAGATTTCCGCCGCGGCTAAGCAACTGTCGGTGCATCGGCCAGTTGACCACCGAGCCGCCCGGAACATAACGAGAGCCAATGACGACATCCGCGTCTTCGGCAGCCCTCAGCATGGTCGGCAGCACGGTTGGCGGATGGGACCCATCGGCGTCGATCTCGACCAGGAGTTCGTACCCGCGCTGCAGGCCCCAGTCGAAGCCAGCGAGGTATGCCGCGCCGAGACCGGCCTTTTCCGTTCGGTGCAGCACCGATACGTGCGGATCCGCTGCGGCCAGTTGGTCAGCGACGTCCCCCGTGCCGTCCGGGGAGTTGTCATCCAGGACCAGAACATCCGCAGCCGGAACAGCGGCCCGGACCTTCTGGATGAGCAATGGCAGGTTGTCACGCTCGTTGTAGGTCGGGACGAGCACCAGCGTTCGACGATCTGGAACGCGCTCCTCGGAGCGCGCGGCGGCGATCGTGGGCTCCTCGTCACGCGTCGTCATTGTCGTCCTTCGAATCGTGGGTCTGCGGTCGTGCCAAATCACGATCCTGGGTCGGCACTGTACCCGCGCGACGCCCTCGCTCTCGATTCCAGGCCAGCACGATGGCTATCGCGGCTACGGCACACCACCCCAGTTCGGGGATGCGACCGACCCGCGTGGCCAGGGTGGTCGCAGTGCGTAGCGGCACATCGCCGACCATCGCCTTCGCCGTGAACAGTTCAGATTGTTGATGGGTCGCGCCGTCGGGGGTGATGAGGGCGCTCTCCCCCACCGTCGACACGTGCACGATGCTGCGGCCATGTTCGATGGCACGAAGTCGTGAGATCGCTAGTTGCTGCACTGACTCGTCGGAGTAGCCGAACGTGGCGTTATTGGTCTGCACCACCAGCAACTGGGCGCCGCCCTTGACTGGATCGCGGGTGAGGTCGTCGTACGCGACCTCGAAGCAGATGATGGGGGCGATCCGCACCGTGCCCTTGCTGGTCGGTACCTCCATGAGCCCCACGGTGTCGCCGGCAGCGAAGTCTGCAGTGACGAGGTCGACCTTGTCGCTGAAAAACCGGAAGAATGACCTATAGGGGATGTACTCGGCAAACGGCGCCGGCCGCTGCTTGACGTACCTGTCAGTGATGCCTTGGCCGGGTTGATAGAGCAGCGAGGTGTTGCTGACGTTCGGGGACGGCTCTTGGAGCACCGCCCCCACCAACGTGGGTACGCCGACCGCTTCTACGGCGGACTCGATCGCCAGTCCCGCACTGGGGTCCCTCGTAGGGTCGATGTCGGAGGAGTTCTCTGGCCACAGCACGACTTCGGGCTGTGGAAGTGCACCCGTCTTGACGCGGCGCGCGACGCTCCGGGTCAGCGCCAGGTGATTGTTGAGCACGGCTCGTCGCTGTGCGTTGAACTCTAGGCCCGCCTGCGGGACATTGCCCTGAATCCCAGCCACCGTCAATGCCTCACCATCGGTCGGGGTCGGCCACGGAATACTGATGAGAAGCATCAGTGCGGCTGCTGCAACAGCCATGGTGACCGTGCGCAGGCGCACCGCCGGCGCGGCGTCTCGGCGGGCCAGCAGGTATTGCCCGAGCAGTGCCACGGCACCTGCGATGACGGCGACGGCATAGGTCACCCCAGGGGCACCGGCCAGCGATGCGAGATGAACGAGCGGACCGTCTGTCTGCGAGAAAGCGACCCGCGCCCATGGAAAGCCACCAAACGGCACACTTGAGCGCACCGCCTCCATAGCCACCCACGCTGCGGCCCCGACGAAGACTCGCACGCCCCCTCGCTGGAGGACGGCAAGTGCCATCCCAAGGAAACCGATATAGACGGCCGAGGCCGTCGCCAGGGCAAACCAGGGAAAGGCGCCGACGTAGATTCCGCTCCAACTGAGTGTGGGAATGAACGTCGCCAGGCCCATCACCATGCCCAAGACAAAGCCTCGGCGCTTCTGGTGCCCCTCGGGCAGGCTGGCCGTCACCAGGGCGAACAAGGCGATTCCCACGAACGCTAACGGCCACCAGTCGTAGCCAGGTTGCGCCAGCCATAAAGCCAACCCCGCCGCAACTGCGAGAAGGAGCCGGATCACCATCGGGCCAGCGTAGGCAGACCGATGGGCCCTCGCACCGTTGGGGCCAGTGACCGAGCCGTCCGCTCGGGCCACTGTTTTCTACTAGGTATGAGGGCCCATCGTCTGAGGCATCGACTGATTGCGAGCCGAGCACCCGAGGAACACTACTCGGCACATATTTGCTGTCAACCGGCCGCTGACCTGCAGGTTTGTGCGTTTTCGCAGGTCAGCGAGGTGTTGCAGGAGGGGAAGAACTCGGGCCGCTCGTGAGGGAAAACACACCACCGTTTCGGAGCGTGGCACGATCGCCACCGGAGGTTGACCTTGGCACGCAGATCACGCGCAAACACTTCACCTGCGACACAGGCGCTCGCACGGGCAGAGATCCACTACACCGAACGGCGCTATGACCATGACCCAGCGGTCACGGACTACGGAGCCGAGGCAGCCCGCAAGCTCGACGTCGATCCGGCAC
Source organism: Demetria terragena DSM 11295 (assembly GCF_000376825.1). NCBI lineage: Bacteria > Bacillati > Actinomycetota > Actinomycetes > Micrococcales > Dermacoccaceae > Demetria > Demetria terragena. Next base: position 162,421 of record NZ_AQXW01000004.1, on the reverse strand, counting down.
GCATCTTCAAGACACTTCTCGTCGATGACGGTTCCGACCTGGCGGTGGCCGTCGTCCCCGTGACGAGGTTCCTCGACGTCAAGGCCATGGCGGTGACCTTGGGTGTCAAACGGGTCGCGATGGCCACACCCGATGATGCCGAGAAAGCCACGGGCTACATCGTCGGCGCGATCAGTCCGATCGGACAGCGAAGGCGCCTACGGACCGTCATCGACGATTCAGCGACGATGTGTGACACCGTGCTCATCAGCGGCGGGCGACGCGGACTCGACCTGGAGCTCGCGCCTGATGACCTCGTCATCTTGGCGTCCGCGCGAACCGCAGCGATCGCCCGCACTTCTTGAGGAGTAATGAATGACCCTGCCACTTCAGCACGATGACGGCGCCCGCAAGCTGGCGCGCGCGGCGTACGAGACCCTCGAGCCGCTGCACGTCATTGCCTACTTCAGCCCGCATCTCACTGAGATCACCAAGTCGGCTGGCCTGAACTGGAAGGCGGGCTATGTGGGTGCTCGTGGTGGGCCGTTGGGCGCCACCCCTGATGCGGTCGTGACGTCCTGTTTCTTCAACTTCTCCCCCGCCGTAATCAGTGCAGGCTGGGACGGCGCGGTGGCCCACGGGCTGAGCGCGGTCATGGAGTTGCGCGAGCAAGCCGTCGACAAGTCGGTTCGGGAGGCGCTCGGAGCGTCCATCGATGATCCCGAAATCGCGAAGGTGGCGGCCGGCCTTCGACAGATCGCCCAAGCCCAAAGTTATGTCGGTCGCCCGCTCGCCTCTGCGTGGAGCAGTGTCGCGTGGCCGGAGCAGCCGCACCTTGCGCTATGGCACGCCACCAGCGTTCTGCGGGAGTGGCGGGGCGACGCGCATATCGCCGTTCTTACTCAGGCTGGGCTGGAGCCGCTTGAGGCGTTGGTCTTCCACGAGGCCACCCATCCAGACCCCACTGTCCGCAAGCGTGGGATGGGCCGCGCGGCCTCCATGCGTACCCGCGGATGGAGCGAGGATGAGTGGGCATCGACCGCCGACCGCCTGGCGACACGCGGGATTCTGACCAGTGCCGACGGCAAGGAAACGCTCACGGCCGCCGGAGGCGAACTCTACGACGCCATTGAACTCGCTACCGACGATGCAGCGGTGTGGCGTGACGCCGAAGGCGCGACCGAGTTGCTCGAACGTGTGCGGCCCTACGTCAAGAAGGTCATTGACGCCGGGATCCTGCCAGGAACGGGCAAGAACTGACGCGACTCCGTGAGGGGACGCTCAGGTGTCAGTGATTGCCGAGCGGTCCTCCCACGGAGTGCTCAACACCACGGTTGTGCGCGTCGTAACATTGCTGGCCGCACGGATGCGCGCCAACAGGTCTTCCAGCGCCAACGGTGAGGCGACCCGGACGAGCAGGACGTAACTCTCCTCGCCCGCGACCGAGTAGCACGAGACGATCTGGTGCAGGTGACGGAGTCGGTCTGGGACATCGTCGGGTGCTGCCGGGTCGAAGGGCGTGACCGAGATGAGCGCGGTCAAAGCAAGCTCGGTCTCGGAGTGGTCCACCTGCGCGCGATAACCGCGGATGACGCCCCGCTCCTCCAGTCGGCGAACCCGCTGGTGAACTGCTGACGTCGACAGGCCGGTTTGCTTTCCAAGATCGGTAAAGCTCATCCGGCCGTCTTCAGCCAGCAGCTGCACGATGCGCCTGTCCAACGGTTCCATGGCTGAACCCTATGTGCTCGGTTCGCTGGCCGTACGGATTCAGCGGAGCACTGCGCAAAGTGGAAGCATGGGGCCCATGACAACGCGTCGGTTAATGCTGTTGGACTCCGCCTCCCTCTATTTTCGGGCGTTCTATGGCGTCCCGGACCGGCGTACATCGGCGTCCGAGCCACCTAACAATGCACTGCGTGGATTCATCGACATGGTCGCGACACTGATCACCACGTACCAACCCACCAACATGGTGGCGTGCTGGGACAACGACTGGCGTCCCGCCTTCCGCGTTGAGGCGATCCCCTCCTATAAGGCGCATCGAGTCGTCGAAGGTGCGGACGTCGAAGAGGACTCGCCCGAAGAACTCACCCCGCAGGTTCCGGTCATCGTTGCGGTACTTGAAGCTGCCGGAATCACTCGCGTTGGCGCCGACGGCTATGAAGCCGACGATGTGATCGGCACCCTCGCTCATCGTGCGCATGGCGACGCCATCGTCGATATCGTCACGGGTGATCGTGACCTCTTCCAGCTCGCCGACGACGAGCAGAGCGTTCGGGTTTTGTACACGGCGCGGGGTGGAGTACGCGATCCGGACATCGTTGATCAATCCTGGTTGGCCGCGAAGTACGGAATTCCGACCGGGCGTGCCTATGCCGAGATGGCCATGCTTCGCGGAGACACCAGCGATGGACTGCCTGGTGTCTCCGGAGTTGGGGACAAGACCGCAGCGAAGCTGATCACCACCTACGGCGACTTGGCGAGCCTGCGAGCGGCCATCGACGGCGGCGACCCGCGGATCAAGGGCGCGCAGCGCACCCGACTCGAGGCGGCCAGTGATTACCTCGACGTTGCTCCGAAAGTCGTCAACGTGGCACTCGACGTTCCCGTCCCAGCGGACCTCAACACCGCGTTGCCCACCACCATTCCTGATCGAGGACGACTAGAGCAGATAGCGCGGACCTACGACGCAGCTAACCCGATCGAACGCTTGGTCGGCATCTTGGAATCGGCACGATGATTGAAAGGAAATAACCCATGGACTATAACGGCGCGGTGACCCCAGGCGGCCCGGCACAGGTACGCGAACTTGATGGCCTCACCATCCGCAAGCTGGCGGTCTCCGATATGAGCAACAACGTATATCTGCTGACGTGTACCAGCAGCGGCGCCCAGCTTCTCATCGATGCAGCCGATGACGCCGCGCGGATCGTGGAGTTGGTCCATGAAGGCACCGGCACACTCGATGCCATCGCGACAAGTCACCAACACTGGGATCACGTTCGCGCGTTGGCCGAGGTTGCCGAACAGACGGGTGCCACGACGTACGCAGGCCGCGACGATGCGCAGGCCCTTCCGATCGATCCCGATCATGTTCTCGACCACGGGGACTCGCTGACTTTCGGCGAGATCACGCTCGAGGTCGTGGGGGTACGCGGCCACACCCCAGGCGGCATCGCCCTTGCCTGGACGGCACCCGATGGCAGCACCCATCTCTTCACCGGTGACAGCCTCTTCCCCGGCGGAGTCGGCGCCACCACCCACTACGACTACCAGTCCTTCGACCAGCTCATCGACGACGTCGAGCAACGCATCTTCGGTGCGTACGACGACCGCACCTGGTTCTATCCGGGCCACGGCGACGATGGCACCCTCGCAACGCAGCGGCCACATCTGGGCGACTGGCGCTCGCGCGGCTGGTAGTCACCTGACGTCAAGAAGGGGCAGCCAGGCACCAGCCTGACTGCCCCTTCTTTCACGAGTTATGACGGCAGGTACTTGTTCTGCTCATCTCGTCGCGTTTTGATGAGGCTAGCGATCGCAGTGATCGCCAAGATCCCGATGATCACCGTCAACGACAACCAGATCGGGATCTCCGGAACCCCCTCGAGCTTCTCGCCCTCATTGATGAACGGCAAGTTGTTCTCATGCAACGCATGCAAAATCAACTTCACCCCGATAAACGCCAACAAAATCGACAACCCCAACGACAGGTACACCAACTTCTGCAACAACCCACCGATCAAGAAGTACAACTGCCGCAAACCCATCAACGCGAAAATATTCGCCATCAACACCAAGAACGGATCCTGCGTCAAACCAAAGATCGCCGGAATCGAGTCCAACGCGAACAACAGATCGGTTGTGCCCAGCGCCAAAATCACCAAGAACATCGGGGTATAGACCCGCGACCCGTTCTCCATCACCCGCGACTTCGTCCCATGATCCCACGAATCCGTGAACGGCAACCGGTTCTTCGCGAACTGCACCACCTTGTTATCGCCCGCGTCCTCATCATCCTCATGCGCGGCGTACTCCTTGGCCAACTTCACTGCGGTGTAGATCAAGAAGGCGCCAAAGATGTAGAAAATCCACGCCGCCGAATTAATCGCCTGCGCACCCACCAAAATGAAGATCGCCCGCAAAATCAGCGCGATCACGATCCCCACCAACAACGCATACTGCTGATACTGCCGCGGAACGTTCAACTTCGCCATAATGATGATGAAGACGAACAAGTTATCGATCGACAGCGAATACTCCGTCAACCACCCGGCGAAATACTCACCACCCAGTTGCGACCCAGCATCGATGAAAACGTAGATCCCGAACGCCACCGCCAAGGAGACATACAACCCCAGCGCAAGACCAGTCTCCTTGTTGCTCGGCACATGCGGACGGCGCCCCAGCACCACGACATCAAAAATCAGCAACGCGACCATGACACCAACACACAGGCCAATGACCCACAGTGGTGCGAACGAATGGGCTAAAGCCACGGTTGGAACCTTCCTTACGGACGGGAATGACACGGGCGGCGCGGGTGGGCTCGAAAGCCGAGATAGACGCGACTGCGCCAGTCTGCCAGACCCCCCGGGGTGCTCAGTCCACCTGACTACACCTCGGACCGACGGCCTAGAAGTCCGCGGCGGTCGGCCCACACCTCAAAGATCGCCGTGCAGAAGGGCGGGATCGAACTCGCCAGTGCGGCGACTGTCACCGCGCCGGTCCATCGGAAGTGACGCGCGGCCCACAGGGTGACGAGCAGATACACCACGAAGATGCCGCCATGGATCGGGCCGAAGATCTTGACTCCCGCTTCGCCAGTTTCCGTGACGTACTTGAAGAACATCCCGATCAGCAGACCTAGCCAACTGAGGGCCTCGGCGAAGGCCACCACCCGGAAGACGGTCCGGTGCAGTGACGTGGTCCGTGCGCTCATGGCACCAGCCTAGATCGCCTACGACACGCTGTCGTACCGCCCCCGGTGCGGGCTACCGGTTGGCTTCCTGCATCTGGCGGAGCTCCTTCTTGAGGTCGCCCAATTCGTCACGCAGACGCGCGGCCAACTCGAAATGTAGGTCAGCAGCGGCCTGATGCATCTGCTCGGTGAGTTGGTGAATCAAGCCAGCCAGATCGGCGGCTGCTGGCTGATCGGTCAGGTGTCCAGAAGCGACCGCGGCATCGGCCTGAACCTGGCCCGACCCACGACTGGATTTACCCCGCGACTGGGTTCGGCCCGACCCCATCAGCGCATCGGTGTCAGCCTCCTCACGCTGCAGCATGTCGGTGATGTCAGCGATCTTCTTGCGCAGCGGCGTCGGATCAATGCCGTGCTCGGCGTTGTACGCCAACTGCTTGACCCGTCGCCGATTGGTCTCGTCAATCGCTTGCTGCATGGAGGGTGTCATGGAGTCGGCGTACATATGCACCTGTCCTGAGACGTTACGAGCTGCCCGCCCAATCGTCTGGATCAGCGAACGCGCTGAGCGCAGGAAGCCTTCCTTATCTGCGTCGAGAATGGACACCAAGGACACCTCGGGAAGATCGAGGCCCTCTCGGAGCAAGTTGATTCCCACCAGAACATCAAAGGTCCCCTGTCGGAGTTCACGCAGCAGTTCCACGCGTCGCAAGGTGTCGACCTCCGAATGGAGGTAACGCACCCGGACGTCCTTCTCCAACAGATAATCGGTGAGGTCCTCCGACATCTTCTTGGTCAGTGTCGTCACCAGGACACGTTCGTTGCGCTCGGCGCGGGCGTGGATCTCGTGCAGGAGGTCATCAATTTGACCCTTAGTTGGCTTCAGCACCACTTCGGGATCGATCAGGCCGGTCGGACGAATGACCTGCTCGACGTAACCGTCGGACTTGGCCATCTCGTAGTCGCCGGGGGTCGCCGACAGATAGACGGTCTGTCCAATGCGCTCCAGGAACTCCTCCCACTTCAGCGGGCGGTTATCCATCGCTGACGGCAGCCGGAATCCGTGGTCAACCAGGGTGCGCTTGCGGGACATGTCGCCTTCGTACATCGCGCCGATCTGAGACACGGTTTGGTGTGACTCATCAATGACCAGCAGGAAGTCCTCTGGAAAATAGTCCAGCAGGCAGTTGGGTGCCGTCCCCCGGCCGCGGCCATCGATATGCATCGAGTAGTTCTCGATACCCGAGCATGCACCCACTTGGCGCATCATCTCGATGTCATAGGTGGTGCGCATCCGCAATCGCTGAGCCTCAAGCAACTTGCCCTGCTTTTCGAAGGTCGCCAGCTGCTGCGCCAACTCCTCCTCGATGCCGCCAATCGCGCGTTCCATCCGTTCTGGTCCGGCGACGTAGTGCGAGGCCGGGAAGACATACATCTCCTGCTCTTCGTGCACCACCTCCCCGCTTAACGGGTGCAGGGTATAGATGCGTTCGACCTCGTCGCCGAAGAACTCGATGCGCAGCGCGAGCTCTTCGTAGACCGGGATGATCTCGACCGTGTCGCCACGGACCCGGAAGGTGCCGCGGGTGAACGCCAGGTCGTTGCGGGTGTATTGCATCTGGACGAACTTGCGCAGCAGATCGTCGCGATCGAGCTGCTGTCCCACGCGAAGCCGCACCATGCGTTCGACGTATTCCTGCGGGGTCCCTAGGCCGTAGATGCACGACACCGACGCGACGACCACCACATCACGACGGGTCAGGAGGGAGTTCGTGGCGCTGTGCCGCAGGCGCTCCACCTCGTCGTTGATCGAGGAGTCCTTCTCGATATAGGTGTCGGTCTGCGGGACGTACGCCTCGGGCTGGTAGTAGTCGTAATAAGAGACGAAGTACTCGACGGCGTTGTTCGGCAGCAACTCCTTGAACTCATTGGCCAACTGTGCGGCCAATGTCTTGTTGGGCGCCATGATCAGGGTGGGGCGCTGAACCTGCTCGATCAGCCAGGCGGTCGTTGCGGACTTTCCGGTACCCGTCGCGCCGAGCAGGACGACGTCCTGTTCGCCGTCGTTGACGCGACGGGTGAGCTCGGCGATCGCGGTCGGTTGGTCACCACTCGGCTGAAAATCCGAGACCACGTTGAACGGGGCAACCCGACGCTGAAGGTCGGTCGTAGGACGCATGCCCTCACGCTAGTCCGAGCCACCGACAGGCCCTGCGGTGACTGCGCGACCGTACTCGTGAGTCAACTCATCTAACACCTTCAACAGACGCGGAATACCGGGCGATTTTCCCCTGAGACCAATCGTGGAAGGGCATCCTGGCCTTTGACCTCATCGCCATTCCACGCCAAGGTGGAGGCGTTTGCGCATTCTTCAACCACCTGGGAGCACACTCATGAGAGCGGAACCGTTCTGGGAGAACTTTGATTGGGCTTCGACCCTGCAGCAGGTCATTGCCGCTACCGTCATCCTCCTCATCACCTGGATTCTGGCGAAGGTCGTCAAGTCAGTCTTTGCCAAGTTGGTCGACAAGGTCGGCTTCTTGCAGAAGGCCGGAAGCGACGGCCAGAGCCTGGGCACTTCACTTGGCGCAATCGCTGCGCTGTTGATCTGGATGTTCGGTCTGATCGCGGTCCTCAGCGTCTTCAAGTTGACTGCTGTCCTCACCCCGATCCAGTCCATGCTCGATGGCGTCGCCAACTTCCTGCCGAACCTCATCGGCGCCGGATTGGTCTTCGTTGTCGGTGCGCTGCTGGCGAAGGTCGTGCGCGATTTGTTGCGTACCGCCCTCGGCACCGTGCCGTTCGACAAGTGGTTGCAGAAGGGCAACAAGGCCGCTTCTGCCGTGGAGCACGAGGCTCGTGGCCAGCAGGCAACGGAGCAGTCGTCCAGCGTTGGTGGCCAGTATGCCGCCGCTGCCGAGCAGTCCCCTGGCGCTAAGATCGCCAACCTCATCGCCACTGTCGCCTACGCGCTGATCATGATTGTGGTCGCTATCTCGGCACTGCAGATCTTGGGTATCAAGTCCATCTCGGAGCCTGCCGAAAGCATGCTGACCATGATGTTCGAGGCGCTGCCGGCCATCATTGCCGCCGCGATCATGCTCGCAATCGGCGCGGTCATCGCTAAGTTTGCGGCCGACATCTTGGCTGAGGTCCTCTCGAGTCTGAACATCGACGGCTCTCTCCAGAAGATGGAGGTCCTCCCCGAGGGGAAGTCGGCCGTCCCTGGAGTCGTCAAGGCCATTCAGGTCGCGATCATGCTCTTCTTCGGTGTCATGGCGGCGCAGTCGCTGGGCTTTCCGCAGATCACCCGGTTCCTCACCGAGGTGCTGTCGCTTGGTGGGCGCGTGCTGTTCGGCGCGGCCATCATCGGTGCTGGCGTTTTCATCGCCAACCTGCTGGCCAAACTCGTGGGTGCTGACAGCCCGGCTGGTGTCATCGTGAAGTACGGCACCGTTGTGCTCTTCGCCGCGATGGGCTTGAAGTACATGGGTATCGCTGACTCGATCATCGAACTCGGCTTTGGCGCACTGGTCGTGGGCGGCGCACTTGCAGCAGCCCTGGCCTTTGGTCTTGGCGGCCGCGACGCGGCAGCCAAGCAGTTGGAGCGTCTTGGCGACAAGACCACGAACAAGTCGGACTCGAACTCCTGAGTTCACGCTCGTTCCGTTGATGCGAGCCCCCTCCCGCCGTCGGTGGGAGGGGGCTCGCGTCTCGGGTCACGCCTCGCTCATGCCTTCTCGCCAATAGCCCATGAATGCGACGGCCGTCCGCGGCACGGCAAAATCGCGCACGAGGAGGCGACGAAGCGCCTTGACCACCGATGACTCCCCCGCGATCCAGGCGGCGAGCGGCGGAACTTCCTCGCCTCGCTCGCTCGACACCTCCCAATAGATGTCGTCCTCGCCGTCGAAGTAGACCGTGGAATCGCCCTCCGACGAGCCGACGATCGGATGGTTCTCGAGCCAAGTCCGCACGATCGGTGTCTGAGCTGCGCCCCGCGCGCCATTTCGGACCACCCACTCGACCCGAACGCTCGCCGGCGCCTGAACACTTTGGATGCTGGCGGCATGTTCGACCTCGATGACTGCCAGCCCGCGCGCCTGCGCCGGTAGCTGTTCCAGAATGGCCGAAACCGCGGGAATCGCGGTGTCATCGCCGGCAATCAAGAGGTCTGTCTTGCTGGCCAAATCGACCGGAAATTCCAGTCCGCCGTGCGGCCCGGGATGCGCGGCGTGCGGACCGAGGAGCAACACCTGATCCCCCGGCTGCGCCCGGCGAGCAAACGCCGAGGCCGGGCCGAGGTCGCCATGGTCGACGAGATCGATGTCGACCTCGTGCTCGGCTGGGCGTACGAAGCGCGTGGTGTAGGTCCGCATCGGTGCACGCCGTTCCTCGGGCATGGCGCGCCACTGCGAATACCAGTCCGCGCCGCGAGGAACATCGTCCAGGCTGCCCACGATCGGTGGGAGGAAGAGTTTGATGCGTTGGTCAAAGCCAGGGTCGGCAAACTGATCGAGACTGGCGCCCGAGAAGGTGATGCGAATCATGTGGGGCGTGATCCGAGTTGTGCGCACTACTTCCGCGGTGAAGATCTCGAAGGGGCGCGTGGCGGTAACAGCTTGCGACATGAGGACAGGCTAAGTGAGGTTTCCCTTACCACGCAGGAGGGGTCCGCCTATGCCCGACGCAAAAGCACCGTGGCCGCCTGCCCTGGATCAGCGCTGTCATAACTGCAGGAGGGCGCGGCACCCTCGGAGGAGGCTCGCGCCACGAACCCTGACCAGAGCATCGCCTCCTGGAAGCCGCTGCTCCGCCTCGCGTCCGCGTCTCCCACGAGGAGTTCGATCGCGATGCCAGGGACGCCTCCGGAAAGCACCCGACGTGAACTCCGGACCGTGTCCACCTGCGGCCACAGCCCGGCCCTCACGAGGTTTCCGCGCAGACGCTTCTCAAGTCGGGTGCCGCTGCTGGCCGCCAACTCGACGGGGACCGCGTCGGCGTCCTCGGCCGGAGTGCGGGCGCGCAGGTTGACATTGAACGGGGCGAGTCGCTGGGCCCAAAGGCGGTCCACCTCTGACTGCAAGGACTCCATCGCGCTCTCGTTCGGTAGCCAGACGTCGGCTGCTGCGCGCCGTTCGGCATCCGTCGCCTGCGCGGCAATGCGCGCCTGCGCATCTTGCTCGCTCATGCCGCGATCCCGGATGAGGCGTGCCAGTCGGACCTTTTCGCCTACCGCCACGATGACCGTGAGGTGGTACTCCGCAGATCGGTCGAGCTCGACCAGAAGTGGCATGTCGTGGACCACCACGGCATCCGCCGGAGCGGAATTGAACCGGCGATCAGTCTCGGCAAGAATTCGCGGATGCAGGATCGCGTTGAGTTCGGCTCGCGCATCATCGTCGCCAAACACGATCCGGCCCAAGGCTGGACGGTCAAGAGAGCCGTCGGTGGCCAGGATGCGCGGACCAAAGTGCTGCGCGACCAAACGCAAACCTTCCGTACCAGGCTCGACAACCTCACGCGCCAGCAGATCTGCGTCGATGATCACCGCCCCCAAGTCCTTGAGTCGACGGGCGACCGTCGACTTTCCAGACCCGATGCCGCCGGACAGACCGACTTTCAACACGGTGGGTACCCCGGTTCCTTGTTCCCTGATGCCACAGCCCGACACTAGCGCGCGAGCGCTCGCAGGAATCCGCACACAGCCATAGCCAGTCGATGGCATGAGTGACATGCTGCGTTGTATGGGACGACGCATCGTGATTACCGGCGGAGGCACTGGTATTGGACTCGCCATCGCCCGACGCTTCCTCGTGGAGAGCCCGTCGATTGTTCTCGTCGGGCGGCGAGGACACGTGTTGGACGAAGCGGCCGCCGAGTTGCGTTCGCTCGAAGCAGAGGTCGACATCGAGACGCACGCGTGCGACCTCACTGATCCTGATGAAGTGCAGTGGCTCAGCGACGCACTTCATCACGGGCCCATGGTCGATGTCCTGGTCGCCAACGCGGGCGGCAACTATGGACTCGGTGCCGACTCATTAGCGCACACCGCGCAGGCATGGCGCGCAGACTTCGACGGCAACGTCCTGTCTGCGGTGCTCTTGACCCAGTCATTGCTGCACCACTTCACCCGCCCCGGAGGCCGGATCATTGCGATGTCTTCGATCGCGGCCCTGCGCGGTTCAGGCTCGTACGGCGCGGCGAAGGCTGCGGTGAATGCCTGGGCGCTCAGCCTTGCCGGTGAGCTCGCACCGAGCGGGATCACCGTGAACGCGGTGGCACCTGGCTTCGTACCGGACACCGAGTTTTGGGCCCAGCGGATTGCGAACGATCCTGGAATTCCGGCCAACCGGACTGCGGCTATTCCGGTGGGACGTCCGGGCACGCCCGCAGAGGTCGCGGAGGCCGTCGCCTATCTCGCCTCGCCCGAGGCGGGCTGGACGACCGGGCAGATCCTCCAGGTCAACGGTGGGACCCTGTTCGGCCGAGGGTGATCTAGGGAACGACAAGCCGCATGAGGGCTGTCGCAACGCCCAGACTGGCAACGGCCCCCACGGCCACGGACACGCCAACCAGGCGCGGCCAGGGACTGTGGTGCCAACCGCGTTCGCTAATTTGCCGGGATCGAGCCGTCAACGGTCCCAGGGATAGCCCAATAGCAAGGATGACCATCGCGGTGACCAGCAACATGCCGTAGCGGCGATCGATCAGGTGGGCTACGGACATCGGGATGGCCGCCAGCGCGCAGGCCATGACAGTGCGGTGCCACGCCAACTCGGTGCGCTCCGGCTGCAGGGCCTCGCGCTGCGCCATCGGGGGTGGCTCTCCCCACGCGCGCTGACCTGCTGACCGCCGGCGTGGGCGGGATTCAGACGCCACTGCGCAGTTCCGCCGCGCTCAGCACCACCGCGGCGATCGCCAGAATCACGATGGCGACTCCTAGCGGGACCAGTGCGTTGGGGGCTGGCAGAGGAAGCCCCAGTCGTAGTGCGCGTTCACTGCGACGCCAGCCGATCAACGCGGACACCCCGAGCCCAGCCCCGGCCATGCAGATCACCAGCCCCAACGCGGCTGACCAGTCGGGCAGTTCGGGAATCCCCGCGAGCGAGGACAGCGCGACCCCACCGGCCACGATCGCCAACGCGGTGCGCAGCCAAGCAAGAGCGGTGCGTTCGTTCGCGAGGGAGAACCGTGGATCCGGGTCGTCTCCCACGCCATAAACGCTGCGGGGACGCCGCTGGGCCTGCTTGGGTGAAGTCACAGACGGCAGTCTACGAAGGTCGGGCCGCTCCCGCGACGACTCGTTAGCCACCACTCAACGCATCGAAGAACGCTGCGACATAGGAGGGGCCGTTCTCCATCTCTATTCCGGCATTCGTCAGCAGCACAGCGCTGGTGTCAGTCTCCGGGTCGCACCATGCCTCACACCCGGTTCCACCCGACCACCAATAGGCACCTGACCCTCCGCGCGGTGGCCGTGGCTCGGTATTGACGCCCACCTGGAAGCCATAGGAGGTGCCTTCGCCGGACATGGTGATCGCAGCGGCCAGAGATGGGCCATCTAGTTGTGGGCTCCGAGCTTGCCGCGCGGACTCAGGAGAGATCGTCTTCGGCAACCACAGCTCGTCGAACGCGCGCAAACAGTCGAGGGCCGTTCCCAGCAGACCGCCCCCGAGCGCGAGGAACGATGGGCGGTTGCGGGCGGTGGCCGTCGGCAGCGAATCTTGGTCGGGGAATGCCAGGAAATACGACGTGGCCACCGGCACGGCAGCGTCGATCTGAAAGTCGAGCGTCTCCAATCCCAGCGGCCCGCGGAGTCGGTTTTTCAGCAAGACGTCGAGGTCCCGGCCGGTCGCCCGCGACAGGACGATGCCCAGCACGTCAGAGCAGTTGTGATAGCGCCACCCTTGGCCAGGCTGGAAGGCCAGCGGTATCTCTCGAAGGGCCGCGAGGTAGCCCTCGTTGCCCGCAACCTTCGGCGCCTCAGGCCCCGGGCTGACCGCCGAAGCAAACAGCACATCATCCAGCGCGTCACCCTTCGACGACATGCCCCATCCGGCCGTCATGGTCAACAGGTGCCGGACGGTCAGCGGCAGATCGGCCGGAACAGTCTCGGTCACGGCGTGGTCGCCGCCGCGCCATACTTGCAAGTCGGCCAATTCGGGAATCCACCGCGCGATCGGCTCATCGAGCGAGATCTCCCCGCGCTCAAGCGCTTGCATCGCCAGCACCGCCCCAACGGGCTTAGTCAGCGACGCAATCCGAAAGGCCGTCTTCGTCGTGACCGGCTCCCCGGAGTGCACGTCTGCTACCCCGCCGCTGTCGACCCAGGTGTCCTGTCCGACCCGGATCGCTGCCGACCAACCGGGCAAACGGTCCGGCGTGAGGGCGTTCAGTGCGTCACTCACCCGTTGGCTCATGGCAGAACTCTAGGCCCGCGCACCGACACGCACAGACCAACGGCCCCGACCACCATGTGGTGGCCGGGGCCGTTGCGAACGACGGACCGTCAGTTTCCGGTCAGCTTCTCCCGCAGCGCGGCAAGCGCTTCGTCGGAAGCCAGCGTGCCCTCGGCCGGAGCCGGGGTGCTCGCCGGGGACGGTGCCGAGGCACCGCTCTCGTCGTCGTCATCAGAGTCGCTGCTGCTACTGCTGCTGCTGGAGCCTGAGGAGTACGAGGTCGGCGCGTCGTCGCTGGCAGCGGCTTCCGCGTCGTCCTTGCGTGCCTGCTCGATCTGCGCCTGGTGCGCCTCGTAGCGGGTGTGTGCCTCGGCGTACTGCTTCTCCCAGGTCTCGCGCTGGGAGTCGAAGCCGTCAAGCCACTCGTTGGTCTCCGGGTCGAAGCCCTCGGGGTACTTGTAGTTGCCCGCGTCGTCGTACTCGGCGGCCATGCCGTAGAGCGTCGGGTCGAACTCGGTCCCGGCGGCAGCGTCGTCGTTGGCCTGCTTCAGCGACAACGAGATGCGGCGACGCTCGAGGTCGATGTCGATGACCTTGACGAAGAGTTCCTTACCGACGGTGACAACCTGCTCCGGCAGCTCCACGTGGCGCTCGGCCAACTCGGAGATGTGGACCAGACCCTCGATGCCGTCGTCAACGCGGACGAACGCACCGAACGGCACCAACTTGGTGACCTTACCCGGGACGACCTGTCCGATCGCGTGGGTACGGGCGAAGTGCTGCCACGGGTCTTCTTGAGTTGCCTTGAGCGACAACGAAACCCGCTCGCGGTCCATGTCGACGTCGAGAACCTCGACGGTGACTTCCTGGCCAACCTCGACCACCTCGGACGGGTGATCGATGTGCTTCCAGGACAACTCGGAGACGTGCACCAGACCGTCGACCCCACCGAGGTCGACGAAGGCACCGAAGTTGACGATGCTGCTGACGACACCAGAGCGAACCTGGCCCTTCTGCAGCTCCTTGAGGAAGGTGGTGCGCACCTCAGACTGCGTCTGCTCAAGCCACGCACGACGGGACAGGACCACGTTGTTGCGGTTCTTGTCCAGTTCGATGATCTTGGCTTCGATCTCCTTGCCGACGTACGGCTGGAGGTCGCGCACGCGACGCATTTCGACCAGTGAAGCCGGGAGGAATCCGCGCAGACCGATGTCGAGGATGAGGCCGCCCTTGACGACCTCGATGACGGTACCGGTGACAACCCCGTCGTCTTCCTTGATCTGCTCGATCGTGCCCCAGGCGCGCTCGTACTGGGCGCGCTTCTTGGACAGGATCAGCCGGCCTTCCTTGTCCTCCTTCTGGAGAACCAGGGCTTCGACCTCGTCGCCGACGGAGACAACCTCGCCGGGGTCAACGTCGTGCTTGATGGATAGCTCGCGCGAGGGGATAACGCCCTCGGTCTTGTATCCGATGTCGAGCAGGACCTCGTCGCGGTCGACCTTGACGATGACACCGTCAACGATGTCGCCGTCATCAAAGTGCTTGATCGTCGCGTCGATCGCGGCGAGCAGCTCCTCCTCCGTACCAATGTCATTGACAGCGATCGGAGAAGAGGTGGTAGTGGCAGTCATGTAGTGGATAACTTTCGGTGGGCGGGAGTTGGTCGCGACCAGGCTGCCCGGGGGCAACATCGAAGCGAGACGGACAAGATGTGACAGGTTCACGCAGCACAATATGGGCTGCGCCTTTCCATCCTATGGACGCGTCTAGCCACAGTCCAATTTTCCGAGCGAAGCGAGGAGGTCGAGCTTGTCGAGGCCCGAGCGAAGCGAGGAGGTCGAGCTTGTCGAGACCCGAGCGAAGCGCGGACATACTGTGTCAGTGAACGATGAACCCACCTGGCTCGGTGTCGCCCGACGAGCTGTCGATCAGTCCACGTCAGTACGCGCCCAGCGAGCCTGGTGGGACGACCAGGCTCGCGACTACTACCGCGAACATGGCGATTTTCTCGGCGACGCCGACCTTGTGTGGGGCCCAGAGGGCTGGCACGAATCGCAGCTCAACGTCCTCGGCGACGTCAGCGGGCTTCGCGTCCTGGAAATCGGTGCGGGCGCGGCCCAAGGCAGCCGCTATCTGCAATCGGTCGGAGCGCAGGTCGTCGCCACCGACCTGTCGGGCGGCATGCTGGCTCAGGGTCGGGCCATCAACGCGCGCCGAGGCGATGGGGGTCCGCCGCTCATCCAGTGCGACGGCGCCCGACTTCCCTTCGCGGACCGGTCATGTGACGTCATCTTCACCGCGTACGGCGTGATGCCCTTCGTCGAGGACGCCGCGGGCGTGATCGCGGAGGCTGCTCGGGTGCTTCGCCCCGGTGGCCTGCTGGCGTTTGCCACCACCCATCCCCTGCGTTGGGCCCTTCCCGACGCCCCCGGAGCAGAGGGCCTGACCGTCACTGCGTCCTACTTCGACCGAACTCCCTACGTCGAGGAGGACGAGAACGGTTCGGTGACCTATGTGGAGCATCACCGAACCATCGGCGACTGGGTTTCCCATATCGTCGGCGCCGGCCTGCTGCTGCAGGACGTCATCGAGCCGGATTGGCCCGCCACAAACTCTCAGGTATGGGGCGGCTGGAGCCCGATGCGCGGCCGCCTGATCCCAGGCACGGCCATCTTCACGGCCAGGCGTGCCGAACGCCCGGCTTAACCCTGCAGGATCTCCTGGACAGCGACCGGACTCAGCGGAGCGGAGGCCGTGTGCTCCCGGAACCAGTCGATCGTCGCTTTCAAGCCATCTTCGACCGCGACCGACGGATTCCAGTCGAGCAGTTCATGGGCCCGCGTCGTGTCGGGTTGACGCACCGTCGGGTCGTCGATGGGCCGCTCGATGAGGGTGACGCGGGACCTCGAGTCGGTTAGCCGAATAATCCACTCCGCGAGTTCCAGCATTGAGATCTCATGGGGGTTACCTAGGTTGATCGGTCCCAGGTGGGAACTGTTCAGCATGCGCAGCACACCAGCAACCAGGTCGTCGACGTAACAGATCGAGCGGGTTTGAGATCCATCCCCGCTCACCGTCACGGCCTCCCCCGCCAGCGCCTGCCGGATGAAATTGGGGATAGCGCGTCCATCGTTCGGCCGCATACGCGGTCCGAAAGTGTTGAAGATGCGCACGATGCCGACGTCGAGGCCATATGCCTTGTGATGCGCCAAAGTCAGAGCCTCGGCGTATCTCTTCGCCTCGTCATAGACGCCACGCGGACCGACCGGATTGACATTTCCCCAGTAGTTCTCGGGCTGCGGATGGACCTCGGGGTCGCCGTAGACCTCGGACGTCGAGGCCAGCACGCACCGCGCGCCCTTGTTGCCAGCGAGTTCCAGCGCGTGCGCTGTGCCGTGTGATCCGACCGTCAGTGTCTCGATCGGCATCCGTAGGTAGTCCACGGGTGAGGCCGGGCTCGCGAAGTGGAGTACGCCGTCGACGTCCCCAGCGACATCGAAAGGTTCACTCACGTCGGCTTCGAGTAGTTCGAATCCGGGCCCGATCAGGTGCTCGAGGTTCCGCGGGTTGCCCGTGCTGAAGTTGTCCACGGCGACCACGTGATCACCGCGCGAGCGGAGTGCCTCGCACAGATGCGAGCCGAGGAAGCCGGAGCCTCCGGTGACGACAACCCGCACGAACTAGAACCGATCGGTGCGGTCGGTGGGCGGGTTCTGGTTCATCTCGTCCCAGGACACCAGTTCGTCCTGAGTGTCATCGCTGGCGCCACTGGGGCGCGCACGCAAGGACATCGCGACGCCCGCGAGCAGCAGCACCAACCCAAGCAGACCCAGAACGATAGGCGCCCACACGCGGACAATCTTCAATGAGGTCGCCTTGGAGGAGTACTCATCGACATTCTTCTTCACCGTGGCGTCACTGAACGTCTGCGTCGTCTGGATTGCGGTCGCTGGTTTGGCGCCTTTGGCATCGATCTTGAGGATCTGGTGCTGCTGCTCCTGACCCTTGATGATCACGCCCGTCTCGGGCTCGACCCACATCGTCCGGTTGTTGGAATAGAGACGGTCCGCCGTGACCGCTTTGTCCGGCAGCCCAAAGAGCTTCTGCGGGACTTCCTGCTCACGGAACTTTGTCATCGGAACGGACCCGGTGAACTTGTATACCTTCAGACCTTCGATCTCGTCCTCGCCCGCGAACTTCATCGTCATGGGCTTGCCAATGGTGCCGTCGTAGTACGGGTAGGACTTCTTCTCAGTCTGGAATGGCCACTTAATGATCTGGCCGGAGTACTTCGTCGGCTTCCCGTTCTGGGTCGTTGAGCAGCAGTCGATGGCCTCGCCGGTGTGGCGGTCAATCGCAATGCGCTGGACGACGGCATCCATCGGTGGCTTCACATCGTTGTTGTCCGTGGACTGCCACTTGTTGAACACCATGACGTTCTTGCCGGTCTTGTCCGAGGCCTCCTCGCTGGCCTTCTTGTCGCCCACGACCGTCACGGTCGTGGCCACGTTGCCCTGCCCGGGAGCCACCTTGTCCGCGTCAAAGTACTTCGCGTTGGGATCGCTCAGCGTCTGCTGGGTGTTCTGATCTACCGGCACGACCGCGAGTCGGTCGTAGGCGAAAAATCGCAGCAAGAGTGCCAGCGCGAGACAAAACGCGCCGATGCCTACGATGATGGCCGATTTGCGCACAACTACCTCCAGGTCGCGTAACTTACTGGAAGGTAGCAGGAATTTTGGCAACGCGTGAGTACCTCGAGGTACACACATCAATCCGTGTTGAGGAGTTGCCTTACGCATCCCTGCAATGAGCCGACCGTTGATCCACCAACCTGCTTCGCCGGTATGCCGAGGGCTGCCGCAGCGGCGAGGTCGCTTGGCTGGTCCCCCAGCAGTAGGCATCGGTGAACTTGCGCCCACGGCGCGCGCTTGAGCGCCTGCTCAAGCAAACCGGGTAAGGGCTTGCGGCAGCGGCATTCACCTACGTCATGCGGACACACGTGAATCCCATCGAGATGGGCACCATCGCGTGCCAACCGCTCTTCGAGCGACCGGTGTACCTTGACCAACTGTTCTGCCGTGAGAGCACCGGTCGCCAGGCCCCGTTGGTTAGTCACCACGATGACCACGGCTCCCAGCGCATTGAGCTGGCGCACTGCATTCGCCGCGCCCGGAAGCAGGCGTAACTCGGCGGGCGAACTGATATACCCCGGCCGATGAACGTTGAGGGTTCCGTCTCGGTCCAACAGGATCAAGTCGTGCGGACGCGAGGTGGTCGGGGCCGGGAAGGGGGTCTGGTCCCGGCCGAGGAGTGCGTCCTCGCTGAGCCGCTTACGACGTTCCATAGCCCAGGACGTCTATCGCCTCGCACCACACGTGCATCCACAGCAGGTGCACCTCCTGGATGCGAGGAGTGTCCTGCGACGGCACAGCGAGCAGGTGGTCTGCGCTGTCGTGCATCTGCTCCCCTGCTGCACCAGTCATGAGGACGGTCGTTACACCGTGCGCGCGGGCTTGTGACAGCCCTTCGAGAACGTTGCGGCTGCGACCGCTCGTACTCATGGCCACGAGCACGTCCCCTGGACGACCGTGCGCGGCCACCCCGCGCGCGAAGGTTTGGTCATGGCCGTAGTCGTTGGCAATCGCCGTCATCACCGTCGGTGACTCAGCAAGATTGATGGCCGGAAGTGGCGCTCGATCGTGGATGCACTTGCCGACCAGTTCGGCAGCGAAGTGGCTCGCAATAGAGGCGCTGCCGCCATTGCCGCAGACCAGGAGGGTCCCGCCGGCCGCCAGCGAGGACACCAGGGCGTGGCCGGCCCGCGCTACCCGTTCGGTCATCACCGGTTCCGCGATGGCGGCGGAGAGCGCGGCCCAGGCTGCAATGCCGTCGGCCTGGCGCTGACTCAGCGACTCGACTACGGCGTCATGGGACGCCGGATCGAGAAATGCTGGCCGGCCTGCGCCAGCGGTTATCCCTTGGTCCGCCATGTCACGACCCCTTCTTTGCTGAAGGTGAACTCCGAAACTTCCAAACCCATGCTGATCAGTTGTTCAGCCACCAAGTGACGGCGCTCGAACTCGCAGATAAAGATCAAGTGCCCACCGCCACCCGCGCCGGTCACCTTGCCGCCCAGGGCACCTCGCTGCAGTGCCGCGTCGATCGCGTCATCAATGAGTGGGGTGGTGATGCGCTGAGACATCTTGCGCTTTTCTTGCCACGCCTCCCCCAGCATGTGACCGAGCGCATCGACGTCACCCAGGATCAGTGCCTGCTTCATGTCTTGGGCGAGGCGCTTCTGGGAGCGCAGACCGGCAAGGGCATCGGCATTGCCCGTCTCATATCGGCTCACCTGGTCTTCGATGATGTGGTCGCTAATCCTGGTTTGACCGGTATAGGCAAGGAGCATGTTGTGCTCGAGTTCGTGCACGGTGGCGTCGCGTACGCGCAGGGGGTTGACCAGCACCGAATCGCCGACGAACTCGATGTAGTTGAAGCCTCCGAAGGCGGCGGCGTACTGGTCTTGTGAGCCCCCTGGAATGCCGAGGTCTTCGCGCTCGAGGCGGTAGGCCAGGTTGGCAATCTCGTACGGCCCGAGGTCCAATCCGCTGTGCTGGGCCAGCAGGCCGATCACTGACACCATGACGGCGCTCGATGAGCCAAGACCAGAACCGGGCGGCGCATTGGTGTGAAGAAACAGATCGAAGCCCTCGGTCGGCAGCGCGCCGTCTACCTCACGAATCCGAGCGATCGCCGCCTTGGGAAGGTCGAGTTGGCCGTCGAGTTCGACATCCTCATCGACCCGGAAACCGACCGAAGTCCCATAGTCCAGGGACTGCACGGTGATCTGGCCATCGGACCGTGGACGAAGGGTCGAAAAGCAGTACGCCGCGATCGTGGCGGACAACACGGCACCGCCCTCCCGCTGCGGAAAGGGAGCCACGTCGGTGCCGCCACCGGCAAAACTGAGACGCAAGGGCGCGCGCGCCCGCAGCACGGGGCGCGAGATGCTCGACCCGGTGAATTCACTCGTGCCCACGGCTGTCGCTCCTGCCTTCGTGGTTTGCGCCAGTAGCCTGCGCTAGCAAGGCCATGCGAAACCTACCCGACCGTTAACTTGGAGGTGGCGATGCGGTGGAATCTGTTGGACGGCGTACGCGGCATGGCCGCCATGCTCGTCCTCCTGTCGCATGTCGCGTTCTGGACCGGTGCGGCACAGATCGACACCGTCGGCCGGCTGCTCGCACGCGGGGACAGCGGGGTCGCCATTTTCTTCGCCCTGTCAGCGTTTCTGCTCCTACGGCCGCACTATCGGGCGGCGTTGTCCGGCTCGCAGGTCAACGCCGAGGGCTATGCGCGTCGACGCGCGGCTCGGGTATTGCCCGCCTATTGGGTCGCTCTGATCGCCGTCCTGTTAGCCGCCGTCGCGCTTCCCGGAGTTGCCGGTGTCGGGGACCCGTGGAAGGTCTTTGCCCATGTTTTTGTCCTTCAGGGATGGACCGGGGAGACCTACCAGGCGATGACCCAGACCTGGAGCTTGACCACCGAGATCACCTTCTATCTGGGTGTCCCGCTCATCGGTCGGCTGATCCGCCGCCACGCGCACCCGCGGGTCGACCGACATTTCGTCATTCTCGCGGCCATCGGCGGAGTGGGTGTTGCGCTTCAAGGTCTCGCCGCAGCCGTTGAATGGCCGGTGCTCGCCACCTCAGCGCCAGCGCATGCAGCGTGGTTCGCCGTCGGAGCAGCCGCGGCGCTCGGAGTAGAGACGTGGTCGGCCGGCCTCGCCGCCCCCCGCGCCACTGCCGCTGTGGCGCCTTTTCGTCATGATCCGATGCTGGCGCTCCTGGCCGCCGGCCTGATCTATCTCGCGGTCGCTACGCCGTGGGGCGGGCCCGTCGGTTTGTCCGAGGCGACGCCAGCGAGCCTGATGTTCAAAGAAGTGGCGTATGCCGCGCTCGCCGCAATGGTGCTCCTGGCTGCGCTCGAGTTTGAGCACCGGCGCACGCCGTCCCCACGCCTGAAGGCAGGGTGCGCCTGGGCGGGCGAGCTTTCGTACGCGGTGTTCTTGTGGCACGTGCTGGTCCTGCAAGTGCTCTACTCCGTCACAGGCCGCCCGCTGTTCTCCGGCGGATTCTGGTGGGTCCTCATCGCGACCGTTGGCCTGAGCGTGGCGATCGCTACGCTCTCGGCTCGGTTCGTGGAGGCGCCTGCGATCCGGTGGGCGCGGAGTCGAAACCGGCAACCAGCGCAGCAACGCTGACCACGCTGAGACCCTGCGCTAGGACCGCGCCGACGGACTGCTGATCCGCGGCGCCCGCAACCGCAAGCACCACACCCGCGGTGGCGACTCCCCCGACGGCCAGCCGCGACAAGAACACTCGTGGCACCATCGCGACGGCCAGGCCGATCAGCAATCCCACCGGGCCTGCAATCACGGCTCCGGCGCCTGCGGCAGCAGCCACGGCGGCCCTGCGGGGCCAGGTACGCACCGCACCCGGCCGCCACGGTGCAGGGCGGTGCCCGGCCACACTCAGCCAGAGCAGGGCAAGCACCAGCACCCCAACCGCTCCCGCGGCCAGCCCGGCACGATGGAGCCTTGTGGGCGCGAAGGTGATATCGACCGTGGTCGCATCCCGGGTTTCCAGGATGAACGCCTGTCGCCACCCGTCGACGGTGACCGGTCGCAGCATCGAGCCGTCACTGGTCCGCGCCTGCCAGCCGGCGTTTTCACCCTCGGGCAAGGTGAGGAGCATGGGCGAACCGGCGCCAACGCGTACCTGCCGCTCGCCAGAGGCCGAACGCATGACCCGCAGATCGCGAGAGCCAACGGCCGCAGTCGGACGCTTGCCCATGACCACCCGTTCTGGAAGAGCAGTGGCCCCTGCCCCCACCTCGAGCACGACGTCGCCGGCGGCCGCCACGAGGGGTACACATAACTGCGCCGGAATCGGTGCACCCTCGAGCAACTCTCGCATTGACGGCGTGGCGCGCAGCGATACGCGATTCTGCCCAACCGTGATGAATCCCGCATTGCCGCAACGTATTTCAGGGTCGGGCGACGCTCGGTCGACACCATCGAGCGTGATCTCTGGGACCTCCCACGTTCCTGATGCATCATCGCGGGTGAGTTGGATGTCGAGGTTGCGCGTGCGCAGATCAACTCGTCCGCCCGTCGGTCCGAGCGTGGTGACGGGTGTCGATGGGGAGGTCCTGACCCGGACCCCAGTGACCGTTGAACTCGAACCGAGGGCGATGCCGCGGATCCGCTGTGGGGTGGCGAATTTGACGCGAAGCGTGGGCGCGCCTTCGCCTGCAGGCACCGTCCAGGTCGTGTCGCTTCTGCCGTCGACAGCCGCGCCCGGACGTTGGGCAGCCGCCGAACTGGAGGTGGGACCAGAGACGGTCCAGTCCCCATCCAGCAACTGGTTGAGCGCTCGTCCGGGCCGGGGCCGGACCGTGATGTCCGCGTCAGGTCTGAGGGACTGCTGGTTCGTGAAGCCGCGCACGAGTGACGGGCCGTCGGCGCCGTACGGGTCCCGACGCACCATGAGCGCCTGCTCGCTCAAGTCAACAGGCTCTGGGAGCTGAAGGTAGCTGCGGCCGCTTCCCGGCCAGGTCACCTCGCGGATACCACCCTGCTCGTCGCCGCTTAACCCCAGCAGGCGTATTCGCACGGTCGTCCACCCTCCCTTGTGCCCCAGACCGACGCTGCCGTTGTTGACCGGGTAGGTCTCCCGTTGCTTGGGCCGATCAGGCCCGGCAAAGGTCACCTCGACCGACGTTGGCACAGTCACCCCGGGACCCTGCGCGAACTGGATCTCAAACATGCCACCCGCGACCGGCGAGTCGGTCTCGCCCATGAGTTCTACCGGACCCTCCTCCGCGTGATCGGAGATCCACGCCGTCGAGGGATCCTGATCGAGCGCACTCGCAGGACCATTACGGGGACTGCGATAGCCCCGGGCGAACGGGTCCGCGGCCGAAGTGCTCGCGCGCAGCGATGTCATTCCTGGCACGACCATCGTGGGCTGAGTCGACGCTTCACCAGCCGGCGGAAGGTCTCGGGATCCAGGCTGGGTAGGAGCCGAATCCTCCCGCCTGAGGGCTGGGCCATACGCAAACTGGGCAGGTCGTCCGTTGTGATACACCCGCCACGGCGCGGAATCAGTGACCACATCGGCTGGCTCCAGCCCCGGTCCAACGCGGCTGCCTTGCCCACGACTCAGCAGGCCCGCTGCAAGCAGATCAAAGGTCGCTTCTGGTCCGCCCGCCACCGTCAGCAGTTTCGCGGGGTAGCCGGTCACTGTGTCGGACGCCGGGGCGGTGACCGACCAGACGCTGACTTTGCCGTGCTGGGCCAGTCTCGTGAAGCCGGGGCTACGGGTCAGGGTCTTCTCCACAGCCCGCGACGAGTGCGCGCCGGTTGAGGAGGTCAGGTCGTGGCGGACGACCACTCGGCGCAATCCCATGCGAGCCAGCCCGGCGGCCAAGGAGGGCTGCGGTTTTCCGGAGGCGGCCAACTGGTCCGCATAGTCCAGGATTCGGGTGCTTCCCGGGTGACCCAAAGGCGCCGACGCTCGGACCACCACCGGCGAAGCCGCGAGCGCAGTGAGCGGTTCATCGGTCAGGTTGCCCCACTCGTAGTGCGCATTTCGCGAGGCAGGCAGGAGCAGACTTGCCCCTCCCGAGCGTTCGGCCGCCTGATCGACCGTGGTGGCTGTCTGGGTCCAGTCCGTCGGCACTGATGGATATCCCGCGGCATCGGCGGCCCGACCGGTCCACAACGCAAGCGGGGACAGCACCACGGCGGCGGCGAGCCCGGCGGCCATCACCCGGGTACGCATCTGGACGCGCTGCTCGGCAAGTCGAGTCACCACGTGGGCGAGGCCGAGCGCGATCGGCAACCGAAGGACCGGGTCTAGCTTGTGCACGTTGCGCAGTGGCGCCAAGGGCCCATCCAGCAAGCCCTGAACCATCTCAGCAACGGGCGAGCCGAGGCGCCCGGCGTGGCCCACGGCCATGAGCAGGACGCCGACCACCACAGCAGCAGACGCCCACCGCCCCACCCATGCTGTCGTCGCACTTCGCTGCATCAGCATTAGCCCCGCAAGTCCCACGCCAGCCAGCGCTGCCGTCGCCACGATGGCGATCGGGTGCTGAGCCTCAACCCACCCGGACTGCCACACTGGATGGTCTTCGCCATCCAGGATGTATGCCACCCAATGCGACGCTCCCCGAAGGGAATTCGTGGCACTGGTCGTGGCCGTCGTGATGTTCGACGTTTCGATGTAGTCCAGGAACGGATAGGCGTACTTGCCCAGAACCAGCAGCGGTGCAACCCACCACAGCGCGCCAAC
Source organism: Demetria terragena DSM 11295 (assembly GCF_000376825.1). NCBI lineage: Bacteria > Bacillati > Actinomycetota > Actinomycetes > Micrococcales > Dermacoccaceae > Demetria > Demetria terragena. The sequence continues at coordinate 137,759 of NZ_AQXW01000004.1, read as the reverse complement.
GACCACCCCACTGGCCCACATCAGCCACACCTGTGGCCGAGCTCGCGCGACCACGAGCATGAGGGCAGGCAGCATGAGTACGACAGCCGACGCGACCGCGTTGACGCCACCGAGTGCCGCGACGACGAGTCCCGTTCCCGCGACAGCCCGCCACCGTTGAGCCGTCGTCGCGTCACGTTGGGTCAGCGGGAGGACCAGCAACATCAGCCAGGGCGCGAGGGCAGCCGGCCAGGCTTCCGCCGAGATCTGCGAGAGCACGGTAAGCACCCGGGGCGCCAAGGCATAACTCGTGGCTGCGACCATCGCGGCCGCGGGGCCGGCCACGCCCAATCGTCGAATCAGCCGGTCGGTCCCCCACCACGCCAGGACAAGCAACAGCGACCACCACGCGCGTTGCGCAGCCCACTCAGGCAGGCCCAGCCATTGGCCGACGCCCATGACGGGTCCCATCGGGAAGAGGTAGCCATATGCCTGGTTCTGCAACTCGCCCAACCCAGAATGGTCGTTCCAGGCAGTCAGCGAGCGGGCCAGATACGACCACGGGGCAAGCGTGAGATCAGCCTTAGTGTCGGGCTGGACCAGGCCGGGGGCAATCAACCATGGGATCACCGCCACCAACGTGCCGACGGCAAGTCGCCGTCGAGCCCAGAGCTGGTCGCTCGTCAGTGGCGCCGCACGATGAGTAAGAGGTTCCAGGTCAGCACCTCCCTCACCCACGGAACAGACACCAGCGTGCGTGCCCAATCCGGGTAATACCTCGGGCGCGCGGCCACGACCTCACCATGGGGAGACGCGGCTGACCAGCGCAGGCCCTGCGCCACGGTGACCCGGAAAAGGGTCTGGCCGACGCGATTCTTGGGCTCATGTCCATGTCGCCGCCGGTAGCGGCGTACGGCCCGCTCGCCCCCAAGCCAGTGCCAGGGTGAGGTTTCGTGCCCACCCCACGGGGATAGCCAGTTCGTATAGCTCAGAAAGAGCAACCCGCCTGGTCGGATCACCCGCAGGAGTTCATCTCCCACCGCCTCAGGTTGTTCGACGTGCTCCCACAGATTGCTGCAAAAGATGACGTCCACCGACGCATCCGCAAGTGGCAGTTGGCTGGCCGAGGCCACCAGCCCCCCGCGCGCAACCGACGCGACCGACCTGTCGTGGTCGAGGGCGACATAGCGAGCGCCGGCCGCACGGAACCGGTCAGCGAACTCGGCAGGCCCCGCGCCGACATCCACCACGGTGGCCCCGTGGAGATCGATGTGGTCCTGCAGGGTCGCCACCGAGTCCTCGGCTAGTGCGCCGTAGAAAATCGCGGGCTCGGTCTGCTCTTTCAAGAAGGCGCGAAAAAGCGAGACTGACCGGGCCACGTTCCGCTGTTGCCGTGTCACGTCGGACGCCTGGCCGTGACGTGCAAGGTCGTACGTGTTCGCGGCACCAGGGCCCGCATCACCAGCACGAACGGCGCGCTCAGCGCCGCGCCACCCAGTACGGCCGCCGACGACAACACGCCCGCTGGCTCGGCGCGTTTGCGCACCATCCTCGTCAGGCTCGCCCCGTCAGTGGCCAACGAATCCAGGACCAGGCGCCGGACCTGGACGTCGATGAAGCCAGCCTGCTCCAGCATCCGAGTCAGGCTCACGGCCGAGAAGAACCGGACGTGCGTCGGGTCTTCCAACATCCACCAGGCGGCGCCGTAGGCCGTCGGCCCGGTCCCGTCACCGGCCGGGGTCAGGAACTGCACCTGTCCGCCTGGTCGCAGGAGTTCGCGACACACCTGGGCCGTGCGTAGGGGGTCGGTCACGTGCTCGACAACGTGCACGCCGTACACCAAGTCGTAGGTCTCCGACGTGTCGATGGCCTCGATCGGGACATGCCACAGCGTTGCCTGCTCGGCCAGCCGTGGGTCAGTGCTCGCCTGGAGTTGCTCGGAATCGCACCCGGCCACTTGCGAGCCCTGGTGGGCGAACCGCAGCAGCAGGGCGCCCGTGCCGAACCCCACTTCGAACACTCGCCCCGGTTGCCCGGGCGCGCGGCGGGCGAGCTCACGGTAGGTCAGCGCCAATCGCGCCCGGTCCAACGTGGGGTCGCCGCCATAAGCCACATCACGGTGCCAGGCTGGCGCGCGCTCGAGGTCTCGCTGAAGGTGCCCGCACTCGACGCACCGGTCGAGTGCACCGCCACCACGAAGGAATTCGGCGCGCGTCGTCGACCCACAGATCTCACATATCACCTGCGTGTACATGCGAGATTCGAACCTTCCTACGCGTGAGTAGCCTGACGGCTACCCTATCTATGGCTCACCGGGACGACGGTGAGCTTGACCGAATCCACCGAGCAGGAGCGTAGACCGTTGTGACCGACATCTCGAAAGACTGTTCGTGACGATGCGGGTGCTCTATCTCTCCTGGCGCGACCAGGAAAACCCGGAGGCCGGTGGCGCCGAAACCTTTGCCGAACGCACCGCCGAAGGTCTGACTCAGCGCGGCCACTCGGTCACCTTCGTCACCTCCCGGTTCCCTGGATCAGCCGCCGAAACCAGGCACGGCAGCGTGCGGATTCTGCGGCGCGGCAATCGCTTTACGTGTTATGCACGCGGTCTGGCCCACGTGGCTCGGCATCGCCACGACTATGACGTGATCGTCGATATCCAGAATGGCGTGCCCTTCTGGTCACCCCTGGTGGCACGTTGCCCTGTGGTCAACGTGACCCACCATGTCCACCGCGAACAGTGGCCTATCGTGTTTGGACGCGTCGTAGGGGCCGTCGGTTGGGTGTTGGAGTCCAAGGTCGCGCCCCTCGTGTACCGCCGCAGCCGGTACGTCACCGTGTCAATGGCGACCAGAGCAGACCTCGTGGAGCTCGGGGTCTCCGGTGACCACATCGACGTGGTCTACTCCGGAAACGATCGCTCAGACGATGCGAGCCTCGGGGTCACTCCACGCAGCACACACCCTTTGTTGTGTGTCCTGGGTCGGCTCGTGCCGCACAAGCATGTGGAACAGGCGATCGACCTTGTGGCCGACCTCCAAGAAGCCCACCCGGGTCTGTCACTTGCTGTTGTGGGCGCGGGCTATTGGCAGGACGAACTCGAGGAGCACGCCCGGGCGCGCGGTGTGTTCGGGCAGGTTCATTTCCACGGGTTTGTCGACGATTCGCGCAAGCAAGAAATCTTGGCTCGTTCTTGGGTGTTGGTGGTCCCTTCCCATAAGGAAGGGTGGGGCCTCAACATTGTGGAGGCTGGCATCCACGGCACTCCCGCTGTGGCCTATGCGGCCGCCGGTGGGCCGAGCGAGTCCATTCGGCATGGGCGGACGGGGTTGCTGGCGACTGATCGTGCTGATCTGACACGACGGGTGGAGTCGTTGCTCGCCGACGGCGAACTGCGAGGGCGCCTTGGACATGCTGCCGAACGGCACGCGCGTACGTTTGATTGGGACCACACCGCCCAGCACCTGGAGCAGTCCTTGCTCTCAGTTCTTGGGCAGGCGCCTCGGCCAGAACTACCGCACGTCGACAGCGAACTCCGCGACAGTCACATGGAGTGACGCGGCGAAATGAACGGCCGTTGCGGGCCGGGGATCAGTTGTCGTAACTGATGGTTTCGCTGTAGGTCTGCTTCTGCTGGACCGAACTCTGCGACTGGACCAGCCCGAAGACCGCCAAAGCCGCCAACACGATACCGACGATCGCACCGCCAGCGTTCCACGCGACCTTGCTTGCGCCTTCTTGCGCCATGGCTTGACCCTCACTCATTGCCGCCCAAAATGGCGGTGGTTACTCGTCCGTCACCTGACTATAACAACGGGACGGCTCCGAGTCGATGACGTCGTCAGGTTCGGCGCCACCGCGCGCCGATCACGCTGGCGCCCACCAGCAGGATTGCTCCTCCCGCGAGGGCGAACCCGATGTAATCCGTGGCGTCGGCACCAGCGCTGGGAGCTCGCACTGGTCCGAGGTCATAGACGGTGATGTCTTCGGCCGAGGTCAGCACTCGCTCGCTCCGCAGATCCGGAACGCCGGGCTTGGTGGGCTGGTCGGTCAAGACGACCGCGTAACGCACCCCAAGATCACGCAAGACCGGGACGCCCTTTCCCGCGGTCAGTGCGCGACTCACCCGGGCCGAGTCCGGGCTCTCGCCGCGCACCACCCGATCTGAGAGCGGAAGGTCGTCGTTGACCAGGACCTCCCGAGACAGCAGTCGCTGCCAAGGATCAAGGACCACCCGCCGGTCGTTCCACTCGCTTCGCCGATAGAGCGTCCAGGGAAAGACCGCGACCGCGCCGTCTGGGGCCCGCTCAAGCTGGGAGGCGACGCGCAGCTGATCGGCCGGATAGTGCGTCGTGGTCCATCGACCGTTCGCCGCCCACAGCGCACCTGGGAGTACCGCGACGCTGGTCAGTAGCGCGCCGACGGCCAAACCGGCCGGCACCCGGACGCCCAGACCGGCCCGTACGCCTCGCTCGCGCAGGCGTTCGACTCCATCCCCCACGACCATCGCCAGGAAGATCATCCAAAGGGCGAGGAACTTCTGTGAGTCGCGGATCAAACCGCCACCGGGAACCTCGACAACCACCCACTGGATGACGGCATCTCCACCTGGCCAAGAGGACAACGCCGACGCCAGAAATCCCAGCGAGCCAACGGCCATCATTCCCAGTGCGGCGGGGTGGCGACGCCACCCCGCGCTCATGCCCCAGGACGCCAAGGCCAGAAGAACTAGGACAAGCGCCACCCCAGAGATCAGCCACGTCTCGCGCTCGGCGAACCACACTCCGCTGTTCCAGATGCCGCCACCGGTCAGAAGCGAGCCGACCGTGCCCAACGGTGTGTCCGCGCGCGACTGAAAGGCTGCGACGCCGTCGGGGTCAGCCACGAAGGTTTGACCGACGCGCAGGAAGGGCCACCACCACGGCGCATTGGCCAGAACAAAGACGAGCGCGACCCACGCGAGATCCGCGGCGCGGGCCGTCAGCGGCGCTGTCCACGGCAGGACGACGACGGCAATCGCCACGGCGAGGGCCAGAACCGAGCCGGTGGACCCGGTGAAGGCCGCGACGAGAAGGGCTGCGCCCAGGAGCGCGCGACCGCCCCGCTCACCTCGACGGCAGCGCACCGCGGCCGCGGCGACCCAGGGCAGCGTGGCGTACCCCAGTAGGAATCCCCAATGGCCGATCGCCAGACGCTCTGCGAGATATGGATTCCAACAGGCCACCACGGCCGCGCTCCACGCTCCTAGCCGGGAGCGGGTTAGATGCCCCATGCCGGCGCCCACGCCGACGAACACCGCCACGAGCAGCACTTTCTGCACGATCCAGCCCGGGATTGGCCCGGACAGCACCGCGACGACGAGGTCGTTGGGTACGGCGCGTGGCACCGAACCGTCCACCCCAAGGACCCGATCGCTCAACTGGAGGTCGGGCACGAACACCATGTCGTAGAAGAGCAGGTATCCCGGCGCAAGTCCGGGGCCAAGCATGAGCACTGCGCAGACCACACCCCCGGCAGCGCCGTACCACGTCGCAGAGGTCGCACGAAGGCGCTCAGCCATCTGCATCGGACTAGCCCGACTCTCTGGCTGCAAACGCTGCGGCCATCCGGACGCACTGCGTATGCAGGTCGTGCTCGGCCACCATCCGGGAGCGGTTGGTCGCGCCCACGGCGGCGGCCTCCGTCGGATGCTCCAGCCACCAGGCGAATCTCTCGGCCAACTCCTCGGCTCCCCCATCGACCAGGTCGTTGGGCGGCGCGGCCACGGCTTCGTCATTAGTCCCGCAGCGCGTGGTGACGACCGGAAGCCCACAGGCTTGGGCCTCGAGGTAGGCCAGGCCGAGTTGCTCGGTCCATTTCCAGGTCGGCCGCGGTGCCGTGGTGAATAACGAGGTGCCCTGAAGAAGGTCAGCCACTCCCGCAGCGTCTAGAGCCCCGACATGCTGCACTCGCCGGGCCGGATCCGCCGCGGCCGCATCGACCAGATGGCTGAGCGGGCCAGACCCTGCAACCTTGAGTTGAACCTCCGGAATGGTGCGCTGCACGATCTGTACTGCTTCCAGCACCGTGTCGATCCCCTTGTTGGGAGCCAGCGGCGAGATGAAGGTGATGGTTGGCTGATCTGGCCATCGCGCGGCGGGTTTGAAGAGCTCAGTGTCGATGCCAGGTTTGACGACTTCGATCTGCGCTTCGTCAAAACCGTTGTCCAACAGGTGTTCTCGGGCCGCATCCACCATGCACAACAGGAGGTCAGCATCGCGGCAGGACTGGAGTGCCTGGCGATAAGGCGGAATCTTGTAGAGCGGCTGGTTGGGGAGATTTTCCCAGGTGATGACCGCTTGCTTGAGTCCTCGCCTGCGACGGAGCCGCGATGCCTGGCCGGTGACGAGCGAACAGAGTTCGAGCGAGGCCACCCAGTCGTACTCTCCCGGTGCATCAGCGACTCCGCGTGCCCACGCGAAAGCGCCCGCCTCGACGAAGCGAGTAATCGGCCGGCGGTAGGTCGTCGGGATCCAGGTCAGATCGCCAACCGGCTCGTCCTTGGCCAAGGCCGTGACATCCGTACCGGGCATCCGTGACATCCAGTACAACTCGCGGCGGGGTCGCTGATCGGGCAACGAGACCCACAACAACCGGCGACTCATGGCGTACGCCCCGCAGCACGGTCACGGCGACCGCGGCGGGCCCCGAAGGCGTAGCCGACGACCTCGAGACCGCGCATGAAGACCATGCCTGCAGCGTGGAGCGGATCCCGTGCGAGATCACCACGATGGACGACATAACTGCGCAGGATCCCCCGGCCCTGATCTGACACGGCGCCCTCATGTTCGGCGGCGAAGGTCGGGATGCTTCGGCCGTAGTAGTACCGCTTTTCCAGAACGTCCTTGAGCGTCAGTCGACCCTCGTCGTGGTCAACGATGACCGGAGCGAGCGCCACCGTATGCCCTTCGGCGCGCAGCCGCATTCGCAGATCGGCGTCCTCGGGGCCGGACATGCCAAGGTGAAAGCCCTGCGCGAGTAGATAATCGCGGCGCAGGAGTCGGGGATTGTGGAGCAACGGCTGGTCGAGATAGCAGGAGCGCTCCAGTGCGCGGCACTGCGTCCAGAAACCCGACCCGATCGTGCGCTCTGGCAAGGCGACGGCGTCGGCGCCTGCCTCGGTCGTGCGAACCGCAGCCGCGACGGCATCCGGCGGAAGCACCATGTCGCTGTCCAGCCACAGGACCCATTCACCGGTGGCCTCTTGCACTCCCCTGTTGCGTTGGGCGCTGCGCTCGGGTCCAGCCGTCACGACCCGGTTGGCGTATCCCTCGGCCAGTTGGGGTGTGCCGTCATCAGATGAGTTGTCGACCACGATCAACTCGACGGCGGGATAGGTCTGGGCCCGTACCGATTTCAGGCACGCCTCGATGGTTCGGGCGTTGTTTCTGGTGGGGACCACCACGCTGACTGTCGCACTCACGAGTGGGGTGTGCCTTCCTGCTGCGGTGTGTCGGCCGATTCGACCGCCGCGCCGTCGTCCTCGCTCGCAGGGGTTGGTCGCGGTGGTCGTTTCAGGGGCAGGTCACGCACGGTCACGGCGCCAACTAGGGCCATCACTAGTCCCGCGGAAGCAATCCAATGTGGCCACATACTCTGCGCCACGACGTCGGCGCTGACCTCACCCCGCTCGTCGCCCAAGAGCACGAGGTAGACCGGCATGCTGACGAAGATGAGACCGGCGCCTGCGTAGAGCAGACCTGGCCCCTTGGGCCGATATCGGGCAACGACCGCGATCACGGCGAGCGCGCCCAAGCCTCCTGCAAGACCCAACGCGAGGTATGACCCGGCGGCGAGAGCGACCGCGGCGCCAAGTCCCATGCGACCGACCGGCCTCCGCGGACCACGTGGGCACGGCTGGCGGTGAGCGGAAGGCCGGAATAGTCGTGGAAGCCGCCTGCCGATCAGGACCAGCGCGGCAACCAGGACCAGGCCGGAGACTGCGAGGGCGATAGTCGCGCGCGACTGCGGCTGGAACCTGATCTCAATCGTGCGTGCCTTGCCGTCGGGCAGAATCCACCCGGCCGAATAGCCGTCGAGTACTCGGGCCGGTCCTAGATCCACCCCGCCCGCAGTCGCCTTCCAACGAGGGTCGACGCTCTGCCCGATGGTGATGGCGTAGGGACCGTTCGCGGTTTTGACGTCCAACGACTTCGCGGTGGGAGTGTTCTTGGTGACCTCAAAGCGTGGCGTCAGGCCGACACCGGGTTCGCGCTGGATGTCGCGCAATGCGAGGTCATCGAGGATGTACCCCTCAACCGGAGTGATGGAATGCCCACCCGGGCCGAGCGTCAGCGGGTCGCCGCAGAGCGCCCATGGGGTGCCGGCAGCCGCGGCGTCGGCGACCGACTTGGACGCCGGACGCATCGACAACGGCTTGCCATCGACCTGGGCCACGGTGCGGCATGCGCTCCGGGAGTTTTCGGAGTCACGCTTCATCTGCGCGCCCGTGTCAATCTCCGTGAAGCGTGGCGGCGTGGACTCCTCGACGCGATCGGCACCCACGACGGTCATCCGGACTGTGCTTCCCCGAGTTCCGTGCGGGAGTTTGATCTTGGTCGTACCCCATCCGACGGAGCGACTCGCCACCCGCTTGCCGTCGACGGCGATCTCGACTCGGGTGGCTTTGGCCGCAGCTGCGGCCCGTGTCTCGGCCGCGGGGCGCTGGGTGACGTTGACCGATGGAATCGCGCGACGCCCGGTCGTGAGCTGCCACCACTCGCCACGAATCGGGTTCGCGGGGGTCCACGCGGTTGAAGGGCGGCCATCCGCCGCCTGGGAGGCACGCGTCCCCTGGAGCCGGAAGTAGTGATCGCTGGAGATGGCGCGCACCGAGCGGTCATAGCCAGCGATGCCATCCAGCATGGATTCCACCGACCCGTTGACCCGTACAGACGCGGTCGGCTTGAAAGTGCGCCGGTCGGGCAGGTGGACTTCACGGCGCAACTCGGTCTCGCTGTCGTCGCCGCGGCTCGGTGTGTTCTGGACGCGGGTCAGCAGGACGTCCAACGGGATGTCGGCAAAGGCCTTGCGTTCGGAGGCGCCCATGTCTTGATAGCGGTCGGAGAAGGTAGTGGGGGTGCGCGCCGTACGCACCGCCGTGAGGTTTTCGGGCAGCCCTACCTCGGCAATGCCGACGTGGTTGAATCCCGCGCCGCGCACACTGTCGACTCGGACCTCTACCTTGTCGGTCACGACTCCGCCGAGGCTGGCTCTGGCAGCGCCCGAGTCCGGGAGGGAGATCGTGTCTGACTTTCCTCCCGCAGTCACGGTGACGGACTTGATCTTGGCGACGCCAGTCGACAACTGAGAGATCGGCACCTCATCGATCCGAACCTTGCGTGGCAGCGTCAGGGTGAGTTTTTCGCCAGGCGCTCGGCCAAAGTCACCGAAGCGCCATCCGGTGTCAGGATCTCCATCGACCGCGAATTCCGGGACGCCGAACGGAAGATCAAAAAAAGTGCCGCCGCTGCTGGTCGCTTGGGCCACCACGCCCGAACGTCGCAGCACGGTCTGGTCATTGGGGCGCTCCGCGAGGGTCCGCGTCTGCCTGAGTGGCTCATCCTTGGCGAGCAGCGGGCCGTGCCCCGCGGTCAGCCGGTTAGGTATGACATCCCGACGGGCGTTGGTGTCAGTGATCACGAGGTGGCCAGCAGCGGGCAGGGATCGCGTGAGATCACGTGGGCTCGTGAGGTGGGAGTAGCGCACCAACGGTGTCCCCTTCAGGAGTCCAGCCTCAGTCATCGGGGCGAAGGCGAAGCCATCCCCCGCTACCAGCACCTGTCCGAACGTGCTCTGCGCTCGAACCGCCTGTCGCGGTCGCTTGAGGTCATAGATCTCGACGGGCGACAACTCGTTTTCATCGTAGGACGGCGACGATCCGTCCGGACTGAGCACGAACTCCCCTGGCCAGCCGAACGACCGGGGTTCGGCGAGCCCATCGTCCTTGGACAACAGGTGGTGTGTCGTGGCGGGCCTGGCCCCACCGTTGCGCTCCCAGGCCAGGTCATGGCGCAGGATCACCTTGTCGGAGCCGAGGTAGCGCGACATGGTGGACACGAATTCGTCTGGTGCCAGGCCGGACTGGACCTGGGAGTCGAGAGCCGACAGGAAGTTTGCGCCCGGTGCGGAAGCGTTCGGCGTCGTTCCTGGCAGCACCGCGTCGCGGGTCATCAGCGCATTGCTCAGGTCGTCGGGGCGTTCCACCGTCCAGCGATACTCGGGTCGCACTTGGCCGGGCAACAGCAACGCTGTGGAGTCCGGGGAACCCTGATCCGCATCTGCCGCGGCCGACTCCCAATACGTCGGAATGTCCATGCGCGAGGTGTAGAGCCCACCCAGCAACGGCGGCAGGATCCAGCCGATAACCAAGAGCATCACCACGCCCGGCACCGCCATACGCAGCTCGACCCGATTGCCGTGCCGACGCCACACACCGACTGCACCAACACCGATGGCGACGGAAAAGGCCAGGATCAGGACTGCGCCGATCTTGTTGGTGGTGCGGAAAGCGACCAGAGCGGGCTGCTGGAGTGCGGTGCGTAGGACCTCTCCAAAAGGCGAGTTGGGGTCTGCCTCGCTCGGAAAGATGCCGACCATCACGAGTGCGGCAATGCCGACCGACCCGACGACTCCGTAACGAACCGAGCGTGGGCACCACCGCAGCAACACCAACGCGAGGACGGGAAGCAAGATCCCCAGCACCATGACCATCGGGCTGAGGAGGTACACCGCGTGCTCTGGCACCCATGGGCCGCTCGCGTCGTGGCCATACAACGGCCATAGACCTACACCACGTAGCACCTCTGGCATCGAGGAAACCATCGCGATCCCAGTCAGCGTTTCGGATGCTTCCGCGATCTGGGAACCCGTTGACCGTGCAGCCATGGCCGGGACCAGCCAGTAGAGCGAGAGGCCGACAACAAAGAGTGCGCACTTGAGCAGAACTGCACCGATGTTCCGCCAACTGACACCGACTTGAGCGCGCACGGCGTACGCCACCGGAAAGACCGCCAGCAACTGGAAAAGTGGAACGACAGCCACGTTCATGCCGCTCATTGCCGCGAACGTCACGCCGAAGGCTGCTGGCCATGCCCACCCCCTCGGGGTACGCAAGGCACGGACTAGGCACCACAACATCCACGGCAGCAGCACCATCGGAAGTGCGACGGCCAGGGTGGCACCGGCCTGCACGGTGTAGGGATTGGCCAAAAAGACCACGGCGGCAATCAGCCCGCCCCACACGCCCGCGCGGGGTGCGATGGTCCGGACGAACCGCGACGTTCCGGCAGCGCCAACGATCCACAAGACCAGGTGAAAGGTCTTGAAAGCCATCTCGGGCGAAAGACCGATCCACCGCAAGGCGCTCAGGAGCAGGAGAACTGGGGCCAGCCCGACATTGAAGTTGGGCGAGCCAAGGTGCGGCGAGCCGGTCCAGGAGGACAGATAGCGCCCCAGAGTTTCCCACGGGGCGAGGTAGACCTCAGGTTTGATGTCGGTATTGAAGTGCCCAAGATCGTTCAAAAACACGACTGCCGCCAGCACGACCACAAGCACAGCCACGGTCACGCGGTAGCGGGTCAGGAAGCGCACAGTGCGTTCTTTCGTCGGGGATTCGCTGGGGCTATGCCTCATCGGCCGCGTCGGGCTCGGGCCAATATAACTGGTGAGTAGCCTTATCCCGTTGCTTCGACCCCAGGACTCTCATGCCACAGGCCACACCGGCCCCCCACGCACCCTCACGGCCGTACGCGCTGCGTGGCGCTCTCCTTGGAGTGTCGATGGGCATCAGCAACGCGCTGAGCTTCGCGGTCGTGGTGATTCTGGCCCGGCCACTCGGCCCAGCAGACTTTGGTGCGTACGCGGCGCTGACCGCCTACGGCATCCTGCTGGCCATTCCTGCTGGCGCCTTTCAGGTAGTGGTGGCCCGCACCGTCGCCGACCCCACCAAGCCCACGACGGGGTGGCGGCTGGCCATGCAGATCGGGGTTCTGCTCGCGGGCTGCACCGTGCTGGCCTCGCCCTGGGTCGCCACGATCCTGCACCTCAATTCGGCCTGGGCCGTCATTTTGACCGGCCTCACCTTGATTCCGATGACAGTCACCGGAGTCTTTCAAGGAATCCTGCTCGGCACCCACCGCATCGGCGCGCTGTCCGTCCTCTATATCGCCACGGCAGGCATGCGTGTCGCGGCCGCCAGCGCCGTGGCGATCCTTGGCCTTCGCCTGACGGCGACGGTCGCCCTGTTGCTGATCGCCGGGCTTCTGACGGCTGCAGTCGGATGGACGTTGTGTCGCGCGGAACTCACCGACACGCCCTCAACGCGCCCCGGCCTGGCGCGCTTACTGTGGCGATCTCAGCTCACGCTGGCCGCATTCGTCGCGCTCACCAATGTCGATGTGTTGCTAGCCAGACAGGTCCTGAGCGCACACGACTCGGGCGGGTATGCCCTTGCGGCCACCTTTGCCCGCGCCCTGGCCTGGGGCACGCAGTTCATTGCCTTGTTGGTGATCCCCCGCCTCGGCGCGCCGGGCGCTGCGCGAGTTCTGCTTCGGGCCAGCGCGCTAATCCTGCTGATCGGCGGGTTCGGCCTAGTACTCACGGGACTCGCACCGGAATGGTGGATCACGCTCGCAGGCGGGTCGGACTACGCCGACTCGGCCTGGCTTGTGCCGTGGTGTGTCGGGGTCGGTACCTGCTGGGCGTTGGCGCAGGTATGGATGTTCTCGCAGATGGGCAATGACCGCCGAGGTCTTGGCATGTTTGCGTTCGCCGCAGTCACGGTAGAGATCCTGATCGTGTTGCTCTGGCTGCGCGAGAGCGCAACGCAGATCCTCACCGTGACCGGTGGGGTCGCCCTGGCCGTCGCCATCGTGGGGTTGATTGTGACCCTGCGCTTGCAGTCCACAACGGCTGGACCGCCCTCACGTTCAGGTGCGGTCACCACCGATCGTGCGTGAGCGCGACAGGACCGCGCCTGCGACGGCCTTGGTGATTCGGGGGAATCGGTCAGCGACAGCCCACGCTGCGCTATTGACCGTGGCCTGCCCGGTGGCCTGGTAGCGCAACAACAACGCGTCGCGACGGGAGAGCCGTGATGGGCGCGCCCGGCGAAATACCAAGGCGTGCAAGCCATTAGCCCATTGCGGATCATCCGGCTCGGTGGCATCCCAGCACGCCTCGATCGACCACCCTGGATGGCTACGCAGGAACCACCGGTGCGCTCGCTGCACCACCGGCCAGGTCGCGTCGTCAATCAGGACGAGCGCCTCGTCGGCGAGGAACGGCTCGATGGCAGCCAGCGCGAGGTAGTGCGCCAACAAGGTGTGTTCCCCGTCGTAGAAATAGACACCGACGGGTTGATCGAAAGGCTTTGTGCCGCGCGCGATCTCAAAGAAATCACCCTCGCGCAACACCACATTGGCATCGGCGGCATAGGTGGCCAGGTTGTGTTCGAGCTCGGCGCGCGCCTCCTGCCCCGTCATGCCAAACTCCAGGAAGTTCTCGATCGCATAGAGTTGTTGGCCCGCTGCGTCACGCACCGCCGCGCAGATGGACCGCCCCTTGAATGTTCCGACCTCGACGTAGCACTCCGACTCCGGCAGCAGACCAGCCGCGAGGCCGAGCACCGCGAGTTCGTGGGCCGAGGTGTAGCCGCTCACCGAGTCCGCGATCTGCTGCCAGTAGGGGTCGCGGGGGGTTGTCGTCGCACCGTCGGCGACAAACAGGTCTGCCGAGCGCGACAAGAACGTCGTGGTGTCCATTCGAGCCTCCGTTTGACAACAGGCCGTCATAGCCTGAGACCAGGTGACCGTACCGACCCGTAAGTTAGCCCTGTCACCGACCCCGCTGAGATCGAAGGATCCGCTCTCGTGCCGAAGACGCACTATCCGTATGCCCCAGGCCTGGATGGGCTGCGCGGCATCTTGATGGCGGCATTCATGGCCTACCACTTCGGCGCGACCGCGCTGGAGGGCATGTGGATCGGGATCAACTGCTTCTTTGTCCTGTCCGGGTTCCTCCTCACTCGGCTGTTGGTCGAGGAACGAGAGCAGTGGGGCTCCATCAGCGCCTGGGAGTTTTACAAGAAGCGTGGCCGACGACTGCTGCCGGGCCTCTTCGCATTTCTCTCGGTCATCACCGCCTACTGCGTTTTCTTCGCACCAGAGCAGCAACGTCATCGCTTCGGCGGTGACATCCTCACCACCCTCGGCTTCGTCACGAACTGGAATTTGATTGCGCAGGAGGACCTCTACTTCGGTGATCGCCTGCTCGCCTCCCCGCTGCGCCATGCCTGGACTCTGTCGATCGAGGAGCAGTTCTACGTCCTGCTGCCCGCCGTCGTGCTAGGGCTCTACCTCCTTCGCCGGCGTTCGCATCGGGTCGTATTCCTGATCGGTGCAGCGATAGCCGCCACCGCGTGGACTGCGCACGTCGCAGGATCGGTGACCGACAACTTCGGTCGGCTCTACTACGGCACCGACACTCGGGTGTCGTCATTGCTCATCGGAGCGGCCTTGGGCGTTGCTCTCGGATGGCGGCGACGTCAGGGAGTGCCCGCAGTCGCGTCCCGTCCGAGCCTCCAAATTGCCGGGTGGGCGTCCGCCGCGGTCCTGATCTGGATGTTCCTCACGGTCGAGGCTTACTCGCCGTGGATGTGGGAGAAAGGCGGCGTCGTTGTCAGTTCGGTCGCGGCCGCCGTCCTGGTCGCTGCCTTGAGCGGCGCCCAGCGGACACCGCTGACGCGCGTCTTCGACTGGCCAATCGCGGCACAGTTCGGCAAGTTGTCGTACGGGCTCTACCTCTGGCATTGGCCCGTGATCTTGTGGCTGGGTGCCAACGGCGGGATCGGTTCACCTCTCGTCACCGGGCTCCTAGCGTTCGCCATCACGACCGGAATGGCTTACGTCAGTTATCGGTTCATCGAGGAGCCGGTCCTACGCCACGGCGTACGAGGGCTTCTTCCCCGACTGCGACGGCCAGTTGTCGCGGTGGTGGTGCCTGCCGTCTGCCTCACGCTGATCAGTTCCACGGTGCTGCTCCCGACCCCAACGAACGCTCAGGTCACAGCCAGTTCGAGCGCATCGCTGCCACCCAAACTGGTTTCAGATCAGCCGGGCTATCAGGCCGGGGAGCCCGACTCCTTCGCAGTCCTGGGTGACTCGCTTCCCTGGTACTTGATGGAGAGGTTCCCGACTCGGCAGTTTCCTGGCATCCAGCCGGTCAATTTGGCTCGCGAAGGCTGCGACCTCATTGATCGACCAATGGTGAGCGTCTACGGAACCAAAGACCAGCACGCTGTCTGCTTGGGCGACTGGCCACAGAGGTTGAAAGAGAGCCAGACCTCAACCCTGTTGGTTTTTGGCTCCCCGGTCCTGGCCGCCCCACACGTGATGACGGACGGACAGACAAAGTCCATCGGAGATCCCGAATTCGACCAACTATTGACCAGCAGTTTGACCCGGATCGCCACGCGGGCCCGCCGAGCTGGCGTCGAGCAGATCAACCTCGTGAACGTGCCCTGCCGCGAGTTCGGCCAAGATCGATTCTCCGACCTATACCAGCGCATCCAGAAGAGAACGCCGGGCTACATCGAGGAGTTCGAGCAGCCAACCAAGATCAATCGGGTGCTGGAGTCCTGGGTGAAGGACACTCCTGATGCCAAACTCATTGACCTGCACTCGGCCTCCTGCGAGGAGGGCAACTACGTGCCGACCAAGAACGACATCCCGCTCTTCAACGACACCCTGCACTACTCGCCCGAGGCGACGCCCATGATGGTGCGTTGGCTCCTCGGACAGGTCAGCACCAACTGGCAGTCCCGCTAACGTCCACCACGCTGCTCCCACACTCGAACGCTGGTCGGCATCAACCAGGTCCAGGTCAGGGCGGCGCCCGGCTCACTGAAATGCACCCCGTCGGTATACATCCGAACTCCGTTGATGTCGCCCCGAAAACCGTTGCCGCAGAGCGCCTTGTTGAGATCGATAATCTCCACGCCCTGCGCGCGGTGGCGTGCACCCCAGTCGGCGATGACCGAGTTCACCCACGTCGGATCGATTTCGTAGGAGCGCTCCCCCAGCGCTTCCCGAGTGCGCTTGCCCAGGACTGCCGGACGCAAAACGCGGCAAGGCACGTTCACGACCTGCAGTTGAGTGGCACCGGATTGCTCGAACTGACGCAACTGTGCGGCCAAAGCGGAGCGGATCAGTCGTTCTGCGGTCGCCGAGCGTGGTTCAACCAGTCGACCACCTTCACGGATGGGCAAGGTGAAGCCCAGGCCGGCAGGCGCCAGGAGCACATCGGCGCGGTCCTTCCTGACCTCGCGCGGCCATCGTTGACGCCATTCATCGCAACCCTGATCTTCCGGCACCGCATCACCACCCACGTCCAGCGTCAACGGAATCGGGTTACAGCCCCCGTAATCCGCGTGGCGAAGCACCGTCGCTCCGGGGTAACGGGATTGCTCAAAGCCCTCTTGGAGCGACGTCGGCACCGAATCGCCCACGACCGCGATACGTACGTCCTGCGCTGGCCGTTGATAGGACACCCCCGCCACGAGGGGCCGACCGTCCCCGACCGCTTCGCGTGCGCTCGGCATGGCCTGCACCATCGCCAGGCATAGCGCCGTCATCCCCGCGACGATCCCTGGACCGATGAAGGAGATGCCCCGACCAACCGGCAACAGACCTCGCATCCCGTGCTGCAGCACCGGGAGTTCCAGGAATCGATAGGACAGCACCGCGCACGTCCAACAGACGGCGAACTTCGCCAACCCGGCTAACCAGGTCGGCGCCCCATCCATCGGTAGCCACCACTCGATCGGCCAGTGATAGAGGTACAGCCCGTAAGAAATCTGACCGAGGTGGACGATCGGGCCCCAGCTGAAGATCCGGTTCAACAGCAGATCGCGCTGGTCAAACGCCGACACTCCCATGCCACCGGCAAGGATGGCGAACAGCAGGACACCGCCGTTGCCAAACAGGTCCATGCTGGATTCGTCCAGAACAAAGAAGGCGGCGATGGACACCACAGCACCGACCCAGCCGACGACTGCCGTCGCGGGGAGGGACAACCGCAGCCGTTTCCCACCCGGACCGGGCGTCATCGCGACGGCGAAAGCGACTCCCACGAGGATGGCCTGCATCCGAACGTCAGTGCCGTAATAGATCCGGCTCGTCGTTGCGCCCCCAGGTCCAGTCAGCCAGGTGCTCCAGGCCGCTGCCCCCAGGGCAAGCCCCGCGACAAGAGCGACGCGCATCCACCGCCGACGAAGGAGCAGATAGACCCCGATCAACAGCCACGGAATCAGCAGATAGAACTGCTCCTCCACAGCGAGCGTCCACACGTGTCGCAGTGGCGACGGCGTCTGATAGAGATCAAAGTACTGATCGTCTCGGGCGATCAGTCTCCAGTTCAGCCAAAAGGTCAAGGAGGCGCCCGCATCGCCAGCGGTCTGTCGCCGATCAGGCGGTGAGGCGACGACGAGGTAGATCAGCACGGCGCCTACGAGCACCACCAGCGGTGGGAGTAGGCGACGCGCACGCCTCATGTAGAAGGTCCAGGCGTCGATCCATCCGCTGCGCTGCACTTGCTTGATCAGCAGGGTGGCGATCAAGAACCCGGAGAACACGAAGAAATGGTTGAGCCCAATCCAACCACCGGCGAGCCCGGTCGCGCCGAAGTGATAGGCCAGGACGAGAACAACGAAGAGACCCCGGAATCCATCCAAGGGCGGCCGATAACCGCGGGGCTGAGAGTCGAGGTCGGTGCTGACCAGCGCCTTCAGCGAGCGTGTTGCCCGCCGGAGGCGGACGCCCTCAGCCACGCGGACTAGCGCTCGGTACGGCGGGGCTTAGACCCTGACGTTCCCTGGCGCCGAGGACCGCGCTCGGTCTTGACGCTGGTGTCGTCAGCGTCCTCGTCGTCCCAGTCATCCTCGTCGTCCCAGTCATCATCATCGGCCCGGACCGGGCGACGCGTGCCCTTGGCCGAACGCCGTCGGGCCTGGCTCTTGGACCGCGCGGGACGGTCGTCATCGTCATCATCGTCGTCGTCAGCGTCGAGTTCTTCCTCGCGGCGATCGAACCCAAACAGCGCCGCACCCACCAACGCCACGGCCACTCCGGCCAGCGCACTAAACAGTGCGCGCTTTTCATAGGTGCTCGGGAGTTCCCGGCAGACGTTCTGCGGGAACTTCTCCGTAGGCGGACTGGCGGCCGAGCCGCATCCAAAGATCTGACCGTTGTTGCTGAGGAAGGTCACCGGCACCCAGTACCAGTAGGCAGCAAGCACGAGAAACACCAGTCCCACGAGGACTGCGACTTTGGTACCTGTGCGTGGACTATGGACCGTACGAGAGGCCACCGGATTCGACATGAGGGGAATGGTAGCGACGTACGGCAGGAGATGGCTACGGGACAGTAGGATCGACAGGGCCACGCCCGGAAGGACTCCCCCTTGACTGACCAGCGACGACTGCTGCCTCACCGCCCAGCGCTGGATGGACTGCGGGCTGTCGCCGTCATCTTGGTCGTGATGTTTCACCTCAATCCCTCGCTCCTTCCTGGCGGTTGGCTCGGGGTTGACCTGTTCTTCGTGTTGTCCGGGTTCTTGATCACCTCGCTCCTCCTGGCCGAGCGGCGAGTCTGGGGCTCCATCAACGTGATGGCCTTCTGGTTGGGCCGCGCACGGCGACTTCTTCCCGCGCTCATGACGATGCTGCTAACCGTCGTCGTAGCCTCGGCCCTCTTCGCACCCCAGGGCCGTCTCCAGGACATCGGCAAAGACGTGCTCTCTGCAATCGCCTACGTCGCGAATTGGCGCTTCCTCTTGGGCGACGAGGCGTACTTCGGCACGATCGCACTGCCGTCCCCGGTACGGCATACCTGGTCGCTCGCCATCGAGGAGCAGTTCTATCTGGTATTCCCGTTGGTGCTGATCGGACTCGGCATGGTCCTGCGGTCGCGGCGCGCGCTTGCAGGCACCCTATTCGCGCTCGCGCTGGTCTCGGCCTGGTGGATGGCTCACCTCTATCAGCCCGGGACAGAGCCGAGCCGGGTGTACTACGGCACCGATACCCGCATCTTCGAATTACTCATCGGCGCCAGCGCTGCCGCCTTGTGGGGAACGAGTCTGTTCCGCCGCAAGCGCACACACCTGGGGATTCAACGGATGAGCGGTTACCTCGCCTGGCCCGCCCTCGCCATCGTGCTGTTCAGCGCCGCTGTGCTATCCGAGTCGGCCGCGGCGGTCTTCCAGGGTGGCCTGCTGGTCCTCTCGCTGATCACCGTTCTTCCCATCCTTGCTGCGGTGAGCGCGCGCGAGTCCCACTTCCAACGTGCGCTCTCCTGGAAACCGCTGGTGTGGATCGGCCTCATCAGCTATCCGATATACCTGTGGCACTGGCCCATCATCGTGTTTTTGAGTCCTGACCTGGTGGGCTTTGCTGGCTTTGGCCTGGCGATGCTGCGTCTGTCCCTCACGGTCAGTTTGGCCTGGTTGACCTATCGCTACATCGAGTTGCCGATCCGGCGCGAAGGCTTCGGCGCCCTCATACCGCGTCGCCGCCGACTCAGCCGGGCGATCACGGGTGTGGCGATCCCAGCGCTGGCGATCGGCGCGCTCGGCTTGCCCATGACCGCCCGCGCCTTGCCCACCGTCGAACCCGGGGAGAGGCGCAACGTCGAGTTGGTCCCAGCCCAATACACCGTTGGGCAACAAGAACACGTGGTGGCGCTCGCCGGGAACTCGGTGCCTGAAAGTCTCGGCAAAACGCTCGAGGCCAACCGTTACCCCGATCTGGACGTGCGCACCGTGACTAACTACGGATGCGATCCCTTCGACGGGGACGTCACAGTCGATGGAAAAACACCGCGCCGCACGAAAGCGTGCCAGGACTGGCGACGGGCGTGGCCGCAGCAACTCAAGAACTCCCAAGCCGACGTCCTGGTCTTTTTCGTGCCGCATACCCTCGTTGCCGATCATCGGATTGACGGCAAGGTGGCCCGCTTTGGCACTCCCGAACATGACGCCTTCATCTTCAGATCCCTGGACTGGTTGCGTCGAAGCGCAGCCCGAGCGGGCATCGATCACCTCGCTGTCGTCACGCCCACCTGCCATCGCCTGGCCGATTTTGGTGTCGACCCGCTTGTACCGCGGTTCAACTCCAGCGCCGACACTGCGCGGATTAACCGGATCACGAAGTCCTGGGCACGCAACACCAACACTCCCATCATCGATCTCAATGCAGCGGTGTGTCCGGGCGGCTACCACGACACAGTCAACGACGTACCGCTCTACTCCGACGGAATGCACTTCACCAAACAGTCAGGACCGATCGTGTGGGACTGGTTCGCCCCACAGGTTAAGGACATCCTGGAGAAGCCGTCGTGACTGAACGCGACCGATGGGCGATTGTGCTTGCTGGTGGACGCGGCACCCGCATGGGCTCGCTGACCGACGACCGACCCAAGCCCTTGCTCATGGTTGCTGGAGAGCCGCTGATCGCGCACCAGTTACGCCGACTGTGGGCTGCGGGCATCAGCCAGGTCGCGATCTCCACGGGTTACCGCGCCGAACTGTTTCCCGCCGTGCTTGGCCGGGGGACGGATTACGGCCTCTCGTTGGAGTACGTGCGTGAGACTCAGCCAAAGGGCACCGGCGGCGCCCTCGCCGCAGCGATCGATGAGCTCGGTCTGGTATCTGGCGATGTCGTCCTGGCGGTCAACGGTGACCTCATCTCGACGCACGATCTTCACGAACACCTGGCCGCCTACGCGGTCGACCGCGCAGCGGGTGCGCTCGCCACCTTGCACGTGCGTTCCGTCCCAGATGTACGCCAATACGGTGCGGTCATGGTCGACCAGGCTGGATTCATTTCTCGGTTCGAGGAGAAGCCAGACCGCCCAGCAGATGCACGGTCCGGTGTGGTCAATGCGGGGACATACGTCTTTGATCCAGCCCTGCTGGACACGACGTCGCGCGTCGGCCACGTCTCATGGGAACGAGACGTGCTTCCTGCCGCCCTCGCCCGCGGAATACGTATTGGCGCATTCCGTCAGGACTGCACCTTCCTGGATGTGGGCACCCCAGGATCGCTGGCCGCCGCGGAGCAGTTGCTGGGTACTCGCGGTTCGGACTGAGTCCGACGGATCGCTGGTCAGTGTGCCGCCGCGTGCCAGGTCGCGCCGTGTCCGACACTGACGTCCAACGGCACCGTCAACTCCACGGCAGCGCCCATCTCGCGGCGCACCAGGTCTTCCAGCTGGTCCCGCTCCCCCGGCGCGACCTCAAGAACGAGTTCGTCGTGGACCTGCAGGAGCATGCGCGACTGTGCGTCGGCGTCCTGCAACGCGGCGTCGACCCGCAGCATCGCGAGCTTGATGATGTCGGCTGCCGAGCCTTGGATCGGCGCGTTGAGCGCCATTCGTTCGGCCATCTGTCGACGTTGCCGATTGTCCGAGGTGAGATCGGGCAGGTAACGCCGTCGACCGAGCATCGTCTCGGTGTAGCCCGCTTTGCTTGCGCCAGCCACAACATCGCGTAGGTAGTCGCGGACTCCGCCGAAGCGGGCGAAGTATTCCTCCATCAACTCCGTGGCTTCGCCAGTCGAGATCGCAAGTTGCTTAGACAACCCAAAGGCCGATAAGCCGTATGCCAGCCCATAAGACATGGCCTTAACCTTCGACCTCATCTCGAGGGTGACCTCGGATGGGTCGACATGAAACACCCGCGAACCCACGAACGAGTGCAGATCCTCACCATCGCGGAAGGCTTGGATGAGCCCTTCGTCGCCGGATAGGTGCGCCATGATGCGCATCTCGATCTGGCTGTAGTCGGCAGACATGAGGGAGTCATACCCACCGCCAACCACGAACACCTCACGGATTCGGCGTCCAGCTTCAGTGCGGATCGGGATGTTCTGCAGGTTGGGCTCCACCGAACTGAGTCGGCCGGTCGCCGCGATCGTCTGTTGGTACGTCGTATGGATGCGCCCGTCATCGGCGACCGACTTTTGCAAGCCTTCGATCGTGACCCGTAGCCGGGTGGAGTCTCGGTGCCGAAGCAGCGCCTCCAGGAACGGATGCTCGGTCTTCGCGTAGAGATCCGTCAGGGCATCGGCGTCGGTCGTGTATCCCGTTTTGGTCTTGCGGGTCTTCGGCAGCATCAACTGGTCGAACAACACCGTCTGCAGCTGCTTGGGCGAACCGAGGTTGATCTCTTCCCCGTCGATCGCTGCGAAGGCGTCCTGTTGCGCGGCACGCACGCCATCGGAGTAGTCGGACTCCAGCCGCTCCATCGCCTCGGTGTCGACCGCGATCCCCATGGACTCCATCTGGGCAAGGACGCTCACCAGCGGAAGCTCGATGTCGCGGAGAAGGCCGGCCCCACCGGTTTCTTCAAGCGCCGTGTCCAGTTGTGCGGCAAGCTCCCGGACGGCCTCCGCTTCTTCCATCGCGCGTTGCGCCTCAGCTGGCGTCCCCGTGTCACCGAGGTCGAGCATCCCCTGGCCGCCGGGCTCCGGATCGGCGAGTTCGCGTTTGAGGTAGCGCAAGACCAAGTCGCTCAGGTCGTAGGAACGTTGGTCCGGTCGGACGAGATAGGCCGCCAGCGCGGTGTCCTGACTAACTCCAGCCAAGTGAAGGCCCCGGGCGCTCACCATGTGCCGGGCGCTCTTGGATTCGTGCAGCGCCTTGGGTCGGGCCTCATCGGCCAGCCACTCGGCCAGGGCTTCCGAGGCGGTGGGGGTCAGTGCCTCGAGGTCGATATAGGCGGCGGCCTTTTCGCCTGCGATCGCCACGCCGAAGGCGTCGCCTGATCCCTGCGCCCATCGGCCCAGCACGACCATGCCGACGCGAACTCCGGCGGGCGCGTGCTCATCGAGCCACGGTCCGACCTCCGTGTCAGCAATCGTGGCGCCATTGACCTCGATGGCGGATTCTGCCTCGTCGCCTCCGGCTTCCAGTGTCTGGAAGAGCCGGTCACGCAAGATCCGGAACTCCAGCCCATCGAACACCGTATGCACCTGATCGCGATCCCACGTACGCCGCTCGAGGTCAGTGACCGAGGTGTCGAACTGAAGGTCGCGCAGCAGTTGATTGAGGCGGCGATTGCGCAGCACCGCGTCAAGGTGTTCGCGCAGGCTCTCCCCGGCCTTGCCCTTGATCTCGCCGATGTGGTCCACGATGCCGGACAGCCCGCCGTAAAGTCCGATCCACTTCGCCGCCGTCTTCGGCCCGACACCAGGCACCCCGGGGAGGTTGTCCGACTGCTCCCCCACCAGGGCGGCCAGGTCGCTGTACCGATCCGGGCGGACGCCGTACTTCTCCTCCACCGCCGCCGGAGTCATGCGGGCCAGGTCCGAGACGCCTTTCCGCGGATAGAGCAACGTGACACGGTCGTTGATGAGTTGGATCGCGTCTCGGTCGCCGGAGCAGATCAACACCTCATCGAAGTCTTGATCGACGGCCTGCGTGGACAGCGTCGCGATGATGTCGTCGGCTTCGTAGCCGGGCAACTCGATTGCGGGGATCTTCAGCGCATCGAGGATCTCGTGGACGAGAGAGACCTGGCCCTTGAACTCATCCGGGCTGGCCGAACGGTTGGCCTTGTAGTCGGCATATTCCTCGGCACGGAACGTCTGGCGACTCACGTCGAATGCCACGCCGACGTGCGTCGGCTCTTCATCACGAAGCACGTTGATGAGCATCGAAGTAAAGCCGTACACCGCGTTGGTGTGCTGACCCGTCGTCGTGGAGAAGTTCTCCACCGGAAGGGCGAAGAACGCGCGATAGGCCAAGGAGTGTCCGTCGAGGAGCAGAAGTCGCTTCACCCATGAAACTCTAGGGCCCAACACCGACAGCACGACGAGAGGACCGCGATGAGCGACAGCAACGACGTGGACTTGATCGCCCAAATGACGGCGGGCGCCAAGGGCACGCTGATCGAACGCATGGGTATTGAGTTGGTCGAGGTGACCCCTGGCCGGGTGGTCGCCCGGATGCCAGTCGAGGGCAACACCCAGCCATACGGACTGCTCCACGGAGGCGCCAGCGTGGTGCTGGCCGAAACGGTGGGGTCGATCGCCGCGAGTTTGGCGGCTGGGAAGGGCCGGGCCGCGATGGGTCTGGAGATCAACTCCACCCACCACCGCGGCGTCCGCTCGGGCACCGTGACGGCGACCGCGACGGCACTGTCAGAAGGACGCAGCGTGGCGACCTACGACATCACGATCGTCGATGATGAGGGCCGCCGGGTGAACACCTCGCGCCTGACCTGCGTGCTGCGCGACGCCCCGACGAAAGCCAGCTAACGCGTCTCGTAGAGTCGCGCCGTGAGCGCTCCGTTCCCTGGCTTTGGGACCCTGATCAACATCGCGACCATCTTGATCGGTGGCGGCCTAGGAATGGTTCTGGGGAATCGGCTCCGCGAGCACACCCGCTCGGTGGTGACCGACTGCCTAGGACTTGTCACCATGCTCATGGCCGCGTTGTCGGCCTACCAGGTCACCGACCCCGCGCTGGAGGACTTTGTGGGCGCCGGTGCGCCGGTGCTGATCATTCTGGGCAGCCTGCTCATCGGCTCGGTCACTGGTTCGCTGCTGGGTATTGAGCGACGTCTTGAAGGCCTGGCAGGGCGCATTCAGCGTCGTGTCTCCGGCCATGGGTCATCTGGCAGTTCCGGCTCAACCCACGCCGAACGCGAACGCTTCATCGAGGGGTGGATGACCGCCTCACTGCTGTTTTGCGTGGGGCCGTTAGCGATCCTTGGCCCGCTGAGCGACGGCCTTGGCCGCGGCATCGACCAGTTGGTGTTGAAGTCAGTACTCGACGGTTTCGCAGCCCTGGCGTTTGCCTCGACCTTCGGCGTCGGTGTCCTCATGAGTGCGGCGTCGGTCGCCGTGGTGCAGGGCGTACTGACCGTGCTGGGGATGGCTCTTGGCAGCGTGCTTCCAGAAGCTCACATCGCCGCCCTCACCGCGACCGGTGGGCTGCTTCTGATCGGAATCAGCCTGCGACTACTACAGATTCGCGAAATCCCGGTCGGCGACATGCTTCCGGCATTGGCCGTCGCGCCACTGCTCACCGCCGCTGTAGGCGCCTTCGCGGGATAGCGATGCGAGTCGAGGTTAGGCCGCGCCGAGGTATGCCTCTTTGATAGCCGGATCAGCCAGCAGCTCCTTGCCAGTGCCTGTGCGAGTGATCCGCCCCGACTCCAGCACGTACGCACGATCGGCCTTGGCCAGCGCCTGATTGGCGTTCTGCTCCACAAGCAACACCGTGGTGCCTTGTTCGTTGACCTGTTTGATGATCGCGAAGATCTGCCGGATGAACTGCGGCGCCAAACCCATCGACGGCTCGTCGAGAAGCAACAACTTGGGCCGTCCCATCAGCGCTCGGCCAATCGCGAGCATCTGCTGCTCACCACCGGACAGCGTTCCGCCAGCTTGCGATTGCCGTTCCTTCAGTCGCGGAAACAAATCAAACACACGTTCCAGGTCAGCCGCCATCGACGACTTGTCCTTCACCGCGTAGGCACCCATGTCCAGGTTCTCCATGATGGTCATGGCGGGGAAAATTCCGCGCCCCTCGGGCGTGAGCGAGATGCCGCGTACCACCCGCAGATGCCCCGGGACCTTGGAGATGTCCTCCCCGGCAAAGGAGATTGACCCTGCCGACACCTTGAGCAGGCCGGCGAGGGTACGCATCGTGGTGGTCTTGCCCGCACCATTGGCGCCGATCAAGCTCACGATCTCGCCTTCCTCCACGGTGAGAGACAGATCATGGATCGCCTGGATACGCCCGTAGTGCACCGAGATGTTGTCGATCTCAAGCAGCGCCATCGTCGCTCTCCTCGCCTAGATACGCCGCAATGACCTGAGGGTCGTCACGGATGTCCTGCGGCGCTCCGTCGGCGATCTTCTTGCCGAACTCCAGCACCACGATGCGGTCAGTCACGCCCATCACCAATCGCATGTCGTGCTCGATGAGCAATACCGTGTAGCCGTCATCTCGGATCTGCCTGATGAGCGTCATCAGATCGTCCTTCTCGGCCGGGTTGAAGCCGGCCGCGGGCTCATCCAGACACAGCAACTTGGGCTCCGTCGCCAAGGCCCTGGCGATCTCCAACCGACGCTGGTGCCCGTAGGGCAGGTTGCGTGCATACTCCCCTGCCTGCGGCGCGATCCCGACAAAGTCCAGCAGCGCGAGTCCGCGATCGATCGCTTCAGATTCTTCTCGCCGGTGCCGGGCGCTGCGGAAAATGGCACCCGGAACACTCGTCTTGTGGCGCGCATCCAGGCCGACGACGACGTTCTCGAGTGCCGTCATCTGCCCGAAAAGCCGGATGTTCTGGAAGGTCCGCGCCAAGCCCAGGCGGGTGATTTGGTGCTTCTTGCGCCCCAGCAGGGTTTCGCCTTCGAGCGTGACATTACCTCGGGTCGGCTTATAGACGCCGGTCATCGCGTTGAAGCAGGTCGTCTTGCCCGCACCGTTGGGACCAATCAGGCCCAGAATCTCGCCGCGTCGAATATCGAACGTCACTGAATCCAGCGCGGTCAGACCGCCGAACTCGACCGTCAGGTCGCGGATCTCGACTAGTGACTCACCGACGGCGACATCAATGTCGCGCTCGGGAGTGATGTGCTCCGCTGGGATGCTCACGTCCGGCCCTCCTTCTGCGACGACTGATGGTGCTGTGGATGTCGTTCTCGTTGGGCTAGCCAATCGCGCGCGCGGCCGGCGTAGGCCAACAAGTGGTTGCGTGCGCCGAGCAGCCCCTGCGGGCGGAAAATCATCAACGTCACCAACGTGACGCCGAAGATGAGGTACTTGTACTCGGCGATCCCGGTGAACCGTAGCGGGAGATACGCCACGAAGGCGCCACCGAGAATGGCCCCGAACTTGTTTCCCGCTCCACCAAGGACGACGGCGGCCAGGAACAGCATCGAGGTCTGGACGTCGAACTTCTGGTTGTTGACGAATCCGTTGAGGCCACCGAAGAGCGCCCCTGAAAGTCCACCCAGCGCGGCGCCGATGGCAAAGGCCCACACTTTGAACTTGAAGGTCGGGACACCCATGACTTCAGCGGCGTCTTCGTCTTCCCTCGTGGCGATCCAGGCCCGTCCGACGCGGGAGCGCTCAAGATTTCCCAGGAGAAGCATCAACAGGACGATGAGAGCGACCGTGAGCCAGTACCACGGCGTTCCATTGTTGATCGCGAACAATTTGGTTCCGTCGCTCGCGGTACCCGGAGGCGAGCCAACATTCTTGAACCCGGTCTGACCCTGGAGTGCGGGGACGATGGTGGCCAGCAGCCGAATGATCTCGCCGAATCCGAGGGTCACGATCGCCAGGTAGTCGCCCCGCAGCCGCAACGTGGGCACACCGAGCGCAATACCGAAAGCGATCGTCACGATGGCGGCGAGGGGCAACGTCCAGAGATACGGAATGTGCACAAAGGTCGAATCGTCACTGGTCCACAATGCCGTCACATAGGCACCCACAGCGAAGAACCCGATATACCCCAGGTCGAGAAGTCCGGCCTGTCCGACGACCACGTTGAGCCCGAGTGCGGCCAACGCGTAGATCGCCATGTTGGCGCAGGCGATCGGGAAATCGTTCGCTGGTTCGGTAGACAAGATCGGGGGGTTGATGACGGGGAGGAAAAACACCAGGGCGCCGCCCAGGGCCAGGAAACCCCATTGCTGCCAGCGCTCGAGGTGGTCCCATCGCTCCGTGAGTCTCCCGCGCCGGCTCTCACCAGGTTGGGCCTGTTCCTCGAGGTGAGCCTGTTCGTTGGCGGCACTTTCAATCGGGGTAGTCATGCGCGCACCTTTGCCAGATTGCTCCCGAGGATTCCCTCAGGTCGCACCATCAGGACCAGAATCAGGACGACGAAGGCGACAACGTCAGTCCACTGGCCGTTACCGAGCAGGATCTGGCCGTAGTTGCCGATCACGCCCAGCAGCAGCCCGCCCAGCAACGCGCCTCTCACATTGCCGATGCCACCGAGCACAGCCGCGGTGAAGGCCTTGATGCCGAGGATGAAGCCGCCGTTGTAGACCACTCCGGAGGGCACCTTCATCACGTAGAAGAGCGCCGCTGCCCCAGCCAGAACCCCACCGATGACAAAGGTCAAGACGATGATGCGTTCTCGGTTCACCCCCATCAAGGTCGCGGTATCCGGGTCCTGTGCGACTGCGCGAATTCCGCGACCGAGCCTGGTGCGTTGAATCAGTTGATCAACGCCAATCATCATGATCAGCGCAGCGGTGACGATGATGACCTGATCCAGATAGATGAGCGTTCCACCGATGTCAAAGATCGCGCGGTTCTCAAACATCGTCACGGACGGCTCGGCGTTGGCCGACCGCCAGACGAAGTAGATGTTCTGGACCACGAACGACATACCGATCGCCGTGATCAGGAAGGCCAGTCGGGAGGCCCCGCGTTTTCGGAGCGGGCGGTAGGCGATCCGTTCGATCAGGAACGCGACGCCCGCCGCCGCGGCCATCGCCGCAGCACATGCGAGCACCAGGTTGAGGACGATCTCGTACCACGCCAAGTTGGGCACGGAGGCACCAAAACCCAACGCGCTCAGCGTGAACACCACGGCGTACGCACCGGTGATGAAGACCTCCGAGTGTGCGAAATTCATCAAGTTCAGTACGCCGTACACCAAGGTGTAGCCGAGGGCGACCAGCGCGTAAATCGACCCGAAGGTCAGTCCATCAAAGGTCGCACCGAGGAATCCGTCACCCAGAGCCGACCAGTTCAGTGATACCCACGAATCGTCAGCAGTCACAAGAGCATTCAAGAAAGGGGCCTTCCCCACAGGGGCGGAGGCTCACGATTCGCGAGCCTCCGCCAAGCCAGGACTACTCAGAGTTCGCCGACGGAAACGATCTTTCCGTCCTTCACGCGGTAGCCGAAGACCGGCAACTCGGCCAGTTCGCCCTTGTCATCCCACTTGTACTTCTTGCTCAAGCCCTGACCTTCGTACTTCGTGACATAGTCCAGCAGTCCCGGTCGAGTGGCCTTGCCCTTATCGATGCCGCTGAGCATGATCGCCGTTGCGTCATAACCCTCGACGGAGTAGGTGCCCGGTTCCTTACCGTCCGAAACGCCCTTATAGGCAGTGCTGAAGTCCTTGATCAACTCTCCGGGAATACACGGGCAGGTGAAGTAGGTGTTCTTTGAGGAGTCGCCAGAGAGCTTGATGTACTGGTCGTCCTTCACCCCGTCTGGGCCGATGAAGGTGCCTTTGAATCCCTTGCCGACCAGTTGCTGGTTCAGCGGGGCAGCGTCGGCGAAATAGCCGGAGTAGAAGACCGCGTCAGCCTTGGACTTCAGGATCTTATCGATCGTGGCGGAGAAGTCCTTCTGCTTCTGAACCACTTTGTCCTCGCCGGCCACCTTGTCCGCGCCCATCGCCTTCTTAGCGGTCTGGAAGAGGCCGGTGCCGTACTCGGAGTCGTCCTGGATCAAGAAGACCTTCTTGACCTTGAGCTTGGTCGCGAGATCGGCCACGCCTGGGCCCTGAACGTTGTCATTACCCAGCCCGCGGAAGAAGGTCTTCCAGCCGTTCTGCGACAGTGCCGGCCCGGTGGCGGCTGGAGTGATGTGCACCAGGCCCGCCTGTTCAAAGATGCTGCCCGTTGCCTTGGACTCACCCGAGAACGGCAGGCCCACGACGCCCACGACGTTCTTTTCCTTGGTGACCTGAGTGACGGGTCCGGTCGACTTGTTGGCGTCGCCTTCGGTGTCGACCTTCTTGAACTTGACCTGACAGTCGGGGTTGGCCTTGTTGTGCTCATTGATCGCGAGTTGAGCGCCGTTGTAGATGTTGATACCGAGTTGTGCGTTGTCGCCCGTCATCGCGCCGATGTAGGCAATCGTGGTGTCGGCGGCGCACTTGGCTTTGCCGTCCCCAGCCGCCTTCAGCGCGTCGCTGGGCACATCGATCGACGTCTGCACAGGTAGCTCGCCAGCTTCGGGCGCCGCGGACGTGGCCCCACCTTCACTGTCCTGATTGGCGCAACTGCTCAATAGCAATGCGAGGGCAGCAAATGCTGCCGACGTACGGATGGAACGAGACATACCCAGCCTCCAGATGAAATTTTGGGACGTGCCCTCTGCCCCCACGGCGGATTCGACACGGCTGACCACCTAGGTCGATTGCTGAACCTAGTCTGCTGCGGGACCTCAGGTGGTGCTTTTTTGAGAACTCGTGTTCACACGGTGATCTGAGAACACTGTTTACGGCGCACCGTCTTCGCCCTCTTCCACCCCACCGATGACCGCCTCAGCGACCTCGCGCATCCCCATCCGCCGGTCCATGGCGTTCTTCTGCAACCAGCGGAATGCCTCCGGCTCATCAATCCCGAGTCTGCTCATCAAGATCCCTTTTGCCCGATCCATGACCTTGCGTGCTTCGAAACGACCTTCCAGGTCAGCGATCTCAGCCTCCAACGACCGCTGCTCCATCCAGCGCGCGCGAGCCACGCTGATCGCCGGGGCGCAGATCGTCCACGGTGAATAACTGGAGAGTGAGTCCACCGTCTTAACTTCGCTCGGACCCATCACTTGGTGAGATATCCCGAAACCTACACGGCGCGACCGACGACCATCTACTCCAGTTTTCGGCTGGGCCCACCAGACGCGATGGGATTACTCTCCTGAGCCCCGCGAATCCCCCAACTTCTCGAGTTCACTACTCCCTGCTCGCGGTACCAGTGTTCGCGCACCGCACGACGCTTGTCAGCAGTGGCATCGGCGGGAACGTAATGAAGCAGTCGCTCGCCATCGACCTCAAGGTGCGCGAGACCTTCGGGCGTTAACGGACGCCCCAGAGGTCGTGGGCAATTCCCGTGATTTTTCGCGCGCGACCCGCACGGCGTCAGTCAAGGTCGCTAATAGACTGAACATTGAAGAAGCACGCAGCCGACGTACTCGCCACCTCAACTGGCCAGGCACCAGAAACCGCCCGTCCAAGCCGATCAACGGACAGCTCGAACACGTTCGACTCCAAACTCGGCTCCAGGAACCTCAGCAATTATATCGCCCACAGCCTGCTAGAGGCCGCCAACCTCAGGCCACAACTCCCACGCCGACAATTGTCGAGATTTAGCAATGACCTGGCGAGCGGGCCTTTCTGCATCCTCTATATACATTGACGTTTTAAGTCGATCTAATTGTGACCACTCCGCTGGAATGAATTTTCAGGATGACGGTCGAGTAATTGTAACTCGTGGTGGCGCCAACGGGGTACCCCGCTTTCACATAATAAGACCATTGATATGCGCCTTTAGAGTTCCCGCCGTATGTGACATACCGTCCACGCTTGGACTGATAGAAGCTACAGTCGGCCGAAGAGCCTGTGAATGTCGCGCTAGTGGATCCGCCATACACATAATCGCCGTTGTGCGCTGAAAAGCGATAGTTCACGCTCACCTTGACCCTCTGCCCGGCGCCTACAATATAACTGGCCACTTTCGTTCCCGACCAACTCTTATCGACCGGATCCGGCACCGCTGCGACTGCGGCTGGCGCGCAGAGCCCAGCACTGACTGGCACAACAAACATGGCGGCGATAATTGAACGGCGATTCATGTCTTCACCTATCCCGTAAATGTCGCCTTGAACTAGGCGAACTTAGTATAGGATTTCGACCTTAGCGCACGCGGACGACAATGGCTATAGCGCGGCGCGACGAGTTCTGAAAATTGCGAAATCCATCCGCCTTGCGGAGGAGTGCTGCGTGCCTAGCACTGCCAGACATAAAAGTCGCGTGTCGCATCGCACCTAGTTCGCACCGCGGAGGGTGGATTCATCCACCCTCCGCGGACTCCCTCCGACTGCCGATGACCGCCTCAGCGACCTCGCGCATCCCCATCCGCCGGTCCATGGCGTTCTTCTGCAACCAGCGGAATGCCTCCGGCTCATCAATCCCGAGCCTGCTCATCAAGACCCCTTTTGCCCGATCCATGACCTTGCGTGCTTCGAAACGGCCTTCCAGGTCGGCGATCTCAGCCTCCAACGACCGCTGCTCCATCCAGCGCGCGCGAGCCAGGCTGATCGCCGGGCGCAGATCATCCATGGTGAATGGCTTCACGACGTACGCCATCACGCCGGCATCTCGCGCTCGATCGATGAGGTTGTCGTCGCTAAAGGCGGTCAGCAGAACGATGGGCGCGACCTTGCCGATCCGCTCGGCCGCGGTGATGCCGTCGAGCCCGGGCATCTTGACGTCCATCAGAATGAGGTCGGGCTCAAGTTCTCGAGCGCGTACGACCGCTGCCTCGCCGTTCGAGGCCTCACCCACCACCGTGTGACCGGATTCGGTCAGCATCTCGACCAAGTCCATGCGAATGAGCGCCTCATCTTCAACCACAAGGATGCGCTGACCCGACGACGCGGGGAGGTCGGCGTTCTCAGTCACGACATCAGCCTAAATGTTCTCAACGCCCACAGCCGTGCACGCCCGCACCGATCCTTGACATAAATACATGCGCAGATCATTATGGATCTGTGGATTCGACCGTTGATCGCTACGGCACGGTGAGCGAACTCTTTGCAGCCCTTGCCTCGCCGGTACGCGCGGCAGCGGTCCACCGGCTCACCGAGCATGGCCGCACGGTCACCGAGTTGGCCGACGAACTCGGAGTCTCCCAACCGCTGATGTCGCAGCACCTACGGGTGCTGCGGTCAGCCCGGGTCGTCGCCGCGACCCGCACGGGTCGCACGACCACCTACACGCTGCTCGACGACCACGTCGCGCACGTTTTTCTGGATGCCTACCGACACACCGAAGAGAGCCACGATGAGCACCATGACTGACCACACCGCTGCCGAGAAGCACGCGCACACCCACGGCCCCGGCTGCGGACACGAGGCGGTTGTCCACGAGTCACACGTCGACTATGTGCACGACGGCCACCTCCACCGCGAGCACGAAGGCCACTACGACGAATGCACGACGTGCCAGTGCGCCGATTGTCAGGACAGCTGCGCAACCTGCGCTTGCGCAGATTGCACGTGCCCGACCTGCAACCATTCCGTATGCTCGTGCGCCAACTGCGGCGGCGAGCCGTGCACCTCGTGCGTCTGCGCCGACTGCACCTGCGCCACCTGCAAGCACGCCGCCTAGTTCTCGCAGCCCTGCTCGACCGGCGATGAGGGACGAACAGCGCAACATCAGTCAGGGCCTCAACCCACGAACCGTGAGTTGAGGCCCTGACTATTGCCGAGAGAATTTAGTCGGTGCCGAGGGCGGGATTTGAACCCGCACGCCCTTTCGAGCAAAGCATTTTGAGTGCTCCGTGTCTACCATTCCACCACCCCGGCGGGTGCCGACACAGGATAGATGACAACCGCACCAGAGAGCACATCCGCCTCCCCGGCAGGACGAGATCACCAGGCAAAACGTCGGTTGACACGGTTCTTGACCACCACTACTTTTCCGACGGGCGAGATCTCGATTCGAGATGACGGAAGTGACCCGCCGCACCCGACCTCGACGCGAAAGCTCTGCGATGACTGCGCCGCCCACAACCGAACAGGTCAGCCCCCGCCTTTACAACGCCGACCTCGCGCCGACACAACGCGCCGGGAGGACGTGGGGGACGTACAACATCTTTACGTTGTGGGCCAACGACGTCCACAGCCTCGGCAACTACACCTTCGCCATCGGCCTGTTCGCCCTTGGCCTCGGTGGTTGGCAAATCCTGCTCGCCCTCGGCCTCGGTGGAGTCTTCCTCTTCCTGCTTCTGAATCTGTCGGGCTTCATGGGAGAGAAGACCGGTGTCCCTTTCCCCGTGATGAGCCGAATCGCGTTCGGCACCAAGGGCGCTCAGATCCCGGCGCTGGTACGCGGCACGGTAGCCATCGTCTGGTTCGGCATCCAGACCTATCTCGCTTCCGTGGTGCTGAACATCCTCATCATTGCGATGATCCCTTCGGCAGCGTCGCTCAGCGAAAACAGTTTTCTTGGACTTTCGACGCTGGGGTGGATCTCGTTCGTCGTGTTGTGGGCGCTCCAGTTGGTCGTGGTGAGCTACGGGATGGAGATGATCCGTCGCTACGAAGCCGTCGCTGGCCCTGTCATCCTCATCACCATGGCAAGCCTCGCGGTATGGATGTTTGTCCGCGCTGGCGGTTCACTGTCCTTCAGCACTCCAGACACCAAGACCGGCCTCGACATGTGGTTGGCCATCCTGGGAGCCGCTGGCCTCTGGGTCGTGATCTATGGAACGTTCGTGCTCAACTTCTGCGACTTCACCCGTAATGCCTCCTCCAAGAGTGCGATCGTCCGCGGGAACTTCGTCGGAATTCCGCTCAACACGTTGGTGTTCGGCGGCATCGTCGTGCTGCTCACCGGATCGCAATACTCCATCGACGGCCGCATCATCGAGAAGCCCGAGCAGATCATCCAGCAGCTTCCGGTCACGCTGCTCCTGGTGCTGGCCGGACTGGCCCTGATCGTGCTGACGGTCGCGGTGAACCTGCTGGCCAACTTCGTGGCGCCGATCTACACCCTCAACAATCTCTTTCCGCAGCATCTGAACTTCCGACGGGCCGGACTCATCTCCGGCACCATCGGCCTGCTGATTCTGCCGTGGAACCTCTATAACTCCCCCGAGGTCGTCGCCTACTTCCTCGGCGGACTGGGCGCGGTTTTAGGGCCGCTGTTCGGAATCATCATGGTCGACTACTGGCTGATCCGGCGGACCCAGATCAATGTGCCCGACCTGTATATCGACACAGACGAGGGCGAGTATGCCTACCTGCAAGGCATCAACCCTCGAGCTGTTGTGGCACTGCTGCCCAGCGCTGGGCTTGCGCTCCTGGTCGCATTCCTGCCCGTCTTTGAGGCAGCCTCGGACTTCTCTTGGTTCATCGGAGCAGCGATGGGCGGTCTGATTTACTGGAGCGTCGCTGACCGGGACGGACCATACCGGGACATCGATGGTGAATCGATCGCCGTCCCGAGCACGCATTGACCGCAACGTCATCGGAGACCCGAATGCGCATCCTCGTCGTCAACGTCAACACCACGGAGAGCATGACCGAGGCCATCGCGAACTCGGCGCGCTCCATCGCCGCGTCCGGGACCGAAATCGTCGGTCTCACCCCTCGATTCGGCGCCGAGTCATGCGAAGGCAACCTCGAGTCCTATCTGGCCGCCGTTGGCGTTATGGATGTGGTGACCCGCTATGCAGAGCCCTATGACGCGGTCATCCAGGCCGGCTATGGCGAGCACGGCCGCGAAGGACTCCAAGAGATTCTTGAGGTACCGGTCGTCGACATCACTGAGGCCGCGGCATCGACGGCGCTCTATCTCGGGTACCGGTTCTCGGTCGTCACCACACTCGACCGCACCGTGCCGCTCATCGAAGACCGGCTGAAGCTCGCCGGACTCGACTCACGATGCGCTTCCGTGCGCGCCTCTGGCCTCGGCGTGCTTGAACTGGAGGCCGAGCCCGATCGCGCGGTGCACGCCATCGTGGAACAGTCCCAGCGGGCCGTCGAGGATGACTACGCCGAAGTCATCTGTCTCGGATGCGGCGGCATGGCCGGCCTGGAGGCTGCGGTCTCTGCGGCGACGAGCGTCCCCGTTGTTGATGGAGTTCGCGCAGCCGTCGTGATCGCCGAAGGCCTAGTGCGCCAAGGACTTTCGACGTCAAAGATCCGGACGTATGCCCGGCCGCGAGCTAAGCGCCTCACTGGCTGGCCGCTGCCGGACTGACCTTCTCAGTCCTGGTTGAGGTCCGCGTACGCCGGCGCGACCTTGTTCTTGGCATCGCCCATCTTGTGCACCCGCAGCGCGTTGGTCGATCCGGGGATCCCGGGGGGCGAGCCGGCCACGATGATGATGCGATCGCCTTCCTTGAACCGACCGCACTCCAGCAACAACTCGTCGACCTGGACGGCCATCTGGTCGGTGTGCCGGACCTCGGGTACCAAAAAGGTCTCGATCCCCCATACCAAAGCGAGCTGACTGCGCACCTCAGGAATCGGCGTGAAGGCCAGCATCCGACGGCTATTGCGCAACCGCGACATCCGACGTGCGGAGTCTCCTGTCTGAGTGAAGACCACCAGACCGGGCAGGTCGAGGACGTCACCAATCTCAGCCGCCGCCGCGGTCACCGCACCACCACTGGTCTTGGGCGTGTGGTTAAACTCCGCGATCCGGCTGATGCCGTGCTCTTCGGTGCTTTCGATGATCCGGGCCATGGTGCGCACCGCGTCGATGGGATATGCACCCACACTGCTTTCACCGGACAGCATGATGGCGTCCGCCCCGTCAAGAACAGCATTTGCGCAGTCGGAAGCCTCGGCGCGCGTCGGGCGGGGGTTCTCAATCATCGATTCCAGCACCTGGGTGGCCACGATGACGGGCTTGGCGTTGCTCCGGGCGACTTCCACGGCTCGCTTCTGCACCAGGGGGACCTCTTCGAGCGGCAGCTCGACCCCAAGGTCGCCACGCGCCACCATGATGGCGTCGAAAGCGTCGACGATGTTCTCAAGGTTCTCGACCGCCTGCGGCTTCTCGATCTTGGCGACTACCGGGCGCCGAATGCCGACCTCGTCCATGATCTCGTGCACGCGCTCGATGTCCTCACCGGAGCGCACGAAGGAGAGCGCAATAATGTCCGCGCCCAGGCGCAAACCCCAACGCAGATCTTCTTCGTCCTTCTCCGACAGCGCCGGAACGCTCACGGCGACACCAGGCAAGTTGATCCCCTTGTTATTGGAGACCATGCCGCCGACGGTGACCGTGGCGACGACGTCGGTATCGGTGACCTGGATGGCCGACAGCATGACTTTGCCGTCATCGATCAGCAGGGCGTCACCCGGGCGTACGTCACCGGGCAGGCCCTTGTATGTCGTCGACACCCGATCGGCGTCGCCTTGAATGTCATCGGTGGTGATGGTGAACGTGTCGCCCACTGCCAACATGACCGGGCCATCAGCGAATCGGCCCGTACGGATCTTGGGTCCTTGCAGGTCCACCAGGATCCCAACGGCGCGGCCGGATTCATCGCTCGCGCGACGCACATGCTCGTAGACCACCTCGTGGTCCGAGTAGGCGCCGTGCGAGAGGTTAAGTCGGGCTACATCCATCCCCGCATCGACGAGCGCGCGGACGCGTTCGTAGGTGCTCGTAGCAGGACCGAGGGTGGCAACAATCTTGGCTCGACGCATACCTCAAGGGTAGTGATGCCCACGAGGTTCCCGCACCTAGTCCGCACTACGGGCACCGCCGCTGGGCACGAATTGAATCGTGCCCATCGGCGGCACAAAGTCACGCAGTCAGGGGCCGATCAGTCGGCTTGACCGGTGCCGGCAATGCCGACGATCCCGACAAGAAAGCGTCGACGTTCATTGCGGCAGAACGACCTTCGGCGATTGCCCAGACGATCAATGACTGACCGCGCCCAGCGTCGCCGGCAGCGAAGATACCGGGGACGTTGGTCATGTATGACCCGTCGCGCGCAATGTTGGATCGCTCATCGGTCTCTAGCCCAAGTTCCTGAGCCAGGCCCTGTTCCGGTCCCAAGAACCCCATCGCCAACAGCACCAGTTGTGCTGGCACTTCGCGCTCGGTGCCCTCAATCTCCTGGAAACCCGAGTCGGTGCGTTCCACCTCGACGAGCTTCAACGCGCGGACGCGGCCATCATCTCCGGCAAGGACTTCCTGAGTACTGGTCGCGTAAACCCGATCGCCGCCTTCTTCGTGCGCGCTCGCGACCCGGAACAGCATGGGGTAGGTCGGCCAGGGTTGACCAGAGGGACGATCCTCACCTGGCTGCGGCATGATCTCCAGCGAAGTCACGGACCGCGCACCTTGACGGTGGGAGGTTCCGATGCAGTCGGCTCCGGTGTCGCCGCCGCCGATGATGACGACGTCCTTGTCGGTCGCGACGATCTGGTTTTCGACGGTCTCGCCCAGCGCCACCCGATTGGCGTCCGGCAGGAAGTCCATGGCCTGCACCACACCCTCCAGGTCACCACCGGGAACGGGCAGTCCGCGCGGCACGGTGGCGCCGGTGGTGAGGACTACGGCGTCATACCGCTGGCGCAACTGATGGAGCGTAATGTCGCGGCCAATCTCCTGATTGCACCTGAATCGAGTTCCCTCGGCCCGCATCTGCTCCAGGCGTCGGTCCAGAACAGCCTTCTCCATCTTGAACTCGGGTATGCCATAGCGCAGGAGACCTCCCGGCTTATCGGCACGCTCATACACCGCCACGGTGTGCCCGGCACGAGTGAGTTGCTGTGCCGCCGCCAGACCTGCGGGTCCCGAACCGACCACGGCGACGGTCTTTCCGGAGAGACGTATGGGAATCTCCGGCGTGACATTGCCATCTTCGAAGGCCTGCTCGATCGTGGTGACCTCGACCTGCTTGATCGTCACCGCCGGCTGACTAATGCCCAACACGCACGCGGTCTCGCACGGTGCGGGGCAGAGCCGTCCAGTGAATTCCGGGAAGTTGTTCGTGGCGTGCAATCTCTCGATCGCATCACTCCACTCCCCTGTGCGTGCGAGGTTGTTCCACTCGGGGATCAGGTTACCCAGCGGACAACCCTGATGGCAGAACGGAATTCCGCAGTCCATGCAGCGGCCAGCCTGCCGCTGCAACGTGCCGAGTTGCTGCTCCTCGTAGACCTCTTTCCAGTCCCTGATGCGGACCGGAACGGGCCGACGCTGCGGCAGCTCACGTTCACGGGTGGTCAAAAATCCACGGGGATCAGCCACGGTGTGCCTCCATGATTCGCTCCCAGACGCGGTCGCCGTCGGGGTCCAAGCCCTCCGCGGTCGCCGCCTCACGAATGTCGAGTACGCGTTGGAAGTCGCGCGGAAGGACTAGCGAGAATCGCTCGACCGCTGCCGGCCAGTCCTCCAAGAGTCGCGCGGCCACCTGGGAATCGGTCCAGTCCCGATGCCCTTCCAGCAGTTCCTTCACCCGAGTGATGTCATCCGGCCGCAGACCATGGACATCGACGAGTTCGGGGTTGACCAGCGCAGGGTCGAGGTCCAAGACGTACGCGACGCCACCGGACATACCGGCCGCGAAGTTGCGGCCCGTCGGCCCAAGGACCAGTACCGTGCCTCCGGTCATGTACTCACAACCGTGGTCGCCGACGCCTTCGACTACCGCGGACGCACCTGAGTTCCGGACGCAGAAACGTTCACCGACCAGACCGCGAAGGAAGATCTCTCCACTGGTCGCGCCGTAGCCAATCACGTTGCCAGCAATCGCATTCTGCTCGGCAACGAGCGCGGCCTCACGCATCGGTCGGACGACGACCCGGCCGCCTGACAACCCCTTGCCGACGTAGTCGTTGGCTTCTCCGTACAGCCGCAACGTGATGCCGCGTGGCACAAAGGCACCGAAGGATTGTCCGGCCGCGCCGTTCAGCGACACATCGATCGTGCCGTCGGCGAGGCCTTCTGGGTAACGCTTAGTCACCTCGTGGCCAAGCATGGTGCCGACGGTGCGATTGACGTTGCTGACCGGAACTTCAAGGCGAACTGGCGCTGCGTCTTCCAACGCGTCCGAGCTGAGCGCGATGAGTTGCTGGTCCAGCGCCTTCTGCAGTCCGTGATCCTGCTCAGTTGAGTGGAACAGATCCCCACCGAAGGGCATCGCCACTCGCTCCAGGATGGGACCCAAATCCATTCCCGCGGCCTTCCAATGTTCTTGGGCACGCGCCGTGTCGAGCGCGGCCACCTGGCCCACCGCTTCCTCGATCGTGCGGAAACCCAACTCGGCCAAGAGTTCTCGCACTTCCTCCGCGATGTAATGGAAGAAGGTCTCCACAAATTCAGCCTTGCCGGAGTAGCGCTTTCGCAGTTCGGGGTTCTGCGTCGCAATGCCGACGGGGCAGGTGTCCAGGTGGCATACCCGCATCATCACGCAGCCGCTGACGACCAATGGAGCGGTGGCAAAGCCGAACTCCTCGGCACCAAGCAACGCCGCGATCACGACATCCCGGCCGGTCTTCAACTGCCCATCCGCCTGCACCACGATGCGGTCCCGAAGACCGTTCAACAACAAGGTCTGCTGAGTCTCGGCCAACCCGAGCTCCCACGGACCACCAGCGTGCTTAAGGGAGGTCAGCGGCGAGGCGCCGGTGCCACCGTCGTGCCCACTGATGAGCACGACGTCCGCATGCGCCTTACTGACGCCAGCAGCGACCGTGCCAACCCCGCTCTCGGCCACCAGCTTGACGTGAATGCGGGCTGCCGGATTGGCGTTCTTGAGGTCGTGGATCAGCTGCGCGAGATCCTCGATGGAGTAGATGTCGTGGTGGGGTGGCGGCGAGATCAGCCCGACGCCTGGGGTGCTGTGGCGGGTACGAGCGACCCACGGATATACCTTCGGCCCCGGAAGTTGGCCGCCCTCGCCAGGCTTGGCGCCCTGTGCCATCTTGATCTGAATATCGTCAGATTCGGTGAGGTAGTGGGACGTGACGCCGAACCGCCCGCTGGCTACCTGCTTGATCGCCGACCGTCGCTCGGGGTCGACCAGCCGCTCGGGGTCTTCGCCACCTTCACCCGTATTCGACCGTCCACCAAGGCGATTCATCGCGATGGCAAGAGTTTGGTGGGCTTCCATACTGATCGAGCCGTACGACATCGCGCCAGTATTGAACCTCTTCACAATCTCTGAGGTGGGTTCGACGTCGTCGATCGGAATGCTCGGTCGATCGCTCGTCAACCGGAAGAGACCCCGCAAGGTCATCAGTCGCTCCGACTGATCATCGACCGCCTGGGTGTATTGCTTGAAGATGTCGTAGCGACGCTCACGGGTGGCGTGCTGCAGGCGGAATACTGTCTCCGGGTTGAACAGGTGCGGTTCGCCCTCGCGACGCCATTGGTATTCGCCACCGACGTCGAGCGTGCGGTGCGGATTCTCAACGCCACTGGCGGGGTACGCGACGACGTGCCGTGCCGCAACCTCCTCAGCAATGGTCTCCAGGCCGACACCGCCGAGGCGCGACACCGTGCCGACGAAGTACTGATCGACCAATTCCTGTGACAGCCCGATGGCCTCGAAAACCTGCGCCCCTCGATAGGAGGCCACGGTCGAGATCCCCATCTTGGACATCACCTTCAGCACACCCTTGCCGAGCGCCTTGATGAGGTTCTTGACGGCGTCTTCCGGTGAGATGTCGGCTATCTGACCAGTGCGGACTAGTTCCTCAACCGACTCCATTGCCAGGTAGGGATTGATCGCCGCGGCGCCATAGCCGATCAGCAACGCTGCATGGTGTACCTCGCGGACGTCGCCAGCTTCAACGATGAGTCCGACCTGGGTACGAGTCTTGGTCCGGATGAGGTGGTGGTGCACGGCGGCGGTCAACAGCAGCGACGGAATAGGCGCAAAGTCAGCGTTGCTGTCGCGGTCGGACAACACCACGAAGCGGTGCCCGTCCTCAATCGCCTGGTCCACCTCCGCAAAGATGCCGCGCAGTCGGGCGCGTAGTGCGCTCACTCCGCCGTCGACGCGATAGGTGCCGCGAATGACGTACGCCGCGTAGCCGGGCAGGTCGCCGTCCCGATTGATGTGAACCAGTTTGGACAGCACGTCGTTATCGATGACCGGGAAGTCCAGAGACACCTGCCGCGCATGCCCCGGCGAGGCCTCGAGCAGGTTTCCTTCGACGCCAATCATCGTGCCAAGAGAGGTGACCAACTCTTCACGGATGGCGTCCAGCGGCGGGTTGGTGACCTGCGCGAAGTGCTGGATGAAGTAGTCGAACAACATGCGAGGCCGGTTCGACAGCACCGCAATTGGCGTGTCAGTACCCATCGAGCCAAGTGCCTCTGCGCCCTTGCTCGCCATGGGCTCCAACAGGATGCGCAACTCTTCGTGGGTGTATCCGAAAGTCTGCTGGCGACGCACGATCGACGCTGGCGAGTGCCAAATGTGTTCGCGCTCAGGAAGATCCGACATTTGGACGATGCCTGCATGCAGCCACTCCTTGTAGGGGTGCTCGGCCGCGAGCTGGGACTTGACCTCGTCGTCCCCGACGATTCGCCCTTCGCCGGTGTCGACGAGGAACATCTTGCCGGGCTGCAGGCGGCCCTTGCGCACCACGGTGGCCGGATCCAGTTCGAGGACACCAGC
This sequence comes from Demetria terragena DSM 11295, assembly GCF_000376825.1. Classification (NCBI taxonomy): domain Bacteria; kingdom Bacillati; phylum Actinomycetota; class Actinomycetes; order Micrococcales; family Dermacoccaceae; genus Demetria; species Demetria terragena. Next base: position 95,599 of record NZ_AQXW01000004.1, on the reverse strand, counting down.
TTCCGATGCGAGGACGACCAATCCATCGCTGGTGATGGCATAACGCCCGGGTCGCAGGCCATTGCGGTCGAGTACCGCTCCCACCAGGGTGCCATCGGTGAAGGTCACACAGGCTGGCCCATCCCACGGCTCCATGAACGCCGAGTGGTACTCGTAGAAAGCCCGACGATCTTCGTCCATGGTGGCGTGGTTCTCCCACGCCTCCGGGATCATCATCAGAACGGCGTGCGGGAGACTGCGACCACCGAGGTGGATCAGTTCGAGCACCTCATCGAAGGTTGCCGAGTCCGAAGCTCCTGGGGTACAGATCGGGAAGAGCCGTTCAAGATCGCCGGGCAGCACATCACTGCGCAGCATGGCCTCGCGCGCATTCATCCAATTGCGGTTTCCCTCAACGGTATTGATCTCGCCGTTGTGGGCAATGAATCGGAACGGGTGGGCAAGCGGCCAACTCGGGAAGGTGTTCGTGGAGAAGCGAGAGTGGACGAGCGCGAGCTCGGTCTCGAACCGCTGATCGGACAGGTCGGGAAAGAACGGCTCCAACTGGCCGGTCGTGAGCATGCCTTTATAGACCAGCGTGCGTGCAGACAGTGAGGCGAAGTAGACCTCTAGTTCGTGCTCGGCTCGCTTGCGCAAACAGAACGCGAGGCGGTCGAGCTCCAGACCCGCAACGCCCCCCTCCTGCGCGGCGAAGAACACCTGGCGGAAGACCGGCATCGTGTCTCGGGCAGCCGCACCCACGAGCGAGTCATCGACCGGCACATCCCGCCAACCCAGGACACGCAAGCCCTCCTGCGAGGCGGCGATGTCCAACTGCTCGCCGATGTGCCACTGGCGCTCGCTGCTCGTCGGCAGGAACACCAACCCCACGGCGTACTCGCCTGCGGGCGGGAGCTCAAAGTCGACGACCTCGCGAAAGAAACGATCTGGAACCTGGGTCAGGATGCCAGCGCCGTCACCGACCGCCGGGTCGTGTCCGGTCGCGCCCCGGTGATCGAGGTTACGCAGCGCGGTCAGCGCATGGTCGACGATGTCGTGTCCAGCGCTGCCGCGCATGGTGGCCACCATGGCGACACCACACGCGTCGTGTTCGGCCGACGGGTCATAGAGACCCTGAGCGGCCGGGCTGGCAGAGAAGTGGGCAAGACCCATGTGCATGTCCTGTCTCGAGTGGCGGTGCCGTCATCGAGTACTGGCAGAGTGACGACTGCCGCCAAAGGGGCAGATCACCAGCAGGACGTCATTGGCTTGCGTGGTTGGGCCTTGAGTCTAGCGGGCACGTCACAGCGTCCACAACACGGACGCGCATCTTGACTAGTGAGACGCGCGCGGTTCGTCCTCAGTCTCGGGAGTCGTCACGAGATCCGGCGACGCAGGCTGGGTACGCCGACACCACAGGAACGCCGCGAGCCCACCGAGGAAGACCACGATCGACACCCAGACGTTGACTCGTTGTCCCAAGATCTCGTTCGCCGGGTCGGTACGCATCAGCTCAATGGCAAGGCGGCCGACTGGGTAGAGCAGCACATACAGGAAGAACGACTGCCCTTGCCGCAAACTCCATCGTCGTCCGGCCAGGAACACCACTGCGGCGACGATCAGGAGCCAGACCATCTCGAAGAGGAAGGTGGGTTGGAAGGTGCCCAGCACCACCGGGTCACCAGCGGTATCGCGTACCGCCTTGCCCGAATCCATCTCGTGAATGGTCAACGCCCATGGGGCATCACTCGGCTCGCCGTACAACTCATTGTTGAACCAGTTGCCGACTCGCCCCATCGCTTGGGCGACAGCAACGCCGGGGGCTGCGGCATCGGCGTACACCAAGAAGCGCACGTTGTAGCGGCGACAGCCAATCCAGGCGCCGACAGCGCCGAGCGCGATCGCACCCCAGATTCCCAGCCCGCCTTCCCAGATCTTGAAGGCGTCGAGGGGCTTGCCGTTCTCGCCGAAGTATGGCTGTGGCGTGGTGATGACGTGGTACAGCCGCCCGCCCAGGATGCCGAACGGCACTGACCAATACGCCACTGCCAAGGCGTCATCGGCGTCTCCGCCACGAGCAGCCAGACGCTTGCCGGTGCTCCAGATGGCGAACGCGATCCCCGCGAGAATGCACAGGGCATACCCACGCAACGGAATGGGTCCGAGCCACAGAACGGAGGACGTTGGGCTAGGGATGCTGGCGATCATCGCCGGGTCCTTGTCACGAAGCCTGCTTCAGGATCTGGGAGAAACTGTTGGGCTTCTCGATCAACGTTCTCATCTGCGCCTCGTCGAGGCTCTCACCGTCAACCTTAATCTGCGGGGAGCCGTTGACCCCGGCCTCTTCTGCCGCCTTCTGCGTGTCCTCGACGTAACCGCCGTAACTGCCCTTGTCCACACACTGGGTGAAGGTGGTCAACTTCTTGCCCTTGATGCCGGCGGACTGCGCGGCGGCCTTCAACGTCTTGTCCGAGTAGCCGTTGCCTTCTTTCTCAGGCTGAGCCGCAAACACGGCCGCGTGGTACTCAGGAAAGGCACCCGCGTCAGCGGCGCACGACGCCGCATTGGCTGCCCGCGCGGAGGAATCGTTGCCAAGATTCCCGTCGAGGAAGGACATGGTGTGCACGACCAACTTGATGTCTCCTGCCTTCGCCATCTCCGTCATCGACTTGCCGTTGGCCTGTTCGAGTTGCCCGCAGATGGGGCACTGGAAATCCTCGTAGAGATCGACCACCGGCGCACCTGCCTTGGCCTTGCCGGGATACATCACGACGCCCTTGCCACCGGCGACGCCGCCCTGTGGCGCGGCGGCGGCTGGCCCGGCAAACGGGTCTGTCCGCAGCCAGGCGATTCCACCCACGATGATCAGCACCACCGCAATCACCGCGCCAATGAGAACTTTGGATGGTCCCTGCGGAGGCTTCGTCGCTGACAACTTCGCAGAGGCGTCGGGACGCGGCATGCTGGTAGATCTCCTTCGCAGTTTCGGGTGCGGCACGCCGACAGGCGGACCGCGCTTCCAGGGTACGGATGAGCCCTGGACCGATGCTGAATGGCTGGGGTTTAGTCGCCCCACAGCCGGTGGTCGAGGCTGAATCGGGTCCGGGGGCGCACCACGAGCCAGATGGCGCCGATCACGAGGGCACCGTCGCGCAGGATCTCTTGGAGGTAGCGCGTGTCTTGGCTGTCGACCTGCCCACCGCCGCCGAAGCAGCCACAGTCGATCGTCAGTCCTCGCGCCCACGCCGAGGCGATCGCGCCGATAAACGCGAGCAGCAGCAGTGCCGAACCAATGGCCGCGGCTCGGGTGAGGAGTCCAATGATGAGCATCAGGCCGAGCGCCACTTCGACGAATGGGAGCAGTGAGCCAAGGAAGTTGGCCAGATCAACCGGCATGAGGTCGTACGCCCGTGTTGCCTGCCGCGACTCACCGAGATTGTCGACCTTGATCCCGCCCGCGACAACAAGTACGGCGCCGACCACGAGGCGCAAAACCAGGCCGACAACGTCCTTGACGGTTGAACTCATCCGGAGGTCACCGGCGACTCTCGTGAGCCCCAGCCACTAGCTCGCTCGCGACATGCCGCAAGGCCCTCAGGCCATCCGCGGGGGTGTCAGCGTCCACGAGGCAGCGCACGAGCGCTGATCCGATGATGACGCCGTCGGCATAGCGACCGATCTGGGCCACCTGGTCGCGGGTGGAGACGCCGAGGCCTACACACACCGGGAGATCGGAGACCTCGCGTACTCGGCTCACCAGCAACTCGGCGGCATCATCAACGGCCGTTCGAGCACCGGTGACACCCATGAGTGACGCCGCGTAGACAAAGCCACTGGACGCGGCTGTGGTGGAGGCGAGTCGTTCAGCCGTGGACGACGGCGCGACGAGGAAAACTCGGTCAAGCCCGTGTTCCTCGCTGGCGGACATCCAGGGCGCCGCCTCATCGGGAACAAGGTCGGGAGTGATCATCCCGCTACCCCCGGCTGCTGCCAGATCGTGCGCGAATTCGTCTACCCCATAACGCAACACTGGGTTCCAGTAGGTCATGACAACGGCTGCTGCCCCGGCCTCATCGATGGCCTTGACCGCCCGGAATACGTCACGAACGCGTACGCCACTCTCGAGCGCCCGCGTGGCAGCCGTCTGGATCACGGGCCCATCCATGAGTGGGTCGGTGTACGGCAATCCGACCTCGACAATGTCGACCCCGGACTCGACCAGGGCGCGCATGGCCTCGATCGACCCCTCGACGTCGGGAAAGCCCACCGGGAGGTATCCGACGACCGCTGGCCGGTTTTGCGCACGGCACGCGTCCAATTGAGTGGCCAGGCTGCTCATCAGACCTCTCCTTCATCAAGCAGTCCGAACCACCGGGCGGCGGAATCCACGTCTTTGTCGCCTCGCCCGGACAGACTGACCAGCACGAAGCCCTCCGGCCCCAGGTCTCGACCGACCTTCATGGCGCCTGCCAGCGCGTGGGCAGATTCGATCGCCGGGAGGATGCCCTCGGTGCGCGCCAGCAATCGGAACGCCTCCATCGCCTCGTCGTCGGTGATCGAGTCGTACTCTGCGCGACCGCTATCTCGGAGGAATGAGTGTTCGGGTCCGACACTCGGATAGTCCAATCCCGCTGACACTGAATGGGATTCGACGGTCTGTCCGTCTTCGTCCTGAAGAACGTAGGTGAAGGCTCCGTGCAGCACGCCTGGGATCGCCTGACCGCTGAACCTGGCGGCGTGACGACCCGACTCCAGGCCTTCGCCAGCCGCCTCCAGACCAATGAGCCTGACTCCGGAGTCGTCAATGAACCGGTGAAAGATGCCCATGGCGTTAGACCCACCGCCCACGCAGGCACAGATCGCATCGGGCAGGCGTCCGTAGGCATCGAGCACCTGCTGGCGCGCCTCCACGCCGATGATGCGATGGAAGTCCCGCACCATTTCGGGGAATGGGTAGGGGCCGGTCACGGTGCCTAGGACGTAATGACTGTGCTCAACGTTGGCGACCCAGTCACGAAAGGCCTCGTTGACTGCGTCTTTGAGGGTGCGGCTGCCATGATCGACGGGCACGACCTGAGCCCCGAGCAATCTCATCCGCGCGACGTTGAGGGCTTGGCGCTCGGTATCGACTCGGCCCATGTAGATCACGCAGTCCAGGCCGAGCAGCGCGGCAGCCGTTGCGGTCGCGACACCATGCTGGCCCGCACCCGTTTCGGCGATCACGCGGGTTTTGCCCATTCGCTTGGTGAGCAGCGCCTGACCCAGCACGTTGTTGATCTTGTGCGAGCCCGTGTGATTGAGGTCTTCTCGCTTCAGGACCACACGGGCACCACCGCAGTGCTCGGCGAACCGAGGCACCTCGGTGATGATGCTCGGCCGCCCGGTATAACTGCGATGCAGTTCGGCGAGCTCGCCGATAAAACCTGGATCGTGGTTGGCCTTGAGCCGCTGCTCGTCGAGTTCTTCAAGTGCGGCGACCAACGCCTCTGGCACGTAGCGGCCACCAAACTCTCCGAACCGACCAAGACCGGTCTGGACGTTGGCATCTGTTGGCACGGTGGTATCAGTCATGAACGGGCTCCGGTCTGACGCATCTGTTCCACGGCGCTGGCTGGGTCGCCCCCGGTCACCAGGGCCTCACCGACGAGCACGGCATGGGCTCCGACAGCGGCATACTCGGCTGCATCGGCAGGTCCGCGGACCCCGGACTCAGCAACCTTGATGCGATCTGCCGGAATGAGTTCGGCAAGTCGGCTGAAAACCGAACGGTCAACCTCGAGGGTCTTGAGATTGCGGGCGTTAACACCAATGACCTCGGCACCAAGTTCGACCGCTCGGGCGGTCTCCGCTTCATCGTGCACCTCGATCAACGGTGTCATTCCGTGATCGAGCACCTGGGCGTAAAGATCGGCGAGCAACGGCTGCTCCAAGGCGGCCACGATCAGCAAAATGACGTCGGCGCCGTGGGCGCGAGCCTCGTCGATTTGGTAGGACTCGACGACGAAATCCTTTCGGAGTAAAGGAGTTTCGACCGCCGCACGAACGGCCTGCAGGTCAGCCAGACTGCCGCCAAAGCGACGTTGCTCGGTCAAAACGGAGATAATGCTCGCGCCCCCGCGCGCGTAGGCGCTGGCGAGGGCAGCGGGGTCGGGGATGGCCGAGAGGTCGCCCTTGCTCGGGCTACGGCGCTTCACCTCGGCGATGACTTTGAGCGGGCCATCGGCACGTAAGGCGCTGATGGCATCGCGTGCCGGGGGTTGATCCCTCAACCGCCCCCGAAGGTCAGCAAGGGACGTCGCGGATTGGCGGTCCCGCAAGTCGGCGCGCACGCCAACGATGATCTCGTCAAGAACGGTAGACACGTCGGCAGGTCACCAGCGCGTTCAGTGGTGCGATGCGGGCGACGAGCCGGATGCCCGGAGGTCGGCCATTTCGCGCCGCTTGGCTGCCACGCCGAAGCCAAGTTTGGCCATGACAATCGCGCCGACCAGGCCCAGGACGCCCACCACGACGCCCACCACGGTGATGAGGTCGTTGTTGATGTAGACCCCGACTGCGATCAGACCAGAGGCCAGGATCAGCGCCAGCACACCACTCCACGCCGCCGTGCTTGCGCCGTGGTCATCAGTGCTTCCGTGGTATGGGTCTACCTCGGCCATGGGTCGATCTCCTTTGCTCCGGGTGCTCCGTCCCATTCTGTCAGGCTTTCGGAACAACCCCGATTCGGGCTCGCCTCGTGATGCTCAGGTCGGGTCTTCGCCGCGGCTCAGCCGATCCCAATCCGACTCTTGCTCGGTGGCGCGCGCGCTAGTCGACCCGCCGGAGGCCGGTGCTTCATAGCGACTCGTCAGGCCCGGCCAGCGCCGCACGCTCATGATCGCCGCGCCGCCCGCGAGCACCAGGACCGCTGCCGCAAGGAGACTGAGGTAAACCCAGAACGTGGGCGCAGCCACGGCATCAACCGAACCGGTGCGTCCGGTCTGGGCCGCGGCGTGTTGGCTCACAATCGACTCTGGGTCCATAAGCGCTGGCACGGTGAGGGCCACGCCCAGGATTCCTGAAGCCGTCAACGACACAGCGCCGATCCACCGCACGACGCGTCCGCCGGTGACTGCGGCAAGCGCGGCAGCGGCGCCGACCAGGGCGGTGGCCAGCACCCCAGATGCCGCGTCGCTACCCGCCACCGACACTGCGGTTTGTGACAGGACCGGATCATCGACGCGCCCAGTGACCCAGGTCCGGGCTCCACTGGCGAGCATCACGAGGACGGCCAGGGCAGCCGTCCCTAGAACCAGCATCTTGGGGACAGCGCGCGCGGGTTCAGTGCTCATCCGCGCCCTCGCTCAGGCTGGTCATGCCCGTAGCCGTCGAGACCGCGCGTAGCGCAGCCGCTGCCTTGTTGATCGTTTCCTGATACTCCGACTCAGGCACCGAATCGGCGACAATGCCGGCTCCAGCCTGGACGTGGGCAACACCGTCACGCAGCACCGCGGTCCGGATGGCGATGGCCATGTCGAGATCCCCCGCGAAATCGAGATAACCGACGACACCGCCGTAGACCCCGCGACGAGTGCCTTCGAGACGTTCAATGATCTCCATAGCGCGCGGCTTCGGTGCCCCAGACAAGGTGCCGGCCGGGAAGGTCGAGGCCAGGACGTCGTAGGCACTTCGGCCCTCGGACAACTGACCGACCACGGTGGATTCCAGATGCATGATGTGGCTGTAATAACGCACCTGCATGAACTCGACGGTGTCCACCGTTCCGGCGTCGCATACCCGCTGGAGATCGTTGCGGGACAGGTCGACAAGCATCAGGTGCTCGGCCCGCTCTTTAGGATCGGCCGACAACTCATCCGCGAGTTGCTGATCTTCCTCGGGCGCCTTGCCCCTGGGGCGGGACCCCGCAATCGGGTGAGTGATGACTCGGCGTCCGGAAACCTTCACTAGCGCCTCTGGGCTAGAGCCGACGATGTCGTACGTTCCGCCACCGGGGTGCGGCAACCGGAGGAAGTACATGTATGGGCTCGGATTGGACGCCCGCAGCGCGCGGTAGACCTCCAGCCCATCGGCGGGGCAGTCGACGGAGAACCGTTGAGACACCACGATCTGGAAGGCCTCACCGGCTCGGATGTCGGCCTTGCACGCCTCGACCACGTCGTGGAATTGCCCGCGGGTGTGCGTGCTGTCGACTGCGAGATTGACGTCGCGAGGAACAGCGACCGTGGACGGCGCTGGCGCGGCGAGGGCCTCGCTCATGGCTTCAATGCGGCGCACCGCGTCGGCGTAGGCCTCATCAATGCGCGCCTCGGTGCCGTCGTGGTTAATAGCGTTGGCGATCAATAGCACTGACCCGTCACGGTGATCCAGAACCGCGAGATCAGTCGCCAGCAGCATGCCCAACTCGGGTAAGCCGAGCACATCGTCGGCAGTGTCTGGAAGACGTTCCCAGTTGCGTACCGCGTCATAGGTGACCGTGCCGACCATGCCCCCGGTCAGCGGCGGCAGGCCGGGAATGGCTGCGGTCGCCAAAGCAGCCACCGTGTCGCGCAGAACATCGAGGGGACGACCCTGGGTGGGCACGCCTACGGGTGGGGTTCCCAGCCAGACCGCCTCGCCGTCCTGCTCGGTCAGTAGCGCGCTGTTGGCGGCGCCCACAATGGAATACCGCGACCACACTCCCCCGTGCTCGGCTGACTCCAGCAGAAACGTGCCTGGGCGCCCCGCCGCCAACTTTCGATAAACCCCGAGCGGGGTCTCCCCATCGGCGAGGAGGCGTCGGACGACTGGTACCACGCGGCGATCGCGCCCGAGCTCGACGAATAGCTCGAAACTGGGCCAAATCTGGCCCCAGGTCAGGTCGGCGTGAACATCATCTGCGGTCATCCGACAGTCGCCGACAGGTCGCGGTAGAAACAGGATTCCTCGCCGGTGTGGCAGGCGGCACCGTGCTGATCAACTTGCACGAGAAGGGCGTCACCATCGCAGTCAAGGGACACCTCGCGCACGACCTGGATGTGCCCGGAGGTGTCGCCTTTGCGCCAATACTCCTCGCGGCTTCGCGACCAGAAGGTCACGCGGCCCTCGGAGAGCGTTCGGCGCAGCGCCTCGTCGTCCATCCAGCCCAACATGAGCACGTCACCGCTGTCGTATTGCTGGATGACTGCGGCAATAAGTCCATTGGGATTACGGGACAGCAGGGCGGCGATCTCAGGGGCAAGCGAGGGGGCAGTCTGGTCGATCACACCCTCATTGTGCCGTGCCCGCTTCGAGGAGGTCAGTGCCGACCCAATGTTGAGTAATTCTCATTTGCTGGCGCGGGAGTTCAACGACGCACAGCATCTTCACTACGGTGGACATACGAAGGGGTAACGTGCCGACGGCGCGGCTACCCGAACGCGATAGTCAAGGCGAGGAGAACGCCGTGGATAACATCTGGATCATTCTAGGGCTGATCGTTCTGGTCCTACTGGTACTTCTGGGCGTCGCACTCGTGCGCCGTTTCAAGGCGGCCGAGTCGTCGGACGGGCAGCACTCGTCTGGTGTCTCGGGACGGACCGCAGCCGGGGCTGCTGGAGCTGGAGCCGTTGGCGCCGGTGCAGTTGGCGCCGCGACCTTGGGGCGGGACGACCAGCCCGAACAGGAACCATCGAGCACCGCGGTGCGCGATGACACGCCGGCTGGGGACCAGGACGCCCACTCTGTCTCTGCGCAGCCGCGGCACGCCGCCGAGAGCGACCCGGCGGTGGGCGACCCTGCAGTGAACGACGCTGATCCCACCTCGCCCGGCGGCGACATCAATGACGGTGGTGTGCCGACGATGCCCGCGGACTCCGACCGGGAGTACTTCGGCGCCGACGACGACGTTCGCGCACCGGACGGCTCACCCGACGAGGAGCCGGCCACGGATTTCGGGGCCACCGAACCGGTCCATACCGAACCGGTCCATACCGAACCGGTCTACAACGAACCGGCCACAGCTGAGCCCACTCCTGTCACCTACCAGAGCGAGCCTGTCGTCGACGGCCCTGAGGACAACACCGACCAGGAAACCTACGTAGCCGACTCCGGCGTTGACAGCGACTCGGACACCTCGGAGGCACCGGTCCGTTCGTCGTACACCACCGGCTCGCCCGACGACCCGGACGCTGGCACGCACTTCGAGACCACCGAACCGGCCGATAACGCGCCGGAAACGGTCGAAACCAGTGCGGACCCGTACCAGCGCGAGTCCATCGCCGACAGTCCCCAGGACGACGGCCTCGACCGTGCAGCCGCCGCCGACCTGACGAGTGACCCGGACGCCGCGGAAGGTTCTTCCTACACCACGGGCACGCTCGACACGGGTTCCCATGACGCTGGTTCCCATGACGCGGTCGAGGACGACCGCGCTCCGGGCCAGATCGTGCCGGCCAGTGACGATTCGGACCAGAGCCTGGCGGGGCGGGATGCCGCCGCGCGTGAGGACGGCTGGAGCGACGACCAGCCTCGGCACGCTGCCGAGCCGGAGCACCAACTCGACGCCACACCCGAAGGGAACGAAAGCGCGAGTGGTGAGCAGTGGTATCAGGAACCCGAATCTGGACCACACCAGGACGCAAGTGCGGAGAGCTCGATCGAGGCACCGCGTGGTGGCAATGACCTGCCGGTCAATGACACCCCATCCGGTGACACGGCCGATGAGACCGTGAACCTCGAGCAGCACGAGCCACGCTCGTCCGAGGAACTCGATCGCGACATCGCTCACCCCGCAGCGGGCACGAGCGGCGTCGACCATGTCACCGAGGTTCCCGCCGCCCCAGGCAATTCGCCAGTCAGCCCATCGGCGTCTGAACCCGAAGCCGGTGCTGCCGGAGCTGGCGGTGGGGCCGCGAAGTTGCAGGACCTGCGCCACAAGGTGCAAGACACCGCCAAGGAGCGGTGGAACCGTCCGGGCCAGGACGGGCAGACGCCGGGTGACAAGTTCGGCCAACTGCGCGACAAGGTCGAAGGCGAGGTTCGCAACCGCATGCAGAACCGCGGCGAGGCGCAGGGCGGCGACACTCAGAGCGGTGGCGCCCAGGGTGGTACCTCGCAGGGTGGCACCGGCTCGACCGGTGGCGGCGTGCGCGACGCCGTCGAGGATGGCATCCGTCGCTTCCGCAAGCGCGGCGGCGACGGTTCCTCCGGCCAGTAGCCGCGACCAGAGAGAGGCCCACCCCCGATTTATGCGGGGGTGGGCCTCTCTCTGGTCGCGAGTTGTGTGTCGCGGAGGCGAGCGTGGCGGCGCCTAGACCTGCTGGCGTGCCCACGAGGCGTGCAGCCGGGCGTACACGCTGCCTTCTTCGGCCAGAAGCGTGGAGTGCGGACCACGCTGCACCACGTGACCCTGATCGACCACGATGACCTCGTCGGCGGCTTCGGCGGTCGAGAGTCGATGCGCAATCGCGATGGAGGTACGCCCGGCGGACAGTCCATCAACGGCGCGCTGGATGCGGACCTCCGTGGATGGGTCCACGGCGGAGGTCGCCTCATCGAGGACAAGCAGGTCAGGGTCGGCCAGGTAGGCACGCGCGAGAGCCACGAGTTGTCGCTCGCCTGCCGAGAGCGACTCACCTCGTTGTCCCACCTCTGTTTCCAGCCCGTGCGGCAGCGATTCGACCCAGTCCTGGAGCCCGAGCTCGGTGAAGGTCAACTCCACCTGTTCGCGGGTTGCTTGTGGCCGACCAAAGCGCACGTTGGCCAACAAACTGTCATCGAACAGGAAGCCCTCCTGCGGGACCATGACCACTCGAGAGCGCAGTGACGCGAACGCGATGTCCCTGAGATCCACTCCGTCGAGAAGCACTCGGCCATCCACCGGGTCCATCAGGCGAGTCAACAACTTGGCCAGGGTGGTCTTGCCGGAACCGGTTTCACCGACAATGGCCACCCGAGTGCTCGGCGTGATGGTCAGGTCGACATCAGCCAGAGCCGTCTCCCCGCCGGGGTAGGCGAAGGACACCTTGTCGAAGTCCACTGTGATGGGTCCGCGCGGCAAGGTGACGCCGTCCGGTGGGTCAGTCACATCGGCGGGCGTGTCGAGGATTCCGATCACGCGCCGCCACCCGGCGACCGCGTTCTGCAGTTCATTGAGGACTTCGGTCGCCATCTGCACTGGCATCACGAACAGATTGACCAAGAAGATGAACGCCGCGAGTTCGCCCAACGTCAGGTTGCCGTCGGAGGCCATCCACGCGCCGACAACCAGCACGGCCATCGTCGTCAGCCCGGCCACCAGTTGAGCCGTGCTGAAGGCAATAACCGCACGCGTCAGGGCGCCGATAGCCGCTCGCCGGTGGGACTCAATCGCGCCGTCCACGCGTTCGCCGGTCCGGTCTTGGACGCCGTACGCACGAATGGTCTCCGCGCCAACCACCGACTCCGAGATCGCCGCCAGCATGTCGCCGACCAGCTCGCGGACCCGCGTAAAGGCGCGACCGACGACCCCTTGCAACCGCCGGATGAGCAGGAACAACGGCACGAAGCAGATGTAGACCACCAGCGTCAGCATGGGGCTGTAGAACAGCATCAGCACGGTCGCCATTAAGACCTGGAAGACCGAGATCATCAGGATGAGGCCACCGAACTGCACGAACTTGCTGATCGTGTCGACGTCGCTGGTAACTCGCGAGACCAACGAGCCGCGGCGCTCGTTGTTCTGCGTCAGAAGGCTCAAGTCGTGCAGATGCCGGAAGGCCTTGGTCCGCAATTCCGCGAGACCCTGCTCGCTGCGGGTGACCAGCCTGACGTTGACCAGATAAGTCGCCAAACCGGTCAGAAGCACTGCCGCCCCCGCGCCGAGCACCATCCACAGCACGAGGTCGGTGTTGGGGCCGCCCTCGGCGAGGATCCCCCGGTCGAGAGTCTGCTGAACCACCAGCGGGATCAGCAGTTTGCCCGAGGTCGCGATGAGCGCGAGGAACAGCGTCAGCCCCAAGCCTTGACGCAGTTGGGGACTCAGGTCTAGCCCGCGGCGCACCGTGGCCCACGTGCCTAAACCGGACCCCACGCCGACCTGTGCGGATTCGGCCTGCTGGGACGTCACGAGGTTTCCCCCGCTCCCTGCTCGACCGTCACATGCTCGTCATGCTCCTCGGTAGCGGCGACTGCGGCCCGCTCGGCGGCCTCACGGGCGTATGCGGTCACCAGACGCGCATAGCCGGGTGTCCGCTCCATCAACTCCGCGTGTGTTCCCTGGTCTTCCACCTGCCCATTCGCGAGGTAGACCACTCGATCAGCCATGGCAATCGTCGACATGCGGTATGCCACGACCAAGACCGTGATGCCGTTGCTGCGTTCACGCAAACCATCAAGGATCGCGCCTTCGACGGCCGGGTCGACGGCCGAGGTCGCGTCGTCGAGCACCAGCAGCGACGGATCCCCAGCAATGGCCCGTGCCAACGCAATTCGCTGACGTTGACCACCCGAAAGGCTGGCACCCCGCTCCCCCACGCGGGTGTCCTGACCCGATGAAAGCCTGGCGACAAAACCGGAGGCCTGGGCAACGTCAAGGGAGCGACTGACCCGGCTGAGCTCGATGTCCCGGCCCAGCGTGACATTGCCAGCGATGGTGTCATCGAACAGGAAGGGCGACTGGGCGACCAGCGTGGCAACACGCGGAATGCCACCCCGTCGAATGCTCCTTAGATCGACACCGTCGAGTTCGATCCGACCATCATCGGGATCCATCAGCCGTACGGTCAGACCACTCAAGGTCGATTTTCCTGAACCCGTCGGTCCGACGATGGCGGTGGTCTGACCTGCGGCGAGGTCCAGCGTGACATTCCGAAGTGCCGGGACCAGTTCGGCCGGTGGGTCGGAGTCGGAACGTGGAGCCTGCGCGGCACCGAGTACCGCCCGCTCAGATACCTGGTAGGCGTAGGACACTCCATCCAAGTCGGCGGCACCTATGGCTGGTTCCTTGGGATCCTTGTCGCCGTACGGCATCTCGCCCTGCTCCCGCAGCACCGAGGAGATCCGGTCCCACCCAACGACCGTGTTTGGAAGCTCCGCGAGGACCCATCCAAAGGCGCGCACAGGGAACGCGAGGACCGAGAAGAGATAGGCGATCTGCACCACTTCGGCGGCCGAAACATCCCCACTCTTGACCCGTGCGGTCCCGACGGCGAGAACGGCGAGCGTTCCCAGCGTGGGGATCGCCTCAATCACCGGGTCAAAAGTGCCGCGCGTGCGCCCCATGAGGATGGAGGCATCGCGCAACTGGTTCGTACGCTCGCCGAACCGGGCGGTCTCTTGCTCCTCACGGCCCATGGCCTTGACGAGCAGGCCAGCCTCGATGCTCTCGTGCGCGACCTCACTCACCTCGGCGCGAAGTTGCTGCACGCGAGTCACGCGGGGCGACATGATCGACTGAAATACAAGGTTGACCGCGAATAGTGCTGGGAAGACAAGGAATCCGATCAACGCCAGGACTGAGTCAACCCGCAGCATCTCGACTCCGCCGACGGCGAGCATGACCAGCACGCCGATGGCCATCGGCAACGGGTTGAACACATTCCAGGTGGCTTCGACATCGGCGTTCGCGTTGCTCAGCAACTGTCCGGAGGGATGCCGGTGGTGCCAGGAGAGCGGTAGCCGGAGGTACTGCGAAGTCACCCGTCGGCGATAGATCGCTTGCAGTGTGAAGACTGCGTAGCCCGCCCCGATGCGGCGCAGGAGGACACCGACCACCGTGAGCAGGACGACTCCACCCAACTGCCACACGATGGTCCAGATTTGGGAGCCGGTGAGCTCACCGGCACGCACGGCTGGCTCGACGACTGTCTCAATCAGTTGCCCAATGACGCGAGCAGTGAGGACGGTCATGACTCCGTAGAGGACCGTTCCGATCACAGAGAAAAACAGCGGACGCGGAACATCGCGGAAGCCATAACCCACGATGCGAAGCCCTCGGCGCAGGGTGCGCCGCGACGCCTTCGGAGGAGTCGGTGGCGCCATCGTCACGGGTCTATTTTCTCACTCTCTTAAGAAGGTGCGGACCCCTCGGCCTGCGTCGGTCAGCGTACGGGATGGCCAGCGGCACGCAGCGCTGCCTTCACGTCCCCGATCGTCAATTCCCCGAAGTGGAATACCGAGGCCGCGAGCACCGCATCGGCTCCGGCGTCGACGGCCTCGACAAAATCGGACACTTTCCCTGCGCCGCCACTGGCGATCAACGGCAGCGCCGTCTCGGATCGGACGGCGCGGATCAATTCCAGATCAAAACCGTCCTTGGTCCCATCGGCATCCATGGAGTTCAACAGGATCTCCCCCGCCCCCAGCCGCTCTGCCTGCACGCACCACTCGACGGCGTCAATGCCCGTTCCTTTGCGACCGCCGTGCGTGGTGACTTCGAATCGTCCACCTTCCCGGCGTACGTCTGCCGACAGGACGAGCACCTGGGCGCCGAATCGGTCTGCGATCTCAGCGATCACGCTCGGCCGATCGATCGCACCGGTATTGATGCCGACCTTGTCCGCGCCAGCCCTCAGCAGACGATCCACATCATCCACCGACCGCACTCCGCCACCGACCGTCAGCGGGATGAAGACTTCCTCGGCTGTTTGCCGAACCACGTCGTAGGTCGTATCCCGGCCCGCAGAGGATGCCGTGACATCCAGGAAGGTGAGTTCGTCAGCACCCTGGCCGTCGTAGGTGCGACCCAACTCAACCGGGTCGCCCGCATCGCGCAACTCCATGAAGTTGACGCCCTTCACGACTCGACCAGCGTCAACGTCCAAGCATGGGATGACACGGATCGCAACAGGCACCCGGCAAGGTTATCGCGGCCGGACAGCCCTCGCGCGCCCACCTACAGTGGTCGGATGGCCGATCCTTCTCCAGCCGACCAGGTCACCTCGCGAGCCCGCGCAGAGCATCGCACCACCGTCACGATCGTCGCCATCGACGGCCCCGCCGGCTCGGGGAAGACCACTCTCGCGACCGTGGTGGCCGACCGACTGGATCAGGCTCCCCTCATCCACATGGACGACCTGTTCCCCGGATGGGACGGCCTCGCCGCAGCGCCAGCGCTCCTGGTCGCGCAAGTCCTCGCACCAATTCACCGGGGCGAGCAGCCCGGATACCGCCGATTCGACTGGCTCGCAGATCAATACGCCGAGCACGTCGCTTTGAGAGGGCACGAATATCTTGTCGTTGAAGGGTGCGCGTCCTCGGTAGGCATTGCCCGGCCCTACGCCACCGTGCGGGTCTGGCTGGATGCTCACCGAGACGAACGCATGCGACGCGGTCTCGAGCGCGACGGTGAGATGTTCGCGCCACACTGGGAACGATGGGCAGCCCAGGAGCGGGCGATCTATGCGCAGGACCAGACCGAACAGCACGCCCACCTCACCTTCCGCACGGACGGTCCGGAGGCCTCCAGCACCTAGGGTGCCGCGCGCCCTAATCTGGTGGCATGAGTGGTGATGGCACGGACAGCAACGCGCTGCATCGAGTCAGCCGCCAACTAGATCCGCGACCCAGGCTGACTCGCTCGGCCTTCCGGATTCGCCTCGACCGGCTGCACGACCGAGCCTTCCTCATCGTGCAGTGCGCCGTCGGCGCGGCGATCGCCTGGAGCCTGGCGCGCTACCTGCTGGGACATGCTCAGCCCTTCTTCGCCGCCGTCGCGGTGATCATCGCGTTGGGATTGACGTACGGCCAGCGCCTGCGGCGGGTCGTCGAAATCACCGTCGGAGTGGCCATCGGTGTCGTGATCGGCGACCTGTTCGTCCACCTTTTCGGCACCGGACCGCTGCAGTTGGGCATCGTGGTCATGTGCGCCATGTCTCTCGCGGTGCTCCTGGGCGCTGGCGGTCTCATGATGGTGCAGGCCGGCGTCCAGGCGATGATCGTCACCGTCCTGTTCGCTGGCACCGCTGGTGCCTTCAGCCGGTGGATTGATGCTGTGGTCGGCGGTGGCGTGGCCCTCGTGATGGCGACCGTGACGCCGCTGACTCCCCTGCGGCGCCCCCGGGTCCAGGCCGGTGCCGTACTCACCGAATTTGCTGAGGTCCTGCGCGAGAGTGCAACCGCTGGCCGTCGGCGAGATCAGCGCCGCGCCGACGCCGCGCTATCGCGCGCTCGGGCCAGCGAGGAGCTCATGGACGCCCTCCGGGAAGCAACCGCCGAGGGCATTGCGGTCACCCGCCAGTCACCGTTCCGACGAAAGCAGCAAGCCAATGTCACGGCTATCGCCGACATCACCGAGCCACTAGACCGCGCGCTGCGAAACATTCGAGTCTTGGTCCGGCGAGTCACCGTCGCGATCCTTGAGCACGAGGTCATCCCACCGGCCTATCTGGCCAGTGTCGACGACCTGGCCAAGGTCATGGATGAGATGGCCGAGGAACTCGCCGAGCGGCGGGTTCCGCAGAATGTGCGGCCGGCGCTGCTGCTCTTATCCGAGGACGTCGCCCTGCAGAGCACGGTCGGGACTGGGAGGACTTCGCTGTCAGCTGAGGTCATCCGCGCACAACTGCGGTCGATTGTGGTGGATCTGCTCATGCTGACTGGGTGGACCTACGAACAGGTCCGGGCTGAGGTCCCGCATCGCTCGGACGAACTCGATCTCTAGCGGGCCTCAGCTGTCCGTGGCCGTGCGTGTGTGTGCCTTAACCAACGCCGCTAGCCGTGCCGCCTCCGCCGCGGCGCGTGGTCCGTCACTGCGCTGAATGCCCATCACACTGCAGGTGTCGAAGTCATCGAGTTCGAGAACGGGCCACGGAGCACCCGCGCCGAACTGCACGTCCACGATCTGGGCCCAGGCCAGTTTCTGAGTGACGATGAGATTGTGGACCTCCAACCCATCCTCCGAAGGAATGGCACGAACCTGAGCGAATCGCCACATGCCCGCAGCCAGCCCGACGCCCACGAGTGCGATGAACACTCGGTCCAAACCACCGAAACGCTCGCTAGGGACGAACACGGCGATCACCCCAAAGAGCAGCAGACACATCACGCCGACCGCCAACGGGACGAGGCGCCCCCCGACGGGGCGGAAAGTGGCGTACGGGTCTGATCCGGTCACAACCGGCACGCCGAAATCTCGGTGACGAGAATCGCGCGTGCTCCGACGGTGTAGAGGTCATCCATCACTTGGTTGGTAATACGTCGCGGCACCATTGCGCGCACCGCGCGATAGTCCTTGTCGTGAAGCGGCGACACGGTGGGCGATTCGAGTCCCGGCGTGAGTTCGCAAGCGCGCTCGACGAGTTCGGCACGGATGTCGTAATCCATCAGCACATAGTGCCGAGCAGTCAGGACACCCTGCAGCCGACGCAGCAGCACCTCGACGGTGCCCGATTCATCCCGCGGTTGAGCCGGCCGGATCAGCACCGCCTCACTCTTCATAATCGGCTCGCCAAATACCTGCAGCCCGGCATTGCGCAACGTCGCGCCGGTCTCCACCACATCGGCGATCACGTCGGCGACGCCAAGGGTCACCGCCGTCTCGACGGCGCCGTCGAGACGGACCACCTCGGCGTGGATTCCGTGCCGCTCCAGGTCTGCGCGCACCAGGCCCGGGAAACTGGTGGCGACGCGGCGACCTTCCAAGTCAGCAATGGACTGGGCGGACCCGGGGCGCCCGGCGTAGCGGAAGGTCGAACCACCGAATCCCAGCGCAAGGACTTCCTCCGCGGGACTACCAGAGTCCAGCAGCATGTCTCGACCGGTGATCCCGACCTCGAGCATGCCGGATCCGACGTACTCGGCGATATCCCGCGGCCGGAGGAAGTAGAGCTCTAGGTCGTTTTCCTCGTCGACGATGACCAGTTCTTTGGAGTCTCGTCGACCGCGATAGCCACACTCGCGCAGCATCTGGGCGGCTGGTTCGGACAACATTCCCTTATTGGGAACGGCGATCTTCAGCATGGGTCCTCTTACAAGTTTCGGTAGACGTCATCCAGGGTCAGGCCGGAGGCCAACAGGAGCACCTGGAGGTGATAAATCAACTGGCTGACCTCTTCGGCGGTGCGCTCAGGGCCTTCATGCTCGGCTGCCATCCATACCTCGGCGGCCTCTTCGACGATCTTCTTGCCGATGGCATGTACGCCGGCATCCAGTGCCGCGACGGTGTCGGAGTCAGCGGGGCGATCCTGTGCCTTAGCCGCCAACTCATCCCAGAGTTGCTCGAACGTCTTCACGAGGGACCAGGCTAGACCGCGGCACGGAGCGCCACGACGGTGGCCACCGCTGCGGTCGCTGCCTCATGGCCTTTGTCTTCCACCGAACCCTCGAGTCCGGCACGGTCCAGCGCCTGCTGTTCGTCGTCACAGGTCAGCAAGCCGAAGCCCACTGGGGTCTCGGTGCGCACGGCGACCTCGGCCAGGGAATTCGTCGCCGCCTGGCAGACATAGTCGAAATGAGGTGTCCCGCCGCGAATCACCACACCGAGCGCAACGATGGCGTCGACACGTGGCGCCAGGTGAGCCGCCGCGACGCCCAGTTCAAAGGAACCGGGGACCCGTACGAGGGTGACCGAAGCATCCGGCACGCCAGCTTCGGCGAGTCCTCGCCGTGCGCCGTCAACCAAGCCGGTCATGACGACGTCGTGCCACGACGCCGCGATGATCGCGACGTTGAGGTCGTCCGCTTGGACCGTCAGGGTCGGTGCTCCTGCGCCGCTCATTTGGCTCCATTCGTCAGGTGCTCGGCGAGGTGGCCGAGCCGGGTGTGCTTGGTGTCGAGGTACTTGGCGTTGATGGCGTTCATGCCGACCCGAAGTGGCCGGATCTCCAGGTCCAGTCCGGCCTCACGGAGGGCGTTGGCCTTCAGTGGGTTGTTGGTGAGGAGAACCAGCGTGGTGACATCAAGGTCGTGCAATACGGCTGCTGCGGCGTCGTATTCGCGCGCGTCAATGGGGAGGCCCAACTCGACCTGGGCATCGACGGTGTCACGCCCGTCGTCCTGCAGCGCGTACGCGCGCAGTTTGTCGATCAATCCGACACCGCGCCCCTCATGCCCACGCACATAGACCACCACGCCACCCTCGCGTGCCACCGCGTCCAGGGCCGCAGTCAGTTGGGGGCCGCAGTCGCACCGCAGCGATCCCAATGCGTCACCGGTCAAGCATTCGGAGTGCACCCGGACAACGGGTCGATCGGTGAGCCCACGCGGCGACACCAGGGCGAGCAACTCGGCTCCGGTTCGTTGGTCCCGATAGCCGTGGACGGTGAACGTGCCGTGCTCGGTGGGAAGCGCCGTTGTCGCCAACCGATTGACGAGGTCGTGTTGTCGCCGCCACCGGGCCAGTTCGGCAATCGTGAGCACCGGCAGGTCATGCTCGGCCCCGAGCGCGAGCACCGCGTCGGCTCGCATCATGGACCCGTCATCGTGCACGAGTTCGACAATTCCTGCGGCGGGTGCCATCCCAGCGAGCCGACACAGATCGACAGCCGCCTCGGTGTGTCCGGCCCGCTCCAAGACCCCGCCGCGTCGCGCGCGCAGGGGCAGAACGTGACCGGGACGGATCAAATCATCTGGGCTCCCTGCTTCGGCGAGCACGCGCAGGGTTCGGGCACGGTCCTGCGCACTGATACCCGTGGTGACACCATGCGCCGCGTCGACCGTGACCGTGTAGGCCGTCCGTAACTGGTCTTGGTTCTTCTGCACCATGAGCGGCAGGTCGAGCCAGTTGGCGATGGCCGCGTCCACCGGGGCACAGATCAGTCCTGATCCGTGCCGGATCGCGAATCCGACCCACTCGGAACTCGCCGACTCGGCGGCAATGATCAGGTCGCCCTCGTTCTCACGATCTTCGTCATCCAACACCAGGACGGGACGACCGGCACGGATGGCATCGACGGCCTGTTCGACCGTGGCCCAGGACCGGCATTGATGGCTGAACTCGGTCATGACGACATCACCTCCAGTTGACGTTCAGGTGCCTCGCGTTGCGATGCGCGCCACCACACCACGAAGCCGTAGAGGACGAGGCCGCCATAGACGGCATACAGGACGGCCGACGGATAGAACTTGGAATGCAGGAGCAGCGGCACTCCGACCAGATCGACGGCGATCCAGGCGAGCCAGAAATCGATCCAGCCACGCGCCATCGCGAACGTCGCAACGACCGACCCGACGAAGATCCAGGCGTCGGCCCAGTAGTACC
Source organism: Demetria terragena DSM 11295 (assembly GCF_000376825.1). Lineage (NCBI taxonomy): Bacteria > Bacillati > Actinomycetota > Actinomycetes > Micrococcales > Dermacoccaceae > Demetria > Demetria terragena. The sequence goes on along the minus strand of NZ_AQXW01000004.1, from coordinate 74,487 downwards.
ACCGCGGTGCGGGCCAACCTGCGCCGACAGCCGCGAAGATTTGCTGGCTCACCAGCACACCTGCGACCCACACCACGATGTACGCCGTTCGCTCCTTGGCAGTCGCCCAGCGCGGAGCGATGGCTGGAGCGTCCTGGCCCCGCATGCGTCGGCCTTCTTGCCAGCGGTACCAGCCATAAACCGAGGTGATGATGAAGAAGATCTGCCGGGCTGCCTGACCAAATAGAGTCTCGTGCTGCGGGTTGGAGAAGGCGACGCCGAAGAACACCGTGAAGAGCAGGAGGTTGCCGATGATGCCCACGGGCCAGGCCCACACTTTGCGGCGCAGGGCTCCGATCGCTGAGGCCATACCGAAGAGGTTCCCGATGACCTCACGCCACAGAATGTGTTGATCACCGAAGGTGATCTGAGCTTCGAAAAGATCCAGAAGGATGTTGCTCATGCGTTGGCCAGCTCCTGGTCCCGGTAGGTGAGGATTCGTTCGACGTATTTCGCGAGCACGTCGACCTCGATGTTGACGGTGTCGCCAATTCCTTTGTGCCCCAAAGTGGTCAGCCCCAATGTGGTGGGAATCAGCGATACCTCGAAGGTGGTGTCCAATACCGCTGACACGGTGAGGGAGATCCCGTCGAGGATGATTGATCCCTGAGGAACGATGTATCGGGCCAGTGCGCTAGGAAGGTCAACGGACATCACGGTCCAGTCCGCGGAGCGTTGGATCGCACGGACCCGCGTGATCCCGTCGATATGGCCTTGCACCACGTGACCGCCGAAGCGACCGTCAGCGGCCATGGCGCGCTCCAGGTTGACGCGGTCGCCCACCGCGAGGCTCCCGATGTTGGTCAGATCGAGGGTCTGCGCCATGACATCTGTGGTGAACGAGCCTTCGCCAGGCTCAACCACCGTCAGGCAGACCCCATTGACGCAGATGGACTCGCCTGGGCGAGCACCGTCCGTCACGAGCGAACCCGAAAACTCGAAAACCGCTGAGGCATCGCGGTGTTCGACGGCGACAACAGTTCCAAGTTCTTCGACAATCCCGGTAAACATGGTCAGACTCCTTGGGCCAGAGCGGTATTCGACGGTGAGGCAAGACGTAGGACGAGGCGGACATCAGAGCCGACTCGAGTGAGGTCGACAAGTTCGAGACCAAAGGCGTCCGACAGGGTGCTGATCCCGAGGTCGCCGACGAGGGCCGGTCCAGAGCCCAGCACCGTGGGAGCGAGGTAGGCCACCACCTCGGAAATGGCGCCCGCTCGCAGCCACGCCGCGGCCACGGTCGGGCCGCCTTCGAGGAGCACATGTCGGATCTCGCGCCGGTGAATTGCGGCCAGCGCCTCGAACGGGTCGTGGGAAAACACTTGCAACCAGTGATCATTCGCCCTGATAGCGGCGCTGTCGGGTACGGGCTCGCGTCCCACGACCACCCGGAGGGGTTGCTTCGGCAAGCTGTCGCCAGAAGGTGTGCGCACCGTCAGGGACGGGTCGTCAGTGCGCATCGTGCCGGTGCCGACCACGATTGCGCCGGCTTCGGCGCGCAATGTGTGAACGTCGCCGCGCGCCGCCGGTCCAGTAATCCAACGACTGCTGCCATCCCGTGCCGCAACCCGACCATCGAGGGTTGCCGCGACCTTCCAGGTGACGAATGGTCGTCCGTGGGTCATGGCGTATGCCCAGCGTCGGTTGACCGCGTCAGCCTCAGGCGTCGGAACGTGGTCGCATCGAACTCCTGCCGCGCGCAGCACCTCGGCTCCACCGGCTGCTTCAGTGTTGGGGTCTGAAGCGGCGTAGACAACCCGGGCAACGCCTGCGTCGAGAAGTGCGGTGGTGCAGGGGCCGGTCCGCCCTTGGTGGCTGCACGGTTCGAGCGACACATATGCCGTCGAACCCGCGGCCATTTCTCCTGCTGCCTTCAGTGCCGCCACTTCTGCATGCGGATGGCCTGCACCACGGTGAAAGCCCTCGCCCACGACACGACCCTCGAGCGCGATCACGGCTCCCACGCGAGGGTTGGGATCAACGATCGGCCCATGACCAGCACACTCCACGGCGCGCGCGAGCATGGCGCGGTCGTCGGCCGCTGCAGGGGGTTGTTGGCCCACCATCTCCACTCCTCGCGCTCGTGCTGTCACGAACTCCGGGGTGGTGGGTGAGCACGACGCAAGGCGTCGTACATGACGTGAAGCAGACCCGCTCGGGTCACCTCACTCACCGGTCGCCGAAACGACCCACGCGCGCCTCCCATCCGGACTTTCACCGTCGGTCCTGGAGTTTCACCAGATCAGCCAACCGCCGAAGCGATTGGGTCGCGGACTATCACCGCCGGCTCAGAGTTTCACTGACCCCGGAGCACGTACTTCTCATCCCAGTATGCACGACGACCCAGCACGGTGGCACGCGCGCCTCAGCCGGGGTTCAGGCCAGGTGAGCAGAAGCTAAGGCGCGAAGTTCATCGACGGCACCTGCGGCGCTCTCGGCTCCATAGACCGCCGACCCGGCGACAAACACGTCGGCACCTGCCTCGGCACATTGTTCGATTGTTGCGGCCGAGACACCGCCGTCGACTTGAACCCAGATCTCGCCGCCGTGGCGGCGAACTGCCTCGCGCACCTGGGCGACCTTTGGCATTTGATCGGCCATGAACGACTGGCCACCAAACCCAGGTTCAACAGTCATGACCAGCACCATGTCGACCTCAGGGAGGAGTTCCTCGTAAGGCTCGAACGGGGTAGCCGGCTTCAGCGCCATCGATGCCCGGGCTCCTGCCGCGCGAAGCGTGCGAGCCAGGTGACGCGGGTCGCGTGCCGCCTCGATGTGGAAGGTCACCGAGCCGGCTCCTGCTTCGGCGTACGCCGGCGCCCAGCGGTCTGGGTCTTCGATCATCAAATGGCAGTCCAGTGGGATGGGCGTGACCTTCTGCAACGCCTCAACCACTGGCAATCCAAGCGTCAGATTGGGCACGAAGTGCGCGTCCATGACATCGATGTGCGCCCAGTCGGCATTACTGATCCGCTCAAGTTCGGCACTCAGGGAGGCGAAGTCGGCCGACAAGATGCTGGGTGCGATCTGGCCACGGTTCATGCTGACTGGTCCTTTTCGGTGCGGCGCATCAGCGCGATGTACATCCCGTCGGTGCGGTGACGGTGTGGCCACAACTGAACGGTCGGTCCCTCGCCAAGGGCCTTGATCTGGTTGCCTGCCGCATCGACGAAGTATGGACGCGCATCGATGAGCTCGACCGTTCCCGACCGGGCGGCAGCGTCGACGACAACACGCGTCTCGGCCACATGTGGACTACACGTCGTGTACGCGATCAGCCCGCCGATACGGGTCGCCTCAATCGCCGAAGCAAGGAGCTCCTCTTGGAGCGTCGTGAGATCGGCGATGTCATTGGCGGTCCGGCGCCAGCGTGCGTCGGGACGCCTGCGCAAGGCCCCGAGACCCGTACACGGTGCATCGACGAGTACCCGGTCGTAGGCCGCGGGCTCTTCCGCTCCGAGGTCACGCCCATCACCCACTCCGACCATGACCTCGATACCCGCAGCAACGGCGGCGCGGAGCGTTTGGTCGATGAGATCGGCCCGATGCTCGCTGGACTCATTGGCGAAAAGTTGGGCACCCTGCTGCTGCGCGAGGGTCGCGAGCAAGGCGGCCTTGCCTCCCGGGCCAGCACACAGGTCAAGCCACCGCTCGGGCTCCCCCGGCGCGCTCGATGTCGTGGGCGCGGTGGCCAAGACCATGCCGAGCAACTGGGAGCCCTCATCCTGAACGGCAGCGCGGGTCTCCCGGACCGCAGCAATCGAACCTGGGTCGCCAGCCTCCATCAAAGCGCCGACTGGTGATAGCTCGGAGGCGGTGGCACCCGCATCGACCAATTCCTCAACATCACACAACCCAGGACGCGCCACGAGGGCCACCTTGGCCGGCTCGTTGTGTGCCGCGAGCAACTCCCGGAGCTCACCCGTAGCGTCCGGCCCATCGCTGGTCGTGCTTTCGGCCAGCGAGGCGCGCAAGGCGCGCACCATCCACGCAGGGTGTGAGTACTCGACGGCAAGCGCGTCGTCCTCGTCCCTCCCTGCGGTCACCTCGGAAATCCACTCCTCGCGGGTTCGCTCGCTGATCCGGCGCAATACCGCGTTCACGAAGCCCGCAGCACCGGCACCGTTCACCGTTCGTGCGAGGGCGACGGTCTCCGAGGCGGCCGCGTGCGGCTTCACGCGCATCGACAACAACTGGTGGGCTCCGAGGCGCAGGGTGTCGAGCACCGGCGGATCGATTTGCGTTGCGGGCCGTCCGGCAGCTAGTTCGATGATGGGGTCATAGAGTCCGCGCATCCGAATAGCCCCATAGGACAACTCGGTGGCAAAGGATGCGTCTCGACCACGCAGGCCAGCCGCTCGCAGCAACTTAGGGAGTTCGAGATTGGCGTAGGCGCCGCGATCCACGGCGCGCAAGAGGTCGTACGCGACCCGCCGTGGCGCATCAGACTCGCGGCGTCGATCGGCTGGTCGCTGCGCCGAGCGCTCGCGGTGTGGATTGCGTCGGGTGTCGGGTCGCTGGCGACCGCGATCGTTGCGGTATCCACCCTGTCGTTCAGCCACCGAGCACCTCGTTCTCACTGATTCGGATGCCACGCGCCCAATCGGCGGCGGCCATGAGCTTCTTGCCTTGGGGCTGCACGCGTCCCAGGCACACATCGCCGGCGCCTGTGCCGACCAGTACCTCGCGCTTGCCAGCCCGGACCTGCCCTGGTTCCAATTCCCGGCTCGCTGCGACCTCCACGGGAAAGATCTTGAGCCGCGCCCCACGATGCGTGGTCCAAGCACCAGGCGCCGGGGTGCAGGCTCGGATTCGACGGTCGACCGCGAATCCCGGCTGCTGCCAATCGATCTGGGCGTCAACCGGCGTCAGTTTCGGCGCCAGGCTGACACCGTCGTTGGCCTGCGCGACGGGCGTGACAGCCCCGTCGGCAAGTGCGTCCAGAGTTGCGGTGAGCAGTCCTGCTCCCCCGTCAGCAAGGCGTCCGAGCAGGTCGCCGCTCGTGTCATTGGGCCGCACAGTTTCGGTCATCGTCCCCAGCACCGGACCGGTGTCCAGACCTTCCTCCAGGAGGAAGGTACTCGCGCCGGTCACTTCGTCGCCGTGCAGAATTGCGTGTTGGACCGGTGCTGCGCCACGCCAAGCAGGCAACAAAGAGAAGTGCAGGTTGACCCAACCCAAAGCCGGAATGTCCAGGGCCGCGCGCGGCACCAGGGCGCCGTAGGCCACCACCGGGCAGACATCTGGAGCCCACTCCTGAAGGTGTGCAAGGAAGTCTGGATCGGATGGACGCTGCGGCGTCAGCACCGGCAGGTCGTGTTCGCCCGCGACCGCACGGATCGGTGACGCGGCCTCGCGGCGGCCTCGACCTGAGCGCGCATCTGGCCGGGTCACCACGCCGACGACCTCGTGCCGTGATACCAACAGCGCCCGCAACGAGGGCACCGCGACCTCTGGGGTCCCGGCGAACACCACGCGGAGGCCCGTGCTGGTCACGTCGCACATCCGAGGGCGCGGAGTGGGCAGTCTGGGACGATCGTGATGGGGCGGATGGGCACGCAAATCCTTAGGGGTATGGCACGAGGAATGCCACCAGTCTAATGAGACCCCGGTGGCGCCACCGCGCCCTCGTCACGGAGGACTCAGGCAGGTAACGGAAGACCACGGGCGCGCAGATCCTCGCGCAGGTGCCCCGGTCCGGTGAAATGGATGGCATCCATGCCGAGGCGTTCTGCTGCCAGGACGTTGGTCTCGCTGTCATCGATGAAGATGCTGTCTTCCAAGCCACCAAGGTGTCGCAGCCGGCCTTCGAGCACATCGAAGATCTCCGGATCGGGTTTGGCGACCCCTTCCTCCCCCGACACCACGATGTCGTGGAACAGGTCGAGGAAATCGAAACGCGCCACCGCCTCCGGGAAGAGTTCTTCTGACCAGTTCGTCAGGGCAAAGAGTGGCACCTCGGCCCGATGGAGGTCGCGCAAGACGGCAACGGTGTCATCCACTGGACCGACCAGCGATGCGCTGAAGTTGGCACGGTAGGCACGGATTTCGTCAGCCAAGTCAGGATGGGAGGCGATCGCAGCCTCTTCGCCGTCGACCCAACTGCGCCCCGCGTCCTGGGCGTGGTTCCACGCGGCGAAGTCGAAGCTCGCATGGTTGAGAAACGCCCGCGCGCGCTCCTCGCCGACACCCGCGGCGATGGCGCGAAAGGGATCCCAGCGGATAAGCACATTGCCAAGGTCAAACACCACGGCGTCAACAAGACTCGGTGCCAGTGTCGGGTCATCGAGTACGTCGTCGCTCAACTCGCGATCACGGTGCATATCCACAGCGCCCACCCAATCAAACTGCCGACGGCTACAGCAGGCTGGGGTGGGGGTCGATGCGAACCTGCACACTTCCCGGCGTCTTCCGGGCGCTGCGTACGCTCCGGGCATCGTGCAACGCCTTGGCCAATCGCGGACCCGAGTCATGCGAAGCACGAATCAGCGCCTGCACGCTGCCTTCGCCACCGGCGCGCGTCGGCATCTCCAGTGGGCCAAGCACGATCGCGTCATCGGTCAGTTCCACCACATCAAGCAAGCCCTGAACCGCGGCGCGCCCACCAGTCAGCATCGCCATCCAGGATGCTGGCGGCTGTCCCAGCTCTCGCCGGTCGTGCACCTCGCGCTCGGCGTACCACGCCGGAGCCCACCTCACGAGTGCTTCGACGGGTGGAAGTGTCGTATGCGTGGGCGCACCGCACAGGACGACCGCGCCTTGGTCGTCCCTGGACCGGGTCAGAGCCGCGGCCGCGCACCACCTACGAAAAGCTTCAGCGCCAGCGTCCAACGCTGGCCGGTCGAGCAGGGCCCACGCATCGAGGAGCAGCGTCGCGGCATAACCGCTGGTCGCCGTCGGTTCGGCCCCGGGGGTAGCGATAACCAGCGCCGGGGTGTCGCCGACTTCGGGCCGATCAGTGGTTCCACTGGACTGGATCACGGGCACGCCAGGGAACGCCCGGCCGAGTTCTTCAGCGGTTCGAGACGCCCCGACTACACCGGACCGCACTCGATCGTCGCCACAGGAGGGGCAGACCACTCGGTCTGCCTCGGTGCCGCACCAACGGCAGACCGGACGGGCGGCCCGCGCTGGCTGGGACAGCGGTCCTTGACATGCCTGACATCGGCTCGGTCGACGGCAGGTCTGGCAGGACAGGGAGGGCAGATAACCGCGGCGCGGCACTTGAACGAGGACTGGCCCGAGTTCGAGCGCCTTCTTGGCCGCTCGCCACGCGGAGCTCGGCAGGTGAGCGCGCGCTGCCGGGCCATCGCGGGCCACGTCGTGGTCCTCGCCCGCGACGTAGACCAGGGCAGGCCGCCGCGCACCTTTCGCGGGCTCGACCGCCCGGACAAAGCCGTCCTCGAGCCACTGCTGGACGGGTACCGACCGGGTGTAACCACCCAGGACAAGGGCAGCACCATCGGCCTCCGCCCGCAGTCTCAACACCTCACGCGTCGGCGCGTACGGCGCGCGGGGCTCGGCGAAGGAATCATCCCCGTCATCCCAACTCACGATCAGACCCAGGTCCGTGACTGGTGCATAGGCCGCCGCGCGAGTGCCGATCACACACCGCACATGGCCACGGAGAACTTTGAGCCAAGCGGTATATCTAGCCTGCGCGCCCTGGTCGGCGCTGAGACGGACATGCTGGTGGGTGCCTAACGCAGCCGTCATGGCCGCATCGAGCTCATCGACATCGGCGCTATCCGGGACCAGGATGAGCACCCCGCGCCCGGCGGCCAGCGCATGCCCGGCCAGGCTCGCCACACACCTGGACCACGATCGCGGGTCCGCCGCATCAGCCGATGGCGCGCCCGGGTGGCACAGCCAACTTGCCGCCGGGTCTCCCCCAGCGGTGATGCGCCCCACTAGCGCTGGCCCGGCCGGGTAGTGCTCCCACGGCCCCAACGATTCGGGCACCGCGACGTGGGGCCGCTCGCCCGTCATGGACAACGCCTTTTCGGCCCGGGCATGTCGCGGGGGGATCGCGAGGCGGAGGACATCTTCGACCGTTCCCGCATAGCGCGCTGCAACCCGCTCGGCGAGATCGAGCGTGCTGGCTGTCAGCACCGGCTCGGAACTGACCACGGTGCGCAGCGGAGCTAATTTTCCTTCGTGCTCAGCCGTGGAGCGCCGCGCCACGATAAACCCGGCAACGTCCTGCCCGGCGAATCGGACACGTACCCGCGCGCCCGGAACAGCATCCTGCGCAGCCGCCTGCGGGACCAGGTATTCGAACGGGCGGTCCAGGTGTGGCAGCCCGGTCTCACATCGCACGACCGCGATGGGATCGACGTCGGCGATAGCAACAGTCCCACCGGAAGCGCGGCGTGCTGGCACAGCAACGGGGACGGACAGGTGAAGTTGTCCGTCCCCGTGCGAGTGTTCTGCGCCCATGCCCCGATTCAACCGCGCAGTACCGACATCCTCGACACCGGCCGAGCAGATCGGGTCTAGCCGCGAACGGCCCGCTGCAGTGCGTCGACCTTGTCGGTGCGCTCCCAGGTGAAGGCGTTGTCGACACCTTCGGCGCTCGTACGGCCGAAGTGACCATAGGCGGCCGTCGGCTTATAGATGGGTCGCAAGAGGTCCAGCTCGTGGATCAGGGCCGCCGGACGAAGGTCGAAGACCTCGGTGATGGCCTTCTGGATGCTCTCGAGCGGCGCGGTCTCGGTACCGAAGCACTCGACGTACAGACCGACCGGCTGGGCCTTACCAATTGCGTAAGCCACCTGCGCCTCGCAGCGCTTGGCCAACCCGGCCGCGACGACATTTTTGGCGACCCAGCGCATGGTGTAAGCCGCCGAGCGGTCCACCTTGGAGGGATCTTTACCCGAGAACGCACCCCCACCGTGGCGGGCCATGCCGCCGTAGGTGTCGACAATGATCTTGCGTCCGGTCAGACCCGCGTCACCCATGGGACCACCAATGACGAACTTGCCAGTGGGATTGATGAGTTTGCGGTAGTCAGAAACGTCCAGGTCGTTGCCGCTGGCAGCAAGGTCTTCCAGGACCGGCGTCAACACGTGCTGCTCGATGTCCGGCGAGAGCATCGAATCGAGGTTGATGTCCTCAGCATGCTGGGTCGACAGCACGACGGTGTCCAGCTTGAGGGCCTTCTCACCTTCATAGGCGATCGTGACTTGGGTCTTGCCGTCGGGACGCAGGTACGGCAGCGTTCCGTCTTTGCGGACCTGCGTCAGCCGCTCGGCGAAGCGGTGCGCCAAGTAGATGGGTAGCGGCATGAGTTCAGCGGTGTCGTCACAGGCATACCCGAACATCAGGCCCTGGTCGCCAGCTCCCTGCGCATCGAGCGGGTCCTTGCCACCCCCGACCCGATTCTCGTGGCCCTCGTCGACACCTTGGGCAATATCGGGCGACTGCTGGCCGATCGAGACGGACACGCCACACGTGGTGCCGTCATATCCCTTTGTCGAGGAGTCATAACCGATCTCGCTGATGGTGTCGCGCACAATCTGCGCGATCGGCGCATAGGACTTCGTCCGCACTTCGCCAGCAACGTGCGCAAGGCCGGTGGTGACCATGGTCTCGACCGCCACCCGCGACTGCGGGTCCTGGGCGAGCATCGCGTCCAGGATCGCGTCGCTGATCTGGTCGCAGATCTTGTCGGGATGGCCCTCGGTGACCGATTCTGACGTAAAAAGGCGTGCCACGAAATCTCCTCTTCGCTGGATAACAGCTGCACCTGACTAAGCAGGAGGCCCGAAACGTTGCGCCTCCGCTACCGCAATGCTCCCGAGTCTAGGACCAGGAGTGCATCTCAACGGCGACATCCCACACCGCGCGCGCCACGACATCCTTATCGGCAGGACCGATGGTCTGCACCTCATCGGGGTGGGCCAGACGTAGTAGATGGACCGTGGAGGTGTCTTGGCCAAAGGTCACGCCGTCACCGACTTCGTTGGCTACCAACAGATCACAGCCTTTGCGAATCAACTTCGCGCGGGCATGGTCGAGCACTCCCCCGTCGCGATCCCCGGTCTCTGCGGCAAAGCCCACCAGGATGGGGAAGCGTGCCTCGCCCCGCTGTTGCACGAGTTCGGCCAGAATGTCCGGATTACGGACGAGTTCGATGGTGGGAGCGTCGTCCTGGCCAATGGTCTTCTTGATTTTGCTGTCGACTCGAGCCTTGGGCCGGAAATCCGCGACGGCCGCGACCATCACCACGATGTCGTGGTCGGCGGCCCGACTCAGCACTGCATCACGCATCTCGAGCGCGGTTTCAACGCCTACGACGTCCGCACCTGTTGGGGCCGGTCGGTCAGTGGTGGTGACCAGGGTGACTTGGGCACCACGGCGCGAAGCGTCCTCGGCTAGTGCGTGCCCTTGTTTACCGCTCGAGCGATTGCCGAGATAGCGCACCGGATCCAGTGGCTCCCGGGTCCCACCGGCGCTCACCAGCACCCGGGTGCCGGCCAGATCGAGCGCTGATGATGCGGAAGCACCACCGGCGCCAAGGCTCTCCTGCACGGCAGCCAGCGCGAAGGCCTCAATGTCTTCGGGCTCGGCGAGCCGGCCTGGCCCGGTATCGGAGCCAGTGAGTCGACCGCTCGCGGGGTCCATCACGTGCAGGCCGCGGTCCCGTAGGGTCGCAACATTGGCCTGGGTCGCCGCGTGCTGCCACATCTCGGTATGCATCGCCGGCGCGATCACCACTGGCGCCTGCGTCGTCAGCAGAGTGTTGGTGAGCAAATCGTCGGCCAACCCGTGCGCGGCCTTCGCGATCAGGTCGGCCGTGGCCGGAGCGACGATGACCAAGTCGGCCGACTGCCCCAGGCGTACGTGCGGCACCTCGTGGACGGACGTCCACACGTCGTGTTGGACCGGACGGCCAGAGAGCGCCGCCCAGGTTGGTTCGCCGACGAAGCGCAGCGCCGCCTCAGTCGGAATGACCGTGACCTCATGGCCTTGCTCCGACAGGCGGCGCAGCAGCAGACACGCCTTGTACGCCGCGATGCCTCCGCTGACACCGAGAACGATGCGCATTCAGCTTGCGCGGGAGCCCTGAGCCGAGGCTCAGGCTTCCTGGCGCTCCATCGTGAGGAGGCGCTCGTTGATCTCGCGTAGCGACACCGACAACGGCTTGTCGTTGACCTGTGAGTCGACCAGCGGCCCGACATACTCCAGCAGTCCTTCGGAGAGCTGGGAGTAGTAGGCGTTGATCTGACGGGCGCGCTTAGCTGAGTAGATGACCAAGGCGTACTTGCTGTCAGCGAGCTGAAGCAGGTCGTCGATCGGGGGGTTCGTGATGCCTTCGGGGGCGGCCTTTGTGCCAGACACAGGTGTTCAACTCTCGTCGCGTTGGGGGTTGCGCATCCATAGTACGAGTTCCTCGGCCGCTCGCCGAACATCGTCGTTGACTATGGCGCGGTCGAACTCGGATTTTGCCGCCAGTTCTTCCCGGGCGGTAGCCAATCGAATCGCGCGTTCTTGCTCCGTCTCGGTGCCCCGACCCACCAGTCGGCGGACGAGTTCTTCCCATGAAGGCGGCTCGAGAAAGACCAGGTGGGCATCGGGCATCCGCTGCCGTACCTGGCGTGCACCTTGGAGGTCAATCTCTAGCAGCGGGAGCCTTCCGTCGGCGATGGCGTCGAGCACTGGTTGCCGGGGTGTTCCATATGACGCACGCCCGTGCACGACAGCAGACTCCAGCAGTCCGCCCTCAGCGTCGAGTCGATCGAACTCTTCTTGCGAGATGAAGTGGTAATGCACCCCGTCGACCTCGCGCGGTCGTGGGTGGCGGGTGGTCACGGACACCGAGAGCCAGACTTCGGGATAGTTCTCCCGGATATAGGCCGCCACGGTGCCTTTGCCGACTGCGGTGGGGCCGGCGAGGACAACCAGCGGCTGGGTAGAAGTAGCGGGGGCCATCGCCTGGTTTATCGCCTTGTTCTCGGTCACGGGCGGTCAGACTCGGTTCTCGAAGCGGAGGAGGAGGGCGGCCGTTTGGTTGACTCCGAGTCCACGCACGCGCCGGCTCTCCGAGATACCGACCTCGGCCATGATGTGTCGGGCGCGTACCCGGCCCACTCCGGGCAAGGACTCCAGCAGGGCGGATACCTTCATCTTTCCGATGACCTCGTTGGTCCTGCCACTCTCGATCACCTCGCGCAGGGAACCCTGGGCGTGCTTCAGCCGATTCTTGACCGCTGCCCGCTCACGCCGAGCCCTGGCAGCCTTCTCTAATGCCTCCGCGCGTTGCTCGGGGGTCAGTGAAGGAAGTGCCACGAGTCCAACTCCTCCTGTCGTCACCTGCCGACGCGACCGTGCGCGTCACCATCTCGACACCGTCGACGGTGTTCGCTCGAACCTAGCGAGTCCGCCAGAAGCGAGCAACGCGGGGTTGGGTCGGCTCAGGTCGGAAGGACAGACAGACCAATCGGACCTGGGTTGTGGGCCACTTCCCAACGGAAACCGTCCGGGTCAGCGAAGTACCCGGTGTAGCCACCCCACGCACGTTCTTGAGCGGCGCCCACCTCTGAGGCACCCGCCCGTTGCGCATCCACCAAAATCGCGTCCACCTCCTCCGGGCGAGAAACGTTGTGCGAGAGGGTGATCGGTACGATGCCTCGGCCGTCGTAGGGTTCGCCTACCTCGCGGGCAAACTCCGAGCGAACCCAAAGCGACAAGATCAGTTGCGGCCCCGCACGGAACATCAAGACCTCCCCCGGCTCCTCCAACTCCGGGTTCCATCCAAGCCCATCGACATAGAACCGCCGTGACTCGGCGAGGTCGCGCACGGCGAGGGTGATGAAGGAGACCCGTTGATCCATGGTGGTGACTATGGCAGAGCGTGCCTCACCTCAACCCTGGAGGTCATCGGCCTGTCGTCTGATGGCGGCGCGCAGTCCCGCAGGCGAGGGACCTGCCTCAAGAATTCCCCGCGAGGAAGACGGCAGCACCAAGGGGTACGCCGAACCGAAGCCGCGATCGAGGTCGTCGACATCCGCGCCCTGGGCGCCCAAGCCGGGGGCGAGTAATGGTGCGCGCGAAGCCGCCAACGCTTCCCCGAGACCCAGGTCGGCGATGTGCTTGCCGGTGGTCGCCCCCACGACCATCCCTGTACTGCCGAACCTGCCCGCGCTGCGCTCCCGGACGTTGCGCGCGGTCACGGCCTCGATGACCGAGCCCGCAACGCTGATGCCGTCCAGGCTGGCCCGCTGCACGGACGCGCCCTCGGGGTTCGAGGTCAAGGCCAGGACAAACACTCCCCGGCCGGTCTGGTCCGCAAGGTCAAATGCTGGCTGCAGGGAGCCGACACCCAGGTACGGGCTGAGCGTGATCGCATCCGCGCGCAACGGCGAATCCTCGGCGAGGTAGGCCTCGGCGTAGGCATCCATCGTCGACCCGACATCGCCTCGCTTGACGTCAAGCAGGCTGAGTACTCCCACCTCACGCAGCATCGCCAGCGTGTGCTCCAACACGGCGACCCCGCCCGCTCCGTGCCGCTCGAAGAAGGCTGATTGCGGTTTGGCCAGTGCGACCTGTCCCGCCAACGACTCCACCACCGTGTCACAAAAGCGCCGAAGCCCGTCTAGGTCGTCGGTCAGCCCCCAGGCCTTCAACAAACCGGCGTGTGGGTCGATACCCACGCAGAGCGGGCCGTGAGCATCCACGGCCGCGCCCAATCGAGCGCCGTAGGCCTGGCTTGCGTCGATCACGTATCTCTCCTTCGGTCTGAGCCCAGATTCATCAGGTGTGGGCCAACCCCACCAGATCGCGGACATCCGTCAGGTCGTGGGCGGTCAGGACTGCTGACAGGTCTTGGGCAAGTGTGGCCAGTGAGCCCGGGTCATGAATCAGCGCGGTGCCAACTTGCACGGCTGAGGCACCCACCGCCATGGCTTGGGCGACCTGCTGGCCGGTCGAGATGCCGCCGACGGCGATGACCGCGACCGACGGAAGCCGCCCCTCGCGGATGGCGCGCGTCAGGTCGTACACGGCTCGGAGCGTCACCGGCAGCAGGGCAGGCCCGGCCAAGCCGGTAGATTCAGCAGGCAGCGACAGTCGGGTTCCGCTCATGGCCAGGGCCCGTAGCGGCCCCGTCACCACAATTCCTGCTGCGCCGGACTTCACACACCCACGGGCGATCGCGACGAGATCGCTCACGTCCGCGCTCAGCTTGGCGATGACCGGGATGTCGCGCGGCAGCTCCTCGCGGACTCGGGAAACCACCTTCGTCGCGGCAAAATCGGCGTGCGAGAACGGAATTCCGCGATTTGTTGCGTCGGGGCAGCCGAGGTTGACCTCGACCCCCATGATGTGACGCAACGCGGTCTGGCGACGCAAACCAGCTGCTGCAGATCCGAATTCGTTGCTCGTGGTGCCGACGAGCGACGCCACCACGGGTACGGCGCCCTCCACGTCCCAGGGCAGCGCGTCAGCCTTGAGCGAGTTCGTCCCGACACTGGGCCAGTCCGTCGGTAACACCAAACTGCTGGGTGCTTCCTGGAGTCGGACGCGATGCGCCGTCGCGTGCGATCGGGCGCTAATGGACGGGGTCACCAACGCGCCCAGGTGGCTGAGCACTCCGAGCCGGGCGAGATCTTGGCCGAATCCACCACACCCGGCGGCGGCCATGATCGGCAAGGCCAGGTCCAACCCAGCGGTGTTGACGGCTAGCGATGGCTTGATGGCCGTCATGAGACGACCTCGCCCAACCCGTCGAGGTACTGGTCCCAGACCACGCGGTCGCCGCGCACGACCGGTCCGTCGGAACACGCCCGGATGCTGTGAACCGTCAGGTCGCGATCTCGGACCGGCACGAGGCATGCCTGACATAAACCAGTTCCGCATGGCATGTCTTCATGGACCGATACTTGCGCCACGACGTGAAGTTCGTCGGCCACCGCCACGATCTGCGCGAGATCACGAGCGCCAGCAGATGCATAGACAATGGCGGAGTCCTGCCTGCGGATGCCATCGCGCACCGCCTTCCGCAGGGATCGCTGCGCTCCGGCGTGGCCGCCCGAGTCTGGTGTCACCGCAGTCACATTGCCGACGAGTCGACGAGCTTCGATGACGTCGAGCAGATGGCGGTCATCGGCACCGGCAATCACCAGGTCAACCGCGCAGCCCCGATCGCGCAGTGCCCGCGCGAGCCAGGTTAGCGAGGCCGCCGCCGTGTCTACGCCAACCAGGAGGCAGGGGACGGACTGCTGTGGCAACGGAAACGGCCGACCCAGGGGACCGATGAGGTGTACCTCGTCGTGAACCCGGCGATCCGCCAACCACCTCTCCCCTGGGTCGCGTTCGGCATCGACCACAACCTCTGCCGTACCTCCATAGGTCCCGCTGGGCGTCACGCCGCGCAGTGGCAGGGTGCGACGTGCGACCAACGCGGTTGAGGCGTCGCCAACAGCCACCGACACCAACTGTCCGGGCCGCGCCGATTCGCCAACGCCGGGAGCCACGAAGGTCAGGAGGGTGAACGCACCCGCCTTACGCGTCGCGATGAGTTCGCCAGCGACGGCGGTGGTCATTCGTTGGGCTCGCCAGTTCCGTTGCGACCAAACAGATCCAGGTCTCGTGCATGCTCCTGCAGCGACTTCACACCGGGCGTGCCCGCTCGGCTCGCTTCAATGCCCTGCACTGCGGCGCCCAGTTGCTGAACCGTCGTGATGATCGGCTTGTCCATGCTCGTCGTAGCGGCCCGAATCTCGTAACCATCTGCCCGGGCATCTTGACCCGACGGGGTGTTGAACACCATGTCGACCTCGCCCGCCAGGATGTGGTCAACGATCGATTCCTGACCCTCACCACGAACCGTCTCATGCTGCTTGAGCACGACCTCTGCCCGAATGCCGTTGCGCCGCAAAACATCTGCGGTGCCAGAGGTCGCAAGCAACCGGAACCCGAGGTCTGCCAGCCGCTTCACGGGGAAGATCATGGCTCGCTTATCCCGGTTGGCTACCGACACGAAGATTGTTCCCTTTTCTGGCAGACCGGTCACTGATCCGAGTTGGCTCTTGGCAAAAGCCGTACCGAAGTCAGCGTCAATGCCCATGACTTCGCCGGTGCTTCGCATCTCTGGTCCGAGCAAGGTGTCGACGACAGCACCTTCCCGAGTGCGGAACCGCTTGAACGGCAGAATCGCCTCCTTGACGCTGACCGGCGCGTGCACCGGCATGGCGCCACCATCACCGGAGGGCGGCAGCATGCCTTCGTCACGCAGCTCCTGGATCGAACTGCCCAGCATGATGCGTGCTGCAGCCTTCGCGACCTGCACCCCAGTCGCTTTGGCCACGAACGGCACGGTGCGGCTGGCGCGAGGGTTGGCCTCCAACACATAGAGCACGTCCTGCGCCAAGGCGAACTGCACATTCATGAGGCCACGTACACCAATTCCCTCGGCCAGGGCCAAGGTGGAGCGACGAACGCGGTCGAGCTCGCCCTGCCCGAGAGTGACGGGGGGCAGCACGCAGGCTGAGTCACCGGAGTGGATTCCGGCTTCCTCGATGTGCTCCATGATTCCGCCGAGGTACATCTCTTGGCCGTCGTACAACGCGTCGACGTCGATCTCGATTGCTTCGTCGAGGAAGCGATCGACCAGCACCGGGTATTCCGGTGAGGCCGTCGTGGCCCGGGTGACGTAATCCTTCAGCGTGGCATCGTCATAGACGATCTCCATGCCGCGTCCACCCAGGACGTAGGAGGGGCGTACCAGGACCGGGAAGCCAATCTCCTTGGCGACCTCGACCGCCTCATCCGCGCTGTATGCCATGCCATGCCGCGGCGCGGGCAGCTCGGCCTCAGCGAGCACGCGGCCAAAGGCTCCCCGATCTTCCGCGAGATCGATCGCCTCAGGAGATGTACCGACAATCGGCACTCCCTCGGCCTTCAATGCGCGGGCCAGACCCAGCGGGGTTTGACCGCCCAGCTGAACGATCACGCCCGCGATCGGCCCGGCGGCCCGCTCGGCGTGCACGACCTCGAGGACGTCCTCCAGGGTCAGCGGCTCGAAGTAGAGCCTGCTGGAGGTGTCGTAGTCGGTGGACACGGTCTCTGGGTTGCAGTTGACCATGACGGTGTCAAAGCCCTGGTCGCGCAACGCGAATGACGCGTGGACACAGGAGTAGTCGAATTCCACGCCCTGCCCGATGCGGTTGGGCCCAGAGCCCAGGATGATGACGGCGGGTCGCTCTCGCGGCAGCACCTCAGACTCCTCGTCGTAGGAGGAGTAGTAGTACGGCGTCTGGGCCGCGAACTCGGCAGCGCAGGTATCAACGGTCTTGTAGACCGGCCGGATACCCAAGGCATGCCGAACACCGCGCACCACGGCCTCGGGCGTCTTCGAGAGTTGACTGATTTGGGCGTCGCTGAAGCCGTGCCGTTTGGCGAGTTTCAACGTGTCCGCGGTGAGCTGTTGGGTCTGCGCGATCTGCTCCGCGACGTCGTTGATGAGTTGCATCTGGTCGAGGAACCACGGGTCAATCTTGGTCGCCTCGAAGACTTCCTCAACTGACAGTCCTCCGCGAAGTGCCTGCTGCACCAACAGGATTCGGCCGTCAGTGGGAACCTGCGCTTCCTCCAAGAGGGCTCGTGCCATCTCGGTCGTCGGTCGGGAGTCGGGGCCCCAGTGGAACGTGGAGTCCTTACGCTCGCTCGAGCGCAGTGCCTTCTGGAACGCCTCGGTGAAGTTCCGCCCGATCGCCATCGCCTCACCCACCGACTTCATGGTCGTCGTCAGCGTGGGGTCGGCAGCCGGGAACTTCTCGAAGGCAAACCGCGGGACCTTCACCACGACATAGTCGAGCGTGGGCTCGAAGGATGCCGGGGTTTCTTTCGTGATGTCGTTGGGCACCTCATCGAGGGTGTAGCCGATCGCCATCTTCGCCGCGATCTTGGCGATCGGGAATCCAGTCGCCTTTGAAGCCAGCGCGCTCGACCGAGAGACCCGTGGGTTCATTTCGATGACGATGATTCGCCCGTCCGCAGGGTTCACCGCGAACTGAATGTTGCAGCCGCCAGTCTCCACTCCAACCTCGCGGATGACGGCGATACCGATGTCACGCAGGCGCTGGTATTCACGGTCGGTGAGCGTCAACGCCGGGGCGACCGTGATGGAGTCGCCGGTGTGCACCCCCATGGGGTCCAGATTCTCGATGGAACATACGACCACCACGTTGTCAGCGTGGTCGCGCATGACCTCCAGTTCGTACTCCTTCCAGCCAAGAATCGACTCTTCAAGGAGCACTTCGGTGGTCGGGCTGGCTTGCAGCCCTGCGCCTGCCATGCGGCGCAATTCTTCTGGGGTGTAGGCGAATCCAGAGCCGAGGCCGCCCATGGTGAACGACGGACGTACCACCACGGGATAACCCAGCGTGTCCGCGGCAGCAAGCGTCCGCTCCAGCGCGAACTCGACCTTTTCGTGCGCCGAGGCTCCGGCTGGGGCCTCGTTCGCGTTGCAAATGATCGACTGTGCTGACTCGGCACCGCATCGTTCGACGACGCCCTTGAAGCGTTCCCGGTCCTCGCCCAGTTGAATGGCTTCAACGCTGGCACCGATGAGGGGGCAATTGTACTTCTCGAGGATTCCACTGTCGTGCAGGGCGATCGCCGCGTTCAGCGCTGTCTGTCCACCCAGGGTCGCGAGGACGGCGTCGGGACGCTCCTTGGCGATGATCTGTTCGATCATCTCCGGGGTGATGGGCTCGACGTAGGTCGCGTCAGCAAACTCCGGGTCCGTCATGATCGTGGCCGGGTTGGAGTTGACCAGGACGACGCGAATGCCTTCCTCGCGAAGCACCCGGCACGCCTGCGTGCCGGAGTAGTCAAACTCGCACGCCTGCCCGATGACGATCGGGCCAGAACCGATCACCAGCACGCTCTTGATGTCGTCACTCTTCGGCATCAGCGGGCACCACTCTCTGACTTCACACGCTGTCCTTCCAGGACGTCAACGAACCGATCAAATAGGTAGGCGGCATCATGCGGCCCGGCTGCAGCCTCCGGGTGGTATTGCACCGAGAACGCAGGGATATCAAGGCATTCGAGGCCCTCGACCACGTCGTCGTTAAGGCAGACATGACTGACGCGAACGCGCCCATAGGAGCGACCATCCTCGGCGTCAGCAGGGGCCGTCACATCGCCATCGAGCGGTGCGTCCACCGCGAACCCGTGGTTGTGGGCTGTGACTTCGACCTTGCCGGTCGAGCGATCCATCACCGGCTGATTGATCCCGCGGTGACCGTACTTGAGTTTGAAGGTGCCAAAGCCCAGTGCGCGACCTAGGATCTGGTTGCCGAAGCAGATGCCAAAGAACGGAATCCGGGCATCGAGTACGTCGCGCAGCAGGTCGACCTGAGGTGCCGTCGACGGATCCCCCGGGCCGTTGGAGAAGAACACCCCATCGGGTTCCAGCTCGCGGATGGCTTCGAAGCTCACGTCCGCTGGTAGGACGTGGACCTCGATGCCACGCTCGGCCATGCGCTGTGGGGTCATGGCCTTAATGCCCAGGTCCACAGCGGCCACCGTGAACTTCTTCGAGCCGACGGCGGGTACGACGTAGGCCTCGCGTGTCGAGACCTCCGAGGCCAACTCCGAACCGGCCATCTCCGGTGATCGCTGGACATCCTGAACCAGTTCCCTGGTACGACGCTCGGCATCCGCTCCGCTGAAGATTCCCACCCGCATCGCGCCACGCTCACGCAAGTGGCGGGTCAGGGCGCGCGTATCGATATCGCAGATACCGACGACTCCCTGCTCTCGGAGGTCGTCCTCGAGGGTGCGCACCGAGCGCCAGTTAGACGGACGAATCGCGGGATCTCGCACCACATAACCCGCGACCCAGATGCGGCGCGACTCGGCGTCCTCGTCGTTGACGCCAGTGTTACCGACGTGCGGCGCGGTCATGACCACGACCTGCTGGTGGTAACTCGGGTCAGTCAACGTTTCCTGGTAGCCCGTCATGCCAGTGGAGAAGACAGCCTCCCCCGATGTCGTGCCCACTGCACCATAGGACCGACCTTCAAAGACGCGACCATCTTCCAGAACCAGCACGGCCCGGCTGCGCTCGACATAGCTCGTCACGCGAGCACCTTTCCTTGAGTGAATGTTTGGCGCCCGCGCAGGAAGGTAGCCTGCACCCGGCCGGTCAACTCGCGCCCATGCCAAGGGTTGTTGCGCGAAAGTGACTGCGAATGTTCCCGATTCACGACATAGGTCGCTGTCGGGTCGATCAATGTCAGCGTCGCTGGCGAGTCCTTGGCGAGCGCGATTCCGTGGCCGTCAAGTCCGGCAATCTCGGCTGGTCGACTGGACATCACCTGAGCCACCTGGCTCCAGGTCATCCGTCCCGGCTCCACCATCACCGTGCTCACGACCGATAGCGCCTGCTCGAGTCCCAGCATGCCGAAGGCCGCCTCTGCAAAGGCATGCTCCTTGTCGTGGCGGGCGTGCGGTGCGTGATCCGTGGCCACCGCGTCAATGGTTCCGTCCGCAAGCGCCTCTCGCAACGCCTCAACGTCCTCCTCGGGGCGAAGGGGCGGGTTGACCTTAAAGGTGGGGTCGTATCCGGTCAGCAGGTCCGTGGTCAGCAGCAGATGGTGCGGCGTCACCTCGGCGGTCACCGCGATGCCCTGGGCTTTGGCCCACCGGATCACCTCAACCGACCCAGCGGTGGAGACATGCGCGATGTGCACGCGCGATCCCGTATGCCGCGCCAGCATGACGTCGCGGGCAACGATCACCTCTTCGGCAACGCCTGGCCATCCCGGCAGTCCGAGTCGACCGGACAGTTCACCCTCGTGACAGCACGCTTGCCCATCGGCCAGGCGCGGTTCCTGAGCGTGCTGGGAGACCACCCCATCGAAGGCTTTGACGTATTCGAGCGCCCGCCGCATCAGTCGAGCGTCGTGGACGCATTTGCCATCGTCGCTAAACACTCGAACCGACGCGCGCGATCGCGCCATGAGTCCGAGCTCGGCAAGTTCTTCGCCAGCCAAGCCTTTGGTCACCGCACCAATGGGCTGCACATCCACCAGGCCACTGGCCTGGCCCAGATCCCACACCCGCTCGGCCGCCTCCGCCGTGTCCGTGACCGGACTGGTGTTTGCCATAGCGAGCACCGCCGTGAAGCCGCCCGCGGCGGCCGCCGATGACCCGGTACGGATGGTCTCGGCGTCTTCTCGACCCGGCTCGCGCAGGTGGGTGTGCAGGTCGACCAGCCCCGGCAACGCCACGAGTCCATCGGCGTCGATGACTTCCGCGTCGGGCGGCGCACCGAGCGACCCGGAGTCGACGATGCGGCCCTCTTGAAGCAGGAGGTCGGTGCGTCCCTCGCCAAGGACATCGGCGCCCCGAATGAGCAGGACGTTTGGAGTATCGATCACGTTGTCTCCCATCAGCTTTCGCCGCCTGCAAGCAGGTGGTAAAGCACGCTCATTCGGACGGCGACGCCTGCAGAAACCTGATCAAGGATCACCGAGCGACCCTCGTCAGCGGCATCTGCGGCGATCTCTAGGCCGCGGTTCATCGGACCGGGGTGACAGATCACCGCGTGATCCGGGAGGGTTCGGAGACGATCTCGGGTCAGCCCAAAGCCCACGGTGTATTCGCGGGGAGTGGGAAAGAAACCGCCGGACATCCGCTCCCGCTGGACCCGCAACATCATGAGGGCATCCACTTGAGGAAGCGTGGCGTCAAGGTCGTAGGTCACCGCGAAGCCATCGCTACCCGCCCAGGTCGTGATGCCGCTCGGCATCAGTGTCGGCGGCGCGACCAAGGTCACCTGTGCGCCCAGGGTGCGCAGCAACATCAGGTTGGATCGCACCACCCGTGAATGCGTCAGGTCGCCGACGATCGCGACGTGCTTGCCTGCCAAGTCGCCGAGGCGCTCCCGCATCGTGTAGGCATCAAGCAATGCCTGGGTAGGGTGCTCGTGCATTCCGTCGCCAGCGTTAATCACCGAAGCGTCAACCCACTGGGATACCTGCAGCGGCGCCCCACTGGCGTGATGCCTAATGATCATGCCGTCGACGCCCATCGCGCCCACGGTCAGGACGGTGTCTCGTAGTGACTCCCCCTTGCTGACCGAGGACCCTTTTGCCGAAACATTGATGACGTCCGCGGACAGCCACTTTCCGGCGATCTCGAACGAACTGCGGGTGCGAGTCGAGTCTTCGAAGAACAGATTGACGACCGTCCGACCACGCAACGCGGGCAACTTCTTGACGTCCCGCTGCTGGATCTCATGCATCTGCCGTGCGGTGTCCAGAATGCTGAGGGTTTCATCGCGGGACAGGTCCGCCGCGGACAGCAGGTGCTTCATCGCGCACCATCCTCGATGCGTACCGCGTCCTCGGTGCCGTCGTGCTCAACCAGCCGAACACTGACCCGCTCGCTCTGGGCCGTCGGGAGGTTCTTGCCAACGTGATCGGCTCGGATCGGAAGGTCGCGGTGACCGCGATCCACCAGGACCGCGAGGCGTACGGCCTTGGGCCGACCAAGGTCACCGAGCGCGTCGAGTGCAGCCCGGACGGTACGACCGGAGTAGAGCACGTCGTCGACGAGCACGACTGTCTTGTCGTCAATGCCGCTGTCGGGAATCTGTGTGGCGTGCGCGGCCCGCGTGGGCTGGCTGCGTAAGTCGTCGCGATACATGGTCACGTCGAGCGAGCCAACCGCCACCGGTTGACCTTCCACGTCTGTCAGCGCGCTCGCGAGACGGTCCGCCAGTGCGACGCCACGGGTGGGGATGCCTAGCACGACCAGGTCGTCGATGCCCTTATTGCGCTCGATCACCTCGTGGGCCATCCGGCGCAGCGCCCGGGCGATCTCATCGGATGTCAGAACGGTGCGGCCAGGCTGGGTGTCAGCCGCCAGTGCACCAGAGTCAGAACGCGCCACAGCGCGGACCTCCTTCGCCGCCTCACAGGACGGAATCGTTAAAGGATGTCGAACGCGCTCATCGTAGCGGACTGCAGAACGTCAACTCACGGTCGTATCGTCCTGCGGCGGCTTCCGGCGACCCTTGACCTTGGTCCGCAACCGCTGCTCGCTCTCCTCGAGACGAGTAGCGACCTTGCTGTCGTGTGTCGCAGGGGCTGCCCGACGGGCCGGCTGGGTGGTGTCAATGGGCGGTGCTTCGCGCGACTCGCTCGACAGGTGCTTCTTGGCCAACCACTTGGTGCGCTGTAATGCGCCCCAGGTCGTCACGAAATAGACGATCGTACCCACCAACGCCACGAGATAGAACCGGTCGAGGTTGACGTAGTACTCGTAGAGGTCGCCGCTGCGGAAGAGCACGTTCCAGGCCATCACCAGGATCGCGACGAGCGAGAGAATCCACACCGCTCGTAGGCCGTGGCCGATGATCGAAGAATCCTTGAAGGTGCGTGGATCCTCGGTTGCCGCGCGCCGCTCATGGAAGAGGCGCACCCGTTCGTTGAACTCTTCGTCCTCGGCGATATGGGCGGCGTAGTCCTCCCCAGCCCCAGCCCGTTTAGCCAAGACGGTGTAAATGATGATCGAGGCGAACCAGGCGGGAATGAACAGGTAGTAGTACGGGATCACCTGCAGGATCTGCAGGCCGAAGCCGACGACGAGCGCGCCTCCCCAGGCCACGAACGCTGGAACGTTGGTCCGCTGCTTGCGATAGCGCGACCAGTACTGCGTCATGCCCATCCGATGGAACAGGTGGTGCTCCGCGAAGATGATGCCGCCGATGGGGACCAGCAACAGACCCGCATAGGTCAACAAGGGCAGCATGTTTCGATAGACGAACGGGAACACGCTGGCAACCATGACCAAGACGCCGACCGCGAGCGTGACCTTGACCCGGGACACGTTAGGGAAGACCGCTTGCCCGGCCAATCCCGCCCGATAGATGTTCGAGTTAGCGGTCGTCCACCCCGCCACAATGACGGTCACGAAGCCAGCCGCACCCAAGGCGTGCCATGCGACATCGCCCGGCTCCAAAACCGCGATGCTCGTCGCGGTGATCTGAGCCACAGCGGCGCCCATGAGACCGGCGGCAATCCAGGCAATGTAGTGGCCGAACATCATGCCGGTCGCCGTGCCGTACGCGTACCGCGCCTTCTTGGCATAGCGCAACAACGCCATGTCGATCAGTCCGAAGTGGGCGAAAGTGTTTGCGGCCCAGGCGAACCCGGCAACTTCCCACAGCCCGATACCAGGCTCTCCTTCGGAGTTGACGCCAGTGAAGACCGTCGAACTCGCGACGTCGATGAACTGGTCGAAGCTGGTCAGCCGGGTCGTCCCGGCGATGGTTTCGGTGAGCATCGGCAGCAACACCATGCCGCCGACGGTGAACATCACCATCAACCACGGACCACAGATTGACGCGAACTCGGCCAAGGTGTCGAAGCCAAAGACCGCGACCAAGACCGCAACCGCGCTAAAGACCAACGCGATGATGATGAAACCAATGTGCGTGGGATAGGCCGATTCCTGCGCAGGGAAGCCAAAGATACCGCGAACTGCGGTTGCAGATACCGTGATCATCGCAGCGGAGATCACCGCGAAGATGATCGCGTTCGCGGCGTTGTAGACCCGCGACACCGAGTCACCCGCGATGCGCTGGAGATAGGTATAGAGGCTCAGTCGGGCCTTCACCGCGATGGGTGCAGTGATGAATCGGAAACTGAGCATCGCCAACGTATTACCGATGATCAGGCCGATCAGAATGTCCCAAATTCCCGCGCCGAGTGCCACGAACGTGGCACCGAAGACGAACTCCGTCGCCGCCACGTGCTCGGCGGCGTACAGGCCCGCGAAGTGGCCAGCCCCGTGCGTACGGTGTTCGGGCACCGGCAACTGCTCGGGGTCCATTGCCGCCAGTTCGGGATCCATCTCCGCCGGACTGGCCTTGGTCTCCTGAATGCTCATGTCAGTTCAGTCCGTTCTGCTGGGCCATCACTTCTCGGCCTGCCGATCTTGCTTGCCCATCACTTTGGTGGTGACCCACTGCGCGTTGCTCAGTGCTTCACCGCTGTCGATGTCGCCCGTGAGCGCCTTCGTCGCGCGGTTGCCGACTGCCGTTCCAATGCCTTGGAACTCGGGGATCGCGACGTACTGAATACCGACGTAGGGCACCGGGTCGACCGTCGGCTTCCGCGCGTCGGACGCATTAATCGCGCGCTCAGTCTGGCGGGCAAAAGGCGCGGCCTTGAGGTACTCCTGGTTCTGGTACAGAGACTTCCGTGCGCCGGGCGGAACATTGGCCCAACCGTGCTCGTCGGCCACGAGTTCGGTGTATTCCGGCGAGGTCGCCCACGTCGCAAACTTCTTTGCCATGGCCTTGTTGTTCGAACTGGTCGGCACCGCCAGCGACCATGCCCACAGCCAGGAACTGTCCTTGCTCTCGCCCGCGCCGGGAGCCGGTGCATACCCGACCTTCCCCTTGAGGTCGTCTTGAGCCGTGAGCGTCGAGCCGGCCACGGTGGAGTCGACCCACAAGGCGCACTTGCCGTCCCGGAACAGTTGGAGGTTCTCGTTGTAGCCGTTGCTGGCGACACTCTCGGG
The DNA here is from genome assembly GCF_000376825.1 of Demetria terragena DSM 11295. NCBI lineage: Bacteria > Bacillati > Actinomycetota > Actinomycetes > Micrococcales > Dermacoccaceae > Demetria > Demetria terragena. Next base: position 48,900 of record NZ_AQXW01000004.1, on the reverse strand, counting down.
TGCGTGCTTGCCTAGGGCCACATACGTATTCAGGGCCTTCTTCCAGGCCGGAGTCTCCAACTGGGGTTTCCAGTCCTGGTTGAACCAACGTCCGCCGTAGGAGTTCGCCATGGCCGTCAGGAAGGCCACGTTCTCGCCCCAGCCCGCCTTGCCGCGGAGGCAGACATCGCCGCCGTCCACGGTGCTCAACTTTTTGGCAGCCGACTTCATGAATTCCCAGGTCGGCTTCGCGGGCATCGTCAGCCCAGCCTTCTTGAAGACGTCCTTGCGGTACATCGTGAAAGACGACTCCCCATAGAACGGCAGGGCATACAGCGCGTCCTTGGCGGTCAACGCACTGCGAATGTTGGGCAGCAGGTCCCCCACGTCATAACTGGAGGGCAGCCCAGTCATCGGCTCTAGGAAGTCCTTTTCCGACCAGATCTCTGTCTCGTATGCACCCAAGGCGACGACGTCATACTGACCGCCTTGAGCAGCGACATCGGTCGTCACCTTCTGCCGCAATTCGCCCTCGGCAAGAGTCACAAAGGAGACCCTGACCCCAGGATTCTTCGCCGTGAAGTCGGAGACCAACGACTTCATGCGCTGTAGGTCGGCGTTGTCGGGGATCGCCACCGTCAAGGTCTTGCCATCATCGGCAGGCTCATCCGAGGAGCAGCCAGCCAACGCAAGGAGAGCAACAACTCCCGGGGCTACTCGCCTTGACCAGATCATCACGTCATCCTCCGCTGCACGTCTGAGCATCATTGCCCGCTCGGGTGAGTATGATCAGGGTCACAGTCCGTGTCAACGATCTGGGGAAGAACGGTGAGCGCCTCGATGCCCCATTCCCGCTCCAGGCACCACGCTCACCTCGCCGTCGCGGTGGCGCGCCGCTACCACTTGGCGGGCGAGAGTAAGTCGGACATCGCTCGGTCGCTACAGATCAGTAGGTTCAAGGTCGCTCGCCTGCTCGAAGACGCCCACGCCATGGGGTTGGTCACCATCGAGGTTCGTGATCCCGATGGAGATGATCCGCTGGGCGTTGCCGTGGCCAGGAAGTTCGGCCTCGACGAGTGCGTCGTCGTTCGCGGCATCGGCGACCGCGACGCTGCAGCACTCGTCGGCGCTGCAGCCGCGCGCGTGGTCGAACGAACGGTCACCGCCGATGACGTCCTGGGGCTCCCGTGGTCCCGCGCGGTCCATGCCGCGATCGGCGCCCTCACGCATCTGCCAGCGATCGACATCGTCCAACTGTGTGGGTCGTTGGTGACCCCAGGGCAAGAGACGGCCTACGACATTGTTCGAGAGGCTGGGCGAATGACCTACGGCCACACGCTCTGGTACCACGCGCCACTCATCATGCCGACCGCTGAGGGTGCGAGCTCCCTAAAGGCGCACGGCGACATCGCCCGCGCCCGCGCGGCGGTCGACCAGGTCACCGTTGCACTCTGCAGCATCGGCGCCTGGGAACCTGACGGGTCAACAGTTCACGATGCCTTTTCCCTTGATGAGGCCCGGGCCGCCCGAGAGCGCGGCGTGGTCGGTGAATCGATGGGTCTGCTCTTCGACGAGCACGGGCAGACCACCGACAGTCCGCTTGCGCAACGCATCATCACGCTCACCCCGGATCAACTGTGTCGCATTCCTACCGTGATTGGGATGGCGCGCGGGGTAAACCGCGCCGCCGCAACGCGAGCGGCGTTGCGGGGTCGATGGATCCGGCGGCTCGTCGTTGACGACGCCCTGGCGGAAGCGCTGCTGACCTAGCGTCTATGTCGCCCAGCGGATGGCGTACAACGCTCCGAGCAGAATCGGCTGATGGAGCAGATAGATCACCAGCGTGTGGCGCCCAAGGAAGGCCAACCACTGCAACGGCGGACGATCAGTTGACACCTGCGCCAGGCGGGTATCTCCCCCGCGCATCCGAAGCGTGCGCATGAGCACAATCCCCATCAGGGTCAACGCAAACAGCGGCAAGACAGGAGCATGATCGATCGTGACCGGCCCGGCTTCCGTCAGCCCAGTCCAGGCCACCCACCGAGATCGACCGGGAATGTCTACCAACCCGGGAAGTGCCACGGCCAAGACCGCTGCGCCCACCGCCACCATGCGCGATGCCCACAGAAACGGCAGCGCTAGCACGCTGACCAGGGCGATGCATTGCAAGATGCCGAAGCTCACCCATTGAGCCGGCATCGCGATATAGGTCGCGAGGGAGATGACTACGCCGTAGGCCACCAGTTCCAGCGTCCGGCGGATAAACGCTTGGCGGCGAAAGCGATCGCCGTGTGCCAGCACCAGGCTGACCCCGACTAGAAACAGGAACGACCCGGCGATGCAGTGCGCGATCAGGACACCGGTGTCAGACCTGGCCGGGTGCCCGGCGAGATAGTCAAAGTCACCTAGATCCCAGACCAGGTGGTAGGCGATCACCGCCAAAATGGCGACTCCGCGGCCAGCATCGATCAGCCCGATACGAGGCGACCTATGGGGTGTGCGAACCGTCGACATCGGGGCGGCTGTGCTCGGCGTGGGTGTGTGCATTGACCCTCCGACGTTCGCCATGCCCGATCGGCTCCCTCTCCCCGCTAGACGAGGGTCGTCTTCACCTCGGACAACCGCGACAGCAGTCCATTGATGAACGTCGGCGATTCGTCGGTCGACAGGTCCCGAGCCAGTGCCACAGCCTCGCTGATCGCGGCACCGTCTGGGACATCGTCCTCATAGATCACCTCGTAGGCGCCGAGCCGAAGCACGGCGCGGTCCACCGACGGCATGCGTTCCAGCGACCAGCCCTTGGCGTACGTCGTGAGCGCTTCATTGATCGAATGCCAGTTTGCGGCCACGCCGCGCACCAGCTGCGCCGCGTAGGCACGCGGCGGAACCTCGCGTACTGGCTCGGCCATGCGCTGCTCAAGAAGCTCGATCACGTTGACCGCTCGCTGCTCAGATTCAAAGAGCAGGTCCACCGCCTCGCGCCGGGCTTTGGTCCGCGTGGTCGGCCCGCTGGCCCGCCGGGAGGGCGCGCTCGCCTCGTCGGTCACGCACGCCCCAGATAGGACCCGTCGCGGGTGTCGACCTTGACCTTGGTGCCGGTCTCCAAGAACAGCGGCACCTGGATCTCGGCGCCAGTCTCCAGGGTGGCTGGCTTGGTGCCGCCAGTGGAACGGTCCCCTTGCAGGCCCGGGTCGGTCTGCGTGATTTCCAGCACCACCGAGGCCGGCAACTCGACATACAGGACGGTTCCCTCGTTTTGCGCGACGATCGCCTCGTTGCTCTCCAGAAGGAAGTTGGCAGCACTGCCCACGGTGGCCTCTGGGACGTTGATCTGGTCGTACGTCTTGGTGTCCATGAACACGAAGTCGTCGCCATCGCGATAGAGGAACTGCATGTCCGCCCGGTCGACGGTTGCCGTTTCTACCTTGAGGCCCGCGTTGAAGGTCTTGTCGATGATCTTGCCCGACAGGACGTTCTTCATCTTGGTGCGCACGAACGCCGGACCCTTGCCAGGCTTGACGTGCTGGAACTCGATGATCGACCACAGGTTGTTGTCAATCTTGAGCACCATGCCGTTTTTCAGATCGTTCGTGGAAGCCATAGGTCTCTCTGCTCGTCGAAACTCCTGCGGACGCGCCGGGGCCCGCGAGGTGTAAAGGGATCTCGCACAGTCTACCGGGCGACACCGAGTGCTTTAAGCCGCAATGGTCAGGCCCCAAACGGTGGATGAAACCGCCCGGCATGCGCCAGACTCGCCCTATGGCTTGGACCCACGCTGCCGGAATTGCCGCACTCCTCACCGCGGGCGTCGCAGCCCGCGATCTCACCCAGAAGAAGCACGCCATCCTGCGCAACTTTCCCGTGCTCGGACATGGGCGTTATCTCTTGGAATTGGTGGGACCAGAGCTGCGCCAATACATCATCTCCAGCAACGACGAGGAACGGCCGTTCAGTCGCGACCAACGGTCCTGGATCTATGCCTCCGCCAAGGGACAGAACAACTACTTCGGTTTCGGCACCGATGACGACATCGAGAACCTCGTCGGCTACCCGATCATCAAACACCGCACCTTTAGCGACACCGTGCCCGCTGAGGGAATGCACTCTGAGGAAGCTAACCTGCCGTGCGCGAAGGTCCTTGGTGCCGCACGCGGGCGGGCTAAGGCCTACCGCCCTGGGTCGGTGCTTAACGTCTCAGCGATGAGTTTCGGATCACTGTCCGGACCCGCCATCGAGGCCATCAATCGCGGTGTTGCCGGCGCCGGCGCATTGCACAACACGGGTGAGGGTGGACTGTCCTCGCACCATCGCAAGGGCGGAGATCTCATCCTGCAGATTGGAACCGGATACTTCGGCTGCCGGGATGAACTCGGTCGCTTCGACATCGCCAAACTCAAGGATCTGGTCGCGGGTGCGCCCGTCCGCGCCATCGAGATCAAGCTCAGCCAAGGCGCCAAACCTGGACTCGGGGGCGTCCTCCCCGGCGCGAAAGTGACCGAGGAAATCGCTCAGATTCGCGGTGTGCCGGTCGGCAAGGACGTCATCAGCCCATCTCGCCATGCTGAGTTCCAGGATGTCGATTCGATGCTCGACTGGGTCGAGTTCGTGGCGACCGAGACAGGCCTGCCCGTGGGCATCAAGTCGGCCGTCGGCGATATGACGTTCTGGCAGCATCTGGTCACCCAAATGACCGAGACAGATCGCGGCGTCGACTTCATCACTGTCGATGGCGGCGAAGGCGGTACGGGCGCGGCCCCGCTCGTCTTCGCCGATTCGGTCGCACTCCCCTTCCTGGTCGGATTCACCCGTGTCTACAAGGAATTCGCGGCCGCTGGGTTGACCGATGACGTGGTATTTGTCGGGTCGGCCAAGCTCGGCTTGCCCAAGTCGGCCACGGTCGCCATGGCCCTTGGAGCCGACCTCATTCACGTCGCGCGGGAAGCGATGCTCTCGGTCGGGTGCATTCAAGCCCAGAAGTGCCATACCGGCGAATGCCCGACCGGTGTCGCGACACAGCACCCGTGGCTGGCTCGCGGATTGGACCCGGACAGCAAGTCCGAACGGCTGACGAACTACATCCGCACCATGCGGCGCGACCTACTCAAGGTCGCCGAGGCCGTGGGTGTGCTGCATCCGGGGCTCATCGATCCCGACGACATCGAACTGCTGGACCGGACGCGCTCCGGTGAGACATTGCGGCACGTCTACGGCTACGAGCCTGGATGGGGCGTGCTCGGGCCGCGGCTCCAGGATGAGATCAACTCGGTGATGAGTGGTGCGCCGACCGGAGGCCACGCGCCGAACTCGGCCACAACGCGCTAGGAGGCCCGCACTGCGTCGTAGGCGCCACGCAACCACGCGCCCTCAGGACCCTCAAGCCGCGTTGGACGCGCAACGTCGCCATCAAGCACCACGAACCGCAGTAACGAGCCACGGGTCTTCTTGTCGCGACGCATCGCGGTCATGAGTGCCTCGAAATCTGCGGCACCGCCGTATTCGAAGGGTAGGCCGACCGAGGACAACACCGCGCGGTGCCGAGCGAGCAGTGATTCGTCGAGCAAGCCTGCACGGTGGGCGAGTTCGGCGACATAGACCATGCCCACGGCCACGGCATCGCCGTGCCGCCAGGTGTAGTTTTCGACGTGCTCAATGGCGTGCGCGAAGGTGTGTCCGTAGTTCAGGATCTCGCGCAAGGAAGACTCCCGCAGGTCCGCTGCGACCACCTCAGCCTTGACCTGAACAGCGCGCTGGATCAACTCACGCAACACCTCCCCACCAACGGCGAGAGCGGCCTGCGGGTCAGCCTCGATCAGCTCAAGAATGACGGGATCCGCAATAAACCCGCACTTGATGACCTCGGCAAGGCCTGCCACCAGGTCGCGGGCGGGCAAGGTCTCCAACACCGAGGGGTCGATGAGCACGGCGGCTGGCTCATGGAACGCTCCGACGAGGTTTTTCCCCTCAGCCGTGTTAATCCCGGTCTTGCCACCGACCGCGGCATCCACCATGCCCAGCAGTGTTGTCGGCACCTGGATGACTCGAACTCCGCGCAGCCAGGAGGCCGCGACGTAGCCCCCGAGGTCGGTCGTTGCTCCCCCGCCGACCGCCACAACGGCATCGCTGCGCGTGAAGTCGTGCTGGCCGAGAGTAGACCACAACTCGGTGAGTACCGTTGCGGTCTTTGCCTGTTCGGCGTCGGGAGTCTCAACAACGACAACCTTGCGCTCACCCTGGCGCAACGCCGCTTCGATCGCGGGTATGAGGTGGCGCACCCCGGGCGCATGGATGAGGAGCACCCGCTGCGTCTGGTCGCCAAGGAGGCCGCCAAGGCGATCCCACAGTCCTGTGCCGATGAGCACGTTGTAGGCGCCGCCCACGGGAATCACTACTGGGTCCTCAGTCACCGAGAGCCTCCATCGCCTGCGCAATCTCCTGGGCGATCTCCTCAGGTGTCCGTCCGGACGTCTCCACCGTCACGGTCGCGAGGTGCTCATACGTCGGTCGGCGCTGCCCCATGAGTCGTGTCCACTGAGCGCGTGGATTGACCGCCAGCAGGGGGCGACTCTGATCGAATCCGACCCGACGCGCAGCATCCCGAATACTGACCTCGAGGAACACCACCTGATGGCCGGCGAGCGCCTCCTGGACGACGGCCTGCATCGGAGCACCACCGCCGAGCGCGATAACACCATCGGATTCCTTGAGCGCCCGGAGAACCGCCGCAGCCTCAAGTTCGCGAAAACGAGGTTCACCGTCGTCGACAAAGATCTCGGAGATCGTGCGGCCCTCGGTCTGCTCGACCATCGCGTCTGTATCGAGGAATTCCCGGCTCGATTGCTCTGCGAGAGCCCGACCTACCGTGCTCTTTCCTGCTCCCGGGGGGCCGATGAGGACCACCGGGCGTCGCTGGTGACTCATCAGCGCATGACCTTGGGAATGTTTGCCAGATAGTTCTCGTAGTTACGGCGAGTCTCAGCAACGGAGTCGCCGCCGAACTTCTCGACGCACGCCTCGGCCACCACAAGGGCAACCATCGCCTCGGCGACCACGCCGGCCGCCGGGACGGCGCACACATCGGACCGCTGGTGTATCGCCGTCGCCGCTTCGCCGTTGGCGACGTCGATGGTCTGCAGTGCCCGTGGCACCGTACTGATCGGCTTCATCGCCGCCCGCACTCGCAGCGGATCGCCGGTGGACATACCTCCCTCGGACCCGCCCGCGCGACCGGACGTCCGGGTGAGGGTGCCGTCCGCGCGCACGATCTCGTCATGGGCCACCGATCCACGGCGAGCCGCCGTCTGGAATCCGTCGCCAATCTCGACGCCCTTAATGGCCTGGATGCCCATTAACGCGCCCGCCAGGCGACTGTCGAGACGGCGGTCCCAGTGCACGTGCGATCCAAGACCCGGCGGAAGCCCATAGGCGAGCACCTCGACGACCCCGCCGAGAGTGTCTCCGGCCTTCCGCGCCGCATCGACCGCGGCCACCATGGCGGCTGAACCGTCGGCGTCCAAGGTGCGTACCGGGTCGGCGTCGAGCCGCTCGACGTCATCGGGCGTCGGCAAGGTGGCGCCATCGGCCACGCGGCCTTCACCGATCGAGATCGTGTGCGAGACCAGCCGGATGCCGTACGCCTGGAGAAGGAAATTTGCTGCTACCTGGCCCAGAGCCACCCGCGCCGCAGTCTCGCGTGCCGAAGCGCGCTCAAGAATGGGGCGGGCCTCATCAAAGCCATACTTCTGCATGCCCACGAGGTCAGCATGCCCCGGGCGGGGCCGCGTCAGGGGTCGGTTGCGCGCCAGTTCCTTCTCCGCGCCCACATCGTTTGCCGCGGCGAGGTCGGCGTCCTCGACCGGCTCAGGACTCATCACCGTCTGCCACTTGGGCCACTCGGTGTTGGCAATGTGAAGAGCGACCGGCGAGCCGATCGAGGAGCCATGACGGAATCCGCCAAGGAGGCTCACCTGGTCCTTTTCGAAGGACATCCGCGCGCCCCGACCGTAGCCAAGACGTCGCCGTGCCAAGGCGGCCTGCAGGTCAGCGGTTCGGAGTTCGACGCCAGCGGGCAAACCCTCGAGTACGGCCACCAACGCCGGCCCATGGGACTCTCCAGCGGTCATCCAGCGCAGCATGACGGCGATCCTTCCATGTCGAGGCTCAGGAGGCTCACGCGCGGTCAGCCGACAATGCCGCTCGGCCCGCGGTTTGCATGGCCTCCACCGGGGCTTGAAGACCCGTCATCAACTCAAACTGGGCCGCGGCCTGGTGCACCAGCATCTCCACACCGGAGACCACAGTCGACCCGCGCTGTTCGCACGCCTGGGCGAAATCCGTGGGCCAATCGGCGTAAGAACAATCCAGCACGACCTGGCCCGATGGTGCCTGTGTCTGCTCAAGCGCCGCAGCCAACGGAGTAGCAGCTCCGCTGGGTGTGGTGTTGACCAGTACATCGGCCTGCGCCCAATCACCCACCGGATCGGTGAAATTGACTGAGTTCAGGGAGAATCCGTGATCCAGTGCTTGCGCCCTAGTGCTCTCGCGTACGCCCTTGCGGACAACGAAGGTCACCGCCTGCACGTTCAGGTGATGCAACCCGGCGAGCACCGCCCGCGCCGTGGCACCAGACCCGATGACCGCGGCGCTAGTGATCGGTTTCGAGGTGGTGGCGAACGCACCGGCCAGCGCAGCGGTGGCACCGTGAACGTCGGTATTTTCCGCATCCCAGCCACCGTCATTTCGGCGGATCAAGGTGTTCGCCGCGCCGACTTGCAAGGCGGTCGGGCTGGCCTGCTCGGCCACCATCAATGCCTCCTCCTTAAGGGGCATGGTGATCGATAGGCCGCGCCAGTGCGGACCCAGGCTGAGCAAAAAGTCGCGAAGCTCTGGCACCTTCACGTCATGGGAGGAATACGCCCAGTCGTGCAGACCACGCTCGGCGTAGGCCGCTCGATGGAGAACAGGTGACAGGCTGTGCTCGATGGGTGAGCCCAACACGGCCGCTCGCGACCGCGCCATCAGCACTTTCCGTCGTTCTTCTTGCACCAGGCTTGGAACTCCCGCACGTTCGCATCATGGCCGTTCTTGTCCGTCGCGAACTTCGTCTGGCCCGTCTCCGGGTTGACTGTGACGAAATAGATCCAGTCCCCCTCTGCAGGGTTCGACGCCGCCTTGAGCGCCGCCAGTCCGGGGTTGCTAATCGGACCGGGAGGCAAACCCTGTTCCTCATAGGTGTTGTACGGGCTCTTGACCGCCCGATCCTGGTCTGAGGTGGTAATCGTGCCGCGCTTCTTCAAGGCGAAATGGATGGAGGAATCCATCTGCAGCTTGCCGGCCGTCTCGCCGCCGTCCTGCATACGGTTGAGGATCACCCGTGCGACCTTGTCGTCGTCCTGGCCACCAGGAGACTCCGACTGCACGATGCTGGCGATCGTGACCGTCCTATGCATCTCTGCGGGGCTGATGCCCAGGGGTTTGACTTGCTTCTCAAACTCCGTGACCATCCGCTTCAACTGATCGCTGGCGCTTTCGTCGTCGGAGAACTCGTAGGTTGAGGGAAAGAGATAGCCCTCCATATTGCCTTCGGCGCCCGCGGGCAAGCCCAAGTCGGCGGACTTCACCTTCTTGTAGTCCGCGACCGGTTGTCCGGTCGCCTTCGACAGACGCTCAAAAATCTCCGAAGCCCACAGGCCCTCCGGGATGGTCACGCCGCCGTTCTGGCGGCTGGACGGGTCCAGCATGAGTGCCAGCGCTGACGACGAACTCATTTCCTTGCGCATCGCGTAGGTGCCTGGTCGGACCTTCGCCGCCTCCGGGTCGGCGCCGAACACCGCCGCGAATGTGGACGCGGATTTCACGACTCCCGCATCCGCGAGGCTCGCGCCAATGTCATACCCGGTATCGCCTTTACTGACTTTGACCTCAGCGCTGCCGTGGCCCTCGCCCGAGTAGTCGCCTTCGTCACTGGATCCGAGACTCAGCGACGGCACACCCAACCCGAGGGTCTTCAACGCGATCCCACCGCCGCCCACCACCAAGGCGAGCGCAATAACGATCGGGATCCACCGTCGGGGCTGACGAGGCTCCTCATCGAACGGGTCACCGTAGTCGACATGCTCGCGGTGCTCTCGGCGATTGCGCGGTGGTGGCTGCGCAGCGGCATGCTCTGGCCGCCGCTCGGGCTCATCCCCGAAGAGCGAATCTTCGAGATGCGGGTCTTTCATTCCTCACCTTTCGGGTGGGCTGAACGCTTCGTACGCGGCTTTCGTCCGCCGACTAATTCACCGGCAGGCTGTCCGGTGAGGCGCTCGGAGTCAAGCGCGACTTGCAGAATGAGCACAGCTGCCTGCTGATCAATGTGCGCACGATGCTCGTGCATCCGTAGTCCGCTGTCGCGCAGTGATCGATGCGCATCCACCGTGGTGAGGCGTTCGTCCACCAACCGTACCCCGGTCGACGCCAGTTCCTTCTTCAACTCGCGGGCCCAGGCACGTGCCCCGTCCGCCGCCTCGCCTTCCCGGCCGGACAGGCCGATGGGGAGCCCGACCAGAATCTCGATGGCGTCGCGGTCTCGAGCAATCTGCGCGATATGCCGGATGTCTTTGCGGCCGTCGCGATCACGAGCAACCGTCTCGACTGGGGTCGCGAGAATCCCGTCGGGATCCGATGCCGCCAGGCCCACGCGGGCCTGGCCAACATCTACCCCCAGTCGGATTCCACGTCTCATCCGCGGCTCAGCGAACGATGTCGCGAATAGTCTGCTCGACCTGCTCTAGGGCGAGCCCACGCTTGCTCGGATCGCTGCCGCCACCCTGGGCAAGGTCGGGCTTGCCGCCGCCGCCACCGCCGAGAGTCTGCGCGGCGACCTTCACCAGGTCCCCCGCCTTGACTCCTCGTCCGCGAGCTTGATCGTTGGTGGCGATCACCACGACCGGGCGCTCGCCGCCTCCGGTGACAGCCACGACGCTTGGCGACTCGTCACCCAGTCGTCCTCGCAGATCCAGAGCGAGAGTGCGGACGTCTCCCGCGTCCAGCGCGCCGCCATCGTGCGCGACGAAACGGACGCCATTGAGGTCACGGGCCTGGTCGATGAGGCTTCCCGCTTGGGCGAGCACCTGCTGCTGACGCAGCTGGTTGAGGGCCCGCTCCGCCTCCTTGACTCGTTCGAGCAACTCCGCGACTCGGTCCTTGAGCTCGGCAGGTTGGGCCTTGACCAACTGGCTGAGTTCGGTGACCAGCGCACGTTCTTTGGCGAGATAGCGCAATGCCTCCATGCCGACGAAGGCTTCGAGCCGACGTACGCCGGAGCCAACGGAGGACTCCCCTGTCAGGCTGAGCGCTCCGACCTGCGAGGAGTGGGCCACGTGCGTGCCACCGCACAGCTCTCGTGACCATTCGCCACCGATCTCGACGACGCGGACCTGCTCGTCGTAGGTCTCTCCGAACAGCGCCAACGCGCCAAGGTCCTTGGCTTCCGGGAGGGTCATATAGGCCGCCGCGACCGGAAGGTCTTGCCGGACCGCGAGGTTGGCGACTTCTTCGATCTCGCTACGGGTATCGCTGGACAGCCCGGAATTCCAGGCAAAGTCGAGCCTCAGGTAGCCCGGCTTGTTGTAGGAGCCGGACTGAAGCGCGGACGGGCCAAGCACCTGGCGCAGGGCCGCGTGGACGACGTGGGTGCCTGAGTGTGCCTGGCAGGCCGACACGCGCCACTCTGAATCGACCTGGGCTTGCACCAGGTCGCCCATGCTCACCGGGCCGTCGAGCGCCTCCACCGTGTGGGCAATGAGGCCCTTGACCGGACGCTGCACATCGCGGACGCGCAGGCGACCCTGGGGCGTGACGATGATGCCGTCGTCGGCGATCTGCCCGCCGGATTCGGCATAGAAGGTGGTGCGGTCCAGGATGACCTGCCCGCTCTGGCCCGGCTGCAGTTCGTTGACCTGCGTTCCGTCGAGCACCAGGCCGGTGACTGTTGCCTCGCAGTCGAGCGCGTCGTAGGCGAGGAACTCGGTCGCGCCCTTGCCGCGCAGGTCTTTCCAGACGTGAGTGTCTGCGTGGCCGGACTTCTTCGACTTGGCGTCAGCCTTGGCGCGCTCTCGCTGCTCGGTCATCAACCGGCGGAAACCGTCTTCGTCGACTTTGACCCCCTGCTCGGCGGCCATCTCCAAGGTGAGGTCGATAGGGAATCCGTAGGTGTCGTGCAGGGCGAAGGCCTGGTCCCCCGCGAGGGATGGCGTCGCGCCTCCTGCAGCGGTTTTGGCCCGGGATACCGCTGAGTCCAGGATCGTCGTGCCCTGCGCGAGAGTGCGGCGGAAGGCTTCTTCCTCGGCGTAGGCGATCTGCTTGATGCGGGCCGCGTCCGCCTCCAGCTCCGGGTAGGACTGACTCATCCGCTCAATGCTGATCGGGAAGAGCTCCGGCAACGCTGGCTTGTCGTAACCAAGGAGTCGCATGGCTCGCACCGCACGACGCAGCATGCGGCGCAGCACGTAGCCGCGGCCCTCGTTGCCTGGCGTCACGCCGTCGCCGATCAGCATCAGCGAGGAACGAATGTGGTCGGCTACAACGCGCAGGTGGACGTCGTCGGGGTGGCTGTGCGCCGCGTCGGCCTGGGAGAGCGCGCCGTAATCCTTGCCGGTGAGTTCAGCCGCCCGGTCCAGCACCGGGAAGACCTCGTCGATCTCATAGAGGTTGTCGACGCCCTGCAGCAGGCAGGCCATCCGCTCCAGGCCCATGCCGGTGTCGATGTTTTTCGCGGGCAGGGGGCCCTGCACGTCAAAGTCAGATTTCGAACGCACCGCTGACAGTTCGTCCTGCATGAACACCAGGTTCCAGAACTCCATGTAGCGGTCCTCATCGACCGCCGGACCACCCTCGGCACCGTACTCCGGCCCACGGTCGTAGAACAGTTCTGAGGAGGGACCGCCAGGTCCGGGCACACCCATACTCCAGTAGTTGTCTTCCTCGTCGCGGCGAGTAATGCGCTCTTCAGGGATGCCAATAACGTCGCGCCAGATCGCGTAGGCCTCGTCGTCCTCGCGGAAGACCGTCGGCCAGATGCGTTCGGGGTCTAGGCCGTACCCACCCTCAGACTGTGGCGTGGTGATCAAGCCCCACGCGAGGGTGATCGCGCCCTCTTTGAAGTAGTCGCCAAAGGAGAAGTTGCCGTTCATCTGAAAGAACGTGCCGTGCCGGGAGGTCTTGCCGACCTCCTCGATGTCCCCGGTGCGTACGCACTTCTGAACGCTCGTCGCGCGCTTCCATTGCGGAGTCTGCTGGCCAAGCAAGTACGGCTTGAACGGCACCATGCCCGCGTTGACGAACAACAGGTTCGGGTCGTCATAGATGAGCGGAGCGCTGGGAACCACGGCGTGCCCGTGCTGCTCGAAGTAGCGCAGCCAGCGACGGCGGATCTCAGCGGTCTCCATGGGGCATTCCTTTGGGTAGAGCAGCGAACAAGGCAGCGCGCCCAACCCTAATGCCATATCCCCCCGAGCCCCCACCACGCCGGTCGAGTAGACCGAGGCGCTAGCCGAGGCCGTATCGAGACCAAGCCCACCACGCCGGTCGAGTAGGCCGAGGCGCTGCCACACCACGCCGGTCGAGTAGACCGAGGCGCTGCCCCACCACGCCGGTCGAGTAGACCGAGGCGCTAGCCGAGGGCGTATCGAGACCACCCAAACACCTATCCACAGGGACCCACACCAAGCAAGATCTGTGCACAGGCACTCCGGGATAGCGCGACACCGTCGAGAACATGTCGCACTCTGACGACATGCCTTCGGTATACATGCTTCGGTGCGGTGACGGCACGTACTACGTCGGGAGCACCAGGAGCCTTCAGACCCGACTGGACCAGCACGCCAGCGGACACGGCGCGAAATACACCGCTCGCCGTCTACCTATCGAGCTGGTGTGGTCTCAGGAGTACGCAAGCGTCGCCGAGGCGTACGCGATGGAGAAGAAGATTCAGGGCTGGAGCCGAGCGAAGCGTGAGGCGCTCATCGAAGGCCGTTTTGGTGACCTTCCGAAACTTGCGCGTAAGCGGTCGCGACCGCGGTGAGCCGTGACCAATCAGCCGGTCGAGCCAGCTGGTGCCATACCTCCCGCCGGTCGAGCCGCACGCCCCAGCGCGAGCCGAGTCGAGACCCCCCCGGGCAAACATCGGTCTCGATACGGCCTCGGCTAACGCCTCGACCTACTCGACCAGCGTTGAGGGCTTGGACTCGACCAGCGCCACACCACCCGCCGGTCCAGCCGAGTCGAGGCCCACAGGCAAACAACAATCTCGATACGGCCTCGGCTAGCGCCTCGACCTACTCGACCGGCGTTGAGGGCTCGGACTCGATACGGCCTCGGCTAGCGCCTCGACCTACTCGACCGGCGTTGTGGGGCTTGGTGTCGACCGGCGTTGCGGGGCTTGGTCTCGACCGGCGGTTTGGGCTTGGACACGCTTAGATGTGGGCGACCAACTCGGTCTTCTTCTCGGCGAAGTGGCAGGCGATCTGGTGCAGCTGCTTGCCGCCGGTCTTCTCCTCCAGCACGGGCTCCTCGGTGGCGCAAATCTCCTGCGCCTTCCAACAACGTGTCCGGAATCGGCACCCGCTCGGCGGGTTAATCGGGCTGGGCAGGTCGCCTTCAAGCCTGATCCGTTCGCCGGGTTCGGCACCCCGGACGACATTAATGTCCGGTGCCGCAGACAACAGCGCCTGAGTGTAGGGATGCTGTGGTTGGTCGTAGATGTCTTCTCGGTCACCGACCTCCATGATCTTGCCGAGGTACATGACGGCGACTCGGTCGCAGAAGTGGCGTACGACACCCAGGTCGTGAGCCACGAAGACGAACGCGAGGTCAAACTCCTTGCGCAACTTCTCCAGGAGGTTCATCACCTGCGCCTGAATCGACACATCCAGTGCCGACACCGGCTCGTCCGCCACAATCATCCGCGGCTCCACGGCGAGGGCCCGGGCGATACCGATGCGCTGACGCTGACCACCGGAGAACTCGTTGGGGTAACGGTTCACGTGCTCAGGATTAAGTCCGACCAATTCGAGCAATTCCTGAACACGCGCCTTACGCCTGTTTTTCGGCACAAGGTTGTGGATCTCCAGTGGGGTGCTGATGATGCTGCTGACGGTCTGCCGCGGATTCAACGACTGGTACGGGTCCTGGAAAATGAACTGCAAGTCTCGACGCAACGGCCGTAACGTGCGCTCTTTGGCGTGCGCGATCTCTTGACCATCGAATATCACCGAGCCTGACGTCGGCTCCATGAGTCGGGTGATCATCCGACCGGTCGTCGTCTTACCGCAGCCGGATTCTCCGACCAGACCGAGCGTCTCGCCGGGCGCGACGTCGAAGGACACTCCGTCCACCGCACGCACCGTCTGTTTAGTCGGCAACAGCCCGTCAAACTCCTTGATCGGGAAGTGCTTGACGAGGTCCTTCACCTCCAGCAGAGGCTTACGATCGCCACCGCGGCGCGGGTGCACGATGGTCTCGGAGTGAGCCGATGCCGCGTGGTCAGCGTCATGCGGCAGATTCTCGTCGTGTGTCATGTTGGCGTTCCTCACTCCAGCGTCGCGGCGATCTCGTGATCGAAGATCTCCGCAGGGTCGGCCAGATGGCAGCGTGTTCGGCGGGACTGGTCGCCCGGCGCCACCACGAGATCCGGCAGGGTGGTGGAGCAAGATTCGCCCACCCGATCCTTAAACGCGCACCGGGGGTGGAACGAGCAACCAGTCGGCAGGTTGATCAAGGATGGCGGCAAGCCGGGAATCGTCTGCAGGTCGCCGCCTTGGGCAGACAGTTTTGGGACCGAACCAAGCAGACCCCAACTGTATGGGTGCCGCGGATTGGCAAGGACCTCGTGGGCAGTGCCGTACTCGACGCACCGCCCGCCGTACATCACCAGCACGTCGTCCGCGACCTCGGCCACGACGGCCAAGTCGTGGGTGATCAGGATGATGGCCGAGCCAAACTCCTTCTGCAGGTCCGACATCAGGTCAAGAATCTGTGCCTGAACGGTGACATCGAGTGCAGTCGTAGGCTCGTCCGCGATCAGCAACTTGGGGTCATTGATCAGCCCTAGCGCGATCATCGCGCGCTGGCGCATTCCGCCGGAGAACTCGTGCGGGTACTGCTTGGCACGCCTGTCCGGGCTCGGAATACCGACCCGATCGAGCATCTCAATGACGCGCTTCATGGCAACGTCTTTGGACACCTTGTTGTGGACTCGGTAGGCCTCCGCCAATTGCGGGCCGATCTTCTTAAACGGGTGGAACGAGCTTTGCGGATCCTGGAAGATCATCGACACTGTTTTGCTGCGTGCCTTACGGATGACATCCGGCGCCGCGCCGACCAATTCGGTGCCATCAAGATTGATCGACCCACTCATCAAGGTCTTCTTCGGATCGTGCAGTCCCATGACGGCCATGCTGGACACGCTCTTGCCTGACCCAGACTCACCAACGATGGCGAGGGTTTTTCCCAGCTGAACCTCGTACGACAGACCGTTCACCGCACTCACCAAGCCATCGGCCGTGGGGAACTGAACCGTAAGGTCTTTAACCTGAAGAACTGTTTCGCCCGCCGAGGGAACCGTCGGCTGGGTTTCGTATGCCGTGCTCATGACAGCTTCACGCGGGGGTCCACCACTCCGTATAGCAGGTCAACGATGAGGTTCAGGGTCACAACGAAGAACGCGCCGACCAGCACTACGCCAGCGATGACGGGCAGGTCGCCCGTATTAAAGGAATCGATGGCGAGATTGCCCATGCCGTTGATGTTGAAGATTGTTTCGGTGAAGATCGATCCGGCAAATTCCAGTCCGACGTTCAATCCGACCAAGGTCACAAACGGCGCGATCGCGGCACGCAGAGCGTGCTTGACTGAGATCGTTCGCTCAGACAGGCCCTTGGATCTCGCCGTTCGCACATAGTCTTGATTTTGGGTGTCGATCATGGAGGCACGCACATATCGAATGTAACTGCACGACGCCACGCCGCCCCAGAATAGCCAGACCCCGGACATTCCGATAGCCCATTGGATTGGGCCGTCGGAGATCGGCGAATATTCGGGCCGGGGCAACACACCCCAGATCACCATCACATAGAGATAGAAGAGCAGAGCGATCACGAAGTAAGGAACCGAGCCAATCAACTGGCTCACCGTCACGATCGTGCGGTCTATCCAGGTCGCCCGATGTCGAGCGGCCAGGACTCCAAACAGGAGCGCGATGCTGACATAGACAATCACACCTCCCGCGATGAGCGAGGTCGTGACCGGGAGCGCCTCGAGCACCATGTCAGTGACCGGGCGGTTCTGGATGTAAGACCAGCCCAGGCACGGCGCGTCGCACTTGCGCACTTCGGTCTCGGTGCCGACGAACAAGCCCTTGGTGTATGTCGTGAACTGCTCGGTCTTGGGCTTGTCCAAGCCAAGGCTCTTGACGACTGACTCATAGCGCTCGGCCGTGCACTGCTCCCCACAAATGGCACCTGCGGGATCGTTCGGTCCGAGGAAAAAGATGGAGAACGTCACCACGATCACCCCGAACATCACGGAGATACCGAGCAGCAGACGGCGAAAGATGTAGACAAGCACGGGTTCTGGCTCCCACTGGCAGAAGATAGGTCAGATGCTGGCAATCAAGTCGGTGGCGGCGGCTTCCTGAGATGTCTCGGCGAAGCCACCGCCACCGAATCTGATCAGCCGACCCAGATGTTCTCTAGTGCTGTTCCACCGTTGGGGTCGAGCACCACGTTGTTCACCTTGGAACCGAAGATATTGGCCTGCTTGGCATAGAACATCGGAACCAGCGGGACGTACGTCGTCATAATTTCCTTGTCGAGCTTGGTCCACTCGGCGCCCTGCTCGGCAATCGGCATGGCCGCGATCTTGGACATCTTCTTGTCCAGGGCCTTGTCCTTGATGTTGCCGACGCCTCCATTGGTCGGAAGGCTGCTCTTGAACAGCGGCGGGTAGATCGAGTCGCCGGCTGGCCAGTCGTAGCACCAGCCAGTCGCTACGCCCTTGCCCATGTTGACCTTGGCCTTAGGGTCTTTAATCTTGTCGCGGATCTGGGATTGCTTGACCCCAATCCCCTTGACCTTAAAGCCGGCCTTCTCCAAACCCTGCTTCTTGGCCTGGTAGGACTTCACGGCCTGGTCGTCGTCATTGACGTAGTAGAAGGACAACTCGAAGCCCGCCTTGCCCGCCTTGCTCAACATGGCTTTGGCCTTGTCGGGGTTGCCTGAGCCCTGGCCGTTCAGGCCCTCAGGCAAACTGTACTTCTTGAAGCCGGGCACCTGCGGCGCCGAGATGGTGCCACCGGGAGCCACGTCAAACTCGGTCAGACTCCCAGCGAGCCGGATCTGCTGGGTCGGCCAGGCCATGGCCACAGCCTTGCGCACCTCCAACGGGATCATCTGCGTGTCCATCGTGGAGTAGCTCCACTGGTTGCACGAGTCCGGGCCGGTCGCCACCTGGCTCTTCTGCCCGCCAAGCGCCTGCTTGATAATGGAGGGGTCGACGCCGTCGTAGGACAGGGTCGTCTGGTCCGGACCGTTGTCGGCGAAAATCGACTTGGCGGTCTGTGCCTGGGGGCGCCCGAAATTCAGATTGATCTTGTCCGGGAACTGGTTGCGCGCTGGGTCAGTCTTAGGGTCCCAGTTAGTGTTCTTCGACAACTTCAGCGAAGAGCCCTCGGCGTACTTGTCGACCTTGTACGGGCCGGTGTTAACCGGGTTTTTCTCGTAGTCGGTGCCGGACTTCGTGTCCTTGTCCTTCGGAATGGCGCCGAACATCGTAAACGCCGCGAGATACGGGAATGTCTCCATGGGCTTGGTCAGGTGGAAGGTGAGCTTTCCGGCCTTGTCGTCCGACTCGATGCCAGGGAACTTCGCGTCGGGCTGCTTGTACGGGCCTAGATAGGTCTGCTTACCGTCCTTGTCCTGACCTCCCTTGAGGTACTCGAGCTGGAAGGTCGGACCACCGGGCATCTCTTCGGTCGCAAAGGCTCGCTTCACTGAGTACTCGACGTCGGAGGCCTTGATCGGCGTGCCGTCGTCGTACTTCAGACCCTTCTTGAGGGTGAACTCCCAGGTCAGTCCATCCTCCGACTGACGACCGAGGTCGGTAGCCATGTCGGGCACCAGCACCGACTTCTTGCCTTCCATCTTGTAGGTGGTCAGGCGGCGAGTCAGGAGCCGGTGAATCATGCCCGTGTCGGAGTAGTACTGCGTGGAAGGATCCATGTTGCCTGGCACGGTTTCGACATTCAGCGTCAGCGTGCCCCCCTTCTTCGCGCCGTCAGGCGCCGGCGCTGGTCCCTTGGCGTCGGGCTTAAACGCAGCGCTCGCCGGCACCTTCGTGAAATCCTCACCGTCGTTTCCGGAATTGCCAGATCCTCCGGTCTTATCACTATCTCCGCCGCCGCCGCAGGCCGCGAGAGCGAGTGTTCCGGTGACGGCAAAGGCCGCAACCTTGGTCCAACGCATGGTGATCTCCTTCTGAGGTTCTCTCGGTCCGATGCGCGAGAGTTTGTTCGGGAACTACAGGGTTAGGTGCACTGAAATGGACATTCGTGTCTGGGCCGTTATCGCCGGGTTTGCGGGTTGAAGGCATCCGAGACCGCGTCGCCGAACAGGCTCAGCGCCAGCACCAGAATCGCCACGGATCCCGCAGGCACCCAGAGCCAAATCGGATAGGCCTCGAAGTAGGACTCGGCAGAGGCAATGGTCTGACCCCAGGAGTAGGTCGGTGGTTGTAGACCGACTCCCAGGAAGGACAAACCAGCCTCGGCCGAGATGTAGGCAGGGATCAGGATGGTCAGGTTGACCAGAATGGGGCTGACCAGATTGGGCAGCATCTCCTTGAAGAGCACCCGGGACGATGAGGCACCTAGCGCCTTGGACGCCTGCACGAACTCGCGCTCACGCAGTGAAAGCACTTCACCGCGGACCAGGCGGGCGACGGTCGTCCACCCGAACAGTGCCAGCACCAGGACCACCGCCGCGAAACGAATTTTCGCCTCGGTCTCTGGTTCAATAAAGCCAATGCTGTCGGCTCCGCCGAAACGGAGGATCGCGATGGGGATGATGCCGATCGCCATCAGGAGGAACGGCAAGGCGAGGAAGAAGTCGATAAGCCACTGGATCACCCGATCGGTCCAGCCCCCGAAGAACCCGGCCAATAGACCGAGTATCGCACCGATGACGACTGACGCGCCGGCGGCCAGGATCCCAATCACCAGACTTGGCCGGGCTCCATAAGCCCACTTGTAGAACAAGTCGACGCCGCTGCCAGCCTCCACGCCAAACGGGTGCGCCGCGCTCATCTGCGTTAGCCCGATACCTGTGTTGATGTCGAGGAGTTCCTGATGCTGTTGATCGTCCACCCCGAGGAGCGAAGTCCACAACGGAGCGCCAACCGCAACGATGACAAAAAAGATGATGACGCCGAGGCTGACCATCGCGACAATGTCCGTGCGCAGCCGCTCAATCGCAATCTGCGAGGGGGACCGACCTTCGCGGGGAGCTTGACTCTCGGGCTGCTCTCCGCCGGGGGTCTCCTCGGCGAGAATTGCCGCATCGCCAGGGGCGACTCCACTCAATGTGGCCTCCGTGGACCGTCGAGACTGACCACCAGGGGCCAGTTTCACAAACATGGACAGACGTCGGCACCCTCGAAGGGTGACCGACGTCGCAACTTTGCCACAGCGCTCGTCCGAATCGAGGGACATCTGCGATCTAGGTCACTCAATCGTTATCTTCCGCGATCTGGGGTGAACCGCCGTGAATCGTCCTGCGGACTTGCGCCCAGCGTGGACCAATTCGCTCTTCCCAGCCGCGATCGGTCGGCTGGTAGTAGTCGGCCGTGTCGTGCAGGTCATCCGGAAGGAACTGTTGTGTTCCGACACCACCGGGCTGGTCGTGGCTGTATTGGTAGCCGCCGCCATGTCCGAGTGTCGATGCCCCGGCATAGTGGGCGTCGCGTAGATGGGCGGGCACCGCGCCCCCACGGCCATCTCGGACGTCAGCAATCGCGGCGTTGATCGCGGCGTACGACGCGTTGGACTTGGGTGCAATCGCGTTGTGTACGACCGCCTGCGCGAGGACTATCCGCGCCTCTGGCATCCCGATCTGGGCCACTGCGTGCATCGCCGCCACAGCCGTTTGCAGCGCGGTCGGGTCGGCCATCCCGACATCTTCGCTCGCGGCAATCACGATCCGTCGAGCGATGAATCGGGCGTCCTCCCCCGCCTCCAGCATGCGCGCCAGGTAATGCAAGGCCGCGTCAACATCGCTGCCCCGCATCGACTTGATCAAGGCACTGGCGATGTCGTAATGCTGGTCACCGGCGCGGTCATAGCGCACCGCCGCGATCGCGACGGCTTGTTCGACCTGCTCGACGCCAATCGGGATGCCGTCCTGAGTTGAGGACTCACCCGGCGCCACGTCCTCGGCTACTCCAGCGGCGGCCTCGAGTGCCGTCAGCGCAGACCTCGCATCGCCGCCGGCCATCCGGACTAGGTGGTTGCGCGCCTCGTCACTCAGCGCGAACCGTCCTCCGAGGCCACGCTCATCGCTGACCGCAGCATCGATCAGGGACGCCACGTCTTCGTCGGTCAATGACGTCAGCCGCACCATGATCGAGCGCGACAGCAACGGCGCGATCACGCTGAACGACGGGTTTTCCGTCGTAGCTGCCACGAGCACGACCAGGCGGTTCTCGACACCAGGAAGCAACGCATCCTGTTGGGCTTTGGAGAACCGATGGATCTCATCGAGGAAGAGCACCGTTTGGCGCCCATACAGATCTCTATCCCGTGCTGCCTGATCCATGACAGAACGGACGTCTTTCACGCCGGCGTTGATGGCCGACATCTCGACGAAGGCGCGATCGGATGCGGTGGCGACCAGGTGAGCCAACGTCGTCTTCCCGGTGCCCGGTGGTCCCCACAAGATGGCTGAGATGGGTCCAGCGCTGCCCTTGGCGCCCTCCACGAGCCGTCGCAACGGACTGCCCGCACGCAGGACGTCCGCTTGTCCGCGTACTTCCTCGAGGCTTCGTGGGCGCATCCGCACGGCCAGCGGCCCGTGACTCGAATCCCCTGGATTCGGCCCGCTCGAGGCGTCGCGGCGCGCTGATGAGAACAGGTCGTCAGTCACCCGCTCTACGCTACGTCGCCCGCCCCGCGAGTTTGTGTCCTGCCTCGACACGTGGTCTGGTGGAGTGAGAGCCCGACGTACATACCGATGCGTCATCCCCGGAGCCGAGGACT
Organism: Demetria terragena DSM 11295; assembly: GCF_000376825.1. NCBI lineage: Bacteria > Bacillati > Actinomycetota > Actinomycetes > Micrococcales > Dermacoccaceae > Demetria > Demetria terragena. The sequence goes on along the minus strand of NZ_AQXW01000004.1, from coordinate 26,636 downwards.
CAAATGTTCGACAATGTGATCGCAAGTGCCGACCCAGCCGAGGAGGCTGAGGACTCGAGCACGACGAGCATGTTCGACCTGCGCAATGGGTCCGAGTACGCCGACGTCATCGAGCCCGACGATGTCGAACGGCTGGTCAATGCCGGACAGCTGGAGCGGATCTACCTCGTGTCCCCCATCTTCGGCGGCGCCGAAGACATTCGGAACATCGTGACGGCCGGGCAAGGCGCGGCTCGGGCCAAGCAGGAGATCGATACTGCGGTCGTGACTGCGCTTGAGCAGTGTGAGGACTTGGCCTACGACGTCGTGCCGGACTACGGGGACAGCCACAGCCTGGTCCCGCAGCGCATCACCTTCACCGCCGGCAGCCAGAGTTACATCATCATCACCTGGGACCAGCCGACCATCGACTAGCCGGCCGCATCTGATTCGATCTGCGGGTGCGTCCGGAAACAATCACTGATCAACGCGCGCTCGCCGCAGCAAGCAACAACGACCCGTTCGTCCTCTACGACGCGGCCCTGCAGGCCGGCGAGACGGCGTACCGGCACGGGAGCGCTTTGGCGATGCGCTTGGTTCCACACTTCTCGCTTCGGCCGCCACGCGCGTGCGTCATCGGGCCGGATGACTCCGACGCCGCACAGCTGCTGGATTGGGTGGCCCGCGAGCAACCCTGGGCACCGCGCGTGGCGGCGATCTCGGTGGAGCGACACCGGGAACCGAGCCTGCACCACCACTTCCGGGTCGGGACCGGCGGTAACTGGGACTGGCTGTGGAGCGATTCTCTGCCGGCGCGTACGCCCGTCGAGGACCGGCTCATCGAGTTGGACGATGCTGCCGACGCCGAAGAGATCACCCGGCTCAACGAATTAGGCAACCCGACGGCAGAGTCCGAGCCGGGCACCGATCGTACCGAGCGATGGGTGGGCGCGCGGCACGAGTCCGCCCTGGTCGGCGCAGCCGCTTTGCACCGCAGTCAAACTGGTCATGGTGTCCTGACCGGGATCGTCACGCACCCCGAACACCGCGGCGAGGGACTAGGTCGAGCGATGACAGCGAACCTCACCCGGGGCTGCGTGGCGGCCGACGGCGTCGCCACCCTGGGGATGTACGCCGACAACTCGGCCGCCCGCGCGTTGTATGCCTCACTCGGCTATCGCGTCGCCCACGCTTTCGCGAGCCGACTCGTGCGGCCGCTGTGACTTGTTCACCGACTGGTGCGATGTATCGCACCAGCGCGTCAACAACCCGCCACGCACGCCGACCGCAGAATCCGACGTAGGCCAGCGACCCCGGCTGTCGGCTCATGATGGAACGCCCGGATTCCGATCGCCTTGGCCGCATCGATATTCGGTGGGTTGTCGTCGATGAAGACGGCATGGTGCGGCTCGAGGCCGAGGTCCTTGAGCACGTGTTCAAAGTAGGCAGGCTCCGGTTTCATCGCGCCGACCTCGCTGGAGTAGTAGGTCCCATCGAAGTGACGGTCATAGCCCAGCTCGTTGCGCATGAAGTCCACCCGGTAGTCCTGCTGGTTGGTCGCCAGATAACAGGGCGTCCCTGCGTTGCGCACCTGGGCGATCAACTCGAATGCCTCCTGGTCGAGCCGGACGTGCGTCCACAGTTCCAGCATCGCCTCGACGGTCAGGTCGATCTTCCATTCCGTCAGAAGTGCCGCGATCCCCTTGCGCAGCGGCTCCTCACCACGCAGCGAAGGCTCCTCGGCCTTGAACACCGCTCGGGCGAACCCTGGACCGCCCAGCTCGGTGAATCGCTGGTGCCAGTCCTGCGTGCCGTGCTGCAGGACGCCGTCGGCATCCCACAGCACGGCCTTAACCTCAGGTCGAAGTTCAGCCATTGGTGATTCCTCTCGGGGGTCTCGATACGTCGGGAGGTCCGCTCGTGCCTCGCGGACTTCCCGACTACTCGACCGGCGTGGACGGCTCGGGCTTCCCGACTACTCGACCGGCGTGGGACTACTCGACCGGCGTGGGCGGCTCGGGCTTCGCGTCGACTCCGGCCTCTGCGCGCTGCGCATCGCTGATCGGTGCCGGTGCTGCCGTCAGCGGGTCATACCCACCGCCGGACTTGGGGAAGGCAATGACCTCACGGATGGAGTCGGTGCCGGCGAGCAGGGCGACGATGCGGTCCCAACCGAAGGCAATGCCGCCGTGTGGCGGTGCGCCGTATGAAAAGGCGTCGAGCAGGAAGCCGAATTTCTCCTGGGCTTCTTCCTCGGACAGGCCCATGACGTTGAACACTCGCTCCTGAATGTCCTTGCGGTGGATACGGATTGAGCCGCCACCGATCTCGTTGCCGTTGCACACCATGTCGTAGGCGTACGCCAGCGCCTCGCCGGGCTCAGTGTCAAAGGAGTCGAGGTACTCCTTCTTGGGCATGGTGAACGCGTGGTGCACCGCCGTCCATTTCCCGGCTCCGACTGCAACGTCACCCGATGCCACCGCGTCGGCCGCCGGCTCGAACAGCGGTGCGTCCAGGACCCACAGGAACGACCAGGCGTCCTCATCAATCAGTTCGCAGCGCTTGCCAATCTCCAGGCGAGCCGCGCCGAGCAGCGCGCGTGACGACTTAGTGTCACCAGCCGCGAAGAAGATGCAGTCGCCAGGCTTGGCACCAACGTGCTCTGGCAGCGCGGCCTTCTCGGCGTCGGACAGGTTCTTGGCGACCGGCCCGGTCAGTTCGCCGTCTTCTTGGATGAGGATGTATGCCAGCCCCTTGGCGCCGCGCTGCTTGGCCCAGTCCTGCCATGCGTCGAGCTGGCGCCGCGGTTGGCTAGCGCCGCCTGGCATCACCACAGCACCGACGTACTCGGCCTGGAAAACGCGGAAGGTGGTGTCCTCGAACAGCTCGGTGCACTCGACCAACTCGTTGCCGAAGCGCAGGTCCGGCTTGTCCGAGCCGTACTTGGCCATCGCGTCGGCGTACGTCATCTGTGGCATGGGCGTCGGGACTTCGATCCCGATCGTTCCCCACACGGCCTTGGCGATCGCCTCACCGAGCTCGATCACGTCGTCCTGCTCGACAAAGGACATCTCGACGTCGAGTTGGGTGAACTCCGGCTGACGGTCGGCACGGAAGTCTTCGTCGCGGTAGCAGCGCGCGATCTGGTAGTAGCGCTCCATGCCACCGACCATGAGCAACTGCTTGAACAACTGGGGACTCTGTGGGAGGGCATACCAACTGCCGGGGGCCAGGCGCGCCGGAACCACGAAGTCACGAGCGCCTTCCGGCGTCGATCGGGTCAGGGTCGGCGTCTCGATCTCGACGAAGTCGCGCTCCGCCAGAACCGTGCGAGCGGCCGCGTTCACCTTGCTGCGCAGGCGAATTGCCGCGCCGGGGCCCGGGCGGCGCAGGTCAAGGTAGCGGTGCTTGAGGCGCGCTTCCTCACCGACGGTCACGCGCTCATCAATCTGGAAGGGCAGTGCGGCGGACTCACTCAGCACCTCGATGGACTCGGCGACCACGTCGATCTCGCCCGTCGGGAGGTCCGGGTTGACGTCCTTGGGTTCGCGCGGCTGCACGGCGCCAGTGACCTTGATGCAGTACTCGTTGCGCAGGTCGTGCGCTCCTCCGGTCAGCACCTCATCGCGCGCCACGACCTGGACGACGCCGCTGGCGTCGCGCACGTCAAGGAAGGCAACGCCTCCGTGGTCGCGGCGGCGGGCCACCCAGCCCGCCAAAGTCACGGTGGCGCCGGTGTTGTCGGCGCGCAGGCTGCCAGCCTCGTGTGTTCTCAACATGAACTCATCCCTTCGAATCAGGTTCTCCTCGAAGGGCATTCACGCGGGTTGCCTGCCGAGGAGACGGCAGCCCGGGAGGTGTGGGCGGGGGCCAGATCGCGGTGCCACCACACCTTCGCCGAGGGATCCTCGGCCTCTCGTCGGTACGCCGTACGCGCGGCCCACGGCTGACTCCCCGTGAGGGGTGACCGGCGGTTTGTCAGGCCGCCGCTGTAGACGTGGCTCATCCTACGAAGACGGCGCCGCTACGGCGAATCGGTTTATGCCGGTCCGGTCGGCGACGTACTGTCGGGTCATGCCTCTAGATGCCGACGCGGTGCTGGCCGCTTCCGCGCGGATGATCTGGGTGCCGCCAGAGGCGGAGCGAGTGGACACAGACGAGTTCACGATGGTCCGGTACGGCAACGACTTCCTCCACCAAACCTGCGTTTTCGCCGTGCAGTCCGACCGACCGACCAGCCAGGTCATCGCGATCGTCGACGAGCAGACGCGCACCTGGGGCAGAGACTCGGTCTGGTGGAACGCAATCTCCGAGCACACTCGGCCCCGCAGTCTCGAGGAAGCGTTGATTGCCCGCGGCGGTGCGGTGGTCGAGCGACTTGCCGTTCTGGCACTCGACCTGACCGGCCCGCTGCCCGACCTCGAGATTCCCGACGACGCCGAGGTCGTCCTGCCGACCGGTGTCGACCACGTGCGCGACATACGCGCCATCAGCGAGGCAGCCTTCGGATCAACGGGCTCAGCAGCCCCTGACCCGCAGATCAGCCTCGACCGGGACGTCGCGGACCGCGAAGCCGGGCGCGCCGTCCGCGTCGTCACGTATCTGGACGGAGTACCTGCGGCCTGTGGCGGGACGACTTTCTACCCAGGCGGGGTCGCGGCGCTGTGGGGCGGCAGCACCCATCCGGACCAGCGCGGCCGCGGCGCCTACCGCGCGACGCTGGACTGGCGCCTTCGGGACGCCGCCGCCCGGGGCGCTCGGATGGCACTGGTCAAGGGCCGGGTCGACACCTCGGCACCGATCCTGCGGCGAGCAGGCTTCGTCGAGTACGGCGAGGAGCGGGTCTATCAGCTGTCGGTGCCGGCCACCTGATCTCGCGAAATTCCGCTGTTCAGCCCTGTTCTACCCACGGTAGAATCGGCCCATGCCGACGCTCAACATCAAGGACCCCGAGGTCCACCGCATGGCGCACGAACTGGCCCGTCGCAATCACACGACCGCGACCGGGGCCGTTCGTGATGCCCTCCGAGATGCCCTCGCGCAGACGCCTGATACCCGACCTAGTCGTCAGGAGATTCGTGCGCGTATCAAGGAGATTCAACGCCGCGTTGCAGAAAGCGACGAAACCTTCCTCACCGACGACGACCTTTACGATCCGGAGACCGGACTTCCGTGGTGATTGTCGTCGACACATCGGCCCTGATCGCGATCCTTCGCGGCGAGCCCGAGGCAGACCAATTCGAGGAAGTCCTGGCTTCAGCTTCGGTCGTACATCTGAGCGCCGCGAGCAAAGTGGAGCTAGACCTGGTCGCGGGACGAAACTCCTGGCCCCGAGCCCATGACCTCCTGTCGACGCTGAGCATCCGGACGGCGCCCTTCGACGATCGCCAGAGCGAGGCCGCACGCATCGCCCATGCCCGCTTTGGGCGAGGTTCGGGTTCCCCCGCCCGCCTCAACCTCGGGGACTGCTTCAGCTACGCCTTAGCCATCACCCGAGACGAGGCGTTGTTGTTCAAGGGCGACGACTTCACCCACACCGACGTACGTCCGGCACGGTGAGATGAGCGCTGTGCGTCTGGAGTTGGATCGTCCGGACGGAACCCGGATCATCGCGGACCATCACGTGGGTCCTGGTCGCCCAATGGTCCTGCTGCACGGCCTGGCCGGCCACCGCGGCGAGTGGCTGCGCGTGCTGGCGGCGCTCGACGCACCGCACGCCGTGGGCGTCGACCTGCGCGGGCACGGCGAAAGCACACCTGCGGCTGAGGACATGAGTCGGCAGGCCTTCGTCGATGACGTCGTCGCCTTGATCGAGCAACTCGACCTGGGCGCGGTCGACCTCGTCGGGCAGTCCGTCGGCGCCCACACCGCGCTCCTCGTCGCGGCCGCTCGACCGGACCTGATCCATCGCCTCGTGCTCGTCGAAGGCGGCCTTGGCGGGGACGGCCCCGAGGCGACCGCTCCGATTGCACGCTGGCTGCATTCGTGGCCGGATCAGTTCGGCAGCCGGCAGGAGTTCGAGCAGTTCTTCGGTGACGCAGGCACCGTCGCGCATGGGTGGTGGGCGGGTCTCCCTCAGGGCCGGCGCCCCTGGCGGCCCGACCAGCTCGCTGCGGCGCTGACCGACGTGCACGCCCGCGAGGCGCGCGCCGAGTGGCGCTCGGTCACCGCGGCCACGCTGCTGGTCACCGGCGAGCACGGAGTCATCCCGCCGGCGCAGATCGAGGAGATGTGTCGGACCGGGCGGGACGTACGCCACGTGGTGATGCCGGGAGTCGGGCACGACCTGCACCTGGAGGACCCGACGACGCTCGCCCGGCACCTCGCCGAGCATCTCGCAATCGACCTCCCGAGAATCGCCCGGTAGCAGCGTCATCCGCGTTAGGTTCGCGGGCATGAGTACCCGACTGATCTCCACCCTCGTCGCCGTCACAGCGCTCGCCGCTCCTGCTGTCGTCGTACCGACCGCCAACGCAGCCGCCGACCGCGGCCACAAGCCTGCGGTCTGTGAATTCCGTCCGACGCCAGACCGACCCGCCGCCCGACCGGTACGGCTGCCGAAGGCGAAGCAGAAGAGCCACGGGACGGTGGACGTACGCATCGCGACGAACTACGGCCCGATGACCTTCCGGCTCAACCGGGACACCGCGCCGTGCGCCGTCGGCAACCTGGTTCATCTGGCTCGCAATAACTTCTACGACCAAACCCAGTGCTTCCGACTCACCAACTCAGAGCGACTCGGGGTACTGCAGTGCGGCGACCTGATCAAGCAGGAAGTCGGCGGCCCGGGGTACGAGTTCGACGACGAGGTCGACGGTACCGAGACCTACCCGCGTGGCACCATCGCCATGGGCAACCAAGGCCCGGGCACCAACGGCAGCGAGTTCTTCATAGTGCACAGTCACGCCAACATCGACCCGGACTACACCGTGCTCGGCCGCCTCATCAGCGGGTACGACGCCCTCGACGCGATCGTCGCGGCCGGCATCGCCGACCCCGACCTGGACGGCCCGCCCGCACAGCCGGTGTGGATCTACGACGTGAAGGCCGGGCGCCAAGGACCATGACGGCAATCCAACTCACCCGGCTTGGCACGGCCGACCTCACCCCGCAGGTATCCGAAACGCTGACCGAGATCTTCGGCGACTTGGTCTGTGCCGATGCTGCGATCGGATGGACCGAGCCGCCGACGCTCCGCGAGACCACGGCCCTACTTCAGGAGGTGACAGCGCCAGGACCCGAGGATGCCTGTGCGCTACTCGCCTGGCTCGATGGGAGCGTCGCAGGTTTCGGCTACTGGACGCGATACATCCGGCCGACTCATCGGCCGCACGCGGACCTGGGGAAGCTGGTTGTGTCTCCGCCCCACTCCCGGCGGGGTGTCGGCCGGGCGATGGTCCGTGCCTTGGTTGCTCGTGCACGAAGCGCCGGTATCGAGCAACTCACCCTCGATTTCCGCGGAGACAACACCCGGGCCGAGTCGCTCTATCTGTCAGAGGGTTTCGTCGAATATGGACGACTCGCCGAGTTCGTCGCACCTTCAGACGGTCGACGCCTAGACAAGGTCTTTCACGTCCTTGACTTGCGCTGACTCACGCCTCGTCGGACTGCTCTCCGACATAGAACCAGCGTCCGGCGCGGCGCTCAAAGACGGCCACCTCATGCAGGTCACCCTGTTGGTGGGTCGCGGTGAACTCCACGATCCCGCTCTGGTCATCTGGACCACCGGCCTCGGTGCGGTGAATGGTCAGCCCCGACCACTCGACCCCGTCGTTGACCTCGACCTCCGCCGGGCGCGTTTTCGGATGCCAGGTGCGCCATAGGTGCTCGGCGTTGCCGTAGTGGTAGGCCGTGAACCGTGAGCGCATGAGTTCCACGGCAGTGTCGGCCAGGCGCTCGGTCGACAAGAGCGGGCCGCAACAGTCGTCGTACTGGCGGCCAGATTCACACGGGCACGGATCTGGGGTCTCGACAGGCTCGACCGGCGTAGAGGCGCTCACGTCCCACACCGTAGCCCGCTCGGCTTAGACCTCGATGCGACTGGCCTCCACCGCCAGCGAGCGACCCAAAACCGCGCTGAGCCTGGCCGCTTCGTCCGCGAAGTCGTGCGCGGGCACCGACGCAACTGTTCGCACCACTACCTGCTCGCCGTGGATGGACCACGTCCCACCGACAACACCGCCAATGATCACGGCATTCGCCTTCCGGGTCATCAAGGTTCGCAACGGAGCCGGGACGACTAGCTCGTCTTTGGTACCCGGGCCCATTAACCACTGGTCGTGCCCGGGAAGCAGTCGAATCGCGGTGCTGGGGCGACTGGTGGCAAGGTCATCGATGTCCTCGCTCAACGCATACCGAGTCTGCCCTGCCAGGTCGACCGCAGTCAGTCGATCCTTCAGGTCCGCCAGCCACCGCCTCACCCGCGCTCGGCCCGCACTAAGCCCCTCGCAGAAGTACGTTTCGACCTGCTCCACGGTCGCCGGGCCGTAGTGGCGGAAGTATTCCGCGAGCACATACGGCCCCGCCTGCTCCAGGTCCCAGACTCCCGCCCAGTCCGCCTGGTCACCCAATCCCTGAACGGTGCGCTTCCCATCGCGAAGCGATCCCAAGCTGAGGTCGCCCTGCCAGGACAGTGGCTTGATCAGAGTGTCCGCGCCTTCGTCGAATACCGTTCGCAGATGCCGGAATCGGCGGTCTCGGGTGACGGCCGTACCCAGCTCGGTGATCGTCAGCGGACCGTCGGTAAGCGCGTCTCGCACGGCCTCGCGGAAGCCCGTCCAGTCGGAGGGCTCTAGCCCGTAGTGCTCGCGCCAACTGGGCAACTCCCATTGACGGCTAGCTGATCGCACGCTCAGCAAAGCGCCGCCACTCTTGGGCGAGACCAAATGCATCGCCCCTCGAAAGGCAAACACCTGGAGTAGCCGCCCCTGTTCGAGCGCGGCGCCAAGGTCGCCTGGTTGCGGCGACGTACGCCGCACCCCGATTGCCAAGTTCGCGAGGGTTTCATCCATCGAGAGCACGGCCCCGAGTCGGTGCACGACACGTTCGAGAGGCTCGTCGCCGATCGGGTCCAACAACTGCTGGCGCATCCGCCACGCGAGAGCCTGTGCGCGACCAATGGACTCCATGAACTCGAGGCTAACCAACTCGCATCACCGCGATCCGGTTTATTCAGCAAGACCGCCAAGCGCGCTGGGCTCCCAGACACGTATCCTGGCCCGCGTGTCCAAGGTATTGACTTCACTTCCCCAGGGCGAGCGCGTCGGCATCGCCTTCTCCGGCGGCCTCGACACTTCGGTGGCGGTGGCCTGGATGCGGCATCACGGTGCGATCCCCTGCTCCTACACCGCAGACCTCGGCCAGTACGACGAGGACGACATCGAGTCGATCCCGAGCCGCGCCGACCAGTACGGCACTGAGTTGGCTCGCCTGGTCGACTGCAAGACCCAGCTGGTCGAGGAGGGCCTGGCCGCCATCGCGTGCGGCGCCTTCCACATCCGCTCCGGTGGCCGCACCTACTTCAACACCACTCCCCTGGGCCGCGCGGTGACCGGCACGCTGCTGGTGCGGGCGATGCAGGAGGACGGTGTCTCCATCTGGGGCGACGGCTCGACCTTCAAGGGCAACGACATCGAGCGGTTCTACCGCTACGGCCTGCTGGCCAACCCGAGCCTGCGCATCTACAAGCCGTGGCTGGACGCGACCTTCGTCGAGGAGCTCGGCGGCCGGCAGGAGATGTCGGAGTGGCTGGTCGAGCACGGCCTGCCCTACCGCGATTCTGCGGAGAAGGCGTACTCCACCGACGCCAACATCCTCGGCGCGACGCACGAAGCCAAAACCCTTGAGCACCTGGACACTTCGCTCGAGACGGTCGAGCCGATCATGGGCGTGAAGTACTGGGACGACTCGGTGGAGATCCGCCCCGAGGAAGTCACGGTTCGCTTCGAGCGCGGTCGCCCCACCACGATCAACGGCGAGTCGTTCGACTCGATCGTCGAGCTCTTCCAGGAGGCCAACGCCATCGGCGGACGGCACGGCCTGGGGATGAGCGACCAGATCGAGAACCGCATCATCGAGGCGAAATCCCGCGGCATCTACGAGGCGCCGGGCATGGCGTTGCTCTTCACAGCGTACGAGCGCCTGGTCGCCGCGGTGCACAACGAGGACACCTTCGAGGCCTACCACAACGATGGCCGTCGGCTGGGCCGCCTTCTCTACGAAGGCCGTTGGTTCGACCCGCAGGCGCTCATGCTGCGCGAGGGGCTGCTGCGCTGGGTCGCCTCCGCAGTCACCGGCGAGGTGACGCTGCGGCTGCGCCGCGGCGAGGACTACACGATCGTCGACACCCGGGGCGAGACCTTCTCCTACCACCCGGAGAAGCTGTCGATGGAGCGCACCGAGAACGCCGCCTTCGGTCCGACCGACCGCATCGGCCAGCTCACCATGCGCAACCTCGACATCGCAGACACCCGCGAGAAGCTCGAGCTGTACGCCAGCCAGGGCTCGCTGCCGACCCGTGACACCGCCCTGGTCGGCGAGCTCGAGGCCGGCGGCGCTCAGCGGATCGCGTCTAACCCCAACGTGGGCGATGACGACGCGATGGACGACGTGGCGATGGAGTTCGGCGCCGACTGACACCCGTTGAGTCGGCGTGTCGTGCTAGTCCGTACGCGTGTTAGCTAGCACAACACGCCGACTCAACCGCGCGGTTGCCTAGTCCGCAGACGATCGAAGGCGCGACTTCGCGGTGGTGAGGTCATCAGTGCAGTGATCGCGGATGCGAGATCGAGCGGGCCTCGCCTCGTGGTGTCGAGTTCGAGATCGCAGTCCACGTGGTCGTACACCAGATTCTGTTGAATTCGTGCCGTGCCAACCTGACGATCACCACGCTCTCGCTCACGCCGTTCCAATGTGTCCAGATCAGCACGCAAGTGCACCAGAAACACATCGAGGCCCTGCGTTACGTCGAGCAGGTCGACCAGTCGCCACGGCTCGTTGAGAACGTGGTCGCCCACCACATCCATACCCGCGGCCGCGGCTCCAGCGAGCGCCCGGTGGTACGCCGCCCTGGTCTGGTGAAGAACGGTCTGCCAATCACCCTCGGTCATCGAACAGTGTTGCGGGACAGTCAGATCCGGACGCGAACGCTGAGCATGAAAGAGGTCAACCGGCAGCACCAACCACGGTGTCGCCTGAGCGTCAGCAAAGGCGCGAGCGGCCGTCGACTTCCCGACGCTCGACGGCCCGTTCAGCAACACCAAACGGCCCATGCTTCGACGTGAGGACTCGGGCATCTGCTCGCCGACTCAGCGGGCGTACGCCGGGTGCTCCGGCCAAGGTGTGTCGTGGGCTCGCAAGGTGGCCCAGTTGCGATCACGTGCGGCTGCGGCAGCGAGCACGCCCGCGACAGTGCACGCGTTATGGAGACGGCCCGCCAGGGCGGCCTCGACACATTCATCCAACGAAACCCAGCGCACCACGATCTCGGCTTCTTCGCCTTCACGCACGTAGTCGGTCTCGACCGCACTCAGATCCCGGGCGAGGAAGCAGCGCCAGTTCTCGCTCGACCCACCGGGTGAGTTCTGCCAGTCAGCGAGTACATGCCAGGTACCCGCGGCCATGTCGGCCTCCTCGGCAAGTTCGCGCTGTGCGGCAATCCACGGCGCCTCACCCTCGACATCGAGCAAACCTGCGGGCAATTCCCAATCGAGGATTTGCCCGGGGTGGCGGTACTGCTGGATTAGCAATACCCGCGCCTGGTCATCCAGGGCCACGCAACCGACGGCGCCAGGATGCTCGATGTATTCGCGAGTGACGATGGAGTCGCCCAGGTCCACCTCGTCGCGAACCAACGACCACACCAGCCCGTCATGAAGGACTTCATGCGAGCGGACCGGCCGGGACTCGACGCGGTCTGCCAGCGGCTCGGTCACGATGATGCGTCCTCGGCCTTAGGCCGTTCGACCTCAACCAGCCGACTCGCACGCTGCTCGTCGATCGCCGCGCCGATCAGGCCCGCAAAGAGCGGATGAGCCCGGTCGGGACGGCTCTTGAATTCTGGGTGCGCCTGGGTCGAGACGTAGTACGGGTGCGCCTCGGACGGGAGCTCGACGAACTCGACCAACCCCAGGTCCGGGTGCTTCCCAGACACGACCAGCCCCGCCTGTTCCAGTTGCTCGACATACTCGCCGTTGACCTCGTAACGGTGCCGATGGCGTTCGGAGGCCGCTGACGCACGGTATGCCTGCGCCACCACAGAGCCCTCCTTCAACACCGCGCGCTGCGCTCCAAGGCGCATCGTGCCGCCCAGGTCGCCGCCGCCCTCAACGAATGCCTTCTGCTCTTCGATCGTCGCAATGACAGGCGCCTTGGTCTCGGAGTCAAACTCACTGGACGAGGCGCCCTCGATGCCGGCGACGTTGCGGGCGTACTCGATGACCATGCACTGCAGGCCGAGGCAGATTCCGAGCGTGGGTACCTTCCGCTCGCGAGCCCAGGTCAGAGCGCCGAGTTTGCCTTCGATCCCGCGAATCCCGAATCCGCCCGGCACCAGGACCGCATCGACGCCGGCGAGCGCCTTCGAGGCGCCCTCTGGCGTGCCGCAGTCGTCACTGGCAACCCACCGGATGCGTGTCTTGGCGTCGTGCGCAAAACCACCGGCGCGCAAGGCCTCGGTCACCGATAGGTACGCGTCCGGCAGGTCGATGTATTTGCCGACAAGGGCTACCTCGACCTCGTGCTCGGGGTGGTGCACCCGGGCCAGGAGGTCATCCCAGGCGGACCAATCGACATCACGGAAGGGCAGGCCCAGGCGTCGCACGACGAATGCGTCTAGCGCTTCGCGATGCAGCACCTTGGGAATGTCGTAGATGCTGGGCGCGTCGACACACGCGGCGCAGCCCTCGGAGTCGACGTCGCACATCCGCGAGATCTTGTCCTTGATATCCACGGGAATTTCGCGGTCGGCGCGCAAGACCAAGCCGTCCGGCTGGATACCGACCTGGCGGAGCGCTGCCACCGAGTGCTGCGTCGGCTTGGTCTTCAGTTCGCCGCTTGGCGCCAGGTATGGCACGAGCGACACGTGCAGGAAGAAGACGTTGTCACGGCCGACATCCTGACGAATCTGGCGGGCCGCCTCCAAGAAGGGCAGACTCTCAATATCCCCGACAGTTCCGCCGATCTCGGTGATGATCAGGTCTGGCGGGCTCGCCGCGGATGCCTCCGCGCGCATGCGGTCTTTGATCTGGTTGGTGATGTGCGGGATGACCTGCACGGTGTCGCCGAGGTATTCGCCACGGCGCTCCTTGGCGATCACCGTGTTATAGACCTGGCCGGTTGTCACATTGGCGCTGCCGCTGAGGTTGACGTCGAGGAAGCGTTCGTAGTGCCCGATATCCAGGTCCGTTTCGGCGCCGTCGTCGGTGACGAACACCTCGCCATGCTGGAACGGGTTCATCGTCCCAGGGTCGACGTTGAGATAAGGGTCCAGCTTCTGCATCGTGACCTTAAGGCCACGCGCTCGAAGTAGACGTCCGAGGCTTGAGGCCGTGAGCCCCTTGCCGAGCGATGAGGCTACGCCTCCGGTCACAAAGATGTGCTTGGTCTGCTCCGCCACGGACTGTCACCCTACGTCATCGCGAACGGTGACCTGCGCGCGGGCGCCCCTTCAGCTCTGTGTAGATCGCTTCCGCGGCGCGTACGGCGTCCGCCCGGGTCGGCAACGTCTGGCCTTGCGAAAGGGCTTGTGCAGCAAGAGAATCCCGCAATTCTCGGTCGAGCGCGAGTCTCTCGATCGCCTGCGCGAGGCGCGCCGAATCTCCGGATGGAATGAGGAGCGAGCCTTCTCCGACGATTGCGCGTGTCCCGCCCACGTTCGTCGCGACGGCCGGCACGCCGGCATGCATCGCTTCTTGTAGCCATACGGGCTGCCCCTCCCAGCGCGCCGAGGAAACCACCAGGTCCGCGGCGCCCAGCAGATCCGGGATGTCGTCACGACTGCCCAAAAGACGCACGTGCAGTCCCTCGGTCGCGATCCGGTCCGCGAGCGCGTCTCGCTGCGGACCATCGCCGGCGATCACGAGCAGGAGGTCGAGATCCGGGCTGAGTTGCCCGATCGCGTCGAGGAGCCCGTCAAGGTCTTTTTGCGGTGCCAGCCGACCCACCGTCAAGGCGAGCACGTCAGGGTCGCCCAGTTCCTCGCGTACCTCGGCGCGCTCTCGTTCAGGTGGCCGTGGCGGCGCGGCCGCAACAACGGCCGGCCGTATGGACGTCGCACCCAACTGCGCCAGTTGAGCGTTGAGGTCTTCTGACACCGCGAGGATCGCGTCGGCACGCCGCGCCACGATCCGCTGCAGGATGTCGAAGACCACCCGGCCCGAGCGACCCGAGGGCGCCGCGTTGTGCAGTGTCACCGCCACCGGCACGGTCGCGGCCACCGCGAGACACGCCAATGCACCCGCGCGCAGGCCATGGGCATGAACGACCTGGACGTCGCCGGCCGCGCGGCGCAACCTGCGTACGGCGACCACATCGTGTCGAGGGTCGGGACGTGCGCCGATCTCAACCGTCACGACGTCGACACCAATGTCGGCAAAGCGATAGTTCTCGGCGACGGCTTCCGGACACGCCACCACTACTCGCCAACCGAGGTCGTCGAGCCCCGCGGCAAGTTCATAGACGTGGCGTCCCGCCCCACCAGCGACCCGGCCCACAACCAGGAGTACGGAGTTCTCGCTCATGCCACCTTCCTGGTCCATGCCAAGCGCAACGCGCTCCGGTCCCCGAGCCACAGAATGCCGACAAATAGCACCAGTGTCACAACGCCACCCAGAATTCCTGCACCGGCCGCCGATCCGAGCCCGTCGGTGGGCATGGTGCTCGCCACAAGTCGACCGACAACGCCCGATACGAGCGCCGCGACGAGCACCGTGATCCAGGTGCGGCTTGCCTCCTTGATCACGGTCCTTCCCCAGACTCGACCGACGAGGACGGCAAGGACTCCCGCCGAAACGAACATCCCCGCGGAACTGCTCCACCCGAGGATCCGCAACGCATCGGCCGATCCGATCTGTGAGCGCACCAGCAGAAGGGGCATCACCGCAGCAATCAACCAGCCCACGGCCACTGCCGCGCCGGTCGTCCAGCTGCGCCCACGCGCGTAGAGGGCACGTTGGAGCAGCGCCGCAACTGCGAAACCCAACAACCCAACGGCATAGGCAGTCACGGTGGACCCCATCGCCGCAAGGCTCGAGGCGCCGCCAGTGTCGCGACCGACATCGAGATACAGGAAGAAATCTCCGATGGCTGGTGCTGCCGCCACCAGCACTGCGGCACCAACCCCACCAGCGACGAGTACCCCGCGCAGCGCCGCGGTGAGTACGCGCCCCGGAGCGGGGTCGAGGTCATCGGCCCCCACCATGCTGGGAAACGCCGCGGTGGCAATGGGCACCGCCAGGACCGCGTAAGGCAGGAGGTACACGGCCTGGACGTAGGTATAGACGTTGAGCGCGCCCACTGAGCCTCCGTGGTTAGCGACCCAGATCGTGGCGAGAACAGCTCCCTGTTGCGCCATCAGCGCCAGCATTCCGGCACCTGCCAATTGCCGGGCTCGCGCTGCCTCACCGGGCGGAAAGGCCCAGGTGGGACGCAGTCGTACCCCAGCCCGTCGGATCGGCCACAGCAGCGGCAGGCTCATAGCGACCACCCCCAGGGTCGTCCCGCCGGTGAGAGCGATTTCCGCTCCCGTCGACAGACTCCCCGGTTCTCCCGACGCGTCGGCGAGTACGCCATACGTCAGGTAGGCCACGATGACGACCGCGCTGGAGAGCAGCGGCACGATGGCGGCAGCCAGGAATCGGCGATGTGCCTGGAGCACGGCTCCCAGGATGATCCCCACCGCGTAGAGCGGGACCTGCGGCGCGAACACCAGCAGCATGCGCACCGCAAGGTCATCGCGAGCACCGGACGAGCAGTTATCACCCAGCAGCGCCGAGGTCAGCGGCTGCGCGAGTAGGCCCAACAGCACGGCCAGTGGGAGCAGGAGCGCCAACGCCCAGGTCAGCAGCGCGGAGGCGATGTGATCGGCGCGTACTCGATCCCGTTGTGCAAGCGCCCGCCCCACGAGCGGGATCACCACGGCGGCGAGCGCGCCTCCTGCAGCGACTTCGAACAACACGTTGGGGAGTTGGTTGACGGTGGCGTACGTCTCCCCTACACAGGTGCCGCCCACCGTGGCGGAGAAGACCAACCAGCGGCCGAATCCAACGATGCGTGATGCCAGCGTCGCGACGGCAATGAGTCCCACCGCTGCCACGATCTGCTGCCCGCGTCCAGACCCGCTGCCACTCACGAGCGCGCTCGACCCCACTCATCGAAGCGGCGCAGGTAGGTGTTGCCTGCGATGACGCGCGAAAAACTGACTCGCTCAGAGGCCAGGGTGAGACCGGTGATCAGTGCCAGTGCGGCGGTACGCCCCCGCCACCCGACCCGTTCGACGAGCACCGCACCGAGCAGTGCGCCCACGGCGTTTGCCCCGGTGTCCCCCATCATCTGTTGAGCGGCCACATCCTCCGGGAGTGCGGCAAGGCACGTCCCGACGAGCACTCCTTCAGCGAAATCGCCGCCGACCAGGATGGGCCCGCTCAGCACCAGACCAACCTTGAGCGCTCGTCCGGGGCGTAGGTCGAACAAGTTGATGAGGTTGGCCGACCCCGCGATCACCGCGCCTGCGGCCAGCGTGCTAGGTGTCATCCGGCGGTCTATCGCCGCCGCGGACATGAGGCCCACCGCCGCCAAGCCGACCACTTTCACGGCACCGGTGGTCAGGTCACCGGCGCGAAGGGCCCGAAGGTGTCCACGGAGGCCCTTGCTTTCGGTCGTTCCGAGGAGGTCATCGAGCATGCCCAGGCCACCGGAGGCCACCGCCGCACACCCTGCGGGTGGTGACCCGATGATGGCGGCTGCGG
The DNA here is from genome assembly GCF_000376825.1 of Demetria terragena DSM 11295. Taxonomy (NCBI): domain Bacteria; kingdom Bacillati; phylum Actinomycetota; class Actinomycetes; order Micrococcales; family Dermacoccaceae; genus Demetria; species Demetria terragena. Next base: position 9,693 of record NZ_AQXW01000004.1, on the reverse strand, counting down.
TCCCGCACACCACCGCCGGGCCTTCCGCGAGGGACACGGTCCGTCCAGCGTGGTTGGTGCGCTCCCAGGTCTGGCGACCTCCCGGGAGCAGGTCAGATCGATGCAGCAGGAGACGTACGCACGTCGCGCCCGCCGCGGCGCCTGCCACGACGCGCGCGCGGGTCACGGCTCGGGCTCCTCGGCCTTTTCATTGACCTTGGGTGCGGCGGCGACCGCATCTTCGTCCAAGCCGTAGTGGCCGGAGTTATCGGAGTATTCGTCACGCAGCGCGAGCACCATAGCGGCGAGACCCGTGGGCCGCTCCCCGTGATCAATCGTGCTCATCGTTCCGGTCACCTCGGCGCTGTCTCGCAGCGTAGAGATCATCGCGTCGGCGGGCTGGCCATTCGACTTCACGGGTTCCGCCGAGACGCCGACAGCCGGTCGACCAGAGAGCCCAACCGCCGTCACTAGATTGACCCATCCCGGCACCGACTTCTCCATCCCCGGCCACAGCACGACGATTGAGTCGGCGCGCGGAGGGGTACTGGGTTCTACCGAGATCAGGTCGCTATCCACCAGGGTGGATAGGCCCGGCCGCAGGTCGCGTGCGGAGGCTCCTGCACCAGGCTTGACACTCAATGCCTCGGCGAGCACCAGGCCACCCAGGCGGCTCTCGGGAAGCGAGTCGACCGCGACCCCTTGCGCTCGACCAGCCCGCTTGAGCACTTGCATGGTCTCTTTCGCGTCGCCGTCGACCCAATTGGTGCTGAGCTCGGTGGTCGAGGTGACGGTCGCGCCAGCCAGTGCCAGGCTGTCCCGGCTGTCGCGGACGAAGGAGCCCGGCGTGTCAGGCAGGGCCACGACCGCAACCGTGCGCCCCTTGAGTTGACTGTTGAGGGCACGCGGTGCCACGTCCTCGGCGTACTGGTCCTGGCGGCGGCTGCCCTCGTTCGCGGCACCGAGTTCACCACGTAGTTGCTGCTTGTCATCGCGCAACTGAGTGACTTGGCCTTCGAGGGTTCCAGCGACCTTGCCCTGCAGCGAGGTCGCGCCGATCACGATGCCGACCGACAAAGCCAGAAAGACCGCCACGATGGACACCAGGTGGTAGCGGAAATCAATCACGTCACGACTCCTACCAACCACGACCAGAGGTCATCCCACCGAGCACCCATGACCTGAAGCATGGCTGATCCAGCCTGTGTGACCGACAGCGCCACCACTAAGGCAAACAGACCGGCCACCACCAACATGAAGAGAGACCAGGTGGGGACACTGTTGCGGTACAACTGGCTCACGCCTTTAGCGTCGACGAGTTTGCCGCCGACTCGTAGTCGGGTGAGGAAGGTTGAGGCCATGCCTGCTCGGCCTTTGTCCAGGAACTCCACGAGGGTCGCGTGCGTGCCGACAGCCACGATGAGCTCTGCTCCGAGGTCGTCCGCGAGCAACATGGCAATGTCCTCGCTGGTCCCGGTGGCCGGGAAGGCGACGGCGTTCTCGACGCCCAGTTCCTCGACTCGCTGCATTCCCGGCGCCCGGCCGTCGCGGTAGGCGTGCACGACCACTTCAGCGCCGCTGGCAAGCGTGGCATCACTGACTGAGTCCATGTCGCCCACGATGAGGTCGGGCCGGTAACCGGCCTCCACCAGCGCATCGGCCCCGCCATCAACACCGATCAGGACAGGCTTTCGATCCCGGATGAAGGGCCGAAGCATCTGCAAGTCTTCCTTGTAGTGGTAGCCACGTACGACAACTAGCACGGCTCGACCGTCCATGTCGGTGCGTACGTCGGGCACGCCCACGCCGTTGAGCAGCAGATCCCGCTCTTCTCGCAGGTAGGTCATGGTGTTGTCGGCGAATGCCTCCATCTGCACCGAGAGGCCAGCACGGGCCTCGTCCATGAGGTCCTCAATCAGCTCAGCCGTCAAGACAGTTCCAGTCGCGACTGGCTCATCACCGAGGAATAGTTGGTCTGCTTCGACGTGCGCCAGTTCGCCTTCTGCTACGGCCATGACGCCCGCGCCGACATGATCGAGGAGCGGGATTCCCGCGTCAATCAGGATGCGCGGGCCGAGGTTGGGATAGCGCCCGCTGATCGATGGGGCGGCGTTGACCACCGCACACGGCCGACACGCCACCAGCGCCTCAGCGCTCACTTGATCGATGTCGCGATGATTAATGATCGCCAGATCTCCTGGACGCAACCGCTTCGTCAGATTCTTGGTCCGAGAATCCACACGCACGGTGCCGATGGTCTGTGCGGCGGGCTTGGCGTTATCGCGCCGACGGAGCGGACTCTTCATCGCGGTCCATCGTGCCACGGGACGCGCCCTCTACTGGTCAACCTGAGCCGCTGCGGCCAGGAGTTCGCGTGCGTGTTTGCGGGCGGTCGAGCTATCGCTCTTTCCGCCGAGCATCCGGGCAAGTTCAGATTCGCGCTCTCGCCCCTCGACTAGAACAACACCACTTGACGTCACATGACCGTCGTCCTCTTTGCGTACTACCAAGTGCCGATCGGCGTACGCCGCGACCTGGGCGAGGTGGGTCACGACGATCACTTGCGCATGCTGGGCAAGTGCCTGAAGGCGTGCTCCGACGTCTAATGCGGCGGCACCACCGATGCCGGCGTCGACCTCGTCGAACACAAAGGTGGGGACATCACCGGACCCAGTCACGACCTCAAGGGCAAGCATCACGCGGGACAGCTCACCGCCGGAGGCGGCCTTGGCCACGCTCCGGGGCGGAGTTCCCGACCCTGCGGCCAGCAGGATCTCCAAGTCATCGACGCCATGGGGGTGGGCCAGGACGCGCCGCCCGTCGGGCAGCGGCAGTCCGTCCTGCTCCTCGCGTTGGCTCACCTGAACGCTGAGCTGGGCCGAGGCCATCGCGAGGTGGTCCAACTCATCACTGACCTGCTCGGCAAGATCAGCGGCCGCTACCTTCCTGGCCTCGGATAGCGCGCTTGCGGCCTCTCCCACCGCCGGTTCGAGCTCGGCAACAGCGCGCTCGAGTTCTTCGACACGATCACTAGTTCCGGCGAGTTCGCCGGCCTCGACTGCCGCGTTGCGGCTCCATTCAAGGACGTCCTCGAGGGTGTCGCCGTAGCTGCGTTGCAGGGCCGTGAGGGTGGCCCGACGCTCGTGGATCTGCGCGAGCCGGGCCGGGTCAGAGTCCAAGTCGGCGAGGTAACTGGCCAGATCGGCGCCCAACTCGCCGGCGAGCACACCCACCTCCTGGAGCCTCTTGTCGAGCCCGGCCAGCGTCGGATCCAGACCGGCCGCAGCATTGAGCGCGCTACGGGCTTGCGCCACGAGCTCAGTCACGGTGGCGGCAGTGTGGGTCGCGTCGTGATCGTCGCCGAGAAGGGCCAGTTGCGCGGTGTGCGCGGCATCTTGCAGGGCATCAACGTGGGTTAGGCGGTCGGCTTCTTCCCGGAGCGAGTCGTCTTCCCCTGGTTGCGGGTTGACCTGCTCGATCTCCTCAAGGGCCTTGGTCAACATGGCCAGGCGTTGCGCGCGTTCTCGACGTTGGGCCATGAGGTCGGCCAGCTCACGTCGGCTCTGGCGCCAATCGTGCAGGAGCTCCTGGTAGCGCTCCTGCGGCTTGCGGATCGCGTCGCCGCCGAAGGCATCCAGCACGACACGGTGCTGGTCGGGTCGCTGCAATCGCCATTGATCGGCCTGACCGTGGACCGCGACCAGGTGCTCACCAAGATCGGCGAGCACCGAGACCGGCGCCGAGCGCCCACCGACGAACGCCCGGGAGCGGCCCGTGCCTGCGACGGTTCGCGCAAGGATCAAGCCGTCCTGGACGTCGCCACCGGCTTCTTTGGCTCGAACAGCAGCAGGATGATCTGGCGGCACGTCGACGAGGCCTTCGACTGAGGCACGATCGCTGCCGGTACGCACGCGGCCGCTGTCGGCACGCTCCCCGAGTAGCAGGCCCAACGCCGACACCACCATGGTCTTGCCTGCGCCGGTTTCGCCAGTGAGCACGTTGAGGCCGGCGCCAAGGGGAATCGTGGCGTCGTCAATGACGCCAAGCCCTTGGATGCGGATCTCTTTCAGCACGCGATCACTGTAGTGAGGCTAGGGAGGCGGGGCGATTCAGCCGCGCCGTTCACGCTGACCGCGCCAACCTGCGACCGGGAGGTCGAACTTGGCGACGAGCCGATCCACGAATGGCGACGGCGTCAGCCGAGCTAAGTCGACGGTCCGATGGCCTCGCTGCACTTCGATGCGGGCACCAGCGGGCAACTCGAAGGGTCGACGTCCGTCAAACCACAGGACGCCCCGGCTCTCTGTGGAGGTCAGAAGTTCAATCGCGAGACGCGCATCGGGACCGAGCACCAAAGGTCGAGAGAACAGTGCGTGCGCCGAGATCGGGCACACCAGGAGCGCCTCAACTCCGGGCCAGATCACGGGTCCACCTGTGCTGAAAGCGTAGGCAGTCGAACCCGTGGGCGTCGCCATGACCACCCCGTCGCAGCCCCACCGGGACAGTGGCCTGCCATCAATCTCGATGACCAGTTCGAGCATCCGCTCTCTGGCCGCCTTTTCGACCGTGGCCTCGTTGAGTGCCCAACCGGTGCAGATGATCTCGCCGTCTTTGCGCGCGGTGACCTCGAGGGTCTGTCGCTGCTCCACCGTCCAGGAACGGTCCACAATTCCGGCCACGATGTGGTCGATGTCTTCGGGTTCGGCTTCAGCCAGGAATCCAACGTGCCCCAGGTTGATACCCAAGAGGGGCAGTCCATAGGAGTGAACGATCTCGGCCGCGCGCAGGATCGTGCCATCACCGCCGAGGACGACGACGAGCTCGGTGCCCTCGGCTGGCTCATGCAGATTGACCGCTTCGACGTTGGATCGCCCCAGCAGGCCGAACTCTTGGAGCTCGACCTCGTCTCCGGTCATGGTGATTCCGTGGCGGCCCAGCGCATCGACCAGTTCGCGCGCCACCTCGACGGCGCGTGGGCGACCGGGGTGCCCGACCAACAACACTCGGCGCGGCTGGCCTGACTCCGCTCGCGGGCGGACGTCTCCGGTCGCGGTCATCGGCCGGCCGGGTCCAGTGCGGTGGTGAGGTCCATTGTGCTCATCATGCCGTCTGTCCGCGGCGCCAACCAGAGCAGGTACTCCACGTTGCCCGTTGTCCCACGCACGGGACTATGGAGGAGCCCATGCGGATACAGGCCCTGCGCGCGCGCCGACTCCACTACGTCTTGGACTACCTGGACGCGCTGCACGGCCGACGTCACGACGCCCGTCTTGCTCAACGCGGCGCGGCCTACTTCAAACTGCGGCTTGACTAGGACGATGACATCGCCAGTGGCTGTCACACATTGAGCGACCCGGTCCATCACCAGCCGAAGGGAGATAAAACTGAGGTCGACTACGACCATGTCAAAGGGACCGCCAAGGTCCTGGGCTCCCACGTCGCGGATGCTCGTGCCGGAGCGTTCCACCACTCGCGGGTCATCACGCAGCACTTGCGCCAGTTGACCATGTCCGACGTCGAGGGCCGTCACCTCCGATGCTCCCTGCGCCAACAGCACCTGCGTAAACCCGCCCGTCGAGGCACCGATATCTAGGCACCGGCGCTCAGCGGCGTCAAGGTATGGCCGGAATGCCTCCACCACGGCCAACAGTTTGTACGCCGCGCGCCCCACCCAAGGGTCGACCTCGCCCGAGACTTCCAGGCTTGCGTCCGTCGCCACAGCCTCGGACGGCTTGCGAACGGGGACCCCATCACGGAGCACTCGACCGGCCTTGACGTACTCCCGTGCGAGCGCGCGACTACGCGCCAGCCCGCGGGCCACCAGGGCCTGGTCGACTCGCTCTCGCGGAGCGTGCGACAGGTCGGATTCAGAGTCGGCCATCGCGATTACCCGGCTCGGTATCACCCACGGGTATCGGCTAGCCGCTGCTGCAGCGCACCCTGAGCGGCCTCCACTGCCTCCAGGTGTTCCTGGAGCCCAGCGCCGCTGACATCGTCCAGTGCCGCCAGCGCATGGTCGACGTCTGCGTCCCCGGTGGGTTCACGAGGAGGGAGATCGAGGTTGATTCGGTCTGGGGGTGAGGTGGCCGGTTCAGGCGTAGGAGCAGTCGGCTCCGGCGCCTGAACAGGTGTCTGGTCTTCGGTCACGCCTGACCCTCAGTGGCTCCAGATGGTGGAGTCTGAGTGGATGTCGTGGTTGAGGTGCTCGACGTCGGCGCAGTCTTCTTTGCCGCCGTCTTCTTCGCTGGCGCAGCCTTCTTGGCTGTGGTCTTCTTTGCGGCGGCCTTCTTGGCTGGCGCGGCCTTCTTCGCGGCCGTCTTCTTCGCTGGCGCGGCCTTCTTCGTGGCAGGTGCCGACTTCTTTGCCGCGGCCTTCTTCGCTGGCGCAGCCTTCTTCGCTGTGGCCTTCTTTGCCGCCGTCTTCTTCGCTGCCGGTGCAGTCTTCGTCGCTGGCGCGGCGGACGGAGCCTCCTGGTCGGCGCCACCTGACAGGCCAAGACGCCCGAGTTGGGTAGAGATCTCGTGTTGAATCATGTGTCGCAGATTCTCTTGGTTCGCCGCTGCGGCGCTGATCAACTCGTCCGCGAGGTCACTCGCTTGCTTCGACACTGCCACGGCACGATCAGCCGTCTCGGCTCCACCGGGTATCTGAGCCGGAAGGCTCAGCAGGAACTGCGCAGTCTCGACAGCCTTGGTTCGCGTTACTTCTCCAGCGCCCGCAAGGAATTGCATCGCAGCCCGTAGGTGATGGGTATTCAGTGTCATCGTCAGCCTCTCTTAACCTTCACGCTGTGGGTGCGTCGCTTTAACGCAACTCATCAAGGCCCACGCTACTGCGCATCACCTCCCTGGCGGCGTCCGCGTCGAGCATCTCCTGATCGCGTGCCTGCCATAGCGCGGCGAGCACGACGCGTACGCGTTCAATCCCGCCGCCGGAGAACTCAAGACGGTTGCCGGTCCAGCCTGATCGCGCGGGACCGCAGGTGAACTCGCACTCCCCGGCGCGGCACACTGGTTCATAGGGGGTCAAGAGGTCCGTGAGGTCGTTCAGGATGAAGTCCGGCCGCATGTCGCGCAGCGCGACGGCCAGATCCAGCGGCCCGTGTACGCCGGTCAACACCATCGCCGACTTCATCCCCGCGGCTCTGGCACCCGCAATATCGGTTTCCAGTCGATCGCCCACACCGAGCATGCGTCGGGGTTGAGCATCCACCAGATCAGCCGCTTGCTGATACATCAACGGCCCTGGCTTGCCGACCGACTCGGGCTCCACACCGGTGGCGATCGCGACTGCGGCGACGAGAGCACCGTTGCCCGGCGCCGGACCCCGCTCGGTCGGCAAGGTCAGGTCACGATTGGTCGCGACCCATCGTGCACCAGCCGCCACCGCGAAGGACGCCGTCGCGAGGTCGGTCGCGGTGACATCGGGCCCGTAGCCCTGCAGAACGGCGGTCGGAAGCGACGTCGTGCAATCAACCGCGCCCACCGGCTGCAGGCCGACGTCCTCGAGCGCGCGAGCGACACCGATACCGCCCACCGCAAGAACCTGCGTGCCAGCGGGCAACAAATCGGCAAGCACGCGCGCTCCGGCGGTGGAACTGGTCACCACTCGGTCAGTGGTCGTCGTGATGCCCAGATCGTGCAGGTGCCCAGCCACCACATCTGGCGGGCGGGAGGCGTTGTTCGTGGCAAAAAGTACCGGCAGCCGGTCACTGATCTCATTCAGCGATTCCACTGCCCCCGGGATTGCCTTAGGTCCTGCGTACACCACCCCATCGAGGTCGCAGACCAAGCCATCCATGCCATCGAGCGGGGTCGAGACCACATCACACATAGTCCTATTGTGCCGGTGCCTTCCGCAGTCCGGTGGCCTCCACGTCGTACCTCGACTCCGTACCGCGCGCGGTACGAAAGAAACGCCTTCGCAGAGCGCCCGCAACCTCAACGCGCTCACCATCCTTGAACCGCAGGGCGCGACGACGGGTGGCGGCCGTGAAGCACGCGATGTCAATCGCATCCACTGATGGCGTACGCCCCTGCCGAGCGCCGGGCGACCGACGATGTGTCTCTCTAGGTACGGAAATCCGAAAGGTCACCAGCACATCGCCACTTGGCAACGTTCGCTCTTCAGCGGCTGCACTGACCCGCCCCACGAGGCGTACCTCGTTGCTGGATATGTAAGCCTTGTCCACGTGTTCGCCCTTCCTCTAGGTAAGGGCAAGCCTGGTCCGAACTGCAATCAAGCGCACGGCGCGGACCGGGCCCTGTGGAAAACCGGCTAAAGGCGGGCAGACCAGGACGTAGGCCTGTGAACTATTCGGTCTCGTCGTCTGCCGGCTCAGCATCGTCAAGGTCCTCGCCGTCGTCCAGGTCTTCCAGAACCACGCCTTGAAGTTCGGCCAGACGCTCCGCGGCATCGGTCTCTTGGTTCTGATCGGCAACCACCGCCCGGCTAAACCACTCCTGGGCCTCGTCGTCTTTACCGGTGGCGAGCACCGCGTCGGCGTACGCGTACAGCAGCCGAGCGGCCCAGGGCTGCTGGTTAGCCTTCTGCAGCGCAGGAATGCGGAGAACCATGACGGCCGCATCAGGCTGTCCTAGGTCACGTCGCGCACCTGACACCACGATCGCGAGTTCAATATTGTCTTCTTCGCCCAACGTCTTGGCTTCCGGAGAAGCGGCCAGGTCGAGGGCGCGCTGAGGTCGACCCAGCCCACGCTCACAGTCCGCCATGTAGGGCAGGAGGTGGTGCGAGCCAGACAGTCGCCGAGCCGTCCGGAACTCCCGCAGGGCATCACTGAACTCTCCCCGCCGGTAGTGGACCAGGCCGAGCCCCTCACGCACTGCCGCCACACGCCCAGCGCGCCGCGCCGCCGTCTGTGCGTGCTCGAGGGCACGGTCCGGATCGTCATCCAGGAAGGACACCGTCGCTACCAGATGCTGCGCCACGCCCTCAGCGTTCTCTTTGGACAGTGTCCGCATCTCACGCCACACTGACCGGTCAAGTTCCTGACCGGTGATGTCCTCGGGAATGACCGGCTCCCTTCGGGGACCACCATCCTTTGGACGTGGTCCCCGGTCCCAGGAACGCGGTCCAGGACGTGACGCCGAGGTACGACGCTCCTCACTACGACCGTCGCGGCTACGGGGGCTGTCCTGGCGTTCGTTGTCACGACCACTCGCACGGCGCCAGCGTTCGCCACGGCCGTCGTCCGGGCGTCGTGCGGAACCCTTGCCTGCATCCTCTTCGCGACTCACGACGGACCTCTCCTCCTGCCGCATTCGGCAGATAGCACTACGGAACGACAAAAAGATGGTGCCAGAGACAGCGACTAAAGTCGCACAGTCCCTGACACCATCTTCATGAATGGTAGTCCGGCGGTGTCCTACTCTCCCACACTCTACCGAGTGCAGTACCATCGGCGCTGGAGGGCTTAGCTTCCGGGTTCGGAATGTGACCGGGCGTTTCCCGCTCCGCTATAACCGCCGTAACACTATGAAACTGTTTCACCAACATTCTTCTCAAACCCTTGTTCCCGCGTACGGGGGGTTTGGTGTTGTGGTGTGTTGTTTCAGATATTGTATAGTGGACGCGTATTCATGCTTTGTTTTGTTCTTATGGTTAATTATGGTCAAGTTATCGGCTTATTAGTACCGGTCAGCTACACACATTACTGTGCTTCCACATCCGGCCTATCAACCCAGTAGTCTGCTG